>NZ_CM177859.1:0-3705000 GCF_058267695.1 Streptomyces sp. DF42 | reverse complement strand
GGGTGAAGCCGCGCCGGAAGGCAGTGGTGGACGGTTCACGAGTGAGAATGCAGGCATGAGTAGCGATACACACGTGAGAAACGTGTGCGCCGATTGACTAAGGGTTCCTGGGTCAAGCTGATCTGCCCAGGGTAAGTCGGGACCTAAGGCGAGGCCGACAGGCGTAGTCGATGGATAACCGGTTGATATTCCGGTACCCGCTGTGAAGCGTCAAACATTGAATCAGGCGATGCTAAGTCCGTGAAGCCGTTCCGGACCCTTCGGGGAATGGAAAGTGGTGGAGCCGACGGACCAGACTTGTAGTAGGTGAGTGATGGGGTGACGCAGGAAGGTAGTCCAGCCCGGGCGGTGGTTGTCCCGGGGTAAGGGTGTAGCCCGTCATCCAGGTAAATCCGGATGGCATGTGGGTGAGACCTGATGCCGAGCCGATTGTGGTGAAGTGGATGATCCTATGCTGTCGAGAAAAGCCTCTAGCGAGTTTCATGGCGGCCCGTACCCTAAACCGACTCAGGTGGTCAGGTAGAGAATACCGAGGCGTTCGGGTGAACTATGGTTAAGGAACTCGGCAAAATGCCCCCGTAACTTCGGGAGAAGGGGGGCCATCACTGGTGATGACATTTTCTGTCTGAGCTGGGGGTGGCCGCAGAGACCAGCGAGAAGCGACTGTTTACTAAAAACACAGGTCCGTGCGAAGCCGTAAGGCGATGTATACGGACTGACGCCTGCCCGGTGCTGGAACGTTAAGGGGACCGGTTAGTGCGCTTTCGGGCGTGCGAAGCTGAGAACTTAAGCGCCAGTAAACGGCGGTGGTAACTATAACCATCCTAAGGTAGCGAAATTCCTTGTCGGGTAAGTTCCGACCTGCACGAATGGCGTAACGACTTCTCGACTGTCTCAACCATAGGCCCGGTGAAATTGCACTACGAGTAAAGATGCTCGTTTCGCGCAGCAGGACGGAAAGACCCCGGGACCTTTACTACAGTTTGATATTGGTGTTCGGTTCGGCTTGTGTAGGATAGCTGGGAGACTGTGAACTCTGGACGCCAGTTCAGGGGGAGTCGTCGTTGAAATACCAGTCTGGTCGTGCTGGATGTCTAACCTGGGTCCGTGATCCGGATCAGGGACAGTGTCTGATGGGTAGTTTAACTGGGGCGGTTGCCTCCTAAAGAGTAACGGAGGCGCCCAAAGGTTCCCTCAGCCTGGTTGGCAATCAGGTGTTGAGTGTAAGTGCACAAGGGAGCTTGACTGTGAGACCGACGGGTCGAGCAGGGACGAAAGTCGGGACTAGTGATCCGGCGGTGGCTTGTGGAAGCGCCGTCGCTCAACGGATAAAAGGTACCCCGGGGATAACAGGCTGATCTTCCCCAAGAGTCCATATCGACGGGATGGTTTGGCACCTCGATGTCGGCTCGTCGCATCCTGGGGCTGGAGTCGGTCCCAAGGGTTGGGCTGTTCGCCCATTAAAGCGGTACGCGAGCTGGGTTTAGAACGTCGTGAGACAGTTCGGTCCCTATCCGCTGCGCGCGCAGGAATATTGAGAAGGGCTGTCCCTAGTACGAGAGGACCGGGACGGACGAACCTCTGGTGTGCCAGTTGTTCTGCCAAGGGCATGGCTGGTTGGCTACGTTCGGGAGGGATAACCGCTGAAAGCATCTAAGCGGGAAGCCTGCTTCGAGATGAGTATTCCCACCCACTTGATGGGGTAAGGCTCCCAGTAGACGACTGGGTTGATAGGCCGGATCTGGAAGCCCAGTAATGGGTGGAGGTGACCGGTACTAATAGGCCGAGGGCTTGTCCTCAGTTGCTCGCGTCCACTGTGTTGGTTCTGAAACCACGAACAGCCCCGTTGTCGGGCCACGACAACGGTGCGGCAGGTTCAACAGTTTCATAGTGTTTCGGTGGTTATAGCGTGAGGGAAACGCCCGGTTACATTCCGAACCCGGAAGCTAAGCCTTACAGCGCCGATGGTACTGCAGGGGGGACCCTGTGGGAGAGTAGGACGCCGCCGAACAAATTGTGAGAAAACCCCCGGCCGGGGATACCGGTCCGGGGGTTTTCTGCGTTTTAGGGCTTATGCTCCGGGGCCCTTCAGAAGAGAGCCCCTTAGTATTACAGACGCCCTGCTGTCTTCAGTGCCAGATATGCATCTGCCAGCGCCGGCGCCAGTTCCTCCGGGGTCTCGTCGACGACCGTGACGCCGTGACGGCGGAGTTGCTCCGCGGTGCGGTGACGTTCGCTCTGCGCCTGGGCGGCAGCGGCAGCTTCGTAAACGGCCTCGGTGTTTCCACGGGCCGTCGTCATGCGGGCGATATAAGGATCTGCCACCGATGCCACCAGAACGGTGTGCCGCTGGGTGAGCTGAGAGAGGACGGGGAGCAGGCCTTCTTCCACGGGTGCGGTGTCGAGGCTCGTCAGCAGCACGATGAGGGAGCGGCGGGGAGCCGTGCGGAGCGCGCTTGCAGTCAGGCCTCGGGCATCCAGTTCGACCAGTTCGGGTTCGAGCGTCGCCATCGCGTTGACCAGGGACGGCAGGACGTCGCGGGCGGTACGCCCCTGGACGAGGGCGCGTACCCGGCGGTCGTATGCCATCAGGTCCACCCGGTCGCCTGCGCGGGACGCGAGTGCTGCCAGGAGGAGGGCCGCGTCCATGGAGGCGTCGAGGCGCGGGGCGTCGCCCACGCGGCCCGCAGAGGTGCGGCCGGTGTCCAGGACGAGCAGGATGTGGCGATCGCGCTCGGGGCGCCATGTGCGTACGGCGACCGAGGACTGGCGGGCCGTTGCGCGCCAGTCGATGGACCGGGTGTCGTCACCAGGGACGTACTCGCGCAGGCTGTCGAATTCTGTTCCCTCGCCGCGGGTGAGAACGCTGGTGCGGCCGTCGAGCTCACGCAGACGGGCGAGTTTCGAAGGCAGGTGCTTTCGGCTGGTGAACGGTGGCAGCACCCGTACCGTCCAGGGGGCCTTGTGGGTGCCCTGGCGGGCGAGCAGACCGAGGGGGCCGTACGAGCGGATGGTGATCCGGTCGGCCTGGCGGTCGCCGCGGCGGGTGGGGCGTAGGCGGGTGGTGACGCGTCGGCGTTCGCCGGCGGGAACCGTCAGGCGGTGGCGGGAGGCTGCCACCTCTGTTCCGGGCTGCCAGCTGCTGGGTGGCCAGGCATCGCGCAGGCGCACCCGAAGAGGGCGGCTGGACGGGTTGGTGACGGTGAGGGTCACCTCTGCGGCCTCGCCCAGGCGTACGGACGTATCGCCGGAGCGGGTCAGGCCGAGGCGTCGCACAGGTGCTGCGAGGGCGAAGTCGCAGGCGCAGGCCACGGCCAGGGGGGCGTTCACCGCGAGGATGCCCGTCCAACTGGCGCCCCAGATTCCGACGGGGAGGGAGCCGAGGGCCGCGAGGAGCGCGGCGCGTCCGGTGAGGGCCATCAGCGGGGGACCGGGACGTGGGCGAGGATCGCGTTGATGACGGAGTCGGCTGTGACCCCTTCCATCTCTGCCTCGGGGCGGAGTTGTACGCGGTGGCGGAGAGTGGGGAGGGACAGGGCTTTGACGTCGTCGGGAATGACGTAGTCGCGGCCCGTGAGCCACGCCCACGCGCGCGAGGTGGCCAGGAGGGCCGTGGCGCCGCGTGGGGAGACGCCGAGGGTGAGCGACGGGGACTCGCGGGTGGCTCGGCAGATGTCCACCACGTAGGCGGTGATCTCCGGGGAGATCGTCGTTTTGGCGACGGCTGCGCGGGCGGCCTCCAGGTCGGCAGGACCGGCCACCGGGCGTACGCCCGCGGCGTGCAGATCGCGCGGGTTGAAGCCCTCGGCGTGGCGGGTGAGGACGTCGATCTCGTCCTGACGGGAGGGCAGAGGGATCGTCAGTTTGAGCAGGAAACGGTCCAGTTGGGCTTCGGGGAGGGGGTATGTGCCCTCGTATTCGACCGGGTTCTGGGTCGCCGCCACCAGGAACGGGTCGGGTAGCGGGCGCGGGGTGCCGTCGACCGTGACCTGGCGTTCTTCCATGGCTTCCAGGAGGGACGACTGGGTCTTCGGGGGCGTGCGGTTGATCTCGTCGGCGAGGAGGAGGTGGGTGAAGACCGGGCCGGGCTGGAACGAGAACTCGGTGGTGCGGGTGTCGTAGATCAGGGAGCCCGTGATGTCGCTCGGCATCAGGTCGGGGGTGAACTGTACGCGCTTCGTGTCGAGTTCGAGTGCGGATGCGAGGGCGCGGACGAGCAACGTTTTGGCGACCCCGGGGACTCCTTCTAGGAGTACGTGTCCACGGCAGAGGAGGGCAACGACGAGGCCGGTCACGGCGGGGTCCTGGCCGACCACGGCTTTGGCGATCTCGGCGCGCAGGGCTTCCAGGGAGGCCCGGGCCCTGCCCGGGTCCCCGGTGTACCCGGCGTTGTCAGTGGTCGGGTCCATCATGGACGGCGTACCTCTCTTTCGAGGGCGTCGAGTTGGTCGGCGAGGGAGATGAGGGCCGCGTCGTCGCTGGGCGGCGGGCCGAAGAGGAGAGAGTCCAGGGCCTGTCCGGAGCCGTGGAGATGGGCGGACAGAGCGGGGAGCAGGGCCTCGGGCGCGTGCGCCTGAACGACGGAGACGCCGACGAGGGGGGCGAGGCGGATGCGGGTGGAGGAACGAAGAGCGGCGGCTGCGCGATCGCGGGCGTTCGCTTTGCGGTAGAGACGGGCGCGGCCTTCGACGGTTTCGGAGGCGCGGATCGCCACGGGGAGTCTTTCGGGCACGAGGGGGCCCAGTCGGCGTGCCCGCCAGAGGGCGGCTAGGGCTGCGGCGACGAAGAGTTGCAGCGTGCCCCAGAGCCAGCCGGAGGGGAGCAGGTCGAAGAAGCCCTTTTCGTCGCCTGTGCCGGTGGCCGAGTTGTCGGAGAGCGAGGGGAGGTACCAGACCAGATGAGGGCGGGAGCCGAGGAGTTGAAGGGCGAGCGAGGCGTTGCCCTGCTTGTCGAGGTGGTGGTTGAAGAGGATGTCGGGTGCGCCGAGGACGACCGTGTCGCCGTCCCCGAACGCGTCCGGGATTCGCAGGAGCGTGGCGAGGCGCTTGCTGGGGTAGCACTCGTCGGCGCCGAGGTGGGTGGTCGTGTAGCGGATGCCGCCCGTGTCTGCAGTGCCCGCGCGGCGGGCGGCGGGCAGTTGGCAGTCGGGGGAGAGCGTCGAGTCGAAGCTGGTGGCGGGGTCCGCGGTGACACCGGGGGCGAGCTTTTCCACGGACCAGCTGCCGGGGGCGACCAGGACGGTGCGTCCGCCGGAGTCTGCGATCGCGGAGTGCAGCTGCGACTGTTGACGGTGCGTCAACACGTCTGGGACGGCGACCAGGAGTGTGGTGTCCGGAGCTGCTGCGGCGCGAGCTTCGTCCAGGGTGGTGACCGTGCGCGTGGTCACATTGTGATCCGCGAGGAGCTCTGCGACGGCGCGGCTGCCGTAGGAGTCGGCGGAGCGCGGGTCGAGTTCGCCGTGCCGGGCGTCGGAGCGGATCACGGCGATCACCACGGCTGCCGCCAGGAGGAGGACGACGGAGAGGGCGATGCCTCGCGCGCGGGTCCACACCTGGCGTGTGGTGGGCGAGACCGAGGTGGTCGGGAGTGTGACCTCGGTGGTCATCCGGCGGCTCCCTGGCGGGCGTTGTGGGCCGTGCTGGGGCTGCTGTTCGCGAGCTGGGGCTTGGTGCGATCGAGGTCGCGGTCGAGTTCGGCCATGCGGTGGTACGACTGCTCGCTCGCCCTTCGGCCGCCGTACGTCACGTCGTCGAAGTCCCGGGCGGCGGCGCGCAGCCGGTCCGTGTGGGAGGGCATGGTGCGGCCCGCTGCCGCGGCTGCCTCGTCCGCGGTGCGGCCGGGGCGTACGTCCAGGAGCGCCCGCTCCTCGAGGGAGCGGACGATGGCGCGCATGCGTTCCTGGACGGCCTGGTTCCAGTGGCCTTGGGCGGCGTGTGCCTCGGCTGCCGCGCGGTGTTCGGCGGCGCTGCGGGGGCGGTCGTCGAACAGGGCGGCCGACGGGGTCGGTTCGCGGCGTGGCGTGCCCAGGCGCCACCACAGTGCGCCCAGCACCGCGAGGACAGCGACGATGACGACGACGAGGCCCAGCGTGCCTCCTGGTGTCGCGGCCGCAGCCGAGCCGAACAGTTTGTCGACCCACTCCCAGAAGGCGTTCAGGGCGCGCTCGAACAAGCTGGGGTCGTTCTCGTGGTACATGCGCTTGGACAGCTCGCGACGGGCCGCATCGCGCGCGGGATCCCGCGGAATCGTCACCGGCGGTTCGTCGCCGGAGCGTATCGACGACAGGACGGAATTGTCGCCGGCACGCAGCAGCGTGCGCACGGCCGCTTCGGCGGCGGCGCGTGGCAAGGCGGTCGGCACTGCTGTGAGAACTCCCCCCGTCACGCTCACTGCATCAGCCTCCCGCGCCGGCTTCGGTGCCGTAGCCCTGGACACCGGCGGCGCGGGCCAGTTCGAGGTCGAGGGCCTCACGGCGGATGCGCATGTCGATGTAGAGGAGCACGGTGACGCCGGCACTGATCGGGAATGTGATCATGGAGCCGATCACCGAGCCCAGCCCGCTGATGACGAGGAACATCCAGCTGAGGTCGCCGCCGCCGCTGTTGTTGAGGAGACTGGCGATGCCGTCGCCGCTGAACAGCGCGGCGAGAAAGGTGAAGGGGATGACGACGATCGCCGAGATGATGCTCGCGATGATCCCGGCGAGCAACTGGATGCCGAAGACACGCCACCAGGAGCCGCGGACGAGCTTCGCGGACCGGCCCATCGACTTCACGACGCCCTGCTTCTCCAGCATCAGAGCCGGCGAGGCCAGGGAGAAGCGGATCATCAACCAGAGTGCGACGATTCCCGCGCCGATGCCGCCGAGGACGGCGAGCGCGACACCCCCGTCGGCGTTCCCGAAGACGGCCACGAGGATGCCGGGCAGCGTGCCTGCGAGGACGACTCCGACGGTGATGACGGGCAGCAGCACGATCAAACCGAGCAGCTTGACGACCTGAGGGCGGGCGTCGCGCCAGGCCTCGCCGGTGCTCACGGACCGGCCGAGGACGGCACGGCTGGTGACGGTGGTGAGCAGGGCGGTCGCGGCGACTGTCGCGATCAGGGAGATCAGGAAGACGGCGCTGGAGCTGAGCATGACCTCGCCCAGGGCGCGGGTCAGTTCACCTGCGGTGGCGCTCGGGTCGTCGAGGGCCGCGGTGCTGGTGTCGTTCAGCACGAGGCCCTGAAGAAGGATGACGAGGATCTCCGTAACCACGGCGACGGTCAGGGAGATGCCCAGGACGGTCCGCCAGTACGTGCGCATGGTGGAGACCGCGCCGTCGAGGATCTCGCCGACGCCGAGAGGGCGGAGAGGGATGACGCCCGGCTTGGCGGCGGGCGGGGGACCGCCCCAACCGCCTCCCCATGCGGGGTATCCGGGAGTGCCGTAAGGCGGGTAACCACCAGGACCGGGAGCGCTGTGGCCACCGGGGCCGGGGGGAGGCTGGGTGCCCCATCCGGGGCCGGGGGGCGGTGGTGGCGGAGTAGGCCGGCCGGGGCCGGTGGGCGCGGACCACTGGGCGGGTGGCGGCTGTTCCTTCGACCATTGCGAGCCGGTGCTCTGCGCGTCGCGGCTGTCCTGCGGGTCGGGACCGGGCTGGTCCGCGCGCTCCGCGGGGCCGGGACGGTCGGTGGGCTCGGCAGGGCCGGACGCGCCGGGCTCCTGCCCGTCGGAGGGGGCAGATCCGGGCGAGGCCCAGCCCGGAGTGTCTTTCATCGTCGCTCCTTCACGGTGCCCGTCCGCGGTCGCGGCGGCAGGTTGGCAGCCATCGTGCCATGGGGTGGTCACCCAGGTACCGGCCGAGGTATGGGCTGCACACCTTCAATTGTCCGCCGGATAAGGGGCAGACTGACGGCATGGCTGATCAGTACGCGCAATCCGGCGAAGACAGCAGGCCGACCGAGACACCGGCGATCCGTTGGGAGGAACCACCCGAAGGCCCGGTACTGGTCCTTCTCGACCAGACGAGGCTGCCGGCAGAGGAGGTCGAGCTTGTCTGCACGGACGCACCCGCGCTGGTGGAGGCGATCCGTTCGCTGTCCGTGCGCGGGGCACCTCTGCTCGGCATCGCGGGAGCGTATGGTGTCGCGCTCGCCGCCGTGCGTGGCTTCGACGTGGACGATGCCGCGGCCGCGCTGGCGGGCGCCCGGCCCACCGCGGTGAATCTCGCCGTCGGTGTGCGCAGGGCTCAGTCCGCCCACCGGGCCGAATTCGCCAAGAGCGGTGACGCCGGGCAGGCCGCGGCGGCGGCGCTTGCCGCGGCGCGGCGGCTGCACGAGGAGGACGCCGAGGCCAGCGCTCGTATGGCAGAGCACGGGCTGGCCCTGCTGGACGAGCTGCTCCCCGGCGGCGGGCACCGGATCCTCACCCACTGCAACACCGGGGCGTTGGTGTCGGGCGGAGAGGGGACGGCGTTCGCGGTGGCGCTTGCGGCGCACCGGGCGGGGAGGCTGCGGCGGCTGTGGGTGGACGAGACCCGTCCGCTGCTGCAAGGAGCTCGTCTGACGGCCTACGAGGCGGCGCGCCGTGGCATGGCGTACACCCTGCTCACGGACAACGCGGCGGGCTCGCTCTTCGCGGCCGGCGAGGTGGACGCTGTGCTGATCGGGGCGGACCGCATCGCGGCCGACGGATCGGTGGCGAACAAGGTGGGGAGCTATCCGCTCGCAGTACTGGCGAGGTACCACCATGTGCCGTTCATCGTGGTGGCACCGGTGACGACGGTGGATCCGGACACCCCGGACGGGGCTGCCATCGAGGTCGAGCAGCGCCCCGGGCATGAGGTGACCGAGGTCACAGCTCCTCAGGTGCCGGTGGCCGGAGCGGAGGCAGGAGGTGGGATTCCGGTGGCGCCGCTGGGGACCCAGGCGTACAACCCGGCGTTCGACGTCACGCCGCCCGAGTTGGTGACCGCGATCGTCACGGAGGAAGGCGCCGTTTCGCCCGTGACGGCTGAGGCGCTCGCTGAGCTGTGCGCCAGGTCACGAACAGCTGATCAGCACACGGGGTGCGCGGAGCCGTAGAGCGGAGAGCTGTGTATCGAGGTCGGTGCGTCGGATGATGGTGAGGGCGTTCAGGACCGTTCTGCGCGCTGCGGTTCCCGCCGACCTGAACAGATCAACGACCTGTGCACGGCCTTCTACGCCCGGCGCGGACAGAAATCCGATGGGCACCGTCCGACCCGGCGCGTGAAGGCCGAGTGCCGAACACGAAGGCACGCGCCGCCGTCGTGGCGTCCGCGCAGCCCGCCTGACCCGAGCCGGTGGGCCGACCATGTGGTCAGGGTGCGCCTACGCTGGGTAGCTGACATCCGTTACGGACATCGACGTCGCGGGACAGGGGCAGACAGTGACGGCCGAGTACGACTATCGTCACGGGCCAGTGAGCCTGCTCACCTGCACCTTCGCCACCGTTATGAGAATGGGATGATGTCGTTTATGAAGGGACGAGTCCTTGTCGTCGACGACGACACGGCACTGGCCGAGATGCTCGGCATCGTGCTGCGTGGTGAAGGTTTTGAGCCGTCGTTCGTAGCTGACGGCGACAAGGCGCTGGCCGCATTCCGTGAGAGCAAACCGGATCTGGTGCTGCTCGACCTGATGCTGCCAGGGCGGGACGGCATCGAGGTGTGCCGTCTGATCAGGGCGGAGTCCGGTGTGCCGATCGTGATGCTCACCGCCAAGAGCGACACCGTCGACGTGGTGGTCGGGCTGGAGTCGGGCGCCGACGACTACATCGTGAAGCCGTTCAAGCCGAAGGAGCTGGTCGCCCGGATCCGGGCGCGGCTGCGGAGGTCGGAGGAGCCGGCGCCGGAGCAGTTGGCCATAGGCGACCTGGTCATCGACGTGGCGGGTCACTCCGTGAAGCGGGACGGGCAGTCGATCGCGCTGACGCCGCTGGAGTTCGATCTGCTGGTGGCGCTGGCCCGGAAGCCGTGGCAGGTGTTCACGCGTGAAGTGCTGCTCGAGCAGGTGTGGGGTTACCGCCACGCCGCCGACACCCGTCTGGTGAACGTGCATGTACAGCGGCTGCGTTCGAAGGTCGAGAAGGACCCCGAGCGGCCGGAGATCGTGGTGACCGTCCGCGGCGTCGGTTACAAGGCAGGACCGAGCTGACATGACCGGTGACAGTGCCGCTTCGGCGCCCGGGCCGGGTGAGGCCCGCGCGGGGCGGCCTGTCGGCCGGAAGACGGCGGGCTCCCGCTGGGGACGTCTGCTCGAGGGCGGGCTGCTGCAGGGCGGAGTCCAGGGCAGCCCGGTCCTGCGCCTGTTCATACGCTGGGTGCGGCGCCCGCTGCTGCCCGTCATGCGGCTGTGGCGACGCAACATCCAGCTCAAGGTCGTCGCCACGACGCTGCTGATGTCGCTCGGTGTCGTACTTCTGCTGGGCTTCGTCGTCATCGGGCAGGTGCGCAACGGCCTGCTTGACGCCAAGGTGAAAGCCTCCCAGAGCCAGGCCACGGGCGGGTTCGCGGTGGCCAAGCAGAAGGCCGACGAAGAGGCGGCGGCCGGAACCGGTGACGGCGGCACGACGGCGGACGGCCGTCCCTCGCAGAACGTCATCCAGTGGATGAGTGAACTGGTGTCCTCGCTGTCCAGCGGTGGTCAGGGCGCCTTCGACGTGGTGACGCTGCCTGCCGGCGACAACAGCGGTGGCGGGCGCGGGCCGCGTGCCTCCGGGGATGTCGACCCCTCCGCGAGCGTTCCCGACGACCTGCGCTCACGGATCAACGACGATACGGCGGCCTCCCAGAGCTACACCCGCATCGTCTACAGCAACAGCAACGAGTCCCAGCCGGCGCTGGTCATCGGCAAGCAGATCAACGACCCCAACGGCGACCCGTACGAGCTGTACTACCTCTTCCCGCTCACGCAGGAGGAGAAGTCGCTGAGCCTGGTCAAGGGCACGCTGGCGACCGCCGGGCTCTTCGTCGTCGTCCTTCTCGGGGCGATCGCCTGGCTGGTGGTGCGGCAGGTTGTGACGCCCGTGCGAATGGCGGCCGGTATCGCCGAGCGGCTGTCCGCAGGGCGGCTGCAGGAACGTATGAAGGTCACCGGCGAGGACGACATCGCGCGGCTCGGTGAGGCCTTCAACAAGATGGCGCAGAACCTGCAGCTGAAGATCCAGCAGCTGGAGGATCTGTCGCGGATGCAGCGTCGGTTCGTGTCGGACGTGTCGCACGAGCTGCGGACGCCGCTGACGACCGTACGGATGGCCGCGGACGTCATTCACGAGGCGCGGGAGGACTTCGATCCGATCACCGCGCGGTCGGCCGAGCTGCTGGCCGACCAGTTGGACCGGTTCGAGTCGCTGCTCGCGGATCTGCTGGAGATCAGCCGCTTCGACGCGGGTGCCGCGGCGCTGGAGGCGGAGCCGATAGACCTCAGGGAGGTCGTGCGGCGGGTCGTCAGCGGGGCCGAGCCGCTCGCCGAGCGCAAGGGGACGCACATACGGGTGGTGGGCGACCTCCAGCCCGTCGTCGCGGAGGCGGACGCCCGGCGCGTGGAGCGGGTGCTGCGCAACCTCGTCGTCAACGCCGTGGAGCACGGCGAGGGCAAGGACGTGGTCGTCAAGCTCGCCGCGGCGGGCGGAGCGGTGGCGGTCGCGGTGCGCGACTACGGCGTCGGGCTCAAGCCCGGCGAGGCCACGCGCGTGTTCAGCCGCTTCTGGCGGGCCGACCCGGCACGCGCGCGTACCACCGGCGGTACGGGCCTTGGGCTGTCCATCGCCCTGGAGGACGCGCGGCTGCATGGCGGCTGGCTGCAGGCGTGGGGCGAGCCGGGTGGCGGCTCGCAGTTCCGGCTGACGCTGCCGCGGACCGCGGACGAGCCGCTGCGGGGCTCGCCGATACCGCTGGAGCCCAGGGACTCGCGGCGCAACCGCGGACTCAACGACGCCGGGCTGCCGCGCGGGGGCGGGGACAAGTCCGCCACCGTGCCCGTGCAGCCGACCGGCGACCAGATACCGCCGATAGCCTCCAGACTGACCGGCGCGGCCCCCACCGCCGATCCGACGGCACTGCCAGGGAACGGCGCGCGCGTGGTGCCCCGGCCCGTCTCCGGGGCGCGACGGCAGGACGAGACGCCCGGCGAGGACAGGGCGCTGAGCGAGACCTCGCGTCCCCCGGGCACCGCGCCGGAGGACTCGAAGAAGCAAGGGGAGGCATTTCGTGGGCGCTGACCGCGAGGGGGGCGCCGGGCGCGGACCGTTGCGCATGGTGGTGTACGGCGTCTGCGGCGTCGTACTGCTGGCGGGGTGCGCCTCGATGCCCGACAGCGGGGACCTGCGTGGCGTCGACTCCACACCGCGGCAGGACACTCAGGTGCGGGTCTTCGCCATGCCGCCCCAGGACGACGCGCAGCCCTCGGACATCGTCTCGGGTTTCCTCGAGGCGTTGACCAGCGACGATCCGAGCTATTCGACGGCGCGCCAGTACCTCACCAAGACTGCCTCGCAGACCTGGAAGCCGGGACTGTCCAGCACGGTCCTCGCGGACGGGCCGGGTATCGACCCCAACCGTCTGGGCGGCCGTGAGGGCAGCGGCGACCTCACGTTCACGCTGACCGGCACGAGGGTCGCCAGGGTGGACGAGCAGCAGGCGTACTCGCCCGCAAGCGGGACCTACAACGCGCCGGTGCATCTCACGCGTGACAAGAGGACCAAGCAGTGGCGCATCGACACGCTGCCGCAGGGCGTGGTCATGGGCAAATCGGACTTCCAGCGCAACTACATGTCCGTCAACAAGTACTACTTCGCCTCGAATGCCGCGGCCGGGACGTCGACGCAGACGGCGGCCGTCGGAGATCCCGTGTACGTGCGGCGCCGCGTCGACCCCATGACACAGATGGTGCGGTCGCTGCTCAACGGTCCCACGACCTGGCTCGACCATGTGGTGCGGACGAGTTTCCCCACGGGTACGGCGTTGCAGAAGGGCGCCGGCACGCTGACGCCCGACGACCAGAACAAGCTGACCGTGCCACTGAACGAGAAGGCGGCCCGCGTCGGTGTGAAGCAGTGCAGTGAGATGGCGGCCCAGCTCCTGTTCACGCTGCAGAACCTCACCCCGGCGGTGGACCAGGTCGAGTTGCTGTCCGGTGATACGCGGCTGTGCTCGCTCTCCGAGGACCACGCAGACGACGTGGCCGCGCGGGGCTCGATGGAGCATCCCGGCTACGTGTACTTCATCGACGACAAGAGCCGGCTCGAACGGATAGCGGTCGGCAACAACGGCACCAAGGACGATCCGGTGCCCGGAGCACTGGGCGAGGGCAGCAAGGCGCTGCGGTCGGTGGCCGTGTCACGCGACGAGGACACCGCGGCGGCCGTCGGTGGCGACGGCAAGAACCTGTACGTCACGTCGCTGGTGTCCGGCAGTTCGCTCGGGGACCCGGTGCTGGCAAGCCGGGGCAAGTCGGAGCAGGACCGGCTGACGCCGCCGAGCTGGGACGGGAACGGCGACCTCTGGGTGGCCGACCGGGACCGCGACAAACCCCGGCTGCTCCTGCTGGAGCAGGGCAAGGGTGTGCCGCTCGTGGTGAAGACTCCGGAGCTGGACGGCCGCATCGATAACGTCCGGGTGGCTGCCGACGGGGTGCGGATTGCGCTCGTGGTGACGAAGAACGGCAAGAAGTCGCTGTTCATCGGACGGATCGAGCGGCGGCAGGAGGCCGCGGAGGACCGGCCGACGGTTTCCGTGCTCGGACTGCGGTCCGCGTCACCGGAGTTGGAGGACGTCACGGCCATGTCGTGGGCCGGGGACAGCCGGCTCGTGGTGGTCGGGCGCGAACAGGGCGGACTGCAGACCATGCGGTACGTCCAGGTCGACGGCTCAACGCCGGAGGGGCCCGCGCCCGCGGCCCTCAGCGGGATCAAGGAGATCACCGGGGCGGAGTCCGACGGACTGCCGCTGGTGGCGTACTCGGAGGACGGGATCGTTCGGCTGCCGGCCGGGACGCAGTGGCAGAAGGTCACGGACGGGGTGGCGCCGGTCTATCCGGGGTGAACCGCTGCCCCGGGGCGGTGTGCGTCCGGGACGAGTTGTCCACAGGGAGTTGTCCACAGGGGTGGCAGGGCGGCTTGGGCATTGGCACAGTGGTGCGCATGCGGGGGTGGTGGCAGGACCTCACCGACCTGGTGCTGCCGGCCGAGTGCGGAGGCTGCGGAAGGCCTCGCACGGTGCTCTGCCCTGAGTGCCGTGCAGCCCTGAGCGGGGCCGCACCGAGCCGGGTGCGACCGGTGCCGGAGCCGCCCGGGCTGCCCGTGGTGCACGCGGCCGCCCGGTACGCCGACGAGGTCCGGGCCGTGCTCCTGGCCCACAAGGAGCGCGGCGCGCTGGCACTCGCGGCACCGTTGGGCACGGCTTTGGCAGGAGCTGTGCGGGCGGGGCTCATGGACAGGTCCGGCACCGTGGCCGTGGGCGGTGACAGACCCGTGCTGCTCGTGCCCGTTCCGTCGGCGCGCAGGGCGGTGCGCGCGCGGGGGCACGATCCTGCGCGGCGGATCGCGCTCGCGGCGGCGAGTGAGCTGCGGCGGACCGGGACCGCGGCCAGAGTGCTCGCCGTGCTGCGACAACGGCGTGCCGTGGCCGACCAGGCGGGGCTCAACTCCCGGCAGCGGCTGGACAATCTGGCGGGTGCGCTCGCGGTGGCACCCGGCGGCGAGCGGCTGCTGCGCGGCGGTTCGGTCGTGCTCGTCGACGACCTGATGACGACGGGTGCGTCCCTTGAGGAGGCGGCGCGCGCCGTGCACACGGCAACGGCGGCAGAAACGGGGCTGATTTCCAGCGGCGATGCAACTACGGCCGTGTACGCGTCAGCTGCCCGGGAAAGCACAGGGGAACGGACGGCTGGATCAATGGACGAAGGGATCGACAGGAGGCACTCAGTGCCGGGAAAGGCGGGTGCAGGCGGCCCGGGTGACGTGATCCGCGCAGCTGTGGTCGCGGCGTCGCCAGATTCCTTCGAAGTAAACCGGAACTGACTGTCAACTTGCATCGTTGCAGGTAATGAGAGGGTCAATTCACCTGAACGGAGGTACGCCGCGGTAGAGGGTGACGACATCCGTCCGCGCGAGATATGTTCGGTTGTGAGAGAAAGGCGCAGGCCATCTCTCTCATACGCGAATGCCGGGCTGCGGGTTTTCCACAATCATCCGCAGTGGTGGAGTGGAGATCTTGCCCGCGGGGGAGGAGGTGGAAGTCACCGAGTCCGAGGTTCCGGAGCTGCCGGAGCCTGGTGCAAAAGGGAGATGCTCCGCCGTTGGAGCGGAGTGATCCGGGAACGGAGTTCTGCGTGGACATCGTCGTCAAGGGACGCAAGACCGAGGTGCCCGAGCGGTTCCGCAAGCACGTGGCTGAGAAGCTGAAGCTGGAGAAGATCCAGAAGCTCGACGGCAAGGTGATCAGCCTCGACGTCGAGGTGTCCAAGGAGCCCAACCCCCGACAGGCCGACCGTTGCGACCGAGTGGAGATCACGCTCCGCTCCCGCGGTCCGGTGATCCGGGCGGAAGCAGCGGCCAGCGATCCGTACGCGGCACTCGACCTGGCGGCGGAGAAGCTGGACGCCCGGCTGCGTAAACAGCACGACAAGCGATTCTCTCGCCGTGGCTCGCGCAGGATCCCGGCCGCCGAGGTCCCCGACCATGTCCCGGGCGCGGCGACTCTCAACGGGAACGGCCACCCCGTCCACGAGGAAGAGCCGGACGGAGTGCCCACCAAGAAGATCGGCTCGCTGGAGGTCAAGGGCGAAGGCCCCCTGATCGTCCGCGAGAAGACCCACGTCGCCTCCCCGATGACCCTCGACCAGGCCCTCTACGAGATGGAACTGGTCGGGCACGACTTCTACCTCTTCGTCGACTCCGAGACGAAGGAACCGAGTGTCGTCTACCGGCGGCACGCCTATGACTACGGCGTCATCCACCTCAGCACCGATCCGATGGTCGCCCAGGGGCATTCTCCCGCGCCCGGCGGCACGCTGGGCGGCTGACCCGCGCGGCTGACGGCTGAGCCGGTGCCCCTGGAGCGCCTGTGCGCCCCCAGGGGCACCGGTGTGCGACCCCTTCGACCCCGCTCTGTCACCGCGTTGTCGTCCGGGCATGGAATCATGGCGGCAGCGGTCCAACCGGTGGGCCGTTGCCTTGGGTTGGCGATGGCGCAGCACCACAGGCCACAGCCTTCAGGGGGAGGAACGATGGCGGACAGCTTCGGACCGATGCATGACGAGGGTGCCGACGGCGGCGTCGTCGGCATGGGCCCGGACGGGGGAGCTCCACGCAAGGAGCCGATCCGGGTGCTTGTCGTGGACGACCACGCCCTCTTCCGCCGGGGCCTGGAGATCGTGCTCGCGGCCGAGGAGGACATCCAGGTCGTCGGGGAGGCCGGGGACGGCGCGGAGGCCGTCGACAAGGCCGCCGACCTGCTGCCCGACATCGTCCTGATGGACGTGCGGATGCCCAAGCGGGGCGGGATCGAGGCTTGCACCTCCATCAAGGAAGTGGCCCCCAGCGCCAAGATCATCATGCTGACGATCAGCGACGAGGAAGCCGACCTCTACGACGCGATCAAGGCGGGTGCGACCGGTTATCTCCTCAAGGAGATCTCCACGGACGAGGTGGCCACCGCCATTCGCGCGGTGGCCGACGGGCAGTCGCAGATCAGCCCTTCGATGGCGTCGAAGCTGCTCACCGAGTTCAAGTCGATGATCCAGCGGACCGACGAGCGTCGGCTCGTCCCCGCGCCGCGGCTGACGGACCGCGAGCTGGAGGTCCTCAAGCTCGTGGCCACGGGCATGAACAACCGGGACATCGCCAAGGAGTTGTTCATCTCCGAGAACACCGTGAAGAACCATGTGCGCAACATCCTGGAGAAGCTGCAGCTGCATTCCAGGATGGAGGCGGTGGTGTACGCGATGCGGGAGAAGATCCTCGAGATCCGGTGACGCTCAGCCGAGTGCGCGGGCGAGCTCCTTGGCCAGGGCCTCGCGCAGTTCGGGCGTCTCCGTCCGTTCCACCCGTACGTCCGTGCAGTCCACCCAGCTCGCGGCTTCCGCCAGGGCCTGGGCCACCGCGGGGACCGCCTTGGGGCCGTCCAGGGTGACCTGCCTGGCCACCAGCGTGCGGCCCTCACGGGCAGGGTCGACGCGGCCGACCAGACGGCCGCCCGCGAGCACCGGCATCGCGAAGTAGCCGTACACCCGCTTCGGCTTGGGGACGTAGGCCTCCAGACGGTGGGTGAAGCCGAAGATCCGCTCCGTGCGTGCCCGTTCCCAGATCAGGGAGTCGAACGGGGACAGGAGTGTGGTGCGGTGGCGGCCGCGTGGCAGTGCCTCCAGGGCCGCCGGGTCGGCCCAGGCCGGCTTGCCCCAGCTCTCGACCGTGACGGGGACCAGGCCGGAATCGGCGATGACCGAGTCGACCTGCTCGCCCTTGAGCCGGTGGTAGTCGGCGATGTCCGCGCGGGTGCCGACGCCAAGGGACCGGCCCGCCAGACCGACCAGCCGGCGCAGGCACTCCGTGTCGTCCAGCTCGTCGTGCAGCAGTGCCTCCGGGATCGCGCGCTCGGCGAGGTCGTAGACCCGCTTCCAGCCGCGGCGCTCCACGCACACCACCTCGCCGTGCATCAGGGCGCGCTCGACGGCGACCTTGGCGCCGGACCAGTCCCACCACTCGCTGGTGCGCTTGGCGCCGCCCAACTCCGTGGCCGTGAGGGGGCCTTCGGCGCGGAGCTGCTTGATGACCTGGTCGTAGGCGCCGTCCGGGAGGTCGTGGTTCCAGTGCGGGCGGTTTCGGTAGGCGCGGCGGCGGAAGGCGAAGTGGGGCCACTCCTCGACGGGGAGGATGCACGCGGCGTGCGACCAGTACTCGAAGGAGTGCGGGAGGTCGGACGCGGCCTTCCAGTAGGCACTCTCCACCGTCTGGCGGCCGACGGCGCCGAGGCGGGCGTACGCGATGAGCTCGTGGGAGCGCGCCAGGACCGAGATCGTGTCCAGCTGGACCGCGCCGAGGTGGCGGAGGACGCCGCGGACGCCGGCCCTGCGGTCGGGCGTGCCCATGAAGCCCTGGGCGCGCAGGGCGATGCGGCGGGCGTCGTCTGCCGAGAGGTCGGTGATGGGGCGCGGGGTCGTCATGGTCCGCACGATAGGCGCCGGGACTGACAATCGCCGGTGGCCTGCACATTCGTCACGAGGCGCCCGGTGCGGAGGCAGGCGCCGGGAGATACGGCGCCGTCGAGGCAAGGCCCAGGTCCGAGGGCAGCAGCGAACCCACCCAGCAGTCCCGGCGTACGCCCTGGTGGATGATCGCGGAGCGCAGGACGCCCTCGATGACGAAGCCGGCGCGTTCCGCCACCGCGCGGGAGGCTCTGTTGCCGACCTCCGCACGCCATTCCACCCGGTCCACCGACAGGTGGGTGAAGGCCCAGCGGGAGGCGGCGACGGCGGCTTCGGTGACATAGCCGTTGCCCCGGTGCTCCTTGGTGCCCCAGAAGCCGATCTCGGTGACGCTCAGGGAGTGCATGGTGAGGCCGAGCATGCCCACCAGTTCCTCCCCTTCGGGGAGGAAGAGACCGAAGGTGAGCATCGAGCCGCTCGCCCAGCTCTCGGGGACCAACTCGTGGGTGAAGCTCCGCGCGTGCTCGGGGAGATAGGGCGAGGGGATCGAGGTCCAGCGCTGGATGTCGGGGTCCTGGGCGGCGGCGTACACGGCGTCGGTGTGTTCGGCGCCGACGGTGCGCAGAAGGAGACGGGCGGTCGTGAGCGTCACGGGTTCCATCGGCCGATTCTGCTGGGACGGCCGACGAGCACGCCATGTTTTTAGCCGTGTGTGAGCGGGTGATCACAATTCGCGCAATTCGTCGGCGAGGCGCGGCACCATCCGCGAGGCCCGGCCGTTGACCCTTTTGAAGAAGATTTGAGGCGGTGCGAGAAGCCGCCTGCCGTCGTCGTCCCGGCAGGCCTCCCGGCTTGGCGGTCTCCTCGCATACGATGGCCGTTGCTCAGCAAGTCAAATGGAAACCGACCGTCCCAGGCCCGACCGGCAAGGAGACCAACCCCCGTGTCCGTCCTCTCGAAGATCATGCGTGCAGGCGAAGGCAAGATCCTGCGCAAGCTGCACCGCATCGCGGACCAGGTCAAGTCCATCGAAGAGGACTTTGTCGACCTCTCCGACGCCGAGCTGCGGGCCCTCACCGATGAGTACAAGCAGCGGTACGCCGACGGAGAGAGCCTGGACGACCTGCTCCCCGAGGCGTTCGCCACCGTTCGCGAGGCCGCCAAGCGTGTCCTTGGACAGCGTCACTACGACGTCCAGATGATGGGTGGTGCCGCGCTCCATCTCGGTTACGTCGCCGAGATGAAGACCGGTGAGGGCAAGACCCTGGTCGGCACCTTGCCCGCGTATCTCAACGCGCTCTCCGGTGAGGGCGTCCACCTCATCACGGTCAACGACTACCTGGCCGAGCGCGACTCCGAAATGATGGGCCGCGTCCACAAGTTCCTGGGCCTGACCGTCGGTTGCATCCTCGCCAACATGACGCCGGCCGAGCGCCGCGAGCAGTACGAGTGCGACATCACGTACGGCACGAACAACGAGTTCGGCTTCGACTACCTGCGCGACAACATGGCGTGGTCGAAGGACGAACTGGTGCAGCGCGGCCACAACTTCGCCATCGTCGACGAGGTCGACTCGATCCTGGTCGACGAGGCCCGTACGCCGCTGATCATCTCCGGCCCGGCCGACCAGGCCACCAAGTGGTACGGCGACTTCGCCAAGCTGGTCACGCGCCTGAAGAAGGGCGAGGCGGGCAACCCGCTGAAGGGCGAGGAGGAGACCGGCGACTACGACGTGGACGAGAAGAAGCGCACGGTCGCCATCCACGAGCCCGGCGTCAGCAAGGTCGAGGACTGGCTGGGCATCGACAACCTCTACGAGTCGGTGAACACCCCGCTGGTGGGCTACCTGAACAACGCCATCAAGGCCAAGGAGCTCTTCAAGAAGGACAAGGACTACGTCGTCATCGACGGCGAGGTCATGATCGTCGACGAGCACACCGGCCGTATCCTCGCGGGCCGCCGCTACAACGAGGGCATGCACCAGGCGATCGAGGCGAAGGAAGGGGTGGACATCAAGGACGAGAACCAGACCCTCGCCACGATCACCCTGCAGAACTTCTTCCGCCTCTACAGCAAGCTCTCCGGCATGACCGGTACGGCGATGACCGAGGCCGCCGAGTTCCACCAGATCTACAAGCTTGGCGTCGTCCCGATCCCGACCAACAGGCCGATGGTCCGCAAGGACCAGTCGGACCTGATCTACCGCACCGAGGTGGCCAAGTTCGAGGCGGTCGTCGACGACATCGCCGAGAAGCACGAGAAGGGCCAGCCGATCCTCGTCGGTACGACGTCGGTCGAGAAGTCCGAATACCTCTCTCAGCAGCTCTCCAAGCGCGGCATCCAGCACGAGGTGCTGAACGCGAAGCAGCACGACCGTGAGGCGCCGATCATCGCCCAGGCCGGCCGCAAGGGCGCCGTGACCGTGGCCACGAACATGGCCGGTCGTGGTACGGACATCAAGCTCGGCGGCAACCCGGACGACCTCGCCGAGGCGGAGCTGCGCCAGCGCGGCCTCGACCCGGAGGAGCACATCGAGGAGTGGGCCCAGTACCTGCCCGCCGCTCTGGAGCGTGCCGAGCAGGCCGTGAAGGCGGAGTTCGAGGAGGTCAAGGACCTCGGCGGGCTCTACGTCCTGGGCACCGAACGGCACGAGTCGCGTCGTATCGACAACCAGCTGCGCGGTCGTTCCGGCCGTCAGGGCGACCCCGGCGAGTCCCGTTTCTACCTCTCCCTCGGCGACGACCTGATGAGGCTCTTCAAGGCCCAGATGGTCGAGCGCGTGATGTCGATGGCGAACGTCCCGGACGACGTGCCGATCGAGAACAAGATGGTCACGCGCGCGATCGCCTCCGCCCAGTCTCAGGTCGAGCAGCAGAACTTCGAGACCCGTAAGAACGTCCTGAAGTACGACGAGGTCCTCAACCGCCAGCGTGAGGTCATCTACGGCGAGCGGCGCCGCGTCCTGGAGGGCGAGGACCTGCAGGAGCAGGTCGTGCACTTCATGGACGACACGATCGACGCGTACATCGGCGCGGAGACCGCCGAGGGCTTCGCGGAGGACTGGGACCTCGACCGGCTGTGGGGCGCCTTCAAGCAGCTCTACCCGGTCAAGGTGACCGTCGAGGAGCTGGAGGACGCGGCCGGTGACCGCGCGGGTCTGACCGCCGAGTACGTCTCCGAGTCCATCAAGGACGACATCCACGAGCAGTACGCGTCGAGGGAGTCGCAGCTCGGCTCCGAGATCATGCGTGAGCTGGAGCGCCGGGTCGTGCTGTCGGTCCTGGACCGCAAGTGGCGCGAGCACCTCTACGAGATGGACTACCTCCAGGAGGGCATCGGCCTGCGCGCGATGGCGCAGAAGGACCCGCTGGTCGAGTACCAGCGGGAGGGCTTCGACATGTTCACCGCGATGATGGAGGGCATCAAGGAGGAGTCCGTCGGCTACCTGTTCAACCTGGAGGTCCAGGTCGAGCAGCAGGTCGAGGAGGTCCCGGTCGAGGACGCCCAGCCGGTCGACATGGGCAAGCAGGACGCGGTGCCGGCGCAGGCGGGCTCGCGTCCCGAGATCCGTGCGAAGGGGCTGGACGCTCCGCAGCGCCGGAACCTGCACTTCTCCGCACCGACCGTGGACGGCGAGGGGGGCACCGTCGAGGGTGACTTCGGCGACGACGACGAGCCCGTGCGCTCCGAGGCCGACGGTCTCACGCGCGCGGAGCGGCGCAAGCAGTCCCGGGGCGGGCGGCGCCGCAGGAAGTAGGAAGCGGCGCCTGGGCGCCGTAGGAGCGGCTTGAAGGGTCGGGTCACCTCGGGGTGGCCCGGCCCTTCGGCGTACTGCCCGTCCTAGCCGTCCGTGGGGCGCGGTGGGCGCGGGCCGCCGAGCTCGACCGCCGTGCAGCGCCAGCGCAGGTCCTGGCCGCGTTCCAGGCGGAAGGCCATGGCCCGCAGCTGGTCGCCGGCGCCGACGCGCGCGAAGGCCTCGACGGCGCCGGGACGGGCTTCGTAGTAGCCGATGTCGCGGACGACCGGGCGGGTGCCGCGAGCGCGCAGAGGGCCGCGTTCCGCGAGCCAGGCCAGTTCGTCGTAGGCCCGGCCCGCGGTGTGCCGCAGCATCGAGTGGACCGGGCGCTGACCGCTCAGCACGGCGAGCAGGAGATCGGCGAAGACGTCGGTGGGACGGGGGCGGGGGGCCGGCCTGGGGTGGCCGGCCGTGATCCCGGCGGCCGGGGCGGCCGATGCGGCCTCACCCGGGGCGGGAGCGACGTCCGGCGGGGCGTGGGTGGTGGTGCGGCAGGCGGGTGCCATGGGGGTGCTCGCGCCGGGGTCCGGGGCTGACGGCGCGGTGGTCTTCGGCGGGGTGACCGGCCTGGCGCGTGCGGCGGTCGCGCTCATGGCCGGCCCTGCGGGTGCTGCCGGCGGGCGGTTGTCCTCGGGCCTGGTGTTCGGAGAGTGGCCGACGGCCCGGGAGCCCGGTGGACGGCCGCCGCCCGGTGCGGTCCGGGTCGGGGTTCCGCCCGGGACACGAGGAGGGGCGCCGCCGGGGCGGCGGGAGTCGCGTCGGCCGGGAGGGCGGGTGCCCGGCTGGTGCTGCGCCCTGGTCATGACCTTGTGCATGCGCTTCCCCGATCGGAGGGCCCGGTTGATACCGGGCGGTAACTTCGCGTTGGGGATCTTGTACGGGGCGCGGGACCGCCGCGGCAAGGACCTGAGGGCCCGGGTCGGCACGGCTGGATTCTTCACCCATCAGGGTGACGGAGGGGGTGCCGGAGCCCATGATCACGGGGGCGCGCCGGGTGACTTCCCGGGCGGGAGGTGGACGCCTCCTGGCCTGGGGGCAGGGACTCGAAAGGGGACCCCCGCACGTATCCTGAAGCCCCTCCGGACGGCGCGGCTGCCGCGCCCGGTACCCGACCACGAAAGCGGCCAGACATGCGCGTCTACGTCCCCCTGACCCTCTCCGGTCTCGCCGAGGCGTACAAGACGGGAGAGCTGGGGGCGGGGCCGCTCGCCGCCTACGCCGTCACGCCCGCCCTGCGCGAGTGGTACCTCTCCGACGACATCGAGGAGCTGGAGTACGCGGCTCTGAACCGCGCCGCGCTGGCCTCGCTGCGGCTGCTGGCCGCGGACCCCGGGGCGGTACGGCGCCGGGTCGTGGTCGCCGTCGACGTGCCCGACGGTGCGGCAGCCGCTGACCCCGACCGGGGTCTCGACACGGCCGCGCTCGGCGAGGTACGGGTGACCGGGACGGTACGGCTTGCCAAGGCGGCCGCCGTGCACGTCGACCTCGACGACGCCGAGACGGACGTGGCCGCCGCGGCCGAGGCGCTGGAGGCGGCGGACCGCGGGGACGACGACGCGCAGTTCGTGGTGGACGGCGCCGAGGACCACGAACTGCTGTGGTACGCGACGCAGGAGATCCCCAACCTGGTGGACCTCGGGACCTGAGCCCTCCCGCGCCCGGCTCAATGCCTGTCTGACCTCTCCACACCTGTCTGACCTGTATCTCTCTTGATTGTCAGTGGTGGCGGGTACGTTTTCGGCATGGGGATGCAGACAGGGACGCACATCGTCTGGGACTGGAACGGGACGCTGTTCCACGACAATGACGCGATCATCGGGGCGACGAACGCGGCATTCGGCGAACTGGGCCTTGAGCCGATCACGATGGAGCAGTACCGGGCGCTGTACTGCGTGCCGGTGCCGAAGTTCTACGAGCGGCTGCTGGGGCGACTGCCCACGGACGCCGAGTGGGAGGTCATGGACGTGACCTTCCACCGCTACTACACCGAGCACCGGGTCGGCTGCGGGCTCACCGCCGGCGCGGTGGAGCTGCTCGCCGGATGGCGGTCGGCGGGCCGCAGCCAGTCGATCCTCAGCATGTACGGGCACGACGAACTCGTCCCGCTGGTGCGGGGGTTCGGGATCGAGGCGCATTTCATACGTGTCGACGGGCGGACCGGGCCCTCGGGTGGCAGCAAGGCGGAGCACATGGTGCGGCATCTCGCCTCGCTGACCGGTGTGGACCCGGCTCGTACGGTGGTGATAGGCGACGCCGCCGACGACGCGGTGGCCGCGCGGCACGTGGGGGCGCGGGCCGTGCTCTACACCGGCGGTTCGCACGGGCGGGCCAGTCTGGAAGAGGTGGGCGTGCCGGTGGTGGACTCGCTGGCGGAGGCCGTCGCGGAGGCGGAGCGGCTGGCGGCCTGAGCCGGCGGGCGTACGCGCGGCGGTGGGGTCGGTCAGGTCACCGGTGCCTTCGCGCGCAGCACGGTCAGGAACTCGCGCATCCAGCCCGGGTGGTCCGGCCAGGCGCGGGACGAGACCAGGGTGCCGTCGACCACCGCCTCGGCGTCCTGGAAGCTGGCGCCCGCGGCCTGCATGTCGGGTTCCAGCGCCGGATACGCCGTGACGCGGCGGCCGCGCAGACCGTCCACCGCGGCGGTCAGCAGGGGCCCGTGACAGATCTGGGCCACCGGCTTGTCCGCGTCGAAGAAGGACTTGAGGATCTTGCGGAGTTCGGGGTCGTTGCGGAGGTACTCGGGGGCGCGGCCGCCCGGGATGACGAGGGCGGCGTACTGGCCGGGATCGACCTCGGCGAAGGCGAGGTCGGCCGGCCAGGTGTAGCCGGGCTTCTCGGTGTAGGTGTCGAAGCCGGGTTCGAAGTCGTGGACGACGAACCGGAGCTGCTTGCGGGCGGGGGCCGCGATGTGGACTTCGTAGCCCTCCTCGCGGAGGCGCTGGTACGGGTACAGGACCTCGAGTGACTCTGCTGCGTCGCCGGTGACGATGAGGATTTTCGCGGTCATGTCGGGCGGCTCCCCTCGGGAGGGCGTGCGCTGTCATGGGCAACGTGCCTCTTTGAGGGCGGTCCTGCCAAGGGGTCCGGTCGTTTTCGAGCAAGGGGGATCAGATGAAGGGCTGCAATCGCCGACCCGCACGACAACAGGGCTCACGCCCCTGTGCAGAGTGTCAAAGTTCGACCCCTAGTTTTGTGCACATACGGCTCATGACGGGCCCCCCATGGTGAGCGATAGCCTTATGGCGTGATCAGCGCGATAGCTCGCGGGGGCATCCATGCCCCTGCCCTACGCCCGGTGAGCACGGAACACCTCCGTGGCCGGGTGGCGGTCGCTGGTCCTCGCGGGCGGGACGGGGTCGCACGGACCCCCAGGACGCCGCACACCCCCCGGAAGCAGACGACGCCGAGAGCAGCGTCACACCCCGTGGGCGCGTCGGCAATGGCCGATACCCCCCCGCTCATCTCCCCTTGCGGCATAGCGTCGGAGCAGACCGGACACCCCGCGTCACGGCGTCACGTCCCAGGGGAAGAGCCCGTACTTTCTTCTACGTCACGCAACGGCGCGCGACAGGAGCCAGAGGACAATGCAGACCAAGCTGGACGAAGCCAAGGCCGAGCTGCTAGAGAGGGCCGCCCGGGTAGCTGAGAACAGCCCGGTCGGGGGGCACCTACCGACCGGGACGACGGATGAGGGCACGCCCGACCGGGACAGCGTGCTCGCGTTCCTCCAGCGCTACTACCTGCACACCGCCCCGGAGGACCTCAGCGACCGCGACCCGGTCGACATCTTCGGAGCCGCACTCTCGCACTACCGGCTGGCCGAGAACCGCCCGCAGGGCACGGCCAACGTGCGGGTGCACACGCCCACGGTGGAGGAGAACGGGTGGACGTGCAGCCACTCCGTCGTCGAGGTCGTCACCGACGACATGCCCTTCCTGGTCGACTCCGTCACCAATGAGCTGACGCGGCAGGGGCGCGGCATCCACGTCGTCATCCACCCGCAGATCGTCGTCCGCCGGGACGTCGCCGGCAAGCTCATCGAGGTGCTCAGCGCGCAGTCGGGCGGCGACCTTCCGCACGACGCGCACACCGAGTCCTGGATCCACGTCGAGATCGACCGCGAGACCGACCGCGGCGACCTCAAGCAGATCACCGCCGACCTGCTGCGCGTCCTGTCCGACGTCCGCGAGACCGTCGAGGACTGGGACAAGATGCGGGACGCTTCGCTGCGCATGGCCGACGAGCTGCCCGCCGAGCCCGTCGCCTCCGACCTGCGCGAGCAGGACGTCGAGGAGGCCCGCGAGCTGCTGCGCTGGCTGTCCGCCGACCACTTCACCTTCCTCGGCTACCGCGAGTACGAGCTGCGCGAGGACGACTCGCTGGCCGCCGTGCCCGGCACCGGCCTCGGCATCCTGCGCTCCGACCCGCAGCACGCCGCGGACGAGAGCCACCCGGTCAGCCCGTCCTTCGAGCGGCTGCCCGCCGACGCCCGCGCCAAGGCGCGCGAGCACAAGCTCCTCGTCCTGACCAAGGCGAACAGCCGCGCGACCGTGCACCGGCCGTCGTACCTGGACTACATCGGCGTCAAGAAGTTCGACGCGGACGGCAACGTCGTCGGCGAGCGCCGCTTCCTCGGTCTGTTCTCCTCCGCCGCGTACACCGAGTCGGTCCGCCGGGTTCCGGTCATCCGCCGCAAGGTCGAGGAGGTCCTGGAGCGCGCCGGCTTCTCGCCCAACAGCCACGACGGGCGCGACCTGCTGCAGATCCTGGAGACCTACCCGCGCGACGAGCTCTTCCAGACCCCGGCCGACGAGCTCGAGACCATCGCCACCTCCGTCCTCTACCTCCAGGAGCGCAGGCGGCTTCGCCTCTACCTGCGCCAGGACGAGTACGGGCGCTACTACTCCGCCCTCGTCTACCTCCCGCGCGACCGCTACACCACCGGTGTCCGCCTCAGGATCATCGACATCCTGAAGGAGGAACTCGACGGCACCAGCGTCGACTTCACGGCCTGGAACACCGAGTCGATCCTGTCCCGGCTGCACTTCGTGGTGCGCGTCCCGCAGGGCACCGAGCTGCCGCAGCTGTCCGACGCCGACAAGGAGCGCATCGAGGCGCGGCTGGTGGAGGCCGCGCGTTCCTGGGCCGACGGCTTCGCCGAGGCACTGAACGCCGAGTGCGGCGAGGAGAAGGCCGCGGAGCTGCTGCGCAAGTACGGCAGCGCCTTCGCCGAGGGCTACAAGGCGGACCACACGCCGCGTGCCGCGGTCGCCGACCTCGTCCACCTCGAACAGCTCAGCGAGGCGCAGGCGGCGAGCGGCAAGGACTTCTCGCTCAGCCTGTACGAGCCCGTGGGCGCCGCCCCCGAGGAGCGCCGGTTCAAGATCTACCGCAGGGGCGAGGCCGTCTCCCTGTCGGCGGTGCTGCCGGCCCTCAGCCGGCTCGGCGTCGAGGTGACGGACGAGCGGCCGTACGAGCTGCGCTGCTCGGACCGCACCACCGCGTGGATCTACGACTTCGGCCTGCGCATGCCCAAGTCGCAGAACGGCGGCGGCGACTACCTCGGCGACGACGGCCGCGAGCGCTTCCAGGAGGCCTTCGCCGCCACCTGGACCGGCAAGGCGGAGAACGACGGCTTCAACGCCCTCGTGCTCAGCGCCGGGCTGAACTGGCGCCAGGCGATGGTGCTGCGGGCGTACGCGAAGTACCTCCGGCAGGCGGGCTCCACCTTCTCGCAGGACTACATGGAGGACACCCTCCGCAACAACGTCCACACCACCCGGCTGCTGATCTCCCTGTTCGAGGCGCGGATGTCGCCGGACCGCCAGCGCGCGGGCCGCGAGATCGTCGACGCCCTCCTCGAAGAGGTGGACGCGGCCCTCGACCAGGTGGCCTCCCTCGACGAGGACCGGATCCTGCGGTCCTTCCTGACGGTCATCAAGGCGACCCTCCGTACGAACTTCTTCCAGGAGGCCGCGGGCGGCAAGCCGCACGCGTACGTGTCCATGAAGTTCGACCCGCAGGCGATCCCCGATCTGCCGGCGCCGCGCCCGGCGTTCGAGATCTGGGTGTACTCGCCGCGTGTGGAGGGCGTGCACCTGCGCTTCGGCAAGGTCGCACGCGGAGGTCTGCGCTGGTCCGACCGGCGTGAGGACTTCCGGACCGAGATCCTCGGCCTGGTCAAGGCACAGATGGTGAAGAACACCGTCATCGTGCCGGTCGGTGCCAAGGGCGGCTTCGTCGCCAAGCAGCTGCCGGACCCGAGCGTGGACCGGGACGCGTGGCTGGCCGAGGGCATCGCCAGCTACAAGACGTTCATCTCGGCCCTGCTCGACATCACGGACAACATGGTGGCCGGCGAGGTCGTGCCCCCGGCCGACGTCGTGCGCCACGACGAGGACGACACCTACCTCGTCGTCGCCGCCGACAAGGGCACCGCGACCTTCTCGGACATCGCCAACGGGGTCGCGGAGACGTACAACTTCTGGCTGGGCGACGCCTTCGCCTCCGGCGGCTCCGCGGGCTACGACCACAAGGGCATGGGCATCACCGCCCGCGGTGCCTGGGAGTCCGTCAAGCGGCACTTCCGGGAGCTGGGCGTCGACACGCAGAGCGAGGACTTCACGGTCGTCGGCATCGGCGACATGTCCGGCGACGTGTTCGGCAACGGCATGCTGCTGAGCGAGCACATCCGCCTGGTCGCCGCCTTCGACCACCGGCACATCTTCATCGACCCGAACCCGGTCGCGGAGACCTCGTACGCCGAGCGCCGCCGCGTGTTCGAGCTGCCACGCTCCAGCTGGGCCGACTACAACACCGAGCTCATCTCGGCCGGTGGCGGCGTGTTCCCGCGCACCGCCAAGGCCATCCAGCTCAACTCGCACATCCGTGAGGCCCTCGGTATCGAGGGCAAGGTCTCCAAGATGACCCCGGCCGACCTGATGAAGGCCATCCTCCAGGCCCCGGTGGACCTGCTGTGGAACGGCGGCATCGGTACGTATGTGAAGGCCAGCACGGAGACCCAGGCAGACGTCGGCGACAAGGCCAACGACGCCATCCGCGTCGACGGCGCCGACCTGCGCGTCAAGGTCGTCGGCGAGGGCGGCAACCTGGGTCTGACCCAGCTCGGCCGGATCGAGTTCGCACGGCACGGCGGCAAGATCAACACGGACGCCATCGACAACAGCGCGGGCGTGGACACCTCCGACCACGAGGTGAACATCAAGATCCTGCTCAACGGCCTGGTGGCGGACGGCGACATGACCGTCAAGCAGCGCAACAAGCTGCTCGCCGAGATGACCGACGAGGTCGGCCACCTGGTCCTGCGCAACAACTACGCGCAGAACACGGCGATCGCCAACGCGCTCGCCCAGTCCAAGGACATGCTCCACGCCCAGCAGCGCTACATGCGCCACCTGGTGCGCTCGGGCCATCTGGACCGGGCGCTGGAGTTCCTCCCGGCCGACCGCCAGATCCGCGAGCGCCTCAGCGCGGGCCAGGGCCTCACCAGCCCGGAGACGGCCGTCCTGCTGGCGTACACGAAGATCACGGTCGCCGACGAGCTGCTGCACACCTCGCTGCCGGACGACCCGTATCTGCGCGGTCTGCTGCACACCTACTTCCCGGCCGCGCTGCGCGAGAAGTTCACCGACCAGATCGACGGCCACCCGCTGAACCGTGAGATCACCACGACCGTCCTGGTCAACGACACGGTCAACACGGGTGGCACGACCTATCTGCACCGCCTGCGCGAGGAGACCGGCGCCTCGCTGGAGGAGATCGTCAGGGCGCAGACCGCGGCCCGCGCGATCTTCCGCTCCGCACCGGTGTGGGACGCGGTGGAGGGGCTGGACAACCAGGTCGAGGCCGCCGTCCAGACCCGTATCCGCCTGCACTCGCGCCGGCTGGTGGAGCGCGGCACGCGCTGGCTGCTCAACAACCGGCCGCAGCCGCTGCAGCTCGCCGAGACGGTCGACTTCTTCGCCGAGCGCGTCGAGCAGGTCTGGCAGCAGCTGACGAAGCTGCTGCGCGGAGCGGACCTCGAGTGGTGGCAGCAGATCTACGACGAGCTGACCGGCGCCGGCGTCCCGGACGAGCTGGCCACACGGGTGGCGGGGTTCTCCTCCGCGTTCCCGGCGCTGGACATCGTGTCGGTGGCCGACCGCATGGGCAAGGAGCCGATGGACGTCGCCGAGGTCTACTACGACCTCGCCGACCGGCTGCACATCACCCAGCTCATGGACCGCATCATCGAGCTGCCCCGCAGCGACCGCTGGCAGTCCATGGCCCGCGCCTCCATCCGCGAGGACCTGTACGCGGCCCACGCGGCCGTGACCTCGGACGTCCTGGCCGTGGGCAACGGCACCTCGACTCCCGAGGAGCGCTTCAAGGCGTGGGAGGAGAAGAACGCGGCGATCCTGGGCCGGGCACGCTCGACCCTGGACGAGATCCAGGGCTCGGAGACGTTCGACCTCGCCAACCTGTCGGTGGCGATGCGGACGATGAGGACACTGCTGCGGACGCATTCGTAAGCCCTGTGGCCACGTCGTAGGCCTACGCAGGCCTATGCGGGCCTACGCGACGAGGGCGCCCGGAGCCGAACGGCTCGGGGCGCCCTCGTCGTTGAAGCGTCAGAACGTCAGAACGTCAGGCAGTCAGGAGGCGACGGCGACCTTGGGCTTCGGCTTGGCCTTGTCGCTCTTGTCACCGGTGAAGGCCTCGTACTCCCTCATGACGTCCTCGGTCGGTCCGTCCATGCGCAGTTCGCCGCGCTCCAGCCACAGCACGCGTTCGCAGGTGTCGCGGATCGACTTGTTGTTGTGGCTGACCAGGAACACCGTGCCCGCGTGTTTGCGCAGTTCGCGGATGCGTTCCTCGGACCGCTTCTGGAAGGACCGGTCGCCGGTGGCGAGCGCCTCGTCGATGAGGAGCACGTCGTGGTCCTTGGCGGCGGCGATGGAGAAGCGCAGACGGGCGCCCATGCCGGAGGAGTACGTGCGCATCGGCAGGGTGATGAAGTCGCCCTTCTCGTTGATGCCGGAGAAGTCGACGATGTCCTGGTAGCGCTCCTTGACCTCCTCGCGGGACATGCCCATGGCGAGGCCGCCGAGGTAGACGTTGCGCTCGCCGGTCAGGTCGCCCATCAGGGCCGCGTTGACGCCGAGGAGAGAGGGCTGGCCGTGGGTGTAGATATGGCCGTTCTCCACCGGCAGCAGGCCCGCGACCGCTTTCAGCAGCGTCGACTTGCCCGAGCCGTTGGTGCCGATCAGGCCGATCGCCTCGCCCTTGTAGGCGACGAACGACACGTTCTTGACGGCGTGCACCTTGCGCACGCCCGCCGCCTTCTCGGCCTGCCCCCGGCGCAGCATGCGGTTGAGGGCGGCGGTCGCGGAGCCGCGTCCGGCGCCGGTGCCGTTGACCCGGTAGACGATGTCGACGCCGTCGGCGACGACCGTGGGGATCTGGTCGGCGGGGAGCGCGTCGGTGAGCTGGGGGAGCGCGTCGGTGTACGCGTCCGCGTACTCGTCGGTGAACTCGTTGGTGTACTCAGCCACGGCCGTACGTCTCCTCAGCCTTCCAGAAGTAGATGAAGCCGCCGACGCCGGCGAGCAGCGCCCAGCCCACCGAGAGCACCCACACGTGGGGCGGCAGCTGGTGCGAGTGGAAGCTGTCGATCAGGGCGTAGCGCATCAGGTCGATGTAGACGGCGGCCGGATTGGCCTTGAGGGCCGGGGCCACCCAGTGCGGCAGCCCGCTGCCCTTGCCGGTCAGCTTGTCGATGTTCCACATGACGCCCGAGATGTACATCCAGGTGCGCAGCACGAAGGGCATCAGCTGCGCGATGTCCGGCGTCTTGGCACCCATCCGCGCCATGATCATCGCGACGCCCGCGTTGAAGGTGAACTGCAGCACGAGGGCCGGGATCGCCAGCACCCAGGAGAAGGCGACCGGCACGCCGAAGCAGAGCAGGATGACGACCAGGGCGGCCATCGAGAACAGCAGCTGCTGGAGCTGCTGCAGGCAGAAGGAGATCGGCAGCGCGGCCCGCGGGAAGTGCAGCGCCCGGACCAGGCCGAGGTTGCCGGAGATCGCGCGGGTGCCCGCCATGATCGAGCTCTGCGTGAACGTCCAGATGAACACGCCCGTGACCAGGAACGGGATGTAGTCAGGCACGCCCTTCTTGGTGTGCAGCAGGACGCCGAAGATGAAGTAGTACACCGCCGCGTTCAGCAGCGGGGTCATGACCTGCCAGACCTGGCCGAGCTTCGCCTGGCTGTATTGCGCCGTGAGCTTGGCCGTGGCGAACGCCGTGATGAAGTGGCGCCGGTCCCACAACTGCCGGACGTACGCGGGCAGGGAGGGACGGGCACCGCTGACCGACAGGCCGTGCCGTGCGGCGAGCGCCGCGAGGTCGTCGTCGGCCGGGGCCGGCGCCGGGGGCGGTGTGTGGATGACCTGGCTCACATCCGCTGCTTTCGCTCGGGGGGAGGGGATGCTGGCGTCCGGCCGGCCCGTTGCCCCACGTTTCCTTACGCTTCTCTTCATGTTCTCTTACGTCGGGACGGGACCGTATCGTCGCAACGGGAGCGTAGGCCGATTTGACGTCGGAACGCAACCGTTTCGTCGTAACGCCCTATGCTGGTCCGCATGACGACGAACGCCGACGAGCCCCAGACGCGTCCGCGCCGCCGTGCCCCCGCCGGGGCGGCCGTACTCCGCGAGGACGTGACGGAAGCCATCCGGGCGGCCGTCTTCGAGGAGCTCGCGGCAGTCGGCTATGCGCGGATGTCCATCGAGGGGATCGCGCGCCGCGCGGGCGTCGGCAAGACCGCGGTCTACCGCCGCTGGCGCTCCAAGCTGCACCTGGTGCTCGACGTCGTCTCGGCGATCGCGGTGATGGGCCTGCCGACGCCGGACACGGGCTCCCTGGAGGGCGACCTGCGCCTGCTGTACGAGGTCACCTCGCGCGCCCTGCGCCACCCGGTGGCCTCGCAGATCATCCCGGACCTGCAGGCCGAGGCCGCCCGCAACCCCGAGATCGCCGAGGCGATGCAGAAGACGCTGAGGGAGGGGCAGGAGGGCGTGGCCAGCAAGATCCTGGTGGCCGCCGAGCGGCGCGGCGAGATCCGCGACGGGTTCGACGACGAGCTGGCCCTCGACCTGATCTCGGGTCCCCTGTACTGGCGCTCGGTGGTGATCCGCAGCCCGAAGCTGCCGAAGGGGTATCTCGGGGCGCTCGCGCGGGCCACCGCGGAGGCGCTCAAGGCGCTGTGAGCGTCTCAGGCGCTGCGAGTACGCTGCGCTCCCCGGCCGCCGGTGGCCGTGGAGCGAGTCGCCGCGCCGCGGAGGTCGACGGCGGCGCCTCGGCAAGCCAGTGCCGCGTCAGCCAAGGTTTGCCCGTCAAGGAGCGGCGTCCGGTACCTGCTCTCGGCGTGCCGGCCGGAAGTCCTCGTACCGGACGTACTTGGGACCGCTTTCGGCCGGTGCGGCGAAGGCGGTCCCCCCGCCCGAGCCGGGCGGAGCCGGTTCGAGGGCGGGGGCGCGTGTGCCGGGCGTCGCGACGGGGTGCACCCTGGCTGACGCGGCACTAGTCCCGCGACGCCTCCGGATGGAGTCGCACCCAGCCCTCCCAGGCCGAGGTGATCATGTCCTGGATGTCGTGCTTGGCCTTCCAGGCCAGTTCGGTGGCGGCGCGGTCGGCGGAGGCGACGACTCGGGGTGGGTCGCCGGGGCGGCGCGGGGTGACGGTCGGGGAGCGGTCGTAGCCCGTGATCGCGTTGATGTGGTCGATCATTTCGCGGACGGAGACGCCCTCCCCGCGGCCGATGTTGAGGGTGAGGTCGCGGCCGGGGGACGACCGGAGCGCGCGGGCCGCCGCGACATGTGCCTCGGCCAGGTCCACCACGTGGATGTAGTCGCGTACACACGTCCCGTCGGGGGTCGCATAGTCGTCGCCGAAGATGCGCGGGGGTGCGTTCTCGGTGAGCTTCTCGAAGACCATCGGGATCAGGTTGAAGACTCCGGTGTCCGCGAGCCGGGGGGTCGCCGCGCCCGCCACGTTGAAGTAGCGCAGAGAGGCTGTGGACAGGCCGGTCGCCCGGCCCGTCGCGCGGACCAGCCACTCGCCGGCCAGCTTCGTCTCGCCGTACGGCGACATCGGCACGCAGGGCGTCTCCTCCGTCACCAGGTCCACGTCCGGCATGCCGTAGACGGCCGCGGACGACGAGAACACGAAGGACGGCACGTCGGCCGCCGTCACGGCCTCCAGGAGGACGCGCAGGCCCTCGACGTTCTCCCGGTAGTAGTGCAGGGGCAGGTCCACCGACTCGCCCACCTGCTTCTTCGCCGCCAGATGCACGACCCCGGTGACGTCGTGGTCCGCGAGCACCCGCCCGACCCGCTCGCCGTCCAGCGTCGAACCCACCACCAGCGGCACCCCGTCCGGCACGCGCTCGGCGATGCCCGTCGACAGGTCGTCGTACACCACGGCCCTCTCGCCCGCCTCGGACATCGCCCGGACGACGTGCGCCCCGATGTAGCCGGCACCGCCGGTGATCAGCCAGGTCATGTTCGGCCGTCCCCTCGTCAGTTGGCCTGAGGTGTGCGATGTGCGCTGAGGTCGGTATCAGTGAAGCAGGCCCGCGGAGTCATACGTGCACCACCGGTGCAACGCCCCGTGAATCGGGGGACATCTGTGGTGCCCGGTTCCGCTTCGTGGGCGGGGTGGCGGTGGAGCGCCACAGGCGGGTGAAGGACAGTACGGCGGCCACGGCGAGCAGCCCGTTGCGGGCGAGCATCAGGCCGCAGCCCGTCCACGTGCAGGCCCTGACCTGGGCGTACAGGGTCGGATAGGCGACGGCGCTGAGCGCGGTCGCCACCAGGATCAGGGCGGCTGCCGGGCGTTGCACGGTGTGCCGCGAGGTCAGGCACACGGCGGCCGTGCCCAGCAGCCAGATCATGTACTGCGGGCTGATCACCCGGCTGGTGACGGTGAACAGCAGCACCGCGCTCAGCGCCGCGTCGTACGGCGTCGCGGGCGTCCAGTGCCGGGCCCGCAGCCGCCACAGGAGCAGCAGCCCGAAGGCGACCGCCGTGAGCGCGAGGGACACGTGCGCGACGGTCCGCACATGCGGTCCCGTGAACTCCAGCGCGCCGTACTGGTAGCGGACTTTCCCCGGCCACCCGGCATGCGTGGCCAGGGCGAGCGCCGTGCCGCCGAGCGACTCGATCTGCACGCCCCGGCCGCCCTGTTGCCGCAGGAACGCCAGCGGGTTGGCGAACAGCGCCGACAGGAGCGCGAGCGACCCGGCCCCGGTGACGGCGGCCCAGACCCACGCGGAACGCGTCGTGCGCCCCCTCGGGGTACCCAGCAGCACCAGCGCCGGCCACACCTTCACCAGCGCGCCGAGCGCCGCCAGTGCCCCGTACGCGCGCGTGGAGCGCGACAACGTCAACAGGGAGAGGACGGCGAACGCCGTGACCTGCAAGTCGTAGCGGGCGAGCGGGACGTGCAGGAGGAGCGGGAGACCGGCCACCCACATCGCGGCCCCGAGGAGGGTGCGGCCGGTACGGGTGCCCGAGTGGGCCAGGGCCAGTGTGATCGCCGCGTCGGCGGCGAGGGTGAGAGCCACGAACGCCTGAAAGTAGGTCAGGCCCGGCAGCAGTACGGGCGACAGCAGTACCGCGCCGGCGCCCGGGGGGTACTGCCACAGCGGGTCGTGCGCGGGGAAGGCGCCGTGTGCGAGGACGCCGTACCAGTGGTGGTACAGGCGCCACACCTCCCGTGCTACCCCGCCCCGGCCGAGCAGTGGCGTCGCGTTGTGCGCGAGCAGCCACAGCATCAGGGCACGGGTGGCGAGCCAGGCGGTGCCGAGTGTGAGGAGACGGTGTGTGCGGACAAGGGTGATCGCTGCATTCATCACGGCGGATGGTAAGCCGGGCGAATGGTGTGTTAGAGCTAAAACACCGTCAATCCCCGTTAAGCGCTCGCCAACCACACAAAATCAGCCGTGTGGAGATCGAGGACGCGGGACGGGCGAACCGTCGGTGGGTGCGTGCGGAGATCGTGGCCGTGGCGGTGCCCGTCGCGGCCATACTCGCGATCGGGCTGTGGGGTCTCGACCGCGGTGGCATGTGGGGCGACGAGAGCGTCACCTTCCTGGTCGGGCGGCGGACGGTGCCGCAGATCTGGCAGCTGCTCCACGGGATGGACGCGGTGCACGGCCTGTACTACCTGTTCATGCACGTCGTGCTCGCCGTCCACCCCGGCGAGGTCGTCCTGCGCCTGCCGTCCGTGTGCGGGGCGGCCGCGACGGCCGGCCTGGTCGCTGCCCTGGGCGTCCGGCTGGCCCGGCCGAGAGTCGGGCTGTGGGCCGGGCTGCTCTACGCGGTCACACCTCTGACCGGCCACTACGCGCAGGAGGGACGGTCGTACGCGATCGTCGCGGCGGGTGTGGCCGGGGCGACGCTGCTGCTGGTGTCGGCCGTGGAGGGCCGGCCGCGGCGGGGGTGGTGGTGGCGGTACGGGGGTCTCCTCGCCGTGACCTGTCTGCTGCACGAGCTGGTGGTTCTGGCGCTGTGCGCGCATGCCGTGACCCTGCTGCTCGCGCGGGTGCCGAGGGGGGTGTGGCTCGACTGGGTGCGGGCGGCGGCGCTGGTGGGGGTCGTTGTGCTGCCCCTGGTGTGGGTGTCCCAGCGGCAGTCGGGGCAGGTGGCCTGGCTGGTCGCGCCCGGGTGGGACAACGCGGAGGCGCTGGTGGGAGACTTCGCCGCCGGTCCGACGGGGGCGGCGTTCTGGGTGTGCGTCCTGCTGATGGTGGTGGGGCTCGGGGCAGGGCGGCCGGCGGTGGTCGCGTTCCCGTTGCTCGTGCTGCCGCCGGCGATCCTGATGACCGTGTCGCAGTACCGGCCGCTGTATCACGAGCGGTATGTGCTGTACGCGCTGGCGGGGGCGCCGTTGCTGACAGCCGCGGGCCTCGACCGGGTGGCCGTGGCCCTGGGGCACCTGCGACCCCTCGGCAGCCGGCGGCGCTACGGCCGCTACGTCACCCTCACCGGTGTCCTGACCGTCGGCCTCGCCTTCGTCCAGTGCCTCCCCCTCTACCGGCAGGACCGCTCCCCGGCGCACCGCCCCGAGAACCTCGCCGCCGTCGCCGCCGTCGCCGCCCACGACATCCGCCCCGGCGATCCGGTGCTGTACCTGCCGTCGACCTGGCGGCTCGCGGCACTGACGTATCCGAAGGGGTTCAGCCAGGCCCGCGACGTCGCGCTCCGGGAGTCGGGGCCCCGGTCGGGCACCCTCAGCGGCCGCGAATCCGCCCCCGGCGACCTACGGCACAAGCTCCTCGGCGCGGCCCGCGTCTGGGTCGTCGCCGATTCGAGGCTGCTGCGCTCGCGGCTGCGTCCGGGCAACCGGGCCGACCGCATCAAACTCGCGCTCGTGGAGGAGCAGTTCACCGCCCGCGAGAAATACGTCAGCGGCCGCGTGACCCTGCGCCTCTACGTCCGCCGCCCGGCGCGGACGACGGCTTCTCCGCCCGCGGCGGCCCTGGGAGCGACCGCCCGGCCCACCAGCGGCTCACCCTGTCCGCCGCCAGGCTGCGAGAGGCTGCCGGGGTTGCCGTCCCGTCCGTAGTCCGGCGGGTCACGGCCTATGCCCGTTGTTCCGGACGCCCCGCCGACTCCGAGGGCACGGCCGCGTCCAGGGCGTGGGTCAGCTCGTCGAGGCGGGCGCGCAGGGTGCGGATCTCGTCGACGTCGAAGCCCGTCGCCGCGGCGATGCGGCGCGGTACCTGCACCGCGCGCTCGCGCAACGCCGTGCCCTGCTCGGTCAGCCGGACCTCGACCGAGCGCTCGTCGCGGGCGCTGCGCTCACGCCGTACCAGACCGGCCGCCTCCAGCCGCTTGAGCAGCGGGGACAGGGTGCCGGAGTCGAGCCGCAGGTGTTCGCCCAGCTTCTTGACCGGCAGATCGCCGTGCTCCCACAGCAGCAGCATCACCAGGTACTGGGGATAGGTGAGCCCGAGGTCCTTGAGGACCACGCGGTAGACGCCGCCGAAGGCGCGCGAGGCGGCGTGCAGGGAGAAGCAGATCTGCTGGTCGAGGCGGAGCCAGTCGGTCGCGGGGGTCTCGGGCTCGGTGGTCATGCCTCCAGGATAGCTCTTGCGAGCCATTCAGTTGTGCACAACTGAATTGTGTGCTCTACTTATGGCCGTGAGGCGGCCACGGAAGAGCCGCCGAACGTGAACTCGAGAGGGATGGTCATCCATGGACGCGCTCTACACCGCTGTCGCCACCGCCACCCACGGCCGTGACGGTCGCGCCGTTTCCAACGACGGCAAGATCGACCTCAAGCTGGCCCCCCCGGTGGAGCTGGGCGGCAACGGCGAGGGCACCAACCCGGAGCAGCTGTTCGCCGCCGGATACGCCGCCTGCTTCGGCAGCGCCCTCGGCCTCGTCGGCCGCCAGGCGAAGGTCGACGTCAGCGACGCCGCCGTGACCGCCGAGGTCGGCATAGGCAAGCAGGGCGAGGGCTTCGCCCTCAAGGTCACCCTCCGCATCGAGCTTCCGGACACCGTGGACGAGGCGACCCGCCGCAAGCTCGTCGAGACCGCCCACCAGGTGTGCCCCTACTCCAACGCCACCCGCGGCAACATCGAGGTCGACCTCGTCATCGAGTAGCCCCCACGGATCACCGGACCCGCCTCGGGCCCGGCCCGGGTCCCGCCGGGGAGAAGTGAGCGCGGACGTCGGCGACCCGGCGTCCGCGCTGTCGTTCGTCCCGGGCGGGCCGGGGGCGGACGAACGCCACCGCCCCCGGCACAGCACCCTCCTCGGCAGCCCCCAGGGCCGATGCGCCGCCACCGTAGGTCCCCCGAGGAGCGCCGGAACGGCGGACGTCAGCTCATCGAGTGGGCCCGTTCAGCGGCCGGGGCGGGCAGCGCGGGGGTTGCCGCCGGTTCCGGCATCTGCTCGCCGAGCAGCAGCGTCCGGACGACCCGCTCGGCGGCCCGCCCGTCGTCGAACTCGCAGAACCGCTCCCGGAAGCCGGCCCTGAGGCCCGCCGACTCCTCGTCCCGCCATGTCTCCGAGGCGAACAGCCACGCCAACTCCCGGTAGGAGCGCGACACATGGCCCGGCGCCTCGGCGGTGATGTCGAAGTAGGCACCCCGGCTCGCCGCGTACGCGCCCCAGTCGTCGGCGTGGATCACGATCGGCCGGTCCAGGTTGGCGTAGTCGAACATCAGGGCCGAGTAGTCGGTGACCAGTACGTCGGAGGCGAGCATCAGGTCCTCGACGTGCGGCTCGTCCGTGGCGTCGATCAGCACGCCGCGTGCGTGCAGATCGGCGAGTCCGAGCCCGCGCGTCGTGCCGGTGGCGAGACAGGGGTGCAGGCGTACGACGAGGGTGTGTCCGGCGCCGAGGTCCGCGGCGAACCGGGCCAGGTCGATCCGGTCGACGTGCCCGCCGCGCCGGTACTCGCGGCGGGTCGGGGCGTACAGCACGACCGTGTTCCCGGCGGGGACGCCGAGCCGCGCGCGGACGGCCGCGCCGTGATCCGCCGCCGGGTCGACCAGTACGTCGTTGCGCGGGCTGCCCGTCCGCAGCGAGGTGAAGTGACAGGGATACGCCCGGTCCCACACCAGCTCGGAGTGGCGGTTGGCGACCAGGCTCAGGTCCCAGCGGTCGGCGCGGTGCAGCATCTTCGGCACGCTGAACCCGTGCCGGGCGCCGGGCTTGGTCAGCAGGTCGGCGCCCATGTACTTGAGCGGGGTGCCCTGATGGGTGTGCAGGTGGATCTGGCCGGGGCGTTTGACCAGCGCGCCGGGCCAGTTGACGTTGTTCACCCAGTACGTGGCCCGCGCCATGACCGAGCGGTAGCGCCGCGAGCCCGGCGTCACATGGTCGATGCCGGGCGGCAGCGAGTCCACCGCGTCCTCCCGGACCACCCACACCCCGTGGATGTGCGGCGCCAGTTCGCGGGCCTTGGCGTGGATCGCGGCCGGGTCGCCGTGCACGCCCGCATGGTGGGTCGCCGAGTAGACGGCGAGGTGCGGATCGAGCGGCAGCTTCGACTGGGCCCGGTACGAGGCGTGCTGGGCCGCCGTCGACGCCCTGCCCAGCGTGCGCCTCCTGCCGGCCCCGGCGAGCCTGCGCAGGCCGCGCGACGCGCGCAGGGCCGCGTACGAGGCGTACGGCGCCGAGGCCAGCAGCCGCATCTCCGTGCCGCGGTCTCCGTCCGGCGGCACGAAGCCCTCGGGACAGTGCCGCTCGTGGAAGGCGCGGATCTCGCGGTAGAAGTTGCCGCGGTCCGCCAGGGTCACCCGGTCCTCGCGGGCGATCACGAACAGCATGTGGTCCAGGGCCCGTTCGAACAGCAGCGGGCGCGCCCAGGCGAGGTCGTCATGCTCCTCCAGGAACGCGAACAGGCCCTCGTACTGCGTGAAGATGTCGAAGTGCCGGCGCCCCGGGGTCTTGGTGATGGCGCCCTGCCGCCGCTGCCGGTACTCGACGCCGATCCGGTTCAGACAGGCGATGCGCTCGGCCAGCACCATCGACCGGTAGGTGACCGGCGCGTCCTCGTACAGGCCGGGCGCGTACTGCAGGCCGTGCTCCTGGAAGAAGTCGCGCCGGTACGCCTTGTTCCAGGCGACCAGGAACAGGTGGACGTACTGCGGGCTCTGACGGAGGTCGAAGACGTCCTGGCCCGCCGCGGCCAGCAGGGTGGAGGCGTCACTGGGGCCGCCCCGCCCCCACCAGTGGGTGCGTACGTGGTCGAAGACCAGGATGTCCGGGTCCTCGGCGCTCTTCAGCCGGTCGGCGACGGCGGCCAGCAGACCGGGCGTGTAGAAGTCGTCGCTGTCGAGGAAGAGGACGTAGTCGCCGCGCGCCTGCTCCAGGCCGGCGTTGCGGGCCCGGCCGAGGCCGACGTTCTCGGGCAGGTGCAGCACCCGCACCCGCTCGTCGCGCTCCGCGTACTCGTCGAGGATCGCGCCGCAGAAGTCGGGCGAGCGGTCGTCGACGGCGATCACCTCGAAGTCGGGGTACGACTGTCCGAGCACCGAGTCGATGCACTCGCGCAGGAAGCCCTGCACCTTGAAGACGGGGACGATGATGCTGAAGCGGGGCACGGGTTCAGTTCCTCACAAGGGCGGGGACCGGGGCCGGGGTGCGCTCGGCGAGCGGGATCACGGGCGGGATCGACTCGGGTGGCTCTCCCAGCAGCACCCGGCGTACGACGCGCTCGGCGGCGCGACCGTCGTCGAACTGGCAGAAACGCTCCCGGAAGGCGGCGCGCGCGGCCGTGGACTCGGGCGACGCCCAGGAGCCGTCGCGAAAGACGCGGGCGAGTTCGCCGGGTGTCCGTGCCACCGGGCCCGGCGGGGCCTCCATCAGGTCGAAGTAGACGCCCCGGGTCTCCCGGTAGACGTCCCAGTCGTCCGCGTACACGACGACGGGCCGGTCCAGGTTGGCGTAGTCGAACATGATCGACGAGTAGTCGGTGATCAGGGCGTCGGCGGCCAGGCACACGTCCTCGGAGGAGCGGTGCGCGGTGACGTCGATGATCCGGCCGGTGTTCCGTGCCGTGCCCTGGTCGTAGAAGTAGTGGGCCCGCAGGAGGACGACGATGTCCTCGCCGGCCTCCTCGCAGAAGGCCTCCAGGTCCAGGCCGGTGTCGAAGCCGGTGTGGTAGTCGCGGTGGGTCGGCGCGTAGAGGACGGCCGTCTTGCCCTCCGGGATCCCCAGCTCCGCCCGGATCCGGGCGACGTCCGCCGCCGTCGCCGTGTAGTAGACGTCGTTGCGCGGATAGCCGTACTCGAGCGTTTCGTGCGCGGCCGGGAAGGCCCGCTCCCACATCTGCGTGGAGTGACGGTTGGAGGTGAGGTTGTAGTCCCAGCGGTCGATGCGGGCCAGCAGCTTGGTGAAGCTGCCGGTCGCGGCCGCCACCACGGGATACGTCGCCTGGTCCACGCCCATCTTCTTCAGCGGGGTGCCGTGCTGGGTCGACAGGTGCACGCTGCCGGGGCGCTTGACGACCGCGTCCGCGAAGTTGGCGTTGTTGACCAGGTACGTGGCGCGGGCCAGCACGTCCCAGTACTTCGCGCTGCCGATCACCGCATGCTCGATGTCCTGCGGCACGGTGTGCGCCTGGTCCGGCTCGACCAGGAACACCGAGCGCAGATGCGGGGCGAGTTCGCGGGCCTTGGCGTGGATCGCGGCCGGGTTGCAGGCGTAGCCGCGGCCCCAATAGGCGCAGTACACCGCCAGGTTCGGATCCAGCGGGCGGCGCAGATTGGCCGCGTACCGCAGACGCGTGCGCACCATGCGGGGGCGCGGGAGGTGCTCGGCGGCCTTCGACGCCGACTGGTTGACGCCCCGCAGGGCTCGGAAGGCCGTGTACGCCCCGGTCGCCAGCAGCCGGTGCTGGACGCCGAGACTGCCGCCCGGCATGCGGTGGCCGGCCGGGCGGTGACGGCGGTACAGCCTGCTCGCCAGCCGGAAGAAGATGCGGCGCTTGGCGGGCAGCCGCTTCGGATGGACGGCGGTCTTCAGCACGGCCGCGAAGAGCTGCTCGAACAGCGGGACCAACCGGTCGGCGGGCAGGCCCTGTTCGGCGGCGCGGGTGAGGACCAGGTCGGTCTGGGCGAGGAGTTCGAGATGGTGCTCGCCGGGCAGCGCGAGCCGGCTGCCTTGCCTGCGCACCAGATGCCGTACGACGGCCTGGCGCAGTACCGCGACCCTCTCGGCCTTCAGCGTGACCGATCCTCCGAAGCCGATATCGGTGAAGTGGCCCTCGGGAAAGGTGAGTTGCTGCTCGATGAGGAAGGCCCTGCGGTAGGCCGCACTCCACGCGGGCAACTGCACGCCCGTAAGCGCGGGCACCTGGTCGGGGGAGAAGGCGCCCGCCGGTGTCCTGGGCAGGAGCAGTGCGGCCGGGTTGCTCGGCTCGCCCTCCCACCAGGGGACGCGCTCGTGCTCGACGTACAGGACGTCGACGTCACCGGTCTCGGTCAGGCGTGCGTCCAGTGCGGCCAGGGCGCCGGGGACGAGGAGGTCGTCGCAGTCGAGGAACACCAGATACGCGCCGGTCGCCGCCCGCATCCCGCAGTTGCGGGCCCCGGCCAGCCCGCCCGACGGGGGTGAGTGCACCGGGGCCACCCGGGAGTCGCGCTCGGCGAACCCGGCGACGACGTCCGCCGCGGGCGCCTCGGGGGCGTCGCAGACCGGAATCAGCTCGAAGTCGCCGAAGGACTGGGCGAGCACGGAGTCCAGTGCCTGGGACAGCCGGCCTGTCACCCCATGGGACGGGACGATGATGCTGAAGCGGGGCATTCTGCTCTTTCTGTCGATGTTCCTGCGGGCCCGGGGTGCGTCTCAGCCCGCGCGGCGCCGGCCCGGCCGCCCGGTGGGACGCCAGGTGGACGGCCGGCTCGGTGTGGGCCGCGACGGGCTGGAGGGCATGCGAACTCCCCGGAGTGAGAACGGCGTTCAGAGGCTGTCGGTGACGGTCAGGGGCCCGGTGGGTTGCGGCACGGTGGCTTGCGGGGAGCGCGCGAGGGTCGCGGCCACCGACGGGACGGGGTGGCGCTCCTCGAGCGGGACGAACGCCGGGACATCCTTTCCGCCCAGGACGACATGGCGTACGACCCGCTCGCTGGCGCGTCCGTCGTCGTACGGGCAGAAGCGCTCGCGGAAGGCGGTGCGCAGCTGGCTGGAGCGGGAGCCGCGCCAGTGGCCGGTGGCGAAGATGTCGATCAGCTCGTCCTCATTGCGCCCGACCGCGCCGGGCGCGAAGGACCGCACGTCGAAGTAGGTGCCGCGGGCCGCCTCGTAGGCCGCCCAGTCGTCGTCGGCGGCGTGGACCACGATCGGGCGGTCCAGGTTGGCGTAGTCGAACATGATCGACGAGTAGTCGGTGAGCAGCACGTCCGAGGCGAGACAGAGGTCCTCCACGCTCGGACGGCCGGTGACGTCGATGATCCGCGCACCCTGCTGGACGGGCCCGTGGGTGCGGGCGAGGACGACGAAGCGGGGGCCGAGGCGGCGCAGCAGGCGTTCCAGGTCGAGGTCGGAGCGCTGGGTGCGGCGGTGGTCGCGGTGGGCGGGTGCGTAGAGGATCGCGACGCTGTCGTCGGGGATCCCCAGGGACGCGCGCAACCGGGCCACGTCCGTCGAAGCCGCCTTCTGGAACACGTCGTTGCGGGGGTGGCCGTATTCGAGCGTGGTGTAGCCGCCCGGGAAGACGCGCTCCCAGACGAGGGTGGAGTGGCGGTTGGCCGACAGGACGTAGTCCCATGTGTCGACGCCGTCGAGGAGCCTTTCGAAGTCCACGTCACGTGCCGCGGCCGGGCGCTCCTGGAGGTCGAGGCCCGTATGTCCCAGCGGAGTGCCGCGCTGGGTCTGGATCAGGATCTGGCCGCGTCGCTTGACCGTCCCGGGCTCGAAGTCGGTGTCGCTCACGAGGTACTTGGAGCGGGCCAGGGCCGTCCAGTGGGCGGCCGTGTCGGGGCGGGCGAGCCACGCCGTGCGGATGTGCGGCGCGAGCGCGCGGAAGGCATCCTCCAGCGCGGCCGGGTTGCCGCCGTGCCCACGGCCGTCGTGCCCGGCGAAGACGGCGCGGTCGGCACGCAGCGGGAGCCGGAGCTGGATGCGGTAGTGCAGACGCAGGGCCGTCGCCCTGGCCGTGCGCAGGAGTTTGACGGCGAGCTTGCCCGCCTGGCGGCGCAGGGCTGCCGCGCCCTGCAGTGCCCGGTACGTGCGGTGCAGGCCCCAGCGGATCAGGGTGTACCGCAGGCGTGAGTGCGGCGGGACCGGGGCGCCGGGAACGCGGTAACGGCGGTAGTGAGCACGGGCCTTGCGCAGGAACTCGGCGCGGCAGCCGCGGGGCAGACGGTCGCGGCGGGCGAAGACCTTCGTCAGATGGTCGACCATGCGGCGGAACAACACCGGCCGCCAGCAGGCGAGTTCGGGGCGCTCGTCGAGGAACGCGAAGACACGGTCGTACTGCTCGAAGAGGTCGAAGTGCTTGACGCTGGTGGTGCCGAGGATGTTGCCCTGGCGGCGCTGGCGGTAGTGGACGCACACCCGGTCCAGGGTCGTGATCGACTCGGCGGACATCAGGACCGGGAAGGTCCACGGGGTGTCCTCGTAGTAGCCGGGAGGGAAGGTGAAGCCCTCGCGCTCGACGAACTCCCGCCGGTACGCCTTGTTCCAGGCCACCATCAGCAGGGCCAGCAGGCCGGGGCGGTCCTTCAGCCGGAAGGGGGCCGGGCCCTCTTCGGTGAGCTGGGCGGAGACCACGTTGCGGACGGACTCGCCCGACCAGTAGGTGCGCGCGTAGTCGTAGACGATGACGTCCGGTTCGCCCGTCTCCTTCAGCCGGTCCGCGATCGAGCGCAGGGCGTTCGGAGTGAGGGTGTCGTCGCTGTCCAGGAAGACCAGGTAGTCGCCGCTCGCCTGCTCGATGCCGGCGTTGCGGGCGCGGCCCAGGCCCTGGTTCTCGGCCAGATGCACGGGGCGTACGCGTGGGTCGCGGGCGGCGAACTCGTCGATGATCGCGCCGCATCCGTCCGGCGAGCAGTCGTCGACCGCGATCAGTTCGAGATCGGGATACGACTGCGAGAGCACCGATTCCAGGCACTCGTGCAGATACGCCTGAACCTTGTACGCGGGGACGATGACACTGAACCTGGGCAAGGCACATCCATGGGGTCGGCGCGGACGACTGGGCCTTGCCCGGGAACGGCCGATGGAGTGACTTGGTTACGGTTTCGTACGGCATAAGGGGGACACCGGGTGAACGGCGCCCCCCTTTTCCCTTGCCGTGGGGTTACTTGACCGCGCCCGCCATCACCCCGGACACGAACTGCCGCTGGAACGCGAAGAACACGACCAGCGGGATCACCATCGATATGAACGCGCCGGGCGCGAGCACGTCGATGTTGTTGCCGAACTGCCGTACCTGCTGCTGCAGTGCGACCGTCAGCGGCTGCGACTCGGCGTTCGAGAACACCAGCGCCACGAGCATGTCGTTCCACACCCACAGGAACTGGAAGATGCCGAGGGACGCGATCGCCGGTGCGCCGAGAGGCAGCACCACGGTGAGGAACAGGCGTGTCTCGCCGGCGCCGTCCAGCCGTGCCGCCTCCAGGAGTTCGCGCGGGATCTCGGCGAAGAAGTTCCGCAACAGGAAGATGGCGAACGGCAGTCCGAAGCCGACGTGGAAGAGGACCACGCCGATGATGTCGCCGAAGATCCCGATCTTGCCGAAGAGATCGGCCAGCGGGATCAGCGCCACCTGGACCGGTACGACGAGCAGCGCGACCACGGCCAGGAACCACCAGTCGCGGCCCTTGAAGTCCATCCACGCGAAGGCGTATCCGGCCATCGCGCCCAGCAGCACCACGAGCAGGGTGGCCGGGACCGTGATCCAGACCGTGTTGAACAGCGCGTGGGTGATCGCGTCCTGTTCCAGGAGCGACTTGTAGCTCCTGGCGGTCAGCTGGCTCGGCGCGGTGAACACCTTCCACCAGCCGGAGGTGGCGATGTCGGTCGGGTCGCGGAACGACGAGACCAGCAGCCCGAAGGTGGGCACCAGCCAGAAGACGGCGACCAGGATCAGGAAGACCCGCATCACCCCGCCCCCCGCGCCGCTCGCCACCCGGGCGGCGAAGGAGCGTTTGGCGCGCACGGTCGAGTCGAGGGTGGTCACCGACGCTCCTTCCTCAGCCGGCGGATGTTCACGAACATCACCGGCAGTACGAGCAGCAGCAGGATGACGCCGATCGCGCTGCCCACGCCCTCGTTGCCACCGCCGCCGAAGGACGACAGGAACAGCTGCAGGGCAAGGACGTTGGCGTCGTCCTGACTTGGTTGCGGGGCGATGATGTAGACCAGGTCGAAGACCTTCATCACGTTGATCATCAGCGTGATGAGGACGACGATCAGGACGGGCGCGAGAAGGGGCACGGTGACCCTTCTGAACACCTGCCACTCGTTGGCGCCGTCCACGCGGGCCGCCTCCAGGAGGTTGCGGTCCACGCCCGCCAGGCCCGCCGCGATCAGCACCATCGCGAAGCCCGCCCACATCCACACGTACGCGCCGATGATGGCCGGGGTGACGAGCGTCGGGCCGAGCCAGTCGATGCCGTTGTAGGGAGCGGAGAAGTTCGAGGCGGGGAGCCGCAGTTGGGCCCCGTCGGCCTGTGCCGGGAGGCTGAAGGTGCCGTCCGCGCCGCTCTTGGCGGAGGCGACCACCCTGCCGTCCTTCACGGCCTCCACCTTCACGCCCTTCAGCGCCTTCTCACCCGGGTCGACCTTGCCCTTCGTGCCGCCGCCGCCCAGCTTGAAGTCCAGCCAGACGGTGCCGGTGACGCCGGAACCGCTCGCCGCCTTCGCGTTCTCGGGGGTGCCCGGGAGCTTGTTGGGCGCGATGCCGACCAGCGGGAGCAGGGCCGGGGTGCCGGCGTGCACGGTGCCGGTCGTGGTGAACGAGCCGCCGCCGGACGGCTTGAGGCCGCTCGCCGTCCCGCCGGGCCGGGCGCCCGGATACACCGACGACGACACGAACGTGTCATGGACCGACTTGGCGACCGCGTTGGCGGCGCCCAGCGCCGGATCCTGCTCGTACACCAGGCGGAAGATGATGCCCGCGGCGAGCATCGAGATCGCCATCGGCATGAAGACGAGCAGCTTGAACGCCGTTCCCCAGCGCACCCGTTCGGTCAGCACCGCGAAGATCAGACCGAGCGCGGTGACCACCGCGGGCGCCACCGCCACCCAGATCGCGGTGTTGCGTACGGCGGTCAGGGTGGCGTCGTTGCTGAAGATGTCGCCGTAGTTCTTCAGACCCACGAAACCGGAGCCGTCGGCGTCGTAGAGACTGCGCCAGACCGAGTACCCGATCGGGTAGACCACGAGCGCCCCGAGAAGCACGAACGCGGGCAGCAGGAAGAGCACCGCCACCCACAGCCGAGTCCCCGTGACGCTCTTGCGCGGCGAGGCGGAGGGCGTCGGCAGTGCGCCGGCGCCCCCCGTCGAGTTCGCTACGGACGTCATGGCCCCGCCGTCAGCCGGCCGCGTAGGCCTTGGCCGCGTCGGCCTCCAGCTTCTGCTGGGCGCCGGCCACGTCCTTCGGGTTGCGCAGGAAGTCCTGCAGGTCCTTCCACTCGCCGACGCCCGCCGTGCCGCCGAAGGCGGCCGGTGCCTGGTCGGACATGTCGAACCGGAAGTTGTCACCGGCCGCGATCAGCGCCTTGGCGATCTGGCGCGTGATGGCGTCCTTGTACGTGGACTGGTCCATCTCCTTGTTGGGGGAGAGGATGCCGCCCTGTGCCGCCCAGATCTCGGCGGCGTCCGTCGAGGCCAGGAAGGTCAGCAGAGCCTGAGCGCCCTTGCCGTCCTTCAGCGCCACGGCCACGTCACCGCCGCTGACCACGGGGGACTGGCTGCCGACCGCCGGGAACGGGAAGACCTTCGCGTCCGTGCCCAGCTTCGCCTTGGTGTCGGCGTTGATGTTCGCGGCCACGAAGTCGCCCTCGAAGACCATCGCGGCCGGGGTGGAGCCGGAGAAGGTCTGGGTGACCGACTTCGGGAACTCCGTGTTCAGCGCGCCCTTGGTGCCGCCCGCGATCAGGTCGTTCTTGCCCCACAACTGCGCGAGCGTGGTGAGGGCCTCCTTGACGGAGGGGTCCGTCCACTTGATCTTGTGCGCGGCCAGCTGGTCGTACTTCTCGGGCCCGGCCTGGGACAGGTAGACGTTCTCGAACCAGTCGGTGAGCGTCCAGCCGTCCGCGCCGCCGATCGAGACGGCCGGCGAGCCGGCGTCCGACAGTGTCTGCGCGGTGGTGAGGAAGTCCTTCCACGTCTTGGGCGTCTGGGAGATGCCCGCCGCGTCGAAGGCCTTGGTGTTGTACCAGACCAGGGACTTGTTGGCGGCCTTGGCGTAGATGCCGTACTGCTTGCCCTTCCAGGCGCCGAGGTCGACCCAGCCCTTGCCGAAGTTCTTCTCCAACTGGGCCTGGGCGTCCGCGCCGAGGGGCTTGAGCCAGCCCTTGTCCGCGAACTGGTGCAACACACCGACCTGGGGCAGGAACGCGACGTCCGGCGGCTTGCCGCCCTGGATCTTGGTACCGAGGAACGTGGAGGTGTTGTTGCCCGTCGGCACGAAGTTGACCTTCGCGCCGGTGCGCTTCTTGAACTCGTCCAGGACCTTCAGGAAGTTCTCCTGTTCGGGTCCGGTCCAGACGGCGGCGACCTCGAGAGTCTGGCCGTTGAGCTTGGGGAGCGTGACGGTGCTGCCGCTCGCGCTCGAGCCCCCTCCGCCGTTGTCGCTCTTCTTGTCGCCGCCGCCGCATCCCGTGAGTGCCAGCGCGAGCGCTGCCGCGAGGAGGGCGGCTGCGGGTTTGGCGGCCCTGTGTGTCCGGTTCGTGCTGCTCGTGCTGCGCATTACTGCCCCGTTCTTCGATCTTCGTCGAACGTCGAGCGCTGTCCCGTGCGATCTGGTCTACGCCCGTCCGAATGGGTCGGCAAGTACGCGTCCTGTGTCAACCGGGGGATCGTGACCGCCTCGTGACCAGGTGCGCTGCGTTGGTGCGATCGACCGACCCTGGGGGCTGCGCCCCCAGACCCCCCTTCGGCCTGGACGGCCTCGTCCTCAACCGCCGGACGGGCTGAAATTGCCTGGACCGGTCTGCCAAGTGCCGAGGGATCGGGACCTGCGAAGTGCCGAAGGAACAGGACCTGCGGATGCCGAAGGAACAGGATTTGCGGATGCTGAGCCAGCAGGACCTACAGGACCTACAGGAGCGACGGGACCTCTGTCGCCGAGACCTCTCGTGCCGCTCTCTCCAGAGCGCTGGCCAGCAACGCCAAGTCCGTCGGGCCGTTGCCCAGTTCGCGTACGGGTCTGCGCGTCGGGGGGTCGCCCATGCGCCGCCAGTCCAGGGGGACGACCGTCGGGCGCAGGGTCGCCGTGCGCGGGATGCGGCCCGTGACGCGGCCGCCCTGGAAGGCGGTCGAGCGGCCGTGGGACCAGGTCAGGTGGCCGCGGCCCGGTGCCGGTTCGTCAGGGCCGGTGGCGGGGGCGTCCAGGGCCACCCGGAGGGTGGCCCTCCGCGCGGGTTCGGTGTCCGCGGTACGGCCGCCCGGGGCGGTCGCGGCCACCAGGTGGACGCCGAGTCGCCCGCCCTCGCGGGCCACCGCCTCCAGCGCCCGCATGACGGAACCCGCGGCCGGGCGGCCCGGTGAGCCGAGCGCGGGGGAGACCAGCGCGTCCAGGTCGTCCACGACCACGACCAGCCGGGGCAGCGGCGGCGCCGCCTCCGTCCGCCGGCGTGCCGCCCCCGGGCGCAGCCGCATCGTCGAACTGGACGCGGTGTCCAGGTCGCCGGTCGCACTCGCTCCGGTCGCCCGCTGGGACACGATGCGGCCCGACAGCTCCCGGCCGGTGTGCCACTCGGTGAACTCACCGCGGCCGAGCAACTCGGCCCGCCGCTTCAGCTCCGCGCTGAGGGACTGGGCGAACTCCCGCATGCGGACGGGGTCGTTGGCGGTGAGGTGGGTCGTCACGTGCGGGACGTCCGTACACACGCGCAGGCCGTCGCCGTGGCCGCCTCCCCCGGCGGGGGCACCCCCGGCGCTCACGCTGTCCCGGCCGTCCATCAGGACGATGCCCAGCCGGTCGGGGCGCTCGGCCGCGGCCAGCGAGGCGACCACGGCCCGCAGCAGCTCCGTACGTCCGCTGCCCGCCGGACCCTCGACCAGCAGATGCGGGCCGTCGGCCGCGAGATCGGCGCAGACCGGGCCGCGCGGACCGGCACCGAGCACGGCCCAGGCGCGGCCGCCGCGCACCTGGGTGTCGTCCGCCGCGTCCGCCCAACGTGTCATCAGCGACGCCGGGGTGGCCCTCGCCAGCCCCAACTCGTCCAGCAGCCGCGCCGCTTGGGGCAACGGCACCGAGACGCGCGCCTGCCGCTCGGTCCCGGAACCGTCGGTCCGCAGCGGGGCCAGCGCCCGCGCGAACCGCTCGGCCCAGGGGAGGGAGACGGCGTCCACGGCGGCCACGGTGCCGGGACCTATGGGGCCGGCGAGCGGGGACGGCGCGGGACGGTCCGCGGGTGTGGGCGGTGCGGGAGCGGTGGCCGCCCGGGCTGACGGGGTGGGCCTGGGCATCGTGTGGGTCTCGGTCGGTGCGGGTGGGTCCGCGGGGCCGCCGCGCTCCTCCGCTCCCGGCGCCCGCCCCGCGGGCCCGCTCCCGGGGGCGACGGGCGTCCCGGAGCCGGTCCGCGCCACCCGCATCAGCCGCAGCGCCGTCGCCACGTCCCCGCTCAGCAGCGCGACCGCGCCGCACTCGCGGAAGGCCGGCGCCACCGCGCAGGCCGCCTCGTAGGTCTCCGTCACCGGCGACGCGGGCGAGGCGGAGGCCGTCTCGGCGAGGCAGACGACGTGTATGCCGGCCCGTGGCCCCTCCAGCGCGAGCCGCGCCACCGCCTCGCGCACATCGGCGCCGCCGGGGTCACCGTCCACGACGACCACGGTGTACGGGCCTGCGAAGCCGTCCGCCTCCTCCGCGCCCTCGTCCGCACGGGCCCAGGAGGGCCTGCGGACGGCACCGCGGGGTGCGGGCCGCGCACCGGACGGGGCCGCCGGCGGCCGTGATCCGTTCCGTGTCTCCGCCTGCTGGTCCTCCAGGCGTCTGAGCAGCTCGTCCGTGCGGGCCGTGGCCTGTTCGCGGTCGTAGGCGAGCAGCAGGCGGCAGTCCTGGCCGTGGCCCGGGCGGAGATGGGGGAGCCAGCCGAGCCAGGACCATTCGGCGGTGCGCTCCTCAAGCGGGCGGGAGCGGTCCGCGGTGATCAGGACGATCTCCAGGGACTCGGGGGAGTGCAGCGCGGCGAGCTGGGCCACCACCGCGCGGGCCAGCCCGGACAGCCGGGTGCGGGGACCGGCCAGGCCCAACGCCCCGGCCTCCCGCAGATCCGCCGTCACCGGCACCGCGGGCAGCAGCCCCGAGCCGTCGGGCGCCGCCCGGTCCGCCGTGCCGAGCCGCACCGTGAGCGCCTCCGGGTGTCCCGGACCGCGCTCCCACAACCGTGGGCCCGGGCCGAGCGCCGTCAGCAGCAGCGACGCCGGGTCGGGCCAGGCCTCCGGGAGCTGGGGGCCGGCGAGCGGCGCGGGCCCCGCCGTCGTATCGGCACGGTCTTCCTCGTCGTACGCCTCGTCCTCGGGCGGCAGCTGATCGCCGCGTCCGCCGGCCAGGCGTCGCGCCCACGCCGTGAGCCCGCCGCGCCTGCGCAGGCCCGGCGGTATGTCCGTGCCGCGCAGCGGTGTTCCTTTGCGCCGGCCCGCTCCGGGGGCCTCCGTGCCGTCGTCGCCCCGCGTGCGTGCGCCGGAGGGTTCGCCGCCGCTCGCCGTGTCAGGGGCGGACGGCCCCGCGGCAGCAGAGGTGTCCCACACGACCGCGCCGAAGTGTCCGGCATGGGTGTCCCCCCGCTCGGGCGAGGGCGAGAGCGGGGGAGTGTCTTCGCTCCCTGTGAACCGGTCCGCCTGCCTGTTCTCGATCCGCGGCGCCCTGCCCTGGACCGGCACCACGGCCGGTTCTGCGGATCCGTGGCCCTGGAGGGCGGCGCCGCGCGAGGGTGCGTCCGGGCCGCCGTCGGCCACGCGTGCGTGCGGCGCCGCCGCTGTGTCACCACCGGTGGAGGCCGCCGGGACCGCGCCCCGTGGGCCACCGGCGCCCTCGGCCGCCTGCTCGCCCCCGGACGGCACCCGCACATGCCCTTCCCCGTCCGGAGCCGTCGGCACCCGCGCCCCCGGCCCCCCGGCCGGAGCGACCCGCAGCGCCGACTCACCGATGCGCAGCAGCGCACCCGGAGCGAAGCGCACCGGGCGGGTGCCGACGCGGGTGCCGTCCAGCGTCGTGCCGTTCGTCGAGGCGAGGTCGGTGACCGCGACCTGGCCGTCGGCGGCGACCGTGACCGCGCAGTGCAGCCGGGAGACGTCCGGGTCGTCGAGCGGGACGTCGGCGTCGGCGGAGCGGCCGATGCGGATCTCGCCGCCGTGCAGCAGGTGGACGCCGCCCGCGTCGGGGCCCGCGACCACGTGCAGCTGGGTCGGGGCGTCGTCCAGCTCCGGGTGGGGCTCGGGCTCGGCCGGGGCGCCCAGGGAGAGCACGGCGCCGTCGGTCAGCGGGGGCTCGCCGAGGGTGCAGCGGCGGTCGTCCAGGCGCTCCGCGCCCGCGTACAGCACCACCGGGCCGCCGGACTCGCGGCCGCGCTCGGTCTGAGCGGCGCCCCCGTCACCCGCGACCGCCGAGGCCAGAGCCGACGCCACCGCGGCCAGGGCCGTGCCGGCCGGCGCCGTGACCAGCACGTCGCAGCTCGCGGTGCGGCCCCGCGCCCGGTCGGGCGGGCCCAGCGGGTCTACGACGGTCAGCCGGATCTGCATCGGCGTCAGCGGTCCCTTCTGCGCGGACGCGGACAACCCCCACCCCCACGCGAGCACATCGGCCAGTACTGCAGGCATCCTCGCATCTGCCACTGACAACGCGCCCGCCGCTCCGGAACAAGTGATCTTGATTGGTCGGCTCTGCCCGCAAAAGTGCCTGACAGATGACGTACCCGCGTCCGCTTGAGATCGGTCACGTCCGCTTTCGGGCAACCGGGGAACCGAGTCGAGCGTCTTTCCTTCGAACATGTCCCGGGACGTGTACGTAAGACGCTGGGACGGAGACAGGTGGGTGCCGCGCGCCGCGGCACTACAGTGGGTCGGAACGGTAAGCAAGCAGCAGGGAGCACATGACGTGCGGCCGGTAGGCAGCAAGTACCTGCTCGAGGAGCCGCTCGGTCGCGGCGCCACGGGCACCGTCTGGCGGGCCCGCCAGCGAGAGACCGCGGGGGCCGAGGCCGCCGTGGCCGGTCAGCCCGGCGAGACCGTCGCGATCAAGGTCCTCAAGGAGGAGCTCGCGAGCGATCCCGACATCGTGATGCGGTTCCTGCGTGAGCGCTCCGTCCTGCTGCGGCTGACCCACCCGAACGTCGTCCGCGTCCGCGACCTGGTGGTCGAGGGTGATCTGCTGGCGCTCGTCATGGACCTCGTCGAGGGCCCCGACCTGCACCGCTACCTGCGCGAGAACGGCCCCCTCTCACCCGTCGGCGCCGCTCTGCTCACCGCCCAGATCGCCGACGCGCTCGCCGCCAGTCATGCCGACGGGGTCGTGCACCGCGACCTGAAGCCGGCCAACGTCCTGCTCCGGCAGAACGGCGGGCAGATGCACCCGATGCTGACCGACTTCGGCATCGCGCGCCTGGCCGACTCCCCGGGCCTGACACGGACGCACGAGTTCGTCGGCACGCCCGCGTACGTCGCGCCGGAGAGCGCCGAGGGCCGCCCGCAGACCTCCGCCGTCGACATCTACGGCGCCGGCATCCTGATGTACGAGCTGGTCACCGGCCGTCCCCCCTTCGGCGGCGGCTCGGCCCTGGAAGTCCTGCACCAGCACCTGAGCGCCGAACCGCGCCGCCCCTCCACGGTCCCGGACCCGCTCTGGACGGTCATCGAGCGCTGCCTGCGCAAGAACCCGGACGAGCGGCCCAGCGCCGAGAACCTCGCGCGCGGTCTGCGGGTCGTCGCCGAGGGCATCGGCGTGCACGCGAACTCCGCGCAGATCGCCGCCGCGGAGGCCGTGGGAGCCCTGCTGGTCCCCGACCCGACGCCCGCCGCCGTCCCCGGCTCGGCCGACCCCACGCAGGTGATGCAGCACGGCGCGGGTGCGTACGACCCGAACGCGGCGACCAGCTTCCTGCCCCACACCGGCTCACCGGGCCCGGCGGGCGCCGCCGACCCCACCGCCGTACTCCCCAGCACCGGGGCCGCCGACCCGACCGCCGTCATGCCCCCGGTGCCCCAGGGACAGCCGGGGCCCGAGCAGCCGCACCCCTGGCAGAACCAGCTGCGCGCCGCCCGCGACCGCAACGAACAGACGCAGGTCCAGCAGTACCTCGCCCCGAACGAGGATCCGCTGCGCCGCCGCCCCCAGCGGCAGGTCGCCCGCCCGCAGCAGCCCCAGCAGCAGCAGCCCCAGCAGCGGCGACCCCAGCAGGGACCGCCGCAGGGGTACGGCTACCCGCAGCAGCAACAGCCGCAGCAGTACGCCCCGCCGCAGCACCAGCAGCCCCAGCGGTACGCGCCTCCGCAGCAGCCGCAGCAGCCCGCGCGTGAGCCGCGGCAGCGCAGCGCCAACCCGATGAAGATCCCCGGGCTGGGCTGTCTGAAGGGGTGCCTGTTCACGATCGTCATCCTGTTCGTCGCGGGCTGGCTGGTCTGGGAACTGAGCCCGCTGCAGGACTGGCTCCACACGACCAGGGGCTACTGGCAGCAGTTGACGCACATGTACAACACCGTGAGCGGGTGGATCGGGAAGCTGGGCGGCGGCAACTGAGCAGCGAGCTTGGCGATTTGTCGACACCTGGCGGGTGATTTCCGTCTCCGCAGTGAAGGTTGGCTCTCCGGACGCGTAGTTTTAGCGACTAACACGCGTCGGGTCGGTAGGAGCAGTCTTGGCACGGAAGATCGGCAGCCGGTACACCGCGCACCAGATCCTGGGACGGGGCAGCGCCGGCACGGTGTGGCTGGGCGAGGGCCCCGAGGGGCCCGTCGCCATCAAGCTGCTGCGCGAGGATCTGGCCTCCGACCAGGAGCTGGTCGGACGCTTCGTGCAGGAGCGCACGGCGCTGCTCGGCCTGGACCACCCGAACGTCGTCTCCGTACGCGACCTGGTGGTGGACGGCAACGACCTCGCGCTGGTCATGGACCTGGTCCGCGGCACCGACCTGCGCACCCGTCTGGACCGCGACCGGCGGCTCGCGCCCGCGGCGGCGGTGGCGATCGTGGCCGACATCGCCGACGGGCTCGCGGCCGCACACGCGGCAGGGGTCGTGCACCGGGACGTGAAACCGGAGAACGTACTGCTGGACATGCAGGGTCCGCTCGGCCCGGGCGGCTCGCACCCGGCGCTGCTGACGGACTTCGGTGTGGCCAAGCTCATCGACTCCCCGCGCCGCACCCGCGCGACGAAGATCATCGGTACGCCGGACTACCTGGCCCCGGAGATCGTGGAGGGCCTGCCCCCGCGCGCGGCGGTGGACATCTACGCGCTCGCGACGGTCCTGTACGAGCTGCTGGCGGGCTTCACGCCGTTCGGCGGCGGGCACCCCGGCGCCGTGCTGCGCCGGCACGTCACGGAGACCGTGGTGCCGCTGCCGGGCATCCCGGACGAGCTGTGGCAGCTGCTCGTGCAGTGCCTGGCCAAGGCGCCGGCCTCCCGGCTGCGGGCGTCGGAGCTGGGCGCGCGGCTGCGGGAGCTGCTGCCGCTGGTCGCGGGGATGCCGCCGCTGGACGTGGACGAGCCGGACACGGAACCCGACGAGGAGTCGCAGGCCGCGCCCGCGGACACCGCGGCGCCGACGCGTGAGCGGATACGGCGGGGCGCGGTGCCGCTGGTGCCGGGCGCGAAGCCGGCCGACTCCAACCGCGACACCCACACGTCGATGAGAGTGCCGGCACCCGACGAGCTGGCCGGCGGTGCGCGTGGGACGGCCCGGGCACCGCGGGCGGCGGGTGCCCCGCGGCCGGGATCCGCACGGCACCGTGCCGTGACCCGACGGCGCCGGTTGGCCCTGGGCGTCGCCGCGGTGGCGCTGGTGGCGGCGGCCGGGGTGGGGACGTGGCTGGCGACGTCGGACGACGCGGGAGGGTCCCCCCAGGACACGAAGAACTCGGCGCCGGCGTCCCCGTGAGGATGCAGGGGGCGGCCCCGGGCTCCTCTTCGCCCCCGCCGCCCTTCCCCGCCCCGTCTCCAGGGGCTCCGCCTCCGGACCCCCGCTCCTCAAACGCCGGACGGGACGAAATCAGCCCGTCCGGCGTTTGAGGACGAGGCCGTTCAGGCCGACGGAGGGGGTCCGGGGGCGGCAGCCCGGTCGACGGAGCCGGGAACCCCGGCTACAGCCCAGCGCGGCGTCCCGCTTGGCGGAGCCGTTAGGCTGGAGGCGTGGCAGTCGTCGACGTATCCGAAGAGCTCAAGTCCCTCTCCTCGACCATGGAGTCGATCGAGGCCGTTCTGGACCTCGACAAGCTGAGGGCAGACATCGCCGTGCTCGAGGAGCAGGCGGCCGCGCCGTCCCTGTGGGACAACCCGGACGAGGCGCAGAAGATCACCAGCAAGCTGAGCCATCTGCAGGCCGAGGTCAGGAAGGCCGAGGCGCTGCGGGGGCGGATCGACGATCTCGCCGTGCTCTTCGAGATGGCCGAGGAGGAGGACGACCCGGACACCCGCGCCGAGGCCGAGTCCGAGCTCGTGTCCGTCAGGAAGGCGCTGGACGAGATGGAGGTCCGGACGCTGCTGAGCGGGGAGTACGACTCCCGGGAGGCCCTCGTCAACATCCGCGCCGAGGCCGGTGGCGTCGACGCCGCCGACTTCGCCGAGAAGCTGCAGCGGATGTACCTGCGCTGGGCGGAGCAGAAGGGCTACAAGACCGAGATCTACGAGACGTCGTACGCCGAAGAGGCCGGCATCAAGTCGACCACCTTCGCCGTGCAGGTGCCGTACGCCTACGGCACTCTCTCGGTCGAGCAGGGCACCCACCGGCTCGTGCGCATCTCGCCCTTCGACAACCAGGGGCGCCGCCAGACCTCCTTCGCGGGCGTCGAGATCCTTCCCGTGGTCGAGCAGACCGACCACATCGAGATCGACGAGTCCGAGCTGCGCGTGGACGTGTACCGCTCCTCGGGCCCCGGCGGCCAGGGCGTGAACACCACCGACTCGGCGGTGCGGCTGACCCACCTCCCCACCGGCATCGTCGTCTCCTGTCAGAACGAGCGGTCGCAGATCCAGAACAAGGCGTCCGCGATGAACGTCCTCCAGGCCAAGCTGCTCGACCGGCGCCGGCAGGAGGAGCAGGCCAAGATGGACGCCCTGAAGGGCGACGGCGGCAACTCCTGGGGCAACCAGATGCGTTCGTACGTCCTGCACCCGTACCAGATGGTGAAGGACCTGCGCACCGAGTTCGAGGTCGGCAACCCCGAGGCCGTGTTCAACGGCGAGATCGACGGATTCCTCGAAGCCGGAATTCGCTGGCGCAAGCAGCAGGAGAAGTAAGTTTATCGACAAGGCAACTGCCGCCCGCCGGGCGGCAGTTGCCTTTTTCGTGCCCGCTTCCGCGCGCGATGTCTGGGTTTTACATCACACTCACACGCTTCAATGCCTGGCATAGAGCCCGTAGTTGGACATTGCGCGCGCAACGGCCTTGACGTTGTCTTGAAAAATGGGAAGGGTGCAGCGTGGCATGCGTATCTCTGGGGCGCATGTGAACCGGGGGCTTTCGCGTAGCTGACTCCGTCGATCACTGCCCCCGAGCGCCGCCCAACTGACGATGAGCTACTGGGGGTAGCAACCACATGACCAAGAAGACGCGCATCCGTGTCGCGCGGATCGCCGCCGGCGCCGTGATCGCCGCGGGTGCTTCGCTGACCGCTGCCGGTGCCGCTTCCGCGCTGGACATCGGCGTGAGCGTTGACGGCGGCGGTGTCGGTGTGAACGTGGACACCGGTCTCGGTGACGACCCGACGGACCCGCCCACCGGCCTCCCGACGGACCCGACGGACCCGCCCACCGGCCTGCCGACGGACCCGCCCACCGTCCCGACGGACCCGCCCACCTCCGACGACCCGACCGAGCCCACGGGGGAGCCCACCGAGCCCACCGAGGACCCGACGGGCCCGACCGACGAGCCCACCACCCCGGCCCCGACCCATGGCGGCGGCACCGGGCACCATGGCGGCGGCAACAACAACACCGACCCCGACGGCGGTTCCGGCACCTCCGCCCAGGAGGAGGGCTCCTCGGCCCTCACCGACACGGGCTCCGACACCTCGGCCCAGGGTAAGGGCGCCCAGCTCGCCGAGACCGGTGCAGGCCAGACGGCCTTCCTGATCATCGGTGCCGCCACCATGATCGCCGGTGGCATCGGCTTCCGTGCTCTGCCGCGCCTCGTGGGCGGCCGGGGCGGTGCGGCTGCCTGACGGTGGCCGCTCGCACACGGAACGTGTGTGACGACGTACGACGAGGGGCCCGGAGCGTGCATCGCTCCGGGCCCCTCGGGCGTCCTCGCTCCTGCTGTACCGCGCGCTATGCGGTCTGGTGCGCCAGCAGCGCCACCGCCGCGATCAGCACCGCCAGCAGTGCGATCAGCGTCATGGGGTTGACTCCCGCGAAGAAGTTCTCCTGCTGCAGCCGCTCGCGGTTCGCGCGGCACACGGGGCACCGGCCCTCGCTCACGGGCGCCGCGCAGTTCGCGCACACCAACCGGTCGTACGTCATGCGCTCGCCCTCCTTGCACCGGTTCCACGTAGTGAACGCCCTCGGGGGCGAGAACGTTCCCCTCTCTACTGTGCCAGGTTCGCCCGGAGGGTGCGCGGGGGTCGCTCCCAAGGGGTACGTGGGGGTCGTCACGCCGCCGCCGACAGGTGGGCCGGGCACACACAAAACGCACATCCGGTACGCAACCCCAACCGCCGCCTGCGCCCGCCCGCCCGACTCGCGTATGGTCACGCTCATCTACCCCCGGCGACCCGTGGTGCATCCGTGATCCGATTCGACAACGTCTCCAAGGTCTACCCCAAGCAGACCCGCCCCGCACTCAGGGATGTCTCCCTCGAAGTGGAGAAGGGCGAGTTCGTGTTCCTCGTGGGGTCCTCCGGCTCCGGAAAGTCCACCTTCCTGCGGCTGGTCCTCCGCGAGGAGCGGACCAGCCACGGTCAGGTGCACGTCCTGGGCAAGGACCTCGCGCGCCTCTCCAACTGGAAGGTGCCGCAGATGCGGCGCCAGTTGGGAACGGTGTTCCAGGACTTCCGGCTGCTGCCGAACAAGACGGTGGCGGAGAACGTCGCCTTCGCGCAGGAGGTCATCGGCAAGTCGCGCGGCGAGATCCGCAAGTCCGTTCCCCAGGTGCTCGACCTCGTCGGGCTGGGCGGGAAGGAGGACCGGATGCCCGGTGAGCTCTCCGGTGGTGAGCAGCAGCGTGTGGCCATCGCGCGCGCCTTCGTGAACCGGCCCAAACTGCTCATCGCCGACGAGCCCACCGGCAACCTCGACCCGCAGACCTCCGTCGGCATCATGAAGCTGCTCGACCGGATCAACAGGACGGGCACGACCGTGCTGATGGCCACGCACGACCAGAACATCGTGGACCAGATGCGCAAGCGCGTCATCGAGCTGGAGAAGGGCCGCCTCGTCCGCGACCAGGCACGCGGTGTCTACGGCTACCAGCACTGACCGCGACCGTCCACGGAAAGGCCTGAAGAAGACGCCATGCGCGCCCAGTTCGTACTCTCCGAGATCGGTGTCGGTCTCCGCCGCAACCTGACCATGACCTTCGCGGTCATCGTCTCCGTCGCCCTGTCGCTCGCCCTGTTCGGTGGTTCGCTCCTGATGAGCGACCAGGTCACCACGATGAAGGGCTACTGGTACGGCAAGGTCAACGTCTCGATCTTCCTCTGCAACAAGAGCGACGCCACGTCCGATCCCCACTGCGCCAAGGGCGCGGTGACCGAGGACCAGAAGAAGGACATCCTCGGCGACCTGGACAAGATGACGTCGGTCGTCCAGAAGGTGACCTACGAGTCGCAGGACGCGGCCTACAAGCACTACAAGCAGCAGTTCGGCGACTCCCCGCTGGCCAGCTCCCTCACGCCGGACCAGATGCAGGAGTCGTACCGGATCAAGCTGAAGGACCCGGAGAAGTACCAGGTCGTCGCGACCGCCTTCGACGGGCGCGACGGCGTGCAGTCCGTGCAGGACCAGAAGGGGATCCTCGACAACCTCTTCGGGCTGCTGAACGGCATGAACTGGGCCGCCCGGGCCGTCATGGCGCTGATGCTCGTCGTCGCGCTGATGCTGATCGTCAACACCGTGCGCGTGTCCGCGTTCAGCCGCCGCCGGGAGACCGGGATCATGCGGCTGGTCGGCGCCTCCGGGTTCTACATCCAGGCGCCGTTCATCATGGAGGCGGCGGTCGCCGGACTGATCGGCGGGACGGTCGCCTGCGGATTCCTGGTGGTCGCGCGGTACTTCATCATCGACCACGGCCTGGACCTGTCCCACAAGCTGAATCTGATCAACTTCATCGGCTGGGACGCCGTTCTGACCAAGCTGCCGCTCATCCTCGCCACCAGCCTGCTGATGCCCGCGCTGGCCGCGTTCTTCGCGTTGCGCAAGTACCTGAAGGTGTGACACATGCCAAGAGGGCCGTACGGGCAACCAGCCGTACGGCCCTTCGCGTTGTCCTAGACTCACCGGCATGTCCGGCCGAGACCTGTTGTGCCAGCCCCGCCGCATCCGCCGCGGGGCCGCCCTGACATTGGTCTTCGCGAGCGTGCTCGTCGCAGGCGCGGCGACCGGCTCCTTTTCCGAGGCCGACCGGAAATCCGCGTCCGGCGCGGCCCGTTCGGCCGTCCCCGCGGGGCATCACGAGGACGTGGCCAAGGCGGCCGAGGAGGCCATGGCCGACGGCAAGTCCCCCATGGAGGCCGCCGAACGCGCGGTCAGCCGCAGCGGCGACCGCTGGGGAGCCGTCTACTCTCAGGGTGACTACGAGGAGTTCGAGGAGGCCCTCGACGGCCAGTACACCGGCGTCGGCCTGTGGGCGCGACGCGAGCGGGACGGCCGTATCGAGGTGACCAAGGTGGCCGCCGGCTCGCCCGCGGCCGCCGCCGGGCTCCACCCGGGCGACCGGCTGCGCAGCGTCGACGGTGAGCGGGTCGACGGTCAGCCCGTCACCGAGGTCGTCTCCTTACTGCGCGGCGACGCCACCGACGCGCCCGCCGGTACGGCGGTGCGGCTCGGCCTGCAGCGCGGCACGCGCGCGTGGACCGAGACCCTGCGCCGGGCTCGGCTGTCCACGGACTCGGTCACCGTCCGAAAGCTCGCCGACGGAGTCACCGTCATCAAGATCGCCGCGTTCACCAAGGGCTCCGGCGACGTCGTGGGCACCGCCGTGCGGCGGGCCCCGGTCGGCGCCGGCATCATCCTCGACCTGCGCGGCAACTCCGGCGGCCTGGTCACCGAGGCCGTGACCACGGCCTCCGCCTTCCTCGACGGCGGCCTCGTCGCCACCTATGACGTCAACGGCGAACAGCAGGCCCTGCACGCCGATCCCGGCGCCGACACCACCAGGCCCCTGGTCGCGCTCGTCGACGGCGGCACGATGAGCGCGGCCGAGCTCCTCACCGGCGCCCTGCAGGACCGCGGCCGTGCGGTCGTCGTCGGCTCCCGCACCTTCGGCAAGGGCTCGGTGCAGATGCCGAGCCGGCTGCCGGGCGGCTCCGTGGCCGAGCTGACCGTCGGGCACTACCGCACCCCGTCGGGCCGCAGCGTCGACGGCCGGGGCATCACTCCGGACCTGGACGTGGAGCAGGCCGACGGGCAGCGCGCCCTCCAGCGGGCCGCGACCGTGCTCAGCGGCCTGGGCGACGCCGACTGAGCGTTCCGCCGCCGATTAAGGGCTGGCCCCGACCCCCCTCCTTAGTGCGAAAATGGACGGCACTATGAGCAAGGGAATGTACGTACCGAAGGAGTCCCAGCCCAAGCAGGGCGGTGGGACCAGCAAGGCCAGGGACGGCGAGAAGGGCGGCAAGCGCAAGATCGTCGCCCAGAACAAGAAGGCCCGCCACGACTACGCGATCGTCGACACCTACGAGGCCGGCATCGTCCTCACCGGTACCGAGGTCAAGTCGCTGCGCGAGGGCCGCACCTCGCTGACCGACGGCTTCGTCCAGATCGACCAGGGCGAGGCGTGGCTGCACAACGCCCACATCCCGGAGTACCACCAGGGCACCTGGACCAACCACTCCGTGCGCCGCAAGCGCAAGCTGCTCCTGCACCGCGAGGAGATCGACAAGCTGGAGTCCAAGTCCCAGGAGACGGGTCACACGATCGTGCCCCTCGCCCTGTACTTCAGCAACGGCCGTGCGAAGGCCGAGATCGCCCTCGCACGAGGCAAGAAGGAGTACGACAAGCGTCAGACCCTGCGCGAACAGCAGGACCGGCGGGAGTCGGACCGGGCGATCGCGGCGGCGAAGCGGAAGCAGCGGGAGGCGTAGCCGGGAATTGGCTGGCATCGTCGGGCGTTGTTCACGTACGATGGCATCAACACCGGCTGAGACCGGTGTGTGCATTGAAAACAAAACATGGGGATGATCGGTTTCGACAGCGGCTGTTGAAGCAGGGGAAGCGTGTCGAGGAAGCGGCAATGATCTCGTTAACCATATGTCGCAACCAATAATCGCCAATTCCAAGAGCGATTCCCGCGCCTTCGCCCTCGCTGCCTAATAAGCAGTGAGTGAAGGCCCTAACGGGTGTCAGCCCGGGGGTGTTCCCGACCCGGACCCTGGCATAATCTAGGGGACTAAACCATCGAGCCCGGTCACGGGGTTCGATGGGAAATCAAACAGTGACTGGGCCCGTCGGCGACTTGTTCGCGTGATCACCGGGGCCGAGAAAATCACAGCGAACTGCACACGGAGAAGCCCTGATTCTGCACCGTTGGACGCGGGTTCGATTCCCGCCATCTCCACTCATCCCATGTTGAAGAGCCTCTGACCTACCCAGGTCAGAGGCTCTTTTTGTGGTGGCGGGCCACATATGCGGGGATCGTTCACGCTTCTACGGTCCCTCCCCATGACACAGACCAGAGCCGCATGTCATGTCACCGTCCTCGCGACCCTCCTGGTCGCCCTGATCGCCGCCCTGCTCACTCCGGGCAGAGCCGCTGCCGCCTCTCTCCAGGAGGTCACCGGGTTCGGATCGAACGCCGGCGCGCTGCGGATGTTCCGCTATGTGCCCGCCGGGCTGCCCGCCGGACGGCCCGTCGTCGTCGCGCTGCACGGGTGCACGCAGGACGCCGCCGGATACGGGTCGGGCAGCGGATGGATCCAGCTCGCCGACCGGTGGGGGTTCTCCGTCGTACTGCCGCAGCAGCAGAGCGCCAACAACGCCTCCAGCTGCTTCGACTGGTTCCGGAGCGGGGACATGGAGCGCGGACAGGGCGAGGCCGCGAGCGTCGCGCAGATGGTGGACCGGCAGCTCGCCGACGCCGGTGGCGACGCCTCGCGCGTGTACGTCACCGGGCTGTCCGCCGGAGGTGGCATGACCGCGGTGATGATGGCGGACTACCCGGAGAAGTTCGCCGCGGGCGGGGTGGCCGCCGGGCTGCCGTACGGCTGCGCGCAGGCCGCCGCGTCGCCGTGGGTGTGCATGTACGTCGGCGCCACGCAGACGGCGAAGCAGTGGGGCGACCAGGTCCGGGCGGCCAGGCCCGGGTACGGCGGGCCCTGGCCCACGCTGACCGTCTTCCAGGGCACCGCCGACTACACCGTCAAGCCCGTCAACATGAGCGACCTGATGAAGCAGTGGACCGATGTGCAGGGGGCCGATCAGACCGCCGATGTCAGTGACACCGTCGGCGGCTACCCGCACCAGGTCTTCCGCGATCCCGCCGGAAAGGCCGTCGTGGAGACGTACAGCATCACCGGGATGGGGCACGGGCAGCCCGTCGATCCCGGCACCGGCACCGAGCAGTGCGGAACCGCCGGGGCGTACATCCTCGACGTCAACCTGTGTGCCGCCTACCGGCTCGGCCAGGCCTGGGGGCTCAGCCGGTAGTCCGCGGCCTCAGCCGACAGTCCTCGGCGCCGTGCTCGTGCGCTCCGTGAGCCGCGGTGGCAGCAGCGTGGCCTCGGGCACCGTGCTGCCGCCCAGCTTCCTCATCAGGAGCTCCACCGCCCGCTCACCCACCTCGGCGGACGGCACGGCGACCGAGGTGACGGGCACACGGACGGACTCGGCGAGCTCGTCGGGGCAGATGGCGGTGACGGAGAGGTCGCCGGGGACCCGCAGACCGAGCTGCTCGAAGGCGTCGATCAGCGGCCCGACGATCGCTTCGTTGTGGACCACGACCCCCGTCAACGCCGGGTGCTCGCGCAGCAGTTGCCCGGCCACCAGCCGGGCGGCCGTCGGCGAGGCCTCGCAGGGGTGCACGGAGGAGACCAGCCCGCCGCGGCCGGCGGCGGCCGTGAACCCCTGGGCCACCCGCTGCGCGAACGCGGTCTGCCGCACGTACACCTCAGGTGGCGACCCGACCAGCGCCACCACCCGGTGCCCGAGCCGCGCCAGATGTTCCACGCACGCCTCACCGGCCGCCTTGAAGTCGAGGTCGATGCAGGTCAGGCCCTCGGAGTCGGCCGGGAACCCGATCATCACCGACGGCAGTTCCAGCGAGCGCAGCAACGGCAGCCGGGGGTCCTGGAGTTGGACGTCCATCACGATCAGCGCGTCCACCAGAGCCGTGTCCACGACCCGCCTCAGGCCCTCCTCGCCCTCCTCCTGCGTCACCAGCAGCACGTCGTGGTCGTGTCTGCGGGCGGTCGTCACCACCGACACCGCGAACTGCATCACCACCGGGACGTGGATGCCCGGCCGTAACGGGATCACGAGTGCCAGCACGTTCGATCTGCTGCTGGCCAGCGCCCGGGCGCCCGCGTGCGGCCGGTAGCCCAGCTCGCGGGCGGCCGCCTCGACGCGCTGCCGGGTCTCCTCGGAGATGGGGCGCTTGCCGCTGAGCGCGTAGGAGACGGTGCTGGGGGAGACTCCGGCGTGCCGCGCCACATCGGTGATCTTCGCCATCAGCCCAGCTCCAGGGAGAGGAATCCGGTACCCGCCCGCGCCCGGGCCGTCCGCTGTCCGGCCGCCAGGCTCCACGGCGCCACGGGGTCACTGCACGAGGCCCGCAGCGTGTCCCCTTCGCGTACGACGGTGAAGGTCACGTCGCCGACCGGCACGGTCACCTGCGCGCCCCGCTCCAGGCCGTACGCCCGCAGCGTCACCCCGTCCGCGAGGTCGTAGTCGGGCCGGTCCTCCACCGCGCCCACCGGGATCACCGACCCCGGCCTGACCAGCAGCGGCACGCTCAGGAACCCGTGCCGTTCGCGCACCCAGCGCGGCCCGGTCACGGTCTGCCCGCTCAGGTAGTGCGTCCAGGTGCCCTCGGGCACGTAGTAGGACACGTCCCCGTCGTCGCCGAAGACCGGCGCGACCAGCAGGCTGGGCCCGAGCATGTACTGCCGTTCCAGATGCGCGCACCCGGGGTCGTCGGGGAACTCCAGCACCATCGCCCGCATCATCGGCACGCCCTCGGTGTGGGCGGTGCGCGCGGCCTCGTACAGGTAGGGCATGAGCCGGAGCTTCAGCCGGGTGAACAGTCCGAGCACGTCCACGGACTCCTCGTCGAAGAGCCACGGCACGCGGTAGGAGGAGCTGCCGTGCAGCCTGCTGTGCGAGGACAGCAGTCCGAAGGCGATCCACCGCTTGAACAGCGCGGGTGTCGGGGTGCCCTCGAAGCCGCCGATGTCGTGGCTCCAGTAGCCGAAGCCGGACAGGCCGAGCGAGAGCCCGCCGCGCAGCGACTCGGCCATCGACTCGTAGGTCGCCTCGCAGTCGCCGCCCCAGTGCACGGGGAACTTCTGGCTCCCGGTCGTCGCCGACCGGGCGAAGAGCACGGCCTCGCCCTCGCCCCGGTGCTTGCGCAGTACGTCGAAGACGGTGCGGTTGTAGAGGTACGTGTAGTAGTTGTGCATCCGCTCCGGGTCGGAGCCGTCGGACCACGCCACGTCGACCGGCACCCGCTCGCCGAAGTCGGTCTTGAAGCAGTCGACACCCTGTGCGAGCAGTGCCTCCAGCTTGGCCGCGTACCAGTCACGGGCGGCCGGGCTGGTGAAGTCGACCAGCGCCATGCCCGGCTGCCACATGTCCCACTGCCAGACGCGGCCGTCGGGCCTGCGCAGCAGGTGGCCGAGCGCCTTGCCCTCCGCGAACAGGGGCGAGCGCTGGGCGATGTACGGGTTGATCCACGCCGAGACCCGCAGCCCGCGGTCGTGGAGCCGGGCCAGCATGCCCTCCGGGTCGGGGAACACGCGCGGATCCCACCGGAAGTCGCACCAGTTGAACTCCCGCATCCAGAAGCAGTCGAAGTGGAAGACGGAGAGCGGGAGTTCACGCTCCCGCATGCCCTCGATGAACGACGTCACCGTCTCCTCGTCGTACGAGGTGGTGAAGGACGTCGACAGCCACAGGCCGAACGACCAGGCGGGCGGGAGGGCCGGGCGCCCGGTGAGGGCGGTGTACTTGCGCAGGATCTCCTTCGGGCTCGGGCCGTGGATGACGTAGTACGTCAACTCCTGGGTCTCGGCGCTGAACTGGACCCTGGACACCGCCTCCGAGCCGACCTCGAAGGACACCTTGCCCGGGTGGTCGACGAAGACGCCGTAGCCGGCATCCGTCAGATAGAAGGGGACGTTCTTGTAGGCCTGTTCGGTCGCCGTGCCGCCGTCGGCGTTCCAGATGTCGACGACCTGGCCGTTCTTGACCAGCGGGCCGAAGCGTTCGCCGAGGCCGTAGACGGAGGTGCCGACCCCGAGCTTGAGCTGTTCGCGCAGGTAGTGGGCGCCGTCCGCGTCCCGCATGATGCCCATGTTCTTGGGGCCGCTGGAGGTCAGGGTGCGGCCGCCCGCGAGGAAGTCGACCTGCCAGGGGCCGGTGCGGGAGACCCGCACCGACAGCTCGCCGGAGGTCAGGGTCGCGTGTCCGTCGTCGTACTCCACCTGTGCCGGGACGTCCTGCCCGGTGAGTTCGAACTCCGGGCGGGGCTGCTGCTCGCCGTCGAAGTGGGTGAAGGTCACGCCGATGACGTCGGGCATCGGCGCATGGGCACGGATCGTCACGACCGGTCCCTTCAGCAGGTCGCCGCGGTGGCGGATGGGTTGTGTCGGCGCGTGGATCTCCAGCGCGCATCCCTCAGAGGGGGTACCCCCGGTGGCGGTCACGTCGAGCACCTCGACCGGATGGGCCGCGGTCACGCCCTCGCGCAGCAGCCAGTAACCATCGGTGAACTTCACGTGGGGTCCGTCCTTACTTCACTGCACCGACGGCGATGCCGCGGGTGAGGGTCCGTTGGAAGACGAGGAAGAAGACGATGGCGGGGAGGACGCCGAGGAGGGCGGCCGCATTGGTCATCGTGGCGTCCATCAGGCGCTGGCCCTGGAGGACGCCGAGGGCCACCGACACGGTCTGGTTGTCGTTGGAGATCAGCATGACCAGGGGGAGGAGGAACTCGTTCCAGGTCCAGATGAAGAAGAAGACCAGGAGCACACCGATCGTCGGGCGGCTCACCGGGACGACGATCCGCCACAGAACCTGGCACGTGGTCGCGCCGTCGATCCTGGCCGCCTCGATGATCTCGCGGGGGAACCGGCCGAGCACGGAGGAGAGCAGATACGTGCCGAAGGCCGCCTGGATCACCGTGAAGACGATGATCACGCTGAGCCTGGTGTCGTACAGGCCCGCCTGCTTGCTCAGGTAGTAGACCGGGTAGACCAGCGCCTCCTGCGGCAGCATGTTGGCGAGCACGAAGAAGGCCAGGACCCAGGTGCGGCCCCTGATCCTGCCGATGCCGATCGCGTACGCGTTCAGGACCGACAGGATCGCCGCCAGTACTGCCACCGAACCGCTGATCAGCACCGAGTTGAACAGCTTCTGGCCGTAGTCCACCCGCTCCCAGAAGTCCTTCAGCCCGTCCAGGTAGAAGCCCCTGGGCAGGCTGAGCGGCCCGTTCGCGGAGTACTCGGACGGTGACTTGACGGCGTTGACCGCGACGATCGCGAACGGCACCACCATGAACAGGGCCGCGATGCACAGGGCGATCAGCACCGGGTAACGGCGCAGGGCGGCGGTCATGTCCGTACCCCTTCCCCGGTGTCCTCCGCGCGGGTCTGGAGTTTCAGGCCGGCCAGGGAGAGGAGCAGGATGATCACGGTGAGGACGGTGGAGATCGCGGCGCCGTAGCCGACCTGGGTCTTCTCGAAGAAGGTGGAGAAGGAGAAGTAGGAGGGGACGTCGGTCGCGCCTCCCGGCCCGCCCTTGGTCAGCACGTACACCGCGCCGAACACCTTGAGCGCGGCGATCGTGCACCAGGTCAGGACGACGTAGATCTCCGGCCGGATCTGCGGCAGCGTGATGTGCCAGAAGCGGCGCCACCAGCCCGCGCCGTCCAGCTCGGCCGCCTCGTACAACTGCGGGTCGACGCGCTGCAGTCCGGCCATGAAGACGACCAGCGGAAAGCCGATCTGCACCCAGACCATCACGCCCATCACGCTGTACAGCGCGAGGTCGGGGTCACCGAGCCAGTCCTGTCGCCAGGAGCCCAGCCCCACCGCTTTCAACAGCTCGTTGAGGGAGCCGTTGTCGGGGGCGAGGATCCAGCTCCAGACGATGCCGGCGACCGCGATCGGCAGCACCTGCGGGAGGTAGAAGCAGGCGCGCAGCACCGCGGCCCACCTCGGCCCGAAGTGCTTGCCGACGTAGTCGAACAGGGCGGCGGCCAGGACGAGCCCGGTCATCGTCGGTACGGCGGCCATGGCGACGACCATGAACAGGCTGTGCCGGAAGGACGCCCAGAACTCCGCATCGTCCATCAGCTCGCGGTAGTTGGCGAGCCCGGACCACTTCGGGCTGCCGATGCCCTGCCAGTCGGTGAAGCTCACGCCCGTGTTCATCAGGAACGGGACGATGATGATCGCGAGGAAGGCGAGGAACCCGGGGAGCAGGAACAGGGCGTACGAGTCGCGGGTACGGGGGCGGCGCGGGCCGGCGGCCGGGTGCTTGCCGACGGCACGCGCATCCCGTTCGACGGTGACCGTCATCGCTTCGGCGCGCCCTTGTCGTAGGCCTGCTGGAGGGCGTCGAGGTAGCCGTCCGGTTTCTCGTTGCCCGTCATCAGCTTCTGGGTCTCGGAGACGAGGACGTCGTAGAAGCCGGTGACCGGCCAGTCCGGGTAGAAGGCCAGGCCGTCCCGCCGGCTGACGGTGTTGAAGTCGGAGATGAGCTTCTTGGACTTCGGGTCGGTGATGGCGCTCGTGTCGGCGGCGACCGGGACGCCGCCCTTGTTGCCGAGCAGGTTCTGGATCTTCTTCGACATGGTGATGTCGATGAAGTCGTAGGCGAGGGCCTTGTTCCGGGCGTTCTTGGGGACCACCCAGAGGTTCCCGCCGGAGCCCGGGGTGAGCTCGGAACCCGGCCACAGGGAGGCGTCCCAGTCGAACTTGGCCTCCGCCTGGAAGCGGCCGTACCACCAACTGCCGGAGAACAGGATCGGGGCCTTGCCCTGGATGAAGGAGACGCCCGCGTCCTCGGCCTTGGTGCTGGTGGACTTCTTGCTGATGTAGCCCTTCTTCACCCAGTCGGCGAAGGTCGTCGCGCCGTACGTCCAGGCCGCGTCATGGAAGTCGGTCCTGCCCTTGTACAGCTGGAAGTTGTCGACCCAGGAGCGGTCGGCCCTGGACAGGGCGAGTTGGTAGAGGTACTGCTGGGCCATGTACTCGGCGCCCGCGTCGGCGAGCGGGGTGACGCCCTTCTTGGCGAACGCGTCCATGGCGGCCGTGAGTTCGCCGAAGGTCCTGGGTTCGGCGATCCCGTACTTCGTGAACAGGGCCTTGTTGTAGTAGACCATCGTGTACTCGGCGTAGTTGGGCACGCCGTACCACTTGCCGGATCCCATGACCCCGTCGGTGCCGTATCTGCTGGTCGTGGACACGCCCGGGCTGAGCTTCCTGTCCCAGCCGCGCTTGGTGGCCTCCGCGGTCAGATCGGTCAGCAGGCCCTGCTTGGAGAGGGCACCCGCGGTCGCGTTGCCCTTGTTGTACTCCATGAGGTCGGGTGCGTCCGAGGAGTTGAGGATCATGGGCGCCGTCTTCTGGATCTGTTCGAAGCCCTTCTCCTCGAACTTCACCTTGACACCCGGATGGGTCGCCTCGAACTCCTTGATCGCCTCGTTCCAGGCCGCGCCCATCGCGCTGTCGGGACCCTCGTAGTGCCAGAGCCGAAGCGTCTTGGCGTCGGAGGACGATCCGCCGTCCGAGCCGCCGCAGGCGGTCATGAGCAGCGAGCCGCCCAGGATCGCCGCCGCGACCGTCATCACATGCCTTCGTGCCGTCAACATCCCTGCCTCCAGGAGAGCCGGGCGGTTATCGGGGCCTCGCGCAGCGAACGTTCCCGCATCGTCGAATCGATTCGATGCAGTACGTCGAAGCGCTTCGACGGGTGAAGGTATGTGTGGTCCGTGGACCCGTCAATGCATCGGACGGGAATCGCTGTTCGGGTCTGTCGGAATCCGGTGGGCCAGGGAGATCATCAACGCCACGGCGGCCGCCGTCGCCGGCGCCCCGAACCCGGCCGTGGACGAGAGGTGGTCCACCAGCTCGCCGCCGGCCGCCGAGCCGCAGGCGATCCCGCCGAGCAGGCCGGTCACCGCGAGGGTCATGCCCTCGTTCAGCCGGCCCTCGGGGCTGCGCCGCTGCACCAGCGTCATGGTTGTGACCATGGTCGGGGCGGTCGCCATGCCGGCGATCAGCAGCGCGAGCGCCAGCAGCGGGAGCGAGCCGGTGAGGGCGGCGAGGAGGGGGAGCGTCAGCAGGGCGGTCATCGCCGCGATGCACCAGGGCAGCCGGGCCGAGGCGGCACCGGCCCGCGGCAGCGCCCCGTACAGCAGCCCGGCCGCGCAGGACCCCGCCGCCTGCAGCGCGAGCACGACGCCCGCCGCCGAACGGTGCCCCTGCGCGTCCGCGAACGCGATCGTGACGACCTCCATGGACCCGAACACCGCCCCCATCGCCAGACAGACGGTGAGGAGAGGGCGCATTCCGGGCGAGCGGATGGGGGACCCGGCGCGGGCCTGCCGCCGCGCCGGCGGTTCGGTCGAGCGCTGCGCGGCGAACAGCAGCATGCCGCTCAGCAGCAGCACCGCCCCGGCCAGCGTGCCCGCCTCCGGGAAGAACGTCCCGCACAGGAAGGCCGCGAGCACCGGGCCCAGCATGAAGCACAGCTCGTCGGCGGCCTGTTCGAAGGAGTTCGCGGTGTGCAGCGCACCCTCGTCGCCCTTCAGCAGACGGGCCCAGCGGGCGCGGGACATGCCGCCGGTGTTCGGGGTCGTCGCGGTGGCGGCGTACGAGACGATGGAGGCGGTGCCGCTCGCCGCGCTGAAGGGGGAGACGGTGTACGCGGGCGCCGGAAATCCACGTACGCCGGAATGGACCGATCTCGCACGCCGCTTGTTCGACGGCCGTGGCATCGAAATCGCACAGCCCGTTCCGCTGGCGATCGGGGACGAGGAGTTCCAGAGGATCATGGCCAAGATGCGGAACCCCATTCTCGCCGTCGTGGATTTCCCGGCCATGCCTGGCAGGGTGCTGCGTCCCTTGATCGATCCTGTTCCTTTGTCGGTGGTGTCACTTGTGTGGCGGAAGGGTCCGGTGCACCCCGGATTCGGTGCGCTTCGACGGGCTGCTGTCGAACTGTCTGTCGAGGGGCGGTGGCTTCGAGTGCCCTCCAATGGATGGATTCCAGCCATCGATTCAGAGATCATCCAGGGTCACAACTGACACGTGGCGCACACAGAACCTCCCCGTACGCTACATTCGGGGCCCGAGCATGTTGTGGTAAAGGGGGCGCTCGAATCCGGTGGGGGCCGGGTTCGGCCGATGTGTGCTCGTGTCGTACGCGCACCCAGAACTGTCCCGTGGGGGGATGTGCGTGCACGTGAAAAAGTGGCGGGAAGACGCCCAACCGGAATGGCCCGAAGCGGCATCAGAGGCCCAGGCCCTTCCAACAACGGGGGAAGCCAGAAGGAGCGACATCACCCAGTCGTTTCCGGACACGGCGAGAACCGGAGTCCCTCGTGGGGGCTTCGCGGACATCGACGCGACCGACGTACTGAGCGGCGGCTCCGGACGCCTTCCCGAACACGGCCGGGCCGCCGGCCTGCGTGATCCGTGGGAGGCGTCGGGCGAGAGCGCCCAGTCCCACGATCCGCACGAGGTGACCGTCCAGCTCGACTCCGTCGGCCTGCGGCTGGACCAGCGTCTGCGCAAGGCCGAGGGGGAGACCGGCAGTGGCTCCGACGGCGGTGACGCGCCGGTCTTCGTCGACGAGTCGGGCCGCCGCAGCCGGCGCTTCCGCCGCCTGGGCATAGCCGTCGGCATGGCCTGCGCGGTCTACGCCGTCGTCATCGTCGTCACGCTGCTGTCCGGGAGTTCCGACGCACCCTGGCTGCCCGTGCCGGGCCAGAAGGACGACAAGCCGGCCGGTCAGGTCGAGCCGACCTCGCGGCCCGCGGACTCGGCCCAGCCCTCAGGCGCCGGCGCCGGCACCGGCACCGGCGCCGTCGTGCCGGGTTCGACACCGACGGCCGGTGACGGTACGACACCGTCGCCGGGCGCGAGCGGCCCGGCTCCCGGCAAGTCCGCCGGCCCCGCAGGTCCGGGTGCGTCCGCCGACCCCGGCCCGACACCGTCCAAGTCCGCGACGAAGCCCGGGCCCGGTGTGGTCGACCCCGTCCCGTCGACCTCGGTGAACCCGCCGACGTCCAGCTCACCGGACCCGAGCCCCAGCGTGAGTTCCGTCGCACCGTCGCAGTCCCCGGGCGGCACGGGCGGGACCGGCACCGCCTCCGGCAGTGGTCCGGTCGCCGACGGTCCCAGCAGCCCTTCGCCCGTCATCGAGGAGCCGGGCACGCCCGGCCCCTCGTCCGCACCGTCCCCGGAGCCCACCCTCTGATGGCATCCCGCACCCGCCGTCACGGGCCCGCAACCTCGGAGCCTGTGTCCCCACCCCGGCCGGGCGTGCGTCGCCTGGCACGCACGTTCGCCGCGTTGCCGAAAAAAGGCCCTGGTAGCTCCGCTACGAGGCCCTCCCGGCGCCCTGCGATCGCACGCACCGGACGACGGACGCTGATCCGGCCGGAGTTCGGACACGGGCCCCCAGCCCGTGACAGCTCTCCGCGCCGCCGCCTGCCCATGCGCCTGCTGCTGCCCATGCTCGTCCTCGTCGCCATGGTGGCGATGCTGATGCTGCGCGGGTACGTGCACAGCGAGATCCTCGCCGACCATCGCATCCAGCCCGAGGCCGCCACCGACAAGGTCCCGGAGCGGATCCTGGACGGCGGCCCCGTCATCGACACCCGCAGCGGCCGCACCACCAGCCTGAAGGTGCCCGACCACCGCCTGGTCCTCACCTTCGACGACGGCCCGGACCCGGCCTGGACCCCCAAGGTCCTGGACGTGCTCAAGAAGCACCACGCGCACGCGGTCTTCTTCGTCACCGGCACGATGACCTCGCGCTACCCGGACCTGGTCAGGCGCATGGTCGCCGAGGGCCACGAGATCGGCGTGCACACCTTCAACCACCCCGACCTCTCCTTCCAGTCCCACAAGCGCATCGACTGGGAGCTGTCGCAGACCCAGCTGGCGATCTCGGGGGCCGCGGGCATCCGCACCTCCCTGTTCCGTCCGCCGTACTCCTCCTTCGCCGACGCCATGGACGACGAGTCCTGGCCGGTCACCCAGTACATCGGCAGCCGCGGCTACATCACCGTCGTCAACAACACGGACAGCGAGGACTGGCAGAAGCCCGGCGTCGACCTGATCATCCGCAACGCCACCCCGCACGGCGGCAAGGGCGCGATCGTCCTGATGCACGACTCGGGCGGCGACCGGCACCAGACGGTGCAGGCGCTGGACAGGTTCCTGCCCATGCTGCAGAAGCAGGGCTACGCGTTCGACAACCTCACCGAGGCCCTCGACGCACCGAGCGCGCACACCGAGGTCACCGGCGTCGGCCTGTGGAAGGGCAGGGCCTGGATCCTCCTGGTCCAGGCCTCGGACGACATCACCGGAGTGATGGTCGTCACCCTCGCGATCATCGGCGGCCTGGTCATCGGCCGTTTCGTGCTGATGCTCCTGCTGTCGGGGGTCCATGCGCGCAGGGTGCGGCGCCGGGGCTTCAGCTGGGGCCCACCGGTCACCGAACCGGTGTCGGTGCTGGTGCCCGCGTACAACGAGGCCAAGTGCATCGAGAACACCGTCCGTTCGCTGATGGCGAGCGAGCACCCCATCGAGGTGATCGTCATCGACGACGGTTCGAGCGACGGCACGGCGCGGATCGTCGAGGAGCTCGGCCTGCCGAACGTCCGCGTCGTCCGCCAGCTGAACGCGGGCAAGCCGGCCGCCCTCAACCGCGGCCTGGCGAACGCCCGTTACGACATCATCGTGATGATGGACGGCGACACCGTCTTCGAACCGGCGACGGTAGGGGAACTGGTGCAGCCCTTCGGCGACCGGCGCGTGGGAGCCGTCGCCGGCAACGCGAAGGTCGGCAACCGGGACTCGATGATCGGCGCCTGGCAGCACATCGAGTACGTGATGGGCTTCAACCTCGACCGCCGTATGTACGACATCATGCGCTGCATGCCGACGATCCCGGGGGCCGTCGGGGCCTTCCGGCGCTCGGCGCTGGAGCGGGTGGGCGGCATGAGCGACGACACGCTCGCCGAGGACACCGACATCACCATGGCCATGCACCGCGACGGCTGGCGGGTCGTCTACGCCGAGAACGCGCGGGCCTGGACGGAGGCGCCCGAGACGGTCCAGCAGCTGTGGTCGCAGCGCTACCGCTGGTCGTACGGCACCATGCAGGCGATCTGGAAACACCGGCGCGCCCTCGTGGAGAAGGGCCCCTCGGGCCGCTTCGGCCGCGTCGGCCTGCCCCTGGTGTCCCTGTTCATGGTGGTGGCCCCGCTGCTGGCCCCCCTGATCGACATCTTCCTCCTCTACGGAGTCGTCTTCGGCCCGACGCAGAAGACGATCGTGGCCTGGCTCGGCGTCCTGGCGGTGCAGGTGGTCTGCGCGGCCTACGCCTTCCGCCTGGACAAGGAACGCATGACCCACCTCATCTCGCTGCCGCTGCAGCAGATCCTCTACCGCCAACTCATGTACGTCGTGCTGCTCCAGTCCTGGATCACGGCGCTCACCGGCGGCCGCCTGCGCTGGCAGAAGCTGCGGCGCACGGGTGTCGTGGAGGCACCGGGCGGGCCGGTAGCCAGCCGGCGGCCCCGTGCCGACGGCAGTGATCGGAGGCCCGTGGCATGACCCACGGATACACGACCGGGACCGGGACTCCGGAGTCGACGCCGTCGTACGGCATCCCGCAGCAAGGTCCGGTGGCCGGTCCTGAGGCGCCGGCACCGACGCCGACACCGGCATCCGCGTCCTCGCCCGCGCCGAAGAAGCCGGGCCGCGACCGCTACCTGGACCTGCTGCGCGCGATCGCCCTGGTCCGCGTCGTGGTCTACCACCTGTTCGGCTGGGCGTGGCTGTCGGTCCTGTTCCCCTCCATGGGCGTGATGTTCGCGCTGGCGGGCTCCCTGATGGCGCGCTCGTTGAGCCGCCCGGCGGTGAGCGTGATCCGCGGCCGGATCCGCCGTCTGCTGCCACCGCTGTGGGCGTTCAGCGCGTTGGTGGTGGCCATGATGTTCGTGGACGGCTGGAACCCGGCGAAGGACCCGGACAACGGCGGCACCTGGGGCGTCGTCGAACTGATCAACTACGTCATCCCGATCGGCGCCCCGCCCTACCCCTGGCACCTCGGCAACGACGGGGGCCTGCTGGACTCCACCTGGGCCGACCAGGCGGCCGGGCCGCTGTGGTACCTGCGGGCGTATCTGTGGTTCGTGGTCGCGTCCCCGCTGCTGCTGTGGGCGTTCAGGCGCATGCCGTGGGCGACGCTGCTGGCCCCGCTGGGCCTGACGGCGATCGTCGGCATGGGCCTGGTGACCATCCCGGGCGAGACCGGCAACGCGATCACCGACTTCACGGCCTACGGCGGCTGCTGGGTCCTGGGCTTCGCCCACCACGAGGGCGTGCTCCAGCGGGTCCCGCGCTATGTCGCCGTCTCCTGCTCGGCGTTGCTGATGGCGTTCGGCCTGTGGTGGGCGTCGGGCCACCTCGGCCCCGACGGCTGGGACCTCAACGACATCCCGCCGGCACAGGCGGCCTGGTCCTTCGGCTTCGTGGTGATCCTGCTCCAGTACTCGCCGTCGTGGCAGGAACTGCCGGGCCGCCTCGCCAGGTGGGACAAGCTGGTGACCCTGGCCAACAACAGGGCCGTCACCATCTACCTCTGGCACAACCTGCTGATCATGGCGACGGTCCCGATCATCGACCAGGCGTACAGCCTCCCGTTCATGGAGAGCGACCGTGCGTCGGCGGCACTGGACTCGACGTACACGCTCTGGATGTTCGTCCTCGTCTGGCCCCTGATCGGCCTCGCGATCCTCACCTTCGGCTGGATCGAGGACCTCGCAGCAAAACGAAGCCCACGCCTTTGGCCGAACGGGGCGAAGCGGGGGAGGGCTCGGCGGAAGGGCTGATCAGATCTACGCGGAGGGGCGGGGCCGGCGCCGCTGCACCGCGTAGGAGAGGAAGGCCGTCCAGGCGGAGGACGTGACGGCCAGGTGAGGGCCGTCGGTGCTCTTCGAGTCGCGGACGAGGACGGTGGCCGGGGCGGGGGATATCTCGACGCAGTTGGAGGCGTCGGGGCTGTAGGTGGACTTCTGCCAGTGGTGCGTGGACATGTCGTCGCCTCTCAGAGATCTTGCGCGATGCGGTGACGAGGCCGCGGGACGCTTCGGGGCTGAGGGCGTTCGCCTCCATCCTTGATCTTGCGTGGGTATTCCCGGCTTCAGCCGGGGAGGGAGCCGCATCCTCGGCCCGGAGGCGCGAAGCGCCGGGGTTCGCTGCGCCTCTGGGGTGATGATCAGGTGGGCCGCTTCTGGCCTTCGATGTACTGGCGGATCACGGTCAGTGGAGCCCCGCCGCAGGACCCCGCGAAGTATGAGCGGGACCAGAACGCGGAGCCCATGCCGATGCGGTTGATCCGGCCGGTGTATTCGGCGCGCAGGTAGCGGGAGCTGACTCCCTTGAGGCTGTTGATCAGCTTCGACAGAGCGACCTTCGGCGGGTAGTGCACGAGAAGGTGCACGTGGTCCTGTTCGCCGTTGAACTCCCGCAACTGCGCATCGAAGCCGACGCACACCTCACGCATGATCTCCTCGCACCGCTTGAGCATGGCGTCATCGAAGACTCCGCGCCGATACTTCGTGACGAACACCAAGTGCACGTGAAGGCTGTATGCGACGTGCCGTCCGGTGCGGATAGCGGCGTTTGGTTCCCAACGCGGTGACATACGCCAAGTGTAGTAGGCTCTTTGGGCCGAAGTGGAAAGGGGGCCGGATGATCCGTGCGTACAAGTTCCTCATGCGGCCCACCGCGGGCCAGGCCGCTGCGCTCGCCGCGATGCCGGCCGATCACTGCTCGCTCTACAACGGCGCGTTGCAGGAACGCCGGGACGCCTACCGGCACGTGTCGAAGACGAGCGTCACCTACAGGCAGCAGTCCGCACAGCTCAAGGAGATCCGCGCCTTCGACCCGGAGCGTCAGGGCCGCTGGTCTTTCTCCTCCCAGCAGGCTACGTTGCGCCGGCTGGACAAGGCGTTCCAGGCGTTCTTCCGTCGGATCAAGGCTGGTGAGACGCCCGGCTACCCGCGTTTTCGGGGTGTCAACTGGTTCGACACGGTGGACTTCCCCAAGGACGGGGACGGCTGCCGCTGGGACTCCACCCCGCACGATCGGATCATCCGAGTCCGCTTCCAGGGCGTCGGCCACGTCAAGGTCAACCAGCACCGGCCCGTGGTCGGCAAGGTCAAGACCGTGTCCGTCAAGCGCGAGGGCAAGCGCTGGTACGTCGTACTGACCGCCGAGCAGGCCCAGCCCGAGCCGCTGCCCCCGACGGACAGCGTGGTCGGCATCGACCTGGGCATCGCCTCATTCCTCACCACCTCAGGCGGTGAGCATGTCGCCAACCCTCGGCACGGCCGCAAGGCCGCCGCGAAGCTCGAAGCCGCGCAGCAGGCCCTGTCCCGTTTCCCGCGCGTGCGTCGCGACAAGCGCACCGCCAACCACCAGCGGGCCGTGGACAATGTCGCCAAGCTGCACCGCAAAGTCCGCCGCCAGCGGCTCGACCACGCCCACAAGGCCGCTCTTGACCTCGTGCGGGAACACGACTTCATCGCGCACGAAGACCTCAAGATCCGCAACATGGTCAGGGCCCCCGCGTCGAAGGCCGATCCTGACCAGCCGGGCAGCTTCCTGCCCAATGGTGCCGCTGCGAAGGCCGGGCTCAACCACTCGATCTCGGATGCCGGATGGGGGGTGTTCCTCACGATTCTGCACGCCAAGGCTGAAAGCGCCGGACGGGAAGTGATCGCCGTGGACCCCCGCAACACCTCCCGGACCTGCCCCGAATGCGGGCACGTCTCCGCGGAGAGCCGGCTCAGCCAGGAGAAGTTCCACTGCGTTTCCTGCGGCCACTCGGCGCACGCGGACACGGTGGGCGCCCTGAACGTTCTACGGGCCGGGCTGGTCCGTCGCGACGCCGGCCGGCATAGCGAGAAGCCCCCTCATTCATGAGGGGGAGGAGTCACGTGGGCAACCACTGATCGACCTGAGGGCGGTCGGCCGACGCGGGCGGTGACCGCGTCCAACACTGTCAAAGGCCGGTCAAGCCCCCGCACCCGAGATCCCCTGCCCCACGCCCTCATGACACACTGCCCGAGTTGCGTAAGTGAACAGAGTGCCCGGGGGAGCAGGAGCGATGAGTAAGCGGCAGGTTCGGAACATGCTGCGGTTGATGGCCGGTGGGGAGCCCGTCGAGCTCACCAGTCCGATGGCTTCTGTGAAGAAGCTGTCCCGACTCGCCTTCGTCGCCCAGCAGTTCGGGTACGAGTACATGGACGCGCGGCACACCGGCTCGCGCAACAACGCGCTGAAGATGCTGATCGTGCCCGACCCGAACCCGCAGGCCCGGGCGCGGGCCGCGCAGAACTGGGCGCAGTATCCGAACGCGCACGACGGGGTCTCACTGCCGCCCCTCGTCCCCGACGCCCTCGAACTCCTCAAGGCCCGCATCCAGTTCGACCTCACCGGCAAGAACGCCGAGAAGCGCATGGGGTACGCGGCGCTGGGCATCACCGTCGCCTGTGGGATCGCCGGGTACCGGGCAGGCGGCGAGGCCCTCGACTTCGTCGTGGCGGGCATCGTCTGGCTGATCTTCATGGCGATCTTCGGCATCGGTCTGCTCGTGACCCGCAAGCGCAACGCCAAGTTCGCGCGCCGGCTGCAGGCCGCCGGATTCGTGCCGATGACGGACGAGACGGGGCGGGTGCGCTACCTGCCCCCGGGGCTGCAGATGCCGGGCCAGGCGAACCCCTTCGCGGGCGGACCGTACGGTGCCGGTCAGCCGCCGATGGGTGCGCCGGGCGCTCCCGCCACCCCGGCCCACGCTCCTTACGGACAGCCGGGACAGCCGGGACAGCAGGTCCCGGGGCCGTACGCCGCCCAGCCCCAGTACCAAGCCCAGCCCTACGGCTATCCGCAGCAGCCGCCGCCCCAGCCCTACGGCCACCCGCAGCAGCCCCCGGCCCCCGGCCCCTACGCCGCCCCTCAGCAGCCGTATCCCCCACAGCAACCGCCCCAGCCGTACCCGCCGCAGCAGCCCTACCCCCAGCAGAACCCCAACTGGCAGTCCCCTCAGCGCTGAACTGCCCACTGCCCACCACCCACCGGGCTCGGCTGCCCACCGGGTCCCGCTGCCCACCGGGCCCGGCCCGCCCCGCAGGCGCCGCGGCGCCGCCTTCACACGGAGCCGCACGCAGCCGGAGAGCTGTTCGTAACGTACCGACGCGGTACCTCTCATCCCGCCTCCGGGCCGGGTGAGAGCAAAGTTCCTTCACGGTCACCCGGCGCCACAGACCGGAAACGCCGCCTCCCTACCTTCGGGACTCATCACCGCTCATCTGCCCCCGAGCACGACCGAGCCCCGGAGCACCGTGGAGGCGTCATGACAGCCCCTAGCACAGCCCCCGTATCGAGCAGGGGAGGTCGCTGGATCCAGCAGTGGGATCCTGAGGACGAGACCTTCTGGAACGAGACCGGAGAGAAGATCGCCAAGCGCAATCTCTTCTTCTCCGTCCTCTCCGAGCACATCGGCTTCTCGATCTGGACTCTGTGGTCCGTGCTGGTGCTCTTCATGGGCCCGGAGTACGGGCTGACCCCGGCCGACAAGTTCATGCTGACCTCGATGGTCACGCTGGTCGGCGCCGTCGTCCGCGTCCCCTACACCTTCGCCGTCGCCGTCTTCGGCGGGCGGAACTGGACGATCGTCTCGGCCGGCCTGCTGCTCATCCCGACGGTCGCCGCGTTCACGGTGATGAAGCCGGGCACGTCCTTCGACACCTTCCTGCTGATCGGGCTGCTCGCCGGCATCGGCGGCGGCAACTTCGCCTCCTCCATGACCAACATCAACGCCTTCTTCCCGCTCAGGAAGAAGGGGTGGGCGCTCGGCCTCAACGCCGGCGGCGGCAACATCGGCGTCGCAGCGATCCAGCTCGTGGCCCTCGCCGTCATCGGCGCGAGCGGCGGTCCGCGGGTTCTGCTCGGGATCTACATCCCGCTGATCGTCGTCGCCGCCGTCCTCGGCGCGCTCTTCATGGACAACATCGAGAACGTGAAGAACGACACCGGTGCGGCCAAGGACGCCGCGAAGGACGCCCACACCTGGATCATGTCCTTCCTCTACGTCGGCACGTTCGGCTCGTTCATCGGATACAGCTTCGCCTTCGGGCAGGTGCTCACCAACCAGTTCGGGCGCACGCCGCTGCAGGCCACGTACCTCACCTTCATCGGCCCGCTGCTCGGCTCGCTGATCCGCCCCGTGGGCGGCTGGCTCGCCGACAAGTACGGCGGCGCGAAGATCACCCTCTGGAACTACGTCGCCATGGGCGCCGCCACGGCCGTCCTGGTCGTCGCCAGCATGCAGAAGTCGCTGCCGCTGTTCGTCGTCGCCTTCGTCGTCCTGTTCTCGCTCACCGGGATCGGCAACGGATCCACGTTCAAGATGATCCCCGGCATCTTCCATACCAAGGCCTTGGCCAAGGGGCTGGAGGGCGAGGCGGCCGCCGCCCACGGCCGACGCCTCTCCGGTGCCTCCATGGGGCTCATCGGCGCGGTCGGCGCGCTCGGCGGCGTAGGCATCAACCTGGCCTTCCGGCAGTCCTTCCTCTCCTACGGCTCCGGAACCGGCGCATTCGTCGCCTTCCTCGCCTACTACGCCCTCTGCTTCGGGGTCACCTGGGCCGTATACCTTCGCCGCCCGGCCGCAGTCTCCGAGGCCACGACTGCCGCAGAGACGAAGCCGCAGCTCAGCTACGCCGAGGTGTGACGTAACACCGGCGACATCAAGCCGAACCGAGCCTGTCACGGACCGTTGACAGGCTCGATCGGCATGTGGGTACCGCCGTACCTCATGTACGACGACTCGAGCTCGGGACGAGAGCCATGTACGACGAACAGCAGCGACCGGACACCGGTCAACACGGGCCCCTCGCCGGATTCACCGTGGGCGTCACCGCCGCGCGCCGGGCCGACGAACTGGGCGCGCTGCTGCAGCGACGGGGAGCCGCCGTCCTGCACGCACCCGCCCTGCGCATCGTGCCGCTCTCCGACGACAGCGAACTGCTGGCGGCGACGAAGGATCTGCTCGACCAGGCGCCGGACGTCGTGGTCGCGACCACGGCCATCGGCTTCAGGGGATGGATCGAGGCCGCCGAGGGGTGGGGCCTCGGGGAGCCGCTGCTCGAACGGCTGCGGGCCGCGGAGCTGCTCGCGCGCGGGCCCAAGGTGAAGGGAGCGGTACGGGCCGCCGGGCTGACGGAGGACTGGTCGCCGTCGAGCGAGTCCATGGCCGAGGTGCTGGACCGGCTGCTGGAGGAGGGGGTCGACGGGCGCCGCATCGCCGTACAGCTGCACGGCGAGCCGCTGCCCGGGTTCGTGGAGTCGCTGCGGGCCGCGGGCGGGGAGGTCGTCGGGGTGCCGGTGTACCGGTGGATGCCGCCGGAGGACATCGCGCCGCTCGACCGGCTGCTGGACGCGGCCGTCTCCCGGGGCCTCGACGCGGTCACCTTCACCAGCGCGCCCGCCGCCGTGTCCCTGCTGGACCGGGCCGAGAAGCGCGGTCTGCTGCCCGAGCTGCTCGCCGCCCTCCACCACGATGTGCTGCCGGCCTGCGTCGGACCGGTCACCGCGCTGCCACTGCAGGCCCACGGCGTCGACACCGTCCAGCCCGAACGCTTCCGGCTCGGGCCTCTCGTCCAGCTGCTCTGCCAGGAACTGCCGAGCCGGGCGCGCACCCTGCCCGTCGCCGGGCACCGGGTGGAGATCCGCGGCCACGCGGTCCTCGTCGACGACGACCTGAAGCCCGTACCGCCCGCCGGGATGTCTCTGCTGCGTGCGCTGGCCCGGCGGCCGGGGTGGGTGGTGGCCCGCGCGGAGCTGCTGCGGGCCCTGCCGGGTGCGGGCCGCGACGAGCATGCGGTGGAGACCGCGATGGCCCGCCTGCGCACGGCACTCGGGGCGCCGAAGCTGATCCAGACGGTGGTGAAGCGGGGGTACCGGCTGGCGCTGGATCCGGCGGCTGACGCGAAGTACGCGGACGGGTGAGGCTGTTCCCGGGGGTGTGCGGCCCCGTTGCCGGAGCTGCTCTCTCCGGGACGGGGGCTTCGGCCTGAACAGCCTCGCCCCCACATGCCCGACGGGCTCACACGCCGGGCCGGCCCACACGCCGGACGGGCTGAGATCGTGTGATGACCCGCGCTGAACCGCTCCGTACAGCACCAGCGCCCGCGCCTCTGTCTGCTCTCCTTGTTCCCCTTGTTCTGCCTCATGCCCTCAAGTCAACGGGCGGCCCGGCAGCCGGGACATCGCCGAGACGCGCACCCGCATAACCGCTCGTCCACCCGCCGCCGGTACGAGGGGTTCCGGCCGCGCGAACGGGCAGGCACTGTAAGAGGGATCGGTTCCTCAGCCCTCAGCTTTCCCGAGCCAGGCGGTGACAGGCACATGGCACTGGGTACGGTCACGGTCGCGTACGAGCTGCGGTTCGACGCCGGTCGGATCTGTCTCGACCTCCTCGCCACCAACCACCCCGTGGAGCGGTTCGACTCCGTCGGGGTGCTGTGTGCCTGGGTCACCGGGGCGGGACTGGTCCCGGCGACGGCCTCGCTGGGCCACGCCGACCCGTCCTGGCTGGTCGCCTTCCGTGAACTGCGCGGACAGATAGGACAGTTGGTGCGCGGTGGACTGACGCCGACCGTGCCCCGGCCGTCGTACGACCTCGCGCTCGGCCGCGTGAACGAGCTGGCCCGCGTCTCGCCGCCCGCGCCACGGGCCGTGCGGGGCGAGGACGGCTCGCTCGTCCGGGAGCTGGAGGGAGCGCCCCAGTGTGCGGCGCTGCTCGGGGCGATCGCCCGGGACGCCGTGGAACTGCTCACGGACCCCGTCGCGCGGGCCGGTCTGCGGCAGTGCGAAGGGGACAACTGCCCGATCGTCTATGTCGATTCATCACGGGGGCGCAGGAGGCGCTGGTGCTCCAGTGAGGTCTGTGGGAACCGCGAAAGGGTGGCCCGGCACCGTCGACGGGCGGCTCTCGCGCGCGCCTGACGCCCGTTACACCCCTTATGCGAACAGGGCATCGAAGTGATTTCGATTACACGCCGTTTACCCCACGTGTGACGCGGACATCAGTTGCGATCTTGCCAGTGTGTCGGAAATGTAAAGATCGCACGGGGGGAATGTGCACCCATGTCCCCCTCGTCACGTCACGCAGAAGAAAACTGTCATCCCACTTTGAACATGACGCGCACCACATCCGTACCTGTGCACGAGCGACCGAACGGGGGAACCCCCGGACATCGGAGGTGGGCGTGCGCAAGGATTCCGTCGTGGCCAATGAACGTGGATCGAGGGCCCGACATCGCATGTCCCAGCCCTCGGAACCAGATGAGGAGCTCATGCGTGCCCTCTATCGCGAGCACGCCGGACCTCTCCTTGCGTACGTACTCCGGCTGGTCGCCGGAGATCGGCAGCGTGCCGAGGACGTGGTTCAGGAGACGCTAATCCGTGCCTGGAAGAACGCCGGTCAGCTCAATCGGGCGACCGGATCGGTACGCCCCTGGCTGGTGACGGTTGCGCGCCGCATCGTCATCGACGGCCACCGCAGCCGGCAGGCCCGGCCGCAGGAGGTCGATCCGTCGCCGCTGGAGGTCATCCCCGCGGAGGACGAGATCGACAAGGCGCTGTGGCTGATGACGCTGTCCGATGCGCTCGACGACCTGACCCCTGCCCACCGGGAGGTACTCGTCGAGACGTACTTCAAGGGGCGTACCGTCAACGAGGCGGCCGAGACGCTGGGCATTCCCAGTGGCACGGTGCGGTCCCGGGTGTTCTACGCCCTGCGGTCGATGAAGCTGGCACTGGAGGAGCGGGGGGTGACGGCGTGATGAGTGTTTACGGGGGAAACCAGGGATTCGGTACAGGTGGTTCGGGTATGTCTGGCTCCATGATGGGATCTCCGGGCCCGAGCGAGCACGAAACGGTCGGTGCCTACGCCCTCGGGATCCTCGACGATGCCGAGGCAACCGCTTTCGAGGCACATCTCGCCACCTGCGAATGGTGCGCCCAGCAGCTCGACGAGCTGGCCGGGATGGAACCGATGATGGCCGCGCTCGCGGACCTGCCCGGGACCGGTTCACCCGCGATCGGGGAGTCCCTGTCGGCACGGCCCAGCCCGCGGCTCGCGGAGCGGCTGGTCGACGAGGTCTCCGAACGCCGGGCACAGAAGCGGCGCAAGGGCTTCTACCTGGTCGCGGCCGCGGCGGCACTGATCATCGGCGGCCCCCTGACCGTCATGGCGGTCAACGGCGGCAGCGACTCCGGAAAGACCGCCACGCCGCTCGCGGCCGGCGCCAAGGCGGCCTTCGGCACGCTCTCCGACAAGGTGACGGCGACGGACCCGTCCACCAAGGTCAAGGCCACCGTGGCCATGCAGGAGAAGGAGTGGGGCACCTGGGGAGTCGTCGAGCTCAGCAACGTCAAGGGCCCGCTGAAGTGCTCGCTCATCGCCGTCGGCAAGAACGGCGAGCGCGAGACGATGTCCTCCTGGTCGGTCCCGAAGTGGGGCTACGGCATCGCGAACGCCAAGTCCGAGGAGGCCAAGGAGCCTCTCTACGCCCAGGGCGGAGCGGCTCTGCAGCCCAATGACATCGACCACTTCGAGGTCATGACCTTCGACGGCAAGAAGCTCGTGGAGATCGACGCGTAGCGTACGTAGCTTTGCCGGGCCCCTTTCGCGTACGGTTGACGGCTGCCCAGCACGTCAGAAGGGGGCCCGGTGGCCGCACAGGCTCAACAGGAAACCGCGCTCGACTCGGATCACGACTCAAGTCGCGACCAGGAGATCAGCGTCGAACAGGAACACCTGGACCGGGTGTACCGGCGCCTCGAGGAGAAGATCCACGAGGCGGAGTTCCTCATGCACGACGCCGCCAAGCGAGGCCACGTCGGCACGCCCGGCGCGCTCGCCGAGCGGGACGCACAGGTCTTCCGGGCGGGAGTCCACCTCAACCGGCTCAACAACGAGTTCGAGGACTTCCTGTTCGGACGGATCGACCTGCTGCCCGGCAAGGACGGCAAGAAGGGGCCGGACGGTGCATACACCGCCATAGAGCCCGCCGACGGAGCTGTCCGGGACGACAACACCGCCGACATCGCCGAGACCCTGCACATCGGCCGCATCGGCGTACTGGACGCCGAGTACGCCCCCCTCGTCATCGACTGGCGGGCCCCCGCGGCCGCGCCGTTCTACCGCTCCACCCCCGTCGACCCGGGCCGGGTCGTGCGCCGGCGCGTCATCCGATCCAAGGGCCGCAGGGTCCTCGGTGTCGAGGACGACCTGATGCGCCCCGAGCTCAAGGCCTTCCTCGACGGCCGTCAGCTGCCCGTCATCGGTGACGGCGCCCTGATGGCCGCCCTCGGCCAGGCCCGCAGCCACACCATGCGGGACATCGTCGCCTCCATCCAGGCCGAGCAGGACATGGTCATCCGCGCCCCCGCCGCCTCGGTGACCTATGTCGAGGGCGGCCCGGGCACGGGCAAGACGGCCGTGGCGCTCCACCGCGCCGCCTACCTCCTCTACCAGGACCGGCGCCGGTACGCGGGCGGCATCCTCATCGTCTCCCCGACCCCGCTGCTCGTCGCCTACACCGAGGGCGTCCTGCCCTCCCTCGGCGAGGAGGGCCAGGTCGCCATCCGCGCGATCGGCTCACTCGCCGTGGACGCGGTCGGCGCCGAGGCCACCCTGTACGACTCCCCGGCCATCGCCCGCGCCAAGGGCTCGTACCGCATGCTCAAGGTCCTGCGGAAGGCGGCACGGGGGGCGCTGGAGCTCGGGTCGGCCGCCCCCGCCTCCGGTCAGCTCGCCCTCGGCGACGACACCGACGCGGCCACCCCGGCCGCCCTTCCCACCCGCCTGCGTGTCGTCGCCTTCGGCCGGCGTCTGGAGCTTCAGGCACCGGAGCTGGACCGCGTGCGAAGAGCCGTCCTCGGCGGCACCGCGCCCGTCAACCTGCTGCGCCCCCGCGCCCGCAAGCTCCTCCTCGACGCCCTGTGGGCGCAGTCCGGCGCGGCCGGCAGGCACACCGACCCGGAGCTGGCCGCCGAGCTGCGCTCCTCCTTCGACGAGGACATCTGCGACGAGGACAGCTTCCTCACGTTCCTCGACGCCTGGTGGCCGGAGCTGACTCCCGGGGCCGTCCTGGCCGCCATGTCCGACGAGCGGCGCCTGGGCCGCTGGGCCCGCCGCATCCTCAACCCCGGCGAGGTCCGCCGGGTCGCCCGCTCGCTGCGCCGCGAGGGCCACTCCGTGCACGACATCGCCATGCTCGACGAACTCCATTCGATCCTCGGCAGTCCGGTCCGCCCGAAGAAGAAGCGCGAGCTGGACCCGCTCGACCAGCTGACCGGCCTGGACGAACTGATGCCGGTGCGCGAGGAGTCGCAGCGCGAGCGGGCCGAACGGCTCGCTCAGGAACGCACCGAGTACGCCCACGTCATCGTCGACGAGGCCCAGGACCTCACGCCCATGCAGTGGCGCATGGTCGGCCGCCGCGGCCGGCACGCCACCTGGACGGTCGTCGGCGACCCGGCCCAGTCCTCCTGGTCCGACCCCGACGAGGCGGCCGAGGCCCGCGACGAGGCCCTCGGCACCCGCCCCCGCCGCCGCTTCCAGCTCACCGTCAACTACCGCAACCCGGCCGAGATCGCCGAGCTGGCGGCCAAGGTGCTGGCCCTCGCGATGCCCGGTTCGAAGGCCCCGTCGGCGGTCCGCTCCACCGGCGTCGAACCCCGCTTCAGCGTCGTACGGGATTCCCTCGCACAGACCGTCCGCGCGGAGGCCGCCCGCCTCCTGGACCGCGTCGACGGCACCGTCGGTGTCGTCGTCGCCATGCAGCGCCGCGACGAGGCGGCCCGCTGGCTCGCCGGACTCGGCGACCGGGTGGTGGCCCTCGGCAGCCTGGAGGCGAAGGGCCTGGAGTACGACGCGACGGTCGTCGTCTCGCCCGCGGAGATCGCCGACGAGTCCCCGGCGGGCCTGCGCGTGCTGTACGTGGCCCTCACCCGGGCCACCCAGCAGCTGACGATCGTCTCGGCGGACCGGGACGAACCGGACCCGAACGGAGTTCCAGACCTGCTCCGGGACGAGTAACCGGATGAACTCTCGGCACGGGAATGGCCTTACGGGATCTGTTTGTTAGCCTGGGTGTGGCACCGGCTCGATCCAAGCCCCCGGGCCCAACCTTCGTCGCTACGAGCGACCACTTGCCGCGAGGCGAGCATGGCGGGTCGGTGCCACTTGACCTGCAAGGCCCGCGTCACTTCGTGACGCGGGCCTTTTTTGCCGTGAACAAAACGTTCGCAATCCAGAGTGACTAACGCTTACCCGACGGTAGGTGCGACCATCGGACGGCATACCCAGCGTCACGGTGAAAGCGGAGGAAGTCGGCCATGGCAACGGCGCCCAGCGTCTCCTACTCGATTACGGTCCGGTTGGAGGTGCCCGCGAGTGGAACCGCGGTCTCCCAGATCACCACGGCCGTAGAGTCCCACGGAGGCTCGGTGACCGGCCTCGACGTGACCGCCTCCGGCCACGAGAAGCTCCGGATCGACGTCACCATCGCGGCGAGCTCCACCGCTCACGCGGACGAGATCGTCCAGCAGTTGCGCGGCATCGAGGGCGTCACCCTCGGCAAGGTCTCCGACCGTACGTTCCTGATGCACCTCGGCGGCAAGATCGAGATGCAGTCCAAGCACCCCATCCGCAACCGTGACGACCTCTCCATGGTCTACACGCCGGGTGTGGCCCGCGTCTGCATGGCGATCGCCGAGAACCCCGAGGACGCCCGCCGCCTCACCATCAAGCGCAACACCGTCGCGGTCGTGACGGACGGCTCGGCCGTGCTGGGCCTCGGCAACATCGGCCCGATGGCCGCCATGCCGGTCATGGAGGGCAAGGCAGCCCTCTTCAAGCGCTTCGCCGACATCGACGCCTGGCCGCTGTGCCTCGACACCCAGGACACCGACGAGATCGTCGCGATCGTCAAGGCGATCGCTCCGGGCTTCGCCGGCATCAACCTCGAGGACATCTCCGCGCCCCGCTGCTTCGAGATCGAGGCGCGCCTGCGCGAGGCCCTCGACATCCCCGTCTTCCACGACGACCAGCACGGCACCGCGATCGTCGTCCTCGCCGCCCTGACGAACGCACTGCGCGTCACCGGCAAGGCGATTGAGAACATCCGGGTCGTCATGTCCGGCGCCGGCGCGGCCGGTACGGCCATCCTCAAGCTGCTGCTCGCCGCGGGCCTCAAGAACGCCGTCGTCGCCGACATCCACGGCGTCGTGCACGCCGGCCGCGAGGACCTGCGCGACGCCGCCGTGGACTCGCCGCTGTGCTGGATCGCCGACAACACCAACCCCGAGGGTCTGACCGGGACGTTGAAGGAAGCCGTTCGCGGAGCGGACGTCTTCATCGGCGTCTCCGCCCCGAACGTGCTGGACGGCGACGATGTGGCGGCCATGGCCGAGGGCGCCATCGTGTTCGCGCTCGCGAACCCCGACCCCGAGGTGGACCCGGCAATCGCCCGGCAGACGGCGGCGGTTGTGGCCACCGGCCGCTCCGACTTCCCGAACCAGATCAACAACGTGCTGGTGTTCCCGGGTGTGTTCCGCGGCCTGCTGGACGCCCAGTCCCGCACGGTCAACACCGAGATGATGCTGGCCGCCGCCACCGCCCTCGCGGACGTGGTGACCGAGGACGAGCTGAACCCGAACTACATCATCCCGAGCGTCTTCAACGACAAGGTCGCGGGCGCGGTCGCCGGTGCGGTGCGGGAAGCGGCCAAGGCGGCGGCAGCGTCGTAGGGCTGGGGCGGGGCGATGTGCCAAGGCTGTGAGGATCGCCACGGCAAGGCCTTGCATCGGCGCGTCGTGGAACCCGTCCCTCCTGGTCGGCGTTTATCGTGTCGGCCAGGCTCATACCCTCTTTTCGTGTGACTCCCAAGGGTGTTCTCACGAGTCCTGCGGGTGCCGGATTGGCTTTCGCGCCGCAGGTGGGGGCAGGATGCGTCCCGGGGCGCGAGGGCTCTGGCCACGGACCCGGGTCCGGGGCCTCACCGAGGACCCTGGCAGCATCGGCTTCACCGTGCCCGATATGCGGCTCCGCCGCGTGGCACGCCTCAACGGCAAGAAGAACACGGGAGTAACGACATGAACCGCAGTGAGCTGGTGGCCGCGCTGGCCGACCGCGCCGAGGTGACCCGCAAGGACGCCGACGCCGTTCTGGCTGCCTTCGCCGAGACCGTCGGCGAGATCGTCGCGAAGGGCGACGAGAAGGTCACCATCCCCGGCTTCCTGACCTTCGAGCGCACCCACCGTGCCGCTCGCACCGCGCGCAACCCGCAGACCGGCGACCCGATCCAGATCCCGGCCGGCTACAGCGTCAAGGTCTCCGCGGGCAGCAAGCTCAAGGAAGCCGCCAAGGGCAAGTGACCCTGCCGTCTGCACCTCACGGGACGGTGCAGGCCACGTAGGCAAAGCGATGGGGCGGCACCTGGACTTCCAGGTGCCGCCCCATCGTTGTAGCGCCTGCCCAGGGCCTCGGACGCCCCGGCCGGGTCGGTTTCGGCCGGAGTCACCCGAGAGCCCTGCCGGGCAGCTCCGCCTTCGCGCCCAGCTCCACGAGCTTCTCCAGGCGGTGTCTGTCCGGGGGCCGTGACATCAGCGGCTCTGCCGCTGATGTCACGGCCCGGAACAGGTGTTGCCCTGGGCCGGAGCCAGGAGGCAGAGGTCAGCCGAGTGCTTTGCCCGGAAGCTCGACCTTCGCCCCAAGCTCCACGAGCTTCTCCATGAAGTTCTCGTAGCCGCGGTTGATGAGGTCGATGCCGTGGACGCGCGACGTGCCCTGGGCCGCAAGGGCGGCGATGAGGTACGAGAAGCCGCCGCGGAGGTCGGGGATGACCAGGTCGGCGCCCTGGAGCTTCGTGGGGCCGGAGACCACGGCCGAGTGGAGGAAGTTCCGCTGACCGAAGCGGCAGTCGGAACCGCCCAGGCACTCGCGGTACAGCTGGATGTGAGCACCCATCTGGTTGAGCGCGGAGGTGAAGCCGAGGCGGGACTCGTAGACCGTCTCGTGGACGATCGACAGGCCCGTCGCCTGCGTGAGGGCGACCACCAGCGGCTGCTGCCAGTCCGTCTGGAAGCCCGGGTGCACGTCCGTTTCGAGCGCGATGGACTTCAACTGGCCGCCGGGGTGCCAGAAGCGGATGCCCTGGTCGTCGATCTCGAAGGCGCCACCCACCTTCCGGTAGGTGTTCAGGAACGTCATCATCGAGCGCTGCAGTGCGCCACGGACGTAGATGTTGCCCTCGGTCGCCAGCGCCGCGGACGCCCACGAGGCGGCCTCCAGACGGTCCGGCAGGGCGCGGTGGTTGTAGCCGCCGAGGCTGTCCACGCCCGTGATGAGGATGGTGCGGTCGGTGTCCATCGCGATGATGGCGCCCATCTTCTGCAGGACGCAGATCAGATCCTCGATCTCCGGCTCCACGGCCGCGTTCGAGAGCTCGGTGACGCCCTCCGCGAGGACGGCCGTCAGCAGCACCTGCTCGGTCGCGCCCACGGACGGGTACGGCAGCCGGATCTTCGTGCCGCGCAGCCGCTGCGGTGCCTCCAGGTACTGGCCGTCCGCCCGCTTCTCGATCGTCGCGCCGAACTGCCGCAGCACCTCGAAGTGGAAGTCGATCGGCCGGCCGCCGATGTCGCAGCCGCCGAGGCCCGGGATGAACGCGTGCCCGAGGCGGTGCAGCAGCGGACCGCAGAGGAGGATCGGGATGCGGCTCGAACCCGCGTGCGCGTCGATGTCCGCGACGTTCGCACTCTCCACGTGGGACGGGTCCATCACCAGCTCGCCCGGCTCCTCACCCGGACGGACCGTCACCCCGTGCAGCTGCAGGAGTCCGCGTACGACACGCACGTCACGGATGTCCGGAACGTTGCGCAGTCGACTCGGTTCACTGCCCAGCAGGGCGGCGACCATGGCCTTCGGTACGAGGTTCTTCGCACCGCGGACACGGATCTCGCCCTCCAGCGGGGTTCCGCCGTGGACAAGCAGTACGTCGTCATTGCCGTTGACGGTCATGTATCTCGCGTTCCGATGAGTCGGGCAGGGGCCAGAAGGGAAAGGGTAATCGCCGCCCACCCCCCTTCAGTAAGCCCAAGGACGGTCCAGCTACGTCATAGCTGTGTCACAACACGAACCGTTCCCCGACGGGCACATGGGGTCACCGCCGCCGTCGTGCGCCCCGAGGTGCCTCTCTCGCTCCTGAGCTGCACTCACCCCCTTCCGCCATTGCCTCCCCACACCAGGGGTAGATGCGGGATCATGTCTGGCATGACCGAGGTGTCCTCGCTCACAGGGCGGTTGCTCGTGGCAACGCCCGCCCTGGCGGACCCGAACTTCGACCGTGCGGTGGTGCTCCTTCTCGACCACGACGAGGAGGGCTCCCTCGGTGTCGTCCTCAACCGGCCCACCCCGGTGGATGTCGGCGACATCCTGGAGGACTGGGCGGACCTCGCGGGTGAACCGGGCGTCGTCTTCCAGGGCGGCCCGGTGTCCCTGGACTCGGCCCTGGGGGTCGCCGTCGTTCCCGGCGGCGGAGCCGTCGACGGGGCGCCGCTGGGCTGGCGCAGAGTGCACGGCGCGATCGGTCTGGTCGATCTGGAGGCACCGCCCGAGCTGCTCGCCTCGGCCCTCGGCAGCCTGCGGATCTTCGCCGGATACGCAGGCTGGGGCCCGGGCCAGCTGGAGGACGAGCTGGTCGAGGGCGCCTGGTACGTCGTCGAGTCGGAGCCGGGTGACGTCTCCTCGCCGTCCCCGGAGAGACTCTGGCGCGAGGTCCTGCGCCGCCAGCGCAACGAACTGGCGATGGTGGCCACCTACCCGGACGACCCTTCGCTCAACTGATGCGTGTGAGCTTCAGTACCCTTGGATTTTATGAGCACTCTTGAGCCCGAGCGCGGGACTGGTACGGGGACCCTCGTAGAGCCGACGCCACAGGTGTCCCACGGCGACGGCGACCACGAGCGCTTCGCCCATTACGTCCAGAAGGACAAGATCATGGCGAGCGCCCTCGACGGGACCCCCGTCGTGGCGCTGTGCGGCAAGGTGTGGGTACCGGGGCGCGACCCGAAGAAGTACCCGGTGTGTCCCATGTGCAAGGAGATCTACGAGTCCATGGGCGCCGACGGCGACGACAAGGGCAAGGGCGGCGACAAGTAGGACCGGCCTCCCTGCCCGGTCCGGCCTGACCTGTGCGGGGCCCCCGGGGCGCGTTTTGACGCGCCCCGGGGGCCTTTGTGCTGTCTGTCGTTGCACGGCGTGCGTCGGACGGTCGCAGATCGAGTCGGCCGAGCCGCGGCCGTGGACCACGGCGCCTTCCCTGGATTGCTTCCGGCGCGTGTTCGGGCAGGAGGATTTCGGTCGGTATTTCGTCAACAGCCTTGTGGTGGCGGGCACTGTCGTCATCGTCCATCGCGATTGGACGACGCGCCCAAGGGCACTCGATCCGGCGACGGACGACACCGCCCCCTGCTCACCGGAGTGATGATCAGGGGCATCGGACCGTCCAGGCCGACCGGCGTGCTCTTGGGCGTGAGGAGACCCGCCCCCGCATCCCCGGACCACGGACACGATCCGTGCCGCCGGACGCGGAGCGAACGCGGGCGACCAGGACTTCTAAAACCGTTCGGGATGTCCGCAGTGACCAGGAATGGGTCCAAGACTCACTCCTGCTCACTGATTAGGAACGGTTTGTGAAGGCGGTCCCGGAGGCCTTGGAGGAGGCCGCGTACATCGACGGGGCGAGCCGCGGGCGATTCCTGTGGCAGATCCTTTTCCCTCTCGTGTTCCCGGGTCTTGTGGCCACGAGCGTGTTCTCCTTCATCTCGGCCTGGAACGACTTCCTCTTCGCCAAGTCCTTCATCATCAGCGACACTTCGCAGTCGACCCTGCCGATGGCGCTGCTGGTCTTCTACAAGCCGGACGATCCGGACTGGGGCGGGATCATGGCCGCCTCCACGGTGATGACGATTCCGGTGCTGGTGTTCTTCGTACTCGTACAGCGACGGCTGGTCTCCGGCCTCGGCGGAGCGGTAAAGGACTGACGTGACTGATGTGACTGACGTGATGCGCATGACTGGCACGGCTTCTGAGACAGCACTGGTTCCGGCCCCCGGCAGCGTGCGGGCGGCACTGCCCGGCGGGGGCGTGGGCTACGTCCTCGGTGCCGGGACGGAGATCGACGCCGGCCCCGGCACGGAGCGGGTCGCGCAGTGGCTGCGGGCCACCGTCGGCGCCGCGACCGGGCTGCCGCTGCGACCGCACACCGACAGCGGCGACCGCATCATGCTGCGCATCGAACCGCGGGACGGCGAGGACCCGGAGGCGTACACCCTCGTCGCCGACGGGTACCTCGTGCATCTGCGGGGAGCCGGTGAAGCGGGCTTGTTCTACGCCGCCCAGACGCTCCGCCAGCTCCTCGGCCCCGACGCCTTCCGCCGCGCACCGGTCACTCCGAAGCGGGACTGGGAAGTACCCGCGGTCAGCATCCAGGACGCGCCCCGATTCCGCTGGCGCGGCCTCATGCTCGACGTAGCCCGGCACTTCATGCCCAAGGACGGTGTCCTGCGCCACCTCGACCTGATGGCCGCGCACAAACTCAACGTCTTCCACTTCCACTTGACGGACGACCAGGGCTGGCGCGTCGAGATCAAGAGGTACCCCCGGCTGACCGAGGTCGGGTCCTGGCGGGCGCGCACGAAATTCGGCCACCGGGCCTCACCGCTGTGGGAGGAGAAGCCGCACGGAGGCTTCTACACCCAGGACGACATCCGGGAGATCGTCGCCTATGCCGCCGAGCGGCATATCACCGTCGTCCCCGAAATCGACGTACCCGGCCACTCGCAGGCGGCCATCGCCGCGTACCCGGAACTCGGCAACACCGACGTCATCGACACGACCTCGCTCTCCGTCTGGGACAACTGGGGGATCTCCGCCAACGTACTCGCCCCCACTGACAACACCCTGCGCTTCTACGAGGGGGTGTTCGAGGAACTGCTGGACCTGTTCCCCTCCGAGTTCGTCCACGTCGGCGGTGACGAGTGCCTCAAGGACCAGTGGCGGCAGTCGCCGACCGCGCAGGCGCGCATCAGGGAACTCGGGCTCGCCGACGAGGACGCGTTGCAGTCGTGGTTCATCGGCCATTTCGACAAGTGGCTTTCCGCGCGCGGGCGCAGGCTCGTCGGCTGGGACGAGATCCTCGAGGGCGGCCTCGCCGAGGGCGCGGCCGTCTCCTCGTGGCGCGGCTACGCGGCCGGCATCGCGGCCGCCCGGGTCGGCCACGACGTCGTCATGTGCCCCGAGCAGTACGTGTATCTGGACCACCGTCAGGCGGCGGGCGAGGACGAGCCGGTGCCGATCGGTTACGTGCGTACCCTGGAGGACGTCTACCGGTTCGAGCCGGTTCCACCGCAGCTCACCGAGGCCGAGTCCCGCCATGTCCTCGGCACCCAGGCCAACGTGTGGACCGAGGTGATGGAGGACCGGGCGCGCGTGGACTACCAGACGTATCCGAGGCTTTCGGCCTTCGCGGAGGTGGCCTGGAGTTCCCTGCCGGCCCCCGCGGAGCGGGACTTCGCCGACTTCGAGCGGAGGATGGCCGTCCACTACCGGCGACTTGACGCCCTGGGCGTGGGCTACCGGCCGCCGGCCGGACCGTTGCCCTGGCAGCGGCGCCCCGGGGTGCTCGGGCGGCCGGCCGAGGGTGCGCCCCCGAACAGATAGCTGAACTCCCGAACGGGCGAAAAAGTCGTAAGAATCGACGAAGAGTGGCAATCGGTGTGCACCGGTGATGCCGTGCGAAAACGGACTATCTCGCTGGTGAGGTGGGCGAATGCCTCCTAGCGGACCCCCGTCTTCGGCCCCTGCGAAGATGTGCCAGAGTTGCCACGTCCGCCCTGTCAGCACGTACCGTACGGCAGCAACAGGCGGGACCAGCTGGGACCAGGTGGGGCAGCGGGAAGGGGCAGCCGGTTTGACCACGCACGCATCGCAGGCGGCGCAGGCCGTCACGCTGCCCACGACGCTGGAGGAGGCCGTGGCGGCGCTCGCCGCAGTGCCCGCCGCCGTTCCGGTGGCCGGCGGCACCGACCTCATGGCCGCCGTCAACTCCGGCCAGCTCAGGCCGGCCGCACTGGTCGGCCTCGGCAGGATCAGCGAGATCCGCGGCTGGCAGTACCAGGACGGGCACGCCCTGCTCGGCGCCGGACTCACGCACGCGCGCATGGGCCGCCCCGACTTCGCCGCCCTGATCCCGGCGCTCGCCGCCGCGGCGCGCGCGGCGGGCCCGCCGCAGATCCGCAACGCGGGCACGCTGGGCGGCAACATCGCCACGGCCGCCCCCACCGGCGACGCGCTGCCGGTGCTGGCCGCCCTGGAGGCGACACTGATCATCGCGGGCCCGGGCGGAGCCCGCCGGGAGATCCCGGTGTCGCACCTGCTGGCCGGCGTGGACATGCTGCGAGGCGGCGAACTCATCGCCTTCGTGCGCGTGCCGTTGCTGCACGCGCCGCAGGTCTTCCTGAAGGCGACCGGCCGGACCGGCCCCGGGCGCTCGTCCGCGTCCGTCGCGCTCGTCCTCGACCCCGCCCGGCGCGGAGTCCGGTGTGCCGTCGGTGCCATAGCGCCGATGCCGCTCAGGCCCCTGGACGCCGAGCAGTGGGTCGCCCGGCTCATCGACTGGGACAACGGCAGGGCGATCGTCCCGGAGGCGCTGACCGCCTTCGGTGAGTACGTCGCCGCGGCCTGCATCCCCGACCCCGTTCCCGAGGGGGACGGCACCGTTCCACAGCTTCCGCCCGCCGTACTGCACCTGCGGCGCACCGTCGCCGCGCTGGCCCGACGAGCACTGGGGAGGGCGCTGTCGTGACCGACGACCAGCACGGAGAGGGAGCGCCCCGCAGCGGCGGCCGCTGGGACCCGCTGCCCCAGGGCGACTACGACGACGGCGCCACCGCCTTCGTGGAGCTGCCGGAAGGGGGGATCGACGCCCTCCTGGCCGCCGCGGACAGTCCGCTCGCCGCGCCCGGCCACGGCTACGTGCCGCCGCAGATAACGGTCACTCCCGGCACGGCCGCGGGGACCGACCCGGCGGCGACCGGCAGCTGGGCGGTGCCCGCCGAGGGCGCCCAGTGGCCCGACCCCAACGCCGTGCCCCAGGACACCGGGAACGACCGGTTCACGTACAACCCCGCGGCCACGCAGCAGTGGAACTTCGCGGAGACGGCGCCCCAGGAGTCCGGTCCCGCGCCGGGTCACGACGTGACCGGGCAGTGGTCGATCCCCGTGGCCGGGGGGGATCTTCCGGACGAATCGGGCGAGTTCACCACGTCGTCCCTGGTCCAGCAGTGGGGCGGCACACCGCCTGCCACGCTCCCGGGCGGCGCCCCCGCCCCCTGGGCGACGGAGGGCGCGGGGCAGCCGTGGGGGCAGCCGCAGACCGAGGAACCGATGGCGCCCGCGGACGAACCCGGGCAGGAGTACGACCACGACCACGCGGCCGAGTCGCCGGCGGACGCGGATCACACGGCGGGCGACGCGTCGGGCCACACGGCCGGTCACACCTACGAGCAGCCCCCGGCGCATCCCGGTGGCCGCCCCGACGAGCGGATGCCGGAGCACCTCGGGTCCGCCGCCCACGCGCCCGTGCGGCGGGATCCGGCCGCGCACGAGCGGGAGAGCGCGTCGGCGCACACCGCCGAGCGGTCCGCACGGCCGCACGACGGCCGGCACGCCACCGACCCGTACGCGCAGACGCCCGCCGAATCCGCCGCACAGCCCGCTCTCGGGCCCGATGAGGCCGTCGGGGCGGCGGAGGATGCCCAGGGGGCCATGGAGGCGCCTCAGGGGCCCGTGGAGCCGCTCGCGGAGTCCCCGGTCGATGCCGTCGTCGGATCCCTCGCCGCCAACGCGCCCGACGCACCGGACACTTCGGCCTCCCCGGACACCTCCGACGGCCCGGACACCGACGCGGACGCCGCCGACGAGACCCCGCCGCCTCCCGGCGAGGAACACCCCCTCGCCGCCTACGTCCTGCGCGTCAACGGCGTGGAGCGTCCCGTCTCCGACGCGTGGATCGGCGAGTCGCTGCTGTACGTGCTGCGCGAGCGGCTCGGTCTCGCGGGCGCCAAGGACGGCTGCTCGCAAGGCGAGTGCGGGGCGTGCAACGTACAGGTCGACGGGCGGCTCGTCGCCTCCTGCCTGGTGCCGGCCGTGACCGCCGCGGGCAGCGAGGTCCGTACGGTCGAGGGGCTGGCCGTCGACGGGCAGCCCTCGGACGTGCAGCGCGCGCTCGCCCGCTGCGGCGCGGTGCAGTGCGGTTTCTGCGTGCCCGGCATGGCGATGACCGTGCACGACCTGCTGGAGGGCAACCCGGCGCCGAGCGAGCTGGAGACCCGCCAGGCCCTGTGCGGCAACCTGTGCCGCTGCTCCGGCTACCGGGGCGTCGTGGACGCCGTCAAGGAGGTCGTCGCCGAACGCGAGGGGCACTCCGAAGGCGACGCTTCCGAACAGGACGGCGACGAGGCACGTATCCCTCACCAGGCGGGTCCGGGAGCCGGCGGTGTCAACCCGTCGGCGTTCGAGTCACCCGGGTTCCCCGCGCCGCCGGGACCGCATGACCAGGCGTACGGACAGGACGGAGGCCAGGCGTGAGCAACGAAGCCGCCACCGCGACCACCCCCGCGGAGGCAGCACCCTCCCCCGAGCAGCTGCCGCACGGCCTCGGCGTCTCCCTGCCGGCCGCCGACACGCGCGCGAAGACCGAGGGCACGTTCCCGTACGCGGCCGACCTGTGGGCCGAGGGCCTGCTGTGGGCCGCCGTCCTGCGCTCCCCGCACCCGCACGCGCGCATCGTGTCCATCGACGCCTCCCACGCGCGCGACATGCCCGGCGTACGGGCCGTCGTCACGCACGAGGACGTGCCGGGCGCCGCCCGCTACGGCCGCGGCATCGCCGACCGGCCGGTGTTCGCCTCCGAGGTCGTGCGCCACCACGGCGAGCCCATCGCCGCCGTCGCCGCCGACCACCCCGACACCGCGCGCATGGCGGCGGCGGCCATCAGCGTCGAGTACGAGGTGCTCGACCCGGTCACCGACCCCGAGCAGGCCTTCGAGGCCGAACCGCTGCACCCCGACGGCAACCTGATCCGGCACATCCCGCTGCGCCACGGCGACCCGGACGCGGTCGGTGAGATCGTCGTCGAGGGCCAGTACCGCATCGGCCGCCAGGACCCGGCCCCGATCGGCGCCGAGGCGGGCCTCGCCGTGCCCCGGCCCGACGGCGGCGTCGAGCTCTACCTCGCCTCCACCGACCCGCACAACGACCGCGACACCGCCGCCGCCTGCTACGGCCTCGAACCCGAGCGCGTCAAGATCGTCGTCACCGGTGTCCCCGGCGCCACGGCCGACCGCGAGGACCAGGGCTTCCAACTCCCGCTCGGCCTGCTGGCGTTGAAGACGGGCTGCCCGGTCAAACTCACCGCGACGCGCGAAGAGTCCTTCCTGGGCCACACCCACCGGCACCCGACCCTCCTGCGCTACCGCCACCACGCCGACGCCGAGGGCAGGCTGGTGAAGGTCGAGGCGCAGATCCTGCTCGACGGCGGCGCGTACGCCGAGACCTCCTCCGAGGCACTGGCGGCCGCCGTGGGGTTCGCCTGCGGCCCCTACGTCGTCCCGAACGCCTTCATCGAGGGCTGGGCGGTACGCACCAACAACCCGCCCTCCGGCCATGTGCGCGGCGAGGGCGCGATGCAGGTCTGCGCCGCCTACGAGGCCCAGATGGACAAGCTCGCGAAGAAGCTGGGCGTCGACCCGGCGGAACTGCGCCTGCGCAACGCCATGGCCACCGGCGACGTACTCCCGACCGGTCAGACCGTGACCTGCCCGGCGCCGGTCGCCGAACTCCTGCAGGCGGTACGGGACTTCCCGCTGCCCGCCCTGCCCAAGGACACCCCCGAGGACGAGTGGCTGCTGCCCGGCGGCCCCGAGGGCGCGGGCGAACCGGGCGCGGTGCGCCGGGGCGTGGGCTACGGCCTGGGCATGGTGCACATGCTCGGCGCGGAGGGCGCCGACGAGGTCTCCACGGCGACCGTGAAGGTCCAGGACGGCGTGGCGACGGTGCTGTGCGCGGCCGTCGAGACGGGCCAGGGATTCACCACGCTGGCCCGCCAGATCGTCCAGGAGACCCTCGGCATCGACGAGGTGCACGTCGCGCCCGTGGACACCGACCAGCCCCCGGCCGGTGCGGGCTGCCGCGGCCGCCACACCTGGGTGTCCGGCGGCGCGGTGGAGCGTGCGGCCAAGATGGTCCGCACCCAGCTCCTGCAGCCCCTCGCCCACAAGTTCGGCATGTCGACCGAACTGCTCCAGATCACCGACGGCAAGATCACCTCCTACGACGGCGTCCTGTCGACCACCGTCACCGAGGCGATGGACGGCAAGGAACTGTGGGCGACGGCCCAGTGCCGACCGCACCCGACCGAGCCGCTCGGCGAGCACGGCCAGGGCGACGCCTTCGTGGGAATGGCCTTCTGCGCGATCCGCGCGGTCGTCGACGTGGACATCGAACTCGGTTCGGTGCGGGTCGTGGAGCTGGCGCTCGCCCAGGACGTCGGCCGGGTGCTCAACCCGGCCCAGCTGGCCGCCCGTATCGAGGCGGGCGTCACCCAGGGCGTGGGCATCGCGCTGACGGAGAACCTGCGCACCGCGCGCGGGCTGATCCGCCACCCGGATCTGACGGGTTACGCGCTGCCGACGGCCCTGGACGCGCCCGACATCCGGATCGTGAAGCTCGTGGAGGAGCGTGACGTGGTCGCACCCTTCGGCGCGAAGGCGGTCAGCGCGGCGCCGGTGGTCACCTCCCCGGCGGCCGTCGCCTCGGCCGTACGGGCCGCCACGGGCCGCCCGGTGAACCGGCTGCCGATAAGGCCACAGGCCGCGGTGGTGACGGACCGATGACCTCACCCGAGCCCGGGGCCGAGCCCGAGGAGGCGCGGTACGAACCGCCGCCCAGCGTCGGCAAGCTGCTGGTGTGGGTGCTGCTGTTCGTCGTGGCGGCGCTGGCGGTCGTCCTCGGTGGCGTGTACTTCACCTAGGACCTGACCCGTGCCGCGCGGAGTGGTGCTGATCACCGGGGTGACAGCGGCCGGCAAGTCGACGGTCACGCAGGCGCTTGCGATGGGGGTCCCCCCACGCCCCCGGTGTGGGTGCTGCTGTTCGTCGTGGCGGCGCTGGCGGTCGTCCTCGGTGGCGTACTTCACCTAGGACCTGACCCGTGCCGCGCGGAGTGGTGCTGATCACCGGGGTGACGGCGGCCGGCAAGTCGACGGTCGCGCAGGCGCTTGCGATGGGGGTCCCCCCACGCCCTTGAGGCAGTGAGGGAGGCTGCCCCGAGCGGCGCACGTCCGCGGTGACCTCTTCCGGCGGATGATCGTCTCCGGGCGCGAGGACCACGTCCCCGGGGCCGACGGCGAGGCCCAACTCCTGCTGCGGTACCGGCTGTCGGCGGCGACGGCGGACGCGGACGCGTACGCGGAGTCCGGGTTCACGGCGTGGCCCAGGACGTGTTCCTCGGGAACGAGCTGACGGCGTACGTCGGCCTGGTGCGCACGCGTCCCCTGTACGTCGTCGTCCTGGCTCCGAGCCCCGAGGCCGTCTCGGCACGGGAGACGGGGCGGGCGAAGACGAGGTAAGGCGCGTGGACGGTCGAGGACCTGGACGGGGCGCTGCGGGCGCACACTCCCCGGTTCGGGCTGTGGCTGGACAGCTCGGAGCTGACGGTGGGGGAGAGGGTGGAGGCGATTCTCGCCGGGCGGGAACGGGCGAGGGTGCGCTGAGCGTTCTTGTGGTGCGGGGCTGTGGTGCTGCGCCGTGGTGCGGCGCGATCCGGGGCATTGTCAGTGGCGGGGCGTAGTGTTCTGGGCAGTGGAGAACGGCCCGCGGGACCATGCGGCGGACGATCGTGCCACGGGGACGCGCCATGCGGCCGGCAGGCCCCGCAGGGCCTGTGAGCGGGAAAATCCGGGGGAAGCCATGAGCACGACCGATGCCGCCACGTTGGCGATCACCTTCACCGAGGACCAACTCGATCCTTTTGTGACGCACATGCCGACGCGGCGCCGGCTCACCGGACCCGGACTGCCGGGCGACAGCGCCCTGTTGACGTTCGCCGCACCGCGCACGGGCGGGCTGCACACGCAGGCGCAGGCCACGGACGGCGGCGCCGGCCTGGCGGAGGGGCTGCGGGACAGGCTGGTGATAGGGGAGCTGTCGGCCCCGGCGGGCATGCCGGTGGAGTCGATCCTCCTGGACGGCGGCACCGGTGAGATCAGCACCGCGTACCTGTTCGAGCTGCTGGGCGACCGCCCTCTGGCGCCCTCCCTGGAGGCGCTGGTGCGGTTCGCCGCGGTCACCGAGGAACTGGCCGACCTGCGGGGGCAGTTCGCGTCCTTCGCGGGCCGCCACGGCAGCAAGGCGGCGGCCGAGGCGTCACGACAGCTGCTGGCACTGTTCGAGGAGGGCGCCGACGGCGACGTCCCGCCGTACTGGAAGGCCGCCGCCCTGATCCGCCCCCTGTCCCTCGCCACCGGTCCCGGCATGGCGGGTGGCCTCACTCTGGACGTGCCGGCCCGCCTCCTGGACGAGGAGTTCGGACTCGGGCGCGTGGTCCGCTTCGAGGACGTCGACTTCCCGGCCGCGCTCACCCACGAGCCGACCCGCCGCTTCCTGCGCGAGACGGGCCTGCCGGAGGACACGGTCCTGTTCCGGCTCGACACGGAGGTACCGCTGCAGACGCAGGCGGAATACGCCGCTGACGACCGCTCCGGTACGGATTCGTTCTTCGAACTCCCGGCCAGGGCCGACCACTTGATACGTCTGGGCCACCTGGTCGAGGACAACAGCCTGGTGGTGGACGGCGCGACGGGCGAGGTCCTCAACTGGAGCGAGACCGAGGCGAAGCTGTATCCCCTGAACACGGACGTCTCCACGCTCGCCTTCACCCTCTGGCTGCACCACCGGGAGCGGACGATCGACGAGGCCCTGTCCCACGAACTCACCACTCGGGCCTACGACCAACTGGCCGCGACCATGCTCCAGGTCCTCTCCTCCGTCGACCCCACAGCCATCACGACGCACGCGGACTGGCACTACTGGACGCAGGCGTTCCGGGACGAGGCGGGCGGGGTGTTGTAGCTGCTGCATCCGGGGCGCGGGACGTCACCGCCGAACGCGATCCGGGTGCGCTGGGGAGACGGAGGAGGAACTGCGCAGGCACACGGCCCTCCTCCCCTGCCTACCCTGGCTCAGCTGTCACGCACAGATGTTGCCGGTGCCGTTGCAGTCGCCGCCCCAGTCGTCCCAGTCGTCCCAGCCGCCGTGGTCGGAGGTGACCTGGCTGGACTGGACCGTCGTGGTCTGCGTGGCGGTGTGAAGGGCTGATGGCGCGGCCACTGCGCTTGATGCCGTGGCCAGTCCGGCTGCGAGAGCGAGGCCGAGGGCGGCGCTGATCGCACATATTCGTGACATGGATATCTCCAGTCGGGTTTCGGGAGTTGCGTTCACGTGGATCAATTTGCCTGCCCCCGCGGCAGGTTTCATCTCTTGCGCGGCCAACCGGGTGACGCACGCGATATCCGCGGAATCCAACAGCGGGCCCGATGGCCGCACTTCAGAGGGTCATAAGGATCAGAAGGATCAGAAGGATCAAGGGGCGGGAGGAAAGGGACCAAGACGGACGAACGAGAGGGCGGCACCCCCTCGGGGGTACCGCCCTCTCGTTCGTCTTGCCTGGTACGGCAGGTTGAGGCCGTGGCGGGAATCGAACCCGCGTAACTCGCTTTGCAGGCGAGTCCCTAAGCCACTCGGGCACACGGCCGGGTCGGTCGGAGCGCTGGGCCCTGTTCCGAACTCGGTGAGACGACCGTACGGCGGGGCCGGGAGGGGCTCAAGGGAACCAGGGCGGCCGCAACGGGACTGCCATACGCCGTTCATGAAAGGGGGAGGGCCGGCTTCGCGTCGCCGCCCGGCGTCCCTGCTCCGGTGACGTGAGGTGATGTGAGGTGAGTCGCACCCCGGGGTGACCCGGCCTTGTCCGCGCGTTGACAGCTGCGGGCCGCCGGTAGGGTGGCCCGGTTGTCATACCCAGGCCGCCCGACCACCCCACGGAGATCGTGACTACCACCGCCGCCTCCTCCCACCACCTCTCTCCCGCCTTCCCCGGCCGGGCCCCCTGGGGCACCGCCGGCAAGCTGCGTGCCTGGCAGCAGGGGGCGATGGAGAGATATGTCCAGGAGCAGCCGCGCGACTTCCTCGCCGTGGCCACCCCGGGCGCCGGCAAGACGACCTTCGCGCTCACCCTCGCTTCCTGGCTGCTGCACCACCATGTCGTGCAGCAGGTGACCGTCGTCGCCCCGACCGAGCACCTGAAGAAGCAGTGGGCCGAAGCTGCCGCCCGGATCGGGATCAAGCTGGACCCCGAGTACAGCGCCGGTCCGCTCGGCCGTGACTACCAGGGCGTCGCGGTGACGTACGCGGGTGTCGGCGTGCGGCCCATGCTGCACCGCAACCGTGTCGAGCAGCGCAAGACCCTCGTGATCCTCGACGAGATCCATCACGCCGGTGACAGCAAGTCGTGGGGCGAGGCCTGCCTCGAGGCCTTCGAGCCCGCCACACGCCGGCTCGCGCTCACCGGTACGCCCTTCCGGTCCGACACCAACCCCATCCCCTTCGTGACGTACGAGGAGGGGAACGACGGGATCCGGCGGTCCTCCGCCGACTACACCTACGGCTACGGCAGCGCGCTGTCGGACGGCGTCGTCCGGCCCGTCATCTTCCTCTCCTACAGCGGCAACATGCGCTGGCGGACCAAGGCGGGCGACGAGATCGCCGCGCGGCTCGGCGAGCCCATGACCAAGGACGCGATCAGCCAGGCCTGGCGCACCGCCCTCGACGCGCGCGGCGAGTGGATGCCCAGCGTGCTGCGCGCCGCCGACCAGCGGCTGACCGAGGTCAGGAAGGCCATCCCGGACGCCGGCGCCCTCGTCATCGCCTCCGACCAGGACTCCGCCCGCGCGTACGCCAAGCTCATCCGCGAGATCACCGGCGACAAGGCGACCCTCGTCCTGTCCGACGACGCCGGCGCCTCCAACCGGATCGACGAGTTCAGCGGCAGCAACGACCGCTGGATGGTCGCGGTGCGGATGGTGTCCGAGGGGGTCGACGTCCCGCGGCTCGCGGTCGGGGTGTACGCCACCACGATCTCCACCCCGCTCTTCTTCGCCCAGGCCGTCGGCCGCTTCGTGCGGTCCCGGCGGCGCGGCGAGACCGCCTCCGTGTTCCTGCCGACCGTCCCCGACCTCCTCACCTTCGCCAACGAGATGGAGGTCGAGCGCGACCACGCCCTCGACAAACCGAAGAAGGAGGGCGAGGAGGACCCGTACGCCGAGTCCGAGAAGGAGATGGAGGAGGCGAACAAGGAGCAGGACGAGGACACCGGCGAGCAGGAGCAGTTCTCCTTCGAGGCACTGGAGTCCGAGGCCGTCTTCGACCGGGTGCTCTACGACGGCGCCGAGTTCGGTATGCAGGCCCACCCGGGAAGCGAGGAGGAGCAGGACTACCTCGGGATTCCCGGCCTCCTGGAGCCGGATCAGGTGCAGCTCCTCCTCCAGAAGCGGCAGGCCCGGCAGATCGCGCACAGCCGCAAGAAGCCGGATGCCGAGGCCGACCTGCTGGAGCTGCCCGCCGAGCGGCGGCCGGTCGTCTCGCACAAGGAGATGATGGAGCTCCGCAAGCAGCTCAATACGATGGTCGGGGCGTACTCCCACCAGAGCGGCAAGCCGCACGGGGTCATCCACACCGAACTGCGGCGCGTGTGCGGCGGCCCGCCGAGCGCCGAGGCCACGGCGGGACAGCTGCGGCAGCGGATCGCCAAGGTGCAGGAGTGGGCCACGCGCATGCGGTGACGCCCGCTACCGGTGTCCGCCAGGCGGACGCGGGGCGTGTGCGCCTGGTGCGGTTGTGGTCCACGGCCGCGCCGTACGCCGTACGAATCAGGACAAACGGAGGTAGTTCCTCCTTGCATGTGCCCGGATTCTGGACGGAGCCTTCCGCTGAGCGAACCCGCTTCGCTACTGTCCCGCTACGCATACGCCCCGTGGCAGAGCCGCCGCGGAGCGCAGCCGTGAAGCGACGCGGCTCGGTACAGGCCGGGCCGCCGGCCGATCGGCGGCCTCTGTTGCGCGTCACCGACGGGACTCGGTGTCGCACTGTCGCGCGGAGGTCGCCGACCTCACCACTTGGAGGAGTGGGCGTCGTGACCGCGGAGACCTCTCAGACGCTCGACCGGGGACTACGAGTCCTCAAGCTGCTGGCCGATACGGACCACGGGCTGACCGTCACCGAGCTTTCCAACCGACTGGGCGTGAACCGGACCGTGGTGTACCGGTTGCTCGCCACGCTCGAACAACATGCGCTCGTGCGCCGGGACTTGGGCGGCCGCGCCCGGGTCGGGCTCGGAGTGCTGCGACTGGGCCGTCAGGTGCATCCGCTGGTGCGGGAGGCCGCGTTGCCGGCGCTCCGGTCGCTGGCCGAGGACATAGGCGCGACCGCGCATCTCACCCTCGTGGACGGGGCGGACGCATTGGCCGTGGCCGTCGTCGAGCCGACCTGGACGGACTATCACGTGGCGTACCGGGCCGGGTTCCGGCACCCGCTGGACCGGGGTGCCGCGGGCAGGGCGATCCTCGCCGCACGGGCGAGGCCGGTGGCGGAGCCCGGATACACCTTGACCCACGGGGAGCTGGAGGCCGGGGCGAGTGGAGCCGCGGCGCCGCTTCTCGGGGTCACCGGCGTCGAGGGCAGCGTCGGGGTCGTGATGCTGGCCGACGCGGTGCCCGAGCGGGTGGGTCCGCGCGTGGTCGACGCGGCACGGGAGGTGGCCGAGGCCCTGCGGTAGCGCTCCGGCGGGTGGGGCGGTTGTACGGCCGGGGGTGGGGGCGGCCGGGGGGCTGCGGGTCTGCTGTGGCCGGGCGCGCGGTTCCCCGGGCCCCGCGGTGGCCCCCGCCGTGGCGAAGACCAAGGGCCACGAACTGGCGAAGGCGGCCCTGGAGACGGCGGTCCTGGACACGGAACTGCGGTCGTACGGCATGTCCCTCGCCACCTACCTCGGGGCGGTGCGCGCCCGGGTCCCCGCGGGCGTGTCGGTGGGCATCAAGGACTCGGTCCCCGCTCTCCTGGACGACGTCGAGCGCTATCTCGCCGAGGGCTACGTCCGCATCAAGCTGAAGATCGAGCCGGGCTGGGACATCGAGCCGCGGTTCACCAGGGAGCGGCGAGACCTGACTGTGAGCTGACCGCCACCTGGCCGGAAGTCACCGCCACGTTAGATTGATCCCGTGCTCTCTCGTCTCACACGCCCCCAGGCCCTCGCCGTATGCGCCCTGCCCGTCGTGGCGCTGGTCGCCACCGCGGCCTTCGCGCCGCTGCCGTTCTCGCTGGCGCAGCCCGGGATGACGGCGAACGTGCTCGGGGACAACCAGGGCACCGCCGTGATCACGATCTGGGGGGCGAAGACCCGGGAGACGAGCGGGCAGCTGCGGATGACGACGATCGAGGCGACCAACCCGGACACGCATGTGGCGCTGGGCGACGTACTCAGTGCCTGGTTCGCCACCGACCGGGCCGTGATGCCGCACGACTCGGTCTATCCGAGCGGTGAGTCCACCAAGGAGATCGAGCAGCACAACAGCGCGCAGATGAAGGAGTCGCAGGACGCGGCGACCCAGGCCGCGCTGGACTACCTGCACCTCAGCGACAAGAAGGTCAAGGTCACGCTGAAGCTCGCCGACGTCGGCGGCCCCAGCGCCGGCCTGCTGTTCACCCTCGGCATCATCGACAAGCTGGATGGGAACGGCGGCGGCGGGGACCTCACCGGCGGCCGCACCATCGCGGGCACGGGCACGATCGACGCCGACGGCACGGTGGGTGCCGTGGGCGGCGTGGCGCTGAAGACGCAGGCCGCGCGCCGGGACGGCGCCACCGTCTTCCTGGTGCCGAAGGCCGAGTGCTCCGACGCCAAGTCCGAGCTGCCGAAGGGACTGCGGCTGATTCCGGTGACCACGCTGAAGGGTGCGGTGAACTCGCTGGTGGCGCTGGAGTCGGGGAAGAGTTCCGTACCGAGCTGCTAGGCGATCGCAGGCCTGGGAGCGGCGGCGAGCCGCAATCCGACCTCCACGAGCGTCCAGCCGAGGCGGGCGCGCAGGTCGCGGGGGCGCTTGGCGACGGCGGCGAGGCGGTACCCGGCGGCTTCGGCGCGGAGTTCCGCGGCGCGGGTACGGTGCAGGGCGAGGTGGGTTTCGGGGTGCATCGGCATTGCCTCTCTGCGTCAGTCCGTGCTGATCGGGAAGGTGTGCGTGTGGATGCGTACACGCTCGGCATCGGGGGCGTCCGCCGCCCCGGGCAGGTCGCGGTAGCTCTCGACGAGGGCGTGCATCTTCTCGATGAGTTCGTTGGCGAGTCGGGGTGTGAGCCGTAGCGTCATGTCGCTCATGTCCGTGCCCGGCACCCATTCCTCGGGCCAGGTGTGCCGATTGCCGAGCCAGGTGTACAGGTCCTGGGCGTGCTTCGTGGCCACCTGGTGCATGACCATGTCGACGGCGCCCCGGACGGCGGGGCTGGCGTCCGTGAACAGCGCGTCGTCGAAGTACAGGCCGTCGTCGGCGGCCTTCCACCACCGCTCCCGCCCCTTGCCCCGCTCGGGGTCGTCCTCCACGAAGCCGTGTGCCGCGAGCTGGCGCAGGTGGTAGCTCGTGGCCCCGCTCGACTCGCCCAGTCTTTCGGCGAGTTGGGACGCCGTGGCGGGTCCGCTGAAGCGCAGGGAGTCGAGCAGCTGCATACGCAGGGGGTGGGCCAGTCCGCGCAGCGAACGGGCGTCGAGATGGCGGACCTGGCGGTCTTGGCGTGCTGGCTCGGGCATGCGTACAAAGGTATCGTTGCAAAGAATCCTTTGCAACGCTTTCTTTGTAAGTCTTTCCGACCCTCTGTCTCCCCGTCCCACGGGCCTACTTGACCAGCCCCTCCCGTTTCATCCAGTCCAGCGCCACCTGGTGCGGATCCTCCCCGTCGACGTCGACCTTCGAGTTCAGCGTCTGTGCCACCGTGTTGTTCAGCTTCCTCGTCACCGGGTCGAGGACCTCGGCGATCGCCGGCCACTTCTTCAGCGCCTTGGTGTTGATCTGCGGTGCCGCGTTGTAGTTGGGGAAGAACTTCCTGTCGTCCTTCATCACCACCAGGTTCATCGACCTGATGCGCCCGTCGGTGGTGAACACCTCCCCGTAGGCGCAACTCCCCTTCCTCACCTGGGTGTAGACGATCCCGGTGTCCATCTGGGTGACGTTCTTCGCGGGCACGCTCATCCCGTACGCCTTCTCCATGCCCGGCAGTCCGTCCGCGCGGTTGGCGAACTCGCTCTCCACGCACAGGGTCACGGCGCCGGGGTCCTTCCTCGCCGGCGCGGCCACGTCGGACAGCGTCTTCGTGCCGTACTTCTTGAAGTTGGCCTGGTTCATGGCGAGGGCGTAGGTGTTGTTGAGCTTCGAGGACGGCAGCCAGGTCAGGCCGTTCCTGAGGTCCGCGTCGCGCACCGCCCGCCACTGTTTCTCCGGGGCGGGAATCGGCTTGCTGTTGCCCAGGTAGGTGATCCAGGCGGTGCCCGTGTACTCGTACATGCCGTCCGCGTCGCCGCTCTTGACCGCCTCGCGGGCGCCGATCGAGCCCTGGATGCCGGTCCGGTCGAGGACGTCGGCGCCGGCCGCCTGGAAGGCGATGCCCATCATCGCGCCGAGGATGAGCTGCTCGGTGAACTCCTTCGAGGTGACGGTCAGACGGGCGCCCTTGAGGGGCTCGCCCTTCCCGACCGAGCCGGGCTGCACGTCGTCGACCATGGGGGAGCCGCTCTGCAGACCGCAGCCGGACCCGGCCACCAGGACCGAGGCCAGCAGCAGACCCGTACGCCGTCTCATGCCCCCACCTCCAACCCGCGCGGTCTGAGCAGGAGTTCGGCGAGGGAGGCCAGCCAGTCGACGAGCAGGGCCAGTACGACGGTGAGGATCGAGCCCAGCATCAGCACCGGCATCCGCTGGGTGGTGATGCCGGTCTGGATCAGCACACCGAGGCCGCCACCCCCGCCGAAGGTCGCCAGGGTCGCCATGCCGACGTTCAGGACCAGCGCCGTGCGGACGCCCGCGAGGATCAGCGGGACGGCCAGCGGGAGTTCGACCCTGGACAGCACTCCCAGCGGGGACATGCCGATCCCGCGGGCCGCCTCCAGCAGTGTCGGGTCGTTGGCCTTCAGGCCGGCGATGGTGTTCGAGAGCACCGGCAGGACGGCGTAGATGGTGATGCCGATCAGGGCGGCCTTCATCCCTGTGCCGAGCCAGATCACCAGCAGCGCGAGGAGACCGATCGCCGGGGTCGCCTGGCCCATGTTGGCGAAGGCCATCGCCACCGGGGTGCCTTTCCGGAACGCCTTGCGGGTGAGCAGGATGCCCAGCGGGATCGCGATGATCAGTACGAAGAAGGTGGAGATCGCGGTCAGTTCGATCTGCTGCCACAGGGCCTTGGAGACCTGTCCGTTCGACAGGGCGTTCTCGGAGATCGGGTCCAGGTCGGCCTGCCGGAACCACAGCCAGGTCGTGAGCAGGACGGCGACGAGCACGGCGGGCAGGACCGTCAGCTTCTGCCAGGTCAGGCGCGGCCTCGGGGGACTCGGCTGGGGCGGCGGTGCGGTGTGCTCCGCCAGGCCCGGCTCCAGGTCCGGCTCCAGTCCCTCCGCCAGGCCCGGCTCCGGGCCCCCCTCCAGCTCCTCCTGTTCCTCCAGCTCGGGGGCGGTCACGCCTTCGTCCCTCCTCCGGGACCCTCCTGCTCGGCGTGCGTCCGGGCGGCCCGCAGCTCCTCCAGTTCGTGCTGGTGCTCCATCGCTTCGAGCCGGTCGGCCTCCAGCAGCTCGTGCACGGAGTTGATGAGGATCTCCATGTCGACGACGCCCTCGTACTCGCCGCGCCGCCCGGTGACCGCGACCCGGCCCGCGTTGTCGGTCAGCACGGCCTCCAGCGCGTCCCGCAGCGTCGCGTCCCTGGTCACCGTGTCGTGCACCAGCGTCCCCGCCCGGGCGAGGGAGCCCCGGGCGCGCATGAGGTCGCCGCGCCTGAGCCACTTGTAGGGCCGACTGCGCTTGTCGAGCAGCAGGATCTCGTTCGTGCCGCTGCCCCGGAGCCGGTTGAAGATCTCCTGGAGCGGGTCGTCGAGGGTGACGGTCGGATAGTCGGTGATCTCGACGTCCCGTACGCGGGTGAGGTTCAGCCGCTTCAGGGCGGCCCCCGCGCCCACGAACCCGGACACGAAGTCGTCGGCCGGGTTGGTGAGGATCGCCTCCGGGGTGTCGAACTGCGCGATGTGCGAGCGTTCGCGCAGGACGGCGATGCGGTCGCCGAGCTTGATCGCCTCGTCGAAGTCGTGCGTGACGAACACGATCGTCTTGTGCAGTTCGCGCTGCAGCCTGATCAGTTCGTCCTGGAGGTGGTCGCGGGTGATCGGGTCGACCGCGCCGAACGGTTCGTCCATCAGCAGGACGGGCGGGTCGGCTGCCAACGCCCTTGCCACGCCCACACGTTGCTGCTGACCGCCGGACAGCTGGCGCGGATAGCGGCCGCGGAACTCGCCCGGGTCGAGGCCGACGAGGTCGAGCAGCTCCTCGACGCGCGCCGAGATGCGGGCCTTCGGCCAGCCGATCATCCTCGGTACGAGGGCGATGTTCTGCGCGACCGTCATGTGCGGGAACAGGCCGGCGGACTGGATCGCGTACCCGACCTTGCGGCGCAGCTTCACCGGGTCCATGTCGGTGACGTCCTCGCCGCCGATGCGGATGCGGCCGCCGGTCGGTTCGATCAGCCGGTTGATCATCTTGAGCGTCGTGGACTTCCCGCAGCCGGACGGGCCGACGAAGATGACGAGCTCGCCCGCCTTGATCTCCATGCTGACGTTGCCGACGGCGGGGGTGGGGCTGCCGGGATAGAGCTTGGAGAGGTTGTCCAGTTCGATGGCCGCGCCGGTGGTCGCGCCGGTCGTCGTCGCGGTGATGGAAGCCTCAGGCACGGATCCCCCTCGGAATGGTCAGCCGTCCGATCAGGACGTACGCGGCGTCGAACAGCAGCGCCAGCACGATGATCCCCAGCGTGCCCGCGAGGACCTGGTTGAGAGCGTTCTTGCTGCCCAGCGAGCCGATGCCGCGGAAGATCTCGTTGCCGAGGCCGGGCCCGGAGGCGTAGGCGGCGATCGCGGCGATGCCCATCAGCATCTGGGTCGAGACGCGGATCCCGGTCAGGATCGGTGGCCAGGCCAGCGGCAGTTCGATCCGTACCAGCCGCATCAGCCGGGACATGCCGATACCCGTCGCCGCGTCGATGAGCGAGGGGTCGACCCCGCGCAGCCCGACGATCGAGTTCCGCACGATCGGCAGCAGCCCGTACAGCGTCAGCGCGATCACCGTGGGCGGCACGCCCAGGCCCACGATCGGGATGAGCAGACCGATCATGGCGAGCGAGGGCACGGTCAGGATGGTCGAGGTGGTCGTCGTCGCGAGGCTTCCGGCCCACTCGCTGCCGTAGGCGATGACCCCGATCACCACGCCGATCACGGTCGCCACGACCATGCACTGGAAGACGACGCTCGCGTGCTGGTAGGCGTCCGTGAGCAGCTGCTGGTGGCGGCTGCTCAGGTAGTCCCAGAAGTTCACCCGTGCTCACCCCCGGGGCCGGCCGCCCTCCTGCGCGGTGCGGCCGCACGCATCAGGCTCCGCTCACCCACGCTCATGAGGCACCGTCACTCTCCTCCGGGCCGATCCGCCCAACTGGCCCTGGCCGCCTGCTCCACCAGCGGGATGATCCGCAGCGGAACGGGGTTCTCCATCACGATCGCGGTGGCGGCCCGGACGATGCCATCAAAACCGACAACCCGGTCGATGACCCGCTGGAGATCGGCGTTGGAGCGGGCCACCAGCCGGCACAGCATGTCTCCGCTGCCGGTGGTGGTGTGCAGCTCCAGCACCTCCGGGACGGTCGCCAAGTGCGCCCGTACGTCGGCTCCTTGGCCCTGCCGGATCTGGAGGGTGGCGAAGGCGGTGACGGGGTATCCGAGGGCGGCCGGGTCCACCTGCGGGCCGAATCCCCGGATGACGCCATTCGACTGAAGCCGGTCCAGCCGCGCCTGCACCGTCCCGCGGGCCACCCCGAGCCGCCGCGACATCTCCAGCACCCCGATCCGCGGCTCCCGTGCCAGCAGCACGATGATCCCGCCGTCCAGCTGGTCGATCGCCACATCAGCCTCCTCAGTAAGGTGGTCATCCTGTACAGAAAGCCCGTATGTGCGGCCTTATGACTGCACATATTGCACAGCGGAAATCCAAACTATTGCGCACCTTGCGGTGCGGGACCAGGCTGGCCGCCATGACGCAGACCACACACCACACTCCCGACACCGCCCGGCAGGCCGACCCCTTCCCGGTCAAGGGAATGGACGCGGTCGTCTTCGCCGTGGGCAACGCCAAGCAGGCGGCGCACTACTACTCCACGGCCTTCGGCATGCAGCTGGTCGCCTATTCCGGGCCGGAGAACGGCAGCCGCGAGACCGCCAGCTACGTCCTGGAGAACGGCTCGGCCCGCTTCGTCCTGACCTCCGTCATCAAGCCCGCCACCACCTGGGGCCACTTCCTGGCCCAGCACGTGGCCGAGCACGGCGACGGCGTCGTCGACCTCGCCATCGAGGTCCCGGACGCCCGTGCCGCGTACGCCTACGCGATCGAGCACGGCGCCCGCTCGGTCGCCGAGCCGTACGAGCTGAAGGACGAGCACGGCACGGTCGTCCTCGCCGCGATCGCCACCTACGGCGAGACACGCCACACCCTCGTCGACCGCTCCGGCTACGACGGCCCCTACCTGCCCGGCTTCGCCGCCGCCGAGCCGATCGTCGAGCCGCCCGCCCACCGCACCTTCCAGGCCGTCGACCACTGCGTCGGCAACGTGGAACTCGGCCGGATGAACGAGTGGGTCGGCTTCTACAACAAGGTCATGGGCTTCACGAACATGAAGGAGTTCGTGGGCGACGACATCGCGACCGAGTACAGCGCGCTGATGTCGAAGGTCGTGGCCGACGGCACGCTCAAGGTCAAGTTCCCGATCAACGAGCCCGCCATCGCCAAGAAGAAGTCCCAGATCGACGAGTACCTGGAGTTCTACGGCGGAGCGGGCGTCCAGCACATCGCGCTCAACACGGGCGACATCGTCGAGACGGTACGGACGATGCGCGCGGCCGGCGTGCAGTTCCTGAACACCCCGGACTCGTACTACGACACTCTCGGCGAGTGGGTCGGCGACACCCGCGTGCCGGTGGACACCCTGCGCGAACTGAAGATCCTCGCCGACCGCGACGAGGACGGCTACCTCCTGCAGATCTTCACCAAGCCGGTCCAGGACCGCCCGACCGTCTTCTTCGAGATCATCGAGCGGCACGGCTCGATGGGCTTCGGAAAGGGCAACTTCAAGGCCCTGTTCGAGGCGATCGAGCGGGAGCAGGAGAAGCGCGGAAACCTGTGAGGCCTGTGCGACGCCTGTGAATTCGTAGAACGTGCAACCAAAGAACGGCAGTTGACGCTCTCATGTCCTGTGGGTGCCACGAGGGCATCCACAGGACTCGGGGGAGAGCGTGACCACTCCGATTGACCTTGCCCTACCGTCCGAGCGCTGGCTGTGGCAGAAGGCCACGCTCAGGGAGCCGACGGTGCTGCAGTCGTTCGCCTTCGACGAGCCGAACAAGCACCTGTACGTCCTTCAGGTCACCGCCACCGGTCACGCGGCCGGCGATCTGTGCCTCAACAGGCTGGACTACCAGGGCAAGTTGCTGGGCCACATGTATCTGAAGGGCTTCGGCCACGGCGTCAGCATGGGCATCCAGCGCGACGCCAAGGACGGCAGCACCTGGATCTGGACCGAGGCCGCCGCCGAGAACGGCTACGGACAGGGCGTCACCCGTTTCCACTTCGCGAACGGCGCCGTGCGCACCGGCGCACAGGTCAGGATCCGCCGTCCCATCGCGGACTCCACCAACAACCAGCCGTCGGTGTGCATGGCCTCGGGGCGCATCGCCGTCCGCTACCGCGACAAGGCCGACAAACCCCGCTACCGCGTCTGGGGCCTGGACGCCTTCGTGGCCCGCGACTACGACAACCCGATCGCGGACGTCGCCCAGGCCGGCGCCCACCCCGACCCGAAGATCCCCTTCCAGGGATACGCCCTGCACGGCGACGTCATCTACCAGCTCGCGGGCACGGCCTACGACACGAAGACCAACCCGCCGGCGGGGCGGGGCAACGCCTACGTCTCCAGCCTCGCCATCACCACAGGCAAGCTGCTCCGGCGGCAGCGCACCGAGGCCGGCTACTCGCTCAGCCACCGCGAGCCGGAGGGCGTCGCCGTGCGCGAGGGCCCGGATCCGAAGGTGTACCTCGGCTTCGCCTCGGGAGAGCTGGGCGCACGCCGCTTCTCGATCTTCGTCAAGGAGGCGGGGAAGTCGTAGAACGGCGTCGAGGAGTCGCCGGAGTTCCGCGAACCCCGGGCCGTGCTGGCCGAGTTCGGCCTCGAACTGCCCGACTCGACGGAGATCACCGTGTGGGACTCCAGCGCGGAGACGCGCTACATGGTGCTGCCGCGCCGCCCGGAGGGCACGGACGGCCTGGGGGAGGAACAGCCGGCCGCACTCGTCACCCGTAACGCGCTGATCGGAACCGCGGCGGTGTGACCCGGCGCGCGTTCTGACCGGCCTTGTTGTCCTCGTCGTCCGTGGACACCGGGGCCGGCGTGGGCACCGGCTCGTCCGGCGGCTCACCCAGCGCCGCGAGCGCCTGCTTCGCGAGCGGCACCGCGAGCGGCGAGAAGTACGGATTGATCCGCATCGCCTCCTGCAGATGCCGGCGCGCGGGCCCGGCCAGCCCCGACTCCTGCTCGATCATGCCCCGGTGATACGCGTACAGGGCACTGCGGACACCGCCCCCGTGCGCCTGGTCCGTCGCCGCCGCCGCGAACTTCAGCGCCTCCTTGTCGTCCCCGGCCCGGTGCAGCGCCCAGCCCAGCGCGTCGGCCACCGGGATGCCGGGCTGCCGCTGCCACTCGGCGCGCAGCCGGCGTACGGCCGCCTGCGGATCCCCGTGGTCCGCCTCGAAGACACCGAGCACCAGGTCGTCGTCCACACCGCCCGCAGTCTCGTCCGTCACCCGGGTCCGCAGCAGGTCGTACTCCACCCGGGCGGCCTGCCCCAGCCCCAGTGACTCGTACAACTCGCCCAGTTCCAGGGCGTATTGAGGGCACGGCTGCTTGTCGAGTGCCACCCGGTAGGCGTTCAGGGCCTCCGTCGTGCGGCCCAGCGCCGCCAGCGTGCGCCCCTGCCCGGCCTGCGCGGCCCGCTGGTCGGGATCGAGCCGCACCGCCTCCTGGAAGCGACGCAGAGCCTCCTCCAGGTCCCCGCGCTCCCAGGCCAGCTGCCCGGCCCGCTCCAGATACGCCGCCTGCTCGGCAGGCCGGCCCGCGCCCGCCGCCGCGTCGGTCAGGGCGGCCGCCGCGTCCTCGCGCCGGCCCCGGTCGCGGTAGACGCCCGCGGCCCGCGCCCGCACGGCCGCCCCGGAACGCAACTTCAGCAGTCGGTCCAGGGTCCGCTTGGTCGCCTTGTAGTCGCCGAGCCCGGTGTAGGCGTCGATCAGCAGCGGATACGTGGTCCACCGCTTCGGTTCGAGCTTCAGCGCCGCCTCGCCCCAGGTCCGCGCCGCCCGGAAGTCCCGGCGGGCGTTCGCCAGCGCCGCCATGCCGTCCAGCGCCGCGGTGTTTTTCTTCGGCCGCACCGTCATGGACGTACGCAGCGCCGTGTCGGCCCGCGGATAGTTCGTCGCGTCGGCCGTGCGCCGCCCCTGCTCGACGTAGGCCGTGCCGAGCACCGCCCACGTCAGCGCGTCCTTGGGGTGCGTCCGCAGCCGGGCCTCACGTTCGTCGATCAGCATCGCCAGGTCGGGCAGCGCGGCCGGCACCCCCGAGGTGACCGCCGTCAGCGCCTGCGCTCCCGCGGCCGCCACCGGCGCCGGCGGCCGCGGCGCGGTCCGCTCCCAGGGCCACAGCGCCACCGCCCCGCCGAGCACGGCACACCCCGCGACGGCGGCGACCAGCACCCGCCGTCCGCCGAGGCCTGCCCCCGTGCCCCCGCGCGCCCGCCCGCCGCCCTCCGCTTGCTTCTCCATGGCGATCACTGTGCGTCAATACGACGAGCACATCCCGGCATACGTCCAGTGCCGTGGACGGGGTTCACACCGATGGCCCCGGGTGCGACGCTGTGATCATGAGCCGTATCGAAGCGCGTCGCGAGGAGGACACCGCAGTGACCAGTAACCTCGTCGACCGTCTGCTGGGCGGTCTGCCCGCCGAGGCCGTCCTGACCGACCCGGACGTCACGGCCTCGTACGCCAACGACATGGCGAGCTTCTGCCCGGCCGGTGCCCCGGCGGTGGTCGTGCTGCCGCGCACGGTCGAGGAAGTCCGGCACGTCATGCGCATCGCCACCGAGCTGCGCGTCCCGGTCGTCCCGCAGGGCGCCCGCACCGGCCTGTCCGGCGGCGCCAACACGTCGGAGGGCTGCATCGCGCTCTCCCTCACGAAGATGGACCGGATCCTCGAGATCAACCCTGTCGACCGCATCGCCGTGGTCGAACCCGGCGTCATCAACGCGACCCTCTCCCGCGCGGTCGGCGAGCACGGCCTGTACTACCCGCCGGACCCCTCCAGCTGGGAGATGTGCACGATCGGCGGCAACATCGGGACGGCCTCGGGCGGCCTGTGCTGCGTGAAGTACGGGGTCACCGCCGAGTACGTGCTCGGACTGGAGGTGGTGCTGGCCGACGGCCGGCTCATGTCCACCGGCCGCCGTACGGCCAAGGGCGTCGCCGGGTACGACCTCACGCGCCTGTTCGTCGGCTCCGAGGGCTCGCTCGGCATCGTCGTACGGGCGATCCTGGCCCTGAGGCCGCAGCCGCCGCAGCAGCTCGTGCTGGCGGCCGAGTTCGCCTCCGGCGCCGCCGCCTGCGACGCGGTGTGCCGGATCATGGCGGGCGGCCATGTGCCCTCGCTCCTGGAGCTGATGGACCGCACGACGGTGAAAGCGGTCAACGACCTGGCGCACATGGGGCTCCCGGAGACCACGGAGGCCCTGCTCCTGGCGGCCTTCGACACCCCGGACCCCGCCTCGGACCTCGCCGCCCTCGGCGCGCTGTGCGAGGCGGCGGGCGCCACCCAGGTCGTTCCCGCCGACGACTTCGCCGAGTCCGAACTCCTGCTCCAGGCACGGCGGTTGTCACTCACCGCACTCGAAGCCGTCAGCGGCACCACGATGATCGACGACGTGTGCGTGCCCCGCTCCAGGCTCGGCGAGATGCTCGAAGGCACCGAGCGGATCGCCGAGAAGTACCAGCTCACCATCGGGGTCGTCGCACACGCCGGCGACGGCAACACCCATCCGACGGTCTGCTTCGACGCCGCCGACCCCGACGAGTCCCGGCGCGCCCGCGAGTCCTTCGACGAGATCATGGCCCTCGGCCTGGAGCTCGGCGGCACGATCACCGGCGAGCACGGCGTCGGGGTCCTGAAGAAGGAGTGGCTGGCGCGCGAGATCGGCCCGGTGGGGGTGGAGATGCAGCGGGCCGTCAAGCAGGTCTTCGACCCGCTGGGCATCCTGAACCCGGGCAAGCTGTTCTGATCCGGCCCCGGTGGGGTCACTGGGCGAGCAGCTGGTGGAGCGCGTCGTCGATCCCCAGCTGGTCGCCCTCGGCCCCCGGGGGCACCACCCGCAGCGTCCGCTCCAGCCAGGCGGACACCTGGGCGGCCGGTGCCTCCAGCAGGGCGTCACCGCCGGGTGAACTCAGCGCCATCAGGACGACGCTGCGCCCCTCCGACTTCGAGGGCCACACCCGTACGTCCCCGGTCCCGCACGGCCGGAACACCCCCTCCACCAGCAGATCGCGGGAGAACGTCCAGTACACGGGGTTCTCGGAGTTGGTGTGGAAGGTGACGTGCACGGCGTACGGGTCGTCGGTGTGGTAGCTCAGCCGGGCCGGGACCGGGACGCTGCGTTCCGGCGACAGGATCAGCCTGAGTTCCAGTTCTCGTTCCACCACGGTGTAGTGCATGGCGTGCGGTTCCTCTCTCGGGCAGGTGTACGGGGCCCAGCGGCGGGTCCGTACGAGTGGAGAGAGCGGGGGGTGCCCGATCATTACGCGGGTTGGGAGAACTTTTTTTCCGAAGGTGTGAAGCCGGTGCGCGAGGTTGCCCGGAAAGGGGCGGGTAGTAAGGGACTGGCGGTGGGGGTTGCGCCGGTCTGATAGATGTGGAGCCCCCTCTATTGACCCCCGAGCAGATACGGGACGACGGACATGAGCGCCCCAACCCCGGCCCCCGGTGACCACAGGCCCCGCGAAGGGTATTACCCGGACCCGTCCATTCCTGGATATGTCCGGTACTGGAACGGCGCGTCCTGGGTCCCCGGCACCAGCCGCCCGGCGCCTACGGACGGTGTGCCGCTCGCCCCGCCGTCCGGCTCCGCCCCGGCTCCGGTCGAGGAGACGGGACCGCACTTCTTCGACGAGGACCCCGAGCCCCGGCCGTCTCCGTCCGACGCCCAGCACGGCAGCCGCCCCGAACCCGCGTCCGCCTGGAGCGCCGACCGCTCCCGGCAGTCCGGCTTCGGCGGCGACCAGGACCGCCGTGTGTCCTGGGGTTCCCCGCCGGCCGTGGACCCGCGTCTCCCCGCCGACCCGCCGTCCCAGCCGGCCGGCCAGGCGTCCCGCACGGACGGCACGGCGACGATCCCGCCCGACCACACGGGCGCGGACGACGTGGTCTCCGGCGGCACCTTCGTGTTCCGCAGGCCGACGAACCCCGCGGGAGCGGACGCGGCGGGTGCAGCCGGCTCCTCGGGCACGGGCACGGGCACAGGCGCCGGCACTCCCGGCATCCCCGGCCCCGGTGGTCCCGTGGGTGACGAGGGGACCATGATGTTCCGCGCGCTCTCCCCGCGCACGGGCGGGCAGGGCGGGGCGCACACGGGGGACACGGACAGGCCCGGCTTCGGCGCGGGCAAGGCGGCCGCCGATCGTGCCGCCGCGACGCAGGCACCGCCCCCCGCCGCCGCTCCCGCGCCGACCCCGCTCTCGGGCCCCCAGCAGGCCTCTGGGACGGTCCCTCCGCAGACCGGCGGCGCCCGGCCCGCCGCGGTCGGCCAGAGCCCCGTAGGCCGGTCTCCCGGCGGGCAGCCACCCGTCTCCGCCCCCGCCCCCATGGCCAGCGGCGCCGGCGGCGGTCAGCCCTCCTGGGCGCAGCAGGTGCACCGGCTCGCGGGCGCCGACGAGGACCAGCCCGTCGTCCCCTGGAAGCCGCCCGTCGAGGACGTCTTCCAGGCGGCCGCACGGCGTCAGTCCGAGGCGCGCCCCGCGGGTCTCGGCAGGCGACTGGCCGCCCGGCTGCTGGACACGGTCGTCCTCACGGGCGTCACCGCGGTGGCCGCCGTACCGCTCGGCACCAAGGCGCTCGACCACGTCAACGAGAAGATCGACGCGGCCAGGCTCTCCGGCGAGACCGTGACGGTCTGGCTGCTGGACGGCACCACGGCGGTGTACCTGGGCGTCATCCTGGCCGTACTGCTCGTCTTCGGCGTCCTCTACGAGGCGCTGCCCACCGCGAGGTGGGGCCGCACCCTGGGCAAGAAGCTGATGGGTCTGGAGGTGCGGGACATCCAGGCACACGAACCTCCGTCCTTCGGCGGAGCCCTGCGCCGCTGGCTCGTGTACAGCGTGCCCGGTCTGCTCGTCGTAGGTGTCGTCGGGGTCGCGTGGTGCCTGTTCGACCGCCCGTGGCGCCAGTGCTGGCACGACAAGGCCGCGGGTACGTTCGTGGCGGGCTGACCGCATACGTCGTACGCACCGGCTGATTCGGTACTCCGGACGGCCGTCCGCCGGATGCGGCGCCGTCAGGAAAGCGGTCCACTCGGGCCATGAGCACCGAACCGCCCCCCGGTTCCGGCCGGCCGCCGGAAGACGACCCGTTCAGGAAGCAGCCGCCGCCTGGCCAGGGGTCGGGCTCACCGTACGACGCCCCCGGAGGCGGTCAGCAGCCTCCTGGCGGTCAGCAGCCGCCGCCCTACGGCGGCGCTCCCCACGGCGGCGGTGACCCCTATGGCGGCGCTCCCCACGGCGGCGGCTCGTACCCCACCGACCCGCTCGCCGGGATGCCTCCGCTCGCGATGAGCGGCAGGCGCACACTGGCCCGGATCATCGACATGATCCTCGTGGGCATCGTCGTCTGGCTGATCACCTGGCCGCTCGATGTGCACGAGTACAGCGTGAACGGCAACCACATCGAGTACGGCAAGTCGTTCGCGCAGTCGCTCGTCGCCGCCGTGCTCTACATCGGCTACGACACGATCATGATGAGCAAGTCGGGACAGACGCTCGGCAAGAAGTGGCTGAACATGCGCGTGGCCAATCTCGACAACGGCTCCACCCCCTCCGTGCAGACCAACCTGGCCCGCGCGGCGGTGCTGTGGATCCCGTTCGCGTTCTGCTGCGCGTGCATCTGGACCGCGATCGCGGGCGGCTGGAGCTACTTCGACCGGCCCTACAAGCAGGGCCTGCACGACAAGGCCGCCAAGACGGTGGTCGTCAGCACCCGTTGACGCGAGCGCGCGTCAGCGACAACGACCGAGGTGGCTCAGGAAGCCGCCCGCTCATGCACCGGCTCGGACGCCACCGCGGCGACCGTGGCCGGTACGGGCGTTTCCTGTTCCGCCGGCTGCTGCACGGCGGCGATCCTGGGCCTGGGCTGCGGGGCCGTCATGGCGACCAGGAGTCCGAGGGCGAGTGCAGCGAAGGCGATGACCGCGATCCCCACGCCCGAACTCGTCTGTGACAGCAGCAACATGGCGAGCGTCGAGAAGATCACGGTGCAGGAACCGTAGACGAGCTGGGCGGGCGTCGGACGAGGCATGGCAATCGTGTCCTCGGAAGTGGGGGTCCACTGGGGGCGTCGGCCTGGCTTTCCGCCGATCTCGGGGCAGTCCGCCAATCGACTCTAATCGCGTGCATGCCCGACTGGAACGAACAGTAAGCGTGACCTAACCAACAGTGCCGGTGCACAGGGGGCGCACGGAGTCATGGCGTCCAACACGTGGACGCGTGAACGCGCCGGTGAGGGGTGTCCGCAAACCGGATCCCGCTTCCGCATAGTGCACTTGTTCTGCACAAGTCAAGGTCTGTTTTTTCTTACTGCCCTCTAGTCAAATTGCGTCACTTGACATGTCACCTTGACCAAGAGGATCTCAAGTGACCTTTAGACCTTGGACGTTCAGAGCGACCGCGGTCGGTGTCGCCCTCGCGGCGGCCACCGCCACGTTCTCGACGTTCGCCGTGGCCCAGGCCGCAGACCCGGCCAAGTCCGCCACCATCGACCGCCACGACCCGGCGGCGATCGAGAGCACGCAGAAGCACGACCTCGACGGTCCGCTCTCCAAGACCCAGGAGGCCCAGCGCCAGGAGGCCCTGAACCAGGTCATATCCGGCAAGGCCCAGGTCAAGGACCGTCACGGTTCGCGGGTCGTCCAGCTCAAGAGCAAAAAGGGCGACAGCAAGTACGTGGAGCTGGGCCGGGAGAAGACCGACAAGATCTTCACGATCCTGGTCGAGTTCGGCGACAAGACGGACCCCGCCTACGGCGGCACGGCCGGCCCCGCGCACAACCAGATAGCCAAGCCCGACCGCAAGAAGGACAACTCGACGGCCTGGCAGGCGGACTACAACCAGAAGCACTTCCAGGACCTCTACTTCGGCACCGGCAAGAACACCGAGTCGATGAAGAAGTTCTACGAGAAGCAGTCCTCGGGCCGCTACTCGGTGGACGGCGCGGTCGCCGACTGGGTCAAGGTCCCCTACAACGAGGCCCGTTACGGCAACAACGCCTGCGGCTCCACCAACTGCCCGAGCGTGTGGAACGTCGTCAGCGACGGCGTCACCGCCTGGGTCGCCGGGCAGAAGGCGGCCGGCAGGTCCGACGCCGACATCAAGACGGAGCTGGCGAAGTTCGACCAGTGGGACCGCTACGACTACGACGGCGACGGCAACTTCAACGAGCCCGACGGTTACATCGACCACTTCCAGATCGTGCACGCAGGTGAGGACGAGTCCGCGGGCGGCGGCGCCCAGGGCAAGGACGCGATCTGGGCGCACCGCTGGTACGCGTTCGGCACCGACGCGGGTGCCACCGGCCCGACGGGCAACAAGCTGGGCGGCGCGCAGATCGGCGACACCGGCATCTGGGTCGGCGACTACACCATCCAGCCGGAGAACGGCGGACTCGGCGTCTTCGCCCACGAGTACGGCCACGACCTGGGCCTGCCGGACCACTACGACACCACCGGCGGCGGCGACAACTCCACCGGTTTCTGGACGCTGATGTCCTCCGGCTCGTGGCTCGGCCGGGGCAAGGACGCCATCGGCGATCTGCCCGGCGGCTTCAGCGCCTGGGACAAGCTGCAGCTGGGCTGGCTGAACTACGGCACGGCGAAGGCCGGGACGAAGTCGAAGCACACGCTGGGCGTCTCCGCCTACAACACCAAGAACAAGCAGGCCCTGGTGGTTTCGCTGCCCGACAAGGCGGTCTCCACCGAGGTCGTCACCCCGGCGCAGGGCTCGACCCAGTGGTGGAGCGGCAGCGGCAACGACCTGAAGAACACCCTGACCCGGTCGGTCGACCTCACCGGTAAGTCGTCGGCGACGCTGACCCTCGACGGCTACTACGACATCGAGGCGAACTACGACTACCTCTACGCCGAGGTGTCGACCGACGGCGGCGCCAACTGGACCGCGCTCGACGGCACGGTGGACGGCCAGGCCATCCCGCGCGACGGCAGCGACAAGCCCGCGCTGACGGGCACGGTCGACGGCTACAAGAAGCTGTCGTACTCGCTCGACGCCTACGCCGGCAAGAAGATCGGCCTGCGCTTCCGCTACCAGACCGACAGCGGTGTGGCCCAGAAGGGCTTCGCGGCCGACGAGATCACGGTGACCGCGGACGGCACGGCGCTCTTCTCCGACAACGCCGAGGCCGCCGACGCCGCGTGGACCGCCACCGGCTTCTCCCGCATCGGCGCGTCCTTCACCAAGGACTACAAGCAGTACTACCTCGCCGAGAACCGCCAGTACGTGTCGTACGACCACACCCTCAAGGTCGGCCCGTACAACTTCGGCTTCTCGACGACCCGTCCGGGCTGGGTGGAGCACTACCCGTACCAGAACGGCCTGTTGATCTGGAAGTGGGACACCTCGCAGCAGGACAACAACACCAGCCAGCACCACGGTGCCGGCCTGGTCCTGCCGATCGACTCCCACCCGGCCGCGCTGAAGTGGTCCGACGGCACGCTGATGCGCGGCCGCATCCAGTCGTACGACTCGCCGTTCAGCCTGTACGGCACGGACGGCATCACGCTGCACAACGCGGACGTCGCGACCCGGATCAAGTCGTCGAAGGGTGTGCCGGTCTTCAACGACCACACGAGCACCTACTACGACGAGTCGGACCCGCTGGCAGGCGTCCGCGTCACTGACACCAACACCAAGATCAAGATCGTCCGCGAGGCCAAGGACGGCTCGACGATCAAGGTCGAGGTGGGCCCCGCAGTGAAGTAGTCGGCATTTCTGCAGGTCAGAAGCGTATCGGCGGTGACCCCCTGGCGGGTCGCCGCCGATCGTGTTTAGGTGCGTCCTGTGCTTTTCTTATTGACACCGACTCGCACGGGGGTGTGACTGCATGGCCGCAGGAGGTTTCTGCAAGCTGCCGACCGGCAGCGTGGTGGTGGCGCTGAACCTGCCGAGCCCGACCGCCGACGGCACGGGCTGCGTGCGCGTTCTCGTCCACGCCCGCAACCGGGCGCGCGCTTTGACCAGGCTGCGCAACGTCGGCATGCGGGCCGTGTATCTGCGCGGCAACGGCGCCCCGCCGACTCCGGACGAGATCACCGCGGTCCTGCACCATCCCGACGGCCTCATATGGCGTACGGCACCTGACATCGGTGTCGTCCCCGGCCCGGAGCTGCCCCAGGAGCTGTGGCACCCCATCAGGGCCCTGCTGAGGCGCCCCACGGCTCCGGCATGACCGGACGCGCACGGCCGCGCCCCTGAAGGGGCGCGGACCCGCGCGACGGGCCACGACGAACCCGTGGACGCCCGACAGCTCATCGCGGCCCCCCGGAGCGCGCAGGCTCAGGCGACCACGGGCTTTCCGGACAGCTCCACGCCTGCCGAGCGCAGCTCCTCCAGCGCCCGCTCCGTGGTCTCCGCCGCCACCCCGGCCGTCAGGTCCAGCAGAACCTGGGTCCGAAAGCCTTCCCGCGCGGCATCCACGGCAGTGGCCCGCACGCAGTGGTCGGTGGCGATCCCCACGACGTCCACCTCGCCGACCTCCCTGGCGCGCAGCCAGTCGGCCAGTTTCACGCCGTTCTCGTCGGCGCCCTCGAAGCCGCTGTACGCCGCCGCGTACGCCCCCTTGTCGAAGACGGCGTCGATCGCCCCGGAGGCGACGACGGGCGCGAAGTTCGGGTGGAAGCCGACGCCCTCCGTGCCCGCGACACAGTGCGCGGGCCAGGAGCGGACGAAGTCGGGGTTGTCGGCGAAGTGGCCGCCGGGTGCGATGTGGTGGTCGCGGGTGGCCACCACGTGCTGGTAGCCGGAGCCGCCCGCCTGTCCGATCAGCTCGGTGATGGCGGCGGCGACGTCGGCCGCGCCGGACACCGCGAGACTGCCCCCCTCACAGAAGTCGTTCTGCACGTCGACGACGATCAAGGCGCGGCGCATGGTGGGTGTCCTTCGACTAAGAGTGAACTTACGAGCCTAGAGACTTCGGGGGCCGTGCGGGAGGGGGCGTCGGGGGGTGTCCGGCCGGGCAGTCGCCTCAGCTGCCCGTGCGCCCCACGGCGTACTCCGTCGGAATGACCGGTTCCCCTCGCGAGAGCTGGGTCGCCGACAGCGGCAGGTTGGCGCGTGCGGCCGCGTGCCTCTCGCGTACGACGTCCAGCGGTTCGCGCGCGACCACGGTGCCGCTCTTGACCAGCTCGACCAGCAGCTGCCGGTCCGCCAGCTCGCCCGGCACGGCTCCCGTGCCGACGACCTCGGCCTCCGCGACCCCGTCCGCGTCCAGCCGCCGCGCGGCCCACTTGCGGCCACCGACGGACGTCTTGCCGCCGCTGGACTTCTTCGCCACCGGCACCAGCGGCGCCTTCGGGTCGGCGGACTCGGCGCGGGCGACCAGCTTGTACACCATCGAGCAGGTCGGGTGCCCCGAGCCGGTCACCAGCTGCGTCCCGACGCCGTACGCGTCCACGGGCGCCGCCGCCAGCGAGGCGATGGCGTACTCGTCGAGGTCCGAGGTCACGATGATCTTCGTGTCGGTGGCGCCCAGCTCGTCCAGCTGCTGCCGCACCCGGTGCGCGACCAGCAGCAGGTCGCCGGAGTCGATGCGCACGGCGCCCAGCTCGGGCCCGGCGACCTCCACGGCCATCCGGACGGCCTCGGTGACGTCGTACGTGTCGACGAGCAGGGTGGTGCCCCGGCCCAGCGAGTTCACCTGCGCCTGGAAGGCGTCCCGCTCCCGGTCGTGGAGCAGGGTGAAGGCGTGGGCGGAGGTGCCGACGGTGGGGATGTTGTAGCGGAAGCCCGCCGCGAGGTCGGAGGTGGAGGCGAAACCGCCGAGGTAGGCGGCCCGGGATGCGGCGACCGCGGCGAGTTCGTGCGTGCGCCGGGCGCCCATCTCGATCAGCGGGCGGGTGCCCGCGGCCGAGGACATCCGGGAGGCCGCCGCCGCGATCGCGGAGTCGTGGTTGAGGATGGACAGGATCACGGTCTCCAGCAGCACGCACTCGGCGAACGACCCCTCGACCCGCATGATCGGCGAGCCCGGGAAGTACACCTCGCCCTCCGGATAGCCCCACACGTCACCGCTGAAGCGGTAGGAGGCGAGCCACTGCAGGGTCGCCTCGTCCACGATGCCGCGCTCCCGCAGGAAGGTCAGGACGTCCGCGTCGAAACGGAAGTTCTCGACGGCGTCCAGGACTCGCCCGGTGCCCGCCACGACGCCGTAGCGCCGCCCGTCCGGCAGCCGCCGGGTGAAGACCTCGAAGACGCTCCGCCGCTCGGCGGTACCGGCCTTGAGGGCGGCCTGCAGCATCGTGAACTCGTACTGATCAGTGAAGAGCGCCGTCGACGGAACATCCACCGGCAGCCCAAGGTCCGCTACGTCCACCACAGCTCTCCTAGCCATGACTCTTCGGGTGCCCCCAGGTCGGCCGGGGGTTCGGGGGTTGTCCCCCGATGTGTGCAGCATGGCAGGTGATGCTACACCCCTTCGCGTCAGTGTGACGATTTGTGTGGGGCATGGCAGCATGGCTGTGTGACGTCACCCGCTCCCCTTGAGATCGAACGAACCGAGTCGGCGGAGGAGGTCTTCGCCGTACCCGAGCCGGACGTCCCCTGGGTCACGATCGTGCACAACGACCCGGTCAACCTCATGAGCTACGTGACCTACGTCTTCCAGGCGTACTTCGGCTACAGCAAGGACAAGGCCACCAAGCTCATGCTCGATGTCCACCACAAGGGCCGGGCGGTCGTCTCCAGCGGGACTCGCGAGGAGATGGAGCGCGACGTGCAGGCGATGCACGGCTACGGTCTGTGGGCCACCCTCCAGCAGGACCGGAAGTAGCGAACCGAATTCATGCCAGGACACTTCGAACCGCTCCCCGGCGGCGGCGCGGCCGTCGCGCTCGACGACGTCGAGATCTCCATCATCCGGTCGCTGGCCGTCCAGCTCCTGGAGCTCGTCGGACCAGGCCCCGGCGAGGACGCCCCGGACGACCCGCTGGCCGAACTCTTCGCCGAGGGCCCCAGTGAGCCCCCCAACGACCCCGTCCTCAGGCGGCTCTTCCCCGACGCCTACAGCGACCCGGAGGGCACTCCCGGCCCCGCCGAGGCCGAGGAGCAGCAGGCGCACTCCGCCGAGTTCCGCCGCTTCACCGAGAACGACCTGCGCGCCGGCAAGCGCGAGAGCGCGCTCGCGGTGGTCCGCTCCCTCGACGCGCTGGCACCCGCCGTCGACGGCGGGGCGGTCCTCAAGCTGTCGGCCGAGGAGTCCCGTCAGTGGCTGGGCGCCCTCAACGACCTGCGCCTGGCGATCGGCTCCCGGCTGGAGATCACCGACGAGGACGACACCGATCTCCTCTACCGGCTCCCCGACGAGGACCCGCGCAAGCCGATGGTGATGGCGTACCTGTGGCTGGGCGGTCTCCAGGAGACGCTCGTCTCGACCCTTATGCCCTGATCCGCGACGGTTCTTCGTTCGCTCAGAGGACGCTCAAATCCGGATAACGATCCCGTCACCGCGGCGGCCTTCTATGCATCCCTGAGCGCCCTTTTGTCTGCTTCTTCCTGTGATCTGCGCCACATGTCCCGCCGTTCATCCACGTTGCGGCCGTGATAAATCTTCACGACCGCCCGGCGAACACCACCCATGTTCGGCCGGGTGCGCCACCAGCCGGCGGATCGCCGGTCAGGCACGGGCGAGTCCGCAAAACCCGCCCAGCTCCATCCATCCGGGGGGATCGAGAACGATCCGAGGCCGACGAAAGGCCCGGTTCGGCCATGGAGAAAGGCGCACACCACATATGACCTCCGCTCAGGTCGACACGTCGGAGCAGGGTTCCGAAGAGGGGTACGAGCGCGGGCTCGGCAGCCGCCAGGTCCAGATGATCGCGATCGGCGGCGCCATCGGCGTCGGCCTCTTCCTGGGCGCCGGGGCGAACATCGCCAAGGCCGGCCCCAGCCTCATCTTCATGTACGCCCTCGCAGGCGTGATCATCTTCTTCATCATGCGGGCGCTCGGCGAACTGCTCCTGTACCGCCCGGTCTCGGGCTCCTTCGCGGAGTACTCCCGCGAGTTCCTCGGCCCGTTCTTCGGCTACTTCACCGCCTGGACGTACTGGCTGATGTGGGTCGTCACGGGCATGGCCGAACTCACGGCCGCCGCGATCTACGTCAACTACTGGTTCCCGTCGGTCCCGCGATGGGTCACGGCCCTGGTCTTCCTGGTGATCCTCTTCGGGGTCAACCTGATCTCCGTGAAGCTCTTCGGTGAGCTGGAGTTCTGGTTCTCGATGGTCAAGGTCACCGCCCTGATCGGCATGATCGTGATCGGCCTGGGCGTCCTCACCTTCGGCTTCAGCGCCGCCGGTGACACCGCCTCCGTCGCCAACCTCTGGCAGTTCGACGGCTTCTTCCCCAACGGCGTCGGCTCGTCCCTGATGACCCTCCAGGGCGTCATGTTCGCCTACCTCGCCGTCGAGCTGGTCGGCGTCACGGCCGGCGAGTCCGAGGACCCGGAGAAGACCCTGCCGAAGGCGATCAACACCCTGCCCTGGCGCATCGCGCTGTTCTACGTCGGCGCGCTCACCGTCATCCTCTGCGTGGTCAAGTGGACCCAGTTCGCGGAGGGCGTCAGCCCCTTCGTGAAGGCGTTCGGGCTGATCGGCATCCCGGCCGCCGCGGGCATCGTCAACTTCGTCGTCCTGACCGCGGCCCTGTCCTCCTGCAACTCGGGCATGTACTCCACGGGCCGCATGCTGCGCAACCTGGCCGACAACGGCGAGGCCCCCAAGGCCTTCAGCAGGCTGTCCGCCACCAAGACGCCGGCCCTCGGCATCACCGTCTCCGTGCTCTTCATGGGCATCGGCGTGATCCTGAACTACGTCGTCCCGGAGAAGGCCTTCGGCTACGTCACCTCGGTGGCCACCGCGGCCGGCATCTGGACCTGGCTGATGATCCTGATCAGCCACGTCCTCTACCGCCGCGCGGTCGTCGCGGGCCGCCTGCCCGCCTCGTCCTTCCCGGCGCCGGGCGGCGCGGTGTGCTCGTACATCGCCATCGCGTTCCTGCTCTTCGTCACCGGCCTGATCGCCTACGACGCCGACTCCCGCGTCTGCCTGTACGTGATGGCGGCCTGGGCGGTCGCCCTCGGTATCGGCTGGGCAATCCTCAAGGCCCGCAACCCGGAGGTCACCCAGCGCCGCGAGCCGACGCTGGAGAAGATCGGCTGACCGGGCACGTCCGGCATCCGGGCCGTCCCGTACCACCCCTCGGTACGGGACGGCCCACCCGTCGCCCACCACCGCCCTACCTGACGCGCTGTGTGCGGCCCCTTTTGACTCCCTGCTTATCCTGACGAGCATGCTGACCATCACCCAGGCACTCGTCGACCAGATCGTCGCGCACGCGCGCAAGGACCACCCCGACGAGGCGTGCGGCGTCGTCGCGGGCCAGGCCGGTTCGGACCGCCCCGAGCGCTTCATCCCGATGCTGAACGCGGCCATGTCGCCCACGTTCTACGAGTTCGACTCCGGTGATCTGCTCAAGCTCTACCGCGAGATGGACGACCGCGACGAGGAGCCGGTGGTCATCTACCACTCGCACACGGCGACCGAGGCCTACCCCTCCCGCACCGACATCTCGTACGCCAACGAACCGGGCGCCCACTACGTCCTGGTGTCGACGGCGGACACCGACGGCCTCGGCGACTTCCAGTTCCGCTCGTACCGCATCGTGGAGGGCGAGGTCACGGAGGAGGAGGTCACGGTCGTAGAGGCGTACTGATCTCGCAATCCGGTCAGAATTCATCCAGCATGCGAGATCACACTCCGGGACCGGGACCGGGAATCGATACGATGAGCCCATGGTTGTGGACGACGTGAGCGACAAGGCGCCGAGCGTGCTGCTCGTGGCGCGGCTGCACGTCGACCTGTGCAGGCTGAACAGCGCCATCTGTTGACGTTCCCTGCCGCCGTACGGCCGTGAGCCGCGGCGCGCGTCGTCGTGCGCCCACCGACCAGAACACTTCCCGACAGGAGCCCGCCACCATGGCCATCGAGGTCCGCATCCCCACCATCCTCCGCACCTACACCGACGGCCAGAAGGCGGTGGAGGGCAACGGGGACACCCTCGCAGAGCTCTTCGCCGACCTCGAGACCCGGCACGCGGGCATCCAGGCCCGCATCGTGGACGCCGGCGAGCTGCGCCGCTTCGTCAACGTCTACCTGAACGACGAGGACGTCCGCTTCCTGGAGGGCATCAACACCAAGCTCGCCGACGGCGACAACGTGACGATCCTGCCGGCCGTGGCCGGCGGCATGGCCTGATCCCGGATGCGTTACGACTCCCCGCTGGCCGCGGTGGGCAACACCCCTCTGGTGCGCCTGCCGCGGCTCTCGCCGTCCGCCGACGTGCGGATCTGGGCCAAGCTCGAGGACCGCAACCCGACGGGCTCGGTCAAGGACCGGCCCGCCCTGCACATGATCGAACAGGCGGAGAAGGACGGCCGCCTGACCCCGGGCTGCACGATCCTGGAGCCCACCTCGGGCAACACCGGCATCTCCCTGGCCATGGCGGCGAAGCTCAAGGGCTACCGGATGGTGTGCGTGATGCCCGAGAACACCTCGCAGGAGCGTCGTGACCTGCTGGGCATGTGGGGCGCGGAGATCATCTCGTCCCCGGCCGCGGGCGGCTCCAACACGGCGGTGCGGGTGGCCAAGGAGATCTCGGCCGAGCACCCGGACTGGGTGATGCTCTACCAGTACGGCAACCCGGACAACGCGGGCGCCCACTACGCGACGACGGGCCCGGAGATCCTCGCCGACCTCCCCTCGGTCACCCACTTCGTCGCGGGCCTGGGGACGACGGGCACGCTGATGGGCGTCGGCCGCTACCTGCGCGAGAACAAGCCGGACGTCCGGATCGTCGCCGCGGAACCGCGCTACGACGACCTGGTGTACGGCCTGCGGAACCTCGACGAGGGCTTCGTACCCGAGCTCTACGACGCCTCCGTCCTCACCACCCGCTTCTCCGTCGGCTCGGCGGACGCGGTCACCCGCACCCGCGAACTGCTCCAGCAGGAGGGCATCTTCGCGGGCGTCTCCACCGGCGCCGCACTGCACGCCGCGATCGGCGTCGGCCACAAGGCCGTCAAGGCGGGCGAGAGCGCGGACATCGTGTTCGTAGTGGCCGACGGCGGCTGGAAGTACCTCTCGACGGGCGTCTACACCGCGGCGACGACAGAGGAAGCGATCGAGACGCTGCAGGGCCAGCTCTGGGCGTGACGGGGATTTCCCGGCAGGAGATTTCCTGACGGGGATCTCCTGACGGGAACTCCGTGCCCGGGACCTACGTCGCCAGGTGACGGACCTGGTCCCACAGGACCGGGTCCACCACACCCACCCGCCGGCGGAAGTCCCACACCGGCACCTCGCGCAGCTCGTCCGTCTCCAGGAAGCTCGCGCGCCCCCGCGCGTCACCCACGGCACCGGGAGGCAGCGGGATCACCCCCCGCCGCGCGTCGTGGTACTTGCTGGTGATCTTCGCGACGACCGCGCGCTCCCCGTGCACCACCAGCACCAGGCAGGGCCGGTCCTTGACGCCGGGCCCGTCCTCGTAGGGCACGTTCGCCCACCAGATCTCCGCCGGACGCGGCCGCGTCGACTTCCGTCCCTCCGGCCTCCCCGGCGGACGCGTCCGCCGCCCCGCGGGCCGCCGCCCCCGCCCCCAGCCGTCGACGAGCGTGGCGACCAGCGCGAGCAGGACCACCGCCGCCAGCGCGAGCCACCATGACCTGTCCATACGGTGACCGTACCGGCGCGCAATCGGCGACGCGCGCTCTCTTTCAAACCCGTGCACCCCAAGCGCGCCTCACCCGCCCCGCATCCAGCCGAACCGGTGACACCACAGGTGAGTTCGCCCACAACAGCCCTTGCTGGAGGAGCGACCAAGGGTTTTGCGCCTTACGCTCGACGGACCGCACGACCCCCGTCTCCTTCCCAGAAAAGTTCCCGCCAGCGGAGGTTTCTGCTTTATGAAGCTCACCGTCGTCGGCTGCTCGGGGTCGTTCCCGTCCGCGGAATCGGCCTGCTCGAGCTACCTCGTAGAGGCCGACGGCTTCCGGCTGCTCCTCGACATGGGCAACGGCGCCCTTGGCGAGCTGCAGCGCCACTGCGGTCTCTACGACCTCGACGCGATCTTCCTCAGCCATCTGCACGCCGACCACTGCATCGACATGTGTGCGTACTTCGTCGCGCGCTACTACCGCCACGACGGCGGCCGCTGCGACCCCCTCCCGGTCTACGGCCCCGAAGGCACCGAGCACCGCCTCACCACGGCCTACGCCGACACCCCCACCGCCTCGTCGATGAGCGAGGTCTTCGACTTCCACACGGTCAAGCCGTCCACCTTCGAGATCGGCCCGTTCACGGTGCACACGGAACGCGTGGCCCATCCCGTCGAGGCGTACGGCATCCGCGTCGAGCACGGCGGAACGTCCCTGACGTACTCCGGCGACACGGGCATCAGCCCCGCCCTGGACGAACTCGCCCGCGACACGGACCTGTTCCTGTGCGAGGCCGCTTTCACCCACGGCAAGGAAGACATCCCCGACCTCCACCTCAACGGCCGCGAGGCGGGAGAAACGGCAGCCAGGGCAGGCGCCCGCCGCCTGGTCCTCACCCACATCCCCCCGTGGACCGACCCCCAGACCAACCTGGCCGACGCCCGCTCGGTGTTCGCCGGACCGGTGGACCTGGCGGCGCCGAGGCGGTCGTACGAGATCTGACGCGTGTGCGGTTCGACCAGTACGCGCGCGAAGGCCCCGGAACCGTCCCGGTTCCGGGGCCTTCGTCATGCCGTGGCGGCAGGTCTCACGCCGCTGTGAGGTCCTCGGCCTCGTCGGGCTCACGGCCCGGGGTCGGCAGATTGAACCTGGTGATCGCGAAGCGGAAGACGACGTAGTAGATCGCGCCGAAGGCGAGCCCGACCGGGATCAGCAGCCAGGGCTTGGTGGAGATGCCCCAGTTGATCATCACGTCGGTCAGACCGGCCGAGAAGCTGAAGCCCATGTGCATGCCCAGCGCCCACGTCACGGCCATCGACAGTGCGGTGAGCACCGCGTGGATCGCGTACAGCACCGGGGCGATGAACATGAACGAGAACTCGATCGGCTCGGTGACACCCGTGACGAACGACGTCAGCGCCAGCGACACCATCATGCCCATCACGGCCTTGCGGCGCTCGGGGCGAGCCGAGTGCGCGATGGCCAGCGCGGCGGCCGGCAGGCCGAACATCATGATCGGGAAGAACCCGGTCATGAACATACCCGCGTGCGGGTCACCCGCGAAGAAGCGCGGCAGGTCGCCGTGGAAGACCGTGCCGGCGGAGTTGGTGTAGTCACCGATCTGGAACCAGGCCACCGAGTTCACGAACTGGTGCATACCGATCGGGATCAGTGCACGGTTGATGAGGCCGAAGAGGGCCGCACCGAAGGAACCGAGCCCGGTCATCCACTCACCGAAGCTGGTGAGGACGTCACCGATGGGCTGCCAGCCGAGGACGACCAGGACACCGAGAGCGGCTCCGACGACGGCCATGATGATCGGCACCAGCCTGCGGCCGTTGAAGAAGCCGAGCCAGTCCACGAGCTTCTTGCGGTGGTAGCGCTGCCACAGAACGGCGGTCAGCAGACCGATGATGATGCCTCCGAGCACGCCCGGGTTCTGGAAGGTCGCGGCCGTGGCGGCCTCGTGGCCCTTCTGCCAGAAGCCGCCGAAGGGAGCGACCGGCATGTAGGTGGCGCCCTCGTGCCCGTCCTTGATCGGGAACTGGTGGATCACCGCGTAGTAGGTGAGGAAGCTGACCACGGCCGCGAGTGCCGTCGAGCCGTCGGCCTTCTTCGCGAAGCCGATGGCCACGCCTATGCAGAACAGCAGCGGAAGCCCGAAGGAGCTGTCGAACAGGACGCCGCCGGCTCCGGCGAAGACCTTCGCGACGTCAGTCGGGAGGTGCAGCTTTTCCTTGACGTCGGGCTGACCCAGGCGCATCAGGAGGCCCGCCGCCGGCAGCACGGCGATCGGAAGCTGCAGGCTGCGGCCTACCTTCTGCAGGCCCTGGATCAGGCCGGATCCCCACTTCTTCGGTGGGGCCGCCGTGGGCGCGGTGGCGGTGCTCATAGACTTCCTCCATCGGGTGGTGGTCTACACCACTCAGTGGTGTAGACCTGTTGTAGCAGATGAAGTCCGCATAAAGGAACCCGCGAATCCTGCAACCGGAGCGCTACGCACCGTACAGCTCCAACGATCTTCCCTCGGCCCCCGAACAACATGGCGACGACCCCCGGACCGGCGATCCGAGGGCCCAACTTCCTTCTGACATACGGCCCTTGTCAGGCCTTCGTGACGTCCTCCCGCACCTCCTCCGGCTCCCGCCCAGGAGTCCTCAGATCGAACCTCGTGATCGCGAAACGGAAGATCACGTAGTACACGGCGGCGAAGCACAGGCCGATCGGGATGATCCCCCACGGTTTCGTCGCCAGGTTCCAGTTGATGACGTAGTCGATGAGGCCGGCCGAGAAGCTGAAGCCGTCGTGCACACCGAGCCCCCACGTCACCGCCATCGACAGAACAGCAACGGCAGCCCCGGCTGACCGTCGAGCAGCGCGCCGCCCGCGCCGGCCATCACCTTCGAGACGTTCGTCCACCCGAGCCCGTCGGCCCCGAACACGTCCGGCTGACCGAGCCGGTTCAGGATGCCGGCGGCCGGCAGCACCGCGATGGGAAGCTGGAGGCTGCGCCCCATCTTCTGCAGCCCCTGGAACAAGGCGTCCCAGCGCCGGCGCGCAGGCGTGAGCCCGGCACCGGCGCTCATGGACTCGCTCATGGGTTGGCGACCGCCTGTCAGGTGGTGTAGACCAGCTACGGGCGATACGGCTGCTGTGACGTCATCCTTCGGTACGCACGACGCAATCGCTCGCGAAGTTGAGCCAACCGTGCGTGAGGAGACAGAAATGGCCACCAAGGCTGAGAAGATCGTTGCCGGGCTCGGCGGCATCGACAACATCGAAGAGGTCGAGGGCTGCATCACCCGCCTGCGCACCGAGGTCGTCGACGCCGGCAAGGTCGACGAAGCAGCCCTGAAAGCCGCCGGCGCACACGGCGTCGTCAAGATGGGCACCGCGATCCAGGTCGTCATCGGCACCGACGCCGACCCCATCGCAGCGGAGATCGAAGACATGATGTGAACCCCCGGCTCGTAAACCCGGGTTCGTGAACCCCCGGTTCACTTGAAAGGGCCCCTTCCCGCCGCGGGAGGGGCCCTTTCCGCTACTGCGACTAGGCTCGGCGCATGTCTCGAATCGACGGTCGCACCCCCGAACAACTCCGCCCGATCACCATCGAACGCGGCTGGAGCAAGCACGCCGAAGGCTCCGTCCTCGTCTCCTTCGGCGACACCAAGGTCTTCTGCACCGCCTCCGTCACCGAAGGCGTCCCCCGCTGGCGCAAGGGCAGCGGCGAGGGCTGGGTCACCGCCGAGTACTCCATGCTTCCCCGCGCCACCAACACCCGCGGCGACCGCGAGTCCGTACGCGGCAAGATCGGCGGCCGCACCCACGAGATCAGCCGCCTCATCGGCCGCTCCCTGCGCGCCGTCATCGACTACAAGGCGCTCGGCGAGAACACCATCGTCCTCGACTGCGACGTCCTCCAGGCCGACGGCGGCACCCGCACCGCGGCCATCACCGGCGCCTACGTGGCCCTGGCCGACGCCGTCGCCTGGGCCCAGGGCAGGAAACTGATCAAGGCCGGCCGCCAGCCGCTCACCGGCACGGTCTCGGCGGTCTCGGTCGGCATCGTCGGCGGCGTCCCCCTCCTGGACCTCTGCTACGTGGAAGACGTGAAGGCCGACACCGACATGAACGTCGTCTGCACCGGCGACGGCCGCTTCGTCGAGGTCCAGGGCACCGCCGAGGCCGAACCCTTCGCCCGCGAGGAGCTCAACTCCCTTCTCGACCTGGCCGTTTCGGGCTGCGAAGAACTCGCTGTCCTTCAGCGCAAGGCACTTGATACGGTCCTCGAAAAGTAAAGGACGCACCAAGAAAAGGGCGGCCGCCCGGGCAACCCCCGACGCCCGCCCCCGCGTCTGTACGGATGCGGGCGCACGGCACACCACCGTGCGCCCGACCAGCACGGGGGGCCTACGGGCCTGGACACGGGAGGACCACAGTCATGGCCGCGAGCCGAGGCCGCCGCAGTCGCCGCATCACCACCACCGTCGCAGCGCTGGCAGCCATCGGGCTGACCCTGGGCCTCACAACCGGCTGCGACGCCGTCAACAAGGCCCTGGACTGCGTCCAGACCGCCGACACCATCGCCGACAGCGTCACCGACCTCCAACAGGCCGTCGAGAACGCCTCGAACGACCCCGGCCAGCTCGACGAATCCCTCGCCTCCATCGACAAGAACCTCGACAAGATAGGCGACAAGACCGACAACGCCGACGTCAACAAGGCGGTCGACGACCTGAACAGAGCCGTCGGCAACGTCCGTACGGCCGTCAAGAACGGCGACAGCACCCCGGACATCAGCCCGGTCACCGACGCCGCAGGCGAACTCACCAAGGTATGCACCTCGTAGCAGCCCACCCCACGGGACAGGAACCGGGACCGCGACCCCGCCCCGGACCCCGGACCGGGACCTGGACCGGATCCGGGACCGGAATACTGGACCCCATGACGCGCTTGATCCTCGCCACCCGCAACGCCGGAAAGATCACCGAACTCAGGGCCATCCTCGCCGACGCGGGCCTGCCCCACGAACTGGTCGGCGCCGACGCCTACCCCGACATCCCCGACGTCAAGGAAACGGGCGTCACGTTCGCCGAGAACGCCCTGCTCAAGGCCCACGCCCTGGCCCAGGCCACCGGCCTGCCCGCCGTCGCCGACGACTCCGGCCTCTGCGTCGACGTCCTGAACGGCGCCCCCGGCATCTTCTCCGCACGCTGGGCGGGCAAGCACGGCGACGACCGCGCGAACCTGGACCTCCTCCTGGCCCAGCTCGGCGACATCGCCGACGCGCACAGGGGCGCGCACTTCACATGCGCGGCGGCACTTGCCTTGCCGGACGGCACGGAGCGGGTGGTCGAGGGCCGGCTGCGGGGTGTGCTGCGGCATGCTCCGGTGGGCACGAACGGCTTCGGCTACGACCCGATCCTGCAGCCGGAGGGGGAGACGCGGACGTGCGCCGAGCTGAGCGCGGAGGAGAAGAACGCGATCAGTCATCGGGGGGAGGCGTTCAGGGCGCTGGTGCCGGTGGTGCGGGAGTTGTTGGGCTGAGGCCAGGCAGAAGAGCGAGGGTCCGACTTGCAGGGTCGCAAGTCGGACCTTCGATTCCACGCCCTGTGCGGCCTGAGGGATTCGAACCCTCACGGGATTTCTCCCATCGCGACCTAAACGCGAGGCGTCTACCGTTCCGCCAAGGCCGCCTTCCGCCAATCACTCTCCTGAGCGGCGGCCTTCAGTGTACGGGGCCGTCGGCTCACCCGGCGAGGGGGACTCTGCCCTTCTGGCGACACCACGTCTCTGTGAGGGCATGGCAGTTGGGGCACAGATATCGCAGGTTTTCCCTGCGGTTGTCCCGCCAGTTTCCGTTGACGTGGTCGATCTGCAAGGTGATGGAGTGTCCCCGCCACTCGCCGGTGTTGCCGCACTCCGAACAGGCGTATGGCACCCCGATTTCGGCCAGGGCCTGGTGAAGTCGGGTCCTGTTCGTCCGCCCGGCTTGATCTGGCACGACCACCAGCACCCGATGCTCCGTCGGTGGGGGTGCGGGGCGCTCCGGCCGACTCCAGGACCGCCGCTTGAAGTGGCTGGTGTCGAGATTGAGGCGCGCGGCTGCGCGCCGGACACGCCGGTGATTGGTGTCATTGACGTCCATGCCGAGCTCGCGCATGACGTCGGCGTAACTGGTCGAAGTCCGCACTAGGCTCCGCAACTTGTCCTCGGGGATTGTTACTCGCCGGCGAGAGAAGTGGCTCGTGTCGATGTGCTGGGCTGCAAGCATGCGGCTCAGCGTCGCCCTGGACCGACTGTCATCGGGCACACCCAGAGCCTGGGCCACACTCCGCACACTCGTGGCTGAGACTGCAGCCGCCCGGAGTTCTTCCGGAGTGAAGGGAAGGTCCAATTCGGGGCGATCGATGCCGGGGAAGTGGCTGATGTCGATGCCTGCCGCGTCGATGCGGCGCCGGATGTGGGACAGAGTTCCAGTGGCTGGGGTCGCGCCCAGCCTCAGCGCTAATTCGCGCAGCGAGGACGACGAGACCGCGGCCTCAGCGATGGCCGCGTCGGGGTACTTGCGCCACGGGCTGCGCTTGACGAAGTGGCTCGTGTCCAGCCCGTGCCCTGCGACCTTCTCCTGCAGGACACGTCGCTGACCGCCGCTCCTCCTGAGCCCGAGTCGTCGCATCAGGTCGGCCCAATTGCGGGCGTCGGCCACCGCTTGTGTGAGCCGTCTCTTGTCGTACGGATCCGATGTGTGCGCCATGCTCTTCACCCCTCCGTCCCGGCCACGCGTTCGTGGCCCGTACGGAGCAACGAACCGTTTATCGGACAGTCACGCCCCAAACGTAAAGCGGCCCGCACCAGGTCACCCCAGTGCGAGCCGCTCATCCGGCGGAAAGCAGGTCCTCAGATGCCCAGGTCCTTGATGATCTTCGCTACGTGGCCCGTCGCGCGGACGTTGTACAGGGCCCGTTCGACCTTGCCCTCCTCGTCCACGACGATCGTGGAGCGGATGATGCCCATGTAGGTCTTGCCGTAGTTCTTCTTCTCGCCGTAGGCGCCGTAGGTCTCCGTGACGGTCTTCTCCGGGTCGGCCAGGAGCGTGACCTTCAGGGACTCCTTCTCGCGGAACTTCGCCAGCTTCTCCGGCTTGTCGGGGGAGATGCCGAGGACGTCGTAGCCGGCGCCCGTCAGGAGTTCCAGGTTGTCCGTGAAGTCGCAGGCCTGCTTGGTGCAGCCCGGCGTCAGGGCCGCGGGGTAGAAGTAGACGATGACCTTGCGGCCCTTGTGGGACGACAGGGACACCTCGTTGCCGTCGGCGTCAGGCAGGGTGAAGTCGGGGGCCACGTCCCCGGGCTGGAGTCGCTCGCTCATCGGGCCAGCCTAACCGGGGGTCCTGACGGTGCGGGCGCCCCAGGAGCTGACAGACTGTCCGGAACACCCTCACCAGACTTCGGAGGCGTTACGGTGGCGGACACGTCGGACACCAGAACCCCGGCGCAGATCGAGGCGGACATCAAGCGCCGCCGCAATGTGCTGGCCGAGACCCTCGACGAGATCGGGGTGCGGGTGCATCCGAAGACGATCGTCGGGGATGCCAAGGCCAAGGTCGTGTCGAACATCGATCACACGCTGGGGCGGGCCTATGTCGGGGTCAACAAGGTCGTGAGCGATGTGAAGGCGCAGCTCGTCGACGAGGAGGGGGCGCCCCGGCTGGAGCGGGTGGTGCCCGTCGCGCTCGTCGCCGTGGGGCTCGTGGGGCTGCTCGCCCTCGGTACCCGGCGGCGCAGGAGCTGAGTGAGAGCTGTAGGTTCAAGGGCGTGAGCGCCAACAGAAACGAGCACGGCCCCCGGCACGACAAGCTGCCCATCCGGATGCTGCACGACCGGGTCCTCGTACGGCAGGAGACCGGGGACGGTGAGCGTCGGTCAGGCGGGGGCATCCTGATTCCCGCCACCGCCGCGGTCGGGCGGCGACTGGCCTGGGCCGAGGTCGTGGCCGTCGGCCAGAACGTGCGCACCGTGGAGCCGGGAGACCGGGTTCTGTACGACCCCGAGGACCGTGCCGAGGTCGAGGTGCGGGGCGTGGCGTACGTGCTGATGCGTGAGCGGGATCTGCATGCCGTGGCCGCCGACCGGTTCGAGGGGTCGGAGGACACGACGGGCCTGTACCTGTAGGGCAGGGGCTGAAGCAGAGGCTGGAGCAGCGGCTCTGGCAGCGGTCGAAAAGGGTCGGTGACCATGGTCACCGGCCCTTTTGTGGTCTCCGAGCCAGTGTCGCTGACGCGGCACTGGCTCGGAGGGGCCCGACGGGACGCGCCGTACCGGGAACGAGAAGAAGGCGACGAGGGCGACGAGGGCGACGAAGGCGACCTCCGGTCGCTGAGAGGCCGCCGCCCCGGCCGTGACTGGCCCCGGCCGTCACTGGGTCCGACCGCCAGGGGCCCCGGCTGTCACCGGCTGTGGCGGGTCACTGTCTGCGGCTGTTCGACTGCGGGCCTGCCGGGCCGCCCGTGGTCGTTCCTCCGGTGTCGGTGCCTGTCGTGCCGCCGTCCGTGCCTCCGGCGTCGGTGCCGCCCGTCGCCCCGCCGTCCGTCGGGTCTCCGGTCGTGCCGCCGTCGGACGTGGTTCCGCCGTCGGACGTGGTTCCGCCCGTCGTCGGGTCGCCCGTCGTGCCGCCGTTCGTCGTGCCGCCGTTCGTGTTCGTGCCGCCGTCGGTGGTGCCGCCGTTGTCCTGGCCCTGGGCGCCCTGGCCGCCGGTGGTCGTCGTGCCGCCGTTGTCCTGGCCGCCCGTGCCCGGCTGCTGCGGGGTCCCGGTGGCGGGGGGCGGCTGGATCACCTCGGCGCCGGGCTGCAGTTGGAGGTCGAAGTCCGTGGCCGGCTTCCCCTTCAGCGCGGCCTTGGTGTACTGCGCCCAGATCTCGGCGGGCGGGCCGCCGCCGTTGACGCGCTGCAGGCCCATTGCGCCGTACAGCGACTTGTGCTTGGCCGTCACCGGGTCCTGGCCCATGACGGAGACGACGGTCGCGAGGTCGGGCGTGTAGCCGGCGAACCAGGCGGCCCTGTCCTCCTCCGCGGTGCCGGTCTTGCCGGCGGCGGGGCGGTCGGCGGCCTGGGCGGCGGTCGCGGTGCCGTTGTCGACGACGCTCTGCAGGATCGACGTGGTGGTGTCGGCGGCCTCGCGGCTGATGGCCTGGGAGTTCGTGTCCTTCGGCAGCTCGACGACGTCCTTGCCGTCCTTGGTGATCGAGTCGATCATCGTGTACGCGCCGTGCTTGCCGTGGTTGGCGAGCGTCGCGTAGGCCTCCGCCATGTCGAGGACGCTGGCGGTGTTCACGCCGAGGGCGATCGAGGGGGTCCCGGTCAGGTCGGGGGTGCTGGACGGGATGCCGAGGCTGATCGCGGTCTGCTTGACCTTGTCGGGGCCGACGTCCACGGCCATCTGCGCGTACACCGCGTTGATCGACTTGTCGGTGGCGGTGCGCACGGTGACGTTGCCGTACGAGGTCTGGTCCTCGTTCTCCGGTGCGTAGGTGCCGCCCGACCAGCCCTGTACGGGGCGCTTGTTGGTGCCGTCGTAGTAGGTGTTCGGGGTGATGATCTGGCGGTCCTGTGTCTCGGAGTGGTTCTGGACGGCCGAGGCGAACACGAAGGGCTTGAAGGTGGAGCCGACCTGGAAGTCGCCGCGGGTCGCGCCGTTCGTGTACTGCTTGACGTAGTCGATGCCGCCGTACATCGCGACGACCTTGCCGGTCTTCGGGTCGACGGAGGCGCCGCCCGCGCGGACGTAGTTGTCGACCTTGTTGTTCTTCTTGTCGAGCTTGGCCATCACCTTGTCGTTCACGGCCTTCACGAAGGCGTCCTGCTTGCTCTTCTGCAGGGTGGTGGTGATGCGGTAGCCGCCGGCCTCCAGCTCGTCCGCGGTGACGATCTTGTTCTTGGTGAGGTAGTCCTTGATCGCGGTGACGATGTAGCCGCGCTGCCCGGACATGCCGGTGGAGACGGTCTGTTCCTTGGGCATCGGGAACTTCAGGCCGGTCCGCTTGGCCTCGGTCAGCCAGCCCTTCTTGACCATGCCGTCCAGGACGTAGTTCCAGCGGGCGAGCGCCGGGGCCTTGTTCTCGGGGTGCGCGACGACGTCGTACTCGCTGGGGGCGTTGACGAGGGCGGCGAGGTAGGCGGCGTGGGCCGGGTCGAGGTCGGTGGCGTCCTGGCCGTAGTAGGCCTGGGCGGCGGCCTGGATGCCGTAGGCGTTGCGGCCGAAGTAGCTGGTGTTGAGGTAGCCCTCGAGGATCTGGTCCTTGGACTGCGTGCGGTCCAGCTTGATCGAGATGAAGAACTCCTTCACCTTGCGGGTGACGGTCTGCTCCTGCGCGAGGTAGTAGTTCTTCACGTACTGCTGGGTGATCGTCGAGCCGGACTGCTTGCCCTTGCCGGTGGCGGTGTTCCAGCCGGCGCGCAGCATGGCCTTGGGGTCGATCGCGGACTCGGTGTAGTAGTCGCGGTCCTCGGCGGCCAGTACGGCGTGTTGGGCGTCCTTGGAGACCTGGGCGAGTGACACGTTCTCCCGGTTGATCTCGCCGTCGCGGGCGAGCTGGGAGCCGTCGGAGTACAGGTAGACGTTGGACTGCTTGGTGGCGAGGGCGTTGGCCGGCGGGATGTTGACCATCGAGTAGCCGAGGTAGAACAGGCCGATCAGCAGCAGTACGCCGATCACGAAGGTGCCGAGCACCATGCGCCAGGTCGGGATCAGCCGGCGCCAGCCCGTGCGCCTGGGCCGCTTCGGCTTTTTCCCTCCGGGCTCGGGAACGCCGGGCCCGGTACCGCCGGGCCCAGGACTTGCGGGCTGAGGAGCGGCCGGCTCGGCAGCACCTTGCGGCTCTCTCGGTGCCCAGCCCTGGTTCGGCTGCTGCGGCTGCGGCTGGTCGCTCATCTCGTGCACGGACTCCTGTTTCGCGTCGTACGTTCCCGTACGCCCTCGTACGCCATATGCGCCCCCTCTTGAAGACTCTCGCACCATGCGTTCCGTTCCCGGATCGCGGCACGCGTCCCGCCTGGAAAATGCGTGGCGTACGTCACCACCCGCGGACTAGGCTCCTGCGCTTCGGTGTCGGGCGGTTCGGGAGGTTGACTGACGTGGGCGCGGGACGGTTGTACGGGGCCGTCGCGGCGGGTGGTTTCAGACGTTACGCGACGTATCGGGCGGCCACTGCCGCCGGAGTGTTCACCAACACCGTTTTCGGCCTGATCCTCGTCTACACGTATCTGGCGCTGTGGGACGAGAAACCCCACCTCGGGGGCTACGACCAGGCGCAGGCCGTCACCTATGTGTGGCTGGGGCAGGCGCTGCTGTCGACGCTCGCGATCGGCGGCAGCGGTGTCGAGGTCGAGCTGATGGAGCGGATCAGGACCGGGGACATCGCGATCGATCTCTACCGGCCGGCGGATCTGCAACTGTGGTGGCTGGCGGCTGACTTGGGGCGTGCGCTGTTCCAGCTGCTGGGGCGGGGGGTGATCCCGTTCCTGTTCGGCGCGCTGGTCTTCGAGGTGGCGCTGCCGAGGGACGCGGCGAGATGGGCGGCGTTCGTGGTGGCCGTGCTGCTGGGGATGGCGGTCAGTTTCGGCATCCGGTATCTGGTAGCGCTGCTCACGTTCTGGCTGATGGACGGCACGGGTGTCACGCACATGACCATGCTGGCGGGGTTCTTCTGCTCGGGGATGGTGCTGCCGTTGAACGTGTTCCCGGGCACGCTCGGCGATGTAGTACGGGATCTGCCGTGGTCGGCGCTGTTGCAGAAGCCGGCGGACGTGCTGCTGGGGGAAGCCGATCCGTGGGGCACGTTCGCCTTCCAGGGGACGTGGGCGGTGGCGCTGCTGGCGGCCGGGCGGCTGGTGCAGTCGGTGGCGACGCGGAGGGTGGTCGTACAGGGTGGCTGAGGTGAGCCGGCTGGCGGACGGGTTGCGCGCGTACCGTCTGATCGGGGCGATGTGGATGCGCTCCACGATGGCGTACCGCGCGTCCTTCGCGATGACGACGTTCGCGAACTTCGCGGTGACCGGGCTGGACTTCGTGGCGATCCTGCTGATGTTCTCGCGGATCGACGTGCTCGGCGGGTGGCCGCTGCCCGAAGTGGCCTTCCTGTACGGGTTGTCGTGCGTGGCGTTCGGTCTCGCGGATCTGGCGATCGGCTCGATGGAGCGGCTGGGGCAGCGGGTGCGCGACGGCACGCTGGACACGCTGCTGGTGCGTCCGGCGCCGGTGCTTGCGCAGGTGGCGGCCGACCGGTTCGCGCTGCGCCGGCTCGGCCGGATCACGCAGGGGTCGCTGGTGCTCGGGTATGCGCTGGCCACCGTCGACATCGACTGGACGCCGTTGAAGGTGCTGTTGATGCCGGTGATCGTGGTGAGCGGCGCGGCGATCTTCAGTGCGGTGTTCGTGGCCGGTGCGGCGTTCCAGTTCGTGGCGCAGGACGCGTCCGAGGTGCAGAACGCGTTCACGTACGGCGGGACGACGATGTTGCAGTACCCGCCGACGGTGTTCGGCAAGGAGCTGGTGCGCGGGGTGACGTTCCTGCTGCCGCTCGCCTTCGTCAACTGGCTGCCCGCGGCCTATGTGCTGGACCGGCCGCTTCCGCTGGACCTGCCGCGGTGGGTGGCGTTCGCCTCGCCGCTGGTGGCGGTGGGGTGTTGTGCGCTGGCGGGGCTGGCCTGGCGGGCAGGGCTGCGGACTTATCGGAGTACAGGGAGCTAGCGGCAGTGGACAGCGACTACTTCATCGAACTCGACCGTGTCGAGAAGGTCTTCGACGTGCGCAGGAAGACCGGCTTCCTGAGGCGTGAGCGGCGGCAGGTGCGGGCCGTGGACTCCCTCTCCTTCACCGTGGCGCGCGGCGAGATGGTCGGCTACATCGGTCCGAACGGCGCCGGGAAGTCGACGACGATCAAGATGCTCACCGGCATCCTGACCCCGAGCGGTGGGCGGCTGCGGGTGGCGGGCATCGATCCGGCGCGCGAGCGGACGCGGCTCGCGCACCGCATCGGGGTGGTGTTCGGGCAGCGTACGACGCTGTGGTGGGACCTGCCGCTGATCGACTCGTACAAGCTGATGCACCGCATGTACCGGATCCCGGACGCCCGTTACCGCGAGAACCTCGACCGCTGTGTCGAACTCCTGGAGCTGGCCGACCTGTTGGACGTCCCGGTGCGGCAGCTGTCGCTCGGGCAGCGGATGCGCGGGGACATCGCGGCGGCGCTGCTGCACGATCCGGAGGTGCTGTACCTCGACGAGCCGACGATCGGCCTGGACGTCATCTCGAAGGCCAAGGTGCGGCAGTTCCTGCGGGAGTTGAACGCCGAGCGCGGCACGACGGTGCTGCTGACCACCCATGACCTGCAGGACATCGAGCAGTTGTGCTCGCGGGTGATGGTCATCGACCACGGGCGGCTCATGTACGACGGTGCGCTCGCCGGTCTGCACGAGGTGGGCGAGAGCGAACGCACCCTGGTGGTGGACCTGGAGCGGGAGACGGCGCCGATCGAGGTGGCCCCGGCCCGGGTGGTGAAGGTGGAGGGGCCGCGGCAGTGGCTGGCGTTCCCGGCGGGGCACTCGGCGGCGGCGCTGGTGGCGCGCATCGCGGCGGAGTATCCGCTGGCGGACCTCTCGGTGCGGGAGCCGGACATCGAGGCCGTGATCGCCAAGATGTACGCGGGTGAGGCCGCCGGTGAGGCCGAGAAAGCGGTCTCGTAGACGTCTCGTAGCCTCCCGCCGGGGGAACTCGTAGGCTGCTGTCCATGACGGACGACGCCGCAGTCCCGGAGCTTCGCGCATCCGATGCCGATCGTGAACGAGTCGCCGAGGTCCTGCGGGACGCCCTCGCGGAGGGCCGTCTCGACATGGAGGAGTTCGAGGAACGCCTCGAAGCCACCTACAAGGCACGGACGTACGGCGAGCTGACGCCGATCACCCGCGATCTGCCGGTCGCCGGGATCACTGCGCCCCCTGCCGTCTCGCTCGTCAAGGAGCCTGAGCAGAGCGGGAGTTGGGCGGGGCGGGTCGTCGGCGGCGAGGGGACCTCGTCGGTGGGGATCGCCGTGATGTCAGGGTTCGACCGCAAGGGCCGCTGGACCGTGCCCAGGCGCTTCAACGCCTTCGCCTTGATGGGCGGTGTCGACCTCGACCTGCGCGAGGCGAACTTCGCCGACCGTGAGGTCGAGATCAACTGCGTCGCGATCATGGGTGGTGTGAGCGTCATCGTGCCGCCGGGGGTCGAGGTCGTGATGCGGGGGATCGGCATCATGGGCGGGTTCGACTTCATGGGCGACGACGTGTCGGGGGAACCTGGCGCGCCTCGGGTGATCGTGAGCGGGGTCGCCTTCATGGGTGGCGTCGAGGTGGTGCGCAAGCAGACCAGGGACGAGCGGCGCCGTATGAAGGAGGAGCGCCGCCAGGAGAGGCTGGACCGCAGGTCCGGGCACTCGCTGGGCGAGGGGTTCGCCGATCATCACCGGATGCTCGAGGATCACCGCGAGTGGCGGCGCGACCTGCACGAGGAGCGCCGGCAGCGGCACGAGGAGCGGCGCGAGCGGCACCGGGAGCGCCGGGACGCGCGGGACAGGCGCCGCCGCGACGACTACTGACCCGAACCGCCTCCGCGGCCCCTGCGGTTCGGCCCTGCGGTGGGTCCCTACAGTTCGGCGGGCGCCGAGCCCTTCAGGCCCTTGAGGTCGAAGATCCGCGCCATCGTCGCGTACCCCTTGTCGCTGGGGTGGAGATGGTCGCCGGAGTCGTAGTCGGAGCGGAGTCTGCGCGGGTCGTACGGGTCCCTGAGCGCCCGGTCGAAGTCGACCACGGCGTCGTAGACCCGTCCGGAGCGGATCTCCGCGTTGATCTCCTGTCGTACCGCCTCGCGGGCCGGGGTGTAGCCGCGGTGGCCCTGGAAGGGCATCAGGGTCGCGCCGATGACCTTGATGCCGCGGGAGTGGGCCTGGCCGACCATGGCGCGCAGGCCGCCGAGGATCCTGTCCGGGTCGGCGAGCCGGGGGTTGCGCAGGATGTCGTTGACGCCGAGGTCGATGACGACGACCTTGACGTTCGTAGGGGCGAGGGCGTCACGGGAGAAGCGCAGCAGGCCGCTCTGGTTGTCGGCGGGGCGGCCGAGGCCTCCCGCGAGGATCTGGTTGCCGCTGATGCCCTGGTTGACGATGCTGTAGCGCGGCAGGTCCTGGCCGGACTCGATCGCGGTGCGCAGCCGCTGCGAAAGGATGTCCGTCCAGCGGTGGTTGGCGTTCTGGGTGGACGTTATGCCGTCGGTGAGGGAGTCGCCGAAGGCGACGACGGTGCCGTCCGACTCGTTGCTCAGCACGTCCAGCGCGGTCAGGTAGCGCCAGTACGGAGTCTGCTCGGTGTACCCGGCGCCGCTCACGTCCTCGGTGAGGTCGCCCTCGGCGACGTAGGAGGTCTGGCGGGCGTGCTGGTGGTAGGTTACCGGGCCGGACCGGCTGGGCGAGTACGTGGTGACCAGTACGTCGCTGCCCTGCGGGATGACGATGCGGACGGCGTCGCTCAGCGCCTGCTGCCCGGCCGGGATGACGATCGCGGTGCTGCCGCCGAAGGTCAGCCGCCGCATGGTGTCGGCGCTCGCCGCCGCGGTGTCGGAGGCGACGGCGACGGCGAGGGAGGCGTGCGTGACGGTCAGCGCCGACTGGCCGTAGAGATTGGACAGCGTGATACGGGCACTCGTACCGCCCACGCTCGCGTGCACGACGTTGCGCACCGAGCGCCCCGCCATGCCGCTCGTCTCGGTGCCGGGCTCGGCGCCCGCCGGGGACGCGGACCAGGAACCGACCCAGATGCCGGCGGAGGCGGGGGCCGCGGAGTTGTGCTGGGCGCGGCCCTTGTCGAGGGCGTTGGTGCCGGTGTTGCCGTCGCCGGCCGCGACGCCGACGTATATGGCAGCGGAAAGGCCGACGATCACGGCGATGATCGCGGAAAGCAGGGCATAACCATGACGCTTGGTCATGCGGTGCGGGTCTCCTCGGACGAATGGGAGCCCGAGGCTCCGATGTGATCACCCCATGATGCGTCATGGGATGAGGGGTAGTTGAACAGGACCCCCCTGTGGGCCGCCGGAGTTCAGGCTGAGCTCCCCCTTCCGACAGACGCCGGGAACTCTTGTTCCGTTCCAGGAGTCGGTCAGGAAGGGACAATGTGTGCAGGGGATCACGAACGGGTGGAGCGGATGGAACGCACGAATCCGGATGAAGCGGGTGGCGGCGACGTGGTTCAGCATTCCCGGCCGGGCGGATCGGGTAACCGCACCGCCCCCGCGGCGGCCGCACGCACGATGACGACGTTCAGCGCCGCCGACGAGGAGAAGCAGCGCGGAGTGCGCCGCATGAAGCTCACGGCGACCGGGCTGCTGGTGTTCGTGGCGCTGGTGTACGTCCTCGCCAAGTGGGCGGACAACTCCGGTGCCGGAGCCTGGGCGTCCTATGTCGCGGCCGCCGCCGAGGCCGGCATGGTCGGCGCGCTCGCCGACTGGTTCGCCGTCACGGCACTCTTCCGCCGTCCCATGGGCCTGCCGATCCCGCACACCGCGATCATCCCGACCAAGAAGGACCAGCTGGGGGTGTCGCTGGGCGAGTTCGTCGGCGAGAACTTCCTCTCGGAGGACGTCGTACGACAGCGGCTGCGCGCCGTCGGCATCGGCAGTCGGCTCGGGGCATGGCTGGCGGATCCCGAGCACGCGGACCGGGTGACGGCCGAGCTGTCGGCCGCGCTGCGGGGCGCCCTCACCGTGCTGCGCGACTCCGACGTGCAGGCGGTCGTCGGCGAGGCCATCACCCGTCGCGCCGACGCCCAGGAGATCGCGCCCGGCATCGGGAAGATGCTGGACAAGATCGTCGCGGACGGCGGCCACAGACGGGTCGTCGACCTGATCGTCACGCGGGCGCACGACTGGCTCGTGTGGCACGACGCGGAGATCATGGACGCGGTGCAGGGCGGCGCCCCCGGCTGGACCCCGCGGTTCGTCGACAAGAAGGTCGGCGAGCGCGTCTACAAGGAACTCCTGCGCTTCGTCACCGAGATGCGCGACATGCCCTCCCACCCGGCCCGCGGCGCCCTCGACCGCTTCCTCACCGACTTCGCCTCCGACCTGCAGTCCGACACGGACACCCGGGCGCGGGTGGAGCGCCTCAAGGGCGAGGTACTGGGCCGCGGCGAGGTCCAGGACCTGATCGCCTCCGCCTGGACCGCCGTACGATCCATGATCGTCTCGGCGGCGGAGGACGAACGCAGCGAGCTGCGGCTGCGTGTGCGGGCCTCGCTGCTGTCGCTGGGGGCGCGGATGGCGGTCGAACCCAAGCTGCAGGCGAAGGTCGACGGCTGGGTGGAGGGCGCGGCGGTGTACGTGGTCACCACCTACCGCAAGGAGATCACCTCCCTGATCACGGACACGGTGGCCGGCTGGGACGCCGAACACACCACCCGCAAGATCGAGGCCCACATCGGCCGCGACCTGCAGTTCATCCGGATCAACGGCACGGTGGTGGGCTCGCTGGCGGGGTTGTTGATCTATACGGTGACGCGGGTGCTGGGGGCGTAGCGGGCGGGGGCTTTGGGGTGCACCTTTCGGCCCCGGCCGCCCATTCCAGCCCGTCCGGCGTTTGAGGACGAGGCCCCTCAGGGCCGAAGCGGGGGTCTGGGGGCGGCAGCCCCCAGCAAGGCCCACACCAACCCCGGCCGCCCTGGACCCGCGCGTAAAGCGGCAGCGCCAGGGCACCCGCCCCGGGTTCACTCGACGAGGAGGGAGCCCATGTCCAGCGCCACACCCGGTGCCAAGCCCACTGCTGAGCCCAGCGGCAGCGCCACCGCCGCCACCGGCCGCACCATCACCTCCCGCATCCCCGCCCGCCTGGACCGCCTCCCGTGGTCGCGCTGGCACTGGACCATCGTGATCGGCCTCGGCACGGTGTGGATCCTCGACGGCCTGGAGGTCACGGTCGTCGGCAACATCGCGGGCCGCCTGTCCGAGCCCGGCAGCGGACTGCCGATCACCTCAGGTCAGATCACCGGCCTCGCGGCCGCGCTCTACGTGGCCGGCGCCTGTGTCGGCGCCCTCTTCTGGGGCCGCCTGACCGACCGCTTCGGCCGGAAGAAACTCTTCATGATCACGCTGGTCGTCTACCTGGCGGCCACCGCGCTGACCGCCGTCTCCTTCTCGACCTGGTGGTTCTTCGCCTTCCGCTTCCTGACCGGCTTCGGCATCGGCGGCGAGTACGCGGCCATCAACTCCGCGATCGACGAGCTGATCCCGGCGAAGTACCGCGGCCGCGTCGACCTCGCCATCAACGGCAGCTTCTGGGTGGGCGCGGTCTTCGGCTCACTGCTGTCGATCGTCGCGCTCAACGAGGCGATCCTGCCCAAGAACGTGGGCTGGCGACTGACGTTCGCCCTCGGCGCCGTACTCGCCCTGGTGATCCTTCTCGTACGACGCCACGTCCCGGAGAGCCCACGCTGGCTGCTGATCCACGGCAGGGAGCAGGAGGCGGAACGGATCGTCTCCTCCATCGAGCAGAAGGTCGAGTCGGAGTCGGGGGAACGGCTCGGCAGGCCCGAGTCCGAGATCACCATCCACCAGCGCAAGAGCATCGGCTTCCTGGAGATCGCCCGTACGGTCTTCTCGACCTACCGCAAGCGGTCGATCCTCGGCTTCTCCCTCTTCATCGGACAGGCCTTCCTCTACAACGCGATCACCTTCGGCTTCGGCGCGATCCTGACCACGTTCTTCGACGTCCCGACGGGCAACACGGGTTACTACTTCGCGGTCGTCGCGGTGGGCAACTTCTGCGGCCCGCTCCTGCTGGGCAAGCTCTTCGACACGGTGGGCCGCCGGGTGATGATCTCGTCGACGTACCTGCTGTCGGGGCTGCTCCTGTTCGGTACGGCCTGGCTGTTCGACCGCGGCTCGCTGAACGCGACGACGATGACGGCCTGTTGGTGCGCGGTCCTGTTCTTCGCGTCCGCGGGCGCGTCCAGCGCCTACCTGACGGTCTCCGAGGTCTTCCCGATGGAGACGCGCGCCATGTCCATCGCCTTCTTCTACGCTCTCGGCACCGCGGCCGGCGGCATCAGCGGCCCGCTGCTGTTCGCCGACCTCACCGGAACCGGCAAGGTCGGCGACACGGTCCTCGCCTTCCAGATCGGCGCGGGCCTGATGTGCGCGGCCGGCCTGGTGGCGGCATTCCTGGCGGTACGGGCGGAACGACGCTCCCTGGAGGACATCGCGAAGCCGCTCACGGCAGCGGCCTCGGCGGTGGGCGAGAAGGCGCGGTCGGCGAAGGAGGGCCGGGAGCGGTCGCGGCCGGCTACGGCGTAGACGTGGCCTGCGGGGCCCCTGCCTGCTGCCGGCCTGTGGGGCCCCTGCCCGCTGTTACCGCCGCTCCTACTGGGCGCCGTCGCGCCGGACCTGGTCGCGGCGCCGCAAGAAGAGCAGCCCACCGGCGACGGCGGTGACTCCAGCGGCGGCGGTCCACCCGATGGCGTCCCCGGAGCCGGTCGCGGCGAGGTCGCCCCCGGCGGGGGAGGCGGAGGCCGAGGCGGTGGCCGCCGTCTGGGGCCGCGGGTCGGAGGCGGCGCCCGGGGCCGGGGCCGAAGCTGCGGGCTTCGGCGCGGCCTTGGTGTCCGCCGCCTTGTCCCGCGTGAACGCCAGCGTCCCGAAGCCGAGCTGGTCGAACCCGCCGCTGTTGGGCCCGTAGTCCCCGCCGCCGCCCTCGGGCGCGGCCTTGGCGGCGATCTGCGTGAGGTAGGTGGCGGACAGCCCGCGCCGCTTGGTGTAGTGGTTGGCGACCATGGCCCAGACCGGCCGCATCTGCGCCGGGTCGGCGGGGGCGACGGCGGTGGGGTGCTGGATCCCCGGCCGCTGGTCCGAGAGGGCGTAGGGCGTGTACTGCATGCGTCCGCCCAGGCTCCACTTGGCCACGTACTGAGCGGCCTTGAGGAAACGGTTGTCGTCGTAGCCGTACAGGTCGATGCCCTGGTTCCAGGCCATCTCGCAGACGGTGCTCATCAGGCCGATGCCCATCAGGGAGTGCCCCTGGTCGCGCCCGGCCTCCATCCATTCGGCGAGCCCGTCGTCGTGCACGACCGGGATGGCGTGCTTGATCGAGCCCATTCCGTCGCCGTGCTTGAAGTACTCGACGGCCTGCTCGACCTTGGCCTGGTCGTCGCAGAAGATGCCGGTGGCCAGCGCGCAGGCCATGTTGCACAGGTCCCAGTTGGGCCAGTAGTGGGGGGCGGGGGTGCCGTTGTGCCTGACGAGGAAGTCCTCGCTCGCCGAGTAGAAGACGTCGACCAGCATCTTCTGGAATCTCTCGAGTTGGAAGTCCTTGTGGTCGCGGACGAGTTCGGCCGCGTTGGCGGCCTGGTACCCGTAAATCCCGGCGGCCAGCCACCGGTCGGCGCTGCCGAAGACCTTCGTCAGCTTCGCCGACCAGGCGTTGAGGATCGCGACGGCGGTGTCGGCGTGGGCGCTGTCGCCACTGACGTGGTAGCGCAGGGCGTTCTGGTACGCGGCGTGGATGTCGTTGTAGAGGGCCGCGTAGTTCTGCTGCCACGTGCTGGGTGGGCGCAGTTCCGTGCCCCGGTACACGATGGCCTGCGGATTGGGCGTCCAGTCGCTCTGCGAATGCCGGTTGGCGGTCAGCTTCGCGTACCCGGCGGTGTAGGGGGAGGCGCCGGCCTTCACCTTGGCGGCCATCCGGGCCAGGTCGGCGCTGGTGTGGAGAAGCCCGGGATGTGCGTAGGACGTACCGGCGGCTGCTGCGGGGGCTGAGCCGACGGCCGCCCCGATCCCGACGGCTCCGGCGGCGGCACCGGTGGCCTTGAGCATGGTGCGGCGGCTGATCTGTCGTGTCACATGCATGCCACGGAGACGGTCTGGGGTGGGTCCGATAACGAAAACTGGACGGGCCCGTGGTGAACTCCGGTGCAGTACCGCGCCCCGAAAGGGGCGCGGGGCCGTGCCGAAGTGCGGCTCCGCCGCGTGCGCGCGACCAGCCGCGACCGGCCTCGACCAGTCACGACGGCGCCCTGACACCGCAGCCGACAGACGGACCATCGCGGCACAACCGGCGGAGCCTACGCGTGCCGGTCGGCGACCGCCCAGGAAGCCAGCGCCACCGCTCCGGCCACCCCGAACACGGCGGGCCAGGCACCCACCTTCTTGGCCAGCGGATGCGACGCCCCGAAGGCGGCGACATACGCGGCCGTCAGCGCCCCGGCCGCCTTCCCGCCGGCCCGCTGCCGCCACTGCGTCGCCGCCGTGGCCCCCGCGACGGCCAGCACGACCCCGCCCAGCTGCCGCTTCTTCGTCCAGCGGGCCACGCCGTACCCACCGACGAGCCCGCCCGCGGCGACCACCGCACTGGGAACCTTGGCCATGCCTGCCTCCTACCGCTTTGACTGATGTGCCCCGAGGCTAACGCTCACGGCGACGGTCGCCCCGAACCTGAGCCGAGGAGTGTCAAGTCTGGTGGGCCAGGTGGGCCAGGTGAGCCACGTGGGCGAATGGGGCGATCTGCCCGCCCCAACGCATCCTGGCCGACGGACCGTGTGGTGTCGTTCGACGCCCGGGATCACGGCGAGAGTTCATTCCCGCCACGCGACGTGCCGACGGCCTCACGGGTAGCGCCACTGCTTCTCGGCTCAGGCCAGCGGAATCTCCTGCACTCCGGCACTGCCGGGGCGGTAGTCGCTGTGGCGCCCCCAGTCCGGCCGTACCCGGACGTAGACGATGTCCGGCCACACGGCCCGTTCCGGCCCGGTCGGGATCTGGTCGTAGTACGCGGCCACGGCCGGGTCGTCCCTGGGGATCTCGGCTGCGGTGCCTTCGAGTTGGACGGTCTGCTCGTCATCCCAGTCGACCCCGACGACCAGGGCGACGCGCGGCTGCCGACTGAGGTTGGCGAACTTACGGGAGCCCCGTGTCGTATCGAAGACGAGGTCGCCCGCGTCGGTGGCCGCGACCCCGACCACCGCGGCCTGCGGATGCCCCTCGGCGGAGAGGGTGGCCAGGACGGCGAGCCGGCGGGCGCGGACGTACTGGATAAGGGCATTTCGGTCCATTAGTCCAAAGTAACGGCACCGGGCGGCCCGCTAACGGACGCGGTCGCCTTCTCCTACGTGTTGCTCCAGTACGCCAGGGCCTTGTTGACCAGCTCCTTGGCGGCGTCGCCGTAGTGGGCTACCTCGCTGATGGCGTCGAATGCCCGGTGATGAAGAGCGAGTTCGGCAGGGTCGGTGATGTCCACGCTGGAGGAGACGAGCTCGTAGTGGGCTCGGCCTCCGTCGTACAGGCTGAAGCCGGGTTTCGGAACCATGCTCATTTCGGCGGTGGCGGGCACGATTCCCAGGCGAAGGGAGGGAAGGTCGATATCGCGCAGCAGTCGTTCCAACTGCTCGCTCATCACCTTCGGTCCCCCGACGTTTGCGTACATGGCTTGTTCGCCGAGGATCACGTCGTAGTGGTGCTCGCCGTCGTACAGGACCTGTTGGCGTTCCATCCGCTTCGCCACCCCCGCGGGTACGTCGTCCGGGACGCCGAGAAACGCGACGACTCGACTGAGGATCACGGTCGCGTACGCCTCGGTCTGAAGCGTGCCCCAGATCATGTCGGGGACGTACGACTTGCCGTAACGGGTCTGTTGGTACCAGCGGATGACCTCGTCCTGAATGTCTTCCGTACCGGTGGACAGCCGCTGTTGCCACGGGATCGAGCTCGTCATTGAGTTCCTCTGCTGGTTGTCCGGTCGTCTGGTCCTCGGCGGACCCTTGGAGCTCCAGTTACCGTACTGGGCAGGGCAGTTCGGGCTTCGAGCGATTTGGAGAGCAGGTCACCACCGCGAGCGACAGATACGAGGGTCGTTCGAGGTAGTAACCGAGTGAAACGTCAGCTCCTGAATGCAGCCTCGCTGCAGCGGAGTTGACCAGCGAGGCCAGACGGGCGACGTCACCGTCCGCCGCTGCCGCGAAACGGAACGCGTACTCGGCCAAGGCCTCGGCGAGCCAGGCCGCAGCTTCTTTGGCCTCGTGCCATGTACCGCGAACCAGAGCACGCGGTTTGACGAGCCAGTACGCCGTTTCCAGCGGTGGAAGGTCCGCGGTGGGGAACCCTGCCTCCACTTCGCGATAGCGCTGGACCGCTTCCGGCTTGCCCCCGGCCGGGGGAGGTTCAGGGTGTGGAGGGCGCCGCAGCGCTTCATTGTCGAAGCGTTCTTTCGGACCTGCCCATAGATATCCGTGATGGTGCACCAGTCGTCCCCATCTGGTGTCGAAGATCGAGGGGAAACCGGTCCCGGTTCCTTCTGGGAAACGGGACCGGTTGGGAAGGGGAGGGTTGGTCAGACAGGCAGACCGAACCTCGCCGGGTCAATGCCGGCCGAGTCCAACTCCTCCGTGGTGAACCGGAGCGGCTCCACGTCCGGTCGCTTGCTGTCGCCCAAAGCCCAGGCATCGTCGCCGATACGGGCCAGGGTCACGCACCCTTCCGTGCAGGGCCCCCCACATGGCTTCACGAAGGAGGTTCCATCGATGTCCAGCCCGTACAGATCGCTTCCGTCCAGCATTTACGGCACCTTTCTGTTCAACTGTCGCGGCCAGTGCCGACCGCCGCCGCCCCGTGCAGGGCGGGAGTCCATGGGGGTGGTGAAGCCAGCTCCTCTGTGACTGAAGGGCACCTGGCGTTACGTACAGCGCGGGCACTTGCACGGAGGCCACTCCGTGGTGACCAGGGGAGCCAGATCATCCGTAGTGAAGATGGCCCGCTCAGGTCCCCAGCTCCGCCCGGCATCACGAGAGACGCGCAAGGTCATCAACGGACGCTCGGCAAAGAGGTGGGGTTCCTTTCCCCTGCTCACGACGAGTGAACCTCTGCCTGGTGTCGACGCAGATCCACATTCGCGTCGGATACAGCGCTGTAGTCGCCTCCGGAGCGCGCATTTCTGCGTCGGACACAAATGCCGAGACAGGTGCTACAAGCGGGCACTGCTCTTGGCTCCACTGGACGTTCCGTGAGGCCGTATTCCTGAGGCTTCTGCGGGCTCGTCATTAATCCTCCCCGGCTTCATTGTGAATCTATGATCCACCGGAGATGCGCAGGGGTCGAGCAATATTCCTGTTACGGACTAAAGATCACCTACAGGCATTTGCCCACTGGAGCAGCAAAGTTCTTGCCTCATCGCCGAAGCAAGCCTGCTGCTCGAAAGAAGAGAACACGGCAAGATACTCCGAGACATCGCGAGAATCCCCAAAGACCATACGGCCAGTGAAGTTCTCGACGGTAGCCAGCCGATTGTCGTAAACCGTGAACGTGTTCATCGGTCCGCGTGGTATTACCACTCCCATTGGAATGACGCCGATGCATAGATTTGGCAGATGGGACAGTGACACCAGGCGATCGATCTGCAAGGACATGGCTGGCGTCGGAACGATCGGCCACCGCACCGCCTGTTCCGTTAGGACGAAGGTGAAGGTCTTTGACATGTCGTAAAGAACAGCCTGGCGCTCCAGCTTGCGTGCCACCGTCTTTGACGAGTCGCCCGGTGTGTGAGCCAGGCTGGCCCGAACATAGTCAGGCGTGGCCAGCAAACCCGTAATCATGGCAGGGAGAAAATACCTCAGCTCTGTTGCTTCGCTCTCCAGAGAGGCAAGTTCTGTCTGCCGTTTCTCCATACCGCGGCGCCAGGATGAGCGTTTGTCCTGCCACTCGGTATTCGCGACGCGCGCGAGAGCAGTAACTTCCGCCGCTATGCCGGCTGGAGCGTTGACCGCTCGAAGGATGCGTTCGACATCCACGAGCTTCGGAGTCTTCTTGCCTGTCTCAAACTTACTGATCTGACTCTGCGACATGTTGCAACGCCCGGCGAGCCGGTCCCCTGTGAGGCCGGCTCGCCTTCGCAACTCGCGGAGCGTTTGTGCGAGGTCAGTTCTCGACTGCCCCAGCTGCTCAGGTTCGAACGTCACCGAATTCTCTCACGTACTCGGAGAACGGCACCGAGCGAGCTATTGCAATACGTTTCCACTCCGAGTACGGGGCAATATCGCCCGTGAACATCTCTCGATTGATCTGCGTCCCGTCCGGTCGATAGTTCAGTTGCACAACGCGCATCTCATCGAAGATCCACCAGTCGGTTTCCGACAAAGGAAGTCCGTAGTCCTCCTGCGTGACATCCAGGATCCGGATATCCTCGCCAGCCGCAATGTTTGCGGGGATTCCCCATGCGAACTGGTATCGCTGGTAGTCCGTCAATGGCTGCCGCACGGCCCGCACGCGCCCGATCGTGCGACCCGACGCCACGTATCCGCGTACCCGCTCATGCCAGCGTGCATTGTGGTGATCGGGCTTCGGCTCACCGTGAAGAAAGCGGGCGACGTTCTCAGCTTCTCTGGGCATGGTGTACGTGGGCTGGGTTTCGAATCGCCACGCGTCACGTTCGTACGCGTCAAACGTCCTCCGCCACTCGTCACCATCCAAGAGCACGTACGGCCTCCTTGAGTACCGACTCAGGGATCTCCACCAGGGCCTCACCCTCCGGAGTCCGGAAGGCGCTCGTCACGTTCCCCTGGACCACGATGGAGCCGGTTGCCGTGCGGTAGACGTTCGGGCAATCGTCGTCATCGCAGTTGGGCCCGTTGACAGTCCCAGTGAGTCGAGTCAGATCCTCGCGCGCCATGGCGCCCCCTTCTGAACCGCCTCGTCTGGACGGTCTTGCGATGACGCTACGGAGAGCATCGTTCCTCGTCCACGCGGAATCCGAAATATTCCCGAGCTGGCATAAATGATCTCGCGAACTGCCGCCAGGGCGCGAGACTAGCTCCGTTGGCACGGGCTGGAACCCAGCTGTGCCGGATCACGGTGGAGCGTGTGGACCGAGGCGATGGGCCAGTGGGCGGGTGCGCAACGAGTCGCGTTCGAGGCCGTGTTGAAGGCCATCGTTTGCTCGGCAGGGTCGGTCATACGGTTGCTTGGCGTGCGTGTGTACGGCTGGCAGAGCGTCGAGGCGTGCAGGGACCCGCGCTTTATGGGCCCTTCGGGGCTCATGGAGGCTTCGTTGAAGTCGTCGATCCCGACCGGGGAGTGGGGAAGCCGGTAGCGGCCGTGCGCGCCTTGCTGTACCTGGGGAACTCGAGTTCTCCAGGCACGGGCGTCGATTGGTCCAGATTTGACACTGCCAGAGACGAGATGGTGCAGGCGCAGGCCATCTTCCTCCAGCGAGCTGGTGAGATCGTTCGTGATCCGCGTCAGCCGGTCAGCTTGCGGCCTGCTGCCGGCATAGGGGCAGCGTCGCTATAAAATCCTTCCATGCAGCAGTGCTCAACATGAGTTCCGGCCCCGATGTGACTTTGGAGTCTCGTACCGTGACTGCCCCGGCGAGCGCGGCTACTTCCAGGCACTCGCCCCCCATGCCGTTGCTATAGCTGCTCTTGTGCCACTGGACGCTGGATGACGGCATCATCGGGAGTGCTCCTCCAGGAGTCTCGAGATCAGCAAGGTCGAGCGCTGAGGGCTCAGTGCCAAGGCCCTGAGGTGGTCGAATGCCTTTGTGTAGAGGGCTACGTCCTTGGGCTCTTCGAGGTACACCGAATCGGTAAGCCCCTCTCGGTAGACCAAGTCTGGGTCCTCCTGCTCTGGGAAGCCGAGGATCGTGTACGACCCTGTGGTGGGATAGGCGCCCGCATCGAACGGCAGGACCTGAACGGTTACGTTCTTCAACTTGCCGATTTCCAGCATACGTTCGAGTTGACGGATCAGGACCTGACGGCTGCCGACCGCATGCTGCAGCGCACTCTGGTGGACAACGGCCCACAGGTCGGGTGCGCTCTCGCAGGTGAGTAGCTCCTGGCGACGCATTCGGACGTCGACCATGCGCTGAATGTCCTCGGGGGTGTGGTCGACCCATGCGCGGCACTGCTCGGCTGCGTATTCATCCGTTTGAAGCAAGCCTGGGATGAACTCCGCTTGGTAGCTACGCAAGTTGGAAGCCGCCTGCTCAAGGCCGACATACACAGAGAACCAGGTGGGGATGGCATCGCCGTGGGCGTGCCACCACCCCTTCGTCTTGGATTCCTTGGCCAGCGACTTCAGGAGATCACGTAGCTCTTGGGGTGTCCCGTAGAAGCGGCATAGGGCGTCGATGTCTGAGGGTTGGACGCGCCCCTGCCCCGTCTCCATGCGGTTGACCTTGGAACTGCTCCAGTCCAGCTCCTTGCCCACGTGGCTACAGGTGAGGCCGCTCTCTTCACGTAGTCGCTTGAGCTCGATGGCCAGTCGGCGGCGCCGAGCTGTAGGGGATCCGGCCATGTCAACTCCTCATTGATTAGCGGAAGTTCCATCCCATCGGAAGGGATGCAAAAGGCCAATCACCCTAACGAGGGAATCTCTTTGTGCACGTTGCATGAAGGGATAGTCACTGCAACTCTGTCACTGGGAGTCATCGCAGCATGCACAGTGCGCAACGATGCGCGTGAAAGGTGGTCGAAGATGATCTATGTAAGTGGTTGCGTCGGACGCGAGCCCTGGCTGCACACGTTCCTTGCCCATCCGAATGAAGTCACTCAGTTGAGGCGTATGTTGAGGCTTCGGCTCATCCTGTTGGGCGTGCCCGATCACGTGGACGCAGCGCAGATCTGCGTATCAGAGCTGGTGACCAACGTCATTCGACATGTCGGTGAGGGCACACCCGCGACGCTGCGCATGGCGCTTCGTAAGTCGTATCTACGCTTGGAAGTTGAGGATCCTGATACTCGGGCGCTGCCTACCTTGCTTGCTGCCAGCACTGCTCAGGAGTCGGGGCGGGGGATGGCGCTCGTCGATGCGGTGACGGACCACCGGTGGGGCGTGATTCTTCGCGGCGACTCCAAGGTCGTGTGGTGTGAACTCGCTGTTGATACCCCAGCCGCCAGCAGGCAGAGAAACGTCCCCCGCGTCACGCGAGCGGAGGCGATCCTTGATCTGTATGGATCCCGGTCACTCCCGCACGTCAGGGCCATTGACGGGGGCGGCAGTCTGCTGAGCACGGTAGCGGCAGAAGAGGCTGCCATCGGGGTCATGGCCGACGTCCTGCATTGGCTGCTTGCTCACGGCTATGACCCCGATGACGTACTCGACCGAGCCCAGACTCGGTTTGAGGCTGAGATGGGTGAGGTCGTGTGAAGGCCTTCAGGTTTGCTATCCCGCGACGATGGCCGCGTACGACCACACGTCGGCAGGCAGCTCATGATGCAGCTGCCAGATGATGGCCATGGGCTTGCTGCCTTCGTGCCGGACATAGGTTGCAGGCCCAAGTAGCATCCACGGTTGGGCTTTTCCGATGTCGGTGTCCTTGTAGCGACGCATGAACAGCAGCACATGGCTGCCGCGTTGGGCGTGCTGTTGATAGCGCAGACCGGTGGGCGAAGTATCTGCGGTCGTGCTCTGTGACTCCCAGTGGAAGAGAGAAGGGCTCAACGCATAGTCCTTGTACCGGACAGTGGGGGAGAAGTCTTTCTCGTTCTTCTCAAGAGTGATCAGCAGTGCGTCCGTCTGGTTCGGCTCGTCCCACAGGACGCCCTGCGCGAACGAGCCAGGCATCTGCCCGCCGAGGCGAGCGACGCCAAGTGCGGCCAGGATCTCCGAGCGGTTGTACGCGCTGTGGACCTTCAATGGGAGGTGCGCGTGCGGGCCATCCAGGGAAACAGGGAAGTGGTCAGCCTGGCCCATTACGTGGTCGAGTACCTGCCGCAGTTCGCTACGGAAGGCTCGCTGGTCGCGGAGTGATTCAAGACCTTGCGAGTAGGAGCCAAAACCACCTGCCTTGTCCCAGAGATTGAAGAAGAGCATGCGCGCATACGTTTTGTCTCTCGGGCTCAGAGCCTCGTACTCAGGTGCGTCGTCGCTCAGTAGGCGGGTGTAGGCCTTAGCGCGCTCAAGGTCGTCGACGTGCAAGAACGCGTGCGCGCGTTTCAGCAGCTCCTCCTCACCTGCCTGCTCAGGTTGGACGCTCAGGCCAGCGCGTCGCAGGACGGACGTCCATGAGTTGCTCGACTTGTACAACTCCTTGATCTCGCGGCGGCTCTCCATGAGGTAGTCGGCGAGAGCCGAGGTATTGAAGACCCTGACTTCCTTGGCGAGGGACTGGACGGTTGCCTTGATCTGTGTGCGGATGTTGTCCAGCACGAGGTCCTTGGACTTGCCCTCCAGGATGATCTGGCACCCGGAGGGCAACTGGGGAAAGTCTCGCTCGATGCTGTGGACCAGGCGGTTGCGCGAGAGATTGGTCAGGGACCGGAACTGCTCCTCGAACCGGAACTCTGCCCGGTGTTGGCCGATGAAGTCGAGCACCGTCAGCACCGGCTTGTTTGGTGTGCGCCGCAGCCCGCGTCCCAGCTGTTGGAGGAAGACGGTGGCGCTGTTCGTAGGTCGTAGAAGCAACAGGGTGTCGACGTCCGGGATGTCCAAGCCCTCGTTGAACAGGTCGACAGAGAAGATCACTTGGATCCGGCCGGCCTTGAGATCGTCAAGTGTGCGCTCGCGCACCTCGGGCGACGAATCGCTGTCCAGAGCCGCGGTCTGGAGGCCCGCCTCACGGAAGCACTCGGCCATGAAGTGTGCGTGCGCCTTGGTGACGCAGAAGCCAAGCGCGCGCATGGCGGCGGGGTCGGAGATCTTGTCCTTGACTTGCTTGATCACGATGCGAGCCCGCGCGTGGTCGGCGGTGAGCAGATTGCCGAGCTGGTCGCGGTCGTAGCTGCCCGATCGCCAATTGAGGTTGGTCAGGTCGGTTCCGTCCGGGATCCCGAAGTAGTGGAAGGGAGACAGCAGGTCGTTCTCCAGGGCCTCCCAGAGCCGGAGTTCGGCGGCGATCCGGCCCTCGAAGAACTCGTCTTGCACATTGATGCCGTCCATCCGCTCCGGGGTTGCGGTGAGACCGAGCAGCTCCTTCGGCTTGAAGTGCGCTATGACCCGCTGATACGTGTTCGCCTTCGCGTGGTGGAACTCGTCGATGACGATGATGTCGAAGTGCTTGGGGTCGAGCTGTTCTAGCCGTTGGAGGTTGAGGGACTGGACGCTGGCGAAGACGTGCGTCCAGTCACGGGGCTCCTGGCCACTGTGGAGCAGCTCGCCGAAGGAGGCGTCGTCGAGTACTTCGCGGTACGTGCGCAGAGACTGCTTGAGGATCTCCTTGCGGTGTGCCACGAAAAGCAATGGCGGCAGACCTCCGCCATGCTTGTCGCGCAGGTTCCGGTAGTCCAGCGCGGCCATCACGGTCTTGCCGGTCCCGGTCGCCGAGACCAGGAGATTCTGGTGGCGGTCACGCATCTCACGCTCGACCTGCAGCCGCTCCAGCATGTCCTTCTGAAAAGGAAGCGGGTGAACTTCGAGGCCGGAGAGACTGATCTTCAGCTCGCCGCCTGCTCCTGTGCCGCCCGCCCGGGCCAGAGCCTCGGCCAGTCGCTCGCCGTCGCGGTCGGGATCGTACGACTCGAACGCCGCGTCGGCCCAGTAGGCGTCGAACGTCGCCTCGAACTTGTCGAGCACCCTGGGGGTGGCGACCGACGACAGCCGCACGTTCCACTCCAGGCCGTCCAGCAGGGCGGCCTTCGAGAGGTTTGAGCTGCCCACGTACGCCGTGTCGAAGCCCGTGTTGCGCCGGAAGAGCCACGCTTTGGCATGGAGCCGCGTGGATCGGAGTTCGTAGTTGACCTTCACTTCGGCGCCAAACTCGCGGACCAGGCGGTCCAGAGCTCGCCGGTCTGTCGCACCGATGTAGGTGGTCGTGATGACTCGGATGGGGACGCCCCGCTCCTTCGCGGCCCGGAGCGAGTCTTCGAGGACCCGTATGCCGTACCACTTCACAAACGCGCACAGCAGGTCGATGCGGTCCGCCGTGGCAAGCTCCGCCCTCAACTCCGCGCCCAGGCTCGGGTCGTCAGGGGCGTTGGTGATCAGCGCGGCTTCGGAGAAGGGAGTGAGGGGGCGAATCGCGTAGACGCCGGGAGCCTCCTGCTCAGCGAGCGCCAGGAGTTGCCGGGGGCCATCGGCGATGGCGCCTACGACCTCATCCAAGTCCGGGTCCGGTGCATGAGTGGCCAGTGACTCCAGGATCTGGTTGGCAACGGTCACCTGCTGGTTCTGCGGCAGTTGACTGAGCCTGCGCCCCACCGCCTCTCCGATGTGGCGTGCCAGCACGTGGGGCGCGGACTCTTCGCTGACTGCCTCGTCGATTGCCTTCCAGCCCGAGGCTTGGAGCCGCTCCATCCGATCGTGCAGGGTCCGCGTGATCAGTTGCTCGTAAACACCCGCCACCGGCTGCGCCCGGTCCCCCGATTCCGCCACGGCCGCTCCCTGATCCCTCGCGATTGATCTCTCACGTCGATATGGATCTGTTCTAACAGCAGTCACTGACAATCGAAGCTCTTCTGCTGAAAGGTGATCGTTTTCGGACAGGCAGGTTTGAGAGAGCTGGCCTGAGCTGCCGCGAGAGCCTTCAGCGCCCTGTGTGGCCCGGGAAAAGGGGGGACCTGGTTGGTGGTGAGGACGATAGCTGAGTTACTGGCCGAGGGAAGCGCGCATCAAGGCCTCGCGTGCACGCCCGGTCGGCTGTGCGGCTCGCTCAGTGGGGACCCTTCGCCTGGTGGCTCCGACTGGTGAGAAGTAGGCCCACGGCGCCGTTACGCGCCGTGGCACTCCCCATACCCCCGCCCCGACCCACACCAGCAAACAGCCCCCCGCTGCGGCGGCCACTCCACCGCCCGCCCCCGCGCCGCCAGCGTCGTCGCATACTGCGGCAGCAGGTCCGCCTCCCCGGGGGAAGTCATCTCCGAGGCGGCGAAGGCCTCGTAAGAAGGCACCGTTCCCGTGACGATTCCAAGGTTCGGCGTCCCGCTCGCCGCCAGCTCCCGCAGGGAGTTCTCTATCGTCGCGAGGTGGTCGTCGTGGGACGGGTATTCGGTGGCCAGGGTTGGGTAGCCCGCGACCAGTTCTGTCAGTTCGTCCTGCGGCCAGTGCAGGACCGCCACCGGGAACGGGCGGGACAGCGCCTCTCGGTACGTGCCCAACTCCGCGCGGAGTCGTGAGATCTCCGCCGCGAGTTCCGCCGGGTTGTCCGAGCCCAGGGACCACACGCGCTTCGGGTCGTGGAGTTCGTCCAGGGAGACCGGGGACGAGTGCAGGAGGTCCGCCACCGTGTCCCACTCGTCGTGGGCGAGCCCCAGCATCCGCCTCACCCGATGCCGGCCGAACAACAGCGGATGCGTCGAGTACGGGGGCTCGTCCACGTCCGTGAGGAGGACGCGGGCTCCCTCGGTGAACGTCTCCTGGGCCGCCTCCAGCTCGTCGTGCGACTCCAGTGACTCCGCCACGATCACCCAGGGAGCCGGGTCCCGTGGGGCCGCGGCGCGGACGCCGTCGATGATCGCGCGGGCCTCGGCCTCGTGGCCGTACTCCCACAGGTTCGAGGCCTTGAGGGCTCGTACCAGATAGGGGTCCTCCAGGTCGGTCCGGGAGGAGAGCAGGTGGTCGTAGAGCGCGGTCGCGGCGGGGCGGTCGCCGGACAGTTCCAGGTGGGCCGCGGCCTGCAGGAGCAGGGCTTCGGCGTCCTCGGGATACCGGTCGGCGGTCCGTTCCAGGCGTGCCGCTTCGGCGGTGTGGTCGACGTTCTCGGCGGGCGTGTCGGGGCGCATGGACGACACCGTACTGCCGATGGCTGACTGAGGCGGAGACAAGGGGTGAGATATGCGCAGGTCCGACGGTCCCGTCACCGTGGCGTCGCCCGGTCTTGGGGCGTCGGTCGGGCGGAGCTGTGTGCTGAGTGCGTCGTGGCTGTCAGGCGCGTCAGGGCGATTCACTGTGGCGTCGCCCGGTCTTGGGGGGTGGGTCGCGCGGAGCCGCGTGCCGCGCAGGTCATCACTGTCAGGCCCGTCAGGACTATTCACCGCGGCGTCGCCCGGTCCCCCGGCGTCGGTCGGGCGGAACCGCGTGCCGCGTACGCCATCACCGCCAGGCCCGTCAGGACGATGCCAGCGCCGACGTAGAGGGGAGAGGTGTAGCCGAGCCCGGTGCTGATCGCGAGGCCGCCCAGCCAGGCTCCGAGCGCGTTGCCGATGTTGGAGGCGGAGACGTTGGCGCTTGCGGCGAGGGGGACTCCGCCGGCCTCGTCCGTCACGCGGGTGATCATGCCCGGGACGGCGGCGAAGCCGAACAGGCCGAGGAGGAGGATCAGGATCACGGAGGCGGCGGCGCTGTCCGCGAGTAGGCCGAAGAGCGTGAGTGTGGCGGCCAGGCCCGTCAGGGAGACGACCAGGGTGAGGTCGCGGTTGCGGTCGGCTCCGCGTCCGCCCGCCAGGTTGCCGGCGACCAGACCCGTGCCGTAGACGACGAGCAGCCAGGCCACATCGGTGTCGGAGAAGCCCGTGACCCGGGTGAGGGTGTAGGCGATGTAGCTGAACGCGCCGAACATTCCGCCGTAGCCGAGGGCGGTCGCCGTGAGTGTCAGCCACACCTGGGCGGAGCGGAAGGCGTGCAGTTGGGCGCGGAGGTCGCTCCTGGACGCCGCCGGGGTCGTGCCCGCCCAGGACGGCACCAGTACGGCGATGGCGATCAGCGCGGCCAGCCCGATCGCCGTGATCGCCCAGAACGTGGCGCGCCAGCCCCAGCGTTCGCCGACGAGGGCGCCGAAGGGAACGCCCAGCACGTTCGCCACGGTCAGGCCGGCGAACATCATCGCGACCGCCCGCGAGGCCCGTTCCGGAGGTACCAGGCGGCGGGCCACCAGCGAGCCGATGCCGAAGAAGGAGCCGTGGCACAGGGCGGCCACGATCCGGCCGAGGAGCATCACCTCGTAGCCGGGAGCGACGGCGGACAGCAGGTTGCCCGCGACGAACAGGGCCACCAGGCCGAGGAGGACGGCCTTGCGGTGCAGGCCGGCGGTGGCGGCGGTGAGCGCGATCGCGCCGACCGCCACCGCCAGCGCGTACCCGGAGATCAGGCGGCCCGCCGCGGCCTCGGACACGTGCAGACCGCGGCCCACCTGGGGAAGGAGCCCGGCGATCACGAACTCGGTCAGCCCGATTCCGAAACCGCCGAGCGCGAGCGCACCCAGGGCGAGTCCGGGACCGGGGCCGGCTCCGGGGGCCGAGAGGTGTCCGGGCCTCGGGCCGCGGGCGGCTCCCGGGCCGGTCACGGTCGGCGGCTCCAGCTAGATCACCACCCCGTCGATCTGCAGTGTCTGCACCGCCTTCGCCGCGAAGGGGACGGCGACGGTCTTCCCGCTCAGGTGCGTGTCCGAGTACGACCTGTACCTGTCGCCGCCCGTCGTCACCGTGTTCCAGCGGGGCACGAGGCCGCCCGAACCGCCGCTCACCGTAGTGAAGTTGGAGAGGTTGAAGGTCAGGGTCTGGGCCGACGAGGACGTGTTCGCGGCCACGATCACCAGGCGCCTGGCGCTCGCGTCGTAGGCCGCCACCGCGTTGTCCGCGCCCGTGTCGAGGATCTTCATGCCCGGCCGGATGTGGCGGCTGAACTGTGCCATCACGTAGTACTTCGTCTGGACCGCGCCCGCCTGGAGGGTGTTGGCGTCGTACGCGATCATCGCCCAGTTCGAGGACGGGTCCATCACCTGCCAGTAGACCCAGGCGGTGGGGTGGAGCCAGCGGAAGTCGGAGAGCAGGTTGCTCGCCAGTGTGAGGCCCGTGCCGTCGTTGTCGCCCGTCTCCGAGTTCCACAGGGCCTTGCCGGCCGTCGTCACCACGTCCGTGTAGAGGAGGTCCCGGCGGCCGCCCGAGCCCTGGTAGCCATGGACGTTGACCCGGTTCACGTACCCCTTCGTCGTCGACGAGAAGGAGTTCCACGTCGTACGGGCCAGGTCGTAGTTCGTCTCGTCCGAGGCCGAGATCCTGGTTCCCGTCAGGCCCCGCTTGTCCAACTCGCTGCGGACGAACGGCAGTACGGCGGACTGGACCGTCGCGTCGATGTGGCAGCCCTCCTGGGTGCCGGTCGCCGTCCACCAGCTGGAGCTGGGCTCGTTGAAGGCCTCGACCGTCGCGAAGTTCACGCCCCAGTTGTTCTTGGCGCGGAGGGCGACCGCGGCGAGGTGGGAGGCATGCTGGCGGTAGTTCCAGGACTGGAGGTTGTTGCCGCCGCCGGAGGCGCCGGAGGGGTTGTGGTTCTGGCACATCCACCACATGGGGGAGTTGGCGAACAACTCGGTGATGGCGCCGCGGTTCGCCGCCTTCACCAGCATCGCGCGCTGCGTCGCGTCCGCCGTCCAGTCCCAGGCCGAGGACGTCGGATCCTCGTTGTTCCAGTCCTGCCAGTAGCCCTCGATCTGCTTGAAGGCGGGGATGTTGGGGGAGGCGACCATCTTCTCGCCGGACACGGTGTTCGAGCTGCACGCGCCCAGGTTGTAGCGGGCGATGTTCAGGCCCAGACCGGGCAGCGAGGTGCCGTTGTACGTCGTCGACTGGGTGGTGAAGAAGATGTCGGCGAAGTCGTCGCGCGCGCCGAACACATTCGCCCACCAGGCCAGGGAGGTGCCCCAGCCCTCCCAAGTGCCGTACGACGTACCGGGGCTGACGCTGATCGTGGCGTCCGCGCGTGCGGTGCCGGTCGCCAGCGCGCTGCCGAGGAGGGTGCCGCCCGCCGCGGTCAGCAGGGTTCTGCGTCGGATCATGGCTTCTCCGCCTTCGATGCGTCGTGGCCCGGCCCGTGCGGCCTCAGGAACGAAGCATCGGGTGTGGCGGGTGGGGTTGTCGAGGGTTGCGTCAGCCCTTTCCCAGCCCTTTCGAAAACCTATGCACGAAGTACCGAACAGCGCTTACGGCTGGTTACTTGCACAGGTGCGACCTATCGTGCGGGCGGTCCGGTGAAGGAGGCGTGGGGATGCGCGTTCCCGTCGTGCAGCACAGCAGCCGGCGCCGGTCGGCCCGTCGGCGGCGAGCGCTGTGGACCGGCGGTGAACTGCTGGTCACCGTAGGCCTCGTACTTCTGCTGCTCGTCGTGCAGCAGTTGTGGTGGACGAACCGCGAGGCGCGGCGTGGGGCCACGCGGAAGGTGGAGGCGCTGGAAAGGGAGTGGGGTGACGAGGCGGCCGGCGAGGGCGGTGGCGACTCCGCTGCGTCCGCCTCCGCCGCGAGCCCGCGACCGCACGACAGCCCCGGCGGCCCTACCGGTACCCGCCAACAGGCCCCCACCGCCCGGCAGTCACACCCCACCTGGTCCCAGGCCTACGGCGTCCTCAGCATCCCCCGCCTCGGCCTCCGGGTCCCCGTCGCCGAAGGCGTCAGCAAGCAGAACGTCCTCAACAAGGGGTACGTCGGCCACTACCGCGGCACCGGGCAGCCCGGCCAGGCGGGCAACTTCGCCCTCGCGGGGCACCGGAACACCCACGGCGAGCCCTTCCGGTACCTCAACCGGCTGCGCGCGAAGGACGTCGTGGAGGTGGAGACCAGGAGCGCGACGTACCTGTACGCCGTCGACAGGACCCTGCCGCAGACCTCGGCTCGCGACTCCGGTGTCGTACGGCCGATTCCGCGCTCCGTCGTCAAGCCGCGCTACGGGTACAGCGAGCCCGGCTACTACATCACGCTGACGACCTGCACTCCCGAGTACACGTCCAGATATCGGCTGGTGGTGTGGGGGAAGCTGGTGTCGATGCGGCCTCGTTGAGACGCGCCTCGTTGGGACGCGCCTCGTTGGGACGCGCCCCGTCGGTCACGCCCGCTCCCGCAGTGCCAGCACCGCCACCGCCGCCAGTGCCGCCAGGCCCGCCGACACCGCCAGTGCGATGTTCGCGCCGTGGCCCGGACCGCTGCCCGAGGACGTGACGATGGCGATCGTCAGGGCGACTCCGGCGCAGGAGCCGATGTAGCGGAAGGTCTGCTGGGCGCCCGAGCCCATGGCCGCGCGGGCCGCGGGTACCGACTCCACCGACAGCAGGGGCAGGGCGGCGTTCAGGAGGCCGCTGCCGATGCCACCCAGGATCAGGCCCGGCAGGAGGCGGTGCCAGGAGCCGGAGTCGATCGCGCCGAGCATCGTCAGGACGGCGGCCGCGTGCAGGGCGAAGCCCACGGCCAGTTGGTGGCGGGGCGGGACGCGGCCCGCCAGCCGCTTGGCCTGGAGGGCGACCGCGAAGGACAGGCCCGACCAGAGCAGGAAAAGCCAGGCGGTGTCCATCGGCGAGAGGCCGAGCCCCTGCTGGAACAGGACCGGCAGGAAGCTGAAGAGGCCGATCACCGCGAGGCCCGTGAACAGGCCTCCGGCGGACGAGGCCAGGAAGCCGGGGCGGCGCAGCAGGCCCAGGTCGATCATGGGAGTCGCCGTTCGGCGTTCCACCAGGACGAACACGCCGACGAGCAGCACGGCCGCCAGGAACAGCAGGCCCACCTCGCCGCGCAGCCAGCCGTCCCGGCCCAGGGTCAGCGCGGCGACCAGGGAGACCAGCGCCAGGCCGAAGGCCAGCGCGCCCAGGATGTCGGGGCGTCCGCCTCTCGGTGAACGGGACTCCGACAACGCCCGCGTCGACAGGGCCGCGACCAGCAGCGCGGCCGCGCCCAGAACGCCGTACGCCATCCGCCAGTTCGGCATCGCGCCCGCCACCAGCGGCCCGGCTGCGATTCCGCCGCTCACGAAGGCGCCCCACACGCCGGTCGCGTGCAGCCGGCCGCGCGGGGTCGGGAACGCGTGCACGATCAGGCCCAGGCTGCTCGCCAGGATCGCCGCGCTCGCCGCGCCCTGCGCGACACGGGCCAGGGTGAACAGCAGGGTCGACGAGGCCAGCGCGCCCAGGGCCGTGGTGATGCCGAGGGTCAGGGTGCCGAGGAGGAAGATCCGGCGGCGGCCGAAGTCGTCGGCCAGGCTGCCGGCGACCAGGAGGACGGCGGCCAGGCCCAGCGGAGTGCCGTTGATGAGCCAGGCCTGCGCGGAGAGCGGGGTGTGCAGGGCCAGGGCGGTGTCGCGCAGGGTGACGACCGGCGCGGTGTACGTCATGAGCGTCACGGCGGTGGCCGCGCTGGTCAGGGCGAGGGTGGCGCGTGGGTGCGGGGGCGCCTGCGCGCGGGATGCCGGCCCGGTGTGCGGCGCGGCGGGCGCGGCCACTTCGGCGTCGGCCTTCGCGACGGCGATGGTGCCGGCCTTGGGATCGGCTTCGGCGTCGACCTCGGGGAGGGTTCGTTCATTGAACCTAGTCATGCCCCGCACCGTAACACGGTCGGTTCGTTCATTGAACCTGTGCCAGGAAAATGGTTACAGTGGGGGCATGGCACTGGGCAAGGACTACGCGACACAGGAGTGCTCCATCGCCCGCGCGCTGGAGATCGTCGGCGAGCGCTGGACGCTGCTCGTCGTGCGCGACGCGCTCTACGGCGTGCGGCGCTACAACGACTTCCTCGTCCATCTCGGCATCCCGCGCGCGGTCCTGGCCGCCCGCCTCCAGACGCTCACCGCGGAGGGGATCCTCGAGAAGCGGCGCTACCAGGAGTCGCCGCCGCGCGACGAGTACGTCATCACCGAGCGCGGCATCGCCCTGTGGCCGACGCTGCGCTCGCTCGGGGTGTGGGGCCGGGAGCACTTCTCCGAGACGCAGCTGCGCTACTTCCGGCACGTCGACTGCGGCACCGAACTCGGGCCGTACGGCGAATGCCCTGCCTGCCGTGCCGTCGTACCCGTCGAGGACGTCCTCGTGGAGCCGGGGCCGGGAGCCGATCCGGACCCGACGAATCCGGTCAGTCGGGCACTGCTCAGGCCCAAGCGACTGCTGGAGCCCATCGAACAGCCGACGGCCGGGCCGGATGCCGTACAGCCGGTGCAGCCGGATGTCGTACAGCCGGATCCTGTATAACCGACAGCAGGGCCAGCATGGTTGAGGACCGGCATGTGCGAGGAGGGGGGAGCAGCAGTCATGATCCGTAACCGGACGTCCCTGCGCCCCGCCGCCGTACTGCTGCTCCTGATCCTTCAGGCCGTGCTGCTCGTCGACAACGGCAGCCTCACCGCCGCCGTCGCGCTCGCCGCGACCGCGGCCGCCGGCTCCGCGCTCGCCCTCTGCTCGGTCATCACCGCGCGCTGCGCACCCGCCGTGCCGCCCACCCGGGTGCGCACGGCCATCCGCGACCGGGCCCGCCGTACGGCCTTCCTGCCGCAACGCGACCCCGACGCCAAGGGGCGCACCCGGCCCCGAGCCCCCGGATCCGCCCTCCCGGCGACCGTCGCGTAGGGCTCACCCGCACACACCTCGGTGACCCCACGCGGGTCGTCATGCCGCCATGTCCCGTACCGGCACGACGAGACCCCCGGAGGGCTCACCCATGTCCGTCTTCTCCGTGTTCGCCGATCTGGTCGAGCACCTTGCCGACCTGCTCCAGCCGTTGTTCGGCGCCACCGCGGCCGCCGCCGCGATCGTGCTGTTCACCGCCTTCGTACGACTGCTCGTCCATCCCCTGTCCCGGGCGTCCGCGCGCGGACAGAAGGCCCGCACCGCCCTGCAGCCGAGGATCACCGAGCTGCGGAAGAAGCACGCGAAGGAACCCGAGAAGCTGCAGAAGGCGGTGCTGGAGCTGCACGCCGAGGAGAAGGTCTCGCCGGTGTCCGGGTGTCTGCCCGGACTGCTGCAGCTGCCCGCCTTCTTCCTCCTCTACCACCTGTTCTCGAACACGACGATCGGCGGCCGGAGCAACGGTCTGCTCGCCCACCAGCTGTTCGCCGCCCCGCTCGCCGGACGGTGGGCCGACGCACTGGGCACCGGCGGGGCCTTCGGGGCGGCGGGGCTGGTCTATCTCGCGCTGTTCGCCCTGGTCGCCGCGGTCGCGACCTTCAACTACCTGCGTACGAAGCGGATGACGGCCACGAACGGTCCGCTTCCCGTGGGCGACGGCGAGCAGCAGGTGCCGGGGCTCGGAGCGGTGAGCAAGGTGATGCCGTTCATGTCCTTCTTCACGCTGTTCACGGTGGCGGTCGTGCCACTGGCCGCCGCGCTGTACGTGGTGACCAGCACGACGTGGAGCGCGGTGGAACGGGCGGTGCTCTACCGCTAGGCACCGAGGCACCGAGGCCCCGGTCGCTTGGCGCCCAAGGTCACGAGGTCGCGAGGTCGCGAGGTTACGGTCCAGTCCGTGAACCGGGTATTGCGGACTGGACTGCGACCTTGGAGGATCGACCAGTCCTCCGATGGCTGCACCCATCGGGCGGGCGCCCGCGATCGAGTGGAGAGTGTGATCATGAAGCTGCTGCGAGTCGGTACGGCGGGAGCGGAGAAGCCTGCGCTGCTGGACGCCGAGGGGGTGCTGCGGGACCTCTCCGGTGTCGTCCCGGACATCGACGGAGCGCTGCTCGCCGACGACGAGGCGCTGGGACGGATCCGGTCCGCGGCCGATGCCGGTGAGCTGCCCGCGCTGGACGCGGCCGGGCTGCGGGTGGGGCCGCCTCTCGCGCGGATCGGCAAGATCGTGTGCATCGGGCTGAACTACCACGACCACGCCCGCGAGACCGGGGCCGAGCCGCCCGCCGAGCCGGTGATCTTCTTCAAGGCCGCGGACACGGTCGTCGGGCCCCACGACACGGTGCTGGTCCCTCGCGGGTCGGTGAAGACCGACTGGGAGGTCGAGCTGGCGGTCGTGATCGGGCGTACGGCCCGGTATGTGGAGTCGGCGCAGGACGCGCTCGGTCACGTCGCCGGGTACGCGGTGGCGCACGACGTGTCCGAGCGCGAGTTCCAGATCGAGCGGGGCGGGACCTGGGACAAGGGGAAGAACTGCGAGACGTTCAACCCGCTGGGGCCGTGGCTCGTGACCGCGGACGAGGTCGCCGACCCGCAGGACCTGGCGCTGAAGCTGTGGGTCAACGGGGAGTTGAAGCAGGACGGGACGACGGCCGAGCAGATCTTCCCGGTGGCCGAAGTGGTGCGGTACGTCAGCCAGTTCATGACCCTGTACCCGGGCGATGTCATCAACACCGGTACGCCGGCGGGGGTCGCGCTGGGAGAGCCCGAGCCGAAGCCGTTCCTGCGGGCCGGGGATGTCGTGGAGCTGGAGATCGAGGGGCTCGGGCGGCAGCGGCAGGAGTTCAAGGACGCGTAGGCGCACCGCTGGGAGAGCCGGGGGACTGCGGTCGTTTGTCGGCTGCGGGCCGTCTGTGGCTTGTCGCGCAGTTCCCCGCGCCCCTGAAACGTGCGCCCCTGAAAGGTGCGCCCCTGAAAGGTGCGCCCGTGAAAGGTGCGCCCGTGAAAGGTGCGCGGTTCCCTGCGCCTTTGAGAGGTGCGCCCGTCAGGGGTGGGCGGTACCCCGCGCCCCTGACGGGTGCGTCCCTGGGGAAGGGGCGTTTTCCTCAGGCCAGTAGGGAAGCCAGCCTGCGCCAGGCCTCCCTCGGAAGGGAATCGCGGTCGGCGCCGTCCACCACCTGGAGGGCCACGTGGTCTGCGCCTGCCTCGAAGAACGTGTCGACGTGGGCGCGGATCCGGGAGTCGTCTCCCCACGCGAACACCGCGTCCACCAGGCGGTCGCTGCCTCCCTCCGCCAGGTCCTCCTCGGTGAAGCCGTGGCGGAGGAAGTTGTTGGTGTAGTTGGGGAGGGCCAGGTACATGGCCAGACAGTCGCGGGCCAGGGTGCGGGCCCGGGTCGGGTCCGTTTCCAGGACGACCTTCAACTCCGGGGCCAGGAGCGGGGTCTCGCCCAGGATCTCGCGGGCGTGGGCCGTGTGTTCGGGGGTGACCAGGTACGGGACCGAGCCGGCCGCGCGGTCGCGGGCCAGCTCCAGGGTCTTCGGGCCGAGGGCGGCGAGGACGCGGCGGTCGGCGGGGACACCGGCCCCGTCCAGGGCGTCGAGATAGACGGCCAAGGCCGAGTACGGGCGCCGGTACTGATCCGCGAACTTGGCGTGGCTGACGCCCAGGCCCAGGACGAAACGGCCGGGGTGGGCCGCCTCCAGCTCGGCGAAGGCCGCCGCGCTCTCGGTGGCCTCGTACTGCCAGATGGACTGGATGCTGGTGCCGACGGTGAGCTGCGAGGTCGCCGCGACGAGCGGTGCGGCGTGGTGGGCGGCGCTGCTGCCACCCAGCCAGGCCGTGCCGTACCCGAGTTGCTCCAACTCCGCTGCGGCGTCGGCCAGTTCGGAGCGCCGGGACGGGTCCTCCGAGCGCAGACCCACACTCCAGACGCCGTACCGGCCGACGGTTGCCTTCAAGGTGTCACTCACGGGTTCGGTCCCTCCGGTCGGTGCGCTGGACATCGGTGCCAACCGGAGGGCGCCTCGCGATAATCCCGGTGATCCCTGTAATCCCCGTAGTCCCGATCTCCGTAGTCCCGTGATCCCGCTCAGCGCTTCAGGAACTCCTCCAGCGCCTCCACCACGAGCCGGTGGTCCGCCAGTTGGGGCAGGCCGGACACGGTGACCGCGCCGATCACGCCCACGCCGAGGACGTTGATCGGGAAGGAGCCGCCGTGGGCCGCGTACACGTCCGGGTCCAGGCGGGAGGAGTCCTCGAACGTGCTGCCCTTGGCGCGGAAGCGTGCGCCGACCAGGTAGGAGGCGGAGCCGTAACGCTCGACCACGCGACGCTTGCGGGCGATCCAGGCGTCGTTGTCGGGAGTGGAGCCGGGGAGCGCGGCGTGGAAGAGCTGCTGGCCCGAGCGGTGGATGTCGACGGCGACGGGTGCCTGGCGTTCCCGGGCCAGCTCCACGAGGAGCGAACCCAGGGCCCAGGCGTCGTCGTGGGTGAACTGGCTGAAGACCAGGCGCCGTTCCTGAGCCTCCAGTTCCTCCAGGGGCGGGGTGAGTTCCGGGTGGAACTTCGGGGTGATCTCCTGGTTGCGCGTCACAGCGTCACCGCCACTTGGTCGCGGGCCGAACGGCGGGCCGCCTCCAGTACGTCGAGGGCGGCGGCCGCCTCGATAGCGGTCACCGGGTTGGGGCCGCCGTCGGTGAGAGCCCTGGTCACGGCCGCATAGTACGCCGGGTAGTCGCCCGGGAGGGTGGGCTCGGGGCGACCACCGCCGGTCAGCGGGGACTCGCCGGCACCGACACGGCCCCACAGGGACTCCGCTTCCGTGCCCCAGTCGGCTGCCGTGCCCGGGCGCCTGCCCTCGCGCAGCGCCGCCTCCTGAGGGTCGAGGCCGTACTTCACGTAACCCGCCTGCGAACCCAGCACCCGGAAACGCGGGCCGAGTTGGGCGGCCGTCGCGGAGACATACAGGTGGGATCGCACACCGCTCGTGTGCGTGATCGCGATGAACGTGTCGTCGTCGGCCTCCGCGCCCGGGCGGCGGATGTCCGACTCCGCGTACACCTGCGCGGCCGGGCCGAAGAGGACCAGCGCCTGGTCGACGACATGGCTGCCGAGGTCGTAGAGCAGACCTCCGATCTCTGCGGGGTCGCCGGACTCGCGCCAGCCTCCCTTGGTCTGCGGGCGCCACCGCTCGAAGCGGGACTCGAAACGCCATACGTCGCCCAACTCGCCCTCGGCGAGCAGCTTGCGGAGGGTCAGGAAGTCGTTGTCCCAGCGGCGGTTCTGGAAGACGGAGAGGAGGAGACCGCGCTCCTCGGCGAGGGCGGCCAGCTCGCGCGCCTCGGCCGCCGTGCCGGCCACGGGCTTGTCCACGACCACCGGCAGGCCGGCCTTCAGGGCGGCCGTCGCCAGCGAGACGTGCGTCCTGTTCGGGGACGCGATGACGATCAGGTCCAGCTCGGCGGCGCGGTCGAGCAGCTCGTCGGGGGTCGCCGCCACGCGCACGTCCGGGAACTCGGTGCGGGCCTGCTTCTGCCGCTCCGGGTTCGAGGTGACCACCGTGTCAAGGGCGAGGCCCTCGGTGGCGGCGATCAGCGGGGCGTGGAAGACGGAGCCCGCGAGGCCGTAGCCGATGAGGCCCACACGGAGAGGAGTACGAGTCATGCCTCCACTTTCGCAACGCTGTTGCCAAAGTGCAAGCGCGGGGGACAATAGCGGCGTGGACAGGATGAGCGGGGCGGCAGGGGTAGGGGCAGGGGCGGCAAGTCCGGTGGGAGCGACCGAGGTGACTGAGGTGACCCGAGTGACCGAGGTGACTGGGGTGACCGGCGTGACCGGCGGGGTGGTCGGTGTGTCCTGGCCTGTCGGCGCGAATCTGCCGGCGCTGCGCAGTCACAACATGGCGCTCGTGCTCGACCTGCTGCGCACAGCCGGTGCGGAGGGGATCAGCCGGCTCGAACTCGCCGAGCGGACCGGGCTGACCCCGCAGGCCGTCAGCAAGATCACCGCCCGGCTGCGGGCCGACGGGCTCGCTGCGGAGGCGGGCCGCCGTGCCTCGACCGGGGGCAAGCCCCGTACGGTGCTGCGGCTGGTGCCCGAGGCGGGGCACGCGGTCGGGCTGCATCTGGACCGGGACGAACTACGGGCGGTGCTGGTCGATCTCACGGGCGCCGTGGTGGGGGAGCGGCGTACCTCGCTGGACCTGGGGGCGGGGCCGGAGGCCGTGGTGGCGGCGGTCGCGGGAGAGACGGGCGCGCTGGTGGGCGCGGTACCGGGAGGTCTGGGCGCCGGTTCCCTCCTCGGCGCCGGTGTGGCCCTGCCCGGTCCGCTCGACCACGCCCGCGGTGTTCTGCACCGGGTGACGGGATTCCCCGAGTGGGACGGCTTCCCGCTGCGGGACGCGCTCGCGCGGCGGCTCGGGGTGCCGGTCGTCGTGGACAAGGACACCAACGCGGCCGCGCTCCGGCTGGCCGTCGAAGGCGAGGGCGGGTCATTCGCCTATCTGTATCTCGGTACGGGGCTCGGTGCCGGACTCGTCCTCGGTGGGACCGTGCACCGGGGCGCCCGTACCGGGGCCGGTGAGTTCGGGCACCAGGTCGTCCAGCTGGACGGACCGCTGTGCGGCTGCGGCAACCGCGGCTGCGTCGAGGCCCTGTGTCTGGCAGCGGTGGCGCGCGGCCAGGTCGACGAGGCGGCACGGGTGCTCGGCACCGCGGCCGGCAACCTGGTCGCCCTGCTCGACATCGACCTCGTCCTCCTCGGCGGTCGCACCATCACCGCCGCCCCGGACGTCTTCGTACGGGGGGTGGGCACCGTCCTCGACGAGCGTGCCCGGCGGGTGGGCGAGCCGGCGGTGTCGGTGCGGGTTGCCACGGGTGGGGTTGCCGAGGGGGCGGCACAGCTCGTGCTGGCACCACTGTTCGGGCGGGCCGATGGCTGAGGCGCCGAGCGGACGGGCGGGCGGGCGGATTGCCCAGGCGGGCCGATGGCTGATGCGGTGGGCGCAGGCTGGCTGACGGCTGACGGCTGACGGCTGACGGCTGACGGCCGAGGTGGCGGGGCGGCGGGGCGGCAGATGGCTGGCGCGGGCGGGCCGACGGCGGGCGGGCGTGGGTGCGCTGATCGAGGGGTCTTGGGGGGTCGTGCGGAGCGGCGCCGTATCGCGGCCGTCCCCACCCGGCACAGTCACATGTTCATGCGACTCTGCACGCCCGTCTCCCTCTGCCTGGCAGTAGCCGCCCTTCTCTCCGTGGCGACCCCGGCGCACGCGGCCCCCGGCCCCGCCTGCGCCGCTCCGGACGACCGCCGCTTCCCCCTCACCAGCCGTATCCACGGTGGCCCGGACGCGTACGAGGCGGGCGGCGGTTATGGCACCTGGTACCTGGATGTCACCAACACCACCCGCCGGACCTGCGCAGACATCCACCCGGTCGTCGTGCTCGTCGACGACAAGCGCGCACTGAAGCCCTCCCAGCCCCGCCTGGAGTTCTACGACGACGGCGGGCACCCGCACCCCGTCCGATTCGAGACCACCGACGAGGAGGAGCTCGTCGGCGCCTTCGACGACGGGTCCCCCGGCCTCACCGTGGGCCCCGGAAAGACCGTCACGGTGAAGGTCCGGCTCGCGCTGGCCTCGGACGCCGTGCCCAACAAGGTCACCGTCAACGCCGCCGTCGTCCAGCGGCACAAGGACGACGGCGACTGGGTCGGGCAGTCCAACGACTACCCCTTCCGCATCCAGAACGACCCCACCGAGGCCCCGTCCGAGAGCCCCGCCACCGGCACCTCCAGTACCTCCGACGCCTCCAGTGCCTCTCCCGCCACCTCCGGTACCGCCACCCCGTCACCCGACCGCGACCCGGGCCTCCCCTTCGCCGACGAGCTCGCCAGTACCGGCCTCGGCACCGCGGGCGGAGTCCTCGCCGCCACCGCCGTCCTCCTCGTCACCGGCGGCGCCGTACTCCTGGCCCGCAGGCCACGAGCGCGGCGGCGGCGCTGACGGCCAGGGGCCGAGGCCGTACCCGGCGTCACGTCGCGCGGCGTCTGCGACGATCCCTCCCGTCGTCGCGGGCCCCAAGCTCGAACAGCCCCTCTCCCTCGCCGACTTCAACCGAGGGCGTACGGCGGCGGGCGGCGGCAGGGTCACACCCCCGACCGCAGCCTCGTCGCCCTCGACCGCTTCCCCCGCCCGGACGCGCTCGCCGCCGAGACCGGCCTCGAACGCGGCGAACCCGTCTGGCACCTGGAGCGCGGGCTGCGCGCGGACGACGAGCGGGTCGGCCTGGAGAGCACCTGCGTCGCCGTGGCCCGGGACCCCCGCATCGACACCGACTTCGCGCCCGACTTCTCCTTCTACGGCTACCTCCTCGACCGCGGCATCGCCTTCGGGGACGCCGACGAGCGGATCGAGACGGTGCTGGCCACGCCCCGCGAGGCCCTGCTCGTGGGGACCCCGCCGACCCTTCCGATGCTGCTCATCCACCGGATCTCGCGGGACACCGAGGGGCAGCCGCCGGAGCGGGCGCGGACGCTGTACCGCGGGGACCGGTTCTCGTGGGGCGCATGACGCCGACACGCTGGCGGGCGGCCGGGGCGACCCATGTGCTCGGCTCCGTCGGCCGGTTGCCGGGACTGCTCGCGCCCTGACCAGACTGCTGGACGGCGTGTCACTCCTCGAACCGCACTGGACCGAGATCGCCCGAAACAGTCAGAGTTACGTTGAGAACCGGAAGTCTGCGACCGGCAGCTGATCGTTAGGCTGGGGCCACGCAGTACCGCGTACGGCAGGAGATCCCGCACATGGCAGACCGCAGGCCCATCGAGTCGTGGCTCACCGACATGGACGGTGTGCTCATCCACGAGGGCGTTCCGATCCCCGGCGCCGACGCCTTCCTGAAGAAGCTCCGCGAGTCCGGCAAGCCCTTCCTGGTCCTCACCAACAACTCGATCTACACCCCGCGCGACCTGCACGCCCGGCTGCGGCGCATGGGCCTGGACGTGCCGGTCGAGTCCATCTGGACCTCGGCGCTCGCCACCGCCCAGTTCCTGGACGACCAGCGGCCGGGCGGATCGGCGTACGTGATCGGCGAGGCGGGGCTCACCACCGCACTGCACGACATCGGGTACATCCTCACCGACCACGAACCCGACTACGTCGTCCTCGGCGAGACGCGGACGTATTCCTTCGAGGCCATGACCAAGGCGGTACGGCTGATCGACGCCGGTGCCCGTTTCATCTGCACCAACCCCGACGAGACCGGCCCCTCCGCCGAGGGCGCGCTGCCCGCGACCGGCGCGGTGGCCGCGCTGATCACCAAGGCGACCGGCAAGCAGCCGTACTTCGCCGGCAAGCCCAACCCGCTGATGATGCGCACCGGGCTCAACGCGATCGGCGCCCACTCCGAGACCAGCGCGATGATCGGCGACCGCATGGACACCGACGTGCTGGCCGGCATGGAGGCCGGGATGCAGACCTTCCTGGTGCTCACCGGGCTGACCCGGCCCGAGCAGGTCGAGGACTTCCCGTACCGGCCGTCCAAGATCGTCGACTCGATCGCGGATCTGGTCGACCGGATCTGACCTGGTCAGGGCCGTTCCGAAACCCTTCGTAACCCGTTTGGCGCAGTGCGGCGCCGCTGGGGATGCGGGGCCCGGGCCCGAGGGGGAGCCTCCAGGTATCTGGAGGTTCACGATGGGCTCACTACGTCTCACTCTCTGCACAGGACTCCTGGCCGCCTGCGCCCTCACGCCGACGGCGCACGCGGCGGACGGAGCGGACGGGGGTGGAGCGGGCCTCTCGGTGACCCCGTCGGCCCCAGCCCCCGGCGCCGACCTCACGCTCCGGGTGACCGGCTGCGCCGCAAGGACGGCCACCGCCCACTCCACGGCGTTCGTCGCGGACGCCCGGCTCGTGGGCACCGAGGGCACCCTCGCCGGGGACACCCGGGTCCGCGCGTCGGCCGAGCCCGGCCCGTACGACGTGAAGATCACGTGCGGCAGCTTCCTGGTCAAGGGCAGGATCACCGTCGTATCGCAGTCGGAGCCCGAGTCCCAGGGGCAGGCGCAGTCGCAGCCCGAGTCCCAGGGGCAGCCGCAGGCGCAGTCGGAGCCTGAGTCCCAAGGGCAGCCGCAGGCGCAGTCGGAGCCTGAGTCCCAGGGGCCGTCGCGGCTGAAGCCCGGATCGCAGCCGGAGTCCGAGTCGCTGTCCGACGACTCTTCCGCCGTCCCGGCAGCGCCCCTCGCCCCGGTTTCGCCCGCCGCCCCGGCGTCCCCGGTCGCCCCCGTCCACGCGGGCGGTGGCGGCACCGCGCACTTCGCCACCGTGGACGTCAGTGCGGCCGGACCCGGCACCGGGCAGACCGTCACCGGGCTCGTCCTCGTGGGCGTCGCCGCGGCCGCCGTGGCGCTTCTGAGCGCGCGCCGGAGCCGCGGGACGGATTGAGCCGATGTCCCAGCGCGCCGACCACGAGCGCTCCTCCGGCTCTGCCCGCCTGCTGATGGGCACGGCCTGGGCGGTGCTGCTGCTCGGGCTGTGGCTGTGGGGGCGGCAGGTGACCGACATGCCGCAGGGCGCGGCCACCACGACCGGCGCCGGCGACCTGGCCTCGGTGGGGCGGCCACCGGATGCGCCGGGTGCGGAACTTCCGCCCGCGGCCCGCCCGTTGGGGGACGCACTGCCGCAGCGCATCGACATTCCCGACCTGGGCGTCCAGGCGCCCGTGGTGGCCCGTGGCCTGGACCGGCAGGGGGCGATCGACCCGCCGCCCTACGACCAGGCGGGGGTCGTCGGCTGGTACGCGGCCGGGGCCAGACCCGGGGCCGCCGGGGCCGCGCTGATGGTGGGGCACGTCGACACCGAGACCCGGCCCGCCGTCTTCTACAAGCTGAGCACCATACGGCCCGGCGAGAACGTCCGCGTCGTCCGCGACGACGGCAAGGTCGCCGAGTTCACCGTCGACGACGTACAGGTACAGGACCGCGACCGCTTCGACGCCCGACAGGCCTACGGGCAACGCCGGTCGGGGCGCGCCGAACTGCGGCTGATCACCTGCGGCGGCACCTTCGACCGGGTCAGCCGCAGCTACACGGCGAACGTGATCGTCTCGGCCTACCTCACCGGAACCAGCCTGTGACCCGTCGCCGACCGGCCCCCGTACCGGGCCCGGTCGGCGGCCTGCTCCCCCCGAAGCCGCCGACCGGGCTGGTCCTCAACCGCGGGCGCACGGGCTGCGGGAGTAACCCGGCGACCGGCGCGGGAGGTTCAGGGGGCCACAGAGGCAAGAAGCGGCCGGGGACTCGGGCCGTCTGAGAAGACTTTAGAACGGATGAGCGCCAGAGCCTAGGGGCTGAATGACGTCGCGGCCCGGTCCGGTGGCTCTCCGTCATACGCACTGGTGACTCAGGGCTCTACGACGCCCTTCGAGCAGTCCCGATGCCTCCCGGCATCACCGGCGCGCTCCGCAACCAGTTCGCCTCCTTGCCTCCGGGTGCTTCATGGCGCGGCTCGGCGCCGTCCGCCCCCCGCTCGATCACCAAGGGCTGTAACAGCTCGCCGACAAGGTTCGGGCGATCTCGTGGCGCCACGAGGCGTATGTCAGGATTGAGCCTCGGACCAGTGCACCCAAGGGGGAGTTGGATGTACGGCATGAGGGGGGCCGGGACGAGGGTTTTCGCGGCGGTGCTGGGGGCGGCACTTCTCGTCGCGGGATGTTCTTCCGGGGGCGACGGCGACAAGAACAACGACGCCGGCGCGAAGATCACCCAGCAGCCCAAGGAGAGCGACCCGTTCTGGGTCAACCCGGACGGCAACGCGGCACGTCAGGTCGCCGGCTACGACAAGTCCGGAGAGGGCGACGACGCCGAGCAGATCCGCAAGATCGCCGAGCAGCCGACCGGTGAGTGGATCGGCCCGGAGAACCCCGAGCAGGAGGCGAAGGGCTTCACCGAGGCAGCCGACAAGGCGGGCCGCACCGCCCTGATCGTCCTCTACAACATCCCGCACCGCGACTGCGGCCAGTACTCGCAGGGCGGCGCGGCCGACGGCGACGCGTACCGCACCTGGATCGACGGCGTCGCGGCGGGCATCGGGGACCGCGCGGCCACGGTGATCCTCGAACCGGACGCCATCCTGCACCTGGTGGACGGCTGCACCCAGGACGAGTTCCACGAGGAGCGCTACGACCTCCTCAAGGGCGCCGTCACCAAGCTCAAGTCCCTGAAGAACACCAAGGTCTACCTGGACGCGGGCAACGCCGGCTGGGGCCACCCCGACCAGATCTTCCAGCCCCTCCAATGGGCGGGCATCGACCGGGCGGACGGCTTCGCGGTCAACGTCTCCAACTTCTACTCGACCAAGGACTCCATCGCGTACGGCAAGCAACTGTCCGCGAAGGTCGGCAACAAGCACTTCGTCATCGACACCAGCCGCAACGGCAACGGCCCCTACACGGGCGGCGACGAGGGCGAACGCTGGTGCAACCCGCCCGGCCGGGCCCTGGGGGAGAGCCCGACGACGAAGACGGCCGACCCCGTGGTGGACGCGTACCTCTGGGTCAAGCGCCCGGGAGAGTCGGACGGCACATGCAAGGGCGGCCCCAAGGCGGGCGACTGGTGGCCGGCCTACGCATTGAAACTCGCCAGGGCGTCAACGCCCTGAGAGACGAGGGGCCGTGCCAGTGCACGGCTCCGCCGCGGGCGCGACCAGGGGCGCGGGTCTGTGTCCATGTGCGGCTCGGCCGCGTGGGCGCGACGGCTACAACTCGGCCGCGCCTGACATCTTGAGGGGCGCGGGTCTGTGTCCATGTGCGGCTCCGCCGCGTGGGCGCGACGGCTACAACTCGGCCGCGCCTGACATCTTGAGGGGCGCGGGTCTGTGTCCATGTGCGGCTCCGCCGCGTGGGCGCGACAGCCACAACTCGCCCGCACCCGGCACCCTGAGGGGCGCGGGGAACTGCGCGACCAGCCACAACTCACCCGCACCCGCACCCGACCACGCACCCGCACCCTGAGGGGCGCGGGGAACTGCGCGACCAGCCACAACTCACCCGCACCCGACCACGCACCCGCACCCGCAAGCCGCAGCCGCACCCACGCACCCGCAAGCGCAGCCGCACCGACGCACCCTTCCACGCAAGCCGCGCAGCGCTACGGCACCTTCACCCACTGTGCCTTGCTGGGCGTCCCCTGATCGTCGTCCGCGAACAGCATGTACCACCCCGACTGCACCAGGTTCTTGTTCTTCGGCACCGTCACGGTGATCTTGCTTCCGGACGTCTTGAAGTCCAGTGCGATCGACCTCTGATCCACATCCGTGACGTGGGTCGACGCACTGGGCCGGATCAGCCGCACCTTCTTGATCGCGGAGGCCTGCGGTGACGTGAACGTCCCCGACCCGCCCCGCGCGATCGTCTGCGGGCCGCCCGAGAGCGACGGCCGCGAATCCCGGTACAGATAGGGCGGCGTGTAGATCTCGATCCGCTGCTCGAACTTCCCCGGCTTGGTGTTCGCCTTGTCGCCGTACAGGGAGTCGGATCCGAAGAACATCACCCGGCCGTCCGGCAGCAGGATCGACCCCGAGTGGTAGTTGCGCCCCACTTCGGGATCGGCGACCTTCTCGAACGAGTTGGTGTCCGGGTTGTACAGCCGCGCCTGGAGGATGTTGGAGTCACCGCGCCCGCGATAGTCCTCGGAGCCGCCGGACACCAGTACGGAATCGTCCGGCAGGATCGACGACTGCGGATAGCGCGTCCCCTTCTCCAGCGTCGGCCCGTCCGTGAACTTCGGATTCTTGTCCTTCAGGTCGATCAACCGCGTCTTGTTGCTGGACGCCGCGGATTCACCGACCCCGCCACCGCCGATCACCATGAACTTCTCGTTCTGCGCGGGCGGCAGCAGCACCGTCCCCGACGTCTCCATCTCGTTGGCGTCGCCGAGCCCCGGCAGCTTGCTGAACTTGTTGGTGTCGACGTCCCAAATACCCGGAATGCGGCCGACGTTGTCCGGCCCGTAGCCCGCGTTCGAACCCGAGTAGAAGATCTTCCCGTTCTGCATCAGGAACAGCGCCGGGTACGTCGGGAACTGGCGGATCGTCGACGTGTACGTCCACTTCTTGGTCTTCGGGTCGAAGACCTCGTTCTTGCCCGGCACCAACTGCCCGATGTCGTCGAGGCCGGAGACGCTGAGGATCTTGCCGTCGCTCAGGGTGGTGAGCGTCGGATACCAGCGGGCCTCGTTCATCGGGTCGACCTTGATGTACTTCTCGGCGACCGGATCGAACTCGAAGGCGTCCCGGATTCCCTGGAAGTCCTTCTTGTCGAGGGCGAGCTTCTGCGCGATGCCGTACGTGTTGCGCGCGTCGGTGCCGGTCAGGCCCTGGATGCGGTAGTTGTCCTGGGTCCCCGTCTCGTACCTGGTGCCGCTCTTCTTCGCCTCGACGTAGATACGGCCGAGCCCCGGGTCGTTGCGCAGGAACTTCCCCGTCGCCTGGTCGAAGACCTTCTTCGCGCGCGGGACGAGAACCGGGTCCTTCGACACGAACGTCTTGCCGTTCTCCTTGCCCGTGAACTTCGTCCCCGCGGGCAGGGTGATCGGCTTGTCCGGGTTCTCGTTGTGGACCACCATCAGGCCGCCGGCCTTCGAGACGTCACCCTTCAGCTTCTCGTACCGCTTGGTGCCGCCCGCGATCAGCAGATTGCCGTTGGCGAGCTGCGTGTGGCCGGTGCAGAACAGGTCCTTCGGGGTCGGGACCTTCTTGATCGTGCCCTTCACCGGGTCCCAGATCCGGGTGTCGAACTTCTTCGCGTCGAAGTTGTCCTGGTTGTTGCCCGAACCGGCGATCAGCAGCACCTTGCCGGTGCGCAGAAGTGCCGCGTGAATGGTGTCCTGGCGGTACTCCTCCGGGAACTCGACGATGTCCCAGTGCCCGTTGTCCGCTTTGTACTCGGGTTTGTTGATCTGGTACTCGTGGTATTTCTCTGTCCCGACCCGGTAGAGCCAAGGCCCGTTCATCCCGGCCAGCGCGAGTACCACCGCCGTACCGATCGCGAGTCGACGGGCGCGGCGGTGGCCTGCACGGTCGTTCATTCCTTACGTCCCCCAAATCCACCCAGGGCGATCTGCATCGTCTGGTCATTACCTGCGCTCGGGTCCCCGCCCTGTCCCGTGCCCGAGCCCCCGCTCGCCGAGGCCCAGCTGGGCTTGTGCCCCGAGCCGTGCGGTGAGTGCGGCGCGGCCTGTGCCGGCAGCGGCTGCGGCTGGTACGCCGTCCCGGACGCCGCCGGGTTCTGCGGCTCCGGCGCGGGTGGCCTCTTCTTCGCCTGCCGCAGCGAGTACCGCCAGGCGAAGATCGGCGACGCGGTGATCAGCAGGGCGAACGTGGCCCAGATGAGCATCGCCGGGTGCGAGTGCCCGAGTGTGATGCCGGCGGCGATCGAGCCGGCGAAGACCAGGATGAAGAACAGGTGGATGCGGAAGGTCCCGAACAGCGTGTCCGGGCTGGCCGAGTCGCCCTTGGGCGTCACCACGAACTTGCTCTTGCGGCGCAGCACGGTGTCCATCAGCGAGCGCGCGTAGATCGGCGCCGACAGGGCGGACATCACCATGCCCGCCACGCCGCCCGAACCCTCCGGCTCGTGCGGCGAGACGTTGTGCCGTCGGTTCCAGATGTACAGGCCGATCTGCAGTGCGGACGCGTTGCCGTACAGCATCAGCCAGACCGTCGGGTCGATGTTCACACCCGAGGCGCCCAGACCCAGGAACAGCGCACAACTCAGCGCCGCCAGGATCCAGTTGAGGGCCGACATCGGGTAGAAGATGATCATCATCGTGTAGTTGAAGAGCTTGCCCGGAGGCAGCGAGAACCAGCCCTTCCAGTACTGCTTCAGGATCGTCTCGTACGTCCCTCGCGACCAGCGCAGCTGCTGGGTGAAGAAGTCCGTCCAGGCGCCCGGACCCTCACCGACGGCCAGCACGTCCGGCGTGTACACCGAGCGCCACTTCTTCCCCGTCGCCGGGTTCCGGTGCCGGTGGATCTCGAAACCGGTGGCCATGTCCTCGGTGATCGAGTCGTACAGGCCGCCGATCTGCTTCAGCGCGCTGATCCGTACGGCATTCGACGTACCGACGAACATCGGGGAGCCGTAGCGGTTGCCCGCACGCTGGATGAGTGCGTGGAAGAGGAACTGCTGAGACTCGGCGGCCTTGGTGATCGGGTTGTCGTAGTTGCCGTAGACCTGCGGGCCGATGACGAAGCCGACGTCCGGGTCACGGAAGAAGCCGAGCATCCGCTCCAGGTAGTTGGGCAGCGGTACGTGGTCGGTGTCGACGGAGGCGAAGAAGTCGTAGTCGTCGCCGTGCGCCTCCAGCCAGGCGTTGTAGTTGCCGTGCTTGGTCTTGGCGCGGTGCGGGCCCTTGGGCCGGTTCCACTTCTCGACGCCCTTGCGGGAGAAGTGGTGCACGCCCAGGCGCGCGCAGACCGCCTTCACCTCCGCGTCGTCGCCCTCGTCGAGCAGCCAGATGTGCAACAGCCCCCGGTGGCGCAGCCGCACGGCCGCTTCCAGGGTCTTCGTCACCATCTCCAGGGGTTCCTTGCCGGGCACGTACGTCGTGATGAACGCGACTTTCGTGCCGGTCTCGGGCACCACCGGGATCGGGTCGCGGGCGACCAGCGTGGCGTGCGCGTTCGACAGCACGTTCATGCAGCGGAAGAACTCGATCAGACCGATCGAGACGAGCATGACGACGTCCAGCGCCGGCAGGAAGTCGAAGGCGGGGTAGTCGCGTTCGGTCCAGTGCTCGGGCTGCAGCAGCCACCCGAGCAGGACCAGCGACAGCAGCGGCGCGGCGCCCAGCATCAGGGCGGCGCGCAGGCGGTGCGGCTCCTGCGAGAGCAGCGAGCGGTACTGCACCTTGTACGGCTTGCTCGGGTCGGGCTGGGTGAGGGGACCGGCCAGCCGACTGTAGTGCTCGTAGTCGTATCTCGGCAGGTTCTTCTTGATCCGGCGGAACTGGCCCGTCTGGCTGTTCCGGTGGGACGGCACTCTGAGCTGGGTCGTTTCTGACGAGTCGAAGTTGTGCCGGGCGCCCGTCGGCGTCGACGTCATGAGTCATTCCCCCCACACGCGAGGTCACCCGCGTGTTCTGTCGGTTCCTTCCGCCCGTGTCGAGCCCCCCTCGACTCTTCACAGACGTATCACTGGTGGGCCGCAGTCACCACAGATTGCACACGCATAGACATGGAACCGCGACCTTCCGGTTGCATGATGCCCCCCTCGGCATCGTCCCGTGAACGGGGCCCCCTATCCCCACAGAACCGGCAACCGCTTACTTGACCCCCAACTGCCGCGTATCCGCAGCATCTTGGAAAACAGGGTTCTACGGCGTTCATCATGATCGCAAGATGCGAAACGCGGTGTTTACCGGTCATACGCGTTCATTGTGGCGCATGTGGGGGTCCTGTGGATGCGTTGTGGACAGCCGTACGCGAAGGTTGCCGAAGTGCTCCCTTATGGCCACCTCCGCCCTGGCCGAGTCGCCCGACCGCACCGCGTCGAGGATGTCCCGGTGCTGCCGGCAGGTGACCTGGTGGTCGGGCGGCGCGCCTCCCAGGTCCGTCCGGACACGGTGGAATGCCTCCCAGAACGCCTCCAGGACCTCGCCGAGCAGCACGTTGCCCAGCCCCCGGTACAGGGTGGCGTGAAAGGCGCGGTCGGTGTCCGCGAGACCGGCGCCTCCTTGCGCGGCCTGGTGTTCCATACGGTTCACGAGCGCGTCGAGTTCAACGAGGTCCGCATCCGGGAGCCGCCCCGCGAGCCGGGAGACGAGACCCGTCTCCACCGCCTCGCGCAGCTCCAGCAGCTGCAGGAGGGAGTCCTCTCCCCGGTAGTGCCCGGCGACCGTGCGGAAGGCGAGGCCCTCGATCATCGGGGCCAGCGACATCGGACCGACGTACGTCCCGAAGCCGTGCCGGATCTCCACGATGCCCATCGCCTGCAGCGCCTTCAGCGCCTCGCGCACCGAGTTCCGGCTCGCGCCCAGGAACTCCATCAGCTCGGGCTCGGTCGGCAGCGGGGCCCCGGAGGGCAGCCTGCGGTCGATGATGAGCTTCTTGATCCGCTCCTGGAGGTCGCGCGCTGCCATGGCCAGAGGGTATCCGGCCAAACAGGGGGAAGGGCCTCGCTTGCACGAGAGGCCCCGCCGGCCGGCGCCGTCGCGCTGCGCCTTCGGAAACGACGATGGCGAGGTGGTTCGCATCTCTGCGAACCCGCCTCGCCATCACCATCGTGCGCCGCCAGGGACTCGAACCCCGGACCCGCTGATTAAGAGTCAGCTGCTCTAACCAACTGAGCTAGCGGCGCGCGCTGACGTCGTAACCCTACCGGACGCCCAGGGGTGCCTTCGACCACACGGTGCCCGGTGGCAGGCACCGGTCCCGGGCGGCCCTTGTACATCATTCGGACCGTCAACATGCGCGTCGGGACGACGGTTGGGAAACTGATCAACGTGGACAGGCGCGGTCTTTTTCATCGGGAGCGTGAGGGGAATCGCATGGCGACTCCGGTATTCGAGGAATTCGATCCGGCGGGCGACTGCGACTGCCCCGGGTGCGCGCACTGGCGCCGCGTCCTGCCGTATTCGGGCACCGGTCGCCATCCGGCCGCCCGCACCCACTCCCGGCTTCGGCCGGGCGGGGGGACCCCGATGGCCGTGATCGTGGCGGCGGCCACGTCCGCGGCTCTTGGCGCGGGTGGTGCGACACCGGCGTTCGCGGCCCCGCACGCACCGCCCGGTCCGGGCGTCCCCGCTGGTGAGGGGCCGGGCACCCCGCAGGGCCACAAGGCCCCGCTGCACGGCGGGAGGGGTGGGCCGACCAAGTTCGCGGGTGCGCTCAGGGTGCCCGCGACCACCCGCGCGGAGATCATCAACCGGGCCAGGAAATGGGTCGACGCAGAGGTGCCGTACAGCATGAGCCAGTACTGGTCCGACGGTTACCGGCAGGACTGCTCGGGCTATGTCTCGATGGCCTGGGGCCTGCCCGGGAACGAATGGACGGGCAGCCTCGGCCAGTACGCGCAGCAGATCACCAAGGAGGAACTGGAGCCCGGCGACATTCTGCTGTTCCACAATCCCGAGAACCCGGAGAAAGGCTCGCACGTCGTCATTTTCGGCGGCTGGACGGACTACACGCACGCCTCGTACATCGCCTATGAGCAGACGCCCCCGCACGCCCGCCGGCAGGCCACCCCGTACGCCTACTGGAGCTATTCGGACCGGTATCTCCCGTACCGGTACAAGGGGCTCGCGGCGGATACGCCGGGGGCGGCTCAGCCGAGCACGCCCGCCGATCCGAAACCCGCGACGCCCTACCCGGGAGCGGCGTACTTCGGCCCCGGCGCGAACAACGGTTACGTCACCCAGCTCGGGCAGCTGCTCATCGAGCGGGGCGCCCGGCGCTTCTACCCGTCGGGCCCCGGACCGCGGTGGTCGGAGGCGGACCGGCTGGCCACCCAGGCCTTCCAGCAGGCCCAGGGCTGGAAGGGCCAGGACGCGGACGGGCTGCCGGGGCCGCGGACCTGGGAGCTGCTGGTCTCCGGCAAGGGCAAGTCCGTCCCGGCGGACGGGGCGGCCGGTCCGCCCGCGCCCGCGTCCCACGGGGTGCAGGGCTATCCGGGCAGGGCGCTGTTCAGGCCCGGTGCCAACAACGAGTACGTCACCCGGCTGGGCAGGCAGCTGGTGAAGAAGGGGTTCGGCCGGCACTACACGGCCGGGCCGGGTCCCCACTGGGGCGAGGCGGACCGGCGCAACGTCGAGGCCTTCCAGCGCTCCCAGGGGTGGCGCGGCGGAGCGGCGGACGGCTGTCCGGGGCCGGAGACCTGGAGGCGCCTCTTCTCCTGAGCGGGTCCGCCCGACCCAACTGTTGTGACTCGACCCACCTGTTGTGACGCATCTGGCGCGGAGGCTGGAGGCACGCATGAGTACGACGACCACTTCACAGACGCCCGAGTCCGAGGGACCGGGCAGACCGGCTCGCCTCATCCAGAACGAGGCGACCACCGAGATCCCCGTCCATCTGCTGTTCCGCGACGACCCGGACCCGGTGTCCGTGCCGCTCAGACCGACCGTCGTCGGCCGCCGGCAGGGGACGGGTGAACAGCCGCGCTTCCGGCGGCCGACCCCGGCGAAACCGAGGTCCGCACCGCAGGTCGACCCCGATCTGGCCGAGCGGCCCGCCCGGGTGCTGCCCGGGGCGGCGGGCGTGCTCGCCGGTGCCTGCGGGGCGGCCGGGTGTGTGGCCACCTCGTGGTGGGCGGGAGTCCTGCCCCGGCTCGCGGCGGCGGCGCTGCGGCTGCCGGCGTACGCGGGGGCCGGGCTCGGCCCCGCGCAGTGGGCGGCCTACGCGGGTGCCGGCGCGCTCGGGATGTTCGGGTTCGGCGGTCTCGCCCGGGGCCGGACCGGACGGGCCTGGGTGCTCGGACTGTTCGGCCGCTACCGGGGGACCGTCCGGCGCACCGGTCTGATGTGGGTCAACCCCCTGCTGCTGCGCCGCCGGGTCGACGTACGGCTGCGGCACTGGCGCAGCGAGCCGATGCCCGCGGCCGACAGCAACGGTGTCGCGCTGCGCGTGGTGGTGCTGGTGGTGTGGCGGGTGCGGGACACCGCGCGGGCGCTGCTGGGCATCGAGGACCACGAGACCTATCTGCGTGAGTGCGTGGAGGCGGCCCTGGCCCGGGTCTCGGTGGAGACGCCCGGCGGGGGACGGGGTCCGGTGGAGGCAGCCGACTCCAGGGCCGCGGCACTGACCCGGTTGACGGCGGCGGACGTGGCGCCGGTCGGGATCGAGGTGTTCTCGGTGCAGCCGGTCCGGGTGGAGTACGCCCCCGAGGTCGCCGCCGCGATGCACCGCCGCCGGATCGCCGCGCTGGACGCCCAGCAACGGGCGAGTGTACTCACGTCGGTCGTGGACTCGGTGGAGGACACGGTGACGCGGCTGACCGTGCGCGGGCTCGTGGAGCTGGACGACTACGAACGCAAGGCGCTGGTGAAGGACTTGACGGTGGCGTTCTGCGCGGGGCGGGGAGATCAGGGGCCGTAATCGATCTCCGACGGCGATGGACCGGTCATGGACTGGCTGAGGACCCAGCTTTTGATATGGACACCGCCAAGCAACGGCAATATTCTGACACTTGGTCTAGACCTGCACGCCTCATGGAACTTCCCCCACGTTCTTCAGGAGCGGCAGCATGCGCAAAAAGACCACGTGGTACGCCGCGGTGCTCGGACTCACCACGGCGGGAGCCTTCGTGCTCTCCGCCGGCGGTGCGAGCGGCCACGGCTACACCGACCTCCCCATCAGCCGGCAGAAGCTCTGCCAGAACGGCACCGTGACCAACTGCGGCGACATCCAGTGGGAGCCGCAGAGCGTCGAGGGCCCCAAGGGCTTCCCCGCGGCCGGACCGGCCGACGGCTCGTTGTGCTCCGGCGGCAACTCCCGCTTCTCCCAGCTCGACAGCGCGAGGACACCGTCCGGCGGCGCCTGGCCCACCACGAAGGTGACGGGCGGTCAGAGCTACACGTTCCGCTGGCAGTTCACCGCCATGCACGCCACCACCGACTTCAAGTACTACGTCACCCGGCAGGGCTGGAACCAGAACCACAACCTGGCCCGCTCCGACCTCAGCACGACACCGTTCCTGACGGTGCCGTACAACGGACAGCGCCCCCCGGCCACCCTCTCCCACAGCGGCACACTGCCGTCCGGGCTGAGCGGCCACCACGTCATCCTCGCGGCATGGACGATCGCCGACACGGGCAACGCGTTCTACGCCTGCTCGGACGTCACGTTCTGACCCCCGCCGGACAGGGTGCGTGCGCCGGGAGGCTCGGTCCCGGCGCACGCACCCGAACTCTGAGCCTTACTTGAGCGAACCGGGCCCCGCCCGCGGGTACCTTCCTGTCACCGCCTACCGATGGGTAGGGCGGTGACCTGAGATCCGGGGGACCCCATGGACGTGCTGTTCTACCTTGCGCCCTGTCTGATCATGGCCTTGGTCCTCTTCATGGCGTACCGCGTGCTGCGCCGTTCGCTGCAGATCCGCAGCGCCTGGAACAGCGGGCTGACGGCCGAGGCGCGCTGTCTGCGGATGTTCACGACGACGCACGGCGGCAGCAATGACACGTCGGTGAGCACCACGCTGCACCACGTCTACGAGTTCACCGCGCGCGACGGCCGCCTCGTCCGCTTCGAGGAGGAGAACGGCCCGGCGACGATCCTGGAGGGGGACTTCGTCACCGTCTACTACACCGAGGGCCGCGAGGTGGCCGCCACCGCCCGGACGCCGCGCCGCGCGAAGCTGGCGGCGTCCACCATCGCCATCCTGGCGTTCCTCGGGGTGCTCGTGGTGTTCTGCGTCGGCTTCATGGTCACGTACCACCAGATGTCCGACGGCTTCGGCTTCGGCTCCGGCACCGACGACAGCACCGACGTCGTCGTCGTCGACGGGGTCACGATGACCCCGTGACCATTGACCGTGACCCGACTCTCCACATCTGACGATCCATCAACTACCGTGCCCCGCCATGAAGTCCGACAGGAGCACGGTCGCTGAACTCGTGGCCCGGCGGTGGGGCGACCACCGTCCGGGCCTGTGGTGCGAGGACCTGGTCCTCACCCATCACGAGGTGGCCGCCGGCGCCGCGGCCAGAGCGGCCCTGCTGACCGACCTGCTGCCGCCCGGCGCCGAGCCGCACGTGGGCGTCCTGCTCGACAACACCCCTGAATACCCCCTGTGGTTGGGGGCCGCGGCGCTGGCGGGAGCGGCGGTCGCCGGCATCAACCCCACCCGCCGGGGCGCGGAACTGGCCCGCGACATCCTGCACACCGGGTGCCGGACCGTCGTCACCGAGCGCGCCCACGTCCCCCTCCTCACCGGCCTCGAACTCCCCGGCGTACGCCTCCTGGTCACCGACACCGAGGAGTACGCCGGGCTCCTGGCGCCGTATACGACGGCCGAGCCGGACGCCTCCCGCGCCACGCCCGACGACCGCCTGCTGCTGTACTTCACCTCCGGTTCGACCGGCGCCCCGAAGGCCGCGATCTGCACCCAGGGCCGGCTGGCGGCCGCCGGGGCGTCCCTGGTCGGCCAGTTCGGGGTGTGCCGCGACGACGTGCACTACATCTGCATGCCGATGTTCCACGGCAACGCCGTGATCGCCGACTGGGCACCCGCGCTGGCGGCCGGGGCGGGCGTGGCGCTGCGCCGGCGCTTCTCGGCGTCGGGGTTCCTGGCGGACGTACGGAAACACGGGGCGACGTACTTCACGTACGTGGGGCGGGCCGTGCAGTACATCCTGGCCACCGAGGCGCGCGACGACGACCGGGACAACCCGCTGCGGCTCGGTTTCGGCACGGAGGCGGGGGCGGTGGACGCGGCGGCCTTCGAGCGGCGGTTCGGGGTGCGGCTGGTGGAGGGGTACGGGTCCTCGGAGGGCGGGGCCGCCGTGCAGTGGTCGCCGGGGACGCCGCGCGGGGCGGTGGGAAAGGCGGCGCCCGGTCTCGTCGTACTCGATCCGGACACGGGTCAGGAGCGCCGGCCGGCCCGCTTCGACGCGGCGGGGCGGCTGCTGAACGGGGACGAGGCGATAGGCGAGCTGGCCAACCGGGGCCCGAACCCCTTCGAGGGGTACTGGCGCAACCCCGAGGCGGAGGCCGAACGGCGAAGGGGCGGCGCCTACTGGACCGGCGACCTGTTCTACCGGGACGCCGACGGCTATCTCTACTTCGCCGGCCGCACCGACGACCGTATCCGGGTCGACAGCGAGAACCTGGCCGCCGCGATGATCGAGAACATCCTCGCCCGGTACGAGGGCGCCGACGCGGTCGCCGTGTACGCGGTGCCGGATCCGGTGACCGGGGACCAGGTGATGGCGACGATCGCGGGGAGGTTCGACCCGGTGGACTTCGGCACGTTTCTGGCCGCCCAGCCGGACCTGGGCACCAAGATGGCGCCGCGGTTCGTGCGGGTGGTGCGGCGGATGCCGGTGACGGCGACGAACAAGATCCACCGGGCGCTGCTCGGACGGGAGGGGATCCGGTGCGCGGATCCGCTGTGGTGGCGCCCGCCGGGCGAGCAGGGGTACGCGTACCGGAGGCTGACCCGGGAGGACGCCGAGGGGGCGCTCGCTTCGACGCGAGGCTCGTCCTGAGGGGTGTGGGTGGCGGGCCCCGCAACGCTCGGCGAAACCGCGCAAAAAACAGCGATGGCGAGACCCGTTCGCGCCTCCGCGAACACGCCTCGCCATCGACATCGTGCGCCGCCAGGGACTCGAACCCCGGACCCGCTGATTAAGAGTCAGCTGCTCTAACCAACTGAGCTAGCGGCGCATGACTCTCGCCGACCGCTTGATCTGTGTCTCGCGGGCGGCGACAAAGAAAATACTACCTGGTCTCCAGGAGTGCTCCGGACCAACGGCCGGTGCCGTTCGGAGCACCCCTGGATCGCCTGGATCGACTAGATGGCCAGGGACAGCAGCACCGGCGCCGCGCTCCGGTTCAGTGTGTCCGCGGCCTGGCGGAGACGGTGGGCGTGCTCGACCGGGAGGGACAGTGCGAGGCAGCCGACCGCGGAGCCGGCGCTGATCGGGACGGCCGCACAGACCGTGCCGACCGCGTACTCCTGGAGGTCGAGATGGGGCACGGTGGGCGGCTGGGTCTCCAGGCGGGACAGCAGAAGCTTGTCGCTGGTGATGGTGCGCGAGGTGAGGCGGGCCAACTTGTGGCGGGAGAGGTGGTCGCGCCTGCTGTTGTGGTCGAGCTGGCCCAGCAGGCTCTTGCCGATCGCGGTCGCGTGCGCCGAGAAGCGGAAGTCGACCCACTCGTTGACCACCGGGGTGGTGGGCCCGTCGGCGTACTGGGAGATCCTGACCTCGCCGTCGACGTACCGGCTGAGGTACACGGCGGCGCCCACCGAGTCGCGCAGCCGGTCCAGGGTGCGTTGGAGCTTCTCGCGCAGGGCCTGCTCGCGGCCCTGCGCGGAGCCGAGTCGGGTGAGGGCGTCGCCTGTGATGTACGCCCCGTCGGTGATCTGCTCGACGTAGCCCTCGCGGCGCAGCATCCTCAGGAGGGTGGTCAGCCGCTCCGGGGTGAGGCCGGTGAGCCGGGCGAGCTCGGTGTCGGTGACTCCGGTCGTGTGCCGTGCCACGGTCTCCAGGACGCGCAGGGCGTCCTGGGCCGAGTGGTACGGCGCGGTCGGCTCGTGCTTCAGCGCCACGGTGTCCCCCTGCGCTCGCTCGGTCGCACTGCTGCTGGCACTACTACTGGGCCGTAATCCGGACAGCGAATCCCTTCCACGATAACGGTCAAGAGGCTTGTTGTGAGCGGCTGTTGACGAGATTCCGACCCCCGCCCACCGCTCTCAACAGGGGGGCAGGCACTCTGGCATATGCCAGAGTCCTGACCCGGCGCCCGGACCTCGAAGGTTGAACCGCGTTCAACTCCTGAGGTCAGAGCACCGCGCTGAGAAATTCTCGCGTCCGGTCGTTCTCCGGCTCGCTGAAGATCTTCTCCGGCGGCCCCGACTCGATGACCCGGCCGGAGTCGAACATCAGGACCTGGTCCGAGATGTCCCGGGCGAAGTTCATCTCGTGGGTCACGCAGAGCATCGTGATGTCGGTGGTGCGGGCGATGTCGCGCAGCACGTCGAGGACGCCGGCGACCAGCTCCGGGTCGAGCGCGGAGGTCACCTCGTCCAGGAGCAGCACCTGCGGCCGCATCGCCAGCGCCCGGGCGATCGCCACCCGCTGCTGCTGGCCGCCGGAGAGCTGGGTCGGGCGGGCATCGCACTTGTCGGCGAGGCCCACCAGGTCCAGCAGCCCGCGCGCCCGTTCCTCCGCCTCGTCCCTGGACAGGCCGAGCACGGTCACCGGGGCCTCGGTGATGTTCCGCAGGACGGTCATGTTCGGGAACAGGTTGAACTGCTGGAACACCATCCCGATGTTCTTGCGGACCTCGCGGATCTGCTTCTCGGGGGCCGGGAAGAGCTGCTGCCCGTCGACGGTGATCGTGCCCTCCTCGGGCTTGGTCAGCGTCATCAGCAGCCGCAGGATCGTCGTCTTGCCGGAGCCGGACGGGCCGATCAGGGTGACGTGCTTGCCGGAGTTCACGGAGAAGTCGAGGTGGTCGAGGACCGTGTTCGACCCGAATCGCTTGGTGACCTGGTCGAACCGGATCAGCTCGCTGCCGTCCACCGGCCGGTTCACGCTCGCGTCGGGCTCTTTCGTCAAAGGGGTGTCAGCGGACAAGGCGTCGCTCCAGGGCTCGTACGAGAAGGGAGGCCGGATAGGCGATGACGATGAAGGCCACACCGATCACCGTCAGGGGCTCGGTGAACTGGAAGTGCTCCTGGGAGAACAGCCGCGCCTCGCCGAGCATCTCCATGACGGTGATCGTCATCAGGATCGGGGTGTCCTTGAGCATCGCGATGACGTAGTTGCCGAGGGCCGGGACGACCCGGCGGATCGCCTGCGGCAGGATCACCGCGGTCCAGGTGTGCCGCACCGGCAGATTCAGCGCGGTCGCCGCCTCCCACTGGCCGGCGGGGACCGCCTCGATGCCGGCGCGGTAGACCTGCATCGTGTACGTCGAGTAGTGCAGTCCGATCGCACAGATGCCCGTGGTCAGCGCCGACCAGGTCAGGCCCCACTCGGGCAGCACGTAGAAGAAGAAGAAAAGCTGCACCAGCAGCGGGGTGTCGCGGATGAACTCCGTGACCACACCGACCGGCCAGCGCACCCAGCGCGACGGCGTGCGCATCAGCAGCGCCCACACCAGCCCGAGCACGAACGAGATCAGCGAGCCGATGGCAAGGATCTGCAGGGTGACCAGCAGGCCTTCCCAGAACTTCGGCATGAAGTCGGCGACAGCGCTCCAGTCCCATTTCATCCGAGAGCACCTCCCGCGCCCACGCCGGTCGTCTCAGGACGACGCAGCTCCTGCTCGGGCGTGCGCCCGACCGACTTGCCCAGGCCCGCCTTGAGCTTGCGCTCCAGTCCGCGCATTCCCCGCGTGAGCAGGAAGGCGATGACGAAGTAGATCAGCAGGACATACGTGTAGATCTCCGCGCTCTGCTGCAGTGCGAGGCGCACCAGGTTGGCGCTGAAGGCCAGGTCGCCCATGCCCATGACGGACACCAGCGCGGTGCCCTTGAGCAGCTCGATCAGCAGGTTGGAGAACGGCGGGATCATCTCCGGCACCGCCTGCGGCAGCAGGATCAGCCGCATCCGCTGCCAGGGTGTGAAGCTGAGGGCGACGCCGCCCTCGCGCTGCGCCGGGTCGACCGAGTTCAGCGCGCCCCGCACGATCTCGGCGCCGTACGCACCGTAGGTCAGCCCGAGCGCGAGCGTGCCCGCCCACAGGGGCACCAGCTGCCAGCCGAACGCGATCGGCAGCACGAAGAACACCCAGAAGATCATGATCAGGGCGGAGGTCCCGCGGAAGACCTCGGTGTAGAAGCCCGCGAGGAAGCGGACGATCCACAACCGGTGGGTGCGGGCCATACCGACTCCGAAGCCGACCGCCGCGGCCACCAGTCCGCTGAGGACGAGGAGTTGGACGGTGGTCCAGATCCCTTTGAGTACGAGTTCCCAGAGTCCTGAGGTCATCCGCCGCAGAGCTCCTTCGCGGTCAGATCGGTCATCTCGGCCTTGGTGAAGCCGAACGGCCGCAGAACGCGGAACAGTTCGCCGCTCTTCTTGAGCTTGTGCAGCTCGACGTTGAAGGCGTCGCGCAGCTTCGTCTCGGTCGGCCGGAAGGCGAAGGCGCCCCCGTCGACATGGGGCTTGCCCTTGACGAGCGGCGCGAAGGCCCTGGTGGCCTCGGCCTTGGAGGACTTCTTGACGACTTCCCGGGTGGTGAGCGCCGTACCGGCGAAGACGTCGACGCGTCCGGCCTCGACGGCGTTCAGTCCGGCGACCTGGTCCGGCACGACCAGGATGTCGCTCTCCTTGTACCCCGCCTCGACGGCGTACTGGAGCTCCGCGTAGCCGGTCCCCGTGGCGAACTTGGCCTTCTTCGCGACGATGTCCTTGTAGTCGTGCAGGCCCTTCGGATTGCCCTTGCGCACGATGAAGGAATCGAGCATCTGGTAGTCCGGGTCGGCGAAGATGACCTGCGCGCAACGCTCGGGATTGACGTACATCCCGGCTGCCACGACGTCGAACTGCTGCGAGTTCAGGCCCGGTATCAGCGAGCCGAACTCCGTGGGCACGGGCTGCACCCGGTCCACGCCGAGCCGTTTGAAGACGACCTTGGCCAACTCCGGTGCCTCGCCGGTCAGATCGCCGTTCTTGTCGATGTAGCCGAACGGGATCTCACCCGCGATGCCCAGCCGTACGACGCCTGACGCCCTGAGCCGGTCGAGGAGATCACCGCCTTTCGTCGTCGACGCGGTGGCCACCCGACTGCATCCCGCGGTGCCCAGCGCACCGAGCGCCGCCACCCCCGCGAGCAGCGATCGGCGGCTGGGCCCGGGTGACCCGGGTGTGTGTCTGTCGTTCCCAAAAGGTGGAGCCATGGCGGCGCGGCTACCCGAGAGCATGCGATGTATGCACCATGGGATGCATGGCTGACCGCTACATCGAAGTCTCGCTGGTCAAGCGTGGAATCACCTGCACGGCAAAACTGCTGGACGACCGCGCCCCGCTCACCTGCGCGGCCGTGTGGGACGCTCTTCCGCTGGGCAGCGACGTCTATCACGCGAAATACGCCCGAAACGAGATCTATGCCCTTTTCTCTCCTTTCGCGACATCAGAGCCACCCCTGGAAAATCCGACAGTCACCCCTATTCCCGGAGATCTCTGCTATTTCTCCTTCGCGGGATCGGAACTCGGCACCAAGGCATACGGCTACGACCGCGAGGTCCGCGCCGGCACGACGCTCGTCGACCTCGCCCTCTTCTACGAGCGCAACAACCTCCTCCTGAACGCCGACGTGGGCTGGGTGCCCGGCATCGTCTGGGGCCAGATCGTCGAAGGACTGGAGGAGATGGCCGAGGGATGCAACGACCTGTGGCGGTCGGGGGCGGCAGGGGAGACGCTCAGCTTCCGCCGGAAGTGACAGGGGAGGCGATCCCCGCCTCGTAGAGCGCGTGCGCCGCCCGAAGCACCAGGCCGTCCCGGTGCCGGGCGGCCACGAGCTGCAGACCGATCGGCAGACCGTCCCCGTCGCGTCCGACCGGGACGGTCCCCGCCGGCTGCTGGGTCATGTTGAACGGGTACGTGAACGGGGTCCACCCCGTCCAGCGCCGGTGCCCGGAGCCCTTCGGCACCTCCGCGCCCGCCTCGAACGCCGTGATCGGCAGCGTCGGCGTGACGAGGAGGTCGTAGGACTCGTGGAAGTGGCCCATGCGGCGGCCGAGTTCCATGCGGACGTCGACCGCGGCGAGATAGTCCAGCGCGCCCAGGCGCGCGCCGGCCGCGCAGATCTCCCGCAGTCCGGGGTCGAGCAACTTCCGCTGTTCCGGCCCGAGTTGCTGGGTCACCCGGGCCGCCCCGGAGAACCACAGGGCGTGGAAGGCGTCCACCGGGTCGGTGAGGTCCGGGTCGGTCTCGGTGACGTACGCGCCGAGTTCGGCAAGCCGCTCCACCGCCTGGCGCACCGCGGCGGCGACCGCGGGCTGCACCGCCACCTGTCCGCCGAGGGAGGGCGAATAGGCGACCCGCAGGCCCCGCACCCCGCCCGACAGCCCGGCGACGAAGGAACCGGGCGCGGCCGGCAGCGCCGACCAGTCGCGGTCGTCCGGCGCCCCGATCACATCGAGGAGCAGCGCCGCGTCCGCCGCGTCCCGGGTCATCGGGCCCACATGCGCCAGCGTGCCGAAGGCGCTCGCCGGATAGAGCGGCACGCGCCCGTACGTCGGCTTCAGCGCGAAGATCCCGCAGAAGGCCGCCGGGATGCGGACGCTGCCGCCGCCGTCCGTGCCCAGGGCGAGCGGGCCCGCGCCGAGCGCCACGGCCGCCGCCGCGCCGCCGCTGGAGCCGCCCGCGGTGCGGCTGAGGTCGTGCGGGTTGCGGGTCACACCGGAGCGCGGCGAGTCCGTCACGCCCTTCCAGCCGAACTCCGGCGTCGTGGTCTTGCCGAGGAACACGGCGCCGTGCTCACGCAGCCGGGCGACCGAGGGGGCGTCCTCGTCCCAGCGGCCGCTCTCCGGGATCGTCCTGGAGCCCTTGAGCGTGGGCGCGCCGCGCAGCAGCAGGATGTCCTTGACCGTCGTCGGGACCCCGTCCACGAGCCCCTTCGGCTCGCCGCGCCGCCAGCGCTCCGTCGACTCACGGGCCTGCGCGAGGGCCTCGTCGGCCGGCAGGCGCACGAACGCGTTCACCTCCGGCTGGATCCGCTCGGCCCTCTCCAGCGCGGCCCGCGTGACCTCCTCCGGACTGAACTCGCCCTTGCGGTAGCCCTCGACGAGTCGTGCGGCGGTCAGCTCGGTCAGGCCGGGGTCCGTCATCTGCCCTCCATCGCTTGAGCGGTTCAGCGTCCTGGTACGTACCCACGCTTCTTGTCGACCACGTTCAGAAGCGGTCTGCCCGCTGCCCAGCGCTCGTACAACTCCACGAACTGGGTACCGAGTTGATCGCGCCAGCCGATCGTGTCCCCGCTCATGTGCGGGGACACGATCAGGCCCGGCACCTCCCACAACGGGCTGTCCTGGGCGAGGGGTTCGTGCTCGAAGACGTCCAGGGCGGCACCCGCGATCCACCGCTTGGCCAGCGCCTGGGCGAGCGCGTCCTCGACGACCAGCCCACCGCGCCCGATGTTGATGAAGCGGGCCGACGGCTGCATCACGCCGAAGCGGCGCTCGTCGAACATGCCGTACGTCTGCTCGGTCAGCGGGGCCGCGGCGATCACCCAGTCGGCGCGGGCGATCAGACGGTCGAGGTCGTCGGGGCCGTGGATGCCGGTGTGCGGAGCGCGTCCGACGAGTGCCGTCGTCACGTCGAGCGCCTTGAGCGTGCGGGCGATCGTCCGGCCGATGGGTCCGGATCCGACGACACACGCGCGTGTGCCCGCGACCCGCTGTGTCTCGCGGTGCCGCCACGTCCGCTCGCGCTGCAGCTCCCAGGTTCCGGGCAGGTCCTTGGCCATGGTGAGGACGAGGGCGGCGACGTACTCGGCGATGGGCTGATCGAAGACACCGCGCGCGTTGGTCACGACCGTGTCGGACGCGGCGAGTTCGGGGCACATCAGATGGTCCACGCCCGCGCTCGCCGTATGCACCCAGCGCGGCCGCGGACCCTCGCCAGGCCAGGCGGAACGCACGGCCCGGGAGGCGAAGTCCCAGACCAGGAGCACGTCCGCGTGCGGCAGACGCTCGGCGAGGCTCGCCTCGTCGGTGTGCTCGATCAGGGCGCGGCCGGTGAGCCGGCCGAGACGGGGCGGGGGGTCGGCATCCAGGACGAGAAGGGTGGGGGCGGGGTCGCTCATACGGATTTTTTCTCCGGGGCCGGCTGTCCTACGAGGGCGCCGCACCGTCCGTGACGTGGGCGGACGCGGGCGTTGATGCGGGCGGAACACGGATGTGACACATGCGTCGACATGCACGGATTGACCACGCTCGCACCAGAACCTACCTTCGTCAACACGGGCGTGCTGACAGTCCGTTGCCCAACCCTTTCTCGCTGTGAGGACGGTGCCTGTATGGAGGTGTCGTTTCTGGGTGGACCCCGCCCGCAACGCGGTGTCGGTGTCGTCGCCCCTTTTGATTTCGCCCTGGACCGCGAGCTGTGGCGCTGGGTCCCGGACGAGGTCTCACTGCATCTGACGCGCACGCCGTTCGTGCCGGTCGAGGTGAGTCTCGACCTCGCCCGTCTGGTGAGCGAGCACGAGACGCTCGACAACGCGGTCCGCACCCTGACCGCGATCACCCCGGAAGTCGTCGCGTACGCCTGCACGTCCGGCAGCTTCGTCGGCGGAATCGTCGGTGAGCGGGCGATGTGCGCGGCGATGACACGCGCCGGCGAGGTCCCGTCGGTCACCACCTCGGGCGCACTCCTTGAGGCGCTGGCGGCGCTCGACGCGCGGCGCGTGGCGCTGGTGACCCCGTACACCGTCTCGGTGACACGCGCACTGGAGGAGTACGTCGCCGAGGCGGGCGTCACGGTCACCGGATGCGCGTACATGGGCCTGACCAGGCACATCTGGAAGGTGCCGTACCGCGATGTGGTCGACATGGCCCACCAGGCGGTACGGGGTGACGCCGACGTGCTGTTCATCAGCTGCACCAACCTTCCGACGTACGACGTCATCCCCCAGCTGGAGGCCGAACTGCGCATCCCGGTGATCTCGGCCAACCAGGTGACGATGTGGGCCGCGCTGTCCCGGCTGGGTACCCGGGCCGTGGGGCCGTATCAGGCGCTGATCGATCCGGCGGCGCGCTCCGGCCCCGTACTGCCGGAACTCCCGGACGGTGAACAGCAGCAGGAAGGCAGGCCATGACCGCACTCGGATTCCTCTACCCGGGCCACTCCGCGGAGGACGACTACCCGCGCATCGAGCAGTTGCTGGGCAGCGACATCCGGCTGGACGTCGTGCACACCGACATCGGCGAGGACGCGCACCGGGTGGACGCCCTGCTGCAGATGGGCTCGGCCGAGCGGCTCGCGGCGGGAGTCGCGGAACTGCGCATGGCGGGCGCCGAGTCGGTGGTGTGGGCCTGCACCAGCGGAAGCTTCGTCTACGGCTGGGACGGCGCCCACGAGCAGGTGCGCTCCCTCGCCCGTACGGCGGGGCTGCCGGCGTCCTCGACGTCCTTCGCCTTCGCTCACGCGCTGCAGGAGCTGGGCGTGCGGCGGGTGGCGGTCGGAGCGACCTACCCAGACGACGTGGCCGGGCTGTTCGCGGAGTTCCTGCGGGCGGGCGGCGCGGAGGTGACCTCCGTCCGGGGTGCCGGGATCATCACGGCGGCGGAGGTCGGCACCTGGGGCGAGGCGGAGGTGTTCCTGCTGGCGCGGGACGCCGACCGCCCCGACGCGGACGCCCTCCTCCTGCCGGACACGGCCCTGCACACGGCGGCGCACATCCCGGCCCTGGAGAAGGAACTGGGCAAGCCGGTCCTCACGGCCAACCAGGTCACGGTGTGGGAGGCGCTGCGGCTCGTGGACCGGAGGGTGAACGCGCCGGTGCTGGGCTCGTTGTTCACACGGGAACCCCTCGTGCAGGTCTGAGGCCGGTCCCGTCTCCGCCCGGGGGGAATAAAGCGGAGAGTGCCTCCTGTTAGTCGGTGACGGACAGCGCACGGCCGAAAACAGGAGGCACCGACGGTGACGGCAGACGAGAACGCGGCGGCGGACGGGATCCGGGCGACCGCACAGGGCACCGCGCCCGTACCCCTGTCCGTACTGGACCTGGTGACCGTCGGCGCGGGCCGCACGGCCACCGATGCCCTCCGCACCAGCGTCACCCTGTCCCGCCTCGCGGAGAGCCGTGGCTTCCACCGGTACTGGGTCGCCGAGCACCACTCCATGCCGGGGGTCGCCTCCTCGTCCCCCGCCGTGATCCTCGCCCACCTCGCCGCCCACACCGACCGCATCCGGCTCGGCTCCGGCGGCGTCATGCTCCCCAACCACGCGCCCCTCGTCATCGCCGAGCAGTTCGGCACGCTGGAGGCCATGGCGCCCGGCCGCATCGACCTCGGCCTCGGCCGCGCCCCCGGCACGGACGGCGCCACCGCGGCGGCCCTGCGCCGCACCGACCGGCTGAACGAGGGCGCCGACGACTTCCCCGAGCAGCTCGCCGAGCTCACTCGCTTCCTGGACGACGACTTCCCCGACGGGCACCCCTACCGCCGCATCCACGCGGTACCCGGCCCGATCCAGGCGACCTCCCCCGGCGGCGTCCAGTCCCCGCACCGCCCGCCGGTCTGGCTGCTCGGCTCCTCCGGCTTCAGCGCACGCCTGGCAGGCGTCCTCGGCCTGCCCTTCGCCTTCGCGCACCACTTCTCGGCGCAGAACACGGTTCCGGCCCTTGACCTCTACCGGGAGTCCTTCCAGCCCTCCGCCGTCCTGGACGCCCCCTACGCCCTCATCGGCGTCTCCGCGCTCGCCGCCGACGAAGAGCAGGAGGCCCGCCGCCAGGTCCTGGCCGCCGCGCTCAACATGGTCCGGCTGCGCACCGGACGGCCCGGTCTCGTCCCCACCCCCGAGGAGGCCGAAGCATACGAATTCAGCCCGATGGAGCGGGAGTTCATCGCCTCCTGGAACTCCAACGTCATCCACGGCACCGCCGACGAGGTCCGCGCGGGCCTGGACGACCTGCAAAAGCGCACCGGCGCCGACGAGTTGATGATCACCGCCAACGCCCACAGCGCGGAGGTGCGACTGCGCTCGTACGAACTCGTCGCGGACGCCTACGGGTTGCCGACCACCCGATCCCCGGCGCGCGGGCTCTGAGCCCCATCGGTCCCTGGGCTGAGCAGCTCGGAGATACGATCCGGCGACACCGGCCGTGAGTACAGCCAGCCCTGGCCGGTGTCGCAGCCGATCCGCCGCAGCCGGGAGGCCTGAGCGGAGGTCTCCACGCACTCCGCGGTGACGGTCAGGCCGAGCCGGTGGGCGAGCTGGATCATCGCCTCGACCACCACCTCGTCGGCCGGGTTCGGCGCAACGGCCCCTTCCTTGTCGCTCTCGTACTGGAAGCCGCGCACGAAGGAGCCGTCCAGCTTCAGCACCGACACCGGAAGCCGGCTGAGATACGCCAGGTTCGAGTAGCCCGTGCCGAAGTCGTCGATCGCGATGCCGACACCCATCTCGCTGAGGGCCTGCAAAACCTGGAGCGGGCGGCCCGACGACCCCATCACCGCCGACTCCGTGAGCTCCAGCTGCAGCAGATGGGGGGCGAGACCCGTCTCGGCGAGGGCCTCGGCCACGTCCGCGACGAGATCCGAGTCCCAGACCTGACGCACCGCCACGTTGACGCTCACGAACAGCGGCGGCTCGTCCGGGTGCTCCAACTGCCAGCGGCGCGCCTGACGGCAGGCCGTGATGAGGACCCAGCGGCCCAGCGGGACGATCGAACCGTCCTCCTCCGCCAATCCGATGAACCGATTCGGCGTCAGGACACCGAACTGCGGGTGGTTCCAGCGCACCAGCGCCTCGACACCCCGCAGCCGGCCGTTGTCCATGCCCACCAACGGCTGGTACTCGAGGACGAATTCGCCGCGTTCGATGGCCGGGCGGAGGGTGGACGCGAGGGCCTGACGGGTCATGCGGTGGGCGTTGCGCTCCGGATCGAACAGCGTCCAGCGGGCCTTTCCGTCGGCCTTCGCCCAGTAGAGGGTGGTGTCGGCCGCCTGCATCAGGGCGGTGGGGGAGGTGCCGGCCGCCTGCCGCTCCACGACGCCGATGGAGGCCGACACCGACACCCGCTGTCCGGCCAGGTCGAAGGGTGCCTGAACCGCCTCCAGCACCGACTCGGCCAGATCGGCCAGTTGGTCCGTGCCCGTGGAGTCCTCCACCAGCAGGGCGAACTCGTCGCCACCCAGCCTCGCCACCAGCGGGGCGCTGGCTCTGGCGTAACCCGCCTCGTCGGCGCAGCGCGTGAGACGTTCGGCCACGGCGGCCAGCAGCCGGTCGCCGACCCGGTGGCCGAGGGTGTCGTTGACGGCCTTGAAGCCGTCCAGGTCGAGGTAGCACAGGCCGATCCGGCCGGTGCCGTTCTCCTCGTACGACTCCGCCTCCAGCGCGGCCGTCAGGCGCTCGAAGAAGAGGGTGCGGTTGGGTAGCCGGGTCACCGGGTCGTGCATCTGCAAGTGCCGCAGCCGGCCCTGGAGTTCGCGATGGGCGCTGATGTCCGTGACGGACATCAGGAGCCCCTCGTCGTGGGTCGTCAGGGGCGAGACGGTGACCTGGACCCAGGCCGACTGGCCGTCGGGGTGCTTCAGACGGCGTGTGCACCGCAGTCTGGCCTCGCGGCCGCGCAGCATCTCGCGGTACGCGTGCCAGGTGCGGGCGTCGGACGCCAGGTCCATCAGGTCGGCGGCGATCCGGCCGACCAGGGTGTCCGGGGGGCTGCCGAGCAGGGCCCCGAACCCGTCGTTGGCGCTGACCACCAGGCCCTCGCGGTCGACGACCGCCATGGCCAGGGGGGCAGCTGTGAAGACCGAGTGGTACACCGGCGGCTCTGTACGAGTCGCCGACGGCTCGGTACGAGGAGACGCGCAGGCGTCACTCTCTGTTACGGCGCCCCGGTCGAGGTCTGCCGTGGGCGCCGGCCCTTCGGACGTTCCGCTCACCGCTCGCTCCCGCAGTGCACTCGATCTCTGTCCGTGCAGGAAAGTGTGCCGATCATAGAGGCAGACCCAAGGGCCTTCCAGCCACTGTCCAGTGTCCCGGATCGAGCGGCACTTCCGACAGATCGTTTCTGCCCGCAGCTGGACGGGTTCTTGGGGCTGCCGATCACTTGTGACGTTCCGTGAGCGTTTCGGGGGTGTCGGCTCTGGCGGTCCTTCGCCTGCCTCACTCGTCTGGGGCAGGCAAACAGGACGTAGTACTACAAATGCACACAGGCTGGGTGCGGTGTCCCGTGTACCGCTCCCGGAGGTCCCTGTGCTGCAACCGTCTCCCCTCAAGGGATTCAGGGGTCCCCGACTGCGCAGTACCGCCGCCGTGTTCACCACTTTGTCGGCCGTCGCCGCGACCTCGCTGGTGACCGGGCCCTCGGTGGCCGAACCGTTCTCGGCGGTGCCGTGCGCGCTGCAGCGCACGGGAGTCCATCACTCGGAAGGCCTCGACACCTGGAACGCCGCCTACCCGCGGCCGACCCGCTCGCTGAACGCGGTGATGGTCTTTCTGTCCTTCCCGGACGCGGTCCCGCGGACCACGCCCGCCCAGCTGGCCGCCGACCACTTCCCGGCCACCAGCCGCTTCTTCGAACAGGCCTCCTACGGCAAGTTCACCCTCGACGCGCATCCGCTGCGGCACTGGATCCGGATGCCGAAGGCGTCGACGGCGTACGCCATACAGCGGGACTGGAGCGCCGACCACCGTGCCACGTACCTGCACGACGCGCTGGCCGTCGCCGACCCCCAGGTCGACTTCTCCCGCTACGACGTCGTGTACTTCGTCGCCGACCCGGACGCGCCCGGCGTGGACTCGGACGCGACGAAGGTCGTCAACCTGGACACTCCGTTGCGCGCCGACGGTACGGACCTCCGTCGGGTCGTCACCGTGTTCGAGAAGCACCCGCCGGACCGGCTCGTGCTGGCCCACGAGACCGGGCACGTCTTCGACCTGCCGGATCTGTACCACCGGCCCGACGACGGCAAGGGCGACTGGGACACGTACGTCGGGGACTGGGACCTGATGGGCAGCCAGTTCGGGCTGGCCCCCGATCTGTTCGGCTGGCACAAGTGGAAGCTGGGGTGGCTGGCGCCGCGGCAGGTGGTGTGCGTGCGCGAGTCGGGCGTCACGCGGTTGACGCTGGAGCCGCTGGGTGCCGGGCCGGGGGTTTCGGAGACGGGCGTGGCGGGGCCGCCGGCCCTCGGGATCGGGCAGGGCGTGAAGCTCGGCGTGGTGCGCACCGGCAGGGACAGCGTGATCGCCTTCGAGGCGCGCGGACCGGTCGGCAACGACACGGGGTCCTGCCGGGCCGGGATTCTCGTCTACCGGGTGAACGGCGGCGCACAGTCGGGCGACGGCCCGATCGAGGTGCTGGACGCCCACCCGCACACCGAGGCCTGCTGGGAGAACTCCGTCTACCCGCCCCTGGCCGACGCCCCGATCGGTCTGGGTGAGACCTTCACGGTCCCGGGCGAGAACCTCCGGGTGCAGGCGGAGGCCCGAACGAGCACGGGCGCCTGGAGAGTCAAGATCACCGCAGACAGCCAGTAGCCCACCGCGAGACGTGACTCTTCGGCCGGCGGCCAAGGCGGCCAAGGCGGCCAAGGCGGCCAAGGTGGCCAAGGTGGCCAAGGTGGCCAAGGTGGCCAAGGTGGCCAAGGTGGCCAAGGTGGCCAAGGCGGTCAGGGCGGTCACGGCGGCCAAGGTGGCCAAGGCGGTCAGGGCGGTCACGGCGGCCAAGGTGGCCAAGGCGGTCAGGGCGGTCACGGCGGCCAAGGTGGCCAAGGTGGTCAGGGCGGTCAAGGTGGTCAGGGCGGCCAAGGTGGTCAGGGCGGTCACGGCGGCCAAGGCGGCCAAGGTGGTCAGGGCGGTCACGGCGGCCAAGGTGGCCAAGGTGGTCAGGGCGGTCAGGGCGGCCAAGGTGGTCAGGGCGGCCAAGGTGGCCAAGACGGGTCGACATCCACGGCAGGCGGGAGCCCGCGTCCACGGTGAGCGCGGGCGGGTCACGATGGGTCCGCGTCGATGGTGTGCGTGGGTTGGTGGCCGGGATGGGTCCGCGTCGACGGTGTGCGTGGGTTGGTGGCCGGGATGGGTCCGCGTCGATGGTGTGCGTGGGCCGGCGGCCACGATGGATCCGCGTCCACGGTGAGCGTGGGCCGGAGGCCACGATAGGTCCGCATCTGGGGCGAGCGTCGGCCTGCGGCAGCATGATGGGCGGGCCTCCTCCACAGTGAGCACGAGCCCCCGGCCATGACTGGCCTGGCCCCGCGCCCCAGTGATCCTCGGCCCACCCACCAAGGGGCCCCGCCCCAGAGCCCCCGCGCCGACGCCCACGTCGACCGACGGGGTTGGGGGTGTGGGTGGCAAAGCCCCCGCAACGCGCGGCGAAGCCGCGCAAAAACAACGATGGCGAGGCCGGTTCGCGCTTTCCGCGAACATGCCTCGCCATCGCCAACGTGCGCCGCCAGGGACTCGAACCCCGGACCCGCTGATTAAGAGTCAGCTGCTCTAACCAACTGAGCTAGCGGCGCCTGCTGACGTCGTAGACCTTAGCATCCTGATCGGCCGGGGGAAAAATCGATATCCGCACGGCGGCGCGGGCCGCCCGGACGGCTGCCCAGAGGAGGATTTCGGCGCCCGGCAGCCAGGGGTGACGGGTGTCGGGGGCGACGAGCCAGCGGGAGTCGCATGAGGTCGGCCGGTCGGCGGAGAGGAGGGCCGGGACGGTCACCGCGTCGCCGTTGCCGTGGCACAGCAGGGGTGGGACCGCCGCCGTACGGCCGACTTCCTCCCAGCGCAGCAGGGAGGGCAGCCGCTGGGCCGTGCCGGGCGCGGCGAACAGCAGCATGCGCCCCCGGAAGGTCGCCACCGGGCCCGAACCGGGCCCCTCGTCCCACAGCCGGTCCACTATCCGGCGGCCGAAGACCGCAGGTGTGCTGACGACGTCGAAGGCGGTGCCGCAGGGGAGCACGACGGGTGCGTCCGGGCGCTCCTTCCAGAGGGTCAGCGTGCTTCGCGGATACGTTCCTGCCGAGGCGAGCCAGGCGGCTCCGTCCGCGGTGACTCCCGAGACGTCGAAGCGGTCGGAGAACGGATCGATGCGTTCGCTGCTCATGGCATCTATATCTACCGGCTGTGAACGCACCGCTCCCGAGGGTTGCCGGAAATCGGGACAGGCAGGAGGGGGAGGGAGTATCTTGCCCGACTGGCATATGCCAAAGCGAAGTGGCCCGTTTCAGACCGGGTCCGCGGAGCCCCGGCCTTCGGCCCCGCTCATCAGGTCGCGTCCGAACTCCACCATCTTCTTGGCATAGTCCTCGGTCCACTCGGCCCGTTCTGCGATGTCCGCCGGCGTCAGCCGGTCGAAGCGCCTGGGATCCGCCAGCTGGGCGGCCGCCATCGCCTGGAACTCCACCGCACGGTCGGCCGCCGCGCGGAACGCGTGCGCCAGCTCCGTCGCACGGGCCAGCAGCGCCCGTGGATCGTCGATCGACTCCAGGTCGAAGAAGTGCTCCGGGTCGGAGGCCGCCTCCGCGGGCTCGAACAGCAGGGGCGCGGGGCGTAGCCGCGGTTCGTTCCGACGCGGCGTGGGCTCCGCCATGTCTTCTCCTCCTCGTACGTCGCGTCCGGCCCGTCCAAGAGCGGACCACCGTCCATTGTCCCGCGCCCGCGCAAGTGGGCCGCGGAGCATGAAGGCCTCGGCCTCCGCATGCTCAAGGCGTCCACACCACGCGATGTTCCCCGAGCCGTGCCAGCACCGCGTGGTTCGCCTCCCATCCGTCAGGGAACTTCACGAGCGTTCCCAGCTGGACCGGCTCCGTCGACGGGTAGTCGTCCAGCAGCTCGCTCACGCCCGCCCGGCAGACCACGATGCATGCGTGCCGGTGCCGGGAGGCGAGGACGCAGAGGCGGCCCGTCTCCAGGTGGAAGGCGGTGGCGTCGGGGCGGCCGGAGAGGGGGTGGAGGACGACCGTCACGTCGTACTCGCGGCCCTGGAGGCGGTTCGCGGTGTCGACGGTGACGTCCGTGACGCCCAGTTCCGCCAGTGCCGCGCGGACGGCCGCCGCCTGGTCGCGGTGGGCCGTGCCGACGGCGATCCGGTCGGGGGTGAGCGGCAGGGGCTCCTCGGGTGCGCGCTCCGACGTCGCCGCGCCGCCCCGGTCCAGCAGCCGCCGTACGACCACGGCCACCGCCCGCACCGCCTCCGGATCCGTCCGGGGGGTTGTGCGTGCGGGCAGCTCCAGCAAGCCCCAGCCGGACTCCGCGGCCTCGTCGATCACCCGGTCGGGACCGGAGCCGTCGGACGGAACGGCGAAGGAGAGGCGGCGGTCGCCGTGGTCCGTGCCGCTGCGGAAGGGGGTGTACGGGTAGAAGGCGTCCGAGACCAGGGGCGCGGCGGAGGCCGGGAGGCGCCAGGACACCGGGAGGCGGTGTTGCGGCAGCTCGGGGTTGTGGGCCAGAAGAGTGGTCACGGCGGAGGCGGAGGGGTCGTACGACAGGCCCGCCCACTGCTCGCTGCCCACGATCGCGAACGGATCCAGCTGGCCCGGGTCACCCACGAACAGCGCCCGCTCGAACAGCCCCGCCACGGCGAGCAGCGAGTCCGAGCGCATCTGGTACGCCTCGTCGACGATCGCGTGCCGCCACGGCTCGTCGACCTTCACATGCGCCCACTTCGCGGACGTGGAGACGACGACCGAGAGGCCGCTCAGCTCTCCGGCCTTCGCCGACTTGCGTACGTTGGGCAGGTCGTCGAGCGCCTTGTCGTACGGGTCGGCCTCGCTGCTGTGCAGGCGGCCCACGGGGAGCTGCGGGCTCTTCTCCGCGAGCCTCAGTACGAGGTCGTCGACCTGTGCGTTCGTCTGGGCCACGATCATCAACGGGCGGCCCGCGTCGGCCAGTTCCAGGGCCGCGCGGACGACGAGCGTGGACTTGCCGGCGCCGGGCGGCGAGTCCACGACCACGCCGCGATGGGTGCCGTGCAGGGTGTCGCGCAGGATGGCGCCGGTGGCCTCGCCGGCCAGGGCACCGGGATCGAAGGCGGCGGTCACAGGACGTCCTCGGCGGTCGGGGGATCGGCGGTCTCGTGAACGGCTTCGCCCGGCGGCCCGCCGTGGGTCCACGGTGTCTCCTCCGGGTCGGGCAGTTTCGGCCCGCCGCGCTGCTCGTGCTCGAAGGTCGTGAAGCAGAGCAGGTCGCCCTTCTCGGGCACCGAGCCGGACTCGGGCACCTTGCCGCGGCCCATCTTGTCGACGATGCGCAGGACGAGCAGATCGTCCCCCTCCCGCCCGACGAACTCCGCAGACTGCGGCTTGCCGCCCAGCGAGCGGTACACCCTGGCCCGCTCGCCCAGGTGCGGAAGGTCCTCGGTCCGTACGGTGACCAGCGGGCGTGGGCTGGGCCGCTTGCCCTCGCTGTACGCCATCACGACGTCCGTCACCTCCCCGGTGAACGCCTCCCCGGACAGCCGCCGCCCCGCCATCACCAGCGGGTCGTCGAGGGCCTCCTGGGCCTCCAGCCGCGCCTGCTCGCGCTCGCGTGCGGCCAGCTTGCCCGCCGCGGTGACCGCGTCGTCGCGGCGCGGCTGCGGGGGCTCGCCCGCGACGATCCGGTCGCGCTGGCCGGTGAAGGACCAGCGGTCGCGCGTCCACCGCTCCTTGACGTGCGCCCCGTCGGGCAGCGCACGCAGCAGGTCGAGGCCCTGCCAGACCCTCTCCCAGGTCGGCAGGGTGCGGCTGAGCACCAGGGCGCGGATGTCCCGCTCGGCGGTGGTGAGTTCACCGAGCCGGTCGTCCGCCTCCAGCCCGTCCTCGGCGGCGGCCAGGGCGGTACGCGCGCGGTCGTGGCGCTCGATGGCGGGGGCGAGCAGCTTGTTGTCGAACGCCGGGTCGGTGGCCGGTCCGGCGGGCGGGCAGAGCAGCTGGCCCCGGGCGTCGCGGGCTAGTTCGGCCGCGAGCGCCGCATCGGCGCCCGTCGACCCCTCCGGCGGGGCGATCCAGGCGAGCAGCGCGCCCAGGTGCTGGTCCTCCAGAGTGGACTGGCCGGTCGCCCAGTGCCGGGCCAGGACGTCCGTCATCGCCAGCAGGAGGGAGGAGCCGGGGACGCGGGCGCGCTCCCCGAAGTGCGTCAGCCAGCGGCCCAGCAGGGGCACGCGCGGGGGCGCGGGATACGGGGTCTCCGGGTCCTGTTCCGCCGTACGCCTGAAGCGCATGGAGCGGCCGAGGAGTCGTACGAAGTCGACGCCCGCGCGACTCGGGACGATCAACTGCGGGGCGTCCGCGCACAGTTCGACCTCGACCTTGACGCGCTTGCCGGTCTCCGGGTCGGTCTCGCTCCGCTCGGCGGCCTCCACGGCGCCCGTGTACGCGTCGAGATACGGCAGGACGATGTCGGCCAGCTCCGCCAGGAAAGCGAACCTGAGGTCGCGGTCGCGCGGCTGGGACACGGCCAGCAGACGCGGGGTGTCCCGGTCGGTGCCCACCAGCGCGCCGAGCGGGGCACCGGCCTCGCCCGCGGTGGTGAGCGGCACGAAGACCAGGGGCCGCTCGGACAGATGCCGGTGCCGGACGGTGGCGGCGGGCTGGGCGTGCCCGGTGCGCACCGCCTCCAGCCGGCCGAGGGTGGAGATCAGCGACATGGGGTGACCTCCTGGCCGAGGGCCTGCGCACGGAGTCGCGCCGCTCTGCGCAGCGCCGCCACCGCGGGGTCCTCGGGGTCACCGCTCTCGCCGCGGGCCGCGGCGAGGACGTCCTCGACCGTCGACAGGCTGCCGAGTTCGGCGCGGACCGAGCGGCCCAGCGTGGTCACCGCGCCGGCCGCGCGGGAGCGGTCACGGCAGTGGAAGGCCAGCTCGCAGGCGGACAGGCACTCGGGCGCGTACGTCGCCGGGACCGACTCCACGGCGGACGTCAGCTCGGCGGCGGGCAGCTCCGGAGAGAAACAGGTGCCCTCGGGGAGCGCGTCGGCGATGTCCTCGATGCGGGTGAGGCGGGCCAGCTGGCGGCCGGTGACCGCGCGCTGCTTGCGCACGTCGACGGCCGAGGCGGTGGGCAGGTTGGAGAAGTCCTTGGGGCAGACGAGCAGGATCCGGTGCCGCACCCGGGGGGCCGGGTCGAGTCGGGCGGCGACCTCCTCCAGGGCCAGCACGTACACCGCCGCCTGACGTGCGGCCGCGCCCACCTTCGCCGGGTCCGCGGCACCGTCCAGCATCGGGAAGGACTTGATCTCGACGACCGTCCAGCTGCCGTCGGGGTGCACGACCACGGCGTCCGGCTCCAGGAACGCGGGGGAGCCCGCGACGTCGAGCGCGAGCATCGGATGGTCGAGCAGGGTCCAGGTGCCGGGGGCCGCGGTGGCCTCGCGCAGCGCCAGTGCCGTACGCGCCGCGCGGCCCTCGGGGCCGGTGGCCAAGAGGTCGGGCACCCGCGCCTCGGCGGGCGGCTCGGCGCGCCGGTCCAGCTTCTCGTGCACCAGCCTGAGCAGCTCCGCGCCGCCGTCCCCCTTGACCTTCGCCTCGAAGGCGTTGCCCCGTGTGAACGCGAACTGCGACTGCCCGAAGGCCGACGGGGAGCCCAACGCGCTCGCCAGCGTGGCCTTGTTCACCCCGGCGCCGTCCAGGATCGCGCGCCTCTGGCAACCCGGGTTGGCGGCGAGCGCCGCGAGGGCGCGCGCGTCCAGCGCCTTGGCCGGTACGTCGGGACCGCGCAGCTCAGCGAGCCGCTGCCGGAGCGCCTTCCCCCGCGTCCGTGGGAGAGGCACCCGGTTCGGCTCCGGATCCGGTCCGGGACTCGCGCTGCCGTGGAATTCGCTCACCCGCGGAAGTCTGGCATCCGGCACTGACAATTGAGGAACCTGCGACCTGGGAGCGCCCTGAGGCGAACGAGATCCGCGCCCGGACCCGGTCCGCGCCGCGTATCACGTACGGCGTCAGGACCAGCCCGACCCCCATCACGGCCGCACCCGCGACCGCGTCGAGGAAGTAGTGGTTCGCGGTGCCCATGACCACGATCGTGGTCAGCAGCGGGTAGGCGACGGCGGCGACCTTCATCGCGGGCGTCCTGCCGTACCGCCACAGCATGACCCCGCACCACAGCGCCCAGCCCACATGCAGGCTCGGCATGGCCGCGTACTGGTTCGTCATGCCCCCGAGGCCGCGCGGGGCGCTGGCGTCGCCGCCCCACCAGCCGTACGAGCTGTACTGGGCCATCGTGTCGACGAACCCGTGGCCCGCCGACAGCAGGCGCGGTGGGCAGGTCGGCAGCAGGGTGAAGCCGATCAGGCCCATGAAGGTGGACGTCATCAGCCAGGTGCGGGCGGCGCGGTAGTGCACGGCGCGGGAGCGGAACATCCAGATGAGGATGGCGGGCGTGACCAGGTAGTGCAGTGACGCGTACCAGAAGTCGGCCGGGACGCCGAGCCACGCCTCGTGCGTGAAGAGCCGGTTGAGCGGGTGCTCGGCGTTGATGTGCAGGACCTTCTCGATCCGCAGGATCGACAGGCCGTGGTCGACGGCGCCGTCGGTGTCGCCGCGGACGAGGAGCCGGCCGGCCGAGTAGCAGGCGTACACCAGGAGTATCAGTGGCAACTCGGTCCACCAGCGCAGGCGCGTCCGCGGGGTTGCTGCCTCGATGCCCGGTGTCGCCTCGGTCTTCGGCATCCGATCGCTCCCCCTTCATTCTCGCGCGGTGCCCGCGGGCCCGGGCGTGCCACTTTACGGCGTACATGCGCGCCCGTTCCGGGCGCCCCGGCTCTCAAAGACGCTGAGATCGCCCCCCGGGTTGCCCCCGCGCGGGGTGCGCGATGATGGAAGGGTTCCGCCTGCGATCTCTCCCGGAAGGGTTCTCTCTCCCATGGCACCGCGCATCCTGCTGGCCCGGCACGGACAGACCGAGTGGTCGCTGTCCGGCAAGCACACCGGCAGGACCGACGTGCCGTTGCTGGAGGAGGGCCGGCGTGGCGCCAAGCTGCTCGGCGAGCGGCTGCACCGGGCGCCCTTCGAGGGGCTCCCGGACGTCGAGGTGCGCACCAGCCCGCTGGCACGCGCGCGTGAGACGTGCGAACTGGCCGGGTTCGGGGAGCGGGCGGCCGCCTGGGACACGCTGATGGAGTGGGACTACGGGGCGTACGAGGGCATGACGCCCGAGGACATCCAGGCCGTCAGGCCCGGCTGGCTGATCTGGCGGGACGGTGTCCCTCAGGGCGAGTCCCTCGCCGACGTGAGCGCCCGGGCCGACGAGGTGGTGGCGTGGGCGCGCGAGGCGGAGCGCGACGTGCTCGTGTTCGCGCACGGGCACATCCTGCGGTCCATCGGGGCGCGGTGGCTGGGTCTGCCGCTGGACTTCGCGGCCCGGATCCGGCTCAACCCGACGTCCCTGTCGGTGCTGGGATGGGCCTACGGTGAGCCGGCCGTCGAGAGCTGGAACGACCTGGGGCACCTCGCGGGCTGACCCCGCCGCCGCGGACCGCTCACGCAGTACGCGGCACGGAGGCGTGCCGCTCCAGGAACCCCGACACCCCGGACGCGCGCCGGTGCGGCAGCAGTACGCGTGCCGTCCCCGCCAGCATGGTCTGGATCCGTGACGACTGGACCTGGTCCAGCAGATCCAGCACGCGCATGCCGGCCGCCGCCGCCTCGTCGGGGCGGCCGCCTCTCGCCAGGTCGTCGGCCAGTTCGGCCGTGTACAGGGCGATGTTGCGGGTGAAGTGCGGGTTCTGGAGCTGCGCCGCACGGCGGGCGTGGCGGGCGGCGCGCGGCCAGTCGCCCAGCGTCGACCAGCACTGCGCCTCAAGACCCTCCAGTTCGGCCTCTCCGTAGAAGCTCATCCACTCGGGATCGGCCTCCGTGGGGCCCCGTTCATAGAGGGTCTGGGCGCGGACGAGGGCCTGTTCGCAGCCGGTGCGGTCGGCGAGCCCCGCCCAGCCGCCCGCCTCACGCAGCGCGAGCAGCGACATCAGACGGGGAGAGCCGAGGGGGTGCGCGACGCGTTGCGCGGCCTGCGCGGCCCGGACCGCCTCGCGCGGTCGCCCGGTGTCGCGCGCGAGGAACGCCGTGTTGCAGAAGGCATGCGCCTCCAGGGCGTCGTCCCCGGTCATCCGGGCGGTCGCGAGCGCTTCCGCGTAGTGCGAGCGCGCGTCGTCGAAGCGCCCCGAGTCATGCGCCAGCCAGCCCACGGAGATGGCGAGTTCACCGGCGCCGGAGTGGAGACGCTCGGCGGTCGCCTGACGGGTCGCGCCCGCGTCCAGCAGCGCGTACGCGGCGCGCAACGGGGCCGACGCGCGCCGGTAGAGCCCGTCCGCGCCGTGCCGGTCGTCGAGCAGCCGGATTCTGCGGACGGCCTCTTCGAGCGCGTACGCGTCGTTCGTACCGGGGCGGCGGAGGGGACGCCCCGCTGCCGCGGCGTCGAAGGCGAGCCCGATCGGGCCCAGTGAGGCGGCGGCCACCGTGGCGCCCCCGCCGGTCATGAATGCGCGACGCAGCACGTCGCTCTCCTCGTGGTTCTCGTGAAACGCATGGCTCTCGTGATGCTCATGCGGGTCGTACGGGTCCTGAGGTTCCTGCCGGTTCTGGGTCTCATACGGCTCGTACGCCCCGCGCGTCTCACCGGAGGCGTGCGCCCGGCGTCCGCGTACGGACGCGCGGGACGCGAAGCCCAGGTCGGTGAGCGTGCGGCCGGGGAACATATGCAGGAACACCCGTTCGTATGCGTAGTTGGGACAGCGGATCTCGCCCGCCTCGACCCGGCCGACGTAGCGCGCGTCGCAGCTGACCCGCTCCCCGATCTCGCGCGCGGCCCGTCGGACCGCCGCGGCGAACTCGGCCGGCGAGCGCTGTCCGCGCAACCGCCGGAAGACGAGGTTCGGCCGCGATGGCCGTGCGGGCGTGGGCTGAGACGAGGTCGGCTTGGACGACGTCATGGCCGGGTCCTCTCGTGCGAACCGTCGAACCATGCCGGATTCGGGGTGAGTTGTCCGTATAGCGCCCCGCTTCCGGCGGAGCAAGAACGTACCGGCTGTGCACGACCCGCCACGCAGGGTTTGGCTACAAACCGGATATCTCATACGGGATCTGCCATGAACTGCCATCCTTTGCGGCTGACTTCCGCCGTAGCCGTTGACGTGGCGACGCGTTGAACCCGGCGGACCGGGAGCCGCCCGAACTCCCGACCCGCTTCGTTCAAGGAGGGGTTCCGTAGTGGAGGCCGCGATGGAGACCAGCCAGAGCGTCGTTCCTCGTACGCCGTCGACGACGATGGCGCATGCCCCGACCGCGGAGCGCAGCGAGCCGCCCCGCACCGGCGGCGCGTGCGATCTCGTCACCGTGCCCACGCGGCAGGGCCTTGAGGCGGTCGACATCCTGCGGCGCGGGACGGGCGACGCGGTCGGTCCCGTCCTGCACGACGACGGCTGCACCACCCTGGGCTTCCTGGTCCCGCCCGGCACGGCCGCCGCCTGGGACGTCCCGGGCAGCACCTGTACCGAGACCGACGGCCGCGGTCTGCGCCTGAATCCCGAGCCGCCCGTGGAGGGCTCGGACTGGCTGCTCCCGCCCGGCGAGGCCGACCTCGCCACCGATCCGGCGATCCTGCGTGCCGCGCTCGGCGAGGCGGCACGGATCATCAAGGCCGCGGACAGCTGCCGCTGACCCGAGGCCGTGCCGACCCCCGCGCGGGCGGGCCCGTCACGGGCCGCCGATAATGGCGCAGTGGGAAAGACCAGGAAGTCCCGGCGCGGTGGTGGCGGTGCCGAAGCGGTCGTCGAGGCCGTGGACGGCGGCCTCGCCGAGCTCGTGCCCGACCCGGAGCGGGCGCGGGCCTGGACGCTGCTGATCGACGGGGCACCGCAGTCGCACGTCGACCTCGACGACCCCTCCCACCTCTCCTTCGAGTACCAGCGCCGGCTCGGGCACGTCATCGACCTCGTCGCGCCGGCCGGGAAGCCCGTGCACGCCGTGCACCTCGGCGGGGGAGCCCTCACCCTCGCCCGCTACGTCGCCGCCACCCGCCCCCGCTCCACCCAGCAGGTCGTCGAGCGGGACGCGGCGCTCGTCCAACTGGTCCGCCGTGAGCTGCCGTTGGACCCGAACGCCCGCATCCGGGTGCGCTCCGTGGACGCCCGCGAAGGGCTCGCCAAGGTGCTCGACGGTTGGGCCGACCTCGTCGTCGCCGATGTGTTCAGCGGGGCCCGCACCCCCGCGCACCTCACCTCGGCCGAGTTCCTCGACGAGGTCCGCCGGGCCCTGAAACCGGGTGGCGTGTACGCCGCCAACATCGCCGACGGGCCGCCGCTCGCCCATCTCCGCGGCCAGATCGCCACGGCGGCCGCCCGCTTTTCCGAACTCGCGCTGCTCGCCGACCCGACCGTGCTGCGCGGCAAGCGCTTCGGCAACGCGGTCCTCGTCGCCTCCGACGCCCCGCTGCCGATCGCCGAACTGACCCGCAGCGCCGCCTCCGACCCGCACCCCGGCCGGGTCGAACACGGGCGCGCGCTCGTCGACTTCACCGGCGGGGCGGCGCCCGTGACGGACGCGGCGGCGGTCGCCTCCCCGGCGCCGCCGCCCTCGGTGTTCCGCTAGGCCCTGTCGGACCCGCGCCGTCAGTAGTTCCCTATCTCCACATGCGGCGGCCCGTCGTGCCAGGTGCAGAACACCGACACCCGGTCCGCACCCGAGCTGAACTCCACCCGGATCCATGTCTCCGTCTTCCAGACCTGCATCGACCAGCCCGCCCCCGGCGTCGCCGACACCAGCGTCGCGTCCGTCCTGCCCAGGTCGAACACCGCGCGGCCGCCGTCGGTGTCGTAGGCCTTGACCCGGCCGGACGAGGTGGGGGTCGGGGTGGGGCCGGCCGTCGGTGTCGTCGACCTCGTGGCGGTCGGGGCCGGGGAGGGCCTGTGCGACGCGCTCTTCGACGCTGACGGGGAGGGCCGCTTCGTCGACGACGCCAGCGGCTTCGACTCCTGCGTGGTCGCGTCCGCCGCCGTGATCGGCAGGGCGCGCGGCGGGTCGTACGCCGTGCCCGCCATGACCGTATGGACGCCCCACCACGACAGCGTGACCGCCGCGCCCGTGGCGAGCGACCAAGCCAGTACGTGTACGAGGGCTCTGCGCATCGCGGGCCATACTGCCTCACGCGCCCCACCGGTGTCCCGCCCGGCGTCCACATGGGCGGAGTTGTCCACAGGCCCCGATGCGGCTCCTGCGCATGGCGTACGGTGCCGCGCATGGCAAGTGTGCTTGTGGTCGAGGACGACCAGTTCGTACGCTCGGCGCTGATCCGGCACCTGACGGACGCCGCGCACATCGTGCGCAGTGTCGGCACGGCGCTGGAGGCGCTGCGCGAGGTCGCCCATTTCACCTTCGACGTGGTCATCCTGGACCTCGGACTGCCCGACCTGGACGGGTCCGAGGCCCTGAAGATGCTGCGCGGCATCACCGACGTGCCGGTGATCATCGCCACCGCGCGGGACGACGAGACGGAGATCGTCCGGCTGCTGAACGCGGGCGCGGACGACTACCTGACCAAGCCCTTCTCCGTCGAGCATCTCTCCGCACGGATGGCCGCGGTCCTACGGCGATCCCGGTCCGCCCCCGCGGACGCCCCGCCCTCCACCGTCCTGCGCGTGGGCGGCCTCACCGTCGACCCGCTGCGCCGCCAGGCCGAACTGGACGGTGTCCGGCTCGACCTCACCCGCCGCGAGTTCGACCTGCTCGCCTTCCTGGCCGGCCGGCCGGGCGTCGTCGTCCCGCGCAGGGAACTGCTCGCCGAGGTGTGGCAGCAGTCGTACGGCGACGACCAGACCATCGACGTCCATCTGTCCTGGCTGCGGCGGAAGCTGGGCGAGACCGCGGCACAGCCGCGCTATCTCCACACACTGCGGGGCGTCGGCGTGAAGCTGGAGCCGCCCGCCTCCGAGGGATCGGGGCCGCCGCGATGAGATGGGCACTGGTCAGGGTCTGTCTGGCGGTCACCGCCATGGTCGTGGTCGCCTTCGCGGTGCCGCTCGGGCTCGTCATCAAGGAGATGGCCCGGGACCGTGCGTTCTCCAACGCCGAGCGGGAGGCGGCCGCGGTCGCCCCGGCACTGTCCATCACCACCGAACGCGACCAGCTGGAGCGGGTCGTGGCATCGGCGGGCTCGGACTCCGGGATGGCGGTGCACATACCGGCGGCCGGTACACAGGCGGCCGTCGACATCGGCCGGCAGCGCGCCGCCGACGAGGACATCGCGACCGTGCGCAGGCTGGGCCGCGCATCCACCACCAAGGTCGCCGGGGGCGCGACCCTGCTGCAGCCGGTCGCCCTCAGCTCAGGCTCGATCGCCGTCGTCGAGGTGTACGTCCCCGAGTCCGAGGTCAGCAACGGCGTCGGCACGGCCTGGGCGGTGCTCGCCGGGGTCGGCGTCGCTCTGATCGTCGGCTCGGTCGCGGTCGCCGACCGGCTGGGCGTACGGATGGTGCGGCCCGCGCAGAAGCTGGTCGAGGGTGCGCACGAGCTGGGGGAGGGCAAGCTGGGCGGGAGGGTGCCGGAGGAAGGGCCGACCGAACTGCGGCTGGCCGCCGTCGCGTTCAACTCCATGGCCGACCAGGTCGTACAACTCCTCGCGAACGAACGTGAGTTGGCGGCCGACCTGTCCCACCGGCTGCGTACGCCCCTGACCGTGCTGCGGCTGAACGCGGCCTCGCTGGGCGAGGGGCCGGCCGCCGACCAGACCCGGGCCGCAGTCGCCCAGCTGGAGCGCGAGGTCGACACCATCATCCGCACGGCCCGGGACGCCAAACCGCAGACCGCGGCGGCCGGCCCGGGTGCCGGATGCGACGCGGCCGAGGTGGTCCGCGAGCGGATGGCGTTCTGGTCGGCACTCGCGGAGGACGAGGGCCGCAAGTGGCGGGTGGCGGGCGCCGACCGGCCGGTGCGAATACCGGTGGCCAGGGCGGACCTCGTGGCCGCACTGGACGGCCTGCTGGGCAATGTGTTCCGGCACACCGCCGAGGGCACGGCCTTCGCGGTCGACCTGCACAACGGCGAGGACGCCGTGATCGTGCTGGTGTCGGACGCCGGCCCGGGCATACCCGACCCGGAGCGGGCCATGGCGCGCGGCCGGGGCTCCGGCAGCGACGGCTCGACCGGCCTCGGACTGGACATCGTGCGCCGGCTCGCGGAGTCGACCGGCGGGGATGTGCGCATCGGGTCGTCGGTCCTCGGCGGGACCGAGGTGCGGATCTGGATCCAGCTGGACGGGCGGGAGCGGACGCCCGGCGGGCGAGGGCACCGGTCGGTACGGCGCCGCAGGAAGGCCTTCGCCAGGTGACCGTGGCCGTCGGATCCGGTGGCCGTGCAGGCGAAATTGGTCTCTACCTTTAACCGGCCCCGATCCCTTCCTTAAGCGCACCCTAAGATCCTCAACCCCCGTCCGGATCAGGCGCTTTGCCCGATTCCGGATCGCTAGCGTGCTGCCGCACCCCACCTCGGGAAGCCCCCGTGGATCCCCGTGAACAGCGAAGGCAGGCACGCGCATGAGCACGCACCGGCACAAGGTCAGTGGCAGGAACAAGGCGATCGGCGGCGTTGTCGTGGCGGCCGTGATCGGTGGCGGCGCCATCCTGCTCACCGGCACCGCGCAGGCGGCCGGCGTGGGCGCCGCCTACACCAAGACCAGCGACTGGTCGACCGGTTACACCGCGCAGTACGTCGTCACGAACAACAGCGGCCAGACGGAGAAGGCCTGGAAGCTGGAGTTCGACCTGCCCTCCGGCGCCAGGCTCAGCTCGCTGTGGAACGCCGAGTCCAGCGTGAGCGGACAGCACGTCACCGTGACACCGCCCAAGTGGGACACCGACGGCCTCGCGCCCGGCAAGTCCGTCACCGTCGGCTTCGTCGTCAACGGAACGGCCGACCCGAAGAGCTGTCTCATCGACGGCGCCAACTGCTCCGCGGACGACGGCGCGACCCCCGAACCGAGCGGCCGCCCCACCCAGTCCGCGACCCCGACCGCGACACCCACCTCCGAGCCGACCCCGACCCCCACCAAGTCGGCCACTCCCACGCCCACACCCACCCCGTCCCAGAGCTCCGGCACCGGCACCACGGCGAGCGCCGGCTTCGCGCCCTACGTCGACACCTCCCTCTACCCGGCCTTCGACCTGCTCGCGAGCGCCGAGGCGACCGGGGTGAAGAACTACAACCTCGCCTTCGTCACCGACGGCGGCGGCTGCACGCCGAAGTGGGGCGGGGTCAGCGACCTCGGCAGCGACGGGGTGGCCTCACAGATCGGCGCGCTGCGCGCCAAGGGCGGCGACGTCCGGGTCTCCTTCGGTGGTGCGTCCGGTTCCGAGCTGGCGACGACGTGCTCCTCGGCGGACGCGCTGGCGGCGGCGTACGGCAAGGTCGTGGACGCGTACAAGCTGACCAAGGTCGACTTCGACGTGGAGGGCGGCGCGCTGCCGAACACCACGGCGAACACCAACCGCGCGAAGGCGATAGCCAAGCTCCAGGCCGCCCACCCCGACCTGGATGTCTCCTTCACCCTCCCCGTCATGCCCGAGGGCCTCACCCAGGACGGCGTGAACCTGCTCTCCAACGCCAGGTCCAACGGTGTGAGGACCAGCGCCGTCAACATCATGGCCATGGACTACGGCGCCTCGTACAGCGGCGACATGGGCACCTACGCCGAGCAGGCCGCCACCGCCACGCAGGCCCAGGTCAAGAGCGTGCTCGGGCTGTCCGACAGCGCGGCCTGGAAGGCGGTCGCCGTCACCCCGATGATCGGCGTCAACGACGTCTCGTCGGAGGTCTTCAAGGCCGACGACGCCGCGCAGCTGGTGACCTTCGCCAAGTCCAAGGGCCTCGGCTGGCTGTCGATGTGGTCGGCGACCCGCGACAAGCAGTGCGACGGCGGCGCCAAGCCCACCGCCGACGCCACCTGCAGCTCGATCGTCCAGGACAGGTTCGCCTTCTCGAAGGCGTTCGGCGCCTTCAACTGACCACGGCGCACACCTGACGGACGCCTGACCACGGACGCCTGACCATCGCGGAACGGGGGCAACTGCGCCCCGGCCGGACCACCCCCCACCCGGCCGGGGCGCGACGCCCCCGGGTCGCCGCGCCCCGCCCCCCGGCCAGTAGGCCCCTCCCCAGGGGCCCTGCTAGTCGCCCGCCACCGCGGGCAGCGTCCCCGTCCGGGCCGCCCGCCCGTACCAGCGGGCGCTCGACTTCGGCGTACGGGCAAGGGTCGCGTAGTCGACGTAGATCGCGCCGAAGCGCTTCTCATAGCCGTACGCCCACTCGAAGTTGTCCATCAGGGACCACAGGTAGTAGCCGCGGACGTCCGCGCCGTCGGTGATCGCACGGCGCACAGCCGAGAGGTGGCCCTGCAGATAGACGATGCGCTCGGGGTCGTGGACGCGGCCGTCGGAGTCGGGCTTGTCGTCGTAGGCCGCGCCGTTCTCCGTGATGTAGAGGGGCAGGCCCGGTGCCTCCCGCGCGTACCGCATGATCAGCTCGTGCAGGCCCGTCGGGTCGATCGACCAGCCCATCTCGGTGCGCTCGCCCGGCGCCTGGTGGAAGGCGACGTCGTCCGCGGCCGGCCAGGGGGAGTGGGCACTGGCGCCGTGGCCGTCGGCGCGCGGGCCGGTGAGCCCGGCGTCCGCCGCCGAAACCAGCGACGGGGTGTAGTAGTTGAGGCCGAGCGCGTCCAGCGGCTGGTTGATCGCGCGCAGGTCCCCGTCCAGGACGTACGACCAGTCGGTGATCGGCTCGGTCGCCGCGACCAGCGACTCCGGGTACTCCCCGTGCAGGATCGGGCCGTGGAAGACACCGTTGGCCAGGTCGTCGATCTTCCGCACCGCCGCCAGATCCGCCGGGGCACCCGGTGAGAGCGGCCTGACCACCGACGAGTTGAGGCTGATGGCGACCGAGTTGCGGGCCGGCATCACCGCCCGCAGGGCCGAAGTCCCCAGTCCGTGCGCCAGGTTGAGATGGTGCGCGGCCCTGAGCGTGGCCTCCGGCTCCGTGCGGCCCGGCGCGTGCACCCCTGAGCCGTAGCCGAGAAACGCGCTGCACCACGGCTCGTTGAGCGTGATCCACTGCTCCACGCGGTCGCCCAGCGCCTCCCCGACGATCTGCGCGTACTCGGCGAACCGCAGCGCCGTGTCCCGCTCGGGCCAGCCGCCCGCGTCCTCCAGCTCCTGCGGCAGATCCCAGTGGTAGAGCGTGACGGCGGGCTTGATGCCGTGGGCGAGCAGCTCGTCCACGAGCCGCCGGTAGAAGTCCAGGCCCACCTGCACGGCCGGACCCCGCCCCGTCGGCTGCACCCGCGACCAGGAGATCGAGAAGCGGTACGCGGACAGGCCCAACTCGGCCATGAGCGCCACGTCTTCGCGGTACCGGTGGTAGTGGTCGACAGCGATGTCACCGTGGTCACCGCCGGCCGTCCTGCCCGGCGTATGGCTGAAGGTGTCCCAGATCGAGGGCGTACGGCCGCCCTCCCGCACCGCCCCTTCGATCTGGTACGCGGAGGTCGCGGCCCCCCAGAGGAAGGCGGGGGGGAAGGTCACCGGAGTCGCCGGCTGTGCGGTTTCAAGCATGTAAGCGCTCCCATAAGTGGTCGTGCAGACCGAAGAGTCGGAGGGGGGAGAAGGGGGCCGAAGCGGCGGTGACCCGGCCCCGAACGTCGTACGAAGTAAGGAGAGAAGGGAGAGGGAGAAGGGGGAGAGGGAGAGAAGGAGGCGCGGTCAGCCCTTGATCGCGCCCTGCATGATGCCGCCCACGATCTGCTTGCCGAACAGGATGAACGCGATCAGCAGCGGCAGTGTGCCCAGCAGTGCGCCCGCCATGATCACGGCCTGGTCGGGGACATAGCCGGTGCCGAGCGAGTTCAGGGCGACCTGCACGGTCGGGTTCTGCTGGGTGAGGGCGATGATCGGCCACAGGAAGTCGTTCCAGGCGAAGACGAAGGTCAGCAGGCCCAGCACGGCCATCGCCGGCCGCGCCGCCGGGAACACGACGTGCCACACCACCCGCAGACTGCTCGCACCGTCCACCCGGGCCGCCTCGATCAGCTCGGTCGGCAGCGCCTGCACCAGGTACTGCCGCATGAAGAACGTCCCGAAGGCGGTCACCAGCGTCGGCAGGATGACCGTCTGCAGCTGGTTCGACCAGCCCAGGTCACTCATCCACAGATACAGCGGTACGACGGCCAGCTGCGGCGGGATCATCATCGTGCCGATCGTCAGCAGCAGCAGAACGCCGGAGAACCTGAACCGCAGCTTGGCGAAGGCGAATCCGGCGAGCGTGGAGAAGAGCACCGTACTGATGGTGATGGTGCCCGCGACGACCGTGCTGTTCAGCATCGCGGTGCCGAGCCCGGCCTGGTCCCAGGCGCTCTCCAGGTTCTTGAACAGGTTCCCGCCGAACCACAGGGGCGGCGGGGTCTCGGCCAGCCGCCGGTCGGTGCGCGAGGCCGCGATCGCCGTCCACACCAGGGGTGCCAGCGAGAGCAGCGCGAAGACCGTCAGGACGATGTACGTCACCGGGCCCGCGTGCAGTTGCTTGCCCGCGCCCATCACCCGGCGGCGTTCCGTCGGCCCGCGGCCCTTCTTCTTCCGTGCCTGAGGCAACGTCAGTTCGCTGGTGGTCATTGGGACTTCCTCAGGCGTCGGGTGAACAGCAGATTGATCACGGCGACGATCAGCAGGATCAGGAACATCGACCAGGCGATCGCGGACGCCTTGCCGAGGTTGCCGATGATCCAGCCCTGGTCGTACATGTACAGGCCGAGCGTCTGGTACTGGTGCTCGGAGCCGCCCTTGGAGCCGCTGACCCCGCCGAACAGCAGGGGTTCACCGAAGAGCTGGGTCGCGCCGATCGCGGAGACGACCACCGTGAACAGGATCGTGGGCCGCAGCTGCGGGACCGTCACGTGCAGGAACTGCTGCCAGCGGTTGGCGCCGTCGATCGACGCCGACTCGTACAGGTCGACCGGGATCGCCTGCATCGCCGCCAGGTAGATCAGCGCGTTGTAGCCGGTCCACCGCCAGATCACGATCGACGACACGGCGAACTGCGAACCCCAGTCGGACTCACGCCAGTTGACCGGACCGATCCCCACGAAGTGCAGGAACCAGTTGATCATGCCGCCGTCCCAGGAGTACAGCAGCGTGAAGACCAGCGTCGCCGCCGCCACCGAGGTGGCGTACGGGGTGAGCATCACGACCCGCCACACGGTCGAGCCGCGCAGCCGGTAGTTGAGCAGGTGCGCCAGGCCGATCGCCGCCATCAGCTGCGGGACGGTCGAGATCACACCGATGGTGAAGGTGTTCTTGAGGGCGTTCCAGAAGAAGTCCGAGGTGAGCAGGTTCTGGTAGTTGTCCAGGCCCGCCCAGGTCTGCTGGTCCAGCGAGGACAGCTGCACGTCGTGCAGCGAGTACCAGGCCGTGTACAGCAGCGGGACCAGCGAGAACGCCCCGAAGATGATGAAGAAGGGGGCGATGAACGCGTACGGGGACGCCTTCATGTCCCAGCGGTACAGCCGGCTGCGCCACGAATCGGGGCCCGGCGGTGTACCGCGACCGTGAGCGCCCCGGGCCGCGCCCGGCGGGGTGCCGGGCGCGGCCTCGGCGCTCGACGCGGGATGCGCGAGAGCCTGCTTGGAGCTGGTCACTGGCCGAGCACGTCCTTGACCTCGTTCTTCGCCGCGTCCCAGCCCTGCGTCGGGCTCTTGCCCTTCTGCTCGACCTGGAGGATGCCGACGTCGGTGATCGCCGTGTTGATCGGCTGGTCCTTGATGCCGAAGTACTGGACCGGGATGGTCTTCGCCGAGTCCGCGAAGATCTGTGTGATCGGCGCGTTCGAGAAGTAGGCCGTGGTGTCCGCGGCCGGCTTCAGGCCCGCGTACGCCGACGGGGTCGACGGGAAGCTGGCCTGCTTGGCGAAGACCTTCGCCTGCTGCTCGGGTGCGGTCAGCCACTTCGTCAGGGCGATGGCCTCCTTCTGGTGCTTGCCCGCCGTCGGCACGCCGAGGAAGGAGCCGCCCCAGTTGGCCGCGGTCGGGGCCGCCGCCACGTCCCAGTTGCCCTTGCCGGAGTCACCGGACTTCTGCTCGATGTAGCCGATCATCCACGCCGGGCAGGCCACGGTGGCGAAGGTGCCGTTGGCGAAGCCCTGGTCCCACGGCTTGTCGAACTGCTTCAGCTTCGCCGACATGTCGCTGGTCGCCACGGTCATCGCGTCGTCCCAGGCGCTCTTCACGCCGTCGGACTTGTCCCAGATGACGTTGCCGCCCTTGTCGTAGTAGCGCTCGCTCGCGCCACCGAGGGCCGCGTTGTAGACGGACGAGGCCGAGTCCACGAACTTGGTGCCCTTGGGCGCCTTCTTCATGTACTCCTTGCCCACGTCGACGTACTTCGACCAGTCGCCCTTCCACTGCGCGGCGAGCTTGGTGCGGTCCGTGTCCAGGCCGGCCTTCTGGAAGAGGTCCTTGCGGTAGCAGATCGCCATCGGGCCGACGTCGGTGCCGAGCCCGATCAGCTTGCCGTCCTTGGTGGTGGCCTGGGAGTTCTTCCAGCCCAGCCACTGGGACGTGTCGACGTCCTTGCCGAGGTCGACGAACTTGCTGCCCTGTGTCTGCACGGCCTCCGTGATGTTGCCGACCTCGATCGCCTGGACGTCGTCGGTGCCGGAGCCGGCCTGCAGCCGGGTGAGCACCTTCGGCCAGTACACGTCGGTACGGGTGGTGACGTTCTCCTTGATGCTGATGTCCGGGTGCAGCTTCATGTACTCGTCGTAGAGACCGGCCTGCTTGTAGCCGAACACACCGAAGGTGCCGATGGTCAACGTGGTCTTGCCCTTGGCGTTGCCGCCGCTGTCGTTCGACGAACCGTCGTCCGAGTCCTTGGAGCAGCCGGCCAGCAGTCCCGTCGCCAGCGCGGCGACGGCCGCTAGGGCCATCAGCCTGCGGGACCGTCGGGTACTCGTGCCCATTTGCGTCCTCCTGTTGCCTGACGTGCCGACCCCCCGGCCAACTGCACTGGTTGGGCCCGTTGTTACTCGCTGCGGCTCGGGCGGGGAACGTGCGGGATGTGTATGTGTCAGGTACTGTGGGAGCGCTCCCACAGGTGATGTGTTGAAGGGTCGTCGGTTCGGGCGGGGGTGTCAAGGGAGTGCGCGGGGCGAGATGCGTTCAGTTATCGGGCCGTTAAGTGGACTTGATGGTTCCGGTACCGGGTGCTGTCTTCCGGCCCGTCGGCGTGCGAGGGCGAAGCCGTTCGGCGTGTCAGGGCAAGGCTGTTCGGGCCGAGACACCCGTCCCGCCCAGGGCAGCCCCCAGGGGCGCTCACCGGTCCCATGGGACTGTTAGATTCCAGGCCAACACGGGGTCAACGGCGAAAGGGCGGAGCCAATGTCGCGGAGCCGAAGCGGAGGGCGGCCCACGCTCGAAGAGGTGGCCGCCCGCGCCGGCGTGGGCCGTGGCACGGTCTCCCGGGTGATCAACGGCTCGCCCAGGGTCAGCGACGCGACCCGCGCCGCGGTCGAGGCGGCGGTGGCCGAGCTCGGCTACGTCCCCAACACGGCCGCTCGCGCCCTCGCGGCCAACCGCACGGACGCGATCGCCCTGGTCGTCCCCGAGCCGGAGACGCGCTTCTTCTCGGAGCCGTACTTCTCCGACATGCTGAAGGGTGTCGGCGCGGAACTGTCGGACACGGAGATGCAGCTCCTGCTGATCTTCGCGGGCGGCGACAAGGAGCGCCGTCGGCTGGCCCAGTACCTGGCCGCCCACCGCGTGGACGGCGTCCTGCTGGTCTCGGTGCACGCGGACGACCCGCTCCCGGACCTGCTGGCCCAGCTGGAGATCCCGGCGGTGATCAGCGGTCCCCGGTCGGCCGGGGAGACGCTGACGTCGGTGGACTCGGACAACTACGGCGGTGGCCGCTCGGCGGTGGAGCACCTGGCCGGCCGGGGCCGCCGCAGCATCGCGCACATCACCGGCCGCCTCGACGTCTACGGCGCCCAGCGCCGCGTCGACGGCTACCGGGACGCCCTGCGCGACGCGGGCCACGAGGTCGACGAACAGCTCATCGAGCCGGGCGACTTCACCGAGGAGGGCGGCCGCCGGGCGATGACGAAGCTGCTCGCCCGTCGCCCCGATCTGGACGCGGTCTTCGCGGGCTCGGACGTGATGGCGGCCGGCGCCCGCCAGGTGTTGCGCGAGAGGGGCCGCCGCATCCCCGACGACGTGGCACTCGTCGGCTACGACGACTCGGCCATCGCCCGCCACATGGACCCGCCGCTCACCAGCGTCCGCCAGCCCATCGAGGAGATGGGCCGCCGCATGATCGACCTCCTGCTCGGCGAGATCGCCGACCGCCGCCCGGCCGTCTCCCGCGATCTGGAACGCCGGCAGGTGGTGCTGGCGACGGAGCTGGTGACGCGGACGTCGTCCTGATCACGGCCCGGTCACCCGACCCCGGTTCCTGATCACGGCGCCGTCGCCCCTCGCCCCACCGGCTCCTGATGACGAACGCCGAGACCTCTGACTCCTCATCCCCTGCGGGCCGTTGCCGAGGCCGCCGCCGTCGAGCCCCCGTCTGCGCGCGGTGGGCGGGGGCGGTCAGGGGCGTGGCGCAAGGCGCCACCTTCGCTCGCCGTCCTGCTCCTCGTCCGTGGGCTCCAGTCCGGCGGCCCGGGCCACGGCTTCCGAGGCCCGGTGCTCGGGATGGATGTGTGCGACCACCGTGAGCACGGAGGGGTTCTGTCCCAGCAGTGCGACGAGTCCGCGGGCGGCTTCGGAGGCCAGGCCCCGCCCCTGCCACGGGGTGCCGACCACCCAGGCGATCTCCGCGACGGCCTGTCCGAGCGTGGCCTGGAGGGTCCCCACCAGCCGGGAGTCCTCGCGCAGCCTGAGCACCCAGTTGCACCAGGTGACGGACGGGTCGGAGGACCCCGCGACCAGGCGCCCGTAGCGGGCCCGCAGGTTTTCGGGGGAGGCGGGGGCGCCGCCGATGAACGTGTGCAGGGCCGGGTCCGACAGGACGGCTGCCATCTCGGCGGCGTGCTCGACGCACAGGGGGACGACGTCCAGACGGGCGGTGCGGAACGGCTCGGTCATCCGCGGCAGCCTACGCCGGGCGCCAAGTCGCCGGATCAGCGAGGGACTTGAGGGCCGGGCGCAGCAGTGCCGTTGGCTGAACGCGAATCAGCCGGTGACCCCGCTTCCGCGGGATCACCGGCTGATCCTTCAGGGTGAGTGACGGGACTCGAACCCGCGACATCCTGGACCACAACCAGGTGCTCTACCATCTGAGCTACACCCACCACGACCGGCGGTCAACTTCGTGGTTTTCCGACCGGCCGAGAAAAAGTGTACAGGGTCCGAAGGGGTGCTCGCGCACGGCTTTTCCGGCGCCCCCTTTGGGCCTCTACTGCGCGGGCAGGACGTGCTTCGCGGCGATCGTCCTCGCCGTGTCGGAGTCGGGGCCGGGCTGGGGTACGAAGATCGCCTCGCGGTAGTAGCGCAGTTCCGCGATCGACTCGCGGATGTCGGCGAGGGCGCGGTGGTTGCCGTTCTTCTCCGGGCTGTTGAAGTAGGCCCGCGGGTACCAGCGCCGGGCGAGCTCCTTGACGCTCGACACGTCGACGATCCGGTAGTGGAGGTAGTCCTCCAGCGTCGGCATGTCCCGGAGCAGGAAGCCGCGGTCGGTGCCGACCGAGTTGCCGCACAGCGGGGCCTTGCCGGGTTCCTTGACGTGTTCGCGGACGTAGGAGAGGACCTGCTCCTCGGCGTCCGTCAGCGTCGTGCCGCCGGCGAGTTCCTCCAGCAGCCCGGACGCGGTGTGCATCTGACGCACCACCTCCGGCATCGTCTCCAGTGCCCGGTCCGGCGGACGGACGACGATGTCGACTCCCTCTCCGAGGATGTTCAGCTCGGAGTCGGTGACGAGGGCGGCCACCTCGATGAGCGCGTCGTCGGACAGCGAGAGGCCGGTCATCTCGCAGTCGATCCACACCATGCGATCGTTCATGCGACCACCCTAAGGCTGGCGCCCGGTTATTGGGGTGCCCGGTGTGGCAGCGGGCCTCGCTGCGGGCTCTGGCCCCCAGATCCCAGTTCGGCCTGAAGGCGCCTGATCCTCAGGCGCCGGACGGGCTGAAAGACAGCTGGCCCGACCGGCGTCGGAGGATGTGCTCACATACCGCTGCGTTGCCCCGGCACGCTCGCCCGGCTCGTGATGTATGCCTCACGGCCGTTCTCCAGAGGGGCGGACGCGGACAGCGCCGCCGCTCCCAACGCGCTCGCCGCCGCCCGCCGGCTCTGCAGCGGCACCGGTCCCTCCGGATGCAGCAGGGGCGGAGGCCCCGGCGGGCCGGCCGCGCCCTCCACGTCGACCGTCCTGTCGCCCTGCGGACGGCGAGCCCGGTACGCGGCGCGGTAGGCGGCCGGAGACGAACCCAGCTGACGGCGGAAGTGTCCGCGCAGGGCCACCGGCGAGCGGAAGCCGCAGCGGCCCGCGACCTCGTCCACCGAGTAGTCCGACGTCTCCAGGAGGCGCTGCGCCTGCAGTACGCGCTGAGTGATCAGCCACTGCAGGGGAGCGCTTCCCGTGAGCGAGCGGAAACGGCGGTCGAAGGTGCGCCTGCTCATGTACGCACGCGCGGCGAGCGTCTCCACGTCGAACTGCTCGTGCAGATGCTCCAGCGCCCAGGCGACGACCTCGGCGAGCGGGTCGGCGCCGATCTCCTCAGGTAAAGATCGATCGAGGTAGCGCTCCTGACCGCCCGACCGGCGCGGCGGGACGACCAGACGCCGGGCCAGCGCGCCCGCCGCCTCGTTGCCGTGGTCCGTCCGCACGATGTGGAGACAGAGATCGATTCCGGCCGCCGTCCCGGCGGACGTCAGCACGTCGCCGTCGTCGACGAAGAGTTCTCTCGGATCGACGTGCACCGACGGATAGCGCTTGGCCAGCGTCGGCGCGTACATCCAGTGTGTGGTCGCGGGACGGCCGTCCAGCAGGCCCGCCGCCGCCAGGACGAAGGCGCCGGTGCACAGGCCGACTATGCGGGCACCCTCTTCGTGTGCCCGACGCAGTGCGTCGAGCGCATCCTCCGGTGGCGGAGAGGTGATCGAGCGCCAGGCCGGTACGACGACCGTGCCTGCGCGGGAGATCGCCTCCAGGCCGTGCGGCGTCGTGAGCTCCAGGCCCCCTGTGGTCCGCAGTGGGCCTTCCTCCCCCCCGCACACCAGCAGTCGGTAGCGCGGTACGCCGGCGTCCTGGCGGTCGATACCGAACACCGACAGTGGTATGGAACTCTCGAAGATGGGGCCGCCGCTGAACAGCAGCACCGCGACGATCTCCTTGCGGCGTCGCCCGGAAAGCTTCCGGGCCGCGGCTTCCGGCGCGGCAGTGGAGTCGTGGCTCATACTGCTAAGCCCCCCTCGGTGGTCGCGGCTCCTCGGTTGTGTCGCTCCTGCACGTTTCCCCTCGGTCCTGCACGAGTCCCCCGCCGTAAGACGTCAAGATCGAATCTACTGTGTCGCGTGGTGCCGGGGTGACCCGGTTCGGCAACCGGCACATTGTCGACATGGCAACTTGGCGTGAAGCATTCGATCACGAAGCGTTGCACTCGCGGGCCGTGCAGGGAAGTGCGCCTTGTCGCAGTGGCCAATCCACGTAGGGTACGCGGTCCCCTCGCACCCCTGTCCTTGCAGGTGGAACGGGGGTTGGGGGGTGGTTGGGGCAAGGGATGCGCGGTGTCCGGAAGTTGGCTGAAAAGCGTCGGACGCGTGCGCGGAAACCGGTCAGCCGACCGGTGTACTTCCCCCAGTGTGACGCCCACCTCTGTGAGCACCCGTGCCACTTCTGTGATGGCGGCCGCGGCGGGACGTGGGTTCCCCGGTCGGCGGGCGGGCCGCGCAGCGTTCGGACTGGCGCAGCAGAAGGCGGCAGGCGGCGGTGACGGCGGCGAGACCGAGTGCCGTGCCCGCCGCGCCGGCGAGAGAGGTGCCGTACCAGAGGAGGACCACGGGGACGAGGACACAGCTGAAGGCCGCCCAGCGGACGACGTCGGTCGCGGTGTCCTGGGGCGGGGCGGTCGCGCGGGGAGTCTCGGGGGTGGGGTGCGGTCCGGGCATGCGTGCTCCCTGGGGCTGGGTCACGGTGTTCAACGCCTGTTCGACCGGTCGGTCACTGTACGCCTCCGCCCTGCCGGCCGCCGGGTAAGTGAGTCCTGTGCGAACCGCCTGTACAGCGCAGCAACCATTGCGTTACGGGCACCCCCTCGTGCATGCTCCCTGGAACCCCCACGCACCGTGGGCGGGATCTGGGCGAAGGAGGCGTGCCGCCGTACCCTTGGGGGTATGGGGTTGGGAAGATGATTCCCGGACACAGCTCCGCCGCACACTGTCGTCCCTCCCAAAAGGATCAAATCCCCGAGACAGCCATGGCCGGTCACGAATTCTTCGAACACGCGGACCGCAAGCGGCCCGTCGCCGATCCCACGGCGGCCGAGCCCCAGGCGGCGGAAGACTCACGCCATTCCTGCGATCCAGCCTTCAAGCACGGTGTCGTCGTCGGTTTCGACGGCTCCACCTCCAGTGAGCGTGCCCTCGCCTACGCGATCGGCATGGCCCACCGCTCCGGATCGGGCCTCATCATCGTCCACGTCGCCAACCGGCTGCCCACCACGGTGTGGGCCGGCTGCGAGCCACCGGTCTTCGTCGACGTACCGGACCACCGCACCGAGGTGCTCGGTCTCGAACTCGCCTGCGCGGACTATCTGGCCGAGGTGCCCTGGATCCTGGTCGAGCGCGGCGGCGACATCTGCCACGAACTCGAAGAGGTGGGCCAGGAGTACGAGGCGGACGCGATCGTCGTCGGCTCCACGCACGGAATCGTCGGACGTATCTTCGGCTCCGTGGCCGGGCGGCTGGCCAAGCGGGCAAAGCGACCCGTCGTTGTGATTCCGTAGCGTCTCGTTCTCCCAGGTGAGATGCGATCCGGGAACAGGCGGCCTTCTTTGTGCGGTGCGCAAACCTACTCACGCGTAGAGGTGTTTGTGCCTTTGTGAAGGGCATACATCGGTCACCGCACAACTGCACATGCACGAAGGGAGCCCCGCCGTGGACAACGACGTCTCCGCGGGAAGCGGAACCACTACCGTGGTCGGCCGACTCGCCCTGGGTATCACCCTGTTGGCGTTCGGACTCGGAAACACCGACGTGATCAATGGAGTGTCGGCCGCTGACGCCGTATCACTGGCCCACTACGTAGGCGGCGTTGCGCTGTTCGTCGCCGGACTGTTCGCCTTCCGCGACCGTGACGTGCCGACAGGTACGGCCTACGCGGCCCTCGGCGCCCTGTGGTTCACCTGGGCACTCGCGGCCGGCAGCGCCATGTCGGCCAACGCGGCGGGACTCTTCCTGCTGCTGTTCGCCCTCGTGACGCTCACCCTGACCCTCGCGGGCGGGGACCAACTCACCCAGGGCACCTACGGGTTGTTCTTCGTCTCCCTCGTGCTCCTCGCCATCGCGCAGTTCGCGACCAGCGACTCAGTGGCGAAGGCCGGCGGCTGGTTCTCGGTCGCGGCGGGGGCGGTGGCCTGGTACGCGGCGACCGCGGCCCTCGCACACTGGCCGACCGTGCTTCCTCGACGTGCTGCCGGCCGGAGGGTGACGGCCACCGGCTAGCTGCGCAGGCCGGGGGTTTGGGCGGCCCCCGGCGAATGGAGCGGACCCCCCGTGTTCGGTGGCGACACGTGGGGGTCCGTTCTGCCGGGTGGCCTCAGCGGGTGCGTCCTACTCGACCGTCACCGACTTCGCGAGGTTCCTCGGCTTGTCGATGTCCCGCCCGAGGGCCAAGGCCGTGTGGTAGGCGAGGAGTTGGAGCGGGATGCCCATCAGGATCGGGTCCAGCTCGTCCTCGTTCTTCGGGACCACGATCGTCGCGTCGGCCTTCTCCTGCTCCTGGTGCGCCACCGCGAGGATGCGGCCGCTGCGGGCCTTGATCTCCTCCATGGCCGCGCGGTTCTTCTCCAGGAGGTCGTCGTCGGGGACGATCGCGACCGTGGGGAGGGCGGGCTCGATCAGGGCCAGGGGACCGTGCTTGAGCTCGGAGGCGGGGTAGGCCTCGGCGTGGATGTACGAGACCTCCTTCAGCTTCAGGGAGGCCTCGCGGGCCACCGGGTAGCCGCGGACCCGGCCGATGAAGAGCATCGAGCGGGCGTCGGCGTACTGCGCGGCCAGCTTCTTGATCTCCTCCTCCTGCTGCAGGACCTCGGTGATCTGCGCCGGCAGCTTCCGCAGGCCCTCGATGATCCGCTTGCCGTCGCGGACCGAGAGGTCGCGGGTGCGGCCCAGGTGGAGGGCGAGGAGGGCGAAGGCCACCGTGGTGTTCGTGAAGCACTTGGTGGAGACCACGCAGACCTCGGGGCCCGCGTGCACGTAGATGCCGGCGTCCGCCTCCCGTGCGATCGCCGAGCCCACCACGTTGACGACGCCGAACACCCTCGCGCCCTTGCGCTTCAGCTCCTGGACGGCCGCGAGGACGTCGTAGGTCTCGCCGGACTGCGAGACGGCGACGTAGAGGGTGTCGGGGTCCACGACCGCGTTGCGGTACCGGAACTCGGAGGCCGGCTCGGCATCCGCGGGGATACGGGCCAGCTCCTCGATCATCTGCGCGCCGATCATGCCCGCGTGGTACGAGGTGCCGCAGCCGAGGATCTTCACCCGGCGGATCTGGCGCGCCTCACGGGCGTCCAGGTTCAGGCCGCCGAGGTGCACGGTGGAGAAGCGGTCGTCGATGCGGCCGCGCAGCACGCGGTCCACGGCGTCGACCTGCTCGTGGATCTCCTTGTGCATGTAGGTGTCGTGGCCGCCCATGTCGTAGGAGGCCGCCTCCCACTCCACGGTGGTCGGCTCGGACGTCGTACGGGTGCCCTCGGTGGTGTACGTCCGGAAGTCGTCGGCCTTGAGGGTGGCCATCTCGCCGTCGTCCAGAGTCACTATCTGCCGCGTGTGGGCGACCAGGGCGGCGATGTCCGAGGCGACGAACATCTCTTTCTCGCCGACGCCGAGGACCACCGGGGAGCCGTTTCGGGCCACCACGATGCGGTCGGGGAAGTCGGCGTGCATGACGGCGATGCCGTACGTGCCCTCGATGACCCGCAGGGTCTCGCGGACCTTCTCCTCCAGGGTCTCGGCCTGGGCGCGGGCGATGAGGTGGACGAGCACCTCGGTGTCCGTCTCGGAGAGGAACTCGACGCCGTCCGCCTCCAGTTTGCGGCGCAGGTCGGAGGCGTTGTCGATGATGCCGTTGTGGACGACGGCGACCTTGCCCTCGGCGTCCAGGTGCGGGTGGGCGTTCACGTCGGAGGGGGCGCCGTGGGTGGCCCAGCGGGTGTGGGCGATGCCGGTCGTGCCCTTGAAGCGGGCCGGGACCTTGGCCTCCAGCTCGCGCACACGCCCCTTGGCCTTGACCATCTTCAGGCCCGCCGCCTTGGGGGACGTGACGACGATGCCCGCCGAGTCGTAGCCGCGGTACTCCAGCCGCTGCAGCCCCTCCAGCAGCAGCGGGGCCACGTCACGCTTCCCGATGTATCCGACGATTCCGCACATGCAGATGAATCCCTCAGCCGTAGACGATGCGGCGCAGTTGCCTGAGCGTAAGCTCCGGCGGCGCGACCGCGCGGTATTTCAGGTCCGCCTCGATCTGTTCGAAGATCGTCGCGTTCACCAGGCCCTGGGCCTGCAGCTCGCGGTGGCGGCGACGGACGTAGTCCTCGGTCGTCTCGTCGAAGTAGGCGAGCACGTCCTGGATCACCCGCAGTGCCTCGCCCCGGCTCAGGGGCGTGGAACGGGTCAGGTGATCAACAAGTTCGTCGTGCACCCGGTAGATCCTGGGGTACCGAAAGACGTTTCGCAAGAATCCTGCCCGATATCGGGCAAGGGTCTGTGGGGAACCTCCTTGGTCTTCTCATGAACCTCTGTTTGCGGACTGTCCATCCTGAGTCTTGTGCGACGTCGTTCATGTGCACGAGTTTCAGACGTCATGGACATTCCTCGTATGGGAGTACCGGAGCAGCTCGCCGAGCGCATGAGCATGGCCGAGCAGCACGAGTACCTGCGCGCAAGATTCTCGCGGCGCAACCTGATGAGAGGCGGCGCCGTCACGATCGGCGCCGTCGCCGGTGGCGCGTTCGTGCCGGGTGCGGTGGCGCAGGCGGCCGTACCCACGCAGCGCACCGCCCCCGCGACCGAGCACGTCGACGGCTCGCTCGTCGCCCCCTTCGGCCGCCACCTCGCCTACGGCAATGACGCCAGGACCGAGATGACCGTCTCCTGGCAGGTCCCGGTCGCGGTGAAGAAGCCCTTCATCCGCATCGGCGCCCACCCCTGGGACCTCTCCCGCAAGATCGAGGCCGAGGTCCGCACGCTCTACACGCCGGCCGGCGTCGGCGCGAGCGGCGACCACACGCAGTACTACCTGCACGCCAGGCTCAGCCACCTGCGCCCCGGCAAGACGTACTACTACGGCGTCGGCCACCAGGGCTTCGACCCGGCCGAGCCGCACCTGCTGGGCACCCTGGGCACCTTCAGGACCGCGCCCTCGCACAAGGAGCCGTTCACCTTCACGGCCTTCGGCGACCAGGGCGTCAGCTACCACGCGCTGGCCAACGACAGCCTGATCCTCGGCCAGAACCCGAGCTTCCACCTGCACGCCGGCGACATCGCCTACGGCGACCCGGCCGGCCAGGGCAAGACCTCCGACACGGGCTTCGACTCGCGCACCTGGGACCAGTTCCTCGCCCAGACCGAGTCGGTCGCCAAGTCCGTGCCGTGGATGGTCAGTTACGGCAACCACGACATGGAGGCCTGGTACTCGCCCAACGGCTACGGCGGCGAGGAGGCGCGCTTCACGCTCCCCGACAACGGGCCGGACAAGGCGCACCTGCCGGGCGTGTACTCCTTCGTCCACGGCAACACGGCGATCATCTCGCTGGACCCGAACGACGTCTCCTTCGAGATCCCGGCCAACCTCGGCATCTCCGGCGGCACCCAGACCAAGTGGTTCGAGGCCCAGCTGAAGAAGTACCGGGCCGCGAAGGACATCGACTTCATCGTCGTGTTCTTCCACCACTGCGCCTACTGCACCTCCACGGCGCACGCCTCGGAGGGGGGCGTGCGACAGGAGTGGGTGCCGCTGTTCGAGAGGTACACGGTGGACCTGGTCATCAACGGCCACAACCACCAGTACGAGCGCACCGACGTCATCAAGGGCGACAAGGTCGTCAAGAAGCTGCCGATCGGCGAGACGGCGTACTCCGAGACCGAGGGCGTCGTCTACGTGACGGCGGGCGCCGCCGGCCGCAGCCTGTACGCGTTCTCCGCGCCGGACTCCTACGAGGGGCACCTGAACGAGGTCGACTCCGTCGCCTCCTTCATCAACACCAAGGACGGCAAGGTCAACGAGACCGTCGCCTGGTCCCGGGTGCGCTACCTCAACTACTCCTTCCTGCGCGTGGACGTCGAGCCCGCGCCGCGGGGCCACTACGCCAAGCTGAAGGTGTCGGGCGTCGCCGAGACCGGTGACCGCATCGACCACTTCACGGTGGCGCGCAGGGCCAAGTAACAGCCGTGTGCCCGGAAGGCAGGGCGCACATCCGCGTCACACAGGCGGTCCTCGTATGCGTTACATGCGCTTGAGGACCGCCTGTTTCGCCAGTGCGAACTCCTCGTCGGTCAGGACGCCCGTGCGGTGCAGTTCGCCGAGTTCGCGCAGTCGCCGCAGCAGCGCGTCGTGGTCGTCCTCGCGCCCGCCGGCGGACTCGAGCCGCTCGGGGGACTTTGGGGGCGGCACGTCCGCCGTGGCGGCCGCCGAGGGATGCCGCAGCCGTGCCTGCACGGCCGCCGCGACCAGCGCCATCAGTGGATCCTTCTTGAAGCCCCACAGTTCCACGGAGTTGGGGTCGTACTTGGGCGGCGCCTTGGTGGGCGCGTGGCGCACGGTGAAGCGCAGATGCCCGTTCTCCAGACCGGCCGCCGGCTGCCACTCCACGGCGACGACGTCCGTCACGGCCACGGTGCGGGCGCCGGCAGCCGCCTTGGCGTCCTCCGTCTTCCAGTTCCACTCCAGGCGGATCTGCTCGCCGTCGAAGCTCGCGGCGCCGTCCCCGGCGGCGACGGAGAGCGGGACGGACGGGCCGGGCAGCAGGTACTCGGTCACCGGGTCCGACGGAACCTCGTCAAGGAGCAGGGCGTTGCGCACCTCGTCCACGAAGTACTCGGCGACGCCGTAGCGGTCCGACTCGACGAGCAGCTGGTACGGGTCGTTGGGCTCGGTGAGCCGTCCGCCGGAGGCGTGCAGCAGCGGGTCGGCGCCGTCGCGCAGCCGCAGCCTGAGCCGCCCCGACTTCCTGCCCTGCTCGAACGAGACCCCCGCCAACGCCCCCAGCGGGACGACGAGTTCACCCAGGGTCCGGCGGAGCAGGCTGACGTTTCTGTCCCGGCCGGGCGTCAGTCGCACGGCATCGCCGTCGAAGGCCCACGTGCCGTCCTTCTGGATGATTTCCGCCATGGGGTGATTGTTTCACCGGAACTGCGGGAGAGTGGTCTCTACCAATCCTGGTCAGTGGTGATCACTGATGATCACTGTCGAAGGGAGCGCATGTGAGACGGCACCACAGAACGACTCCCCGTATGGCCCGCGTCCTGGGGTCCTTGCTGCTCGTCGCGGCGGCGGGCGCCTTCACCGCCGGGGCGGCACCGGCAGCTCAGGCGAAGGCGTCCCCGCTCGACCGGGTGGTTCCGGCCCCCGCGGCGGTCGCCCCGGGCGGATCCGCGTACCGCATCACCCGTGACACGGCCATCCGCGTCCCCGACTCCGGCGCGGCGCGGCGGGTCGGCGAATACCTCGCGGACATTCTGCGGCCCTCCACCGGCTACCGCCTGCCCGTCACCACGCAGGGCGGGGGAGGCATCCAACTCCGGCTGGCCAAGGGCTCGTTCGGCGCCGAGGGCTACCGTCTCGACAGTGGCGGCAAGGGCGTCACCATCACCGCCGCCGAGCCCGCAGGCCTCTTCCACGGTGTCCAGACCCTGCGCCAGCTGCTCCCCGCGGCCGTCGAGAAGGACTCCGTGCAGCGCGGACCCTGGCTGGTCGCGGGCGGCACGATCAAGGACAGCCCGCGCTACGCCTACCGCGGCGCCATGCTCGACGTCTCCCGCCACTTCTTCACCGTGGACCAGGTCAAGCGCTACATCGACGAGTTGGCCCTCTACAAGGTCAACAAGCTGCATCTGCACCTGAGTGACGACCAGGGCTGGCGCATCGCGATCGACTCCTGGCCACGCCTCGCGACGTACGGCGGCTCGACCCAGGTCGGCGGCGGCAAGGGCGGCCACTACACCAAGGCCGACTACAAGGAGATCGTCCGGTACGCGGCCTCCCGCTACCTGGAGGTCGTCCCCGAGATCGACATGCCCGGCCACACCAACGCGGCCCTCGCCTCGTACGCCGCACTGAACTGCGACGGCGTGGCTCCCCCGCTCTACACCGGCACCGACGTCGGCTTCAGCTCGCTGTGCGTCGGCAAGGACATCACGTACGCCTTCGTGGACGACGTCATCCGCGAGCTGGCCGCGATCACGCCGGGCCGCTATCTCCATATCGGCGGTGACGAGGCGCACTCCACCAGCCACGAGGACTACGTGAAGTTCATGGACCGGGTGCAGCCCGTCGTCGCCAAGTACGGCAAGACGGTGATCGGCTGGCACCAGCTGACCGGCGCACACCCGGTCAAGGGCGCCGTCGCCCAGTACTGGGGGCTGGACGACACCGACGCGGCGGAGAAGGCACAGGTCGCGAAGGCCGCGCAGAACGGGACGGGGCTGATCCTCTCGCCCGCCGACCGGATCTACCTCGACATGAAGTACACCGAGGACACCCCGCTCGGCCAGGACTGGGCCGGACTGGTGGAGGTGCGGCGCGCCTACGACTGGGACCCGGGCAACTACCTGGCCGGGGCGCCGAGTTCGTCGGTCAGGGGCGTCGAGGCGCCGCTGTGGACCGAGACGATCGTGACGAACGCCGACATCGACTACATGGTGTTCCCGCGGCTGGCGGGGGCGGCCGAGCTCGGCTGGTCGCCCGCGTCCACGCACGACTGGGACACCTACAAGGTGCGGCTCGCGGCGCAGGGGCCGCGGTGGGACGCGCTGGGGATCGGCTACTACCGGTCTCCGCAGGTGCCCTGGCCTGCGAAGTAGGCTGAACATGCCGAACGGGCACCCCGGAGGACCGTACTCCGGGGTGCCCGTCCGCCTTGATCAGAACCCCGCGACGGGATTCTTGGGGGTTCCGACCAACCTGTGGCAGCCCTGGGTGCCGCGTCTCCTTGGTCGGGTCAGCCCACCAGCCCCAACTCCCGTGCGATCAGCATTCGTTGCACCTCGCTCGTGCCCTCGCCGATCTCCAGGATCTTGGAGTCGCGCCACATGCGGGCCACCGGGTACTCGTTCATGAAGCCGTAGCCGCCATGGATCTGGGTGGCGTCGCGCGCGTTGTCCACGGCGACGGTGGAGGAGTGGAGCTTGGCGAGGGCGGCCTCCTTCTTGAAGGGGGCGCCGGTCACCAGGCGGGCCGCCGCGTCGCGCCAGGCCAGGCGGGCCGTGTGGGCCTTCATCTCCATGTCGGCGATCTTGAACTGGATGGCCTGGTTGGCGCCGATGGGGCGGCCGAACGCGTGGCGTTCCTTCGCGTACTTCACCGACTCGTCCACACAGCCCTGGGCGAGTCCGGTCGCCAGAGCCGCGATGGCGACCCGGCCCTCGTCGAGGATCCGCAGGAACTGGGCGTATCCGCGGCCCAGTTCGCCCAGCAGGTTGGCGGCCGGGACGCGGACGTCGGAGAAGGACAGCTCGCGGGTGTCCGAGGCGTTCCAGCCGACCTTCGAGTAAGGAGCGGAGACCGTGAAGCCCGCCGTGCCGGACGGGACGATGATCGACGAGATCAGCGGCTTGCCGTCCGGCGTGCGGCCGGTGACCGCCGTGACCGTGACCAGGCCCGTGATGTCCGTGCCGGAGTTGGTGATGAAGCACTTGGTGCCGTTGATCACCCACTCGTTCGTCGACTCGTCGAGCCGGGCCGTCGTGCGCGTGGCGCCCGCGTCCGAGCCGCCGTCGGGCTCCGTCAGGCCGAAGGCGCCGAGCATCTCGCCCGAGCACAGGCGCGGCAGCCACTCCTGCTTCTGGGCGTGCGTGCCGAACAGGTGCAGGGGCATGGCGCCGAGGGAGACGCCGGCTTCGAGGGTGATGGCCACCGACGAGTCCACGCGGGCCAGTTCCTCCAGGGCCACACCCAGGGCCAGGTAGTCACCGCCCATGCCGCCGTACTCCTCGGGGAACGGCAGCCCGAACAGGCCCATGCGGCCCATCTCGCGGACGATCTCGTAGGGGAACTCGTGGTGCTCGTAGAACTCGCCGATCTTGGGTGCCACGACGTCGTGCGCGAACGCCTCGACGGTGCGGCGGAGTTCTTCGAGCTCGGGGGAGAGACGGAAGTCCATGACGGTCACTGCTCCTCAGTGGCCTCGGCGGCCTCGGTGTCCTTGTGGGACAGGGCTCGGACGGTGCGGGACGGGCTGGGTCGGCCCAGTTGGCCGGCCATCCACGCGCTGGTGGCGACGAGACGGCCGAGGTCGACCCCGGTGTCGATGCCGAGACCCTGAAGCATCCACACGAGGTCCTCGGTGGCGAGATTGCCGGTGGCGGACTTGGCGTACGGGCAGCCGCCGAGGCCGCCGGCGGAGGCGTCGACCGTGGTGACGCCGTGCTGGAGGGCGGCCAGGGTGTTGGCGAGGGCCTGGCCGTAGGTGTCGTGGAAGTGGACGCCGATGACGTTGGCCGGCACGCCCTCCTCGCCCAGCAGGGAGAGCAGTTCGAGCACGTGCCCCGGTGTGGCGACGCCGATGGTGTCGCCCAGGCTCAGCTCGTCGCAGCCCATGTCCATCAGCGCCTTGCAGACACCGGCGACCTGGTGCAGCGAGACCGCGCCCTCCCAGGGGTCGCCGAAGCACATGGACACATAGCCGCGGACGTGGGCGCCCTCGTCCTTGGCGTGCTTGACGACGGGGTCGAACACGGCCAGCGACTCGTCCATCGTGCGGTTGAGGTTGGCCTTCGCGAAGGACTCGGTGGCGCTGGCGAAGACGGCGACCCGGTCCGCGCCGAGCGCGAGGGCGCGGTCGAGGCCGCGCCGGTTGGGGACGAGGACGGGCAGGTGCACGCCCAAGAGATCCCGCACCAGCGGGAACAGCTGCTCGGCGTCGGCCAGTTGGGGCACCCACTTCGGGTGTACGAAGCTCGTCGCCTCGATCGTCGTCAGCCCCGCCTCGGCCAGGCGGTGGACGAACTCCGCCTTCACCTCGGTCGGCACCGTCGACTTCTCGTTCTGCAGGCCGTCACGGGCGCCGACCTCGTGGATCCTGACCCGCTGGGGCAGATCCGGAGCCGGGACCACCATGGGGAGACCTTCGACGGTCATTTCTCCTCCTGGGCCGGGGTGATGACGGCCAGCACCTGATCCATGGCGACCGTGGTGCCCGGCGAGACGTCCAGTTCGGCGACCGTGCCGGCGTGCGGGGCGGAGATGACGTGCTCCATCTTCATCGCCTCGACGACCAGCAGGCTCTGACCGGCGCTCACCTCGTCCCCGACGGCGACCTTCACGACCGTGACCGTCCCGGGCATGGGCGCGGTGAGCGAGTCGGCGCCCGCATGCCCCGCGCCCGTGAGGGACGCTGCGACCGGGTCGTGGTCGCGCACCTGCCAGGCGTCGCCGTCGCGGCCGATCCAGTCGGCGGCGCGGTGGAAGGTGTGGCGGACCCCGGCGAGGGTGACCGCCACGGTGTCGTCGGTGACCGTGTGGGTGCCGTGCGCTTCATGAGTGACCGGTTCGAGGCCCGGCACCCGGAGAGGGAAGGCGACGGGCCGGGGCGTGCCGCCGAGGCGCCAGCCGCTCGGTGCCGAGAAGGGATCGCTCCAGCCGTCCTCGCGAGGCTTCAGCGCATCCAGCCGTACGGCTGCGGCCGCCTCGTACACCTCGTCCGGTACGTCGGCGGACACGAGCGAGTCCACCTCCCGCTCCACAAGGCCGGTGTCCAACTCGCCCGCCACCACGGCCGGATGGGCCAGCAGCCGACGCAGGAACCCGGCATTGGTCTGCACTCCCAGCGTGACCGTCTCGGCGAGGGCCTTGCGCAGCCTCCTGAGCGCGGTCTCCCGGTCGGGTCCGTAGGCGATCACCTTGGACAGCATCGGGTCGTACAGCGAGCCGACCTCGGTGCCCTCGCTGAGCCCGGAGTCGGTGCGGATGCCGTCGCCCTGGGGCTCGTGCAGCCGCAGCACCGTGCCGCCGGACGGCAGGAACCCGCGGGCCCCCTCCTTGACGGAGACGGTCTCGGCACACACCCGGGCCTCGATCGCGTGCCCGGTGAACCGGATGTCGCCCTGCCCGTACGGCAGTCGCTCGCCCGCCGCCACCCGCAGCTGCCACTCCACCAGGTCCAGACCCGTGATCAGCTCGGTCACCGGATGCTCCACCTGGAGCCGGGTGTTCATCTCCATGAAGTAGTACGACGACGGGTCGCCGCCGGGGACGATGAACTCCACCGTGCCCGCACCCCGGTAGGCGCAGGAGCGGGCGGCCTGGACGGCGGCCTCGCCCATGGCCGCGCGTGTGGCCTCGTCCAGCAGGACGGACGGCGCCTCCTCGATCAGCTTCTGGTGGCGCCGCTGCAAAGAGCACTCGCGCTCACCCAGATGCACCACGTTCCCGTGGCCGTCGGCCAGCACCTGGATCTCGATGTGCCGCGGCCGGTCCACCCACCGCTCGACCAGAAGCGTGTCGTCGCCGAAGGAGGCGCGGGCCTCGCGGCGGGCGGCGGCGATCTCGTCGCCCAGCACGGCGGTGTCCCGCACCAGCCGCATGCCCTTGCCACCCCCGCCGGCCGACGGCTTCAGCAGCACCGGCATGCCGATCTCGCGGGCGGCGTCGGCGAGTCGGGTGTCGGACAGGCCGCTGCCGCTCGACCCGGGAACGACCGGAACCCCGGCCGCCTTCACCGTCTCCTTGGCCCGGATCTTGTCGCCCATCAACGCGATGGACTCCGCCGTCGGGCCGATGAACACCAGCCCGGCCTCGGTGCACGCGCGCGCGAAGGCCGCGTTCTCCGCGAGGAAGCCGTATCCGGGGTGTACGGCCTGTGCGCCGGTGCGGGCGGCGGCCTCCAGCAGCCGCTGCACCGACAGATAGCTCTCGGCGGCCGGCGCCGGACCGATCCGTACCGCCGTGTCGGCCTCCCGGACATGCCGTGCGTCCGCGTCGGCATCGGAGAAGACGGCCACCGAGCGCACGCCCAGCGAGCGGAGCGTACGGATCACGCGGACGGCGATCTCGCCCCGGTTGGCCACGAGCACTGTGTCGAACATGGGTCCCCTCCTCACATCCGGAAGACGCCGAACTGGGGCGCTGTGTAGTCCCTTTGGGAAAGGGGCGCGTTGGCGCAGGCGGTCAGGGCGAGGCCCAGCACCTGCCGGGTCTCCAGCGGGTCGATCACACCGTCGTCCCAGAGGCGGGCGGTGGCGTAGTAGGCGCTGCCCTGGTGCTCGTACTGCTGCCGGATCGGCGCCTTGAAGGCCTCTTCGTCGTCCGCCGGCCAGGACTCCCCGCGCGCCTCCAGCTGGTCGCGCTTGACGGTCGCGAGGACGGAGGCGGCCTGCTCGCCGCCCATGACGGAGATCTTGGCGCCCGGCCACATCCACAGGAAGCGGGGGGAGTAGGCCCGGCCGCACATCGAGTAGTTGCCCGCGCCGTACGAACCGCCGACCACGACCGTCAGCTTCGGCACGCGCGTGCAGGCCACCGCCGTGACCATCTTGGCGCCGTGCTTGGCGATGCCGCCCGCCTCGTAGTCCTTGCCGACCATGAACCCGGAGATGTTCTGCAGGAACACCAGCGGGATGCCGCGCTGGTCGCACAGCTCGATGAAGTGGGCGCCCTTCTGGGCGGACTCGGAGAACAGGATGCCGTTGTTGGCGACGATGCCGACCGGGTGGCCGTGGATCCGGGCGAACCCGGTGACCAGCGTCTGCCCGAACTCGGCCTTGAACTCGGCGAAACGGGAGCCGTCGACCACGCGCGCGATGACCTCGCGTACGTCGTAGGGGGTGCGGGGGTCGACGGGGACGGCGCCGTACAGACCGTACGGATCCACCTTCGGCTCGACGCCGGGCCGCACCTCCCAGGGCAGCGCCCCGCGCGCGGGGAGTGTCGCGGCGATGTTCCGGACGATCCGCAGTGCGTGCGCGTCGTTCTCGGCGAGGTGGTCCGTCACACCGGAGACCCGGGAGTGGACCTCGCCGCCGCCGAGCTCCTCGGCGGTCACCACCTCGCCGGTGGCGGCCTTCACCAGGGGAGGACCGCCCAGGAAGATGGTGCCCTGGCCGCGGACGATGACGGCCTCGTCGCTCATGGCCGGGACGTACGCGCCGCCGGCCGTGCACGAGCCGAGGACGGCGGCGATCTGCGGAATGCCGGCCCCGGACATCCGCGCCTGGTTGTAGAAGATCCGCCCGAAGTGCTCCCGGTCCGGGAAGACCTCGTCCTGCATGGGCAGGAAGGCGCCCCCGGAGTCGACCAGGTAGACGCACGGGAGGCGGTTCTCCAGGGCCACCTCCTGGGCGCGCAGGTGCTTCTTCACCGTCATCGGGTAGTACGTGCCGCCCTTGACCGTGGCGTCGTTGGCGACGATCACGCACTCGCGCCCGCTCACCCGCCCGATCCCGGCGATCACACCGGCCGCCGGGGCCGCCCCGTCGTACATCCCGTCGGCGGCGAGGGGTGCCAGCTCCAGGAAGGGCGAGCCCGGGTCGAGCAGCGCGTCCACCCGGTCGCGCGGCAGCAGCTTGCCGCGCGCGGTGTGCCTGGCCCGCGCCTTCTCGCCGCCGCCGAGCCGGGCCGCGGCCAGCTTGCCGCGCAGCTCCTCGACGAGCGCCCGGTGCGCCGCCTCATTGGCTTGCCAGGCCTCCGACGCGGGATCTGCCGCGCTCGTCAGCTCCGGTGCCTCTTGCATCCTGCGGTCCCCTCACCCAGTGGTCGACTGTTAATGAGCGTTAACCATTTCCTCCAGGTTAACGACCGCTAACCTCCCTGTCTAGAATTGCTTCCATGGCCACCAGAACCGACGCCCCCACCCGCCGTGAGCAGATCCTCAAGGAGGCCGCGCGGCTGTTCGCCGAGCGTGGTTTCCACGGGGTCGGAGTCGATGAGATAGGTGCCGCGGTCGGCATCAGCGGGCCGGGCCTGTACCGCCACTTCGCGGGCAAGGACGCGATGCTCGCCGAACTGCTCGTGGGGATCAGCGGCCAGCTCCTGTCCGGCGCGAAGCGGCGCCTCAAGGAGGCCGACGGGACGGCGCCCGAGGCGATCCTCGACTCGCTCATCGAGGGGCACATCGACTTCGCGCTCGACGACCGCCCCCTGATCACCCTGCACGACCGCGAGCTGGACCGCCTCCGGGACAGCGACCGCAAGCTGGTGCGGCAGTTGCAGCGGCAGTACGTCGAGCTGTGGGTGGAGATCCTGCGCGAGGTCTACCCCGGTCTGGCCGAGCCCGCGGCCCGCTCGGCCGTCCACTCCGTCTTCGGACTCCTGAACTCGACCCCGCACCTGGGCCGCCCCGGTTCGCTGCCGGGCCGCGGGACGACGGCGGAGCTGCTGCACCGGATGGCGAGGGGGGCCTTCGCCGCCGCGGTAGCGTGACGAGCGTTACGGGAGCCCCTCTGGACGCCTCTCCCTACCCGCCGGTACCTTAGGTTCTGAGCAAGCGCTTAGACATGGACCCCTTGAGTCAGGTGGAGGTGGCGGCGGTGCGCCGTACGGTGTTCAACGAGGACCACGAGGCGTTCCGGGAGACCCTGCGGGCCTTCATCGAGGCCGAGGTCGTCCCGGTCTACGACGAGTGGTTCGCAGCCGGCCAGGCGCCGCGCGACTTCTACTACAAGCTCGCCGAGCTCGGCGTCTTCGGCATCCGCGTCGACGAGGAGTTCGGCGGCGCCGGCATCGACTCGTACAAGTTCGAGGCCGTGATGTACGAGGAGACGTCCCGCGCGGGCGTCCAGTTCGGCGGCTCCGGCGTGCACGTGCTGCTCGGCCTGCCGTACATCAAGATGCTCGCCACCGACGAGCAGAAGAAGCGCTTCCTGCCGAAGTTCGTCTCCGCCGAGGAGATGTGGGCCCTGGCGATGACCGAGCCGGGCACCGGCTCCGACCTCGCGGGCATGAAGACCACTGCCAAGCTGAGCGAGGACGGCACGCACTACGTCCTCAACGGCTCCAAGACCTTCATCACCGGTGGCGTGCACGCCGACCGCGTGATCGTCTGCGCCCGCACCGCCGCGCCGACCGCCGAGGACCGCCGCCACGGCATCTCCCTCTTCGCCGTCGACACCAAGTCCGAGGGCTACTCCATCGGCCGCAAGCTCGACAAGCTCGGCCTGAGGACCTCCGACACCGCCGAGCTCGCCTTCGTCGACGTCAAGGTGCCCGTCGAGGACCTCCTCGGCGAGGAGAACAAGGGCTTCTACTACCTCGGCCACAACCTCGCCTCCGAGCGCTGGGGCATCGCCTTCGGCGCCTACGCGCAGGCCAAGGCGGCCGTCCGGTTCGCCAAGGAGTACGTGCAGGAGCGCACCGTCTTCGGCAAGCCCGTCGCCTCCTTCCAGAACACCAAGTTCGAGCTGGCCGCCTGCCAGGCCGAGGTGGACGCCGCCGAGGCGGTCGCCGACCGCTCCCTGGAGGCCCTCGACGCGGGCGAGCTGACCCCGGCCGAGGCCGCCAGCGCCAAGCTGTTCTGCACCGAGGTCGCGCACCGCGTCATCGACCGCTGCCTCCAGCTGCACGGCGGCTACGGCTTCATGAACGAGTACCCGATCGCCCGCCTGTACGCGGACAACCGCGTCAACCGCATCTACGGTGGCACCAGCGAGATCATGAAGTCGATCATCGCCAAGGACATGGGCCTGTAAGGGCCACGAAACCTCAAGAAATTACCGGCGGGTACAACTGTCTGCCATGAGCCAGGCACTACAGGATCTCCTCGATCTGCTCGACCTGGAGCAGATCGAGGAGAACATCTTCCGCGGCCAGTCCCGGTCCGCCGTCGTCCCCCGCGTCTTCGGCGGACAGGTCGCGGCCCAGGCGCTCGTCGCCGCCGGGCGTACGGTCCCCGCTGACCGGCACGCCCACTCCCTGCACGCGTACTTCCTGCGCCCCGGCGACCCCGGCGCGCCCATCGTGTACAGCGTCGACCGCATCCGCGACGGCCGCTCCTTCACCACCCGCCGGGTGGTCGCCGTCCAGCACGGCAAGCCGATCTTCCACCTCTCGGCGTCCTTCCAGGTCGACGAGGACGGTCTCGACCACCAGACCCCGATGCCGGCCGCGCCCGATCCGGTCACGCTGCCCACCTCCCAGGAGCGGCTGCGCGGCTACGGCCATCTCGACCCGGTGGTCGTCGAAAGGTTCCTGGAGGCGCGCGAGGCCGTCGACCTGCGGTACGCCGAGGAGCCGCCGTACGGAAAGTTCGGCGAGCCGCGCGAGCCGCACTCCCAGGTGTGGTTCCGCACCAACGGCAAGCTCGGCGGCGCCGTCGACGAACCCCTGCTGCACGTCGTCCTCGCCACCTACGTCTCCGACATGACCCTCCTCGACTCGGTCCTGCTCGCGCACGGCCGCGGCGGCTGGGCCGTCGGGGACGTGGTCGGGGCCTCGCTCGACCACGCCATGTGGTTCCACCGGCCCTTCCGCGCCGACGAATGGCTGCTGTACGACCAGGAGTCGCCGTCCGCCCATGGCGGCCGCGGTCTCGGGCAGGCCCGTATCTACACACAGGACGGGCAGCTGGCCATCTCGGTGATCCAGGAAGGGCTGGTGCGCGTCCCCCGGGAAAACTGACGGGACTTCCGCATGTGCCCCGTGAAGACTGAGGGGCATGGACGAGTCGTGGAATGTGCGGGGCGGGCGGATCCGGGATGTGTACCTGGAGGCCGCGGGCATCGTCGCCGACCTGCTGGCCGAGCCCGCCGTCGCCGCGGCCTGGGACGGACCGAGCGTGCTGGAGCACTTCGGTGTGAAGGGTCTCGCCGGGCACGTGTTCTGGCAGGAGCTGGCCCTTCCGGGCCTGCTCGCCGACCCGGTCCCGGCCCAGCCGGTCGTCTCCCTGCGCGCGTACTACCTGGAGAAGGTCGTCTGGCTTGACGCGGATGCCGACGCGCCCGTCAGCGGGCGGATCCGGCAGGGCGGTGAGGCGACCGCGGCGGACGGACACGCGGCGCTGCACGCGCGCGTGCGGGAAGCGCTCGGCCGGCTGCGGGCCGAAGTGCCGAAAGCGCCCGCCACCCGCCCCGTCCGTGTCCCCTCCTGGGGCGACTGGTCCCTCGAACTCGACGACTTCCTGCTCACCCGGCTCATGGAACTCGTCGTCCACGCCGACGACCTGGCATGCAGCACGGGCCTTGCGACCCCCCGGTTCCCGGAGCGCGTGAGCGCACCGGTCGTCGAACTGCTCGCCCGGCTCGCGGTCCGCCGCCACGGCACGGTGGACGTGATCCGGGGACTCGCCCGCGCCGAGCGCGCCCCCGTGTCGATCGCCGGTATCTAGGTCCGCCGGTATCCAGGTCCGTTGGTGTCCAGGTCCTTTGGTGTCCGGGGCCGTGCGGGTGTCCAGGCCCGTCGGCGGTGTCCAGGTCCGCCGGTATCCGGGCCCGCCGGTCCAGGTCCGCGGGTGTCCAGGCCCGTTGGTGTCTGGGACCGTGGGTATCCAGGTCCGCGGGTGTCTGGGTCCGTCGGTGTCCAGGTCCGCGGGTGTCCAGGTCCGCCGGTATCCAGGCCCGTTGGTGTCGGGGACCGCGGGTATCCAGGTCCGCGGGTGTCTGGGTCCGTCGGTGTCCAGGTCCGTTGGTGTCTGGGACCGCCGGCATCCAGGTCCGCCGGGTGTCCAGGTCCGCCGGGTGTCCGGGGCCTAGGACAGGCCGGCTTCCGTCAGCAGATACGCGGTCATCGGGTCGTAGTAGCGCGGGTTGACGACATGGTCGTCCAGCGGGACCACGACCTGCACGGTGCCCTCCGCCTCCGCCAGGAAGAGCGCCGGGTCGTTGCAGTCCGCGTAGCCGACGGAGTCGACGCCGTGGCGGCCCGCGTAGCCCGCCCAGCCGTGGTCGGCCACCACCAGGTCGGGCAGCGGACGCTCCGTGTGCTCAAGTGCCGTGAGGATGGCCCGCATCGGCTCACCGGAGTGGGTGTGCCACAGGGTGGCGCCGTGCTCCAGGACCGCGACGTCCGCGAGCTGCCAGACGTACCCCTCCTCGGTCTGCAGCCCGTCCGGGATCACCACGATCTCGCAGCCTGCCGCACGCAGCGCGGCGGCCGTGGCGCGGTGCACGTCGAGCAGACCGCCCGGGTGGCCGGTCGCGAACAGCACCCGCTGCTGCCCGTCGGCCGCCTTGCGCAGCCGGGCCGCCATCCGCTCCAGACCGTCGACGGTCAGCTCGGGGTCGATGGTGTCCTGGCCGTACCGGTACTCGGGATCGTCGTTCACACCCACCCGCTCCGCCATCACCGCGAGCACGTCCTGCTCGTCGTTCCAGCGGTCGCCGAGCTCCAGGCCGAGCCAGTAGTGGCGGTCGCCGTTCGCCAGCTTGCGGTAGTGGCTGAGGTTGTTCTCGCGGGGCGTCGCGACGTCGCCCGCGATACGGGTCCGTACAAGGTGGTCGACGAGCTCGGCGCGGCTGGGTGTCCCGGGTATCGGCATGGATCCCATTGTGAGGCAGGCGACTGTACGAGTCCCTGGCGTCCCGAGCGCTGGGACGTGGGTCACGTACTCATTCGCATGAGCCGCGGTACCTATTGCCGCGCACGGCGGCCCTAGTGCTGCCGCAGCGCGAACCACAGCTCCATGCGTACGTCCGGGTCGTCCAGGTCCGTGCCGAGGAGCGCGGCGCAGCGGGCGATGCGCTGGCGGACCGTGTTGCGGTGGACGGACAGGGCGACCGCCGTACGGTCCCAACTGCCGTGCAGGGACAGCCAGGTGCGCAGCGTCTCGGCCAGCGCGGGCGGGTCCGCGACCGGGGCGAGGAGCATCCGGGCGTGGGCCTCGGCCTCCTGGGCCGGTACCAGGTCGGCGAGGCCTGCGCGCTCGCCGTGACGGACCAGGGCGGTACGGGTGGCGCGGGCCCGTGCCAGCGCACGGGCGGCGTGCGTGTCGGCGGACGGCCACGCCGAGGGGGCCGCGGCGGCGCTGACGCCCAGCGTCCAGCCGGGCTGCGCGGCCGGTTCGCGGTCGGCCGGCACGAGGACGCGTACGACGTCCTGCGCGAGGTCGACCAGCGGCGACCCGAGGGCCGCGCCCAGCGCGGAGGCGGCGACCGGGTCGGGAGCCTGCGCGTCCCGCCGGGCATGCACCACGAGCCACCTGCCGGACCCCAGGAGCGGGGCCACGTCGGCCGGCGGCGACCCCAGCAGCAGCCGTACCAGCGCCGACGACCGTGCCGCACCCGTGCCGCTCTGGTGCTCGCCGGTGAGCAGGGACAGCAGGACGGCGGCGACGGAGGCGACGGTGTGGTCACCGGGATCCCGCTGCGGCGCGGCCACCCCGAGCACAAAGCCCCGACCGGCCCCGAGGGCGTAGGCGGCGAGATGGGTGCCGGCCTTGTTGTCGGTGGCGGAGGCGGGTGTCCCCGCACCCGAGGGGCGGACGACCTGCGCGAGTTCGGCGAGCGCCTCCCCGGCCCCGGTGCCCGCCGTGCGCCCCGCGGCCGCGATCTCCGCTCCTTCCGGCCCGTACAGCACTGCCCGGCCCCCTACCCGCTGGGCCAGTTGCCGCAGCACCGACGGCACCGGGTCCGGGCGGGACGCCGCCGCGGCGAGGCTCTGCTGGGCCTCGGTGACCCGGCGGAGTTCCGCGAGGCGGGCCTGGGCCATCAGCTGCCAGACCGCGCGGGCCACCCCCGAGAACGTGGTCTGCGGCGGTACCTCCAGCAGGGGCAGCCCGTGCGCGTCGCACGCCGCCACCAGGGCGCGCGGCACCGTGTCGTGCACGGGAGCCAGGCCGAAGCCGAGAGCGGCCCCGCCCGCCGCGACGATCCTCGACACGTAGGTGTCGAAGTAGTCGGAGCGGGGGCCCGAGCCCGCCGCCTCCGGGATGTGGACTCCCGCCGTCAGCAGCAGCTCCCCGCCCAGCAGATACGGGTACGGGTCGGCCATCTCCGAGGTGTGCGCCCAGTGGATCACGATGTCCGGATCGAAAGGGCCCGCGATCCGGCGCAGCGCCAGGTCCTCACGGGCCAGGAGCGACGTGAGGGGCACCGGGGGAGTAGGGGGAACAGCGGGATCCGGCATGGTGTGCGTTCCCTCCATCCAAGACGGATCGAATGGATGAAACGTACACTTCGCAGTCGCTTTCCGGCCACCTAATGTCGGTGCTCATCACCCGCCGGCGAGACCGAGCGAAAGAGGCTCCTGTGGCCGTCGACTACACCGTCATCGTCATCTACCTGGCCGGCATGCTGGCCATGGGCTGGTGGGGCATGCGCCGGGCCAGGTCGAAGAGCGAGTTCCTGGTCGCGGGGCGCCGTCTCGGGCCCGCCATGTACTCCGGCACCATGGCCGCGATCGTCCTCGGCGGCGCGTCCACCATCGGCGGGGTCGGCCTCGGCTACCGGTACGGCCTCTCCGGCGCCTGGATGGTCTTCACCATCGGCCTCGGCCTGCTCGCCCTGTCCGTCTTCTTCTCCGCCCGCATCGCCCGCCTGAAGGTCTACACCGTCTCCGAGATGCTCGACCTCCGCTACGGCGGCCGCGCGGGCGTCATCTCCGGCGTGGTCATGTGGGCGTACACCCTGATGCTCGCGGTCACCTCGACCATCGCCTACGCCACGATCTTCGACGTCCTCTTCGACATGAACCGGACCGTCGCGATCATCCTCGGCGGCTCGATCGTCGTCGCCTACTCGACGCTCGGCGGCATGTGGTCGATCACCCTCACCGACATGGTGCAGTTCGTGGTGAAGACGATCGGCGTGCTGCTGCTCCTGCTGCCCATCGCCGTCGTCAAGGCCGGCGGCTTCAGCGAGATGAGGGCCAAGCTGCCCACCGGGTACTTCGACCCGCTGGGCATCGGCGGCGAGACGATCTTCACCTATCTGCTGATCTACACCTTCGGCATGCTCATCGGGCAGGACCAGCCATGCCTCCCCAACGCGCGTCTTCACGGCCGGGAGCGACAGGACCGCCAAGTGGGGCGGCACGGTCGCGGGCACCTACTGCCTCGTGTACGCCCTTGCCGGCGCCGTCATCGGTACGGCGGCCAAGGCGCTGTACCCCGAACTCGGCAGCCCCGACGACGCCTTCGCGACCATCGTCAAGGACGAACTCCCGGTCGGGGTGAGGGGACTGGTGCTGGCCGCCGCGCTCGCCGCCGTGATGTCCACGTCCTCCGGCGCGCTGATCGCCTGCGCGACCGTCGCCAACAACGACATCTGGTCACGGCTGCGGGGGCGGATCGTCAACGGTGACCATGACGAAGTGCGAGGCAACCGCGCCTTCATCCTCATCATGGGTGTCGGGGTGATCTGCACGGCGATCGCCCTCAACAACGTGATCGAGGCCCTCACCGTCGCCTACGACCTTCTCGTCGGCGGTCTCCTCGTCCCCATCCTCGGCGGGCTTCTGTGGCGGCGCGGCACGGCCCAGGGCGCGCTGGCCTCCGTGGTCGTCGGCGGTCTTGCCGTCATCGGCCTCATGGCGGGTTACGGCATCCTCGCCGATGAGCCCGTGTACTACGGCCTGCTGTCCTCCTTGGCCGCCTACGTCGCCGTATCCCTGGCGACGCCGGCGACCGACAACGCCGTACTGGAGGTGTGGCGGGAGCGACTCGCCGGGCGCGAGGTTCCCGAGCCGGTTCCGGCATCCCGCTAGACAGAACGCCGAAGACAGAAAGAAGGCATACGACCATGAGCAGCAACGAGACGCCCCGCGGCCCCGTCGACTCCTCCCGCATCCCGAGGTACGCCGGACCCGCGACCTTCGCCCGGCTGCCCCGCCTCGACGAGGTCGGCCGCGCCGACGTCGCCGTCGTGGGCGTGCCGTTCGACTCCGGCGTCTCGTACCGGCCGGGCGCCCGCTTCGGCGGCAACGCGATCCGCGAGGCGTCCCGGCTGCTGCGCCCGTACAACCCGGCGCAGGACGCCTCCCCCTTCGCCCTCGCCCAGGTGGCGGACGCGGGCGACATCGCCGCGAACCCCTTCAACATCAACGAGGCCGTCGACACCATCGAGGCGGCGGCGGACGAACTGCTCGGCACGGGCGCCCGCCTGATGACGCTGGGCGGCGACCACACGATCGCCCTCCCGCTGCTCCGCTCCGTGGCGAGGAAGCACGGCCCGGTCGCCCTGCTCCACTTCGACGCCCACCTCGACACCTGGGACACCTACTTCGGCGCCGAGTACACCCACGGCACGCCGTTCCGCCGCGCGGTGGAGGAGGGCATCCTCGACACGGAGGCGCTGTCCCACGTGGGCACCCGCGGCCCGCTCTACGGCAAGCAGGACCTCACCGACGACGAGAAGATGGGCTTCGGCATCGTCACCTCGGCGGACATCTACCGCCGGGGCGCCGACGAGGTCGCCGACCAACTGCGGCAGCGCATCGGCGACCGCCCCCTCTACATCTCCATCGACATCGACTGCCTCGACCCGGCGCACGCGCCCGGCACGGGCACGCCGGAGGCCGGCGGCATGACCTCGCGCGAACTCCTGGAGATCCTGCGCGGCCTGGCCTCCTGCAACCTGGTCTCGGCGGACGTCGTCGAGGTGGCGCCCGCGTACGATCACGCGGAGATCACGTCGGTGGCCGCGTCCCACACGGCGTACGAACTGACCACGATCATGTCCCGCCAGATTGCCGAGGCCCGCGCGAAGTGACCCACGACCACGACCTGGAACTCCGTCCGACGCCGGCCCAGACGGAGGCCGCGCTGAACCCGCCCCCCGGCCGCAACGGCGGAGACCTGGTCGTGGAGACGCTGGCCGGCCTCGGCGCGACCACCGTGTTCGGGCTGCCCGGCCAGCACGCGCTCGGCATGTTCGACGCGCTGCGCCGCTCCGACCTGCGCTACGTCGGCCTGCGGGTCGAGAACAACGCCGGGTTCGCGGCGGACGCCTACGGCCGGGTCACCGGCGAGGCGGCGCCCCTGCTGCTGTCGACCGGACCGGGAGCGCTGACCTCCCTCGCGGCGCTGCAGGAGGCGCGCGCCGCCTCCGCCCCCGTGCTGGCGATCAGCAGCCAGATCCCGACGGCGGGCCTGGGCGGTGGCAGGCACGGCTATCTGCACGAACTCCCGGACCAGGCGGCCTCGTTCAGGGGCGTGGTGAAGTCCGTCCACACCGTCCGCGCCCAGTCCCAGATCCCGTCCGCGATCGCGGAGGCCTGGAAGTCCGCGCTGACCGCTCCGCACGGCCCCGTCTGGGTGGAGCTCCCGCAGGACGTGCTGCTGGCCGAGACCCGGCTGCCGGTGGTGACGGCGGTGGACGCGACCCCGGACGAGCTGGCTCCGCGCCCCGAACTGACCGCCGTGGCGGCCGACTTGCTGGGGCGCGCCGAGCGTCCGGCGATCATCGCGGGCGGGGGAGTCGTACGGGCGGATGCCTCGGGCAAGCTGAGGCAGCTCGCCGAGCGCCTCCGGGCACCGGTCGTCACGACCTTCGGCGGCAAGGGCGCCTTTCCGTGGACGCACCCGCTCTCCCTCCAGTCCTGGCTGGAGGACCGCCACACGACCGACTTCCTTGAGGACGCGGACGTACTCCTCGTCGTCGGCTCGGGACTCGGTGAACTCTCCTCCAACTACCACACGTTCAAGCCCCGGGGCCGAGTGATCCAGATCGAGGCCGACCTCGGCAAACTGGAGGCCAACCACCCGGCACTGGGCATCCACGCGGACGCCCGGCTGGGGTTGCAGGCGCTGCTGGAGACGGTGCCCGAGCGGGAGGACGTGACCGCGCCGGAGCGGGTCCGCGCCCTCCTCGCGAAGGTCGCGGAACGCATCGCCGCCCAGGAACTCACCCTGGAGCAGGACGTGTTGGCGTCGGTGCGCCGGGCCCTGCCCGCCGACTCCCCGTCCTTCTGGGACATGACGATCCTGGCGTACTGGGCCTGGTCCGCCTTCGACGCCAAGGGCCCCAACCACATGCACTCGGCCCAGGGCGCCGGCGGCCTCGGCTACGGCTTCCCGGCGGCGCTGGGAGCGGCGGCGGCGGACCCGACCCGCCCGGTCCTCGCGGTGTCCGGCGACGGCGGCGCCCTGTACTCGATCGCCGAGCTGGCGACGGCCCGCCAGTACGGCCTGAACGTCACCTGGCTGATCGTGGACGACGGCGGCTACGGCATCCTGCGCGAGTACATGACCGACACGTTCGGCCAGGCCACCGCGACGGAACTGACCCGCCCGGACTACGTGGCGCTCGCCGAGTCCTTCGGTGTCCCGGGGGTGCGTACGACTCCGGGGACGCTGGAGACGGACCTGGCGAAGGCGCTGTCGCAGCCGGGTCCCTCGGTGGTCGTACTCCCGGCGGTGCTGCGGATGTTCGCGCCGACGCACCTGGAGTGAGCCCGCCGGTCACGCGCATCCGCTGTGCCGTCAGGCGAGCGCATACGGGACCTGACCACCGCGTAGCCGCGCAGCGGCGAACCGGGCCCGTCCTTGCAGCGGCACGGTGCACTGCTCGGCAGCGGAGTGCCAAGGGATACGCGAAGCCCTCCCGGCGTGGGGGTCCGGGAGGGCTCAGCGGTGTGCTCACGTGCGCCGGCTGGGCGCGGTCTACCAGATCGCGTCCACCCACTCCGGGTGGTCGACGAACGGGTTGCGGTTGTGCTGGTAGGTGTCGTAGATGACCTGGTTGCGCTTCTCCTCGAAGGCGCTCGGCGGGTCCTCGTCGTTCCACTCCTTGAGGACCGAGAGCTTCCCGATGTACGGGTTGCTGCCGTTGTTGACCTTCTCGTTGGGCTCCAGGTCGGCGAAGCCGTCGCCGCCGTCGTAGCGCACCGCCATGTAGAGGATCATGCGGGCCACGTCGCCCTTGTCCGCGTCGCGCGGCTCGAACGAGTCGGAGTCGACCTTGCTGCCGCCACCGCCAGTGACAGCGCTGCCGCCGTCGTCGAAGTCCAGGTTGCCGCGGATGCTGTTGACCTTGACGTCCGCGGGGCGCAGGTGGTGCAGGTCGGTGCCGGGCCCGGTCACCTCGCCGAAGTCGCCGTGGGACTTGGCCCACACGTGCTCGCGGTTCCAGTCGCCCGTGTCACCGCCGTTGAGGGACTTGGCGCGGGAGTCGCCGCTGTAGAGCAGGATCACGTTGTTGCTGTTGTTCGGATCCTGGTCGGTGACCTTCAGCGCGTTCCAGACGGCGGAGTACGAGATCTTCGAGACGTTGGCGCTGATGATCGTGTGCAGGGACGACTTCAGACTCGTACCTGTCTTGCCGACCGCGTTCTTGTAGTACGTCGAGTCGTAGTCGGTCGTCGTGGCCGCGGCCGAAGTCGCGGTCAGGGCCGGGGCGGTGAGGCCGACCAGGACGGCGGAGGTGGCCAGGGCCACCGATTTCCAGCGGCGTATACGTGTCGCCGGCATGTGGGGTCCCATCTACGCGGGTTGAATGAAGGCGGCAGACGGGAGCGTGGCATGGACATGCGGTCCTGTAAATGAATGGAACGTGTCCATCAGGTGACCGGACCCGACAATCTGCCCCGTGTCTACGCGAGTTGGCGAGATCGACATGCGAAGACGGCCCCGGCCGGGCGGGTGGTCGGGGGCCGTCGCGCCTGTGCCGGTCAGCTGACGTCCGACGGGTCCAGGCGGTGGAGCGAGGACTGGTTCGACCGGGATGAGGAGTTTGTGCCGGTGGTCGTACCGGCGGTCGGGTCGGCGGTCGGGTCGGACGTCGAACTCCTGCTGTACGCGCTCTCCTTGACCGCCGTGCCGTGCTTCTTCACTCAGGTGAAGAGGCACGGCACGGCACTGAGGCTGTTGCCGCCTCCGGGTCGCCGCCCATGCCGCCGCCGCTTCCGCTGATCCGGATGTAGTGCAGCTCGCCCTTTCCCAGGGCTGAACTCCCGCATGGGGAACGTACGTACAACTTTCGGATCTCCATGTGAGTCAAGAGGGGTGAGTGCACCTAGAGTGCGCTCGTCACCATTTCGGAATGACGGGGGATCTCCATGACTCAGCACGTGTCCAGACGTGCCCGTGTACTCGGTGCGGGCCTCGCGGCCGGCATCCTCATACCCTGCGTGGCCGCAGCCGCGCCCGCGGCGGCCGCCACGACCCCGACCGTGAGCTGCACGTCCGCCAAGGCGGGGCTCGCCACCAAGCTCAGGACGGACATCACCGCCGCCCTCGCCAACCGCAAGGGCACCATCGCGGTGGGCCTCTACGACCGTTCCACCAACACCACTTGCTCGCTGCGCGCCACCAGTTCCTACGACTCCGCGAGCGTCGTCAAGGTCACCGTCCTCGCCACGCTGCTGTGGGACGCGAAGAAGCACAACCGGTATCTCACCGACACCGAGAACTCGCTCGCCAAGGCCATGATCACCAAGTCGGACAACAACGCGACCAGCAAGCTCTGGAAGCAGCTCGGCATGACGAAGATCAAGGGCTTCCTGAGCGCCGCCGGCATGACGAAGACGGTCCCGGGCGCGAACAACTACTGGGGCCTGACCCAGATCAACGTCACCGACGAGCAGAAGCTGCTCAAGCTGGTCACCGCGCGGAACTCGGTGCTGAGCGACAACTCCCGCGCCTACATCCTGAAGTTGATGGGCCAGGTCATCTCCTCGCAGCGCTGGGGCACGCCGTACGGCGCCCCGTCCGGGGTCTCCTGGCATGTCAAGAACGGCTGGCTGCAGCGCTCCACGCACGGCTGGCGGGTGCACAGCGTCGGCACCTTCAACGGTGGCGGCCACGACTACATGATCACGGTCCTCACCTGGGGCAACAGCACCATGAACTACGGCATTTCGACCATCCAGGGCGTCTCGAAGGCAATTCACAAGGATCTGGCCGCAAGCTGACGCTTCACGCCTCGGTCTCCCGTGCGTCACCGTCCCGCCCTACGGTGACGCGCATGCGCCTGAGAACCGTACTCGCGACCGTCACCGCAGCCCTGGCGGCGGCCACCACTGTGACCGCCGCCGGGCCCGCCACGGCCGGTTCGCCCGAGGCCCACTCGCCCGAGGCCCACTCGCCCGCCGCCCACGCGTCCGCGGGCGACTCCCGTGCTGCCCACGCCTGTTCGTCCTCCGTCTCCGTCGACCGCTTCTCCGACGCGCTCGACAAGACGACGTACCAGGGCACCTTCGTCGGCAACTTCTCCGCGCTCGCGGTCGACCGTGACGGTTCGATCGCGGCCCTGGAGGACCGCTCCTCCCTCTTCGGTCTCGACGCGAAGACGCTCCGGCCGAAGCGCGCCGTCCCGCTCGCCGACGAGAACGGCGCCGCGCTCGACAGCGAGGGCCTCGTCATCGACCGGGACGGCACCCGGCTGATCACCTCGGAGACCGAGCCGTCGGTCCGCCGCCACTCCCGCGACGGCAGGATCCTCGACCGCCTCCCGGTCCCTTCCTCGCTCCTCGTCGCCCCCGCCGGACGCGCCACGTCCAACCAGACCTTCGAGGGCCTGACCCTCCTCCCGGGCGGCCACACCCTGCTGGCGTCGATGGAGAACGCGATCTCCGGCGACTCGGCGAACATCGTCCGCTTCCAGACCTGGGAGCGGACGAAGGGCGGGCGCTTCCGGCTCGGCGCCCAGTACGCCTACCCGATCGACTCCGGCCTCGGTGTCCCCGAGGTGCAGGCCACCCCCGACGGCCGCCTGCTCGTCCTGGAGCGCGGCTTCACCTCCGGCGTCGGCAACACGGTCCGCCTCTACCTGGCCGACCCGCGCGGGGCGACGGACACCGGCGGCGTCGAGAACCTCCCGGGCGGGCCGGACGTACGGCTGATCAAGAAGACGCTGCTGGCCGACGTCGCTTCCTGCCCGTCCCTGGGAGCGACCGCCAAGCAGCCCCAGCCGAATCCGTTGCTGGACAACATCGAGGGCATGACGATCACGGGCCACGACAAGGGCCGCCTCAAGGTCCTCCTGGTCAGCGACGACAACCAGAACGCGGCACAGACCACACGGTTCTACTACCTGCGGGTACGAGTGACGAACTGAACGGGTGCGGGCTGCGTCAGTCCGCACCGTAATTGTTGCGGCGGGATGAAATCCGGGCCCGGACGCGTTGGTGCCTTCCGGAAGATCAGGGCTGAAGGAGGGCACCCGCGTGGCAGCGCAACAGGGCGAGACACGAGGCTGGGCGCGCAGGCTGGCCGCGTACGCATGGCGCTACCCGAAGGACGTCCTGCTCGCGCTCGGCTCCTCGCTCGGCGGCATGGCGGTCATGGCGCTGGTCCCGCTCGTCACCAAGGTGATCATCGACGACGTCATCGGCGATCACAGCCGTGACATGGCTCCCTGGGCCGGTGCCCTGGTCGCCGCCGCCGTGGTGGTCTACGTCCTGACCTACATCCGCCGCTACTACGGCGGCCGGCTCGCCCTCGACGTCCAGCACGACCTGCGGACCGAGATGTTCGAGACGATCACCCGCCTCGACGGCCGCCGCCAGGACGAGCTGTCCACCGGCCAGGTCGTCGGCCGCGCGACCAGCGACCTCCAGCTGATCCAGGGCCTGCTCTTCATGCTCCCGATGACCATCGGGAACGTCCTCCTCTTCCTGATCTCCCTAGTGATCATGGCCTGGCTGTCGCTTCCGCTGACCCTGGTCGCCCTCGCCGTGGCCCCCGCCCTGTGGTGGATCGCCAGGCGCAGCCGCTCCAGGCTGCACCCCGCCACCTGGTACGCGCAGGCCCAGGCCGCCGCCGTCGCGGGCGTGGTCGACGGCGCCGTCACCGGTGTACGCGTGGTGAAGGGCTTCGGGCAGGAGGAGCAGGAGACCGGCAAGCTGCGGGAGGTCGGGCGGCGGCTGTTCGCCGGGCGGCTGCGCACCATCCGGCTGAACAGCACGTACACCCCTGCCCTGCAGGCCGTCCCCGCCCTCGGCCAGGTGGCCATGCTGGCGCTCGGCGGCTGGCTGGCGGTCCGCGGGCACATCACCCTGGGCACCTTCGTCGCCTTCTCCACCTACCTCGCCCAGCTGGTCGGCCCGGTCCGCATGCTCGCCATGGTGCTCACGGTCGGGCAGCAGGCGCGCGCGGGCACCGAGCGCGTCCTGGAGCTGATCGACACCGAGCCGTCGATGACGGACGGCACCAGGGAACTGCCCGCCGACGCGCCCGCCACCGTCGAGTTCGACGACGTGACCTTCGGCTACGACGAGGAGCGCCCCGTCCTCGACGGGCTCAGCTTCGAGATCCGTCCCGGCGAGACCCTCGCCGTCGTCGGCTCCTCCGGCTCCGGCAAGTCCACCGTCTCCCTGCTCCTGCCGCGCTTCTACGACGTCACCCGCGGCGCCGTCCTCGTCGGTGGCCACGACGTCCGCGAGCTCACCCTCGAATCGCTGCGGGCCGCGATCGGGCTGGTCCCCGAGGACTCGTTCCTCTTCTCGGACACGGTCCGCAGCAACATCGCGTACGGCCGCCCCGACGCGACCGAGGAGGAGATCCTCGTCGCCGCCCGCGCCGCCCAGGCGGACCGCTTCATCAGCGAGCTCCCGGACGGCTACGACACCAAGGTCGGCGAGCACGGCCTGACCCTCTCCGGCGGCCAGCGCCAGCGCGTCGCCCTCGCCCGCGCGATCCTCACCGACCCGCGGCTCCTCGTCCTCGACGACGCCACCTCCGCCGTGGACGCCCGCGTCGAGCACGAGATCCACGAGGCGCTGAAGCAGGTCATGCAGGGCCGCACCACCCTGCTGATAGCGCACCGCCGCTCCACCCTGAACCTCGCCGACCGCATCGCCGTCCTCGACGCCGGCCGGCTCGCCGACATCGGCACCCACGAGGAACTGCAGGAGCGGTCCGCGCTCTACCGCCGACTGCTCACCGACCCGGACGAGCTGGGCGGCGTCTCACCGGGGCACACCCCGGCCGCCTGCCCGCAGGAGGACACCTCCGTGCGGGACGAGCTGGACGCCGAGTTCGACGCCGAGCGCGGTATCACGCCCCGGCTGTGGGCGGGCGAGCGCGTCCCGAGGGACCTCGCGACGGAGGGCATGCCCGCCACGCCCGAACTCCTCGCCCAGGTCGACGCGTTGCCGCCGGCGACCGACGTCCCGGACATCGACGAGGCGCGTGCGGTCACGCCCGAGGAGTCCTACGGCCTGCGCCGACTGCTGCGGGGTTTCGGCCTTCCCCTGCTGGTCAGCCTGTCTCTGGTGGCCGTGGACGCCGGGATGGGACTGCTCCTTCCGGTCCTGATCCGGCACGGCATCGACCAGGGCGTCACCGCGGCGGCGCTCGGCGCGGTCTGGGCGGCCGCGCTGCTGGGTCTGCTCGCCGTCCTCGCCCAGTGGGCGGCGCAGATCGGCGAGACCCGGATGACCGGGCGCACCGGTGAGCGGGTCCTGTACTCGCTGCGCCTGAAGATCTTCTCCCAGCTGCAGCGGCTCGGACTCGACTACTACGAGCGGGAGTTGACCGGTCGGATCATGACGAGGATGACGACCGACGTCGACGCCCTCTCCACGTTCCTGCAGACCGGCCTGGTCACCGCCTTCGTCTCCGTCGTCACCTTCTTCGGCATCATGGGTGTCCTGCTGGTGATCGACGTACAGCTCGCGCTCGTCGTGTTCGCCACGCTGCCTCCGCTGATCGTCGCCACGTTCTTCTTCCGCCGGGCGAGCGTGAAGGCGTACGAACTGGCCCGTGAGCGTGTGTCGTTGGTCAACGCCGACCTGCAGGAGTCGGTGTCCGGGCTGCGGATCGTGCAGGCCTTCGGGCGCGAGGCCGACGGCGGGCGGCGGTTCGCGGAGCGCAGCGACAGCTACCGCCAGGCGCGCGTCCGGGGCCAGTTCCTGATCTCCGTCTACTTCCCCTTCGTGCAGCTCCTGTCGTCCGTCGCCGCCGCGGCCGTGCTGATCGCGGGCGCGGGCCGGGTGGACGCCGCCACCCTGACGACCGGTGCGCTGGTCGCCTACCTCCTCTACATCGACCTGTTCTTCGCGCCGGTCCAGCAGCTCTCCCAGGTCTTCGACGGCTACCAGCAGGCCACCGTCTCCCTGGGCCGCATCCAGGAACTGCTCCGGGAGCCGACCTCCACCAAGGCCGCGGACGAACCGCTGGAGGTCCTCTCCCTGCGCGGCGACATCGCGTTCGAGGGCCTGCACTTCGCCTACGGTGCCGCCGACGAGGCAGCAGGGGAAGAGGCGCTCGACGGCATCGACTTGACGATCCCGGCCGGGCAGACGGTCGCCTTCGTCGGCGAGACCGGCGCGGGCAAGTCGACCCTCGTCAAGCTCGTGGCGCGCTTCTACGACCCCACGAGCGGCCGGGTCACGGTCGACGGGCAGGACCTGCGTGCCCTCGACATCACCTCCTACCGGCACCGGCTCGGCGTCGTCCCGCAGGAGGCGTACCTCTTCCAGGGCACGGTCCGCGACGCCATCGCCTACGGCCGCCCGGACGCCACCGACGCCGAGGTCGAGGCGGCGGCCCGCGCGGTCGGCGCGCACGAGATGATCGCCACGCTCGACGGCGGCTATCTGCACGAGGTCGCCGAACGCGGCCGCAACCTCTCGGCGGGCCAGCGCCAGCTGATCGCCCTGGCCCGCGCGGAACTGGTCGACCCCGACGTCCTCCTCCTCGACGAGGCCACGGCCGCCCTGGACCTGGCCACGGAAGCCCAGGTCAACCAGGCGACGGACCGGCTCGCGGGCCGCCGTACGACACTCGTGGTCGCCCACCGGCTGACCACGGCAGCCCGCGCCGACCGGGTGGTCGTCATGGACCACGGGCGGGTCGTGGAGGACGGCACCCACGACGAACTGCTCGCGCTGGACGGGCAGTACGCCGAGCTGTGGCGGACGTTCGTGGGAGCGCCGGACACGGAGGAGCCGGTGGGCGCGGTGCGTTGAGCGGTCAGGTGTCCTGCTTCTCCCACTTGGCGCCGCGCTGCTTCCAGCGTGCGAGGACCGGCGGCGAGATGATCGCGCCGCCGTACTCCTCCTCCTGGATCTTCTGCGCCGCCCGGAGCTTGTCGGCGACTGCCTGCCAGTCGACGGGCGTCGCACGCGTCAGCTGCAGTGCGTCGTTCAACTCGCTCGACCGAGGCGTCATCGCACCCGAGTCGTAGTTGAAGTCCGTTCCGCTGCCGGGGTCCCCCGTCCTCGTGTCACTGGCCGGCCCCATCTCCAGGTTGGCGGGCATGTTGTGCAGAGCCTTCTTGCTTCCGGCCGTGGATTCGAGCACATTCCGGATCTCGTCCAGGAACACGAAGACCGGCGAGGCCCGCGGGCCGTCCGCATCCGCCGACGCGAGGATGTCGTCCAGTTGGCTGCGGGCGATCTTGTGGTGGAGGGAGGTCTTGCCGCCCCAGAACGGATGCCTGATCCGCATGTCCGCGTGCGCGTTGGTCACCGCTTTCGCCGCCCAGTCGCTGCTGCCGCCACCGCCGACGGAGGCTGTCTGGAACCCGGGTTCGTGCTCCGCGGTCCCCAGCTCCTCGCGGAACAGGGTCGACAGCTCGGCGTCCCCTTCCACCTCGGCGAGGGTGGTGTACGCGGCCCCGATGCCGATGTTCTCCAGGATGATTTCCTTCGCGTTCTTCTCCTTCGCCTTGAACCCCTCGTCGAGCGCGTCGAAGTACTCGATGATCTTCTCGGCCTCGCTCTTGGCCGGAGCGGCCGACTGCGCGGGAGTCTCGGCCGGCGCGGTCTTCGGGGTCTTCTTCTTCGGCATGCGCTGCACCGCGGCCGACGCCCGGGCCGTCGACCCCTTCTCGACGGCGCGCTGAACGTCCGCCCCGCCCCGCATCACCTGCCGCGCCGTGCGCTCCGCCGCCTTCTCGAAGCGGTCGGACGGATCGCTGATCCGTACACCGCTGCCGTTGTCGGTGCCGGCCACCGCGCCGGCGCGCTGCTGGCGGACGTGCTCCAGCTCATGGGCGAGGGTCAACTTGTCGACCGCGCTGCGGAACACGATGTGGTTGGTGTGCGTGGTGTACGCCTCGGCCCCGACCGCCTCGCTGGAACTGCGTGCCGCGGTGCCGGTGTGGAGGGAGACATCGGAGAAGTCCTCGCCGCCGAACCGGGTCTCCATCTCCCGCTGCAACCCGGGGGCCATTCGGCTGCCCCCGGACCGCACCACGGAGCTCACCTCGCCCGCGGCCGACCGCTGCACGGCGTCCTCATGGCCGCATCCCGCACCGTGCTCGTGCTCCTCGCGGTCGGACCGCGCCCGCTGGACCTCGACCATGCGTGTCACCGCGGCGTTGCCGGCGGTGCGCTGCAGCGCGGCGAGCGACCGCGGGGACCGTGTCCCGACAGCGGGCTGCGCCTCCCTCGCCGCCTGGGACGACGGGGACGGGGCTCGACGCTGGCCGGTGTTCTTCTCCGGCAGTTCCTTGGCGTGCACTACAGACCTCCTTGGGACTCCTCTCACATCTCCACAGAGACGACGGGCGGCCGCAAGAGCTGGGAGGGCAGACCCGTTGCACGCTCGCCTGACCGAAGGGCGCCCGCTCGTCGACGCCCGTGCAACCATCCGACACATGTCGTGCGTCCGTACACCAGTACGCTCATCGCCGGGTACGGGAAGGGACGACAGTGGACAGTGGTGCGATACGGCGGCGGCTGGCGACGCTCCTGACGGTGCTGACCGCTTCCGGGCTCCTCGCCGTGGCGGCGCCGGGGCAGGCGCAGGCCGCCCCGCAGTCCTGTTCGGGACACAGGATCAGGACGTTCTCCTTCTCCACCGGCTCCGTGAAGCTGTACAGGGGTGGCAGCTACCTGTGCGCCCTCACCGTCCCCAAGGGCGGCGCCGCCAAGCGGCCGATGATGGTCAGCATGCAGGTGCGCGGTTTTGAACCCATCGTCGACAAGGGGCAGTTCACCAGCCACGCCGGACCGGTGCGGGCCTACGTCGGGCACCGCAAGGTGTGGATCAAGGGCTCGGTGGGCCGTGGGTCGTACGACTCCGGTGGCTGGAAGCGCTACTGAACCCGCAGAACCCTCCCAAAACCGAGGGACTTCCCTATCTCCCCTGGTGCGTAACGGAGTTGCTCCGATAGCTTCCGCACGCACATCTGATTCACAGGGGAGGGTGCATGCGCAAGGCGCTCAGATGGCTGTTGGCACTCACGGTGCTCATCGGCACGGTGAGCACGGCGGGGGCGGCCACCGCCGCCGAGCCGGGGGCCACGGCCACCAAGGCCACCACCGACATCAAGGACCAGCTCCTCGCCATACCGGGGATGAGCCTGATCGAGGAGAAGCCGTACACCGGCTACCGCTTCTTCGTCCTCGACTACAGCCAGCCGATCGACCACCACCACCCGTCCAAGGGCACGTTCCAGCAGCGGATCACCGTGCTGCACAAGGACGTCAGCCGCCCGACGGTCTTCTACACCGGCGGCTACAACGTCTCCACGACACCCAGCCGCCGCGAGCCGACCCAGATCGTGGACGGCAACCAGGTCTCCATGGAGTACCGCTTCTTCACCCCGTCCCGTCCCGACCCGGCCGACTGGAGCAAGCTGGACATCTGGCAGGCGGCCAGTGACCAGCACCGTATCTTCAAGGCGCTGAAGAAGATCTACACCAGGAACTGGGTCTCCACGGGCGGCTCGAAGGGCGGCATGACCGCCACCTACTACAAGCGCTTCTACCCGCGCGACATGGACGGCGTCGTCGCGTACGTCGCCCCGAACGACGTCGTGAACAACGAGGACTCCGCCTACGACCGCTTCTTCACCAAGGTCGGCACCAAGGAGTGCCGCGACCGGCTGAACGCGGTGCAGCGCGAGGCGCTGGTGCGCCGCGAGCCGCTGGAGAAGAAGTACGCGGCCTACGCGGCGGACAACGGCTACACCTTCAAGACCATCGGCAGCCTGGACCGAGCGTACGAGGCCGTCGTCCTCGACTACGTGTGGGGCTTTTGGCAGTACAGCCTGCTGCGCGACTGCGCCACCATCCCGGCGGACGCGAAGACCGCGACCGACCAGGCGATCTGGGACTCCGTGGACAGCATCTCCGGCTTCTCCTTCTACGCGGATCAGGGCCTGGAGCCGTACACGCCGTACTACTACCAGGCGGGTACGCAGCTGGGCGCGCCGGACATCCACTTCCCGTACATCGAGAAGAAGTACATCCGGTACGGCTACGAGTCGCCGCGGAACCTGGTCCCCCGCGACATCCCGATGAAGTTCCAGCCGTACGCGATGCGCGACGTCGACTCCTGGGTGCGGCACAACGCGCACCACATGCTCTTCGTCTACGGCCAGAACGACCCGTGGGGCGCGGAGCGCTTCCGCGTCGGCAAGGGCGCGAAGGACTCGTACGTGTTCACGGCCCCGGGGCTGAACCACGGCGCCAACGTGGCCGGCCTGGTCGCGGACCAGAAGGCGCTGGCCACCGCCCGCATCCTGCAGTGGGCCGGTGTCCCCGCCTCCTCCACGGCTCAGGCGAAGCCGCTGGCCGCGTTCGACGGGAAGCTGGACGTACGGGACGTGGAGCGCGACCCGGCTCTGCGACCGTAGGACCGGTCAAGTCCCCTGCTGTGCCCGGCCGTTGCCCATCTCACACCGGCCGGGCGCAGCCCACCGGCTGCCTGCCCTCCAGCTGCACGTACAGTGCCGTCCCCGCGGGGCACCGGATGCGCCTGGTGACCGCCTCCACCACCTTGTACTGCGGTTTCTTCCTGCCGCTGCCGTCGCACGCCGTCTCGCGGACCTGGCCGTTCCCGGAGCCGTAGACGCAGTCGCCGACGATGGTGCGTGGCCCGCCCCCGCCGCCCGGGTCGCCGGGGTGCGGTGGCTCCAGATCGCGCATACAGGCGTAGCCCTGCGGCACCGAGCCGTCGCCGTCCTCGTCGGAGGACGAACTCTGCTCGCTGATGTGCAGGACGAAGTCCGTGGTCGCCGGGCACAGCGGGCCGTCGCCCACCGTGCCGTCATGGCGCGCCACCACCCGGGCGAAAGCCCGCTCACTGGTGCACGGCACCTCGGTGAAGCTCGCCGTACCGAACGAACTGCACTCGTCGACGGCGAGGAACACCGACCCGTAGCCGGAGGGCTGCGTCGAGGTCGTCCTCGGTGCCGCACCGGGCTCGTCACCCTTGTCGGACGCGGACGACAGCACCTGGCAGCCCGTCGACAGGGCGGCGACCAGTACCAGCAGTGTGCAGACCACCCCCACAAGACTTCTCTCACGCATCGCGATCCCCCCGGGCACCTCCCCAGATGACCCGCCCCCAGCGTGACCCGCCGCAGCGGGCACACGCCAGACGCGCGGGACGCTTTGGGCCCATTGGTGGTCGTACGCCGGGTGTGTGACGTACGGGCCCTACGTCCCGTCTAGTACGACAGCCCGTAGCCGATGGGGTACAGCACCTGCGTCGGATCGTCGGCCCTCTGCACGGGCACCGGCAGCCGCCCGCGCGGCGCGACCTTCCCGGCGATCACCCGCGCGGCCGCCCGCAGTTCGACGTCGGTCCAGGAGTACGACGCCAAGTGGGCGGGGACGGAGGGGAGTTGGGCCACGTCGTACGGGTTGCGGACGGCGAGCGCCACGACCGGCCTCCCGGTCGCCACCAGCTGCCCGGCAAGGGTCTGCTGCGCGTTGCCCGCCGTGACGTTGTAGGTCGCCACGACCACCGCGTCCGCGTCCTGCGCCGCGGCGACCGCCTTGGCGATGGTGGCGGCGGAGGGAGCCGTACCGGTGGACAGGGCCGTCGCGGTGAACCCCAGGTCGGTCAGGGCCTTCGCGAGAACGCCCGTCGGCGGGCCCGTCGTCCCGGACGGAGAGGCCGGATCGGCGCCCACGACCAGGAGTCTCCTGTGCGTACGGCGGGACAGCGGCAGCAGCCCGCCCTCGTTGACCAGCAGCGTCGTCGTCCGCTCGGCGATGCGGTCGGCCGCCGCGAGATGCGCCCCGGTGCCGACCACGCGGTCCACGCCGCGCCCGTCGGCGTACGGCTGCTCGAACAGCCTGAGCCGCGCCTTCAGCCGCAGGATCCGCAGCAGCGACTCGTCGAGCCGCGCCTCGGTCAGCTCGCCGTCCTGTACGGCCTTCAGGACGGCGTTCCAGGCGACGGCCAGGTCGGGCGGGTTGAGGAGCTGGTCGACGCCGGCCTTGAGCGCCAGCACGGGAACACGGTCGTCGCCGTATTTCGTCCGTACGCCCTCCATGCCCAGGGAGTCCGTCACCACGACCCCGTCGTAGCCGAGTTCCCCGCGCAGGATGCCGGTGAGGATCGGGTGGGAGAGGGTGGCCGGGTCGCCGGAGTCGTCGAGGGCCGGGAACTGGATGTGCGCGGTCATGATCGAGCCGATGCCCGCCCGGACGGCCGCACGGAAGGGTACGGCGTCCAGCTTCTCCCACAGTTCGCGGCTGTGGGTGATGACCGGGAAGCCGTAGTGGCTGTCGACGGCGGTGTCGCCGTGCCCGGGGAAGTGCTTGGCGGTCGCGGCGACCGACGAACCCTGGTACCCGGCGACCTCGGCGGCGACCAGTCCGGCCACCGCGTCCGGGTCGGCGCCGAAGGACCGGACGCCGATGACCGGGTTGGCCGGGTTGATGTTCACGTCGGCGTCGGGGGAGTAGTCCTGGTTGATGCCGATCGCGCGCAACTCGGCGCCGGAGATGCGGCCGAGGGTGTGCGCGTCCCGGCGTGAACCGCCGGCGCCCATCGCCATCGCGCCCGGGAAGAGGGTCGCGGGTGCGCCGACGCGGCAGACGATGCCGTGCTCCTGGTCGGTGGCGACGAGGACGGGCAGACCGCGGGGCTGCGTGAGGGAGGCGCGCTGGATGCCGTTGGAGAGGCCGGCGATCTGGTGGGGGTCCCGGGTGTTGTGCGCCCAGGTGAAGTAGATGATGCCGCCCACGCGGTACCTGGCGAGCAGCTCGGCGGCCGTGCGGACGCCGATCTCCTTGAGGTTGGCGTCGATGTCGGCCTGGTCGGGCGCGGTGGCGGAGTGACCGTACACGCGCATGACGAAGAGCTGGCCGACCTTCTCGGGAAGGGTCATGCGGGAGATGAGCGAGCGGAGCTTCTTGTCGTCGGGTGTGCCGGCGTAGGCGTCGGTGCCGATCGCCAGGGCCGCGGTGGCACCTGCGGTGGCGGCGAGAACGGTACGTCTGGAGGGCACGTGCGCTCCTTCCGGAGTGATCCGTTGGAGATCAACTGAAGGAAACTTCCAAGGGGTCAGCAATAGTGGGAAAGTTTCTGCCAGTCAAGGGAGCGCGCAGTAAGCGGAGAGGGGCCGCCATCGGCGCTGTTGGAGGGGGCGCGCCGATGGCGGCGTGCTGCCGGCCGCAGTACGGCGGAGAGGGTAGGTCAGCGATCGCAGCCAGCAGCGAGGGCCGACACCGCACGGCGGAGACTCATCCGGTCAGCTTGCGGGTTGGACGAACCGTAAGGGGGGCGGGTTCCCGCGTTCTCGGCGATTTCCGGAACTTGGTGACCGAGGGGGCACAGAGCCGGATGAGGCGTGATGGTCGGCCACTGCTCCTGCAGGGAGCGTACGGTCTCTGCGATCTCCGGACGGCGAGCGCCTCCTTTGTGCCACAGGGCGTACGACCGCCTTGCCGGAGGGAGGCTGTACGGCCGTCCCCGCGCCCCGTCAGGGGCGCGGGGCCGTGTCGATATGCGGCTCCGCCACGCGGGCGCGACCAGCCCCCACCGCCCGCGGGTTCATCACCGCACGCCCGGCGGAGCGCTTACGCGCACTCGTTGAGCAGTCGCCCCAGGTGCTCCCGTCCCGCTGCCAGCAGCTCCTGCAGTGGCGCGGCCTCCTCGTACCACCGCTTCTCGTACTCCCAGCACAGCCAGCCGTCCCAGCCGTGCCGGGAGAGGACCTCCACGCACTCGGTGAGCGGCAGGACGCCGGCGCCGAGTGCGAGCGGGGTCGTGTCCTCGGCGGAGGCGATGTCCTTGACCTGGACATAGCCGAGGAACGGCGACAGGGCGGCGTACGACTCCGACGGCTGCTCGCCGCCCAGCCAGGTGTGCATGACGTCCCACAGGGCGCCGACATGACGGTGGCCGACCGGGCCCAGGATCCGGATCGCGTCGGCTGCCCTGCGGTGCGAGTCGTGGGTCTCGAGGAGGATGCGTACGCCGAGGTCGGCGGCGTACTCCGCGGCCGTGCCCAGCCGCCGGGCGGCCAGAGCGTCGGCGCGCTCGGTGGTCTGTTCGTGGTCCGCGCCGGGGAAGACCCGGACGTAGGGGGCGCCGAGGTCGCGGGCGAGGTCGAGGAGGTGGCGGATCTCCTCGATCACGGGGCCGTCGTCGCCGGGCGCGGCCACGCGTGTGTAACCGGCGAGGCCCAGGATCTCGATGCCTCCCGCCTTGAACTCGGAGGCCACGTCGGCGCGTTCGGAGGGGTCCATGCCGGGGTGGACCGGCTCCTCCGGGTGGGCGCGCAGCTCGACGCCGTGGTAGCCGTGGGTGGCCGCGAGCCGGACCACGTCCGGGATGGGCAGGCCGGGGACGCCGAGGGTGGAGAACGCCAGTCTCATGGTCCCTACTGTCACCCGGGGGTGCCGTGCAGGTCCAGCCGCCAGTCCTGGCCGGTCAGGTCCTTTCCGAACGAACGGTGCGGTTTCTCGGCGACCAGGACGAAGCCGTGGCGCTGGTAGATGCGGCGGGCGGCGCCGAGGACGTCGTTGGTCCACAGCACGATGTCGCGGTAGCCGACCTCGCGGGCGAAGCCGACGACGGCCCCCACGAGCCGGTCGCCGATGCCGAGCCCGCGCGCCTCGGGCTCGACCAGCAGCAGCCGCAGCCGGGCGGTGGCCGGGACGTCGTCCCGTACGCACATGATGCATCCCACCGGCCGGCCGTCGACCTCGGCGATCCACACCCGCTCCAGATGTGGGTCGTGGTCCTCGGCGAAGTCGGCGACGATACGGGCCACCAGCCCCTCGTAGTCGGCGTTGAAGCCGTACTCGGCGGCGTACAGCGCGGCGTTGCGCTGCACGATCCATCCCAGGTCGCCGGGGCCGGGCTCGCGCAGGACGACGTCCTCGCGGCGGGGCGGACGGCCGTCGGAGAGGATCTCGCGGACCGTGCGCATCGCCTCGGACAGGCGCGGCCGGTCGGCGGAGGGCACGGTGGCCAGGAGCGCGCCCACGGACTCGTTGGCCCGCTCGGCGAGCAGGCCCGCGGTCTCGCGCCCACGCGGGGTGAGGGTGACCTCGCGGCGCCGGGGATCACGCGCGGACGGTGCGCGCTCGATCAGCCCGTCGTCCTCGAACTTGTTCAGGATCCGGCTCAAGTACCCGGCGTCCAGGGAGAGTTCGGTCCGCAGATCCACCGCGTCGGTACGCGGGGAGTGCGCGAGTTCGTAGAGCACTCGGGACTCGGTCAGCGTGTACGGGGCGTACAGCTGGCGGCTGTAGTCGAGAGCGCCGATGACGTTCGTGTAGAAGCGGTTGAAGGTGCGGATGTCCTGGACGGTCATGAGCGTCGACCCCCGAATGGTTGACCCCGAACAGTTGACTCAGTCAGAGATACCGTCGGGTCGAGACTATGGCACCCCCACCCCTGGGGCTACCCCTCATCGGCCACCGGCCGACAGACACCGGCTGTCGGCCACCGGCCGGTAGGCACCACCGGTCACCGGCTGTCGGCTCACCGGTCGGCAGACACCCGCCGGACACCGGTCGGGAGTCACGCACCGGGAGCTGGCTGTCGGCCACCGGCCGGCGGTCGCGCCCTGGCCACGGGCTGTCGGCCCACAGGCCGGCATACACGCACCGCACACCGGTCCTGCTCCTCCGGAGGAGACAAGCTCGAGCCCCCCGCCCCGTCCGTCCACCGCGCCCCGAGCACCCGCGCCCCGAGCGCCCGAGCGCCTGAGCGCCTATGCACCTGTGCGCCCGAGCGCCAAAGCGCCTGTGCGGCCGCCCCTCGGTGTCGCCCCCTCAGTCGCGCGGTCCTCCGGAGGACCCCCGGACCATCAGCTCTCCCCGAACCGTCGCGATGTCCCCCGGCGGCGGCTCCTCCCGCCCCATCGCGATCCGCCCGGCCCGCGCCCCCGCCTCCGCCAACGGCAACCGCACCGTCGTCAGAGCGGGCACCGCGTCGATGCTGAACGGCAGATCGTCGAAGCCGGCGACCGACACGTCCTGAGGAATCCGCAGTCCGGACTCCCGCAGCGCCGCACACGCCCCCAGCGCGACCGAGTCGTTCGCCGCGACCACCGCCGTGAGGGACGGATCGCGGCGCAGCAGCTCAAGCGTCGCCTCGTACCCCGAGGTCCGGTCGTACCTGCCCCACACCGTCCACCGGGGATCCTCCTCGATCCCCGCCGCGGCCAGCGCCGCCCGGTGCCCCTCAAGGCGGTGCCGCGTCGTCGTCCGCTCCTCCGGCCCCGCGATGTACCCGAGCCGCCGGTGCCCGAGACCGATCAGGTGCTCGGTCAGCCGCTGTCCGCCCCCGCGGTTGTCGAAGGCGAGCGCGATCGCTCCGGTGTCCGGCGCCGGCGGCCGCCCGCACAGCACCACCCGCGTCCCCGCATCGGTCAGCTTCCGCAGCTTCGCCGATACGGCCGCCGCGTGCGGTGCGTCCTGGATGGCGCCGCCGGTCAGCACGACCGCCGCCGCCCGCTGCCGCTGCAGCAGGGTCAGATAGGTCAGTTCACGCTCCGGCGAACCCCCCGTGTTGCAGACGACCGCCAGCCGCTCGCCCCCGGCACGGCCCCCCGGCCCCCCGATCTCCGCCTGGATCGCGCTCGCCATGATCCCGAAGAACGGGTCGGCGATGTCGTTGACGAGGATCCCCACCAGGTCGGAAGTGGCCGCGGCCAGTGAACTCGCGGGCCCGTTCAGCACGTAGTCCAGCTCGTCGACCGCCTTCAGCACCCGCTCACGGGTGGATGCGGCGACGGGATAGTTCCCGTTCAGCACGCGCGACACCGTCGCGGGCGAGACCTGCGCGCGGGCCGCCACGTCCGCCAGGGTCACCGTCATCTCGTCGTCCTCCGGTCACGCATCTCGTCGTACCTGTCGTACGCCCTCATCAGTTCGTGGTACGCCCTCGTGGACAGGTCGACCCCAGGCCCCCCGGTTCCGAGCACGTCGAGCAGACCTTACGGCCACAACCCCCCGCTGTTCGTCCCCTCGAACAACTCGAAGCGGTCACGGTCTTGTCTGAACCACCGCTCAGAGGCTAGCTTCTCCCTGTATAGAAAGCGCTTGCTGTGACGCTCGTCAGTGAGGCCGACGCGGCGCGCGCATCCGCGTACGACGCTGAGTACGACGCCTGAGCCGAGTACGACGCCTGCGAAGGGAATGACGTGACACGCAAGACGGTGCGTATCGCCATGAACGGTGTGACCGGGCGCATGGGCTACCGCCAGCACCTGGTCCGTTCCATCCTGGCCATCCGCGAACAGGGCGGCCTCGACCTCGGTGACGGCACCGTGCTGTGGCCGGAGCTGATCCTGGTCGGCCGCCGCGAGCACGCGCTCAAGGCGCTCGCCGAACAGCACGGCCTGGACCCGGCGAACATCTCCACCGACGTGGACGCGGTACTCGCCGACCCGACCGTCGACATCTACTTCGACGCCCAGGTGACCTCGGCCCGCGAGGAGGCGATCAAGAAGGCGATCGCGGCGGGCAAGCACATCTACACCGAGAAGCCCACCGCCACCGGCCTCGACGGCGCCCTGGAGCTCGCCCGCCTCGCCGACGACGCCGGCATCAAGCACGGCGTCGTCCAGGACAAGCTCTTCCTCCCGGGCCTGCTGAAGCTCAAGCGCCTCATCGACGGCGGCTTCTTCGGCCGGATCCTGTCCATCCGCGGCGAGTTCGGCTACTGGGTCTTCGAGGGCGACTGGCAGGCCGCCCAGCGCCCGTCCTGGAACTACCGCGCGGAGGACGGCGGCGGCATCGTCGTCGACATGTTCCCGCACTGGGAGTACGTGCTGCACGAGCTGTTCGGCCGGGTGAAGTCCGTCCAGGCCATCGCCACCACCCACATCCCGCAGCGCTGGGACGAGAACGGCAAGCCCTACGACGCCACCGCCGACGACGCCGCCTACGGCATCTTCGAGCTCGACGGCGGCGCGATCGCCCAGATCAACTCCAGCTGGGCCGTGCGCGTGGGCCGCGACGAACTCGTCGAGTTCCAGGTCGACGGCACCGAGGGCTCCGCGGTCGCCGGCCTGCGCAACTGCCGCGTCCAGCACCGCACCATGACCCCCAAGCCGGTCTGGAACCCCGACATCCCGGCCACCTACTCCTTCCGCGACCAGTGGCAGGAGATCCCGGACAACGACGAGTTCGACAACGGCTTCAAGGCCCAGTGGGAGCTGTTCCTCAAGCACGTCTACGCCGACGCCCCCTACCACTGGGACCTCCTCGCCGGCGCCCGCGGCGTCCAGCTCGCCGAACTGGGCCTGAGGTCCTCGGCCGAGGGCCTCCGTCTCGACGTACCGGAGATCGCGCTGTGACCATTCAACTCCCGGACTTCAAAGGCGGGTTGAGGGCATACGATCCCCGCCCGGAACCCCTCGCCCTCACCGCCGGCTCCCCCTTCACCTCGCGTACGGTCTTCTCGGCGGCCCACGTCGTCGCCGACCCGTACGCGGACGTGTCGCCCGACTCGCCCGCCGCCGTCGACTGGGACGCCACCCTCGCCTTCCGCCGCCACCTGTGGTCCCACGGCCTCGGTGTCGCGGAGGCCATGGACACCGCCCAGCGCGGCATGGGCCTGGACTGGGCGGGCGCGGCCGAGCTGATCCGGCGCAGCGCCGCCGAGGCCAGGGCGGTCGGAGGCCGGATCGCCTGCGGCGTCGGCACCGACCAGATCGCCGCCGGATCCCTCGTGGAGGTCCGGGCGGCCTACGAGGAGCAGCTCGCCCTCGTCGAGGAGTCCGGCGCGCAGGCCATCCTGATGGCGTCCCGGGCGCTGGCCGCCGCGGCGTCGGGCCCCGAGGACTACCTGGAGGTCTACGGCCACCTGCTCCGCCAGGCCGCCGAGCCGGTGGTCCTGCACTGGCTGGGCCCGATGTTCGACCCGGCGCTGGAGGGCTACTGGGGGTCGGGCGACCTCGACACGGCGACGGACACCTTCCTTCAGGTCATCGCCGCCCACCCCGACAAGGTGGAAGGCATCAAGGTCTCGCTCCTGGACGCCCAGCGGGAGATCGGCATCCGCCGCCGCCTCCCGCAGGGCGTGCGCTGCTACACGGGCGACGACTTCAACTACCCGGAGCTGATCGCGGGCGACGAGCAGGGCTTCAGCCACGCCCTGCTCGGCATCTTCGACCCGCTGGGCCCGCTGGCGGCGGAGGCGGTCCGGGTCCTCGACACGGGGGACACGGCGGGCTTCCGAGCCCTGCTCGACCCGACGGTCGACCTCTCCCGCCACCTCTTCCAGACCCCCACCCGCTTCTACAAGACGGGCGTGGTCTTCCTCGCCTGGCTGGCAGGCCACCAGTCGCACTTCACGATGGTCGGCGGCCTCCAGTCGGCCCGCTCCCTCCCGCATTTCGCCCGCGCCTACGAACTGGCCGACGGCCTGGGCCTGTTCCCCGACCCGAAACTGGCCGAGGAACGGATGAAGTACCTGCTCGCCCTGTACGGAGTGGCCCAGTGACCGCGCTCGAACGCTTCAGCATCAACCAGATGACCGTCAAGCAGCTGGCGATGCCCGAACTGGTCGACGCCTGCCTGGAGTTGGGCGTGCCAGGGGTGGGCCTGTGGCGCGAACCGGTCCAGTCGTACGGCCTGGAGGCGACGGCCAAGCTGATCCGCGACGCGGGCCTGACCGTCACCACCCTCTGCCGCGGTGGCTTCTTCACGGCGATCGACCCGGCCGAGCGGGCGGCGGCGCTCGCCGACAACCGTCGCGCGATCGACGAGGCGGCCACCCTGGGCACCGACACCCTGGTCCTGGTCTCCGGCGGGCTGCCGGCCGGCTCCAAGGACCTGCACGGCGCCCGGGAGCGCATCGCCGACGCGCTGGGGGAGCTGGGCCCGTACGCGGAGTCGCACGGTGTCCGCCTGGCCATCGAGCCGCTGCACCCGATGTACGCCGCCGACCGCTGCGTGGTCTCGACGCTCGCCCAGGCGCTCGACCTCGCGGAGCGCTTCCCGGCCCGGCAGGTCGGCGTCACCGTCGACACGTACCACATCTGGTGGGACGACAACGCGCCCGCGCAGATCGCCCGGGCGGGCGCGGGCGGCCGGATCCACTCCTTCCAGCTCGCCGACTGGACCACGCCGCTGCCCGAGGGCGTGCTCACCGGCCGCGGGCAGATCGGCGACGGCTCGATCGACATGCGGGAGTGGAAGGGGTACGTGGAGGCGGCCGGCTACACCGGACCCATCGAGGTCGAGCTGTTCAACGACGCCCTGTGGGCGCGGGACGGCCGCGAGGTGCTGACGGAGACGGCCCGGCGCTTCGCTGAGCACACCGGCTGACGATCCAAGCCAAGGGTGCTCGCTGACCTGGGCGGACGCCGCCGAGGACGCGTCCCGAAAAAAATCTGAAAACGCCGTGCAACCCTTCGCCCGCCTTGCGGGTCGTACTTGGCATCAGGACTTCTCGGAGGGGGATCTGGGGGGATCGCGGGGGTTCTGATGGTGGAGGGGAAAAGCCGAGGGGGCCCGGTCGACGGATCGGGCCCCCTCGAATTTGCACTCGGTACCGCCCGGTGCCACTCGGTACTAGAAGAAGACCCCGCAGCGCAGCAGCACGTTCGCGTACGGTCGTGCCTCGCCCGTGCGCACCACCAGCCGTGCCCCCGCCGACAGCTCCTTGAGCCGCTCGTGCGACACCAGGTCCAGGGTGGGGAAGTGGCCGTCCAGCAGAGCCGACGCCGCCGGGTTCGCGCCCCGGATCTCCGTCGCCGCCGTGGCCCCCTCCACCACCAGCTCGGCCAGCAGCCCGTCCAGTACCTCCTCGAAGGCCGGCACCCCGGCGCGGAACGCCAGGTCGACGACCTTCGGACCTTCCGGTATCGGCATGCCCGCGTCGCACACCAGCACTCCGTCGCCGTGGCCCAGCTCGGCCAGCGCCCCGCAGAGATGACGGTTCAGGATTCCCGCCTTCTTCACAGCGCCTCGACCTCATCGGCCGTCGGGAAGGACACCTGGGCGCCCTCCTTGGTGACGGCGGCCGCGCCGACGCGGGCCGCGTACGTCGCGGCCTCGGCGAGGGACGCCCCCGCGCCCAGCCGGAACGCCAGCGCCGCCGTGAACGCGTCGCCCGCCCCCGTCGTATCGACCGCGTCCACCTTCACCGAAGGCACCCGCGTCACCTCCCGCCCGTCAGCCACCAGTGCCCCCTCCGCGCCCAGGGTGACCACGACCGAGCGCGGGCCCCTGGCGAGCAGCAGCCGGGCCCAGTCCTCGGGGCGCTCGGAGACGCACGCGTCGCCCAGCACGACCTTGGCCTCGTGCTCGTTCACGATCAGCGGGTCGCAGGCCGCCAGCACCTCCGGCGGCAGGGGCCGTGGCGGGGACGGGTTGAGGACGAAACGGCTGTCCGGGGTCAGACCGCGGACGACCTCCTCGACCGTCTCCAGCGGGATCTCCAGCTGCGTCGAGACGACACGCGAGGTCTGGAACAGACAGGCCGCGGCCTGGACGTCTGCCGGCGTGAGCTTCCCGTTCGCCCCCGGCGACACCACGATGCTGTTGTCCCCGGACGGGTCGACGGTGATCAGCGCCACCCCCGTCGGCGCCCCGCCGACCAGTACACCCCCCGTGTCGACGCCGGCGGTCCGCTGCGAGTCGAGCAGCAGCCTGCCGTACGAGTCGTCGCCGACCCGGGCCAGCAGAGCCGTACGGGCACCGAGGCGGGCGGCCGCGACCGCCTGGTTCGCGCCCTTGCCGCCCGGGTGGACGGCCAGGTCGGAACCGAGCACCGTCTCACCGGCGCCCGGCCGCCGCTCGACGCCGATCACCAGATCGGCGTTGGCCGACCCCACGACCAGCAGGTCGTAGTCGTACATCAAAAGGACTCCCCGTCGTACATCGAGCCGTGCTTCGAGACGCACATCGCCTCGCACATCGCGTCGTACATCGCGTCGTACATCGCGTCGTACGTCGACGCGACTCCTCTGAGCGATGACTTGAGGCGGGCGGTTGTCGTCACCATGAGACGACGACCGCCCGCCCGTTCCCGTCGTCAGCCGCTGAAGCCGGACACGTTCTCCTTCGTGACCACCTTCACCGGCACCTTCACCGTCTCCTCGACCGTCTTGCCCTGCAGGGCCTTCAGCGCGTTGTCCACGGCGATCCTGCCCAGCTGCGAGGGCTGTTGTGCCACGGAGGCGTACAGAGTGCCCGATTCGACCGCCTTCAGCCCGTCCGGGGTGCCGTCGAAGCCGACGACCTGGACCGACTTTCCGGCCTTCGAGCCGAGGGCCTTGATCGCGCCGAGGGCCATCTCGTCGTTGGCGGCGATGACGCCCTGGACGTCCGGGTGGGCCTGCAACAGGTTCGACATCACGTCGAGGCCCTTGGTGCGGTCGAAGTCGGCCGGCTGCTGGGCGACGACCTGGATGCCCGGGTAGGCCTTGAGCCCGGCCGCGAAGCCCGCGGCGCGCTCACGGGCCGCGGAGGTGCCCGCCTGGCCCTGAAGGATCACGATCTTGCCCTTGCCGCCCAGCTTCTCGCCGATCGTCCTGGCGGCGAGCTCACCGCCCTTGACGTTGTCGGAGGCCACCAGGGCGTCCACGGTCGCCTTGTTGACGCCGCGGTCGACCGCGATGACCGGGATCCTCGCCTTGTCGGCGGCCTTCACGGAGTTGCTCGCCGCGTCCGAGTCCACCGGGTTGACGATGATCGCGCCGAGGCCGGAACTGGTGAAGTTCTGCAGCTGGTTGGCCTGCTGGGAGGCGTCGTTCTGGGCGTCCGTGACGGTCAGGTCCACGCCCAGCTTCTTCGCCTCGGCCTGGGCGCCCGCCCTGATCTGCACGAAGAAGGGGTTGCCAACTGCTGGCAGCGGAGGGTTGTTGAGTGTGCGTAACCATGAGGGAGTGGTGGCGTTATCAGCATATGAACCTGACGGAGTGGGCGCGGGCGCAGGGGGTGAACCCGCATACGGCATATCGCTGGTTTCATGAGGGCGCCTTGCCGGTGCCCGCGCGCCGGGTGGGGCCGCGCACGATCCTGGTGAACATCGAAGCGAACACCTCACCCTCCGTGACCGGTGGTGTAGGTCTGTATGCCCGCGTCTCCTCGATGCCCGCGTCTCCTCGCACGATCGGAAGCCGGACCTGGAGCGGCAGACCGCTCGCCTGTCGGCATGGGCGGCGGAGGCGGGACAGAAGGTTGTGCGGATCGAGTCCGAGATCGCCTCGGGTATGAACGGCTGCCGCGCGAAGGTGAAGCGGCTGCCGGCCGATCCGGCGGTGACCACGGTCGTGGTCGAGCACAAGGACCGCCTCGGGCGGATGAACGTGGAGCTGATCGAGGCCGCCCTGTCCGCGACCGGCCGCCGACTGGTCGTCCTCGATGACGGCGAAGTCGAAGACGACCTGGTCCGGGACATGGTGGAGGTGCTGACGTCGTTCTGCGCCCGCCTGTACGGCCGTCGGTCGGCGAAGAACCGGGCGAGGAAGGCTCTCGAAGCGGCGGCCGGCGATGAGTGAGCCGAAGAAGAAGCAGCTCCGCACCATCGACGCACCGTTCGTCGCGCCCGGGCCGTCCGGGGTGGCGATACGCGACCGCCTCAAGCACCTCACCGACGTGGACGACAAGGTGTTGCGGCTGGTCGGTGAACACCTCGGACGCCTCGCCTCGCTGGACCTCAAGAACCGCTGCGCCGACGGCCTGGACCACGACAGCGACACGTGGGCCGCCCGCAAGCAGGGCCTGACGGCCGACTCCTCGTCCCGGTGGGCCGGTTCGATCACGAAGGCCACTCACGATCAGTGGGCGCTGTCCCGCCGCTGTCAGCTCGCCCACATCCAAGGGCTTGAGGCCGGTGTGCGGACGCTGATGCACCGACTGGCGCAGCCGATCGGGGAGAAAGGCACCAAGCGGGCACCCGGCGGATACCGCAGTCGGGGCGAGTGGTTCCACAAGTCCCGCCGTCTGACGATCCTGGAACACCGCCTCGATGTCGCCCGCGTGGAGCGTGAGGCCGGTGTCGTGCACGTCGTGCGCGGCGGTCGACGCCTGCTGGGCAACCGCAACAACCTCCAGGATGCGCAGCTCAGCGAGGCCCAGTGGCGCCGGCGCTGGGAAGCCGAACGCTGGTTCCTCGCTGCTGACGGCGAGTCCGGCAAGCGGTACGGGAACGAGACGATCCGCGTCACCCCCGATGGCGAGGTCTCCATCAAGCTGCCCGCACCACTGGCCCATCTGGCCAACGGCAAGTTCGGCCGGTACGTCCTCTCCTGCAGGGTCCAGTTCCAGCACCGGGGCGCGCAGTGGCGCGACCGCGTCGAAGCCAACCGTGCTGTCGCCTACCGCATCCACCTCGATGTGGAGCGCGGGCGCTGGTACATCACCGCCTCGTGGACGAAGCCCGTGGTGAAGACGGTCCCGTTGGAGACAGCCCGCGCCCAGGGCATGGTCGGCGTCGATACGAACGCTGACCACTTCGCCGCCTACCGGCTCGACCGCAACGGCAACCCGGTCGGCGACCCGAAGCGGTTCTTCTACGACCTGTCCGGCACCGCCGACCACCGCGACGCGCAGATCCGGCACGCCATCAGCCGGCTGCTGCACTGGGCCAACCGGTGCGGCGTCAAGGCGATCGGTATCGAGAACCTGGACTTCACCGCCGAGAAGACCCGCGAGAAGCACGGCCGCAAGAAGCGGTTCCGGCAGCTCATCTCCGGCATCCCGACAGGCAAGCTCAAGGCCCGTCTGGTGTCCATGGCCGCCGAGCACGGCCTGTCGATCGTCGCGGTCGACCCGGCGTACACGTCGATGTGGGGCGACCAGCATTGGCGTAAGCCCCTGGCCGGCAAGACTCGCAAGATGTCCCGACACGACGCCGCGAGCGTCGCGATCGGGCGACGCGCCCTCGGGCACCCGATCCGGCGACGGACGGCACCGCCCCCGCAGCACCAGAGCGATGCTGTGGGGCATCGGACCGCCCAGGCCGGACCAGGCGCACGAGGGCATGAGGGAACCCGCCCACCCGTCACGGAGCGTGCACACGATGCACGCAGCCGGACGGGGACACAGCGAACGCGGGAGACCAGCGCATCCAACACCGTTCGGGATGCGCGCAGTTCCAGGAGCTGGCAGCAAATGTCACTCCTGGACACTGTTTAGGAACGGTACGCCTACCTGCTGACCGCGATGAACCACCGTGGCGAGTCCCTGGAGCTCGCCCCCAGCAAGCTCGTCGACGTCGGCGTCCACGCGATCATTCTCGACACCGTGGCGTACGCCGAACTGTGCGCGCGTTTCAATGGCGGACACTTCCTGCACCACGTGCCCAAGGTCGAGATGAAGAACGACGGCTCGGTGATGAAGACGGCCACCGTCATCGCTGCCGACGGCTGGGAAGTCGACCTGTCGCTGTGGGCGGACGCCGCTGAGTGCGGCCCCTGCCACCCCGGCAACGACTCGCACTGATCGGTGGCGCCTCTGGCCCCTGCCGACTTCGGCGCGGGCCCGGGGCGCGCCGGGGTGAGATTTCACAGAACCGGCCCGGAGCCGGGTTCCGGCCATCAACATGGGGCGAGTGACAACCGGATCCTCAGACCTCTGGTACCACTACGGCCGCACCCGCGCCGGACGGGACCGTGCGGTCCCCGGGACTTTCCGCTGGATCTGGAGTCAGGACAGCGGCCCCGGCGCAGAGGTCCTGGGAGACCTCTCCGGGCGAACCGTCGGTGACCTCGGCGCGGGGGCCGCCCGCCACGCCGCCCACCTCGCCGCCCATCATGAGCCGGCCCGGGTCACCGCCATCGATGCCTCTCCAGCGCAGTACGAGTTGGCCATCGACCTGTTCGGTCATCTCGCGCCGCGCCTGCGCATCGAGCCGTCCGACGCCGTCTCGCATCTGAAGGCAGTGGCTGATAGGTACGACGTGCTGTACAGCGTCTTCGGGGCGCTCGACTTCACGGACCCTCGCGAGTTGCTGCCGGAGGCTGCCAACGCCCTCAAGCCAGGCGGACGGCTCGTGTTTTCCACCCTGGCGCACTACTTGAACGGCGCCCCCGCACAGCCGGACGTCGTGGCCGCCGACGTCCCCACCAAGACCGCGGAAGGAGAAGCAGCCACAATGCGCCGCTGGGTGCTCCAGGAACACGTCTGGGAGAAGGTCCTGGACGGAGCCGGATTCACCCAGATCAGCTGTGACGTACTGCCGTCGGCCATCGAGGGACCGCGTACCGCGGACACACTGCTCGTCACCGCGGTTCGGCGGCCGTGAACGAACCGAGCTGCTCCTGCTGAAGGGAGCGTGATCCGGCCGTCCGGAATCGCTGTCGAGGGCAGCCTGTACCGCGTTGGGCATACGGGGCGAGACCGGGCTGTCGGCGGACGTGTCGAGGGCACGGTGGTCGGCAGCGTGCCGCTCGGCTGCCGCCGCGGCACGCGTCTGCACCCCGTCCGACCGCCCAAGTACCTCTCCCGCTGTCACACCCGGCCGGTACCGTCGGATCATGGCTCAACAGGCGGGGAACCCCGCGGGTGAACGGCAGCTCGCCGTGCTCGAAGGCGTGCTGGAGCGCATCACGTACGCCAACGAGGACAACGGCTACACGGTCGCCCGTGTCGACACCGGCAGAGGCGCCGGCGATCTCCTCACGGTCGTCGGCGCGCTGCTCGGCGCCCAGGTGGGCGAGGCCCTGCGGATGGAGGGACGCTGGGGGTCCCACCCGCAGTACGGCAAGCAGTTCACGGTGGAGAACTACACGACCATGCTGCCGGCCACCGTCCAGGGCATCCGCCGCTACCTCGGCTCGGGGCTGGTCAAGGGCATCGGCCCCGTCTTCGCCGACCGCATCACCCAGCACTTCGGCCTGGACACCCTGCAGATCATCGAGGAGGAGCCCAAGCGGCTCATCGAGGTGCCCGGTCTCGGCCCCAAGCGCACCAAGAAGATCGCCGACGCCTGGGAGGAGCAGAAGGCGATCAAGGAGGTCATGCTCTTCCTCCAGACCGTCGAGGTGTCCACCTCCATCGCGGTGCGCATCTACAAGAAGTACGGCGACGCCTCGATCTCGGTCGTCAAGAACCAGCCGTACCGCCTCGCGTCCGACGTCTGGGGCATCGGCTTCCTCACCGCCGACAAGATCGCCCAGTCCGTCGGCATCCCGCACGACAGCCCGGAGCGCGTGAAGGCGGGCCTGCAGTACGCGCTGTCGCAGGCCACCGACCAGGGCAACTGCTATCTGCCCGAGGAACGGTTGATCGCCGACGCGGTGAAGCTGCTGCAGGTCGACACCGGGCTCGTCATCGAGTGCCTCGCCGAGCTGGCGGAGGCGCCCGAGGAGGGCGAGGACCCCGGTGTCGTACGGGAGAAGGTGCCCGGTCCGGACGGCGGCCCACCCGTCACCGCCGTCTACCTCGTGCCCTTCCACCGCGCCGAACTCTCCCTCTCCGCCCAGCTGTTGCGCCTCCTGCGCACGGACGAGGACCGGATGCCCGGCTTCCATGACGTGGCCTGGGACAAGGCGCTGACCTGGCTGAAGGGGCGTACGGGCGCGGACCTCGCGCCCGAGCAGGAGGCCGCGGTCAAGCTCGCGTTGACCAAGAAGGTCGCCGTGCTGACCGGCGGTCCCGGATGCGGCAAGTCGTTCACGGTCCGTTCGATCGTGGAGCTGGCCCGCGCCAGGAAGGCCAGAGTGGTCCTGGCGGCCCCGACGGGCCGCGCGGCCAAGCGCCTGGCCGAGCTCACCGGCGCCGAGGCCTCCACCGTCCACCGTCTGCTGGAGCTGAAGCCCGGCGGCGACGCGGCCTACGACAAGGACCGCCCCCTGGAGGCGGATCTGGTGGTCGTGGACGAGGCCTCCATGCTGGACCTGCTGCTCGCCAACAAGCTGGTGAAGGCGGTCCCGCCGGGCGCCCATCTGCTCTTCGTCGGCGACGTGGACCAGCTGCCCAGCGTCGGCGCGGGGGAGGTGCTCAGGGACCTCCTCGCGGACGGCAGCCCGATCCCCGCCGTGCGCCTGACGCGCGTGTTCCGGCAGGCCCAGCAGTCCGGCGTGGTCACCAACGCGCACCGGATCAACTCCGGGCACCAGCCGGTCACCGACGGCATGAAGGACTTCTTCCTCTTCGTCGAGGACGACACGGAGGAGGCCGGGCGGCTCACCGTGGACGTGGTGGCCCATCGGATTCCGGCCAAGTTCGGCCTCGATCCGCGCCGGGACGTCCAGGTTCTCGCCCCCATGCACCGTGGCCCGGCCGGCGCCGGCAACCTCAACGGCCTGCTCCAGCAGGCCATCACCCCCGGCCGCCCCGATGTGCCCGAGAAGCGGTTCGGCGGCCGGGTCTTCCGTGTGGGCGACAAGGTCACCCAGATTCGCAACAATTACGAGAAGGGCAAGAACGGTGTCTTCAACGGCACCGTCGGCGTCGTCACCTCGCTCGACCCGGTTGACCAGCGCCTGACGGTGCTGACCGACGAGGACGAGGAGGTCGTGTACGAATTCGACGAACTGGACGAACTGGCCCACGCGTACGCGGTGACCATCCACCGCTCGCAGGGAAGTGAATATCCGGCCGTGGTGATCCCGGTCACCACCAGCGCCTGGATGATGCTTCAGCGCAACCTGCTCTACACGGCGGTCACCCGGGCCAAGAAGCTGGTCGTCCTCGTCGGTTCACGCAAGGCGATCGGCCAGGCGGTGCGCACGGTGTCGGCGGGACGACGCTGCACGGCACTCGACTTCCGGCTCTCTCCCAGACCTCTGTGAGGCTTCTCGGGCCTCTGTGAGGCTCTCGGACCGCCGCGAGGCTCTCGCGACCCCCGTGAGGCCCTTTTGAGACAGGCATCACAAAAAATGATCGATCAAATGAGTCGCGAAGGTCACAGAGCACTTCCGGATGGGGAATCAAGGGGGCAGGATGAGCAAGTTGGCGGCACTCAGTGCCGCCAATAGGCCCGATGGTCGACCCCGAGTGCACTCTCCTGAGCCAATTGGGGGATGGTAGAGACAGTCAGGGCAACCTCGAAGATGAGGCACTACGTCGGTGAGGGAAGACGTGAGCGACAACTCTGTAGTACTGCGGTACGGCGACGGCGAGTACACCTACCCGGTGATCAACAGCACCGTCGGCGACAAGGGCTTCGACATCGGGAAGCTCCGCGCCCAGACCGGTCTGGTGACGCTGGACAGCGGTTACGGCAACACCGCCGCCTATAAATCCGCCGTCACCTACCTCGACGGCGAGGCGGGCATCCTCCGGTACCGCGGATACCCCATCGAACAGCTGGCGGAGCGCTCCACCTTCCTGGAGGTCGCCTACCTGCTGATCAACGGCGAGCTTCCGAGCGTCGACGAGCTCTCCGTGTTCAAGAACGACATCACGCAGCACACCCTGCTGCACGAGGACGTCAAGAACTTCTACAAGGGCTTCCCGCGCGACGCCCACCCGATGGCCATGCTGTCGTCGGTCGTCTCGGCGCTGTCCACGTTCTACCAGGACAGCCACAACCCCTTCGACGAGAAGCAGCGCAACCTCTCGACGATCCGCCTGCTCGCGAAGCTTCCGACGATCGCGGCGTACGCGTACAAGAAGTCGATCGGTCACCCGTTCGTCTATCCGCGCAACGACCTCGGTTACGTCGAGAACTTCCTGCGCATGACCTTCTCGGTCCCGGCGCAGGAGTACGACCTCGACCCGGTCGTGGTCGCCGCCCTCGACAAGCTGCTGATCCTGCACGCGGACCACGAGCAGAACTGTTCGACCTCCACGGTCCGTCTGGTCGGCTCCTCGCAGGCGAACATGTTCGCGTCGATCTCGGCCGGCATCAACGCCCTGTGGGGCCCGCTGCACGGCGGCGCCAACCAGTCCGTGCTGGAGATGCTGGAGGGCATCCAGGCCAACGGCGGCGACGTCGACTCCTTCATCCGCAAGGTGAAGAACAAGGAGGACGGCGTCCGCCTGATGGGCTTCGGCCACCGGGTGTACAAGTCCTTCGACCCGCGCGCCAAGATCATCAAGGCGGCGGCGCACGATGTCCTCTCGGCCCTCGGCAAGTCCGACGAGCTGCTGGACATCGCGCTCAAGCTGGAGGAGCACGCGCTCTCCGACGACTACTTCGTCTCGCGCAACCTCTACCCGAACGTGGACTTCTACACCGGCCTGATCTACCGCGCCATGGGCTTCCCGACCGAGATGTTCACGGTCCTGTTCGCCCTCGGCCGCCTCCCGGGCTGGATCGCCCAGTGGCACGAAATGATCAAGGAGCCCGGCTCCCGTATCGGCCGCCCGCGCCAGATCTACACGGGCGTCGTCGAGCGCGACTTCGTTCCGGTCGAGGAGCGCTGACGCCTCCGGTGGTTCGGCCGCGTCTGTCGTGAGCCTGAGTTCAGAGCCCTTCCGTCCCTTGGGCGGGAGGGCTTTGCGCCTCCGGGGGTGGGTGGTTCTCGTCCTGGGCGGGGTGCGGGCTCGTTGTGGTTGACCGCGCAGTTCCCCGCGCCCCTCAGGGGGTGCAGTCACCCGCGTTCGTGGCGTGGACGAAGGCGGACGGGCTCGGGAACACAGAAGAAGAAAGGCGCCCTGGCGGCGGTCCCCCCACGGGCCGACGTCCAGGGCGCCTTCCCATGTCCCGGTGCGGATTCCCCCCACGGGATCCGGCCGGGCGTCTGTGAGAACAGCGCCTGATCGCTGTCGAATACGGCGAGCGTTGAGCAGAATGAGCAAAACTCGCAGTACTCATGGGTGTGCGGTCTGCCGGGACAACGCACGCTCGGGAGGGCCGCTCAAGCTCCCCGGTGTACGTGCCCCGGCAACGCACCTCTGAGGAAGTCCCCCAAGACATCCTCAGATGCCAGGAAACGCCCCCCAAGACGCTGCCTGACATCGTCAACTTAGACCTTCGAACCCCTTCGATGGTTACGTTCACATCACTGTGATCTGCGTCTCTTGCATATGTCCGTTAGATGCGCAAGAGCCCGAATATGCCGATCGGGACCCAAGCGTAAGGATGATGCGCGAGCCTTGTGAAGAGCTTATGTGAGCCTGGCTCCGGACTCCAGGGGTGCTTTCACCTCGACTTCGCCTAACCGGCGGTAACTTCGCCGCGGTTCAGCGGAACGTCCGCAACCGAAGACTGTTCGTCACCACGAACACCGACGAGAAGGCCATCGCGGCCCCGGCGATCATAGGGTTCAGCAGTCCGGCGGCGGCCAGTGGCAGCGCGGCCACGTTGTATCCGAAGGCCCACACGAGGTTGCCCTTGATCGTGGACAGCGTCCTGCGGGAGAGCCGGATCGCGTCCGCGGCCACCCGCAGATCCCCGCGCACCAGCGTCAGATCGCCCGCCTCGATCGCCGCGTCGGTCCCGGTGCCCATCGCCAGCCCCAGATCGGCGGTGGCCAGCGCGGCCGCGTCGTTGACGCCGTCGCCGACCATGGCGACGCTGCGGCCCTCGCGCTGCAGCCGTCGTACGGCTTCGACCTTCTCCTCGGGCAGGACCTCCGCGATCACCTGCTCGATGCCGACGGCGTGTGCCACGGCCTCGGCGACCGCGCGGTTGTCCCCGGTCAGCAGCACCGGCGTGAGCCCCAGCGCGCGCAGCTCGCGCACGGCCTCCGCACTGGTCTGCTTGATCGCGTCGGCGACGGTGACGACACCGCGTGCCACCCCGTCCCAGCCGACCGCGACGGCCGTACGACCGCCCCTCTCGGCCTCGTCCTTCGCGCGGGCCAACTCCTCCGGCAGCCGCTCGAAGAGCCGTCCCACGGCGACCTCACGGCCCTCCACCCGCCCGCGTACGCCACGCCCGGGCACGTTCTCGAACGCCTCGACCTCCGGGAGCCGCCCGACCCGCTCCTCGGCGCCCAGGGCGAGCGCGCGGGCGACGGGATGCTCGGAGGCGTGCTCGACGGCGCCCGCGAGCCGCAGCACCTCCGTCTCGTCGGCGCCGACGGCGACGTACACCTCGTGAAGGGTCATCCGGCCGGTGGTGACCGTTCCGGTCTTGTCGAGTACGACGGTGTCGACGCGGCGCGTGGACTCCAGGACCTCCGGGCCCTTGATGAGGATGCCGAGCTGCGCGCCGCGCCCTGTGCCGACCATCAGCGCGGTCGGCGTGGCCAGGCCCAGCGCGCACGGGCAGGCGATGATCAGGACCGCGACGGCCGCGGTGAACGCGGCGACCGTGTCGCCCGTGACGCCGAGCCACACGCCGAACGTGGCGAGGGCGATCAGCATGACGACGGGCACGAAGACCGCCGAGATCCGGTCGGCGAGCCGCTGCACCTCCGCCTTGCCGTTCTGCGCGTCCTCCACCAGCTTCGCCATCCGCGCCAGCTGGGTGTCGGCGCCCACGCGCGTGGCCTCGACGACGAGCCGGCCCCCGGCGTTGACCGTGGCCCCGGCAACCGCGTCGCCGACGCCCACGTCCACCGGCACCGACTCGCCGGTCAGCATCGAGGCGTCCACGGCGGACGTGCCCTCGACGACGGTGCCGTCGGTCGCGATCTTCTCCCCGGGCCGGACGACGAAGTGGTCCCCGACGGCCAGCCGGGACACGGGGACACGGATCTCACGGCCCCCGCGGAGCACGGACACGTCCTTGGCGCCCAGCTCCATCAGCGCCCTGAGAGCCGCTCCCGCACGCCGCTTGGAGCGGGCCTCCAGATAGCGGCCCAGCAGGATGAAGGCGACGACACCGGCGGCGACCTCCAGATAGATCGTGGAGGCGCCGTCGGTGCGGGTGACGGTGAACCTGAACTCGTCGTGCATGCCGGGCACGCCCGCGTCGCCGAGGAACAGTGCCCACAGCGACCAGCCGAACGCGGCCAGCGTGCCGACCGAGACCAGCGTGTCCATGGTGGCCGCGCCGTGCCGGGCGTTCGTCAGGGCCGCCCGGTGGAAGGGCAGCCCGCCCCACACGACGACCGGAGCGGTGAGGGTGAGCGCCGGCCACTGCCAGTCGTCGAACTGCAGGGCCGGGATCATCGACAGCAGTACGACGGGGAGTGCGAGCAGGGCGGAGACGGTGAAGCGGCGGCGGTAGGAGGCCAGTTCGAGGTCTTCCGGCGTGTCCTGCCCGGCGGGCTCCGGCCGGGGCGGGGGTGGCTCCTCGGCCGTGTAGCCCGTCTTCACCACGGTGGCGATCAGGTCGGCGACCTGGATGTCCGAGGAGTGGGTGATCCTCGCCTTCTCCGTCGCGTAGTTCACCGTGGCCGTGACGCCGTCCATGCGGTTGAGCTTCTTCTCGACGCGCGCCGCGCAGGAGGCGCAGGTCATCCCGCCGATGAGCAGCTCGACCTCACAGGCGTCCGTTGCCGTGCGTATCGGTGCCGGTGTCTCTGTGGCGGTGCTGGTCATCTCGGGTACCCGGCTTCCGGTCAGGCCTGGCCGACGAGTTCGAAGCCCGCCTCGTCCACCGCCGCGCGCACGGCGGCCTCGTCGAGGGGGGCGGTGGAGACGACGGTGACCTCACCGGACGCGGCGACGGCCGTCACCGAGCTGACGCCGGGAAGCTCCAGGATCTCACCAGAGACGGAACCCTCGCAGTGTCCGCAGCTCATCCCGCTTACCTTGTAGACGGCGGTGACGGTACCCGGGGTGTCGGTCTGGGTGGTCATGTCGTTCTCCTCGTCGAGGTGCGTGGGGCTGAAGGGCCCACGGGGGCCTTCCACTCTCCAAGGCTATACCCCTAGGGGGTATTTTTCCATCACGCCCGGGGGTGTGGTGACGTCCGCGTCGCCGACGACGAACACCCCGGCATGGGCGCGCGGAACGGCGGGACCGGCCACGATGTCCCCGTAGCGACGAACGGCGATGGGAGCGCACATGCGGGCAGTGGTGTTCGAGCAGTACGGGGAGCCGGCCGAGGTACGTGACGTGACGGATCCTCGGCCCGCCGGACACGGGGTCGTCGTGAGGGTCGAGGCCACCGGCCTGTGCCGCAGCGACTGGCACGGCTGGCAGGGCCACGACCTGGACATCACCCTCCCGCACGTGCCCGGGCACGAACTCGCCGGTGTGGTGGAGGCGGTCGGCCCCGGCGTGGGCAACTGGCACCCCGGCGACCGTGTGACCGTGCCCTTCGTGTGCGCCTGCGGCAGCTGCGCGGCGTGTGCGGCCGGCGACCAGCAGGTGTGCGAGCGTCAGACGCAGCCCGGCTTCACGCACTGGGGTTCGTTCGCGCAGTACGTGGCGCTGGACCACGCCGACGTGAACCTCGTCGCCGTACCCGAGGAGCTGTCGTTCGCCACCGCCGCGGGGTTGGGCTGCCGGTTCGCCACCGCGTTCCGCGCGGTCGTCCAGCAGGGCCGGTTGGCGGCGGGGGAGTGGGTCGCGGTGCACGGCTGCGGAGGCGTGGGCCTGTCCGCGGTGATGATCGCGGCGGCCTCGGGGGCGCGGGTGATCGCCGTCGACGTATCGCCCGGAGCCCTGGACCTGGCGCGGAAGTTCGGCGCGGCTCAGTGCGTGGACGGGTCGGCCACGACGGACACGGCCGCGGCGGTCCGCGAGCTGACCGGGGGTGGCGCCCAGCTGTCCCTCGACGCCCTGGGCTCGCCCCTCACCTGCGCCGCCTCCGTGAACGGCCTGCGTCGCCGCGGCCGCCACGTCCAGGTGGGCCTGCTCCCCTCACCCACCGGCACGACCCCCGTCCCGATGGCCCGCGCGGTCGCCCTGGAGCTCGAACTCCTCGGCAGCCACGGCATGGCGGCGCACACCTACCCGCCGATGCTGGAGCTGGTGAGGGCCGGCGTGCTGCGCCCCGACCTCCTGGTGACCTCGCACCTCACCCTGGACGCCGCACCGGCGGCACTGGCGGCGATGGGGACGGCGCCGGGAGGCGGCGTGACGGTCATCGAGCCGTGGAGCTGAGGGCGGCCCAGTCACGGTCGAGGATGCCCATGATCACCTCGTCGACCCACTCGCCGTCGCGCAACTCGACGTCTCGCCGGATCCCCTCCACCACGAACCCGGCCTTCTCGTACACGTGCAGGGCCCGGTGGTTGTGGCCGTACGCCTCCAACTGGACCCGGTGCAGGCCGAGTTGTTCGAAGGCGTGGCCGACGACGAGCCGGGTGGCCTCGGTTCCGAGCCCGCGGTCCCGGCCGCGCGGGCCGATCAGGGTGCGGAACGTACAGCTGAGGGCCTGCGGGTCCCATTCGTGCAGGACGACCTCGCCGACGAGTTCGCCGGTGGCGCGGTCGGTGACGCCGAGGTCGAGGCGGTCGGGCTGAGCGGCCCGGGAGCCGTACCAGGACCGTAGGTGCTCCAAGGTGAGTTCACGCGAGGGTCCGCCGGTGAAGCGGAGGACGTCCGGGTCCTCCACGATCTCCCACATGACGTCGGCGTCGGCCTCGGTGAACGGCCGCAGTACGGTCCTGGCACCGCTGAGAACGGGCTTGACGGAGAAACTCATGGAACAACCGTGCCCCACGGGGACGGTGGGGCACAGGTGGTTTTCGAGAGGACGGTGCGGTGGGTCAGTCCTCTCCTCGGCCGCGGTTTCCGGGTCTGGAGGCGACCCATGCCCGGACCGTGTCCGCGTACCAGAAGGGCTTTCCGCCCTCGACGTGGTCGGGCGGCGGCAACAGCCCGTGCTTGCGGTAGGACCGCACGGTGTCCGGCTGCACCTTGATGTGCGCCGCGATCTCCTTGTACGACCAGAGCCTTCGGTCGGTCATGGGTAGCACCTCCCTGCGCGCACCGCGGGGGCGGCCGGGGGCGGCCGTCGAGGGAGCCGGGCGCTGCGCTGGCGATCACAGATCCTGTGCGTCCGTCAACGACGGAACGTGAGGGGAGGGCAGGGCCTGTGGGCGGGTTGTGACGCAAGTCCCGTGTACCCGGGACATGTGTGACACGCAGGGGGTGTTTGTGACACGAGTGCTGCAAAGGCGTGCGCGGGCTCGAAGGCGCGGCGCGTTGACACGGGGAGGTGGGCCGGGCCCTTGCCGGGCTCTCGACTGCGTTCGGGCCCGGGGCTCCCGCGGCGCCGGGCCCGGCCCACCGGTCCCCCGCTGCCCGCCTCACCCCGGAGGGCTACGCCCCGCAGGACCGGAGGAACGCCCGCGTCCGCTGCGCGATGGGCAGCGGAACGTCCGGCTCGCACGGGTACATGTCCTGCTCCACGATCGCGAAGAGATCCACGTCCAGCTTCTGCGCGGCCTCCAGCACCGGACCCAACGCGGGCACCCCGGCGGGCGGTTCACACATCACACCGCGCGCGACAGCCGGCCCGAACGGGGTCTGACTGGCCCGCACGTCCGCCAGGATCTCCGGATCCACCTGCTTGAGGTGCAGATACCCGATCCGCTCCCCGTAGGTCTCGATCAGCTTGACGCTGTCGCCGCCGCAGTACGCGTAGTGCCCCGTGTCCAGGCACAGCGACACCAGGTCGGAGTCCGTCCCGTCCAGGAACCGGACGACGTTCTCCTCGCTGTCGACGTGCGTGTCGGCATGCGGGTGGACGACGATCTGCAGCCCGTACCGCTCCCGCACCTCCCGCCCCAGCCGTTCCGTCAGCGAGGTCAGGTTGCGCCACTGCTCGGGCGTCAGCGTGTCCGGCTCCAGCACCTCGCCGGTCTTGTCGTCCCGCCAGAAGGACGGGATGACCACCAGGTGAGACGCACCCATGGCCTGTGCGAGTACCGCGTTGTCGGCCACGTGGGCCCAGGTCTTCTCCCACACCGCCTCGCCGTGGTGCAGACCCGTGAACACCGTGCCGGCCGACACCTTCAGGCCACGGCGGGCCGTCTCCTCGGCGAGCACGGCGGGGTCGGTCGGCAGGTACCCGTAAGGCCCCAGCTCGATCCACTCGTAGCCGGACTGCGCGACCTCGTCGAGGAAGCGCCGCCAGGGGACCTGCCGCGGGTCGTCCGGGAACCAGACGCCCCAGGAGTCGGGCGCCGATCCGACGCGGATGCGGGACAGTGAGGACTGAGGCGGCAAGGACGTCATGGCGGTCAGCTTCCGGGCGGCAGCAAGCGCTGTCAAGCGGTCGTCCGTATGTCTGGACAAAACATTGACAGGGCTCGGTCTGGGGGTCTAAAAACGCGGGGAGAGCTGTGACGAAGGGAAGTCGATGGCGTACGACCTGATCACCATGGGGCGGATCGGAGTGGACCTGTATCCGCTCCAGACCGGCGTCCCGCTGCCGCAGGTGACGAGCTTCGGCAAGTTCCTCGGCGGCTCGGCGACGAACGTGGCGGTCGCCGCGGCCCGCCTCGGACGCCGTACGGCGGTGATCACACGCACCGGCGACGACCCCTTCGGCACCTACCTCCACGAGGCCCTCCAGGGCTTCGGCGTCGACGACCGCTGGGTGACCCCGGTCCCGGGCCTGCCCACCCCGGTCACCTTCTGCGAGGTCTTCCCGCCGGACGACTTCCCGCTCTACTTCTACCGCCGGCCCAAGGCCCCCGACCTGGAGATCGACGCCCACGAGCTGGACCTCGACGCCATCCACGACGCCCGTGTCTTCTGGGTCACCGGCACCGGCCTGAGCGAGGAGCCCAGCCGTACGGCGACGCTCGCGGCCCTCGCCCACCGCGCCAAGGCCGGCACGACGGTCTTCGACCTCGACTGGCGCCCCATGTTCTGGAAGGACGCGGCGGGGCGCGACCTGGCCGCCTCCGCCCGCCCCTTCTACAAGGAGGCCCTGCGCCATACCACCGTCGCGGTCGGCAACCTCGACGAGGTGGAGGTGGCCACCGGAGTGCGTGAACCGCGGGCCGCCGCCGAGGCGTTGCTGGACGCGGGCGTCGAACTCGCCGTCGTCAAGCAGGGCCCCAAGGGCGTCCTCGCCGTCAACAGCAAGGGCGAGTCGGCCGAGGTCCCGCCGCTGCCGGTCAACGTCCTCAACGGTCTCGGCGCCGGTGACGCCTTCGGCGGCTCCCTCTGCCACGGACTGCTGGAGGGCCACGACCTGGAGACGATCATGCGGCACGCCAACGCGGCCGGCGCGATCGTCGCCTCCCGCCTGGAGTGCTCGTCCGCCATGCCGACCACCGGCGAGATCGAGGCCGCCATCGAGGCCGGAGCGGTGCTGTGAGGGCGGGCCGGGTCAGCGGGGCCGACGACGCGACGGGCGGCACGGGCTGCGAGGGCATGACCGTGACGCCGGCGCCCGCGACGAGAGCGGCCGCGTCCCCGACCGTCGACGTCGCCGGACTCGTCCGCACCCGCGCCCACCACCCCGAGGCGATCGCCGAGGCCGCCGCCCGCCGCATCCGCCGGCCTCTGCTGAACGAGGGCGGCCGGCTGATGATCGTCGCCGCCGACCACCCGGCCCGCGGCGCGCTCGGCGTCGGCGACCGCAGACTCGCCATGGCCAACCGTGCCGACCTGCTCGAACGCCTCTGTCTAGCCCTCTCCCGCCCCGGCGTCGACGGTGTCCTCGCCACCGCCGACATCCTCGACGACCTGCTCCTCCTCGGCGCCCTCGACGGCAAGGTCGTCATGGGCTCGATGAACCGCGGAGGTCTCCAGGGCGCCCGCTTCGAACTCGACGACCGCTTCACCGGCCACCGCCCCGAGGACATCCAGCGCCTCGGCTTCGACGCCGGCAAGCTGCTCCTGCGCATCGACTACGACGACCCCGGCTCCCTCACCACGCTGGAGTCGACCGCCCGCGCCGTCGACGACATGGCGGCGCGCCGCCTTCCCGTCTTCGTGGAGCCGTTCATCAGCCGCCGTACCGACGAGGGCAGGCTGCGGAACGACCTGTCCGCCGAGGCCGTCACCAGGTCCATCGCGATCGCCTCGGGCCTCGGCGGCACCTCCGCCTACACCTGGCTCAAGCTCCCGGTCACCGAGAACCCCGACGACATGGCCGAGGTCATGGCGACGTCGACGCTGCCCGCCGTGCTGCTGGGCGGCGAGGTCGGCGGCTCCATCGAGGAACAAGCCGGCGCGTACGAGAAGTGGCGGGGCGCCCTCCGGCTCCCCACCGTGCGGGGCCTGGTGGTCGGGCGCTCGCTGCTGTACCCGGCGGACGGCGATGTGGCCGCCGCCGTGGACACCGCCGTAGGACTGTTGTGAGGGCCTGATGAACGTGGGCGAGCTGCACGTCGAGCGCGGCACCACCGCGAACGGCAACTATGTGCTGGACATCGACCCCAAAAGGGCCGGCTGGGAGTACAGCAGCCTGCGGGTCGTGGAGCTGGAGCCGGGTGGCACACACACCTTCACCACCGGTGACAGCGAATGGATCGTGCTTCCGCTGCAGGGCGCATGTACCGTGCGGACAGCCGACGACAAGACGGACCAAGAGTTCCAACTCCTGGGCAGGGAAAGCGTGTTCGCGTCGGTCTCCGACTTCGCGTACGTGCCCCTGGACGCCCGGGTCCAGATCGCCTCCGGCGCGGGAGGCCGCTTCGCCCTGGCAGGAGCGAAGTGCGAGCGACGACTCCCCGCCCGCTACGGCCCCGCGCCGGAGGTCCCCGTCGAAGAGCGTGGCAGCGGTGCCCGGTTGCGGTATGTCCGCAACGTCGCCTCGGCCGAGGGTTTCGACTGCGACAGGCTCATCGCCGTCGAGGTGATCACCCCTGGCGGCAACTGGTCCTCGTACCCGCCGCACAAGCACGACGAGCACCGGCCCGGCGTGGAAGCGGAGCTGGAGGAGATCTACTACTTCGAGATCGACGGCCCGAACGGTTTCGGCTATCAGCGCGTATCTCCCTCCCGTGAGGGCGGATCCGACGTCCTCGCCGAGGTCCGCTCCGGCGACGCCGTCCTCGTCCCCGACGGATGGCACGGCCCGTCCATCGCCCAGCCCGGCCACGACATGTACTACCTCAATGTCATGGCGGGGCCGGGTAGGACACGGGAGTGGCGGATCTGCTTCCATCCGCGGCACGTCGAAAGCACGGAGGGTTACCGATGACGTCCTCAACGACGAGGCTCACGGTCGCGCAGGCACTCGTCCGCTTCCTGTCGGCCCAGTACACCGAGCGCGACGGCGTGCGGCAGCGCCTGATCGGTGCGACCTGGGGCATCTTCGGCCACGGCAACGTGGCGGGAATCGGCCAGGCGCTCGTCGAGTACTCCGCCGACATGCCCTACCACCAGGGCCGCAACGAACAGGCCATGGTGCACGCGGCGGTCGGCTACGCCCGCCAGTCGAACCGCCTGTCCACGCACGCCGTGACGACCTCCATCGGCCCCGGCGCCACCAACCTCGTCACGGGCGCCGCCCTCGCCACCGTCAACCACCTGCCCGTTCTGCTCCTGCCCGGCGACGTCTTCGCCACCCGCCCCGCCGACCCGGTCCTCCAGCAGCTCGAAGTCCCGTACGCCGGCGATGTGTCGGTCAACGACAGCCTGCGCCCGGTGTCGAAGTACTTCGACCGGATCACGCGCCCGGAAGCCCTGATCCCGTCCGCCCTCAACGCCGTGCGTGTGCTCACCGACCCCGTCGAGACCGGCGCCGTGACGCTCGCTCTCCCCCAGGACGTCCAGGCCGAGGCGTACGACTGGCCGGACGAGTTCTTCGCCGAGCGCACCTGGGCCGTACGGCGTCCGGGTGCCGATCCGGCCGAACTCGCCGAGGCCGTACGGGTGATCAGGGCCGCGCGCAGGCCGCTCGTCGTCGCGGGCGGTGGCATCCACCACAGCCGCGCCGAGGAGGCTCTCGCCGAGTTCGCGGAGAGCACCGGCATACCGGTCGCCTCCACCCAGGCCGGCAAGGGCTCCCTGCGTTACGACCACCCGCAGGACGTCGGCGGGATCGGCCACACCGGCACGGCGACCGCGAACGAACTCGCCCGCACCGCCGACCTGGTGATCGGCGTCGGCACCCGCTACACCGACTTCACCACCGCCTCCGGCACCCTCTTCGCCGGCCAGGGCGTGCGCTTCCTCAACCTCAACATCGCGCCCTTCGACGGCCACAAGCTCGCCGGTCTGCCGCTGATCGCGGACGCCCGCAGCGGCCTGCAGGAACTGACGGCGGCCCTGGACACGCACGCGTACCGGGTCGCGTCCCCCTATGTCACCGAGTACACCGAGGACAAGGAGCGCTGGGAGCAGCGCGTCGACGCCTGCTACGAGGCCGACGAGCCGGACGTACGGCCGACGCAGCCGCAGGTGCTCGGCGCGCTGGACGCGATCGTCGACGAGACGGACGTGATCATCAACGCGGCCGGCTCCCTCCCCGGCGACCTGCACAAACTGTGGCGGGCGCGCTCGCGGGACCAGTACCACCTGGAGTACGGCTACTCCTGCATGGGCTACGAGATCCCGGCCTCCATCGGCGTGAAGATGGCCGCCCCGGACCGGCCCGTGTGGGCGCTGGTCGGCGACGGCACGTACCTGATGATGCCGACGGAGATCGTGACCGCCGTACAGGAAGGCATCGCGATAAAGGTGCTGCTCGTGCAGAACCACGGGTACGCGTCCATCGGCGGCCTGTCCGAGTCGGTGGGCGGCGAGCGGTTCGGCACGGCGTACCGCCACCGGTCCCCTGCCGACGGTTCCTACACAGGGGCGCCGCTGCCCGTGGATCTCGCCGCGAACGCCGCCAGCCTGGGCATGCGCGTCCTGCGGGCGAAGACCGTGGCCGATCTTCGGGAGGCGCTCGCCGAGGCCCGCGCCGCCGACACGCCCACATGTGTCTACGTCGAGACCGAAACGGCCGACACTGTGTCGGGCCCGCCGCCGGCGCAGGCCTGGTGGGATGTACCTGTGGCCGAGACCGCGACCCGACCGTCGGCGGTGAAGGCCCGAGAGCTGTACGAACGGCACGTCTCCACCCGACGCCGCCATCTGTGAAGGAGAAACCGGGCATGACGAAGATCGTCAACCACTGGATCGGCGGCAAGACCGTCGAAGGCGCCTCGGGTACGTACGGGCCGGTCACCGACCCTGCGACCGGCGCGGTCACCACGAACGTCGCCTTCGCGTCGGTCGACGAGGTCGACGCGGCGGTCGCCGCCGCCAAGGACGCGTATGCCACCTGGGGCCAGTCCTCGCTGGCCAAGCGCACGGAGATCCTCTTCCGGTTCCGGGCGCTGCTGGACGCCAACCGGGACGCGATCGCCGAGCTGATCACCGCCGAGCACGGCAAGGTGCACTCCGACGCGCTCGGGGAGGTGGCCCGCGGTCTGGAGATCGTCGACCTCGCCTGCGGCATCAACGTGCAGCTCAAGGGCGAGCTGTCCACGCAGGTCGCCAGCCGCGTCGACGTCTCCTCCATCCGCCAGCCGCTGGGCGTCGTCGCGGGCATCACGCCGTTCAACTTCCCGGCGATGGTCCCGATGTGGATGTTCCCGATGGCCATCGCGACCGGCAACACCTTCGTCCTGAAGCCGTCCGAGAAGGACCCGTCGGCGTCGATCAAGATCGCCGAACTGCTGGCCGAGGCCGGTCTGCCCGACGGTGTCTTCAACGTCGTGCACGGCGACAAGGTGGCCGTCGACCGTCTGCTGGAGCACCCGGACGTCAAGGCCGTCTCCTTCGTCGGCTCGACCCCGATCGCCCGCTACATCCACACCACCGCCGCCGCGAACCACAAGCGCGTGCAGGCCCTGGGCGGCGCCAAGAACCACATGCTGGTCCTGCCCGACGCCGACCTGGACGCGGCCGCCGACGCCGCCGTCTCGGCCGCCTACGGCTCCGCGGGCGAGCGCTGCATGGCCATCTCCGCGGTCGTGGCGGTCGGCTCCGTCGGCGACGAACTGGTGGAGAAGATCCGCGAGCGCGCCGAGAAGATCAAGATCGGTCCCGGCAACGACCCCACCTCCGAGATGGGCCCGCTCATCACCAGGGTCCACCGCGACAAGGTGGCGTCGTACGTCTCGGGCGCGGCGGCCGAGGGCGCCGAGGTCGTGCTCGACGGCACCGGCTACACGGTCGAGGGCTTCGAGGACGGCCACTGGATCGGCATCTCGCTGCTCGACAAGGTGCCCACGTCCGCGAAGGCCTACCAGGACGAGATCTTCGGCCCGGTGCTGTGCGTGCTGCGCGTGGACACGTACGACGAGGGCGTGGCGCTGATCAACAGCTCGCCGTTCGGCAACGGCACCGCGATCTTCACCCGGGACGGCGGCGCCGCCCGCCGCTTCCAGCTGGAGATCGAGGCCGGCATGGTCGGCGTGAACGTCCCGATCCCGGTCCCCGTCGGCTACCACTCCTTCGGCGGCTGGAAGGACAGCCTCTTCGGCGACCACCACATCTACGGCAACGACGGCACGCACTTCTACACCCGCGGCAAGGTCGTCACCACCCGCTGGCCCGACCCCGCCGACGCCCCCTCCGGCGTCGACCTGGGCTTCCCGCGCAACCACTGAGGCACAGCCACTGAGCCGCAGCCACTGAGGCCGTACGGTGCCCCGCCTCCCGGGGAAATCGGGAGGCGGGGCACCGCCATGCCCGGGCTCAGCACCCTCGACGGGTCCGGATCCCGGACGCCCTTACGTTTTTTCGTCGCGCTCCCTGCGATTCCCGTACGACTCAATGGCACGGAAGAACCTGACCAGAACGCCGTATTCAAGCGTCCAGCAGTCTTTGATCTACGAATTTCGTAGCCAAGTACCCATTGACGCGATGGTTTTCGTCGGGGTTCCATGCAGCACCATCACAGCCGCCGGAGGCATCCGCACGAGTCGATCGGAACCGCTGCATGACCGACACGCTCCGCCCTCTCGACACCGCCGTCCCCGAGGCGACGGACACCGGCCCCACACAGCTCAAGCGCTCCATCGGGGTCGTCGGCGGCACTCTTCTCACCCTCTCCTGCGTGACCCCCGCCTCCACGCTCTTCGTGGTCGTCCCGGACCTGTTCGGCTCGCTCGGCACCGCAACCGCCCTGACGATCGCCATCGGCTCCCTGCTCTGTATCGCCGTGGCGTTCTGCTACTCGGAGCTGGGCACCCTCATCCCCAGCGCGGGCGGCGAGTACGCGATGGTCTCGACGCTGGCCGGACGGCTCGCGGGCTGGCTCGTCTTCGTCCTCTCGCTCCTGGTCGTGATGATCGTGCCGCCGGTGATCGCGATGGGCACGGCGGACTACCTGGCACCGGTCGTGCATCTCGACCCGTCGCTCGCCGGCGCCGGCGTCATGCTGCTCGCCACCCTGGCCGGCCTGCTCGACCTGCGCGCCAACGCCTGGATCACCGGCATCTTCCTGGTCCTGGAGGTCATCGCGGCGGCCGTGGTGGCGGTCCTGGGCTTCGCGCACAGCGAGCGGGGCGCGGGCAGCCTGGTGTCCATGCAGGTGGCCGGTACCGGCGGCCACACGGACACCGTGACGGCGATGCTGGTCGTCTCCGGCCTGGCGATCGCCCTCTTCGTCACCCAGGGCTTCTCGACCGCCGTCTACCTCTCCGAGGAGCTGGAGCACCCGCGCCGCAACGTCGCCCGCACGGTCCTCGCCACCCTCGCCATCTCGACGGTGATCATCCTGGTCCCGGTGGTGGCGATCACCATGGGCGCCTCGGACCTCTCCACGCTGACCGGCGGCGACATCAGCTCCATGGTCACCGCCTGGTCCAACTCGGCGGTCGGCACCTTCGTGAGCCTCTGCGTGGCCCTCGCGATCATCAACGCCGGCATCGTGATGGTCATCCAGAACTCCCGCATCCTGTTCGCCTCGGCGCGCGACAAGGCATGGCCCGATCCGGTCAGCAACGTCTTCGCCAAGCTCGGCCGCTTCGGTTCCCCCTGGGTCGCCACCCTCGCGGTCGGCATCCCCGGCGCGGTGCTCTGCTTCGTGAACCTCGACACCCTGTACGGCGTCACGGGCGTCTCGGTGACCGGCATGTACCTCCTCGTCGCGATCGCCGCCCTCCTCTCCCGCCGCGGCTCCCACAAGCACACCCCGGCCTGGCGCATGCCCCTGTGGCCCACGATGCCGGTCCTGCTGATCGCGGTACTGGCGTACATCCTCAGCCAGCAGGAGACGAGCTACCTGCTCTGGACGGGCGGCATCACGGCAGCGGCCACCTTGTACTGGGCCTTCTACCTCCGCCCCCGCAGGGACACGCGGTGGCTGGTGTCGATCCCGGAGGACGCGCAGGCCTGAAGCCCCGGAGGGGCGAAAGCCTCCAGGGGCGCCGGGCTGTGTCGATTTGCGGCTCCGCCGCGCGGGCGCGACCAGCCACAGCGAACCCGCCCCTTGATCGCCCCGCAGGGGCGCACCAGGGGCGCGGGGAACTGCGCGACAAGCCACGACGCAGCCGCACCCGGCAGATCACAAAAGCGACCGAGCTCGTAGCCGTACAACAACCGCGGTACACGCTGATCGCCCGGTACTCCCCCGGGAGGGCGCCCCCCTCACCCCCGAGGCTGCTCCAACTGTCAGAGACGCCCCGTACCGTTGAGGCATGGATCTTCGAATGCCCCGCCTGCGAGGGCTGCTTCGGAGGCCCCGGCGCCTGCTGGCCGCCGGGGCCGCCGTCGTCGTGCTCGCCGGTGCCGGGACATGGACGGCCGTCGCCTCCGACGACGCACCCGCGGTGCACCGGAGCAACCGGGTCATAGCCGTGGACGGCGTCCGTATCGACACCTCGTTCTTCACGTCCGGCTCCAGCGGCGCCCGCCGCCCCGCCGTTCTCCTGGCCCACGGCTTCGGCGGGAGCAAGGACGACGTACGGCAGCAGGCGCAGGACCTGGCCAAGGACGGCTACGCGGTCCTGACCTGGTCGGCACGCGGATTCGGCAGGTCCACCGGCAAGATCGGACTGAACGACCCCAAGGGCGAGGTCGCCGACGTCTCCCAGCTGATCGACTGGCTGGCGAAGCAGCCCCAGGTCCAGCTCGACAAGCCCGGCGACCCGCGCGTGGGCGTCGCGGGCGCCTCGTACGGCGGCGCGATCTCGCTGCTCGCGGCGGGATACGACCACCGCGTGGACGCCATCGCCCCGGCGATCACGTACTGGAACCTGGCGGACGCCCTCTTCCCGAACGGCGTCTTCAAGAAGCTGTGGGCGGGCATCTTCGTCAACTCCGGCGGCGGATGCGACAAGTTCCGGACCGAGCTGTGCCGGATGTACCAGCGGGTCGCGGAGTCGGGCAGGCCGGACGCGCAGGCGCGTGAGCTGCTGACCGCCCGTTCCCCGTCCGCCGTCGCCGACCGCATCAAGGTGCCCACCCTCCTGCTGCAGGGCCAGACGGACTCCCTGTTCCCGCTCGGCCAGGCGGACGCGGCGGCGAAGGCCGTCCGGGCGAACGGAGCCCCCGTGGACGTCGACTGGATCGCGGGCGGGCACGACGGCGGCGACATGGAGACGAGCCGCGTCCAGACACGCGTGCGTACCTGGTTCGACCGCTACCTCAAGGGCGAGAAGGCCACGGACACGGGCCCGGCCTTCCGCGTCAGCCGCACCGGAGGAGTCGACGCCACGACCGGCTCTGCCCTGCTGCGAGGAGCGAGCGACGACACCTACCCGGGCCTGGAGAGCGGGCAGCGCTCCGTGCCGCTGAGGGGCACGCGGCAGACCTTCGACAACCCGGCCGGCGCCACCCCGCCCGCCGTCTCCGCCCTGCCGGGCCTCGGCGGCTCCGGCGGGCTGGCCCAGCTGTCCTCGCTGGGCGTCGGGGTGTCCCTGGACTTCCCCGGCCAGTACGCGCGGTTCGAGTCGGCGCCGATGTCCGGCCATGTGCGGATCACCGGATCGCCGACGGCCACCGTCCACGTCAAGTCCACCAGCGACGACGCCGTGCTGTTCGGGAAGGTGTACGACGTCTCTCCCGGCGGCGGGACGCCCGTGCTGCCCTCGCAGCTGGTGACCCCCCTCCGCGTCGAGGGCGCGAAGGCGGGCAAGGACGTGACGATCACGCTGCCGGCCGTCGACCACGAGATCGAGCAGGGCCACCGCCTGCGCCTGGTCCTCGCCTCCACCGACCTGGGCTACGCCTCCCCGGCCACCCCGGCGGCGTACACCGTCTTCCTCAAGGGCGACCTGTTGGTGCCGACGGCACCCGGCGTGACCACCGCTGCCGCCCCGCTGCCGTCCTGGGTGTGGTGGCTCCCGCTGGCCGGAGCGGTGATCGCCCTGGCCCTGCTGCTCAGCGGCCGCCGCCGCACGACCGCGGTGCCACCGGACCCGACGCTCACCGAAGTCCCCCTCCAGATCACGGACTTGAGCAAGCGGTACGCCAGGTCGACGGACCGTTACGCGGTACGGGAGCTGTCCTTCCGCGTGGCCAAGGGCCAGGTCCTGGGCCTCCTCGGGCCGAACGGCGCGGGCAAGACCACCACCCTGCGCATGCTGATGGGCCTGATCAAGCCGGACGACGGCGAGATCCGCGTCTTCGGGCACGCCATCCGCCCCGGCGCCCCGGTGCTGTCCCGGGTCGGCGCGTTCGTGGAGGGTGCCGGCTTCCTCCCGCACCTCTCGGGCCGCGAGAACCTGGAGCTGTACTGGCAGGCGACGGGCCGCCCGCCCGAGGACGCCCACCTGGAGGAGGCTTTGGAGATCGCGGGCCTCGGCGACGCGCTCGCCCGGGCCGTGCGCACCTACTCCCAGGGCATGCGCCAGCGCCTCGCCATCGCCCAGGCCATGCTCGGCCTCCCGGACCTGCTCATCCTCGACGAACCGACCAACGGCCTCGACCCGCCGCAGATCCGCGAGATGCGCGAGGTGCTGATCCGGTACGCGGCGGCCGGCCGCACGGTGATCGTCTCCAGCCACCTCCTGGCAGAGGTCGAGCAGTCCTGCACCCACCTGGTCGTCATGGACCGCGGCCGCCTCGTCCAGGCGGGCCCGGTCGGCGAGATCATCGGCGCCGGCGACACCCTGCTCGTCGGCCTGGCGGCGGACATCGCGGACGCGCTGATCGAGAAGGTGGCCGCACTGCCCGACGTCGAGTCGGCGGTACGGACGGACGGCGGCCTCCTGGTACGCCTGGCGCCCCAAAGGGACGCGGGGCCGCATCCATCAGCGGCACCGCCGTGGGGTGCGACCAGCCACGATGGTGCTGCAGACGGACAACGGCACACCGCGGCACTCCCCACGCCGCTCGCCGGTGACGACGCCGAACCGGGCACCCTCGCGACGGCCACCCGCGAGACCGACGGCAAGGAACCGGCCGCAGCCCCTGCTACGGGCTCGGCCGCCCGTCTCCTGGTCGAGCTGGTGCGCCTCGAAGTCCCGGTCACCTCGCTCGGCCCCCACCGCCGCCTGGAAGACGCCTTCCTCACCCTGATCGGAGGTTCCGCATGAGCACGCCGGCCGAGCACACCGAGCCCGTCCAGGCAGCCTCCGGTTACCGGCCCGGCCGCACCTTGCCCGTGCGGGTGGAGCTGGCCCGGCAGTTGAAGCGGCGCCGCACGCTGGTCATGGGCGGCATTCTCGCCGCCCTGCCGTTCGTGCTGCTCATCGCGTTCGCGATCGGCGGCACTCCGGACGGCCGCAACAACACGGTGACGTTGATGGACACGGCCACCGCCTCCGGGGCGAACTTCGCCGCCGTCAACCTCTTCGTCTCCGCGGGCTTCCTGCTCGTCATCCCGGTCGCCCTGTTCTGCGGGGACACGGTCGCCTCGGAGGCCGGCTGGTCCTCCCTGCGCTATCTGCTGGCCGCCCCCGTGCCGAGGGCGCGCCTGCTGTGGTCCAAGCTCGTCGTCGGACTGGGGCTGAGCCTGGCCGCGATGATCCTGCTGCCGGTGGTGGCGCTCGCCGTCGGCACGGCGGCGTACGGCTGGGGCCCGCTGCAGATCCCCACCGGCGGGTCGCTGGACTCGGGGACGGCGGCCCAGCGCCTGCTGGTGGTCGTGGCGTTCATCTTCGTGTCCCAACTGGTCACCGCGGGCCTGGCGTTCTGGCTGTCGACGAAGACCGACGCGCCCCTGGGCGCGGTCGGCGGCGCGGTCGGCCTCACCATCGTCGGCAATGTCCTGGACGCCGTGACCGCCCTCGGACACTGGCGCGACTTCCTGCCCGCGCACTGGCAGTTCGCCTGGGCGGACGCCGTCCGGCCGAACCTCGAATGGTCCGGCATGATCCAGGGCACGGCGATTTCCATAACGTACGCGCTCGTGCTGTTTGCCCTGGCCTTCCGCGGTTTCGCCCGCAAGGACGTGGTGTCCTAGGTCAACGGAGGATCACCCACCGGTCTCGACCGGCCATGATCGTGGCCGTCTTGAGACCCATCCGCAACACCCCGTGCCGCACGTTCCGGCCCCCCGCGCCGTCACAGTCACAGACGTCGACGTCAACGCACCGAGGGGGCACGGAAGATGGAGTGGTACCGAACACCACGGCCGGGCACATCACAGCGCCGCACACGACGGCTGCGCGCCGGCCTTCTCGCACTCACGGCGGCGAGCGGCCTGCTGCTCACGGCCTGCGGCGCGGGCGGCGGCTCCGACAGCAGCAACAAGGCCTCGGACGGCTCAGCCAGGACCGGCTTCCCTGCGCCGGCCGCCCCGACGGCCGGTGAGAACAAGGGCGAGGAGTCGTTCGAGAGCCCGTCCCCGTCCCCCGACCACCTCTCCACCTTCGCCCTCGACGTGGACACGGCCTCGTACGGCTACGCCCGCCGCACCCTCGCCGAGGGTCGGCGCCCCGACCCCTCGACCATCCGCCCCGAGGAGTTCGTCAACAGCTTCCGCCAGGACTACGACCGCCCCGACGGCAACGGCTTCACGGTCACCGTCGACGGCGCCCGCACCGACCGCGAGAACTGGTCGCTGGTCCGCGTCGGCCTGGCGACCCGCCCCGCCCACCAGTCCGGCGAACGCCCGCCCGCCGCCCTCACCTTCGTCATCGACATCTCCGGCTCGATGTCCGAGCCCGGCCGTCTCGACCTCGCCCAGCAGTCCCTCGACACGATGACGGACCGGCTGCGCGACGACGACTCGGTCGCCATCGTCACCTTCAGCGACAAGGCCGAGACGGTCCTGCCGATGACCCGTCTGGGCAGCCACCGGGGCAGGATCCACGACGCGATCGACAGCCTGGAGCCGACCTACTCCACCAACCTCGGCGCGGGCGTCGAGACCGGCTACGCCACCGCCGTCGAGGGCCGCCGCGAGAACGCCACCAACCGTGTCGTCCTCATCTCGGACGCCCTCGCCAACGACGGTGACACGGACCCCGACTCCATCCTCGACCGCATCTCCACGGCCCGCCGCGAGTACGGCATCACCCTCTTCGGCGTCGGCGTCGGCAGCGACTACGGCGACGCCCTGATGGAGCGCCTCGCCGACAAGGGCGACGGCCACACCGTGTACGTGTCGCGGGAGGACGATGCCCGCAAGGTCTTCTGCGACCAGCTCCCGCAGAACATCGACCTGACCGCCCGTGACGCCAAGGCCCAGGTCGCCTTCGATCCCGGGACGGTCGCCGAGTTCCGTCTCGTCGGCTACGACGACCGCCGGGTCGCCGACGACGACTTCCGCAACGACCGCGTCGACGGCGGCGAGATCGGCCCCGGCCACACCGTCACCGCCCTGTACGCCGTGCGCACCAAGCCCGGCGCCGACGGCCACCTCGCCACGGCGACCGTCCGCTGGCTCGACCCCGACACCCGCGACCCGCACGAGCAGTCGGGTGAACTGGAGACCGGAGCCCTCCACGACTCCCTCTGGGGCGCGAGCCCCCGCTTCCAGGTCACCGCCGTGGCCGCCTACTTCGCCGACTCCCTGCGGCAGGGCGACCACCGCTGGCGCCGCCTCCCCGGCGACCCGGGCCTGGGTGAACTCGGCGACCGCGCCCACGAGTTGGCGCGGAAGACCGAGGACAAGGACGTGCGGCAGCTCGCCGACGCGATCGAACAGGCCGACCGCGGCCGGGACTAGAACACCGGTCCCGACATCGCCGGCCCCATTGGCCTTTCCTTGCCTGTGGGTAAGTCGACCTCCCGGCCAGAGCCGGCCGGGGAGCCGGCATGGGCGTGACGCAAGGATCCGCGAAGGGCGAAACGCCGTGCCGACCAGGCCGTTCGCGCCAGTGTCGAAGTCATCAGGGACGAGGTCGGCGTCGTGCGTGAGGCCCGCATGGCGCCCCTCGCCCCACGTCTCACGACCGGCAGCACCACCGACCTCCCGTACACCAACGCGGCCGAGGCTCCCGACGCCGTGGTCCTGCGCCGTACGGGAGCCCCGGGTGCGCGCCGACGTCCAGCGGGCCGTGGACCACGCCAACGGGGCGTTCTCCCGGGCCGGGTCGATCCGCCCCTTCACTCCTCTCGAAGAAGAGTCACGGAGGACAACGGACTGCTCACTCCGTCGTTGAAAATCAAGCGGCATGCGGTGACGACGGCGTACTCGAAGGAGATGGAGGCGCTGTGCGGCGGCGAGCCGCCTGTCCGGAATGATAGATTTAAGTGATATATGACTATATGTCACTTAGTGGAGCTGCGGTGAAGGAGGACGAGTGGCCCCTCATCGCCGCCGTTCCGCCCTCGTGCGACTGGCGCTCGTGACCGCGGGACTCCTCTCGGCGGCCCTGTTCGCCTGCTCGCCGACCCCCTCCCCGGTGGACGACGCACGGCATCCCGACCCGCCGCACCCGCCGCTCGTGCTGCCGACCGCACCGGGCCCCACCCCCTCGCCCCCGGACGGCGGCCCTCCCGCGGGAGCGGACGAACAGCGGGACGCCTTCGGTGCCTTCCTCGACTCCGAACCCGAAGGCCTCGCACTCCTGAAGAGGTTCAGCGGCTGGCTGGACGGCACCGAACTGCGCGTCGGGCACACGTATCTGCCGGGGGACGTGTGGAGCAACATCGAGGGCGGTAACGGCTTCCTCGACAGGTGGGCCGAGTGGCGGCGGGCCGAGAAGGACCGGATGTTCGTGCTCAACGTGCCCCTGATGGAACACAACGAGGCGGAGATCTCCGACACGGCCGTCAGAAGGCTCCTGCGACACGCCGCGGCAGGCGCGTTCGACGAGCACTTCCGGGTGCTGGCGCAGCGACTGGTCGACCTGGGCGCGACGGACACGGTCCTCGTGCTCGGCTGGGAGATGAACGGCACCACGTACACCCACCGCTGCGCCCCCGATCCGGAGGACTGGAAGGAGTACTGGAGGCGCATCGTCACCGTCATGCGCTCGGTCCCGGGCCAGAAGTTCCAGTTCGACTTCGCCCCGAACAGGGGCGCGGACGCGATTCCGTGGCCGGAGTGCTATCCCGGCGACGACGTCGTCGACATCGTCGGCATGGACTCCTACGACCAGCCGCACGGAATGTCGTTCGACGAGGAGGTGTCCGAGCCCTACGGACTGCAGTTCCACGTCGACTTCGCGCAGGCTCACGGCAAGCCGATCTCGTATCCCGAGTGGGGTCTGTTCCGCAACGGCGACAACCCCACGTACATGCTGCGCATGCTCGCCTGGATGGAGCAGCACAAGCCGCTGTACAACACGATCACGGACTACTGCCCGCACGGGGTATGGCAGTGCGCCACCAACCCCCGGTCCTCGGCCCTGTACCGCGAGGTGCTGTCCAGCGCCCCCGTGCCACTGCCGACACCGGAACCGTCGGTCCCGGCCCCGATGCCGATCCCGGCCGCGCCCACGCCGCCCGCCGTGCCGCCACTGCCGCCGAAGCAACCGACGCCGCCGGCCACGCCCGCCCGGCCGCCCGAGTGCACGCCGGCCGGCGCGGCGAACGGGGCGGCGCAACCGGCGGACACTCGCCACGCCGGCTGCGCACACTGAGGGGACCGCTGGACCGCTACCCGTGATCCTGTGCCGCGGCCTTCCTGCGCAGGACCTTCTTGGCCCCGTGCCGGGCCCCGGAGTGGCAGGCGCTGGCCGCCAGCAGCGGCACCGTGCGCCGGCCGGCCAGCAGGAAGCGCTGGTTGTGGACCGTCTCGGGGCACCAGCGGTACTTGTACGGCTCGTCGCCGCGCAGCAGGCTCAGGATGCCGCCCTCACGACCGGCCGCGACCTCGCTGGACGCGCGCAGCAGCATCGTCGCCACGTCCAGCTTGCTCTCCCGCAGCCGCGGGTGGAAACCGTACAGGTACTCGCCGGTCAGCCCTCCCGACAGCAGCAGCAGATTGACCGCGACCACCGTGTCCTCGTACAGGAACTCCGTCACCGCGGCCTGCCCGGAGCGGGCCATCGGGCCCACCGACCGCACCAGGTGCTCCAGAAACCGCGGCCGGATGTGCTCGGGCGTCACCTTCTTGTCCTGCCACTGCAGTTGGTGCAGTTCGAGCATCCGGCGCAGCGCGGTCTCGGTCTCGTCGTGGTTCACGACACGCCACTCGACACCGAGCCGGCCCAGCCTGTTGACCTTGTTGCGCACCCGCTGGGCGCGCGCCGTCGGCAGCCGTTTGACCAGCTCGGTCATGGGCAGCGCGGGCAGCTCCAGGCAGGTCGAGTCGCGCAGCCGGCAGCGCGGCCCCTGCCAGTGCCGGTAGATCTGTTCCACGGCGCTGCCCGGCCGGACGTCCCGGAAGTCGATCAGAGCGGTACGGGCCGCGTCGGACAGCGCGTCCGCCAGGACCAGGCTGCCCTCCTCGGTCACCTCCGCGTCGAGGAGCACGTCACGGAAGTCGGAGATGGCGCCGCCGATGGGCACCAGCTTGGGCAGTGGGCGCCGCACGCGCATCAGCGGTGCGGCGCCCACCAGTTCACCGCCCCGGCGGACCAGGAAGAGCCGCAGTCCGTCGGGCGTGCCGTACGACAGCCACCACGAGTGCAGCCAGGCATGGGTCTGGAACGGTGTCGCCGACGGGCAGGACGCGTGCAGCCGTCCCCACTCCTCGGCCAGCGCGGCGAAGGTCCGCTCGTCGGTGCACAGCTCCACCGCCAGGGCGCGGCCGGGCGCGGTCATCCGAGCGTCCCGTGGGCGTCCGCGGCGTGGGTCGGGGCGGGTACGGTCGCCTGGCCGGGACCGTCGTCGTCCTGTGTCGTCCGCCGCGGCCGTGCCAGCAGCGCGAGGCCGCCCAGCAGCCCGCCGGCGCTCCCGCCCACGAGCGAGGTCAGCTGCCACGACGGGGACGACGGCTCGGTGGGCCGCAGAGCCCGGGACAGCCGCTCCAGCCGGATGCCCGTGCCGGCCTTGGCATGGTCCGCCTGGGTGACCAGCGCGCCGGACACGGCGTTGGCGATGTCGACGGCCTGGGCAGGGCTCGACGAGGTCGCCGAGACCGCGACCATCGGCGCGTCCGGCGAGGTCGCGACCTGCACGCTCTCGCGCAGCCGCGCGACCGGCACGCCCGCCGTCACCTGCGCGTCCCCGAGCACCGCGAGCTGCGGGGCGACCCTCCCGTACGCCTGCGCGAAGCCGAGCGCGTCGGCGCAGTCGACGTCGGACCGGCCGGCCGCCACGGCGACGACGGAGCTGGTCGCCGTGTACTGCGGCGGCTTCACCACTCCGTACGCGCCGCCGGCCACGGCACCGAGCAGCGCGCCGGCCGGCAGCAGCCACCAGGAGGGCAGCCGCCTCACACGTCGGCGCGAACGGCCTGACAGCCGGTCACGCCGAGGGGGGGTGTCGGTCATGGAGAACTCACTTCCAGGGTCGAGCCGTTCAGAGCGGCCGTGTACACATCCATCAACTGCCGGGCGCTGCACGCGATGTCGTAGCGGCGCACGGCTTCCGGGGCGGTCCGCTCACCCGGTCCAGCGGTCCGCAGCCGCAGCAGCTCCCGTACGTACGCCCCGGCGCCGCCGGTGACGCGCAGGGCGCCGGGTGCCGCGTCCGGCGGCAGGTCGTCGACAGCGGGGCAGCTCGCGTACAGCACGGGCAGCCCGGCCGCCAGCGCCTCCACCACGGCCAGCCCGAAGGCCTCCTCCGCCGACGGTGAGACGAGCACGTCCATCGCGGACAGCAGGTCGGCCAGGCCGGGGGCGGCGTCGCCGGGCTCCGGCACGTACGGCCGCTCGCCCGTCAGCACCACCCGGTCCGCGATCCCCAGCCCCCGGACGGTCTGCCGCAGCGCCGCCTCCTCGGGCCCGCCGCCGACCAGCAGCAGCCGTACGTCGCCGGGCAGCCGGGACAGCGCGCGCAGCAGCAGGTCGAAGCGCTTGCCCGGGGCGAGGCGGCCCACCCCTCCGACGACGTACGCGTCCTCCGGCAGCCCGTAGTGGTTCCGGGCCTCCTTGCGGCCCACCTCGTCGAAACGGAAACGGTGCGCGTCGATGCCGTTCGGGATGACGCGGATACGCGGCCCGGGCACCCCCCAGTGCCGCAGCCGCTCGGCCACCGCCGGTGAGACGGCGACGGTGGCACGGCCGAGGCGCTCGCCGGCCAGGTACAGCGCGCGGACGCCCGCGGTCAGCGGCCGCCCCTCCAGCCGGGTCTCACCGATCGAGTGCTCCGTGGCCACGACCGCCCGCACGCCCGCGAGCCGCGCCGCGATCCGGCCGTAGAGACAGGCCCGGTACAGATGGGTGTGTACGACGTCGTAGCCGCCGGCGCCGATCAGCCGGGTCAGACGGGGCAGCGCGCCCAGGTCGCGGTTGCCGCCCATCCCGAGGTGGGTGACCCGGACGCCGTCGGCGGCCAGGCCCTCGGCGACCGGGCCGGGGTTGGTCAGGGCCACCACGTCGCACTGCGCGGGAAGGTGACGCAGCAACAGGCGCAGTTGCTGTTCCGCTCCACCGACGCCGAGGCCGGTGATGACGTGCAGGGCCCTCACGCGGCCCCCACAGCGCGGCCGTAGACCCGGGCCAGTCGTCTCTTCAGCTCAAGGCGGGGCGCGGTGTCGCTCTGCCCGACGTGGATGCGGGGCAGCGCGAAGTCGCCGCAGCCAGCCGGGCCGGGCCAGATGGAGCAGGCGTAGCGGTAGCCGGCCGAGCGCACCGCGGCGGCGGCGCGCTCGTCGATGTACCCGTACGGGTAGCAGAAGCCCTCGATGTCGACGCCGGTGATCCCGGCGAGCCGGTGCCGGCTGTCGTCGACCTCGGTGTGCAGCTCCTGGTCCGTGGCCTTGGTCAGATCGACATGGGTCAGTCCGTGCGAGGCGACCTCCATGCCCGCGGCCAGGACCCGGCGGATGCCGTCCACGTCGAGCAGCGGCTTGCGCGGCCCCTGCGGCTCCCAGCCGTTGTCGCCGCCGAGGCGCCCGGGCAGCACGAACACGGTCGCGGTGAATCCCCAGCGGTGCAGCACGGGCAGCGCGGTGCTCGCGAAGTCGGCGAACCCGTCGTCGAAGGTGAGCCCCACCAGGCCGCGCTCCGCGCCGCGGGCGCGGGCCGCGAGCAGCTCCCGCATGCTCACCCCGCGCAGGCCGCGCGCGGACATCCAGGCGAACTGCCGGTCGAGCCGTGCGGGAGTGACGGTGACGTTGTAGGGATCGTCCGGGCAGTCCGACACGGAGTGGTACATGGCGACCCAGGCGGCCGGGCCCCGCGCCGCGAGTCTTCGCGCGGGCGGTCCGGGGACGGGTTCGGCCGTAGGCGATGCAGCGGAGACGTCAGCGACCATGGTCCAGCTTTCGTGTGACGGAGTGACGGAGGAACTGCACGGCGGGAAGCACGAGGGACCGGGCGTTCGCTGCGTCGAGGATCCAGGCCAGCAGCAGGAAGACGACGGTCACGCCGGTGCAGCAGGCGGCCACGGAGGCCGCGGGCGAGGCGAACAGCCCCGCGCACAGGAGCCCGGCCGCGGTGGCGCACACGGCCGCGCACACCGGTCGGGCCAGTTCGGTGAGCACCCGGCGCACGCGCACGGGTACGCTGCCCGGCCCCAGGCCGTGCAGCAGGAGCAGAGCGGTGACGGTGATGCCGGCCGCGTTGGCGGCGGCGATGCCGCACGCCCCCCATGGGCCGACGGCCAGGGCACCGATGCTGACGGTGGCGAGAGCGCCCACGCCCATCGACCCCAGCGGGAACCAGGTGGCACGGCCGCCCGCGAAGTACGACCGTGCGAGCGCCCCGACCAGGGTCTGCCCGAGCAGCCCGGTCGCGTACACCCGCATCACGGCGGCGGTGGCGGCGGTGTCCTGCGCCGTGAACGCCCCGCGCTGGAAGAGGAGTTCGACGATCTGCGGCGCTCCGGCGACGACCACCGCGGTGCCGAGCAGCACGAGGCCGGCCATCAGCGCCACGTCCCGCTCGACCCGGTCCCGGGCCCGCCTCGTATCACCCTCGGCGACGGCCTGCGCCACCACCGGGAAGGTGACGACGCACACCATCGTGGACAGCGACATCGGCAACTGGGCGATCTTCTGGGCGTAGTTGAGGTGCGAGATGGCGCCGGCGGGCAGCGTGGAGGCGAGGTAGCGCTCGATGAGGACCTGCGACTGCCGGCACAGGGCGAACAGCAGGACCGCGCAGACGAGGGCGGGCGCGAGGGGACGGCCGCCGTCGCCGTCGTAGGCGAAGGCGTCGCGGCCGGGCCGCCGGGCGATGCGCCGGCCCAGGGACGGAGCCTGTACGGCGACCATGAGGCACCCCCCGAGGGCGACCCCGAGCGCGGCGGAGCGCACGCCCCAGTGCTCACCCAGGACGAACATCGTGGCGATGATCGCGACGTTGTAGGCGATGTAGATCGCGCCGGGGGCGAGATAGGAGCGGTGGGCCCGCAGCGCCGCGCTGCAGTACCCGGCCAGCCCGAAGCTCAGTACGCAGGTCGCGGTCAGCCGTGTGCAGGAGACGGCCAGGGACGGGTCGGACAGACCGGGCGCGAGGGCGGAGACCAGCAGCGGCGCCCCGGCCACCAGGACCGCGGCCGTGGCGGCGAAGGCGAGGCACAGCCGGGGCAACGAGGCGGCGACCAGGGCGCGCACCGGCTCGGAAGTGCCCTTCCCGAGCGCCCGCCGGGCCAGCGCCGCGCTGAACGCGGGCACGAGCACGAACGCCAGGCCGTCCTCGATCAGCAGGGTCGCCGCGAGTTCGGGCACCGTCCAGGCCACCAGGAACGCGTCGGTCTCCGCGCCGGCACCGAAAAGGTGCGCGAGCGCCTGGTCCCGTCCGAGGCCGAGGACCGCCCCGGCGATGGACAGCGCGGCGGAGAGCAGCGTCGCCCGGGCGAGGAAGCGGCGCGAGGGCGAGCCGCCCGCCGGCCGGCCGGCCGGTCGCGCCGCACTCGCCGGGCGGGCGCGGTGGATGCCGGTCGCGTGGCGAGTGGCGCCCGCCGTCCTCGCGGGGCCGGGCCTCACCGCGTGCCCGATTCGGCGCCCGGGCCGGTCGGTGCCCCGTCTGCCAGCGACCACCAGGCGACGAGGCCGAAGCAGACGGCCGTCAGCGTGGTGGAGGGTCCGCCGATGTCGGCGTAGAGGAAGTTCACGAGCTGCCACAGCAGCAGACCGAGGGCCGCGAGCGCGCAGTCCCGGGCGCGTCCCGCCCGCCGCAGCCCGCGCAGCGCGCAGACCAGCAGCGCCAGCCAGCTGCCCGCCACCGTGAGCAGACCCAGCAGGCCCTGCTCGCTGAGGAGCAGCAGGTACATGTTGTGCGGGGAGAGCAGCGGCTGGCGCCGGTAGGCCTGGCCCGCTCCTCCGGTGTCGCTGCCCGACGACAGCGCGAGCGAGGCATGGGCGTCTCGGTAGGCGGGGAAGGCTTTCAGGCCGACGCCCGTCACCGGATGCTCGTGCCACATGTCGGTGGCCGCCGCCCACATCGTGTAGCGGTCTACGACCGACTGGTCCGGGGTGTCGGTGACCTGGGTGATGCTGGTCAGCCGCTCCTGCAGCGCCGCGGCGCCCACGCCGAGCCCGCCCACCAGCACCACCGCGACCGCGACCGCCGCCGCGAACACCGTCACCGCCCGACGTACCCCGGCCAGCAGCAGCTGCGTCCCGCAGGCCACGGCCGTGGCGATCCAGGCACCCCGGCTGAAGGACAGCGCCAGCGGCACGAGCAGCGCCAGCGCACAGCCGGCCGCCACGAGCTGACGGCGCCGCGCACGCGCCCCGAGGGCGAGACCGGTCAGGGCCACCACTCCGCACGCGACGACACTCGCCATCCCCATCACGTCGGACGGCCCGAACGTGCCCACCGCCCGGATGTCCGCCCCCTGGTACGAGGCCCCGGTTCCGGTGAGGAACTGGTGCACCCCGACGGCCCCCTGCCACAGCGCGAGGCCGGCCAGCGACCACAGCACCAGCCGGGCGTCGCGCCGGTCGCGCACCAGCAGCACCACCGCGAGCGGGAACAGCACGAACACCTGCAGGTAGCGGGCAAGGCCGGTGATCCCGTCGCCGGGCGTCACCGCCCCGGTCGCGGCGACCGCGATGCCCACCACGGGCAGACCGAGCACGACCGCCGCCGTCCGCGTCAGCGGTCGCCGCACCTCTCGTACGGTGGTCACGGCGGCCCAGAGCACGACCAGCCCGCAGGCCAGGTCGGCGGGCGAGGCACCGCTGTCCGGCGCTCCCGGCAGTCCCAGCAGGGCGATCACCGCCACGACGGGCAGCACGGGAGCCGCCCGGCGCAGGGCCGACAGCGCCGCCGGCCGCGGTACGAGCGGTACGGAGGCCGCCGAGGGAGAGCTCACCCGCGCTCAGCTCCCCGTCGGGCGCACGAACAGCACCGCCGTACGCACCAGGATGCAGATGTCCTGCCACAGCGACCAGTTGTCGATGTAGGCGTTGTCGAAGCGGCACCGGTCCTCGATGGAGGTGTCGCCGCGCAGCCCGTGGATCTGGGCGAGCCCGGTGATCCCGGCCGGCATCCGGTGACGCTCGCGGTAGCCCGGATGGGTCTGGCTGAACACGGCCACGAAGTAGGGCCGTTCGGGTCGCGGACCGACCAGGCTCATGTCGCCGCGGCAGACGTTCCACAGCTGCGGCAGCTCGTCCAGCGAGGTGCGGCGCAGGAACTGGCAGAAGCGGCTCATCTCGTGCTCGTTCGCCACGCTCCAGCGGGTCGCCGCCTCGTGCGCGCTGGCGGGCCGGTGGGTGCGGAACTTCAGCAGGGTGAACGGCCGCCCGTCCTTGCCGATGCGCTCCTGCCGGAACATCACTCCGGGCCCTTCCATGACCCGCAGCACGACCGCGCACACGAGCAGCACCGGGCAGGCCAGCAGCAGCAGGGAGCCGGACAGCACCATGTCGAGCACCCGCTTGCCCGCGTTGACGCGCTGCCGTCCGCCGCCCGGGGACAGCAGTCGGCGCGGGTAGCCCGCCAGGTGCCCGGTTCCTTCACGCAGCCCGCCGGAGCCGTACGACGGCGGGTCGGTGTCCAGCTCCCAGACCAGGCAGCCGTACGCGGCGAGATCCCGCAGCAGCGCGGCCTTCTCCACCCGGGTGGCGGCGCCCACGACCAGGACCGTCTCCACACCGTTCTGGATGACGGCCCGATGCGTCTCCTGATCCGTGGTGAGCACCGGGCACCCGTGACCGTCACCGGAACCGGTGAGCATGTCCAGGGAGTCACTGACCAGGCCCACCGGCCGTACACCGCAGCCCGGTTGGCGCAGTAGCGCGGCCGCGACCGGCCGGGCCGCCGTGACCGGGCCGACCACCAGCGCGGGAGTGGGCCGACGCCGCCGCGCCCGGCGTCCGTGCACCGCCGCGCGACCCGCGCAGCCCGCCGCGCAGTGCACGGCGAACGCGGTGACCAGCACGGTCAGCGACAGCGGCCGCAGCGGGGAGAGCGCCGCCACGGCCGCCCAGCCGACGGCGATCCGGCCGCAGACGGCGGGGAGTTCGTCCAGCGAGCCGCGTGTGACGGAGGCGTCGTACAGGCCCGCGCGCCGGTTCAGCAGCATCACACCGAGGGCCAGCACAACGACGACCAACGGGTATGTGACGGCCCGGGGTACGACCAGGGCGCCCAGCACGGTGGCGCCGCCGTCGACGAGGGGCAAGAGCACCCGGGAGGCGCGCCGCGGACGGCGGTCTCTCCGTCCGGCGGGCAGTCGGCGTCCGGCTGCGGGGCGGCGAGGGGCGAGAACGGAGACAGCGCGCCCTGCCGCCCGCGGCTGCTGCCCCGCAGGAGGGGGAACGGTACTTTCCGCAGTCATCTGGTGATGCACTTCCTGCTCTAGTTGGGTACGACGACCGGCGCGACAACGACGCCGAGCAATTCGCGGTAGACGTCGATCACGGCGTCCGCCGCGTGCCGCAGATCGTGAGCGGCGAGCACATGCCTACGGCCCTGTGCGCCCAGCGCCGCGCGCAGCTGCTCGTCCCGCAACAGCGCCGACAGCGCCCGGGCCAGCGCGTCGGAGTCCTCCGGCGGCACCAGGCAGTGCGGCGGATGCTCCGGCGGCAGGCTCTCGCGCGCCCCGTCCACGTCGGTGACGACGACCGGCCGGGCGCATGCCATGGCCTCCAGCGGAGCGAGCGCCATGCCTTCCCAGCGGGAGGGCAGGACCATGACGTCGGCGGCCCTGTACCAGGGCGCGGCGTCGGGCGCGGCGCCGGTGAACTGCACCGAATCGGGTGCACCCGAGCGCAGCCGGTCCGCGTCCGGTCCGTCGCCGACCAGCGCCAACCGTGCGCCGGGCACCTGCCGTTCCACCGCGGGCCAGGCCCTGAGGAGCACGTCCTGCCCCTTCTGGCGGCACAGCCTGCCCACGCACACGACGAGGGGGCCCGAGCCGGACCCGTGGTCCTCCTCCGGGCCCTCCGGCCGGAACCTGAGCGTGTCGACGCCGTTGGGGACGACCCGCCACCGGGCACTGATTCCGCAGCGCTCCCCGGTGCGCCGCTCCGCCTCGCTCACGCACACGATGCGCGTCGCCCACCGGGCCCCTAACCGTTCCCAGCCCAGTGCCAGGCGCGCGACGACACCGTCCGCGGCCTCGAACGACCAGGCGTGCGGCTGGAAGACGGTGGGGATACGGCCGCGTACCGCGAGCCGGGCCACGAGTCCCGCCTTCGCACTGTGCGCGTGCACCAGGTGCGGCTCTACGTCGCTCACGATCCGTGCCAACTGCCGTACCTCGCGGGGAAGTCGACGCCCCGGCGAGCGGGTCGCGTCCCAGCGCAGCACCGTGCAGCCCTGCGCGCGCAGCGCGTCCGACAGCATGCCGTCCTGCGGACAGGCGACGGTGACCCGCAATCCCGCGGCGAGTTGGGCCGCCACCAGGTCCGTCACGACCCGCGCGACACCGCCCTCGACGGGCTGGGTGACATGCAGAATGTGCGGCACGCATGGGGAATTACGCATGAGCGACGCTGCCCTTCCGAACAAAAGAGTCCGAGCCGGGGGCCAGGACGTGCGGCTCGTGTTCTTGATATAAGATCCCGCACTCGTTCGAGAGCGTGAGGTCCGTTGTTCAAGCGGCATCGCTGGAATCACGAGGTGAGCCACTCTAGCTGCTCCGCCGTATTTATCTGCGGACCGGTGAACTGTGTCGGAATGGTGGCGTTTCCATGGGCTATTTGTCACCTTGAGTCACCCGTTTGGAGCATTGGCCGACCAGGGTCCTTTCGTATGAGTTCCCTGAACTGGCAGCAACAGGGTTTCCAGGAGGTCGCCCTCTCGTTAGGCCGGGAGAAGTCAGGCTTACAAAAGAAAGGCACACGATGAAGACTCTGAAGGCTGCCGTCGTCGTCGCTGGTTCCCTTGCCATCGCCGGCGTCGCCGTGCCCGCCGTCGCGGTGGACATGCCGGCGCAGGGCCTTGTGGACAGCGGAAAGACGGTCGCGGGCGGTGTCCCCACGGCAGCCAAGGCGTCGGCGGGCTACGTGGGCAACAACGTCGAGCAGGTGGCGCAGAGTGTGAACAACAGCGTGAAGGGCGGCGTGAAGAACACGGGAGTCGTGAAGACCCCGCTCGTCGGCGGCGCCCTGCCGAAGTCCGCGCTGCCGGGTTCCGTCGACGGCCGGCTCCTCGGCGGCCTCCCCGTCGGCAAGTAGGCAATGGCTCGACGATTCGGGTCGGCTCCGCATTCCTGGGAGCCGGCCCTTCGTCATATGCAGGGGGAGCGAAATCCACTGCAGGGGGAGCGCAATCCACGTGCGCTGGGCCAAACGAACGATTCAGGGTGACCGTCGGCGGCACGATGCCGTTGGTCCCATTGGAACAGCCCGGCGTCGCTCGCATTACGGCGCGCCGGCAGGAATGCCGTAGGCGGCGGAGCGCCTTTCCCTCCTTGTTGGCGCGCTCTGCTCGACCGGCGGTGTTCCTGCCGGCTTTCGTCGGTCATCTCCTCACCTCGGGGCCCGTCTGCATGGGACGCAGACGGGCCCGGAGGCTTTTTACGGCCTCATCGCCGCGCCCCTCTGTGAAGGCCGCAGAAGTGAAGACCGCGAACGCTGAGGATGTGAAAGCGATGGCTGTGGAAGCGAAGGCGTGGAAAAGCCGATGGCGGCCCGCCGGAGTTCCGGCGGACCGCCATCAGGTGAAAGTACCGCTCAGAAGAGCAGGCCACCCGCGGTCGGGGCGTTCTGCGACTGGTCGACCTTGTCGGTGTTGCACGCGGCGTAGTGCGAGTTCGGGGCGAGGATGACACCCAGAACGGCACCGTTGGACCACGGGGCGATGCAACGACCGTCGACGACCGTGCCGTTGACGACAGCGACACCCTGCTGGGGGGCGTTGACGACGACCGGGGACGACGAGAAGCCGCCACCGCCATTGACGGTGGTGTTGTTGTCGTCGGCCGCGGCGGCGCCGCCGGCCGCGAGAACGATGCCCGCGGCGATGGCGGAAATGGCCGTAACCTTGTTACGCATGTGATGCGCCTTTCGGTGGGGCGGTTGGGGATTTCCGTGCTCCGAATTGCTCGGAGCAGGTCAGAGGAGCAGGCCGCCCTTGTAGCCGGCGTTCTGCGACTGGTCGACCTTGTCGGTGTTGCACGCGGCGTAGTGCGAGTTCGTGGCGAGAACACCGCCGAGGACGGCACCGTTGGACCACGGCGCGACGCAACGGAGGTCGGCGACCGTGCCGTTGACGACAGCGACACCCTGCTGGGGGGCGTTCACGACGACCGGGGACGACGAGAAGCCGTCACCACCCTTGACGGTGGTGCAGTTGTCGGCAGCGGCGCTGCCGGCCGCCGCGAGAACGATGCCCGCGGCGAGGGCGGAGATGGCCGTAACCTTGTTACGCATGAGTTGCGCCTTTCGGGGCTGTAATGGGGTGGTGCACCTGCTCCGAGCTACTCGGGGCAAGGGGTCAGAAGAGCAGGCCGCCCTTGTAACCGGCGTTCTGCGACTGGTCGACGTCGTCGGTGTTGCACGCGGAGTAGTGCGAGTTCGGCGCGAGGACGCCGGCGAGGACTGCTCCGTTGGACCACGGTGCGATGCACCGGCCGTCGACGACCGTGCCGTTGACGATGAGAACGCCCTGCTGCGGGGCGTTCACCACGACCGGGGACGACGAGAAGCCGCCGCCACCCTTGATTTGGGTGTTGTTGTCACTCGCCGAGGCAATGCCGACACTGCTGACCACAGCGCCGAGGGTGAGGGCAGTGATGACCGCGAACTTCCTGGGCAACTCAGTTCCTTCCTCAATTCACGGTTGCGCACGCTTGCATACCAGGAAACCTTGATATGCGCGCATAAGTCACGGGAAGAGGGGCTAAACAGGGATTATTCCATCGGATGGCGCAATGTGATGCGCCCCGGCAGGCCGATCTGTAATGGGCGTGGAATCCTTGTGGCTCATATGAACGACAATCCGAAAGGCGGCGGCCGCCCGCAACTCGGAGAAAATTCCGCCGTGCCGACCCGCACCGGCCCGCACGGAACCGGGGTCGACGCGTGTCCGGCCCACCGGAAGGGAGAGGGCCGGTGGGCCGGAGAGATGCTTTGTGGGTCTCCGCGGTGTTCGGTGCGCCGAGACCGGGTGCGGGTCGGTACGGCCGACTCCTACGGCTTCCGTTGTGTCACTTGCCCAGCAGGCTGCCGAGGCCGACGGCGGTCGGCGCCTGCAGCGGGTGGACCTGAACGTCACCCCGGCCGGCCGGGTTCTTCACCGGGATCGTGGGCTTCTTGGCGGAGTTGGGGTCCATGCCGTCCAGGTATACGCCAGAGCCGCCCTCCGGGCGCTTCTGGTCGAACGCGCTGCCGTTCGCGATCTTGCCGTCGCGGGCCAGGTGCGTGACGACGTCGGCCGCGGGCACGACCGCCGGGGTCACCTTGGTCGGGGACATGACACCGAGCAGACCTGATGCGGGCGCCGGTGCCGGCGCCGGCGCGGCCGACGCGGCGGCGGCGGCGCCACCTACCAGACTCGCGCCGATGGCCAACGCCGCAGTGGTGAAAACTGCCTTCTTCATGAATCACCTCGGTTGAAAGTTAACTCTGATCCGACGGCTGGAGAACATAGCAGTCGATGCCCTATGCAAATGCGATGCGTTACGCCATACGTGTGAAATTAGGAGGGGTGAAACAATGCTTTGTGTGCGGAGGTCTCGGAGGGGTTCACATGGTCGGTGAATCAATTGATCGTATGGTGCACCCGGATTCGACCAAGTGGGTTGTCTGAAAGAGAATTCCGGCGGGCGGCCGGTACTTCGGCCGGGTCGGTTGCGGTGCGGCCCTACCCTCGCCGCCATGACCGCCGACAGCCCCAAGTTCACGCCGACCGCATCCGCCGCCCTCGCCATCGGTGCCACCCGATCGGCCCCCGGCAAATCACTCGTCTGGTCGGAGGAGTTCAACGCCCCGATCGCCTGGGGCGCCAAATGGGTCGGCGACAGAACCAGCGCCTACCGTTACGGCAACCACAACCCGGACGACAACAAGCTCGACTGGCTCGACCCGGGCTGTGTGACCGTCTCCGGCGGCGTGGCCACCTTCACCGCCACCCCGGCCGGCCACATCCTGCGGGGCGGCCGACAGGCCTGGCGCACCGGGCTGCTCACCACCGAGTACTCCGCCGAGGGCTTCCAGGTCAGGACCGGCGACTACATCGAGGCCCGCGTCAAACTGCCCTCCCGTCCCGGTGCCTGGCCGGCGCTGTGGACCTGGAAGGACGGCGGGAACGAGATCGACACCTTCGAGTACCACCCGGACAACCCGAACCTGCTGGAGCTGTCCAACCACGTCAACGACGCCTGCACTTACCACACCGATGCCGACGCGATCGTCCCGGACGGGTGGGTGACCATCGGCAGTTCCTGCGGCGAGGACTCCGTCGACTGGTACGTCGACGGCGAGCGGGTCTACCGCGACGGCACCGGCGTGGGTGCCGACTGGTCGGCGTACCTGATCCTGAACCTGTCACTGTGCGCGGGCGAGTACCACCCGGCCCCGTCCGGCCACGGGCCGGTCACCTTCGCCGCCCACCACCTCCGCGTCTACCGCTGAGCGGTCGGCCCAACGGCTGTTCCCCCTAACGGGGTGACCGTCCAGCACCGACGGGGCGTCAGGACAGGCACCTCACCAGGCACGATGGCACCCGCCCGGGAAACGGGTGGTGACGGGGAGGGCGCGAGCGGTTGCAGACGGCGACAGGCGATTTCACGGTGGGCTCAAGATCCGACGCATATCGAAAGGAACACCCATGCGTGGTCTGTCCGCACGGCGTATCGCGTCCACCGCTCTCTGCGCCGCCCTTCTCGTCGGCATCACCGGGCCGGCTGCCGTCGCGGCCGACTCGGCCCGAGACCGCACCCACGCTGCGTCCCGCGCACCCGTCCCCGGCGCGGACGCGCTGCTCGCCCAGGTCAAGAGCCTCGGCGATCTGGGCGGCGTACTTGCTCCGGTCACCGCCCTGCTCAACGCCGTGCTCAAGGCAGACAACGGCCAACTCTCGGCCGCCGAGGCGCAGACGCTCGTCACCGCCGTGAAAAACGCCATCGCCAACATCACCGCGGCGGCCCCGACCACGCCCGCGCTCACCCCCGGTGCCGTGACCGAGCCGGGTGCGTCGTCGGGCTCCACGGTGGTCTCGCCGGCCGCGCCGATCAAGCTGCCCTCGCCGGCGAAGCAGGCTGACAGCAGGACGCCTGCGCCCAAGGACCTCAAGGCCGATGCGCTCGCCGCCCTGCAGAAGGCGGTCGACGCCCTGCTCGCGGCCGTGACCTCCGGCGACGTGGGCCAGGTCGTCCCCGCGGTCACCGGCGTGCTGACCGCCCTGGTCAACTTCCTCGCCGCGACGCTGCTCGGCAGCGGACTGCCCGCGGCCAACCTGCCGGGCCTGCCCGCGCTGCCCACCCTGCCGCTGCCGTTGCCGGTGGGGTGAGCCTTGGGTGAGTCCGCGGTGACCTTGTGACGATCTGACGTGGACCGTGCACTCCGCCGTCGGACCGGCCGTCATGACCGGTCCGACGACGGAGTTTTCAGGTCCGGGGCCCTTCGTGGATCTCATATGTCTTCCGGACGCGGAGTTTCCGCCCCGGTCGGGGCTCGTTGAGCGGGGCGTGACCTCGACCTCAAGCGAAACGAGCCCCTTCCGCGTCGCCGAGCTCGGCACGCTCGTCGTGCTGCCCTGGAGCGGCGCGGCACCCGACGGCACCGACATGCCCTATCTGCTGGCCTATTCCCTCGGGGATGCCGAGGGCGGCCCGGAGATGACGTCCGCCGCGGTCGAGGCCCTGCTGGCGGGCAACGGGCTGACGGTCGGCGCGGATCTCGTCGACGGCACCACCGGGGCCGACCTGGCTCTCACCCTGCGCGTCGAGGCGGATCAGGCTGTCGTCGGCATGCCGCAGCTGGGGGCCCAGTGCACCGCGCCGCCGGCCTGGCTGACGGCGGTCGACGAACGCGGCTACGCCTACCTGGTGTTCACCACCCGTCCGTGGCCCGAGGGCAGGCCGGGGCAACCGATCGAGCCGGCCGCGCTGGCCGCCTTCGTCGGCGCCGAACAGACCCTGAGTGCCGCCGCGCACGTCGTCCTGCCGGCTCAGCGCCCGCGCGGCTGATGCGCCGGGCCGGGGGCGGCCCCGCGTTCGCCCTGCTGCTGGTGGTCACGGGCGCGGCCGGGCTGCTGGCCTCCTGGGTCATCACCATCGACGAGTTCAAGCTGCTCAAGGACCCCGGCTTCGTCCCGGGATGCAGCCTGAACCCGGTGGTGTCCTGCGGCAGCGTGATGAAGAGCGCCCAGGCCTCGGTCTTCGGCTTCCCCAACCCGATGCTGGGCCTGGTGGCCTACGGCGTCGTGGTCTGCGTCGGGATGAGCGTGCTGGCCGGGGCGGCGTTCCCCGGCTGGTACTGGCTCGTCTTCGAGGCGGGCTGTCTGTTCGGGATCGGGTTCGTGTCCTGGCTGCAGTACGAGTCGCTGTACCGGATCAACGCGCTGTGCCTGTGGTGCTGTCTGGCCTGGGTCGCGACGATCCTGCTGTTCTGGTACGTCACCTCCTTCAACGTACGGGGCGGCTTCCTGCCCGTGCCGGGCCCGGTGAAGTCCTTCTTCGCGGAGTTCACCTGGGTGCTGCCGCTGCTGCACATCGGCGTCGTGGGCATGCTGGTCCTGACGCGTTGGTGGGACTTCTGGACCCACTGACTCCCGGGCCGGCTCTCCCCGGCTGACTCTCCCGAGTGGGAACACAGGTCCGTATGGCCGAATCGGTCGTGACCGTACGGCGCGACCGGTGGTTGACGCTGCGGTCATACGAGTCTGTCCCCAGGGAGTGAAGCATGGTGATCAGTGCTGACGGGGCGCCGACGGTCGCGGAGCCGAATGCCGAGGGCCGGGCGGGAAGCGGGTCCGAGCGGCGGACCTGGCGGGTGATAAGGCGCGGGCTGCTCGCCTCCGCCGTGGGTCTGGCGCTGACCCCCCTGGTCGGGGCATCGCGCCCGCCGCGGGGCGGGGACGGCGCCGTGAGCCCTGCGGACACCAGGGAGCCGGCCTTCGACGAGATCTACCGCGGGCGCCGCATCCGGGGCACCCTGCTCCGCGCCGACGGCTGCAGCGATGACGGCTGTGCCTGGCAGGTCACCGTGGACGGCCACCCGCTGCATCTGATGCGCCGCGCCGACGGAACCTGGCTGACCATGGTCGACCACTACAGCTCGTACCGGACCTCGCTGGCGGCGACCCGGGCGGCGGTCGACGAACTCGGCCCCGGTCAGCGGCTGCGCGACCTGGCACCCGGCCCGCTCGGCGAGGGATACGCGCACATGGGGGAGCAGCATGGTGTACGTGCGTAAGGACGTCAGCAAGCTGACGCGCGACGAGCGGCGGCGGTTCGTCAACGCGCTGCTCGAGATCAAATGGCGTGGTGTGTACGACGAGTTCGTGCGGCTGCACATCGCGTACTACACCTCCGACGGCGAGACCGGTCTGCGGGCGGCCCACATGGGACCCTCCTTCCTGCCCTGGCACCGCCGCTTCCTGCTGGACCTGGAGTGGGCGCTGCAACGGGTCGACCCGTCGGTGACGGTGCCGTACTGGGACTGGACGCGGGACCGTTCGACGACGGCCGTGCCCTGGACCGACGACCTTCTCGGCGGCAACGGGCGCAGCTCGGACCGCCAGGTCGTCACCGGGCCGTTCGCCCACGCGCAGGGCTACTGGCCCATCAGGCAGGGCATCACCGACGGCGAGTTCCTCACCCGTGACCTCGGACGCGCCTCGAACCCCATGTCCCTGCCGACGAAGAAGGAGCTGGAGTCGGCGCTCGCCGATCCGGTCTACGACACCTCGCCCTGGGACTCCACCTGCGCCAAGGGGTTCCGCAACAGACTGGAGGGGTGGGGGACCGGGAAGGACAAGGTCGCCTGGCGCAATCACAACCGCGTCCACCGCTGGGTCGGCGGCGCCATGCTCGGCGGCGCCTCCGTCAACGACCCCGTCTTCTGGCTGCACCACGCCTTCGTCGACCTGCAGTGGACCCGATGGCAGCGCCGGCACAAGAAGAAGGGAGCCCGCTATCTGCCGGCGGGCCCGCCCGGCCCCGGCAACGAGCAGCGCGGGCGGATCATCGCCCGGCACGAGCCCATGCCGCCGTGGGGTGTGACGCCGGAGCAGATGGACGACGTGAGCGGGATCTACCGGTACGCCTGACCGGCTTCACGCAACGGCTCCTCAGCCCAGCCGCCGCACGGGCGTCCCGTCCAGGAACGCCCGGATGTCCTCCACCGCCTCCCGGTAGTACGTCTCGAAGTTCGACCGGGACACATAGCCGAGGTGGGGTGTGGCGAGCAGGCGGGGAGCCGTGCGCATCGGGTGGTCGGCAGGGAGGGGCTCGATGTCGAAGACGTCGACGCCGGCGCCGGCGATGCGGCCCTCGTGCAGCGCGGCGAGCAGGGCGTCCTGGTCGACGATCGCGGCGCGGGAGGTGTTGACCAGGTACGCGGTGGGCTTGAGCAGGGCGAGTTCGGCGGGGCCGAGCAGTCCGCGGGTGCGGTCGCCGAGGGCCAGGTGGACGGAGACGAAGTCGCTGGTGGACAGCAACTCCTCCTTGGAGGCGGCGAGTTCGACGCCCACCTCGTCCGCGTACTCCTTGGTGAGGTTCTGGCTCCAGGCGCTGACGTGCAGGCCGAACGCGAGGCCCACGTGTGCCACCCGGCTGCCGATCTTGCCGAGGCCGAGCAGCCCGAGGCGGCGGCCGTGCAGGTCGGCGCCGACCGTCTGCTGCCAAGGGCCGCCGGAACGCAGGGAGTTGCTCTCCTCGACGATGCCGCGGGCCAGTCCGAGCAGCAGGGCCCAGGTCAGTTCGACGGGCGGCGTCGAGGTGCTCGCCGTACCGCACACGGTGACGCCGTGGGCCTCGGCGGCGGCGTAGTCGATGACGCTGTTGCGCATACCGGAGGCGACGAGCAGCTTCAGCCGGGGGAGGCGGGCGAGCAGGGAGCCCGGGAAGGGCACGCGCTCGCGCAGGGTGACGACGATGTCGAAGCCGGAGAGGGCCGCGGCGAGTTCGTCCTCGCTGCCGAAGTGTTCGGAGAAGGTGACGGTCTCCACCCGGTCGGCCACGGGTGACCAGTCGGCGAGCTCCGTCGCCACCTGCTGGAAGTCGTCGAGCACAGCGCAGCGCAGCCGCACGGCGGGCCCCTTTCTTCGGTGTGTCCGGTCAGGTCGCTCGTGGTCACCGTACCGATCAGGCGATCTGGCTTGCCTTGGCCTGCATGTGGGCGACGTAGCGGACCGTGAAGACCATCGGGACCACGAAACCGGCGATCTGGATGAGGGTGGCAGGGGTGGAGTGGCCGTGTCCGGTGTGCGCTTCGTAGGTGAGCGCGAGGGCGGTGAGGGTGAAGGCGGCCGTCCATACGGCGGTGATGACGACGTTGACGCGGATGAACGGCTTGAGCTCCCACAGTTCACGGGGTGTGGTGCGCTTGGCGATGCCCAGCGTGAACGGCCGCCCGACGGCCAGGGAGGCGCCGGCGATGACCGCGAGGACTCCGGAGGACAGCGCCGCGGAGTAGTCGTGGATGCCGGAGTGCGGGTCGGCGAAGGCGATGGCCGCCAGCGCGGCGAAGAAAGCCGCCGAGCCCGTCTCGATGATGAGTGCGTCAAACCCGGCGCCGGACCGCTTCTGCTCGATGATGACCGCCACCGCCACCACCAGGGCTGCCAGGGCTCCCCACTGCCAGTCACCCGAGGGGATGACGGCGAAGACGATCCACGGCAGGAAGGTGCGCAGGTACGACATGGGGACCCCCGGGTCTTCGAACTCTCTAAGTTCCTCTTCTGACATGTCAACAGTAGAAGGTCACTCTGTGACATGTCAATAGTGGAAGGTACGCTGGGAGTCATGAGCCTTCGACACGCCCTGCTCGGGCTTCTCTCCGAACGCACCGCCAGCGGGTACGACCTGCTGAAACTCTTCGAGACGTCACTGGCCACGGTCTGGCCCGCGACGCAGAGCCAGATCTACACCGAGCTGACCAAGCTCGCGGACTCCGGCCACATCGCGGTCGCCGCGGAGGGGCCACGGGGCCGCAAGGAGTACGCCATCACCGGCGAGGGGCTGGCCGAACTGCGGCACTGGCTGACCGAGACCAAGCCTCAGCGGAACACCCGTAGCGACATCCTGCTGCGGGTCTTCTTCCTCGGCGTGCTGACGCCCGAGCAGGCGCGGGGTTATCTGGCCGAGCTGATGGAGATGTCCGAGCAGGGGGTCGAGAGCCTGAGCCGGCTGTCGGAGTCCATCGACTGGGACGACGGCGCTCTGTCGGTCTACGGAAGGATCGCGTTGGAGTACGGGCTGCGGTTCAACGCCATGCGGCGGGAGTGGGCGGAGTGGGCGGCCGAGCAGATCAAGTGAGCCGCTGAGGGCGGATGGGGGCGGATCATCGAGCCTTTAAAGATTGCGCAAGTCGAGAACCATTACACTCGCCACCCCATACGGCTTCATCCACAGACGGCTTCATCCATCGGGGGAGACACGTGCCGGATCCTCAGCAGGCCGCAGGTGCACGCCGGGGCGGCGGGTTCGTGTGCGCGCGGGCGCTTCTCCTCACGGGCGTGCCGGCCGTCGCCGCGGCCCTGTTCCTGGTCCTCGGTTTCGGCCTGAGCGCCTACGCCGGACGGCCCTACATCGGACAGGGGCTGATCACGGCGGGGCTGATCGCGGGGGCCGCGGCCGCCGGGGCGGCCGTCGGGGACCTCGGATGGTTTCTCCTGGCGGCCCGCGACCGGCCCGGTCCGGACGAGGAGTCGGCCGCGGGTGGGCACCTAGACTGAGGCGGCGCGAGTGCGGCGCGCGGACCAGGGCGGGACAGGAGAAGGACAGTGGCGGCAGACATCGGTGGCTTCGAGGATCCGTCCGCCGAGGTGCTCGCGGAGGCGGCCGCCTCGTTCGGACTGCTGGCGTCCTCGGCCCGGCTGCACCTCGTGTGGGCGCTGGCCCAGGGCGAGAGCGACGTCACCCACCTCGCGGACCGGGTCGGCGGGGCGCTGCCCGCGGTCAGCCAGCATCTGGCGAAGCTGAAGCTCGCGGGGCTCGTGCGGTCCCGCCGGGAGGGGCGGCGCCAGATCTACTTCGTCGACGACCCCGATGTCGTCACCGTGGTCCGGGTGATGGTGGGTCAGCTCGCCGCGCGCGCCGAGGGGACGTCCGTATCCGTGCGCAGCCTGCGCGGGGCCGGTGGCTGACAGCGCCGCGGCGTCGGCACCGGACCCCGGGCCAACCACCGGACGGCTCCCCGGCGCCGGTCCGGAGCCCGGCGCGGGTTCGGAGTTCGGAGATGGTTCGCAGGCCGATGCGGTGCCCGTGCCCGGATCGGGTCTCGCTGCGCTGACCGTGCTGCAGGCGCTGCGGCACCTGGACAGCGGTCCTCGCGGTCTGACGGAGGCGGAGGCGGAGGAGCGGCAGGCGCGGTTCGGGGCGAACACGCTGCCGAGCCGGCGGGATCCCTCCTGGCCGGCGGCGTTGCTGAGCAGCCTGCGCGACCCCTTCACCGCCGTACTGCTCTGCCTCGGGCTGGTGTCGGCGGCCGTCGCCTCCTGGGGCACCGCCTGCGTGATCCTCCTGCTGGTCGTGGTGAGCTGCGTGCTGCGCGCGTCCGGGGAGCACCGGGCGAACCGGTCCATGGCCGCTCTGCGCGGCCTGGTCGCCAGCACGGCCACCGTCCTGCGCCGCACCGAGGAGGACCTGCCCCCGGACGTCCGGGAGATCCCGGTGGAGGAGCTGGTGCCGGGCGATGTGATCCGGCTCGGGCCGGGCGATCTCGTCGCGGCGGACGTACGGCTGCTGCGGGCGCAGGGGCTGACCGTGCATCAGGCGGTGCTCACGGGCGAGTCGGCGCCCGTGGCCAAGGACGCCGCTGACGGGGCGGAGGCGGTAGGCGGCGACTTCGACCGGTCCCAGCTGTGCTTCCAGGGCAGCAGCGTCGCGTCCGGCAGCGCCACCGCGGTCGTCGTGGCGACCGGCGCGCGGACGCGGTTCGCGGCGGCGCACGGCCCGGGGGAGAGCGCCCGGCCCGAGGCCAGCGCCTTCGACCGGTCCGTGCACGGCATCTCCTGGATCCTCATCCGGTTCATGCTGCTGACCCCGCCGCTGGTCCTCATGGCGGGCGCCGCCCTGCGCGACCGGGGTCTGGAGACGCTGCCGTTCGCCGTGGCGGTGGCGGTCGGGCTGACGCCGGAGATGCTGCCGGTCATCGTCACCATGTGCCTCGCGCGCGGCGCCTCGCTGCTGGCCCGCGGCCACGGGGTGATCGTCAAACGGCTGCCCTCGCTGCACGACCTCGGCGCCGTGGACGTCCTGTGCCTCGACAAGACCGGCACCCTCACCCAGGACCGGCCGGTCCTCGACCGCGCCCTCGCCCCGGGCGGGCACGACGATCCCGAGGTGCTGCACTGGGCCGCGGTCAACGCCTGGTGGACCCTCCAGCTCGCCGACCTGCCCGCCCCGGACGCCCTCGACGACGCGGTCCTGGACGCGGCCGACGAGGACGACGTCATGGCCTACGACGGGGTGGCGGCCCTTCCGTTCGATCCGCTGCGGCGTCTCGTGACCGCCGTCGTGCGCACGCCGGGCCGGCTCGGCACGCACACCCTGGTCGTCAAGGGAGCCGCCGAGGCCGTACTCGAACGCTGCGTCCTGGCGGACCAGGAGCGCGCGGAGCTGCTCGCGCTCGCGGCACGGCAGGCGGACGAGGGGCTGCGGGTGCTGGCCGTCGCCACCGCCGAGCGTCCCGCGCGTACCCGCGACTACACGCCCGCCGACGAACGCGGCCTGGACTTCAGGGGTTTCGTCACCTTCAAGGACGCCCTCGCCCCCACCGCCGCCGAAGCGCTGAGGGCGCTCGCCGAGCGGGGCGTCACCGTCCGGATCCTCACCGGCGACCACCCGGGCACCGCCGTGCGCGCCTGCCGCGACCTGGGCGTCCCCGTGCCCGCGGACGCCGTCCTCGTCGCAGACCGCATCGACGGCCTCACCGATCCCGAACTCGCCGAGGCCGCCGCCCGCACCGTCGTCTTCGCCCGCTGCGCCCCCGAGCACAAGGCCCGCATCGCCACCGCCCTGCGCACGAGCGGGCACACCGTCGGCTACCTGGGCGACGGGGTCAACGACCTGGCCGCCCTGCGCGCCGTCGACGTCGGTATCGCACCCCGGGACGCCGTCGCCGTCGCCCGGGAGAGCGCGGACGTGGTCCTTGCCGAGAAGGACCTCACCGCGATCGACCACAGCATCGCGGCCGGACGGTACTCGGGCGGCAACATCGCCACGTATCTGCGCGTCAGCCTCTCCTCGAACCTCGGCAACGTCATCGCGATGCTCGCGGCGGGCCTGCTGCTGCCCTTCCTGCCGATGCTCCCGGCCCAGGTGCTGGTGCAGAACCTGTGCTTCGACGCCGCCCAGCTCGCCTTCGCCCATGACCGGCCGCATCCGTCCGTGCTGCGCCGCCCGATCGTCCTCCGCCCGCGCGACATGCTGCGCTTCATCACCGGCTTCGGCGTCCTCAACGCGGTCGCCGACCTCGCCACCTTCGGCGTGCTGGCGCTCGCCCTGCACGGTTCCGACGGTCTGGACGACGCGGCCGTGTTCCACTCCGGCTGGTTCACCGAGAACCTGCTCACCCAGGGCCTGGTGATGCTGTTGCTGCGCGCCGGGAGCGCTGGGGCCGGGCGCGGGCGCGGGCCGGGGCCGATCGGCTGGGCGGCGGCCGCGCTGGCCGCCGTGGGACTGCTGCTGCCGGTCTCCCCGTTCGGCTCGCTGCTCGGCTTCACGCCGTTGCCGCCCCTGTACTACCTGCTGCTGGGCGCCGTGCTCGTCATGTACACGATCGGACTGCTTGCAGTCAGAAGGTGCTCTCGGTTATACAGTTGCGCAATGTAGCAACCATCAAGGTGGCAACCATCAGGACGGTGTCCCGCGCTCCCCGCGCATCAGGCCGTCATGCGAACAAGAAGGGGTGGGCGGGATGCTCCGCAACGGGCTGGAACCCTGGCATCTGCTGATCGTGGCGATCGTCATCATCGTGCTGTTCGGATCGAAGAAGCTCCCGGACACGGCGCGTGCGCTGGGCAAGTCGATGCGCATCCTCAAGAGCGAGACGAAGGCGATGAAGGACGAGGGTGGCGGCACGCAGGGGCCGGCGCAGCAGACGCGGTCGGCGCAGGCGACTCAGCCGACCGGGCAGACGCAGACGCAGACGCGGACCGAGATCTGAGGCCGGGGCGGGCGCGGAGTTCTGTCCGCCACGCGTCGCCGGGAGTCCTTGGCGAGGGCGGTGACATGCCGCCGGGCGTCCGGGGGTGGGGCGCGGCCCAGCAGCCGCGCGCCCAGTAACACTTGCTATATTGCGCAATCAACCAACCCGAGGGGTGCGCCGTCGCGCCGTCGGTTGGCGTCGGCCACAGCGTAGGGAGTGGGAGTTGAGCGATCCCTGGGGCGAGGGCAGAACCCGCGGCCATTCCGTCACACGTGATCGCTCGACGAGCGTTCCCCGCCAGCGCGAGACCTACGAAGGAGCGCCTGGACCGTCGCACGGCGGCCGGGCGGCCGCCCGGCAGGCGGCACGCTCCAAGGGACGCGGGTCGGGCCGCCGGGCCAAGCTCGTCACCCGGCGCAAACGAATAGCCCGCACAGCCCTGTTCACGGTGTCGGTGCTGATCCTGGTCACCGCCGGAGCCGGCGCCTGGCTGTACGAGCACCTGAACGGCAACATCAAGAGCGTCGCCATCGACGACGGCGCCGACGGCAAGGAGAAGGCGGACGCCTTCGGCCGGACCCCGATCAACCTCCTGGTGATCGGCTCGGACGGCAGGAACAACGTGGCTGACTGCAAACTGGGCGGCGGCTGCGGCTCCGCGAGTGCGACCGCCGGGCACAACGCGGACGTGGAGATGGTGGTCCACGTCTCGGCCGACCGCTCCAACGCCACTGTGATGAGCGTGCCGCGCGACACCATGACCAACGTCCCGGCCTGCAAGGACCCGGGCAGCGGCCAGTCGACGGGCGGCTACTACGGGCAGATCAACAGCGCCCTCCAGTACGGCGCGGCCTGCCAGGTCAAGACCGTTCACCGGCTCACCGGCATCCCCATCGACCACTTCGTGATGCTCGACTTCTCCGGCGTGGTGAAGATGTCCGACGCGGTGGGCGGTGTGTCGGTGTGCGTCAGCGACAACGTCTACGACACCTACTCGCATCTGAAGCTCGCCAAGGGCACGCACACCCTCAAGGGCGAGGCGGCGCTCGAATTCGTCCGCTCCCGGCACGGCTTCGGGGACGGCAGCGACCTGGGCCGTACGGTCTCCCAGCATCTCTTCCTCAGCGCCATGATCCGCAAGTTCAAGAGCGCGGGCACGCTGGCGAACCCGGCCAAGGTCTACTCGCTGGCCGACGCGGCCACCAACGCGCTGACCGTGGACACCGGTCTGGGCAGCGTCGGCAAACTCGTCGATCTGGCGACGGACCTGAACAAGGTGCCCTCGCAGCGGATGACGTTCACCACGATGCAGACCGGGGCCGACCCGGCCAACAAGGAGCGTGTCGTGCCCGCGGCCGCCGCGAAGGCACTGTTCGCGACCATCGCCGACGACCAGTCGCTGACGTCGGGCAGCGGCAAGAAGGCGAGCGCGAGCGGCGCCAAGAAGGCCTCCCCGTCCGCGTCTGTGTCGGCGACCGTGCCGGCCTCCGAGGTGGCCGTACAGGTCGAGAACGGCACCACCACCGGCGGACGCGCCTCGGTGATCGCCGACGCCCTCCTCACCAAGGGCTTCGGCTCGGGCACCACCTCGGGCAACGCCTCCGAGCAGTCGTCGAGGACGACGATCACCTACGGCCCCGGGCAGCAGGCCGAGGCCCGGACGGCGGCCTCCGCCCTCGGACTGCCCGCCTCGCACCTCACCCGGGGGAGCGCGAGCGGGGTCGTCCTCGTCATCGGCAGCGACTGGCCGAGCGGCACGTCGTACGGCTCCGCCGTCGCCCCCGCCGACACCCACGCCGCCGTCGCCGACGCCCACGCCCAGACCGCCGACAAGGCCAAGAGCTGCGCGAAGGTCAGCCCCTTCAAGACGGTCCAGATCAACGGGGTGGCGATGACACCGACTCAGGCGTACGCGGCGGCAGCGGGGAAGAGGGACTCGGCGCCGTAGAGCCGTAGAGCCGGCCCGGCCTCGGCCTTGTCGTACTCGATCCGCCCATGGTGTCGAGCGGACCTGCCGGCTGCCGCGGCGTTCGCCGTGGCAGCCGGCAGCCGCCGACCGAGTATTCGGCACCCTGGCGATGGCTTCGCCACTCGTGGGCCGCGGTGGCCACGGGGCGGGCAGGACCACACCCCAAACGCCGTACAGGTACGCCGACTTCCCGGGCCCACGCCGCCTGCGAAGGAAGTCATGCCCTCGGGCATTCGGTCCCCGTCACGTTGCAGCTACTCGGCCGAGCCGTCGAACCAGCCGCGGCGCTGCGCCTCTGACCCTGCGGCGAAACGGGTTTCGGCCGAGAGCTCGTCCATGAACTCGCTGATGCGTCGGCGCACGGTGCGCGGGGTGAGCCCCAGCCTCCGGGCGATGGCTTCGTCCTTGAATCCCTGCCGCATCAGCGCGACGATCTCGTGTCGCTGCCGCTCACGGTCACTGTCACTGGGCGGGGGAGCGCCGGTCAGCGGACGCGCCTCGCGCCACAGGAGTTCGAAATAGTGGCGCAACGCCTCCACGGCGACGGGCGATGTGAGATGGAGCGCCACGCTGGAACCGGTCGGTGTGAGAGCCAACAGCGCCTGCGAGCCGTCCGTGATCTTCAACTTCATCGGCAGCTGCGGCAGGAGCCGTATCACCTCGCCGACAGCGGCACAGCGTTCGACGATCTCGGCGCCCACGGGATCGCTCAGAAACGCCGTTTCGTAGATGCTCCGGTGCCGTACGCCCCGTGCGATCGACGCGGCCGTGGGAGGCTGCGCCGAACTCGCCTTCAGGGGAAGGTCGTACTGGAAGGTCTCCAGCGTCAGATGCTCGTGGACGGCCGCCGTACCGATCGTGTTGGACAAGGCGGTGATGTCGTCGGAGTCGGTGAGCACATGCGCGAGCCTGTGCGAGGAGGCGTCCTGCGCCTGCCGGTCGGCCAGTTGGCGGATTCGCAGCACCTCTCGCTGGGCGCGGGCGACGATGTCGTACTGGGCGTCGAGCTCGTGCCGTTTGTGGACCAGTGCGGCCTCCACGGCCGGGACCGGCGCCGCGGCCTGCAGAATCGGCGGATCGTGGGGCAGCACGTGGGCCAGGCCCAGGGCCAGAAGAGGGTCGGCATGTCCGCCGGCCCCCAGGTGCGCGTCGGCCTCCTCCAGCGGCATGGGCCTGCCCGCCTCCGCAAGGACGCGATAGCTTCCGGCGATCTCGGCACTCGTGAGCTCCGCGAGCGTGTCGACGGCCAGGGCCAGCAACTCGGGTGGTGCGCCCCCGCGAGTGGCGGATATGTCAATGGGCGGCGCGTCTACCGGTGGCCTGTTGTCCACAATCTTCCTCCCCGTTTTGGGCCTTGAGCGGGCCCACTCCGCCCATCCTTCGTCACAACTCCCTTGAACCGACCGGGTTTTGTGCGGAACATTGCTGTCATGGAGCTTTGACGCAGGTCAGGACGGTGCATGAGAGGGTGCCGTGCACGCAGTGTGCCGACGAGACGGGAAGAGGCCGCACCGAGGGCCCGGGGCCCGGCGGGGGCGGTCGGCTGAGGACGGTGGCCACTGGTGTCCAGTCGGCCACAACTGACTCTGGCGATCGGACCTGGCGCCCAGTGAACTCGCCTGTGTAGTCACTGCAGAGAGCTACCTGCGGTTTCACGACGGGGGATGTCGGAGCATGAGCAGCAGCATGACCGTGGCCGGAAGTGAACCAAGGCGACTGACGCATCGGCCGGCACACAATGTCGCCCGGTGTCCTGGGTGTTGTTCCGCACCCATGTGACGTCATGGCCACGAGTGGCCCCGCCCCTCGCGTGATATCTCATCCCGGTTCTGCCCAGTCGTGGATCACCGGCGCTCCACGACTGTCCCGTACCAGTTGCCCACGGTGTGGATGTCCACGGAGACACAGCTCATGAACAGCAGTTCTTCGCTCATTCCTGCTCGGAAGCCGACCGACTTGCCGCTGCCCGACTTTGGCGCGATCCGTACGGCAGCTATCTCCCCGGCAGGGGAGGAGGGCCTTCAGGCCCCCCTGCGCGCCCTCCGAAAGACCGTCGGTGCCGTCGACTTCGACGGCACCCTCCCTCCGATCCTCGGCGATCCCGCCGCCGCCCGCCCGCTTCCGCGGGCCCTGGCGGCGCTCACCGCGCCGGCCGTTCGCGGGCTGCGCGTCGTTGCCCTGACCGGGCGCCCGGCCGAACACGTGGTGCGTACGGCCATGTACAGCGACCCCACGTTCGAGAACGAGGCAGTACCGGACCTTGCGAGCCGCCGCGATCTGCGGGTACCCGGGCCGGACGGATGCGCGGCGCTCCCGGCCGCCGTCGGGAGAGTTCTTGCGGGCAGACACTCATGACAGAACTCGCCTCTCGCACAGAGAACGACCCCGTACTCGCCTCGCGCACACAGAAGAGCCCCATCGGCCCGCGGTCGCAGTCGGTGGCGATCGCGGCGCTGGTGCCCGCCGACTCTCCGCGGTCCGGGGAGGTCGATGTCGCCTACGCCAGGTCACTGATACAGGTGCGGAGGCTGCCGCCGATCCTGGTGTGCCGAGTCACGATGCGCGTCATCGACGGCATGCACCGGCTCACGGCGGCCACCCTGGCCGGCCGTGCCGACATCGACGTCCGTTATTTCGACGGGGATGAGAAGGAGGCGTTCGTCCAGGCCGTGCAGGCCAATCTCCACCACGGCAAGCGGCTGAGCCAACAGGAGCGAGCGGCGGCTGCCCGGCGCATCGTGGCCGCCTACCCTCAGTGGTCCAACCGTGCGATCGCGCAGGCCGCGGGCCTGTCCACGAAGACGGTGGCGGCCATCAGACGGCGTTCAACCGGGAACGAGCCCCAGTTGAACACCCGGGTGGGGCGGGACGGCCGGGCCCGCCCCGTGGATCCCTCCGCCGGCCGGGAACGTGCCGCTGCCCATCTGTGTGAGCACCCGGATGCCTCCCTGCGCCAGATCGCCGAGGCCGCCGGGATCTCCATAGGGACCGCGCGGGACGTCCGGGCCCGCGTGGAGCGGGGCGAGGACCCTGTCGGGCGCCGAGCCGCCGTCCGGGCCGAGCCCGTGCCGCTGACCGCCGTCGAACGGAACAAGCGCCTCCGGGCGCCGACCCCGCGGCATACCGCGGCACCGGTCAGGGATCCCCTCGCCGTCCTGGCCCGTGACCCGTCCCTGCGGTTCACGGAACCAGGCCGACAGTTGCTGCGCCTGCTCGACAACCGCGCTCTCCTGGATGCCGGAGGAGATGCCCTGCTGGCGGCCGTTCCGCCGCACCACCGGGCGGCCCTGACCGCCGCGGTGCATCAGCACATCGACACCTGGCTGGCGTTCCTCAGCGTGCTCGACCGAGCGGGCTGACCTGCACCTCCGCGGGGGCGGTCGGCGTCTTCAAGACGCCGACCGCCCCTCTTCGCATGCCCTGGGCCGTCTCCTCTTCCCGACGTAATACATCGGTCAAGAGGCCCCCATGCCCGCCGGATTCCGGTCTTGAACACGCCTTCCCGCCGCCTACCTTCCCAGCGACATCAGGAGGTGGGTATGGCTCAGAACCACGGAAACGAAGAGCGCCTCGCGCTGATCGACAACAAACCCGTGTCGTCGGAGACCGCGGACTGGCTCGGCCGTGTCGACGGGATCGCCCCCGTCATCGAGAAATGGCGCGAGGAAGGTGAGCGGCAGCGGTTCTCCCCGGTGCCGGTGTTCGAGGCGCTACGGGACGCCGGGTTCCCCCGGATGCTGGTGTCCCGTCACCTCGGCGGCTCCCAGGTGACGCTGGAGACCGGCTCCCAGGCGCTTCAGGCGCTGTCCCGTCTCGACCCGGCGGTCGCCTGGCAGATGGGTGTACAGGCCGCCATCGGCCGGCTGTCGGACTACCTGCCCGAGTCGGCTGCGCGTGAACTGTTCCGGGAGCAGGACGCGTTGGTGGTCGGCTCGGTCAACCCGACCGGAGTGGCCGAGGCGGTCGACGGCGGCTACCGCCTCTCCGGGCGCTGGGGCTTCGCCAGCGGTTCGGCGCACGCCGCCTGGCTGGTGTGCGCGGCTCGGATCACCGTCGACGGCATGCCACGGCACACGGAGCACGGTCCGGAGATCCGGATGCTGTTCGTCCCCAAGCAGGCCGTGCGGATGCTGGACAACTGGCGCACCCTTGGGCTGCGCGGCACGGGCAGCGAGGACTACGAAGTCGACGACGTGTTCGTAGCCGACGCGTACACGGTGGCCCAGCGGGACATGTTCCTCGCCCCGCCCGCCCGTCCGTCGCGCGGCTACGGGATCAGCTACTACGACTTCGGGCTGTTCGGGTCGTCGTCGACCGTCCTGGGTGCGGCCCGCGGCGCGCTGCAGGAGTTCCAGCGGCTGGCCGTGGCCAAGAAGCCGATGGCCGGCACGACCACCCTGGCCGCCGCTCACACCGTGCAGGAGCGGTTCGCCCGGGCAGAGGCGCAGGTCCGGGCGTCCCGGCTGCTGCTGGCGGACGCCGCCTGGCACGCCGAACAGTTCGGCGAGGTGGGCGGGGACTCGCTGAGCGCGACCGTGCGGCTGGCCGCGGCGACCGTGGCGGAGCAGTGCTGTGCCGCCATCGACAGCCTGTTCACCGTCGCGGGCACCTCCTCGCTGTACGCGAGCAGCATGCTCGAACGCTACTTCCGTGACGCGCACTCGGCCGCGAAGCACATCACCCTGTCACCGACGAACGTCGAGATGGCGGGCCAGTACCTCCTCGGCGGCGGCCTGAGCATGCGCCGCTGAGCACCGTCCCGTCCCTCCTCTTCAGGGAACGGCCACCTCGTAACCGCAATCTGCCCGGAAGGACAACCATGCCGACCATGAAGGCTCTCCAGCTCCTCGCCCCGCGCCAGACCGTCATCGCGGAGGTGCCGCGCCCCACGGCCCCGGCCGACGGCCTGCTGCTCCGCACCCGCTGCGTGTCGATCTGCTCGACGGACATCTCCTTCTTCGAAGGGCACCTCTTCCCCTCCGAGTACCCGGTTGTCCTGGGACACGAGTACCTCGGAGAAGTCGTCGAGAAGGGGCCGGAGTTCACCCGCTCCGACATAGAGACAGGCGACCGGATCGTGTACTGGGGCCAGACCGACTTCGACGGCTTCGCCGAGTACCGGACGTTGCGCCCGATCTTCTCCGGGGAGGTCAAGGAGGACGTGTTCTGGGCCGACCGGAACTTCTCCGACGACCTGAGGGCCGCCGCCGTCAAGGTCCCCGAGGCCCTCGACGACCTGCAGGCGTCCTTCATCGAACCCACCACCGGCGCGCTGCGCTCGATCCTCGCCAACCCCCCGAAGATCGGCGACAGGGTCCTCATCATGGGCACCGGCCCGATCGGCATCATCGCCGGCAGCGTCATCAAGCGCCTGCTCGCCCCGAACCAGGTGGTGTCCGTGGACGCGAACCCGGTGCGCAACCGGCACGCCGAGGAGCACTTCTCCGAGCGGGCGTACCTGCCGGAGGAGCTCATCGCCGAGGTCGCGGAGAACAGCTTCGACTACGTCTTCGACGCCCTGCCCACCGTCAAGGTCGACGACGAGGAGAAGGACCCCCGACGGGTGGCGATGCGCCGGCTGAAGCCCAAGGGCCGCTACGTGCTGTACGGGGCCTCGCAGGAGATGCAGAAGTTCGACACCTGGCTGATGCTCGCCAAGGGCATCAACATCACCGCTTCCCCGTTCGACGTCACCGCGTTCCCGATGCACCACTCCGCGAACGTGATCCAGGCGGCGATGCAGATGCTGGTGTCGGGCATCGTCGACGGCAAGCGCCTGCTGTCCACCGTGCACAGCTTCGACGACTACGACGGCCTCGTCGAGATCTTCAAGAACTACCGCAGCACGACCGATCTCAAGACGATCGTCGACTTCCGCGCCGCCTGAGCGCTCCGCTGGTCGTGCCGCGGTGTGCCGTCGATCGTCTGCGGCGCCGATGTGGCTGGTCGCGTAGTTCCCCGCGCCCCTTCAGGGCGCTTGCGCCCGACCTGCTTGGAACCTCCCCCGCACACGCTGCCGAACCCGGTGGGCGCCCCGCGCCCCGCCGCGTCCCCGGGTTCGGCCCCTGGAGAAGGGAACAGGACGTGGACACACCCAGGATCCGCCATCCCGCGCAGCCGGACGCCGAGTTCGTCGTCGTCGCCAATCGTCTCCCGGTCCACCTGGTGTCGAGGGGCACGGACTCCCCGGGCTGGCGGCGCAGCCCCGGAGGGCTGGTCAGTGCTCTGGAGCCCATCCTGCGCGTCCGTCGGGGCGCCTGGGTGGGGTGGGCCGGCACCACCGAGAACACCCCCGCCGTCTTCCCCGACCAGGACCTGCGCCTGCACCCTGTGCCCCTCGATGCCGACGAGCACAGGGACTACTACGAGGGATTCTCGAACGCCACACTGTGGCCGCTGTTCCACGACGTGGTGGTGCCACCCGACTTCGACCGGACATGGTGGCGCAGCTACCACCGGGTCAACCAGCGATTCGCGGAGCATGCGGCGGCCATCGCCGGTCCGGGAGCCACCGTCTGGATCCAGGACTACCAACTGATGCTGGTCCCGGCGCTGCTGCGCGCCCTGCGCCCCGACGTGCGGATCGGCTTCTTTCTGCACATCCCCTTTCCGCCCCCCGAGCTCTTCCTGCAGCTTCCCTGGCGCACTCAGATGGTGGAGGGGCTGCTCGGCGCGGACCTGGTCGGTTTCCAACTGCCGGGTGACGCACAGAACTTCCTGCAGTTGGTGCGCCGCCTGCGCGGCGGTGAGAGCGTGAGCCGCCCGCACGGTACGCCCGTGCTGGGAGCGGTGCGGCTGCCGGGCCGGGAGGTCTGCGTCGGCGCGTTCCCGATCTCGATCGACGCGGCCGGCCTGGAGGAACTGGCTCGCAGCGAAGCCGTACAGGAGCGGGCCCGGCGGATCCGCCGTCAACTGGGCGACGGCAGAAGGATCATGCTGAGCGTCGACCGGCTCGACTACACCAAGGGCATCGACCAACGACTGCGGGCCTTCGAGGAACTCCTGGCCGACGGCCGGGTCAGCGCGCGGGACACCGTCCTGGTGCAGATCGCCACGCCCAGCCGGGAGCGCGTCGAGCACTACCGGCGGCAGCGTACGCGGATCGAGGCGCAGGTCGGGCGCATCAACGGGACGTTCGGGCAGGTCGGCCAGGTGCCGGTCCACTACCTGCACACCACTGTCGACCGCACCGAACTCGCTGCGTTCTACCGGGCCGCCGACGTGATGCTCGTGACGCCGCTGCGCGACGGTATGAACCTGGTCGCGAAGGAGTTCGTCGCCGCCCGCCCCGACCTGGGTGGCTCCCTGGTGCTCAGTGAGTTCGCCGGCGCGGCCCACGAACTCACCCAGGCGCTCCTGGTGAACCCGCATCACCTCGCCGAACTCCAGGACGTCATGGCCACCGCCCTGCACCTGGACGAGGCGGAGCGCAGGCTCCGTATGCGGGAGCTGCGCCGTCACGTCCGCGAACGGGACGTCCACCACTGGGCCCGTTCGTTCCTCACGGTGCTTGCCGGTGCCGGCCCCGGATCGCTGCCCGCGGACTCCGACGAAGCGCCACCGCACGCGAGCGTCGCCTGACACCCCGGCCACGACGCCCCGACGACAAGGACGCAGACACCATGACCGCTCCGCCCCCGCGTGTCCGCAAGGCCGTCATCCCGGCAACCCGTTTGTCCCAGACTTCGTTCGAGGAGGCGCCGTATCCCATGCCCGCCGACACCCGAGAGCTCGACTTCACCCGCGCCATGGCCCGTGTCCCGGGGCCCGTGGTTGTCACCACCACGGTCGACGAGACCGGCCGCCGCTGGGGATTCACCGCGAGTTCCTTTGTCTCCCTGTCCCTGACCCCGCCCCTGGTGACGGTCAGCCTGGACAAGAAGGCCAGTACGCACGCCGCCTTCGCCGCCGCCGATCACTTCATGGTCAACGTATTGGCCCATGACCAGTCCGACATCGCCCGGCGCTTCGCGACGCGGGGCGTCGACCGGTTCGCCTCCGGCGACACCGTCCCGCTCGAACGGGGGCTGCCCGGCATTCCCGAGGCGGTGGTCCGGCTCGTGTGCCTCATGCACGATGTGGTGGACGGCGGTGACCACAGCATGCTCATCGGCCGTGTGCTGCACTGCGTCACCCCCGTCGACCGGGACGCGCTGGTGTACGTCGACCGCGGCTTCCTCCGCCCGGCCGGCTCAGCGCACGAAGAGGCCCGTGTCCCCTGAAGCCGGGTCGGGTGAGGGAGCACCGAGGCCGAGGATCGCGATCCTCGGGACGGCGCTTCCCCACCTGCCCGACCACCTCCGCGCGCTCGCCGGGCGTGCGCACGCGTGCTGGAAGCGGTCGCCGAGGCTGCCGCATGACGATGGTTCAGGCGCTCTTCCCCGCCGCGTGCTTGGTCCGCCACGCCGTCTTCTTGGCCTGGTTCCCGCAGGTGTCCATGGAGCACCAGCGCCGGTTGCCCGGGCGGGACGTGTCAAGGAACCAGGCGGCGCAGGTCGGCCCGGCGCAGGCGCGGACCCGCTCCAGCACGGGGGACGTCGCCAGGGTCAGCGCATCGCGGGCGATGCCGGCGAGAACCGCGCCGACAGGGTCGGCCGCGGTGTAGGTCAGCGTGCCGTGTTCATCGAGCACCGGCACCGGCGGTGGCGCGGTGGCCGCCCGGTTCAGCAGTGCGCGGTCGTCCACAGGGCATCCGGCGGGTCCGCTGTCGCCGCGGGCCGCCGTCAGGAGCGCATGTACGGCCTCCCGTACCTCCCGCGCCCGGTGCAGCACCGCCTCCGACGGGACCGGCACGACGGTGCCGTCGGGATACGGGCCCAGCTGGGCGACCCAGGCGGACAGGGCCTCGGGGGCGTCCAGTTCCTCGGTGGCACCGTCCAGGCCGCGCAGCCGCAGGGTGCGCATGAAGTCCAGGCAGAGCCGTCCGGAGCCACTGCGGAAGCGGGGGACCGGCGGTGCGGGAGAGACAGCCATGCGAAACAGCCTACTGCGGAACCGGTTTTACTGGTACGTTGAAGGAACCGGTTAAACCGGTTCCTGGTGGCGAGTCGTCACCTCCCCCTTCCGTTCTCTCCTTCTTCCTGGTCGAGGTGTGTCGTGGCTCCTGGCGTTTCCTCCACTGCGCCACCGGCGTTGAGCCGGCCCCTGATACTGCTCCTCTCCGTCGCCTGCGGCATCGCGGTGGCCAACATCTACTTCCCCCAGGCGATCAGCCCGTTGATCGCCGACGACCTGCACGTGCGCCCCGCCTCCGCGGCCGTGGTCGTCACCTGCGCCCAGCTCGGCTACGCCGCGGGCATCTTCCTGCTGGTGCCCCTCGGTGACCGGCTCCGCCATCGCGGACTGATCACCACCCTGCTGCTGGTGACCTGCGCGGGGCTCGTGCTGGCCGGGACGGCCTCCTCCCTGCCCGTCCTCGCCGTCGCCAGCGCCCTGGTCGGCCTGACCACGGTCGTGCCGCAGATCCTCATCCCCATGGCGGCCGGCCTGACCGACCCGGAGCGCCGCGGCGCGGTCACCGGCACCCTGCTCTCCGGCCTGATCGGCGGGATCCTGCTGGCCCGCACGTTCTCCGGCACCCTCGGCGAATGGCTGGGCTGGCGCGCCCCCTACCTCGTCGCCGCGGTCATGGTCCTGATCCTCACCGTCGCGCTCGCCGCCGCCCTCCCGCACACGACGCCCAGCACCGACCAGCGCTACCCGGCGCTCCTGGCCGCCTCCCTGCACCTTTTGCGCAGCGAACCACTGCTGCGCCGCTCGTGCCAGTACCAGATCCTGGTGTTCGCCGCGTTCAGCGCCGCCTGGACCGCGCTCGCCCTGTTCATCACCGGCCCGCACTACGACCTGGGCACCCCGGCCGTCGGCGTGCTCGCCCTGGTCGGCGCGGCCAGCATGTTCGCCACGCCCATCGCCGGTCGGCGCACCGACCGGCGCGGCCCCGACGCCGTGAACCTGGTGTGCATGCTGGGCGCCATCGCAGCGGGGGCGCTGCTGCTCACCGGTGGCCTGGGTGGCGCCGTCGGGCTGGTGGGCCTGGGCGCGGGGATGCTGCTGCTCGACGTGGCCATGCAGTCCGGCCAGGTCGCCAACCAGGCCCGCATCTTCGCCCTGCGGCCGGAGGCCCGCGCCCGGCTCAACACCGCGTACATGACCTGCGCCTTCCTGGGCGGCAGCGCCGGTTCGTGGCTCGGCGTCCGCGCCTATTCCGCCTTCGGCTGGAACGGTGTGTGCGGCCTGGTCGCACTCCTGGCCGGTCTGGCCCTGCTCCGCCACCTCCTGCGGAGCCGGGAGGTCACGGCCGCCGCAGACGCACGAGTGCCGGCGCCCGCCGGGAAGGACGGCGTGCCCGCCGGACGCTGAAGCACGCCCTCCTGCACCACTCACCGGGCCGACCGCGAAGGCCGCAACGGCCGGGTGTCCGTCCCAACGCCGGCGCGGACGCACGGCAGCGTAGGGCTGCCGTCGCACATCGAAACGTCACTGCACACGGTAAGGAGTTGCCATGGCCGAGAACCTCTGCCGGAAGAGCACGACCTGGGGTGTGACCACGACCACGGGTGCCGACGCCCATGCCCGAGAGGCGGTGGCGAAGTGAGTCGGTGGGACTACGTGATCGTCGGGGCCGGCTCGGCGGGATGCGTGCTCGCCGACCGGCTCAGCGCGGACGGCACAGCGCGGGTGCTCCTGATCGAGGCCGGTACGGGGACTCCGGAGACCCGCCCCGAAGTTCAGGTGCCGATCCTCTTCCCGCGCCTCTTCGGCGGAGACCTGGACTGGAACTTCGCGACGGTGCCGCAACGCGGTCTCGCCGACCGCGCCATTCCGATTCCGCGCGGGAAGGCGGTCGGCGGCTCCTCGGTGATCAACGCGCAGCTGTGGACCCGCGGGCATCGTGCGGACTACGACGCCTGGGCCGAGACGGGGCTGGAGGGCTGGAGCCACGATGACCTCCAGCCCTACTTCGAACGGGCCGAGCAGCGGATCAGCCTGACCGGCCTGCGCCATCCCCTGCCGGTGACCCCGGCATTCGTCAACGCCTGCGCGCGCCTGGGGCACGCCCCGGCGGCCGAGGTCCAGGAAGGCTACGCCCTGGCTCGCGCAACACACCGCGACGGCCTGCGGCACAGTTCGGCGGATGCCTATCTCGCTCCGGCGCGGGAACGGCCGAACCTCACGGTGCGGGCGGACACGCTCGTGCGCCGCGTGCTGTTCGAGGGCACGCGCGCGGTCGGGGTCGAGGTCGAAGGGGAGTCCGGGACCGAGACCGTCCGCGCGGAGCACGAGGTGATCCTCGCAGCCGGAGCCGTGGGGAGCCCGCATCTGTTGCTGCTGTCAGGCGTGGGCCCCGCCGAGGAACTGTCCCGGCACGGTGTCCCGCTCGTACGGGACCTCCCCTCCGTGGGTCACGATCTGACGGACCATCTGCTCGTCCCCCTCGCCTTCGAGGCGCAGGGCTTCTGGTCGCCCGGTGCGAACGCTTCGTCCGAGCAGATCGCCCAGTACCTGCGGGACCGCCATGGCACCCTGGACTCGATCATCTCCGAGGCGCTGCTGTTCCTGCGCACCCGCGAGGAACTCGAGGCTCCGGACATCGAGGTCGTCCACCTGGTGGTGCCTCTGGGCGAGCACCAGCGGCCTGCGGCTCACGGGCTGGCGCTGGGCGTGATCCTCATGCGACCGCGCAGCCGTGGCGCGATCACCCTGCGCAGCGCCGATCCGCACGACGCCCCCCTGATCGATCCCCGCTACCTGTCCGACGAGGCGGGAGACGACATGGCAACGCTGGTGGCGGGCATACGCGCGGCACAACAGATCCTGCAGCAGCCGGACTTCGCGCAATGGACGGGCAAGCCTCTTACGGATGGGGCGTTGTCCGAGGAGATCGACGACATCATCGCCTACATCCGAACGACGGGAGGCAGCATCCACCACCTCGTGAGCACCTGCCGGATGGGTGCGGACGAGCACTCCGTCGTCGACCCCACGTTCGCGGTCAGGGGCCTGACGGGCCTGCGCGTGGTGGACGCCTCCACGATGCCGAGCATCGTACGGGCCCACACGCACGCTCCCGTGACCATGCTGGCCGAACGGGCCGCGGACGTACTCCTGCAGCAGCGCTGAACAGGCGAAACACCCGCAGCCCCGGCTGGGCTCCACGCAGGGCCGGGGCCGCTCCTCTGTGCCGTGGCAGCGAACCAACAAGCGGGAAGCACCTCTGCCGGCGGGCACCACGTCGGCGCGTCCGGCCGCACCGCCGGAGAGCTCAACCCAACCTGGCTGCGGCCCAGAGGCCGACCCTCATGTCCCTCCCTGCCGGTCCCTCGGGCCTCCACCCGTGAGCCCAGGCACCCGAGGGCTGTCTCCGCCCGCATGAGCTGCCCCGACCAGCAATCCCCCGGCTGGTCGGGGCTTCCCACGCAGGTCGATATCGCCCCTCGCCGAACTGGAGCATCACGCGCAGGCAGCGCACCAGGGTGGCCGTGAGGAGAGCGGTGACAAGCCGAAGCCGGCCTCGCCGAAGTCGACTCTGCGGCCCTTTGAGGCCGTTCAGCAGGCTGAGCCCAAGAACAAATAGACGACGAGCTATTGTGCGCCGCCCACTGGCCGGCGTCACCGAACTCGAGGCCCGCGTCGGCCGCGAGACCCACCGCCGTAGAACTCCTCGGTGCCGACGAGTCCCGGCCCGGCGTACACAGATCGATGTTCCCGAAGAGAATGCCAGCCCGGAATGGGCCGACGCGGCCAAGAGGGATCCCAACGGGCTGACCGCGCTCATAGCCGGGCAGTACATGGAGTTGCACCGTCGAACAGCGGAGTCACGCGACGGAATCACGTTCCTGAACGGCATGGACCCCGCGGTTCGCGCGGACCTGAGCCATGGGGCTCTGAGTTCGCCTTCCTCGGCCGCTCTGCGCACGGCGCAGGTGCCCCTGGCGGCCCTCCATGAGGCCATCCGGCAGGGCATCAGATCGGGACAGTGGAGCCTGGGACGACCGGGTTCCCCCGGGACGCTCCCGCCGCAACTCGAAGAGGCGTTCCGCGAGACGGCGGCGGACTGGCAGCAGGCCCTGGCGGACGCCAACTCCTCGTTCGAGGAATCGGTGCGGCGAGCGCAGACCGCCTTCGACGACTACCAGCCGTACGCCGACGCCATGCGCCCGGGCGAGAACTCCTGGCTGGCACCGTTGGCGTTCCCCCAGGACACCTACGTCGGGGCGGATCCGGCCGGGGACCCGGACCGTTCCTCCGGGGGACGCGCGTCCTCCCGGTGGCTCATGCGACGCCAGGTGCTGCCGCACCGCTCGTGGGCCGGCCTGCCCTGGATCGACCTGGGCACCACCAACTTCGTCTTCGTACCGGACGGGCCGAGTCTGTCCTACGCCGAGGCGATGGCGGCGGCGCGGGGAATCGTCGCCGACCAGATGTCGAGAGCGGCACCGGACTGCCTCAAGATCACGTGGATCGACGCGCTGCACAGCGGCCGTGACGCCGGAGCCTTCCTCCACCTGGCGGAGAGCGGCTCGCGCATCATCGACGGTCAGGTGTGGACGGATCCGGCCGGTATCGAGTCTGCCCTGCTGCGCGTGGCCGACCGGATGGCCGTCATCGAGCGCACCTGCCTGAAGAACGAGTTCGGCGACCTGGACGCCTACAACGCCCAGTCCGGACTCCCCCCGGAGGCACATCACGTCGTGGTGGTGTCGGGATATCCGGCGGGTCTCCGGGAGTCCTCGGCCCAGCTGCTGCGGCAGATCACCGGCAACGGTGACCGGGCCGGGATCTGCGTGATCATCGTCATGGACACGTCGATGGCGCCGATGCTCGGGACGACCGACGCGATCGCGCCGTCGTACGTCCAGCTCACCGACGGACCGGGCCCGGTCAACGCTCCCGACTGGTGGTCGCCGGCCGTCCTGCCGCTCGGCGAGTTCATCCTGGGCCACTCCGACCGACCGTACGCCCGCGTGGTGACCGCTCCGCAGCGTGAGTCCCTCTGGGTCCCCTGCGAGCTGCGATCCGTCGACGAGGCCGTCCAGACCGCGATCATCAGGGGCTACGCCCGGGCGTCGCACCGGCTCGCCGAATCCGGCATGAGCCCGCGCGAGTTGGACATCAAGCGGATCGATCCCGTCGCTCGGACCGTGTCCCTGCGCAGCGCGATGATCGGCTGGCTGCACGAGCGGGAGGCGGCGGACCGGCACCCGGAGGGCTGGGACGACTTCGTCCAGTCCGACGCACCGCGGCGCACCGGTATCACCTACACCTTCGCCGAGGTCGCGAAACAGGCCGCGTATCTCTGCGACCAGGGCTACGCGGTCGCCGGACCGGACCACGCTCCGGACCCGACCGGCCTCTCGTTCCCCCGCCTCACTTCGAAGGGTGGAGACATGGCCCTGTCGGACAGCATCGGTGCCGACGATTTCGCGGCGAATTCCGGCAAGAGCGGCACCGCAACCACCAACCACTACAACGGCCCCGTCTTCCAGGGCGACATGAGTCGGGCTCAGATCGCCTGGAACAACCGGGACGTGACCCAGTCCCGAAGCTCCGTGGAACAGGTCACCCCCGGATTCGAGGAGCTGGCGGAGGCGGTGACGCGCGCACTCGCGCAGCTTCCCCTCATCGGCCTGCCCGCCGAAGACGCCGAAGACGCTGCCGCGAGCGCCAACGAGATCCTCGGCGAGGTGGTGTCCCCCACGCCGGACCGGGGCAGGATCCGCCGCTCGCTGGCGGCCCTGCGGAGCTATCTCCAGCCCGTCGCCGCCCAGGCCACGATCGGCGCCGGTGAGGGGGCCCACGACCTCGCGAAGGCAGCTCTCGACCACCTCCAGAGTGCCGTCTTCTGACCGCCGTCCTGCCGGAACGCTCTTTGCGGCGCCTCGGCGCTTCGCGCCAAGAATTTCGACACGCATTCGACAGGGCCACCCGCGAAAACCCGGTGACAGCCGGGCAGCCCCGGAACCTCCCCACGATCGTCGGGGGAGTGGCCGGGGCTTCGGCGTGTCGAGTGAAACGTGCTCTGACCAGTAAAAATGCCCTCCCAAAGGGAGGGCGGAGACGTGCGCCCCCGGCCGGACTCGAACCTGCGGCCAAGCGCTTAGAAGGTGCTCGGGCCTGAGCGATGTGCTCACCTGCGTGTTCGCAGGTCGTCCACGAACGGAAATCGTCAAAGCGCTTGCTGTCGATTCCGGGATCCCTGCTCGATGGGCGTCTCGGGTAGCGAGGGCACGTGCTGTCGGCCGGAGCCGGGCGCGTTCGACAGTGGTGACGCCGGAACAACTACACCATGAGGTATTTAGGTACTATGGCGGCGGAGGTGTGTTTAACGATGACGACGGCGGCGAAGCCGGTACGCCAGTCCCCGCTGAAGGTGGACCCGGCGACGGACAAGTTGATCAGCCAGGGCGCTCACTTCCTGGGGCTGACGAAGAAGGACCTGGTGGCCGAGGCGGTCCGGGCGTATTTGGAGCAGCGCCGTGAGGATCTGCGGTCCGGCATGGTGGAGGCGCTCAGCGTGCTGGATGGGTCGCTGACATCGGATGTGATGCTGCTGACCGGGCTGACCGCGGAGGAGATCGACGCGGTCGGGGGAATCGAGGAATGAGCGAACCCGGCCCGCTGCGCCCGGCCCGCCCGACGCTGCGCTGCTTACGCGAGGATTTGTGCCTCGCGGTGCCGCCGGTCACGGCGCCGCTGGACGAGATCGACCACCTGGTGCTGGCCAAAGCGTCCGAGCAGTTCGCGGACGAGGACGGCAAGTACGAACGCATCCGGTCCGTGGATGACCAGGTGCTGTTCAAGGTCAAGGTGCAGCGGTGGCGCGGCGCGGTATGGCTGGACGCCGACCTGCCGTGGCTGGTCGCGGCGGGTCGGCGCGAGGACGGCTCGGGCGATGACTTCTATGCAGCCCTTGAGGCCGATGGCCGCGCCGCCCGGGCGCGCTACAACGCGGAACATTCCGACGGCCTGAAGACCACGACGCACACCGCTTGCCTCCTGCCCGCGCGCGAGGACCACGTCCGGTACCGTGCCGAGGCAGGTGTCCGCTTCGTGCGCCGCCTGCGGGCGACTCTGCTGGACCTGGCGCACGCCACGCTGCGCGACGGCCGTGAGCACACGCGCGAGTTCGACACGTTCACCCTTGGCCTCCAAGTGCGGGCGGACGACGGCCACGAGACCTACCTCGCCGTCCGGATCACCGGCTCCGTTCCGCCGAACCTGACCGTGCTGATCCTGCGTAACGTCCCCGGCTGCGAGGCTGAGGGCTGGTATCCGGAGTACACCCTGCCTGAGCGGGACCTGCTCCCGGCCGAACAGGCGTGGTCCAACCTCATGGACCCACGCGCGGCCGCCCAGGTGCTGGACGAGGAGGGGTAGCCAGGCGCCCGTCGGCGCGAACTGCAACGCCGATGGCGGGGTTGTCCACGATCGTGGGCAGTCAAGGCGCTTGGTCTCACAGCGATGTGCATCCGGACATCGAAGAACCCCTCACGCGTTTCCGCAGGGAGAGGGTGTGTGCGCCCCCGGCAGGACTCGAACCTGCGGCCAAGCGCTTAGAAGGCGCCTGCTCTATCCACTGAGCTACGGGGGCCGGGTGTGTGGCCTCTGTCGTGGGTGGCCGGGTGTGGGCCGAACCGTGACGTTGCCGGGGACAAGGATAGGGCTCCTGCGTCCATGTCCCTGTTGCTTCGCCTCCGTGGCTCGATGTGGAGGTTCGGTGAAGCGGTCCTGATAATCGCAGGCAGGTACGAATCGTGCATCGCTTTTGGGCTCTCACGCACCGGGTGTTGTGCACTCGTTATGCCTGGACTGTGCCTGCGTCCCAGTCATCCCTTCCGTCCCTTGTGTCCTATCGGCGCGCAGACATGCTCATATGCTTCAGAATTCCCCTAAAATTGGGCATTCTTCGCATGTGGTGACCTTGGACGTACGGCCTCAGCTGCTCGACGCACTATCCGCCCTGCGCGACCGTGTCGCCGCCGCACGCTTCCCGCTGCCCCTGGCGGGGGCTCCACGCGCGCGTGCCAACCGCGACGAACTGCTCGCGCAGCTCGACGACTATTTGGTGCCCCGGTTGAAGGAGCCCGAAGCGCCCCTGCTGGCCGTCGTGGGCGGATCGACGGGGGCCGGCAAGTCGACCCTCGTCAACTCCCTTGTCGGGCGGCGGGTCAGCGAGGCGGGCGTGCTGCGGCCGACCACGCGGACGCCGGTACTGGTGTGCCATCCGGAGGACCATCACTGGTTCAGCGGGATGAGGGTGCTGCCCGATCTCACCCGCGTGTGGGTTCCCCATCAGGAAGGCGGGGACGACCTGTTGCTCCCGGGAGAGGACCCCGCGCGCGTGGTGCGCGTCGAGACCGCCGACACGATGCCGCGCGGCCTCGCTCTCCTGGACGCCCCCGACATCGACTCCCTGGTGGCAGACAATCGCGTCCTGGCCGCCGAACTCGTCTGCGCGGCCGACATCTGGGTCATGGTGACCACGGCCGCCCGGTACGCCGACGCCGTCCCCTGGCATCTGCTGCGTACCGCCAAGGAGTACGACGCCACGCTCGTGACGGTGCTCGACCGCGTGCCGCACCAGGTCGTGTCCGAGGTGTCCCGGCAGTACGGCGCGCTGCTCACCAAGGCGGGTCTCGGCGACGTACCGCGCTTCACCGTGCCCGAACTGCCCGAGTCCGCCTGGGGAAGCGGGCTGTTGCCGGCCAGCGCCGTGGCCTCGCTGCGCACCTGGCTGGTGCACCTGGCGCAGGACCCGGCCGCCCGCCAGCACGCCATGGTCCGTACCGCACACGGGGTGCTCAACTCCCTCAAGGCCCGCATGCCCGAACTCGCAAGCGCCGCCGCCGCCCAGTACGCGGCCGCTCTCCGGCTCACCTCTGCCGTCGACTCGGCGTACGACAGTGAGCACGCGCGCGTGCGAGGGCGGTTGCAGGCCGGTGCCGTGCTCGCCGGGGACGCGCTGAAGCGGTGGCGCGCGTTTCCGCTCGACTGCGCCGCCGGTGAGCTCCTGGAGGCGCTCGTGGAGAGCCTGGCCTCCCTCCTGCTGTGCGCCGTCACGGCCGCCGACGAGCGCGTCGAGGAGGCCTGGCGGCGCGAACCCGCGGCGCTCGCCCCGGAGCTGACGGACCGCGATCCGTCCCTGGAGAGCGCCGAGCACCGCATCGGGATGGCGGTGCGGCGGTGGCGGCGCGAGCTCGAGGAGTTCGCCGAGGAGGAGGTCCGTGACCTCGACCGCAACGTCGCGCCGGACCCGGAGGTCGTTGCCGTCCTTGTCGCCACCGTGCTGCTCGGCGGCCGCCGGGCGCGCTCGGCCGGTGAGGGACTCGCCGAGCGGATCGGTGCCCACGGAGCGCTGCGGCTGCGGGACAGGGGCGGACGGCTGCTCGCCGAACACGTCGACCGAGTGATGCACACCGAACGAGAGCGCCGTCTCGCGCCGCTCGACGCCCTCGACGTCCACCCCGAACCCCAGGCCGAACTCATCGCCGCCCTGTCCGTACTGCAGAAGGAGAGGTGACCGGTGACTGCCGTCACTGACCAGGACCACACGGACCATACGGATCGCAAGGACCCTACGGATCGCACGGAGCACGCCGATCATGCGGAACACGCCGATCAGGCCGGTGAACAGGGCGCCGGGGGCGGGCGTTCCGAAGAGCGCCTCCCCGAAGGTGGCGCCTCCGGAAAGGGCGGGAAGGGGCGTAAGGGCGGGAACGGCGGGAAGGGGCTGCCCGCAGAGGGTGAGGCTGTGGGCAGCGCGCCCGAGGCTGGTGGCGGTTCCGGCACGGCTGACGCACACGTGAACGACGGCCACGCGCGCGTGGAGGGCGGTGACGCCGGCAGTGCTGCGGACAGGCGCTCGGACGGTCGTACGGACAACCACTCGGACGGTCGTACGGACGACCGTGCGGGCAGTCGTACGGACCCCGCGGGTGCCTGGGACGACGGGCTGATCGCGCGACGGGTGACCGAAGAGGGCGCGGGCGCCGAGCACGTCGCCGTGGTGGAGACCCGCGCGCACAGTGCCCAGAGCGTGGGCCCGCTCGCGTACGACGCCCCCCTGCGGTCGCGGCTGGAGGCGCTGCGGGAACTCGTCGGGCTCTCGCGCGCTCGGCTGGACAGCCGGACGCTCGCCGAGGCCGGCCGGGTGCTCGACGAGGCCGCGGCGCGGCGCAGGCTCTCCGGACAGCACACCGTCGTCGCCATCGCGGGTGCGACGGGCAGTGGCAAGTCGCAGCTGTTCAACACGCTGGCCGGGGTGCCCATTTCGGAGACCGGCGTGCGGCGGCCCACCACGGCGACGCCCATCGCGTGCAGTTGGAGCGACGGCGCGGCCAGCCTCATCGAGCGGCTGGGCATTCCGCCCCGGCTGCGGCGGCGCCCGTTGCAGAACCCGGAGGCCGAGGCGCAGTTGCGCGGGCTCGTCCTGGTCGACCTGCCCGACCACGACTCGGCGGCCGTACAGCACCGCGAACAGGTGGACCGCGTCCTGGCTCTCGTCGACGCCGTCATCTGGGTCGTCGATCCCGAGAAGTACGCGGATGCCATGCTCCACGAGCGCTATCTGCGGCCCATGGCGGGGCACGCGGAGGTCATGTTCGTCGTGCTGAACCAGATCGACCGGCTGCCCGGCGAGGCCACCCACCAGGTCCTCGACGACCTTCGGCGGCTGCTCGACGAGGACGGGATCGCCCTGGGCGAGTACGGCGAACCCGGTGCGACCGTGCTCGCACTGTCCGCGCTCACCGGAGACGGCGTCGGTGAACTGCGCGAGGCACTCGGCCAGTTCGTGACGGAGCGCGGGGCTCCCGCGCGACGGATCTCGGCCGACCTGGACAGCGCGGCGGCGGGGCTCAGGCCCGTGTACGCCACGCGGCGGCGGACAGGTCTGAGCGAGGAGGCGCGCGACGAGTTCGCCGCCCGGCTCGCGGACGCGGTGGGGGCCTCCGCCGCGGGCGAGGCGGCCGAACGCGCGTGGCTGCGCAACGCCAACCGCGCGTGCGGGACCCCCTGGCTGAGGCTGTGGCGGTGGTACCAGGACCGGTACGAACCGGCCACGGGGCGGCTGCCGTTGCGTTCCCAGACGGATGAGGAGGCCACGGCGCGCCAGCGCGTCGAGCAGGCGGTACGGACGCTGGCCGACCGGGCCTCCACCGGGCTGCCCGCACCGTGGGCGCAGGCGGTGCGCGAGGCGGCCGCACGCGGCTCCCAAGGGCTGCCCGAGGCGCTCGACGACCTGGCGGCGCGGGCGGGTCTGCCGCCGGGCCGGCCGCCGCGACCTGGCTGGTGGCCCGTGGCAGTGCTGGCCCAGGCCGCCATGACGCTCCTTCAAATCGTGGGCGGGCTGTGGCTGTTGGGGCAGATCATCGGGTTCATGGTGCCGAACCTGGGGGTGCCGGTGCTGCTGATGCTGACCGGCATCGTCGGCGGCCCGCTCGTCGAGTGGAGCTGCCGGATGGCCGCACGCGGGCCGGCCCGACGCTACGGCACCGACGCGGAGCGGCGATTGCGGGAGGCGGCCGCCGGGTGCGGGAGGGCCCGGGTGCTGGATCCGGTGGCGGCGGAGCTGCTGCGGTACCGGGAGGTTCGGGAGCAGTACGGGCGGGTTACGGGAGCGGGGGCCGTGGCCCGGTGACTCGGGGCCTGTGGGGGGAGGGCGCCCGACGGCCCGAAGGGGGCGTTGGTTTCCGAAGGGGACGGTGAACCCCCGGGGCGGGGAGTGGGGCCTGGGACGCGGCGGTGTTTTCTCGGGGTGTGACGTTGGGGCGTGGGGCCCTCGGTGGGTGATCACTCGTCAGGGGCAACCTGGAGCCACTCGTCCGGGTGACGGAGTTTTCCACAGGCGGGGGGCGGTCCACAGGGCTCAGCGGGCTCGGCCCGGCGGAGGCAGTCTGGTTGTGCGGCGATCGCGAGGGACGCGGTCGCGGCGGCAGACGCAGCCGTACGGGACGGGCCCGTCGGCATGTCCGTCCGGCCTCGGCGGCCGGGCGAGGGAGGGGTTCGTGATGAACGAGACGACCATCTGTGCCGTGGGGAACGTGGCGACGCAGCCGGTGTTCCGGGAGTTGGCGTCGGGGCCTTCGGCGCGGTTCCGGCTGGCGGTGACCACGCGCTATCTGGACCGGGAGAAGAACGAGTGGACCGACGGTCACACCAACTTCTTCACGGTGTGGGCGAACCGCCATCTGGCCCTGAACGTGTCGTCGTCGCTCAACGTGGGCGACCCCGTCATCGTGCAGGGCAGGCTCAAGATCCGTTCGGAGACGCGCGAGGGGCAGAACCGGACCTCGGCGGATCTCGACGCGGTGTCGATCGGCCACGATCTGTCGCGGGGGACGTCGGCCTTCCGGCGCACTGGCAGGCCGGAGACAGGGATGGGGACGGGGATGGGGACAGGGATGGGGACGGGGGCGTCCGCCTCGGCACAGCATCAGCCCGAGCCCAACTGGGAGACACAGCCTGGGGACTCCGGGTCCGTACCGGCCCAACACGAGGCGGTGCCCGCCGCGGTGACGTGATGTCACATATCAGACGGGCAGATGTCGGATGTCGGATATCAGAGGGTGTCCCGAGCTGACCGTACTGCGGCTTATCGGCGAATGCGTTCTGCACGACCCGGTGGATTTGTCGATGAGCCCTGCTCACCGGCCGTCTCGGCGATAACAATTCCGAGTCGGATCGCTTGTCCGACAGTATGACCGGCAAGCGTGGGTGCGCAGCGTCCTTAGGATGCCGGGCATAGCTCTCGGGGCTTCTGATTCTGCTGGTGGGACCACACCCCCACATCAATGGGTCCTGCTCGAAGGGAATTTGGTGTTTTCTTCTTTCTCTGCGCTGTCCGTACGCAAGCGAGGCGCCGCCCGCCTCGCCGCTGCGACGTTGGTGTCCGGTCTCGTGGCGTTGGGCGTGCTCGCCGGAGCCGGTGCGGCCACCGCAGAGGAGACCACACAGAGCCAGGGCGGGGCGACCGCAACCATAGGCGGCCTCAAGACCTACGGCGCCGCCGTGATCCACGAAGACACCGGCGACCAGCAGGTCTCGGCAGGCCTGTTCGAGATGTCCGTCGACGGCGGTGGCACCCTGCAGACGTACTGCGTCGACATTCACCACCCCACACAGCGGGACGCCAAGTACCAAGAGACCGCCTGGAGCGGGACCTCGCTGGGTGCGAACAAGGGCGCCGGCAAGATCCGTTGGATCCTGCAGAACTCCTACCCGCAGGTCAACGACCTCGCGGCGCTCGCAGCGAAGGCCGGCGCCCAGGGCCTGACCGAACAGGACGCGGCGGCCGGCACCCAGGTGGCCATCTGGCGCTACTCGGACGCGGCCGACGTCGACGCCGTCGACCCGCAGGCCGAGAAGCTCGCGGACTATCTCCAGAAGAGCGCCGTCGACCTGGCGGAGCCCCAGGCGTCGCTGACGCTCGACCCGCCCGCGGTCTCCGGCCGTCCCGGCGAGCTGCTCGGGCCGGTGACCGTGCACACCAACGCGGCGGGCGTGGCCGTCACACCGCCGGCGGACGCGGCGACCAGTGGGGTGCGGATTGTCGGAAAGGACGGCAAGCCCCTCACCTCCGCGGTGAACGGCAGCCAGATCTTCTTCGACGTTCCCGAGGCTGCCGCCGGCGGCACCGCCTCGGCGTCGAGCAGTGGGGCAGGTTCGGCCGAGATCACCGTGCAGGCCTCGACGACCGTGCCGGTGGGCCGAGCCTTCGCCTCCGAGACCCGCAGCCAGACGCAGATCCTGGCGGGGTCCAGCGAGTCGACGGTCTCGGCGCAGGCCGGCGCGACCTGGGCCGAGAAGGGGCCGATACCAGCACTGTCCGCGGCGAAGAACTGCGCCAAGGGCGGCGTGGACATCGCCGCTGCCAATCGCGGCGACGAGGCCTACACCTTCGAGCTGATGGGGACCGAGTACAGCATCCCCGCGGGCCAGTCCCGCACGGTGACGATCCCGCTGCAGGAAGACCAGGCGTACGACTTCACGATCAAGGCGCCGGGCGGACTCGAGAAGCGGTTCACCGGCATCCTCGACTGCAGGACACAGGGCAGCGCGAGCGGCGACGCGACCCAGATCCTCAGTGAACCGAGCCCCGCGACCGTGGGCGGCACGGCGGACGACACCAACCTCGCAGCGACCGGCGGCTCCAGCGCGACCCCGCTGATCGTGGGCGTTGCCATTGCGCTGGTCGTGATCGGAGGCGCGGCTCTGGTGCTCGTAGGAAAGAAGGAGACACCGACGCAGCAGTGAGCCTGCGGCGACGTCTACCGCCCTGTCCACCGCGACGACTGCGGCGACGAGGATCCGGGGGAGCGGTGTCCCGCGACGACGAAGAGAGGCCCCTGGCAGGAGGACGCATCACAGAGGGAGTCGTGCGGGTCGGGGACACCGTGCGCCGGCCCTCGACAGCGTCCTCCGCCTTCGTGGGCGCCCTTCTCACCCATCTTGAGCGGTACGGGTTCGAGGGCGCACCCCGCTACCTCGGCACCGACGAGAAGGGGCGGGACATTTTCACGTACATCTCCGGATGGGTGCCGCCCACGTTCCGGCACTGGACGGATCCGCAGGTCGGGGCGGCCGGCGCGCTGCTGCGGGAGTTGCACGAGGCCACCCGCACCAGCGGCCTCACTCGCACCAGCGATCTCGCCGGCATCAGCGACGTCGCCGGCACGGCCCCCGTCGTCTGCCACCACGACCCCGGCCCCAACAACGTCGTCTTCCGCGACGACCTGCCCGTCGCATTCATCGACTTCGACACGGCGGCACCCGGTGACCCGCTCGAAGACCTCGGATACATGGCCTGGACGTGGTGCGTCTCGTCCCGGCCCGACAGAGGACCCGTTACCGTCCAAGCGAGCCAGGTCCGGCTGCTGGCCGACGCCTACGGTCTGGCTCCGCACCGGCGCCTGGACCTGATCGACGCGATGGTGGACCGTCAGGCCCGCAACGCCCGCTGGTGGCACGGACACCTCGGCCGCCCTGGACCGCACGGTACGGGCGAGGACGAGATCCTCGCTCGTATCGCCTGGTCCGGGCGCGAACACGACCACACCGCCGCGCACCGCGCCGAGTTCGCCGCGGCCCTGCGCTGACTCGTCTCGGGGAACTGCCATGCGAGCCGCCCATCCGCTGGGCAGGATGGGCTCATGACCAAGTCACCCGCACCGCCCACACCTCACGCCCCCTCGGGCTCCTTGCTGTCCCTGTGGTCGCAGGACTCGGTGCTGTCGATCGGCTCGGTGGGGTCGGTGCTGTCCCTCGGCTCCGTCGGCTCGGCTCTGTCCGTCGGGTCGATCGGGAGCGCTCTGTCCGTCGGATCAATCGGTTCGGCGCTCTCACTGTTCTCGGCCGGATCCTGGTTGAGCAAGGGATCGGTGTTGTCCGCGCAGTCCCAGTGGTCGGTTCTGTCCTGGCGCTCCTCCCGCGCCTTCCGGTCCACGGGGGCCGTGGGCGCTGTGGGTGCCGCCGCCGGGGCCGTGGGGGTGACAGCGGTAGCAGCCCTGCTGCTGGCCCGGCGGCTTCCCGGGGCGGCCGATGGCCACTGACAGTCACGGTGCCGCTACCGCGGGGCTCTCCCGGGTCCATCTCATGGCTTCCGCTCGACGGTGCGGCTCGGTTCCTCCTGCTCAGCGAAGCTGCTCAGCGCAGTTGCCCAGCACGGTGGCTCAGCGCAGTTGCTCGGCGAGGCCGACGATGATTCCGTCAGGGCCGCGGAGGTAGCAGAGCAGATAGATGTCCTCGAACCGGGCGATCTCGCCGACGAGTTCGGCGCCGTGTGGGCGCAGGCGGGCAACGGTGTCCTCGATGTCGTCGACGGCGAACATGACGCGGTGCGTGCCGAGAATGTTGTGCGGCCGGTTGCGCGGCCCGGCGCTGATCACCTCGGGGCTGCGGTACTTCGCCAGCTCCAGCCGGCTGTGGCCGTCCGGTGTCCGGACCATCGCGATGTCACAGCGGACGCCGTCGAGTCCGGTGCACCGGTCGGCGAAGAGGCCCTCGACCTCCCCCCTGCCCTCCAGCTCCATACCGAGTTCCACGAAGAACGCGATGGCGGCATCCATGTCCTCGACGACGATGCCGACGTTGTCCATCCGCTGAATCGCCATGCTGGCTTCTCCTTCGTCCTCGTGCGGCCGGTGGCGGCCGCTGATGTCCCTGGGACGGAGCCGGTGGCGCGTTCTCGACATCCGCAGACCGCCGGACTCCGAAATCTGGTGGTGATTGCCTTCGGGCCGTGCCCGGGCCGTACGAGGGTGTCCGAGGCCGACCGGCGGCGACGAACAGTGACATTCGAGCCACCGCCGCCAGTCGTGAACCCCCAGCTCAGAGCCCCTCCGCCAAACGGGTTTCCCCCGGAGGGTGGCGGTCAGGCAAGATGGGGTGTATCTGCCCACTGCCAGAATTCAAGCTGCCGGACGGTTTCTCTTGGCTGAGTACATCTACACCATGCGCAAGACGCGTAAGGCGCACGGCGACAAGGTGATCCTTGACGACGTGACGCTGAGCTTCCTGCCCGGCGCGAAGATCGGTGTGGTCGGTCCGAACGGTGCCGGTAAGTCCACCGTTCTCAAGATCATGGCCGGGCTGGAGCAGCCGTCCAACGGTGACGCCTTCCTGTCGCCCGGCTACTCCGTCGGCATGCTCCTCCAGGAGCCGCCGCTGGACGAGTCCAAGACGGTGCTGGAGAACGTGCAGGACGGCGCCGCCGAGATCATGGGCAAGCTCAAGCGCTTCAACGAGGTCGCCGAGCTCATGGCGACCGACTACTCGGACGCGCTCATGGAGGAGATGGGCAAGCTCCAGGACGACCTGGACCACGCCAACGCGTGGGACCTGGACACCCAGCTGGAGCAGGCCATGGACGCCCTGGGCTGCCCGCCCGGCGACTGGGCCGTCACCAACCTCTCCGGTGGTGAGCGGCGTCGCGTCGCGCTCTGCAAGCTGCTCCTGGAAGCCCCCGACCTGCTGCTGCTCGACGAGCCCACCAACCACCTGGACGCCGAGTCCGTGCAGTGGCTGGAGCAGCACCTGGCGAAGTACGCGGGCACCGTCGTCGCCGTCACCCACGACAGGTACTTCCTGGACAACGTCGCCGAGTGGATCCTCGAGCTGGACCGCGGCCGCGCCCACCCCTACGAGGGCAACTACTCCACGTACCTCGACAAGAAGGCCTCCCGCCTCAAGGTCGAGGGGCAGAAGGACGCCAAGCGCGCCAAGAGGCTCAAGGAAGAACTCGACTGGGTTCGCTCCAACGCCAAGGGCCGGCAGGCCAAGTCGAAGGCGCGTCTGTCCCGCTACGAGGAGATGGCCGCCGAGGCGGACAAGATGCGGAAGCTGGACTTCGAGGAGATCCAGATCCCGCCGGGCCCGCGGCTGGGCAGCGTGGTCGTCGAGGTCAACAACCTCAGCAAGGCCTTCGGGGACAAGGTCCTCATCGATGACCTGAGCTTCACGCTGCCGCGTAACGGCATCGTCGGTGTCATCGGCCCGAACGGCGCCGGCAAGACCACCCTCTTCAAGATGATCCAGGGGCTGGAGACGCCCGACTCCGGTTCGATCAAGGTCGGCGAGACCGTCAAGATCTCGTACGTCGACCAGAGCCGCGAGAACATCGACCCGAAGAAGTCGCTGTGGGCCGTCGTGAGTGACGAGCTCGACTACATCAACGTGGGCCAGGTCGAGATGCCGAGCCGCGCGTATGTGTCGGCCTTCGGGTTCAAGGGTCCCGACCAGCAGAAGCCGGCCGGCGTCCTCTCCGGTGGTGAGCGCAACCGCCTCAACCTGGCGCTCACCCTCAAGCAGGGCGGCAACCTGCTGCTCCTCGACGAGCCGACGAACGACCTCGACGTCGAGACCCTGTCCTCGCTGGAGAACGCGCTGCTCGAGTTCCCGGGCGCGGCTGTGGTCGTCTCCCACGACCGGTGGTTCCTGGACCGCGTCGCCACGCACATCCTCGCCTACGAGGGTGACTCCAAGTGGTTCTGGTTCGAGGGCAACTTCGAGTCGTACGAGAAGAACAAGGTCGAGCGGCTGGGGCCGGACGCCGCGCGTCCGCACCGTGCCACGTACAAGAAGCTGACCCGGGGCTGATCGATCTTGCGCCACATCTACCGCTGCCCCCTGCGTTGGTCGGACATGGACGCGTACGGCCACGTCAACAACGCGGTCTTCGTCCGCTACCTGGAAGAAGCCCGTATCGACTTCCTGTTCCGCCCGGAGAAGGACTTCAAGCAGGGGTCCGTGGTGGCGCGCCACGAGATCGACTACAAGCGGCAGCTGGTCCACCGGCACCACCCCGTGGACATCGAGCTGTGGATCACCGAGATCAGGGCGGCGTCCTTCACCATCACCTACGAGGTGAAGGACGACGACCTGGTCTATGTACGGGCGTGCACCGTGGTCGTGCCGTTCGACTTCGAGACACAGCGGCCACGCAGGATCACCTCCGAGGAGCGGGAGTTCCTGGAGGGGTACCGGGACGAGGACGAGGAGGAGGCCGTCGCCGCATGACGGTGCTCCACCTCACCGACGCAGGGGAGGCGGCGGATCTCGCGGCCTTCCTCTCCCGGCTGATCCACTACGACCGTTCGGCGGCGGTGCGGCTGCAGGCGGCCGGTACCGCGCTCGCCGTCTTCGGGCGGCCGCCGTCCTTCGAGGTGCTGGCGATCCGGGCGGTCCGGCTCGCCAAGCCGTACGAGCACGGGCTGGACGTCACGCTCGATGTGACCGTGTCCGCCGGTGAACTCCTGGAGTCGGTCGACGAGCCGGCCGCCACGGCCGCCGTGCCGGCCGCGGTGACCGGTCCGCCGTGGGCCGGGGTGCTGCCTCCGCGTGGTGGCTGGCGTGCCGAGCCGGGGCTCCCGGCGCCGGACGCCCTGCGGGCGATGGTCGGCGCGGCGGTCGCCGAATTCCGGTCCCGTACGCAGGAGTTGGCGCCGGAGCAGCGTACCCGGGCCGAACTCGACCGTATCGGAGGGGAGATCTGGTCCCGGACCGTCGGCGACACCCGTCTCCCGGTGCGGGCCGCGCACGCGGCACAGTCGCTCGGCTTCCTGCGGCCCCCTCACAATGAGGGGAGCCAGGCGTTGTTCTCGTCGGGCGCGTGGCTGCGGCTGCGCACGCCGTTCGGGTCGATCGCCGTACGGCGGGCGGGACTTGGGGCACTGGCCGTCAGCGTCCGCTGAACTTCAGCGTCCCCTCCCTTGAGCATCCCCTGAACTCCCGCAGCCGTCACTCGTGTTCGCTGTCGTCCGGTCGTACGGCGATGTGGTCCGGGGCCAGTTCCAGGGCCACGCGGTCGCGCATGCCGAGGGCCTCGGTGTACTCGGCGGGGAGCTGGAGACGGCCGGCGCGGTCGAGCATGGCGTACTCGCGGGCGACCACCCTCTCGTCGCCGGTCGTCTCGTCGACCTCGTTGCGGCGCAGGACCTCCGTGGAGGTGCGGCCGTCGCGGATGGCGACCGTACGGCGGACCTCGCCGGCGACCGCCTGGTCGTGGGTGACGATGACGATGGTGGTGCCGAGGCGCTCGTTCGCGGTGCGGAAGGCGGCGAAGACCTGCTCGGCGGTGTGCGAGTCGAGTTCGCCGGTGGGTTCGTCGGCGAGCAGGACCGCGGGGTTGTTGGCGAGGGCCACGGCGATGGCGACGCGCTGCTGCTGACCGCCGGACATCTGGTGCGGGCGGCGGTCCCGGCAGTCGGCCACGTCCAGCAACTCCAGTAGCTCCAGGGCGCGTTCGGACTGCGACCGGCGCCTGCGGACGCCCGTCATCTGCAGGGGGAGGGCGATGTTCTGGGCGGCGGTGAGGTAGGGGAGGAGATTTCGGGAGGTCTGCTGCCAGACGAAGCCGACGGTGGTGCGGCGGTAGGCCAGACGGTCCTTCGCGGTCATCGTGAGCAGGTCGCGGCCGGCCACGCGGGCGGCGCCGGCCGTAGGGGTGTCCAGGCCCGCGAGGATGTTCATCAGCGTGGACTTGCCGCTGCCCGACGCGCCCACCAGGGCCATGAGTTCGCCCTCGCGGACCAGGAGATCGAGTCCCAGCAGGGCTTGGACCTCGATGCCGTCCGTGGCGAAGATGCGGACCAGCCGGTCGCAGGTGATCAGGGCGTCATGGCCGTAGGCGGGGCGGTCGCGGTGTTCCGTCGCACGCTGGGCGAGATCGGCGAGGGTCGGGTTCGTCGTCGTCATCGAAACTCTCCTCGGCACATGTCCACAGCCGGCCCCCGGGCGGTCGCCGCATGATTCATCGCGCATCCCCCGCCCGCAACTCCGGGACGGCTCCGCGCCGTCCCGTCCACCACGCCTGTACGCCCGCGACGGCGACCGTCACCAGCACGATCGCCACCGCCGGTACCACCAGCGACAGCGCGTCCGTGCGCAACACCGCTTCGCCCGCGGGAGCCTGCCTCGACGCCAGCGCGATCGTCGTCAGGTCGATCCCCGGCGACAGCAGCCGAATCGTCGCCCAGCCCGTCAACGCACCTCCTGCCGCGGCCAGTCCGGCCTGCGGCAGCGACTCCAGGACCAGCAGCCGGCGGCCCTGCGCGCGGGTCAGGCCCATCGTGCGCAGACGGGCGAGGAGCGCGGTGCGTTCGGGTGCCGCGCGCAGGAGGGACAGCAGCAGGGCCAGTACGGCGTAGCCCGCGCCCGCCGCGCCCGCCGCCGCATAGACACGCTCGGCGCCGGTCTGGAGAGGCGAGTCGGCGTAGAGGGCGCGTGCCTCCGAACGCAGTTGTACGTCCGCCGAGTGGGGCGCGGCTGTGCGCAGCGCCGCCCGGTCCATCCGGGTGCCGGTCAGCAGCAGTGCGGTGGGGCGGGCCGCGGACGCGCTCAGGCCGGCGCGGTCCACGACCAGGAAGTTGTCGCCCGCGACGGCGGGCGTACGGTCCCGGACGACGGTGATGCGGACGGTGATCGTGGTGCCGTCCTCCAGGAGCACGGGGAAGGGCCGGGTGCCGTAGGTCCTGGCGGCCGTCGGGGAGGCGAGCGCCGGGAGGGGGCCGTGAGCGGTCCGTGTCTTCAACTCGCGTGCGTCGAAGGGGCCGATGCCGGTGCGGCCCGCCAACTCCGCGTAGTCCTGCGGCTCCACGCCCGCCACTGGTACCGACTGGGTGAGATCGGTCGGCCTGGCCTGGTACATGATGCTCACCGCCGTCACGTCCCGCACGCCGGGCGTCCGGCGGATCCGGTCCGGCAGACCCGACGGCAGCGGGGCCGTCGCCTCGACACGGGCGTCGGCGCCGACGGTGAGGAGGGCCGCCTGGTCGCGTGCCTCGCGCACACCGGCCAGGACCGAGCCGCCGAAGGCCGCCGTGGTGAGGGCGGTCAGCAGCGCCAGCAGGGGCAGGACCGCGGAAGCGGACGTACGGCCCGCTCGGGCCAGCGAGAGATGACCCACCGCACCGCGCAGGCGGGCGGCAGGACGGCTCAGGCCGCGCAGAGGGAGGGGGTAGAGGCGGACCAGGAGCAGAGCCGCGGTCACCCCCACCAACACCGGTGCCAGCGAGGTCAGTTGATCGCCCGACGCGCCCCGTCTGCGCAGGGTCTCGACCGCGCCCAGCGCCACCACGACCAGGGTCAGCTCCGCGACCGTACGGCGCCGGGACGGACGTACGGACGCCACGTCCCCGCGGCCGCCGTGGATCCGGACGATCCGGTGTGCGAGGGCTGCCCGCAGGGGCAGGGCCGCGCAGGCGACCGCCGTGACCGTCGCCGCCGCCGTGATCGCGTAGAACGCGCGGCCGCCGGGGAGCGCGAACAGCGCGATCCCCAGGCCCAGTGCTCCCGCGGGCAGCGCGATGACCGTGGTCTCGGCGAGCAGACGGCCCGCCAGACCGCGCAAGGAGGCGCCACGTGCGCGCAGCAGGGCGAGTTCGGCGCGGCGGCGGTCGGCGGTGAGGCCGCCCGCCATCAGCAGGACGACGCCGGCGACCGTGCCGGTACCGAAGGCGGCGACGGCCGTGAGCGGGCGGACGCCACCGCGCAGCTCCGTGAAGCCGCCCAGTACGTCGTCCAGGTCGGTGTCGACGACCGTGGATGGGTCGGTCAGTGTGCGGACCGTCCGCAGGGCCGGGCCGGCCTCCAGGGAGGCGACGGCGGACTTCAGACCGTCCGCCTCGTAGGCGTGGAGGGCGGCCATCGAAGGAGCCAACTGCCAGTAGCGCCAAGGGTTTCCGGGGGTACCCAGCATGGCCGGGGCCGCCTCGGGAGCAAGCAGCAGGGCGGCACGCCAGTACTTGTCGCCGTCGGCGCCCGAACCCGGCGTCAGGACCAGGCTGGGGCTGCGCAGAAGGGGCTGGGTGGCCCAGTAGGCGCCGTCGGGGTCGCGCGGGTCGACGACGCCGGTGACGCGGACGGCGAGCGGGGCACGTTCCACGCCGGGCAGATGGACGACCGAACCGACCTTGATGTGCAGGCTCTTGGCGGTCTCCGCGGTCACGGCGGCCTCCACCTCGGGTGTGGCGGCGGTGACCCGGCCGTCGGCGCGGGGCAGGCGTCCCTCGCGTACCGTCGCGTGGCCGGCCAGCCCGGCTTGCGTGGCAAGGGTGAGCTGCGGCGGCAGACCGCTCGGCCGGGGCAGCCAACGCTCCGGTGCCGCCAGGGACATGGCGGTACGCACCCCGTACGTCGACTGACCGGGGTCGGCGACGAGCGGCCTCGGTACGGCGGCGAGGACCTTCGCGTTCTGCGCGCCGAGCGTGCCGGGGCGCAGCGCCTCCTCGCGCTCCTCCTGCGACATGAGGAGGCCGGTCCGCTGGGCCCACACGTTCACGCTGGTGCTCGCGGGCCGCGTCCGCTCCACGGCCCGGCGCAGCCCGGCGTCCTCGTACCGGTCGACCGCCCGCGGGAACGCGCCCGCCAGGCAGGCGGTCAGCGCCACGAGCAGCGCCAGCGCCCAGGCGGCACCGGGGGCGGCGCGCAGGCGGGTGCGGATCCATGGGGCCGGTATCGGGTTCATGCCACTCGTCCCCTGTCTCCCGAAGGAACGCCACCGGAGGGGCGTAGGCGCGCACGGGTCCGGAGGCGCGCACGGGTCCGGGGAGCCGGCACCTGGTTCACGTCACTCACCCCCGTGCTCCCGCAGCGACGCCACCGCGTCCCCGCGCCGTACCGCCAGAGCCGCCGTCACGAGCAACGGTGTCAGGGCCACCGCCGCCAGGAGTACGGCCACGTGCGGGACCGGCAGTTCGACCAGCACCCGCGGGACCGGACGTGTGGCCTGTGCGGTCAGCACGATCAGTGGGATCACCGCAGGGGTCAGCACCGTCCCCAGAGCCGCGCCCACCACCAGCGCGAGCGCCACCAGCACACCCTGCTCGACGGCGATCATGCGGGCCAGGCGGCGGCGCGGGGCGCCCAGGGCCCGTAGCACCGCCAGTTCGGCGCCCCGCTCCCGCAGAGACCCCGTGGCGCTCACCGCGAAGCCGACCGCGGCCAGCGCCGCGGCCACCCCGGCCGCCGCCGCGAACGCCGCCTCCGGGCCCGCCCCGAACGGGTCGTCCCGCAACTGCGCGGCCGTCTCGTCCCGCACCACGACCTGCGCCGGATCGAGATCCGGCAACGCCCGCAGGTCCGCCGCGACCTCGGCCGAATCGCCGGGGCCGGTCCGCAGCCACCATTCCGTGGGCGTGACGCCCTCCCCGTACCGGGCCTCCAGCGCCCGGTTCACGGACCGCAGATCGACCAGCACAGCGCCCCCGTCCGCGTCCCCCGTGGTCGGCAACTCCCGTACCGCACCCACGATCCGCACCGGCACGCTCCGCCCGCCGACCGTCACGTCCACCCGCTGCCCGGTGCGCGCGCCCGCCGACGTGAGGTACCGGTCGGTCGCCACCGCCGTGATCTCCGGCGGCCGGTGCTGCGCGACCTGCAGCCGCACCGTGAGCGACGCGCTGACCCAGGTGTCCTCGACCGGCACATAGCCCGTGCCGTACGCGACCGTGGGCGGCCCCGACGAACTCGTGACCGGCTCCGTCGGGTCGGTCCTCCCGTCCGGCGACGAGACCTGCCCGTCACTGCTCACCGACGCCTTCCAGGTGGCCGGCAAGGGGACCTTCCGCGCGGTCCCGTCTGCTCCGGTTGCCGTCAACTCACCCAGTCCCAGCCGGTGTTGCTCGCGCTTGCCGATCGGCTGAGGCATCACCAACTGCACACCGGTGAGCGTCAGCGGTCCCTCGGAGACGGGCAGGTCCAGGGTGTGCGTCCGCCCGTCGGAGGGGAGTTCGCCCGCCGGCACCGCGTACGGTGTCCCGTACCCGTCCTCCAGGGTGGCCGTCACGTCCGCCGTCGTCCCCGGGCCCGACGAACTGAGCAGGCTCGCCGTCAGCCGCAGCCGGGCGGTGTGCGCGGGCACCTTCGCCCCGGCCGCCGGCCCCTTCGGGCCCAGCGCCGCGAGCAGCGGCCGTACCGGCTGCGGGGCCAGGTCCCGGCGCATCAGCACCGTGTCCGGCGCGTGCGCGGTGTCCACCGCCAGCAGCGCCGCCGTACGGTCGCCGGACAGCGGCAGTTCCGTACGGAGGACCGGGGCGGCCTCCCGTACGTGCGCAACGTCCGCGTATCTGTCCGTGCTCCCGAGGCCGCCGCCGCCCTCGGCGAGGACGCGAACCGGCGCGCCCGCGGCGAAGTCCGCCTGGTCGTTCTGCGAGCGGCTCCAGGAGGCGCCCTGTCCGATGGCCAGCATGCCTAGTGCGACGGCTAGGACCAGCAGCAGCACCGGTCCCGCCCCGCGCATCGGGCGACGGCTCAGCTGCCAGCCCGCCAGCGCCGCCGTCAGCCCGCGCCCACCGGCCGCCCGGCGCTCGGCGAGCCGCGCCACCAGGGGCAGCAGCCGCAGGGTCAGCACCGTGCCCGCGAGCAGCGCGAGCGCGGGCGCCGCGACCAGGAGGGGGTCGATGCCGAGGGTGCCCGACCGGTTGCCGGTCACCGCGCCGGACGTCTGCCGACCGAGCTGCCAGTACGCGACGGCGGCCACCGCCAGCAGGCCCAGGTCCGCGCCCGCGCGCACCGAAGCGGGCAGGGCACGGGGCCGGACCGGGCCGAACCCCTCGACCGTGAGCGCGGGCAGCGTCACCGCCAGCGCGCACCCCAGCGCCACGCCCGCCGCCACCAGCCACACCCCGAGCCGCGCGCCGGCCGGCACGTCCGGTCGCAGCCCGATCCGGGCCAGCGGCCCCTGCCCGGCCAGCAGCCGGGTGAGCGGTCCCGACAGGAGGGGCGCGCAGACCGCGGCGGGCACCGCCAGGAACAGCGCCTCCAGGGCCGCGAGCGCCGCGACCCGGGCACGGGAGGCCCCGCGCGCCCGCAGCAGCCGGACCTCGCCCGCCCGTTCCGCGCTCAGCAGCCGGGCCACCAGCAGCAGCGCACAGCCGGCCAGCAGAGCGAGCTGCGACGCGACGATCAGCAGCGTCGAGCGGGAGACGAGCAGCGAGCGTTCGACGCGTTCCAGGACCTCGGGCAGGGAGGTGCCCGCGGCCGTCGTGCCGCTCAGCTCGGTCCGCTTGCGCAGGGCCGCGCCGCCGGAGGCGGCCGCCTCGCGCAGCTCGCCGATCCGACCGGTCGTCAGCGTCGAGAAGTCGGCCGTCGCCAGCCATCCGGACGGGCCGGCGCTCACTTTGCCACCGGCCAGGACCCCGGGGGCGGCGAGCAGCGGGCCGTACGTCGTGAAGTCGACCGTCCTGACGCCCCGGCCACCCAGGTCGTCCAGCCGCCAGTAGGGCGAGTCCGCCCGCGCGGGCCGGTACACGCCGGTGAGCGTGACGTATACCTTCGGGCCGCCGAGCCGGTCGGTGAGGGTGAGGCGGGCGCCGGGTCTCAGGCCGAGGCGCTGCGCGGCGGTCTGCGGGAGGGCCGCCTCGACGGACGCTCCCGAGCCCTCGCGGGGCGCTCGCCCCGAGACGATCCGCACCTGCGTCGGATCCAGCGCCGCGACATACGTCAGATCAGGGTCCCCGGATCGCTCGGCCGGCGGCTGCAGCGAACGAGGCAGACCGTACGGGCCCGAGCGCACCAGGGTCCGCACGGTCACCGGCAGGCCGACGAACGTCCGCCGCGCACCCTCCCGTACGGCCGTGCCGGCGGCCGCGCGCCGGTCCGCCGGCACGTCCGCCTTGACGATCAGCGCGGCGTCGGCGGCGTTCTGCGGGCTGCGCAGGGAGTGGCGCACGGACGCGTCGCCGATCGCGCCGGAGTAGGCGGCGAACGTGGCCAGGACGGCGGTGGTCAGCAGGACGGTGAGCAGCGCCGCGGCGAGCAGGAGGCGGTGCGCGCGAGCACGTAACAGGACGAACCGTGCCACCGCACCGAACGCCGTCACGCCAACCCCCCGTGGTTGTCCAGACCTCCGGGCGATGTTGTCAGAGGGGGCGGCTCAGGGGTAAGCGCTTGTACCCACGGCTTGACCGGATCGTGACCGGATTCCGGCGTCGTACGACCGGAATCCGCACGTCATGCGGTCAGGGCCGGCGGTCAGTCCGGGGTGTTCACCATCGAGGCGGCCGCGTAGGTCAGGTAGTTCCACAGCTGCTGCTCGTGCTCCGCGGTGAGGCCGAGCTCGTCGACGGCGACCCGCATGTGCTTCAGCCAGGCGTCGTGCGCCTCGCGGTTCACGGTGAAGGGGACGTGGCGCATGCGCAGACGGGGGTGGCCGCGGTTGTCGCTGTACGTCGTCGGGCCGCCCCAGTACTGGATCAGGAACAGCGTGAGGCGCTCCTCGGCCGGACCGAGGTCCTCCTCGGGGTACATGGGCTTGAGGATCGGGTCCTCGGCCACACCCTCGTAGAAGCGGTGGACGAGGCGGCGGAAGGTCTCCTCCCCGCCGACCTGCTCGTAGAAGGTCTGCTCCTGAAGCGTGCCGCGCCGAATCTCCTTCACGTGGGTCTGCCTCACCAATCTCGTGCCGGTCCGCCCCGAGGCTGTTCGGCCGGGGGTCCGGGGGTTGTTCCCCGGGAATTGCAGTACCCGTCCATGCTCTCAGACCGGGCGGACCAGGACTCCAGGCTTGGGACCACCCACGTCCCGCCCGCCGAGGAGGGGCGATTCCGGATCGGCCGGCTCCGGTGCTCGCCTCGCGCTCCGTCGCGCAGCACAGTGGACGTATGGGCGCGCATGCACTCGACAGGAACGGCCGGGACCTCGCCGATCTCGCGGTATCGGCGCGGGCGGCGCTCGTGCGGGAGATCGACGCGAGCGGGGCCTGGGACGACGACCCGGTGTGGCGGGCGGCGTTCGAGGCGGTCCCGCGCCATCTGTTCGTGCCGTACTACTACGTCGGCGTCACCGGCGGCTATGAGCGGCGCTGGGGCGAGAGTCCCGATCCGCGGGCGCGCGAGCGGTGGGTGCGCGGTGCCTACGCCGACGTTCCGCTGGCCACGCGGCTGCGCGACGGCGAGCTGGTCTCCTCCAGCAGCCAGCCGTCGCTGATGGCGAAGATGCTGGCCGAGCTGAGGGTCGAGGACGGCGACAGGGTGCTGGAGGTCGGCGCCGGCACCGGCTACAACGCGGCCCTGCTCGCGCACCGGCTCGGTGACGACGACCTGGTCACCACCGTCGATCTGGAGCCGGAGATCACCGAGTCGGCGCGCCGGCACCTGGCCGCCGCCGGACACAGTCCGGCCGTCGTCACCGGCGACGGCGCCCGTGGAGTACCCGCACGTGCCCCCTTCGACCGGATCATCGCGACGTGCACCCTGGCCTCGGTCCCGCCCGCCTGGCTCGCCCAGTGCACCCCCGGCGCCCGCATCCTGGCGCCCCTGGCCACCGGCCTGATCGCCCTGACGGTCCGTGACCCCGGACACGGGGAGGGCCGCTTCCTCCACACGTCCGCCTACTTCGTGCCGCTGCGCGGCGAGAGCCGACCCGAACCGGAACCTTCACACCTCGATGCGATTCCGCGCCGGGCCAGGGAGCACGAACTGTTCCGCTTCCTGCTCTCCCTGACCCGCGACAGCCTCGACCCTCAGGAGGCGTTCGCCCTGTGGGAGCGCGAGAATCAGCCGCAACGCGAGCGCTACGGCATCACGGTCGCCGGGGACCGTGAGTGGGCGTGGCTGGACGATCCGGAGGGACCGTATGTCTGGCCCCTCCGGTGAGTCCGGCGGTTCGTCGGCGCCCTGAAGGGGTGCGGGGCCGCATCGATGTGCGGCTGTGCCGCGGGGTGCGACCGGCTGCGACGCTGCGGACCGTGATCGTCGTCCAGGCGCCCACGTGCACCCGGTCGCCGTCCTGCAGCGGCACCGGCACGAAGGGCTGGATGGGCTCCTCGGAGCCGTTGACCGTGGTGCCGTTCGTCGAGTTCTGGTCGACGACCGCCCAGCTGCCGTCCGGCTGCTGGACCAGCACCGCGTGCTGGTGCGAGACACCCGGGTCCTCCGGCGGCACCGCCAGATCGATGTCGGGGGACTCGCCGGTGGAGTGCCGGCGGCGGCCGATGGTGATCTGGTTGCCGCTGAGGGTGCGCTGCTGCTCGGGCGAGTACGCGGGCAGGTTGAGACCCGCGGCCTCGGGGCCGGAGCGCTGCATCATCGCCATGAAGTACTCGCGGTCAGGACCGATGGTCGCGATCCAGGTCGCGGGCCCGGCGGGCTGCTGCGGGTAGCCCTGGCCGGGCGGGGGCGGGGCCTGGGTGGAGCCGGGCTGCGGATAGCCGTAGCCACCGCCCTGACCGGGACCGCCCGGGCCACCGGACGGCGGGGAGATCACCCAGTCGTCGTCACCGCCGAAGGACGGACCGCCGGGCTGCGGCGGCCGTCCCGTCTCCTGCGGGTAGGCGGGCGGGGCCGGCGGACCGGGCTGCTGGAACGCCTGCGGGGCACCACCGGGGCCGGGACCGCCGGGCCCCCGGGGTTCGCCGTACCCTCCGGGACCGCCAGGGCCCTGGGGTTCGCCGTACCCTCCGGGGCCGCCGTATCCTCCCGGGCCACCGGGGGCGGTGGTCGGTGTCGGGCCGGGCGGCGGCGGGACCGGGCGGGACGGGTCGCCGCCGAAGCCGGAGGGGCCGCCGGGGCGCGGGTCGTTGCCGTACGGGCCGCCGGGACGTGGGTCGTTGCCGTACGGGCCGCCGGGGCGCGGGTCGTTGCCGAACCCGGCGGGGCCGGACGGCTCGCTGCCGAAGGGCGGGATCGGCTCGGCGGGACGGTTCATCTGGGACGGGCGCGAGCCCTGGTACTCGTACGAGTCACCGCCGCCGTACGACGGTCCCGCAGGCGGCTGCTGCTGGAAGTGCACGGCAGGGCCGGGCGCCGGCGGGCGCGGGGCGGCCGGGGTGTACGAGGTCGCCGTGTTCGTCAGGAAGTTCCACCGGCACTCCTCGCAGAACGGCGCGCCGCCCTCACGGGGCGTACGGCACTGCGGGCAGAGCTCCGGCTCGGGGTCGGGCACGGCGGACAGGTGCGGGCGGCCGCCGGGCTGACCGGGTTGGCCAGGGCCGGGCGGCGGGAAGCCGTAGCCACCGCCGGGCGGGGGCGGCGGAGGGGGCGGGGGTACGGCACCGGCCATGCGGTGACCGCAGACCTCGCACCAGTCGTCGGAACCCGACTGGTGTCCGTTCGGGCAGGTCGGCATGTCGGCGCTTCCCCCTCTCCTGTTCCGGCCCGTGGGCCGGGATTCTCCAACCCCAGGGGGCCGGGCTCGCGTGCTTGCTATGTCACTTCTTTACACGAACAGTCTTTGTGGACCGGGTCTCGAGGGTCATCTCATCGGCCTCCTCGACCTTCGCCTTCAGTCGCACAGTACCTGTCGCGGCATCGACCACGTCCACCACCTTCGCAAGCAGTTTCGCAGTATCCGCGTTTCCGGAGGCGCTCGCGAGTTGAACGGCCCGGCCCAGTTTGGCCGTTGCTCCGTCGAAATCGCCCGCTTTGCGAAGATCCAGCCCCTGTTGGATGGCCTGTGCCAGTTCGGCCTGGCCCGTGTAGTGGGCGACCTGGGGGTTGATCGACGTCGACGCCGCCATGTCGTCGGTCCACACGGCCCTCACCAGGCCCTGGGCGCCCAGGTTCTGGGCGCTGCCGTCGGGGTGCGGGACGACGAGCGAGACCCGGGCGGCGAGCATCTCCTGGCCGAGGCCCGCGGCCGGGACCTCGACGCAGACGTGGTAGTCACGGGACTCGTCTCCCCAGGAGCCGGTGGGATAGTCCCCGGCGCGCGGGCCGGCCTCCGTGCGGCGGTCGGTCAACTCCTCGACGGTGGGCGCGACTTGCTTGACGAACTTGATGGCGGTGCCGACCGGTGTCCACAGCCTGAGCGCGACGTCGGCGACCTCCTTGCCCATGGCCGCCTCCATCATCTGCGTGAAGTCGGCGGCGAGGCCGGCCGGGTCGGCGACGATGTCGGCGGTGCCGAGGAGGGCGGAGGCGACTCCTGTGACTTCTTTCACTTCCCAGTCGGTACCCACGCCCCGTGCGTCACAGGTGAACCGTCCGGCACAGGAGCCCAGGGCGGCCTTGAGGTCCTCGGGCGACTCGTGCTCGTTGCGGCCGTCGGTGAGCAGGATGCCGTGCCGGATGGCGACGTCGGCGGAGGAGAGCAGACGGTCGGCGAGGCGCAGCCAGGTGCCGATGGCCGTACCGCCGCCCGCGCTGAGCTTGCGCAGGGCCTGCTTGGCCTGGTCGCGGGTGGTGGCGTCGGCGACCGCCAGGCGCCCGCCGCCCGGGTAGACCTCCTTGGCGACGTGCGTGCCGCCGATCACCGCGAAGTGCACTCCGTCGCGCAGGGTGTCGACGGCGGCGGCCGTCGCGTCGCGGGCGTTGCGCATCTTGGTCGGCGGGTAGTCCATCGAGCCGGAGCAGTCGACCATGATCGCCACCGCCGCCGACGGGCCCCGCCCCGGAGCGTAGAGGTGGGGCGCGGCGACCGCGCTGCCGACCGTGCCGCCCCCCGTGGCGGTCACCGTGACGATCGCGCTGACCTCGCGGCCGGCCTCCGGCAGGTACTCGTTCTGGTACACGTCCATCGAGAACTGCGGCACGTTGGACTTCGAGAAATTGGCCATCCCTACTCAAATCCCCCTTGAAACCTCACAGGTGCGAGGCGATACCTGGATGCGGACCGGTCCCCTCCGGTCCGCCGGGACCCCGTCGTGCTCGATGGGCCCGCCTCAGTCCGATCCTGCCCCCTGAGACACGGCGGGGAACGGCACGACGGCCACTGTTACGTTGTCGTGGCCCCCGCCGTCCAGGGCGTGACCGACCAGCACGCGGGCGCTGTGCAGCGGACGTACCGCGGCATCCAGCGGCACGACCTCGGCCATCTCCTCGGCCGCCTCCGCGTAGTTCCACAGCCCGTCCGAGCACACCACCACCACACCGGGCCGGTCCGGCTTGAAGGAAGCGGTGTGCGGCTCCAGCTCATAGGCGTCAGCACCCAGCCAGCCCGTGATCGCGTGGGCGCGCTCGTCGGCGTACGCCTCGGCCTCGTTCATCAGCCCCGCGGAGACCATCTGCGCGGCCCACGAGTCGTCCTCGGTGAGCCGGGCCGGGGACGAGGCGCGGTCCACCGGGATCCAGTAGACGCGGCTGTCGCCGACCCAGCCGACGACCAGCAGCCCCGACGTGACGACCGCACCGACGATCGTGCACGCGGGCGCGTTCTGGTGCGGGCTGTGCTCACGGGCGGTCGCGGGCTCGTCGGCCAGGACGTTCACCGCGTGCGCGGCCGCGACGATCGCGTCGTGCATGGCCTGCTGCGGGTGCGTGCCGCGGGGCAGCGCGGCCGACAGGGACTCGCTCGCGGCCCGGGCGGCGGCGAGCGAGGCGTCGTCGGGGCGGGTCGCCGAGGAGACGCCGTCACAGACGACGGCCAGGGACACGGGGGAGCCGTCGGGCAGCGCGGTGTGGCCGAGGCCGAACGCGTCCTCGTTGCGGTGGTGGCGCAGGCCGCGGTCACTGACGGCGGCCAGCGGGCCGCACTCCTGCTCCATGTGATCGCGCTCCCGGGGCTGGGCGTGCCCGCAGTTCTCGCAGTAGCCGTCGCTGTCGACGCGGCCGGCGCGGCAGGCCACACACATCTTGGCCTCCTCGGCGGACGCCGCGAGGTCGGCGACGCGCGGATCCGGTGCCTGCAGCGGGTACTCGTCGGGCTCCGGCGGCCGGTCGAAGCGCACGCCGGAGGCCGGGGACACCGGCGATCCGGTCGGCGGTGACTGCTCCGGCTGCAACGGGGAGCCGCCCGAGTCCTGCCCGGGCAGATGGGCCGGCACCGGGGTGCCCGAGCCGCCCGGCCCGGCGGCGAGCGGCCAGGCGCCGCCACCGTCGCCCGCGGGCGGGACCGAGCCGTTCAAAGCGACCGTCGGATGGTCGTCCGGCGGTACGGGCACCACGGACAGGTCGTATCCGCACGCACCGCAGAAACGGTCACCCGACTCGAGCGGCCACTCGCAGCTCGGGCAGTTCGACAGGGCGGCCTGCTGGGGCATCTGCGACATCAACTACACCCACGTCCGGGGGCGGTAACGGTTGGCACGTTCCACCAGGTCGATCCTCTCCTCGCCGCCCCGCGCCAGCCGGGCCAGCGTGCGGTACGAGCGCTCCAGGCCGAAGCGGAGTCCCCGCTCGTCCAGGTCACTGCCGAGCAGCGCCTGCTGTCCCGCGGATGCGGAACCCCGGCCACCGGAGAGTATCCAGTCCAGCGCACAGCCGAGGACCTCGGCCGACAACTGCTCCCGGCGCGCCGGATCCAGACCGTACGCGTCCAGCGCCTCGACCTGCCCGGCGGCGGCGGTCAGATCGCCCAGGAACGGTACGTCGGCGGCGGTCGCCGTGCGCCCGCGCAGCCGCGCCCGGACGGCGGCCACCCGCGCGGCCGTGTAGTGGATGGACGACTCCGGCACCGACTCCAGCGTCCGTACGGCACCGGTGCGGTCCCCGGCCGCGAGCTGGACGCGGGCCAGACCGAACGCGGCGCTCACAAAGCTCGGGTCGGTCGACCAGACCAGGCGGTAGTACTCGGCCGCGTTGTCCAGCTGGTCCAGCACCTCCGCGCACAGGCCGAGCGCCAGCTTGGGCGCGGGCTCGCCCGGGAACGCGTCGTAGATCGCGTCGAAGGCGAGTGCGGCGCCCTCGTGGTCGCCGGTCGCCAGTGCGGCAACGCCCCGGTACCAGACGACCCGCCAGTCGTCGGGACGCTCCTCCTCCAGGTTCCGCAGGGCCTCCAGCGCGGTGTACGCGTCGCCGTTCTCCAGCCAGGCGCGGATCTGCCTCAGGCGCGTCTCGACCGACGCCGCCGGAGCCCCGGCGAGCGCACCGAGCAGCTCGGCCGGCGCGGTCGTCATCAGGCCCGCGAGGAAACCGGCGTTCGGGTCGGAGGGGTCGACACGGGGGACGGGCAGGGCGAGGGCGGCGACGGGGGAGTTGACCGGCTTGACGATCGCCGGGGTGCCGTTCACGGAGGCGGGAAGCGAGGACTGCTGCTGCTTGCCCTTCTCCGTGTTCCCCTTGTGCTGCTTGTTCTGCCTGCTCGTCACCCGTGCTCCGAGCAGCGACACGTCCCCCTCCAGCTTCGGGAACAACTCCGGGTCCGTGACCTTCAGTTCGGGCCCCAGCAGCGTCGACAGCGCCGGCCTGGCCCGCCCCGTCTGCAGCGACACGACCTCGCGCAGCACGCCCGTGAGCTGCTCCGCCATCTCCTGCGCGGAGGCGAACCGGCGGGCCCGGTCCGGGTCGGTGGCCCGGACCAGGAAGCGGTAGAAGGACTCGTACTGCCGGAAGACCTCGATGTTGTCCGGGTCGGGCAGCGAGTCCACGAAGACGTTCGTGTAGCCCTGGAAGTCGAAGGCCAGGACGGCCAGCGTGCGGGCGACCGTGTACAGGTCGGACGCCACCGACGGGCCGACCTCCGCGACCTCCGGCGCCTGGTAGCCCACCGTGCCGTAGATGGCAGACTCCTCGTCGTCCATCCTGCGCACCGCGCCCATGTCGATCAGCTTGAGCTGGTCCTCGGTCTGGATCGCGTTGTCGACCTTGAAGTCGCAGTACAGCAGGTTGCGGCTGTGCAGATGGCCGAGCGCATCCAGGGCCTCGATGCCGTACGCGCACGCCTGCTCCACCGGCAGCGGATCCCGCTTGCCCGCGGACGTACGGCGCGAATTGGCGATCTCCTTCAGCGACTTGCCTCCGACGTACTCCATGACGATGTAGCCGTCGAGCGAACCGGTGCGCTGGTCGAGGTGCTCCACGAAGTTGTAGATCCGCACGATGTTGGAGTGCTCGATCTCGGCCAGGAAGCGCCGTTCGGAGATCGCCGCCGCCATCGCGTCCTGGTCGCCGGTGTCGAGCAGGCCCTTGAGGACCACCCACCGGTCGGAGACCGCCTTGTCCACGGCGAGGTAGACCCAGCCGAGCCCGCCGTGCGCCAGACAGCCCACCACCTCGTACTGGCCGTGCACCACGTCGGAGGCCTTCAGCTTCGGCACGAAGGAGTACGGGTGGCCGCACTTGGTGCAGAAGCCCTCCATACGGCCCGGCCGCTCACCGCGCGCCCGGCCGACCGGCGCCCCGCAGTCGGAGCGCGAGCAGAACCGCTTGCGCTCGGGCACCTCCGGGTTGTCGAGCACCATCGCGCGCGGGTCGGGCCGCGGCACGTCCGGCACCTGCACCAGGCCGACGCCCAGCCGGCCGCGGGCACTGGTGTTCGTGGAGGAACCGGAACTCCTGACCGACACCGAACGGCCCGTGGAACGGCCCGAAAGGGAACGGGACAGGCGTCCCGACACCGAGCGCCGGGACTTCGACGACTGCGAGGACGTACGCGAGCTGCTGCGGCTGCTGCGGCCGCTGGACCGCGAACTGCCGCTGCCCTGCGACCCCTTGCCACCGCCCGTGATGCCCGTGGCCGGTGAAATCACCATGCCGTTCGCCGACACGACCGGCGCGAGGCCGCAGGTGTCGCAGTACAGCTCGCCGCCGCCCACGTCCTCGTAGGCGCCCTCGCACCCCGGCCGCTGGCAGTTCTGCTGCGCCTGACTCATGACGTCACAGCACCCCCTCTGTCACTCACGCTCCGGGCCCCCTGCGGTCCTCGGGCCCGCTCTGCCCCGGAACGCGCGGGCCGCCCAGCACTTCGGCGGCCGCGTGCTGGAAGCGCAGCACGGCCTGCTCGGCGACGCGCAGATCGCACGGGGCGCTCCACAGCATGCGGCGCGCCGCGTCGTACCGCTCGATCAGGAACGGGTCCTCGGCGTACCCGTGCCGGGCGACCTTCGCCTTGTACGCGTCGAGGCGGCCGCGCAACTCGGCGCGGACCGCCAGCGGCGCGGTGACCGCGGTCAACGACTCGCGGGCGCGCAGCAGTTCGTCCTCCGCCTTCTCCTCCAGGGACTCCAGGAGCGGGGACAGGCGGTGCCACTGGGCGTGTCTGCGGTACTCGGCGGCCGTCGCCAGCTGCTCCTGCAGCACGGTCGGCGGACCGCTGACCACCGGCACCTCCGTCGCGGCGATCTTCGCGAGGACCTCCCCGCGTGCGTTGCGTGCCTCGGCGAGGGTGCGGTCCGCGCGGCTGAGCACGTCCCGCAGCCGCACCAGCCGCTGCTCCGCGTCCTGCCGGACGGTGAGCACGGCGTCGATCTCCCGGCGCACCTCCTCCAGGGCGCGCGCCTCCCGGTCGTACACCGTGGTGTCCGGCCGGCCACCACCGGGCGCCGAACTCCCCTGCGCGGGAAGCCAGTACGCGAGCGGGTCGGACACCACCTGCTCGCGCAGGGACGTCAGGGTGCGCGTGATCAGCTCCAGGTCGTCGCCGGAGGGGTGCTCGCCGGGGCGCACGCCGACCGAGTGGGCGAGCTTGCGGGTGCGCTGGAGCTCCGCGGCCAGTAAATCGATCCGCGCGGGCAGCGCCGACCAGACCGCGTCGGCGGTGACGACCATGTCCAGGCTCGTCGCGTACAGGTCGTTCATCAGGTCGACCAGGCCGGCCAGCGAGAACTGCCGGCTGAGCTTGCCCGGACCGCCGGTCAGCGTCGGCGCGTTCGCCGTGGCCGTCGTCGAGCCCGCGAGCGTCACGGACTCGCCGCGCAGCAGCTCCGTCAGCTCCACCAGGTCCTCACGGCTGGACCAGCGGCGGCGGGAGCGGATCTCCCGGGCCGAGCGCAGCGCGTCGGTGTACGCGTCGAAGTACGCCCACAGCAGCGTGATCGACGCCTCCGCGGCAGCCCAGCGCTCCTTGGTGACGCCGGTGAGCTCCGCGCCCTCCAGGAGTCTGCGGCCCGCGTGGTCCTGAAGGGCGAGGAGCGAGGTCTCGATCGCCTCGTGCTCGGCGCCGAGCCGCGCCAGCGCACGGTCCACCTCGTCCCGGTCCATCACCGGCCCGGCGGGGTCCGTGACGCCCATCGATCACCTCTCGCTGCTGTCGTGGTCCGTGGTGTGGTCTCGTACGTCCGATGGTCGGTCACTTGTAGTGGGCGGCGGGAGGGGTCGCGGACGTCGACTTCTTGTCGCCCTGGTCCATGGTGGGGTGCAGCCACTTGTTGTACGAGTCCGCCCAGCCACCGTCCTTGATGTAGTTCTGCAGGGTCCGGTTGACCTGGCGTACCAGATCGTCGGAGTGCAGTTTCATCGCCACGCCGTAGTACTCGTCGGTGAACAGGCCGCCCTTGAGCTCCACCGTCGGGTCCTGCGCGGCCTGGCTCGCGGCGAGCGCGCCGTCCGTGACCACCGCGTCGACCGCGCCGAGCTGCAACTTCACCAGGCAGTCCAGCTGGTTGGGGACCACCGTCCCGATGTCGGTTCCGGCCGGGAGCCTGCCGGCCTTCCGGTCCGCCCGCAGACGGTCCAGCGCCGTCGAACTGTCGGCCGAGCAGACCTTCTTGTGGGCGAGCGTGCCGTTGTACCCGGTGATCGTCGAGGTGCGGGGGGCGAGGACCTGCTGGCCGGTCCTGAAGTAGGGCGCGGAGAACGCGACCTGGCTCAGCCGGTCGCAGTTGATCGTCATGGTGCGGACCACCATGTCGACCTCGCCGTTCTGGATCGCGTCGATACGGCGGCTGGTGGGGATCGCCTTGAACGAGACCGCGTCCGCGTCGCCGAGGATGTCCTTGGCGATCCGGTGGACGAGGTCGATGTCGAAGCCCTCCAGCGCACCGGAGGCGCTGTTCGGGTTGAGGTAGCCCCAGCGGTAGCCGTTGGTGTCGACGCCGACGATCAGACGCCGGTCCTTGCGGGCCTTGATCCTGTCGAGGGTCTGTGTGCTGCCGTCGCCGCCCGACGGGGACAGGCTCCGGTCCTGCGGGTCGTTCAGCGTCTTGCAGTCGTCGGCCTTGATCTGGCTGCCCTGGGCGATGCCCTGACCGCCGCTGCCCGCGGCGCCGGCCGCCCCGCTCGACTGCGTCAGGGGCAGCAGCAGCGCGAAGGCCAGCGCGAGGGCGCACACGGCCGCCATCGCGCCGACGCCGCCCCAGCCCCGGAGGCCGGCCCGCAGACGTCGCGCCAGACGGTGTGCATCCATCTCCACGCCCCCTCTCACCGGTACTCCGAAAGCCTGCGCCCGATGCCCAGCACCGCGCCGGCCGCGCCCAGGACGGCGAGGACCGCCGCCCCGTACGGCAGGCCCGTCAGCGCGTCCTTGCCGTCGCCCGCCGCCTGCTGGAACTCGGTCTGCTCGTGGGTGAGTGCCTTCTCCAGGGCAGCGTCCACATTGTCGAAGCACACGCTCGTCGGATCCTTGCCGACGCCGATGACCTTGTCACGGGCCTGCTGGTACTCACCCTTGTCGTTCAGGCCCTGGGCGACGACGTGCCGGTCCTTCCACGCTTTCATGAAGCTGTTCGCGTCCTGTACGGGCTTCTTGCCCGCGGAGTCGTCGGCGAGACCGTCGGCCCTGGTGAGCGACGCGGCCAGCTCGCCGATCTGCCGGTCGTACCCCACGGCGTAGGCGTCCACGGGCTTGTCGCCCACCTTCTCGGTGTCCGCGCCGCGGCGGATGAGGCTGAGGTTCTCGTCGCTGCGGGCGGTCAGGGACGCGATGCGGGCGTCGTGCAGGACGTTCAGTGAGCGGACGCCGTGGTCGTAGGAGTCGCTCAGCCCGGCGCGGGCGACGGTGTGACCGACGACGAGCCAGAGCAGGACCACCACGGAGGCGGCGGAGGCGGTGACCAGACCGTGGTTCAACACCCGGTTGGTGCGCAGGTAGTTGCGGTGCTGGGCCCAGCCGAGGCCGCCGAGCGCGAGGAGGCCGAGGCCGACCGCGGCCCACGGGAACGACTTCGCGTCGGCGTAGTCCGAGCTCAGCCGTTGGTTCTCCTTCTGGTACAGGGCCTCGGCCTTCGGCAGCATCTGTTGCTGCATCTGCTCGTTCGCCGCCCGCAGGTAGGCGCTGCCCACCGGGTAGCCCTGCCGGTTGTTGGCCCGGGCCGTCTCGATCAGGCCCTTGTACTGCGGCAGCAGCTTGTTGAGATCGGCGATGGTCTTCGCGGACTCCGACCCGGGGTCGGAGTTGGAGGCGGCCTTGACGAGCTTGTCCGCGGCCGTGCCGATGTCGCCCTCGTACCGCTGCCGCATCTCGGGCTTCTCCTGCGGGCCCGCGAGATAGCCGCTGGCCGCCGCCGTGTTGGCGTCGGCGAGCGATCTGTAGATGTCGGCCGCGTCGGAACTCAGCGGCTGGCTGCGGGTGAGCACCTGGTCGGCGGCGGACGCGCGGTCGGTCATCTGCCAGGCGGTGACCGAGCCGAACGCGACGACGAGGAGCGCGACGAGCGCGCCGATGATGCGCAGCCGCCCCGGCTCGGTCGTCGCCGCCTCACGCAGGCGCTCGACGCCCTCCGCGAAGGCGGTACGGCGCGCCGAAACGGGCGCGGACACGGCCGTGGGACCCGGTGGCGGCGGGGGAACGGGCCGTCCCGGCTGCGGCGGCACGGCCGGCATCGTGGGCATGCCGGATCCCGGTGGCGCCGTGCTGCTCTTCGGCGGGTGTGTCACCTTGACCTCCCCCATGGTCATCCGTCGCCGCAAGTATCCCTGCCGGATGCCTCCGGCGGGAGGGCAGGGGCTCGCATCACCCCCTGCCCATCAATACGTCGTGGGAATCGGATCGGTTCCGCCCTGGGGGCTGCCCTCGAAGTGGGCGCGCACCCTGTCATGCACCCCCTGTCCCGCGTGGACCCGGTCGAGCCCCAGCAGCGCGGCCCCCAGCACCGGGCTCGCCGTCACCACCCGGGCCACCGCCTTCGGGGCGCGCGCCGACAGCAACTCGTTGATTCCGTCGTTGAGTTGGTGGTGCTGGGCGGCCAGTACGCCGCCGCCGAGCAGCACCGGGGTCTCCTCCTCCAGCAGATCGAGGCGGGTCAGTGCCACCGTCGCCATCGCCACCACCTCGTCCGCGAGCCGGTCGACGATCGCGCGGGCGATCGGGTCGCCGTCCGCGGCCGTGGCGAAGAGGACCGGTGTCAGCTCGTGGCGGCGGGCGGGCGCCACCTCTTCGAGGTGCAGCGCCTCGATGAGCGCGAGCATCGTGTCGTGGCCGAAGTGGGCGGGCAGGACGCGGGCGAGAGCCGTCGGTGCGCCGCGGCCGTCCTCCGCGCGGGCCGCGTGCCACAGCGCTTCCTCCGCCAGCCCCCAGCCGCCGCCCCAGTCGCCGGAGATACGGCCGAGTGCGGGGAAGCGGGCGGTGCGGCCGTCGGGGCGCATGCCGACGCAGTTGATCCCGGCGCCGCAGACGACGGCGACCCCCCGGGGCTCGGTGATGCCGGCGCGCAGGATGGCGAAGGTGTCGTTGCGGACCTCCACCTGCGCGCCCCACGCGCGCGCGTGCAGCGCGGCCGCCAGCTGCTCCTCCTCCACGGGGAAGTCGGCGTTGGCGAGGCAGGCGGACACATGGTCGACCGACTCCACCCCGGCGGCGGCGAAGGCACTGCCCACCGCGGCGGCGAGGGCGTCCACCGCCGCGTCCACGCCCACCACCGGCGGCCGGAACCCGCCGCCGCGGGCCGTGGCGAGAACGGTGCCGTCGGCCGCCACGACCGCGACATCGGTCTTGCTGTTGCCCGCGTCGACGGCGAGGACACGTGCGGTCATGCCCACGCGAGATGCTCCCGGTTGTGTGCGATCAGTCGGTCGGTCAGGCCTTCGGCGTACTCGTACTGGCCGATGAGGGGGTGGGAGAGCAGGGCCCGGAAGACCCGGTCGCGGCCGCCCCGCAGTGCCGCCTCCAGAGCCAGGTCCTCGTACGCCGTCACGTTCGCCATGAGGCCCGCGTACAGCGGGTCCACGGACGGCACGGCGAGCGGGAGCGGCCCCTTGGGGCCGACCGCCGCCTGCACCTCGATCACCGCGTCGTCCGGCAGGAACGGCAGCGTGCCCCTGTTGTAGGCGTTCACCACCTGGTACGGGTTGCCGCCCGCGCCGAGCAGCGAGGCCGCCAGATCCACGGCCGCCTCCGAGTAGTAGGCGCCGCCGCGCCGGGCGAGCAGGGCCGGCTTCTCGTCCAGGGCCGGATCGGCGTACATCTTCAGCAGGCGCCGCTCCATCTCGGCGACCTCGGCGGCCCGGGAGGGCTTGGTGCGCAGCTCCCGTACGACCTCGTCGTGGGCGTAGAAGTAGCGCAGGTAGTACGACGGGACCACGCCCAGGCGGTCGAGCACGGCCCGGGGCAGCCGCAGGTCGGCGGCGATCGAGTCGCCGTGTTCGGCCAGCAGCTTGGGCAGGACGTTCTCGCCCTCGGGGCCGCCGAGACGTACGCCGGTCTCCCAGGTGAGGTGGTTGAGGCCCACGTGGTCGAGGTGGACGTCGGACGGTGAGACGCCGAGCCGGTCCGCGAACTTCCGCTGGAAGCCGATCGCGACGTTGCACAGGCCGACCGCCTTGTGGCCCGCCTGCAGCAGGGCACGGGTGACGATGCCGACCGGGTTGGTGAAGTCGATGATCCAGGCGTCCGGGTTGGTACGACGGACCCGTTCAGCGATGTCCAGGACGACCGGGACCGTGCGCAGCGCCTTGGCCAGGCCGCCCGCGCCGGTCGTCTCCTGGCCGACGCAGCCGCACTCCAGGGGCCATGTCTCGTCCTGTTCGCGGGCCGCCTGACCGCCGACGCGCAGCTGCAGCAGCACGGCGTCCGCGCCGTCCACGCCGGCGTCCAGGTCGTCGGTCGTCACGATCCGGCCGTCGTGCCCCTGCCTGGCGAAGATACGGCGGGCCAGACCGCCCACCAGCTCCAGACGTTCGGGCGCCGGGTCGACGAGGACCAGTTCCTCGACGGGCAGGGTGTCACGCAACCGGGCGAAGCCGTCGATGAGTTCGGGTGTGTAGGTCGAGCCTCCGCCGACCACGGTGAGTTTCACTGGAGGTTCCCTCGCTTCCGGGCGCCGGGGGCGGTCTTCATCGGCCGGGGGTCCGGGGGTTGTCCCCCGGGGATACACAGCATGTGGGGTTAACCCTTCACTCCGGTGAGCGTGACGCCCTCGACGAACGCCTTCTGCGCGAAGAAGAAGACGAGGATCACGGGGGCCATGACCAGCACGGTCGCGGCCATGGTGAGGTTCCAGTCGGTGTGGTGGGCGCCCTTGAAGGACTCCAGGCCGTAGGAGAGGGTCCAGGCGCCCGGGTTCTCCGAGGCGTAGATCTGCGGGCCGAAGTAGTCGTTCCAGGCGTAGAAGAACTGGAAGAGGCCCACTGCCGCGATGCCCGGCCTGGCCATCGGCAGGACGATCTTCAGGAGGGTCCTGAAGTCGCCGCAGCCGTCCACCTTCGCCGCGTCCAGGTACTCGTTCGGGATGGTCATCAGGAACTGGCGCAGCAGGAAGATGGAGAACGCGTCACCGAACGCCATCGGGATGATCAGCGGCCACAGCGTGCCCGACAGGTCCAGCTGCTTCGCCCAGAACAGGTACATCGGGATGATGATCACCTGCGGTGGCAGCATCATCATCGAGATCACCAGCATGAGCGACAGACTGCGGCCCCGGAAGCGGAACTTGGCGAGCGCGTACGCCACCGGGATCGACGACACCACGGTGAGGACCGTGCCCAGTCCCGCGTAGATCAGCGTGTTCTTCCACCAGGTCAGAAAGCCCGGGGTGTCGAAGACCTTCTTGTAGTTGGACCACTCCCAGGTGTGCGGGATCAGGTCCCGGCTGAGGGCCTGGGTGTCGCTCATCAGCGAGGTCAGGAACACGAACACGAAGGGCAGCACGAAGAAGAGCGCCACCGCCACGCCGAGGGAGTGGATCGCGACCCACTCCAGGAGCGACCGGCGGCGGGCCGTGCGCTCGGCGGGGGAGACGGGTGCCTTCAACTGCACGGGTTTGTCCAGTACTTGGGCCATGGTCAGTCACCTGCCAGGTTGAGACCGCCCCGGCGCCGCATCAGGAACGCGGTGAACACCATGGACAGGGCGAACAGGACCAGGGCGACGACACACGCGGAGCCGTAGTCGAAGCGCTGGAAGCCGAGGTTGTAGACGAGCTGGGGGAGGGTGAGGGTCGACTTCTCCGGGTAGCCGGGCTCGAACTGGGTGCCCGCGCCCTGGATCACGCCCGAGGCGACCTTTCCGGCGATGAGCGGCTGTGTGTAGTACTGCATCGTCTGGATCACGCCGGTGACGACGGCGAACATGACGATCGGCGAGATGTTCGGCAGCGTCACGTACCGGAACCGCTGCCACGCCGACGCGCCGTCCAGCTCCGCGGCCTCGTACTGCTCCTGGGGCACGTCGAGCAGCGCGGCCATGAAGATGACCATCAGGTCGCCGATGCCCCACAGGGCGAGCAGGGTGAGGGCGGGCTTGGACCAGGTGGGGTCGTTGAACCAGCCCGGGGCCGGGATGCCGACCTTTTCGAGGAGCGAATTGACCGGGCCCGTACCGGGGTTGAGCAGGAACGCGAAGGCCATCGTGGCGGCCACCGGCGGGGCGAGATAGGGCAGATAGAAGAGGGTGCGGAAGACTCCCGTACCCGTCTTTATCTTGGTGATCAGAAGGCCGACCCCGAGGCCGAAGAGGACCCTCAGGGTCACCATGACCAGGACCAGCCACAGGGTGTTGCGCAGGGCCGGCCAGAAGAAGGGATAGTGCTCGAAGACGTACGTCCAGTTCTTCGTCCCGCTCCACGTCGGCGGTTCGAAGCCGTCGTAGTGCATGAAGGAGAAATAGACGGTCGACATCAGCGGATACGCGAAGAAGACCGCGAAGCCGATCAACCAGGGCGACATGAAGGCGGCCGTGCGCAGGGCCTGCTTCCTGCGCTTCGACGCCAGAGTGACGGTGCTCATCGTCGGCCTACTTCGCCTGCGCGATGTCCGTGTCGATCTGCGCGGCCGTCTTCTTCAGGCCGGCCTTCAGGTCGGAGACCTTTCCGCTCTCGTAGTCGTAGCCGAAGTTCTGGATCGTCGCGAGGTACACGCCGCCGTTGATGGATGCCGGTGACGTGGTCGAGTTCGGGTTCGCGGCGATGTCCAGGAACGTCTTGAAGCGCGGGTCGTACTTCAGTTTCGGGGACTTGAGGGCGGCCAGCGTCGAAGGCACGTTGTGGATGGCGTTGGAGAAGTTCACCACCGCGTCCGTGTCCGTGGTCATGTACTTCACCAGCTCCCAGGCCGCGTTCTGCTTGTGGCTCGCGGCGGAGACGCCGGTGATGGTGCCGGTGATGTAGCCCTTGCCGTACTGGTCGGCCCGGTCGTCGGGGACGGGCAGCGGGGCCACGCCGATGTCGAACTTCGGCTTTGCGCCGACGGCCATTCCCAGGCGCCATTCACCGTCCAGCTGCATGGCCACCTGGCCGGTGTGGAAGGGGTGCTTGACGCCCCATTCGTCGCCGAGCTTCGAGCGGTAGGTCTCCAGTTTCCTGAAACCGCCGAGTTCGTCGACCAGCTTCTTCTGGAGCTTGAATCCGGCCTCGAAAGCCGGGTCGGCGGCGAGCTGCGACGTGCCGGCCTTGTCGAAGTACGTCGGGGAGAACTGCCCGAAGTAGTGCTCGGTCGTCGTCTCCCAGCCGTGGTAGTCCGGCATGAAACCGAGCTGCTTGTAGCTGTCGCCCTGGGCGATCGTCAGCTTCTTGGCGTCGGCCTCGAATTCGGACCAGGTCTTCGGCGGGTTCTTGATGCCGGCCTTCGCGAAGGCCGTCTTGTTGTAGTAGAGCCCGTACGCGTCACCCAGCAACGGCGCCGTGCAGCGGTTTCCGTCGAACTGGGTGTATTCGTTCATCGCCTTCGGGAACGTCGTCTCCGGGTCGATCCCCGCCTTCTTGTAGAAGGGGCCCAGGTCGACCAGCGCACCCGACGAGCAGAACTTGCCGACATTGTTGGTGGTGAAGGAGGAGATGACGTCCGGAGCCTTGTCACCGCCCGTCCGCAGCGCCTGGTTGATCTTGTCGTCGGTCATGTTGGCGACGACGTTCACATGGATGTTGGGGTGCGCCTTCTCGAAGCCGGAGATCAGGGAGTTGACGGCCTTCACTTCATTGGGCGCGCTCCACGCGTGCCAGAAGTTGATGGTCGTGTCCTTCGAGGCGTCGTCGTCGGCGCCGGAGGAGGACTGGCCGGTACAGGCGGTGGCGAGGAGGGCGAGTGAGGCGGAGGCGGCGACAGCGAGCGCCGCTTTCCGGGGCATTCCGGGCATGGCGAGGTCTCCCAGGGGCGGGACGGGGTGAGTGAGGGAAGGCGGGGGGTGAGTTCAGTGGGTGTGCGAGAAGGTGTACGGGCTGCTCAGCGGGAGGTGTCGAAGACCTCGTCGCGGGTGGCCACCAGGGCGCTTTCCAACGCGCCCCGCAGCACGGGGTGTTCACGGACGTCGCCGACCACGAGCCGGGGCCGGGAGGCGGCCAGTTCCTCCAGCTCGGCCTGGACCAGGGCGCGGAGCACCTCGCCGCCCGCGGTGAGCGAGCTGCCGCTGAGGACGACGAGTTCCGGGTCGAGTACGGAGACGAGGGACGCGAGACCGGTGGCGAGGTGCGTCGCGTAGGTCTCCAGTAGCTGCCGGTGCGGGTCGGCGGCGCTCCCGTGGGCTTCGTGGGCTTCGGCGGCGCGGGCGACGAGAGCCGCGGCGGCCTCGGCGTACGGGCCGGCCGGGATCTCCTCGATGCCCAGCCGGCGGGCCAGCTTGGGGATGGCCTGCGAACCGGCCAGCTCCTGGTAGCCACCGCTGTTGGCCTTGGTCACCTGCCGGACCAGGGGTGCGCCCGGCACGGGCAGGAAGCCGACCTCGCCCGCGCCGCCGGTCCAGCCGCGGTGCAGCCGCCCGCCGAGGACGAGGGCGGCACCGAGGCCGCCCTCGTTCCACAGCAGCACGAAGTCCTCGTGCCCGCGGGCCGCGCCCAGCCGTTGTTCGGCGACGGCGGCGAGGTTGACGTCGTTCTCGTACTCGACCGGCATCGGCAGTGCGGCGGCGAGTTCGTCGAGCAGGGCCGGGGTGTGCCAGCCCGGGAGGTGGGAGGCGTAGCGCAGCCGGCCGGTGTTGGGGTCGAAGGCGCCCGGGGTGCCGATGACGAGCCGGTGGACGTCGTCACGGCCGAGCCCCGCGGCCTTCACGGCGCCGTCGAGGGCGTCGGTCACCTGTTGGACGACGGGCTGGGTGGGCCGCCTTCCCGGGGTGGGCAGTTCGTACGAGCCCACCCTGCGGCCGGTGATGTCGGCGACGGCGGCGAGGACGCGCTCGGGGGTGACGTCGAGTCCGGCGGCGTACGCGGCGGCCGGATTGACCTCGTAGAGCTGGGCGTTGGGGCCGGGGCGTCCCTCCGTGGTGCCGGTGGCGAGGACGAGGCCGGCCGCCTCCAGGCGGGCGAGCAGCTGGGAGGCGGTCGGCTTGGAGAGGCCGGTGAGCTTGCCGATCCGGGTGCGGGACAGGGGCCCGTGCTCCAGGAGGAGGTCCAGGGCGGCGCGGTCGTTCATGGCGCGCAGGACGCGCGGGGTGCCCGGCGTACCGGCTGTTCCTGCCATGTGGTCGACACCTGCCTTTCGACTGCCCAGCTCGACTGCCCAGCTTCTCACTGATCACTGTGCGGGTGGCCGTTGATCACTGTTAGGAAAGTTTCCTATTGACTGGGAGGAACGTAAGCCCAGGGCGAAGGAGGCGTCAATAGGAACCGCCCCCGAGGCAACAGAGTCGTTACCTCGGGGGCGGTGGGAGTGGGTGGTGCGGCCGGCCGGCCCCTACTTCGGCGTCGCCGAGCGTTGCTGGGCGAGCGGCGATGCGGCCGCCGCCTGCGGGGAGTCGGGGTTGGAGAGCGCGGAGGGGGCCGAGACCGCTGCCGTCGGGTCGACGGGCTCCTCGTCCAGCGGGGCCGTCGCGCCGCCCACGATGCGGATGTTCGCGGCGTCGAAGGCGCGCTTGACGCGCCAGCGCAGTTCGCGTTCCACGGTCAGGGACTTGCCGGGCATGGTCTTCGCGGAGATTCGGACCACCATCGAGTCGAGGAGCACGCTGTCCAGGCCGAGGACCTCGATCGGGCTCCACAGGAGCTCGTTCCAGGGCTCCTCCGCGCTCATCTTCTCGGCGACCTCGTCGAGGGTGGACTTCACCCGGTCCAGGTCCTCGTTCGCCTTCACGGTCACGTCGACGCCCGCCGTGGCCCAGCCCTGGGAGAGGTTGCCGATGCGCTTGACCTCGCCGTTGCGGACGTACCAGATCTCGCCGCTGTCGCCGCGCAGCTTGGTCACGCGCAGGCCGACCTCGATCACCTCGCCGGAGGCGATGCCGGCGTCGATCGTGTCCCCGACCCCGTACTGGTCCTCCAGGATCATGAAGACGCCGGAGAGGAAGTCCGTGACCAGGTTGCGGGCGCCGAAACCGATCGCCACGCCCGCGACACCGGCGGAGGCCAGCAGCGGCGCCAGGTTGATCTGGAACGCCGCCAGGATCATCAGCGCCGCGGTGCCCATGATCGCGAAGGACGCGACCGAGCGCAGTACCGAGCCGATCGCCTGGGAGCGCTGGCGCCGGCGCTCGGTGTTCACCAGCAGCCCGCCGAGCGCCGTGCCGTCCACGGCCTGGGCGGTGCGGGTCATGCGGTCTATCAGCTTGGTGATCGCCCGCTGCACGACCGCTCTCAGCACCCCGGCGATCACCAGGATCAGCACGACCCTGAGGCTGATCGCGAGCCAGGTGGACCAGTTCTGCTCGACCCAGCTGGCGGCGTTGTTCGCGCTCTGCTGGGCGTCCTGGAGCGTGGGGACCGCCGGGGTCGTCGACTCCGAGGGGGTCGGCGACGGCGACGAACCGGCGGCCAGTAGGACGGCGGGCAAGGACACGGCAGGTACCTCCAGGCGCTGCGGTCCGCCGTCCGGTTCCGGATTGGTCAAGGTCACGGAAGGGTCACCGGGCAGGCGGGTCCACCACACTATCGGGGCATCGTGTGCGAATCCTTGCAGTCTTCGAGGGAGAGACGGTGCCCATCGGGGGATGAGCAGGTGGGATAAACCATCGCCCCTCCGGGGGATGAATCAGATGTGGTCGAAAACACTCCCAGCCCGTTACCGGGACATGGTGGCGCTTCCAGCAGGCCAGAGGGGAGACTGGCTACAGATCGTCCCGGCGCGAGCCACGCGCCGCCGACGCACAAGGAGGCATCCGTGCCGCACGTCCTGGTCCTCAACGCGTCGTACGAGCCACTCGGCGTCGTACCGCTCCGCCGCGCGCTCGTCCTCGTCCTGGAGAACAAGGCTGTCTCCCTGGAGGAATCCGGCGCCTTCATGCACAGCGCAACCGTCACAGTCCCCGCACCCAGCGTGGTCCGGCTCAAGCGATTCGTCCGGGTTCCCTATCGGGGGCCCGTTCCTCTTACCCGGCGGGCGCTCTTCGCGCGCGACGGGGGCCGGTGCATGTACTGCGGTGGCGTCGCAACCAGCGTCGACCACGTCATCCCGCGCAGCCGCGGGGGCAAACACGTCTGGGACAACGTGGTGGCGTCCTGCCGCCGCTGCAACCACGTGAAGGCCGACCGACATCTTTTCGAGATCGGCTGGCGGCTGCGCCACAAACCCGCTCCACCCACCGGACTGGCCTGGCGCATCATCGGCACCGGCCATAGGGACCCGCGCTGGCTGCCGTACTTGCAGCCATACGGCGCGGAGGCCGCCATGGCCCGGATCGACGGCATTTCCGCCTGACGATCCGGGCTTTCGCATAGCCCCGGTGCCGGGGCGTGCCGCACGCGGTCCGGTCCGGGAGCCCCCCGTACTCCCGGACCGGACAGTCATCCGCTCATGCGTAGCGCAGCTCGGCCGGGCGGACCGAGCGGCGCAGCAGAGGGAGTGAGGTGGCCGCCGCCAGCAGGCAGCACGCGTACACGGCGAAGGGCACCAGGAGCATGCCCCACGGCACCGGCGCCACGACGTAGTCCGTGCTGAGCGAGGCGTACCAGGCGCCGATCCCCAGGCCGCCGATGCCCGCCACCGCGACCGCGGGCGCCAGCGGCAGCGCGGTCTCCAGGAGCAGTGCCCGGGCCAGCACGCCGTGCGGCACTCCGGCGGCGGACTGCGCGGCCAGACCCCGGCGCCGGGTGGCGAGGGACTCGGCGGTGCCGACGGCGAGGCCGGTGAGGATGAGTGCGAGGGCGACGAGGATCGCTGCGGCCGTCAGGTCGATGCCCGTCGTGTAGTAGGTCATGCCCGCGGCCAGCTGTCCTTCACGGCGTATGGCGTGCAGCTCGGTGAGCAGCACCTGCCGTACGCCGACGAAGCCCGAGGCCACGACCGTCACCAGCAGCACCGCCGCATGCGTACGGGCCGCCGCCCACGGGTCCTCGCACATCCGTTCCGCCGCGATCAGCACCGCCGGGCGCCGGGTGCGGGCGGCCAGGCCCGCGCCCAGCTGCCGGGACGACGATCCGGACAGCCACACCGCCGTGCAGCTGATCAGCAGCGTCAGGACGATCAGCGTCGGCGGCCCGGGGGTGAAGGTGGAGGAGTCGCGGAAGAGCGGGGTCCCGACGATGATCAGCAGCGTCGCCGCCAGCAGCCAGGTCGCCGACTTGAACAGGCGTCCAGGGCCCCGCGTGGCCCGCACCCGGCGTACCCACCCGAGCGGCGAGGCCACCACCCGGCGCAGCGACAGGGCGCTCACGGCCGCGCCCAGCACGGGTACGGCCGCGGCCACCAGGACGATTGCCGCCCAGGCCGAGGCCGAGGGGCGCGACCACAGAGCCAGCAGCAGCGGCACGAAGGCGACCGTGGCCACCACCGAACCGGCCAGACAGGCCGGCCCCGACTCCAGCGCCGCGATCCGCCGCACCTGCCCGGGGGAGGCTCCCGCGAGCCGCAGCGCGGCCAGCCGCCGGTCGCGGTGCACCGCTCCGATGCGCGCGCACTGGCCGAGGAACCCGAGCACCGGGATCAGCAGCAGCCCCAACGCGAAGATCACTCCGCGCCGGTCGCTGTCGGAGTCGAGCAGCCCCGACCCGACGGACACGGAGTAGTACCCGTCCAGCGAGGCGAGCGAGACGACCGCGAGCCCGATGCCTGTCGCCATCGCCGCGCCGAGGGCCGTCAGCCCGATCCGCCACCACTCGCGCCGGTCGGAGCCCCGGGTCAGCAGCCAGGCCAGCCGAAGATCGGTCCTCATGCCGCCACCCCCGCGGGCGCCACAGCACCGTCGCTCAGCCGCACCTCGCGGTCCGCGTACGCGGCCACCTGGGCGTCGTGCGTGATCAGCAGCACCGACGTGCCCGCGTCCCGGGCCGTGTGCACCAGGGCCGCCATCACCTGCTCGCTCGCCAGGGAATCCAGCGCTCCCGTCGGCTCGTCCGCGAAGACGACCCTCGGGCCGGTGACCAACGCCCGCGCCAGCGCCGTCCGCTGGGCCTGGCCGCCGCTCATCTCACCGGGCCGCAGCGCCTCCTGCCCCCGTACGCCGAACCGCTCCAGCCACTCGCCGGCCTGTACCTGCGCCTCGGCGCGCGGCGTTCCGGCCAGCATCAGCGGCAGCGCGACATTGTCCAGCGCCGTCAGCTCGGGAATCAGCTGCCCGAACTGGAAGACCACCCCGAAGTCGGTGCGGCGCAGCTCGCTCAGCCGCTTCTGAGGCAGCTGGTCGAGCCGCTGCCCGGCATACGTCACCGCGCCCGCGTCCGGGCGGACGATGCCGGCCAGGCAGTGCAGCAGCGTGGACTTCCCGCTGCCGCTGGCCCCGGTCACGGCGAGGATCTCACCGGCCCGCAACTCGACCGAGGCGCCGCGCAGGGCCTCGGTCCTGCCGTGCGCCTTGGTGAGGTCACGGGCCGCCAGGAGCGGCACCGCGCTGTCCCCGTTGCTCAGATCCCCGTTGCTCATGCTGCGTCGACCTCCGCGGTCAGGGTGGTGAGCCGGGCCGCCGTGGTGTTCATCCAACGGAGGTCGGCGTCGAGGTGGTTGAGGGCGTAGTCCGCCGAGAGCACGGTCGCGAGGTCGGCACTACCGGCGGTCTTGACCGTCGTCAGCTCCCGCATCCGCTCCATGTGTGCGGCGCGCTGCGCGGCCAGGTAGCCGGCCGGGTCGCCGCCGGACAGGATCGAGACGACGACCTTGGCGAAGATCTCGTTCGTCACGAACGGTGCGGGCGGGGCGATCTCCGCGGCCCACTGGGCCAGTTCGCGCGTTCCGTCCTCGGTCGAGCGGTACGTCGTCCGCTCCGGGCCGCCGTCCGAGTCGGTGCCCTCGACCTGGGCGAGGCCGTCCCGGACCAGGCGCTGCAGGGTTGTGTAGACCTGCCCGTAGGCCAGCGGACGGGCCTGCGGGAAACGTTCGTCGTGGCGTCGCTTGAGGTCGTAGCCATGGCTCGACCCCGAGGCGAGCAGCCCCAGCAGGATGTGGCGGGTGCTCATGGCGATCATTATGCACTCGATACATGTACTGAGTGAATAGTGGGGGTGGGGTCACTGCCTCGCGGCGCTCCCGGTATGGAGGAGAAGTGGAGCAGAATGTGACAAGAGGCACCTGGTTCGATCCCGTACGTCTGCCGCCGCGCGCACGGGGTAGGGCTGCGGTAACCCGTTGCCCGCACCAGACAAGGAGGCCCCCCCGTGGCCGCACCGGCTTACCCCCTCTCCAAACCCGTGGCGCAGTTGCCGTCCTTCGAACCCGAGCCGCACTTCTGCGTCTTCAGTGCGGAGGGCGCCTGCGCCGAGATCCCGTTGACCAGCGAACCGCCCCTGCCCGACGCCGAGCCCCTCACCAGCGAGCCGCCCCTCGCCGACGCGGCGCACCTGACCAGCGAGGCGGTGGCCCCCGAGCCGGACTGCACGAGGCCCTAGATGGCAGCAGCGCAGGGATCGCCCGAACCGCCCGCCGAGGATCTGTCCCGGCTCGCCGCTCTGCACGGCGTCGCCACCTCCTACAGCCCCTCCCCGGACCGCACGGTCGCGGCCTCGGCCACCGCCGTCACCCTTGTCCTGGCCGCCCTCGGCATCGACACGGGCACCCCCGAGGCCACCCGTGCCGCACTCGCCGCCCGCGAGCGGGAGCTGGGCGAGAGGCTGCTGCCGCCGACGGTGGTGCTCTGGAGCGGCGGTACGTCCCCCGCGCTCGCGGCCCTCCCGGAGGGCACCCGACTGCTGATCGAGACCGAACAGGGCGAGACGCGTGCGTCCGCCGAGCAACTCCCGCCCGGGGTGCACCGGTTGACGGCCACAGCACCCGACGGCCGTTCCGCGGCAGTCCACTTGGTCGTCGCCCCCGACCGGCTGCCCACGCCGGCCGCCCGCTCGTACGGGCTGCTCGTCCAGCTCTACTCCCTGCTCTCGCACCGCTCCTGGGGCATGGGCGACCTCGGTGACCTCACCGAACTCACCGCCTGGGCCGGGCGTGCCCTCGGCGCGGGCTTCGTCCAGGTCAACCCGCTGCACGCGGCCGTGCCCGGCGCCCCCACCGACCCCTCTCCCTACCGCCCCTCCTCCCGCCGCTTTCCCGACCCCGTGCACCTGCGCGTCGAGGACGTCCCCGAGTACGCCTACGTCGAGGACCGCGAGCGCCTGCGCGCGCTGCTCGGGCGCGCCGCCGGACTGCGTGAATCGGTGCTGGAGAAGGGCGCGTTGATCGACCGGGACGCGGTCTGGGCGCTCAAGCGACAGGCGCTGGAGCTGGTCCGCGAGGTGGAGCCGGGGCCCGGGCGGCGTGCCGCGTACGTCGACTTCCTCGCCGAGGAGGGCGAGGCCCTGGAGGACCACGCCACGTGGTACGCCCTCGCCGAGGTGCACGGCTCCGACTGGAGCCGGTGGCCGGCCGCCCTGCGCGACCCCCGGTCGGCCGAAACGGCGCGCGCCCGCGGGGAGTTGATGGACCGGGTCGACTTCCACTCCTGGCTGGCCTGGCTCACCGACGCCCAGCTCACCGACGCCCAGCGCGCCGCGCGCGAGGCCGGGATGCCGATCGGGATCGTGCACGACCTGGCGGTCGGAGTGCATCCCGGGGGCGCCGACGCCTGGGCACAGCAGGAGTACTTCGCCGGCGGGATGTCGGTGGGCGCGCCACCGGACGCCTTCAACGCGCGCGGCCAGGACTGGGGCCTGCCGCCCTGGAGGCCGGACCGTCTCGCCGAGTCCGGCTACGAGCCGTACCGCCGCCTGCTGAAGGCGCTCTTCCGCTACGCCGGCGCCCTGCGCATCGACCACGTCATGGGCCTGTTCCGCCTCTGGTGGGTGCCGCAGGGGCACCCGCCCACCGAGGGGACGTACGTCCGCTACGACGCCGAGGCCATGCTCGCCGTCCTCGTGCTGGAGGCCTCGCGCGCCGGTGCCGTCGTCATCGGCGAGGACCTGGGCACGGTCGAGCCCGGCGTACGCGAGACGCTGCGCGAGCGCGGGGTGCTCGGCACGTCCGTCCTGTGGTTCGAACGGGACTGGGACGGCGACGGCCGTCCGCTGCCGCCGGAGCGCTGGCGCGCCGACTGCCTGGCCACCGCCACCACCCACGACCTGCCGCCCACCGCCGCCCGCCTCACCGGAGAACACGTCGAACTCCGCGACAGCCTGGGCCTGTTGACCCTTCCGCTGGAGGAGGAGCGCGCGGAGGCGGCGGCCGACGCGGGCGAGTGGCTGGGCCTGCTGGCCAGCCTCGGCCTGCTGGACGGCACGGGTGGCGGCCACGGCACGTCGGAGGAGGAGGCCGAGATCCAGGCGGTCCACCGCTTCCTGCTCGCCACGCCGTCCCGCATGCTCGGCGTCTGGCTCCCCGACACGCTCGGCGACCGCCGTCCCCAGAACCTCCCCGGCACATGGGACCAGTACCCGAACTGGCGACTCCCGATCGCGGGCGCGGAGGGCCGCCCGGTCACCCTGGAGGAGCTGGCGGGATCGCCACGCCTGCACGGGTTGATCGATGTGCTGCGGCCGGGGCGGCCGGAGTAGCGCGGAGCCCGTACGGCACCCCCGGACGAGCGGGCCGATTCGCCGTTCGATACTTTTGGCACCGTGGACAAGAAGAACGCCCTGCGCGCCGGCGCCCTGGCTGCCGGTACGACGCTGATGATGCTGCTCATGACGTCCCCCGCGCTCGCGCTGACCCGCGACGACGGCGACGACCCCGGCCCGGGCCTGAGCGTCGGCGAGACGCTGGGCCTCTACGTTCTGGCCCCCCTCGCCCTGTTCGGGGTCATCGCGGGCCTGGTGATGGTCCTGGACAGGTCCAAGGACCGTGAGCCGAAGGCCAAGGCGAAGGCCTGACCTCACACTCCTTCGAGGGCGCCGGCCCCGCCGCAGGTGGGCGAGACCGGCGCCCTCGGCGTGTTCTCAGGGGCTCGGTGCCGTGAGATACCGCTGCAGGGTCGGTGCCGGCCATGCCGCGATCTCCTCGCGGCTGAGCGCCACGGCCGCCGGAAACCGCAGCACGTAGCGCGTGAGCGCCGGCCCCAGCAGCTGCGCGGCACCGAGCGCGGCCCGCGCCGGGGCCTGTTCGGGATCGGTGCCGGACAGCCGGCGGGGCGAGAGGGTGTACGGCTCGCCGGAGCGGCGCAGCGTGGCGAGGACGTCGAACTCGCCGCGCGAGATCCCGTAGGGCGCGTACGCCCGCTCCATCCGGTCGCCCATCGTGCGCGACAGCCGGAAGATCCGCCCGAAGACCTCCATCGCGGCGGTGTCGAGATCGGGCCGCACCTCGGCCCACTGGCGGATGATCGCGTCGATGGGGTCGTTGTGCTGCGCAGTCATGCGGAGAGTATCCGTCGGGCTCGGGGATCCCGGTGGATCCACCGTCGCGGCGCTACACCTGTCACGTCCCGACGGGGCGGCGGTGGGGCGGGTGCCGGAAGGGGGCGGACCGTTGCCGGGGGCCTCACCGAGAAGTCGGTTCGGACCCGCGTCACGGGCACCGACTCGCGATAGCGTCACACCGTCCCCGCGTGACGCAAAGCCCGGAGTTCCGGAGGTGCCCGTGGTCGCCCAGGTCTGTGCCAGCTGTGGCAAACCGCTCCCCGCCCGGGCCGGCCGCACGGGCCGCAGCTCGGTGTACTGCTCGGCCGCCTGCCGGCAGAAGGCGTACCGCAAGCGGCACGAGTTCGATGAGAGCGGAGCGGCCGGGGCGACCGGAGCGGCCGGAGTGGACGGCCTGATCGGGGACATCGCCCGGCAGGTGAAGGAGCTGGCACCGCAGCCTCCCTCGGTCCTGTACTCGGGAGCCACCGAACTCTCGTCGTCCGTCGCTCGGCTGCGGCGGGTGGCACGACTGGCCCGGGACACGGCGAACGCCGACCGGGACACGGCGGAGGTGGCCCGCGAGACGCCGGAGGTGTCCCGGGAAACGGCGAAGGAACCCGTCACACCGGACCTCGTTACGGAACGCTCCCGTCCTGCATCCCTCCTCACCGAAGCCGACTTCGCCGCCCTCACCGAGTCCCACCGGCACGAGATCCAGGTGCACTGCTACCGCATGACCGGCTCCTACGACGACGCCGAGGACCTGGTGCAGGAGACGTTCCTGCGGGCCTGGCGGGCCCGGGACGGCTTCGAGGGGCGGGCCGGCGCGCGCACCTGGCTGTACCGCATCGCCACCAACGCCTGCCTCGACTTCCAGCGCCGCACCGCCCGCCGCCCACAGCGCTACGAACCGATCCCCGGCATGAACCACGGCACCGGCGAACCACCCGCCCGGGTCACCTGGCTGCAGCCCTACCCCGACGACGAGCTGCCCACCCCCGAGGAGGACCGTCCGGACGCCGCCGCCGTCTCCCGCGAGACCCTGGAGCTGGTCTTCCTCGCCGCCATCCAGCATCTGCCGCCCCGCCAGCGCGCCGTGCTGATCCTGCGGGACGTGCTCGGCCTGACCGCGGCCGAGACCGCCGAGGCCCTCGACCTGACCGTGGCCTCCGCCAACAGCGCCCTGCAGCGGGCCCGCCCCACCCTCCGCGACCACCTGCCCCGCAGGCGCGCCGACTGGACCGCGACCGAGCCCACCGAGGCCCAACGCGCCGTCCTGCAGCGGTACATGGCCGCCGCGGAGCGGCTCGACCTCGCGGCCATGACCGACCTGCTGAGCAAGGACGTCACGCTCACCATGCCGCCGAACCCGTTCTGGTTCACGGGCCGCGACGCCCTCGTCGACTTCCTGCGCCCGACCCTCGACCCGGCGTCCCCCATGTTCTTCGGGCACTGGCGCCACCTGCCCGCCCGCGCCAACGGCCAGCTGGCGGCGGGCGGTTACGTCCGCAGGCCCGGTACGAACGTCTACCGCGCCCAGGTCCTCGACGTCCTCCGCTTCGACGGCGACGACCGCGTCGTGGAGGTCATGTCCTTCGAACCGCATCTCTTTCCGGCCTTCGGCCTGCCGCTGCGCCTGTGATCCTGCCGACCGATGAGCGGCCGGGGTGCCGTGCGTCTGTATGACCGACCGATACGGAACACCTCCGAAGGAGACCACCATGCTGCTCACCGACAAGACCGCGATCGTCTACGGCGCCGGCGGCTCGATCGGCGGGGCGGTCGCCCGCGCCTTCGCGGCCGAAGGCGCCCGCGTGCACCTCGTCGGACGTACCCGGGAAACGCTTCAGACGGTGGCCGACGACATCAAGGACGCCGAGGTCGCCGTCGTGGACGCCCTCGACGAGGCGGCCGTGGAGGAGCATCTCACCCGCGTCGGCGACGTCGACATCTCCTTCAACCTCGTCACCCGCGGCGACGTGCAGGGCGCCCCGCTCACCGAGATGCCCGTGGACGACTTCCTGCGGCCCGTCGTCAACGGCACCCGCGCGAACTTCATCACGGCCCGCGGCGCCGCCCGCCGGATGGCCGAACGCGGCTCGGGCGTGATCCTCACCCTCAACAGCGGTTCCGCGCACGGCAGTCCGATGATGGGCGGCACGGGACCCGCCGACGCCGCCCTCGACACGCTCGTCCGCAACCTGGCGGTGGAGTGCGGCCCGCGCGGGGTGCGGGCGGTCGGCCTGTGGGCGGCCGGAGTGCCCGAGACCTTCACCGTCGAGAAGCTCTCCGCGGTCAACCCCGCCATCGACGCCGCCGCCGTACAGGGCATCGTCGACCAGCTCGCCGGGATGCGCATGACCCGCCGCAACCCCACCCTCGCCGACGTCGCCGCCACGGCCGTCTTCCTCGCCTCCGACCACGCGGCCGGCATCACCGGCACCTTCGTCAACGTGACCGGCGGCATGGTCGTGCGCTGAGCCCACGAACGAGAAGGGCGCCCGACACCGGGCGCCCTCGTACTCGTATCGACGACTACGCCCGCGCGTCCGCCGCCTGTGCCTTCAGCGCGCGCTCCACGCCCGAGCGGGACTCGGAGACCAGGCGGCGCAGCGCCGCGCCGGGCTCGGCGGAGGCCAGCCAGGCGTCCGTCCGGTCCAGCGTCTCCTGCGAGACCTGGACGGCCGGGTAGAGGCCGATCGCGATCTGCTGGGCGATCTCGTGCGAGCGGGAGTCCCAGACGCCCTTGACCACCTCGAAGTACTTCTCGGCGTACGGGGCGAGCAGCTCACGCTGGTCGGTCTGGACGAAACCGCCGATGACGGCCTCCTGGACGGCGTTCGGCAGCTTGTCGGACTCGACGACCTGCGCCCACACCTCCGCCTTGGCCTCTTCCGTCGGCCGGGCGGCACGGGCGCTGGCGGCATGGCGCTCACCGGCGGCCGTCCTGTCCCGCTCGTACTCGCCGGCGATCTCCGTCTCGTCGTAGCGGCCGACCGCCGCGAGCCGCTGCACGAACGCCCAGCGCAGCTCGGTGTCGACGGCCAAGCCCTCGATCGTCTGCCCACCTTCGAGCAGGGAATCCAGCAGGTCCAGCTGCTCCGGTGTCCGGGCCGTCGCCGCGAACGCCCGCGCCCAGGCCAGCTGGTGGTCGCTGCCCGGTGCGGACGCGCGCAGGTGGGCGAGCGTGGCGTCGGTCCAGCGGTTCAGCAGGGCCTCGCGGGTCGCCGGGTCGGCGTACAGGTCGATGGCCAGCTTCACCTGGCGGTGCAGCGACTGCACGACACCGATGTCGGACTCCTTGCCGATGCCCGACAGGACCAGGGCGAGGTAGTCACGGGTCGCCAGCTCCGCGTCCCTCGTCATGTCCCAGGCAGAGGCCCAGCACAGGGCGCGGGGGAGCGACGACTCGAAGTCCCCGAGGTGCTCGGTGACGAACGCGAGGGACTCCTCGTCCAGGCGGACCTTGGCGTACGACAGGTCGTCGTCGTTGAGCAGCACCACGGCCGGACGGCGCTTGCCGACCAGCTGCGGTACGGCCGTCAGCTCGCCGTCCACGTCCAGCTCGACACGCTCGTCGCGCACCAACCTGCCCGTCTCGGCGTCGAGTTCGTACAGGCCGACGGCGATGCGGTGCGGGCGCAGAGTGGGCGCGCCCTTGGCGCCGGCGGGCAGGGCGGGGGCCTCCTGACGGATCGCGAAGGAGGTGATGGCACCCTCGGCGTCCGTCTCGATCTCCGGGCGCAGGATGTTGATGCCGGCGGTCTGCAGCCACTTCTGGGACCAGGTCCCCAGGTCACGGCCGGAGGTCTCCTCCAGCGCGCCCAGCAGGTCGGACAGGCGCGTGTTGCCGAAGGCGTGGCGCTTGAAGTACGCCTGCACGCCCGCGAAGAACTCGTCCATGCCGACGTACGCCACGAGCTGCTTCAGGACGCTCGCGCCCTTGGCGTAGGTGATGCCGTCGAAGTTGACGAGCACGTCGTCGAGGTCGTTGATCTCGGCCATGATCGGGTGGGTCGAGGGCAGCTGGTCCTGCCGGTAGGCCCACGTCTTCATGGAGTTGGCGAAGGTGGTCCAGGAGTGCGGCCAGCGGGACCCCGGGTAGTACGCCTGGCAGGCGATGGAGGTGTAGGTGGCGAACGACTCGTTCAGCCACAGGTCGTTCCACCACTCCATGGTGACCAGGTCGCCGAACCACATGTGGGCCAGCTCGTGCAGGATCGTCTCGGCGCGCAGCTCGTACGACGCGTCGGTGACCTTGGAGCGGAAGACGTACTGGTCGCGGATGGTCACCGCGCCCGCGTTCTCCATCGCGCCCGCGTTGAACTCCGGCACGAACAGCTGGTCGTACTTCTTGAACGGGTACGCGTAGTCGAACTTCTCCTGGAACCACTCGAAGCCCTGCCGCGTGACCTCGAAGATCGCGTCGGAGTCGAGGAACTCGGCGAGCGAGGGCCGGCAGTAGATGCCGAGCGGGACGGACTGCCCGTCCTTCTCGTACACACTGTGGACCGAGTGGTACGGGCCGACGATGAGTGCCGTGATGTACGACGAGATCCGCGGCGTCGGCTCGAAGGCCCAGGTGTCGTCCTTGGGTTCGGGCGTCGGCGAGTTGGAGATGACGGTCCAGCCGGTGGGTGCCTTCACCGTGAACTGGAAGGTCGCCTTCAGGTCGGGCTGCTCGAAGGACGCGAACACGCGGCGGGCGTCCGGGACCTCGAACTGGGTGTAGAGATAAGCCTGTTGGTCGACGGGGTCGACGAAGCGGTGCAGGCCCTCACCGGTGTTGGTGTAGGCGCAGTCGGCGACGACCCGCACGATGTTGCGGCCGTCGAGCAGTCCCGGGAGGGCGATGCGCGAGTCCTTGAAGACCTCGGCGGGGTCGAGTGCGTCGCCGTTGAGCGTCACCTCGTGAACGGTGGGGGCCACCAGGTCGATGAAGGACGCGGCACCGTTTTCGGCCACGTCGAAACGCACCGTGGTCACGGACCGGTAGGTGCCGCCCTCCTGCGCGCCGGAGAGGTCGAGATCGATCTCGTACGAGTCAACGGTGAGCAGCGTCGCCCGCTGCTGCGCCTCTTCGCGAGTCAGGTTTGTGCCAGGCACGCGGTCATCTCCTCGTTATGTGTGGGTTGCGCCATCCTTCCACGTGACCGGGGGGAGGGCGACGAGGGTTTTCCCGATGGGTCGCCCCGGTCGGCGTCTCCGGGGGCTGCGCCCCCAGACCCCCGTTTCGGCCCTGAAGGGGCCCCGTCCTCGAACGCCTGACGGGCCGAACCGATGCCGGCCGGCGCGGGAAACGCCCTGTCCGTATCCCGCCGGTCATCCAGCCCGGCCCGCGGCAGTCTGGACGGCATGACGACCTACACCGCACGACCCATCGAATCGTCCGTCCTCAAGGAGCTCCGCACCGCCGACGACGCGGGCCGCCCGATGACCCCCGTCACCGACGACGAAGGCGGCGCCCCGCTGCGCTGCTGTCTGCGCCGCAGCGAGCCGGGCGAGGTGATCGCCCTCGTCTCCTACGCGCCCCTGCGCCGCTGGGCGGCCGGGACGGGCGCCGAGCCCGGTGCCTACGACGAGCAGGGCCCCGTCTTCGTCCACGCGGACGAGTGCCCCGGTCCGGAGGGCGACGGCTACCCGTTCGCCAACGCCCACCGCACGGTCCGCCGCTACTCGGCCGACGGGCACATCCTGGGCGGAGAGCTGGTCGCGGCCCCCGACGACAGGGCCTTCCGGAACGCGTTCGACGACCCGTCCGTGGCACTCGTCCACGTCCGGGCCGTCGAGTACGGCTGCTTCCTCTACGAGGTCAGGAGGGGCTAGTGCGCCGCTGGGCAACGTTCGCCCCGTCGCGACGCCCGGCACACGCCCCCACTGCCTCACGTGCGGGGGAGGTGCCCTGCCCCCACTCGCCGCACCGGGCACAGACCGAGTACGTCCAGTACGAGGGCCCGCACCCGGCATTACCCCAGCCATCGGCCGGGGGGATCCCCAGAGCACGCACCGGACGCCGCTCCTCAAAGGGCAGATGTTGCCCGCCGGGGCACTATCCCTTCAGCTCAGCCGCCACCAGCTCCGCGATCTGCACCGCGTTCAGTGCGGCGCCCTTGCGGAGGTTGTCGTTGGAGACGAACAGGGCCAGGCCGTTGTCCACGGTCTCGTCGCGGCGGATGCGGCCGACGAAGGACGGGTCCTGGCCGGCGGCCTGGAGAGGGGTCGGGATGTCGGAGAGCGCGACGCCCGGGGCGCCGGCTAGCAGCTCCGTCGCGCGCTCCGGGGAGATCGGGCGCGCGAAGCGGGCGTTGATCTGGAGGGAGTGGCCGGAGAACACCGGGACGCGGACGCAGGTGCCGGAGACCTTCAGCTCGGGGATCTCCAGGATCTTGCGGGACTCGTTGCGGAGCTTCTGCTCCTCGTCCGTCTCGTCTCGACCGTCGTCGACGATCGAACCGGCGAGGGGGAGCACGTTGAAGGCGATGGGGCGCTTGTAGACGCCGGGCTCCGGGAAGTCGACCGCACCGCCGTCGTGCGTCAGCTTGTCCGCGTCGGCGATCACCTTCTGCGCCTGGCCGTGCAGCTCCGCCACGCCCGCGAGGCCCGAGCCGGACACCGCCTGGTAGGTGGCGACGACCAGCGCCTGAAGACCCGCCTCCGCGTGCAGCGGGCGCAGGACGGGCATCGCGGCCATCGTCGTGCAGTTCGGGTTGGCGATGATGCCCTTGGGCCGGTCGGCGACCGCGTGCGGGTTCACCTCGGAGACCACGAGGGGTACGTCCGGGTCCCGGCGCCAGGCGGAGGAGTTGTCGATCACGACGGGGCCCTGCGCGGCGACCTTCTCGGCCAGCGCCTTCGAGGTCGCGCCGCCCGCGGAGAACAGCACGATGTCGAGGCCGCTGTAGTCGGCGGTCGCCGCGTCCTCCACCGTCACGCCGTCCAGGACCGTCCCCGCCGAGCGGGCCGAGGCGAACAGGCGCAGCTCGGTGGCCGGGAAGGCACGCTCCTTGAGGATCCTGCGCATGACCGTGCCGACCTGCCCGGTGGCTCCGACGATTCCGACCCTCACGGCGACTCCCTCTACGTGTACGTGCCTGTCTGCGGCTTCTTGCGTGTCTGCGGCTTTTCCATCATGCGGCCGACCGGGGTCCGCCTGTCCAATTCTTTGGACGCCATGCCCGGCAACCGGGACACCCGGACCGCCGGTACGGTTGCGGAACTCACGCTCGCACCCCGCTGAGCTGCAGAAATTAGCTCTGTGTGGGCCTCCTGCCGCAAGCTGTGCTGCGTCGCGCGACGGTGTGACGTACGCCTCGGTGAAATTCCCGCAGACCCGGCCGAACGTTTCCGTGCGCTGTGACGTCGTAGAGGAAACGCGGTGAGGGGGGTGGCTTGTGCTGCGCGGAAAGGCCCGCCGGGTCCAGAGGGACGATCAGGGGGATCCTCTGGACGCGGCTCAGGAACGCCGGGTGCGGGCGGTGCTCGCGCTGGGCGGAGTGCCGCAGACGGACCTGCCGGACGGGGTGCAGCAGGTCCGCCTGCGGCTGCTGGAGCGCGCGGCGAAGGGGTACGAGGCCCCGCGCGACGTCTCCGCGTGGGCGGCCGTCGTCGCCTCCAACCTGGCCATGGACTGGCACCGGGCCAAGAAGCGCCAGGAGCGGATCGGCGAGCGCCTGGCCTCCCTGAGGCAGCTGGAGCACCCCTCGGGGGAGGACACCAGCGTGCTGTCCCTCGCCGTCGCCCAGGGCCTCGACGAGCTGCCCGACCCCCAGCGTCAGGTCCTCGTCCTGCGTTTCTTCGCCGATCTGCCGGTCCGCTCGATCGCCGAGGAGCTCGGCGTCCCGGAAGGCACCGTCAAGAGCCGGCTGCACACGGCGGTACGAGCCTTGCGCGCCCGCCTGCACGAGGACGAGGTGGTGTGACATGACCGCCGAACACGACAGGTACGACGGTGTCGACGCGCTGATGGCCGCGATCACCGGCGAGGAGTTGCCGGACGAGGCCCGTGCCGACGCGGCCTTCATGGCCGAACACCGCAGGGCGAGCGCCGACGTGGCACTGCTGCGGGAGCAGCTCGGGATCATCGGCGGCGCGCTGGCCGAGGACGCGCGGCCGCAGGAGGAACCCGTTCCCGTACGGGCGCCGCGGAGCTGGCGTCCGGTGCGCAGGTTCGCTCTCGGCACCGTCGCGGTCGCCGCCGTCGCGGGCGCGCTGTCGGGCATGGTGTGGCTGCTGGGGCAGGTCGGGGGCGGGGCCTCCGACTCGGGCTCCAGCGCGAGTGCCGACCAGGCCGCGGGCTCCAAGGCCGGCTCCGCCTTCGGCAGCCCCGGCTACCTCGCCTGCGCCCGTCTCGTCGCCGAGGGCGAGGTGACGGACGTCGAGCCGCTGCCCGGAGCCGCCGAGCAGGACCGGGTCACCCTGCACGTGACCCGCTCGTACAAGCCGGAGAAACCCAAGAAGGAGCTCAGCCTCGTGATCGACGAGGGCGCTCTCCAGAAGGCCCTGCACAAGGGCGACCACATCCTCGTGGCCGTCCCGCAGCACGCCGTCACCCCGGACTACGTGCTCGTCGGCGAGAGTTCCATCGCCCGCGAGCGCGCCGGGCTCACCCGGGCGCTGCCCGAGTCGGCCGGTATCTCGTGCGAGTGAGGGACGAGGCCGGTACCTCCTGCGAGTGAGGGACGAGAGGGGGCGGGCGCCCATACGGACGCCCGCCCCCACCGCCGTATCACTGACCGACTACGGCGTGACCTTCTCGATCTTCACGCTGCCGCTGCCCGCGACCGTGCCGCGTGCGTTCACCAGCTGGACCTGGCCGAAGAACTCGCGGCCCTCCGGCGCGGCCGCCGCGGCGGTGACGCTGCCGGAGACGGTCGCCGAGTCGCCCGTGCCGAGCTTGACGGGGGTCGAGTCGTCGACGGTGACCGTGCCCAGGGACGGGGAGAAGAAGACGTCCTGGTAGTCGTAGTCCGTGGAGCCGGCCGGGATCGAGTAGCCGGCGACCTCGATGGTGTAGGTACCTGCGGCGGGCGAGGCGACGGAGACCGCCTCCTCGGAGTCGCCGTCGGCAGACTGGCCGACGACGGTGCCGGCCGCGTTCTTCACCGTCAGGTCGAGGTCGGCGGCTGCGTCCGAGACCTTGCCGATGGCGACGTCCAGCGACTTGGCGCCCGTGGGCACCTCGACCGTGGTGGTCCGGGTCTCGCCCTGCTTGATGGAGGGGCGGTCCGACTTCGCCGAGCCGAGCGGGCCGCCGGCGAGCTTGCCGTCGAGGGCGGCGAACCTGTTGGTCACCTTCCAGGAGACGGCGGCCGGGGTGCCCACCTTCGCCTCGGGCACGGTCACCGTCGCCGGGTCGAAGGCCGCGCCGTAGACGGCGAGGTCCAGCTTGTACGGGTTGTCGAGCAGCGGCGACGTACGGCGCGACTCGACCTCGATTTCCCACACGCCGGCCTGCGGGTCAGCGTACGAACGCACGTCGGGCTTGCAGCCGTTGGTGTTCGGGTAGTTGCTGTAGCAGTACGGGGTGCCGGTGTCCTCGACCGGGACGCCGTAGGGGTGGATCGAGATGAAGCGGGTCTGGCTCTTGTCCTTCAGCCCGCTGATCGCGGCCTCCAGCGACGTGGCGCCCTCGGGCACGGTCACGAAGTAGGACTGGGTGCTGTTGCGCTGCACGGTGTTCGACGCGGAGTAGGTGAACTTCACCGGCGCCGAGACCACGACGGTGGTGAGGATCTGCTTGTCGATCCCCTCCGTCCTCGGGTCGTCGACCTCCAGGATCGCGCTCTTGATGCCCGCGGACCGCGGGTTCGCCCGCACCTTGACGGTCACCGGCTGGTTCAGCGGCAGCTTCACGGTGTCGGAGCCGACGATCCTGAAGGTGTCACCGGCGTTGTTCGCGAAGTGCAGCTCGTGCCGGATCGCCTTGTCCGAGCCGGAGGTGCGGGTGACGGTGACGTCGTACGTCTTCTTGTCACCGGCCTTGAGGCCGCCCTCGCGGTCGTACAGACCCGTGCCGAAGCCCGGCGTCTTCAGGGCGTAGTCGATCGCGGTGTCGACCGGCGCCTTGACGACGTAGTTGTCGGGTACGGCGTCGTGGGCCTTGGCGGCGTCGCGGATCGAGTCCCAGGCGTCGACGATGTCGATGAGGCCCGCGCCCTCCTCGTACGCCTGAACACCCTTGATGTGGTCGGCGGTTGAGGTCAGCGCCGTGCGCAGGGCGGCGGGCGTCAGCGCGATGTGCTTCTGCTTGGCGGCACTCAGCAGCAGCGCGGAGGCGCCCGCGGCCTGCGGGGACGCCATCGACGTGCCCTGCAGCATCGAGTAGCCGGCCGGCAGCGAGTAACCCGAGTCGGCGACCGGGGAGCCCGGCAGCCAGGTCTGGGTGGTGTTGATCGAGGCGCCCGGCGCGGACAGGGTGGGCGTGAAGCCGCCGTCCTCACGCGGACCGCGCGAGGAGAAGGGCATCATCTGGTACTTCTTCTCCACGGCGGAGCCGTAGTTGGACGCCCATGTCCGCTGGGAGATGGTCGCGCCAACCGAGATGACCTTGTCGGCGAGGCCGGGGTCGCCGATGGTGTTGGCGCCCGGCCCGGAGTTGCCGGCCGATATCACCAGCTGGACGCCGTAGGTGTCGATGAGCCGCGTGTACAGCTCGGCGCGGGCGTTGTTGCCGTCGTTGAGGGCCGGGAGCCCGCCGATCGACATGTTCACGATGTCGACGCCGCGGTTGACGACGAGGTCGATCATGCCCTCGGTGAGCGCGACGTTGGTGCAGCCGCCGCTCCAGGTGCAGGCACGGGACGAGACGATCTTCGCGCCCGGGGCCTCGCCGTTCATCCTCCCGCCGAACAGGCCGTGGGCGGAGGTGATGCCGGCGACATGCGTGCCGTGCTCGGACTCGATGACGCCGATGTTGACGAAGTCGGCCTTCTTGCCGACCCAGTCGCCGCCGAACGGGTCCATCGGCACGTCCTTGCGGATCTGCACGACGAACGGCTGGCGCTCCACGACGTCGGTGGACGGGTTGTCCGTCCCGAAGTAGCCGACCTGGTAACCGTCCTTGTACGGCTTCATCGGTGCGTCGTCGGAGAAGTCGTAGTTGTTGTTCAGGTCGACGCGGACGGTGCCGGCGGCGGCGTCGTAGAGGACACCCCACTTGTCCGTCGTGTCGCCGTCCCGGTTGGCGTCGCCCTTCGCGTCGCCGCCCGCGGTGGCGGCCTCGCTGAAGGTGCTGACCTGGTACGACCCGGCGGGCGCCGTCCAGGTCCGGCCGCCGTAGGTGAAGGTGGGGCCGGAGACCGCGGTGACCATCGGCCGCCAGGTGGCGTCGCTGTCGACGATCGGGTCGGTCGCCGTCACCCAGTCGACGATCTTCCGCTCACCGGTGGTGGTCTTCTGCAGGGCGGGGTGGCCGAGGTCCACGCCCGAGTCGAGGATGCCGATGGTGACGCCGCGGCCGTCCGCCTTCGGGTTCTTCTTCACGAAGTCGACGGCGCCCGTCTCGAAGGACGGGTTGTACGGGTTCCTGGCGGGGGTCTTCTTGCCGGGGGCCGGGTAAGTGGCCTTCGCCGACGAGGACTTGGCGGAGCCGGCGCTCACGCTCGGGTCGTCCAGCGGTATCTCCTCGCGCAGGTCGATGCCGTGCACGGAGGAGAGCTTCGCGGCGGCCGCGATGGCCGACTGGGCCCTGCCGGTCGGGACGGTGGCGCGGACGTAGCCGAGCTTGTCGTAAGTCCGGCCCACGGAGGCGCCCTTGACCGCGTCCAGCTTCTCGGCGACCTGCTCGGTCTGCCCGGGCGCGGTGGCGATCATCATCGTGACGTTCTTGTCGCCGTCGGCCTGGGCCTCGGCGAGGAGGTCCGCGTCGTCCGAACCGAGCTTGTCGTGGGCGGACTTGATGCTGCCGTCCGAGGGGGCGGTGGAGCCCGGGGCCGGAGCGTCGGCGGAGAACGCCATGGGTATCGGCCCCGCCGCGGAGAGCGCGGTGACAAGGCCGGCGGCCACGGCCATGCGGGCCACGCGTCTCGCGCCCGATATGGGATCGCGCTGAGGAGTGAGGGTCATCGGCATCCCTTTTAGGTGAAGAGTCCAGTGCCGGACGAGCGCACAGCTTTACCCAAGGGACAGTTGTTTGGGAAGTGTTGACCGAAACGCTATCGACGTATGGGGAAAACCCCCGATGCCCTTTAGGGGGATGAGTCCCCAATGACATCAAATGGTATGGAGTGGGGCGGCGGTTCAGGATTCCCTTGTGCGTGCGTAATGCCGGGAGGCCTTCGCCCTGTTGCCGCAGGCGGCCATGGAGCACCAGCGGCGTGTGCCGTTCCTCGACGTGTCGAGGAAATGCAGGATGCACGCGTCGTGGGCGCAGCCGCGGATGCGGTCGGAGGCGGTCGAGAGCAGCTCCAGATAGCTGCGGGCGGCGAGCCAGGCGGGACCCCAGGACGGGTCGCCGAACTCGGGCAGCTCGCCGGGGCCGCCGGTGGTGAGCGTGGCCCGGATCCGCCCGTGCGCGAGAACGGCGTCGACGGCGCCGGCGCCTTCCGTGAGCGATCCGTCCACGGCCTTCTTCAGGGCGTCACGGGCCTGAAGCGCATGGCGCAGGGTCGTCGCGTCGGCGTCGAACCGCCCGTCGAGCCCGTTGGCGGCGAGCCACACCGCGAGCCCGTCCACGTCGGTGAGCAGATCGTGCACGACCCCCTCCTTGTTCCATCGCGTGTTGAGCAGGTCGAGCGCGAGGGGCTCACCGGTGAGGGGGCGCGGATCTGGGGCGGCGGACATGGGGCGACTCCTTTCGGCAACCACCTTCGGCTAACCGGTGAAGCTTACGTGACCGGTTGACTCCTTCCGATTCTAACCTCTAACATGCTTCGTGGCGGTTACAATTCGACGGTTACGGCCGAGAGGCTCGATGGTGACGGCCGAGAGGGAGAGCGATGACCCTGCACACGGGCCACGTCGGCCTGAACGTCACCGACCTCGACCGATCGCCGGCCTTCCACCGGGATGTGGTGCGCCTCGGTGTCACGGAAGTCGTCGAGACCCCGTCCGCGATCCCGCTGTGCCGGTCGGCGTCCTGATACTCGCCTGCCAATCCCTCTCCGGCGGTCTAACGTCCGTATGTGCGCAGGAAACTGAGGGTGGCGGCCTACGCCATGTGTGTCCGTGACGACCAACTCCTCCTGGCCCGCTGGATCGACGGCGACGGGGTCCCCGAGTGGACCCTGCCGGGCGGCGGAATGGAACACGGGGAAGACCCCTACGACACCGTCCGGCGGGAGGTCGACGAGGAGACCGGCTACGACATCGAGGTGACGGGCCTGCTGGGCGTCGACACGAACCGGCTGCGCTTCCCCCGCCGCTTCGGCCGCACGGTCGACCACCAGGGCCTGCGGCTGATCTACGAGGCCCGCATCACCGGGGGCGAACTGCGCCCCGAGGTCGGCGGGTCGACGGACATGGCGGCCTGGCATCCCCTGGAGGAGGTGGCGGACCTCAACCGGGTGAGGCTGGTCGACGCGGGACTGGCTCTGTGGCGGGAGCGGCCGGCGTCGGGACATGTGACACCGGCCGTCCGCGAGTGAGGCAGCGGCGGCACAGGTGTGGCGGTGAACGTGAACTCCTTCTGCCCGGCGAAGACGGACGGCCCGGCGCCCGCCCTCGCCGAACTCCGCGGAATCCCTCCCCTACCCCGAAAAATGAACACTGAGTGACCACTCCCGGGCGGTCCGACGAGCGGGCGTGAACGCGCAGGGTGGCCCAAGATCGACGTACGGTGATCGGCGTCACGCGTTGCCGTCTCGTTCACGCACAGGTCATCCCCGATGCCAAGCATCCAGAGCGAGCGGGTTGTTCGCGACAGCGAAACGACCCGCGACCACTGCCGATGCGTTGTACTCGGGGAGATCGCGCCATGTCGCGCATACGCTCTGTCGCCGCCACCATCCCGGCGATCAACCGCCGTACCGTCCTCGCCGCCACCGGCGCGGCGGCCGTCTCCGCAGGCGTCGGCTACGCCCTGCGGCCCACCGACAGCCAGGCCGCCACCACCACAACCGCCACCACCGAGGGCACCCGGGTCGTGGCCCAGTCCCGCCAGGCCCCGGCCGCCCCCCTCGCCCCGTACACCAGGGGCACCACCCTCGCCACCGTCGCCGCCCCGCGCACCGGCTCCGGCTACCGCCGCCTCGGTAACGGTCCGGGCTGGAGCCGGGTCGTGCGCAGCGAGCTGGCCGCCCCCAGGACGGGCCGCGCCGGCCGCCGTACCGCGCTCGCCGCGTTCGTGCAGCTCACCGACCTGCACCTGATCGACTCCCAGCACCCGATGCGCCTGGAGTACCTGCGCTCCACCGACAAGCACGCCTGGCGTCCGCACGAGGCGCTCACCGTGCAGGGCGCGGTCTCGCTGGTCGAGCGGATCAACGCGCTGCGCGGCGCCCCCGTCACCGGGTCCCCGCTGCACTTCGCGATGACCACCGGCGACAACACGGACAACAACGCCAAGTCCGAGCTCGAGTGGTTCCTGAAGATCATGAGCGGCGGCCGTATCACCCCCAACTCCGGTGATCCGCGGCACTACGAGGGCGTCCAGAACAGCGGCCTCAAGACGTACTGGCAGCCCGACTCCACCGTGCGCGACGGCGACAAGCAGCTCGGCTTCCCGCATCTGCAGGGCTTCCTCGCCGCCGCGATCCGCGAGGTCCGCAGCCCCGGCCTGAACCTGCCCTGGTACTCCACGGTCGGCAATCACGACGCCATGCCGCTCGGCTGCTACGGCCACGGCGACTCCTGGCTCGCCGAGTACGCGGTCGGCGGCAGGAAGCTGATGTCCCTGTCGGCGTCCGAGGCGACGAAGCTCCAGAACCACATCAAGAACGGCAACGACCCCAAGGGCACCGCCTTCCGGGACATGCTGAAGGCGCACAGCCGGGACATGCGCTCGGTCACCGCGGACGAGAAGCGCGCCCCGTACACCCCGGCCGAGTACCTCAAGGCGCACCTCGACCCGGCGTACCGCGGTGTGGGTCCGGTCGGGCACGGCTACTCCAGTGCCAACCTCGCGGCGGGCACCCAGTACTACACCTTCCGGATCGCCGACGACGTCGTCGGCATCAGCCTCGACACCACCGACCCGGGCGGCCACTACGAAGGCTCCATCGGTACGGCCCAGTTGAAGTGGCTGGACAAGCAGCTGCGGGACAACAAGGACTCGTACGTCGTCGTCTTCAGCCACCACACCAGCAAGACCATGACGAACACGAACCACGTGGACCCGGCCCGCCCGAACGAGCGGCGGCACAACGGCCAGGAGGTCCTCGCGACCCTCGGCGCCCACCGCAACGTCCTCGCCTGGGTGAACGGCCACATCCACCGAAACGACATCACCCCGCACGCGGCCTCCGGCGGCCGCTCCTTCTGGGAGATCTCCACCGCGTCCCACGTGGACTACCCCCAGCTCGCCCGGGTCATCGAGCTGACGGACAACAAGGACGGCACGATCTCCCTGTTCACGACGCTCGTCGAGTCCTCGGCCCCGCACCGCACGGACTTCTCCGACCTCACCCAGACGGGCCTCGCGGCCCTCTACCGCGAGCTGTCGTACAACGCCCCGGGCGCCGGCACCTCGCTCGGCGGCGACGCGAACGACCGCAACACGGAGCTGGTGCTGAAGAAGGCCTGAGGGACAAGGGCAGCGTCCGTGTCCGGGGCCACCACGGCGGCATTCACGGCTCGAACAACGAAGGGGTCGCCACGGCGGACGGCCGGCGTTCGGTGGCGTTCGACTCCAGCGGCGTCTGGGCCGGGGACACCGACGCCGTGCTCGGTGCGGAGTTCTGCGGCGACTGACCGTGCGGTAATCCAGCGGACTCGGACACGAGACGCCGCGTTCATCCGCACGAAACGTCCATGCCGCCTCATATCGGCTAACCCGGCATTCACGGGGATGGCTCGATCTGTGCAAGGCGGGTGGTCGTATGCGCACGAGGCGCGGACTGCACGTGCTCTCGGTCTACGAGGGCTTCTTCTCCGGCGGGGCCCGGATTCTCCATAGCGATGTCGTCCTGGGTCTGCAGGAGGGTGGCCAGCACCATCGTGTGCTGAGCATCCATGCCGAGGTACACCGGGAGGCCACTCGGCAGCGCATGGAGGACGACGCATGCCACCGGTCGCTGACCGCGGCCGGAGTGGGCGTCTCCTCCCTGGGCCGGGTGTTTCCCACAAGTGGTGATCAGGCCGGATTCACCGGCCCCGAGCTGGCCGATACCGCGCGGGCGACGGCCGACGCGGACGTCATCCTGTCCCTCAAGGAGCAGCCGCTGCGCCTGCTCAACCAGGCGGGACTGCCGCGCCGCCCGGTCGTGGTCTGTCTGCACCGCTCCGATCCGGAGAACCAGGGCCCGGCCCTCGACGAGCTGAAGGCCGCGATCGCCGACGGCACGGTGGTGGCGTGCGTGTGCTGTGCGGAGTCGACCCGGGCCGCGTACGAGGCCGCCGGCATCCCGGCCGACCTGCTGCACGTCGTCCCGAACGGGGTGGACCTGTTCCGCTTCCGTCCCGACCCGGCCCGGCGGCTGGCCCTGCGGACCGCCCTCGGCATCCCGGTCGCGGCGCCGGTGATCGTCTTCGCGGCCCGCTACGACGCGATGAAGAACGTCCCGCTGTTCCTGCGGGCGGCGCGGGTGTGGCTGGAGCGGGAGCCCACCGGGCGTGTGCTGATGTGCGGTGCGGGCATGACGGCGGCCAATCCGGGGCTGGTCGCGGAGATCGAGGGCGCGTTCGGTGCACGGCGGCCGCTCACGGACCGGCTCCACGCGCTGGGCGTACGGCACGACATGGAGTACGTCTACGCCGCGTCCGACGTGGTGGCGCTGACCTCCGCCTGGGGCGAGGCGGCGCCGCTGTGTCTGGTGGAGGGCATGATGTGCGGTGCCGTACCGGTCGCCACCGACGTCGGTGACAGCGCGGCGATCGTGGCGGGCCACGGCTTCGTCACGCCGCCGGATCCGGAGGTGATCGCGTCGGCGTGGACCGAGGCCGTCGCCGCCCGCACCGACCTCGCACCGGCCCTCGCGAGCAGCCGCGAACGGTTCAGCCGCACCCGCATGATCGCCGCGTACGCCACCCTCATCGACCGCGTCCACACACGGGCGACGATGCCCCCGGCGCTGCCCGATCCCCTCTGACGGGAGCCCCCGGCTGTACGCGGGGCGCACGAGGAGGGGCCGCCGGTGCAGGCCCGGGCGGCCCCTCCTCTCCCCTCCTGATACCGGTCCTCCCGATACCGGTTTCCCGATGCCGGTCCCGGTCCGTCACTACCGGGGCAGCACGACGACGTACGCGGCCGGATCCCGGTCGCCGGACGCCATGAGCGCCGTACGGATGACCGTGGCCTGCTGCTCCATCGAGTCGCGGAGCTTCCTCGGGGTGACGTACACGACCGTGATGCCCAGCCGCTCCAAGGTCTCCCGCTTGCGGGCGTACTCCGACCACATCGCGTCCTCGTCCTGGCGGGGAGCCCGTGTGTCCAGCTCCACCGCCACCGCCTGCTCGGGCCAGTACGCGTCCAGGCCGCCGAGGTGGGGGCCGCCCGGGAGGCGGAGGTCGACGTTCCAGACCGGGTCGGGCAGGCCGTGGTCGTGGACCATCCGGTACAGGCGGTCCTCGGCGATCGCGCGGCCCTCGGCCAGCAGCGAGTCCACCGCGTCCACCACGTGCGGCCGGCTGAGCAATTTCGCCTGGTTCAACGCCCGTACCACCGACGCCGGTTCGCAGTGGCCGCCGCGCACCGCCTCCGTCAGCAGCCGGCGCACCGCGCCCGCGTCCGCCAGTTCGGACACCGCGTCGGCCAGGGCCCGCGGCACCGGGGCGATCGGAACTCCCGTCACCTGCTGGGGAGTCGGCAGGGCCGGCGTGCGGACGATCCGTGCGCAGCCCGTCGAGCGCAGCCGCCGCAGCCGGGGGACCAGGACGTCGACCTTCTCCAGCGACAGCAGCGGGGGCGCCGACGTGAAGCCGTGCAGGTTCAGGGCCGCCAGCCCCGTGATCATCGCCTCCGGGTAGACCGGGTGGTGGGGGTCTTCCGCACCCGGTTGTGCCGGCACCCCGGCAGTCGACTCGCGCGCCGCGTACATGAGCACCGCGTGCAGCCGCTCCTCGCTGGTCGGCGGGCCCGGGTGGAGGAGGAAGACGCCCGGAAGGATCTGCTGCCAGGGGCCGCCGGCACGGCACTGCTCGGTCATCTCCGCGGACGTGACGCCGTGCGCGCGGAGCTGAGCCGTCGTCAGGACGCGGCGGTGCACCTCGGCGAGGTGACGGAGGGGGCGGGGGGAGGCCGGGGGGAGCGGCGTGTTGTGGTTCATGCCGGGGGTCTTCCGCACCCGGTCCGCTCTTTAACCGCTGTTACACGCTCGTCGACAAATGCGGACAAGGGGACCCTAAAGGACGGGTGTTCGGATGCCGATAGGGCGCGGAAAACCCCTGGTCCGTTCGGGTTGGACCAGGGGTTACGGGTGTTATTGACCGGATTCCGTAACGGTCACGGGCGGATCAATCGTTGGCCAAAGCCTGGGCCCGCAGCGCCCGCGCCAGGTCGTCACGCGACTCCAGCACCAGCCTCCGCAGCGCCGGCGCCGCGTCCTCGTGGGCCGCGAGCCAGGCGTCCGCCGCGTCCAGCGTCGGCTGCGCGTCCCGCTCGGCCGGATGGGCCGGGAACAGGCCCCGGACCACGTCCATCCCGATCTGGATCGACCGCTCCTGCCAGACCCGCTCGATCACCGCGAAGTACTTCGAGACGTACGGCGCGGTCAGCTCCCGCTGCGAGGGCTGCGCGAAGCCCGCGATCGTGGCCTCCACCAGGGCGTTGGACAGCGCGTCCGACTCCACCACCTGCGCCCAGGCCTGCGCCTTCACCGCCTCCGAGGGGCGGGCGGCCAGGCAGCGGACCTGGTGGCGCTTGCCGGACGCCGTGTCGTCGCGGGCCAGTTCGGCCGCCAGCGCCGTCTCGTCCGCGACTCCGTGCGCGGCGAGGGGTTCCAGGAACGCCCAGCGCAGCTCCTGGTCGACCTCCAGTCCGTCGACCTTCTCGGTGCCGTCCAGCAGGCCGCGCAGCAGCGCCAGATCGGCCGGCGCCGACGCCACCGAGGCGAGGAAACGGGCCCACGCCAGCTGATGCTCGCTACCCGGCTCGGCCGCCCGCAGATCCCGCAGCGCGGTCTGCGCCAGCAGCCGCTCGCCCGTCGGCCGCCAGGCGGGCGCCGCGTAGTTGACCAGCGCCGAGTTCGCCCAGGCGTGCAGCATCTGCAGGACGCCGATGTCGGACTCGCGGTGCGCGAAACGCGTCACCAGGTCGATGAAGTCGGCCGCGGGCAGCAGCGCGTCCCGGGTCAGGTTCCACAGCGCCGACCAGCACAGGGCGCGGGCCAGCGGGTCGGTCATCGCACCGAGGTGCTCGCGCAGGGCGGCCAGCGAGCTGTCGTCGAAGCGGATCTTGCAGTACGTGAGGTCGTCGTCGTTGACCAGCACCAGCTCGGGCGCCGGAGCGCCGGCCAGCTCCGCCACGAGCGTACGCGGGCCGTCGACGTCCGCCTCCGCGCGCGCGTACCGCTCCAGGCCGCCCTCGGCCGTGCGCCGGTACAGGCCCACCGCCACGCGGTGCGGCCGCAGTTCGGGGTGCGACTCGGCCGCTTCCTGCAGCACCGCCAGCTCGTCGACGCGGCCCTCCGCGTCCAACAGCACCTGCGGGGTGAGGGAGTTGACGCCCGCCGTCTGCAGCCAGCTGCCCGCCCACGTCGCCATGTCCCGGCCGCTGGTCTCCTCCAGGGCCGACAGCAGGTCGCCGAGGCGGGTGTTGCCGTACGCGTGCCGCTTGAAGTAACGCCGTGCGCCCTCCAGGAACGCGTCCTGGCCGACGTACGCCACCAACTGCTTCAGTACGGAGGCGCCCTTGGCGTAGGTGATGCCGTCGAAGTTGAGCTTCGCGTCCTGGAGGTCGCGGATGTCGGCGGTGATCGGGTGGGTGGAGGGGAGCTGGTCCGCGCGGTACGCCCAGGCCTTGCGGCGGTTGGCGAAGGTGATCCAGCCGTCGGTGAAGCGGGTGGCGCCGACCAGCGCGAACGCGCCCATGAAGTCCGCGAAGGACTCCTTGAGCCACAGGTCGTCCCACCACTCCATGGTGACCAGGTCGCCGAACCACATGTGCGCCATCTCGTGCAGGATGACGTTGGCCCGGCTCTCGTACGAGGCCCGTGTGACCTTGCCCCGGAAGATGAACTCCTCGCGGAAGGTGACCAGTCCGGGGTTCTCCATCGCGCCGAGGTTGTACTCGGGGACGAACGCCTGGTCGTACTTCCCGAAGGGGTACGGGTAGTCGAAGTGGTCGTGGAAGAAGTCCAGGCCCTGCCTGGTGACGAGGAAGACGTCGTCCGAGTCGAAGTAGGGGGCCAGGCCCTTGCGGCACAGGGCGCCGAGGGGGATCTCCAGCCGCGAGCCGTCCTCGAAGGTCCGCTCGTAGGAGTCGGTCACGTAGTGGTACGGACCGGCCGTCACACACGTGATGTACGTCGAGATCGGCTTGGTCTCCGCGAACCTCCAGACGCCGTCCGCCAGTTCACCGACGCCGTTGCTCCAGACCGTCCAGCCCTCCGGCGCCCGCACCTCGAAGCGGAACGGGGCCTTGAGGTCCGGCTGCTCGAAGTTCGCGAAGACCCGGCGGGAGTCGGCCGGCTCGTACTGGGTGTACAGATACACCTCGCCGTCCTCCGGGTCGACGAAGCGGTGCATGCCCTCACCGGTGCGGGAGTAGGCGCACTGGGCGTCCACGACCAGCTCGTTCTCCGCGGCGAGGTCCTCCAGCAGGATCCGCGAACCGTCGAAGACCGCGCCCGGGTCGAGGTCCCGGCCGTTGAGTGAGACGGCCGTCACACTCGGCGCGATCAGATCGGCGAAGGTGGTGGCGCCCGGCTCGTTGCTGCGGAAGCGGATCGTGGTCACCGAGCGGAAGGTGCGCCGCCCCTCCTCGGCCACGTCCCCCACCGCCGTACGCAGGTCGAGGGACACGTCGTAACCGTCGACGGACAGCAGGGCGGCCCGCTCCCGGGCCTCGTCGCGGGTCAGATTCTCACCGGGCACGGGCGGTACTCCCTCTGGACATGTCGGGCATGGGTGGGGTGCGGCGGAACAGGACCGATCCTGCCATGTGCACCTGACGCCGGACACCGGGAATGGGGTCGGTGATCCGCGGTGTTGGCCTGGGAAACGGCCGTATTCCTAGGAGAGCCATGTCCGAGACCGCGACGTCGTCCGCCAAGACCCCCGTCGACTTCTGGTTCGACCCGCTGTGCCCCTGGGCCTGGATGACCTCCCGATGGGTGCTGGAAGTGGAGAAGGTCCGGGACATAGAGGTCCGCTGGCACATCATGAGCCTGGCCGTGCTGAACGAGGACCGGATCGACGAGCTGCCCGAGCAGTACCGGGAGATGCTCGCGACCAAGGCGTGGAAGCCGGTGCGCGTGGTGACCGCGGCCTGGCAGAAGCACGGCGCGGACGTCGTCGGCCCCCTCTACACGGCGCTCGGCACCCGCATCCACAACCAGGGCGAGGGCCCGACCGTCGAGGCGATCGTGGGCGCCCTGGCCGACGTCGGCCTGCCCGCCGACCTGATCGACTACGCCGACCAGGAGGACTTCGAGTTCGACGCCGAGCTGCGCGCCTCCCACAAGGAGGGCATCGAGAAGGTCGGCCAGGAGGTCGGCACCCCGGTCATCGCCGTCCCCGGCCCGGCCGGCGAGCAGATCGCCTTCTTCGGCCCGGTCGTCACCCCGGCCCCCAAGGGCGAGGAAGCCGCCAGGCTCTGGGACGGCACCCTCGCCGTCGCCTCGGTCCCCGGCTTCTACGAGATCAAGCGGACACGGACGGCGGGACCGGACTTCAGCAACCTGTGACCCCGTGAGCCGGGCGGCTCAGTCGGGCAGCCGCCGGGGCCGGTCGAAGGGGGACGAGTTCAGGCCGGTTCGCAAGGTCCCGCAGTCGCAGACGAAGACGTCGCCCACGTACCTGCGCCCGGTGGCGCCGCGGAGCTTGTCCTGCTGATCTCTCGTCAGCGGACTGTGCTTCTCGTCGTGACGGCAGGTCTCGCAGTACAGCTTCCGTGGATTCGCCATGACGTCACGGTCCACCGGAGGCCCGGCTACCGGAAGGCTCCGCGAGACACGTTCTCGCGGAGCCTTTCCGCCGTCACGGTCCGCCCGTCGTCACGTCCCCTTGGCCGCCTCCCCGAACTCCTCGGGAAGGCGCTCGCCCTTGCCCCGGTTCAGGTGCGGCTGGTACCAGAGGCACCCCTTGGCCGTGCAGCGCCACAGGTTGCCCACGAAGAAGCGGGGGCCCTTCTTCTCGCGGACGGCCTCCTTCTCCGCGTTGGTGAGCAGGCGGAACCTCTGCCTGCTCCGGCACGTCGGGCACTCCCGTTCGATCTCGGTCATCGACCCCTCCTCGCGATCACCGCCAGGTTCCGGCGGTATCGGACAGCGGCTCCGCCGCGGGCGGCCACACCCGCGTCGACCCTCAGGGGTAGTACAGCGCGTACTCGGCGAAGGCGCCTGCGGAATCGCCCCGAAGTCGCCCCCGAAGTCGCCCCCGTCGTTCACGCGCGCGCCCGGACCCGGGCCGCCGTGAGCCGGGCCAGATGGTCCTCGTAGGCCTCCGCGTAGTACGCCGCCCGTCCCGCGTCCGGGGCCACCACCGCCGTCGGCTCGGTCCAGGCGAACGCGTCCAGGGCGATCCCGTACCGCTGCGCCGCCGCCAGCACCGCACCGCGCGCGCCCACTTCACCCTCGACGATCCTCAGCGGGCGGCCGAGGACGTCGGCGAGCAGCCGCATCCACGCGGCGCTGCGGGTGCCGCCGCCGCAGACCGCGAGCGAGCCCGTGAGGCCGGCGGCCTGAAGGCAGTGCCGGGCCGCGTAGCCGATGCCCTCGCAGGTGGCGCGGATCAGGTCGCCCTTCGTCGACTCCAGGGAGATACCGGTGAGTTCGGCACGCAGGTGCGGCTCCACGAAGGGGGCGCGCTCACCCGACGGGGCGAAGTACGGCAGGACGCGCACACCGTTCGCACCGGGCGGGGTCCCGGCGAGCAGTGCGTCGACCTCCTCGTGGTGGACGCCGGTGGTCGACAGCACCCAGTCGAGGGCCGCCGTGCCGACCATCGCGGGCATGGCGCGCAGCCGGTGGCCGGGGCGGTCGGTGGAGATGTACAGGCCGGCCGGCTCCCCGGTCAGGTCGAGATCGGTCGTCGCGACCAGGCTGGCCAGGCAGGTGCCGACGATCAGCAGACCGTCCCCCGGCGTCGTCACGCCCGCGCCGAGAGCGCAGGACGGCAGGTCGTACGGGCCGTTCGCGAGCCGCGTGCCCGACGGCAGGCCCTCGCCGAGCGCCTCGGCCGTCGTGATCGGGTCGCCGATGGGCGCGAGCAGTCCGCGGCGGTGGGTGAGGCCGAGCAGCTCGACCGCCCGGTTGTCGTACGTCCTCGTGCGCGGGTCGAGGAACGGCATCGACGCGTCCGACACGTCCGTCGTCGCCGGGGCGCCGGTCAGCCGCCGGAAGACCATGTCCTTGCAGTACAGGGCGGTGGCCGCAGCATCGAGGGAGTGCGGTTCGTAGCGGTCGAACCAGGCCAGCAGCGGGCCCGGGCAGCCAGGGAACATGGCGCTCCCGGTCCGCCGGAACACCGCCTCGAAGGTGCCGTCCGCCAGCCACTGGTCGAGCAGTTCATGGGCGCGGCCGTCCATCCACGAGGCCGCGGGGCGGACCGGGCGCCCCTCCTTGTCGACCAGCCACACCCCGTCGCCCTGCCCGGTCAGCCCGGCCAGCTCGACGGGCTCGGGCACCCGCGCCGTCAACTCCCGCAGCACGCCGACGACAGCCGCGTACACCTCCTCCATGTCCTGCTCCACGACGCCCCCGTGCAGCGCGAGCCCCACCGGGCGTGCCTCGACGGCCAGTTCACGTCCCTCGGCGTCGAACGCGGCGGCCTTCACCATGGACGTACCCACGTCGATCCCGACGTACATAACGCGCTCTCCTCTGCGGTTCGGCAGCGACCCCAAGGGACGCGGGCCGTATCGATGTGCGGCTCCGCCGCGCGGCCGCGACCGGCCACGACGGCGCCGCGTGCGAACGACGTCAGTTCCCGGCACTCAGGTCAGAGCGTGCGCCAGCGCCTCCCCGCGCACCCAGCGCCCCACTTCCGCCGCGGCGATCCCCGCGGCCTTCTCCGCCACCGCGCGCGAGGCGCCGCCCAGATGCGGGGTCAGTACGACGCGTTCGGCGAGCGCGCGCAGCCGTGAGTCCGCCGGCAACGGCTCCTGTACGTAGGTGTCGAGGGCGGCGGCCGACACCTGCCCGCTCTCCAGGGCGTCGCACAGCGCGTCCTCGTCGAGCAGCGGGCCGCGTGCCGCGTTCACGACCACCGCGCCCTGCGGCAGCAGCGCCAGTTCGCGGGCGCCGATCAGACCGCGCGTCTGCGGCGTGAGCCGGGCATGCAGCGTGATCACCCGGGAGCCGCGCAGGAGTTCGTCCAGCGAGGCGACCCGCAGACCGTGGATCTCGCCCCGCACATAGGGGTCGTACACCATCACCTGCGCGCCGAAGGCACACAGCGCGCGGGCCACCCGGCTGCCGACGGCGCCGTAGCCGATGAGCCCGACCGGCAGATCCTCCAGCTCAAGACCGCTGTGCTCGTACGTGTAGTACGTCGCCCCCTGCCAACTGCCCTCTCCCGCAAGGAGATGGTGTGCCTGCGGGATGCGGCGCAGGGCCGCGAGCATCAGGCCCACCGTGAACTCGGCGGTGGCGGCGGCGTTGCGGCCCGGGGCGAAGCAGACCCGGACGTCGTGCCGCTCGGCCGCGTCCAGGTTGACGTTGACCGGGCCGCCCCGGCACACGACGACCAGGCGCAGAACCGGGCAGGCCTCCAGGACGCGTTCCGTCACCGGGCCCATCTGGGTGACCAGCACCTGGGCGCCGGCCAGCGCCTCGATCAGCTCGTCCTCGGCGTCGCTCGCCTCCACCACCTCGGCGACCGGGCCGAAGGGTTCCAGCGGCCAGCCGAGGGTCAGTTCGCGGACGTCGCAGGCGAGTTCACGGCCGATCGCCGCCGTGATCAGCGACGGCAGGATGAAGTGGTCACCGGCGGCGACGACCCGCACGGGCCGGCTCACCGGTTCGCTCGTCTGACCGCTCATCGCAGCGAGTCTCCCGTCTCGGCGTCGAAGACATGGGTGAGGCGCGCGTCGGCGGTGACCCGTACGGGCTCGTCGTGCGCGAGGCGCACCTCGGGGTCGGTGAGGACGACGAGGGAGTGCTCGACGCCGTCGAGGGCGAGGGTGGCGATGCCCGCCTCCAGGAGGGGTTCGTGGGCGACGACCCGGGCGGGCAGGCCCTCGTCGCCGGTGAGGTGCAGGTCCTCGGGGCGGATACCGACGACGACCTCGCGGCCCGCCGGCACCGGGTCGGGCAGCGCGATCCGGACCGCGGCCGACAGCCGGGCGTGGCCGTCCCGATCCGCGATGCCGGGGAGGAGGTTGATCGCGGGTTCGCCGACGAAGTCCGCGACGAACACGTTGGCGGGGCTGTCGTAGATCTCGAAGGGCGTCCCGAGCTGCTGGATGACGCCGTCCTTCATCACCGCGATCCGGTCGGCGAGGGAGAGGGCCTCCTCCTGGTCGTGCGTGACCAGGATCGTCGTATGGCCCAAGTCCCGCTGGATGCGCTTGAGTTCGCGGCGCGTGGTGTCGCGCTGGGCGGCGTCCAGGTGGGAGAGGGGTTCGTCGAGGAGCAGGACGTCCGGTTCGCGGACGAGCGCGCGGGCCAGGGAGACCCGTTGCTTCTGGCCGCTGGACAGGCCCGCCGGGCGGGCGTCGAGGATGCCGGTGAGGTCGACGCGGTCGGCGATCTCGGCGACCTTGCGCGCCACGTCCTTCCGATCGCTTCCCCTGCGCGCCTTCAGCCCGAAGGCCAGGTTCTCCGCCACCGTCAGCGGGGGATACAGCGCGTAGTTCTCGAAGGCGACCCCCATGTTGCGGGACTGCGCGGGACGGTCGGTCACGGACCTGCCGGCCACCAGGATGTCCCCGCCGGTCACGGTCTCCAGGCCGGCGATCATCCGCAGGGTCGTGGACTTGCCGCAGCCCGAGGGGCCCAGCAGCCCGAGCAGCTCCCCGGAGTGCAGCGCGAGGTCGATGCCGCGTACCGCGTCCACCGACGGCCGGCCCCGGGACCGGTACGTCTTGCGCAGATCACGTAGCTCCAGCTCGGTCATCGCCGCCCCTCGTGGCTGTCGTGGCTGTCGTGGCTGTGGTGGCAGTCGTGGCGCACACCTCGTAACGGACCTTGTGCTCGTCCAGGTCCCGCAGTGCCTGGGCCGACGCCCCGTCGTCCACGAGGAGCAGGTCGAAGCGGGACAGCGGGACGACCCGGTGCAGGGCGACCCGGGCGAGCTTGGTGTGGTCGATCAGCAGGACGTTGCGGGCGGCCGAGTCGAGCATCGCCCGCTTCACGGACACGATGTGCTGCTCCTGGTGGTAGGCGTAGCCCCCGTGCACGGCCGACGTGGAGGCGAAGCAGACGTCCACGCGCAGCGACTGGACGGCCTCGACGCAGGAGACGCCGAGGAAGGAGGAGTGCAGCGGGTCGTACTCCCCGCCCAGGGCCATCAGATGGATGCCCCGCTGGTCGGAGAGGAGGTTGATGGCCTCAAGGAAGTTGGTGACGACCGTGAGCGGGGTGATGTCGCCGAGGCGGAGCCTGCGGGCTATCTCCAGCGTGGAGGTGGAGTCGTCCAGCATGATCGCCATGCCGGGCTCTATCGACTTCAGCGCGTGCTCGGCGACGGCGGCCTTCTCGGCGCGCATGGTCTTCAGCCGGTACTGCACGTTCGACTCGAAGACCCCGGACGGCTGGGCGGTCACCCCACCTCTGAACTTCCTGACGATGCCCTGCCGTTCGAGCTCGTCGAGGTCCCGGTGGATGGTCATCAGGCTCACCCCGAAGCGTTCGGCGAGCTCGGCCGCGGTCGCCGAGCCGTCGGCCAGGACCTGCTCGGCCATGGCGGCCTGGCGGGCCGCGGGCCCCTGCTGATGCGCGCTGTGGGTGCTGCTCATCGTGTCCCGATCAGTCGTCCTGGGCGCCCGGGCCGGTCGGCCTCGAACAGCAGCAGGTTCTCAGGCCGGACGGTCAGCCGTACGGGATCGTCGGGACGCAGCCCGGCCGTGTCGCCGCGCGGGGCGACCAGCGACGCGTGCTGCCCGCCGAGCCGGACCGTCACCTCCACGGAACGGCCGAGCACCTCGGTGACGTAGACGGTGCCGGTGAGCTCGTGGCCGGCGACGCCCTTCAGCGCGATGTCCCGGGGCCGCACGCCGACCAGTACGTCCGAGCCGGCCTGCGCCTTCGCCCGGAGCGGCAGCTCCACCTTCCCGTCCGTCGACCGGAAGCCGCCGTCCTCGGTCACCGTCCCCGGCAGCAGATTGATCCGGGGCCGCCCGAAGGCCCGCGCCACCTCCGTGTCGCACGGCCGGTACCAGATCTCCTCCCGTGTCCCCGTCTGCACGATCCGCCCGTCCCGGATCACCCCGATCCGGTCGCCCAGCGCCAGCGCTTCCAGGGAGTCGTGGGTGACGTAGAGGGTGGTGGTGTTCTGTACCGCTCCGATCGCCTTCAGCTCGGCCCGCATCTGCTGGCGGAGTTTGGCGTCGAGGTGGGAGAGGGGCTCGTCGAGGAGGAAGGCGCGGGCGGGGCGGACCAGGACCCGGCCGAGGGCGACGCGCTGCCGCTGGCCGTTGGAGAGCTGTCCGACCCGGCGGTCCAGCAGGGCACTGATGCCGAGCAGTTCGGCGATGGCGCCGATCCGGTCGCGGGCCTCGGCGGCCGGCAGGCGGTGGCGGGGCGAGCGGAGCGGGGAGGCCAGGTTGTCGTAGGCCGAGCGGTGCGGGTAGAGGGCGTAGCTCTCGAAGCACATCGCCACACCCCGGTCGTACGGCTCGACGGCCGCCATGTCCCTGCCGTCGAGCAGGACCGTCCCGGAGTCGGGCTGTTCCAGCCCGGCGACGGTCTTGAGCGTGGTCGTCTTGCCGGCCCCGGACGGGCCGAGCAGGCAGAAGAACTCGCCCTCGCGCACGTCCAGTTCGAGCCCGTCGAGGGCGGTCACCCTGCCGTACGCCTTTCTGATCCCCCGCAGCCCGATCAAGACTTCACCGCCCCGAACGACAGCCCCCGCACCAGATACCGCTGGATGGTGAGGGCCAGCAGCAGGGGCGGTACGACCGACACCAGCGCCGCCGCGGCCGTGAGGTTGTACTTGGGGCGGTCACCGCCGAGGAAGGACAGGGCGCCCACGGTCACCGTCTGGGCCTCGCTGGAGGTGAGGATCAGCGGGAAGACGAAGTTGTTCCAGGCGAAGATGAAGGCCAGCAGCGACACCGCCGCGATGCCCGGCTTGACCAGCGGCAGGGCGACCTTGAAGAACGCCTGCTTGCGCGAGTACCCGTCCAGCAGGGCCGCCTGTTCCAGCTCCGGTGTCAGATCGGCGAAGTAGGACCGCATGATCCACACGATCAGCGGGAGAGTGACGAGCTGCAGGACCCAGATCATGCCGACGTACGTGTCGAAGAGGCCGAGCTTCTGGTAGAGCACGAACAGCGGGATGATCACGGTGAGTTCGGGCGCGAACCGGAACGACAGCAGCGTGAACATCAGGTTCTCCGAGCCCTTGAACCGCCAGCGGGCCGACGCGTACGCCGCGGGCAGCCCGACCACCAGCGACAGCGCGACCGCCCCCACCGACACCACCAGGCTGTTGACGAAGAACCGCACGAACGGGATGCCCTCGCTGTCGCCGAGGACGGTCCGGTACGAGCCGAGGGTCGGCGTGAAGGAGAAGTAGGTACTGAACAGCTGGTTCGCGGGCTTCAGGGACAGGATCACCATCCAGGCGATCGGGAACAGGGCGAAGACGAAGTAGAGGATGAGCGCGCCATCGGCCAGCCAGCCCAACAGGCGTTTCCTGACGCTCATTTCGCCTCGGCCGCCTTCCGCTGGATCGTGCCGAGATGGCGTACGAGCACCATCGCGGCCAGGTACACCACGGCCCACAGCACGATCGTGTAGCTGATCCCGAAGCTGTAGCGCTGGAAGCGGATCGCCTCCAGGTAGGCACGGATCTGCAGGACGACGGTCGAGTCGCCCGGGCCGCCCTCCGTCAGGGCGTAGATGATGTCGAAGACCTTCAGCGAGTCCATGAACCGGAAGATCACCGCGACCAGGACGTACGGCCACAGCATCGGCAGGGTCAGCCGCCGGAACGTGTACCACCAGCCCGCGCCGTCCACGGCCGCCGCCTCGAAGGGGGAAGTGGGCAGCGACCGCAGACCGGCCAGGGCGAGGATCGCCACGAACGGGGTGTAGACCCAGACGTCCACGGCGATCGACGACAGCAGCGCGCCGGCCGGGGTGTCCGTCCACTGGACTCCCCCCAGCCCGAAGGGTTTCAGCAGGTGGTTCACCACCCCCACCGACGGCTGGAGCATCAGCTTCCAGATGATCGCGGCGATCACCGGGGCGATCATCAGCGGCAGGATGAGGATCTTCTCCAGCACCCGGCCGACGATCGACGAGCGGTGCAGCAGCAGGGCGACGGCGACCCCGAGCACGGTCTCGACCGCGGCGGCTCCGACGGCGTACAGCACGGTCACCCACGCGGAGTTCCAGAAGGCGTCCTGCGTGAAGACCGTCTCGTAGTTCTCGAACCGCACCATGTCCGGCCGCGGTTTGCTCGCCGAGAAGTCGAACAGCGTGTAGTAGAGCCCGAGTCCGAACGGGTAGAGGATCCCGCAGGTCAGCAGCAGCGCCGGGACGATGAGCAAGTACGGGCGCAGGGTCGGCCGCCAGCCCATCGCCGCTCAGCCCACCTTGGAGGCGAGGTCGCCCGCGAGGCCGTTCAGCACCGACTTCGCGTTCTTGCCGCCGTAGATCTCCTGGAGGGCGGCGGCCCAACTGGTGGTCGCGTCGAAGAACTGCGCCTGCGGGGTGAACTGGATCCTCGTCTGGTCGACGACCGTCTCGAAGGTCTCGATGAAGCCCGGCAGGTGCTTCATCTTGTCCTTGTAGGCCGCGTCCTGGCTGACCGACTTGCGTACCGGGTCGATGTGGTTGCCGGTGATGGCGGCCTTGCGCAGGTGCTCCTTGCCGGTCGCCCACTGCAGGAACAGCCAACTGGCGCTCTTCTTCCTGGACTTGGCGTTCATGCCGAGCGACCAGATCCACATGTTGGTGGCGAGGGAGCCGTCCGGTCCCTTCGGTCCCGGGTGGAAGGCGATCTTCCCGGAGGCGGGGGAGGCCCCCTTCACCGCCTGGAAGTAGGCGGCTGTGTCGGCGTCGAAGAGCATGCCCGCCTTCTTCGCGCCGAGGTCGCTGGAGCACTGGTACCAGGTGTACGAGGTCCACGACGGCGGCCCGCCCTGCTTGACCATGCCGGCCCAGTCCTGGGTGAAGGCGATCGCCTCCGGGGTGTTCATGGCGGGCCTCAGCTCGCCGCCGTTCACGGTGAAGTCGTGCAGGCCGTTGCGGGCGTACATGGTCATGAAGCCGGGGTGGATGGTCGCCCAGCTCCTCGACCCGCGCACCGCGATCCCGTACATGCCGTCGTAACCGGCCCCGGGGGCCTTCTTCTTGATGGCCCCGGCGAGTTCGCGCAGTTCGCCGAAGCTCTCGGCCGGTTTGAGGCCGAGCTTGTTGAAGACCTCGGTGTTGTAGGCGACGACGTTCGTCTCCCAGCCCCACGGCAGCGCGTACTGCCCGCCCTGGCCGAGCGGGGCGCCCGCCCTGAGCGACCACTGGTCGGCCTGGAGGAGGCTGGGGAAGAAGTCGGCCTGGTCCCATTCGGCGCCGGTGGCCGCGGAGTTGCGCATCCAGGGCCCGAGGTCCTCCAGCCAGCCCGGCGGCCCGTACTGCCAGACCATGTACGCCCCCAGCATGAACACGTCATACGAGGCGCGACCGCTGGACAGGTCGACGGTGAGCTTGTCGAAGTAGTTGTCCTCGGGGAAGACGTCGTACTCGACCTTGATTCCGGTCTTCTCGGTGAAGGACTTCAGGTCGGCGATCAGGGCGTCCGTGTACGGATGCTTGTTGAGCAGCGCCTTGACCGTCGTGCCCTTCTCCCGTTTCCAGCCGAAGGAGCCGGTGACGTCGTCGGCGGCCGAGCCGTCGCTCTTGTTGTCGTCCCCGCCGAAGCCCGCCCCGCAGGCCGCGAGTAACGGGGTCGCGGCGGCGCCCGCGGTGAGGGCGAGGAAGCGTCGGCGGTCGTGCGCGTGCGTGTCCATCCATGACCTCCACGTGGGGTTGGGCCCGGTGCGCTGTGCGGGGTTAACACGTCGAGTCGACTCGCTAACAGAGGGTGTAACGGCGGAAGATGACCGTCAATCCCTCGCGCACGCGAAAATATCGGTGCAGAGTGAGAAGTTCACATGCCGGGTCGCGATCCATGGGAGGTCCGGATGGGACACGAGCGTGACGCGTGGCTGGGGATCGACCTGGGCACACAGAGCGTCCGCGTGCTGCTCGTCACCGCCGACGGCGCGGTCCTCGGCGCCGGTTCGGCCCCGTTGGAGGGGCGTCGCGACGGGGTACGGCACGAACAGGACCCGGGGCAGTGGTGGACGGCGGTGTGCGCGGCGGCCCGCGCCGCGCTCAAGGACCGGCCCGCCCGGGTCGGCGGGCTCGCGGTGTGCGGGACGTCCGGGACCGTGCTGCTGACGGATGCGGCGGGGTGGCCCGTGAGCCCCGCGCTGATGTACGACGACGGGCGGGCGTGGGCCGAGGGGGAGCGGCTGCGCGGGGCGGGGCTCACGGTGCAGAACACCTGGGGGCTGCCGAAGGCCCTGTGGCTGTTGCGCACCCACGGGCACGGGCACATCGCCCACCAGCCCGACATCGTCACCGCCCGCCTCGTCGGCCACCCCGTCCCCACCGATTCCAGCCACGCCCTCAAGACGGCCTACGACGTGGAACGCGACGCCTGGCCGGCCGTCCCCCACGCACCCTCCCTGCCCGACGTCGTCCGCCCCGGCACCCCCCTCGGCGCGGTCTGCCCGGCCGCCGCCGAGGCCACCGGCATCCCCGCCGGCACCCCGGTGATCGCCGGCATGACCGACGGCTGCGCGGCCCAGATCGCGTCCGGGGCGCTGCGCCCCGGCTCCTGGAACTCGGTGCTCGGCACGACGCTCGTCCTGAAGGGGGCCTCCGCCGCCCCTGTGCACGACGCCACCGGCGTGGTCTACAACCACCGGGCACCGGACGGCAGTTGGCTGCCCGGCGGGGCGTCCAGCGTGGGCGCGGGCGTGCTGACCGCCGCCTTCGCGGGCGCCGACCCGGCCACGATGGACGCTCGGGCGGCCGCCCACGAACCCTCGGGCGCGGTCGCGTACCCCCTCGTGTCGCCCGGCGAGCGGTTCCCCTTCCTCGCGCCGGACGCCTCCGCCCTGGTCCTGGGCGAGCCCGACGGCGACGCCGACCTGTGGGCCGCGCTGCTGCAGGGCGTCGCCTTCGCGGAACGGCTCTGCCTGGACTATCTGGACCACCTCGGCGCGCCGCTGGACGGCCCGCTCACCTTCACCGGCGGCGGCGCCCGCAGCCCGTACTGGAACCAGCTGCGCGCCGACGTCCTCGGCCGCCCGGCCCGTGTACCGAAGCAGACCGAACCCGCCCTGGGCATGGCCGCACTGGCCGCCCACGGCACGGGATCGGGCCCCCTGACGGACGTCGCCGAAGGCATGGTCCGCATCGACACGGTCCTCGCACCCCGCCCCGGCCGCACGGCCCTGTTCGCCCAGCCGTACGCCCGCCTGGTCGACGAACTGACGGCACGGGGCTGGCTTTCGCCGACGGTGGCGGCCCACGCGCACAGGAGGCTCACCGTGGATACTTCGCCCTCATGAGTACGACCCTTCTGCTGGCCCGGCACGGGCAGACCGTCTGGCACGCCGAGAACCGTTACGCGGGGGTGAGCGACGTGGCGCTCACCGACACGGGCCGCGCGCAGGCGAAGGCCCTCGGCCGCTGGGCCGCGGCCCATCCCGTCGACGCGATCTGGACATCCACGGTCTCCCGGGCGACCGCCACCGCCGACCCCGCCTGCCGCGCCCTCGGCCTCGCCCCGCATCGCGAACCCGACCTGCGCGAATGCGACTTCGGGGTGATGGAGGGCAGGACGCTCGCCGAGTTCGCGCGCGAGGACCCGAAGGCGGCGGAGGCCTTCCGCGCCGACCCGGTGGCCCACCCGTTCCCCGGCGCCGAGGACCCGAGGGCCGCCGCCGCACGGGGCGCCGCCGCCCTGCACCGCATCGCCGCCGCCCACGACGGCGGACGTGTCCTGGTCGTCGCCCACAACACCCTGCTGCGGCTGGTCCTGTGCGGTCTGCTGTCCGTCCCGCTCGCCGACTACCGCCGCGTCTTCCCGCAGCTGCGGAACGCCGCGGTCACCGAACTCCGGATGGATGTCACGTCGGTTGGGCTGATCTCGTTGAACGTGCCCTGCGCGCCTGACGAGGCGTAGGAGGATGACCGTATGACCGACATCGACACCTCCGTGCCGCACTCGGCCCGGATCTGGAACTACTGGCTCGGCGGCAAGGACAACTACCCCGTGGACGAGGCGGCCGGTGACGCCTACACCGCCGTCTTCCCCGGCATCGTCAGTATCGCCCGCAGCAGCCGCGCCTTCCTCGGGCGCAGCATCCGGTATCTCGTCACGGAGGCGGGCGTACGGCAGTTCCTGGACGTCGGGACCGGCCTGCCGACCGTCGACAACACCCACGAGGTCGCCCAGCGCCACGCCCCCGAGGCGAAGATCGTCTACGTGGACAACGACCCGCTGGTCCTCACCCACGCCCGTGCCCTGCTCACCTCCACGCCCGAGGGCGTGACGGCGTACGAGGACCTGAGCCTGTACGAGCACGACCGCATCCTCGAAGCGGCCGCCAAGACCCTCGACCTCACGCGGCCGACCGCACTGATCCTCAGCGGCATCCTCGGCCACGTCGCCGACTACGACCAGGCCCGAGACCTGGTCCGGGGCCTGCTGGCGGGCCTGCCCTCCGGCAGCTACCTCTCCCTCAACGAGGGCTCACGCGGCACCGACCCCGAGTACGAGCGGGCCCAGGACGCCTACAACGAGACGGGCGCGGTGCCGTACTTCCTGCGCCCGGTGGAGCAGATCACGGCCTTCTTCGACGGGCTGGAGCTGGTGGAACCGGGCATCGTGTCCGTCCCGCTGTGGCACCCGGAGCCGGGTGCGGCGACCACGCCGATCGGCCAGCACGGCGGCCTGGGCCGCAAGCCCTGAGCACCACCGCACACATGAGAGGCCCCCGCGAGTCATGTCCTCGCGGGGGCCTCCGTCATTCCGCCTGCCGGGTGAAGGTTGAGAAGACGATCACGAGGCAGGACGTTTTTCCCGGCTCTCAGGGAGCCAGCAGCAACACACCCGCCCGCGACTTGGCGGCCTCGTAACGCCGGGCCACGTCCTGCCAGTTGACGACGGCCCACATGGCGTCGATGAAGTCGACCTTCTGGTTCCGGTACTGCAGATAGAAGGCGTGCTCCCAGGCGTCGAAGACGAGGATCGGCACCGCGCCCTGCCCGACGTTGCCCTGGTGGTCGTAGACCTGCTCGACGACGAGTCGCCCGCTCAGGGGCTCGTAGGCGAGCACGCCCCAGCCCGAGCCCTGCGTGGTCGCGGCGGCCTTGGTCAACTGGGCCTTGAAGGCGGCGAAGGAGCCGAACGACTCGGCGATCGCGTCCGCCAGCTCGCCCACGCCGTCCGCCGCGAGCGGCTCGCCGCCGCCGTCGCCGGTCATGTTCTGCCAGTAGACGCTGTGCAGGATGTGCCCGGACAGATGGAAGGCCAGGTTCTTCTCCAGCCCGTTGAGCGCCCCCCACTGCTCCTTGTCCCGCGCCTCCGCGAGCTGCTCCAGCGTGTCGTTCGCGCCCTTCACATACGCCGCGTGGTGCTTGTCGTGGTGCAGCTCGATGATCTCGGGGCTGATCACGGGGGCGAGCGCGGAGTAGTCGTACGGCAGGTCAGGCAGCGTGTAGACGGGCATGGGCGGGTCCCCTCGGAGGTCTTATTGCAAGTTACTTGCAACTGCAGACTAACAGCGAGAAGAGTGAGAGGCGTGCGCAGGCGCACGGAACGGCGGTGCGGGGCGGACGGGGGCGATCTACTATCGGATTTCATAGAAAAAGGGGGACGGTCATGGGGCCCGAGATCGCCGAACTCGCCAGAACGGCTGGTACGACGATGGTGACGCTGATGGCCGGCCAGGCCTGGGAATCGGCCCGGGAGGGTCTGGTCTCGCTCTGGCAGCGCTTCCAGCCGGACCGCGCGGAGGCCGTCGGCGGTGAACTCGAGGCCACGCGCGAGGACCTGCTCCTGGCCCAGCAGTCGGGCGACACCGAGACGGAAGCCGAACTGACCGCCGAGTGGCAGGCCAGAGTCCGACGGCTCCTGGTGGCCCGTCCCGAGGTCGCCGACGAACTGCGCCGCATCCTGGATGAGTTGACCCCGCAGATGCCGGACCATCGCCCCTCGGTCGAGGTACGCCTGCGCGCCGAGGCCTCCGGCAGCGGCCGCATCTACCAGGCCGGCCGCGACCAGTACATCACCGAGCGATGAGCGAACTCGGGGCTCGCGCGTCGGGTCAGGGGCGGATCTTTCAGGCTTCTGGGGACCAGTACGTCGAGGAACACCACCATCACTACGACGCCGGTGCCGGCGGTCCGCTCTTCGGGCGCGAGGTCGTGCCTCCCGGCCTGAGATCCGGATCTGCGGCCCCTGACTCCGTACGCATGCCGCTCGTCGGCCGCGCGCCGGGCATCCTGCGCAATCGCGAGGAACTCCGCGAACTGCTGGGCGCGGCGGTCGCTGGGCCCGGCAGTGAAGTCCACGTCCTGCACGGCATGGGCGGCTGCGGCAAAACGGCGCTGGCGTACTGCATGTTCACCGAGGCAGTTCGTGACCAGGGCCGCGTGGGTTTCTGGGTCAACGCGTCCGAGCGGATGTCTCTGCGTGCCGGGATGCTGGCAGTGGCGGGGGACCGAGGTGCAGCGGCGGGCGAACTGGCAGCCGCCGCAGCCGGACAGCGGGCGGCGGCGGACCTGGTCTGGCATTACCTCGACCACTCGCCCGAGCCCTGGCTGCTCGTCCTCGACAACGCCGACGATCCAACGATTCTGGAGGACGGGGCCTGGTTGCGGACCAGTGGGCGGGGGACGGTTCTGGTCACCACACGACACGCCACCTCTGCACTGTGGCGGGTGCCCGGAGTACGCCAGCATGCCCTGAGCGTTCTGCCACTGGAAGACGCGGCACAGGTCCTGTGCGACCTGGCGCCGGACGCAGGGGATCTGGAGGCGGCACGAAGGGTGGCCGAACGTTTGGGCCGGCTTCCTCTGGCGCTCACCCTCGCGGGTTCCCATCTCGCCCACCAGCTCTTGGAGTCGTGGTCCATGGACGAGTACGACCGCAAGCTCGGCGAGGAGTCGACGGCGATCGTGGATGGGGGTGCGGTCGGGTACGGCGGCGGCCAGTCCCGTCATCTGGTCGGGCGTACCTGGCAGTTGTCCCTGGACGCGCTGTCGGAGCTGGGGCTGCCGGAGGCGACATCGTTATTGCGGCTGCTGTCTCTGCTGGCGGCTGATCCGGTGCCGCTGAGCGTGCTGGCTCCAGCGGCTCGGGGGGACATCCAGACCGACGGGCTGGAGCCCCCTTTGGCAGCAGTGAAGTTGGAGCCCGCGCTGCGTGCGCTGCTCGATCACTCGCTGGTCGAACTCGTCGAAGCGGACGGGACACGGTGCTTGCAAGCACACGGGGTGTTGCTGGACAGCGTGGCGGCAGGGGTGCCGGAGGGGCAGCGCTCGATCCTCGCAGGGGTGGCAGCCGAGCTCTTGGAAGCTGCTCTGCCCGAAAGAGGCGCGGAATTGCCCGGGGTCACAAGCCGACTTGCCCTGCTCGCGCCGCATGCCAGAGAGCTGTTGGACAGGGCGCCGAGTGAACGTACAGCCGCCTTGGCCGTGCGGACGGTCTGCCAGGTGTTCGAGTCAGGGGATTTCTCAGCTGCACTGGAACTCGCTCCCGAGATTGCAAGGCGGAGCGAGACAGTGGTTGGTCCGCGGAGCCGGTTGGCCTTGGAGGCCCGTCACGTCGAAGCCATGGCTCTCAACAGGATGGGGCACTACGAGGAGTCCGAGGCGTCGCACCGCTTGGTCCTCAGCCGTCGCGAACTCGTCCTGGGACCCGATGATCCCGACACGTTGCGCAGTTGCTTCGGTCTGACTTGGCCACTGTTCTTGGTGGGGCGAGGTGAGGAGGCTGAACGCTGGGCCCGCCGGGCGCTTGATGGGCAGCGGCGTGTGCTCGGGGAGGAGGATCCAGAAACGCTGTACACCTGGACCAACATGATCGAACTGCTTCCACACGTCGGAAAGGGGCAGGAGTTCGTTTCAGAGGCAGCTGTGCTCCTCCGTGTATGTGAACGGGCCCTGCCTCCGGATCACTTGACTACGGTGGTCGCTCGACACAACTACGCCGAGGGTTTGCGGGTCTTGGGGCGCTATGAGGAGGCTGAGCCTTTGACTCGGCGGGTGTTGGCCGATCGCATTCGCCTCCAAGGGGTTGATCATCCCTTGTACCTTGCCACCCTGTGTCTCAAGGCCAGGGTCGCCCACGGCCTGGAACGGTTCGACGAAGCCGTCGCGACACTCGAAGAGGTCATCCAGCGTCGCGAACGGGTGCTCGGTCCGGAGCACCCGTTCATCGTCGAGAACCGCGAGTGGCTCACCGAATGGCAGGCCGAGGCCCAGAGCTGATCAGTGCGCAGTCCGCAGTCCTCGCCCGCTGCCGGGCGTACCCGACTGCCGCGAGCACCGCCGTCATCCCGCCCGTGTAGTACAGCTGGACGCGTGTGCCCGGCTCCCGTGCCATCAGTACGAAGATCGCTGCCATGCCGGCCAGGGCGACCCACGTCAGCCACGGGTACGCCCACATCCGGACCGTCAGTTTTTCCGGGGGCCTCTCGCTCCAGGCGGGCGCGCAGCCGCAGCTGCGAGACCGCGATGAGGATCCAGACGACCAGGATCACCGCGCCGATCATGTTGAGCAGCCAGGGGAAGACGTCGTCCGGCCGCCAGTAGCTCAGCACCACGCAGACGAAGCCGAAGACGCAGGACACGAGGACGCCGACCCGCGGCACCCCGCCCGACACCCGGCCCAGCACCTTCGGGCCCTGCCCGGTGCAGTAGATGGGCAAAAGGCCCACAGTCTGGGCAGCCCCCCGCTCACAGGGGGAGGCTGCCCAGTATCCGGACGTGCCTGTCGCGGGAGGCGACTACGCGGCTACGGACGTGTAGTGCGAGGCGTCCCCCTCGATCGAGTAGCTCTCCTTGCCCTCGATGCCGGCCGGCACGTCACCGGCGACGGTCACCCGGTGCAGACGGCGCGGCAGACCGTCGTAGTTGTCGACGGCGTAGTGCTGGGTGATGCGGTTGTCGAACAGCACGAGCTGGTTCTCGGACCAGCGGTGGCGCAGGATGTTCTCCGGCCGGGTGACGTACGCCTGGAGCAGGTCGAGGATCTTGCGTCCCTCGGCCGGCGACAGGCCCACGATCCGCTGCGCGAACCCGCCGATGAACAGGCCGCGTTCACCGGTGAGCGGGTGGACGCGGACCACCGGGTGGACCGTGCGGTACTTGATCGACGTGAACTGGGCGCGCTGGGCGGCGAGCTGCTCGTCGACCTCCTCGTCCGGTACGGCGTAGTCGTAGTCGTTGGTGTGCTCGGCCCACAGCGTGTCCGCGAGCTGTCGCAGCGATTCGGGCAGCTGACGGTAGGCGGCCGCGGAACTGGCGATCAGGGTCTCGCCGCCGTACGGCGGGAGTTTGATGCTGCGCAGGGTGCTGGCCTGCGGCGGGTTGAGGACGAACGTGACGTCGGTGTGCCAGTTGTTGGCGGCGCGGCCCCGCTCGCTGTCGACGGGCAGGACGTTCGGGACGCCGTCCACGGACGACACCGTCGGATGGGCGGTGGTGATGTCGCCGAGGTGGCGGACGAAGGCCTGCTGGCCCTCGTCGTCCAGGTTCACGTCGTCGAAGACGAGGGCCTTGTGGACGCCCAGGGCCTCGCGGATCGCGACGACCGTCTCCTCGTCGAGGGGCTTGGAGATCTCGACGCCGGAGACCCGGGCGCCGATGTGCGCGGTGACCTTCTGGATTTCGATGCCGGACATGAGTGGTCCCTTTCAGACGAGGACGGGTGCGGGGGCGGTGGTGACGTGCTGGTTGGCGGGGCGGGGGAGGCCGTAGCGCTCCCGGAGGGTCTGACGCGGGCCGTACTCCTCGCGGAGCAGGCCCCGGGCGCGGAGGATCGGGACGACGTGCTCGACGAAGGTCTCCAGGCCGGACGGCAGCACGGCGGGCATGATGTTGAAGCCGTCCGCCGCGCCCTGCGTGAACCACGTCCCGATCGCGTCGGCGACCTGCTCGGGCGTCCCCGCGAAGGTGAGGTGGCCGCGCCCGCCACCGAGCCGGCCGATCAGCTGCCGGACGGTGAGACGGTCACGCCGGGCGAGTTCGACGACGAGCGTGTAGCGGCTCTTGGCGCCTTCGATGGCGTCCTCGGGCGGCAGGTCGGCGGGCAGCTGCCGGTCCAACTCCAGGGTCCCGGGCTGTAGTTGGAGGAGGCTCTCCAGGCGGTCCACGCCGTGCGCGTACACGATGTGGTCCTCCAGGACCTGCTCGTTCGCGCGCGCCTCGGCCTCCGTCGACCCGATGACCGGCACGATCCCGGGCAGCACCTTGATGTGCTCGGGATCCCGGCCTGCCGCCGCCGTACGGGACTTGAGGTCGGCGTAGAAGGCCTGCGCGTCCGCGAGGGTCTGCTGCGCGGTGAACACCGCCTCCGCGTAGCGGGCCGCGAACGCCTTGCCGTCCTCGCTCGACCCCGCCTGCACGAGCAGCGGGTAACCCTGCGGTGAGCGCGGGACGTTGAGGGGACCCTCGACACTGAAGTACGCGCCCTTGTGCCGGGGCGGATGGATCTTCGCGTCGTCGCCCCAGACACCGGCCGCCTTGTCGCCGACGACCGTGTCGTCCTCCCAGCTGTCCCAGAGCTTGACGGCGACATCCAGGAACTCCGCGGCCCGTGCGTACCGTTCGGCGTGCGCGGGCTCGTGCTCCAGACCGAAGTTGCGCGCCGCCTCGGCACCGGCGGTGGTGACGATGTTCCAGCCCGCCCGGCCGCCGCTGATGATGTCCAGCGAGGCGAGCTTACGGGCCAGGTTGTAGGGCGAGTTGTAGGACGTGGAGGCGGTGGCGATCAGCCCGATGTGCTCGGTGGCCGTCGCCAGCGCGGTCAGCAGGGTGAGCGGTTCCAGGGCCCCGGCGGGGCGCTGGGCGAGATTGCTCCACAGCTGCGGTCCGTCGGCGAGGAACAGGGAGTCGAAGGTGCCGCGCTCGGCGATCTTCGCCAGCCGTACGTAGTGGGACAGCTCGACGTGCGCGAAGGGGTCGCTCTCGGGGAGCCGCCACGAGGCTTCGTGATGACCGGTGTTCATGAGGAAGGCGTTGAGGTGGAGTTGGCGGGGCATGAGGTGTCCTTCGGACAGTCGGGGCAGGCTTGCGAGCACCGGTCGGCTGTTTTCAGCCCGTCCGGCGTTTGAGGACGAGGCCGTTCAGGCCGATGCGGGGGTCTGGGGGCGGCAGCCCCCAGAGCACGGTCGACCGACGGTCACCTGACGTCCTCGCTCACGCCCAGCGCCGCGAGCAACCGCGCCCGGTACACGCCGCGCGCACCCGCATCACGATCGATGGCCAGGTCGAGCCCGATCCGCCCCCGCTCAAGGACGAGCACCCGGTCCGCGAGGACGATCGCCTCGTCCACGTCGTGGGTGACGAGCAGCACAGAGGGCCGATGGCGCTGCCACAACTCCCTGAGCAGACCGTGCATCTTGATCCGGGTAAGGGCGTCCAGCGCCCCGAACGGCTCGTCGGCCAGCAGGAGTTCGGGCTCCCGCACAAGGGACCGCGCGAGCGCCGCACGCTGCGCCTCGCCGCCGGACAGCTCGTTGGGCCAGGCACGTTCGCGGCCCTCCAGACCCACCTCGGCGAGAGCCTCACGGCCCCGCTGCGCCGCCTCCTCGCCGTCCAGGCCGAGGAGTACGTTGTCCAGGATCCGGCGCCAGGGCAGCAGCCGGGAGTCCTGGAAGACCACGGACACCCGGTCCGGGGCGGTGAGTTGGCCGCTCCCGGAGACCTTGTGGTCCAGCCCCGCGATCGCCCGCAGCAGCGTGCTCTTGCCGGAGCCGCTGTGCCCGAGAAGGGCCGTGAACTGTCCGGCCGGCAGGTCCAGATCGATGCCGTCGAGGACGGTGCGCCCCTCGAACGACCGGGTGAGTCCCCTGAGCTGGACGGCGGGCCGGGTCAGCTGCTCAGTGTGCGGCGCCATGACAGCACCCTCCGTTCGACGAGACGGACCGCGCTGTCGGAGATGAGGCCGAAGACGCCGTAGACGAGAAGACCGACGAGGATGACGTCCGACTGGCCGTAGTTCTGGGCCTGGAACATCATGTAGCCGAGGCCGCTGGTGGCGTTGATCTGCTCCAGCACCACCAGACCGAGCCAGGAGCCGGTCACACCGAGCCGGAGCCCCACGAAGAATCCGGGCAGTGCGCCGGGAACGACGATCTGGCGGACGAACCGGAGCCTCGACAGGCCCTGTACCTCGGCCAGTTCGACGAAGCGGCTGTCGATGCCGGACAGCGCGGCATGCGTGTTCAGATAGATCGGGATGTAGACGACGATGGCGATGATCGCGATCTTGAAGGTCTCGCCGATGCCCAGCCACAGGATGAACAGCGGGATCAGACCGAGCGTCGGGACCGCCCGGTTGAGCTGCACCGTCCCGTCGATCAGCGCCTCGCCGACCCGGCTGAGCCCGGACGCCAGCGCGAGGACGACACCCGCGGTGAGGCCGATCGCGAAGCCGTACGCGGCGCGCTCCAGCGAGGTCAGGATGTCGGTGGGCAGGGTCCCGGAGGTCCACAGACCTCCGGCAGTCCTCAGCACCGTCCACGGGGCCGGGATCGCGCCGGGGTCCAGCTGTCCGGCGGCGGAGGCGGCGGCCCACAGGGCGACGAGGAGGGCGGGGCCGACCAGCCGGGAGGCGGGGAAGGGCTTGCCGGGGGAGAGGCCGCGCCGTGTCCGTCGGCGTGGCCGGCGGCTCTCCTCCTCGCGCGTCGACGGCGCGGCAACGGTGGTCGTGGTGGTGGTCATGGCGGTCACCTCCGGTACTCCGCAGGCACGGCCTTGGCGGCGATGGACTCGAAGCGGTGGTCGAAGAGCGTGGACACGTCGAACTTCTTCACGAAGCCGCCCTCCGCCAGCAGATCGGCGGTCTCCTGCTCCCACCTGATCGCCTCGCCCCAACTCGGCGGGAACAGCGGCTTGTTGGCGAGCTCGGTGATGCCCTGGGCCTGGGCGAGGGTCAGGTTCTGCGTCTTGACGTAGAACTCCTCGTTCCAGGCGTCGGGGTTCTCGTACGTCCAGACCTGGCCCTTGGCCCAGTACGGGATGTACGCGGCGACCGCGGCGGCCTTCGCGGAGTCGTTCAGTACGGCGGTCGGCGCCCACAGGAGGTTGAGGAGGTCGACGACGTCCGTCTTGATGACGTGGGCGCCCTTGGATCCGTACTGCTGCAGATAGGCGGGTGCCTGGGTGTTGCCGAGCGGTGCGATGTCCACCTGGCCGGACTGCAGGGCCGTCAGGAACTGGTTGCTGGTCAGCGGGACGAGCTTGACGTCGTCGTACTTCAGCCCGGCCTTCTTCAACGCCCGCAGGAGCACGACACCCTGGGCCTGCCCCTGCGAGAAGGCGAGCTTCCTGCCCTTGAAATCGGCGACCGACCGGATGTCGCTGCCGGGCTTGGTGGCGAAGAGGTAGTTGGGTTTGCGGGTGATGTTGATCGCGACGATCTTCGCGTCGAATCCCTGGTAGTGCGCCTGGATCGGCGGAATCCCGGCATTGTTGCCGACATCCAGGGACTTGGCGCGGAACGCGTTGATGACGTCCGGTCCGGCGCCGATGTTCAGCCAGTTCGACACCTTGAACGGCAGGTCGTCCAACTTGGCCAGCTTGAACTGGAGTTGCTGTGTTCCCAGATACGAGGCGATCTTCAGGCTCGTACCGGCGGGGACCTTGTCGGCGAGCGGGGCGGTCGAGACGCCCTTGCTGTCGGCGGCCGCACTGCTGCCGGCGCAGCCGCTCAGCCCGGCGACACCGGCCGCGGCACCGAGCAGCGAGGTGAGGAAGAGCCGTCGGTCGACACCCGGCAGGGGAGAGGAAGACATGGGAGGACTCCGTGAGTTCAGAAGGCAGGAAAGCACGCGGAATTCCGGGCACAAGAAGGCCCAGGAAAGGGAATTCACGCAGGAAGAAATGAGCGCTTCACACGCGGCAACGTGTCAGCAACAAAGGGTGCGACAGCTCACGAACGGGCTCATGAGCAGGATGTTCCCGGTCATCGGCTATCCCTGTCAACATTCGGAGTTTCTGAATTAAATAGCCTCAGGTGACGTGGCCAGGGGATCCCGGTAGAGCACGTCCAGAGCCACCGAACCGCCGGCCACGGCGAGCACGGAATCCGGGAAACTCGTCGGCACGACAGAAGCCGCGCGTTCGTCCCCGACCCCTTCGCGCAGCGCCCTCAGGCAGTCCTCCCGGTGAATGATCCCGACCTCCGTCACGACCACCGTCTCCGGATTGAGCACGTCCAGCAGCAGCCGCGCCGCCCGCCCGATCGCGGCCGCGCGCTCCACGAGCAGCCGTACGGCTTCCGGATCGCCCGCTGCCGCCGCCGCGACCACGTGCATCGGGTTCACGCCCTCGACGACACCCGCCTCGCGCGCCCGCCGGCACAGCGTCCGCTCGCTCAACTCGGCCTGGAGGCAACCGATTCGCCCGCACGCGCACGGCTCCGTACTGCCCGGCACCGGCAGATGCGCGATCGCTCCCGCCTGCGAGCGGGGGCCGTGGTGCACCTCGCCGTTGGTGGCGAAGGCCGCGTCGACCACGTTGCCGACGAACAGGTGCAGCACGCTCGCGCTCTCCCGCGCCGGACCGAACAGCCGCTCCGCGTTGACCAACGCCCGGGAGTGTCCGTCCACATGGACCGGCAGCCCGGTACGCCGGCTGAGCACCTCGCGCACCGACACCTCCCGCCAGCCCAGCATCGGATGCTCCACGACGGTCCCGGACTCCCGGTCCACCCAGCCGCCGAGGGCCACACCGACGCCGAGCGGTCGGCAGCCGGGCGCGCCGGCCAGCAGCGCCGCGAGCCCGTCGGCCGCCCGCGCCAGGACCCGGCCGGGATCGGTGCTCTCGTGCTTCAGCTCGCGCCGGGCGACCACCCGGCCGCGCAGATCGAGCAGCGCGACCGTGGTGTACGGCACGGCCACATGCACCCCGCCGACCACGAACCGTGAGTCGTCCAGGTCGACGGGGACGTGCGGGCGCCCCACACCGTTCGACCGCCGGGGCGCGGACGCCTCGCGGATCAGGCCGAGTTCGGTGAAGCGGGCGCAGTAGTCCGTCACCGACGCCGGTGACAGGCCGGTCAGCCGGGCGATGGTGCTGCGCGCCACCGGACCGTGGTCCAGCACGGACCGCAGCACGACGCTCGCGCTCGTCCGGCGGCGGGCGGTGGGGGCAGGGGCAGGGGCGGGGGCGGGGGAGATGACAGGGGGTGCCGCTGTACGGGGCATGGGAGACCGTCCTCGGGACCGGGGCCGACATGTCTCGGAGGTCGAGGCGTGCCGAAACCGTTCCGGGGCCGCCTCACACCGGACGGCGACAGGTGGCAGTGCCCTGGCGTCGCAGGTCGACATAGCGACGCGACGTGAAGTTCCGGGCCTGGGCAACCATGGCTTGAAGAGTAGGCCAGAAAACGTGTATCCGACCAGACCACTAGGATTCATTTGGTGGGATCCCACAGTCCGCCCGCACTTCGCGAGGTGACCACGGCCTCCCTGCCTCAGTGACCGGCGTCACGCGGAGACCGGTGTAAGTGGCACTCTTTGTCGGGAGCCCACCAAGCCCCCGTTCCACGCTTTGTCGAGCGCTGACGGTGATCGACGCGAGGCCGCCGGGATAGCGTCGACGTGTCCCAGCATGTCCCCGTCACTCGCGGAGTCCCCATGAGCACCGCTGCAGCCACCGCCCGCCCCCGCGAGGTCCTCGCCGACCTCCTGCCCGCGTCCCGCGTCCGGGACATGGCACTCGTGCTCGGCGGCGCCGCGCTCACCGGCCTCGCGGCCCAGATCTCCGTGCCCGTCCCGGGCTCCCCGGTGCCGGTGACCGGCCAGACCTTCGCCGCCCTGCTGGTCGGCACGACGCTCGGCGCGAGCCGTGGCCTGAGCGCGCTCGTGCTGTACGCGCTGGCCGGCCTCGCCGGTGTGCCGTGGTTCGCCGGCGGCACCTCGGGTGTCTCCGTCTCCTTCGGCTACATCCTCGGCATGATGCTCGCCTCCACCGTGGTGGGCGCCCTGGCCCGCCGCGGCGCCGACCGCTCGGTGCCGCGCATGGCGGGCACGATGCTGCTGGGCGAGGCGATCATCTACGCCGTCGGCGTCCCGTACCTGGCCTACGCCGCCGACCTGTCGCCGTCCGCGGCGATCGCGGCCGGCCTCACCCCGTTCCTGATCGGTGACGCCGTGAAGGCCGCCCTGGCGATGGGGGTCACGCCCACCGCCTGGAAGCTCGTCGGCAAGCGCTGACGCGCCGGTCGCTGACGCGCCGGTCGCTGACGCGTCGGTCGCTGACGCGCCGGCCCTTCACGCGCCGGTCGCTCACGCGCCGGTCGCTCACGCGCCGGTCGCTCACGCGCCCACGTTGTAGTTGGCGCGGAAGAGGTTCGCCGGGTCGTACTGCGCCTTCAGCCCGGCGAGCCTCTTTCGTGTCCCGGCGTCGTACAGCCCCTCGGTCCGGTCGCCGGCGCCGAACGCGAAGTTGAGGGCACGGCCGATCGTGACCGGCGCGAGCAGCGCGAACGCCGGATCCAGCACGGCCCGTGCCGCGTCCCGGTCGCCCACCGTCAACAGCCGCAGCAGGAAACGCCCTTCGCGATACGGCACCGAGTTCGGCGCGGGCCGCGCGAGCGCCCCGCCCAGATGGTTGATCTGCACCACGCACATCGGTCCGCCCGAGTCCGGCCCGACGGCGGCGAGCAGCTCCCCGGCCCTCGCCACGTCCAGCTCGCTCAGCACCGCACTGTCCCCGTAGTACGCGTGCGGGAAGTCCGGATCACTGTGGATGGTGCGGCTCTCGGCGTACGGCATCTCGCGCAGGGAGTCGGCGAGCACGGGCCCGAACTCCCGCAGCGGGGCGGCGAGTTCCTCGCCGTCGGCGCCGGTGTACGCGACCCGCACCGAGACGACGTACCGGCCGCGCAGATGCGGCGGCAGCGCCGGGATGTCCGGGTAGGGTACGGCCGCGAAGGACGAGGTCAGTCCCTCCGGTACGGTCCGCGTCCACTCCTCGTACGCCCGCAGCAGGACCGCCGGATCGGCCTCCCGCCCGTCGAAGGCGACAGAACCGCCGTACAGCGTCCTCACCGGGACGAGGCCGATCTCCAGCTCGGTGACGACGCCGAAGGTGTGGCCGCCGCCGAGGAGGGCCCAGTACAGGCCGGGGTCGGCCTCCCGGGTCACCTGCCGGAGCCGGCCGTCGGCGGTGACCAGGTCCAGGGCGCGCACATGGTCGGCCGCGTAGCCGAACTCCCGGGCCAGGATGCCCAGCCCGCCGCTCAGGGTGTACGAGACGGCCCCGACGCCCGGGGCGGAGCCGTTGAGCGGTGCGAGGCCGTACGGCTCGGCGGCCGCCACGACCTGCCCCCAGCGGACGCCCGCCCCGACCCGGACGGTACGGGCCTCGGGGTCGACACTCACCGTGTCCATGCGCTTCGTCGAGACCAGGACGCCGCCCTCCGAGGCACCGGGCAGACCGTGGCCGGTGGCCTGGACGCCGACCGGCAGGTCCCGTTCGGCCGCATACCGCACGGCGGCGATCACGTCCTGGGCCGAGGAGGCGGCGAACACCGCGGCGGGCCGCTGGGCGAACCCGGTCTGGAATCCGGCGAGTTCCTCCTCGTAGCCGGGGTCGCCGGGGCGAAGAACTGTGACGTCGGTGTCGTCGGACTGGTCGGACTGGTCGCACTGGTCGGCGAAGTTCATGGCAGGCATCGTGCCCGCATAACCTGACAGATGCCGTCAGCTTTACGGGTGGTTCGAGGCCGGGGTGCACGTGTTGCCGCACCCCGCCCTCTGGTGGGTCCGCTCAGCCGCGCAGCTGCCGGGTCGGACGCCGGGACGACCACCACAGCCCTGCCGCACCGGCCGCCATCAGCGTCGCGCCCGCCGCACCGAGCGGCAGGATGTCCCGCCCGACGCCGGTCTTCGGCAGCTCCTTCTGGTCGCCGCCCGGTGCCACCGGCTTGTTGTCGGTGCCGAGGAGCAGCGGGGTGGCCGGGGCGTTCGGCGACGGGTTCGTCGTACCGAACGGAACCGGGCCCTGCTGCCAGTACGTCTTCTTCCCGTCGCCGGACTGCACGGGCAGACAGATCTTGCCGGCCTTGCGCAGGTCGTACGTGGCATCGACGGCGTACGACTTCGACTTGCCGGCCGCGAGATTGTCGATCGGGCAGGAGAAACCGCTGTTCGAGCCCTCCGGAAGGTGCTTTTCGTCAATCTGGGAGCAGCCTTGGACCCCCTTCACCGTGAGGCCGTCGAAACCGACGACCAGAAGCTGGATCTTTCCGCTGTCCTTGGTCCCCTCATTCTTGACCGTGGCGGTAATCGCCGTCTTTTGGGAGCCGTTGTCGACGGAGATCTTCCAAGGCAGGAGCGTGGTCAGCTTTACACCTGCCGGTGCCTCGTCGACGGCCTTTCCCCCTTTGCCGCTGCCGGGCCCCTGATCGTCCGCGCCGGCGGTGGAGGAAAGGATCATCACCGCCGAAAAAGATGCCGCGACCAGCGATCCCGCGATGGTCGTCGTGCGACGAGAACTCATGTTCACATCCCCCTTGGCTGCGCCTGAATTCGCAGTACTTGAAGAGCTACCACAAGATTTCTCCGCACTATGCTGGTACGGCATGAAGTGTGACCATTGCGTTTCAGTCGGGGTGTTGTTGAGGTAATTGAGGGGGTGCAGCGGATTGCCGGGGAATTCGGGAAACACGAGGAGCGGCGGAGTCCCGGGGATACTGGTGACGGGGCGCTATCGGTTGGTCGAGAGTATCGGCCAGGGGGGAATGGGGCGGGTGTGGCGAGCCGCCGACGAAATGCTCGATCGCCCGGTCGCCGTCAAGGAGATGCGGATAGACGGACTGGACGCGGAGGACACCCGCACCCGCCGCGAACGCACGCTGCGCGAGGCCAGGGCCACGGCCCGGATCGACCATCCCAATGTCGTGCGGGTCTACGACGTCGTCGACGAGGGCGAACGCCTGTGGATCGTCATGGAGTTGGTCGTCGGCCGCTCCCTGGAACGGATGCTGGTGGAGGAGGGGCCGCTGGGCCCGGGCGAGACGGCCCGGATCGGACTCGGTCTGGTGGCCGCCCTGCGGCAGGTGCACGCACGCGGCGTACTGCACCGGGACATCAAACCGGGGAACGTCCTGGTGGAGGCGGTCGGCGAACGTATCGTCCTCACGGACTTCGGCATCGCCGCGATCCAGGACGCCAAGGCGCTCACCATGGTCGGCATGCTCGTCGGCTCCCCCGACTACATGGCCCCCGAGCGCATCTCCGGCCGCCCGCAGGGTCCGCCGTCGGACATCTGGTCCCTGGGCGCGACGCTCTGCGCGGCCCTCGGCGGCCGTTCCCCCTTCTCCCGCGACACGACTCTCGCCACACTGCACGCGGTTCTCTACGAGGAGCCCGAACTCCCCGCCGCGGCCGGCCCCCTCAGGGACGTCCTGGCCGCACTGCTGGAGAAGGAACCATCGGTTCGCCCGGCCCTGGAGGACCTGGAGGCAGCCCTCCGCCCCCTCGCCTTCCCACCCTCCACACCAACTCTCCCTGTCGGCGGGGGAGAAGCCGACGGCCCACCCGGCCCACCACGAGCGAAGGAAGGCACGGGCGGGGCGTATGGCTCGCATGGGTCAGACCTGGACGCGAGTCAACCGGCGGCAGGGGGAGAGCCATTGGCTCCCCGGGGTGCACCTGGGCCCGAGCAGGCGGAGAGGGAGAAGGGGGAGAGGGCAGGCCCGCGGGGTGCGCGGGCGGCTGGACCTGGGCGTGGACCCGGGGGCGAGCGGGGAGCTGGGCGTGGGCCGGAGGGTGTGCCCTCGGCCGGACCTGGACCTGGACCTGGACCTGGGCCAGGATCAGCGGCAGGGAGCATGTCGGCGGCCGAGCGCGGGCCGGCTTCTGCAGGCGGGTCGACGGTGGCGGGTGGGCTCAAGCCCGCGGAGCGGCTCGACTCGGTGCCTGCGGTGGGGCCCACGAGGGCTTCTGAGGCCGAACCGAGCGTGGCGGGCGGGCCCACGCCCGCGGTGCAGCGGGACTTCAAGGCCGCGGTGGAGCCCGAGTCGGCTTCTGAGGCCGAACCGATGGAGGCGGGCGGCCTCGTGCCCCCCGCGCAACCCGATCCCCCGGCCCGACCCGTGCACGGGCGCGTGGTGCTTTCCGAGCCCGCTGTCGATTCAGGGCCCAGGGCGGGCACCGGGACCGACGCCCCCGCAGACCTGGACGCCCCCGCAGACCAGGACGCGCCCACGGGCCTGGACGCCCCCAGCCCGTCGGAGCCGGCCTCTCCCACACCCTGGGACCCGAACGAGGCGCCCACCCCGGCCTACCTGGGCACCCGACTCGTACGCGCAGCCCGCGACCCCAGGCAACCCGAACCGGCCCCCGTCGACGACGCGGTACCGCAAGACCTGCCGGACACCCACGACTTCCACCGGGACCGCGCCCCGGCCGGCACAGCCGACGCCTCCGACGAACCCGCACCGGCGCACCAAGCCCCCGCAGCCTCCGCGGCAACGGCGCCCCCGTCTGCGGAGCCACCTCATGCACCCGCCGACCTTCACGTGCCCGCCGCCACGCATACGGAATCCGGCGAGACCCCCGCCCACGCCGGGCCCCATGACCTCCACGCCGACCCCCGCGACGCTTCTGCGCACGCAGGGCCCAATCTCCCGTCCACCCGCATCGAGCCCCACGACTCCTCCGCATACGCCGAGCCCGACGGCTCCTCCGCGTACGGCGAGCCCCCTGCGCCCCACACGCACGCGGAGCCCCCCGTCCCCTACGCGCACGCCCAGCCCGCCGCCCCCTACACACACGCCGAGCCCCCCAACGCCTCCACCGAAGTCCCCTCCGAACTCCGCTCGGAGGTCCGCTCCGAGACCCCGTCCGCCCATTCCGCGCCCCCCGCACGCCTCGCGCCTCCTGTGGCCGGTTCCGCGCCCGCGCCCCCTCGACGGTCCGGGGTCTCGCTCGTCCGCCCCCACCCGGTCACCGAGGAGAGCCCCGCGCAGGGGAATGGTTCCGACTCCTCGACCGGCCTTCACCAGGGCTCACAGCACAGCGCGCGCGCTCCCGAGCCACGTCGCTCCCGCCAGAGCCCGCCCCCCACGTCCGAACAGGGCACCCGCCCCGCTCTGGGCCCCCACCCGCTCCGCACCCCCCAGGGCGAGCTCCCCGGCCCCGCGGCCCCGGCCACCCCCCGCCGCAGCCGGCGCCGTGCCGGGTTCGTGGCCGCCGTCGGAGTGGCCGCTGCCGGTGCCGTGGTCGCCGTGGTCCTCCTGCCGAACTCCGGGTCGCCCGGCGACGATCGCGCGGGGTCCTCGACCTCACCGTCCACGTCCACGTCCGCCACCACACCCGGCGGCAGCCCGTCGCCCACCGTCGAGGGCACGTCCAGGCCGCAGAGCCTGCCGCCGGGCACCCACCGGGAGGCCGGTGGGTTCGCGTGGGCGACTCCGGCGGGCTGGCGGCGGGATCTGCAGACGGGCTCGGAGGTGCACTACACCTCTCCCGACGCCGCACAGGAGCTCGTGGGCAAGTCGTCCATCGCCCGCGGCGACCTGATGGAGACCTGGCAGAAGTCGGAGGAGAACGCCCACCAGGGCCAGGACTACCAGAAGATCCGCCTGGAGAAGACGACGTTCCGCGGCAACCCGGCGGTGGTCTGGGAGTACACCTTCACGCTGAAGGGAGTTCCGTGGCACGCCCGGCTGCTGGGGTTCGACCAGGAAGGGAAGTCGTACCAGATCAACACCTGGTACCAGCCGGAGAACGAAACCCAGGCCCTCAAGACCTACGACGAGGTCAAGGACAGCTTCACGGTGCTGTGAACGCGCGAGAGGGGCCCGCGGCGGTCACCGCGAGCCCCTCCGACAGTCGATGTCAGCGGGTCTTGACGTTCTCCCGCGCCGGCACGGGCGACGTGCCGTCGACGACGGCCCGGCCCCTGCCCACCTTCTGCTTCACCACGGAGATGACGAGCACGACCGCCGCGACCAGCAGCGACAGCAGCACGGTCTCGCGCCCGTCGTGCTCCGTGTCCGTGAGCATGTAGCCGAGCACGAACACGATCAGCCCGGCCGTCGCCCAGGTCAGATACGGGTACAGCCACATCTTCACAACCAGCTTCTCCGGCGCCTCGGCCTGGATGATCTTCCGCATGCGCAGCTGCGAGAAGCAGATCACCAGCCAGACGAACAGGGCCACCGCACCACTGGAGTTGACCAGGAAGAGGAAGACCGAGTCCGGGAACTTGTAGTTGAAGAAGACGGCGACGAAGCCGAACACCACCGACGCGACGATCGCCGCCATCGGCACGCCGCGGGACGTGGTCCGGGCGAACATCTTCGGCGCGTCGCCCCGCTCACCGAGCGAGAAGGCCATCCGGGAGGCCGTGTAGAGGCCGGAGTTGAGGCAGGACAGCACCGACGTCAGCACGATGAAGTTCATGATCTGACCGGCGTGCGGGATCCCGAGGGAGCCGAGGGCGGCGACGTAGGAGCCCTGCTCCTTGATCGACGGGTCGTTCCACGGGAGCAGGGACACGACGACGAGGATCGAGCCCAGGTAGAAGACGGCGATACGCCAGATGATGCTGTTGGTCGACTTCGTCACCGCGCGCTGCGGGTTCTCCGACTCGCCGGCCGCCAGCGTCGCGATCTCGCTGCCCATGAAGGAGAAGACGACCAGCAGGACACCGGTGAGGATCGCGCCGGGGCCGTGGGGGAGGAACCCGCCGTGGGAGGTGAGGTTGCCCAGGCCGGCCTTGTCGCTGTCGACGCCCGGCAGCACACCGAAGACCGCGAGCCCGCCGACGACGATGAACGCGCCGATCGCGACGACCTTGATCCCGGCGAACCAGAACTCGAACTCGCCGTAGGAGCCGACGGAGACGAGGTTGGTGGCGGTCAGCACCACCATCACGATCAGGGCCCAGCCCCACTGCGGGACGGCCGGCATCCAGCCCTCCAGGATCTTGGCACCGGCGGTGGCCTCCACCGCGAGCACCACGACCCAGAAGAACCAGTAGAGCCAGCCGATGGAGAATCCGGCCCAGCGGCCGAGTGCCCGGTCGGCGTGCGCCGAGAACGAGCCGGAGGTCGGGTTGGCCGCGGACATCTCGCCGAGCATCCGCATCACGAGGACGACGAGCGTGCCGACGAGTGCGTACGACAGGAGGATGCCGGGTCCTGCGGTGGCGATTCCTGAGCTGGAGCCGACGAAGAGGCCGGCTCCGATGACGCCGCCGATGGCGATCATCGTCAGATGGCGGTTCTTCAGTCCGGCCTGGAGACCAGTCATGGGGGGAATTCCTTTGCGCCGGGTGAGCGGTTACGTATGAGCGGCGTACGAGTTGGTCCAGTGAAACGGAGGCAAGGGAATTCGTGAACCTTTGAATCCAGATCGTTACTTGAGGTTTCCTTGAGGTTCTGTGGTTGGGCTCCGGATTTTCCTGGCTGACACCCGGGGCTGCTGCCCGGAAACCCCCATGTCACACTCGGAACCATGCGCGTGTATCTCGGCTCCGACCATGCCGGCCTCGAACTCAAGAACCACCTCGTCGAGTGGCTCAGGGCGGCGGGCCACGACCCCGTCGACTGCGGCCCGCACATCTACGACGCCCTGGACGACTACCCGCCCTTCTGCCTCCGTGCCGCGGAGAAGACGGTCGCGGACCCTGATTCCCTCGGCATCGTGATCGGCGGTTCCGGCAACGGCGAGCAGATTGCGGCGAACAAGGTGAAGGGTGTGCGCGCCGCTCTCGCGTGGAGCGAGGAGACCGCGTCGCTCGGCCGCCAGCACAACAACGCCAACGTCGTGGCGGTGGGCGCGCGGATGCACACGCAGGAGGAGGCGACGAAGTTCGTCGAGACCTTCCTGGGCACCCCGTTCTCCGGTGACGAGCGCCACATCCGCCGTATCGACATGCTCGCGGACTACGAGACCACGGGCGACCTGCCCCCGATCCCGGCGCACCACCCGCAGCAGGACTGAGCCGGTCGCCCTTCGGAGCTCGATCGCCCTTCGGGGGCTGGAAAGGACCAGGCACCGTGCCAGAGGGGCACACGATCCACCGGCTGGCGTCGGACTACGCCGGCCGCTTCTCCGGCACGGCACCGCGAGTGACCAGCCCCCAGGGAAAGTTCTCCGACGCCGCGGAACTGCTCGACGGCGCCGAACTCACCCGCGGCGAAGCCCACGGCAAGCACCTCTTCCTGGGCTTCCGCGACTCCGACTGGGTCCACATCCACCTGGGCCTGTTCGGCAAGGTCGCCTTCGGTGACGCCCCCGCGCCGCCGCCCACGGACACGGTCCGCCTCCGCCTCGCGAACGCCACGTCGTACGTCGACCTGCGCGGCCCGACGACGTGCGCCCTGATCACGGACGCCGAGAAGCAGGCGATACACGACCGCCTCGGCCCCGATCCTCTGCGTGCGGACGCCGACCCGCAGGCGGCGTACCGGCGGATCTCCCGCAGCCGTACGACGATCGCCGCGCTCCTCATGGACCAGAAGGTGATCGCCGGCGTCGGCAACGTCTACCGTGCCGAGGTCCTCTTCCGGCACAGCATCGACCCCTACCGCGTCGGCAGGGACATCACCCCGGCCCAGTGGGACGCCGTCTGGGCCGACCTGGTCGAGCTGATGCGTGAGGGCGTCCGCAACAACCGCATCGACACCGTCCGCCCGGAGCACACCCCGGAGGCGATGGGCCGCCCACCGCGCGTGGACGACCACGGCGGCGAGGTGTACGTCTACCGGCGGGCCACCCTGCCCTGCCACATCTGCGGCGGCGAGATCCGCACCGCGAGCCTCGCCGCCCGCAACCTCTTCTGGTGCCCCACCTGCCAACAGCCCTGACCCCGCTCCGGACGGACGTCGGGAACGAGGCGGCAGCACCCAGCGCCCCGGCAGGCAGGGTTCACCCCGGTCGCGACGTCCGGCACGCGCCCCCACTGCCTCGGGCAGACGTTGCGTGCCCGCGCAACAGGCCCTAGAACCCGTGCGGCAGCCACGGCACCACGGGTGAGCCGAAGGCGACCGACGCCTCGGTCAGTGCGCCCTGTCGGAGTTCGTGCACCCGCCCGGCGGCCGCCAGTGACGTCAGCGGGTCGGCGCCCAGGTAGGCCGACGCCAACTCCCGTACGGACAGGGCGAGATCGGCGGAGTCCTGCGTACGCTCGCAGGACGCGCCCTTCGGGTCGCCGGTCAGGCGCCAACGCCCGCTGTTCCAGGGACAGAAGGAGTCCTCGACCTCCAACACCACATCCAGCGGCGCCTGGTAGGTGCGGGCCCCGAGCGCCGCGCCCACGTCCACCAGCCGTACGTGCAGCGAGTCCCGGACCAGCAGCGAGCAGCGCCGGATGTCGGAGACCAGGTACTGCCACGGCTCGTCCGTCGGACGGCGCCGCACGTCGATCTTCGACGTCAGGTCGATGTCGAACAGGAAGCGCCACAGCGCCGCGTGCGCCGCCGGATCCAGCGCGTCCACGTCCTGCGCCACGACCGTGCCCTTGGGACCCGCGGCCTCCCAGTCGCCCTTGATCCGGAAACGCGTGTACCCGACGACCTGGCCGCCGCGCTCCGCGAGCACGCACTGCAGCGGCGACGCACCGTCCCGCTCGCTCTCCGGGTCGAGCACCCACAGCTTCTCCCAGCCCGGAATCCGCGCCACCATGCCCGGCCGCCGCGCCACCAACTGCGCGTACACGGCCTCGCACGCACCGAGCGACGCGGTGGGCGAGACGTACCGCAGCCGTACGTCATCGGTGCCGGGCGGCACGGACAGCCGGACCCGGGTCGTGTCGATCTCGGCGTTGACGTTGTACGTCCCGACGCCGTACCCGAACCGACCGTAGATCGCGGGTTCGGAGGCCGTCAGGACGGCCAGCGGCTCGCCCCAGGACCGTACGTCGTCCAGCTGGCGCCGCATCATCGACGTCAGCAGCCCGCGACGCCGGTGCGTGGCGGCCACGCTGACCATGGTCACCCCGGCCGCGGGCACCGCGGCCCCGCCGGGCACGGTCAGCCGGAAGCTGAACGCTCCTGCCGTCCCCACGCACAGGTCACCGTCCCAGACGCCGAGGGAACGGTCCGTCTCGGTGAGCTCGCGCCACAGCTCCCGCTCCTCGGCGGACTCCTGACCCCCGCCGAAGGCGCGGATCAGGTTGTCGTACCAGACGTCCCAGTCGTCCCGGCGCAGCACGCGCAAGTCAGTGCCCATGAACCATGCCTACCAGGGCAATGCAGGACGAGCGAGGGAATTTCGTCTTGCCGGACCCGCAACGGCTTTCTGTGAAGTTCACTGTGAAGTTGAACCTCGGACGGGGGACAAGTGGGACCTCCCGTGCCAAGCAGCCGGTTCGATGGATAGGGTCCCGAACTAATGGCAGCAGAACGAGAGCGGCGCGCGGAAGCCGAGACGTTCACGGCCCGGTTGAAGATGCAGTGGCACCGGGTCCGCGTCGGCCTGCGCAGAAGCGCTGTCGACTACTTCCGCGGGGACGGTTCGGACTGGGTCGCGCTGGCCGGCCTGCTCCTCACCGTCCCGGTGATCGCGGCCGTCACGCTCGCCAACGCGGTGTGGTGCTCCCCGGCCGTCCTCGTCCTCCCGATCGTGGCGGGCGGCCTGCTGCTGCGCCCGTCGAGCCTGCTCGGTCTGTACGCGGCCGCGGCCACGGCACTGATCGTGGAGTCGGTGAAACTGGGGCCCTATACGGAGGGCCCTTCCCGTGTCACCCCCGGCGTCGTGCTGGTGGTCGCCGCCTGCGGCTTCTTCGGTCTGCTCATCGCCCAGTTCCGCAGCCGGGTCGGCGTGCCCTGGAGGCGCGGCGGCACCATGCTCTTCGACCTGCGCGAACGCATCCGGGTGCAGAGCAAGCTCCCGCAGCTGCCGATCGGCTGGCACCGCGAGATGGCGCTGCGCCCCGCGGGCGGCCAGTCCTTCTCGGGCGACTTCGTGGTCGCCGCCCGCACCAACGGCGGCCGCACACTGGAGGTCGTCCTGACAGACGTGTCGGGCAAGGGGATGGACGCGGGGTCGCGCGCTCTGCTGCTGTCGGGGGCGTTCGGAGGCCTGCTGGGCTCGCTGCCCCCGCACGCCTTCCTCCCGGCGGCCAACGGCTATCTGCTCCGCCAGGACTGGGACGAGGGCTTCGCCACCTCGATCCACCTCGTCCTGGACCTCGACTCCGGCGACTACGAGTTGTACAACGCCGGGCATCCCCCGGGGCTGCAGCTCAGCGCGGGCAGCGGGCGCTGGGAGGAGAAGGCGGCCGAGGGACCCCTCCTCGGTGTGTACGACGGCGCGCAGTTCGACCCCGTGAAGGGCTCGCTGCGCCCCGGTGACGTGCTGATGCTGTTCACGGACGGTCTCGTGGAGACGTCCGACCGGGACATCGTGGAGGGCATAGACCGTCTCACCGGTGAGGCCGACCGCTATGTCGCCGGCGGCTTCCACGGCGCCACCTGGCACCTCATCGAGGCGGTGGCGAAGGACGTGAACGACGACAGGGCGCTGCTGCTGATCTCCAGGGAGGGGCCGACGGCGACGGCCCAGCAGTCGACGCTGCGCTGAGCCCGCGGCGTCGGCGGGCGGGGGTTACCCCCCGGCCTCATTCGCCGGCCGCACAAGCGCGGGGAGACACTGGAGGAGTGACCGGAACATCCTTTACGCCGATGACCCTGGCCGAGGTGGAGGCCATCGCCCGCGCCGCCCACGAGGGCCGGACCGACAAGGCGGGACGGCCGTACGCCGAGCACCTGCGGGCCGTCGCCGAAGGCGTCAGCGCGCGCGGTGGCGACGAGGAACAGATCGCCGCGGCCTGGCTGCACGACGCCGTCGAGGACGACGCGCTCTCCGAGCGGTGGCTGGACGAGGCCGCGCTGAGCCGCCGTACGAAGGACATCGTGCTGGCGGTCACCAAGCGCGCGGGGGAGGGGCCCAAGGAGTACGCGGCCCGGATCCTCGCCACGCCGGGCGCACTGCTGGTGAAGGAGGCGGACCTGGCGCACAACGCGGACCCGGCCCGTCTGTCCCGCCTCACCGACGAGCCCACCCGCAAACGCCTGACCGAGAAGTACGCACACATGCGCGCACTTCTCGGCCTGGATCAGCCCCGGTAGCGGTCCGGGCACATCGTGGCAACCCTCAGGCGTTGGCCCTCTCAGGCTTCCGGGCCTTCTCCCGCTCCCGGGCGAGCTCCGCCGCGTCCCGCTTGAACGCCCACTTCATCTCGGGCTCCATCGCGAACCTGAAGACCCGCCGCACCGGCGGGGTGCACAACAGGGTCACGGCGGCGGCGAAGGCCACCGTCACAAAGATCTCCCCCAGCGGCCGGTGCAGCCACTTGTGGTCGAACCAGCCGTAGAAGTCACCGGCCTTGACCAGGAATCCGTGCAGCAGATAGCCGTACAGCGTGCCCGCGCCGAGCGCCGTGAACCACATCGTCCGGCGCGGCACCCAGGCGAAGAAGCAGGCGGTCAGCAGCAGCGAGCAGCCGAACATCGCGAGCACCATGACCGGCCCGGTCCACCACGGCGCGGCCAACTCCTGGGCGGCGTCACGGTGGTAGAACCACGCGGTGTCCATACGCGGCACCGCCCACCAGGCGAAGGCGAGCGCGGACGCGACGACCGGCACGGACAGGATCCGCATCTTCCGGGTGCGCACCATGTGGAAGTGCTCCGGCTTCATGCACAGACCCAGCACGAAGTACGGCAGGAACTGCAGGACGCGCTGAAGGTCCAGGTCGTCGCCGATCTCCGGGGAGACCGACCCGAACATCGCGACACCGAGCGCGACGGGCAGCGGCCAGCGCAGGTTGTTCCACAGCGGAGTCGTCAACCGCCAGACGAACAGCGCCACCAGGAACCAGGTGAGGTACCAGGGGTCGAGCAGACTGATGCCCATGCCCGGGTCGTGGTCGCCGTAGCGCTTGAAGAGGGAGTACGCCGTCTCGAAGACGACGTAGGGCACGAGGACCCCGGTGACCAGGCGTCTGAGGCGGTCGGGGCGCATGTCGAAACTGCGCGAGAAGTAGCCGGAGATGATGATGAACGCCGGCATGTGGAAGCTGTACACCACCGTGTACACGGCCTCCAGGATGCGGCTGTCACCCTTCAGGGGCTCCCAGGAGTGGCCCATCGCCACCAGCACGATCGCCAGATACTTCGCGTTGTCGAAGAACGCGTCGCGCTGTTTGCCGGGTTTGGTGGTTTTGTTCTGCTGATCCTGCGGCGAGCGCGGACTCGGCACTCCCGACGCCGGCGGCTGTGCCGGAGGGAGCGGCGCTCTGTTCTGGCCGTGCGGTCGCAACGAGTTCGTCACAGACCATCCCCCCGGAAACCTGGGGAGACGAGCCCGGACCTCGCTGCGGGTGTGCGGGACGAGGCGGCGTGAAACATCTGAGGCACCCTAGCGCCGTCTGTGGGTTTTCGTAAAACTCTCCACGTCATTACTGCTTATTGGCTTCGAGTACCCGCGATTAATGGGAGTTGACGTTTGCGTAAGGGTGACGGTCAACACACCATTACATGTCCTGGTTGTCATGACTCGTCCCGACTAAACGGTGCATATGACCCGCAGGCGACTCCTGCGGAATGTCCGCTTCACTTGCCTGTGGCGTTAATTCGAAATACCTGCGAACGCGTTGTGTGGACATGGAAACGATCTCGCCGAATTTCCTGTGCGGGTGCACCCTCGAATTGCTGTGCGGGAGCGGCGTGTTGGGGCTCTCGCGCGGGCGGCGTCCGTATGGCTCGGGCAAAGGTCCGGCACAGGTGTGGCCGACGATGTCTCACCTGCCGCATAACGAGGCCCTGTTGGTGGCACGATGGTTCTGGCGGGGGTGCGCGGGGCTGGCACCCCCGGGCCGGGAGAGCGGACCGACCGTAGGGTGTGATCAGTTGTGGCCATTTCGCTGTCAGTGGTGCTGCTGTTGGCGATCATCCTGGTGGTGTTGATCCGAGGAGGATCGATCAAGGCCGGCCCCGCCATCGTCGCGGTGCTGTTCGGCTTCTTCCTCGCGTCGACCGGCATGGCCCCGTCGATCAACCGGTTCCTCAACTCGATAGCCGACACGATCAACTCGATCAGCTTCTGATCGGTCGGGGCCGACGGGCGCGCGCACGGGGATGCGGAACCCGCGCGCCCCGTCGGCGTGAGCCTTCCCTCTGGCCGCCCGGCGCCCGGCACCACCGCGCACGCCGCCTCGTGCGCCGCCGGACTCCCACGGGACCGCCCCCCCGCCACTCCTGGGCTGTCCCCAGGTCCTGGTGGTGCCAGTGGAGGGGGAACGCATGGGCAACGTCCTGACGGCAGTCCCTGATGGCAGTCTTCGTCATCGGCACCTTCGTGCTGGGCCGGTGCATCTTCACCGGCCGGATTCCCGGCCGTGCGAGTTCCCGTCCGAGCTTCGACGAAGCCTGCCAGGCTGGTCGGCGGCATGTTCATGCTCGGCGCGGCCCACATGATGGCGGCCCTCCCGCACAGCGTGCCGTGATCCCCCGGCGGGGCTGACAGGCGCCGGAAAGCGCTACGGCCCAGGAGACGGAAACCGACCGTCTGCCTGGGCCGTGCATATGGAGCGGGCGACGGGAATCGAACCCGCGTAGCTAGTTTGGAAGACTAGGGCTCTACCATTGAGCTACGCCCGCACAGCACGCGCCGCAGGTCAGGTGACCCCGGCACACAAGGCATCGTAGCGGGTCGGATGCGCTCGGCGCACACTCCATTCCGGCCCGCGGGTCCCGCCCGCCCCGCGGGACAGCGGCGCTCGGGAAATGCGGCAGCCGCACTGCCTGCGGGCATGTACCCTACGTGTCGCACCTGACGGGGTGTGGCGCAGCTTGGTAGCGCGTCCGCTTTGGGAGCGGAAGGCCGTGGGTTCAAATCCCGCCACCCCGACCACCGACCGGTCAACACCGGTCACCCGCGTGATCACCTCGCTTGATCGCCTTTGGGGCCTTCGGCGGCTGCGGTTACTATGCAAGCTGCGTGCCCGTGTCTCATCCGCAGGAATCCACTGGACCCCCACTGGAGATCCTCCGGACGTCCTTCGGGCGGCGAAATCCGCCGGACCAGTCTGGCCCCGGCAGAGACCAAGAAGTCAGCCCCCAAGGAGACCGAACCGTGAAGAGCGCCGTGGAGACCCTGAACCCGACCCGGGTTCGGCTCAGCATCGAGGTGCCCTTCGAGGAGCTCAAGGACAGCCTCGACGCGGCGTACAAGAAGATCAACCAGCAGGTCACGGTGAAGGGCTTCCGGAAGGGCAAGATCCCGGCGCGCGTCATCGACCAGCGGTTCGGCCGCGGAGCGGTCCTGGAGGAAGCGGTCAACGACGCGCTTCCGAAGTTCTACACCGAGGCGGTCAACGAGGCCGAGCTCAACGTCCTCGGCCAGCCCGAGGTCGACATCACGGAGCTGAAGGACGGCGAGACGCTGAACTTCACCGCCGAGGTCGACATCCGCCCGGCCCTGGAGATCCCGGACTACTCCGGCATCGAGGTCGAGGTCGACGCCGTCGAGGTCACCGAAGAGGACATCGACAAGTCGGTCGAGCAGCTTCGCGAGCGCTTCGCCTCCACCTCCCCGGTCGAGCGCGCCGCCGAAGAGGGCGACGTCGTCACGATCGACCTGGAGGCCAAGGTCGAGGGCGAGGTGCTGGAGGACGGCGTCGCGTCCGGCGTCTCCTACACCATCGGCTCCGGCGAGCTGCTCGAAGGCATCGACGACGCCGTGAAGGGCATCGAGGCCGGTGGCGAGGCCACCTTCACCTCCGAGCTCAAGGGCGGCTCGGCGGCCGGCAAGGAGGCCGAGGTCACCGTCAAGGTCACCCAGGTCGCCGCCCGTGAACTGCCCGAGCTGGACGACGACTTCGCTCAGCTCGCCTCCGAGTTCGACACCCTCGAGGAGCTGAAGGCGGACAGCCGTAAGCGCCTGGCGAACATGAAGCAGTACGACCAGGCCACGCAGGCCCAGGAGCGCGTCCTGGAGAAGCTGCTCGAGCTGGTCGAGGTCCCGGTCCCCGAGAAGCTGCTCGAGGACGAGATCAACACCCGCAAGCACAACCTGGAGCACCACCAGCTCGGCCAGATGGGCCTCGACCTCGAGAAGTACCTCGAGATCCAGGGCAAGACGGTCGAGGAGTTCGACGCCGAGACCAAGGAAGCCGCGGTCAAGGGCATCAAGACGCAGTTCGTCCTCGACGAGCTCGTCAAGCAGGAGAAGCTGAACGTCAACCAGGAGGAGCTCACCGAGCACCTCATGCGCCGCGCCGCCTCCTCCGGCATGTCCCCCGACCAGTTCGCCCAGGCCGTCGTCGAGGGCGGCCAGGTTCCGCTCCTGGTCGGCGAGGTCGCCCGCGGCAAGGCCCTCGCGGTGGTCGTCGAGGCCGCCACGGTCAAGGACACCAACGGCGAGGTCGTCGACCTGGACGACGAGGACGAGACGGAGACGGCCGCCGAGGTCGCCGCCGAGGGCACCGACGGCGACGCCGTCGAGGCCGTCGAGGCCGCCGACGAGAAGACCGAGGGCTGAGCCCACGGCGCCTCGTAGGTCGTAGGACGGGCCCCGGGTCACTCATGACCCGGGGCCCGTCCGTCTACCCGGGGGCGGTGGCACAGCCCCCGGCGGGCGGGCGGCGGCCCGGCCGCCAGGCTCTACGCCCCCGGCGAACACTCCCATCTACGGGATTCTCCGAAGGGACCAGCGCGTTAGGGTCCATGAATACGAGGGCAGTGGAGTCCCCGAACGGGGCCCGGCCCCGAAGGCAAACGTGAAGACGGCCCGGCGCCGTCGTAAGACGAGCAGGTGGATACGTGACGAATCTGATGCCCTCCGCCGCCGGCGAGCCTTCCATCGGTGGTGGCCTCGGCGACCAGGTCTACAACCGGCTGCTCAACGAGCGGATCATCTTCCTCGGCCAGCCGGTCGACGACGACATCGCGAACAAGATCACCGCACAGTTGCTGCTCCTTGCCGCTGCGGACCCCGACAAGGACATCAACCTCTACATCAACAGCCCCGGCGGCTCGATCACGGCCGGTATGGCGATCTACGACACCATGCAGTTCATCAAGAACGACGTGGTGACGATCGCGATGGGCCTCGCCGCCTCGATGGGCCAGTTCCTGCTCAGCGCGGGCACCCCCGGCAAGCGCTTCGCGCTGCCGAACGCCGAGATCCTGATCCACCAGCCCTCCGCGGGCCTGGCCGGTTCGGCCTCCGACATCAAGATCCACGCCGAGCGGCTGCTGCACACCAAGAAGCGCATGGCGGAGCTCACCGCCCAGCACACCGGTCAGTCGTTCGAGCAGGTCACCCGCGACTCCGACCGCGACCGCTGGTTCGACCCCGAGGAGGCCAAGGAGTACGGCCTCATCGACGACGTCATCACAGCGGCCGCCAACATGCCGGGCGGCGGCGGCACCGGGGCCTGAGACCCCCTGCAAGCCCCCAGCCGACCGCCTCAGCCCCTAGGAGAGAGACAGTGAACGACTTCCCCGGCAGCGGCCTGTACGACCGCACACGCGCCGAGTACACGGGTCCCGCGGCGGAGTCCCGTTACGTCATCCCGCGCTTCGTGGAGCGCACCTCGCAGGGCATCCGCGAGTACGACCCGTACGCGAAGCTCTTCGAGGAGCGCGTGATCTTCCTGGGCGTCCAGATCGACGACGCCTCCGCCAACGACGTCATGGCGCAGCTGCTGTGCCTGGAGTCGATGGACCCGGACCGGGACATCTCGGTCTACATCAACAGCCCCGGCGGCTCCTTCACCGCGCTGACTGCGATCTACGACACCATGCAGTTCGTGAAGCCGGACATCCAGACGGTCTGCATGGGCCAGGCGGCCTCCGCCGCCGCGATCCTGCTGGCCGCCGGTACGCCCGGCAAGCGCATGGCGCTGCCGAACGCCCGCGTGCTGATCCACCAGCCCTACAGCGAGACGGGCCGCGGCCAGGTCTCCGACCTGGAGATCGCCGCCAACGAGATCCTGCGGATGCGCGCGCAGCTGGAGGAGATGCTGGCCAAGCACTCCACCACGCCGATCGAGAAGATCCGGGAGGACATCGAGCGCGACAAGATCCTCACGGCCGAGGAGGCGCTCTCGTACGGTCTGGTCGACCAGATCATCTCCACCCGGAAGATGAACAACGCCGCCGTCCGCTAGTCGGAGGCTGTATCGTCTGCCGCCCCTTGGCACGGTTGGTGGCCTTTGACACGCTGCACGTCAAAGTGAACCGCGCCAAGGGGGGCCCGAACGGGGGGCTCGGCAAGGTACCGTCGGATTAGGCAGCACCAGGAGCCGCTGGACCTAGGCGTCTCCCAGGCGAAGGGGAAGCACACCGTGGCACGCATCGGTGACGGCGGCGATCTGCTCAAGTGCTCGTTCTGCGGCAAGAGCCAGAAGCAGGTCAAGAAGCTCATCGCAGGGCCTGGTGTGTACATCTGCGACGAGTGCATCGACCTCTGCAACGAGATCATCGAGGAAGAACTCGCGGAGACGAGCGAGGTGCGCTGGGAGGAACTGCCCAAGCCCCGCGAGATCTACGAGTTCCTCGAGGGCTACGTCGTCGGCCAGGAGCCGGCGAAGAAGGCCCTCTCCGTGGCGGTCTACAACCACTACAAGCGCGTCCAGGCCGGCGAGAACGGCGGCGCCAACGGCCGTGACGACGCGATCGAGTTGGCGAAGTCCAACATCCTGCTGCTCGGCCCCACGGGCTCCGGCAAGACCCTCCTGGCCCAGACCCTGGCCCGCATGCTGAACGTCCCGTTCGCGATCGCGGACGCGACGGCGCTCACGGAGGCGGGCTACGTCGGCGAGGACGTCGAGAACATCCTGCTCAAGCTGATCCAGGCGGCGGACTACGACGTCAAGAAGGCCGAGACCGGGATCATCTACATCGACGAGATCGACAAGGTCGCGAGGAAGAGCGAGAACCCCTCGATCACTCGTGACGTGTCGGGCGAGGGCGTCCAGCAGGCCCTGCTCAAGATCCTCGAGGGCACCACGGCCTCGGTCCCGCCCCAGGGCGGCCGCAAGCACCCCCACCAGGAGTTCATCCAGATCGACACGACGAACGTCCTGTTCATCGTGGGCGGTGCCTTCTCGGGCCTGGAGAAGATCATCGAGTCCCGGGCGGGCGCCAAGGGCATCGGCTTCGGCGCGACGATCCGCTCGAAGCTGGAGCTGCAGTCCAAGGACCAGTTCGGGGACGTCATGCCCGAGGACCTGGTCAAGTTCGGCATGATCCCCGAGTTCATCGGCCGTCTCCCGGTCATCACCTCGGTGCACAACCTGGACCGCGAGGCCCTGCTCCAGATCCTCATCGAGCCGCGTAACGCGCTGGTGAAGCAGTACCAACGTCTCTTCGAACTCGACGGTGTCGAGCTGGACTTCGAGCGCGAGGCCCTGGAGGCCATCGCCGACCAGGCCATCCTCCGCCAGACCGGCGCCCGCGGCCTGCGCGCCATCATGGAGGAAGTCCTCATGTCCGTGATGTACGAGGTCCCGTCCCGCAAGGACGTCGCCCGCGTGGTCGTCACGGCAGACGTCGTCCACTCGAACGTGAACCCGACCCTGATCCCGCGGGATGCTCGCAACGGGCGGGGGCCGGGGGAGCAGAAGACGGCGTAACCACCGCACATACCCCAGAGGTGCCCGGCGCTTTTCTTGAGTGCCGGGCACCTCGTTCGTGGTCTAGTGGATCCCGACCACATCGATCGCCTGTTCGAGGATCGGTGGAATGAAATCGGGAGGGATCCATCCTTGATCTTGCGTGGGTGTCCCCGGCTTCAGCCGGGGAGGGAGCCGCATCCTCGGCCCGGAGGCGCGAAGCGCCGGGGTTCGCTGCGCCTCTGGGGTGATGATCAGGTGGGCCGCTTCTGGCCTTCGATGTACTGGCGGATCACGGTCAGTGGAGCCCCGCCGCAGGACCCCGCGAAGTATGAGCGGGACCAGAACGCGGAGCCCATGCCGATGCGGTTGATCCGGCCGGTGTATTCGGCGCGCAGGTAGCGGGAGCTGACTCCCTTGAGGCTGTTGATCAGCTTCGACAGAGCGACCTTCGGCGGGTAGTGCACGAGAAGGTGCACGTGGTCCTGTTCGCCGTTGAACTCCCGCAACTGCGCATCGAAGCCGACGCACACCTCACGCATGATCTCCTCGCACCGCTTGAGCATGGCGTCATCGAAGACTCCGCGCCGATACTTCGTGACGAACACCAAGTGCACGTGAAGGCTGTAGGCGACGTGCCGTCCGGTGCGGATAGCGGCGGCGCACCATGGTTACAGGGTCGGCCCCGTAGTCCGGGCGGCGTGCGGCCATGAGCATCTGCTGGTGGGCGCAAATCCTTTGTGTGTGAGCCCTCTGTTCAGCCATGGGGTCAAGGTGGAGCACGCGAATGCCGCCTGCCGCTTGGCCTGAGGGCTGAGCCGCCCGTGCAGGAAGGGGCGCCCCGGTGAGTCGGGGCGCCCCATCGTCAGGTGTGACTGCGGTCAGGCCTTGACGCGGACGTCGTTGCGGAGCTTGGCCGCCACGGCCGCCGTGTCGTCGATCGAACCACCGTTGCCGCTGGCCAGGTCGGCGAAGCCGAAGTTCGTCACCACGGCGACGGTGCTGTGGTCGCCCCAGATGCACATCGGCATCTTGATGGTCTTCGCGGCGCCGGCGCTCGAACCCGACGAGCTGGCGTTGTCGATCTGGGCGATCTGGCACTTCATGATGCCGTCCTTGAAGCCCGCGGGCGACACCTTCTCCGGGCTGCCGATCATCTTGCCCTTGCCGCTGTCGCCGCTCTCGTCCTTCTGGGACTCCGACTTGACCTTGGCGAACATGGCGTCGACGACCGCCTCCGGGTCGTCGATGGTGCCGTAAACGCCGCTGAAGGACAGGCTCGTCGCGCTGAGTCCGGTGCCCTTCTGGTAACTGGCACTGACGTCCTGGGGGTTCTTCACACCCCACTTCTCGAAGTCGCTCTTGTCGTCGTTGGTCATCTGGTCGCCGGAGCCGCCGTTCTCCGACTTCTTGTACTCGCCGTTGATCACGGTCGCCGGCGTCGTCAGCTTGTGCGCGCCATCGTCGGAGACGGACGAACCGCCGCTGCCGGAGCCACCCCCGCCGATGACGAAGTAGGCCCCCACCGCGATCACGGCCACGACCGCCACCGCGCCGATGATCAGGCCCGTCTTCTTGCCGCTGCCGCTGGGCGGGGGCGGCTGCGGGACGTAGCCGGGCTGCTGGCTGTAGCCGGGCTGCTGGGGGTAGCCGTAACCGGGCTGGGCCGGAGGGGCCTGCTGCGGGTAGCCGTAGCCGGGCTGCGGCTGGGCCGGAGGGGCCTGCTGGGGATAGCCGTAGCCGGGCTGGGGCGCCTGCGGCGGCTGCTGGCCGTAGGGGCCCGGCTGGCCGTACGGTCCGGGCTGCTGGGGCTGCCCGCCGTACGGGCCCGGCTGGTTGTGACTCATTTCTGGGTTCCCCTCCAGATGCTTTATATGGTCCTGACATCCTGGCCTAGACCCCGAGCGCGTGTTCCAGCGGGGGGCGCACCGTTACACAACAAACGCGTTTCGGGACTGCCCCGTGACACCCCTAAACTGAGCGCGTGACCGAGAACGCTCAGCAGCAGCCATCAGCGCCCGACTCCGAACTGCCGACCCAGTACGCGCCGGCCGACGTAGAGGGCCCGCTGTACGAGCGCTGGGTGGAGCGGGGTTACTTCGAGGCGGACGCCAAGAGCGACAAGCCGCCGTACACCGTCGTCATCCCGCCGCCGAACGTCACCGGCAGTCTGCACCTCGGGCACGCCTTCGAGCACACGCTCATCGACGCGCTGACGCGCCGTAAGCGCATGCAGGGCTTCGAGACGCTGTGGCAGCCCGGCATGGACCACGCCGGCATCGCCACGCAGAACGTCGTCGAGCGCGAGCTGGGGAAGGAAGGCAAGTCGCGGCACGACCTCGGCCGCGAGGCCTTCGTCGAGCGGGTCTGGCAGTGGAAGGGCGAGTCCGGCGGGCAGATTTCCGGCCAGATGCGCCGCCTCGGCGACGGCGTGGCGTGGTCGCGCGAGCGCTTCACCATGGACGAGGGCCTGTCCCAGGCCGTCCAGACCATCTTCAAGCGGCTCTACGACGACGAGTTGATCTACCGCGCCGAGCGCATCATCAACTGGTGCCCGCGCTGTCTCACCGCGATCTCCGACATCGAGGTCGAGTACCAGGACGACGACGGCGAGTTGGTCTCCATGAAGTACGGGGAGGGCGACGAGTCCATCGTCGTCGCCACGACCCGTGCCGAGACCATGCTGGGTGACACCGCCGTCGCCGTTCACCCCGAGGACGAGCGGTACAAGCACCTCGTCGGCAAGCTCATCAAGCTGCCGCTCACGGATCGCTCCATCCCCGTCGTCGCGGACGAGCACGTCGACCCCGAGTTCGGCACCGGCGCGGTCAAGGTCACCCCGGCCCACGATCCGAACGACTTCGAGATCGGCCGGCGCCACGATCTCCCGGCCATCACGATCATGGACGAGCACGCGGTCATCACCGCCCACGGCCCCTTCCAGGGCCTGGACCGGCTCGAGGCCCGCTCCGCCATCGTCGCCGCCCTGCGCGCCGAGGGCCGGATCGTCGCCGAGAAGCGGCCGTACGTCCACTCCGTCGGCCACTGCTCGCGCTGCAAGACCACCGTCGAGCCGCGTCTGTCCATGCAGTGGTGGGTCAAGGTCGGCCCGCTCGCGAAGGCCGCCGGTGACGCGGTCCGTGACGGCCGCGTCAAGATCCACCCGCAGGAGATGGAGAAGCGCTACTTCGACTGGGTCGACAACCTCCACGACTGGTGCATTTCAAGGCAGTTGTGGTGGGGGCACCGTATTCCGGTCTGGTACGGCCCGGGAGGTGAAGTCGTCTGCGTCGGACCCGACGACGAGCCGCCCACCGGGGAGGGCTGGCGTCAGGACACCGACGTCCTCGACACCTGGTTCTCCTCCGGCCTGTGGCCCTTCTCCACGCTCGGCTGGCCCGAACAGACCGAGTCGCTCGCGAAGTTCTACCCGAACTCCGTCCTGGTCACCGGCTACGACATCCTCTTCTTCTGGGTCGCCCGGATGATGATGTTCGGCCTGTACGCGATGGACGGCACCCCGCCGTTCCACACCATCGCCCTGCACGGCATGGTCCGCGACCAGTTCGGCAAGAAGATGTCGAAGTCCTTCGGCAACGCGGTCAACCCGCTGGACTGGATGGACGAGTACGGCAGCGACGCGCTCAGGTTCACCCTGGCCCGTGGCGCGAACCCGGCCGTCGACGTCCCGATCGGCGAGGCCTGGGTCCAGGGTTCCCGCAACTTCGCCAACAAGATCTGGAACGCCACGCGCTTCGCGCTGATGAACGGCGCGACGGTGGACGGCCCCCTGCCGGACGCGTCGGCCATGTCCGCGACGGACCGCTGGATCCTCTCCCGGCTCAACTCCGTCGTCGCCGAAGTCGACGCGCTCTACGAGGACTACCAGTTCGCGAAGTTGTCGGACGCGCTCTTCCACTTCGCGTGGGACGAGGTCTTCGACTGGTACGTCGAGCTGTCCAAGACGACGTTCCAGGCGGGCGGCGAGGCGGCAGAGGTCTCCAAGCGCGTCCTCGGCGAGGTCCTCGACGTCACCCTCAAGCTGCTGCACCCGGTCGTCCCGTTCGTCACGGAGACTCTCTGGACCACCCTCACGGGCGGCGAGTCGGTCGTCATCGCGCAGTGGCCGGCCGACAGCGGCTTCCGGGACACCGCCGCCGAGCGGGAGATCGAGAGCCTCCAGTCCGTCATCACCGAGGTCCGCCGCTTCCGTGCCGACCAGGGACTGCAGCCGGGCCAGCGTGTCCCGGCCCGGCTGAGCCTCGACGGCACGGCGCTCGCGCCCCACGAGGCGGCCATCCGCCAGCTGCTGCGCCTCCAGCCGGAGGGCGACAGCTTCACGGCGACGGCGACCCTGCCGGTTTCCGGCGCCGAGGTGGCCCTCGACCTCTCCGGCACGATCGACGTCGCGGCGGAGCGCAAGCGCCTCGCCAAGGACCTCGCGGCTGCCGAGAAGGAGAAGGCCCAGGCCACGGCCAAGCTCGGCAACGAGGCGTTCCTGGCGAAGGCCCCGGACAACGTCGTGGACAAGATTCGCGGCCGCCTGGCCAAGGCGGACGAGGACATCGCGAGGATCAAGGCCCAACTGGACCGCCTGCCCCAGCAGTAGCCGATCTCAAGGGGCGCGGGGAAGTGCGCGACAAGCCGCAGACTCCCCGCGCCCGCCGGCAATGACCGGCCACCCCACTCCGTGGGCACACTGTCAGTCGGCCTCCGTAGACTGAGTCCGTGAGCGACCAGAACGAGCCCGACGCCTTCGACGAGATCATCGCCGCAGAAGCCGACCGCGACCCCGACCTCGCGGTCATCGAGGCCGGCAGCCGCACCCTGCGCACCCAGGGCGGCCCGCCGGAGGCAGACGTGCCCGCGCGTCCCGAGGACCCCGAGGTCGACAAGGCCCTGCGCGAGGTCGAGGCGGAGCTGGCGACACGGTGGGGCGAGACCAAGCTGGAGCCGTCGGTCAGCCGAATCTCCGCGCTGATGGACGTGCTGGGCGACCCGCAGCGCTCGTACCCCTCGATCCACATCACGGGGACGAACGGCAAGACCTCCACGGCCCGCATGATCGAGGCCCTCCTCGGCGCCTTCGAACTGCGCACCGGCCGCTACACCTCCCCCCACGTCCAGTCGGTCACCGAGCGCATCAGCCTCGACGGCAGCCCCATCTCCGCCGAGCGCTTCATCGAGACGTTCGAGGACATCAAGCCGTACGTCGAGATGGTCGACGCGCAGCAGGAGTACCGGCTGTCCTTCTTCGAGGTGCTGACCGGCATGGCGTACGCCGCCTTCGCCGACGCGCCCGTCGACGTCGCGGTCGTCGAGGTCGGCATGGGCGGGTCCTGGGACGCGACGAACGTGATCGACGGGGACGTCGCCGTCGTCACCCCCATCGACCTCGACCACACCGACCGGCTCGGTGAGACGCCCGCCGCGATCGCCACGGAGAAGTCCGGGATCATCAAGCAGGACGCGACCGTCATCCTGGCGCAGCAGCCGGTCGACGCGGCGCAGGTGCTGCTGAAGAAGGCCGTCGAGGTCGACGCCACCGTGGCCAGGGAAGGGCTGGAGTTCGGGGTCGTCGCCCGGCAGGTCGCCGTCGGCGGGCAGGTGCTCACGCTGCGCGGCCTCGGTGGGGAGTACGGCGAGGTGTACCTCCCGCTCCACGGCCGGTACCAGGCCCACAACGCCGCCGTCGCGCTCGCCGCGGTCGAGGCGTTCTTCGGAGTCGGCTCCCAGCGTCCCGAACCGCTGGACATCGACACCGTCCGCAAGGCCTTCGCCGCCGTCTCCTCCCCTGGCCGGCTCGAAGTCGTACGGCGGTCCCCGACCGTCGTGCTCGACGCCGCCCACAACCCGGCGGGCGCCCGCGCCACCGCCGAGGCGGTCGGTGAGGCCTTCGACTTCAGCCGGCTGATCGGCGTCGTCGGCGCCAGCGCCGACAAGAACGTAAGGGGGTTGCTGGAGGCCTTCGAGCCGATCTTCGCGGAGGTCGTCGTCACGCAGAACTCCAGCCATCGCGCGATGGACGTCGACGAGCTGGCCGCGATCGCCGTGGAGGTGTTCGGCGAGGAGCGCGTCCAGGTCGAGCCGGGGATGCCGGACGCCCTGGAGGCCGCGATCACGCTGGCCGAGGAGGAGGGCGAGTTCGCGGGCGGCGGTGTCCTCGTCACCGGCTCCGTCATCACGGTCGGCGAGGCCCGGCTTCTTCTGGGAAGGGGCTGACGGCCCGTGCGTACGCTCTGTGCTTCGACGCTGATCGGCGAGTTCTTCGTGATCGGCTTCGCGGGGCTGGTCGCCATGAAGGACCCCGACCTGTCCATGGCGACGGTGTGGACGGTCAGCGGCATCGCGATGTTCCTGTGCGTGGCGCTCTGCGTTGTCGTGACGCGGCCGGCCGGGATCGTCCTCGGCTGGGCCCTGCAGATCGCGCTCATCGCCTCCGGCTTCGTCGTCCCGACGATGTTCTTCCTTGGCGTGGTCTTCGCGGCCCTGTGGTGGGCCTCGGTGCACTACGGACGAAAGATCGACGAGGCGAAGGCCAGATTCGCGGCAGAGGCGGGCTCCTCCACACCTGACGCTGCGTAACAAGGGTCCGGACACGCCCTGTAATCTTCGAACACCTCGCAGAACCCTTGACTCAGCACAACTCCTGATTCAGCAGAACCCTTGATCCATAGGAGCCCGCAGTGACTCAGCGCACCCTCGTCCTGCTCAAGCCCGACGCGGTCCGCCGTGGCCTGACCGGCGAGATCATCAGCCGTATCGAGCGCAAGGACGGCTGGCAGATCACCGCGCTGGAACTGCGCACCCTGGACCAGGAGACCCTGGAACAGCACTACGGCGAGCACAAGGGCAAGCCCTTCTACGAGCCGCTGGTGGAGTTCATGGCGTCCGGCCCGGTCGTCGCGCTGATCGTCGAGGGCGAGCGGGTCATCGAGGGACTGCGCGCGCTCGCCGGCCCGACCGACCCGATCGCCGCCGCCCCCGGTTCCATCCGCGGCGACTACGGCGTGATCGTCCGCGAGAACCTGATCCACGCCTCCGACTCCGAGGAGTCCGCCCAGCGCGAGGTGAAGATCTTCTTCCCCGGCCGCGCGTAGTCCAGCGGGGGTTGGGCGGCGGACGACTTCGGGTCGTCCGCGGGGTGTCCGGCCGGCCGCGTCCGAGGTGCCCCGGGGTAGCCGTGGGCGGAACTTTCGTGGATATTTCTGAGGCTCCGTCAGTTCGCGCGCCCGTCTGACCTGGGGAGGCCGTAGGATTTCGGCCGCCCTTCGGCATAGGCGTGCCGATCGGGGGAACGCGTGCCCCCGATAGGCCGTCTCCACAAGCGAGGCGGCACTTCATCTGCTGACAATGGCGAAGACCCTCGCGCAGTGTTCGTGCAGGCGCGTCTACGATGGAAGCCTTCACGTCACAGCACCTACTTCGCCAACCTGAAAAGCACTCAAAAGCTCCCAGGAAGGCCAGACGAATCCTGATGGGGAACTCAATGTCGTTCATCGGCCGTGACATGGCTGTCGACCTCGGGACCGCCAACACGCTGGTGTACGTCAGGGGTCGCGGGATCGTACTCAACGAGCCGTCCGTCGTCGCGATCAACACCAACACCGGTGGCATCCTCGCGGTCGGCGCCGAGGCGAAGAAGATGATCGGGCGGACCCCTGGCAACATCGTCGCCGTGCGTCCGCTGAAGGACGGTGTCATCGCCGACTTCGAGATCACCGAGCGGATGCTCCGCTACTTCATTCTGAAGATCCACAAGCGGCGGTATCTCGCGAGGCCGCGCGTCGTCGTGTGCGTGCCCTCCGGCATCACCGGCGTCGAGCGCCGCGCCGTCATCGAGGCGTCGTCCCAGGCCGGCGCCCGTCAGGTGCACATCATCGAGGAGCCCATGGCCGCGGCCATCGGTTCCGGCCTGCCGGTCCACGAGGCCACGGGCAACATGGTGGTGGACATCGGCGGCGGCACCACGGAGGTCGCGGTCATCTCACTCGGCGGAATCGTCACCGCCCAGTCCATCCGCGTCGCGGGCGACGAGCTGGACAACGCGATCATCCAGCACATCAAGAAGGAGTACTCGCTTCTTCTCGGTGAGCGGACGGCCGAGCAGATCAAGATCACGATCGGTTCGGCGTACGACCTCGACGATGACCAGCACACCGAAATCCGCGGCCGGGACCTCGTCTCCGGGCTGCCCAAGACCGTCGTCATCTCCGCCGCCGAAGTGCGCAAGGCGATCGAGGAGCCGGTCAACGCCATCGTCGACGCGGTCAAGACGACCCTCGACAAGTGCCCGCCGGAGCTGTCCGGCGACATCATGGACCGGGGGATCGTGCTGACGGGCGGCGGGGCGCTGCTGCGCGGACTCGACGAGCGGCTGCGCCGCGAGACGGGCATGCCGATCCACATCGCCGAGGACCCGCTGGACAGCGTGGCGCTCGGCTCGGGCAAGTGCGTCGAGGAGTTCGAGGCGCTCCAGCAGGTGCTGGACGCCCAGCCGCGCAGATGACGTAACTCTTCGATTCCGCCGTACGAGATGATCTCCTCTCGTGCGGCGGATCGTTGATATGGAGGCATAAGCTCGCCCATAAGCCTCCGCACACCTGAATACCCAAACCTCTGCACATTCCTATGAGGAAGGCACGGCCGCCGCACGTGAGGGACACACGAGAGAGCCGGCTGCTCCTGGTGCTGCTGATCGCCGTCGCGTTCGCGCTGATCACGGTGGACATCCGGGGCGGAGAGGATTCACCGGTCGACGGTGCCCGCCAGGGCGCCGCCGCGGTGTTCGGCCCGGTCGAGAACGGAGTGTCGTCGGCGGTCGACCCGGTCGGCAACGCCGTCTCCGCGATCCGCGACTCGGGCACCCGGCACGACCGCCTCGCCCGCCTGGAGAAGGAGAACGCGGCCCTCAAGGCGAAACTCGGCAGCGACGACCGCAACTCCAGCCGCCTCAAACAGCTCGACAAGATGCTGAAGGTCTCCGCCGAGGGCCAGTACGGCATCAAGGGCGGCCAGGTCATCGCCGTAGGAGCGGCCCAGGGCTTCTCCTGGACGATCACCATCGACATCGGCGCCAACGACGGCATCAAGCGGGACATGACCGTCCTGAACGGGGACGGTCTGGTCGGGCGGGTCACCACCGTCGGCCCCGACGCCTCGACCGTCCTGCTCGCCAACGACCCGGACTTCACCGTCGGCACCCGTATGGAGGGCAGCGACGAACTCGGCTTCGCCTCCGGGCAGGGCGACCGCCCACTGCGCGTCGAACTGCTCAACAGCAAGGCGGAAGTGAAGAAGGGCGACCGGCTCGTCACCTTCGGCTCCGAGGCCGACAAGCCCTTCGTACCGGGCGTCCCGGTCGGCGTGGTCTCCCGGGTCGACCCCTCCGGCGGCGACCTGACCCGCACCCTCTACGTCACGCCCTACGTCGGCTTCACCAAACTCGACATCGTCGGTGTCGTCGTAGAGGCGCCGAAGCAGGACCCGCGCGACACGGTGCTCCCGAAGAAGCCCAAGCCGACGCCCACGCCGACGGTCACCGTCACGGTCACCCCGTCCGCGAACGCGTCCCCCGACGGCCAGACCCAGCAGCAGTAGGAGCTGAATCCCCATGCGTGTCAACCGGATCCTGCTCTCCTCGGCCCTGATCGTCGTAGCCCTGGTCATCCAGGTGAGCGTCCTCGCCCGGCTCCATCTCCCCGGCGCCGTCCCCGACTTGCTCCTGCTCACCGTCCTGGGCCTGGCCCTGGTGTACGGCCATGTCGGCGGCGCCCTCGTCGGCTTCGGCGCGGGCCTGCTCGCCGACCTCGCGCCGCCCGCCGACCACGCCGCCGGGCGCTACGCCCTGGTGCTGTGCGTCATCGGCTACCTCGCCGGACTGGTCAAACCGGAGAACGGGCGGCTGAAATCGGCCACCGGCCCCATGGTCGTCGTGGCCGCCGCCGCCGTCGGCTCCACCCTGCTCTATGCCGGCGTGGGCGCCCTCGTCGGCGACACCGCCGCCCGCCATGTCGGCCTCGTCAGCCTGCTGTTCACGGCGGCCCTGTACGACCTGCTCCTCGCCCCCTTCGTGGTCCCCGGGATCATGGCCCTGGCCCGGCGCGCGGACAACGACCCCCTCGCCGAGACCAGCTCCCCGTCCAAGAAGGCGACCGACATCACCTCCGGCTGGATCTCCGCCGGCACCGGGCTCAAGGTCGGGGGCCAGCGCGGCGGGCTCGGCGGCCTGAAGGCCAGGGCCCGCACCCGTACCACCCGCGTGGGCCGCATCAAGGGGGTCAAGCGGCTGTGAGGGCGCGGGAGTCGGCGGCACGCTTTCACAGCTCCGTCGGATATGACACAGACACACACTGAGAGGGGGAGGCAACAGCAGTGACCAACATCCCCGAGACCGGTCGGACCCAACGGGTCCAGATCCGACTCGTCGTCATCCAGATTCTCGTCCTCTCCCTGCTCGGCACCCTCGGCGGCCGTCTGTGGTACCTGCAGATCCGCGAGGGCAACGCATACGCCAAGGAGGCGTCCGGCAACCACGTCCAGCAGGTCGTCGATCCCGCCGTACGCGGATCGATCCTGGACGCGCGCGGCGTACCGCTCGCCGACAACGAGACCCGCCTCGTGGTCTCCGCCTCCCGCACCGACCTGCTCAAGATGAAGGACGACGGCAAGGCGGTCCTCACCAAGCTCGCCGGGGTCCTGGGCATGAAGCCCACGGAGGTCATGCAGCGGGTCCGGCTGTGCGACGCCAAGACGCCGCAGCCGTGCTGGAACGGCTCGCCCTACCAGCCGATCCCCATCACCGACGAGGCCACGCCCCGCCAGGCCATGCAGATCCGCGAGCGCTCCGAGGACTTCCCCGGCATCACCGCCGAGCCCGAGGCCCTGCGCCGCTATCCGTCGCCCGGCAAGGCCAACACCGCCCAGGTCCTCGGCTACCTCTCGCCCGTCACCGACGACGAGATCCAGCAGGCCAAGGACACCGACTCGCCCTACCTGCGCTCCGACCAGGTCGGCCGCAACGGCCTGGAGCGCGAGTACGACAAGCAACTGCGCGGCAAGGCGGGTGTCACCCGCTACGAGGTCGACAACCTCGGGCGGGTCATCGGCAAGGCCAAGTCGGACTCCGCCGAACCCGGTTCGAGCCTCGTCACCAGCATCGACTCCCGCGTCCAGCGCGTCGCCGAGTACGAACTGAAGACGGCGATGAAGGCCGCCCGCGGGCAGTTCGACAAGATCACCGGCGAGAACTACAAGGCCGACTCGGGCGCCGTCGTCGTGATGGAGGCCAAGACCGGCCGCATCGTCGCCATGTCGTCCGCGCCCACCTACGACCCGAACGTCTGGGTCGGCGGCATCTCCGCCAAGGACTACAAGAAGCTCACCGGCAAGGACTCCGACTACCCGCTGCTGAACCGGGCCATACAGGGTCAGTCCGCACCCGGTTCGACCTTCAAGGTGGTCTCCACGGCCGCCGCGGTCGAGGCCGGCTACGTCTGGGACGGCGGCTACCCGTGCACCAGCTCGTACTCGGTGGGCGGCCAGGTCTTCAAGAACTTCGAGGGCGAGAACTTCGGCCCCATCTCGCTCGGCCGGGCGCTCGAGGTCTCCTGCGACACCGTCTTCTACGGCCTCGCCGACCGCGAGTGGAAGAAGGACGGCGGCATCAACCCGAAGAAGGGCGAGCCGAAGGACTACTTCTACAAGACCGCCCACCAGTTCGGCCTCGGCAAGCAGACGGGCATCGACCTTCCCAACGAGGTCACCGGCCGCGTCCCCGACCGCCAGTGGAAGGAGGACTACTGGAAGGCCAACAAGGACTCCTGGTGCAGGACCGGCAAGAAGGACGGCAGTTACGTCGAGAAGATCGCATACGAGAACTGCCTCGAAGGCAACAAGATGCGCGAGGGCGACTCGATCAACTACTCCATCGGCCAGGGTGACACCCTCCTCACCCCGATCCAGGAGGCCATGATCTACGGGGCGCTCGCCAACGGCGGCACCGAGTACGTCCCGACCATCGGCAAGGCGGTCATCAGCCCCGACGGCAAGTCCGTCAAGGAGATCAAGCCGAAGGTCAAGGCCAAGCTCCCGGTCACCCAGGCCACCCTCGAGGGCATCGACAAGGCCCTCGCGGGCGTCGTCACCAGCGGTACCGCCGCCTGGAAGTTCCAGGGCTGGCCGCAGGACAAGATCGAGCTGCACGCCAAGACCGGTACCGCGGAGGTCTACGGCAAGCAGACCACCTCCTGGCTCGCCACGTACTCCAAGGACTACACGGTCGTCATGACCATCGCCCAGGCCGGTACCGGCTCCGGCGCCTCCGGTGAGGCCGTCCGCAACATCTACAGCGCCCTGTACGGCGTCAACTCGGACGGCTCGGTCGACAGGAAGAAGGCGCTGCTGCCCACCCCGCAGAAGGGCCTGCCCAAGGTCCAGACGGACGGCACCATCGCCTCTCCGAAGATCTCCAAGGACCCGGCCAAGGAGCTCAAGGACCTCCAGAAGGCCACCGAAAAGGGCGCGACCGCTCCCGACCAGACCCAGCCCGGCGCGACCACCGCCTCGCCCACCACGACGAACCGGACCACCCGCAGGCGGCCGCGCAGAAGGGGAAGCCGGAGGATGCTCACATGACCGGTGCAGGCAGCTTCTCCGTCTCCGGGTACGGACCCGCACGCGCGGGCTGGACGCGGATCTTCGCCCGCGACTCGCTCGCCCGCCGCCTGGACTGGCCGATACTGCTGGCGGCGCTCGCCCTCTCGATGATCGGCGCGGTCCTCGTCTTCTCGGCGACCCGCAACCGCACCGAGATCAACCAGGGCGACCAGTACTACTTCCTCGTCCGGCACATCATGAACACCGGCATCGGGTTCGCCCTGATGATCGCCACGCTCTGGCTCGGCCACCGCACCCTGCGCACCGCCGTCCCCCTCCTCTACGGCGCCTCGGTGCTGCTGATCCTGCTGGTGCTCACCCCGCTCGGCTCCACGGTCAACGGCGCCCACTCGTGGATCGTGCTCGGCGGCGGCTTCTCCCTCCAGCCCTCGGAGTTCGTGAAGCTCACGATCATCCTGGGCATGGCGATGCTGCTGGCCACCAGAGTCGACGCGGGCGACAAGAAGTACCCCGACCACCGCACGGTGCTGCAGGCCCTGGGCCTGGCCGCCGTACCGATCCTGATCGTCCTGCTGATGCCGGACCTCGGATCCGTCATGGTCATGGTGATCATCATCCTCGGCGTGCTGCTCGCCTCCGGCGCCTCCAACCGGTGGGTCTTCGGCCTCATCGCCACGGGCGCCATCGGCGCGATCGCCGTCTGGCAGCTGCACATCCTGGACGAGTACCAGATCAACCGCTTCGCCGCCTTCGCCAACCCGGCGCTCGACCCCGCCGGCGTCGGCTACAACACCAACCAGGCACGTATCGCGATCGGTTCGGGCGGTCTGACCGGCGCGGGCCTGTTCCACGGCTCGCAGACCACCGGCCAGTTCGTCCCCGAGCAGCAGACGGACTTCGTCTTCACGGTCGCGGGTGAGGAACTGGGCTTCCTCGGCGCGGGACTGATCATCGTCCTCCTCGGTGTGGTCCTGTGGCGCGCCTGCCGCATCGCCCGCGACTCGACCGAGCTGTACGGCACGATCGTCGCCGCCGGGATCGTCGCCTGGCTCGCCTTCCAGACCTTCGAGAACGTCGGCATGACCCTCGGCATCATGCCGGTCACGGGCCTGCCGCTGCCGTTCGTGTCGTACGGCGGCTCCTCGATGTTCGCGGTGTGGATAGCGGTGGGACTGCTGCAGTCGATCAAGGTGCAGCGGCCCATGTCCGCATAGGAACCGGCGCGTTGCTCCTGCGTTTCCCCTGCATTCCCCCGGGATTCACCTCCGAGAGGCCCTGCCGCTCGGGGGTGAATCCCACTAGATTCAGGTCATGGCGGACACAAAGCGCGAGATCGAGCGGAAGTACGAATCCGACGACAGCGGCCTGCCGGACCTCACCGGCGTCGCCGGTGTCGCGTCCGTCGTCGACAAGGGCGTCGCCCATCTGGACGCCACCTACTACGACACCCCCGACGAACGCCTCGCCGCGGCCGCGATCACCCTGCGCCGCCGCACCGGCGGATCCGACGCCGGCTGGCACCTGAAGTTCCCGGTCGCCCCCGGCGTCCGCGACGAGATCCGGGCCCCGCTCTCCGACACCGTCCCGCGCATCCTGGCCGGCCTGGTCCGCTCCCGCGTCCGCGACGCCGAACTGCAGCCCGTCGTCCGCCTCCTCTCCGACCGCGACGTCCGCCATCTCCTCGACGCCCAGGGCCGGTTGCTCGCCGAGGTCAGCGTGGACGCCGTACGCGCCGAGCGGCTCACCGGCGACGGCGGCTCGGCCCAGTGGACCGAGCTGGAGGTGGAACTCGCCGACGACGGCGACCCGGTCTTCCTCGACAAGGTCGACAAGAGGCTGCGCAAGGCCGGCGTACGACCGTCCGCATCGGCGTCGAAGCTCGCGCGAGCGCTGATGGAGACGGCACCGCGGAAGAAGGGCACCAAGAAGCAGGGCGCGAAACAGCAGGGCGCGAAGAAGCAGACGCCCGAGGCCCCCGAGACGGCCGGCGACCACGTCCTCGCCTACCTCCGCGAGCAGCGGGACGCCATCGTCGCCCTCGACCCGGCCGTACGGCAGGACACGTACGACTCGGTGCACCGCATGCGCGTCGCCACCCGCCGTATGCGCAGCGCCTTCCGCTCGTACGCCAAGGTTCTCGACCGGACCGTCACCGACCCGATCGGCGAGGAACTGAGGTGGCTGGCCGCCGAGCTGGGCGTGGACCGGGACGCCGAGGTGCTGACCGAACGCCTGACGGCGGCCCTGGACGAACTGCCCAGGACGCTGCTCTCCGGCCCGGTCCGCACCCGGCTGCGCATGTGGATGAACGCCCGCCGCGGCGGCTCGCGACGACGGCTGACCGGCGTCCTGGACTCCAAGCGGTATCTGGTCCTCCTCGACAGGCTGGACGCGCTGGTCGCGGACCCGCCGCTGCTGGAGGCGGCCGCCAAAACGCCGGAGAAGGCGATCGCCAAGGCCGTACGCAAGGATTTCGGCAAGCTGTCGGAGCTGGTGGAGCGGGCCATCGGCCTGGAGCCCGGCCAGGACCGCGACCTCGCCCTGCACGAGGCCCGCAAGAAGGCGAAGCGGACGCGGTACTCGGCGGAGGTCGCCGCAGCCGCCCTCGGCGGCCCGGCGTCCGCCCTGGCCAAGTCGATGAAGTCCCTGCAGAACCTGCTGGGCGACCACCAGGACAGCGTCATGACCCGCCAGACCCTGCGCGAGCTGTCCGCCGTGGCACACGCCGCGGGGGAGAACGCATTCACGTACGGAGTGCTCTACGCCCGCGAGGAGGGGCGCGCGACGGCCGCCGAGACGGATCTGCCCGGCGCGTGGCAGGAGGCGAAGGCCGGGATGCAGGTCTGAGGGGGCGGGGAGGGGCTTGAGCGGTCGGGGTGGTCGTGCGGCCGCGCTACGCTAGATGGTCACCCCTGTCAGTCCAGTCCTCCCACGAAGGTTCGCGAGATGCCTGCCGAAGTCGCTGCGGCCGCCGAGTCCGTGTTCCCGCAGCTCGAAGCTCTGCTCCCGCACGTGCAGAAGCCGATCCAGTACGTCGGCGGAGAGCTCAACTCCACGGTCAAGCCGTGGGAGTCCTGTGACGTCCGCTGGACGCTCATGTACCCGGACGCGTACGAGGTCGGCCTGCCCAACCAGGGCGTCATGATCCTCTACGAGGTCCTGAACGAGCAGGAGGGCGTCCTCGCCGAGCGCACCTACAGCGTCTGGCCGGACCTGGAGGCGCTGATGCGGGAGCACGGCGTCCCGCAGTTCACGGTGGACAGCCACCGCCCGGTGAAGGCCTTCGACGTGTTCGGCCTGTCCTTCTCCACGGAACTCGGCTACACGAACATGCTGACGGCGCTGGACCTCGCGGGCATTCCGCTGGAGTCCAAGGACAGGGGGCTGGACGACCCGATCGTCCTGGCCGGCGGCCACGCGGCCTTCAACCCGGAGCCGATCGCGGACTTCATCGACGCGGCGATCATCGGCGACGGCGAACAGGCCGTCCTCGACATGACGAGGATCATCCGCGAGTGGAAGGCGGAGGGCCGGCCCGGCGGACGCGAGGAGGTCCTCTTCCGCCTGGCGAAGACGGGCTCGGTGTACATCCCGGCGTTCTACGACGTGGAGTACCTGGCGGACGGCCGTATCGCACGGGTCGTACCGAACAAGTCGGGCGTCCCGTGGCGGGTGTCCAAGCACACGGTCATGGACCTGGACGAGTGGCCCTACCCCAAGCAGCCGCTGGTCCCCCTGGCCGAGACGGTCCACGAGCGCATGTCGGTGGAGATCTTCCGCGGCTGCACCCGTGGCTGCCGCTTCTGCCAGGCCGGCATGATCACCCGCCCGGTCCGTGAACGCTCGATCACGGGCATCGGCGACATGGTGGAGAAGGGCCTGAAGGCGACGGGCTTCGAGGAGGTCGGCCTGCTGTCCCTGTCCTCCGCGGACCACTCGGAGATCGGCGACATCGCCAAGGGCCTGGCGGACCGGTACACGGAGGACAAGATCGGTCTGTCCCTCCCGTCGACGCGTGTCGACGCCTTCAACGTGGACCTGGCGAACGAGCTGACGCGCAACGGCCGCCGCTCGGGCCTCACCTTCGCCCCCGAGGGCGGCTCCGAGCGCATGCGCAAGGTCATCAACAAGATGGTCTCGGAGGACGACCTCATCCGCACCGTCTCCACCGCCTACGGCAACGGCTGGCGCCAGGTCAAGCTGTACTTCATGTGCGGCCTGCCCACGGAGACCGACGAGGACGTCCTGCAGATCGCCGACATGGCCATGAAGGTGATCGCCGAGGGCCGCAAGGTCTCCGGCCAGAACGACATCCGCTGCACGGTCTCGATCGGCGGCTTCGTCCCCAAGCCACACACCCCCTTCCAATGGGCGCCCCAGCTCTCCGCCGAGGAGACGGACGCCCGCCTGCAGAAGCTCCGCGACAAGATCCGCGGCGACAAGAAGTACGGCCGCTCGATCGGCTTCCGCTACCACGACGGCAAGCCGGGCATCGTGGAGGGCCTCCTCTCCCGCGGCGACCGCCGGCTCGGCGCCGTCATCCGCGCGGTCTACGAGGACGGCGGCCGCTTCGACGGCTGGCGCGAGCACTTCTCCTACGACCGCTGGATGCAGTGCGCGGACAAGGCGCTGGCGGAGTCCGACGTGGACGTCGACTGGTACACGACGCGCGAGCGCACGTACGAGGAGGTCCTCCCCTGGGACCACCTGGACTCCGGCCTCGACAAGGACTGGCTCTGGGAGGACTGGCAGGACTCCCTCGACGAGACAGAGGTCGAGGACTGCCGGTGGACGCCTTGCTTCGACTGCGGGGTGTGTCCGCAGATGGACACGGCTATACAAATCGGCCCGACCGGCAAGAAGTTGCTGCCTTTGACGGTCAAGAACGCGGGTTCGCCGGCTTCGAGCGGTCACACGCACTGAGGTGAGCGAGGCACTCGACCGGGTGATTGAGGCGCTGGCGGGGGTGAGCGAGGAGGAGGCCTCTGCGGCGCTGGCTGCGGCCGGCGCTTCGCGTCCTCGCCTACCGACGCTGTCGGCGCCGTCTCGGACGCCGCTGCCGAGGCCTGAAAGTGCTCCGCACATCGTCTCCGAGGTGGAGTGGGCTTGAGGGCCGTTCCAGCTTGTGCGTGACCTCGTGGCTCCGCGAGCCCCCTTCCCTGACTGGGAACGGGCCGCAGCAGGTGCGGGCCCGAGTCGAAACTGTGAGCATGCTGATGAGCCGGTTAGGTCCGAGGCTTTAGGCAGGCACCATGGGGCGAGCCTCTAAGATCATGGCCCCATCGTCGTGCTTCAACGGGCAAGTCCACAGATTGTCCGACTGGCCGGAAGCTCACGGGGCCATGATCACTTGCCCCTCGGCGGCTCCCGCCCAAAGTCGGAGCCAACCTCTCAGCGTCGTCAACCGCAGACCGTCGTGCGCCGATGGTCCGGAGCTTCTGACGAAACACGCCGTATCCCTAGCTTCGGCCGACCAGTACTCCTGTCCTCCGCGTCGGTTGAAACTAGGTACCCCTTGGCGCGAGCTAATTTGCGTAACCGGCTGCCCACGGCGGGGCGATAGTCGCTCAGTTTCGCCTCAGCCAAAGCTCGTTGTGTGAAATCGCCCAGGCCGTCAGTGCGTGGCTTTCGCTGTGGAGGTCGCCGAGCTCGTGGAAGACGGCGGCGGCCCGAGTGTGGGCGTCGGTGGCCTCATTGAACCGACGTACCCCCTGAAGGGCGGCACCTAGATTGAACAGCGCTGTGCCTTCGCTGTGGTGGTCGCCGAGCTCGTGGAAGACGGCGGCGGCCCGAGTCTGCGCATCGATGGCCTCCTCGAACTGACCAACCTCCCTCAGGGTGATACCGAGATTGTTCAATGCCATGCCTTCGCTGTGGCGGTCGCTGAGCTGGTGGAAGACGGCGGCGGCCCGAGTCTGCGCATCGATGGCCTCCTCGAACCGAGCCACCTCCCTCAGACCGATTCCGAGATTCCCCAACGCTTGGCCCTCGCCGTAGTGGTCGCCGAGCTCGCCATAGACGGCGGCGGATCGAGTCTGCGCGTCGATGGCCTCCTCAAACCGGCCCACCCCCTGCAGCGCGGCACCGAGATTGTTCAGCGCCATGCCTTCGCTGTGGCGGTCGCCAAGCTCGCCATAGACGGCGGCGGCCCGAGTCTGCGCGTCGATGGCCTCCTCGAACCGACGCACCTCCCCCAGAGCCGTACCGAGATTGTTCAGCGCTGTGCCTTCGCTGTGGCGGTCGTCTAGCTCGTGGAAGACGGCGGCGGCTCGAGTGTGTGCGTCGATGGCCTCCTTGAATCGACGCACCTCCCTCAGGGCGGCACCGAGATAGTTCAGCGCTGTGCCTTCGCTGTGTCGGTTGCCGAGCTCGTGGAAGACGGCGGCGGCCCGAGTGTGTGCGTCGATGGCCTCCTTGAACCGACGCACCCCCTGAAGGGCGCTACCGAGATTGATCAGCTCCGTGGTTTCGCCGTGGCGGTCGCCGAGCTCGTGGAAGACGGCGGCGGCCCGAGTGTGTGCGTCGATGGCCTCCTCGAACCCACGCACCTCCATCAGAGCGATACCGAGATTGCCCAGTGCCTGGCCTTCGCCGTGGCGGTCGCCGAGCTCGCCATAGACGGCGGCGGCCCGAGTGTGTGCGTCGATGGCCTCCTTGAACCGACGCACCTCCCTCAGAGCCGTACCGAGATTGTTCAGCGCAGTGCCTTCGCCGTGGCGGTTGCCGAGCTCGTGGAAGACGGCGGCGGCCCGAGTCTGTACGTCGATGGCCTCCTTGAACCGACGCACCCCCTGAAGGGCGGCACCGAGATTGTTCAGCGCCCCACCCTCGCCGTGGCGATCACCGAGCTCGCGGAAGACGGCCAGGGCGGTAGTAGTGAGGGTGATCCACTCGTCAAAGTAGCGGCGGTAGTGGAGGTATCGGGCGAGGGCGAAGACGAGAGAGACAGTGATGGCGGGATGGCCGAGGGCTGGTGCCGTGGTGGCGGTGGCGGCCAGGTTGGCGTGTTCGACGTCCAGCCATTGCAGGGCGTCGTCGCGATCTGAGAAGCGGGGAGCACGGGGGCCGGGGAGAGTGTTCAGGTGGGTATCGGCGGCTTGGGTGGTGTCCTGATAGTGGGCGAACAGGCGGTTGCGGGCGCTGTCGCGATGGTCGGAGGTGGCGTGGCTGCGGCCGTGTTCGTCGGCGTAGAGACGGACCAGGTCGTGCATCCGCCAGCGGCCCCAGGCTTGGGCTGGTTCGATCAGGTGAGCTTCGGAGAGATGCTGCAGGAGTTCTTCGGCCTGTTCGTGGCCAGTGTCGGCCAGATGGGCGGCAGCATCGCTAGACACATCGAGGCCGGGGTTGAGGGGGAGCAGCCGGAACAGCCGCGCGGGTTCGGAGCCGAGGTATTGATAGGACAGGTCGAAGGCGGCACGCACCGCGCGGTCAGGGCGAGCGAGTTTGTCCAGCCGGGTGTGTTCGGCCTGCAGCGCGGCCGCCAATGACGTGGCGGGCCGGGTGGGGGCAGCGGCCAGAATCGCGGCGGCGATGCGCAGCGCGAGCGGCAGACCCGCGCACAATCGGGCAATCACGCTAGCTGCATCGGGGTCGTCGGTGATGCGGGTGTCGTGGTCGCCGCGGGCGTGGCGCAGGGCCTGGTCGAGCAGGGCCGTGGAGGCGGCTTCATCAAGGGTGCCTAGGTCGTGGAGACGGGCGTCGAGGCCGTCCAGGGTGTGACGGGAGGTGACCAGGGCGGCGGTCCTGCCGTCGGTGGGCAGCAGCGGGGTGGCCTGATCTGTGGTGGAAGCGTTGTCGACGACTACAAGGATGGCCCGGCCCTCGCGGGCATAGGTGGCTAGCACACTGCGATACAGCCGCTGCCGGTCCTCAACTCCGTTGGGAATATGCTCGCCGGGAATTGCCAGAGCGCGCAGCAGCCCCTCCAGCGCCCTCTCCGGGGAGAGGCGGCGTTCGGGGTCGTAGCCTGCGAGATCGGTGAACAGTACCCCCCCGGGAAACCAGTCGTCTGGGTGGTTGATGGCCTGGATGGCGGTTTGGACGGCAAGCTCCGTCTTGCCGATACCTGGAAGCCCCGACACCGCGCTCACCAGCACCGCCCGCTGCCCCCCCGCCATGTCGGGCGCTAGGTCCTCCAAAAGTTGCTCGACGTGCTTGTCACGGCCAGTGAAGGCAGAGGCCGGGGCGGGCAGCCCTGACAGAGCCGGCGTGATTCGCTGCGGCAGCTGCACGGTGATGTCACGGCCCTGGATGACCGCGTGGAAGAAGATTCCGCCATTGATCGTGTTGCTGGTTGCGCCAGTTTCACTGACGTCGCTCATGCCGGTCATCGAGTCGAGTCGGCTGCGCTGTCACCGAGAGAGTCGGCGCTGGGCGGCGCAGGAGACGGGGGCGTGGTGGTGAAGGTCAGGTGGGAGAAGTCCCGGCCTTGTACGACCGGCCCGTGCTGGGTGCCGCCACTAACGGTGTTCGTCACCGCCCCGTCCTCGGTGTGCACCGACTTTGCCTGCTCCTGCCAGGCCGCAAGTCCGGAACGGAAGTCGTCATCCACCGCAACCCGGACTGCCAGCGCCGTGCTCAGCGCCTGTGCCCGACTCTGGTCGCCTGGATCTTCGGAAAGGCGTACCAGTTCCGCCTCCCCGGAACTGACCATTGGAACCTGCCCGCTGCCATCTGGCCGGAACGGGCGCCGCACCAGCGCGCTCAGCCCCGCCCATGCCTGCCGGCCGACCTCCCCTCCGGCCCCACCAGCCAGTGCCACCAGCAGTCCCACTGATACTGGATCCATCCCCCACCATCCTCGCCATGTGCAATAAGAATCTTGCGTTCAGTGACGAATATAGGGGCGAGGGCGGTTCCCGCCGCGAGTTACGGCCGAAACGATGCAGGTCAGGGTGCGTATCGGCTTCTCGCGCAAGTTGTAGTGGGGCATAACCGACGTAGCCGTCGTAGTACCAAGCCTCCAGAACGCCTATGTGGATCCACTTCGTCCGTTCGGGCCTTCGACCAGAGCGACTACAAGGGCGATAAGGCTTACGCGTCTCAGTGGGGCCGGCCGTTCCCTCGGTCCTGTAGCGGTGGTCAACAGGCTCGACGCGATTGCGGGTGACTGGTTTTCCCGCAGATGGACACACAGATTCAGATCGGACCCACGGGGAAGAAGCTGCTGCCGCTGACGGTCAAGAAGGACGCCTCGACCAGCGGGCACACGCACTGACGTGAGTGAGGCGTTGCGGCGCATGGCCGAGGCCTTGGCGGACACCGGCGAGGAAGACAGAGCTGCCGTACTGAACGCGCTCGGGGCTCAGGGTAGGCGGCAGAGGCCTGTGCGGGATGCGCCGAGAACGCCACTGCCGCCGCCTGGGGGCCTTTCGGACATCCACTCAGGAGTGGAGTGGGTCTGAGCCCCCTACGGCTCCTTGTGCGGTTGCATGACGTCCGGGGCCCTCTCCCTGATCGGGAGGGGGCTCGGTGGTTTTCGCAGCACCCGTGCCTGGCCGACGGGTGCTTCATCTGCCGGGCGCCCCTCGACCATCGCCCTGTCGGGTGGATCAGCAGGATGAAGCGGGATCGAGCGCCCGCGTTGGGGACCTATGGACTCGCGGGCCAGGTGCGGTCCGCCACGCGGGATTCGGCAGGCCGGTGCCTCGTGAGGGATGAGGACGGGACCTTCAATGAACAAGGTTGCCGTGAGCAGGCTGCCGATGGTCGGCGCGATGTTCAGGGCGACCAAGATCGTCGCAACCGCACTGGGCGAGTCGGCATCGAACTCCGTCACCGGCGCCGTTGAACCTCGGCTACGCCGTCGGCGCGATGATCTTCCTGCTGGCCTTCGTGCTCACTCTGGCCATGCAGCTCACGAACCAGCCGAGCCGCCACACACGCCGGGGGGAAGTGGTCGGGCCGATCGCTGAGCTGAGTGCGGCCGAGGCTGTCACATGAGGGCGGCGCAGAGCTTGGCCGAGATCCCTCTCGTGCCTTCGGCGTGTCCCGCTTGCCGTGAACGCGGCGAGCCCGGCCGCCGTAAGTCGTAGAACCGGAGGCCTTCCGGTGCCCTGACGATCCTTGGCCTCCGCCGCTTCCGGCGTGGGTGTTTGAGCCGGAGCGGCGGCTGCTGTGCGAGGTGCGGACGATGCAGAGGTTGACAGGTGAAGCACAGCGGGCCCACTGACGGAAGCTCCATGGTGTGCACGTCCAGGATGCGTTCAGGCTGACCTTGTCAGGGTCGAACGGAGATCCAACCCCCCACAAGCACAGGAGCAACCTTTGACATCGACGAAGTCTGTGATGAAGAAGCTGCCCGAGGCCACGCTGGCGTTCTGGATCATGAAGATCGCCGCGACGACCCTGGGTGAGACGGCGGGCGACCTATTCTCCCAGACACTCAAGTTCGGCTATTTCCTCACCACGATCGCCCTGTTCCTGATCTTCGTGATGACGCTGGTGGTGCAGCTGCGGTCCTCGCGGTACAACCCGTTCTTCTACTGGACCGTGATCCTGTCGACCAGCATGGCCGGCACGACGATGTCTGACTTCATGAACCGCGACGCCAGCGACAAGTACCTCTCGGGTGACGCCTCTTCGCTGGGCTGGGGCCCGCAGGGCCTCGGCCTCGGCTACCCGGAGGGAGCCGCGATCCTCGTCTCCATCCTTCTGGCGATCTTCCTCGCCTGGAGGATCAGCGGGATGACGTTCCAGATCCGCGACATCGTCACCTTCAAGGGCGAGGCCCTGTTCTGGGCGGCGATCCTCGTCTCCAACACCCTCGGTACCTCGATGGGTGATTTCTTGTCCGACAGCTCCGGACTCGGCTATCTGGGCGGTGCGGCGCTGGTGTCCAGCGTGCTGGTCGTGCTGGTCGTCCTGATGAAGGCGCCCGCCGTCCCGAACGTCCTCCTGTTCTGGATCGCCTTCGTGCTTACCCGCCCCCTCGGCGCCACCGCCGGCGACTTCCTCACCAAGCCGGTCGCCAAGGGCGGACTGAACCTCGGCACCGCGGGCTCCTCGGCCGTGCTGCTCGCGGTCCTGTTCGGCCTGATGGCCTACGCCCACATCCAGGAGCGCAAGGCCGTCACACCGAGCCTTGAGACTGTCGGCCCCGAGGTCGCAGCGGCCCGCCAGGAAGCAAGTCAACGGTAGGCACCGGTCGGGCGCGAGCCCTCACCGGGGGACCGCACGTTCGTGGATACGAATTCCGCGGTCCAGCACAGAAACGGCCAGGGAGCGCCTCCCACTGCGGGTAGGCGCCCCTGGCTCGTTGCTTGGTGCCCCTCCCTCTTGGACGCCACGCTGCGGGATGTCCAGTACATGAGGCTGAGATCAGGGGTGCTGCCGCCGGGCGGTGGCTTCTTCGTGTAAGCCGGGCAGAACCGTCCACGGCGTGAATCGGCCCAGTCCTCGGTGTGGTTCAGCCCCCCAGTTCGACACATGGCCACAACTGAGCGACGGCGGCAAGAAGCTGCTGCCGCTGACGGTCAAGAAGGACCCTGCGACCAGCGGACATGCGCACTGAGGTGAGCGAGCCTCTGAAGCAGATTGTTGATGCCCTGGCGGGGGCGAGCGAGGACGATGTAGCTGCCGCGCTCCGGCATCTCGGGGTCCTGGAGGCGCGGCACGTCCCTCAGGAGGTCCCGAGAACGCCGCTGCCGGGGCCTGGGAGCCGTGTGGGCGTCCAGTCCGAGGTGGGGGCTTTAGCGGCGTGCGCTGCTGGCAGCGGCGCTCAGAGGCCGCCGTTGGATCTGATGTCTTCAGTCACCTGCTTCCAGTAGTCCGTGCAGTAGACGTTCACGGCCGTTACCAGTAGCTCGTTGGCGTCGGCCTGCTTCAAGCCTCAGTGCTGGCCGGCTGGGTACAGGTGGTCTCCGTGCGGATCAAAGAGATCTCCCACGCTGTGCCCTTGAGTCAGGCCGTTGCACCACTTCGGCGGGAAGTCGAGAAGCTCCTGATTCGTTGGCTTGCCCTCGGTGTACGGCATGTCTCGGGCTACTTTGAGGTAGCGGTCTTCTTTGCTGGCGGTTGGTGTGCTCTTCGGGTGTGCGTCGTGGTGTCTGGCGTCGTCTCTGCTTCCGCACGCGGTGAGACTGGCGAGTAGCGCGACGGCGAGCAGCGTGGCGGTGCGAGTCATAGGTCCCCCCAGATCTATCGATGCTGACAGGATCATGCCGTGGCTGCGTCCTCTGTCGCGAGCGAGGAGAACGCTGCGCCGTGCGAAAGCACTGGCAGAGTGTGTTGACGCCTCCACGATGCCTCGCCCACCGGCGGATTTCCCCAGCGTTGTGGCCTCAGCTGGACACGCACATTCAGATCGGGCCCACGGGGGAAGAAGTTGCTGCCCCTTACGGTCAAGAACGCGGGTCCGGGCCCTGCTTCGGGCGGTCACGCGCACTGAGGTGAGCGGGTGCTCGATCGGGTGGTCGGGGCGCCGGCGGGGGTGAGTTCGGACGAGGTAGCTGCTGCGTTGTCTGCCGTCGGCGTTTCGAGTCGGCTGCGCAGGACAGGCTTCGGACGCCATCGCCGGGGCCTGGAAACTCCTCGGGTATCCGGTCGGACACGGAGCGGGTGTAGCCCCGCCGAGGGCCCACTGCGGCGGTTACGCGACTTCCAGCCCCCGAGACGGTGGGGGGAATGGCGCCTGTCCGAGTCGCAGTCGGAAGAGGTCGCCGGTCGGCCGCCCAGCACCACGCCGTCGCCGTCCGCTGCCTGGCTGCCCTCGGTTCGCCGAGTGTGCCCTTGCTTCCCAGGGAGGGCGGTTCGCAATGGCGCTCCCGTCCGGACAGTTCCCATTCGCCCGCTGGATCGTGGGCGAGAACGGTTCGCAACGGGAGAGCGACGTGGCGGAGGGCCTCAAGCTCAGCATCACCAGCTCCAACCGCACTGCCGGCCACTGAACTGAACAGGTCGATGGCGGCTGCGCTCGGGCACGTGCGGTTCGCTCTGGTGGTCCGGGGGGAACTCCCGGGTGCAGCATGGTTGCAGGAGGATGTGATGTCTCCATCGTCGACCGAAAAAGAGGCCATTCGCAGGGCCGCCGCACATCTCAAGGCCGTGTATCACGGCCGGCGGACTCCCGAGCAAGTCGACGCGGCGATATCTGCCGCTGAGAGGCACTTCAAGGACAGCCGCATCCGCGATTTCGTACCCGTGCTCGCGGAAAGGCGTGCGCGTCGCATCCTCGATCAAGCGATCCAGGCGGAGGCAGCCGATCTCGGAACTGTGCGTCGACCGGTCGACAGCGCCTCTCACAGTTCAGTCGGAAACAGCCTTCATGGAACGCCGCAGGTAGCGACCCGTTTGCTCGATACCCCGGCTGTCCGGGGTGCGCATCCGCCTGCTTCCGGTTCGTAGTCGCCCGACCGGCCAAGCCGCTGACTCGGCCACGAGTTCACCCGTAACGAGTGAGGCGACCGGCTCTCCAACGGCGCAGTATGGGCGGGGGAGAGCGCGGAAGAGGGCAGATGGGTGAAGAAGGGGCCGTGCGGATGCACCTCGCCCACTCGGCGTGGAACCAGCCTGTCGCACTGCGGTTCTGCGGTCTTTCGCCACGGCACGTCCGCTGATCCGGCGAGTGGAAGGAGCCGCCGCTCCAGACGTCACCGTGACCCTTTTGCTCTCCTCCTCGGACAGAGCCGCGATCGAGGGAGAACACGGAGGGCGCTCTGACCCGCGCGGGACGAGATCAGCCCGCCCGGTACGGTCGGCCGGCTCGATGCGCGCCGCCGTCTGACGGGCTTCTTGAATCGCAACTGCCGGATTCCGCACTGAGCGGATGGCGTTTCAGTACTACAGCACCGAAAGGCGGTCAGCCATGGCTACTGCATCCGAGACTCCTGTCCTCGACACGATCGCCGCCATGACGATCGACTCCGTCGAGCGCTGCCACATGGACGAGCGAACGCTCATACTTGCTCGCATTGCCGCACTCATTGCGATGGACGCACCGGCGATCTCCTACCTGGCCCACATCAACCCTGCAATGAAGGCCGACTTCACGGTTGAGCAGTTGCAGGACCTTCTCGTCGCGATCGCCCCCATCGTGGGGACGGCACGCGTCATGTCCGCCGCAGGCCACATCACCCAGGCGTTCGGCGTCGCAGTGGCCTTGGCCGACAGCGAAGCCGAAGCCATCGCCCAAGCCGAAGCGGAAAGCCGCAACAGGCCCTAGATGGCCCCGCGCAGGCGGAGGTCGAGTGGCATGCAGCGGTGCTGCTGTCAAGCCGCGGAGGCGGGCGGCCAACTCATTCCCCGTCTCGTTGAGCTGGGTTCACGAACAGGCTCAAGACCGAGCCCGACGCGATTGCCGAACGTCCGTGTAGCCAGGTGAACGCCTCTCCTCGGCGGCGGGGCCGGTTCGCGCCGGGGGCTCACCGGGTCTGTGAACCCGCCGTCCTGTTCCCGCCTTTCGTGCCGGTTTGTTGATCCATCCGGCCCTGCGTCGTGCTCGCGCCGGAGTCAGGCGGTCTCAGCGGCGACACCCTGGCGGTATGCAGTCAGGGACAGGGGCCGGAGGGAAAGGCCCGGATCACCGGTCGCGCCGGGCATCGCGGCGGGAGCCCGGTGCGTCGATCGGGTCCCGGCTGACGGGGTTGCGGGCCCGGGCCGAGACCCGGTTCCCGGTGATCACGCGTCTGATGTCGCACCTGATCTCAGTGAATGTGCTCGACTCGGCGACCCGGCTGGCTGCTCAGACGTTCCTCACGGCCGTCCCGCTGCTGTTCGTGGTGGCCTCCATCGCCCCGGCGGCGTTGCGTGATCAGCTGGTCAGGTCCGTGCACCAGGCCTTCGGGCTGACCGGAAGCGCGAACACCGAGTTGCAGAAGGTTGTGCAGGGCACCGGTGACCCGTCCGACGAGCTTCGGCAGACCACCGGTGTGGTCGGTGGGCTGATGGTGCTCATCTCGGCCACCGCGTGCAGCCGTGCCATGCAACGGCTGTGCCAGCGCGCCTGGAGCCTGCCCGGGGCGAGCGCGCGGGTGGCCGCCTGGCGCTGGATCGCCTGGCTCGCGGCGTGGCTGGTCGTGTTCGGAATGCAGGGGAGCCTGCGCACCGGCTTCGGGCTCGGCCTGTGGCTGGGCGTGCCGCTGCTGCTGGTCGTGGAGGTCGCCATCTGGTGGTGGACGCAGCATCTGCTGCTGACCGCGCGCGTGCCGTGGCTGCCGCTGCTGCCCGGCGCGCTGCTGACCGGCACGGCCCTGAGCGTCCTCATCCTCACCGCACCCCTGTACCTGCCCCAGGCGCTCAACCACAGCCTCGACAAGTACGGCTCGCTGGGTGCGGTCTTCACTCTGTTGTCCTGGCTCATCACGCTCTGCGTGGTCGCGGCCCTGGGCATCACCGCCGGTGCGGTCGTCGCCCGCGAACCGTGGGCCGCCCGCCATTTGGACAGATCCGCATCGCCGGGCCCACCGTCCGGCGACACGCCGGCAGGCGGTGCTCCACCTGACGTTTCACCACCTGACGTTTCACCACCGGAATGATCCGCCTTCCGAGTGGTGCAGGCAGGGCATGCTCCGCGGTCGACGGCCCGGGTCGGGATCTGGAATTCACGAGGTCACCTGGCCGGAGAGGGCGTCAGTGAGCCGCCAGATCGGCCGACCGTTCGCCGAACGCCGGGTGCCCGGCCCCTGCGGCAGCCGCTGGACGACTAGTGAGGACACGACCGCGGCCAGTACGGCCCGCGCCACCGCGTCCACGTCGCCCAGCAGGAGCACGACCAGGACGACGCTGCTGTCCGGCGCCGCGGTCCCTCCGCCGGCCTCGGGCGATCGGGATGACGAGGTCACGAGGTCACACCTTCGCCGCCCCGCCAGTGGCGGGGCGGCGTAGAACTCACGGACGCCCGAGGAGGGCTTGCCGTCCTGCTCGACGTCAGCGTCGGTTCGCCGCCATGCCGGACCACCGCGACGACGGTGACGTCCCTCAGCGCTCCCGCTCCACGACGCACAGGGCCCAGATGACGAAGCCGTACAGGGCGATCAGGATGAGCGACCAGACGGGGTAGTACGGCATCGACAGGAAATTGGCGATGATCAGCAGTCCCGCGATGCCGACGCCGACGACCCTGGCCCACGTGGCGCGCGTGAAGAGACCGGCGCTCACGCCCATGGCGATCACTCCGAGGACCAGCTGGATCCAGCCCCAGCTCGTGAGGTCGAACTTGAAGATGTAGTTGGGGGTGGAGACGTAGATGTTGTCGTTGGCGATGGCCATGATGCCACGGAAGAGATCCAGGACACCGGCGATGAACAGCAGGACGGCGGCGAACATCGTCAGTCCACCCGCGGCCGCCTGAGCGGTTTCCGAACGGTGGTGGGTTGTGGTCGTGGCCATGGTGTTTTCCTCACTTCGTCGGTGAGACGCAGCGTCGGCGCTGCTTCTTCGAGCATGCGCGGTGATTCAGCAGGGGTGATCACCCGTGGCGGGTGAGGTTCGTGAGGGGTTCGACGGCACCGGCGCGGGCAAGGCGACCGTGACCGGTCCACGGGTCCCGCGTCCTGGTGGCATCAGCGGTCTCATCGCCGCCGGGGCGCCGGCACGCCGCCTCCCGGTGACCAGTCACCCGCGCCGGGTGAGGAGGCAGGACGGGCAATCCGTGGTCATCGTGGAAAGGCAACCGAGCCGAACCGCATCCCGCGAAGGACTCGGACGTTGCCCGAGGGACGCTCGGGGCAGACGGTGTCGGCGCTCCCGGAGAGGCAGACACCCCCGTATTCGGCACTCTCGCGGCGGTCGGCGCGAAGGCGTCCGATGCCCGTGCCTCCTCAGGCGGCCTGGGCCGGCAGCTTCCCGGCGCTGACGGCGTCGACGAGTGCCTGGTGGTCCCGCTCGTTCTGGTCGGCGTAGTGCTCGGCGAACGTCACCAGCGCCCGGTCGAAGGAGTCCCCGCCGCCCAGGTACGCGGCGATGGCGATGCGGTCGCCGGACCTGGCGTGGGCGCGGGCCAGCGTCGCGCCGCACAGAGCGCCGAACGTCCGCATGCCCCGGGGCACCATGTCCTCGGCCACGGCGACCCCCTTCCAGTCCCGCAACTGCCGTACGTAGAAGTCGCGCCGTCGGCCGTCGATGCCCTCGACCCGCTCCCAGCCCAGGAGGATGTCGCTGGTGGCCTGCATGAGCCGCTGCCCGGAGACGACCCGCTCGCCCTGCGTGGGATAGTCGCTGCCTCCGACGTGAGGTGCCAGCACCGACTGATCGGCCTCCTTGGCCTGGAGGAACAGCGGGTCCTCGCCGTCCCGGCCCAGCAGGAGCACGATCCAGCAGCGGGTGCCCACGCTGCCGACCCCGACGACCTTGCGCGCAATGTCGGCCAGCTGGTACTGCTCCAGCAGGAACCGCCGGTCCGACTGCAGGGTCTCGCCGTAGCGCTCGACCAACCGCCTGATCTGCTGCTCCAGTTGGCCGCGCTGATCGTCCGGCATCAGGTCCTCGAGGCGGGTGATGAGCGGCGGGTCGGGAACGATACGGCGCTTGCCGTCGACGACATGGGTGAGCTTCTCGAAGACCTGAAGGGTGTCGTGCGAACGCGCCTTGGCCGCGGCACGTGCCCAGCGGTCACGGCCCCGCGCGGACAGGTCCGCCCCGAACCGGTCCCGCACCCAGTTCTCGTCGAACTGGGCATACCAGACGGCCAGGTTGCCGATTGCGGCGAACCCGCGCATGCTCTCGCGGTAGGACCGTACGGTGGCCCGTACGATCCCGGCGCGCTCCTTGGTGCTGAAGCCGTTCAACCGGCCGGCGATGACGAGGCTGGCGGCCAGGCGCTTGACGTCCCACTCCCAGGGGCCCGGCAGTGTCTCATCGAAGTCGTTGATGTCGAACATGAGGCGGCGCTCGGGCGAGGCCAGCAGCCGGAAGTTCAACATGTGGGCGTCACCGCACAGTTGGGTCCTGAAACCCGTCCTCGGCGTCTCCGCGAGGTCCGACGCCATGATGGCCGCGGCCCCCCGGTAGAACCGGAACGGTGACTCGGACATCCTCCCGTAGCGGACCGGTACGAGTTCGGGCAGCCGCGTCGCCGACTGCTTCTCGATGATCTCCAGCGGATCCGGCCGCTTGGGTCCCGGCGCGAACACGGCGTGGCTGGAGCGGGGCACCTCGGCCCGCGCCGCCTTGCCGAGCGCGACTCGCTCCTGCGGGGTGTGGTGCCGCAACTCGCGGCCGTCCAGGTGGGTCTCGGTCATGACAGCGGCTCCAGGGGATGGTTGCCTCCGCACACGCCGGTGGCGACGGGGCTGCGAGCGGTGGGTCGACCGCTCCGAAGTCGCCTGTGGGCCGTGGGCCGTGGGCCTTGGCGCGGTCGCCGCCGCGACCAGCGCAACCGGGCACTGATGTCGGAGCGTGCTCCGCCCTCGCCGTGGTCGACGTCTCGCGGCCACGAGACGGCCGGCTCACAGGCTTCCTCACCCAACTTATCCCCGGTGGAGGCACCCAGCGAGCCGAGTCAGTGAGCGGCGGCGACACCTGCGTCGGCGGGCGGGGTGGAGTCGTCGTGGTCCAGGAACTCGCGGATCGCGAGGGCCGCCAGGGTGATCACCGCGGTCCACACCACGACCGCCGTGGTCGGGTAGGTCCAGGTGAACAGGACGATCGCCGCGACCACCAGGATGACCACCCCGATCCAGCGCTTGAAGCGGTGGACGAACCGCCCGACCGCACCGAGACGAAGGCCCGCCGACGTCGTCACCTCGCGCAGAGCGCCGATGCTCCTCGTGCAGCCGGTGCGCGTGACGACGGCGATCCGGGACGGGCCGGCGAGGAAGGCGCCGACGGCGGTGAAGAGGGCGACCGCGGCGAGGGCACGTACGCCGGCCCGCAGGAACTTGACCAGGGCGTCGTACACGGATCCCGCGGCGGCCTGGGACGCGCCGGGCGGCAGGTGATTGAGGTAGACGTCGCGGGCGACGGTGAGGCCGATGCCGAGAACCAGCATGGCGACGAACACCGCCAGGGCGGCCCCGATCAGCGCGTGCCGGCGGTTGAACGCCACGTACACGCCGGCGGCCGCGAACAGCAGAGCGATGACGGGCAGCCAGCCGCCGAGGATCTGCAGCACTCTCACATAGGACCGGACCTTGCCGATGTCCTTCGACGCGAACACCACGAAGTTCGTGTGGACGGCCGGGATCTTGGCGGCGGGCGCGAAGCCCGCGGCGACCAGCTGGTCCTTGACGTTGGCGACGATCGGCCCCAGGTCGACGACGACCTGGTTGTTCTTCAGCTGGACAGCGCCATCGGCCTGGCCGGTCAGGGCCTTGTCCAGCGCCGTGTGCGCCCTGCGGTTCGCGTTCACCCAGACGGTCTCGAAGGCACTGCTGGTGACCACCCGCTCCACCGTGCTGCTGACCAGCTTCTTGAGCCCGCTCTCGATCGGACCGTCCAGGTTGCCCAGCAGCTTGGCAGCCTTCGGCGGAACCCCCTTGGCCGAGGCCGCGTCCGTCAGTTGCTTGACCAGCGCGTCCACGTCGACCTGCGCCAGCACGGCGTTGGTGATCCGGTTGGTGACCGCCTGCTGCACATCGGGATCGCTCGCCAGCGGTCCGACGGTGGAGACGTAGCGGTCCGTGTCCTGCACGATGCTGTTCGCCCACACCGCCACGACGGACAGCAGCGCCAGCAGGGCGGCGAAAAGGATCAGCAGGGCCGAGCCGAGAGAGCGAAGCGGGTGGTGCCGGGCCGCTGTGGGTGGCTCGGCGCCCTCCAGGGCATTGACACGCTGCCGCAGCTCGGCCAGTTCGCCGCGCTCTCGGGCCGAGAGCTCTTCGTCACCCCTGTCGCTCATGCGCACCAGCAGAACCGCCCGGCGTAAACCGCGCGACCTGGGCGAATCAGACGGGTGAACGGCCTACTTCGACGGCCGACGTCACCGGCGACGGCGAACTCGGCCTCACCGTCTTCGAGGGAGCGTCGCCAGGACTCCTCGGGCGGTCAGGAAAGCCGTACCGACGTCGAGCGGGTACGCGCACGAACTGACGTGAGCGAAGCACTCGTCCGGGCCGTTTTTCGTCGCCCGCTTCAGCTGAGACCCTCAGGTCATGGACATGGGGTGCTTTGATGTCCGGTCTCGCCGAACTGCTCGGTGGGGCGTACGAGCAGTTCGGCGACGGCCACGTGCAGGGGCGGGTGACGAGTCCGTCCACGGGGTCACGAGCCCGACATGGCCTCCCCGAACGTGGGGTCGTCCCCCGAGTTCCCGATGCCCACGGACGACGGACCGAAGTTCACCGCGCCGGTGGTCGTGACGCCGGCGGCGGAGCCCCGCAGGACCCACACGGCGCCGTCGTCGCTGTTCTCGCCTGCCGCGCCCACCGACAGATCGGCGCGGCCGTCCTTGTTGTGGTCGGCGAGGTGGACGGCGTCGCCGAACAGGTCCGACGACTCGTTGGCGCCCGGGACACCCGGGGTGTCCTGGGTGAAGGACTGGGCGCCGGTCCCCGTCAGGCCGGAGGTGCCGCCGCGCAGCACCCAGACGTTGCCCGCCTGGGCCGCGGAGCCGATGGTCTCGAAGTTCGCGCCGACGGCGAGGTCCGGGTAGCGGTCGCCGTCGACGTCGCCCGCGGCCAGCGCGCCACCGAACGAGTCGTGGTACTCGTCGGCCCCCGGCACACCCGGGGGGTCCTGGCTGAAGACGGCGCTGCGCGTGGTGTCGACGCCCGCCGTACCGCCGTAGAACACGGTGACGTAGCCGCCCTTCGCCGTCTGGTCCATGACGTCGACGAAGTCCGTGCCGACGACCAGATCGTCGTGTCCGTCGCGGTCGAAGTCGGCCACGGTGAGCGCGCCCGCGTACCCCGGGCCCGCCTCGGTCTGCAGTGTGGGCCCGGTCGAGGAGCCCCGGTAGACGAAGTTGCCCGCGGAGGAGCCCACCACCACGTCGTCCGCGCCGTCGTTGTCGAAGTCCCCGCCGGCCAGCTGGACGGCACCCTTGGGGTACGAACCGGACTCGATCTGCGCGTCGAAGCGCAGTTTCCCGGCCGCGCCGCCCGACTTGGTGAAGCCGCCCTTGAAGATCCACACGTCCTTGCCGGTGGAACCGACCGCCAGATCGGCCTTCCCGTCACCGGTGAAGTCGCCGACCGCGAGGGACTGGCCGAACCGGTCGTGGCCCGACGCGTTCGGGTCGCTGATCGTCGTGCCGCCCGACAGGCCGGACGAGCCGCCCCACAGGATCGTGACCGAACCACCGTCGGCATCGCTGCCGACGTCCTCCAGCGGTGTGCCCACGACGAGATCGCCGTAGCCGTCTCTGTTGAGGTCTCCGTGCGCGAGTTCGGTGCCGAAGCGGTCGGAGGTCTCCGAGTCGCCCGGCACACCGGAGGAACTCTGCGATGTGGTCTTGTGGCGGGCTGCGCTGATACCGCTCGCCGAACCGTAGTTGACGACCACGGCGCCCGCCTTCGCCTTCCCGTTCGCCACGGCACCCGGGGCGCCGGTCGCCAGGTCGCGGTAGCCGTCACCGTTGAAGTCGTCGGCGAGGCCGGATGCGGCGGCACTCGCCCCGCCGGCCAGGGTGATGAGCAGGCCGCCGGCCAGGGCTGCCGCGACGGCGGTGGCGCCCAGGACGACGGGACGCCTGGAGCGTTTGTGGTGGCGCCGGGACATGGATTCCTCTCCAGGACATACGTATGGGCTCAGAGACGACCTCCGGTGAGCCTGAAGGGTTGTACGGGACCACTGCTCCGAGCTTCGAGCCTTCGGTTCTCCCCCTCCGGCACACCCTTGCCGTCGCGGCGGGCAGTGATCCGTCCCCGTGGACTCGCAGGACCGACCGCAGCCACGGTGGCAGCGCCGAGACCCGACCGAACCGGACCCCGCCGTTGGCAGCCACGCGCCCAGAGGGTCTCGGTCGTTCGTGTTCAGCTTTGGCATGGGCAGCCGGATGTCGACTTGGCCTCGGTCACGGTGAGGGTCGGGTCGGCGGAGTGCTCGGCCGGTGTGCAGCATGAGGTGACGCCGCAGCATTCGGCGGTGGACTCGGCGCCGGTCTCGGCGGCTGCGGCGTTCGTGGACGTCCGGGCGGCAGCGGATACGGGTTTGAGCGCGCGCACGATGGCCGAGTGCATGCCGTCGGCGACGGGTCGCGTGGGCGTGATCTCGATGTCGGTGAAGCCCGCCGCGTCGAGGCCCTCGCGGTACTCCGTGAAGGACAGGGCGCCCGCGATGCAGCCGACATGGTCGCCGCGATCGGCGCGCTGCCCGGGGGTCAGGGCGTCGTCGGCGACGATGTCGAAGACGCCGATGCGGCCGCCGGGCGTGAGGACGCGGAAGGTCTCTGCGAAGACGGCGGGCTTGTCGGTGGACAGGTTGATCACGCAGTTGGAGATCACGACGTCGATGGTGTTCGCGGGCAGGGGGATGGACTCGATGGTGCCCTTGAGGAACTCGACGTTGGGCGCCTTGGCCTTGGCGGCGTTGGTGAGGGCGAGTTCGAGCATCTCGTCGGTCATGTCGAGGCCGTAGGCCTTGCCGGCGGGGCCGACGCGGCGGGCGGAGAGCAGGACGTCGATGCCGCCGCCGGAACCGAGGTCGAGGACGCGTTCGCCTTCCTGGAGTTCGGCCACCGCGGTGGGGTTGCCGCAGCCGAGGGAGGCGGCGAGGGCCTCGGTGGGCAGGGCGTCGCGTTCGCCGGCGGCGTAGAGGGCGGAGCCGAAGTTCTCGTCGATCTCGACGGGCTCGGGCCCGCAACAGGCGGTGGCGCCTTCGGCGACCTTCACGGCTGCGGCGGCGTAGCGTCGGCGGACGGTTTCGCGCAGCTCGGTGGACTGATCGGTGGACTGCTCGGTGGACTGATCAGGCATGACTCACTCCCGGTGACATGGGGCGCGGGATCGTGCCCCGGAAGGGCTTATATTGACGTTCATTGATGCAACCTTGCGCCTTGGATTGAAAAACGTCAACATAGAGGAATGTCGAAACAAGAGCTGAAGATCCTCGGCCAGGACACCGATGCCGGCTGCTGCCAGGGTCTTGCGTCCGCTCCGCTGGACGCGGGCCAGGCCGCGGACCTGGCGAAGATCTTCAAGGCCCTGGGTGATCCGGTGCGGCTGCGGCTGATGTCGATGATCGCCTCGCGCGGGGAGGGCGGCGAAGTGTGCGTGTGTGAGCTGACGCCCGCCTTCGACCTGTCGCAGCCGACGATCTCGCACCACCTCAAGCTGCTCCGGCAGGCGGGACTCATCGACTGCGAGCGGCGTGGGACCTGGGTCTATTACCGGGTGCTGCCACGGGTGCTGGAGCGGTTGGCCGCGTTCTTGACCACTGCCGAGCCTGCTGCGGCGACGGTGTGAGTGCCTCACGTCCGCCCTCCCGCCCTCCCGCCGTCCCAGGAAGACACGTCATCGCTGCTCTCGGTGATCGCCCGTCCGTGCTGTTCGTCTGCGTCCACAACGCGGGCCGCTCCCAGATGGCCGCGGCCCTTCTCGCTCGCCTCGCGGGGGACCGGATCGAGGTGCGATCGGCGGGCTCTGCCCCTGCCGACACCGTCAACCCGGCCGTGGTGGAGGCGATGAGGGAAGTGGGCATCGATATTTCCGACGAGACGCCGAAGGCGCTCACCGTGGACGCCGTGCAGGCGTCGGACGTCGTGATCACCATGGGATGCGGCGACACCTGCCCCGTCTTCCCGGGCAAGCGGTACGTCGACTGGCAGCTCGGCGACCCCGCTGGGCAGGGCGTTGGCGCGGTCCGCCCGATCCGGGACGGGATCGAGCAGCGGATTCGGGGGCTGGTGAGCGAACTCCTGTAGGACCGTGGCTCTGCAGTTACTGCGAGTACGGCGAGGAGTCGGTGTTCACGCGCTCGCCGCCGACGGACTCCCGCGATGGGCGACGTGGAGGATGCCCGTTGATGCGGCGATGCGGTCGAGGCCGAAGATCGCTCCTGTGCAGAACAGCACCCAGACGGAGAGGATGATCACGCCGTTCCCCACTCCGTCGTGGTGGAAGTAGGCGAGCCCGTCGATGGCCCGCACGCCGACGCCGGCCGGCATCACCGAGGCCAGTGGCTGCAGCCAGCCCGGCAGGAACGACGGGGGCAGGACCCCGCCGCTCGACGCGTTGCCCATGACCAGCATGAAGATCGAGCCCAGTGGGATGCCGAGCGAACCGAAGATCCGTATGAGCAGGGCGGTTCCTGCGGCCACCGCCCCTGCTGCGAGCGTCAGGATGCCGGCGAGGGCGATGAAGGTTCCCGGGATGGCGTCGAATATCGCGCCCGCTATGACGGCCGTGGCCGTGCCTCCCGCGACCGCGAAGATCGCGAGGCTGAGCATGCGCTGTGCGAAGGAGAGTCTCGGCGCCATCTGGTACGTCATCTGACCGAACAGGAATCCGGCCAGAACGAGGCCGAAGGAGGCGTAGAAGACGGACAGGCCACGGCTGTCCCCCTTCGACAGCGGGAGGATGTCCTGCACCTTGATCTTGCTGCCGTCGGGCGTCGCCGCGTTGCCGAGCGGGGTGACCATCGCCTGGACGGCCGGGCCGTTGGCGCCCGCGTACAGAAGGCGTGGTGAGCCGGCGGTGTCCACGTAGGCCGCGTACGCGGTGCGGTGCTCGACCGCCGACCTGGCGGCGTCCGCGTTCCGGTAGCGCTCGACCTGGAACGCGTCGGGCGACACGCGCTGCAGCCGTACGTCGAAGAGCGCTGCCGCCCGGTCCGAGGCAGCCACCGCGACCGGGAGCCGGTGGGCCTTCGGCGTGTGGAAGGCGGCGAGAAAGACGGCGATGAACACGAGGCCGATGGTGAGCACGGTGACGACCGGAGCCAGCACCGCCTTCGGGCCGGTCAGACCGCGCCGGGCGGGCGCCGCGTCGGTCGGCGCACCCGCGCGATGCCGGGACCGACTCCAACTCGGGCTCGGCCTCGTGCCAGGGCCCATGCCGGAGTTCGTACCAGAGCCCGTATCGGGGTTGAAGACCTCTTGCTGCACGAGCGCACCTCCTGGTGATCGCGACTCCCGGGGGAGGCGGCGGGCGTCCTGCCACCCGTAAGTCAGCAAGTGCTGACATCGCGACTGTAAGGGAAGGCGGATGCCTCCGTCCAAGAGCGGCTGTCACGAGGGCGCGTAGGCCCGGTGCGCTCCGGGCACCGGCCGCAAGTGGTCTCGGCCAGGCGGTTCCGCCCCGCGGGGCTCCCCGGCCGCTACTGGGCCGTGCCTGGGCGGGGCCCGTCGGCGTGATACGACTCACGTAAGAGGCTGAGGCGGAGGGACGTTTGTCGATGAGCGCGGAGAAACCCGTGCGCCGGAGGGACTCTGTGCGCAGCAAGGAGCTGTTGGTGCAGGCCGCGGGGGAGTTGGTGGCCGAGCGCGGGTTCGAACGCACCACCGTGCGGGACATCGGTGAACGCGCGGGACTCGACCAGGCCCTGATCGCCCGGTACTTCGGGGGCAAGGCTCAGCTCCTCATCGCCGTTCTGCGCGCCGAGGCGGGCGACAGCCTGGAGTTGGACCTGTTCGACACCGAGCAGGTGCGGATGTTGCTGGAGCGCATCGGGCACCGCGGTCCCGGGCCCATCTTCCAGGCCGCGGTCCAGCGCCCTCGTGATCCGGCGGTCGAGACCGCCACGCACGAGGAACTCCACGTGCGGATCGTCGCTCCCCTGAAGGAGACCTTCGCAGCTCAGGGACTGGACAACCCGCAGTTGCGGGCGGAGGTGGCGGCGGCCGCGTTCATCGGGGTGGTGATGGGACGCAGCGCCGGCGCGTTCGGTGAGTTGGCGGCCGCGGATCTTGAGGACGTGCTTCCGATGGTGCGGCGGCTGCTGAGCCAGTGAGGGCGGCGGACGCGCCGTAACCTGAAACCTCAGGCATCACACGGTCTCCCACTGGTGCGACTCCCCCTTCGGAGGACCCATGGCAGAGTCGGGCAGTCTCCTCACGGCGGCACTCCAAGAGCACCTGAACTACTACCGGGCGCTGAGCAAGCACCTCCCTGACCTGGACGGCGACGTGATCGCCGCGGCGCACGACGCCATCCGGGAGCTGACGTCGCAGGCCGCGGACGCCCACGTGCCCCGTGCCGCCTACCTGCCGGTGACGGACGCCGTCGCGGCCGCCGTCGAATACTGCGAGTTCACCGGCCACTCGGAGGGCGTCCGCTACTACCGGTACTGGCACGCCCTGTTGCTGGCGGACCAAGCTCTTTGTGACTGACGCGGGATCCGGAGGGGAGGTTCCGGCGTCTACGTGGGTATGGATCTGCAGAAGCCGCCCGCGGAGCCGGCGCAACAGCAGCTCGCGCACCACCGGTCCGCGCATCAGCAGGCCGCGCGGCGGTCCCCCGAGGGGCAGACGCCCGAGGGGTGTCTCGTCGTCGCGATCCGGCTTCCCGTGCGGATCGTCGTGCTCGTGCTGGTCGTGCCGGTGCGGATGGTGTGGGACGCACTCGTCGTTGCCGGGCGGTTCCTGAAGGACACCGTGCTGCGGCCGCTCGGACGGGCGCTGGGGTGGGTCGCGCGAGCCGTGTTCGTGTGGCCGTTCATCGGGCTGTGGCGGTACGCCGTCGTGCCCCTCGGCCGGGCGCTGGCCCGGCTCGGGAACGTCCTCGTCGTCGTCCCGCTCGGATGGCTCTACCGCCGTGTGCTGACTCCCCTCGGCCGCGCCCTCGTGTGGCTGGCGCGAGGGATCGGCTCGGTGCTCGCCCTGCTCGGGGCCGGGATGTATACCGCTCTCGCCTGGCTGGTGAGGTATCTCGTGGTCGTGCCCGCCGAGTGGCTGTACGCGCGCGTGCTGGCACCGGTCGGCCATGCCGTCATGTGGGCCCTCAGGGGGATCGGTGCGGTGCTCGCCCTGCTCGGGGCCGGTGTGTATGCCGTTCTCGCCTGGTTGGTGCGGTATCTCGTCGTCGTCCCAGCGGAGTGGCTGTACGCGTGGGTGCTTGCACCGGTCGGTCGGGCGGTCGCGTGGTGCGCGAAGGGGTTCGTGCGGGGCGTGGGCCTGCTCGCCACCGGGCTCGGGGTCGCCCTCTACTGGATCCTGCGGGTGCTGTTCGTGTTGCCCGCGCTCGCACTGTGGCGCTGGGTGCTCGTGCCTGCCGGGCGCTTCCTCGCCGTCGTCGGCCGCGAGGTGGGAGAGGCGCTCGGGCATGCCTGGCGGGTTGCCGGGCGGATCTCGCTCGCCGTGGGGCGGGCCCTCGGCACCCTCTTCCGGTGGATCTTCGTGGAGCCCCTGCGCTGGTTCCACCGGACCGTCCTCACTCCCGTCGGGCATGTCATACGGGACGCCGTACTGCGGCCGGTCGCCGAGGCAGGCCGCAGTGTGGGGCGGGCCACCCGGCTGGCTCTGGCCTCGGCACGGGAGTCCGCGCGCCAGGCGCGGGCCGACTTCCGCCGGATGCTGTTCGGAGAGCGGGAACGGGCCGAGGCTGTGGACGGGCGGGAACCTCTCGGCCTTGAGGCACGTACTCTTGGTAGCAGTACGACCGCTCTCACGAAGGACTGAACGACACTGGGCAAGCGACAGCCCGAAGGCCCGCCGCCCGCACCCGCGGTGCAGCGCATCCGACTGCGCTACACCAAGCGCGGCCGCCTCCGGTTCACCAGCCACCGTGACTTCCAGCGCGCCTTCGAGCGTGCGCTGCGCCGTGCCGAGGTGCCGATGGCGTACTCGGCGGGGTTCACGCCGCATCCGAAGGTGTCGTACGCCAATGCCGCACCCACCGGCACGGGCAGTGAGGCGGAGTATCTGGAGATCGCCCTCACCGAGGCGCGGGATCCGGAGAAGTTGAGGCTCCTGCTCGACGAGTCACTGCCCCCCGGGCTGGACATCGTCGACGCTGTCGAGGCCCGGACCTCGGGGCTCGCCGACCGGCTCACCGCTTCCGTGTGGGAGTTGCGGCTGGACGGCGTGGATCCGGTGGAGGCTGAGCGGGCCGTTTCGGCCTTCAACGCCGCCGACGCGGTCGAGGTCCAGCGCACCGCCAAGAACGGCGTAAGGACCTTTGACGCCCGCGCCGCAGTCGTACAGCTGGAAACGCATGGTGGATCCTCATCCACAAGCGTCGGCTCCGATGGAGCAGCTGACGCCGTGCACCTTGCTGGGCCGACCGACCAGCCCTGTGCGATACTGCGGCTGGTTGTTCGGCACGTGACGCCTGCCGTACGACCCGACGACGTCCTGTCCGGTCTCCGCGCCGTGGCCGACCTGGCGCCGCCGGTCCCCGCAGCGGTGACCAGGCTGGCGCAGGGGCTGTTCGATGAAGAGACCGGCACGGTGACCGACCCGCTCGCGCCCGACCGCGAGGCAGCGACGGCCGCACCCATGGCCGATTCCGCTGCCACCGCGAAGGCGCCGGCGTAAGGAAGGTCCCGCGAAGGACGGACGTCGAAGCGCCGCCCTTGTACTCGGGAGCCACCTGGGTCGGGCAGCGAACTGACCAGAAGACTTTCGCCAGGCCGTACACATTCGGTGTACGGAACCGGCGAGACAGGACACAGAGAGCTCCCGTGCGGCGCCCGCGCCCCGGACGGCGGCACCGCGCATCGCGCGAGCCGCGGACGTCACCGGCAATCAATGCCGGACCAGGTGCGGCGCCCGGGAGCCTGACGGGAGAAATGCCCGCATGCTCGAACCGACCGAACCCACTGAGGGTTCCGAACCGAACACTCCCAGCGACACACTGCCGCCGCGTCGTCGGCGCCGTGCCGCTTCCCGCCCGGCGGGTCCCCCCGCCGCGGCCGCCTCCGAGACCCCGGAGGAGATCGTCGCGCCGGCCATACCGGCCGACGGCGACCTCAAGGCCGACGAGGACGAGGCCGCCGAGACCACGGTCACGGCCGATCTCGAAGCGGCCGAAGAAGCAGAGAAGATCGACGAGGGCGCTGAGGCGGCCGAGGCGCCTGCGGTTGTCGAGGAGGCCGCGCCCGCTGGGCGTACGCGTCGTCGTGCGACCCGTCGTGCGGCCGCGCCTGCCGGTGCGCCCGCGGCCGCCGAGGTGGCCGAGACCGTGGTGACCGTTGCCGCCCCGGCCGAGGTCGCGGAGAGCGCGGCCGCCGCCGAGGCACCGGCCGATACCGAGGCTCCCGCTGTCGAGTCCGCCGAGGAGGATGCGGCTCCGCGCCGTAGCCGTCGGCGTGCCACCCGTCGTGCGTCCGCACCCGCGGCTGCCCCCGTGACCGAAGAGGCGACGCCCGCCGCGGAGGCCGAGACGCCCGCCGAGGCCGAGGCTCCCGCTGCCGAGTCCGCCGGCGAGGACGCGGCTCCGCGCCGTGGCCGTCGTCGCGCCACGCGTCGCGTGACCGCGCCCGTCGAGGAGGCGGCCGCGACCACCGAGGCCGCCGCCGAGGAGGCGCAGGCTCCCGCCGTCGAGGAACCGGTGACCGCTCCCGCCCCTGCCGCCGAGCAGAGCGACGAGGACGCCGCCCCGCGGCGTCCGCGTCGGCGGGCCACGCGTAAGGCCGCGACCGGCTTCGCCGCGCCCGCGCAGGCCGCACGTGCCGAGGGCGAGAGCGAGGAGCCGCGCCGGCCGTCGCGGCCCGCCGTCGCCGTGTTCCAGGCGCCCGTGTTCACCGAGCCGCAGTTCCAGACGCCGCAGCGGGCCGCCGCCGCGGCTGCCGCCGAGGCCGAGGTCGAGGTCGAGGCCGTCGAGCCGGAGGAGCTCCCCGAGGAGCAGGCCGGATCGCGGCGCCGCCGCCGGCGCCGGGGTGCCTCGTTCGCCGAGGAGACCGAGACACAGGCCGTCGAGACCGCCGCCGAGGACGAGTCGGATGAGGCCGAGGAGCCGGCCGAGGACGCCGCCGACGGCGACGAGTCCGAGGAGACCGGGTCCCGCCGTCGCCGGCGCCGGGGCGGCCGTCGCCGCCGTCGTGGCGAGCTGGCCGACTCCGCGGGCGAGGACGAGTCGGACGAGTCCGACGAGGCCGCCGCGCAGGACGCCGAGGACAGCGCCGAACAGGCCGAGGACGACGAGGAGGACGACGCCGACGGTGGTGGGTCGAGCTCCAGCAGCCGTAGGCGCCGTCGCCGTCGCCGTCGGGCCGGTGACTCCTCCGCGGACTCGGAGCCCGGCGAGGGCGACCCCGAGCGCACCGTCGTCAAGGTCCGCGAGCCCCGCAAGCCCTCCGAGCCGTCCGACGAGGTGCAGTCCATCAAGGGCTCGACCCGTCTGGAGGCCAAGAAGCAGCGCCGCCGCGAAGGCCGCGAGCAGGGCCGCCGCCGGGTTCCAATCATCACCGAGGCCGAGTTCCTGGCCCGCCGCGAGGCCGTCGAGCGTGTGATGGTCGTCCGGCAGAGTGGTGAGCGCACGCAGATCGGCGTCCTGGAGGACGGTGTGCTCGTCGAGCACTACGTCAACAAGGAGCAGTCGACCTCGTACGTCGGCAATGTGTACCTGGGCAAGGTCCAGAACGTGCTGCCGTCGATGGAGGCCGCCTTCATCGACATCGGCAAGGGCCGCAACGCCGTTCTCTACGCGGGTGAGGTGAACTTCGAGGCGCTGGGCATGGCCAACGGCCCGCGGCGCATCGAGTCGGCCCTCAAGTCCGGCCAGTCCGTGCTCGTCCAGGTCACCAAGGACCCGATCGGTCACAAGGGCGCACGGCTCACCAGCCAGGTCTCGCTCCCCGGCCGCTACCTCGTGTACGTGCCCGAGGGCTCGATGACCGGCATCAGCCGCAAGCTCCCCGACACCGAGCGGGCCCGGCTGAAGACCATCCTCAAGAAGATCGTCCCCGAGGACGCGGGCGTCATCGTGCGCACCGCCGCCGAGGGCGCGAGCGAGGACGAGCTGCGCCGCGACGTCGAGCGACTGCAGGGGCAGTGGGAGGACATCCAGAAGAAGTCGAAGAACGGCGGCAGCTCGAACGCGCCGTCGCTGCTGTACGGCGAGCCGGACATGACCGTCCGCGTCGTCCGCGACATCTTCAACGAGGACTTCTCCAAGGTCGTCGTCAGCGGCGACGAGGCGTGGGAGACCATCTACGGATACGTCGCGCACGTCGCTCCCGACCTGGCCGACCGGCTGTCGAAGTGGACCTCCGAGGTCGACGTCTTCGCCACGTACCGGATCGACGAGCAGCTCGCCAAGGCCCTGGACCGCAAGGTCTGGCTGCCCAGCGGCGGTTCGCTGGTGATCGACCGGACCGAGGCGATGGTCGTCGTCGACGTCAACACCGGCAAGTTCACCGGTCAGGGCGGCAACCTCGAGGAGACCGTCACCAGGAACAACCTGGAGGCGGCCGAGGAGATCGTCCGCCAGCTGCGGCTGCGCGACCTCGGCGGCATCATCGTCATCGACTTCATCGACATGGTCCTGGAGTCCAACCGGGACCTGGTGCTGCGGCGCCTGCTGGAGTGCCTGGGCCGGGACCGTACGAAGCACCAGGTCGCCGAGGTGACCTCGCTGGGGCTCGTGCAGATGACCCGCAAGCGGGTCGGCCAGGGCCTGCTGGAGTCCTTCTCCGAGACCTGCGTCCACTGCAACGGCCGCGGTGTCATCGTGCACATGGAGCAGCCGACCTCCGCCGGTGGCGGCGGCAAGCGCAAGAAGCGCGGGCGTGGCGGCGACGGACATGTGCACGAGCACGAGTCCGCGGTGGCCGTGGAGGCCCCGGACGTCGCCGAGGAGGAGACCGAGGCAGAGGTCGCCGCCGAGGTCGCCGAGCCGGTCGCGCTGCCCGCGCCCGCCTACACCCCGGACGAGGAGCTGTACAGCAGCGTCGCCGAGGCGGAGGCCGCGGTCGGCCGTGGCCGTTCGCGGCGCCGGACGAGCCGACGGGCGTCCGCTCCGGCGGGTGCGCCGAGGCGCGACGACTCCAGGCGCGACGACAACAGGCGTGAGGAGGTCCGGGCCGAGGACGTGCAGTCCGAGGCGCCGACCGCTCAGCACGTGACCGCCGAGCAGGAGGTCGAGCGTCCGGTGCAGCCGGAGCCGGCCGTCGCGGCGCTCGCCGAGCCCGCCGCCGTCGAGGACGCGGTCGTCGAGACCCCGGCCGAGCCCGTGGAGGAGACCGCGCCCAAGGGACGTACCCGTCGTCGCGCCACCCGCAAGGTGTCCGCGCCGGCCGGATCGCCCGCGGGGGCCGAGACCGCCGTGGTGACCGTCGCCGAGACCGCGGCGCCCGTGGCCGAGGTTCCGCCGGCGCCCGAGGCCCCGGCCGAGGCGCCCGCCGAGAGCGCCGCACCGGCCCGTCCGCGGCGCCGTGCGGTGCGTAAGGCGACCGCGCCCACCGCGTCCGAGGAGACGGCCGTCGTGGTCGTCCCGTCGGGTGCGGCGGACGAGGCGTCGTCCGCGGCGGAGAGCGTCGAGGAGACGGCCCCGGCCAAGAAGACGGCCGCGCGCAAGACGGCCAAGAAGGCCACCGCGAAGAAGGCCGCCGCCAAGAAGACCGCGGCCAAGAAGACGGTTGCCAAGAAGGCGACGGCGAAGAAGGCGGCCAAGACCGTCAAGACTGCCGCCGCCAAGTCGACGGCGAAGAAGTCCGCGGTCTCGGCCGCAGCCGACGAGAGCTGAGCAGTGTGCTGTGCGGCCGGTCCACGTGACCGGCCGCACACCGCTGGGCCCCGGCCCGGTTTGACCCCTTCGGCCACGGCCCCGTAACCTTGGCCGTCGGCGTGTCCGCAGGTACAGACGCGTCACATCCCCGTAAACCTCTTCCTCCAGAGCGCTCGGTGCTCGTCACCGGCTGTTCCGGAGAGGCTGCCCGCCTGCCGGGTGGCTGGACTGCGGGGGTGCCGTTCCCGAGCGAGAGAGTGAGATCCGCGTGTACGCCATCGTGCGCAGCGGTGGTCGCCAGCACAAGGTTGCTGTCGGCGACATCGTTGAGGTTGACAAGATTTCCACTGCCAAGGTTGGCGACACGGTCGAGCTCTCGACCCTGCTCGTTGTCGACGGCGACGCTGTGACCAGCGACCCGTGGGTGCTGGCCGGCATCAAGGTCCAGGCCGAGGTCGTGGACCACCACAAGGGTGTGAAGATCGACATCCTTCGCTACAAGAACAAGACCGGCTACCGCCGTCGTCAGGGCCACCGCCAGCAGTACACGGCGATCAAGGTCACTGAGATCCCCGCGGCTGCGAAGTAAGGGACTGAGGAGAGATGGCACACAAGAAGGGCGCATCGTCCACCCGGAACGGTCGCGACTCCAATGCCCAGCGGCTCGGCGTGAAGCGCTTCGGCGGTCAGGTCGTCAACGCGGGTGAGATCCTGGTCCGCCAGCGCGGCACCCACTTCCACCCCGGTTCGGGCGTCGGCCGTGGCGGCGACGACACGCTGTTCGCGCTGAACGCCGGCGCGGTGGAGTTCGGTACCCACCGTGGCCGCAAGGTCGTGAACATCGTTCCGGTCGCCTGAGCTCAGGCTTAGACACAGACCGAACGTTTCGCGAGGCGGACCTCACTTCCCCTGGGGGAAGGCGGGTCCGCCTTTCGCGTGTTATAGCAGAGACACATCCGTACGTTTTTGAAGTGCTGGAGGCACCCCAGATGACCACCTTCGTGGACCGCGTCGAGCTGCACGTCGCCGCGGGTAACGGGGGCCACGGCTGTGCCTCCGTTCACCGTGAGAAGTTCAAGCCGCTCGGCGGACCCGACGGCGGCAACGGCGGGCGCGGCGGCGATGTGATCCTCACCGTCGACCAGTCCGTCACCACGCTCATCGACTACCACCACTCCCCGCACCGCAAGGCCACCAACGGCAAGCCGGGCGAAGGCGGCAACCGCTCGGGCAAGGACGGACAGGACCTCGTCCTGCTCGTGCCGGACGGCACAGTCGTGCTCGACAAGGCGGGCAACGTACTCGCCGACCTGGTCGGACACGGCACGTCGTACATCGCCGCGCAGGGCGGCCGGGGCGGCCTCGGCAACGCGGCGCTGGCGTCGGCGCGGCGCAAGGCGCCGGGGTTCGCGCTGCTCGGCGAGCCCGGGGACCTGCAGGACATCGGCCTGGAGTTGAAGACGGTCGCCGACGTGGCGCTCGTGGGGTACCCGAGTGCGGGCAAGTCCTCGCTGATCTCGGTGCTGAGCGCGGCGAAGCCGAAGATCGCGGACTATCCCTTCACGACGCTGGTGCCGAACCTGGGTGTGGTGACCGCGGGTTCGACCGTGTACACCATCGCCGACGTGCCGGGGCTGATCCCCGGCGCCAGCCAGGGTAAGGGCCTTGGCCTGGAGTTCCTGCGGCACGTCGAGCGGTGCAGTGTGCTCGTGCATGTACTGGACACCGCGACCCTGGAGTCCGAGCGTGACCCCGTCTCCGACCTCGACGTCATCGAGGAGGAGCTGAAGCAGTACGGCGGGCTCGACCGGCGACCGCGGATCGTCGTACTGAACAAGACCGACGTACCGGACGGCAAGGACCTCGCGGAGATGGTGCGGCCGGACCTGGAGGCGCGGGGTTACCGGGTCTTCGAGGTGTCGGCGGTGGCCCATCTCGGCCTGAAGGAGCTGTCGTTCGCGCTCGCCGACCTCGTGGCGAAGGCGCGGGCCGCCAAGCCGAAGGAAGAGGCGACGCGGATCGTGATCCGGCCCAAGGCCGTCGACGACGCGGGCTTCACGGTGACGCACGAGGAAGCCGACGGGGAGGCGGTGTTCCGGGTGCGGGGCGAGAAGCCCGAGCGCTGGGTACGGCAGACCGACTTCAGCAACGACGAGGCAGTCGGATTCCTCGCCGACCGGCTCAACCGGCTTGGTGTGGAAGAGGCGTTGATGAAGGCGGGGGCGCGTTCCGGTGACGGTGTCGCCATCGGACCCGAGGAGAACGCCGTCGTCTTCGACTGGGAGCCGTCGATGATGTCCGGGGCGGAGATGCTGGGACGCCGGGGTGAGGACCATCGCTTCGAGGCGCCGAGGCCCGCAGCGCAGCGGCGGCGGGACCGGGAGGCTGAGCGGGACGAGTCCCTCCAGGAGTTTGACGGGTTCGAGCCGTTCTGAGCTGTCGGCGCGGGTGACCGGGGGCTGCGCCCCCAGACCCCCTGTCGGCCTGCGGCCTTGTCCTCAAGCGCCGGACGGGCTGGTTGGGGCTGAGTTGGGTTCGTCGTCAGGTGGCGGACGGGCTGGTTGGGGCTGAGTTGGGTTCGTCGTCAGGCGCTGGACGGGCTGGTTGGGGCTGAGCTGGGTTCGTCGTCAGGTGGCGGACGGGCTGGTCTCGTGTGGGGGGTGCGCACTGCGGGCGTGCCCGGCAGCGTCGAGCGGGGCGACCGCTTCGGCACCGACGTCCAGATCGGGGACGTCGATAGCGACGGTTATCCGGATGCGGTCACCGGTCTGCCCGGCGAGGACCTGGGTTCCGTCGCCGACGCCGGTTCCGTGGTCGTGCTGCGCGGCAGCGCCGCCGGGCTGACCGGTAACGGCGCTCAGGTGGTCACGCGGAACACCGGCAACGTGCCCGGGGCCGGCCGCCCAGAAGGGCGCCCCCTTCGGCCGGGCCGTGCACCTCGGTGATTCCGACGGAGACGGGCCGGCCGACGTCGCCGTCGGCGCACCGGGGGGAACGGCGACGTCGGGGTCGTCCGGCACTTCCGTTGCGGCCCGAGCACCGTCGTGACGCCGAACAGCACCGGCCTCGTCGGCAACCCCCTGCTCGGCACGGACGGTACGAACGCGAAATTCGGCTCGAACTTCTCGTACTGAAGCCTCATGTGGTGGGCGTCAATTGATGTGACGTCAGACCCGTTGTGACCAGGTGACGTTCATCCCGTTGTTCCTGTGTCGCAACGGGTCTTCTGTTGTCTGCCCATTTGTCATGCACGCGAACACTTGCGTTCAGCCGGTGGACCGTCCGGCTACGTGAGCTTTCACGTGTCCAAGAGGCTTGCGAGGCAAGGGAGTTCGTGATGACCGGAACAATCTCGCCCGACCGACGGCGCTTTCTGACCGCCGGTGCCGCCGTCCTCGGTGCGGCGGCCTCCGCCCAGCTGTGGGTGCCGGGCACCGCCCGGGCGGCCGAGGCCACGCTGCCCGACGGGGTGTTCAGCCTCGGCGTCGCCTCCGGTGACCCGCTGCCCGACGGCATCGTGCTGTGGACCCGGCTCGCCCCCGACCCGCTGAACGGCGGCGGCATGCCCGACCGCGTGGTCGCGGTGGAGTGGGAGATCGCGGAGGACCCGCGGCTCAGAAAGCCGGTGCGCCGGGGTGTCGCCGAGGCCGGCCCCGAGTACGGGCACAGCGTTCACGTGGACGTACGCGGGCTGCGCCCGGACCGCTCGTACTGGTACCGCTTCCGGGTGAGCGGGCAGCTCTCGCCCACCGGCCGCACCCGCACCGCCCCCCACCCGCACAGCAGGGGCGGCTCCCTGCGCGTCGCGCTCGCCTCCTGCCAGAACTGGCAGCACGGCTATTTCACGCCGTACGCCGACATGCTCCAACAGGATCCCGACTTCGTCCTGTTCGTCGGCGACTACATCTACGAGTCCACGCCGGCCTCGACGGGGCCGCGCCGGCACGAGGGCACGGGGGAGCCGTACACCCTCGTCGAGTACCGCAACCGGTACGCGCAGTACCGCACCGACCCCGACCTCGCGGCGATGCACGCCAGCGCCCCCTGGGTGGTCACCTTCGACGACCACGAGGTCGACAACGACTGGGCCGGCGAGATCCCGCAGGATCCCGCCAAGCAGTCCCACGACGCGTTCGTGGCGCGGCTGACGGCGGCCTTCCAGGCGTACTACGAGCACATGCCCGTCCGGGCGACCGCGATCCCGACCGGCCCGCACATCCAGATGTACCGCCGCCTGGAGTTCGGCCGCCTCGCGCGCCTCAACCTCCTCGACACCCGCCAGTTCCGCAGCGACCAGGTGACCAGCCAGGCGGCCGCCGAGGACCCGTCACTCACGATGCTCGGCGCCGAGCAGAAGGCGTGGCTGCTGGACGGGATGCAGGACTCGCCGGCCCGCTGGAACCTCGTCGCCTCGCAGATCATGATGGCCGAGACCGACCTGCAGATCGGCGAGGGCAAGCTCTGGTACTACGACGCCTGGGACGGCTACCAGGTCGAGCGCAACGCCCTGCTCGACGAGTTCGCCGACGTCCGCAACCCGGTCGTACTCAGCGGCGACCGTCATCTGACGATGATCAGCGACCTCAGAACGGACTACGCCGACCCGGACTCCGAGGTCGTCGGCGCCGAGTTCGTCGGTACGTCCATCTCCAGCAACGGCGACCAGGACCAGGCCGCCTTCCACGCCCAGTGGGACCCGCTGCGGGCGGACAACCCGCACTGGAAGCTGATCGACGCCCACCGCGGCTACCACCTCTTCGACATCCGGCGTGACGGAATCGACGCGCAGGTGCGGGTGGTCGACACGGTGCTGCAGCCGAAGGCGACGCCGAGCACCTACGCGCGGCTGCGGGTGGAGAACGGCCGGCCGGGCGTCGAACTCGCCTGACGCCGTGCCCCGGGGCGGTGCATGAAGTCTGCGTGACGGGGGCCTGGGACACATCCGTGTCTTAGGCCCCCGTCACGTTCCTCCCTCACCGAGACCGAAATGCTGCGGAATCTTAATAAGGAATTCCGCGGCAATGGGCTGTCGGGCGGGCCGTATTCCAGGCTCATCCGTAACGGCGCGGTCATGCATATGAAGAATGCGTGCAGTACGGCACCGGGGGACGTGAAGATCTCGACGCCCCGGGCGGACGCAGAGGCCGCCGTCGGGAACGCCGTCGGGCGCGGTGCCGGGGATCGGCGCCGAGATGATCGGGCGCATCACTCGTATGGGCGTACGGGGCCTCGGGGATCCGGCGGCACGCACGGTTCACCTGGTTCACCTGACGTCTTCGTGGAACCAGCCAACGTGCCCCCGGCGGGCGCTGCCTGAGGAAGCCGCGGCGGCGCTGACCCCCTGTGCAGTTACTCACAGCAATTCGACAGGTCCTCCCGGCGGCGTTCCCGGGGCCACCAGCAGTGCAAGATGAATGTCAGGTGGCGCGCACATATGCAGTGAACGGCGCTCACCTTGCACAGCGGTAACCGCAAGTGGGACCATTTCCAGGTTCCCTGACGCCCCAAGGTAGGTCCTCTGTGTCCCAGCACATAGCCAAGCCCCGTACCACCGCAGTGATCCTGGCCGGTGGCACCGGCCAGCGGGTGGGTCTCTCGATCCCCAAGCAGCTGCTGAAGATCGCCGGCAAGGCAGTCGTCGAGCACACCCTGACCACCTTCGAGAAGGCCGACTCGATCGACGACGTCATCGTGCTGATGGCGCCGGGCTACGTCCCCGACATCGAGAAGATCGTCGCCAAGGCCGGGTTCAAGAAGGTCAGGAAGATCATCGAGGGCGGCTCGACGCGGAACGAGACCACCGAGCGTGCCATCGAGGCCCTCGGCGAGGGCCTGGCCGAGGGCGAGGACCTCAACGTCCTCTTCCACGACGCCGTGCGCCCCCTGCTCTCGCAGCGCGTCATCGACGACTGCGTGGTCGCCCTGGCGCGCTTCCAGGCCGTCGATGTCGCCATCCCGTCCGCGGACACCATCATCGTCACGCGCACGCACGGCGAGGACGGCGAGTTCATCACCGAGATCCCGGACCGCTCCCGCCTGCGCCGCGGACAGACCCCGCAGGCCTTCAAGCTGTCCACGATCAAGCGCGCCTACGAGGTCGCCTCCAGTGACCCCAACTTCCAGGCCACGGACGACTGCTCGGTCGTACTGAAGTACCTGCCGGACGTGCCGATCCACGTCGTCGCGGGCGACGAGTACAACATGAAGGTCACGCAGCCGGTCGACGTCTTCATCGCCGACAAGCTGTTCCAGCTCGCCTCGACCGCCACGCCCGAGCAGATGAGCGAGGAGGCCTACCGCGAGCTGCTGACCGGCAAGACGGTCGTCATCTTCGGCGGCTCGTACGGCATCGGCAAGGACATCGCCGAGATCGCCGAGTCCTACGGGTCCAAGGTGTACGCGCTCGGCCGCTCCACCACCGGCACGCACGTGGAGAACCCGGAGGAGGTCGACGACGCGCTGTCCAAGGCGTACGCGGAGACCGGCCGGATCGACTACGTCGTCAACACCGCGGGCGTGCTGCGCATCGGCAAGCTGGCCGAGACCGACAACGCGACCATCGAGGAGGCGCTGAAGGTCAACTACCTCGCGCCGGTGCAGATCGCCCGTTCCGCGTACAAGTACCTGGCGGAGACCAAGGGCCAGCTGCTGCTGTACACCTCCAGCAGCTACACCCGCGGCCGCGCCGAGTACAGCCTCTACTCCTCGACCAAGGCCGCCATGGTGAACCTCACCCAGGCCCTGTCCGACGAGTGGGCCGGCGACGGCATCCGTGTCAACTGCGTCAACCCGGAGCGCACCGCGACGCCCATGCGCACCAAGGCCTTCGGCCAGGAGCCCACGGGTTCCCTGCTCTCCTCCGAGGCGGTGGCCCGCACCTCGCTCGACGTGCTGCTCTCCGAGCTGACCGGGCACGTCATCGACGTCCGCCAGCAGGACCCGACGGCGGGCGCGGCGAAGGCCTCCGGCTTCGAGCAGGCGCTGGCCTCGGTTCTGGACGTCCAGGACGGCGTGTAATAATCGACGGTAATTAGTCTTCCGTTATTCAGGCCTCTGCTTTCCGGCGTTAATGCAGTGCATTGACCGGGTGCTTGCAGAGGCCTGATCCGTACACCCGACGAATTACCTAAACCCTGCGCACTCCAGAACAAAACCGGCACTCCCCATCCCAGAGCAGGTTCTCCGTGATATCCACCGCTATTCGCGTCGCCCGCGTGGGCAGCGCGGCCGAGCTGGCCGCGGCGGCACTCATGATGCTGGGCTTCCCGGCCATCATGCTGGCCGCGCTCATTCCGAGCGTCTACGCCTTCGCGGCCGCGGCCGCCGTGACGTACCTGGCGGACCACTATCTGCACCGCAAGGGCAGCTACCTCGTCAACCGGCTCAGCAAGGTCCGCGCCGGCCTGTCGATCCGTTTCCTGATCCGGCAGCTGCTGCTGGTCCTGCTGCTGGCCCGGATGTCCCTCTCGGATGGCCTGATCTTCTACGGCGCGATCGCCTGCTTCATCGCCTTCTACGGCCTCCAGGCCCCGCACGGCGCCCTGGTCACGCTGATCCGCAACCGCCGCCGGATGCCGGTCGCGACCCGCAACGTCGACCTGGCCTCGCGCGTCCGCATCCCGGACGCCCCGCCGCGCGGGCTGCTGAACCGCTCCGCCGAGAAGATGCTCCACCTCGACCTCGCGGCCGTCGCGGGCCTGCTCGTCTCCGCCGTCCTGGACTCGGCCGTGCCCGCCTTCATCGGCATCGGCGTCACCCTGGTCCTGGGCTGCCTCTACGTCCTCACGCTGATGCCGTACGTCCGTGGCACCAAGATCCCGCCGAACGCGGAGAAGGTGCTCGCGGCCGTCGACGACTGGCTGCGGGAGTACAAGCCGGAGACGGTGCTGTACTTCTCGGGCTCCAAGGACTCCGCGTACCAGGTCAACATGTGGCTGGAGACCATGGAGCAGCTTGACTCCAAGCCGCTGGTCATCCTGCGAGAGCGGGTCATCCTGACGAACCTGGCGCCCACCACGGCCCCCGTCATCTGCGTGCCCGGCGGTGTGCACCTGATGAACATGGAGCTCTCGACGGTGCGCGTCGCGCTGTACGCGGCGAACGTCGGCAAGAACATCCACCTGCTGCGCGTCCCCACCATGAAGCACGTCTTCATCGGCCACGGCGACAGCGACAAGCTCGCCAGCGTGAACCCCTTCAGCAAGGTGTACGACGAGGTGTGGACCGCCGGCCGCGCGGGCCGAGACCGCTACGCCATCGCCGACGTCGGCGTCCGCGACGACGACATCGTGGAGGTCGGCCGCCCGCAGCTGGCGCCGATCCAGAGCAGGCAGGACGCACTGCCCGCCCGTGGCGCGGCCGCTGACGGATCCTGCCCGACCGTGCTGTACGCGCCCACCTGGGAGGGCTGGGACGGCAACCCGGGCAACACCTCGCTCGTGCTCGCCGGCGAGCACATCGTGAAGAAGCTGGTGAAGGCCGACCCGCCGGTCCGTGTCCTGTACAAGCCGCACCCCTTCACCGGCACCGTCAGCAAGCAGGCGGGCGCCGCGCACCAGCGCATCATCGCCCTGGTCGAGAAGGCCGCCGCCGAGCGTGCCGCCGACTCCCGCTACACGGTGGACGCGGCTGCCCAGGCCAAGGCCAAGAGCGAACTGGCCCGTATCGAGGCCCGGCTCGCCGAGCTGTCCGGCACCGCCGGCGACAAGGGCGACGAGGCCGAGGCCACGCGGGACGGAGTGGTCGACGTCGAGAAGCACGCGGAGGTCGCCCGGCTGCGCGGCGAGTGGAACGACGCGTACTGGCGTTCCTTCGGCGGCTTCGAGCACCGCGTCATCGCGGGCGCCGAGCCGCGCCTGTACGACTGCTTCAACGTCTCCGACGCGATGGTCTCCGACATCTCCTCCGTGGTCTCCGACTTCATCGCGAGCGGCAAGCCGTACGCGGTCACGGACTCCGCCGAGCTGGGCGCCGAGGAGTTCAAACGGCAGAACACCGCCGTGCGTGCCGCGGTGATCCTCTCCAACAGCGCGGCGGAACTGGGCGAGTTGCTGGATGCGGTCCGCGCCCCGGCAGCCGACCCGCTGGCCGAGGACCGCAAGGAGCTGAAGGAGTATCTGCTCGGCCCGGACGAGCCCACGTCCATCGAGCAGTTCAACAAGGCGGTGGCCGACCTGGCGCTCAAGGCCCAGACGCGCAACCTCGGCCAGGAGTCCCGGGCTGCGGCCGGCGCCGCGGGAGCCGACGAGCTGTCGGACCAGTTGTCCCCGGCACAGCCTGCCCAGCCGGTGCCGGCGACCGGGGAGACGGACGGCGCCAACACACGCTGACGTTCTCCGCTCCCACGTAAACACCTCAAGAGCCCGGCCCCGAGGATCATTCCTCGGGGCCGGGCTCTTTACCGTTTCTTACCGCTTGCTCCCACCGCGTCCTGAGTAACTCTCGGCGGTTCTGCGTACTTTTCGGTGCCCGTTCCTTTCGGCTGCCTGTGCCGCCTGTGTGCTCCCTGTGACCTGTGTCACCAATTTCAAGCGGTAAGGCAACCTCCTCAAGTGACCGCCCGTCTAACAAATTGCGAATATGCGGATTCGGGGGAAATGCCCTGTGACCAAGGGGGAAATGTGACCGTCGCGCAGCCTGATGTGAGTGTGATCATCGGGGCGTACGAAGCGATGCCGTATCTGGTCGAGTGCCTCGCGTCCGTGGAGGCACAGACCATCGACCCGGAGCGCATCGAGGTCATCGCGGTGGACGATGGGTCCACCGACGGGACGGGGGACTGCCTGGAGGAGTTCGCGGAGCGTGTGACCATGCCGGTCACGGTGATCCGGCAGGACAACTCCGGCGGCCCGAGCGGGCCGCGCAACGTCGGGCTCGGCAAGGCCGCCGGGCGCTACGTCTTCTTCCTCGACGCCGACGACCGGCTGGGCCCGGAGGCGCTGGAGCGGATGGTCGCGATGGCCGACCGCAACCGCACGGACGTGGTCCTCGGCCGGGTCGAGGGCATCAACCGCAAGCCGCCGCAGTCGATGTGGGGGAAGACGTTCGAGCGTACGGACGTGTTCTCCTCCAACATCAAGTTCACGCTGAGCGCGCAGAAGCTGTTCCGGCGGGAGTTCCTGGAGCGGCACGGCATGCGCTTCGACGAGTCCCTGTGGACGGGCGAGGACGCGCTGTTCACGATGGAGGCCTATCTGCGGGCGGACGGCGTCTCCGTGCTGGCCGACTACACCTGCTACTACCTGGTCGGCCGGGACGACGGCAAACACGTGACGAAGAGCGGGAGTTACACCCTGCGTTTCGACTCCGCGCGTGCCCTGATGAACCTGATAGCCGGGCTGGTCCCCGCGGGGGAGCGGCGCGACGCGCTCATGATCCGGCCCTTCCTGATCACGCTGCTGCCGCAGTTCGGTCCCCGGTACCTCAAGGACAGCGAGAAGGTCCGTCGGCACAAGTTCGAGCTGGCGAAGCCGCTGATGGAGGAGTTCTGGGGTGAGGGCGTGGCCGGCCGCCTGAAGGTCGAGGAGCGGCTCAGGCTGCACCTGGTCGCCGAGCAGCGGCCCGAACTCCTCGTCGGCGTCCTGGAGTTCGTCAAGGCGAAGCAGGAGGCGGCCGCGCTCCTGGAGCGCAAGGGCCGCCATGTCTATCTCGCCTACCCGCTCTTCCGCGACGCCGCGGCGGGCATCCCGGACTCGGTCTACCTCGCCGCTCCCCGCGAGGCCCGCGCCTTCCCGGGCTACCGGGAACACACGCCCGCCTCGGTGCTGCGCCGCGCGGCCCGCAAGGCGCGCAGGGCGCTCAGGTCCCGGACGGCGACGAGCGGGCCGCGGACGCCGGGCGGTACGGGTACGGGAAGGGGCGCTGCGGCGGCGGCCTGACGCGCACGCCGGCTGCCTGAAAGCTGCCCTGCGCGGGTCGGCGGGCGCGTTGTCCGGGACGCCGGGCGGGCAGGTGCAGGTCTGTCGGTGAGCGGAGTGCTCGCCGCCGGACCCGTCGCTACCGCTGCCTACTAGGGCCCGACCCCTGCCTACCGGCCCGACTGCAGTGCGCGCCGGATCGGGCGGCCCACCACGCGGCGGGCCCGGCGGTAGACGGACGTCGACGGTGACGCCGTACCCGGCTTGGCGGTGCCTCGTTCCAGATCCCGCTTCAACTGGGCGTTGTCCAGCGACAGTTCGGTGATACGGCTCTGCATCCAGCCGAACCGTGAGGTGAGCGAGGCGAGGTCGGCGTCGTTCCAGGGGCGGATGCCCGCCGGGAAGGCCAGCTCCTTCATCCGGGCCTCGAAGCCCGCGCCGCCGTCGCCGTGCGTGAACGTGTTCTCCAGGCCGTTCCTGTCAAGGAACCCCGTGAACCGCTCGAAGCGCTCCAGATGACCGCCGGTCAGGCCGGTGAGGTCGGCCTCCTCGTAGAGCTGCGCGGGGTCCAGATCCGGAGGCAGTCTGTCGATGCGGCGGTGCGGGATGTCGAAGTAGCGGCACAGCTCCAGCGTCCGCGAGTCGCCGCACAGCACCGTCGCGGGCGTGCCCGCGAGCAGCGCCGCGACATTGCCGTGAATACGGGAGCCGAACGAGAAGTCGTATCCGCGCAGGTCGTCGATCCAGGTGACCGGGTCGACGTAGACCCGGACCTTGTCCTCCCGGTACATCGGGTGGTCGGGATGCGTCGGGATCGCCGTCACCGCCCCGTTCGGGTGGGACAGGTCCCGCCAGTGCAACTGCCGCGCGTCGCTGAGGTTCTGGCCGATGAACGTCAGATGCGGATAGCGGGCGTGGGCGCGGTCGATGACCTTGCCCAGGCCCTGCTTCTGCACCGCGCTGTGCGAGCCGTTGACCGCGATCCGGGAGCCGGCGGTGAGGCCCGGCGTCCGCTTGTGCACGGCCAGTTCCTTGCCGTGCATGAACAGGGACGGGCAGCCGATGACCTCGACGTCGTTGAACCCCAGGTCCTTGAGGTACTTCTCGGTGAACTCGCCCCGCACGCCGATCGAGGCACTGCGGTCGAGCACCGCGGAGACGAAATCGCGCACGGCAGGCTCCATGGGCTTCAGCCGTGCCGCGTTGTAGTTCAGCCCGGCCTGCGCGCCGATGCCCAGCACCACGACCGGGATCTTCAGCCTGCTGATCAGCCGCGTCAACCGCTTCAGCCCGGTCTCGAAGGACGGCCGGAAAGCATTGGCCAGCGGCACGACGAACGCGTCGTACTCCTCGTTGATCAGGCCCGCCGCCGCCACTTCGGTCCGCATGCTGTTCGAGACGACCTCGGTCCCCGGGGTTTCGAGGATCTTGTGGGAGGCGTCACTGAAGATCAGGTTGCCGGAGTTGGTGGCGATGACGTCCTGGTCGAGGGCCTCCTCCACCGGAAAGACGTCGAAAGGACTCTTCCCCGAACGCAGGAGGATGCGCTTTGCACGGCGAACTTCTGTAGGTTGCACGGAGTTCAAATTAGGTTTACCTGCACTTTGATTTCTATAGGCAACCAGTGCAACCTTTTTGCCGTACGCGACGCGTGAGCAAACGGTTACGTGACGCCTGTCCGGGGGCTGGACCGGCGCGCGGATCCGGGTCCCCTTCGCGTAGATTGCCGGGCGGGGAAGCTTGAGCGCGAGGGACGGAAGAACAAGGTGGCAGGGGCAAGGCAGGCCGTGATCGAGGCCCGCAGGATCGTCGTCAAGGTGGGCTCCTCGTCGCTGACCACCGCGGCCGGCGGTCTCGACGCCGACCGGGTCGACGCGCTCGTCGACGTTCTCGCCAAGAGCCGCAGCGGAGGAGAGAAGGAGATCGTCCTGGTCTCCTCCGGCGCCATCGCCGCGGGCCTGGCCCCGCTTGGCCTGCGCCGCCGCCCCAGGGACCTCGCCCGCCAGCAGGCCGCCGCCAGCGTCGGCCAGGGCCTGCTCGTCGCCCGCTACGCCGCCTCCTTCGCCCGCTACGGCGTCCGCGTCGGCCAGGTCCTGCTCACCTCGGACGACATGAGCCGCCGCGCCCACCACCGCAACGCCTCCCGCACCCTCGACAAGCTGCTCGCCATGGGCGCGTTCCCGATCGTCAACGAGAACGACACCGTCGCCACCGACGAGATCCGCTTCGGCGACAACGACCGCCTCGCCGCGCTGGTCGCCCACCTCGTCCACGCCGACCTGCTGGTGCTGCTGTCCGACGTCGACGGTGTCTACGACGGCGATCCCAGCAAGCCCGGCACCTCGCGGATAGCCCAAGTCCACGGGCCCGAGGACCTCGCGCACGTCGACATCGGCAGCGCGGGCAAGGCCGGCGTCGGCACCGGCGGCATGGTCACCAAGGTCGAGGCGGCCCGGATCGCGGCCGCCGCCGGCATCCCGGTCGTCCTCACCAGCGCGATCCACGCCGGCGACGCGCTGCAGGGCAACGACACCGGCACCTACTTCCACCCCGCGGACAGGCGCTCCGCCGACCGGCTGCTGTGGCTGCAGCACGCCTCCACCCCGCAGGGCTCCCTCACGCTGGACGACGGGGCGGTGCGGGCGGTGGTCGAGCGGCGCAAGTCGCTGCTGCCGGCCGGAATCGCCGCGGTGGAGGGCGAGTTCAGCGCCGGGGACCCGGTCGAGCTGCGCGACGGCGAGGGGCACGCGGTGGCCCGCGGGCTCGTCAACTTCGACGCCAAGGAGATCCCTCAGCTGCTCGGCCGCTCGACCCGGGAACTGGCGCGCGAACTGGGCCCGGCGTACGAGCGCGAGGTCGTCCACCGGGACGACCTGGTGATCCTGCACCCCTGACCGTTCCGAACGCCCGCGGCAGCGGAAGAGGGTGGCGCGAGAGCCGAAAACGGGGGGAACGCCCCGCAAAACGGCCCGCCCCTGAGGTGGACGTTCCGCAAAACCGCCCCACGAACCCTTGCGGCCTGCTCAACTTTGTCTCAGGGACAGATTCCGCGCGAGCATCGCTCGACCATTGCGTAAAGGAGGCCGTCGTGAGACGAGTGCGCCCTGGGGCGGCGGCGTCCCGCGACGGCGCCGCCTCCCGCGCGGGCGGCGAGGAGCGCGCCCTGACCAGCGTCGCGGCCGGCGCACGGTACGAGGAGCCGGCCGACCTGCCGCGTCTGTGGCACGTCACCCTCAGCGTCTCCGGCGAACAGGCGCCGCTGAAGGAGGTGCGGCGCGGCCTCGAACAGCTCGCCCACGACCACCCCTTCCTCCTGACCAGCCGATACGCGGGCGACCACGCGGAGATCCGCTACTGGGAGGAGGCCCGCGACCTGCACGACGCGGCCGCCGTCGCCCTGCGGCTGTGGGGCGAGCACCGCCAGACCGCCAAACTGCCGCCCTGGGAGATCGTCGGCCTGGAGGTCATCGACCGCGAGACCTACCACCAGCGGCTCGCCGAGGGGTACGGCCCGCCGCCGGCCAGCCCGGTGGGTGTCCACCCCTTTTGAGAGACCTGCGAGGTCTGCGAGGCCTGCGAGGTCTGGGGGATATATGGGCTATGCGGGCTCTGCGGTGCTTGTCTCGGGGTGTGGAATGCGCGGTGGATGAGCCCGGCCGGCGCACTACGCTTCCCTCATGACCACGCTTTCGCCGTACGACTCCATGTCCCCGGTCACCCGGGCCGCCTACCGCGCCAAGGCCGCCGCCGCCGACCTCGCCCCGCTGCCGCGCGCGGTGAAGGACGACGCGCTGCTCGCCGTCGCGGACGCCCTGGAGGTCCGTACGAGCGAGATCGTCGAGGCGAACGCCAAGGACATCGCCAAGGCCCGCGAGGCCGGCACCAGCGAGGCCATCGTCGACCGGCTGACGCTCACGCCCGAGAGGGTGCGCGCGATCGCCTCGGACGTGCGGGACGTCGTCGCGCTGCCCGACCCCGTCGGCGAGGTCGTCCGCGGCTCGACGCTCCCGAACGGCATCGATCTGCGCCAGGTCCGCGTCCCGCTGGGGGTCGTCGGCATCATCTACGAGGCCCGCCCGAACGTGACCGTGGACGCGGCGGCACTCTGCCTGAAGTCCGGCAACGCGGTCCTGCTGCGTGGCTCGGCCTCGGCGTACGAGTCGAACACCGCCCTCGTACGGGTGCTGCGCGACGCCGTGGGCGGCGCCGGGCTGCCCGCCGACGCGATCCAGCTGGTGCCCGGGGAGAGCCGCGAGAGCGTGCGCGAGCTGATGCGCGCCCGGGGCCTGGTCGACGTGCTGATCCCGCGCGGCGGCGCCTCCCTGATCCAGACGGTCGTCTCCGAGTCCACCGTCCCCGTCATCGAGACGGGCACCGGCAACTGCCACGTCTACGTCGACGCGTCGGCCGACCTCGACATGGCGGTCGACATCCTGATCAACTCCAAGGCCCACCGGGTCAGCGTCTGCAACGCCGCCGAGACCCTCCTCGTCCACCAGGACATCGCCCCCGAGTTCCTGCCGCGGGCCCTGGACGCCCTCGCGGAGGCCGGGGTGACCGTGCACGCCGACCCGCGCGTGCTGGCGTACGCGAAGGACTCCAAGGCGACCGTCGTCGAGGCCACGCCGGAGGACTGGGACACCGAGTACCTCTCCTACGACATCGCCGCCGCCGTGGTGGACTCGCTGGACAAGGCCGTCGAGCACATCCGGCTGTGGACCTCCGGCCACACCGAGGCGATCGTGACGACCTCCCAGCAGGCCGCCCGCCGCTTCACCCAGCTCGTCGACTCCACCACGGTCGCCGTGAACGCCTCGACCCGCTTCACCGACGGCGGCCAGTTCGGCTTCGGCGCGGAGATCGGCATCTCCACGCAGAAGCTGCACGCGCGCGGGCCGATGGGGCTGCCGGAGCTGACGAGCACGAAGTACATCGTCACCGGGGACGGGCACATCCGGCGCTGACCCGGCGCTGACCCGGCACCCAGGCCGGAAATGTCTCAGCAGACGGATGAATTTCCATACCGTCTGCCCAAAATGACCCCCCAGGTCTACTCTGGAGTGGTGCCGGAGGACGTGGGGGGCGCGCCGTTCCCTGACGGCTGGGAGCCCGACGACGACCACGACCGCGGGGTGTCGGACGAAGAGTTCGCCTCCGTGGTCTTCGACGAGGCCTTCGTACGGGCGGCCGTAGTACACGAGCCGACCGCCGTCGAACGCCTCCTTGCCGCTGCCCAGGCGAGAGCGGAGGCCTCCGAAGCGGAAGCCCGCAGGGCCCATGGCAGGGGTGAGCGCTACGAGGACGGATACCGCCCCGACGCCCGCACCGGTTTCGGCCATGATCCCGACCTCGACGACCCGGACGACACCGACGTCCTCGAAGGCCGCTACGGCGCCCCGGGGACGTACGGGAAACAGGTCCGCTGGCATCGCCCCGTCGCCTGGATGCTCGCCCTCGTGATGGGCATCGGCATGGTCGCGCTGGCCTTCGCCGCGGTCTACCGTGGAGCCTCCTCGGGCAGCCGGGACCAGGTGCCGGCGCCCGCCTCGACCGGCCTGGAACACGGCAGCGCGGTGCCGCCCTCCGCTTCCGCCGACAACTCTCAGCCAGCCCTCTCGGTGATACCGCGCACGCCCTGAGCAGCACTCGGAACAGCTCCGTCGCGCTCACTTTCGAACCTGGTGAGAACCTGTCAGAACTTGTCGTGTACCAGGGCGTTTACCGAAGCTCTCGGAGACCTACCCTGAATGTATGGGAGGGCCTGGAGACCCACCTGAGGGGACACCCGAGGGCGCCCCCGGAGGTGGAGAGGACGAGTATCGATCCGTCGTCTTCGACGAGTCGTTCGTCCGCGCTGCCCGCCTCCAGGAGTTCTCGGCGCACGAGCGCATGGCCGACCACGCACCCGCCGTACGCCGCCGTCCGTCACTGCGCCGGGGCCTGTCGCGGCAGGCGCTGATCCTGGTTCTCCTGATCGCGGTGGCCTTCGGCACCGCGATCTACATGGGTGTACGGCACCCCTACCAGACGCCCGCGGCCCGGCAGCCCGTCGAAGCCCTGCGGATGACCGTCATCCCGCTCTCCCCGCAGGGCAGGGTGCCCGGCGCGGTCGATCCCGAGTACCTGTACGCGCACAGCCCCGCCGCGCAGTTCCGCATCGGCGCCGAGGGCATACCGCTGCCCGCCTCGCGGCGCACCGCGCACTTCTCCGACAGCCAGGTGGTGGCCGCCCTGACCACCGCCAAGGACTACATCGTGCGGTCCTCGCTCTCACCCGACGTGATCAGCAGCCAGGACGTCCGCTCCGTGCGCGTCCTACTCGACGGCGACCAGCTGGACCAGTTCGACCAGAGTTTCGAGCACCCGACCGCCGACGGGCGCCACCAGCCCACCGGCTGGATGGTTCGCTTCGACCAGACCCGCGCCCAGCTCGCCGACACCAAGATCCGTGTCGAGGGCACGCTGCAGGCCGCCGAGACCGACTCAGCCACCCTCGAGGTCACCGCGGACCACACGTTCGTCTACGCGCTGAAGCCGACCGGCGCCGACGCCAGAGCCCAGGTCTCCCTGTTCACCGTCCGACGCGAGCTGCACTTCCGCTTCGACCGTGACGACCTGCGCCTGCGCCAGGCCCAGCTCGTCGTGTCCTACGTCCAGGCCGGCCCGCTGTCCTGCGCTGAGGACTCCACCAACCACCTCCACCCGCTGCTGGCCGGACAGACGGCCAGGGCGGGCGGCCCGGCAGGCACCGACCCGTACGCCACGGGCGGCACGACGGCCCTGTGCGGGTCGTTGGCCACTGGGGCGCAGCCGAGGGTGTGACAGGGGCGCGGGGTCGGTTGTCGGCTGCGGGTCCGGTGGGGGCTGGTCGCGCAGTTCCCCGCGCCCCTTGAGGGGGTGCAGTCGTCCGGAGTCGGTCAGTGCTCCTGGTCCGTGGGCGGCTCGTCGGTGGGCGGCTCGTCGGCCGTCGGCCGTTCCTGGGTGGGCGTCGAACTCGCGAAGCCGCCGAAGCCGCGCCGCACCCGCCCACCCAGATCCCCCGCCCCGCCGGCGATGTCGCTGACCAGCTTCATCAGGGGGTCCTTGGAGCTCTTCACATTGGTCGCATAGCTCGCCGCCGACTCACGGAACGAGTCCGAGACCGAGGTGTCCTTGTCCTCGGTGCGCCGCGGGTAGTGGCCGTCCATGATCCGCTGGTAGTCCCGGGACTCGGCCCACTTCTTCAGCTCGGCCGCGCGGATGGTGGTGAACGGGTGGGAGCGCGGCAGCAGGTTCAGGATCTTCAGCACGGAGTCGCGCAGGTCCCCGCCCGCCTCGTACTCGTCGGCCTGCTTCAGGAACGCGTCCACGTTCATCTCGTGCAGGTGGTTGCCGCCCGCGATCTTCATCAGGCCGCGCATCGAGGCCTGCAGATCCTGGCCGGCCAGCAGCCCCGCCCGGTCGGCGGACAGCTCCGACTTGCGGAACCACTCGCGCAGCGCCGTCACGATCGCCATGATCGCGAGGGTGCCCAGCGGGATCCAGGCGACCCGGATCGCCAGGTTCGTCAGGAACAGCAGGATCGTGCGGTACACGGAGTGGCCGGACAGCGCGTGGCCCACCTCGTGGCCGACGACCGCCCGCATCTCCTCCTCGTCGAGCAGCTCGACGAGACCCGTGGTGACGACGATGATCGGCTCGTCCAGGCCGATGCACATCGCGTTCGGCTGCGGGTCCTGGTTGACGTACATCGGCGGGACCTTCTCCAGGTCCAGGATGTAACAGGCGTCCCGCAGCATGTCGTTGAGGTGAGCGAACTGCTGGTCCGAGACGCGCACCGAGTCGGACAGGAACAGCAGCCTGAGGCTGCGCTCGGGCAGCAGCCCGCTGAGCGCCTTGAAGACCGTGTCGAATCCGCTCAGCTTGCGCAGCGCCACCAGAGCGGAACGGTCCGCCGGGTGTTCGTACGCACGCGAGGAGATCTCCGGGAAGCGCCGGCGCTGCCTGCTCGGTACGTGCTCGTGTCCGTTGTGCTCGTGGCCGTCGTCGGGCATGTCTTCCCCCATGCGTGAGAGTTGCCTTTGCGGACCCTTGTGCGGCCCTTTGCGCCCCCGAAGCAAGCCCCAGCCTAGGCGGAGTTACCGTGGACGGGCACTACACCGAAGGAGTCCAGCACCATGGATCACAGCCCCGCAGCCGCCTGGCTCACCGAGGCCGCGAGCGCCGCCCAGCACCAGGGGCCGGGGAATCTGCTCCGGGTCGTACTGATCGTGATGATGGTGGGTTGCGCGCTGACCGGGTGGTTCCTGTTGCGGGGTTACAAGCAGAAGGACGACTGAGGACCGCCCCGGGTTCCCCAACGGCGGAGTCGGCGTGATCGCCCTGAAGACGCCCGCTTACCATGGACGGACGTCTTTATCCCGCCCACACCGATAGGTTCTGTCGATGACGAGCTTCCACAGTGCTGCCGCTCAGTTGGTGACCCTCGCTGCCGAGGGCGAGGAGCACGGCGGCAACCACGAGAGCCTCAGCCCCTACGTCACCGGCGGCGGCGCCCTGTTCCTCCTGCTGCTCCTGCTGTGGATCACCACCCGCTTCAACCGCGACCGCTGAGCCCTTCCCGGGTCGCCTTCGGGCACCGGCCCGGGCGGGCTTCTCAGGCCGGGCCGGTAGGGTCTGCACGCATGGGAGAGCAGGACATGCCTACCGGTCCGGCGACCGGCACGGCGGACGGCACGCAAAACCGTCCGAAGAGCGGCCCCGCCGCGCAGCCGCGCCTGGTGAACGGCCCCGGCAACGGCCCGTCGAACCCCGGCAAGCGCCGCCTCGGCGTCATGGGCGGAACGTTCGACCCGATCCACCACGGGCACCTCGTGGCGGCCAGCGAGGTCGCCGCGCAGTTCCACCTGGACCAGGTGGTGTTCGTCCCGACCGGCCAGCCGTGGCAGAAGAGCCACCGCCATGTCTCCCCGGCCGAGGACCGCTATCTGATGACGGTCATCGCGACCGCCGAGAACCCGCAGTTCTCGGTGAGCCGCATCGACATCGACCGCGGCGGCCCGACCTACACCGTGGACACCCTGCGCGACCTGCGCGCGCTCAACCCCGACACGGACCTCTTCTTCATCACGGGAGCCGACGCACTGGCCCAACTGCTGACCTGGCGGGACACGGCGGAACTCTTCTCCCTCGCGCACTTCATCGGCTGCACCCGGCCCGGCCACCACCTGACCGACCACGGTCTCCCGGAGGGCGGCGTCTCGCTGGTGGAGGTTCCCGCCCTGGCCATCTCGTCCACAGAGTGCCGTGCGAGAGTCGCCAAGGGAGACCCCATCTGGTACATGGTGCCGGACGGGGTCGTGCGCTACATCGACAAGCGTGAGCTGTACCGCGGCGAGTGAGCCGAGAGGGGCACCGGTGAACGACCGATACGACGCGGGCTACGGCGGCGACCACGAGGAGCACGAGGAGCCGTACGAGCTCGTCGGCTACGACGAGTACGGCCGGCCCGTCTACCGGCAGGCCCAGCCGCAGCAGGCTCCCCCGCAGCAGTACGACCCGTACGCGCAGCAGCAGGGCTACGGATACGACCCGTACGCGACCGGACGGCAGCAGCCGGTCCAGCCGCAGCAGTACGACCCCTACGGCACCGGCCAGCAGCCTCCCGTGCCCTCCTACGACCCCTATGGCAGCGGGGGGACGACCCAGGGCGGTGCGCCCGGAGCGCCGTACGACCCCTACGGGCGGGCCGCGGCCGGCGGTCAGCAGCCCCGTGTCGCCGAGCAGACCGCCTACATCCCGCAGCAGGCCGGCCCGTCGGAGCCGGCACAGGACGACCCGCAGGCCGCCGCTCGGCCCGAACGGGACTACCGCACCGAGCAGTTCGCCTTCGTCGAGGATCCCGACAGTGACTCCGAAGACGTCATCGACTGGCTGAACTTCACCGAGAACCGCACCGAGCGACGCGAGGAGGCCAAGCGGCGCGCCCGCAGCCGCCTCGTCGCCCTCGTCGTGGTGCTGGCCCTGGTCGCGGTCGGCGGAGTGGGCTACCTCTGGTACGCCGGGAAGCTGCCCGGCCAGTCGTCGTCCTCCGGCTCCAGGACCGGTACGGCGACCGCCGCGGGCGCCCAGAGCCGCGACGTGATCGTCGTCCACCTGCACAACACCAAGAAGGGCGGCACCTCCACGGCGCTGCTCGTCGACAACACCACCACCAAGCAGGCCACCACCGTGCTGCTGCCGAACTCCCTCTCCCTGACGGACGACGACGGCACCACGACCACCCTCGCCAAGTCGGTCGACGAGGACGGCTCCTCGGGCACCCGCGACGCCATCGACACGGTCCTCGGCACCGACATCGAGGGCACCTGGCGGCTGGACACCCCTTACCTGCAGAACCTCGTCGACCTCGTCGGCAACATCGACGTCGACACCAACGCCGACGTACCGGACCCGGACGCCAAGAAGGGCAGCGCGCCGCTGGTCCACAAGGGCAAGGGCCAGACCCTCAGCGGCAAGACGGCCGTCGCCTACGCCACCTACCGCGCCGCCGGCGAGGCCCAGAACGCCCAGCTGGAGCGGTTCGGCCAGGTCATGCAGGGAGTGCTGCGCAAGCTGTCCTCCGATCCGAAGGGGGCGACCACCACCGTGCAGACGCTGGCGCAGATCCTGGACCCCTCACTCACCGACAAGGACCTCGGCACCTTCCTCGCCAAGCTCGCCGACCTCGCCAAGGGCGGCGACTACAAGACCGCCCTCCTGCCCGTGCAGAACGACGGCACGCTGAGCGCGCAGGCAAGCACCAGTGTGGTCAAGGACGTCCTCGGCGGCACCGCCAAGAGCCCCGACCAGGGCTCCGCCGTGCGGGTCTCCGTCCAGAACGCCAGCGGAGTCAAGGACAACACCGAGAAGGCCCGCGTCGTACTCCTCAACGGCGGCTTCACCTTCCTGGGAGGCGGCACCGCCACCACGTCGGCCACGTCGGCCACGTCAAGGGTCGTCTACACCGACGCCGCCGACAAGGAGAACGCCACCGAGGTCGCCAAGACCCTGGGCCTGCCCGCCGGCTCCGTCACCAAGGGCGCGACCACCTCGAACGCGGACGTCTCGGTGACCCTCGGCCAGGACTACAAGCCGTCGTAGTCCTGGCCCGCAGGCCCGGGAGAGAACGCAGGAAGCGGGGCCGCCCCACGTGATCCCCCAAACGCGTGGGGTGCTCCCGGCGGTCCGTGAGACCCTTGACGTCAAGTGACCGCCGACCGAAAGCCACGTAGTGACCGCCACTGACCGCTCCACCGAGCTCATCAACGCCGCCGCTCAGGCGGCCGCCGACAAGCTCGCGCACGACATCATCGCCTACGACGTCAGCGACGTCCTGTCGATCACGGACGCCTTCCTGCTGGCCTCCGCGCCCAACGACCGCCAGGTCAAGTCGATCGTCGACGAGATCGAGGAGCGGCTCCAGAAGGAGCTCGGCGTCAAGCCGGTGCGCCGCGAGGGCGACCGCGAGGCCCGCTGGGTCCTGCTCGACTACGTCGACATCGTCGTCCACGTCCAGCACAGCGAGGAGCGTGTCTTCTACGCCCTGGAGCGGCTGTGGAAGGACTGCCCCGAGCTGGAGCTGCCCGCCGACGCGAAGGCCACCCGGGGCAAGGCCGAGGAGCACGCCAAGCTGCGGGCTGCCGAGGAGGCGGCCGACCTGGGCGGTGAATGGTGATGAGCGCCACCGGTGAGGTGTCCGCGGGCCGTCCCGGCCGCGGGCGCCGCGTCATTCTGTGGCGGCACGGCCAGACCTCCTGGAACGTGGAGCGCCGCTTCCAGGGCAGCACGGACGTGCCGCTCACCGAGGACGGCGTGGCCCAGGCCCGCCGCGCCGCCCGGCTGCTCGTCTCCCTCAAGCCTGACGCGATCGTCGCCTCCGACCTCCAGCGGGCCGCGAACACCGCGGCCGAGCTGGCCGCGCTCACCGGCCTCGAGGTCACCCACGACGAGGGGCTGCGCGAGACCTACGCGGGCGTCTGGCAGGGGCTGACGCACGACGAGATCATCGCCCGCCACGGCGAGGAGTACGCCGCGTGGAAGCGCGGTGAGCCGGTCCGCCGCGGCGGCGGCGAGCTGGAGACCGAGGTGGCCGAGCGGGCCGCTCCCGTCGTGCTGCGGCACGCCGAGAAGCTCCCCGACGAGGGCACCCTCGTGGTGGTCAGCCACGGCGGGACGATCCGCACCACCATCGGACGCCTCCTGGGCCTGGAGGCCCGCCACTGGGAGAGCCTCGGCGGTCTCTCCAACTGCTGCTGGTCCGTCCTCGGCGAGGGCGCCCGCGGCTGGCGCCTGCTGGAGCACAACGCCGGCACGCTGCCGGAGCCGGTGCTCGGCGACGACGACTGAACGCCGGACCGGCCGTCGTGCCGGGCCCCTGATCCGGATTTCACTTTCCGGCAGGTCGCAGGCTAAAGTTCTTCTTGTTCGCCCCGCCGAGCGGGGCGAAACATCATGTGGCTCCACCACATGACAGAAGGACAAGGGGCTATAGCTCAGTTGGTAGAGCGCCTGCATGGCATGCAGGAGGTCAGGAGTTCAATTCTCCTTAGCTCCACAGATCGGATCCCGTCCCCTCAGGGGGGCGGGATCTTTCGTTGTCGCAGACCACCGCGGGGGGTGGGCCGTACGGCGCCGCAGCCACGTGGGAGCCACCTCGGCACCGAACTCCACGCCTCCGGGGCCGACTTGGCCCGCTCGTCACGGTCGCGCAGTTCGGACGGCTGACTGGGCTCGCCGCGTTCGGCACACTGTTCCCCAAGCGTCTTGAGTCACTTGGGGCCCGGCGGCGTATATCTCTGCGGAGGCGCCTTTGGCGTGCACGTTCGCGCCGGCCGGGACGGCCGCGGAGGGTGCCGTGTCCGGACTGGTACTGAGGCGTCGCTGACCGTATTGCTCCGGCCGTGGCAGAATCAAACGGCCGGAAGGGAGCGCGGCCCGACGGGAGGGAGCAGTGATGCCTGCGAGCATCCTCGAGGAGGTCGGCCACCTCCTCGAAGCGGCGTCGACACGGGACACGGTCACCCGTCTGAGCTGCCCTTCCTGTGGTTCCGTCCATGTCGCCCAAGTGCTCGGCGACAACGGCGGAATCTCCTACGTGTGCACGGCCTGCGGCCACAGCTGGAGCTGATCGATGGGTGCACACAGGCGAAAGTGCGATTGGTGCGGCAGTGGTACGCCCATCGTCCGGGACATGGAGCCGGTCAACCCCGACTACCAGTACTGGTGCGAGGAATGCGCGAGGGCGCTGATCATAAAGGGCGATCCGATCGAGACGTACCGCGAACTGGAGGGCGAGCCGATCTACGGCCGCCTCCTTGAGGAGCACTGCACACTGAAGCGGTTCTATTCGTTCGTCACGGCATGACACCCGTCGGCCTTGTCCTTGGCCGACGGAAACGATTTGGTGTTGCACCCGGTCGACCGTGTAATGTTGGCGTCGCCGCCGGGGAAACCTGCCGGACAGCGCCAATATCCGGCTTCGCCGGGTGACGCGAGGGGCTATAGCTCAGTTGGTAGAGCGCCTGCATGGCATGCAGGAGGTCAGGAGTTCAATTCTCCTTAGCTCCACAGGACTTGGAAGGCGGGTCATCCGATGGATGGCCCGCCTTCCACGTGTGTGAGCGGTGCAACATGACGGCGGGCCACCCCGAGGAGGGTGGCCCGCCGTTTCCGTCCGGTTCAGCGGCCGTTCGGGCTCAGCGGCCCAGCGCGCGCCGGCCGCGGCCCTGCGAGAGGACCGGCAGGTTGCGGGAGGGTGCCCGGTCGCGTGCCGCCTCCTCCTCGATGCGCAGGGCGAGTGCCGGGCAGCGGCGCACCGCGCGCAGGGCCTTGGCCTCCGCGTACCGCGGCACCTGGGCCTGGGCGACGGTCGGGAAGCCGTCGGCGCCGAGTTCGAACACCTCGGGGAGGATGTCGGCGCACAGGCCGTGGCCGCGGCACAGGGTCCAGTCCACGTAGATCTTCTGGCGGCTGGGGCCGTTCTCCTCCGGCTCTCCGCCGCCCGCGATGCCCGCGGGCATCTGGCCGCCCTCGAAGAGCGGCAGAACGCCCTCCACGGGCCGTCCGCAGCCGTTCCCGAGGACGTGCGCGGCGAGGTCGTCGGTGAACGCCTTGATCGTCGACTCCAGGAACATCGCGGAGCCGTCCGGGTGCGAGCAGGCGCCGCGCCGCTTCACGTTCTTGGCGACCTGCTTGAGCGCCTCCAGTGCGGCCGGGCCGCCGCCGCCCAGGATGTCCGCCATGCCGCGCGCGGCGGCCGGCAGACCGAGGTAGCAGGGACCGCACTGGCCCGCGCTCTCCTCCGCCAGCCACTGTGCCACGCGCAGCGACTCGCCCAGCGGGCAGGTCTCCTGAGTGATCGGCAGGATCGCGCCGGCGCCCAGCGCTCCACCCACCGCGTCCAGGGAGTTGCGGGAGACGATCGCCTCGTTGACCGTCGCCGCGTCGATCCACTTGCCGTGGTAGCCGCCCGTCAGCACCCCCTGCGGGACCGGCGGGGCGCCGGCGAGCTGGAGGACGTAACGCAGCGGGACGCCCGTGGGGACCTCGATCACCATGGGGCGTGCGACCGCGCCGGAGACCGTCAGCATGACGGTGCCCGGCTCGTCGTACAGACCGGTGTTGCCGTAGCGCTCCGGGCCGATGCGGGCGGCGATCGCCAGCTGGGCGAACGTCTCGGCGTTCGACAGCAGGGTGGGTGCGCCGCCCACGCCGTTCTGGGAGGCGCTGACCTTGCGGCCGGGCGGGATCGCGGGGCCGCCGTCGATGGAGCGGATCAGCGACGCGGCGGCGCCGGTGACCATGCGGACCGGGTTGCGCTGGACCCAGGCCTTCAGTGCCGAGCGGCGTCCGTTGCTCAGGCCGCGCTCGGCGAGCGCGGCCTCCATCGAGCGCTGCGTCGACTCACGGGTGACCCCCACCACGAGCGTGCGGGCGCCCAGCGCCTCCGCGACCAGCAGCGCGCCGTCCAGGATGAGGTGCGGGGCACGGTTGATCAGCACCGTGTCCTTGCGGCAGGCCGGCTCGTCCTCGCTGCCGTTGACCACGACGACGGGCCGTACGCCGCGCTTGATCGCCGCTTCGGCGACCGAGCGCAGCTTCTTGTGGAAGGGGAAGCCCGCGCCGCCGCGGCCCTTCAGGTTGATGTTCTCGGCGAGTTTGGCGAGCTGCTCGCCGCCCAGGGGTTCGAGCGGCCCGTGCACCTTGAGGTGCATGGACAGATCGAGTCTTTCGACAAGGTCGAAGCCAGACGTCAGTTGCGGAAGGCCGACCACGCGGACTTCCGGGACGTCGGGCAGGGCCTCGTTCACCTATAGCCTCCGGAGGGCGTGTTCCAAGGTTCGCCCGAACCCGGTGCGTCGTACGAGGCACCGGGCGATGGTTCGTTGGCGGGACCGCTGTGGTACGTGCCGTTCTGGTTGTACGTGTCGCTCTGGTTGTACGTGGCGTAGCCCGTGTTCGTCTCACCGGTGTCGTACACATCACTGTTGCGATAGGCGGCTGTGCTCGAATTGTCGTAGGTCGGGATGTTGTATCCGGTGTCCTGCATCGGGTCGTACGCCGATGGGGGCGCCTCGCCGACCGGAGGAGGCAGGGGGACCGGCCAGCTCCCCGAGGTGCTGCCGCCGCCGTCCATGCGCGGGATCGCCTCCGTGGCCTGCATGTCCACGGGCATGTCCATGCGCGCGGTCCGGTCGGCCGCGTAGGGCTGCTGTCCACGCTGCTGGGGAGTGACGGCGCGATAGGCGGCCGCGAAGCCGTTCGAGGGCTCGGGGGACATGGTGCGCGAGGCCGGGGCCTCGTACAGGGGTGCTGCCGCCGGGATGCTTCCCGTGTCGGTGACCGACTGCCTCGGTGCCCGCCTGTTCTCGTAGCCGGGCAGTGCCGAGGAGCCCTCGGCGACGCGCGCGCGACTGGCTTCGAGCTCCTCGGCGCGGACCGGCCCCGGCTCATTGCCCAGAATCATGGCGAGGCGGTCGGCGACCTTGCGCTTGAACGGGCGCGGCGCCGCACGCAGCGCGAGGGCCGCTGCGACCGCGACCACGCACAGCTCGTACGACACCATGAAGAACGTCTTCGCCGGCCGGCCCGCGAACAGGCCGTGGAGCAGCGCCGCGCACCAGGCCGGGTAGGCGAGCATGTGCATGGCACGCCAGCGCGCCGCGACCGGCGCCGGGGAGGCGAACTGGTTGCGGAGCGCGCCGGTGATGCCGACGAAGATCATGAGGTACGCGGCCAGGGAGCCCATGCCGATGAGGGTGGCGCTGCCCGGGTTCGCTCCGCCGGTGCCCGAGAAGAGCCAGCCGAAGGGGAGCAGGGCCGCGATCCAGTCGGCGTGGTCCAGTGCCAGCTTGACCCCGATGTGTATGAACAGGAACGCGATCGAGGCGACGGCGGTCACCCGGTGGATGCCCTGCGCGACGATGCGCTGGCGGATGTTGAGGACGAGCCGGTCCTGGGCCACCAGGCCCCAGATCACCGAGCAGGTGAGGCAGACGAGCGACAGGACGCCCGCACCGAAGTTCAGGAACTGCTGCAGCCAGTCGCCACCGAGCATCACGACGACGGGTATCAGCAGCAGTACGACAGCCGAGGCCACCCCGTAGGCCGACCGGCCCGGTTTGGGGAGCGAGGTGTTACTACGACGAGCGTTCATGGGGGCAACTCCGAAGCAGTTCGGGAAGGCGGTCCCGCTGCCGAACTCTAAGTGTCTCCATACCGATCGGTACGAGGTTTGAGTTATTGCGTTGTTATCAAAGGACCGCGCGCTTGTTGCGATGTCCCGGTGTTGGTCGTTACGCGAAGTAACGTTTGACCTTGGTTCAGTTTTTGTCGGGTGATGACCGATGCCAAGGAGCCATACGCACGCGCGTCGCATCGTGCTCAAGCGCTGCGGTACCCTAACCGCATGCGTGCCGTACGCCTTCTGCTTAGCGAGCCGCGCTGATCAGTCCCGACCGCCGGAACCGGCAGGTCGGCATCGGCGCGGCGTCCCCTCCTGTGTGAGGGGATTTTTCGTTTCTCGACGACACAGCCGCAGGCAGAGACGATCGATGGAGCTTAAGGATCATGAGCGAGACGAACCCCGCTGCCGCCGAGGTGGCCGCGCCGCACCGCTACACGGCCGCCGTGGCGGCCGAGATCGAGGCACGCTGGCAGGACTTCTGGGACGCCGAGGGTACCTACGCTGCGCCGAACCCCAAGGGTGATCTGGCCGGGGACCCCGAGGTCGTCGCCCGTCCCAAGAAGTTCATCATGGACATGTTCCCGTACCCCTCCGGTGCGGGTCTGCACGTCGGTCACCCCCTGGGCTACATCGCCACCGACGTCTTCGCGCGTTTCCAGCGCATGACCGGCCACAACGTCCTGCACACCCTGGGCTTCGACGCCTTCGGCCTGCCCGCCGAGCAGTACGCCGTGCAGACCGGCACGCACCCGCGCGTGTCCACCGAGGCCAACATCGCGAACATGAAGTCCCAGCTGCGCAGGCTGGGCCTGGGCCACGACAGGCGCCGGTCGTTCGCCACGATCGACCCGGACTACTACAAGTGGACCCAGTGGATCTTCCTGCAGATCTTCAACTCCTGGTACGACGACGAGGCCGGCAGGGCCCGCCCGATCTCCGAGCTGATCGCCCGGTTCGAGACCGGTGAGCGCGCCGTACCGGGCCACACGCGCGCGTGGCACGAACTGAGCGCCATGGAGCGTGCCGACGTCCTGAGCGAGTTCCGCCTGGCGTACGCCTCCGACGCGCCGGTCAACTGGTGCCCCGGCCTGGGCACCGTGCTGGCCAACGAGGAGGTCACCGCCGACGGTCGCTCCGAGCGCGGCAACTTCCCGGTCTTCAAGGCCAAGCTGCGCCAGTGGAACATGCGGATCACCGCGTACGCCGACCGGCTGCTGGACGACCTGGACGCGCTGGACTGGCCCGAGGCCATCAAGCTGCAGCAGCGCAACTGGATCGGCCGCTCCGAGGGCGCCCGCGTCGACTTCCCGATCGACGGCGAGCGCATCACGGTCTTCACCACGCGCCCCGACACCCTGTTCGGCGCGAGCTACATGGTGCTGGCGCCCGAACACCCGCTGGTCGAGAAGTTCACCCCGGCCGCCTGGCCGGAGGGCACGCACGACGTGTGGACCGGCGGTCACGCGACCCCGGGCGAGGCCGTCGCCGCCTACCGCGCGCAGGCCGCCTCGAAGTCCGACGTCGAGCGGCAGGCCGAGGCCAAGGACAAGACGGGCGTCTTCATCGGCGCGTACGCGACCAACCCGGCCAACGGAGACCGGCTGCCCGTCTTCATCGCCGACTACGTCCTGATGGGCTACGGCACTGGCGCGATCATGGCCGTACCCTGCGGCGACCAGCGCGACTTCGAGTTCGCGCGGGCCTTCGAACTGCCGGTCAACTGCATCGTCGAGCCGACGGACGGGCGCGGCACCGACACGTCGACGTGGGAGAACGCCTTCGCTTCGTACGACGCGAAGATCATCAACTCGACCAACGACGACATCTCCCTGGACGGCCTGGACGTCGCCGAGGCCAAGGCGCGCATCACCGAGTGGCTGGCGCGCAAGGGCCTGGGCGAGGGCACGGTCAACTTCCGCCTGCGTGACTGGCTGTTCAGCCGCCAGCGCTACTGGGGCGAGCCCTTCCCGATCGTCTACGACGAGGACGGCGTCGCCCACTCGCTGCCCGAGTCGATGCTGCCGCTGGAGCTGCCGGAGGTCGAGGACTACTCGCCGCGCACCTTCGACCCGGACGACGCCGACACGTCCCCCGAGACGCCACTGTCCCGCAACGAGGACTGGGTCAACGTCACGCTGGACCTGGGCGACGGCCCGAAGCGGTACCGCCGTGAGACCAACACCATGCCCAACTGGGCCGGTTCCTGCTGGTACGAGCTGCGCTACCTGGACCCGCACAACAGCGAGAAGCTGGTCGACCCGGAGATCGAGCAGTACTGGATGGGCCCGCGCGAGGGCCAGCCGCACGGCGGTGTCGACCTGTACGTCGGCGGCGCCGAGCACGCCGTACTGCACCTGCTGTACGCGCGCTTCTGGTCCAAGGTCCTGTTCGACCTGGGGCACGTCTCCTCCGCGGAGCCGTTCCACAAGCTGTTCAACCAGGGCATGATCCAGGCTTACGTCTACCGCGACAGCCGCGGCATCGCGGTACCGGCCGCCGAGGTGGAGGAGCGCGACGGCGCGTACTACTACCAGGACGAGAAGGTCTCCCGGCTGCTGGGCAAGATGGGCAAGTCCCTGAAGAACGCGGTCACTCCGGACGAGATCGCCGCCGAGTACGGCGCCGACACGCTGCGCCTGTACGAGATGGCGATGGGCCCGCTGGACGTGTCGCGGCCGTGGGACACGCGCGCGGTCGTGGGCCAGTTCCGGCTGCTGCAGCGGCTGTGGCGCAACGTCGTCGACGAGGCCACCGGTGAGGTCACCGTCTCCGACGCCGAGCCCGACGACGAGACGCTGCGCGCCCTGCACAAGGCGATCGACGGGGTGCGCCAGGACCTGGAGGGCCTGCGCTTCAACACCGCCATCGCCAAGGTCACGGAGCTGAACAACGCCCTGACCAAGGCGGGCGGCGCGGTGCCGCGCTCCGTCGCCGAGCCGCTGGTGCTGCTGGTCGCGCCGCTGGCCCCGCACGTCGCCGAGGAGCTGTGGAGCAGGCTGGGCCACAGCGACTCGGTCGTCCACCAGGACTTCCCGGTCGCCGACCCGGCGTACGTCGTCGACGAGAGCGTGACCTGCGTGGTGCAGATCAAGGGCAAGGTCAAGGCGCGGCTGGAGGTCTCGCCGTCCATCTCCGAGGAGGAGCTGGAGAAGGTCGCGCTGGCCGACGAGAAGGTCGTCGCGGCGCTGGACGGCGCGGGCATCCGGAAGGTCATCGTGCGGGCACCGAAGCTGGTGAACATCGTTCCGGCCTAGGCGCCTGCGGTCTGGGTGCCGGTGGCCCAGGCGCCGGAGGCCTGGGGCGTGAGCGCCTCGGGGTAGTCCCCTACGGGCAGGTTCGGGGTTCGTCTGGAACTCCGCGCCTGCCCGTCTCGTTTACCGTGGAAGAGCGACGCCGTATGGGTCGCGACCGGTCGGAGGAGGAGCGGTGGAAGCAGTGATCGCAGTATTCGCCCTGCTCTTCGTGCTCTTCCTGGTACTCGGCGCCTACGCCACGGTGAAGGCGGTCGGCGCCGCCAAGCGAGGCGTGGACCGCACGATCACCCAGGCCCGCCGCACGGTCGAGGACCACACCCTGCGGGCCAAGTCCTTCGTCCAGCCGGGAGCGGCGGGCGAGCTGGCCCAACTGCGGCTGAAGCTGCGCACATCGATGCGCGCGACCCAGGACGCGCTGCACGCGGGCGTGGCCGAGGACGAGTCCCTCAAGGAGTCCCTGGGCCTCTTCGAGCGCCTCAGCGCGCACGGGCACGAACTGGACGGCGAGCTCAGGCGCCTGGAGGCCGAGCCGGACCGGACCACTCTCGCCGAGCGGCTGCCCGACCTGCGGGAGCGCACCGAGCGCATCGTTCAGGCGGCCGACTCACTGCGCTGGGCCGCCCGCGACCGGGCCCGCCGCTTCGCCGACGACGACCTGGACTCGCTGAGCGCGCAGATAGACGTGGAGGCCGGTGCCCTGCGGCACTGGACGACGGCGGAGCCCGCGTCGGCCCCGCCGCCGTGGCCCGACGCCCCGGCCGCCGACGGCGAGGCATCTCGGCAGACCTGGCCGGAGGCGCCCCGGTCGCGCACGGCCGAGGAGCCGACGCGGACCGCCATCACCCCGCCGGTGCGGCGCCCTTCCTACCCCTGGCAGAAGAAGCCCCGCCCCGAGAGCACTACTTGATCCGGTCAAGGGCATACCAGGTGAGAGGGGCCGGGCTGCCGCCCGGGCACTACGGCAGGTAACCTCCAGCTCATGTCCCGCCATGTCGCGATCGTCACCGATTCAACGGCCTACCTGCCGCCGCGGACGATGGAGCGCCACGGCATCACATCGGTGCCGCTGACCGTGGTCCTCGGCGACCAGGCGCTGGACGAGGGCACCGAGATCTCGACCCGTTCCCTGGCCCAGGCACTCCAGAAGCGGCGCCCCGTCACCACCTCGCGTCCCAGTCCCGAGCTGTTCGCCCAGACCTATCGCAAGGTCGCCGAGTCCGGTGCGACCGGTATCGTCTCCCTGCATCTCTCCGCCGAGCTCTCGGGTACGTACGACGCGGCGGTCCTCGCGGCGCGCGAGGCACCGGTACCGGTGCGGGTGGTGGACACCGGCATGGTCGCCATGGCACTCGGCTTCTGCGCGCTGGCGGCGGCGGAGGCGACGGAGGCCGGCGGCACGGTGGACGAGGCCGTCACCGCCGCGGAGAAGCGGGCCTCCGGCACGGCGGCCTACTTCTACGTCGACACCCTCGATTATCTGCGCCGCGGCGGCCGGATCGGCGCCGCGCAGGCGCTGCTCGGCTCCGCGCTCGCCGTGAAACCGCTGCTGCAGCTGGACGGCGGCCGTATCGAACTCCTGGAGAAGGTCCGCACCGCGTCGAAGGCGATCGCCCGCCTTGAGGAGATCGTGGCCGAGCGCGCCGGCAGCGCACAGGTCGACATCGCTGTCCACCACCTCGCAGCCCCCGACCGGGCAGCGGCGCTCGCGGACCGGTTGCGGGCGCGGGTGACCGGGGTGGTGGACCTGCATGTGAGTGAGGTGGGGGCCGTGATCGGAGCGCATACCGGGCCGGGGTTGCTGGGGACTGTGGTCTCGCCGCGGTGACGGCGGTGCAGTCGCCGGGTGCCGGGTGCCGGGTGCCGGGTGCCGGGTGCCGGGTGCTGCGGGTTGGGTGCTTTCTGCGCCGTGCTTTCTGCTGTGTGGTGTCTTCCGTGTGCTGTCTTCTGTGGGTCGTTCCGCTCGTGTGGGTGACGTGGTTATCCACAACTGGCTGGTAATCCCCGGGAATTGAGCAAGATCATCGCGAGATCGGCGGGCTGTCCGATCCTCGTCGCATGGCACTTCGATCACGTTCACGTACAGCGACCGTCTCCAGCGGCCCGGGACGCGGACCCGCCTCCGACGGCCGGATCCGCCCTCGCCCGCTGCCGCTGAGGAGCCGTGCCCGGCACCGGCACGCGTCGGCGGAGGAAGCCCGCCGGCGTGCGCAGGCACTCTTTCCCGAACGTGCCGGTGATCGGCGGGAGTTGGGGACCGGGCCGCCGCCGGTGCTGCCTGTGGAGGAGGACGGCGAGCACGGTTCGTTCTCTGCGACTCCGGTGAGAGAAGCGGTTGAGGGCACGGAGGTTTCCCCGGCAGGAGAGGCCTGGCGTGCGCGGGCCGGGCATGCTCTGCGGGAGCGGATGCCGTTGTGGCTGCAGGCGAGGTGTGGGCTGGAGCGGCGCAGCGTGTTCGCACTCGGGGCGCTGCTTGTCGTGGCCGCCGTCTTCGCCGTTCAGCACTTCTGGGTCGGGCGGACACAGTCCGTGCGGGCGCCCGAAGTGGTGCGGGCAGCGGCTCCGTTCGGTGAACGGAAGGGGAGCGGAGAGCCGGAGCCGGACGCATCGGCCGGGGCGCCGGACACCGTGGGCACCGCGCGGACGGCGGCGACCGCCGGGGCCGAGATCGTCGTGGACGTCAGCGGCAAGGTCCGTGACCCCGGGATCCACCGCCTGCCCGCTGGGTCACGTGTCGCCGACGCGCTGCACGCGGCCGGCGGGGTGCGCCCTGGCACCAGCACGGACGGCCTGAACCGGGCCCGCTTCCTTGTGGACGGTGAGCAGGTGATCGTCGGCGGTTCCGCTGCCCCGGCACCCGGTTCGGGCGGTGTGGCCGGCGGCGGCCCGGCCGGCCCGCCGGCGGGTGCTGCTCCCGCTGCTCCGGTCGCGCTCAACACCGCCACCGTGGACCAGCTCGACACCCTGCCGGGCGTCGGCCCCGTGCTCGCCCAGCACATCATCGACTACCGCACACAGCACGGCGGCTTCCGCTCCGTGAACGAGCTGCGCGAGGTCAACGGCATCGGCGACCGCCGCTTCGCCGACCTCCGGAATCTCGTACGGCCATGAGGCGCACGCCAGCGCCCCCGCCCGGGCGCGCCACCGTCCACGCCGCCTCAGGAGGACGGCTCGGAACCGCCCACCCCAGACAGGAAGGACCGACGGACCTACGCCTCGTACCGCCCGCACTCGCGGCTTGGGCGACGGCGGCGTTGATGCTGGACGCGCCGTCCGGCTGGGTCGCGGGTGTCGCGGTCCTCTGCCTGACTGCTGCGGTGGTCCTGCTGGCGGTACGGCGACGGGGAGGACGAGCCGGTTCGCCGACACCGAAGCCAACGCCGACGCCTATGCCGGGTCTGTGGCCGCGGGCCCCGGTCGCTGCCCTGCTGCTCTGCGTCGCCGCTGCCGCCGTCTCCGCCGGGCTGCACGGAGCCGACCTGCGGCGCGGGCCCGTGCCCGGGCTGGCCCGGCAGTACGCCACCGTGACCGCCGAGGTCGAGATCACCTCCGACCCGCGGCTGACCAGGCCCCGGATCAGAGGGGATCATGCCGCTCCCGCCTCCGTGGTGATGGAGGGGGAGGTACGGCGGGTCGAGGAAGCGGACGGGGCGGCGTTGGCGACGCGGGCACCGGTGTTGGTGATCGTCGACGTGGGGGCGGGCAGTGCCCGAACGAAGGCCGACGTTGAGGGGCGATCACGGTCCCCCTGGCTCGAGTTGTTGCCCTCCACCCGGCTGCGGGTCGTTGCGCGGTCGGCGCCCGCGGCGGTCGGTGGGGACCGTATCGCCGGGGTGCTGCGGGTGCGGGGGCAGGCCGTGCCGGAGGTGACGGAAGGACCGTCGGGCATCCAGCGGTTCGCCGGGCGGTTGCGGGCCGGGCTGCGCGAGGCGACCGAAGGACTGCCGGCGGACGCGCGGGCGCTGCTGCCCGGGCTGGTCGTCGGGGACACCTCGCGGATCACTCCGGAACTGGACGAGGCCTTCAAGGACACCGACCTCGCGCACACGCTCGCCGTGTCCGGGAGCAACCTCACGATCATTCTCGCCCTGCTCATCGGACCGCCGGGCATGGCGCAACTGGTGGAGCGCCGGGGGCTCGCGCCCCGGCTCGGCATCCCGCTGCGGATGACCGCGCTGCTCGGGGGAGCGCTCACACTCGGCTTCGTGGTCGTGTGCCGACCGGATCCGAGTGTGCTGCGTGCCGCGGCCTGCGGTGCCGTCGTGCTGCTGGCCCTGGCGACCGGACGCCGCAGATCGCTCGTCCCGGCGCTGGCGACGGCGGTACTGCTGCTCGTGCTGTACGACCCCTGGCTGGCTCGGAGTTACGGCTTCCTGCTCTCCGTGCTGGCCACCGGAGCCCTGCTCACGCTTGCTCCGCGCTGGAGCGAGGCGCTGCGGCGGCGCCGGGTCCCGCCGAGGCTGGCCGAGGGGCTGGCTGCGGCGGCCGCGGCGCAGGCGCTGTGCGCACCGGTCGTCGCCGTGCTGTCGGCACGGGTGAGCCTGGTGGCGGTGCCGTGCAATCTGCTCGCGGAGATCGCGGTGGCGCCGGCCACGGTGCTCGGTTTCGCGGCGCTGGCGACCGCCCCGGTGCTGATGCCGGTGGCCAAGGTGCTGGCCTGGTGCGCGAGTTGGCCTGCCGACTGGATCGCGGACATCGCCCGGACCGGGGCGGCCCTGCCCGGCGCGGGAGTGGACTGGCCGGGCGACTGGAGCGGAGCAGGCCTGCTCGCGCTGGTCACGGTGGCCGTCCTGCTGGCCGGACGCCGGTTGTTGAGACATCCCTGGGTGTGCACCGCCTGCGGGGTGCTGCTCGTGCTCCTCGTGGTGCAGCCGCCGCCGTTGACGAGGGTGATCACGGGGTGGCCGCCGCCGGGATGGCGGTTCGCGATGTGTGACGTGGGGCAGGGCGACGCGACCGTGCTCGCGGCGGGGGACGGCAGCGGTGTGGTGGTCGACGCCGGGCCCGATCCAAGGCTCGTCGACCACTGTCTGAGCACGCTCGGCATCACCAGGATCCCCCTGATCGTGCTGACCCACTTCCACGCGGACCATGTGGCCGGGCTGCCCGGTGTGCTGCGCGGGCGTTCGGTGGGGGCGATCGAGACGACCGGCTTCGACGAGCCTGCGGACCAGGTGGAGTTCGTACGGAAGCAGGCGGCGGCACGGCGCATCCCGGTGACCCGGGCCGTGGCCGGCGAGCAGCGGCGCACCGGTTCGCTGTCCTGGCAGGTGCTGTGGCCTCCGCCGAGCCCGGCACCTGATCCGGACGGGCCGAACGACGCCAGCGTCGCCCTGCTCGTCAGGTCGGCCGGGCTGCGGCTCCTGCTGCTCGGGGATCTTGAACCCACGGCCCAGCAGGCGCTGTTGAGTTCGCCGCAAGGGGCACAGCTCGGTGGCGTGGACGTCCTCAAGGTCGCCCATCACGGTTCGGCCTACCAGGACCCGGAGCTGATACGCAGGGTGGCCCCGCGGATCGCGCTGATCAGCTGCGGGAAGGACAACCCTTACGGGCACCCGGCCCCCAGCACGGTCGCGGCCTTGCGGGCCGGGGGCGCGCTGGTGCTGCGGACGGACCGGGACGGGGCGCTGGCGGTCACGGAGACGGAGACGGGGACGGGGACGGGCAGGGAGTTGCAGGTGGCGCGAGACTGAGGGCATGCATAGCTCACAGGTCGACGCCTACCTCCGCCGTCTGGGAATCGAGCCCGCTCAGTGGCCCACCGCGCCCACCACCCCCACCATCGAGGGTCTGCGCGACCTGCATCTGCGTCACCTGCAGGCCGTGCCCTTCGAGAACCTGTCGATCCACCTCGGCGAGGAGATCGTGCTGGAGGAGAAGCGGCTGCTGGACAAGGTGGTGGGGGCGCGGCGGGGCGGGTTCTGCTACGAACTCAACGGGGCGTTCGGGGCCTTGCTCGCCGCACTGGGTTTCGAGGTCACCCTGCTCGCCGCCCGGGTGCACGGCGACGAGGGGCGGCTCGGGATCCCGTGCGACCATCTCGCGCTGCGGGTGCGGACGGTGGACGGGAGTGACTGGCTGGCGGACGTCGGCTTCGGGGCGCACAGTCACTGGCCGCTGGCGTTCGGGGAGAGGGGTGAGCAGAAGGATCCGGGCGGCACATTCCGGATCGTCGAGGCGGGGCCGGACCTGGACGTCGTCGTGAACGGCAGGCCGCAGTACCGGCTGGAGGTGCGGCCGCGTGAGCTCGGCGACTTCGTGGCCGGGGCGTGGTGGCACAGCACCTCGCCCGTGTCGCACTTCGTGCAGTCGTTGGTGTGTTCAAGGGTGACGGAGGACGGAGGGAGGATCACGCTCAGCGGGCGCACCTTCAAGGTGACCGGCCCGGACGGGGTGCGGGAGGAGCGTGAGTTGGGCACGGACGAGGAGGTGCTCGGGGTGTACCGGGACCGGTTCGGGATCGAGCTCGGCTGCGTGCCGACTGTGCGAAATCCGCGCAGGAGCGACTGATTGGGTCCACGAGGGACCATTCGTTGCTACTCGTGCGTAGGCAGTGCGTGTTGCCTCGAAAGCCACAACGGTGATCGAATGTGTCTTCGGCAGCGTGTGACGTCGAGGTGCACAGGGGTGGCGTGGATGTTCGGCCGCTGGTTGGCAAACCGAACGAGCAGAGAACAACGGACGAGTCCACTGGCGGCGGTGCAGACCCCGCCGACGGCCGGGGTGCTGAGCTGCCGGGTGCTGGATCCGGTCCACGCGCCGGTGACGCATGCGGAGTTCGCCGTCAGCGACCCCATGGGGCGCAAGGTGGCCGGCGGGGAGACGGATCCCTTCGGGTCGTTCGTGACGACGGTGCCCGCGGGGGAGTACCGGCTCGCGGTGTCGGCCGAGGGATACACGCCGTACCGGGCCAGCGCGACCGTCGGGGAGAATGCACTGGCCTCGCTGGGCGACGTGACGCTTCAGGTCGCGCGGCCGCCGGAGCTGCCCGCGGCGGGCGACTGGGAGATCGAGCCTGCGCACTCCTCGATCGGGTTCACCGCGCGGCACATCGGGCTGGCACGGATCCACGGCCGGTTCAACTCCTTCGCGGGGGCTGTACGGATCGCGGATCCGATGGAGCAGTCGGCGATGCATGTGGTGATCGACGCGGCGAGCATCGACACGAACGTCAGGATGCGGGACGACCATCTGCGCTCCGGCGACTTCCTGGACGTGGCGCGCTTTCCGACGCTGGAGTTCTACAGCGAGCGGTTCGTGCACAAGGGCGGCACCCGGTGGGCGGTCACGGGGGCGCTGTCGCTGCACGGCGTGACCCGTACGGTCACGCTCGACACGGAGTACCTCGGGCTCGGCAACGGCATGGAGGGCGAGGTGCGGGCGGCCTGCCGGGCCACGACGGAGCTGCATCGGGACGACTTCACGGTGAGCTGGCAGACGATGCTGGCGCGGGGGATCGCGGTTGTGGGGCCGAGCATCCGGATCGACCTCGATGTGCAGGTCGTGCGCAAGGGGTGACCTGCGGGAGCCTGACGTCAGTGCCGGACAATGGCTGCCGTGAGCGATGTGAGACATGTCCTGGTGCTGCCGGACCGTGATGCCGCGGAGGAGGTGGCCGAGGCGCTCGGGGAGCGGTTCGGGCTGTCCGAGCAACCGCGGCTCGTCAGGGACGCGCTGGCCGGTGAGGACGACGCGGAGGACGCGCAGTGGCTGGTCGTGCTGCGGGACGAGGACGGGCGGCTGGATCCGGGGGAGCTGGACGAGTTCGTGGGGGCGTGGGACGGGTGGCGGGAGGAGCCGTGAGCCGGTGAGCCTGCGGCGGGAGCCCGTTGTCAGTGGTGCGTGCGATGCTTGTCGCGATGGCCAGGAAGACTGCTGATGACGACCTTCTCGCCCCGGTGACGCTTGCCGTGGGCCAGGAGGACCTCCTGCTCGACCGTGCCGTGCGGGAGGTGGTGGCCGCCGCCAGGGCCGCCGACGCCGACACGGACGTACGTGACCTGAACCCGGAGCAGTTGCAGCCCGGCACGCTCGCCGAGTTGACCAGTCCGTCGCTCTTCGCGGAGCGGAAGGTCGTGGTCGTACGCAATGCGCAGGATCTTTCGGCCGACACCGTCAAGGACGTGAAGGCGTATCTCGGGGCGCCCGCCGAGGAGATCACCCTCGTGCTGGTGCATGCGGGCGCGGCGAAGGGCAAGGCGCTTCTCGACGCCGCGCGCAAGGCGGGTGCGCGTGAGGTGGCCTGCCCGAAGATGACCAAGCCGGCGGACCGGCTGGCCTTCGTGCGGGGGGAGTTCAGGGCGGTCGGGAGGTCTGCCACGCCCGAGGCCTGTCAGGCGCTCGTCGACGCGATCGGGAGCGATCTGCGGGAGCTGGCGTCCGCCGTTTCCCAGTTGGTCGCGGATGTGGAAGGGACCATCGACGAGGCCGTTGTCGGGCGGTACTACACCGGGCGGGCCGAGGCGTCGAGTTTCACGGTTGCCGACCGGGCCGTGGAAGGGCGGGCGGCCGAGGCGCTGGAGGCGCTGAGGTGGTCGCTGGCCACCGGGGTGGCGCCGGTGTTGATCACCAGTGCGCTGGCGCAGGGGGTGCGGGCCATCGGGAAGCTGTCCTCCGCGCGAGGGGGGCGGCCGGCCGATCTGGCGCGGGAGCTGGGGATGCCGCCGTGGAAGATCGATCGGGTGCGGCAGCAGATGCGGGGGTGGACGCCGGATGGGGTTGCTGAAGCGTTGCGGGCGGTTGCTGAGGCCGACGCGGGGGTGAAGGGGGGCGGGGACGATCCCGAGTACGCGTTGGAGAAGGCCGTCGTGACCATTGCGCGGGCAGCGCGGTCGCGCGGGCGGTAAGTGTGGATGGGGGTGGGTGTTGCGGGGCCTGCGTCGGTGTCGGCGCCGTGTGTTCTCGCCCCCGCCGCCCCTACCCGTCCCCTTCCCAGGGGCGCCGCCCCTGCCGCCCCAGCCCCCCGGCTTCGGCTTGGGTGGCCTTGTCTTCATGCGCTGGACGGGCTGGTTGGGGGGCTGCCCCTGTCGCTTCCTCCGGGGGCTGCCGCGATCAGTCCCCCGCGTTGGCTTGGGTGGCCTTGTCTTCATGCGCTGGACGGGCTGGTTGGGGGGCTGCCCCTGTCGCTTCCCCCGGGGGCTGCCGCCCCCCCCCAGACCCCCGCTTCGGCCTGGACGGCCTCGTCCTCAAGCGCCGGACGGGCTGATTGAGGGGCCGCCCTTCCCCTCACCAAGCACGCTGGAAGTGCGGAGGCCCGCGTCCCCGGACCCCTGATTCGGGCCCACCAAGAACGCAAGAAGTGGCGAAGGCCCCGCCCCCACCCTGGGGAAGGGTGGGAAGCGGGGCCTTCGGTTCACGATGTCGAGCCCGTACCCGCGTGGCGAACGCAGGCCGCGTACAGGCTCTGGGAGCCGGTCGGGAGCGGATGAGAGAGGGCCCGCTCTGGTCCTTCCGGCTGTTCGGTCCCGTAGGACCGGTCAGATCAGTGAGAGGTTCAGCCCTGGAGGGAAGCGACCTTGGAAGCAAGCGCCGACTTCTTGTTGGCGGCCTGGTTCTTGTGGATGACGCCCTTGGAGACGGCCTTGTCGAGCAGACGCGCGGCAGCGCGCTCGTGCTCGGTGGCCTTCTCGACGTCACCCGCGGCAGCGGCCTCGCGGGCCTTGCGGATCGCGGTCTTCAGGGAGGACTTGACGGCCTTGTTGCGCAGCCGGGCCTTCTCGTTGGTCTTGATCCGCTTGATCTGGGACTTGATGTTCGCCACTGATGAGCCTTTTCAGGTTCTGGTCCGGGGCCGCAAGGGACCCGTCCCGGTGATTTTCTGGAGTATGCCTCGTGCTGAGAGGGCAGGAGACACAGCCACCCAGGCTACCAGGGGCCCGGCCCATGGCCCAAAACGGTTCCCGGTCCCCGCCCGTGGGACCATGGAGCCTACGTATAGATCCGACCCGAGGCATAAGGCGCCTCAAGAGACAGGACCCTGCGTGCCCGCGACCCCTAACAATGTGCCCGAGCCGAGCCGTACCGCCCCGGCTCAGATCCGCAATTTCTGCATCATCGCGCACATCGACCACGGCAAGTCCACGCTCGCCGACCGCATGCTCCAGCTGACCGGCGTGGTCGACCAGCGGCAGATGCGTGCTCAGTACCTCGACCGGATGGACATCGAGCGCGAGCGCGGCATCACGATCAAGTCCCAGGCGGTGCGTTTGCCGTGGGCCCCGACCCATGACAAGACCGACACGCACATCCTCAACATGATCGACACCCCGGGGCACGTCGACTTCACGTACGAGGTCTCGCGCTCGCTCGCCGCCTGCGAGGGGACCGTACTCCTCGTCGACGCCGCCCAGGGCATCGAGGCCCAGACCCTCGCCAACCTCTACCTGGCGATGGAGAACGACCTCACGATCATCCCCGTACTGAACAAGATCGACCTGCCGGCGGCGCAGCCCGAGAAGTTCGCCGAGGAGCTCGCGAATCTCGTCGGCTGCGACCCGGACGACGTGCTGCGGGTGTCCGCCAAGACCGGTCTCGGCGTCGACGCGCTGCTCGACAAGGTGGTCAAGGAGATCCCGGCCCCGGTCGGCGTCGCGGACGCCCCCGCCCGCGCGATGATCTTCGACTCGGTCTACGACTCCTATCGCGGCGTCGTGACGTACGTACGAGTCATCGACGGGCAGCTCAACAAGCGCGAGCGCATCCGGATGATGTCCACCAACGCCACGCACGAGCTGCTGGAGATCGGGACGAACTCGCCCGAGATGCTCGGTGCCGACGGACTCGGCGTCGGTGAGGTGGGCTACCTCATCACCGGTGTGAAGGACGTCCGCCAGTCCAAGGTCGGTGACACGATCACCAGCCTGCACAAGGGCGCGACCGAGGCCCTCGGGGGATACAAGGACCCCAAGCCCATGGTCTTCTCCGGGCTGTATCCGCTGGACGGCTCCGACTACCCCGAGCTGCGCGACGCGCTCGACAAGCTGCAGCTCAACGACGCCGCGCTGGTGTACGAGCCGGAGACCTCCGCCGCCCTGGGCTTCGGCTTCCGTGTCGGCTTCCTCGGCCTGCTGCACCTGGACGTCATCCGTGAGCGGCTGGAGCGCGAGTTCGGGCTCGACCTGATCGCGACCGCGCCGAACGTGGTCTACCGCGTGATCATGGAGGACGGGACCGAGCACACGGTCACCAACCCCAGCGAGTTCCCCGAGGGCAAGATCAACGACGTGTACGAGCCCGTCGTACGCGCCACGATCCTCGCCCCGAGCGAGTTCATCGGGGCGATCATGGAGCTGTGCCAGACCCGGCGCGGGACTCTTCTCGGCATGGACTACCTGTCCGAGGACCGGGTCGAGATCCGCTACACGCTCCCGCTCGCGGAGATCGTCTTCGACTTCTTCGACCAGCTGAAGTCGAAGACGCGCGGTTACGCGTCGCTGGACTACGAGCCCACCGGCGAGCAGACCTCCAGCCTGGTCAAGGTCGACATCCTGCTGCACGGCGACAAGGTCGACGCGTTCTCCGCGATCACGCACAAGGACGCGGCCTACTCCTACGGTGTGCGGCTCGTCGCCAAGCTGCGCGAGCTCATCCCGCGGCAGGCCTTCGAGGTGCCCATCCAGGCCGCCATCGGCTCCCGGGTGATCGCCCGCGAGACCATCCGCGCCATCCGCAAGGACGTCCTCGCCAAGTGCTACGGCGGCGACATCTCCCGTAAGCGCAAGCTCCTGGAGAAGCAGAAGGAGGGCAAGAAGCGAATGAAGATGGTGGGTTCCGTGGAGGTTCCCCAGGAGGCGTTCATCGCCGTGCTCTCCAGCGATGACAGTGCGGGGTCGGGCAAGGGCAAGAAGTAACCCCGGGTAACAACGGGTTGCGGCACCAAACCGGACACAACAGGGGCTCGTCGTACCGAAAGCGCGACGGGCCCCTACGCGTGCGTAGCGTCGCTCTCTGTACGAAGTGACAGGCCGCCGCCCCTTACGAACCGGCCGGTCGGGCTCTACCCTGATCTCTGCTCGATAGTTACTCGCGAGTTAAACAACGGCTCGCGTGAATACACGCAGTCAATACCGCCGCACTTGAGCCAGCCGCGCTGCCGCGGGCCCCGGAGGATGTCGTGAGCGACACACAGACACTGATCGAGAACCGTCCGCCGAGCGTGGCGGCCCTCTTCCTGGAGCGCGTTGCGGCCACGCCGGACGCGGAGGCGTACCGCTACCCGGTGGCCCCCGTGTCCGGTGAGGGCCCCGACGACTGGAAGGCGCTGAGCTGGGCGCAGGCCGCGGAGCGGGTCTACTCGATCGCCGCCGGCCTGATCGAACTGGGTGTGCAGCCCGAGCAGCGCGTCGCGCTCGCCTCCTCCACCCGGGTCGAGTGGCTCATCGCCGACCTCGGCATCATGTGCGCCGGGGCCGCCACGACCACGATCTACCCGCAGACCAACGCCGACGAGTCGGCGTTCATCCTCTCCGACTCCGAGAGCCTGGTGCTGGTCGCGGAGGACGCGGCCCAGCTCGCCAAGGTGGTGGAGAAGCGCGCTGAGCTGCCCGCCCTCACCCATGTGGTCGTGATCGACTCGGCCGGCGTCGAGACGAGCGACTGGGTCCTCACCCTCGCCGAGCTGGAGGCCAGGGGCGCCGCTCGCCTGGAGAAGGACCCCGACCTGATCAGGGAGCGGGTCGGGGCGATCACCAAGGACCAGCTCGCCACCCTCATCTACACCTCCGGCACCACCGGCCGCCCCAAGGGCGTGCGCCTGCCGCACGACAACTGGTCGTACATGGCGAAGGCGATCTCCGCGACCGGCCTGATCAGCGCCGAGGACGTGCAGTACCTGTGGCTGCCGCTCGCGCACGTCTTCGGCAAGGTGCTCACCTCGGGCCAGATCGAGGTCGGTCACGTCACCGCCGTCGACGGCCGCGTCGACAAGATCATCGAGAATCTGCCGATCGTGCGGCCGACGTACATGGCGGCCGTCCCGCGCATCTTCGAGAAGGTCTACAACGGGGTCGCCGCCAAGGCGAAGGCCGGCGGCGGAGCCAAGTACAAGATCTTCCAGTGGGCCGCGGAGGTCGCGCGCGAGTACGCCAAGGTCTCCCAGGACAACTTCCGGCGCACCGGCACGGCGTCGGTCCCCTTCGGACTGGGCGCCAAGCACAAGGTCGCCGACGCGCTGGTCTTCGCCAAGATCCGCGAGGCGTTCGGCGGCAACCTGCGGGCCTGCGTGTCCGGTTCGGCCGCGCTCGCGCCGGAGATCGGCTACTTCTTCGCCGGCGCGGGCATCCACATCCTTGAGGGCTACGGCCTCACGGAGTCCTCGGCGGCCTCCTTCGTGAACCCCGGCGAGGCCTACCGCACCGGCACGGTCGGCAAGCCGCTGCCCGGCACGGAGGTGCGCATCGCGGACGACGGCGAGATCCTGCTGCGCGGCCCCGGAATCATGGAGGGCTACCACGGGCTGCCCGAGAAGACCGTCGAGGTGCTGGAGTCGGACGGCTGGTTCCACACCGGCGACATCGGCGAGCTGTCCCCGGACGGCTACCTGCGCATCACCGACCGCAAGAAGGACCTCATCAAAACGTCCGGCGGCAAGTACATCGCGCCGGCCGAGGTCGAGGGGCAGTTCAAGGCGGTCTGCCCGTACGTCTCCAACATCCTGGTGCACGGCGCCGACCGGAACTTCTGCACGGCGCTGATCGCGCTGGAGGAGCCGTCCATCCTTGAGTGGGCCAAGGAGAACGGGCTCGCGGGCAAGTCGTACGCGCAGGTCGTCGCCGAGCCGGCGACGGTCGCCCTCATCGAGGGGTACGTCAAGGAACTCAACCAGGGCCTGCAGCGCTGGCAGACCGTCAAGAAGTTCCGGTTGCTGCCGCGTGACCTCGACGTGGAGCACGGCGAGATCACGCCGAGCCTGAAGCTGAAGCGGCCGGTCGTCGAGCGGGAGTACAAGCACCTGATCGACGAGATGTACGCCGGAGCCCGCGAGGCGTAGCCAGGGGCGTTACGGACGGCCCCTGTTGACGAGTGTCCGCAGCTCCCGGACCTGGATGCGCAGTGCTTCCAAATCCGGGGGCTCGTGGCCGTCCAGCTGCGCCTCCAGCTCCGCCAGTCTGCTGCTCACCTCCCCGTAGTCCGCCTGTTCCTGTGCGCGTACGCGCTCCAGCTGCTGGTTCTTGCGGTGCAGGTCCAGGAAGACCGTGACCTTCGCCCGCAGGACCCAGGGGTCGAAGGGCTTGGTCAGGTAGTCGGCGGCGCCTGTGGCGTACCCGCGGAAGGCGTAGCCCGAGTCGTCCTCCGCACCGGTCAGGAAGATGATCGGGACGTCCTTGGTCTGGTCGAGCCGCTTGATGTTCGCGGCCGTCTCGAATCCGTCCATGCCGGGCATGCGGACGTCGAGCAGAACGAGGGCGAAGTGCTGGCGCAGCAGTGCCTTCATCGCCTCCTCGCCCGAACGTGCGCGTACCAGCGGCTCGTTGAGGGACCCCAGGACGGCCTCGAGCGCGATCAGGTTGTCCTCCATGTCGTCCACGAGGAGGATGCTGGCGCGCTCGCGGGTCGTTGCCTCAGCGCTCATGGTGACAGTGCCTCATGATTCGGTCGTCGGCGGAACCGTGGCTTCCCCAGTCGTGGTCGGTTCCGTCGCAACGGTTTCGGTGGTGTCGTCCGCCCCTTCGGGATCGAGCAGGGCGCAGACGACTGTCAGCAGCTGGTCGACGTCCACCGGCTTCGGTACGTAGTCGTTGGCGCCCCGCGCGATGGACTTCTCGCGGTCTCCGGGCATCGCCTTCGCGGTGAGGGCGACGATCGGCAGGCCCGTCCAGCGGGGGGCACGGCGGATGGCGGCGATGGTCTCGTAGCCGTCCATCTCCGGCATCATGATGTCCATCAGGACGAGTTCGACGTCCGGGTTGCGCTCCAGTGTCTCGATGCCCTCGCGGCCGTTCTCCGCGTACAGGACCGGCATGCCGACGCGGCCGAGGACATGGGTGAGGGCGAAGACGTTACGGATGTCGTCGTCCACGATCAACACCCGCCGCCCGGGCAGCACCTGACCCGCGCGGCCGGCCTTCCACGCCTCCAGCTTGGTGGGCGTCGGCCAGGAGTCGTCCACGTCGTGCGTCGCGGTGTACGGCTCCGCCGACAGCTGCTCCGGCGCCGCCACCGCACGGTCCTCGGGAACCGGTCCGGTCGCCGAGTGGCCGGGGCTGACGACGGGGACGTACAGCGTGAACGTGGACCCCGTGCCGGGCTCGCTCGTGGCGACGATGCGGCCGCCGAGCAGGCCCGCGATCTCCCGGCTGATGGACAGACCGAGGCCCGTGCCCCCGTACTTGCGGTTGGTGGTGCCGTCGGCCTGCTGGAACGCCTCGAAGATCACCGGGAGTTTCTCGGCCGCGATGCCGATGCCGGTGTCGGAGACGGCGAAGGCGATCACGTCGTCCCCCTCGCGGACGTGGAGGTGCTCGGGGTCCTTGATCCTGTTCACCCGCAGCTCCACCCGGCCCGTCGCGGTGAACTTGATCGCGTTGGACAGCAGATTGCGCAGGATCTGCTGCAGGCGCTGCTCGTCCGAGTACATCTCGCGCGGTACGTCGTCGCCGACCGCGACCTCGAAGGCGAGCCCGCGGTCGAGGGTGAGCGGGCGGAAGGTGGCGTGCACGTAGTCCAGCAGTTTGATGAGCGGCAGCTTCTTCGGGCGTACGTCCATCCGGCCGGCCTCGATCTTCGACAGGTCCAGGATGTCGTTGATCAGCTGCAGCAGGTCGGAGCCGGAGCGGTGGATGGTCGTCGCGAACTGCACCTCCTGGTCGGTGAGATGACCGTCGGGGTTGTCGGACAGGAGACGGGCCAGGATCAGCAGGGAGTTGAGCGGGGTGCGCAGCTCGTGCGACATGTTCGCCAGGAACTCCGACTTGTACTGGGAGCTGGTGGCCAACAGGGCGGCCTTCTCCTCCAGTTCGGCGTTCGAGCGCTGCAACTCCGCCTGCTGCTTCTGGAGTTCGTCGGAGCGCTCCTGGAGCTGCATGGCCAGCCGCTGGGACTCGCCGAGCAGGGACTCCGTACGGGAGTTGGCGATGATCGTGTTGATGGCGACGGCGATGGTGTTGACGAACTGGTCGAAGAACGCGAGATGCACATCGGAGAAGCGGGAGAAGGACGCCAGCTCGATCACACCGAGGAGCTTGTCCTCGAAGAGGATCGGGATGATGACGACGCTCGTGGGGGCCGCCTCCCCGAGCCCGCTGTTGATCTTGATGTAGTCCGGCGGGGCCTCCTCGACGAGGATCCGCTTCTTCTCGCGGGCCGCCTGCCGGACCAGGCCGTGCACCGGCAGACCGCTGGTCTCGACCGTCGCGCCCTGGGCCGAGCCGTACCCGGCGATGAACGCGAGCCCCTTCGTGGGAACGGTGGTGCGCAGCGAGGCGCTGTCCTCGCCCGGGTCGGCCAGGAAGAACGCGCCGTACTGGGCGTTCACCAGCGGCGTCAGCTCGCGCAGCAGCAGGTCGGCGACCTCCATCAGGTCGCGGTGGCCCTGCATCAGTGCGGCGAGCCGGGTCAGGTTGGACTCCAGCCAGTCCTTCGCGCGGGTGGTCTCGCGGAGGTTGGCCACCATCAGGTTGATGTTGTCCTTGAGCTCGGTGACCTCGCCCTGGGTCTCCACGGTGATCGACCGGGACATGTCGCCCTGGGCCACGGCGGAGGCGACCTCGGCGATCGCGCGGACCTGGGTGGTGAGGTTCAGGGCGAGTTCGTTCACGTTCGTCGTCAGGCGCTTCCAGGTGCCGTACACGCCCTCGACCCGTGCCTGGCCGCCGAGTTGGCCCTCGGAGCCGACCTCGCGGGCCACCCGGGTGACCTCCGAGGAGAAGGACGACAGCGTGTCGACCATCGTGTTGATGGCGGTCTTCAGCTCCAGGATCTCGCCGCGCGCGTCCACGTCGATCTTCTTGGAGAGGTCGCCGTTGGCGACGGCCGTGGTGACCTGGGCGATGTTGCGCACCTGCGAGGTCAGGTTGTCCGCCATGTAGTTGACGTTGTCCGTCAGGTCCCGCCACACGCCGGAGACCCCGAGCACCTGGGCACGGCCGCCCAGCCGACCGTCGGTGCCTACCTCGCGGGCCACCCGGGTGACCTCGTCGGCGAAGGCGCGCAGCTGCTCCACCATCGTGTTGACGGTGTCCTTCAGCTCCAGGATCTCGCCGCGCGCGTCGACGGTGATCTTCTTGGAGAGGTCGCCGTTGGCGACGGCCGTGGTGACCTGGGCGATGTTGCGGACCTGCGAGGTCAGGTTCAGCGCCATGAAGTTGACGTTGTCGGTGAGGTCCTTCCAGACGCCCGACACGCCCCGCACCTGCGCCTGGCCGCCGAGGTTTCCCTCGGTGCCGACCTCGCGGGCGACGCGGGTGACCTCGTCGGCGAAGGCGGAGAGCTGGTCGACCATGGTGTTGATGGTGGACTTCAGCTCCAGGATCTCGCCCTTCGCCTCGACAGTGATCTTCTTGCCGAGGTCGCCCTGCGCCACGGCGGTCGAGACGAGGGCGATGTTGCGGACCTGCGAGGTCAGGTTGTCCGCCATGAAGTTGACGTTGTCGGTGAGGTCCTTCCAGACGCCGGAGACGCCCCGCACCTGGGCGCGGCCGCCGAGGTTTCCCTCGGTGCCGACCTCGCGGGCGACGCGGGTGACCTCGTCGGCGAAGGCGGAGAGCTGGTCGACCATGGTGTTGATGGTGGACTTCAGCTCCAGGATCTCCCCCTGCGCGTCGACGGTGATCTTCTGGCTCAGGTCGCCGTTGGCGACGGCCGTGGTCACCTGGGCGATGTTGCGGACCTGCGACGTCAGGTTCGAGGCCATGAAGTTGACGTTGTCGGTCAGGTCCTTCCAGACCCCGCTGACACCGCGCACCTGGGCCCGCCCACCCAACTGGCCTTCGGTGCCGACCTCGCGGGCGACCCTGGTGACCTCGTCGGCGAAGGCGGACAGCTGGTCGACCATCGTGTTCACGGTCAGCTTCAGTTCGAGCAGCTCACCGGTCGCCTCGACGGTGACCGTGCGGGTCAGGTCACCGCGGGCCACCGCCGTCGTCACCAGGGCGATGTCCCTCACCTGGGCGGTCAGCCGGGCCGCCATCGTGTTGACCGCCTCGGTCACATCCCGCCAACTGCCCGACAGGCCCGTCACCTTGGCCCGCCCGCCGAGCCGGCCCTCCGTGCCCACCTCGCGCGCGACCCGGGTCACCTCGCCCGTGAACAGCGACAGCTGGTCGACCATCTTGTTCACGGCACGGCCCAGCCGCCGCAGATCACCTCGCAACTGCCGGCTGCCGTCGTGCAGGTCGACCCGCTGGGTCAGATCGCCGCCGGCCACCGCGTCCAGCACCCGCGTCGCGTTGGCCGCCGGGGCCACCAGCGCGTCCAGGATCTGGTTCACGTCGTTGACCCGGGACGTCCAGGCCCCCTGCCCGGGGCTTGCCGAGACCCGCTCGTCGAGTCGGCCGTGGCGTACCAACTCCCGCTTCACGCGCTGCACTTCACCGTTGAAGTGGGTGCTGCGGTCCATGATCTGGTTGAAGGCGGCCGTCAGCTCCGCCACCATCCCGTGGCCCGTCTCCGGAACCATCGTGAAGTTGCCGTCCCGGGCCGCGGCCATCGCGGCGAGCAGCGGGCGCAGCTCCGATGCTCGGAGTTGTTCCGGTTTTTGACCGTCTTCGAGCACACGCGTAGCACTGTTCTCACTCATGGCGGCCCACTTCGGTAACTCGGCGCTTATGGGCGAGGCCAGTCTGTCACTCTGTCGGCATCGACTGAGGCGAATTCGTCCGAACCGCTCGGGGAGCTGTCCATGGGGGCCATTCCGACGCAACGGGAGACCGCTTCCTGTGCCTGCGGTGCGCCTGAGCATCGGCATCCGCCCGCACACGGGAGTGTGGATCCACGTGCGCAGACGTACACGACGCTGCCCGGCAGCCCTCTCGCGCCGGGCTCCGCCAGGGCGCTCGTGCGGGCCGCCGTCGCCGACTGGACCGAGTCACGCCTGCCCGGCACCGAGTACCTCACCGACCGCCTCGCCGACGACGCCGTGCTCGTCGTCAGCGAACTCGTCACCAACGCGGTCGTGCACGCGGGCACCGAGGTCGAGGTGGAGTGCCGCCTGGAGGGGGCGGCCGGAGCACTCGTCCTGGAGGTCTCCGACCACCACCCCTCCCGCGCGCCCCGCGACTCGGCCGCCGAAGTGCCGCACGAGACACCGGAGTACGGCCGGGGACTGCGCCTCGTCGCCACGCTCGCCGAGTCCTGGGGCGTCACCTTCCGCAGGGGCGCCAAGACGGTGTGGGCGCGGCTGTCCGCCGAGGGACGCCCGGCCGCGGGCCAGACTGAGGCGTACGCAGGCCGGTACGCCCTGGAACGCGGCCTGCGCGCCGCCCAGGTGCTGGCCCCCGACCCGCAGCGCGCCGAGCGCGACCGGGACTGGCTCAACCGGGGCTCCCTGTCGTTCCTCGCCGAGGCCTCCGACCTGCTCGCCGGGCAGCTCGACGAGAATCTCGTCGCCGCGCTCGCCGGACAGCTGATCGTGCCGCGGCTCGCCGACTGGTGCGCGGTGTGGCTGGAGGACGAGGCCATGGGCCGCGGTGGCGGTTGGGGGGCCGACGGCACCACGGGGGCCGGGCCCCGGCTCGCGCGCGTCTGGCACGGCAGCGAGAACCGCATCGAGGAACTGCGCCGGGCCCTGGAGAAGGACCCGCCGCACCCCGGCGAGGCCCTGAGGTCGGGGCCGGTCTCCCACCCCTGGCCCGGCGAGGCACTCGGGGTGCGGGACGAGCACGGTACGGCGCTGGCGTACCGCCTGATCGCGGGCGGCCGCCCGCTCGGCACGCTCGTCATCGGCCGTGCCGGACTGCTGCGCTTCCCCGACGAGATCACCGGCCTGGTCGAGGACCTCAGCCGCCGGGTGGCGCTCGCCGTCGGCGCCGCCCGCCAGTACGCCCGCCAGGCCACCATCAGCCAGGTCCTGCAGCGCGGACTGCTGCCCGCCGCCGTCGCCGAGATCCCCGGCGTGCGCAGCGCCCTCGTCTACGAGCCGTGCGACAAGGGCGGCCCCAGCGGCGACTTCTACGACCTCTTCCCGGCCGGCGACGGCCGCTGGTGCTTCGCCGTCGGCGACGTGCAGGGCAAGGGCCCCGAGGCCGCCGTGGTCATCGGTCTGGCCCGCCCCTGGCTGCGCCTCCTGGCGCGCGAGGGCTACCGCGTCGCCGACGTCCTCGACCGCCTCAACCGGCTCCTCCTGGACGACGCGACGGAGGCCGCGGACGCCGCCGCCCGGGCCCTGGCACGGCCGGCCGCCCCCGGCGACGGCCCGCAGACCCGCTTCCTCTCCCTCCTCTACGGCGAACTGGCCCCCTTCGACGGTGGCATCCGCTGCACCGTCGCCTCCGCCGGCCACCCGCTCCCACTGCTCCTCGGCCTCGACGGGGACGTCCGCACGGCGGCCCGCCCGCAGACCCTCCTCGGTGTCGTCGACGACGAGACGTACACCAGCGAGACCTTCGAGCTGCGCCACGGAGACAGCCTCCTGTGCGTCACGGACGGTGTGACGGAGCGCCGCTCCGGCTCCGACATGTTCGACGACGCCGACGGCCTCGCGGCCGCCCTCGCCGGGTGCGCCGGGCTCAGTGCCGAAATGATCGCGGAGCGCATCCGGCGGCTGGTGCACGAGTTCGGCGGACGACCGCCGGAGGACGACCTGGCGCTGCTGGTGCTGCAGGCGGAGTAGGCCCCGCCGGCGTACTGGACAATGGAAGGCATGCCTTCCGCACTCCCCGACGGCGAGCCGGTCCCCGCCGACGGCGCCCTCCCCGCGTCCGCCCTCGCCGGTTCGGCCGACCGCCCCCTCGGCTTCTACCTGCACGTCCCGTACTGCGCGACCCGCTGCGGCTACTGCGACTTCAACACGTACACGGCCACCGAGCTGCGCGGCACGGGCGGCGTCCTCGCCTCCCGCTACAACTACGCGGACACCCTCATCGACGAGATCCGCCTGGCCCGCAAGGTCCTGGGCGACGACCCGCGCCCGGTCCGCACGGTCTTCGTGGGCGGCGGCACGCCGACGCTGCTGGCGGCGGGCGATCTCGTACGGATGCTGCACGCGATCCGCGACGAGTTCGGCCTCGCGCCCGACGCGGAGGTGACGACGGAGGCGAACCCGGAGTCGGTGGACCCGGCGTATCTGGCCGAGCTCCGGCAGGGCGGCTTCAACCGCGTCTCCTTCGGCATGCAGAGCGCGAAGCAGCATGTGCTGCGCGTGCTGGACCGGACGCACACGCCGGGCCGCCCCGAGGCGTGTGTGGCGGAGGCCCGCGCGGCGGGCTTCGAGCACGTCAACCTGGACCTGATCTACGGCACACCGGGGGAGTCGGACGACGACTGGCGGGCCTCCCTGGAGGCGGCGCTGGGCGCGGGCCCGGACCACATCAGCGCCTATGCGCTGATCGTCGAGGAGGGCACGCAGCTGGCGCGCCGCATCCGCCGCGGCGAGGTCCCGATGACGGACGACGACGTCCACGCCGACCGCTACCTGATCGCGGACGAGGCGATGAAGGCGGCGGGCCTCGACTGGTACGAGGTCTCCAACTGGGCCACCTCCGAGGCGGGCCGCTGCCTGCACAACGAGCTGTACTGGCGGGGCGCCGACTGGTGGGGCGCGGGCCCCGGCGCCCACTCGCACGTGGGCGGGGTGCGCTGGTGGAACGTCAAGCATCCCGGGGCGTACGCGGCGGCACTGGCGGCGGGGCGGTCACCGGGCGCGGGACGCGAGCTCCTGTCGGACGAGGACCGGCGCGTGGAGCGGATCCTGCTGGAACTGCGGCTGCGGGAGGGCGTACCGCTGTCGCTGCTGAAGGAGGAAGGGCTGGAGGCCTCTCGGCGGGCGCTCGGGGAGGGGCTGCTGGAGGGCGGGCCCTACGAGGACGGGCGGGCCGTGCTCACGCTGCGGGGGCGGCTGCTGGCGGATGCGGTGGTGCGGGATCTGGTGGACTGATCTGCCGCCGGCCCGACCCCAGGGCGGCTATTGCGGCGCCGTGACGAAGTCGATCAGCTCCTCCACCCGTCCCAGCAGCTCCGGCTCCAGGTCCTTGTAGGAGCCGACCCGCTTCAGGATCGCCTGCCACACCGCCCCGGTGTTCTCCGACGGCCAGCCCAGCGCCCGGCACACCCCGGTCTTCCAGTCCTGCCCGTGCGGCACCCGCGGCCACTCCGCGATCCCCAGGGACGACGGCTTCACCGCCTCCCAGATGTCGATGTACGGGTGGCCGACCACCAGAGCGTGCTCGCTCGTCACCGACTCCGCGATGCGCCACTCCTTGGTGCCGGGCACCAGGTGGTCCACAAGCACCCCCAGCCTCGCGTCCGGACCCGGCGCGAACTCGGCCACGATCGACGGCAGGTCGTCCACGCCCTCCAGGTACTCGACGACCACGCCCTCGATGCGCAGGTCGTCACCCCAGACCTTCTCCACCAGTTCGGCGTCGTGCCGCCCCTCGACATAGATGCGCCCGGCGCGGGCCACGCGCGCGCGTGCGCCGGGGACGGCGACCGAACCGGATGCCGTGCGGCTGGGGCGCACGGGCCCCGAGGACGGGCGTACGAGCGTCACGACGCGCCCCTCCAGCAGAAACCCGCGCGGCTCCATCGGAAACACCCGGTGCTTGCCGAAGCGGTCCTCCAGGGTCACCGTGCCCGCCTCGCAGCGGATCACCGCGCCGCAGAAACCGGTGCCGGGCTCCTCGACCACCAGACCGGGCTCGGCCGCGACCTCCGGGACGGGCTTGGGCTTCTTCCACGGCGGGGTCAGATCGGCGGAGTACTGGCGCATTCGGATGACGATAGGAGAAGCCGCCGGGCGGCGGTCACGACACGCCGAAACGCGCGGCCAGCTCGTCGCGCTGTGCCCGCACGAACCCCGCGTCGACCACCGCTCCGTGACCGGGCACGTACAGCGCGTCCGCGCCGCCCAGGTCCAGGAGCCGGTCGAGGGCGGCCGGCCATTGCGACGGGACGGCGTCGGGGCCCGCCTGCGGCTCACCGGACTCCTCGACCAGGTCGCCGCAGAAGACGACCTCCGGGGAGCCGGGGACCAGGACGACGAGGTCGTGGGCGGTGTGGCCGGGGCCCACGTTGGCCAGCAGGACCTGCCGCCCGCCGCCCAGGTCGAGGGTCCACTCGCCGGAGACGTGATGCCGGGGTGCGACAAGGGCGTCCACCGCCTCCTCGGCCACCCGCGCGTCCAGACCGTTGCCCACCGCGTCCGCCCGCAGCTCCTCGCGCGCGTGCCGTGCGCCGAACACCGTGTCCATGCCCACCGCGCCGTACACCTGCGCACCCGCGAACGCCGCCGCCCCGAAGACATGGTCGAAGTGCGGATGCGTGAGCGCGAGATGAGTCACACGGTGACCGGTGAGTTCCTGCGCCTCGGTACGCAACCGCACGCCCTCCGCGAGGCTCGAACCGGCGTCGATCACCAGCGCCGTGCCGGCCCCGACGACCAGTCCGGCCGTGCAGTCCCAGCCCGGAAGACGGCACCGCCCGACCCCGGCCGCCACCCGATCCCACCCCAGCTCTTCCCAAGTCACCGTCATACGGCGACGCTAGCCGTACGACCCCGCCGACGGGGGCCGACCTTGCCCTGGGTGTACCCCACAGCCGTACACTGGGCCGGGAAAGGCTGGCACTCGGACGGACAGAGTGCCAGGCGAAGTGCCTGGGGGACGACTTCTGGAGGTGTGCGCGATGCTGAGTGAACGACGGCTTCAGGTACTGCGCGCCATCGTCCAGGACTACGTCGGCACCGAGGAGCCCGTCGGGTCGAAGGCCCTCACCGAGCGGCACAACCTCGGAGTGTCCCCGGCGACGGTGCGTAACGACATGGCGGCCCTGGAGGACGAGGGGTTCATCGCCCAGCCGCACACCAGCGCCGGGCGGATCCCCACCGACAAGGGGTACCGGCTGTTCGTCGACAAGCTCGCGGGCGTCAAGCCGATGTCGGCGCCCGAGCGGCGGGCCATCCAGAACTTCCTCGACGGCGCCGTGGACCTTGACGACGTGGTGGCGCGGACGGTTCGGCTGCTCGCCCAGCTCACGCGGCAGGTGGCGGTCGTCCAGTACCCGTCGCTGACCCGCTCGACCGTCCGGCACGTGGAGCTGCTCTCGCTCGCCCCCGCGCGCGTGATGCTCGTGCTGATCACGGACACCGGCCGGGTCGAACAGCGCATGGTCGACTGCCCGGCACCGTTCGGCGAGGCCTCCCTCGCCGACCTGCGGGCCCGGCTCAACAGCCGGGTCGCGGGCCGCCGGTTCGCGGACGTCCCCCACCTCGTGGAAGACCTGCCGGAAGGCTTCGACGCCGAAGACCGGGGTACGGTCTCGACAGTGCTCTCCACACTTCTGGAGACACTGGTCGAGGAGAACGAGGAACGGCTGATGATCGGCGGCACCGCCAATCTGACCCGTTTCGGGCATGACTTCCCCCTCACCATCCGCCCCGTCCTGGAGGCGCTGGAGGAGCAGGTCGTGCTCCTCAAGTTGCTTGGCGAGGCGGGGGATTCGGGCATGACGGTGCGCATCGGGCACGAGAACGCCTATGAGGGACTCAACTCCACTTCGGTGGTGTCGGTCGGCTACGGTTCGGGCAATGAGGCGGTCGCCAAGCTCGGCGTGGTCGGACCGACTCGCATGGATTACCCGGGAACGATGGGAGCGGTACGCGCAGTGGCACGGTACGTCGGACAGATCCTGGCGGAGTCGTAAGTGGCCACGGACTACTACGCCGTTCTCGGCGTGCGCCGCGACGCGTCGCAGGAAGAGATCAAGAAGGCCTTCCGGCGGCTCGCGCGCGAGCTGCACCCGGACGTCAATCCGGACCCGAAGACCCAGGAGCGGTTCAAGGAGATCAACGCCGCCTACGAGGTGCTGTCGGACCCGCAGAAGAAGCAGGTCTACGACCTCGGCGGCGACCCGCTCTCGCAGGCCGGCGGTGGCGCCGGCGGCTTCGGCGCGGGCGGCTTCGGGAACTTCTCGGACATCATGGACGCGTTCTTCGGTACGGCGTCGCAGCGGGGCCCGCGGTCGCGTACGCGCCGGGGCCAGGACGCGATGATCCGGCTGGAGATCGACCTTGACGAGGCCGCCTTCGGCACGACCAAGGACATCCAGGTCGACACGGCGATCGTCTGCTCCACCTGCAACGGTGAGGGTGCGGCGCCCGGCACGACCGCTCAGACGTGTGACATGTGCCGCGGCCGCGGTGAGGTGTCGCAGGTGACCCGGTCCTTCCTGGGCCAGGTCATGACGTCCCGTCCGTGCCCGCAGTGCCAGGGCTTCGGCACCGTCGTCCCGACGCCGTGCCCGGAGTGCGCCGGCGACGGCCGGGTCCGCTCGCGCCGCACGCTCACGGTCAAGATCCCGGCCGGTGTCGACAACGGCACCCGCATCCAGCTCGCGGGCGAGGGCGAGGTCGGCCCCGGTGGCGGCCCCGCCGGTGACCTCTACGTCGAGATCCACGAGCTGCCGCACTCGACCTTCCAGCGGCGCGGCGACGACCTGCACTGCACGGTCACCATCCCGATGACGGCCGCGTCCCTCGGTACCAAGGTCCCGCTGGAGACGCTGGACGGCATGGAGGAGGTCGACATCCGGCCCGGCACCCAGTCCGGCCAGTCGATCCCGCTGCACGGCCGCGGCGTCACGCACCTGCGCGGCGGCGGCCGCGGCGACCTCATCGTCCACGTCGAGGTCCAGACCCCCAACAAGCTGGACCCGGAACAGGAGCGCCTCCTGCGCGAGCTGGCCAAGCTGCGCGGCGAGGAGCGTCCCGTGGGGCAGTTCCAGCCGGGGCAGCAGGGGTTGTTCTCGCGGTTGAAGGATGCGTTCAACGGTCGCTGACGTGAGTTGTGGGACGGCTGCCGGGGGTCCGGGGGTCGTCCCCGGGATAGGCACGGTCAGCCGGGGCGGCAGGGGTTGTTCTCGCGGTTGAAGGATGCGTTCAACGGTCGCTGACGTGAGTTGTGGGACGGCTGCCGGGGGTCCGGGGGTCGTCCCCCGGGTGGGCACGGTCAGCCGGGGCGGCAGGGGTCTTCCCGCGGCTCAAGGATGCGTTCAACGGGCGCTGATGTGGTGCTGGGGGCCCCCGCCCCCAGACCTCCGTTCCGGCCCTGAACGGGCCTCGTCCTCGCACGTCGGACGGGCTGGAAGTGCCGGCCGGCATCGGGTCGTGCCGTAGGCCTATGCCTGCCGGAAGGCCCGATTCGGACTTGTTCGGAGGACGTGACAACATGCCGTCATGTCCTCTGTGCTGACCGGTCTCTTCCCTCATCCGATCGTGCAGGCCCCCATGGCGGGCGGCGTCTCCGTGCCGCACCTCGCAGCGGCAGTGGCCGAGGCCGGCGGGCTCGGGTTCCTCGCAGCCGGGTACAAGACGACCGACGGCATGTACCAGGAGATCAAGCAGCTGCGGAGCCTCACGAGCCGTCCTTTCGGCGTGAATCTCTTCCTGCCGCAGCCGGAGTACGCCGACCCCGGAGCCGTCGAGATCTACGCCCACCAGCTGGCCGGCGAGGCCTCCTGGTACGAGACCGAAGTCGGTGACCCGGACAGCGGCCGCGACGACGGCTTCGAACCCAAGCTCGCCGTGCTGCTCGACAACCCCGTGCCGGTCGTGTCCTTCCACTTCGGCGTCCCGAGCCGCGAGGTGGTCGACTCCCTGCACCGTGTCGGCACGTTCACCCTGGCCGCCGCGACCACCGCGGAGGAGGCCCTCGCGGTGGAGCGGTCCGGCGCCGACGCGGTGATCGCGCAGGGCATCGAGGCCGGCGGCCACCAGGGCACGCACCGCGACATCCCGGAGAACGACGGCTCCGGCATCGGCCTGCTCTCCCTCGTCGCGCAGATCCGCGAGACCGTGGGCATCCCGATCGTCGCCGCCGGCGGCATCATGCGCGGCGGCCAGATCGCCGCCGTACTGGCGGCGGGCGCGAGCGCGGCCCAGCTCGGCACGGCGTTCCTCGCCACGCCGGAGTCCGGCGCAAGCGCCGTACACAAGCAGGCGCTGACCAACCCCCTGTTCGTGCGTACGGAGTTGACGCGCGCGTTCTCCGGCCGCCCGGCCCGCGGTCTGGTCAACCGCTTCCTGCGCGAGCACGGCCCGTACGCCCCCGCCGCCTACCCGGAGGTCCACCACCTCACCGCGCCGCTGCGCAAGAAGGCCGCCGCGTCCGGGGACGCGCAGGGCATGGCGCTGTGGGCGGGACAGGGCCACCGCATGGCGCGCGAACTCCCGGCCGGGCAGCTGGTGGAGGTCCTCGCCGCCGAACTCGACGCGGCCAAGACAGCGTTGTCGGCCAAGGGGGACCTGCGATGACCGCGCCGGTGTTCGTGGTCGACTCCCTGGAGGGCGTGGGCGCCGGAGCCATCGTCGAACTGGACGGCCCCGAGGGGCGCCACGCGGTGTCCGTACGGCGGCTGCAGCCCGGAGAGGACGTGGTCCTCACGGACGGGCTGGGCCGTGGCGCCGCCGGTACGGTCGTGCGGACCGAGGGCAAGGACCGGCTGTTCGTCGAGCCCACCGAGTTCCCGTACGAGCCCGACCCCGCGCCCCGCATCACCGTCGTCCAGGCCCTCCCCAAGGGCGACCGCGGCGAGTTGGCCGTCGAGACGATGACCGAGACCGGCGTCGACGCCATCGTCCCCTGGTCGGCCGCCCGCTGCATCACCCAGTGGAAGGGCGACCGGGGCCTGAAGGCACTCGCCAAATGGCGTGCCACGGCCCGCGAGGCAGGCAAGCAGTCGCGCCGGCTGCGCTTCCCGGAGGTCACGGACGCGGCAACGACCAAGCAGGTTGCCGCACTTCTCGCCAAAGCCGACTTCGCCGCGGTCCTGCACGAGGACCGCGACTACCGCAGCGAGCCGCTGGCCACCGCCGAGTTCCCCTCCGCGGGCGAGATCGTGCTGGTCGTGGGACCCGAAGGAGGCGTCTCCGAGCAGGAGTTGGCGCTCTTCGAGGAGGCCGGCGCGAAGGCGTACCGGCTGGGGCGTAGCGTGCTGCGTACATCGACCGCGGGCACCGTGGCGACGGCCCTGCTCCTCGGCCGCACCGGCCGCTGGTCCTGATCGACATCGGGGGAACATCGTGGAACTCGCCCAGGTCCGGCTCCTCGTCAGTGACTTCGCCGCCTGCTACCGCTTCTACGCCGAGGTGCTCGGCCTCAAGCCGCAGTCGGGGGCGGCCGAGGGGCCGTACGAGAAGTTCAGTCCGGCCACCGGCTCGGCCGGCATCGCTCTCCAGGACCGGTCGATGATGGCCGAGGTGCTGGACGAACTGGGCGACACGGCAACGGGTCACCGCTCCCTGGTGGTTCTGCGCGTCGACGACCTCGACACCTACTGCGAGCAGATCGCGACCCGGGGCGCCGACCTCGCGCACGGCCCCGCCCTCATGACGGACCGCATGCGCGTGGCCCACCTCAAGGACCCCGAGGGCAATGTGGTGGAACTGCAGGAGTGGCTGCTGCTGCGGGGATGACCGCAGCGCGCGTGCGGGCGCTTTCGTGACCGTATGCGCTCTACCGCGGAAGCGGGCGCGGTGGCAGGCTGCCGTTCATGGGGGCATTGAGGCGGATCTGGCGGCGGCCGCGAGGACGGCGGGTGGCGGCCGTGACAGTGCTGGTGATGACGGCCGTCGGCGGAGCCGTGGCGTGCGACCCGGGCGGACTGAACTCCGCGGCCGTCGCGTACACGACCGATCAGACCGCGACCAAGGAACTGGAGCGGCAGAAGGTCGATGTGCAGTGGCTCAGCTGCACGGCCAACTACGGGAACAACAAGGCCTCCACGGGCAACGCGGCGCCCTCGGCGAGCGAGACCACCGTCGCCCAGGTCGACTGCCAGGGGCAGACCAAGGACAGACGCGAGATCACCGTCACCGGAAAGGTCACCCGCGCCGTCAACGGCGCCTGCGTGCGCGGCGACCTCACGGCCAAGGTGGGCGGCAAGCAGTGGTTCCACGTGAGTGGCCTCGGCAACTGCGACGCGACCCCGTCGCCCATCTTCAACAACCCCTCGCGCGGACAGCAGCCCGGGGCCACCGTCACCGTGACGGTCACCAAGACCATCTGGTGCAAGGGCGATCCGCAGTGCCGGCCCGTGGAGGGCAAGTGATCCGAACCTCTGTCGGCGGATGCCGCGCCTGCCTAAAGTGATCAGGTGACTCAGCCCGTATCGAAGGCATCCCCGGTATCCGCTGCGTATCTCCGATTTCCGCATGTGCACGGCGAGTTGGTGACCTTCGTCGCCGAGGACGACGTATGGCTCGCTCCTGTGGACGGCGACCGCGCCTGGCGGGCCAGCGCCGACAACGTACCGGTCAGCCACCCGCGCATCTCGCCCGACGGCACCACCGTCGCCTGGACCTCCACCCGCGACGGCGCCCCCGAGGTGCACGCGGCCCCGGTCGAGGGGGGCCGTGCCACCCGCCTGACGTACTGGGGGAGCGTGCGCACCCAGGTCCGCGGCTGGACCCCGGACGGACAGGTCCTCGCGATCAGCACATACGGCCAGGCGAGCCTGCGCCGCAGCTGGGCCCGCGCGATCCCGCTGGACGGCGGCCCCGCCACCACCCTGCCGCACGGCCCCGTCGGCGACGTGGCGTTCGGCCCGTCCACCGTCCTGCTGTCCGCGCCTATGGGGCGCGAGGCCGCCTGGTGGAAGCGGTACCGGGGCGGCACGGCGGGCAAGTTGTGGATCGACCGGGCCCCTGACGGTGAAGAGGGAGCCGGGGAGTTCGTACGGCTGCACGAGGACCTGGACGGGAACCTGGAGAGCCCCGTCTGGGCCGGTGACCGTATCGCCTTCCTCTCCGACCACGAGGGCGTCGGCGCCGTCTACTCCTCCCTCGCCGACGGGTCCGACCTGCGCCGGCACACCCCGGTCTCCGGCTTCTACGCCCGTCATCTCGCCGGCGACGGCAGCCGGCTCGTGTACACCAGCGCCGGCGAGCTGTGGATCCTCGACGACCTGGACGGCGCCGAGCCCCGGCGGCTCGACGTCCGGCTCGGCGGACCGCGGGCCGACCTGCAGCCGTTCCCCGTGAACGCCTCCCACTGGTTCGGCTCCGCCCACCCCGACCACACCGCCCGCGGCAGCGCGGTCGCCGTGCGCGGCTGCGTCCACTGGGTCACCCATCGCGCCGGCCCCGCCCGCGCCCTCGCCGTCGAACCCGGCGTCCGGGCCCGGCTGCCGCGCACCTTCCGCGCCGACGGCGAGGAACTCGTCGTCTGGGTGACCGACGCGGAGGGCGACGACGCCCTGGAGTTCGCCCCCGCGACCGGCACGGCACCCGGCGCCACCCCGCGCCGGCTGGCCGCCGGACGGCTCGGCCGGGTCCTCGACCTCGCCGTCGCGCCCGACGGCAGCCGTGTCGCCGTCGCCGCGCACGACGGGCGGGTGCTGCTCGTCGAGCGGGACAGCGGCGAGGTCCGCGAGGTCGACCGGGCCGCCGACGGGGACGTCTCGGGCCTGGTCTTCTCGCCCGACTCCGGCTGGCTCGCCTGGTCCCACCCCGGTCCGAGCCCGCTGCGCCAGCTCCGCCTCGCCAACACCACCGACCTGTCGGTCACCGAGGCGACCCCGCTGCGCTTCCGCGACTACTCGCCGACCTTCACCCTCGACGGCAAGCACCTGGCCTTCCTCTCCGCACGCTCCTTCGACCCGGTCTACGACGAGCACGTCTTCGACCTGGCCTTCGTCGGCGGCTCCCGCCCGCACCTGATCACCCTGTCCGCGACCACCCCGTCCCCGTTCGGCCCGCAGCGCCACGGCCGCCCCTTCGAGGCGCCGGACAAGGACGAGACCCCGGACAGCGAGGGCACCCCCAACACCCGTATCGACCTCGAAGGGCTCGCCGACCGGATCGTGCCCTTCCCGGTCGAGGCCGCCCGCTACTCCACCCTGCGCGCCGCCAAGGACGGTGTGCTGTGGCTGCGCCACCCGGTGCGCGGAGTCCTCGGCGCCTCCCGGGCCACCCCGGACGACCCCGACCCCAAGAGCGCGCTGGAACGCTACGACCTGGCCCAGCAGCGCATCGAGCACCTGGCCTCCGACGCCGACCATCTCGCCGTCAGCGGCGACGGCAAACGCGTCCTGCTGTGGACCGACGGCAAGCTCAAGGTCGTCCCGAGCGACCGGCGCGCCTCGAACGACGACGAGAGCGACACCAACATCACCGTCGACCTCGGCCGGGTCCGCCAGAGCGTCGACCCGACCGCCGAATGGCGGCAGATGTACGACGAGACCGGCCGCCTCATGCGGGACAACTTCTGGCGATCCGACCTCGGAGGCGTCGACTGGGACGGCGTCCTCGACCGCTACCGCCCCGTCCTCGACCGCGTCGCCACCCACGACGACCTCGTGGACCTCCTGTGGGAGGTGCAGGGCGAACTCGGCACCTCGCACGCCTACGTCCGCCCGCGCGGCGGCCACGGCAGCGGCGAGCGGCAGGGCCTCCTCGGCGCCGACATCTCCCGTCATGAGGACGGCAGTTGGCGCATCGACCGGGTGCTGCCCGCGGAGACGTCCGACCCCGACGCCCGCTCCCCGCTGGCCGCGCCCGGTGTCGCGGTGCGCGCCGGGGACGCGATCGTCGCGATCGCCGGACACCCGGTCGACCCGGTGACCGGCCCCGGCCCCCTCCTGGTCGGCACGGCGGGCAAGCCGGTCGAACTGACCGTCCTGCCCGCCGGCGGCGGCGACCCGCGGCACCCGGTGGTCGTCCCCGTCGCCGACGAGGAGCCGCTTCGCTACCACGCCTGGGTCGCCGACCGCCGCGCCTACGTCCACGAGCGGTCCGGCGGCCGGCTCGGCTACCTCCACGTCCCCGACATGCAGGCCCCCGGCTGGGCGCAGATCCACCGGGACCTGCGCGTCGAGGTCGCCCGCGACGGCCTGGTGGTCGACGTCCGGGAGAACCGCGGCGGCCACACCTCCCAGCTGGTCGTCGAGAAGCTGGCCCGGAAGATCGTCGGCTGGGCGGTGCCGCGCGGCGTACGGCCCTACAGCTACCCGGAGGACGCGCCCCGCGGCCCCGTCGTCGCCGTCGCCAACGAGTTCTCCGGCTCCGACGGCGACATCGTCAACGCGGCCATCAAGGCCCTCGGCATCGGCCCCGTCGTCGGCACCCGCACCTGGGGCGGCGTCATCGGCATCGACAGCCGCTACCGCCTGGTCGACGGCACGGTCGTGACCCAGCCCAAGTACGCGTTCTGGCTGGAGGGTTACGAGTGGGGCGTGGAGAACCACGGAGTGGACCCGGACGTGGAGGTCATCCAGCGCCCACAGGACTACGCGGCGGGCCGTGACACCCAGCTGGACGAGGCGATCAGGCTGGCGCTGGAGGCCCTGGAGCAACAGCCCGCCAAGACCCCGCCGACCCTGCCGGCTCCGCCGAACTGAAAGGGGCGCGGGGCCGTATCGGTCCGCGACGATAGAGTTGCCCCCATCTTTCGATCAATCCGCCGTTCAGGAGGCCACATGGCTGGGGAGCCGCAGGACGACTGCCTGTTCTGCAAAATCGTCGCAGGCCACGTCCCCGCGACGATCGTCCGCGAGACGGACACCACCGTCGCCTTCAGGGACATCAACCCGCAGGCCCCCACCCACATCCTGATCATCCCCAAGGTCCACTACGAGAACGCCGCGTCCCTGGCCGACGCCGAACCGGCCATCGCCGCCGACATACTCCGCGAGGCGCAGCACATCGCCGACGAGGAAAAGCTCGAAAGCTACCGCACCGTCTTCAACACCGGTGCCGGCGCCGGCCAGACCGTCTTCCACACCCACGCCCACCTCCTCGGCGGGCGCGGCCTCCAGTGGCCCCCCGGTTAGCAACCCGCCGTGTCCGTCCGTGAATTGGTGGTCCTCGGCACAGCCAGCCAGGTCCCGACCCGGCACCGCAACCACAACGGCTACCTGCTGCGCTGGGACGGCGAGGGCATCCTCTTCGACCCCGGCGAGGGCACCCAGCGCCAGATGCTGCGCGCCGGGGTCGCGGCGCACGACCTGAACCGGATCTGCGTCACGCACTTCCACGGGGACCACTCGTTGGGCCTCGCGGGCGTCATCCAGCGCATCAACCTGGACCGGGTGCCGCACGAGATCACCGCGCACTACCCGCGCTCCGGGCAGCACTTCTTCGACCGCCTGCGCCACGCCACCGCCTACCGGGAGACGGTCGAGCTCACCCAGGCGCCGGTCGACACAGACGGCACCCTGGCCGGCACGGACTCGTACACCCTCGAAGCCCGCAGGCTCTCGCACCCCGTCGAGTCCTACGGCTACCGGCTGATCGAACCCGACGGCCGCCGCATGCTGCCCGACCGGCTCGCCGCGCACGGCGTCAGGGGCCCGGACGTCGGCCGCATCCAGCGGGAGGGCGCGATCGACGGCGTGTCCCTGGAGGACGTCAGCGAGGTGCGCCGCGGGCAGCGGTTCGCGTTCGTCATGGACACCCGCCTGTGCGACAACGTGCACGCGCTCGCCGAGGGCTGCGACATGCTCGTCATCGAGTCGACCTTCCTCGACGAGGACACCGACCTCGCGACCGACCACGGCCACCTCACCGCGGGCCAGGCAGCCGCGGTCGCACGCGCGGCGGGCGTACGGCATCTGGTGCTCACGCACTTCAGCCAGCGCTACTCGGACCCCGACGAGTTCGAGCGGCAGGCGCGGGCGGCCGGCTTCGAGGGGGAACTGACCGTCGCGCACGACCTCTTGCGGGTGCCGGTTCCGAAACGCCGCTAAAACCCCCGTACGATGCTGCGATGCCCCTCCCCAAAGCCGAACTGCACCTGCACATCGAAGGCACCCTGGAGCCGGAGCTGGCTTTCGAGCTGGCCGCCCGCAACGGCGTCGAGCTGCCGTACGCCGACGAGGACGAGCTCCGCAAGGCGTACGACTTCGAGGACCTCCAGTCCTTCCTGAACCTGTACTACGAGCTCATGGCCGTCCTGCGCACGGAGCAGGACTTCGAGGACCTCGCGAACGCCTACCTGGCCCGCGCCGCCGCGCAGGGCGTACGGCACGCGGAGATCTTCTTCGACCCGCAGGCACACCTCGCGCGCGGAGTCGGCATGGGCACGGTGGTGGAAGGGCTGTGGCGGGCGCTGGGGCACAGCGAGGCGAACCACTCCGTGTCCACCGGGCTCATCCTCTGCTTCCTGCGCGACGAGTCGGCCGAGTCGGCCCTCAGGACCCTGGAGGCCGCGAAGCCGTACCTGGACCGGATCACCGGTATCGGCCTCGACTCGGCCGAGGTCGGGCACCCACCGGCGAAGTTCCGCGAGGTGTACGAGGCGGCCGCCGCGCTCGGTCTGCGCCGTGTCGCCCACGCGGGGGAGGAGGGCCCGCCGGAGTACATCACCGAGGCCCTGGACGTCCTGGGCATCGAGCGCGTCGACCACGGACTGCGGTGCATGGAGGACCCGGCGCTGGTCGCCCGCCTGGTCCGCGACCGCATCCCGCTGACCCTGTGCCCGCTCTCCAACGTCCGCCTGCGCACGGTCGACACACTCGCCGACCACCCGCTCCCCGCGATGCTCGACGCCGGCCTGCTCTGCACGGTCAACTCCGACGACCCCGCCTACTTCGGCGGCTACGCGGGCGACAACTTCGACGCCGTACACACGACCCTGAAACTCTCGCAGGACCGCCTACGCGACCTGGCCCGCAACTCCTTCCTCGCCGCCTTCCTGGAGAACGACGAACAGCGCCGCGCACGGTACCTCTCCGAGGTGGAGGCGTACGAGTTCTGAACACGGCGACCTGCGCGACCACCCCTCACCGGCCCACAGGTTCATGGGGGTCGTGCCCCGTCGGGGGCGCGGGGAACTCCGCGACCACCCCTCACCGGGCCGCAGGTTCATCGGGGTCGTCCCGGTCAGGGGCGCGGGGAACTGCGCGCTCAGCCCCCACGGGGCCGCAGGTTCATGGGGGTCGTGCCCCGTCGGGGGCGCGGGGAACTGCGCGCTCAGCCCCCACGGGGCCGCAGGTCCATGGGGGTCGTCCCGGTCAGGGGCGCGGGGAACTGCGCGCTCAGCCCCCACGGGGCCGCAGGTCCATGGGGGTCGTGCCCCGTCAGGGGCGCGGGGAACTGCGCGCTCAGCCCCCGCCGGGCCGCAGGTTCATCGGGGTCGGGCCCGGTCGGGGGCGCGGGGAACTGCGCGACCCACCCCCACCGGGCCGCACGTTCATCACCGCACCCAGCGGAGCGCCTACGCGGCGGCGGTGTCGTACGCGTGCCGCACAGGTGTCTCCACCGGAATCTCGACGACCGGAAGAGGACGCCTGCCGACACCTCTGGCGACCGCCGTCATCGGGATCGCGATCACGAGCAGGCCGGCGGCCAGAATCGCCCCCATGGCCGGGAATCCGGCCTCGGCGGACAGCACGCTGCCGGCCAGCGGGCCCGCCGCCGTGCCCAGCGAGGAGGCCGAGCCGACCAGCACCGCCCAGCGCCCGCGCGGGTCGAGCGAGGCGGCGAGGCCGATCACGTACGACAGGACGATCGGGTAGAGCGTGTTCCAGGCAATCTCACCGCCGGCGAAGGTCGTCAGGTCGTGCGCGCAGGCGCTGAGCACGGTGCAGCCGGCGATGAGGACCGTGCCCGCCCCGACGGGCAGCGCCAGCCCGAGCCGCGGCCCGAGCGCCCCCGCTGCGACGACCCCGAGCAGCCCGGTGCCGAGTGCGACGGCGAAGACCGCGCCGACCGCGGCCTCGGACAGATGCGCCTGCGCGAGGCCGATCCGGCCACTCACGCCCCAGAGGGAGTTCTGGACGAGGGACCAGCACAGGAGGGCGCCGGCCAGGGTCAGGCCGGCCCGGCGGTGAGGGAGCGGCGGCGCCTCGCGCCGGGACTGCGGGGCTGCCGTGCGCAGCGGCAGACGGCCCGTCAGGGGCCATACGGCGAGCGCGGTGAGGGCGATCGCGGCGAGGGGCTGTCCATGGCCCGCGCCCAGGTGGGGGACTGTCAGATACACGGCGCCCGCGAGCGCGGAGACGCCGAGCAGGCCGAGCGTGGTCGTCCGGTGCGGGTCCTGCTGGGCGGCGATCCCGGTGGCGGCCACCGTCGTCGCCGTACCGGATCCGAAACCGCCCGCCAGGGTGCCCAGGACGACGGCCGGGACGGAGCTGCTGAGCGCGGCTCCGCCGTAGCCGAGGACCGCGAGCGCCAGGCCGATGCGGGCCAGGGTGCGGGGGCCGACGCGGTCGACGCGTGACGCGAGCAGAAAGCCGGCCGCGGCCGAACTCAGCAGCAGCGCACTGCCGACGGCGCCCGCCTGGGTGGCGGAGAGCGGAAGCCCCGAATCCAGCCGTCCGACGGTGGTCGGCAGCAGATACGGAGCGAGGTACCCGGACGTGAAAAGGGCGACGAGGGGCCAGGGGGTGGTGCGAGGGCTGAACACGGGCGTTCCCAGGGCATGCGAAAGAGACGGCTCAGAAGGGGGATTGGGCGACGACCGTCGACGGACAGGAACGCGCGAGCAAGTTGTATCAAGCACGTGGTTCCGGAAAGAAGTGCGGGCGGTGTGATGTGGAGCACTTCGCGTTTCGGGTGGGGAGGGCCGGGTAAACGAGCGGCCCACAGTCGTGGGCGTACCCGCTAACGCCAGTGCGCGGCCCCGCCCGCCGCAGGCGCCGTCGCCTCGGCCTTCGCCCTGATCTCCCGCATCACCGCGACGATCCGTTCCTCGTGCTCCGGTGTCAGCCGGGCCACCGGCACCGAGCAGCTGAGGGCGTCCTGGGCGGGGGCGTCGTAGCGCAGCGCGAAGCCGAACCCGACGATTCCGGTGACCGCTTCCTCGCGGTCGACCGAGTACCCCCGCGCCCGCACCCCGGCGAGGTCCGCCACCAGGGACTCCCGGCTGGTGTGCGTGTTCGGGGTCAGGGCCTCGTACGGCTCCTCGGGCAGTTCCCCGGCGCCCCGTTCGGCCAGCAGTGCTTTGCCCAGCGCGCCGGCGTGGGCGGGCAGTCGGCGCCCCACCCGGCTGATCGTCCGCAGGTATTCGTGCGACTCCCGGGTCGCGAGGTACGCGACGTCCCGGCCGTCCAGCCGCCCCATGTGGATCGTCTCGCCGAGTGCCTCCGACGCCTCGTCGAGATACGGCCGCACGACGCGCACGCGCGGGTCGGAGTCGAGGTAGCTGGTGCCGGTGAGCAGGGCGTGGATGCCGATGCCGTACAGCGACCCGGTAATGTCCGTGCGGACCCAGCCCCTGCTGATCAGGGTCTGCAGCAGCGCGTACATCGAGCTGCGCGGCACGCCCAGCTCGTCCGCCAGTTCCTGGAGTCGCGCCGGACGGTCGCCGCGCGCGGCGAGCAGCTCCAGCAGCTCCACCGTCCGTGCCGCGGACTTCACCTCGCGGACGCCCCCCGCGCCCCCTGTCTCCGACATGCGCCGATCGTAATCGGGGCGCGTGGCCCATTGACGGTCGCGGTTCGTGTATCTAATCTCCATCTCCATACGTGGATGGCATCTACATAGGGAGATAGTCGAAGTGAGTGGTGGTAGCGGCACGGACACAGAGACGGTGGTGCGCCGGCTGCGGTCCGGCATGGCGGGCGGCGTGCTGTCGTTCCCGCTCACCAGCTTCCACGACGACGGCTCCCTCGACCCCGAAGGCTTCCGCGCCCATGTCGCGGCACAGATCGCGACCGGTCCCGGCGCCGTCTTCCCCGCCTGCGGCACCGGCGAGTTCTTCTCGCTGGACGAGGACGAGTACCGGCAGGTCGTGACCATCACGGTGGCGGAGGCGGCCGGCCGCGTGCCCGTCGTGGCCGGCATCGGATACGGCTGGGCGCAGGCCGTACGGTTCGCCCGCCTCGCCGAGGAAGCCGGCGCCGACGCGCTCCTCGTCCTGCCGCACTACCTGGTCGCCGCCCCGCAGCAGGGCCTCGTCGCGCAGTTGGAGCAGATCGCCGCCCGCACCCGGCTGCCACTCATCGCCTACCAGCGCGGCCAGGTCGCCTTCACCGCCGACTCGCTCCGGCGCATCGCCCGCATCCCGAACGTCATCGGCCTCAAGGACGGCCACAGCGACCTCGACCGCCTCCAGCGCCTCACCCTGGCCGCCCCCGAGGGCTTCCTCTTCTTCAACGGCGCCTCCACCGCCGAGATCCAGGCGCGCGCCTACGCCACCGTCGGCGTCCCCGCCTACAGCTCGGCCGTGCACGCCTTCGCCCCCGAGATCGCGAACGCCTTCTTCGGCGCGCTGCAGGGCGGCGACGACAAGACCGTGGAGCGGCTGCTGCGGGACTTCTACGTCCCCCTCGTCGAACTCCGCGACCGCGTACCGGGATACGCCGTGTCCCTGGTGAAGGCGGCGGCCCGGCTGCGCGGCCGCCCCGTCGGCCCCGTGCGCGCCCCGCTCACCGACCCCTCGGCCGCCGACCTGGCCGACCTGCGGACCCTCCTGGCCACCGGACTCGACCTCGTGGGAGCCGCCCTGTGAACCTCACCATCACCGACGTACGGCTGACGCCGATCCTGGTCGCCGACCCGCCCCTCCTCAACACCCAGGGCGTGCATCAGCCGTACACCCCGCGGCTGATCGTGGAGGTGGTGACGGCCGACGGGATCACCGGTGTCGGCGAGACCTACGGCGACACCAAGTACCTGGAGCTCGCCCGCCCCTTCGCCGAGAAACTGAAGGGCCGTCAGGTCGGCGACCTGAACGGCATGTTCACCGTCGCCGACGAGGTCTCCGTCGACGACACCCAGGTCTCCGGACGGGTCGACGTCGGCGGACTGCGCGGCGTCCAGACCGCCGACAAGCTGCGCCTGTCCGTCGTCTCCGGCTTTGAGGTCGCCTGCCTCGACGCCCTCGGCAAGGCGCTCGGCCTGCCCGTGCACGCGCTGCTCGGCGGCAAGCTGCGGAACGCCGTCGAGTACAGCGCCTACCTGTTCTACAAATGGGCCGGCCACCCCGAGGGCGTGGCCTCGGAGACGGACGACTGGGGCGCCGCCGTCGACCCGGCCGGGGTCGTCCGCCAGGCCCGGCTGTTCACGGAGCGGTACGGGTTCACGTCGTTCAAGCTCAAGGGCGGCGTCTTCCCGCCGGACGAGGAGATCGCCGCGATCCGCGCCCTCGCCGAGGCGTTCCCCGGTCACCCCCTCCGCCTCGACCCCAACGGCGCCTGGTCCGTGGAGACCTCGCTGAAGGTGGCGAAGGAACTCGGGGACGTCCTGGAGTACCTGGAGGACCCGGCGCTCGGCACCCCCGCCATGGCCGAGGTCGCCGCGCGGACCGGCGTGCCGCTCGCCACCAACATGTGCGTGACGACCTTCGCCGAGATCAGGGAGGCGTTCACGCGCGACGCCGTCCAGGTGGTGCTGTCCGACCACCACTACTGGGGCGGACTGCGCAACACCCAGCAACTCGCCGCCATCTGCCGCACGTTCGGCGTCGGCGTCTCCATGCACTCCAACACCCATCTGGGGATCAGCCTGGCCGCGATGACCCATGTCGCGGCCACCGTCCCGAACCTCCACCACGCCTGCGACTCCCACTACCCCTGGCAGTCGGAGGACGTGCTCACCGAGCGCCTGACCTTCGAGGCCGGCAAGGTCACCGTCTCCGACGCACCCGGCCTCGGCGTGGAACTCGACCGCGACAGGCTGCGGTTCCTGCACCAGCGGTGGCTCGACGACGACGGGTCGCTGCGTGAGCGCGACGACGCGGCGGCGATGCGGGTCGCCGAGCCGGGGTGGGAGACGCCCGCCGTACCTCGCTGGTAGCGCGGCCCCCTTCGCCCCTTCGCCCCTTCGCCCCGTCCAGGGGGCGCCGCCCCCTGGACCCCCGTTCGGCCCGGACGGGCTCGTCCTCAAGCGCCGGACGGGCTGGTTTTGGCCGGGACGGGCTCGTCCTCAAGCGCCGGACGGCCTGGGTTCGGCCTGGACGGCCTCGTCCCTAAATGCCGGACGGGCTGGACTCGCGGAGGTCGGCCCGATGGGGCGGGCGCCTGCGCCGCGTTGTCGGTGGGGTGGTGCACACTGGCCTGATCCGCACCATGCCAGGGAGTGCACCGTGATCGCGCCCACCGGAAAGGGACCGTCACCCGTCACCACGGGACCGAAGTGCCAGGCCGAGTTCGACCCGCTCGCCGTGCTGCGCACACCGGAGGATCCCCCCTGGGACGTGTACCTCACGGGCACCGTGTTCCTGGACATCATCTTCACCGGGCTCGACTCCGCCCCGGTGCGCGGGACGGAGTCCTGGGCGCGCGGGATGGGGTCGAGCCCCGGCGGCGTCGCCAACATGGCCACCGCACTGGCCCGCCTCGGCCTGAAGACGTCCCTGGCCGCGGCTTTCGGCGACGACCACTACGGCGAGTACTGCTGGGACGCGCTGGAGCAGGGCGAGCACATCGACCTCTCCACCTCCCGTACCGTGCCCGGCTGGCACTCCTCGGTCACCGTCTCCATGGCGTACGAGGGGGAGCGCACGATGGTCTCCCACGGTCACGAGCCGCCCCCGGACGCACTCTCCCTCCAGTCGGGGGCCCCCGACTTCCCTCCCCGCGCGCGTGCAGCCATCGCCTCCCTCACGCCCGGCAAGCGCGCCCCCTGGATCGCCGAGGCCGCAGGCACGGGCGCCCGGATCTTCGCCGACGTCGGCTGGGACGACAGCGGCGCCTGGGACCTGGCGGGCCTGGCCGACCTCGAACACTGCGAGGCCTTCCTGCCGAACGCGGAGGAGGCGATGCGGTACACCGGCGCCGCCGGCCCCAAGGCCGCCGCCCACGCCCTCACCGAACACGTACCGCTCGCGGTGGTCACCCTCGGTGCGGAGGGCGCGTACGCGGTGGACGGGCGCACCGGCGAGACCGCCGAGGTCCCCGCCATCGCCGTGGAGGCCCTCGACCCCACCGGCGCCGGAGACGTGTTCGTCGCGGGCTTCGTCACCGGCACCCTGGCCGGCTGGCCGCTGGCCGACCGGCTGGCCTTCGCGGGCCTGACGGCCGCCCTGTCCGTGCAGGAGTTCGGGGGATCGCTGTCGGCGCCGGGCTGGTCGGAGATCGGGGCCTGGTGGCGGAAGGTGCAGTCGGTCGAGGGCCAGGATCCGACGGCACTCAGCCGCTACTCCTTCCTGGAGACACTCGTACCGGAGGAGTCGGCGAGACCGTGGCCGCTGCGGCGGGCGGTGCCGACGATCGGGTTCAGGTCGGTCTGAGAGGGCGTGCCCGGCGCATATCGGTGCAGGTCGGCACATCACGGTGGTGAAACAGAGGCCGCGGAAAAGGCCTACGGCGTTGTCAGTTCCCCGGCGTACCCTGGAAACCGCCAGGCAGCCCAAGCGGCTTGCGTGTCGTTTCGAGGAGGACGAGCAAGGCCTACAGAGCCGGCCCATGACTCAGACACCCACAGTTCACACCCCCGCGCAGGGGCAGGCGAGAGCGCAGTTCACCGTCCCCGCCCAGCACCCCATGGTGACCGTCCTGGGGTCCGGCGACTCCCTCCTGCGCGTGATCGAGAAGGCCTTCCCGGCGGTCGACATCCACGCCCGGGGAAACGAGATCAGCGCGGTCGGCGACGCCGTGGAAGTCGCCCTCATCCAGCGCCTGTTCGACGAGATGATGCTGGTGCTCCGCACCGGACAGCCGATGACGGAGGACGCAGTGGAACGCTCGATCGCCATGCTCAGGGCGAGTGAGAACGGGGAGAGCGACGGCCAGGAGACCCCGGCCGAGGTCCTCACCCAGAACATCCTCTCCTCCCGGGGCCGCACCATCCGCCCCAAGACCCTCAACCAGAAGCGGTACGTCGACGCGATCGACAAGCACACGATCGTCTTCGGCATCGGCCCCGCCGGCACCGGCAAGACGTACCTCGCCATGGCGAAGGCGGTGCAGGCCCTGCAGTCCAAGCAGGTCACCCGCATCATCCTGACCCGCCCCGCGGTGGAGGCCGGCGAGCGCCTCGGCTTCCTCCCCGGCACCCTCTACGAGAAGATCGACCCCTACCTCCGCCCGCTGTACGACGCCCTGCACGACATGCTGGACCCGGACTCGATCCCGAAGCTGATGGCCTCGGGGATCATCGAGGTGGCGCCGCTGGCGTATATGAGGGGCAGAGCGCACCCGACGTTCACGAATGTCCTCACCCCGGACGGATGGCGCCCCATCGGCGACCTCCAGGTCGGTGACCTGGTCATTGGATCGAACGGTGAGCCGACTCCGGTCCTGGGGGTGTACCCGCAGGGAGTGAAAGACGTCTACCGTGTCACCGCTCAGGACGGTGCCTGGACATTGTGCTGCGGAGAGCACCTGTGGACGGTCCGAACCGCCTCCGACAAACGCCGGAACAAGCCATGGCGGGTCCTGGAGACACAGGAGATGATCGGCAACCTGCGGGCGGCCCACGCTCGCCGGTATGAGCTGCCGATGCTCACGGCACCGGTCTGCTTCCCTGAGCGCGAGGTCCCCATGGACCCGTACGCGCTGGGGCTGCTGCTGGGCGACGGATGCCTCACCGGCTCCACGACTCCGTCCTACTCAACGGAGGATGCGGAGTTGGCCGAGGCACTGGAAGCCGCGCTGCCCGGTGTCGCGGTTCGCCACAAGAACGGGCCCGACTACACCCTGAACCGGGTCAAGTCCCCCGGTGACGTGGTCACCCTGGAGAACCCCGTGACGCGCGTGCTGCGCGAGTTGGATCTGCTGAGTACTCGCTCGCACTCCAAGTTCGTCCCTGACGACTACCGATACAACTCCGCCGAGGTGCGCCTTGCGGTCCTCCAGGGCCTGCTCGACTCGGACGGCGGTCCCGTCACGCAGAAGGACCGCACCTGCCGGATCCACTATTCGACGACGTCGATCGCGCTTCGCGACGACGTGATCTCGCTCGTGCAGTCGCTCGGTGGTGTCGCTTACACGCGACGCAGGGTCGCAGAGGGCCGCAAGCCGGGTCTCGCGAAGGGCCGGGAGGTCGGGTACCGGTACGACGCCCATGTCGTCGACATCCGCCTCCCCGAGGGCATCGAGCCCTTCCGCCTCGCCCGCAAGCGCGACAAGTACCTCGCGGCCGGAGGGGGCGGCCGCCCGATGCGCTTCATCGACAGCATCGAGCCCGCAGGCCGCGAGGAGACCGTCTGCATCCAGGTGGCCGCCGAGGACTCCCTCTACGTCACCCAGGACTACCTGCTGACGCACAACACGCTCAACGACGCCTTCATCATCCTCGACGAGGCCCAGAACACCTCCCCCGAGCAGATGAAGATGTTCCTCACCCGGCTCGGCTTCGAATCGAAGATCGTGATCACGGGTGACGTGACGCAGGTCGACCTGCCCAACGGCACCAAGTCGGGTCTGCGGCAGGTCCAGGAGATCCTGGAGGGCCTCGACGACGTCCACTTCTCCCGCCTGTCGTCGCAGGACGTCGTACGGCACAAGCTGGTCGGCCGTATCGTCGACGCGTACGAGAAGTACGACAGCCAGAACGGTACGGAGAACGGCGCCCACCGGGGCGGCCGGAACAAGCGGAAGTAGACAAGCCAGCACCATGTCGATCGACGTCAACAACGAGTCCGGAACCGAGGTCGACGAGCAGGCGATCCTCGACATCGCCCGCTACGCACTGGCCCGGATGCGCATCCACCCGCTCTCCGAGCTCTCGGTGATCGTCGTGGACGCCGACGGCATGGAGCAGCTGCACATCCAGTGGATGGACCTGCCGGGGCCCACGGACGTCATGTCCTTCCCGATGGACGAGCTGCGTCCGCCGACGAAGGACGACGACGAGCCCCCGCAGGGCCTCCTCGGTGACATCGTGCTGTGCCCCGAGGTCGCCAAGAAGCAGGGTGAGGAAGCGCCCACGCAGCACTCCATGGACGAGGAGCTCCAGCTCCTCACCGTCCATGGCGTGCTGCACCTCCTCGGGTACGACCACGAGGAGCCCGACGAGAAGGCCGAGATGTTCGGCCTGCAGGCGGCCATCGTGGACGGCTGGCGCGCGGAGAAGGGCCACACCGGCCCGTCCCCGGCCCCGACCGTCTCATGAGTCCCCAGATCGTCGCGGGTGCGATCGCCCTGGTCGTCGTCGCCTGGCTCGCCGCCTGCGCGGAGGCGGGCCTCGCACGCGTCTCCAGCTTCCGCGCCGAGGAGGCCGTACGCTCCGGCCGCCGCGGCAGCGCGAAGCTCGCCCGGATCGCCGCCGACCCGACCCGCTATCTGAACGTCGCGCTGCTGGTCCGCGTCGCCTGCGAGATGGCGGCCGCGGCCCTGGTGACCTACGCCTGCCTGCAGGAGTTCAACGGCACCACGCGTGCCCTGCTGGCCGCGATCGGCGTCATGGTCCTGGTGTCGTACGTCGCCGTGGGCGTCTCCCCGCGCACCATCGGCCGCCAGCACCCGCTGAACACGGCGACCGCCGCGGCCTACGTGCTCGTGCCCCTGGCCAGGATCATGGGCCCGATCCCGAACCTCCTCATCCTGATCGGTAACGCGCTCACCCCCGGCAAGGGGTTCCGCCGCGGCCCCTTCGCCTCCGAGGCGGAGCTGCGCGCGCTGGTCGACCTCGCGGAGAAGGAGTCGCTGATCGAGGACGAGGAGCGCCGCATGGTGCACTCGGTGTTCGAGCTCGGCGACACCCTCGTACGGGAGGTCATGGTGCCGCGGACCGACCTGATCGCCATCGAGCGGTACAAGACGATCCGTCAGGCCCTCACCCTGGCGCTGCGTTCGGGCTTCTCCCGGATCCCCGTCACCGGGGAGAGCGAGGACGACGTCGTCGGGATCGTGTATCTGAAGGACCTGGCGCGCAAGACGCACATCAGCCGGGACGCCGAGAGCGAGCTGGTCTCGACGGCCATGCGGCCCGCCGCCTTCGTGCCCGACACCAAGAACGCCGGCGACCTGCTGCGCGAGATGCAGCAGGACCGCAACCACGTCGCCGTCGTCATCGACGAGTACGGCGGCACGGCCGGCATCGTCACCATCGAGGACATCCTGGAGGAGATCGTCGGCGAGATCACCGACGAGTACGACCGTGAACTCCCGCCGGTCGAGGACCTCGGCGACGACCGCTACCGCGTCACCGCCCGCCTCGACATCACCGACCTGGGCGAGCTGTACGGCCTCGACGAGTACGACGACGAGGACGTGGAGACCGTCGGCGGTCTGCTCGCGAAGGCTCTGGGCCGGGTGCCCATCGCGCAGGCGTCGTCGGTCGTGGAACTGCCCGACGGGCGGGAGTTGCGGCTGACGGCGGAGTCCGCGGCCGGCCGCCGCAACAAGATCGTGACCGTGCTGGTGGAGCCCGTGGGCCCGGCCGGCCCGTCGGGGGAGGAGGCGAAGGAGGAGTGAGCCCGGAGGAACTGCGCGGCTTCTGCCTGTCCTTCAACGCCGCGGTGGAGGACTTCCCGTTCAACCCGGAGACCTCGGTCTTCAAGGTGCTGGGCAAGATGTTCGCCCTGAGCGGGCTGGATGCCCGCCCGCTCACCGTCAACCTCAAGTGCGACCCCGAGGACGCGGGCCGGCTGCGTGCCGACCACCCCGGCCTGATCATCCCCGGGTACCACATGAACAAGCGCCACTGGAACACCGTCACCGTCGACGGCGAGCTCCCGGACCGGCTGGTCAGGGAGCTCGTCGAGGACTCGTACGACCTGGTGGTGGCCGGTCTACCGCGCGCCGACCGGCTCCGCCTCGACCGGCCCTGAGGCGTTCGTTCCCGAGGCCTTGCGTTCCCGCAGGCCGAGCCCGACCAGTGCGGCGGCCGCGAGCACGACCGCCGCGTCGATCGCCAGCACCGTGTGGACGCCCGACAGCAGGTCGTCCGACGTCGTGGCCAGGACGCCGAGGAGCGGGATCCCTACGGTGATGCCGACCTGCTGGGTCGAGGTGACCAGTCCGGTGGCCAGGCCCTGCTCCTCGTCCGGGACGCCGGAGGTGACGGTCAGGCCGTACGAGATGATCGCGCCCAGGTGGCACATGCTGGACAGCGAGACGGCGGCCGTGGCGAGCCAGACCGACCAGGTGTGGGCGTTCAGCCCGAGCAGCGCCGCGATGAGGGCGCCCTGGCCGGCGAGCGAGACGACCAGCGTGCGGCGGGCGCCGAGGCGGCCGATGACCTTCGGGGTGTACGTGCCCGCTATCGCCGACAGGACGCCCTGGAAGCCGAAGACCAGACCCGTCTCGAAGGCCGACAGGCGCAGCACCTCCTGCAGGTAGAGCGTCAGGACGAAGACGACCGTCGACATCATCGAGAAGGTGACCAGGCCGCCCAGGTTGCCCCAGGCCACCGTGCGGCGGCGCAGCATCGGCAGGGAGACCAGGGGGGCCGCCGTGCGCGACTCGACGAAGACGAACGCGGCGAGCAGCAGCAGTCCGGCGAGCAGGGTCGTGATGACGTCGGCGCGGGCGAAGCCGTGGTCGGCGGCCGTCGACAGCGAGTAGATGAGGGAGAGCAGGCCGGCGGTGACCGTGATCGCGCCGGGCACGTCCAGGCGCGGTCGCTCGGGGGTGCGGGACTCGGGCAGCAGGCCGGGGGCCAGCGGCAGCACGATCAGGGCGAACACCGTCAGCAGGCCCATCGTGGAGCGCCAGCCGAAGGCGTCGGTGAGGACGCCGCCGGCCACCATGCCGACGGTGAAGCCGAGGGAGAGCAGGGTGCCCGAGATGCCGAGGGCGCGGGCGCGGGCGGGACCTTCGGGGAAGGTCGTGGTCAGCAGGGACATACCGGTCGGGACGATCGCCGCCGCGCCGAGGCCCTGCAGTGCGCGGCCGGTGAGGAAGGACGCCGGGTCCCAGGCGAAGGTCGCAAGGAGCGAGGCCGCGCCGAAGAGGGCGAGTCCGGCGAGGAACAGCCTGCGCCGGCCGTAGAGGTCGCCGATCCGGCCGAACAGGAGCAGGAAGCCGCCGGAGGGCAGTGCGAACGCGGTGACCGCCCACTGCAGGGCGGACCGGCTCATGCCCAGATCGTCTCCGAGCACGGGCAGCGCCACGTTCAGGACGGAGAAGTCCAGGGCGACCATGAACTGGGCCGCGCACAGGACGAAGAGGACGAGTTTGTCGCGCGTCGACAGCCTGGGGTTGTCGAGCGGTTCGGTGGTCGTGGTTCCGGTCGGGGTGGTGTCGATCGCCATGGGTAAGAGACTGCGGGCGTCGGAATAGGCGTGGGGAGCCGGAGGTTGTGCTGGTGGTGGCACCACCAGGCAGAGCAGACGGGGGAGTCGGGCACGTGGCGGAGGTCGTCGAGACAGCGGCGGGCAAGGCGCATCGACTGCGGGAGCTGCGCGAGTTCCTGATGAGCCGGCGGGCACGGGTCTCCCCGGCCCAGGCCGGCCTGCCGGACGGCGGGGTGCGACGGCGCACGCCCGGGTTGCGGCGCGAGGAGGTCGCGGTGCTCGCCGGTGTCGGCGCGTCCTGGTACCAGTGGCTTGAGCAGGGCCGGGACATCTCCGTCTCCCCGCAGGTCCTGGACTCGGTGGCGCGGGTGCTGCGGCTGAGCAGCGCCGAGCGGCGGCATCTGTACCGGCTGGCCGGGCTGAACCCGCCGGCGCCGGAGGCCGAGCCGGGCGGGCCGGACGGGCAGGACATGTACGCGGGGCTGCGGCGGCTGATCGACACCTGGATGCCGTATCCGGCGCACATCATGGACCCGTACTACAACTGCGTGCTGTACAACGACGCGGCCTCGACGGTGCTGGGCATGCGGCCGGGCAACACGCAGAACTGCGTGGTCGACTTCTTCATGGACCCGCTGTACCGGTCGCGGTCGGCGAGCTGGGAGCGCAACGCCCGTACGGTCGTCGCGCAGTTCCGGGCCGCGAGCGCCACCCGGCCCGCCGACGAGGGTTTTCAGACGTTGCTGGCACAGCTGACCGAGTCGAGTGCCGAGTTCGCCGCGCTGTGGGCACAACGGGACATCGAGGACGCCGGGCAGATCCGCAAGGAGCTGGAGCATCCGCTGGTCGGGCTGCTGGTCGTGGAGTCGACGGCGATGCGGGTACCGGCCCGGCCCGATCTCACGATCGTGCTCCACACCCCGCTCGACGAGGCGAACACGGCGGCGAAGCTGGAGTGGCTGGCCTCTCCCGAGGCTCGGCGCGGCGCGATGTACCCCGTGGCCGGATAGCCGCCGCGGTGGTCCGTATGCTCGGCTCATGACCGACAGCAGTGCGCTTGATCCCGAGGACCGCAAGATCGTCACCCTGGCTCGTTCCGCGCGGGCCCGCAACGGCGTGCCCGAGGGTGCGGCCGTACGGGACGAGACCGGACGTACGTATGTCGCCGGGAGCGTCGATCTTCCGTCGCTGAAGCTGAGCGCGCTGCGGACGGCGGTCGCCATGGCGGTGGCCTCGGGGGCGAAGTCCCTGGAAGCGGCGGCCGTGGTGACCGAGGCCGAGTCGGCTTCGGACGAGGACCGGGCGGCCGTACGGGACCTCGGCGGGGACCGGACCCCGGTGCTCGTGGCCGGCCCCGACGGCACCGTTCGGAGCACCCTCACGGCAGGCTGAAAACCGGCCGCTTCAGAGTCGTCCGGAATTCGTCCTTGCCGTTCCTCCATCCCACCGGCATCAATGGAACCGGTAGTTCCGACGGACCGTCAGATCCAACCGCCAGATCCACCCCCCACACACGGCGTACCGCACCACGCCTTTTGACGGTCTGCGCGGACCTCTCCCATCCATCCCCACATGGCAGTTCCCAGCTTCGGGAAGGGAGCCGGATCCCCATGAGAGCCAAACGAATGACCACAGGTGCGGCCATGGCGGTGGGGGCCCTCGCGGCCGCCTCGCTCGCGTTCGCCCCCAGCGCGCTCGCCGTCACCCCGCAGTCGGCGACGATCACCGCCGACTGCGGAAGCTTCGGTGGCGGAGACGCCACGCTCACGGCCACCCAGGACGGCCCGTCGGCCACCCTGACCCTCACGTCGTCCGCGATCACCGCCCCGATCGCCCTGTCGGCGGACTCGATCTCCTCCACGCTGACTCTGGTCAACGCCGCTGGCGGCACCTCCGCCTTCAGCGGTACCAAGAACCCGGCGATGGCCGCAGGCGACCCCGTCACCGTCGGTCCGCTGGGCGGCACCGTGGCCTCCGGCGACAGCCTGGAGGCCTACGGCGGCTCGCTGCAGATGACCGTGTTCGGCATCACCATCACCTGCACGGCCACCGGGCCGCAGTCGCCCGGACCGTTCGTGTTCGACTGATCAGCGGTCGACTGATCAGCGGTCGACCGATCCACGGTCGTTGATGGCGGCGGCTGGTTGATGGTTCGTCAGTTCTCGGTAGGTACACAGGAACTGACGGGCCATCAGTTCATTTCGGTGTCTCCATTGACTTCTCACGCGATCCCCACATCAATGCCCCCAGTGAGCACAGAAGAAGAGGGGGCACACCCATGGGTTCGCTGAACCGAAGACGCCGCTGGGCGTCACTGCTCGGCGCGACCGCGCTCGCGGTCTCCGCGGGCGCGGCGCTGGCCTGTCCGGCCGGCGCCGCCACGAACGTGGACTTCGCCACGCACTGCATTCCGCCCGCCGTCGCGGGCATACCGCCGATCGACGGCACGACCACCGCCGGCGTCGCGGTGGACAACGCCAGTCCGAAGGTCGGTGACACCGTCACCGTCACCTACACCGTCGTCAAGCCCGCCGCCAGCAACCCCACCGCGATCGCCCTGCCGGCCGACATCATGACGCCCACCGGCAAGGTCACCCTCGGTGGCGCGCAGACGGGGAACGTGACGGTCGCCGGACCGAAGAAGAACGACCCGGTGCCGGGCAACGGCGCCTTCCCGTCGTTCTCCATGACCGGCACCTTCAAGGTCACCGCGCCGGGCTCGATCACGCTCTCGCCCGGCGACTACAACATCCACACCAGCTACATCCTCGAGCTGGACACCCCGTGCACGGTGACCAACCCGCCCGCGCCGGTCTCCGCGACCGTCACCGCGACGGACGCCAGTCCCACCAACAACCGTGCCATCTCGCTGGGTTCGGCCTCCGGGAACGCCGGTGCCGGTGTCACCGTCACCGGCAGTAACTTCACGCCCGGCGCGACCGTCACCCTCGCCGGGCGCTCCGGGGACACCCAGACCGCGGACACGGCGACCGCCACCGCCTCCGCCAACGGCTCCTTCAGCGGCTCCCTCGTCGTCAACGACAGGACGACGACGGGTGTGGTCGCCTACGAGGGCAGCGCGTGGAGCGCCGGCAAGGGCGCCGGGCCCGCCGCCTACGTCGTCAACGACACCACCCCCGTCCCCGACGGCAGCCAGAAGCTGACGGCCACGGTGAAGGCCGGCACCCTGTCCATGTCCCAGGCCGGTGACTCCGTCGCCCTGTCGGCGGTCGACTTCGGCAAGGGCGGGGCCTCGACCGGCGCCCTGAACGGCGTCACCGTGAAGGACTTCCGCGGCGGACCCGCGGGCTGGTCCCTCACCGGCAAGGTCACCGACTTCACCGGTCCCGGCGCCAAGATCGATGCCGGGAAGCTGAGCTGGACTCCCGCCTGCGCCACCAAGGCGGGCAGTCCGAGCACCTGTCAGGCCGGTTCGGCGGGCGCGGTGGGCGGTTCGGGCGCGACCCTGGCGTCCACCCCCAACGGCACGCTCACCGGCGGTGAGTTCACGGCAGGCGCCGGACTCTCCCTGGACGTACCGGCGTTCACGCCTCCGGGTTCGTACTCCGGCGTGCTCACCCTCACCCTCACCTGACCGCACGGGCGCCCGCACCCGCCCGTCCACCTCGTCCCACGCGGGGGTCCGCACCCATGCGCAAGCTGTACGTCCTCCTCCTGAGCCTCCTCCCTGCCCTGTTCCTCACCGGCCTGAGCGCGCCCGCGCACGCCGCCGACAACGGCAGCTGGTCCGTCTACCCGGCCTCCTCGAAGGTCGCCGCGCGCCCGTACTTCTATCTTTCCGCCGACCCCGGGACGACCATCGAGGACAAGGTCGTCGTCGCCAACAGGACCGGGCAGCCGCTGACCTTCCGGTTGTATGCCGCCGACGCCTACAACACCGCGCGGGACGGCGGGTTCGCGGTGCGGACGGTCAAGGAGAAGCAGCGGGGGGTGGGTGCCTGGGCGAAGCCCGCGACGTCACGCGTGACCGTCCCGGCGCACGGCAAGGTCACCGTCCCGTTCACGCTCCGCGTCCCCGAGGGCGCCGAACCCGGCGACCATCCGGGCGCGTTGGTGGCGCTCGACGAACGTGTCGACAAGGGCGACGGGTCACTCGCGCTCGGCGTGCAGCGTGCCGTCGGCGCCCGTGTCTACCTCCGCGTCGGCGGCCCGACCCTCCCCGCGATCGCCGTGGAGAACGTCCACGTCATCCACCACCAGCCCCTCGTCCCCGGCCTCGGCGACAGCACGGCGAGGATCTCCTACACCCTCCACAACACCGGCAACGTCACCCTGAACCCCAAGGTGGAACTGCGCGCGGAGGGAGTGTTCGGCCGTACGCTGCTGAACCGCGACCTGTCCCGCGTCCCCGCCGAACTGCTGCCCGGCCGGCGCGTCCGGCTCACCGAGCCGTGGCACGGCGCGCCCCAACTCGACTGGGGCGACGTCAGGTTGACGGCGAGCGCGCAGGACACGCGGGAGTCGGGGAGCGCGCCGTTCTTCGCGCTGCCGTGGGTGGCGACGCTGGTGCTGCTGGTGGTGACCGTCGTGGGAGTCGTGCTCGCGGTCAGAGCGCGTCGGGGCCGCGCTCGCCCGTCCGAACCCGTACGACCGTCTCGACCGGCACTGCCCACACCTTCCCGTCCCCGATCTTCCCCGTCTGTGCGACCTTGACGATCGCGTCGATCACGGCGTCCGAGTCGGCGTCGTCGACGACGACCTCGATGCGCACCTTGGGGACGAGGTCGACCTGGTACTCGGCGCCGCGGTACACCTCCGTGTGGCCGCGCTGCCTGCCGTACCCGCTGGCCTCGGTCACGGTCAGGCCGTGCACACCGAGTTCCTGGAGTGCGGTCTTCACCTCGTCGAGGCGGTAGGGCTTGACGATCGCCGTGATGAGCTTCATGGCTGGCTCTTGACCTTCTGCGCGGAGGAGACGAGGGAGGACGAGACCGGGGCGCCGTGGCCCAGGACGCCGTGATCGTATGCGGTCTCGGCGTGCACCGTAAGGTCCAGGCCGGTGTGCTCCTCCTCCTCGCTCGCGCGAAAGCCCATCGCCCTGTCGAGCAGTTTTCCGATGCCGTACGTGACGAGGAAGGCGTACGCCGCCACGGCGACCATGGCCGCCAGCTGCTTGCCGAGCTGGGCGAGCCCGCCGCCGTAGAGGAGGCCCTCGGGGCCGTCCGTCATCTCCTTCACGGCGAAGACGCCGATGAGCAGGGTGCCGATGATCCCGCCGACCAGGTGGACGCCGACGACGTCGAGCGAGTCGTCGTAGTTGAGCTTGAACTTCCAGCCCACCGCGTACGAGCAGACGACACCCGCGGCGAGGCCGACGACCAGGGCACCGAGCAGGGAGACCGAGCCGCAGGAGGGGGTGATGGCGACCAGGCCCGCGACCGCGCCGGACGCGGCGCCCAGGGTGGTGGGATGCCCGTCGCGCCTCTGCTCGACGAAGAGCCAGCCGAGCAGGCCGGTGCAGCCGGCCGCGAGGGTGTTGAGGAAGGCCGCGGCGGCCAGTCCGTTCGCCCCGAGGGCCGAGCCGGCGTTGAAGCCGAACCAGCCGAACCAGAGAAGGCCGGCGCCCAGCATCACCATCGGGAGGTTGTGCGGACGCATCGCGTCCTTCTTGAAGCCGAGGCGCGGACCGAGGACCAGGCAGAGGGCCAGGCCCGAGGCGCCGGAGGTGATCTCCACCGGCAGGCCGCCGGCGAAGTCGAGGGCGCCGAGGTGGCTCGCGATCCAGCCGCCGGGGCCCCACACCCAGTGGGCGACGGGAACGTATACGAGCAGCGCCCACACGGGCACGAAGACCAGCCAGGCGGAGAACTTCACCCGGTCCGCGACCGCGCCGCTGATCAGGGCCGCCGTGATGATCGCGAAGGTGAGCTGGAAGGTGGCGAAGAGGAGGGTGGGGACGGTGCCGTGCACGCTGTCGGGGCCGAGGTCCGCCATCCCGGCCTGCTTCAGCCCTCCGATGAGCCCGCCGCCGATGTCGTCGCCGAAGGCGAGGGAGTACCCGCCCGCCAGCCACACCACCGTGACCAGGGCGATCGACACGAAGCTCATCATCAGCATGTTGAGGACGCTCTTCGTGCGGACCATGCCGCCGTAGAAGAGGGCCAGGCCCGGGGTCATCAGCAGGACGAGGGCGGTGGCGGCGAGCAGCCAGGCGGTGTCGCCCGTGTCGATCTGCGCGGCGGCGAGGGTCACGGTCGTCTCCATCGAGGTGGGGGCTCGTCAGAGCGTCACCGGCGTGCGTTTCCGGTTGTGCACGGGTGTGTTTCCGCGATGTTTCGTTACGTGGAGGTTTCCTGGAGCTCACGGTGGGGGCAGCGGTCGCTCGGTTGTACGGCGGTGCTCTGTGGATCAGGGAGAATGGGCCCCATGAGCGTTCGCAGTCAGTCATCCGGGCCGTCGGAATCGTCGGAAGCCGGACACAGGTCGGGCTTCGCCTGTTTCGTCGGTCGCCCCAACGCGGGCAAGTCCACTCTCACGAACGCTCTGGTCGGGCAGAAGGTGGCGATCACCGCGGACCAGCCGCAGACGACGCGGCACACGGTGCGGGGGATCGTGCACCGGGAGGACGCCCAGCTGATCCTGGTCGACACCCCGGGGCTGCACAAGCCGCGCACGCTGCTCGGTGAGCGGTTGAACGACATCGTGCGGACCACCTGGGCCGAGGTCGACGTGATCGGCTTCTGTCTCCCGGCGAACGAGAAGCTCGGCCCGGGTGACCGTTTCATCGCGAAGGAACTGGCGTCGATCAAGAAGACGCCGAAGATCGCGATCGTCACGAAGACGGACCTGGTGGACTCGAAGACCCTGGCCGAGCAGCTGATCGCCATCGACCTGCTCGGCAAGGAGCTGGGGTTCGAGTGGGCGGAGATCGTGCCGGTGTCGGCCGTCGCCGACCAGCAGGTGGATCTGCTCGCCGACCTGATCGTCCCGCTCCTGCCGGAGGGGCCGGCGCTCTATCCCGAGGGTGATCTCACCGACGAGCCCGAGCAGGTCATGATCGCGGAACTGATCCGCGAGGCCGCGCTGGAGGGCGTCCGCGACGAGCTCCCGCACTCCATCGCTGTCGTCGTCGAGGAGATGCTCCCGCGCGAGGACCGCCCTGCCGACAAGCCCCTGCTCGACATCCACGCCTTCGTGTACATCGAGCGCCCCAGTCAGAAGGGCATCATCATCGGGCCGAAGGGGCAGCGGCTCAAGCAGGTCGGTATCAAGTCCCGCAAGCAGATCGAGGCGCTGCTCGGTACGCCGGTGTTCCTGGACCTCCATGTGAAGGTCGCGAAGGACTGGCAGCGGGATCCTCGGCAGCTGCGGAAGCTGGGCTTCTGACCTCTGTCTGGCGCCTGTCCCTGGGGGCTGCGCCCCCAGACCCCCGCGTTCGGCCTGAACGGCCTCGTCCTCAAACGCCGGACGGGCTGAAAGATCAGGTCTGGCTGGGAGTCAGGTCCTGCAGCCCCACCACGCGCAGCAGTTGCAGGCGCTCGTGGGAGGCCGTGCCCGGGCGGGCCGTGTGGATGACGAGTTGCTGGTTGTGGTCGGAGTTGACGAGGACCTCGCAGTCCAGCTCCAGCAGGCCCACCACAGGGTGCAGGAAGCGTTTCGTCGAGGCGCGGCGTACCGCCACCTCGTGTTCCTCCCAGAGTCGGGCGAACTCCTCGCTCCCGGCGCGTAGTTCGGCGACGAGGGCGGCGGGCTCCGGGTCGGTGGGGCGGGCCGACGTCACCGCCCGCAGGGCGGCCACCTGCTCGCGGGCGCGCTCCGGGCGGTCCTCGACCGGGAACAGGCCCTGAGCCGTCGGGTCCAGGAAGAAGCGGCGGAGCATGTTGCGCCCGCGGGGCGGCCGGGAGAGGACGTCTCCGCTCAGCGCCCGCGACATCGCGTTCTGGGTCAGGACCTCGCCGCAGTCGGTCACCACCATCGCCGGGGTGTCGTGCAGCCGGTCCAGCACCAGGAGCAGGCCCGGAGGCACATGCGTGCTCGTCGTCTCCCGGCGCGGCGGTTCCTCGCCCGCGAGGCGGAACAGATGATCGCGCTCGTCCTCCGTCAGGCGCAGGGCGCGGGCCAGCGCGGCGAGCATCTGGCGGGACGGACGCGGGCCCCGGGACTGTTCCAGCCGTGTGTAGTAGTCCACGGACATGCCGGCCAGCTGGGCCACCTCCTCACGGCGCAGACCCGGCGTACGGCGGCGGGCGCCGGCCGCGAGGCCCACGTCGGAGGGGTCCAGACGGGCACGGCCGCGGCGCAGGAAGTCGGCTAGTTCGGCTCGGTTCACCTCTCCAGGGTGCGGGAGGCCGCGCCGCTTATCCAGGGACTGCCGATCCCCTGATCAGCAGGTCTCTCCCGGTTCCCGCCGCGTCCGCCGAGGCTGGTTGTCGAGGACGGACGACAGCAGGTGAGGAGCACATGATGCTGACACTCGTGACCGGGACGACGGGACAGGTCGGACGGCGGTTCGCGCCGAGGCTGCTGGCTCAGCGGCAGCCGGGCGAGCAGGTGCGGGTCCTGGTGCGGGACGCCGCCCGCGGTGAGCGGTTCGCGGAACTGGGCGCCCAGGTGGCCGTAGGGGACATGCGGGACGAGGAGACACTCGGCAAGGCGCTCGCCGGGGTGGACGCCGTCGTGAACGTCGCCGCCTCCTTCCGCGGCGTGCCGGACGAGGAGGCGTGGGCCGTCAACCGGGACGCCGCGGTGGCACTGGGCCGGGCCGCACAGGCCTCGGGAGTGAAGCGGTTCGTGCAGGTCAGCACGGGCAACGTGTACGGCGTGGGACGGGGCCGCCCGCTGACCGAGGAGGACGAGAGCCGGCCCGGCGGCGAGATGTGGGGTGCGTATGCCGAGTCCAAGGCCGAGGCCGAGCGGGAGCTGCTCGCGATGGAGGGCCTGGACGTACGCGTCGGACGGCTTCCGTTCGTCTACGGCGAGGGCGACCCGCACCTCGCCGACTCCCTGCGCTGGGCCGCGCACTGGGCCCCGCACAAGCGGCTGCAGATGGCCCATCACGCGGACGTCGCCCAGGGCCTGACGCGGCTGCTGTACGCGCCGGGAATCGGCGGCCGGATCTACAACGTCGCCGACGACGCCCCGGTCACGACGGTCGAGCTGTACCAGCTCAACGGCGTCGAGGTGCCCGCCGCTCTGCAGGAGCTGACGGATCCCGACCCCTGGTTCGGGATCATGTCCAACCGGCGGATCCGCCGGGAGCTCGGCTTCAGGCCCCTTCATCCGAGCGTCTGGACGGCCCGGGACGCCGGAGCCCTGTGACGGTCACCTGACGCCCCTGATCCGCCCCACCAGCACCGCCCCCGCCAACCCGATCACGGCCGCCACCAGGTACAGCACCCGGTAGCCGCCCAGGTACGACACGATCGGCGCGGCGAGGGCGGGCGCCGCCACCTGGGGCAGGGCATTGGCCACGTTGATCACGCCCAGGTCCTTGCCGCGGTCCAGCGCCTTCGGCAGTACATCCGTCATCAGCGCGAAGTCGACCGACGTGAACACTCCGAAGCCGACCCCGAGCACCGCCGCCGCGACGATCGCGCCCGGCCAGGTCTGCCAGCCCGCCAGCGCCGCCGTCGCCACCGCCATCAGCACGCCCGACCAGATCACGAACGGTTTGCGGCGTCCCAGCCGGTCCGACCACACCCCGCCCACGACGACCGTGGCGAGCAGCGTCAGACCGTTGACCGCCGTCAGGATCAGCACACCCTCGTCGGGGTCGTCGTAGTGGAGGCGGTCGCGCAGGTAGTACAGCAGGTAGAGCAGGACGAGCGCGTTGCTGAGGTTGATCAGGAGGCGGGTCAGCCACGCCCAGCCCAGGTCCGGATACCGGCGCGGGCTCAGCCAGAACCCGGCCAGAAAGCCGCGCCACGACCACACCGGCCGGTCCGCCGGCGCCAACCGCAGATCCTCGTACCGGATGACGTACGGCAGCACGCCCGCCACCGTGAACACCGCGCACGCCGCATACCCGGCCCCGACGCCCCCGGCCGCCGTCGCGAGCCCCGTCCCGCCGACCACCCCGAGGATCTGCGCGGCCCCCAACCAGCCGCCCACCGATCCCCGTTGGAGCCGCGGCACCCGATCCGGCACCGCCGCGGTCACCGCCGCGAACGCCGCGTTCAGTGTCAGCTGGACCAGACACCAGCCCGCCGCCATCGTCCACACCCCGCCCGCGCCCGCGAGCAGCAGCAAGGACAGCGCGCCGCCCGCCGCCCCGGCCACGATCCACGGCGTACGGCGGCCCCGGCGCGCCGTCGTCCGGTCGGAGAGCGCGCCGAAGAGCGGGTTGGCGACCAGCGAGACCAGGGCGCCCGCGCCGGTCACCCACGCCAGCATCGTCTCCTTGGACATGCCGGAGCCCGGGGCGAAGTCCTTGGCCTGGGAGGCCAGCAGGATCTGCAGGGGGCCGTACCAGCCCACCCAGATCGCCCCGTTGGCGAGCGAGAGGGACGCGGTCCAGCCCCGTCCGACGCGTTCGGCGGGCTCGGCCAGGGGGTTCGGGATGCCCGAGGTGCCCGAGGTGTCCGAGGTGTCCGAGGGTCGGGTCTTCGTCATCTCTGCGCCCGCAGCATGTCCCGGAACCAGCCGTACGAGGCCTTCGGGGTCCGCCGCTGCGTCTCGAAGTCCACGTGCACCAGCCCGAACCGCCGCGCGTACCCCTCCGCCCACTCGAAGTTGTCGAGCAGCGACCACACGAAGTAGCCGCGCACGTCGACGCCCGCCTCCAACGCCCCGTGCAGGGCCCGGACATGGGCGTCCAGGTACGCGATCCGGTCCTGGTCGTCGGTCCCGTCGTAACTGCAGCCGTTCTCGGTGATGACGACGGACGGCAGACGGTCGCCGTAGCGGGCGTGGAAGGTGGTCAGCAGTTCCGTCAGGCCCTCGGGTACGACGGGCCAGCCGAAGTCCGTGACCGGAACGCCCTCGATCTGCCGTACCGAGAAGGGGAGTTCGGCCGGAATCGTCAGACCGCCGAACTCGATGTCCTCGCCCTGCGGGGCGCCCACCCGGGTCGGTGCGTAGTAGTTGACTCCGTACCAGTCGAGGGGCTCCGCGATGATCTTCAGGTCGGCCTCGACATCGCCCGGCATCAACTCGCCCAGTCCCTCCGGGTACCGGCCGAGCAGCAAGGGGTCGGCGAACAGGCGGTTCAGCAGCAGGTCGTAGAACCCCGCCGCCTCCACGTCCGCCGGCTCCTCGGACGCCGGCCAGGTCGGCCCGTGCGAGTTGGCGATCCCGATGTCGGTGGCGCCGGACGCGCGCAGCGCGCGTACGGCCAGACCGTGGGCCAGCAGCTGGTGGTGGGCGACGGGGAGCGCGTCGAACATCAGCTGCCTGCCCGGCGCGTGGGCGCCCAGCGCGTGCCCCAGCAGTGTGTGCTCGGCGGGCTCGTTGATGGTGATCCACTTCTGCACGCGGTCGCCCAGCCGCTCGGCCACCACCGACACGTACTCCGCGAACCGCTCGGCCGTGTCGCGCTCCAGCCAGTCCATTCCCCGGGGGAGGTCCCAGTGGAAGAGCGTCGGCGCCGGACGCACGCCGGCGGCGCACAGCTCGTCGACGAGGCGGTCGTAGAAGTCCAGGCCGCCCGCGGAGCGCACCCTGGGCCAGGAGACCGAGAAGCGGTACGCGCCCACGCCCAGGCCGGCGAGGAGGGCCACGTCCTCGCGGTAGCGGTGGTAGTGATCGCAGGCCACCGCCGCGGTCGAGCCGTCCTTCACCCGGCCCGGCTCGGCCGTGAAGGCGTCCCACACGGACGGTTCGCGCTCGTCGGCCGCGCCCTCGATCTGGTGGGCCGAGGTCGACACACCCCAGAGGAATCCGGCCGGGAACTGAGGAATCGGGTTCGCCGCACGCAGCGGATCAGTCGCCATGCGCGGATCATCCTTACCGCCGGTAAGGGAAGTCAACGCCCGCGCACGAACGACCTGTTGGGGCCGGTGTGGAACACAGGCCCCAACAGCTCACGCCCCTTCCTTCAGCACCTTGGAGATCAGCCTGCGCTGTTCGTCCGTCAGCCGGGGATCCGCCGCGTAGAACGTCTTTCCGTCCACCGTGATCTCGTAGCTGAACCCGTCCGGAACCCCGATGGGCGGTGTGCTCCGGCCCCCGGCCACGGCCTGTTCGGCCAGCGCCTGCCACTCGTGTGCGTCGGGCCGCCCCGAGGTGTCCACCTCGGCGTGCCGCTCGATGCCCGCGAAACCGCCCGTGCGCCTCACTCGAATACGCATGGGACTGTGTCTAGTACGGAACTACGAGCTGCGCACCCCGACCTGTTCCCAGGCCTTCAGGACCGCCTGCAGCTCCTCGCCCTCGTTGAAGCGGGCCTTGGCCGCCGCGACCGTGAGCTTCGCGAAGTCCGCGAACAGGGCGTCCTTCTTCAGCTCGCCGCCGGTCAGGACGTCGAACCAGATCTGTCCGGCCTTCTCCCAGGCGTGCCCGCCGAGGGCGCTGGCGGCCAGGTAGAAGGCGTGGTTGGGGATGCCGGAGTTGATGTGGACGCCGCCGTTGTCGCGGCCGGTGCGGACGAAGTCGTCCATGGTGCCCGGCTGCGGGTCCTTGCCGAGTACGTCGTCGTCGTACGCCGTGCCCGGTTCCTTCATGGAGCGCAGCGCCTTGCCCGTGACGCGCGGCGCGAGGAGACCCGCGCCGATCAGCCAGTCGGCCTCGGCGGCGGTCTGGCCGAGCGTGTACTGCTTGATCAGCGAGCCGAAGACGTCGGACAGGGACTCGTTGAGGGCGCCGGGCTGGCCGAAGTAGGTGAGATTGGCCGTGTACTGCGTGACGCCGTGCGTGAGTTCGTGGCCGATGACGTCGATCGGGATGGTGAAGTCGAGGAAGATCTCGCCGTCACCGTCGCCGAACACCATCTGCTCGCCGTTCCAGAAGGCGTTGTTGTAGTCGTTGTCGAAGTGGACCGTCGCGTCGAGCGGCAGGCCGTTGCCGTCGATCGAGTAGCGCTCGTAGGCCTTCAGATACAGCTCGAAGGTGGCACCGAGGCCCGCGTAGGCACGGTTGGCGGTCGCGTCCTTGCCGGGGTCCTCGCCCTCGGAGCTGACCTTGCGGCCCGGCAGGTCGGTGCCGTGCCGGGCGTCGTAGATCGTGCGGTGCGGCTTGTCGGGCGCCGCCGAGGCGGGCGGGGCGACGGTCGGAGCGCCGATGACCGTGGTCAGCCGGCGGTGGGTGCGCTCGTAGGCGTCGCGCTCCAGGGTCTTGCGCGCGGCGTTCGCGAGCGCGGGGTCCTCGTGCTGGGCCAGCTTGTCGAGGACGTGGGGCGGCACGACGGTGCAGAAAACGGGCTCGAAGCCCCCGTTGGTCTTCGTCATGCCCGAAACCCTTGCACTGAGTTATGTCGGTGTCACTACCCGCAACCATGATTGGTGAAATATCGGGACAGGGGCGCCCACGCTCCGTGACGAAGTGGTATGGCGCACTTTTTGTCCCCAATGTCTTTCGGGTCCCGCATACTGATACGGCGCCCCGCGACCGAGGGGGCTCGGCTAGCATGCGGAGCATCATGCGTTTCGGGCTGCTTCTTCTTAGCTGCCGCGGCGAGGGCCTGTAGTCCAGGTCGACTCCCTCCCCGCGGAGCTTCGCGTTGCGTCGTCGGCCGTCCTTCCGGACATCCTGAGGAGCCCCGCAATCATGGCGAACCGCCAGCAGCCCAGCACCATGCCGATCCACAAGTACGGCCAGTACGAGCAGGTCGCCATTCCCGACCGCTCCTGGCCGGAGCAGCGGATCACCTCCGCGCCCCGCTGGCTCTCCACCGACCTGCGTGACGGCAACCAGTCCCTGATCGACCCGATGTCGCCCGAGCGCAAGCGGCGGATGTTCGACCAGCTGGTCAAGATGGGCTACAAGGAGATCGAGGTCGGCTTCCCGGCGTCGGGACAGACGGACTTCGACTTCGTACGGTCGATCATCGAGGAGCCGGGTGCCATCCCCGACGACGTCACGATCTCCGTGCTGACCCAGGCCCGCGAGGACCTGATCGAGCGGACGGTGGAGTCCGTGAAGGGCGCCAGGCGCGCCACGGTCCACCTGTACAACGCCACCGCCCCGGTCTTCCGCCGGGTCGTCTTCCGCGGCTCCAAGGACGACATCAAGCAGATCGCCGTCGACGGCACCCGGCTGGTCATGGAGTACGCCGAGAAGCTGCTGGGTCCCGAGACGGAGTTCGGCTACCAGTACAGCCCCGAGATCTTCACGGACACCGAGCTGGACTTCGCGCTGGAGGTCTGCGAGGCGGTCATGGACGTCTGGCAGCCCGGCCCGGGCCGCGAGATCATCCTCAACCTGCCCGCCACGGTGGAGCGTTCGACCCCCTCCACGCACGCGGACCGCTTCGAGTGGATGGGCCGCAACCTGACCCGCCGCGAGCACGTCGTCCTGTCGATCCACCCGCACAACGACCGCGGTACGGCCGTCGCCGCCGCCGAGCTGGCGCTGATGGCCGGCGCGGACCGCGTCGAGGGCTGCCTGTTCGGCCAGGGCGAGCGCACCGGCAACGTCGACCTGGTCACGCTGGGGATGAACCTCTTCTCCCAGGGCGTCGACCCGCAGATCGACTTCTCCGACATCGACGAGATCCGTCGCGTGTGGGAGTACTGCAACCAGATGGAGGTCCACCCGCGCCACCCGTACGTGGGCGACCTGGTCTACACGTCCTTCTCCGGCTCCCACCAGGACGCCATCAAGAAGGGCTTCGACGCGATGGAGGCCGACGCGGCCGCCAGGGGCGTCACCGTCGACGACATCGAGTGGGCGGTCCCGTACCTGCCGATCGACCCGAAGGACGTCGGCCGCTCCTACGAGGCGGTCATCCGCGTCAACTCGCAGTCCGGCAAGGGCGGTATCGCGTACGTCCTGAAGAACGACCACAAGCTGGACCTGCCTCGCCGGATGCAGATCGAGTTCTCGAAGCTCATCCAGGCGAAGACGGACGCCGAGGGCGGCGAGGTCACCGGCTCCGACATCTGGGCGGTCTTCCAGGACGAGTACCTGCCGAACCCGGAGAACCCCTGGGGCCGCATCCAGGTCCGCAACGGTCAGTCGACGACCGACACCGACGGCGTGGACACTCTCAAGGTCGAGGCCACGGTCGACGGCGTCGACACCGTCCTGGCCGGCTCCGGCAACGGTCCGATCTCGGCCTTCTTCGACGCCCTGCAGTCCGTCGGGATCGACGTGCGCCTGCTGGACTACCAGGAGCACACGATGAGCGAGGGCGCCTCCGCACAGGCCGCCTCCTACATCGAATGCGCGATCGACGACAAGGTTCTGTGGGGAATCGGCATCGACGCGAACACGACGCGTGCGTCACTCAAGGCGGTCGTCTCCGCGGTGAACCGCGCGGCCCGCTGAAGCCTCTGACCGGCCATTTCGGGGCCCTGATCGTCGTATGCGACGATCAGGGCCCCGTCGGTTATCGGCCATCTGTCCGTGGAGGTCACGGAAAGGTCTCGTCCAGGGTGCTGACTACGCCTTACTGATGTGGCTAACATCACGGACACCGCTGCGATGTTGCCGCGGTGTTAAGGAGGTGCGACGTGCTGCCAGTACGGGGACGAAACGGCCGGGCGGCCAGGCCTGCGCGCCTCCTGGGCACACGCACCGCGTGGACGCCCGTCGGGGACGGCGAGTTCTTCTGCCCCGGCTGCGGAGGCGACCGCAACTACCAGCGACTGACCGGCCACCGGCGCTTCGTCCTCTTCGGTGTGCCCGTGCTGCCGCGCGGCGAGACCGCGCCGGTCGTGGAGTGCGCCGCCTGCCGCCGTCACTTCGGCACGGACGTCCTGGACCACCCCACCACCACCCGCTTCTCCGCGATGCTCCGCGACGCCGTCCACACGGTCGCCCTGGCGGTGCTCGCGGCGGGCGGCACCGGTTCGCGCACGGCCCTGGAGGCCGCCGCCGGCGCGGTCAGAGCGGCCGGCTTCGACGACTGCACCGAGGACCAGTTGAACGCGCTCGTCGAGGCGCTGGGCGCGGACACCGGCCGGGTCCACGGCGAGTCCTGCGGCGCCGGACTCGCCATAGAGCTGCACGAGGCCCTGGACCCACTGGCCCCGCACCTCGCCCCCGTGGGCCGCGAGGCGATCCTGCTGCAGGGTGCCCGCATCGCCCTCGCCGACGGCCCCTACACCCCGGCCGAGCGTGACGTCCTGAGCACCGTCGGCGCCGCCCTCACCATCTGCTCGGACGACGTGACCCGTCTGCTCGCTGCGGCACGCACGCCGTCCTGAGCCGCCTGTCGCTCGCGCCGTCACCCCCGTCGGAGTAACGGCGCCCCCGGGCAGGTCGCCCCCGGCAGTACCCACGGCGCGGCTGATCGAGCGGTTCCCGTACAGCCCGTCGGCGCCCGCGACAGGTGGCCCCGCACGCCTCTCCGGCCGCGAGCGGGCGGTGCCGACCCGGTCGGCGGGCGGGCTCAACGACGCCGAGATCGGTGAGGTGTTGGGGCTGAGTCCGCTGACGCCAGGACCCATGTCAGCCGGACCGCGGGGAGGCCGGGGGCACGGGACGGGGCTCAGCCGGTCCTCGCCGCCCACGAGTCGGAACCGGTGAGTCCGGGAACCATCCGACGGTGACCATCCTGAGCCGCACCCTCCTCGCCGCCACCGTGCTCCTCACCCCGCTCACCGCCCTCGCCCCGGCCGCCGCGGCCACCGGCTGTACCGCCTCCGTCCCGTACGTGTCGGGCGAGGGCGGCTACGACACCTACCGCATCCCGGCGACCGTCACGACGGGCCGGGGCACGGTCCTGGCCTTCGCCGAGGGCCGTCGGGGCGGCGCGGGCGACACCGGCCACATCGACGTCGTCCTCAGACGCTCCGGCGACGGAGGCTGCACCTGGGGCCCCCTGCGGGTGGTCGCGGCCGGGAACGGGAACACCCGGGGCAACCCGGCACCCGTCCTCGACCCGCACACCGGCGCGGTCGTCCTCGTCACCTCCTACAACGGCGGGGCCGTCACGGAGGCGCAGATCATGCGGGGCGAGGTCACCCCGGAGGAGAGCCGGCGGGTCTTCGTGCAGCGCAGCCGGGACGACGGGCGGCACTTCACCGCGCCGCTGGACATCACGGCGGAGGTGAAGCCGCCGAACTGGCGGTGGTACGCGACGGGACCGGGCCACGCGGTCGCGCTGACCCGCGGGCGGCACGCCGGCCGGCTGGTCGTCCCCGCCAACCACTCCGCGGCCCCGCCCCCCGGATCCTCCGACACCGGCCGGGAGGCCCGGTACTACGGCGCGCACGCCATCTACAGCGACGACGGCGGGCGCAGCTGGCAGGTGGGCTTCGTCGATGACTCCTACGACGGCGTGGACAACGCCAACGAGTCCACTGCCGCTCAACTCTCCGACGGCAGGCTGTACTTCAGTGCGCGGGACCAGAACGGCACGAGTGCCGGCAACCGGCTCGACTCGTACTCCAGCGACGGCGGGGAGTCTCTCGACCGCCCGTACGAGGTGCAGTCCACCCTGAACGACGTGCCGGTGGTCGAGGGCAGCGTCCTCCAACTCGGCGGTATGGACGCCCCGTTGCTCTTCTCCGGCCCGTCCGTACCGACCGCCCGCCGGGCGATGGCGATCTGGCGCAGCACGGACGCCGGCGCGACCTTCACCAAGGCCCTGACCCTCTCGCAGCAGCCGGCCGGGTACTGCGACCTCGTCCGGGTCCGGCGGAACACGGTCGGCATCCTGTACGAGACGGGTGCGTCGGGTCCGTACGAGACGATCGAGTTCCGCCGCGTGCCGGTGACGGACGTGAGCTGAGCGGCGCCGTCCGGGGGCGGCCCCCGGACCCCCGCTCCTCGAACGCCGGAGGGGCAGATTTTCAGCTGGCCGGCGTGGGCGAGGGATGAGTCAGAGCAGGCCCGCCGTCGCCAGGTACGTGCCCACCTGTTCCACCTCCGCCGGTGACAGCGGTACCTGGGGCTCCGCCGTCGCCGGGCAGTCGATGATCCCCCGCAGATGCAGCGCCGCCTTGAAGGCGCCCAGCGCCGACGAACTGCCGCCCATACGGCCGGCGTCCCCGACGGCCACCAGGCCGAACAGGGCGCACAGCCGCTCCTGTTCGGCCCGCGCCCGCTCCCAGTCGCCGTCCCGGCACAGGCGGTCGAGGCGGACGTAGCCGTGCGGGTCGACGTTGGCGAGGCCCGGCACCGCCCCGTCGGCGCCCAGCGCGAGCGCCGAGTCGACGACCAGCTCCGAGCCGGTCAGCACGCTGAAACCGGTGATGTCGGACCGGGTGCGCGCGCCCGTGACGACCTCGCGGAAGGCGGACAGGTCACCACTGGAGTCCTTGAGGCCGGCGAGCACGCCCTCGGCGGCCAGCTCCAGCACCACGTCCGCGGGCAGCTTGGTGTGGACGGCGACCGGAATGTCGTACGCCACCACCGGCACCGGCGACGCGGCCGCGATCAGCCGGAAGTGCCGGGCGATCTCGGCGGGGTGGGTGCGCGTGTAGAAGGGCGCCGTCACCACCACCGCGTCCGCGCCCGCGGCCGTCACCGACGCCACATGGTCCAGCACCCTCGGCGTCGTCATGTCGATCGCCCCGGCCAGCACCGGGAGCCGGCCTCCCACATGGGCGGCCACCGACTCCACCACCAGCCTCCGCTGCCCGTCGCGCAGATACGCCGCCTCCGACGACGAACCCAGCACGAACAGCGCGTGCACCCCGCCCGCCACCAGGTGGTCGACCAGCCCGAGCAGGGAGGGGACGTCCACCTCGCGGTCCGGTGTCAGGGGCGTGCAGACGGGCGGGACGACACCGGTCAGCGGGGCGGGGAAGGTCATGGGTGCTCCGTGGGGTGGTTCCGACGTACGAGGTCGCGGGTCGACTCGTCCTCCTGCACAGGATGGTGGCAGCGGAAACGGTGAGTTCGGATCGACGCGTCCGAAAAGTCCGGCATTTTCGCCGCACACACGTCGTCCGCCTTCCAGCAGCGGGTGCGGAAGGGGCAGCCGCTGGGCGGGTGCGTCGCCGAGGGGACGGGCCCGGTCAGCGGGATGGGGTCGACGGGGTCCAGGAGGCCGGGGGTCGCCGAGAACAGGGCTCGGGTGTACGGGTGGCGGGCGCGGTCGCTCACCTCGGCGGCCGGGGACTCCTCGACGATCCGGCCGAGGTACATGGTGATCACACGGTCGCTCATCCGCCGGACCGTCTGGATGTCGTGCGAGACGAAGACCAGGGCCAGACCCAGGCGTTCCTTCAGGTCCAGGAGGAGGTTGAGGATCTGGGCGCGGACCGAGACGTCCAGTGCGCTCGTCGGCTCGTCCGCCACCACCAGGCCGGGGTTCAGCGCCAACGCCCGTGCGATGGCGACGCGTTGGCGCTGCCCGCCGGACAGCTGACCGGGCAGGGCGTCGGTGAGGGCGCGGGGAAGACCCACGAGGGACATCAACTCCCGTACACGTTCCTCGCGTCGGGTTCTCGAACCGCGGTCGTGCACGTCCAGCGGGTCCCGCAGGATCTGCCGTACGGGCAGCCGTCGGTTCAGGGCCGTCGACGGGTCCTGGAAGATCATGCCGGTGTTGCCGCCGACGGCCGCCCGGCGTTCGGCGGGCGTCATCGACCACAGGTCGCGGCCCTGGAAGGACACCGTGCCGTACGTCGGCCGGACCACGCCCACCAGCACCTTCGCCAGCGTCGACTTGCCGCACCCGGACTCGCCGACGACGCCGACCGTCTCGCCGGGCGCGACGGTGAGATCGGCGCCGGTCAGGGCGTACACCTTGTCCCGCGTGAACAGGCCGCCGCTGCGCGCCTTGTGCACGACATGGGCGTCGGACAGTTCGATGATCGCGTTCACGTCACGGCCTCCGACTCCGACGTCACGAGCGGGACCGCCGGATGGTGACAGGCCGCCGTGTGGGTCGCCGTGCCCAGCAGGTCCGGTGGGGTCGTCCGGCAGATCTCGGTCGCGAGCGGGCAGCGGTCGGTGAACCGGCAGCCCGCCGGGAAGTCCGCCGGGGACGGCACGACCCCCTTGATCTGTGTCATCCGCTCGGCCGCCGACTCCAGGGACAGCACGCTGCCGAGCAGGCCGCGCGTGTAGTGGTGGGCCGGTGCCTCCACCAGGTCGGCGGTCACGCCCGTCTCCACGATCTGCCCGCCGTACATCACCACCACCCGGTCGGTGACGTCCGCGACGAGCGCCAGGTCGTGCGAGACGAGGATCAGCGCGAAGCCCAGCTCCTCGCGCAGCCGCAGCAGGAGCTCCATGACCTGCGCCTGCACCGTCACGTCCAGGGCCGTCGTCGGCTCGTCGGCGACGACCAGCTTCGGATCGCGGGACAGGGCCATCGCGATCAGCACGCGCTGGCGCTGGCCGCCGGACAGCTCGTGCGGGTAGCTGCGCAGGGTGCGGTCGGGGTCGAGGCCGACCATCGTCAGGAGTTCGGCGGGGCTGCGGCGGCCGCCGCGGCGTACGACCTGTTTGAGCTGGGCGCGGATCGTCATCGCGGGGTTGAGGGAGGAGAGCGCGTCCTGGTAGATCATCGCCATCTCGTGGCCGAGGAGCGCCCGCCGTACCCGCATCGGTTCCGCCAGCAACTCCCGCTGGCCGAAACGGACCTGGCCGCGGATCCGGGCGCCCTTCGGCTCCAGGCCCATGACCGCCAGCGCGGTCAGGGACTTTCCGCAGCCCGACTCGCCGACCAGGCCGAGGACTTCACCCCGGCGCACCTCGAAGCTGATGCCGTCGACGATGTCCACACCGCCGTGCCGGCCCTCGAAGCCGATGGCGAGGTTCTCCACCGCCAGCACCGGTTGCCCGCCGTGGGGGAGGGCGCGGGCCCGCGAGCGCAGCCGTGCCGCCGCCGCGGTCAGGCCGGGCAGCTGCAGCACCTCGCCGCTGCCGGGCTCCGGGGACTCAAGCCGGTCGTCGTGCGCGCGGACGTCGATCTCCCGTGCCGACGGCGCCGCCCACGCGTCCGACACCCCCTCGGCCAGGACGTTCAGCGACAGGACGGTCACCAGGATCAGCAGGCCCGGGAAGACGGTGGCCCACCAGCCCCCGGTGAGCACCATGTCCTTGCCGTCGGCGATGACGCTGCCCCAGGAGGGGTCGGGAGGGCGCACGCCCGCGCCGATGAAGGACAGCGACGCCTCGAAGACGACGGCCTCGGCGACCTGCACCGTGCAGAACACCAGGACCGGCGCGGCGCAGTTGACGGCCACGTGCTTCAGCACGATGTGCGGCGTCCGGGCGCCGATCACCCGCTCCGCCGTCACGTAGTCCTCGCCGTACTGGTCGAGGACGTTCGCCCGTACGACCCGTGCCACCGGCGGCATGAACAGGAACGCGATCGCGCAGATCAGTACGGTGATCCCGCCGCCGAAGACCGCGACCAGGACCGCCGCGAGCGCGATGCCGGGGAACGCCATCACCACGTCCAGGCAGCGCATCAGCGTCTCGTCGAGCGCCTTGCGGGAGGTGGCCGCGACCGCCCCGATCAGCGCCCCCACGACCAGCGCGAGGGCGGTCGCGCCCAGGCCGATCGCGAGCGACCAGCGGGCGCCGTACATCAGCCGGCTCAGGATGTCCCGGCCGAGGCTGTCCTGGCCCATCCAGTGCGCGGCGGACGGGTGCCCGGTGCCGTCGACCGGCGCCTGCTGGTCGAGGGGGTCGTGCGGCGCGAGCAGGGGCGCCAGCAGGGCCATCAGGACCACGACGGCCAGGAAGCAGACGGCGACCTTCGAGAGCAGCGGCAGCCGGCGCCAACCGCGCAGGCGGACGCCGGGCCCGGACAGCGTCTCGGTGAGGTTCTTGCGCGTGAACTGCGTGATCATGCGGTCGCATCCCTCAGTCGCGGGTTGACCAGCAGGTACAGGATGTCGATGACGAGGTTGACCACGACGAAGCCGGTCGCCGTGGTCAGGACGACGCCCTGCACGACGGCCGGGTCGCCGTTCTTCACGGCGTCGATCATCAGCTTGCCCATGCCGGGCAGGGAGAAGATCGTCTCGATGACGACCGCACCGCCCAGCAGATAGCCGACTCGCAGTCCCAGTACGGTCAGTGGGTTCATGAGGGCGTTGCGCAGCACGTTGCGCCCGACGACCACCCGCGGCGGAAGCCCGCTCCCGACCGCCGTACGCACGTAGTCCCTGTCCAGCTCCTCCACCACCGACGTCCTGACGATCCGCGTCAGCTGGGCCGCGACGGGCAGCGACAGCGCGAGCGCGGGCAGGGTCATCGTCTTCAGCCAGCCGGTGAAGGAGTCGGCGGGGTTGATGTAGCCGCCGGTCGGGAACCAGCCCAGGTCGACCGCCAGGTACTGGATCATCAGCAGCGCCAGCCAGAAGCCGGGGGCGGCGACTCCGGTGAGCGACACCACGCGGATGATCTGGTCGGGGAGCCGGTCACGGTAGATGGCCGCCGTCACTCCGCCGGCCAGGGACAGTACGACCGCCACGCCCAGGCCCAGGAAGGTGAGCTGGAGGGTGAGCGGCAGGGCGGTCGTGACCTGGTCGATCACCGGTGCGCGGGTCAGCGCGCTGGTCCCCATGTCGCCGTGCAGCAGGTCGCCGACGAAGTGGACGTAGCGCACGGGCAGCGGGTCCAGGAGGCCGTTCTGCTCGCGGAAGTCGTGCAGTTGCCGCGGGGTGGGGTTGGCGCCCTGGAAGAACGCGGACGCCGGGTCGACGTCCGAGAAGCGCATCACCAGGAACACGAACAGCACGATGCCGAGCATCAACGGCACGAGCAGGGCGACGCGGCGGAGCAGGATCCGGGCGACGGTGATCACGGGCGGGCTCCTGTTGTTCTCAGACCCACTTGGCCTGGAGGAGGTTGATGCCGGGGTACGGCTGTGCCCTTATGCCGCCGAGCCTGCGCGGGTCCCAGGCGGTCATCAGCTCGTTGTGGACGACCGGGTAGAGCACGGCCTGCTCGGCGACGACGTCGATGTAGTCCTGGATCATCGTCTTCTTCTTGTCCGGGTCGGGCTCCTGGGTGGCCCGGTCCATGTCCTTGAAGAGCTGCCTGGCCACGGGGTTGTCCGCCCACCGCGTGTACTGCATCCACAGGTTGGTGGGCCCGTAGTTGTAGTGCATGATCAGGTCGGCGTCGAGGCCGAACTGGTTGGGGTTCGAGGCCGCGGCGACGACCTGGTAGTCCTGCTTCTGGTCCATCTTGGTGAAGACGGCCGTGGTCTCCTGCGGGGAGAGGGTCGTCCGCACGCCGATCGCGTCCCAGGACGCCTTGATCGTCGGCAGACAGTCGACGATCCAACTCACGTTCACCGCAAGGATGTTGACCTTCAGCCCGCTGACCCCGGCGGCCTTCAGGAGCGCCTTCGCCTTCTCGGGGTCGTAGTCGTAGACGGTCTTCGCCCGCCGGTAGCCGGGGTTGCCCTCGTTCAGGAACGAGGACGACGGCTTGCCGTGCCCCTTGAGCGCGACCTGCACCATCTTCTCGGTGTCGATGGCGTAGTGCAGCGCCTGCCGTACGCGTACGTCGTCGAAGGGCTTGTGCAAGGTGTCGAACATCAGGAACAGGTTGTTCATGCCGGCCCCGCCGGCGACCGTCAGCCCGCCGCTCTCCAGCTGTTTGATATTGGCGTAGGGGATGTTGTCGGAGATCTGCGCGCCCGCGCTGGAGCCCGAGATCTTGGCGACGCGCGGGGCCGCGTCCACGATGGTCAGCCAGTTCATCTTCTTGAACGCGGCCCTGCGGGGTCCGTTGTAGTCGGCGAACGCCTCGAAGGCGGTGTTCGACTTCGGGTGGTGCGCGCTCTGGCGGTACGGTCCCGAGCCGATCGCCAGCCCCCTGATGGCATCGTCCCAGGCGCCGGGCCCGGAGAAGACGTGCTTCGGCATGATCTTCGCGAGGGTGAGCCGTGAAGCCCCGTCCGGGAAGGGGAACTTGAGCACCAGCTCGACGTTCTGGGCGTCGATCTTCCGGACCTCCTTCAGCCAGCCGGCGAAGAAGCCCTTGGCGAGCGTCTGTGTCTTCGGGTCGAGGATCCGGTCGAAGACGAACACCACGTCGTCGGCGGTGACGGGCTTGCCGTCGTGGAACCTGGCGCCGGCCCGCAGCGTGAACTTCCAGGACGTGGAGTTCAGGTCCTGCGGCAACGCGGTGGCGAGCGCGGCGTACGGCTTGCGGGAGATCGGGTCGGTGTCGAGCAGGCCCTCGTAGATGTGGTTGTTGGCCGCCATGCAGAAGGCGGACGCGGTCTGTGTGGGATCCCAGGTGCCGTCGTTGCCGTAGCCGATGACCGCGGTCAGTGTGCGGTCCTGGCCGCCCCCGCCGCCGGTGTCGTTCGTGGACTGGGGCCCGGACGAGCAGGCCGACAGCGACGCGGAGACGGCGGTGGCCGCACCCAGCGCGCCGGTGCACTTCAGGAAGGTCCGGCGATGCACGGTTCCTCCAGCGGGGAGTTCCATCGGGGTGAGGAGATACGACGTCCTACGTCCTGCCTGTCAGCCGCGACCATAGGAGGGGCCCGGAGGGCGGTCAAGGGGTCTTACACGAATGGCGTAGCTGCCAGAGGTCGAGCCAATGGCAGTGTGAAATGGCGGGAGTTGGCGCACGTCAGCGGCGGACATGGGACGTGGGACGTCCGCTGCGCGTACGATGCGGCGCATGTCCGCGGAGCCCAGGAACAAGGAGCCCGGGGAGCCCAGGCACTCCCGGCCCGGGGAGTCCGGGCGCTCCCGGCACACGGAGTCCGGGAACAGCCGGATACGGCGCGAGGTCGTGCAGCTGATCCTCGACCGCGGGCTCCGGCCCGGCGCCCCACTGCCCACCGAGGCCGAGCTGATGGAGGACCTCGGCGTCAGCCGCAACTCCGTGCGCGAGGCCCTCAAGGCGCTCCAGGCACTCGACATCGTGGAGATCAGACACGGCTACGGGACCTACGTCGGCCAGGCGTCCCTCACCCCTCTGATCGACGGTCTCACCTTCCGCACGCTCGCCCGGCAGGACGACGACACCGGTGCGCTCGCCGAGATCCTCCAGGTGCGCGAGGTGCTGGAGGAGGGGCTGATCCGGCGGATCGCGGGGACGGTCACCGAGGCGGAGCTGGACGCGCTGGAAGCGGTGGTGGCCCGGATGGAGGCGGCGGTCGGGGCGGCCCGGCCGTTTCCCGAACTCGACCGGGAGTTCCACGAGTTGCTCTACGCCTCCCTGGGCAACGCGCTCGTGCCCCAGCTCCTCGGCGCCTTCTGGACCGTGTTCCGCAGGGTCGCGGGCGCCCGCGGCTGGACCGACGACCCGGCACCCGAGGTGACCGTCCACCGCCACCGGGACATCGTGACGGCACTGCGGGCGCGGGACGCCGAGAGTGCCCAGCGCGCCATGGCACACCACTTCCGGGGCATCGAGGCGCGTACGCTGACCCGGTGACGGACACGGGCACCTGGCAGCCCACGGACCGCGGCGTCCTCCGGCTGCCGTCGGGACGGCTGGTCCGGGGCCGCGGACTGCGGCGCCCCCTCGAACCGGGGGCGCCCACGCCCTCGTACGCCCTCTACCTCCTGGGCGGGCAACCGCCGCCCGTCTCCTGGGAGTTCCGGTGGATCCGCTGGCCGGACTTCCGGCTGCCCGCCGACCGCGCCGACGCGCGCGCCGCGCTCACCGAGGCCTGGGAGCGGGCCACCGGCGAGCGCGTCGAGATCGCCTGCGGTGGCGGCCGCGGCCGCACCGGGACGGCGCTGGCCTGCCTGGCGGTCCTGGACGGCGTACCCGCCGGGGAGGCGGTGGACTTCGTACGGCGCCACTACGACCGGCATGCGGTGGAGACGCCGTGGCAGAAGCGGTACGTGCGGAGGTTCTAGCGCAGGGGCACTACGGGCCTGTTGTGAAAGTGGCGCCGTCGCCCGAAGGTCGGCCGCGCGCCTGCCGCGGCGGCTGGTGTCACCGTCGGTGCGTGGCGGTGCGGCGAGTGGGGGCACCTCCCCCGCCCTTGAGGCAGTGGGGGAGCGTGCCGGGCGTCGCGCGGCAGACGCCACTTTCGCAACAGCCCTAGGCCAGGGCGTCCACCACGGCGGCCGTCGCGCCCGCGATCAGGGCGTCGTCCCAGGCGGCGTCCGGTGCGGGCTTCGTCGACAGGAACGCGAGGACGACCGGTGCGCCGTCCGGGGTCCATGCGACGCCCACGTCGTTGGTGGTGCCGTACGAACCGGAGCCCGTCTTGTCGCCGACCGTCCATGACGCGGGCACCCCGGCGCGGATGCGGTGGTCGCCGGTCGTGTTGTTCAGCAGCCAGTGCGTGAGCCGGTCGCGGTCGGGGCGGTTCAGGGCGTCGCCGACGACCAGGCGGCCGTAGGTGCCGCCGATCGCGCGCGGGCTCGTCGTGTCCGTGACGCGGCCCGGTTCGGCCGAGTTGAGTTCCGGCTCCCACCGGTCGAGGCGGGTCACCCCGTCGCCGAGCGAGCGGGCGAAGCGGGTGATCGCGGTGGGGCCGCCGAGCAGGCGCAGCAGGAAGTTGGCCGCCGAGTTGTCGCTGTAGCGGATGGCGGCGTCGCAGAGCTCGGCGACCGTCATGCCGTGCGCCAGGTGCTCCTCCGTCCCCGTGACCGGGGCGCCGTCCACCAGGTCCTCGCGCCGGTAGTGGATGCGGCGGGCGAGCACCTCGCCGTGCCGGTCCAGGTCGCGCAGGACGGCTCCGGCGACGAGGGTCTTGAAGACCGAGCAGATGGGGAAGCGCTCGTCGGCCCGGTAGGCGACGGTCCGCTTCGTCCGGACGTGGTGCGCGAACACGCCCAGCCGGGCGCCGTGTCGGCGCTCCAGTCGCTTCAGCTCGCGCAGGTGGTCGGTGGTGGCGTGGGCGGGGGCGCTCGTCAGGAGCGCGGCGGCGGTGGCGGTGCCTGCGGTGAGCAGGGTGCGTCGGCCTAGGATCTTGCTCTCCTTCGGTCGGTGACGGCCGGCGGTCTCCGGTCGTCCTCCCCATGATCGACGCCACACGTCATTCCTTGGTTGCCGAGCCGTAGACCATCGGCGGACGGCGGGGCCCGGACCCGGCCGCCACCATGAGGGCATGGAGAAGACGAAGGGGATCAGTCGGGCGCAGTTCCTGGCGGGGACGGCGGCCCTCGGGCTCTCGGCGGCCGTGCTGCCGAGCCACCCGGCCCGGGCCACCGGCCGGGGCCTACGGCACCGCGGTGTCGTCTACACGGTCGGTGAGGGCGAGACGCCGGGGACCGCGTGGAGCGCCGCCCGGATGCGCCGGGACATCCGCGCCATCCGCGGCGAGCTGCACGCCGACACCGTCGACGTCACCGGCGACGGCGTCGAACGTCTCACGGCCACCGCCGCCGAGGCCGCCGAGCGCGGGCTGCACGTATGGCTCCAGCCGACCCTGGCGGACGCCCCGGAGCGGGACATCCTGGAGCACCTGGCAGAGTGCGGCCGCTTCGCGGATCGGCTGCGGAGGCAGGGCGCGAGCATCGACTTCAGCGTGGGCTGCGAGTTCTGGCTCTTCGTGCCCGGGATCGTGCCGGGGAAAACGGTCCTGGAACGCGTACAGAACATGCTGAACGGCGACTTCGACCCGGTGCAGATGCGGCGCCGCCTCGACCGCTTCACCGCGAAGGCGGCGGCGTCCGGCCGCTCCGTCTTCCACGGCAACCTCAGTTACGCGGCAGCCCAGGACGACAAGGTCGACTGGCGGCTCTTCGACATCGTCGGCATCGACTACTACTCCTACTTCCGCCATCACGCCGACTACGTACGGGAGTTGAGGCGCTACCTGCGCTGGGGCAAGCCCCTCGCCATCACCGAGTTCGGGACGTGCACCTACAAGGGTGCCCCCGAGGCGGGCGGCATGGGCTGGGACGTGGTCGACCACGACAAGGACCCGGAGGAGATCAAGGGCCACCTGGTGCGCAGCGAACACACCCAGGCCGCCTACCTGGCCGACCAGTTGGCGGTCTTCGAGTCGATGGGCCTGTATGCGGCGATGGCGTTCGAGTTCGTCACCCCGGACGCCCCCCACCGCACCGACAATGCCCGCTACGACCTCGACATGGCGAGCTACAGCATCACCAAGGCCGTCAAGGACCGCCCCGACGACCCCCGTTCGGACTGGCACTGGGAGCCGAAGGAGGCGTTCCACGCGCTCGCCCGCCGCTACCGCCGGTGTGCTCCCTTGCAGTAGATGTCGTGGTCGGGCCGTTCGCCGGTCGCCAGGAAGCGGGACACCCTCTCGTCGCCGCACCGGGTGCCGTTGGCGAGGTAGGCCTCGTGGCCGGTCGAGTCGTTGGTGACCATGACGGCGCGCCTGCCGAAGGCCTCGCGCATCTTTCGGGCGCTGCTCCGCCCGGACCGGGTCGGGGTTGCCGTCGCTGTCCAGCACGATGCGGGCGGTGCGCCGCGGGGAGGGCTGGGAGTAGACCGCGCCGACATACGTCCCGTAGGAGACGCCCCCGGCCGAGATCCTCCCCTCGCCGAGCGCGGCCCGGATGCGGTCGATGTCGCGTGCGTTGTCGGCCGTGCTGATGTGCCGCATCAGCTCGCCGCCGTTGTGTGCGCAGGCGTCGGCCATGCGTCGGGCGGTGGTCAGGTTGCCGGTGACCGATCTCGTCGTACGGCGCGACCGCCGCACCCTCCGCCGCCAGTACGACGGCCGGCGCGCCCGCGTCCGGCGACCGCACCGTCACCGTCGGGGCCGTGCCGCGCGCGGCGAACCCGGCAAGGCTCTCGGCGGCGCGTGACCCGCCGCCTGATCCACGACTTCGCGTCCTGCCCCGGACCGGCCCTGCCGGGGCGGGAGTTGAAGGGCACCACCGACCGCGAACGCGAGGTCCTCACGCTGGTCGGCACGGGCCTGGCCAACGCCGAGACAGCCGCCGAACCATGCATCGGCGTGGCCACGGCGAAGACCTACCTCACCCGCCTCCTGACCAAGCTGGACGCGCGGGACCGGGTCCAGCTGGTGATCATGGCTTACGAGGCGGGGCTGGTGTCGGTGCCGCGGTGAAGGCGCAGTGCCGTGTCACCGCCCGCGCATACGTCGCCGTCTGCCCAACCCCGGCACCGCCGCCGGCGCGCACTCGGAGATCTTCGTGGTCAGGCGCTCCAGCTCCGCCGCCTTCGCGAAGTAATCCGCATACCGCTTGTCGTTGATGAGGTTCAGGCACAACCGCTCGAAAATGCCGTCGGTTTGCAGGATCCCGTCAATCCGGGTCGCGATATCCAGGGGGATTTTCGAATAGCCTGCTCGAACTGCCCGATAGAGGCGCCGGACATGAAGACGCGTGCTCCCAGGTCCGCCTGACGGAGACCGGCTTCCTCCCGATGTCTCCTCAGCTCTGCGCCGAAGAACTCCCACGCCGCCAGGGGTGAACCGTTGGCCATGGCCAACCCTCTTGCGATGCACCGCACTTGTAGTGCACAGACTCCAGCCGAGTGTAGGTGCCGTACGTCATCGTCGAGAGGAAAAGAGTGAAACCCAAAAAGAAAGGGGAGCAGGCTGTTGGCTCGACGAAGCCGGCCTCCGGAATTGTGGGTCGCTTTCGTTACGGTCGTTAAGGAGAGGAAATGAAACCCCCCGTCGGCACTCACGTCGTAGACACACGCACCGGAAAGGTGGGAATCGTCATGGGGCACGAAGGACCGTACGTACAACTGAGACCGTACGGCGGCGGCAGGGAGTGGGACGCGGAGCCCGGCGTCGTGCGGGGCGCCACCCCCTCCGAGCGGCTCAGCGCGGCGACGGCGTACGCCAACGCCCGCAGCCGGGGCGAAGTCCCTTGACGTACAGTGCGGGCGCATGGGCCTGAGGAACTGGAGAAGCCGGAGAGGCTGGGGGGACTGGAGAAAGCCGAGGGCCGCCAGCCGGTACCCCGAACCCCTCACCGCGCACCAGCTCTGGATGGTGTCCCTGAGCGCGCCGGTGAGCCGGGACCGGAACGCCTCGCGGACCACTCTGTACCCCTACACACGGATCGATGACGACAGCGCCCGCGACTGGCTGGCCGGCCAGTGGGAGATCACCTCGCGGGAGCGGTTGGTCCGCCGGCTCGACGACCTGTCCCGCGGCGGCTACCGGGCACGGGCTCAGCAGGTCCTCGGCGTCTCCCCGCTCGCCTGGGACGCCGCCCTCTACGTGGACATCGCCCGGCTCGGCTTCGGGTGCGGGCTGGTCACCGAGGCAGAGGCGTGGACCGCGCTCAAGAACATCGTGCCGTCGGTGGTGCGGACGTACGGCTCGTGGCAGGAGTACGCCGACCACTACCTGCTGGGGCGCAAGGTGTGGCGGGACGGGCTGAGCGGCACGCGGGTCACGGACATCCCCGCCCCGCAGGCCGACGCCGACGCGCATCTGAGCGCGCTGCTGGACCCGGCGAACCGGTCCAGTCCCTGGAACCAGGCCCCCTGGGACACCATCACTCACCCCGACCGTGCCCGCTGACTCCGGCCGTACGCGAGAATGGACCCCATGAGTCTGTTCCGCGACGACGGCATCGTGCTGCGCACCCAGAAGCTGGGCGAGGCGGACCGGATCATGCTGTGCTTTGCCGGGGGACGCTCCCCGGACCTCCCGCCGTATATCCGCGGGGGTGCGCGATGAGTCTCTTCCGGGACGACGGCATCGTGCTGCGCACCCAGAAACTCGGCGAAGCCGACCGGATCATCACGCTGCTCACCCGCGGTCATGGGCGGGTGCGGGCCGTGGCCCGTGGGGTGCGGCGGACCAAGTCCAAGTTCGGGGCCCGTCTGGAACCCTTCTCCCACGTCGACGTGCAGTTCTTCTCGCGCGGGAGCGAGCTGGTCGGGCGCGGGCTGCCGCTGTGCACGCAGAGCGAGACCATCGCGCCGTACGGCGGCGGGATCGTCGCCGACTACGGCCGTTACACCGCGGGCACCGCGATGCTGGAGACCGCCGAGCGGTTCACCGACCACGAGGGCGAACCGGCCGTGCAGCAGTACCTGCTCCTCGTCGGTGCCCTGCGCACCCTCGCCCGCGGCGAGCACGCGTCGCACCTCGTTCTCGACGCCTTCCTCCTGCGCTCCCTCGCCGTCAACGGCTACGCCCCCAGCTTCGGCGACTGTGCGAAGTGCGGAATGCCCGGCCCGAACCGGTTCTTCTCGGTCGCCTCCGGTGGCTCCATCTGCGTCGACTGCCGGGTGGCCGGAAGCGTCGTACCCTCGCCGCAGACCCTGGAACTGCTGGGCGCGCTGCTTACGGGAGACTGGGAGACCGCGGACGCGTGCGAGCCGCGGTACGTCAGGGAGGGCAGCGGGCTGGTGTCCGCCTATCTGCACTGGCATCTGGAACGCGGGCTGCGCTCCCTGCGTTACGTCGAGAAATAAGGAGACGAGAAGCACATGGTTGTACGCGGGATCCTGGGACGCCAGCGCCGCGATCACAAGGCGCCTCAGCCGCACCCGTCCGGCGCCCGCGCGCCGAAGCTGCCGGGCGAGCTGATCCCGAACCATGTGGCGATCGTCATGGACGGGAACGGCCGATGGGCGAAGGAGCGCGGCCTGCCCCGGACGGAAGGGCACAAGGTCGGCGCCGAGCGCGTGCTCGACGTCCTGCAGGGCGCGATCGAGATGGGCGTCGGCAGCATCTCCCTCTACGCCTTCTCCACCGAGAACTGGAAGCGCTCGCCCGACGAGGTCCGCTTCCTGATGAACTTCAACCGCGACTTCATCCGCAAGACCCGCGACCAGCTCGACGAGCTGGGCATCCGGGTGCGCTGGGTGGGCCGTATGCCCAAGCTGTGGAAGTCCGTCGCCAAGGAGCTCCAGGTCGCCCAGGAGCAGACCAAGGGCAACGACCTCCTCACGCTGTACTTCTGCATGAACTACGGCGGGCGGGCGGAGATCGCCGACGCCGCGCAGGCTCTTGCCGAGGACGTGAAGGCGGGCCGGCTCGACCCGTCCAAGGTCAACGAGAAGACCCTCGCGAAGTACCTGTACTACCCGGACATGCCGGACGTGGACCTGTTCCTGCGCCCGAGCGGCGAGCAGCGCACCTCCAACTACCTGCTCTGGCAGAGCGCGTACGCCGAGATGGTCTTCCAGGACGTCCTGTGGCCGGACTTCGACCGTCGTGACCTGTGGCGGGCCTGCATGGAATTCGCCTCGCGCGACCGGAGGTTCGGCGGAGCCGTGCCGAACGAAGAGCTTCTGGAGATGGAGCGGGCGATGCGAGGGGATTCGGCCACCTCGTAGCCACGGGGGTTCATCCGCGGAGAGACGGCGGGTTCACGGCGGCCGTCGACGATCCGGCCAGGAAACGCGTCACCCCCGCCCTCGCGCTGTGCACTCTGCCTGCCGCGGCCATGCCCTCGCAGGCCGCGGACCAGCTCGCGCACCCGTCCGGGTCTCGAAGGGCAGCAAGTTCTACGACCCCGACGAGCCGGAGCGCTGCTTCGGCCGGGCGTGACCTGCTGCGCCTACTGCGACGCCGCCGCGCACTCCGCGCACGTGCCGAAGATCTCCACCGTGTGCGCCACGTTCACATAACCGTGCTCGGCGGCGATCGCCTCGGCCCACTTCTCGACCGCGGGCCCCTCCACCTCGACCGCCTTGCCGCACACGCGGCAGACCAGGTGGTGGTGGTGCTCGCCGGTGGAGCAGCGGCGGTAGACGGACTCGCCGTCGGAGGTGCGCAGAACGTCGACCTCGCCGGCGTCGGCGAGGTTCTGGAGGGTGCGGTAGACCGTGGTCAGGCCGACCGAGTCGCCCTTGTGCTTGAGCATGTCGTGGAGTTCCTGCGCGCTGCGGAACTCGTCGACCTCGTCCAGGGCCGCCGCCACGGCTGCCCGCTGCCGGGTCGCGCGGCCCTTCACGGGCGGTCCAGCGGTCGTCACCGGTTCCTCCTACGGCTCGTTCACGTCTGCGTCTGCCCGGACATTGTGCCAGTCCCGGCTGTGCCCAGTCAGACGCCGACCTTTCCGTCGCCTGCCCGGGCGGCCGGAATCGCACACTCCGCGGGCTCCCCGGCGGGCTGCTCGACGGCCGCCGCACGGGCCCGGCGGCGGGAGAGCGGGGCCGCGAGGGCGGTCAGCACCATGAACGCCGCGATGGTCAGCAGCACGATCGTCGCGCCGGGCGGCACGTCCTGGTAGTACGAGGTGACCGTGCCGCCGATGGTCACGGTCACGCCGATCGCCACCGCGATGGCGAAGGTGGCGGCGAAGCTGCGGCTGAGCTGCTGGGCCGCGGCGACCGGGACCACCATCAGGGCCGACACCAGCAGCAGCCCCACCACCCGCATGGCGACCGTCACGGTGACCGCCGCCGTGATCGCCGTCAGCAGGTTCAGCGCGCGTACCGGCAGGCCGGTCACCCGCGCGAACTCCTCGTCCTGGCTGACCGCGAAGAGCTGCCGGCGCAGACCGAGGGTGACCAGCACCACGAAGCCCGCGAGCAGGCAGATCGCCGTCACGTCCGACTCCGAGACGGTCGACAGCGAGCCGAAGAGGTACGACGTCAGATTGGCGTTGGAGCCGCCGGGCGCGAGGTTGATGAACATCACGCCGCCGGCCATACCGCCGTAGAAGAGCATCGCGAGGGCGATGTCGCCGCGGGTGCGGCCGTACCAGCGGATCAGCTCCATGAGGATCGCGCCGAGGACGGAGACGACCGTCGCCATCCAGACCGGGGACGCGGAGAGCAGGAAGCCGAGGCCGACGCCCGTCATCGCCACATGGCCGATGCCGTCGCCCATCAGGGCCTGGCGGCGCTGGACGAGGTAGATGCCGATGGCGGGAGCGGTGATGCCGACCAGGACGGCGGCCAGCAGCGCCCGCTGCATGAAGGCGTAGTTCAGGAGGTCCATCAGCTCAGCAGTCCCGTGCGGATCGGTTCGGCTCCCGCGGGTGCGTGCGGGTGTACGTGGTCGTGGCCGGGCAGCGCATGCTGGCCGACGGCCGGGGTGGGCGGGCCGTCGTGCAGCACGCAGCCGTCGCGCAGGACGACCGCCCGGTCGATCAGGGGCTCCAGCGGCCCGAGTTCATGGAGGACGAGGAGTACCGAGACGCCACTGGCGACCTGCTGCCGCAGTGTCCGTGCGAGCACCTCCTGGCTGGCCAGGTCCACGCCCGCCATCGGCTCGTCCATGATCAGCAGTTCGGGTTCGGCGGTGAGCGCGCGGGCGATCAGCACGCGCTGGTGCTGGCCGCCGGAGAGGGCGTTCACCGAGTCCTTGGCCCGGTCCGCCATGCCGACCAGCTCCAGGGCCTGTCGTACGGCGGCGTGATCCGCCTTGCGCAGCACGCCGAAGCGGGCCCGGGACAGCCGGCCGGACGAGACGATCTCGGTGACGGTGGCCGGGACGCCGCCGGCGGCGGTCGTGCGCTGCGGGACGTAGCCGACCCGCGCCCAGTCCCTGAACCGCTTGCGCGGCGTGCCGAACAGCTCGATGTCACCGGCGCTCACCGGCACCTGGCCGATGATCGTGCGGATCGCGGTCGACTTGCCGGAGCCGTTGGCGCCGAGCAGCGCGACGACCTCGCCGCGTGCCACGGCGAGGTCGATTCCGCGCAGGACGGGGCGCGAGCCCAGCTCGGCCCGTACGCCGCGCAGCGATATGACGGCCTCGGTGCCGGGCTTGGCATCGCGTTCGGCGTCGGGCTTGCCCAAGGCGCCCATGTCGTCCTCCGTAAAGGTCATTTGCTTCCCAGGGCCGTCTGCAGTGCCTTGAGGTTGGCCTCCTGGACCGAGAAGTAGTCCCTGCCGCGGGACTTGGCGGTGATGCCCTCGATCGGGTCGAGGACGTCCGTCTTCAGTCCGGCGTCGGCGGCGATGGTCTTCGCGGTCTTGTCGCTGACGAGCGTCTCGTAGAACACGGTGGTGACGCCGTCGGCCTTCGCCATGGTCTCAAGGCCCTTCACCCGGGCCGCGCTCGGCTCGGACTCGGGGTCGAGGCCGTTGATGGCCTCCTCGGTGAGGCCGTAGCGCTCGGCGAGGTAGCCGAAGGCGGCGTGGGTGGTGATGAAGACCTTGGACTTCGTGTGCGCCAGCCCGTCCTTGAACCGGGTGTTCAGGGCGTCGAGTTCCTTCACCAGGGCCGCGGTGTTCTTCTCGTAGTCGGCGGCGTTCTTCGGGTCCGCCTTCTCGAAGGCCTTGCCGACGCCCTCGGCGACCCGGGCATAGCGCACCGGGTCCAGCCAGATGTGGGGGTCGAGGCCGGCCAGCTCCTCGTTCGCGGAGTGGTCGTGGGAGGCCGCGTGACCGCCGACCTCGTTGCCGTGCTTCTCCAGCGAGGTGAGGGAGGCGGCGTCGATCTTCGTTCTGACCTCGGACTGGGCCACCGCGTCGTCGACGGAGGGCTGCAGGTTCTTCAGGTAGAGCACCGCGTCCGACTCCTGGAGCTGCGCGGTCTGCTGGGCGCTGATCTCCAGGTCGTGCGGCTCCTGGCCGGGCTGAGTCAGGCTGGTGACGTGTACATGGGCCCCGCCGATCCGGTCGGCGAGGAAGGCCATCGGGTAGAACGACGCGACGACGTCGAACTTGCCGGTGTTCGCCGCGGCGGCACTGTCGGTGGAGCAGGCGGAGAGCGAGCCGAGGCCGAGGGCGGTGACGGCCGCCATGGCCACCCCGGATATGTGCTGTCGTCGTACGTTCATGACAGTCATTTTCAACAAATATGGAAACCGTTGTCAACAAAGCTCTCGGCAAAGGGGACGCAAGGCCCGCACGAGGCTCGTAGGCCGAACCGATTTGATTGAGGGGGAGCCCCCGCCGGTACCCTGAAGCATTCGCTCTGAAGCGTCTCGCTTCGTCGCCCGTCGTCGTAATGAAGAGAGCACCGTGGCCGCCGACAAGATCGACACCATCGTCAGCCTGAGCAAGCGCCGAGGCTTCGTATTCCCCTGCAGTGAGATCTACGGCGGACAGCGCGCCGCCTGGGACTACGGACCGCTGGGTGTCGAGCTCAAGGAGAACCTGAAGCGCCAGTGGTGGCGCTACATGGTGACGTCGCGCGAGGACGTGGTCGGTCTCGACTCGTCCGTCATCCTGGCCCCCGAGGTCTGGGTCGCCTCCGGCCACGTCGCCACCTTCACCGACCCGCTGACCGAGTGCACCTCGTGCCACAAGCGGTTCCGCGCGGACCACCTGGAGGAGCACTACGAGGCCAAGCACGGCCGCGTGCCGGAGAACGGCCTGGCGGACGTGAACTGCCCCAACTGCGGCAACAAGGGCCAGTTCACCGAGCCCAAGCAGTTCTCGGGTCTGCTGTCCACGCACCTGGGCCCCACCCAGGACTCCGGCTCGATCGCGTATCTGCGTCCCGAGACCGCACAGGGCATCTTCACCAACTTCGCCCAGGTGCAGACCACTTCGCGCCGCAAGCCGCCGTTCGGCATCGCGCAGATGGGCAAGTCCTTCCGCAACGAGATCACGCCCGGCAACTTCATCTTCCGCACCCGCGAGTTCGAGCAGATGGAGATGGAGTTCTTCGTCAAGCCGGGCGAGGACGAGAAGTGGCAGGAGTACTGGATGGAGCAGCGCTGGAACTGGTACACCGGCCTGGGCCTGCGCGAGGAGAACATGCGGTGGTACGACCACCCGAAGGAGAAGCTCTCCCACTACTCCAAGCGCACCGCCGACATCGAGTACCGCTTCCAGTTCGGCGGCAACGAGTGGGGTGAGCTGGAGGGCGTCGCCAACCGCACCGACTACGACCTCGGCGCCCACTCCAAGGCCTCCGGCCAGGACCTGTCCTACTTCGACCAGGAGGCCGGCGAGCGCTGGACTCCGTACGTCATCGAGCCCGCGGCCGGCGTCGGCCGCGCCATGCTCGCCTTCCTGCTGGACGCGTACGTCGAGGACGAGGCGCCCAACGCCAAGGGCAAGCTGGAGAAGCGCACGGTGCTGCGCCTGGACCACCGCCTGGCGCCGGTGAAGGTCGCGGTCCTGCCGCTTTCCAGGAACCCCGAGCTGTCGCCCAAGGCCAAGGGTCTCGCCCAGGCGCTGCGGCAGAACTGGAACATCGAGTTCGACGACGCGGGCGCGATCGGCCGCCGCTACCGCCGCCAGGACGAGATCGGTACGCCGTACTGCGTCACGGTCGACTTCGACACGCTTGAGGACAACGCGGTGACGGTGCGGGAGCGGGACTCGATGAAGCAGGAACGCGTGTCGCTGGACCAGATCGAGGGGTACCTGGCCGGGCGTCTCGTCGGCGCCTAGGTCCTCCGCGGGCCATGTCTGGGGGCTGCCGCCCCCAGGCCCCCGCTTTCGGCCCCTGAGGGCCTCGTCCTCAAACGCCGGACGGGCTGAGAATGCCTGTCCGGCGTTGGTCATTGGACCTCGATACGCGCCTCGCTTTGGCCCTGTTGTGCGGGCCGCGGCGTCGCGAGGCTGGCTCCATGAGCCTCGCCTTCCTCCTCACCACCCTCGTTGTCGTCGCCACCCCCGGCACCGGTGTCGTCTACACCCTGGCCGCCGGTCTGTCCCGGGGGCGCCGGGCGAGCGTTGTCGCCGCCTTCGCCTGCACGCTCGGGATCGTGCCGCACGTCCTGGCCACCGTCACCGGTCTCGCCGCGCTGCTGAACGCGAGCGCGAGCGCCTTCCAGATCCTCAAGTACGCCGGTGTCGCCTACCTTCTGTACATGGCGTGGGCGACGGTGCGGGACAAGGGGACGATCGCCGTCGAGGGAGAGGGCGCCCCGAGTTCGGCGGGGCGGGTCATCATGCGGGGCGTGCTCGTCAACATCCTCAACCCGAAGCTGACGATCTTCTTCTTCGCGTTCCTGCCGCAGTTCGTGGACCCGGGCCGGCCGCACGCCCTGCCGAGGATGCTGGAGCTGAGCGGCGTGTTCATGCTGGCGACCTTCGTGGTGTTCGCCGGGTACGGCATCCTCGCCGCCTCGGTCCGCAGCCACGTCACCTCACGGCCGCGGGTGATGGCGTGGCTGCGGCGGAGCTTCGCGGGGTCGTTCGTGGCGCTGGGCGCGAAGCTCGCCCTCACCGCGAGGTGACCCTCAACGCCCTTGCAGTGACTTCACGTTGTCGCCGAACGTCCAGTTCTTCGAGCCGTCCCAGTTGACCGACCAGGTCATCAGGCCCTTGAGTGAGGTGCCGTAGTGCTTCCAGGCCTGGGAGACCAGTGACGGTGACATGTAGCCGCCGCCCGCACCCGACTGGGCGGGCAGGCCCGGCACCTGCTTGTCGTAGGGCACCCTGATCGTCGTGCCCTGCACGACGAGGCCCTTGTTGAGGCAGTCGGTCTGCGCGGTGAAGCCGGCCACGGTGCCGGCCGAGTAGGAGTCGCCGGAGCAGCCGTACATGCTGCCGTTGTAGTACTGCATGTTCAGCCACCACAGGCGGCCGTTGTCCGCGTACTTCTTGACGACCGGCAGGTACGCGCCCCAGATCGAGCCGTAGGTGACGCTGCCACCGGTGACGTAGGCGGTCTCGGGGGCCATGGTGAGGCCGAAGCCCGACGGCATGCGCGCCAGTACTCCGTCGATGATGCGGATCAAGTTGGCCTGGGAGGCGGAGGGTTGGGTGATGCTGCCGCTGCCGACCAGGCCCGTCTCGATGTCTATGTCGATGCCGTCGAAGTTGTACTTCTTCAGGATCGGGACGATCGTCGCGACGAACCTGTCCGCCACGGCGGTCGAGTTGAGGTCGATGCCGGCCGTCGCGCCGCCGATCGACAGCAGGATCGTCCGCCCGGACGCCTTGGCCGCGCACATCTCCGCGGGCGTCGCCACCTTCACGCCCGCGTCCATGCCGTCCTCCCAGAGGGCCGTTCCGTCGGAACGGATCACGGGGAAGGCGGCATTGATCACGTTGTAACCGTGCGCGGCTATACGGGAGTCGGTGATCGAGGTCCAGCCGAAGGGCGGGTGGACGCCGTTCGCGGAGCCGTCCCAGTTCTCCCAGTAGCCCTGGAGGACCTTGCCTGCGGGCCGCGACTTCACGGCACAGGTGTCGGCGGCGGAGGCCGTGGTGGCCGCGGGGAGCTGGGTGAGGCAGGCGGTCGTCAGCGCGGCGGCGAGCAGGCACAGCGTGCGGCGGAGCATACGGGGCCTCCCGGTGGGGGTGCGGTGAGGTGAGGAGTCGGTCGATGTCGTAGGCATGACAGTGCTCGCGGTCCAGACCTTTCGTCAATAGGTCTGGACCACGCTGCAGGGCGGCGCGAGGGAATGACAAGTATGGAATGACAGATATTGAAATCTGTCATCCGTCATGAGAAGGTGGGCCCCATGACGATGCGGACACGAAATCTCGGAACCACCGGCCCCCAGGTCTCCGCCCTCGGCCTCGGCTGCATGGGCATGTCGCCGGTGTACGGCGACGTGGACCGGGCGGAGTCGATCGCGACCCTGCACGCCGCCCTCGACGCGGGTGTGACCCTCCTCGACACCGGCGACTTCTACGGCATGGGCCACAACGAGATGCTGATCGGCGAGGCGTTGCGCACGGCCCCCGCGGGACTGCGCGAACGGGCGCAGCTCAGTGTGAAGTTCGGCGGCCTGCGCGACCCGGAGGGCGGCTGGTCCGGCCAGGACGGGCGCCCGGCCGCCGTCAAGAACTTCGCCGCCTACTCCCTGCAGCGCCTCGGCGTCGACCACATCGACGTCTACCGCATCGCCCGGGTCGACCCGGACGTGCCGATCGAGGAGACCGTCGGCGCCATCACGGAACTGGTCGAGAAGGGATACGTGCGCCACATCGGCCTGAGCGAGGCCAACGCCGCCAACATCCGCCGCGCCGCCGCCACCGCGCCCATCGTCGACCTCCAGATCGAGTACGCGATCATCACCCGCGACATCGAGCGGGAGATCCTGCCGACCACCCGCGAACTGGGCATCGCCATCACGGCGTACGGCGTCCTCTCCCGCGGCCTCATCTCCGACCACATCACCCGCGACAAGCAGTTCGGCCCGAACGACTGGCGTTCCGTCTCGCCCCGTTTCCAGGGCGAGAACCTCCAGCGCAACCTGGATCTGGTCGACGCGCTGCGGAAGATCGCCGAAGAGAAGGGCGTGTCCGTCGCGCAGATCGCCTTCGCCTGGGTGCTCGCCCGGGGCGAGGACATCGTGCCGCTCGTCGGCGCCCGTACCCGTGAGCGGCTCGGCGAGGCGCTGGGCGCCCTGGAGGTGACCCTGGACGAGTCCGACCTGACGGCGATCGAGGAGGCGGCGCCCGCGGACGCGGTAGCGGGCACCCGGTACCCGGCGGCGCAGATGGCGAGCCTCGGCACCGAACACTGAGCACGCCGTGCCGGGTACGGTCTAGGCCATGGCACCGACCTCCCAGACCCTGACCGCCGAGCGCATCCTCGAAGCGACCGAGGAGGTCCTGCGCCGCCACGGACCGGCCAAGGCCACCGTGGTCGACGTGGCCCGCGCGCTCGGCGTCAGCCATGGCAGCGTCTACCGCCACTTCCGGACCAAGGCGGCGCTGCGGGAGGCCGTGACGAAGCGGTGGCTGGACCGCACGACCGAGGTGCTGGCCGGTATCGCCGCGGACGGCCGGTGGGACCCGGAGGCCAGGCTGCGCGAGTGGTTCACGGAACTGTTCGCCTCCAAGCGCCGCAAGGCGGGCGGCGACCCGGAACTGTTCGCCACCTACACGGTGCTCGCCGGCGAGACCGGCGAGGTGGTCGGTTCCCACATCGCCGAACTCACCGGCCAGCTGGCCCAGATCGTGCGGGCCGGCGTCGAGGCGGGCACCTTCACCGCCGACGACCCGGAGACCACCGCCCGCGCCCTCTTCCAGGCCACCGCCTGCTTCCACGACCCGGGTTACTCCAAGGAATGGGAACAACAGGGCGCGGAGGGCGAGCTCGAGGCCGTGTTGGACCTGCTGGCGCGGGGCCTGCGCGCCTAGCCGGTGCACTGGTGCCTCGGCAGGCGACGTTCGCCCGTCGACGAGCGGCGTCCGGTGCGTGCCCTGGGGTCCCCGGCCGGAGGCTGGGGGAGCGCCGGGTGCGGTGCCTCGTACTGGACGTACTTGGGCCAGTGCCCGGTGCGGCGAGTGGGGGCACCTCCCACCCCGTTGAGGCAGTGGGGGAGCGTGCCGGGCGTCGCGACGGCGCGAACGTTGCCTGCCGGGGCGTCAGCTTCCGGCGACGTGCCTCCAGAAGTCACGCATCAGCTGTGTGGGCGTCGGGTTCTGCATGGCTGCCTGGGTGAGCAGGATCGAGACCGTTCCCGTCGGCGGGACGATGTGGGCCGTCGTGCCCGTGCCGCCGACCCAGCCGTAGCGCCCGGGTACGTTCCACGGGTCGGACGGGGTGACGTCGACCTGGCCGCCGTAGCCCCAGCCCTGGCCCTCAAGAAAGAGGGGGACCCGGTCGCGCTGCTCGGCGGTGAGGTGGTTGGTGGTCATGCGGCTGACCGAGGTGGGAGTGAGGAGGCGGTGGCCGCCGCCCTCGCCGGCGTTCAGCAGCATGCGCGCGAAGGCGAGCCAGTCGTCGGCCGTGGAGGCCAGGCCCCCGCCGCCCGAGTGGAAGCGCGGGACACGGCTGAACTCGCCGTCCGGGGCGTCCGCCCGTTCCAGGGTGCCGTCGGAGGCCGTGTTGTAGGCCGAGGTGAAGCGGTCTCGCTTCGACGCCGGGACCTGGAACGCGGTGTCCTTCATGCTGAGCGGTTCGAAGATCCGCTCCGCGAGGAAGTCCGGCAGCGAACGGCCCGACGCCCGGGCGACCAGGATGCCCTGCAGGTCGGACGAGGTGCCGTAGAGCCAGGCCTCGCCCGGCTGGTACAGCATCGGCACCTGCGCGAGCAGGCTCAGCCAGGTGGCCGCGTCCGGCCAGTCCTGCAGGAAGCGGCCGTCCCGCTGCACCGGGAACAGCGACTGCACCGCGGGGAGCGTGAAGTCGGCGGGGAAGCCCCAGCCGGTGCGCGAGCTGAGCACGTCCTCGACCGTGATCGGACGGACGGCGGGGACCACGTCCTCGACGGGGCTGGACGGGGTGCGCACCACCGACGGCTTCGCCAGCTCCGGCAGCCACTCCTCCACCGGTGAGTCCAGCCCGAGCAGCCCGTCCTCCACCAGCATCAGCACCGCCGCCGCCGTGATCGGCTTGGTGATCGAGGCGATACGGAAGATCGAGTCCCGGGCCATCGGGGCGGAGCCGTCGGTGTCCACCGAGCCCACGGTCACCACCTCGACGTCGTCGCCGCGGGCGACCAGGGCGACGGCTCCGGGGGCGGTCCCCCGGTCGACATGCTGCTGCAGGATGTCGCGCAGATCACTCATCGGTCGGCCTTCCGGTCCGGGTGGTAGTCCTCAGTACGACTCCCACGGCGGCGAGAAGTCATCTCCGACAGCAGGGGAAATTCAAGCCTCCGACGGATCCACGGTCGCCTGGTGCGCCTCGGCCAGATGCTCCTCCGCCTTCAGCCAGGGCAGGAACTGGGCGCCCTTGCGCCAGCCGCACGTGTCACACCTGATCGTGCGCTGCACTCCCGCCCGCTGCACCCGGACGACGTGCTCGCGTCCGTGCTGGTCCCAGCGGCTCACCTTGCTCGTGTTGATCTCCAGCATGCTGCCTCGCCTCCGGCTAAGGAGTGTGCAGCAAGACCAACATCAACAGGGTGCCCTCCACCGCGAGTTGACCAAGCCGTGTCCGATCCCACACACCTCAGCCGATGGTGCGGGGCAGCCGCAGGCTCAGCAGCCCGGTCAGGAGCACACAACCCAGCTGCACCAGAAGGGTCGTGACCAGGGCGTCCCGCATTCCGGCATGCGGGACGAGGGACAGGAAGAGGGTGCCCAGGGCGGCCACGCCGAGCGCGAGCGCCGACTGCTGGGTGGTCATCATCACCCCGCTGCCGACACCGGCACGGGCGGCCGGCACCTCGGAGAGAACGACCCGGAAGACGATGGGGAGTTGGAGCGCCTGCCCCGCTCCGGCGAGGGCCGCGCCGGGGAGCAGTTCGACGAGGCCGAGGCCGGGCCAGGACCGCCATGCCGCCAGGGCCATCAGTCCGACGCCGAGCCCCTGGACCAGCGCGCCGGCGGTCACCACCCGGGTGCCGTACCGGGCGACCAGCCGCGGGCCGGCCAGCGAGACGAAGAAGAAGACGACGGCCATCGGCGCGAGCGCCAGCCCCGCCGGTACCGGCCCGAGCCCCGCGCCCCGCTGCAGCGCCACCGCGATCACGAACATGAACCCGCTGAAGCCGACGGAGAAGGGGAGGATCATCACCAGCCCGCGCCTGAGGGAGGTCAGCGCGAACAGGCTCGGCGGCACCAGCGGCGTACGGCCCTGCCGGTCCGCCCGCCGCTCCACCAGGTAGAACGCCGCCGCCACGAACGGGAACGCCACCAGCGACAGCCACGTCCACAGCGGCCAGCCCGCCGAGCGGCCCTCGGTGAGCGGGGCCAGCAGGGCGAGGAGGGACGCCGTGAGCAGGACGGTGCCGGGCCCGTCCACCGGCTCCGGATGCCGGGAACGGGTCTCGGGCACGCCACGGACCGCCAGGACCAGGCCCACGACGACCACGGGGACGTTCACCAGGAAGACCGAGCGCCAACCCGTGCCCGCGACGTCCGCGGCCACGAGCACCCCGCCGAGGATCTGCCCGGCGACCATGGACAGCCCGGCCGTGGCGCCGTACAGACTCATGGCCTTCGCCCGCCGCTGCCCCGCGGTGGCCGACTGGATGGTGGCGAGGACCTGCGGCAGCATCGCGGCCGACGCGGCGCCCTGCGCGACCCGCGCCGCGACCAGTGTCCAGGCGCTGGGCGCGAGCCCGCAGGCCAGCGAGGTCAGTCCGAAGGCCGCCATGCCGCCCAGGAAGAACCGGCGCCTGCCGAACAGATCGCCCAGCCGACCGCCGAGGACGAGCAGCACGGCGTACGCGAGCCCGTACCCGGCGACGACGAGTTCCAGCACGGACTCGCTCGCGTGCAGGTCCTTGCCGATGGACGGCAGGGCGACGTTGACGATGAAGAAGTCGATCAGGGGAAGTGCCGCTGCCAGCAGCACGGTGAAGAGCCCGAGGCCGCCGAGCGAGGGTGTCGCGGCCGGCGAGCGGACGGTGCGTGGAGCGATGGTTTCGGTCACGCCTTCGAGCCTGCGGTCACTCCCAGAGGGGTACCAGAGTCTCCTTATCCTGGTAGAAGCACTACCTGGAAACAGGTTCTGTGGGGCGGCACGCTGGAGGCATGACGACGATGGCACAGGATCATGCGGTAGGCACCCAGGGCCCCCCGGTGGCCAGGGACGCCGCGGTTTCGGTGCCCAGGGACGCCGCCGGTTCGGTGCGACGGCACGAACTCGCCGGGTTCCTGCGGCACCGGCGTGAGCACATCACGCCCGAGCAGGTCGGCCTGCCCCGCGGCCGCCGACGCCGCACACCCGGCCTGCGCCGCGAGGAGGTCGCCCACCTGGCCGCCGTCGGCGTCACCTGGTACACGTGGCTCGAACAGGCCCGGGACATCCAGGTCTCCGTGCAGGTCCTGGACGCGCTGGCCCGCACGCTCTTCCTGGACCCCAGCGAGCGCGCCCACCTCTTCCAGCTGGCGGGCCAGGTGGACCCGACGCCGGCCACCGGCTGCCCGTCGATCACGCCCGCCGTGCGCGCCGTCCTGGAGCACCTGGAGCCGGTCCCGGCCTGCGTGCAGAACAGCCGCTACGACATCCTCGCCTACAACCGCACGTACGGCATGCTGCTGTGCGACCTGGACGCGGTGCCGCCCGAGGACCGCAACTGCATGATCCTCTCCTACACGCACGACGACTGGTGCTCCTCGATCGTGCATCTGCGGGACGCCCAGCGCATGATGGCCGCCCGCTTCCGCGCCACGATGGCGGGCCATCTCGCCGAGCCCGCCTGGAAGATGCTCCTGAAGCGGCTGCGCGCCGAGTCAGCGGAGTTCTGCGAGAACTGGGACCGCCACGAGGTGTTGGCCCACCGCACCAAGCGCAAGCAGTTCGACAATCGCTACGTCGGCCGCGTCACCGTGGACCATACGGACCTGTGGCTGGGTCCGGAACCGGGCCCACGCATCGTGACGTACGCACCGGCGGACGAGGAGTCGAGGGAGCGGCTGGAGAGGCTGCAGCAGATCGCGTTGGAGAAGGGTGCCTCTCGCGACTCTCGCGCCTCCCGACCGGCGTGAGCGCCGACGCCTTGGGTCCAAGGGGCGAGGGGGCAGGGGCTGTGTCGTTGTGCGGCTCCGTCGCGGGGCCCGAGCAGCCTTGACTACGCACGGACTCCGGCGGCTTCGCGCACCTCGGCAGACTCCAGCTGCTTGGCCGCCCGCTCGGCGGTCGCCTTCGCCCAACGCCCGTTCGTCAGCGCCCCGAACGCGAGTACCGCGACTCCGCACCCCACGAGAATCCACCACCCGGGCACCGAAGCCGACACGAACGTGTCCTTGTACGACGACGACGCCACGCCGGACGCCAGCACCGCACCCACCACGGCGACGCCCAGCGTCTGACCGAGCTGCCGGCTCGTGGAGGCCACGGCGGCGGCGACACCGGCCTGCGCGCGCGGCATCCCGGACACCGCCGTGTTCGTGATCGGCGCGTTCACGAACCCGAACCCGATGCCGAACACCATGTACCCCAGCAACAGCGTGGTGTTGGACGTCTCCGCGTCGAACGCCGCGAACAGCACCGCGCTCGCGGTCATCGCGAACCCCGCGATCAGCAGCGGCAGCCGAGGCCCGCGGGTGCCGACCAGCCGCCCGGACAGTGGGGCGCACAGGAACATCGGCACCGCCATCGGCAGCATCCACAGCCCGGCGTGCAGCGCGCTCAGGCCCCGTACGTTCTGCAGATACAGCGTCGACAGGAACAGGAATCCGCCCAGGGCCGCGAACGCGCTGATCGCGATCACGGTCGCACCGCTGAACGGCACGGAACGGAAGAACCGCAGATCGATGAGGGGTTCGTCGCGCCGGGGCTCGTACCAGAGGAGCCCGATCAGCGCGGCCACGGCGATCACGGCGAACGGCGCGATCGAGCCGGCCCCTGAACTCGGTGCCTCGATGATCGCGTACGTCAGGGAGCCGAACAGGGCGATGACCAGGGACTGTCCGACCGGGTCGGGGCGGCGGGCCTTGGGCGCCCGGGACTCGGGGACGAAGCGCAGGGTGAGGAGCAGCGCGGTCAGGCCCACCGGCAGGTTGACCCAGAAGATCGACCGCCAGCCGACCGACTCCACCAGCAGCCCGCCGACCAGCGGACCGGCGGCCATCGATATGCCGACCACCGCGCCCCACACGCCGATCGCACGTGCACGCTCTCGCGCGTCCGTGAAGGTGTTGGTGATGATCGACATGGCGACCGGGTTGAGCATCGAGCCGCCGACCGCCTGGAGCATGCGGAAGGCGATCAGCGCGTCGAGGCTGGGTGCCAGGGAGCAGAGCAGTGAGCCCAGGCCGAAAATGGTCAGGCCCGCGATGAAGACCTTCTTGCGGCCGATCCGGTCGGCGGTGGAACCCGCGAGCATGAGCAGCGAGGCCAGGACGAGCGTGTAGGCGTCGATCGTCCACTGGAGACCCGACGTACTGGCGTCCAGGGCGTGCTGCATCGACGGCAGGGCGACGTTCAGGGCGGTGACGTCGAGGCTCACGATCAGCAGGCTCATGCAGCAGATCGCGAGGACGAGCTGACGTCGGCGGGGGCTGAGCTCGGGCATGCGTTTCAGCGTACACCGACTTCGATAGTGCGTCTAACTAATTACCTGGCGGATCTCGGGCGGCCCGAAGGGGCGGTTTCGGGAGTGCGCGACAATGGGTGCTTGCCCATGACCGCTGCCGTACTTCCGCCCGGAGCCTGCTGATGTCCCACCCCCTGTCCATCGGTCCGCACGCCGTCACGCCGCCTGTCGTGCTCGCGCCCATGGCCGGGATCACCAATGCGCCCTTCCGTACGCTGTGCAGGGAGTTCAGCGGGGGCAAGGGGCTGTTCGTCAGCGAGATGATCACGACCCGGGCGTTGGTCGAGCGCAACGAGAAGACCATGCAGCTGATCCACTTCGACGCGACGGAGACCCCGCGCTCGATCCAGTTGTACGGCGTCGACCCGGCGACCGTCGGCAAGGCCGTCCGCATGATCGCGGAGGAGGGTCTCGCCGACCACATCGACCTGAACTTCGGGTGCCCCGTGCCCAAGGTGACGCGCAAGGGTGGGGGATCCGCGCTGCCGTACAAGAGGCATCTGTTGCGGGCCATCCTGCGCGAGGCCGTGTCCGGGGCCGGGGATCTTCCGGTCACCATGAAGATGCGCAAGGGCATCGACGACGACCACATCACGTATCTCGACGCGGGCCGTATCGCCGTCGAGGAAGGCGTCACCGCTGTTGCCCTGCACGGGCGGACCGCCGCCCAGCACTACGGCGGCACGGCCGACTGGGACGCCATCGCCCGGCTGAAGGAGCACGTCCCGGAGATTCCGGTGCTCGGGAACGGGGACATCTGGTCGGCTCAGGACGCGCTGCGGATGGTGCGGGAGACCGGGTGCGACGGGGTTGTCGTGGGGCGGGGGTGTCTGGGGCGGCCGTGGCTGTTCGCGGATCTGGTGGCGGCGTTCGAGGGCCGGGGAGGCAGTGCGCGGCCGTCGTTGCGTGAGGTGGCCGGGGTGATGGTTCGGCATGCCACGCTGCTCGGTGAGTGGATCGGTGACGAGGCCAAGGGTGTTGTCGATTTTCGTAAGCACGTGGCCTGGTATCTGAAGGGGTTCGCCGTCGGGAGCGAGATGCGTAAGCGGCTTGCCGTTACGTCTTCTCTGGAGGAACTCCGCGGCGGGCTGGACGAGTTGGACCTTGACCAGGCCTGGCCCGACGGGGCCGATGGGCCTCGTGGGCGTACGTCCGGAAACAACAGGGTTGTGCTGCCGGACGGGTGGCTGAAGGACCCGTATGACTGTGCGGGGGTCGGGGAGGACGCCGAGCTGGATACGTCCGGCGGATGAGTCGGATGCCTGCGGCGCCTGTGCGGCTTCGGTGGGGGTGCGTGTAGCGCGTCGGGTTCGGTGGGGGGTCGGGGCCGGGGCGGGGGGTGTCCGTCCTCGGTCCGGCGGTGTTGTTGGTGGGGATGTACTGGTGATGGACGCCGGACGCTGCGGGCGGGCACCCCCCGCCCCGTCCCCTTCCCGCCGTTTGCGGCTACGGCGCGCCCTGCCCCGTCTCCTTCCCGCCGTTTGCGGCTGCGGTGCCTGCTGCCCGGTGCCCTTCGCGCCGTTTGCGGCTACGGGGCTGCCGCCCGGTCTCCTTCCCGCCGTTTGCGGCTACAACGCCTGTGCGGCTTCGGTGGGGGTGCGTGTAGCGCGTCGGGTTCGGTGGGGGGTCGGGGCCGGGGCGGGGGGTGTCCGTCCTCGGTCCGGCGGTGTTGTTGGTGGGGATGTACTGGTGATGGACGCCGGACGCTGCGGGCGGGCACCCCCCGCCCCGTCCCCTTCCCGCCGTTTGCGGCTACGGCGCGCTCTGCCCGGTCTCCTTCGCGCCGTTTGCGGCTGCGGTGCCTGCTGCCCGGTGCCCTTCGCGCCGTTGCGGGCTCCCCTCAGCCCTTGTTGGGGTGGGGGGTCGAGCCGTATGCCGTCAGGAAGGCGTCGCGGAAGTTGCTCATCTTCCAGACCGGGGCGTTGTGGGCGGGGCGCAGACCGTCTGTCCAGTTCCAGGAGCTGATCTTGTCCAGGACCTTCGGGTCCTTGGCCACGATCGAGATCGGGACGTCCCGGCTGGCGTGGTTGCCGCTGACTCGGGCGATGGGCTGGTGGTCGCCGAGGAAGACGAGGACGGTGTTGTCGTTGCCGTAGCGCTCCAGCCACTGGGTGAGGGCGGTGACCGAGTACTGGACCGACTTGCCGTACTCCGCCTGGGACTTGGGCGAGCTGGTGAGAATGTCCGAGGGCTTCTTGCCGGCCTTCTGGATGGCGTTGAAGACCGAGCCGTTGCCGATCTGGTCCCACGGGACCATCTTCGGGATGGGCGCCCACGGCTGGTGGCTGGAGGTCAGGATGAGGAACGACATCCGTGACTTGCCGTCGGCGGGCTTCTTGCTGTGCACCCGCTGCTGGAACTGCTGGAGCGCGTACTGGTCCGGCATCGTCGACCAGCTGAACTTCGGCCCCTTGTAGCCCAGCTGGAAGGCGTCGTAGACCTTGTCGAGGCCGTACCACTTCGACTCCGGCCAGCCCTTCTGCACGCCCGGCATGATGCCGACCGTGTCGAAGGCACCGGTCTTCTGGAACGCCTTGGTGAGGGTGAGGTGTTCGCCGTTGCCCGCGGTGACGGTCCGGTAGCGGCTCTGGTTGTTGATCCACAGGCCCGACATGGTCGTGGAGTGGCCGAGCCAGCTGCTGCCCCCGTACGTCGCCGACGTCAGCCAGCCGCTCTTGGCGTGGAAGCCCGCCTTCGCGAGGGCCTTGGTGCGTGCGTCGAGTGTGGCGTCCACTCCGGGCGCCTCGACCGGGTCCTCGATCGCGCTGCGGCCGTAGCTCTCGATGAAGGTGAAGACCATGTCCTTGCCGCGCAGATCCGGCAGCAACTGGCTGGGCGGTGTGCCGCCGAACGTGTCCGCCCGCGCGATCTTCCCGAATGCCGCCTCGTCCCGGATGGCGTCCCGGACCCGCTCCGCGCGGTACTTGAGCATCGTGACGGTGTGCTCGGCGGACAGCGGCACTCCGGCGTTCTGCAGGTTCACGCTCGCGCAGGTCATCCAGAACGCGCACAGCACGAGGAGGACGCGGGTCGAGTGGCCCGGGTGCCGGCCCACCAGGTTGCCGACGCGTACCGCCGCGAGGACCATCACCGCGAGGATGAGCGCGACGAGCAGGACGACGCCGACGGCCGCCAGCTGGGCCGTCCCCTTGCCCAGCGTGTCGCCGAGGTAGGACTGCGCGTCGGTCAGCAGCGGCCAGTCCAGGACGATGTTGAAGCCGCGGCCGAGGTATGCGTAGAAGCCGATGTCCATCAGGTTCAGCACGGTCAGCACGCCGAGCAGCAGCCCGAACAGCACCGCCACGATCAGCCTCGGCCTGCGCGGCAGAGCGGTCAGTACGGCCGCCCCGAGCAGCGCCTCCACCGGCAGCCGTATGAACTCGGCCGGGCGGAAGGTCTCAAGGCGGTTCGGCATCACGAGCGCCGCGACGATGAGCGCGAGCGCGCCGATCGTCACGACGATGCCGATGGCCCGCGCGGGCACGGGGTACGCGGCCTTCCAGCGCCGCCAGGCCCGCCGGGGGTGGGGGCGCGGAAGGGAGCGTATGCGGGAGAGGAGGCTCGGGGCGGCCGGCTCCCTGCTGGTTTCTCGCTCCGCGGTCTCGTCCCCGGGCGCCCCTGCCGTTTCCGTTGTCTGGCGCGTGCTCGTGTCCTGAGGCAACCCGAAGGTCCTTCCATGCGAGGCCCTGATGCGGAGCGGCGGGCCACGCCGGGGAGGCTGGGACCCGCCACCTGTCCGTACGGCCGACCTCGGCCCCCTGTTCACATCCCAGGGCAAACACCGGGCAAACGCCCGGTCAACGTTGCCGCCAAGGGCTTCTTGGGAGCGCGGGGAACTGCGCGACCAGCCACGATGAACCCGCGGCCGCCCCCGGTCTTTGAGGGGCGCGGCCGCCCCCGGTCTTTGAGGGGCGCGGCCGTCTCCCGGTCTTTGAGGGGCGCGGCCGTCTCCCGGTCTTTGAGGGGCGCGGCCGTCTCCCGGTCTTTGAGGGGCGCGGGGAACTGCGCGACGAGCCACGACGAACCCGCGGCCGCCCACGCCCTTTCAGGGGCGCGGGGAACTGCGCGACCAGCCACGATGAACCCGCAGCCGCGACACAGCCTCCGCACCCCGAGTTCCTACGCGCCCCCGACCGCCGTCAGCAGAGCGAGGGGCGCCGCCGCCGAACGAGATTCCCGCACGCACGCATGCGGATACGGAACCGGCTCCGCGTGCGTGTCCCGGCCGTACCCCGCGAGAACCTCCGGCAGCCGGTGACCGGAGGTCGTCGCCGCGTCCACCAGGGCATGGGCGACGAGCCGGGCCTCGTCATGCAGCCCGTAGCGTGCCAGCCCGAGGGCGATCAGTGCGTTGTCGTGCGGCCACACCGAACCGCGGTGGTACGAGAGAGGGTGGTAGGCGGCCTGGCCCGCGGCCAGCGTCCGCACGCCCCAGCCCGAGAAGAAGTCGGGCTCCACCAGCCGCCGGCCCACGGCCTCCCCGTACTCCTTGTCCAGCAGTCCCGACCAGAGCAGATGCCCCGCGTCCGAGGCCAGGGCGTCGACCTGGTTGCCGTCGCCGTCGAGGGCGAGTGCCGGGAAGGAACGCTCCCGCATCCAGAAGTCCCGCTGGAAGCGGTCACGGAGATCACTGGCGGCCTGTTCGAGTAACGCCGCGTATGTTCCGTCCTCCCATACCGTGCGGGCGATCCACGCCGTGCGGCGCAGCGCGTCGTACGCGTATCCCTGGGCGCCCGCCGCCATCACCGCCCCGCTCGCCCGTGTCCCGTCGGCGGAGCAGATCGCGCCGGGGGAGTCCTTCCAGTTCTGGTTGGCGAGGCCGCCCTGGTCGGCGCGGTAGACGAGGTAGCCGCGGGAGGTGAGCCCGCCGTGGTCGAGCATCCAGCCGATCGCCGCTCGGGCGTGGGGCTCCAGCCGGCGCGCGAGAGCCGCGTCCCCGGTCTGCTCGACGTAGGCGCCCAGGAGGACGAGGAAGAGGGGGGTCGCGTCCACGGAGCCGTAGTAGCGGCCGTACGGCACCTGGCCGAAGTGCGCCAGCTCCCCGTGCCGCACCTCGTGCACGATCTTGCCGGGCTGGGACACCGAGTCCGCTCCGGTCTCGGTCGCCTGGGCGGCGGCGAGGGCCGGGAGCGTGGCCGCGGCGAGCTGGGGGCGGTAGGGGAGGGCGAAGAGCGAGGTGAGCAGGGCGTCCCGGCCCAGCAGGGTCAGGAACCAGGGGGCGCCCGCGGCCGGCACGCGCAGGTCCTCGCCGTCCGGGCCCGTCGCCGGGACCTGGAGTGCGGCCAGGTCGGTGAGGCCGCGTGCGCAGGCCGCCGCCAGCTCGGGCCAGCCGGTCGGGAAGGACACGCCCTGAACGAACTCGCTTTCCAGAGCGCGGAGTTGACTGTTCGCGGCGGTCGGGGACGTCGGGACCTGTGGGGCGCCGGTGGCTCCGTGGGGGTGGGCCGCCACCCGAAGCGTCAGTTCCACCGTGCCGTGCGGCTGGAGGTCCAGGGTCCATACGAGGCGGCGGGCGCCCGTGCCCGTCTCCTCGACGGCGTCCGGGGCGGGGGCGGTCCGTACCGTCGTACGGGAACGCCAGTCGCCGCGCTGGTAGCCGAACTCCATGCCGTCGTCGAGGGCCTGGCGGGAGCGGACGGCACCGATCTTGGTGTAGGTGCGGTGGTCGGAGCGCAGCTCGAACTGGTCGGTGAAGTCGGCGTCCGCGGTGACCGCGAGGCGGACCGTCGTCGGCACCGGGCGGTTGCTGGTCACCCGCAGAGACTCGACGAACGCGCTGTCCCCGACGGCCTGTTCGCGGAAGATCGTGTACGCGGGCGGCTCCTGGCGTCCGCCGCGCGGGACGAGGACACAGCGCGCCGTGTCCCCGTCCGCGACCGGCGTGAGCGCCTCGGGCACGGCGCCGTCGACCGTCAGTTGCCAACGGCTCAGGTGCCGGGCGTCACGCACGAACAACCCGTCCGGGGAGCCCGATCCCCGGACGCCGCTGATGTCCCCGCCGTCGCCCATGGCCGCGAACGTCGCGCCGTGCACGAGCAGATGATGCCGCTCCGTCATGCCTGGTCCCCTCCCCTGACTCCCTTGTCACTGCTGTCGAACGTGCCGTCGCCCATGAGGGACATGCCGTGTCCGGGGCGCATGTGGAGCAGATCCAGCGCGAGCGCGGCGGTCCAGCCGAACCCGGTCGCGCCGCACGCCTCGCCGGTGTGCGGGTCCACGTACTCCGCGAACCCGGAGGTGCCGGCGATGTCCAGTACGGCCTCCCGCAGCGCGTCGGCCATCGCCTGCTCGCCGTGGGTGCGCAGCCCCCGCTCCAGCAGCCAGCTCGTGTTGAACCAGGCCGGGCCGCGCCAGTAGCGGTGCGGGTCGAAGGCCTCGCCGAGGAGGTCGTAGGACGGGGGGAGGCGGGTCGAGCTGCCGAGTCCGAAGTGCGGTCCGCGGGCCGTGCGCACGAGGGCGGCGGCCGTCTCGCGCGGCAGCGTGGGCAGCAGGAGGGGGAGCAGGCCCGAGACGCTTCGCTCCGGGATCAGCTCGTCGCTGTGGACGTCGCGGCAGAAGAACATCTCCCGCGCCGGGTCCCACAGCCGGTCGAGCATCGCGCTGGTCAGCCGCTCGGCCCGCGCGCGGCGGGCCGCGCCCGTGGCGCCCAGTTCGTCCGCCACCCGGGACAGGGCGTGCTCGGAGGCGATGAGCAGGGCGTTGAACGCCGGGTCCTCGACGGCGAACTCCAAGGCCCCGTCGGCGTAGTCGCGATCCCGGTAGTCCGTCGCCAGCCGCACGTACCGCCCGTAGTCCAGGTCCGTCGGCCGGTCCTCGGCGGCCCCGTGGTCGAGGTCGGCGCGGCGGAAGGAGCGGGCCGGGGCGGGGGTGACGCGGGCCAGCGGGGCGTCCCAGCAGGGGCTGTTGTCCATGCCCTGCTCCCAGGGGTGGACGACGGACACCAGGCCGCCTCCGCCGAGGTCGCGGCGGTGCAGCAGATAGCGGTGCCAGGCGGCCAGGCGGGGATACACCCGGGTGAGGAAGCCGCGGGCGCGGGACAGGCCCGGGTCGGCGCAGTGCACCAGCCAGGCGGCGAGCGCGTGCACCGGTGGCTGCACGATGCCGGAGGTCTGTACGGTGCGCGGGGCGCCCGCGGCGCGCCCCGCGGTCGAGGAGCGCCAGAAATCGGGGCTCGGGAAGTACGCGTCGAGCGGGACGGAGGGGTTGAAGACGATGTGCGGGATCCGCCCGTCCTCCCACTGGGCGTCCAGCAGCGTCTCCAGCTCCCGCTGCGCCCGTAACGGCGACAGATGCCTGAGGCCGATCGCGATGAACGCGGAGTCCCAGGACCACTGGTGCGGATACAGGCTGCGCGAGGGGACGGTGGAGGCCCCCGTCCAGTTGTCCTCCAGTACGCGCACGGCTCCGAGGTGCAGCGCATCCGGCTCGGGCGGTGGATCGTATGCAATGGGGTGCTGTGCGGCACGGCTGGCGAGTTGGGCAGTGCGTTCCACTCGGGGCTCCCCGAAAGACGTGCCGTCGACCGGTTCGGTCGTAGCTACCGTAGAGTTACGTCTATTTAACACGCAAAACTCAATATGTAATGCAGGCTTGAGAAACACAAGGGGGTGCGCATGACCGGACGTGGCCAGGCTCGCGCCGGCGATCTGCTCGAACTGGTACGAAGCGGGCGGGCCACCACGCGCGGCGCGCTCCAGCAGGCCACCGGGCTCTCCCGCGCCACCGTCGGCCAGCGCCTCGACCGGCTCTTCCGCGCGGGCTGGCTGCGCGAGGGCGCCGGCGGCCCGGTCGACTCGCCCCTCGGCGGACGCCCCTCCATCACCCTGGAGTTCGACGACGAGCACGCGGTGGTCCTGGCCGCCGACCTCGACACCCGCCACGCCCGCGCGGCCGTCCTCTCCCTGGCCGGCGAGATCCTCGCCGAGCACTCCGGCACGCTCGTCATCGAGGACGGCCCGGACGTCGTGCTCGGTGAACTCGGCCGTTGGTTCGCCGAGTTGCTGGAGAAGGCCGGCCAGCCGGCTCGGACGGTCTGCGGGATCGGGCTCGCGGTGCCGGGGCCCGTCGACAGCGACACCGGCCGGGTCGTGCAGCCGCCGATCATGCCGGGCTGGGACGGCCACGACATACGAGGCCGCCTTGCCGGAGCCTTCGCCGAGTGTGTGGGTGCGGGCGCGGGGGTGGTGCCGGTGCTCGTGGACAACGACGCGAATCTGATGGCGTACGGCGAACAGCGCACCGGATACGCCGACTGTTCGGCGTTCGTGCTGGTCAAGGTGTCGACCGGTATTGGTGCGGGCGTCGTGGTCGACGGGTCGATCTACCGGGGCATCGACGGGGGCGCCGGCGACATCGGGCACATCCGGGTGGGCACGGAGGCGCTGTGCCGGTGCGGTGCGTACGGCTGTCTCGCCGCCGTCGCGAGCGGTGGTGCCGTCGCCCGGCGGCTCGCGGAGGCCGGGTTGCCGACGGCCTCCGGCTCGGATGTGCGGGATCTGCTGGCGGCCGGGCATCCCGAGGCGGTCGGGCTCGCCCGGGAGGCCGGGCGGCTGGTGGGGGACGTCCTGGCGACCGTCGTCACGCTGCTGAACCCCGGCGTGCTGATGATCGCCGGGGATTTGGCCGGAACTCCCTTCCTCACGGGGGTCCGGGAGTTGCTGTACCAGCGGGCGCTGCCCCGCTCCACGGCCCATCTGGACGTCGTGACCTCGCGGCTCGGGGAGCGGGCGGGGCTGGTGGGGGCCGGGGCGCTGGTCGTGGAGCACCTGTACGCGCCGGAGCGGGTGGAGGAGCGACTGCTCGCGATGGGCGTGTGACGTCCGTGTTGCCGTCCCAGGTCGCGTCCGCATGGTGAAATCTGGCTGCCTGTGACAGCGTGATTCTTGCCACCCTTGATAAGGGCTGCGCTCAGATGAGCGGATCATGAGCGACTGCACTTCTCCAAGGGGTGGCACTGCGTGCCACCCCTTGATCGTTCATCGATCGAAATCAGACGTGCCGATAGCCGCTCACATGAGCGCATTTCCCGGGCGGGTGAGAGGGGTTGTGTTCAAGAAGTGAAAACATCCGCCCGTCATCGCTTGCCAAGCTTTGACTTTCGATCCACTGGCGGACGAGTGGTTACGGGCGCATGACGCGTGAGTAGACGTACCCAGACGCCTTCGATCTGGGTATGTTCTCGCCGTCAGGGCAGCCACCGCGTCCTCGAGGGAGTCGAGACCGTGTCGGATAACAAAGAACCCCACGTAGCGAAGTTCGTTTACGACTTCACCGAGGGCAACAAAGATCTCAAGGACCTCCTGGGTGGCAAGGGCGCGAACCTCGCGGAGATGACCAACCTGGGACTCCCCGTTCCCCCTGGCTTCACCATCACGACCGAAGCCTGCAAGGTCTACCTCGACAGTGGCGAGGAGCCGGCGGCACTGCGTGACGAGGTGAGTGCGCACCTCGACGCCCTTGAGGCCCGCATGGGCAAGAAGCTCGGTCAGGCCGACAACCCTCTGCTCGTCTCGGTCCGTTCGGGCGCGAAGTTCTCGATGCCCGGAATGATGGACACGGTCCTGAACATCGGGCTCTCCGACAAGTCCGTGAAGGGCCTCGCCGAGCAGGCCGGCGACGAGCGGTTCGCCTGGGACTCGTACCGCCGCCTCATCCAGATGTTCGGCAAGACGGTCCTCGGCGTCGAGGGCGAGCTCTTCGAGGACGCGCTGGAGGCGGCGAAGGCGGCCAAGAAGGTCAGCGTCGACACCGAGCTGGAGGCCGCGGACCTCAAGAAGCTGGTCACCAAGTTCAAGAAGATCGTCAAGACCGAGGCCGGCCGGGACTTCCCGCAGGACCCGCGTGAGCAGATGGACCTCGCCATCCACGCGGTCTTCGACTCCTGGAACACCGAGCGCGCCAAGCTCTACCGCCGTCAGGAGCGCATCCCGCACGACCTCGGTACGGCCGTCAACGTCTGCTCGATGGTGTTCGGCAACCTCGGCCCGGACTCCGGCACGGGCGTCGCGTTCACCCGCGACCCGGCCTCCGGCCACCAGGGCGTCTACGGCGACTACCTGCAGAACGCGCAGGGCGAGGACGTGGTGGCGGGCATCCGCAACACCGTCCCGCTCGCGGAGCTGGAGCAGATCGACAAGAAGTCGTACGACCAGCTGATGCAGATCATGGAGACCCTGGAGAACCACTACAAGGATCTCTGCGACATCGAGTTCACGATCGAGCGCGGGCAGCTGTGGATGCTGCAGACCCGCGTCGGCAAGCGCACCGCGGGTGCGGCCTTCCGGATCGCGACCCAGCTGGTCGACCAGGGGCTCATCGACGAGACCGAGGCCCTGCAGCGGGTCACCGGCGCCCAGCTCGCCCAGCTGATGTTCCCGCGCTTCGACGAGGACGCGAAGGTCGAGAAGGTCGGCCGGGGCATCGCGGCCTCGCCGGGTGCGGCGGTCGGCAAGGCGGTGTTCGACTCGTACACCGCCGTGAAGTGGTCGCGCTCGGGCGAGAAGGTCATCCTGGTCCGCCGGGAGACCAACCCCGACGACCTCGACGGCATGATCGCGGCCGAGGGCATCCTGACCTCGCGCGGCGGCAAGACCTCCCACGCGGCCGTCGTCGCGCGCGGCATGGGCAAGACCTGTGTCTGCGGTGCCGAGGAGCTGGAGGTCGACACCAAGCGCCGGCGGATGACCGTGCCCGGCGGGCACGTGGTGGAGGAGGGCGACCTCATCTCCATCGACGGTTCGAGCGGCAAGGTGTACCTCGGCGAGGTGCCCGTCGTCCCGTCCCCGGTCGTGGAGTACTTCGAGGGCCGGATGCACGCGGGCGCCAACGACGCCGACGAGCTGGTCGAGGCAGTGCACCGGATCATGGCGTTCGCCGACCGCAAGCGCCGCCTGCGGGTGCGCGCCAACGCGGACAACGCCGAGGACGCGCTGCGCGCGCGCCGCTTCGGGGCGCAGGGCATCGGCCTGTGCCGTACGGAGCACATGTTCCTCGGTGACCGCCGTGAGCTGGTCGAGCGTCTCATCCTGGCCGACACGGACAACGAACGCGAGGAGTCCCTCAAGCAGCTCCTTCCGCTGCAGAAGCAGGACTTCGTGGAGCTGTTCTCGGCGATGGACGGCCTGCCCGTCACCGTCCGGCTGCTGGACCCGCCGCTGCACGAGTTCCTGCCGGACATCACCGAGCTGTCGGTGCGCGTCGCCCTCGCCGAGTCCCGCAAGGACCCGCACGAGAACGAGCTGCGCCTGCTCCAGGCCGTGCACCGGCTGCACGAGCAGAACCCGATGCTGGGCCTGCGCGGCGTACGTCTGGGACTGGTCATCCCCGGCCTGTTCACGATGCAGGTCCGGGCGATCGCCGAGGCCGCGGCCGAGCGCAAGAACGCCAAGGGCGACCCGCGCGCCGAGATCATGATCCCGCTCGTCGGCACGGTCCAGGAGCTGGAGATCGTCCGCGAGGAGGCCGACCAGGTCATCGCGGAGGTCGAGGCCGCGACCGGCACGCAGCTCAAGCTCGCCATCGGCACGATGATCGAGCTGCCGCGCGCGGCCCTCACGGCCGGGCAGATCGCGGAGGCCGCGGAGTTCTTCTCCTTCGGCACGAACGACCTCACCCAGACGGTGTGGGGCTTCAGCCGGGACGACGTGGAGGCCTCGTTCTTCACGGCGTACCTGGAGAAGGGCATCTTCGGGGTGTCGCCGTTCGAGACGATCGACAGGGACGGCGTGGGTTCGCTGGTCGAGGCCGCGGTGAAGGCGGGCCGTGAGACCCGCCCCGACCTGAAGCTCGGCGTGTGCGGCGAGCACGGCGGTGACCCGGAGTCGGTCCACTTCTTCCACGAGGTGGGTCTGGACTACGTCTCCTGCTCGCCGTTCCGGATCCCGGTGGCACGTCTGGAGGCGGGCCGCGCGGCCACACAGTCGACGGGCAGCGACCACCGCTGACCCGACGGCCACTGGCCGGCCTTGCGGCCACTGAACCCCGGAGCCGCCGCCCGTCCCCGACCCTCAACACCGATGGGCGGCGGTTCCGGATCACCAAGAGAGGGCGGCACCCTGTGCGGGGGTGCCGCCCTCTCGTGCATTCTCTGCGGAGACTGTCAAGCCAAGTCGCTGACCAGGCAAAATGACGTTTGCTGGCGTTGGCCGCCGTTGATCCTGTGCGCGGGCGTCGTGCCCTCGTCGTGCCCTCCGCGCACGGCTGGGGCCTGTCACGCGCCGTTGCCACAGAAGCCCCGTCCTTGTCCGTTCCGGCGCGAGACCGGCACGGCTTCGGCGGCCCTTCGGGTCCCCTGCAATGCAGCAGGCCGCGGCCCTGCGCGCAGCAGATGAGGCGGGACGAGTCCACGAATGGGCCACGGGTGGCTGAGTACCGCTTCAGGAGTTCGATCCGGACCCGCTCCGGCTGGGGTCGGTGACTGGTGCGGCGGTGCGCGACGTCAGCGGGAGTGGCCGAGTTGGGTGAGGGCCAGGTCGAGCATGTCGGCGAAGAAGTCGGCCGCGGTGGTGTCGATGCACAGCGGTGGCTTGATCTTGAGGATGTTGAGGTGGTCCCCGGTGGGCTGGACGATCACCCCGAGGTCGAGCATGCGGTCGCAGAGTTCGGCGGTCTCCTCTGTGGCGGGTTCCAGGCCGACGCGGTCCCGGACGAGTTCGAGGCCGAGGTAGAGGCCCGAGCCGTGGACGGCGCCGATGATGCCGTAGCGGTCGGCCAGTGCCGTGAGTCGGCTTCTCAGATGGTCGCCGACGCGCGCCGCGTTGCCCTGGAGGTCTTCGTCGCGCAGGGTGTCCAGGACGGTGAGGCCCACGATGCTGGAGACGGGGCTGCCGCCGGTGGAGGAGAAGAAGTAGCCCTGATCGCGGTACCGGTCCGCGACAGCCTTGGACGTGATGACGGCGCCGAGGGGGTGTCCGTTGCCCATGGCCTTGGCGACACAGACGATGTCGGGGACCGCCTGCTGCTGCTCGAAGCCCCAGAACCAGTGTCCCAGGCGGCCGTATCCGACCTGGACCTCGTCGGCGACGGCCAGGCCGCCGTGACGCCGTACCGCTGCGTACACCTGGGCGAGATAGCCGTCGGGAAGGGCGACTCCTCCGGCGTTGCCGTAGAAGGTCTCGCCGATGAACGCTCCCGCCGGGCGGCCGGCGGCGGCCAGTTCGTCGATCACCGCGACGGCCTCGGGTGCGTAGCGCACGGCATCCGAACCGCGGTGGCGGCCACGGTAGGAGTTGGGCGAGTCCACGGTGTGCACCCAACTCGGGCGGGTGGCCAGGGCGTTGGGGTTGTCCTGGAGCGAGGTGGAGACCGCGTCGGAGGCGTACGTCCAGCCGTGGTACGCCTCACGCAGCGCGACGACGTCGGGCCGGCCGGAGGCCCCGATGGCCAGGCGCAGACCCAGATCCACCGCCTCCGAACCGGAGTTGACGAGGAACACCGTGTCCAGAGGGTCGGGGAGGAGGGCGGCGAGACGCTCGGTGAACTCCACCACGGAGGCGTAGTGGAAGCGCGAGTTGGTGTTGAGCCGCCGCAACTGCCGGGAGACCGCCTGCTCGACGCGGGGGTGGGCGTGGCCCAACGGGGTGACGTTGTTGACGATGTCGAGGTACGACCGGCCGTCGGTGGACAGCAGATGGTGGCGCCAACCCCGTTCGATACGCGGAGGGTTGGCGTAGTAGTGCCCCTGCACGGTGGCGAACGCGGCGTCACGCCGGTCGAGCAGGTCCCTCTCGCGCGTACGGTCGCAGGCGGCCGGGAGGCCGAGGAGCGGGGCGGGGTCTGCGGTGAGCGCGAGCCAGCCGGCGGCATACTCGGGGCGGACCAGGCGCGGGGCGGCGGGGCCGTCGGCGTCGCGCAGCGCGACGTGGACCGAGGCACCGGAGCCGAGGTGGGTGATGTCCTCGCCCGCCCGCACCGTCGCACCGGCGGTGACCAGGGGCTGGACCGTGCGGGGGAAGGACAGCGCCAGCGTCCGCGCGCCGTAGGTGAGTACCACGCGACCCGGCCCCGCGGCGAGGACCTTTCCCGCGGCGGGCGCCTGCACCACGGCGTCCCGGCCGAGCCAGAGGTCGATTCCGGTGGGCACCGTGGCGGCGGACACCGCCGACAGCGCTCGTGTCCGAGTGAGTCGTGCGTGGGCGTACCGGGTGGCGACGGCGCCCGCTCCGTCCGCGAGCGCGGAGGTCACCAGCCGGGCCTCGGTGCCGGCGTCCGTCCAGGCTCCGTGGTCCATGGAGTCGGCGTCGGTGGACAGGTCGAGGAGGGTGATGTCGTCGGCGACGAGGTCCCGCAGGAGGGGGCGCGCCGGCGCATCGGCCCGCGCGGTCCGGGCGGCCACGTCGGCCATGCCGGTCGCGTCCCCGATGAGGCGGATCATCACGGGCAGGGGCAGCGAGGTGGCCTGTTCGAAGATGCGCCACTCGCGGTCGAGCGCGGCCTTGGCGTAGGCGTTGTCCTCGTCGACGGCGGCCTGGTGCCGCCCGCTGGCCACCAGGACGGCGGCGCGCAGGACCACGAGCGGCCAGACCGCCTCGGCTTCCTCGGGGGAGAGCGGCCGAACGGCGTGGAAGGCACGAACGGCCGGCAGCACGTGGTGCGGCTCGATACCGTCGTGGTGGAGTATCGAGGACAGTGACACGGCGAGTTCGCCGACCGCCCAGCTCGTGGTCACATCACCGAAGTCGATGACCCCGTCCGTTATGGGCGGACGGCTGTCGGGACAGCGGATCAGATTGTCGTCGGTGAGGTCCAGGTGCACGGCCTGCGACGGCAGCGTGGTGGCCAGCTTCCGGACATGTGTCCAGGCCTCGGCGGTCGACGTCCGGACGGCGGTGCGCCGGTCGGGTTCGTCGATGTGCCCGGCGAGCTTGGCGACGACGCGATCGGCGTACTGCGGGTCCCACTGGAGTACGCGGTCGAGGCCCGGGTGCCGGAAGTCGCGCAGGGCGGTGCTGACCTTTGCGGCGATCGTGCCCATGCCCGCCACGCTGCCGGGGGACAGGTGCCGTGGTCCCGAGAGTGTGCCGCCGGGCAGGTGGTGCAGCAGGCGCGCGACGGCCGGACCGCTCTCGGTGTCCACCGTCGTGCGCCACGGGGAGCCGTCGGGGCGGCGCAGGACCGTGGCGATGCGCAGTTCCGGGTGGGCCGAGGCGATCAGGTCGGCTGCCGCGTCCTGGGCTTCGATCTCCACCGTGCCGAAGGCGGGGTTGGCGATCTTCAGAATCGCCGTGGGCGTCCCGTCGTCGGCGTGCAGCAGGAAGTTGGCGTCCTGCTGGCTGCCCAGTGCCTGCGCGCGAGCCGTGATGCCGAGGTGTTCGGCAGCGATGAGCTCAGCCTCGGCCGCTGTCGTGCGGGGCGCGGGGAGGGCTTCCTCGGTGAAGAAGTCGATCGTGCGGTACTCGTCGGGCAGCATGCGGGTTCCCTCGGCTGGTGCGGGCGAACGGGGCTCGGACGCTCGGATGCCTCAGTCGACGTGCCACAGGAAGCGGTGGGTGTGAATCGCGAAGTAGGGGAAGCTCTCCACGGAGGCGACACCCTCGACGGGCCGCACGACGTCGTTGATGAAGTCCAGAAGATCCCGGGGCTGAGCGCACACCGCCTCCGCGAACAGGTCGAAGCCGCCTGCCGTCAGGACCGTGTACACGACTTCGTCGTGCCGGGACAGTTCATCGGCGACCGCCCGGGGATCGCCGTCGATGCGCAAGCCCAGGAGCGCCATCGTCTGCTGGCCCATGGTCATCGGGTCGGTCACTCCGACGACCTGCACCGCCTTGGCGTCGATCAGCCGCTGCAGCCGGAGCCTCGCGGCCGAGGGTGACAACCCCACCTTCGGCCCCAGATCGGCGTAAGGGATCCGGCCGTCGACCTGCAACTCCCGCAGGATGGCCCGGTCGATGTCGTCCATGGAGCACCTCTCTCCTGCGTGAACGGCAGGCATTGCGCTTGTTTCAAGCACAATGCCGGATCGATGTGCTCGATTCAAGTGTGAAGACGATGGAATCGATCGAATCGCGTGTGCGGGTTCCCGCGTTCGGGCAGTCCGGACGGCTGTTGGGGCAGGGGGCGGGCTTCCTCCGGTCATGCAGGAACTCTCGTGGCTGCCGGAGCCGCTCGTGCTTGTTGTTCGCCGAGGCGGACGGCCCGTCGTTCATCGCGTTCCTGACTGCGCTGCTTCTCGGCGTCGCGTCGGCAGTCGGGCGGGCAATGGACCTGCCGCAGGCGGAGGTCGGCGGTCGAAGATGCCGTGCCGGACCGGCAGGTGTCGGCGGCCGGGGGTGCCGGTGGGAGTCGGTGGGCTGCTGATCCGCGGCGCAGGGGTCTGGACGTGGGTTCAGGAGTCCGCGAGGAGGCTGTCGTCCAGGAACTCCCATACGTGGCGCATGACTTGCGCCCTGTCCGCGCCGCGCAGCCCTATCGCCACATGGATGGAGAACCCGTCGAGCAGCGCCCGCAGCCGGGCGGCGAAACGGTCCGGGTCGACCGGCCGGAACCGGCCCCTCGACACCCCCTCCGCCAGCAGTGCCACCAGGTCGCGGTGCCAGGCGCCCTCGATCGCGGCCTGGCGGTCGCGGGCGTCGTCGTCGGCGTTCTGCGAGCGGTTCCAGACCTCCAGCCACAGCGTCCAGTGCGGGTCCCGGTGACCGTCGGGCACGTACAGGTCGACATATGCGTCAAGCCGCTCACGGGGGGACGTGGTGCGGGTCAGCAGCCGTCCGCGCTCGGCGCCGAGCCGGCCCTCGCTCCACTCCAGGGTCTGCAGCAGCAGTTCGTCCTTGGAGTGGAAGTAGTAGAGCAGGTGGCCGCTGCTCATGCCGACCTCGCGGCCGAGCGCCGCCATGGTGAGCTTCTCCAGACCGCGCTCGGCGACCATCTCCATGGCCGCGGCGAGGACGTCCTCGCGGGGCGGGGCGGGGGTGCGGCGGCGGGCTCCCGGGTCGGTCATGCCGCACGCCCCGGCGCACCGCAGCAGCCGCTCTCTGGCGAGGCGGGGCCGGCGCGGAGACGGCCGCGGGCGTCCTCGGGGTGGACCCCCGAGGTGTCGTGCGGCCCGGCGGTCATCATGAACTCCTGCCCTTCGGGGTCCTCCATGGCGCCGTCGGGATCCTTGCGGCCGTCGTGCTCCGGGCGGGTCGGCACCTCGGGCGGGAGCCGCAGAGCCGCGGCGCTCCGGTCAGCCGTGTTCCGCGGGTCACGCAGGTCAGCACGTTCACCCGTAAGTTCTACCCGACCACGGCCCTCGGCTGCTGCTGGGTGATGCAGTGGATGCCGCCGCCGCCGGCGAAGATCGTCCGCGCGTCCACCAGTGTCACCGTCCGCTGCGGGAACAGTCGTCGGAAGACGTCGGCCGCGATCTCGTCCCGGGGGTCGTCGAAGCCGCACAGGACGACGCCGCCGTTGCAGAGATAGTGGTTGATGTAGGAGTAGTCGGCCCAGTGGCCGTCGGCCTCCAGGACGGTCGGGGCGGGCACCTCGACGACCTCCAGGCGGCGGCCGCGCGCGTCGGTCTGCGCCTTGAGCAGGCCGATGGCCTCCTTGGTCACCTCGTGGTCGGGGTGGGCCGGGTCCGGCTGCACATGGGCCACGACCACACCGGGGCGGGCGAACGCGGCGACGATGTCGACGTGGCCGAGGGTGCCGAAGCCGTACGGGGGATAGTCGCCGGTGAGGCCGCGCGGCAGCCAGATCGCCTTGCGGGTGCCGAGCTGGGCGTGGATCTCCGCCTCGACCTGTTCCTTCGTCCAGCCCGGGTTGCGCTCGGGGCCGAGCTGGACCGTCTCGGTCAGCAGCACCGTCCCCTCGCCGTCGACGTGGATCGCGCCGCCCTCGTTCACCAGTTTCGAGGCGTACGTCTTCGCGCCGGCGAGGTCCGAGACGTACGCGGCGATCTTCGCGTCGTGCCCCCAGCGGGCCCAGCCCTGTGCACCCCAGCCGTTGAACGTCCAGTCCACGGCGGCGAGTTCACCGTGGGCGTCGGTCAGGAAGGTCGGCCCGATGTCGCGCATCCAGGCGTCGTCGAGGTCGCGTTCGACGGTGTCGACGCCCTCACCCAGCAGCGCCCGCGCATCGGCCGACTGCCCGGGACCGCACACCACGCTCACCGGCTCGAAGCGCCGGATCGCGCGGGCGACCGAGGCCCAGGCGGCGCGGGACGCGGCGAGGTCGTCCGGGTCCTCGAAGGTGGGGTTGGGACCCGGCCACGCCATCCAGGTAAGCTCGTGCGGGACCCATTCGGCGGGCATGCGGAAGCCGTCGGCGGCAGCAGACATCGGTGCTCCTCAGAGGAAGTACAGACGGTTGAGGGACACGGACTCGGCCGGCTCCGAGCGGATCGGCTCTCCGTCCAGCGTCACGAGACCGGTGCGCTGGTCCACGTCGACCGCTCCGGTACGGGAGTTGAGGCGCAGGTCGGCCGGCCCGATGCCGCGGGTGCCGCGGACGGCTACCCGGCGACGCCGGGTCGGCATGGTGTCGTCGCCCTGGTCGAGGGCCGCCCGCGCGACGAAGGCCACCGAGAGATCCGCCGGCGTGGCGCCGTGCGCGCCGAACTGCGGCCCCAGGACGAGGGGTTCGCAGGTGTCGGTGGCCGCGTTCGGGTCGCCGACCACGCCGTATGCCGGGAATCCGGACTTGAGCACCAGCTGCGGCTTGGCGCCGAAGTACTCCGGCCGCCACAGCACGATGTCGGCGAGTTTGCCGACCTCGATCGACCCCACCTCGTGCGAGAGTCCGTGCGCGATGGCCGGGTTGACGGTCAGCTTGGCCATGTAGCGCAGGACGCGCTCGTTGTCGTGGTCGTCCGGGGCGCCGAACTCGGCCTTCATCTTTCCGGCCATGGCGAAGGTACGGCGGACCGTCTCTCCGGCCCGTCCCATGCCCTGCGCGTCGGACGAGGTGATGCCGATCGCGCCCAGGTCGTGCAGCACGTCCTCGGCGCCCATGGTCCCGGCGCGGATGCGGTCACGGGCCATGGCGGCGTCGCCGGGCAGGTCGGTCTTCAGGTCGTGGACGGAGACGATCATGCCGTAGTGCTCGGCGACGGCGTCCCGGCCGAAGGGCAGGGTGGGGTTGGTGGAGGAGCCGATGACGTTCGCGACTCCCGCCATCTTCAGCACGTTCGGGACGTGACCGCCGCCGCAGCCCTCTATGTGGAAGGCATGGATGGTGCGCCCCTCCAGCACCCGCAAGGTGTCCTCGACCGACAGGCACTCGTTCAACCCGTCGCTGTGCAGGGCGACTTGGACGTCGTACTCCTCGGCGACGCGAAGAGCCGTGTCCAGGGCGCGGGTGTGGGCGCCCATGTCCTCGTGCACCTTGAAGCCGCAGGCGCCGCCCTCGGCGAGGGCCTCCACCAGAGGAGCCCTGTCGGAGGACGAACCCCGGCCCAGAAAGCCGATGTTGACCGGCCAGGCGTCGAACGCGTTGAACGCGTGCCGCAGCGCCCACGGGGAGTTGACCCCGACGCCCCACACCGGCCCGAACTCCTGCCCGATGATCGTGGTCACGCCGGAGGCGAGCGAGGCCTCCATGATCCGCGGCGAGAGCAGGTGGACGTGCGTGTCGACGGCACCGGCGGTGGCGATGAGCCCCTCGCCGGACACGATGGACGTACCGGTGCCGACCACGACGTCGACCCCGTCGAGCGTGTCCGGGTTCCCGGCGCGCCCGATCGAGCAGATCCGCCCCTCCCGGATCCCGATGGACACCTTCCGGATCCCCAGCGCCGCGTCGATCACCACCACATTGCTGATGACGACGTCGCAGGTCTCCCGCACGGCGGCGGCCTTGAGGTGCAGCCCGTCGCGGGCGGTCTTGCCGAACCCGGCGAGGAACTCGTCGCCGTACCGCTGGGAGTCGGACTCGACACGGATCACGAGCCCCGAGTCGCCGAGACGGAGACGGTCGCCCGCGCGCGGGCCATGGGTGGCGGCGTACGCGTACGGGCTCAGGCGGCGGTCCTCCGCGGGGTGGCCTCCCGGGCGGCTCATCGCTCGACCTCCTGATCAGGTGATTCCGGTACGCCGAGGTAGCCGCAGGCGGCGGCGCGGCGCAGTGCCTCCTCGCGGGCGCCGGGCGCGTCCAGCGCCCCGTCGACCAGACCGGCGAACCCGATGGCGATCCGGTCGCCCCCGATGGGCACCAGCCCGACCTCGGCGCTCTCTCCCGGCCCGAACCGCACGGACGACCCGGCGGGCACGGCGAGCCGCATCCCGTAGGCCCTCTCCCGTGCGAAGTCGAGCCGTGGGTTGGCCTCGAAGAAGTGGAAGTGGGAGGTGACGGAGACCGGCACGGTGGCGGCGTTGGTGACCGTCAGCCGGACGGCCGCCTCGGGATCGGCGTGCTCGGGACCCGGCAGCAGCGCGCCCGGAGCCCGCTCACCGAGACGCCCGCTGATCGGGTCGCTCACGACCGCGAGCCGCGAACCGTCGTCGAAGACCGCCTCGACATGCACCTCGGTGACGACGTCCGCGACACCCGGCAGCACGTCGTCCGGGCCGAGCACGGATCTGGCGCGCTGGACAGCCTCCGCGAGCGGGGCACCGTCGCGGGCGGCCTCGCAGACGGTGTCCGCGATCAGCGCGGTCGCCTCCGGCACGTTGAGCCGCAGACCGCGGGCGCGGCGGGCGCGGGCCAGCTCGGCGGCTCCGAAGAGCAGCAGCCGGTCACGCTCCGTGGGGGTCAGTCTCATGCCGTGGGCACCTCCTCGCTTCGCTCATATTAGAGCAACACTCTAAGCATGGAATGCCTGAAGGTGAAGTGATGACTCAGTCAAATTGACCCACACATTGGACGTCGCTCTAATCTTCGGGACGTCTCAGGCGGCCGATCAGGGGAGACCTGCGTACCCATGGATCAGCGCGGGCGTCGACACCATCCCCCGACGAGGAACGCACGAGGGGCCCGCGGGACCTGGTCTCGATCCTGCTGGGCTCGAAACTCCCTCTGGGAGTGATCGTCTTCGGCCGGCTGCCCCGTCGTTCGGCCACGGCTGGTGGGCGTCGGTCACCTCGATCGTGGTGGGCGCCCTGGCCGGCACGGCCCTCGCCGCCCCACCGGCCCTGATCCCCCTGGGCTGGAAGCCCCACCGGTCCGGTCGACTCACATCGTGGCCGGCTCGTCGTCGAGGCGGAACCTCGGGTCGCCCGGGACGGACGCGAGGAGCTCAGCGGTGTACGGGTGGTTCGGCGCCGCGAAGGTGGCTCCGGTCGGGCCGAGCTCGACGAGGTCGCCGTGCAGCAGGACCGCGACCGTGTCGCTGACGTGCCGGACGACGGCCAGGTCGTGCGAGATGAACAGCATCGTCAGCGAGAGCCGGCGGCGCAGATCGGCGAGCAGGTTGAGGATCTCGGCCTGGGTCGTCAGGTCGAGGGCCGAGGTGATCTCGTCGGCGATGACGAACCGGGGACGCGGTGCGAGGGCCCGTGCGATCGCCAGCCGCTGCCGTTGACCGCCGGAGAACTCGTGCGGGTAGCGGTTCATGCTGTCCGGGTCGAGGCTCACCTGGCTCAGCAGCTCGGCGATCCGGGCCCGGGCCGGTTTGACCCTGGCCCGGACCGGGTCGAGTGCCTCGGCGAGCGACTGTGCGACGGTGCGCCGCGGGTCGAACGAGGAGTACGGGTCCTGCGGAATCATCTGGACCGTCGCGGCTCCCGCCCGTCCGCGCGAGGTGCGCAGCGGAGCGCCGTCCACGAGGATCCGGCCGCTCGACGGCCTGTGGACGCCGACGAGTGTCCGCGCGAGTGTCGTCTTGCCCGAGCCGGACTCTCCGACGAGTGCGAGGGTGCTGCCCCGGGGGATGTCGAACGAGACTCCCTTGAGCACCCTGCGGGCCGCGACGCCGTGTCCGAGCTCGACGGTGAGATCCTCGACGCGCAGCAGGGGGGCGGCCGCCTGCGGGTCCGGTGCGGTGGCGGTGGCGGACATCAGTGGCTCCCTTCCGCGGCCGGGGGGCGGTCCGCGGCTTTGTCGAAAAGGTCGTCCGACGGCGCCCCGCTCGGCTGCGCCGCATGCGCGTCGGCCGTCCACCGGACCGCGCTGAGGGTTCCTCCGGCCTCCACCGCGGCGGGCGTCGCCGCGAGCAACGCGCGGGTGTACGGGTGGGTGGCCGTCCCCCGGCGCAGGTCGGCGCCCGTCGTCCGGTCCACCACCTGGCCGCCGTGGAGCACCAGGACGGTGTCGCAGAGCACGCCGACCACGCCGATGTCGTGCGAGATGAACAGCATCGCCGTGCCGTGCTCGCGGTTGATGCGCCGGAACTGTCGCAGCACCTCCGCCTGGACGGTGACGTCGAGAGCCGTCGTCGGTTCGTCGGCGATGAGCAGCCGCGGGTTCGTCGTCATCGCGGAGGCGATCGAGGCGCGCTGGAGCATGCCGCCGCTCAGCTCGTGCGGGTGCTGGCGCAGCCGCCGGTCCGGCTCGGTGACGCGGATGTCGGCCAGGGCGCGGACCATGTCCTGCGCGGCCTGACGCCGGGGCGTCCGCAGATGCACCCTGGCCACCTCGGTGAGCTGGGTGCCGAGCCGCAGCGCGGGGTTGAACGTGCCGATCGGGTCCTGGTAGACGATGCCTATCTCGGTGGCGAGGCGTCGCTCCGGCGGTGTCCCGAGCAGGTCGAGGTCACCGAGGGCCAGGCGCGACGCGTTCGCCCGCACGCCCTCGGGGAGCAGGCCCGCGACCGCCATGGCGATGGTGGACTTGCCCGAGCCCGACTCCCCCACGAGGCCGACGATCTGGCCGGCCCCGATGGTGAACGACACGTCGTCGACGAGTGTCCGGTCGCCGGCCCGCACGGTGAGCCCGGCGACGGTCAGCAGGCCGTCCGGCTCCGTGCCGGCCGCTGCCCCCGCACCGTCCGACGCCTGAAGCGCCGGAGGCGCCTGTGCCGGGTCGGCGGGTCCCGCCGCGTCCGCCGTCCCGGCCGGCGCGGGCGCTGTGCCGCGGGTTCGCGGGTCGACGAGTGAGGCCACGCCGTCTCCGAGGAGCATGGCGCCCACACCGGTGACGATGAGCATGATCGACGGTGCGAGGACGAGCGACGGCTGGGCGAAGATCGACGGCAGCGCCTCGTTGAGCAGCCGGCCCCAGTCGTACTGCGGGTTCTGCACACCGAGGCCGACGAACGACAGGCTGCTGATGTCGAGCAGGGACAGGGTGAAGCTCGAACCGAGGAGCACCAGCAGCGGCCCGCTGATGTTCGGCAGGACATGCCGGCCCAGGATGCGCAGGCCGGGGACGCCGAGCAGGCGCGCGGTGAGCACGTAGTCCTTGTCCGCGACGGTAGCGGCGAGGTTCGCCGTCAACCGTGCGAACCCGGGGACGCCGGCGACGGCGATCGCGACGATCGCGGACCCCATGCCCGGTCCGAGCACCGCCGCGATGACGAGGGCGAGCACGAGCGAGGGGAAGGCCACCGCCGAGTCGATGAGCCGCAGACAGGTCTCGCGCAGCCACCCGGGGGCCAGGTGGACCAGCGCGCCGATGGCGACGCCGACGACGAACGAGGCGGCGGTGGCGGCGGCGGCCATGAGCAGGGTGAGCCGGGTCGCGACGAGCGCCCGGGCCAGGACGTCACGGCCGAAGGCGTCGGTGCCGAGGAGATGCCCGGCGCCGGGCCCCAGGCGGGCGTTGTCGGTGAGGGTCTCGGCGGAACCGCTCAGCAGCAGCGGGGCGACGAGGGCCACGACCACGAGCAGTCCGAGGATCACAGCGCCGGACAGCAGCGACGGGTTGCGCAGCCATCGGCGCACGGTCGCTTCAGTGGCCACGACGACCTCCCTCAAGAGTGCGGGGGTCGACGATCCCGAGGACGACGTCGACGAGGAGGTTGACGAGCAGGGCGAGCATGCCGACGACGAGGATGACGCCCTGGATCACCGGATAGTCCTTGTAGATGATCGCCTGGACGACCTCGGTGCCGAGCCCCGGGTAGGTGAAGACGTTCTCCAGGATGATCGTCCCGCCGAGCAGGGACGTCAGGACGAGACCACTCAGGGTGAGGACACTCGTCACGAGGTTGGGCAGCGCGTGGCGGAGGTGGAGACGCACGGATCCCAGGCGGTGGCCGCGGGCGGTCCTCATGTAGTCCTGGGCGAGCACCGAGGCCGTCTCCTGCCGGACGACCCGGGCGATGGCGAAGGCCGGGCCGATGCAGAGCGCGGCGATCGGCAGGACGAGCGCGCTCGGTGTCGTGGCGCCGCCGGACGGCAGCAGCCCGAGACTGATCGAGAACAGGACGATGAGGAGGGTCGCGACGACGTAGACCGGCGCCGACGCGAGGAGCCCGGCGAGCGTGCCGAATGCGACGCCGAGCCGGCGGCGGCGTCCGTCACGGGTGAGGACACCGACGGTCATGCCCAGCGGGACGGCGATGACCAGGGAGAGCAGGACGGCCGGGATGACGAGCTGGACGGTGTACGGCAACCGGGTCGCGATGATGTCCGCGACCGAGGTGTCGAACCGGAACGAGGTGCCGAGCCGTCCGGACGCGATGTCGCCGAGGTAGTGGACGAACCGTGTTGCCAGCGGCTCGTCGAGGCCCAGTCGTTCGCGTATCGCCGCGAGCGTGGCCGGGGACGAGCTGGTGCCGGCGATCGCGCGGGCCGGGTCGCCCGGCAGCAGGGGCACGATGAGGAACGTCACGAGGACGAGCAGGAGCATGGACATCAGCAGCCCGCCCGCCCGGCGGACGGCGAACCCGGCCCAGCCACCGCCCAGCCGCAGCCGGGGAGCGCGCCGGACGGATGCGGCCGGCAGCGGCCCGGTCGGGACCGCGGACCCGGCGCTCACAGCGCCCCCGCCAGTGCCGCGTCGTCCGGGTGCCGCTCGTGCCAGCGGAACCGCGGTTCGAGCTGGGCGGACAGGCGCAGCAGCGTCGCCTCGTCGTAGGGTGCGCCGACGAGTTGCGCGCCGACCGGCAGTCCGTCCGGGGTCGTGTGGACGGGCAGCGAGATGGCGGGCAGCCCGGCGATGTTGACGAACGCGGTGAACGAGACCATCCGGGTCTCGGTGGCCCGAGGGCCGTCCGGGTCGGAGTTCGCCTCGTCGTACACGGGGCCGACCGGCGGCGCCACGACCGCCGTGGTCGGGGTGAGGAGGACGTCGAAGTCCCTGCCCCACTGGGCGATCACGTCGCGTGACTCGGCCTGCAGGCGGGCCGCCGTCCGGGCGTAGTCGCCCGCGCTGACCTCAAGGGCGGTCTCCCGGCGGCGCCGGATGTAGGGGTCCACCGCGTCGGGATCGTCGACCTCGATGGCGTAGGTGGAGGCACTGATGATCGTCCAGGTGAAGCCCATGATCGCCTCGTACGAGAACATCCTCGGACGGGCCTCGACGACGTCGTGTCCCAGCTCGCGCAGCGCCTGCGCGGCCGTCAGCGCCGCCTTGCGGCACTCCTCGTCGACCGGCAGCCCGGTCGGCGCGTCGAGGAGCAGGCCGATCCGCAGCCGTCCGGGATCTGCGCCGACCTCCTCGATGTACGGGCGATCCGGTTCGGGCGCGCTGTACCAGGCGAGCCGGTCGGCACGGCCCATGACGTCGAGCATGAGGGCCGCATCGTGCACGGTGCGGGTGATCGCGCCCTCGGTCGTCGAGTGTTCCCAGCCCCGGACGAACGCGGGCACGCGTCCCCGGCTCGGCTTGAGGCCGACGAGGCCGGTGACGGACGCCGGGACCCGGATCGATCCGCCGCCGTCGCCGGCGTGCGCCACCGGGGCGAGCCCGGCCGCGACGGCCGCCGACGCGCCGCCGCTCGACCCGCCGGAGGTGTGCGCCGGGTTCCACGGGTTGCGCGTCTTGCCGTGCCGGGCGTTCTCGGAGACGGTCAGAGCGCCGAACTCCGGCGAGTTCGTCCGGCCGAGAGGGATCGCTCCGGCGTCGAGGAGGAGCTGGACGTCGGGGTCCGTGACCGTCTGCGGGGTGTCCCGGATCGCCAGTGAGGACATCGTGTTGGGTTGTCCCGCGACCGAGCTGAGGTCCTTGATGGGGACGGGGACGCCGTGCAGGGGGCCGAGCCGATCGCCGCGCAGCACCGCCCGCTCGGCCCGGACGGCTGCCGCGCGCACGGCGTCGGCGTCGAGCCAGACGACGGCGTTGACGGCGGGGTTGATCCGCTCGATGCGGTCGAGGTAGGTCTCGGCCACCTCCACCGGGCTGACCTCTTTCGTGCGCACGAGGTCGGCGATCTGCTGGGCGGTGCTGAATGGGTCGATCACCAGGGGACTCCTGTCGGAAAGGTGCGAGGGTCTCGGTGCGGGGCGCCGGAACAGCGCGGGGATTCTCCGTGCCGGACGGCCGGGTCCGGCCGGGTGGGTCTCCGCCGCGTGCGGGGCGGCCTGTCCGTCAGCCGGTGATGCGCAGGACGGGGTCGTCGAGCGAGCCGCCGAGCATCTGTGCGCTGAAGCCCTTGCGCAGTGCGTAGATGAACGGGTCGTTGACCAGCGGCACCCCGTCCACCTGCGAGATCACGGCCTTGGCGGCCTTCTGGTAGGCGGCGCAGCGGGCCTTGTCGGTCGTCGCCTCGGTGCCCTGGGCGAAGGCCTTGTCCAACGCGGGGTTCTTCACCGCGCCGAGGTTGCCGCCGCCTTCGGGGACGGTCGGGCCCACGAAGTGGCCGAGCGGGCTCGCCAGGCTGCCGAGGAAGTTGAGATCGGCGAAGACCGTGAGGTCCCAGGCGTCAGGCTTGCCGAACACGGTCCCGACCCAGGCCCCGACGTCGACGTTGGAGAGGGTGACGTCCGCGCCCGCGGCCCGCAGCGCCTCCTGGATGTACTGGTTTCCGGCGCCGGCCGGCCCGACGACCTGGGGGCCGACGAGGCGGATCTTCTTGCCCTTGAGCACGCCGGCCGCCGCGGCCTTGTCCTTCGGTACGAGGAAGGAGGAGCCGGGGTCGTTGCAGGGGATGCCCTTCTGCACGAACATCGTCGACGGCTCACCCGTGTCCTTCGAGACGACCTTGGTGAAGGCGGCGCGGTCGACGGCCTGGGCGACTGCCCGGCGGGTGGCGACGTCCGCGAAGACCGTGCCGGGTCGTTCGTTGAAGAGCAGGTAGAAGTCGGAGAACCGGCTGATGCTCACGCTGTTGCCGCCCACGCCGTCGAAGCGCGGGATGCCGGAGGCGTCGATCTTGCCGATGTCGAGCTGGCCGCTGGTCACGAGGTTGCCTGTCGCCGTCGGATCGGGCGAGACCAGGTACTCCAGCGTCGTGGCGACCCTGCCGGGGATCTTCGTGCGCCAGGCCGGCCATGCCTTGTACTCCGGGCGGAGCCTGTAGGAGTACGAGACGCCGGACTGGGACTTCTCCAGAAGGTACGGGCCGGACTGGGAGCCCTTGGCCGTACCGGCGGCAAGGGCCTTGAGGTCCCCCAGCCCCGCCGGGCAGACGATGCCCGTGCTCGCGACCGACATACCGGTGACCATGTCGCCCCACGGCCTGGCGAGCGTGATCTTCACCGTCCGCGCCGCGTCGTCTGCGGTCACTTTCACCGTGTTGCCGGGGCCGAAGACGGTGGGGAGATCGGGCGCCGCCGTCTTCGGGTCGATGTAGCGGTCGAGGGAGCTCTTGACGACCGTCGGCGTGATCGGCGTCCCGTCGGCGCAGGTCGCGTCGGCGCGCAGGGTGAACGTGGCCGAGGTCGGCGTGTTCGTCCACTTGGTGGCGAGCCCGCCGACGAGCCCGCCGTCGTCCTTGCGCACGAGGGTGTCGTAACTGTCCCGGGCGAGCTGGTAGTCCGGCAGGGACAGAGCCTTGGCCGGGTCGAAGCCGGCCGGCACGTCGATGGTCGTCCGGATCTTCGTCGCCGTGGCGGCATCGCCGCCGCTCGGGTCTTGGGACGTCGATCCCGTGGTGGTGCAGCCGGCGAGTACGGCCGTCAGGGCGACGGCCGCGGTCACAGGGACCGCCCGGGTACGGGTCTGGCGCATGGGTGCTCCTGGAGAGGGGTGTCGCGCTCTGCGCAGATCTCAAGGAATGGGGCGGGACGAGCGCGAGCGGTTCGGGGGTGGAGGCGGTGCGCGCGGCGCTCGGTGGGCGCCGCTTGGCAGCGAGCCGTGGAGCACTTGGTGGAGAGGATGCAGCCAAGTGAACGGCGTAGTCAATAGCGTTAACTATTTTTTGGCGCGCCACCTTGCCGCCGATTTCGGCCGCGAGAACGTGCTGCTGGGCGGTGGCCGCGAGGACTGACGCGTGTCAGTCGCGCGGGAGCGTCGCCGCCTCCGCCTCGAGGGCCGCGAGGACGATGTCGGTCTGCCGGTGGAAGACCTCGGTCATGTCGACGCTGCGCAGGTACTCCTTCGCCGCCTCGGCGTAGGGGTACGCGTCAGGGTCCGCCGGCTGGTACTCCTGCACCCAGTTCACCTCGGCGCCGAACCGCTGGTTGACGAGTCGCCAGGCGTTGTTGCTCGCCATGGCGAGGATGAAGTTCGAGAACGCCTGGTAGTGCAGGACGGCCGCCCGGCCGCGCCAGCCGCCGCGGTGGAACGCCTCCAGGAGGGCGTCGACGGCACGCAACTCGTGAACGCCCCGGGTGACCCTCCCCATGCAGAGCGCGGCGGCCGCAGGGTGGTCCAGCGCGGTGTCCCAGGCACGGTTCGCCAGGTCCCGCAGCGACTCGGCCCACGACTCGCGCGGCTCGTACCCCTCCAGGGAGATCCTGTCGAGCTCATCCGCGACGGCGACCATGATGTGGTCGCGACTCGCGAAGTACCGGTAGACCGCGGTCGCTGAGGAGGACAGCTCCTTCCCCAGTCGTTGGAAGGTCAGTGCGTCCGGCCCGTCCTCGTCGAGGATCCGCAGCGCGGTCGCCACGATGAGCCCCTGGGAAAGAGTTCCCCGCTGAAGCCGCTTCGTCGACCGGCCTCCGGCAACTGCCACGCGAACGCCTCCCTCGGACGGGCGGCGAGCACACGCTGCCGCAGCCTGCGCCTCCTTGCCGGCGACAAGGAAACCAGCCTAAGCGACTGGTGTTGGGCGGATCGTCCTGGGCCCGTCACCGGGTTGGCCATGACCCCGACTCCCCCGACGGTCACGGATCAATGCGCAGATCTCACTCTGCGGCCGGGCGTCCCGAAGGGCGGGGCGGCCACTCCACCGGGGCCACTCGGGCAAGCGGCTTCGGGCCCCACCCCGGTCTTCCGGGCCGAACACAACTTACGGAGCTGCTTCGGGCCGCGTCCGAGCAGCTGACGGGCGTGACGTACGCCGGCCTCACGGTGTGGGAGTGAGCGGTCATGCCGAGACGCCGCTGTCCACCACCAGGTCCGTGCCGACCACCGACGCCGCGTCGTCCGAGGCCAGGTAGAGGACGGCGGCGGCCACCTCCTCCGTGGCCGAGATGCGGCCGAGGGGCAGCGTGGCCGCGGCCCGCTCCGCGCGGTCGGCCTCCGTCTCGCCGGCGCGCAGCGACATGGGGGTGGCGGTGGCGCCGGGGCTGACCGCGTTGATACGGACGCCCTCGTGGATGTGGTCGAGGGCGGCGCCCCTGGTCAGGGCGGATACGGCGGCCTTGGTCGCGGCGTAGGCGGCGGCGCCCGGGACGCGCGTGTGTGCGCCCAGGTTGGAGGCGATGTTCACGATCGCGCCGCCCGACGGCTGGGTGCGCATCTGGTGGATCTGGGCGCGGAGAGCCAGGAAGACGCCGGTGAGGTTTGTGTCGAGCTGGGTGTGCCAGTCGGCCTCGGGGAGGTCGGCCAGCGGGCCGCCGCCCCGGAACACGCCCGCGTTGTTGACCGCCACGTCGAGGGAGCCGAAGCGGTCCACCGCGGCCTGCACCAGGGCTTCGGTTCCGGCGGCCTCGGACACGTCGGCGGTGACCGCGAGGGCCTTGCCGCCCTGGCCCTCGATCAGGCGGACCGTCTCGTCGAGCGGTTCCCGGCGGCGTCCGGCCACGACGACCTGTGCTCCCTCCGCCGCGAACGCGACCGCGACCGCCCGTCCGATGCCGGAGCCGGCACCGGTGACGAGAACGGTCCGGTCGGTGAAACGACCGGTGCTGGTCCTGGTCCTGGTGTTGGTGTTGGTGTTGGTGTTGGTACCGGTCCTGGTCATGGGCCTGGTCATGGTCCCCCCATTTTGACTGATCGGTCTAGAAAGACGGCACGCGAAGGCGCCGCCCGTCCTTGGGTCTCAGGTCAGTAGCCCCAGTGCCTGTTCCGCCGCGTCCCGGACCCGGGCCGGGTCCGCGGAGGCCTTGCCGACCACTCGCAGGCCCTGCATCAGCACCAGCAGCATGCGGGCGAGGGTCAGCGGGTCGCGGTCGGCCGGCAGCTCGTCCTGCGCCTGCGCGCGCACCAGTGCCGAGTGCAGTACGGTCTCCAGCTGGTCCCAGTTGCGCTCCACGCTCCGCGTGGCCGCCGGGTCGTGCGGAGCCAGTTCGCTCGCCGTGTTGGTCACCAGGCAGCCGTTCAGGCGCAGTTGCTCGTCGGCGGCCTCGGCGGCGTAGCGCCGCACGACCGCTCGTACGGCGGGCAGGGCGGGGCCCGGCTGGGACAGTTCCCGCACGATCGGCGGGAGTCCTGCCCGGTCGTAGCGCTCCAGCGCCCTGAGGTACAGCTCGTGTTTGCTGCCGAAGGTCGCGTAGATGCTGGCGCGTCCGATGCCCAGGTGGTTCACCAGGTCGGACATCGACGTCGCCTCGTAGCCGCGCTGCCAGAACAGCTCCAGGGCTGCCTGCAGCGCGGCATCCGGATCGAACTCCTTGGTCCTGGCCACGCCCTGCAGCCTAGATTCAATGAGAACGATCGGTCAAGAAACGAACGGACCACGAAACCATATGGGCCAAGAACGCGAAACCATATGGGTCAAGGCGACGTCAGCTGGTTCGTACCTCGTACGTCGCCACCCGTACCGACTCGTCGTCCAGGCACTCTCCGGAGGCCAGGTCGAACCGCTGCTTCAGCAGGGGCGAGGCGACGAAGGGGCGGCCCTGGTGGGTGCCGGTCAGGCCGCGGGAGAGGACCGCCGCGCCACCGAAGGGGTCGCGGTTGTCGATGGCGTACACCTTGCCGCCGCGGTCGCGGAAGAGGGCGGCCTGGCGGCCGTCGGGCAGCAGCGCGGCCACGCCTCGGCCGGGGATCAGCCGGGTGAGGTCGCAGACCGTCAACCAGCCCTCCTCCAGCTGGAGTTGGATCTTCAGTTCGGTCGTCTCTGGTGCCAGGGTCATCGCTGGGCGCTTCCTTCCAGGGGACGGTGGCCGATGGTGAGCAGCGGCAGGTCGGGCTTGATCTGGTCGCGCTCCGGGACGAAGCCGACGACCGGGTCGGGGGTGTCGGGCGCGTTCACGAAGGACACGAACCGGGCGAGCTTCTCCGGGTTGTTGATGGTGGTGGCCCACTCGTCGGCGTAGTTCGCCACGTGGTCCGCCATCAGGGACTCCAGCTCCTCGCAGATGCCGAGGGAGTCCTCCACCACCACGTCGCGCACGTGGTCCAGGCCGCCGGGGATGCGCTCCAGCCAGGTCGAGGTGCGCTCCAGGCGGTCGGCGGTGCGGATGTAGAACATCAGGAACCGGTCGATGAGGCGGACCAGTTCGGCGTCGGTGAGGTCCTGCGCGAGCAGGTCCGCGTGGCGCGGGGTCGCGCCGCCGTTGCCGCCGACGTACAGGTTCCAGCCGCCTACGGTGGCGATGACGCCGAAGTCCTTCGACTGGGCCTCGGCGCACTCGCGGGCGCAGCCGGAGACCGCCGACTTGAGCTTGTGCGGGGAGCGCAGGCCCCGGTAGCGCAGCTCCAGGTCGATCGCCATGCGCACGGAGTCCTGGACGCCGTAGCGGCACCAGGTCTGGCCCACGCAGGACTTCACCGTGCGCAGCGCCTTGCCGTAGGCGTGGCCCGACTCGAAGCCGGCGTCCACCAACCGCATCCAGATCAGCGGGAGTTGCTCGACCCGTGCACCGAACATGTCGATCCGCTGGCCACCCGTGATCTTCGTGTAGAGGCCGAAGTCGCGGGCGATCTCGCCGATCACGATCAGGCCCTCGGGGGTGATCTCACCGCCGGGGATGCGCGGCACGACCGAGTACGAGCCGTTCTTCTGCAGGTTGGCCAGGAAGTGGTCGTTGCTGTCCTGAAGGGCCGCCTGCTCCCCGTCCAGGACATAGCCGCTCGCGCCGATCGTCGGGGCGAGGGAGGCGATGATCGAGCCGACCGCCGGCTTGCAGACCTCGCAGCCGTCACCGCCCTTGGCGTCGTCGCGGCCGTAGCGGTCCAGCAGGTCCTGGAAGGTGTTGATGCGCAGGGCGAGGACGATCTCGTAGAGCTCCTCGCGGGTCTGCGCGAAGCAGCCGCACAGGCCCTTGTCGACCTCGACGCCGCTCGCCTCCAGCTCGGCGGTGACGAGCTGGCCGAGGACCTTGACGCAACTGCCGCAACCCGTACCGGCCTTGGTGCACTTCTTCACCTCGGGCACGGTGGTGCAGGAGTGCTCCGTCACCGCGCCGCGGATGGTGCCCTTGCTGACGTTGTGGCAGGAGCAGATGATCGCCTCGTCCGGCAGCGCGGACGGGCCGAGCTGGACGGACTCGCCGGCGCCGGCGGGCAGCACCAGCGACTCGGGCGAGACCGGCGGAATGGAGCCGGTGAACGCCTTCAGCGTGCCGTAGGCGTCCGCGTCGCCGACCAGGATGCCGCCGAGCAGCGTCCCGTCGCGGCCGATGACCAGCTTCTTGTACAGGCCCGCGCGGGAGTCGGAGTAGACGACGTCCAGACAGTCCTCGGTGGTGCCGTGCGCGTCGCCGAAGGACGCCACGTCCACGCCGAGCAGCTTCAGCTTGGTCGACAGGTCGGCTCCGACGAAGGCGGCTTCGTCGGAGGCGATGGTCGCCGCCACCGTCTCCGCCTGCTCGTAACCGGGCGCCACCAGGCCGTACACCCGGCCGTCGGAGGCCAGCGCGCACTCGCCGATCGCGAAGACGTGCGGGTCGGCGACCGTACGGCACTGCTCGTCGACCGTGATGCCGCCGCGCTCGCCGACCGTCAGACCGCAGGCGCGGGCCAGCTGGTCGCGGGGGCGGACACCGGCGCTGAACACCACCAGGTCGGTGGCGAGTTCGGAACCGTCGGAGAGCTTCATACCGGTGACGGCACCGGCCTCGTCGACCACGATCTCCTGCGTGCCCACACCGGTGTGGACCGACAGGCCCATGTCCTCGATGGTGCGCAGAAGCGCGGCGCCGCCGCCCTCGTCGACCTGCACGGGCATCAGACGCGGCGCGAACTCCACGATGTGGGAGGTGAGTCCGAGCCCCTTCAGCGCACCGGCCGCCTCCAGGCCGAGCAGACCGCCACCGACCACGGCACCGGTGGTACGGGTCTTGGCGTACTCCTCGATCGCGAGGAGGTCCTCGATGGTGCGGTAGACGAAGCAGCCCTCGGCGTCCTTGTTCGGGACGGGCGGTACGAAGGGGTACGAGCCGGTGGCGAGGACGAGGGTGTCGTACTCGAAGACCTGGCCGGACCTGGCGGTGACCTTCTTCGCCTCGCGGTCGACCGCCTCGGCCGGATCGCCGACGTACAGCTCGATGCCGTGGTCGTTGATGAACTCCATGTCGGTCATGGAGAGTTCCTCGGGCGACCTGCCCGAGAAGTACGAGGTGAGGGCGACGCGGTCGTAGGCGGGACGCGGCTCCTCGCACAGGACGACCACGCGGTGCGTGGCGGTCAGGCCGCGTTCGGCGAGCGCTTCGAGGAAGCGCTGGCCGACCATGCCGTGGCCGACGAGCACGATCGTGGGGGTGGCCCCCAGGGTGGCGGTCATCAGGAGCCTCCATCGTTGGTGAGCAGGTGGAGCAGTGGACCGTCGTCGGGGAGCGGCTCTGCTCCCTCCCAGGCGCGGGCGAGCGCGCCGACGGTGCCGAGTTCGCCGACGAGGACTCCGCCGACCAGGCGGTCGTCGCGGACGACGACCTTGCGGTAGGTGCCGCGGGTGGCGTCCGCCAGCTGGACCACGTCGTCCCCGGGACGCGGCTCCGTCTCGCCGAACGCGGCGAGGTCGAAGGGGGAGTTCTGTCCGGCGAGCGTGAGCCGGGTCAGCGAACGGGTGCCGGTGTACCGGGCGTTGGCGCGCCCGGCGAGCAACTCGGCGAGGATCTCGGCCTGTTCGAGCGCCGGAGTGGCGAGCCCGTACACGGTGCCGTCGTGCTGCACGCAGTCGCCGATCGCCCGGATGTGCGGGTCGGAGGTGCGCAGTTCGTCGTCGACGACGATCCCCTTGCGCACCTCAAGGCCCGCGGTCTGTGCGAGACCCACCCTCGGGTGGACACCGCACGCCAGGACCACGAGGTCGGCGTCGAGCGTGTATCCGTCGTGCATCTCGACCGAGCGGACCACACCGCCCACGCAGCGCACGTCGCGCACCCGGCACTCGGTGTGGATCTCGACGCCGAGGTCCCCCAGGTGCCGTTTCACCAGCTTCGAGGCGCTCGGGTCGAGCTGGCGCTCCATGAGCCGCTCGCCCTGCTGGGCCAGGACGACCTGCGCGCCGCGCTGGGCGAGCGCGCGGGCCGCGGACACTCCGAGGAGCCCGCCGCCGATGACGACGGCCTTCACTCCCGGCCGTACGGCCTTGGACAGGCCGAGGCAGTCGTCCATCGTGCGGAACGCGTGCACGCCCTCGGGCAGCAGGTGGTCCGGCGTGAACAGGCCGCGCAGGGGCGGGAGTACCGGGTTCGAGCCGGTGGCCAGAACCAGCGTGTCGTATGCGATCTTCGAGCCGTCCGCGCACTCGACGGTCCGTCCGGCGCGGTCGATGCCGGTGACCCGGGCGCGCGTCAGTTCCGCCGGGGACGGCAGCGCGATCACCTCGGGGCTGTAGCGCCCGGCCAGCACCTCGGCGAGGAGCACCCGGTTGTACGGGCGGTGCTCCTCCTCGCCGACGAGCGTCACGGGTGTGCCGAGCTCACCGAGCCGCCGGGCGAGACGGACGCCCGCGAGGCCGGCGCCGATCACCACCACACGCGTATTCGAGGTCATGTCCAGGAGCGTGCGGTGCGGGTGTTACCCGGCAGCATCACCTCTGTTTCCCGCGAGGAACGCTGCCCTCTTCCGGAGCCCGCGGCGGGTGTGAGGGTTCCGCGGGCATGCGGGGGGCGGGGTGTGAGGTGGCCGAGGACGGCACAGCCCACCTCACACGCCGCCCACCCACCTACATGGACAGTGCAGGTATCCCGTCCATAAGGTCGCGATCATGCCCGAGATATCGCTGACCATGCTGGCCGTGCTGTGCCTGACCGCCCTGGCGGCCGGCTGGATCGACGCGGTGGTCGGCGGCGGGGGACTGCTGCTTCTTCCGGTGCTCCTCCTCGGCCTGCCCGCCGGCACCCCCGCCGCCAGTGCACTCGGCACCAACAAGGCCGTCGCCATCGTCGGCACGTCGGGCGCCGCGGTGACCTACGCCCGCAAAACCCCCGTGGACGTCCGCCTCGCCGTACGCATCGGCCTGGCGGCCCTCGCCGGTTCCTCCGCCGGCGCGTTCTTCGCGGCCGGTATGAGCACGGACGTGCTCAAGCCCGTGATCATGGTGGTGCTGCTCGTGGTCGCCGCGTTCGTGATCCTTCGCCCCGCCTTCGGCACGGCCCCCGCGACCGGCCCCGCCACCCGCCGCCGGATCCTCTCCGCGATCGCCCTCGCAGGCATCGGCATCGGCTTCTACGACGGTTTCATCGGGCCCGGCACCGGCACGTTCCTGGTGCTGGCGCTCACCGCGGTCCTCCATCTCGACCTGGTGACCGCCTCCGCCACCGCCAAGATCGTCAACTGCTGCACCAACGCGGGCGCCCTCGCGATGTTCGCCCGGCAGGGCACGGTGCTGTGGCGGCTCGCGGCCCTCATGGCCGTGTTCAACCTGGTGGGCGGCACCCTCGGCGCGCACACGGCGCTGAAGAGGGGCAGCGGCTTCGTACGTGTCGTGTTGCTGACGGTGGTGTTCGCGCTGGTGACGAATATTGCGTACGAGCAGTGGGTCGCCTGACGATACGGTGACCTGATGGCGACTCAGGTGATCGTGGTCAACGGCGGCTCCAGTTCCGGCAAGACCGGGATCGTGCGGTGCCTGCAGGCCGTTCTGCCCGAGCCGTGGCTGGCCTTCGGGGTCGACTCGCTGATCGAGGCGATGCCGGCGGAGGGCACGGGCATCGAGTTCGCCCCCGACGGCGGGGTGAGCGTCGGCCCGGAGTACCTGGCCCTGGAATCGGCGTGGGCGACCGGGATCGCCGCGATGGTCCGGGCCGGCGCCCGGGTGGTCATCGACGACGTCTTCCTCGGCGGAGCGCCGACCCAGGAACGCTGGCGCAAGGTCCTGGACGGCCTGGACGTGCTCTGGGTCGGTGTCCGGTGCGAGGCGGCGGTCGCCGCCGGCCGTGAGATCGCCCGCGGCGACCGGGTGCGCGGAATGGCCGAGCGGCAGGCGGAGCTGGTCCACCAAGGCGTCCTGTACGACGTGGAGGTGGACACGGCACGCACGGAGTCGCTGGAATGCGCACGGACCATCACACAGGCCGTGCTCAACGGCTCCCGGTGAGGTGTGGGAGCACGACCGTGTTGCCCTGGTGGCCGGTGGGGCGGAGTGCCTTCCGGCGGGTGCCGGCCGGGTTGGGGCCGGTCCGTGTGGTGGGCGGAGCCGACGCGGTCTGGTGCGGTCCGGGCCGGTCTCAACGGCTCCCGGTGAGGTGGGCGAACACCACCACGTTCCCCTCGTAGCCGGTCGACCGTGAGTACCCCCCGCCGCAGGTGATCACCCGCAGCTCGGGCCGGTCCGAGGCGCCGTACACCCTCTCGTCCGGGAAGTGCTCGGCGCCGTACACCTCGACCGCGTCCACCGAGAACAGCGCCGTGCCCCCGTCGCGCCGGTCCACCTCGATGCGACTGCCCTTCTTCAGGGCGCCGAGGTCGTAGAAGACGGCGGGGCCGTCGGCGTTGTCGACATGGCCGGCGACGATCGCGGTGCCCTGCTCGCCGGGTGTGGTGCCGGCGGCGTACCAGCCGGCGAGGTTCTTCTTCGCGGCGGGCGGCACGTCGAGACTGCCGGCCGTGGTGAGGGCGAGGCCCATGAGAGGGGCGTCCACGCGGATCGACGGGATGCGGATCCGGTCGGGCGGGGACGGCGGCAGCGCGGGCGCGACGAGAGGTTCGCCGCCCCGGCCGGTACGGGCCGCCTGCGCGGCGGACGGCTGCGGCGGGGCGTTCGTCTGCGCGCCACCGCCGAGCAGCCAGGCGCCCGAACACAGGGCCACGACCGTGACGGTGCCTATCGCGGCATTGCTGATCCTGCGCACGTGCCTCCTGCCTGGGGAGCGGGTTGTCCCTGGTGGAGCGGGTGGGCCCGTTCCCCCTCCGGGCCGCGAGGGGCGTCGGACCCGGAGGGGGCGGGACATGCGGTACCGGCCGACGGACAGCGGAGGGTGTCCGTCAGATCCCGTCGCCTCTCGCCCGGCGATGCAGGAGCCAGGTACCGCCCGCGGCGGCGACGGCGAGAGCCGCCACGCCGGCCGCGGTCTGCACGGGATCGGGGCCCAGAGCGCCGCCGACCCCCGTCTTCACACTTCCCCGGGGCTCCTGCCCGCGTGCCGCGGTCAGTGTCACCACCAGGTCGCCCTTGACCTGCCGGTCGCCCTCGGCGCACTCGGCGACGATCTCGTACGTCCCCGGCTGCGCGCTCGGCGGCACCCGGAACTGCCCGATCGCCTCGCCCTCGTGCGTGCTCGGCGCCAGCGTGAAGGCACCGGCCCCCACCGCGCCGGCGTCGCCCGCCGCCGTGCCGTTCTCGCAGTCCCCGGTGGTCACCGTGACCTCGCCGCCCGGCACGACCGACGACGGAAGGACCTCCAGGGAACCGCTGCTGCCGCCGCTCCCGCTACCGCCGCCGTCCGCGTACGCGGGCGCGGCCACGAAGCCCGCGGCGGCGACGGCGAGCGCGGCCCCGGTCAGCAGACGGGCGGTACGTCGCATCGGTGCTCCTTCGAGCTCTCTTCGGTGTCCTCTGCCCTTCAGAGGTAAGTGGCAGCGGCGCGAACGCGCTTCCTGAAGGAGCGTCAGAAATGTGGTGAATGGGTGTCAGATCTGCGCGCGGTGGGGGTGCTCGGACGGACTTCCCGCAGGTCATCGGCGTGCGACGGGGGCTGCGCGGAAGAGAACCCGAAGGGTGCAGGGCGCGCGTGTGAACGGGTGACCCGGCGATCACACCGCGGACTTGACCTCAAGAAAGGTTGAGGTACGAGGCTGGGCGCATGCAGATCACGGATACGCCCCACGCCGCCCACGCGCCCCTCAGCGACGCACCTCTCAGCGACGCACCCCTCGCCGTCACCCTCGTCATCGGCAGCAACCGGCACGGACGTTTCGGCCCGGTCGTCGCCGACTGGCTCCTGCACCACCTGCGCGACCACGACGACCTGGCCGTCGAGGTCGTGGACGTCGCGGAGGCGGACCTCCCCACGACATTCGCCCCGTCCCCCGAGGCGAGCACGGCCCTCGCCTCCGTCACCCCGAAGCTCGCGGCCGCGGACGCGTACGTGGTGCTCACCCCCGAGTACAACCACTCCTACCCGGCCGGCCTCAAGAACCTCATCGACTGGCACTTCACCGAATGGCGCGCCAAGCCCGTCGCCCTCGTCTCCTACGGCGGCCTCGCGGGCGGTCTGCGTGCCGTGGAACACCTCCGCCAGGTCTTCGCCGAGCTCCACGCGGTGACGATCCGGGACACGGTGTCGTTCCACAACGCCGGCTCGTCCTTCACCGACGGCCACCTCGACGACCCGTCCGCCCCGGACGCGGCGGCGAAGGCCATGCTGGACCAACTGGTGTGGTGGGGGCGGGGGCTGAGGGAGGCGCGGGAGAGGCGCCCGTACGGCGGCTAGGCCCGTGTCCCGGCGGGCGGTGGCGTGCCGCGTGCCGCGTCAGTACCTCCGAAGCACCTCGGACACCGTGCGCCGGGCCACCGCCGCCAGTGCCGGGTGCTTCCCGCCCCGGTAGTAGTGATCCGCCATGAGCCCGAAGCACAGGGCCCAGCCCCGCCCGCGTGCCCAGGTCGCGTCGTCGACGTCGGACGTCTCGCGGAACAGGTCGCGGGTGGGAGAGTCGAAGACGGTCCACGCGGCCATCGTGTCGCAGGCGGGGTCGCCGACGCCGAGGCTGCCGAAGTCGATGACGGCCGTGAGGCGGCCGTGCGCCGTCAGCAGGTTGCCGGGGAGCAGGTCGCCGTGCAGCCAGACCTGGGCGCCGTCCCACTGGGGGAGGCGGAGCGTCTCCTCCCAGGCCGCCGTGGCGCGGGCCGGGTCCAGCGTGCCGTCCGCGCCGAGGTCTCGGATGGCGGTGCGGACGGCGTCATCGTGGCGGGCGACCGGGCCGCCCCGGAAGGACGGCGGCCCGCCCGTGGCGTCCAGCTGCCGCAGCGCAGCCACGAACCGGCCCAACTCCCTTGCCGCGACGGCTGGTTCGGTAAGTGGAGCGTCGTACGCGTTGTCACCGTCCAGCCAGCGGTACACGCCCCACGACGACGCGTACCCGGCGCCGGGTGCGCCCTTCGCGAGCGGTGTCGGGACGGCGAGCGGAAGGTGCGGGGCCAGCCGTGGCACCCAGTGATGCTCGTCGTCGATCCGGCGGCCCCCGCGGGGCCGCCGCGGCAGCCGTACGACCATGTCGTCGCCGAGGCGGTACATGGCGTTGTCGGTTCCGGAGGAGAGCACCCGCGCGACCGGCAGCCCGGCCCACCGCGGAAACTGCTCCGCGACCAACCGGGAGACCAGCGCCGCGTCGATGTCGAGCTCGTCGGCGTGAATCTTCGCGGTGGACGGCATACGGCTCCCGGGGTGCGGACGGACAGCGGCAGCGTAGCCCAGCCATGCCCATGACACCGCTGCCACCGTATTTCCGCACCCCGATGGCCGTGCACGGTAGGTCAGTTCACGTTCACCGCACTCCAGGCCGCCGCCACCGCGCCGTACTCGGAACTCCCCGCCCCGTACAGATCCTTCGCCGCGTTGAGCGTCGCCGTGCGCGCCCCCGCGTAGTTCGTGGACGACGTCATGTAGACGGTCAGCGCCCGGTACCAGATCTGGCCCAGCTTCTCCCGCCCGATACCCGTCACCGTCTTGCCGTTGGACGTGGGGGAGTTGTAGCTGACGCCGTTGACGGTCTTCGCGCCGCTGCCCTCGGCCAGGAGGTACGCGAAGTGGTTCGCGACGCCCGACGAGTAGTGGACGTCCAGCTTGCCGACCGAGCTGCTCCAGTAGTCCGCCGACACCCCGTCCTTGGACGGCTTGTCCATGTACCGCAGGGCCTCGGCGCCGAACCCGGAGCGGACGACCTTCTCGCCGATCAGGTAGTCGCCGGGGTCGGAGGAGTTGTTGGCGTACCACTCCACCAGCGTGCCGAGGATGTCGGAGGTCGCCTCGTTCAGGCCGCCGGACTCGCCGGAGTAGGTCAGCGCCGCGGTCTTGGAGGTGACGCCGTGCGTCATCTCGTGGCCGGCCACGTCCAGACCCACCAGCGGTCCGAGCGTCGTACCGTCACCGTCCCCGTACGTCATGCAGAAGCAACTGTCGTCCCAGAAGGCGTTGTTGTACTTGTTGCCGTAGTGGACGCGGTTGTACGAACCCTTGCCGTCGTCAGCGATGCCGTTGCGGCCGAACTGGTTCTTGTAGAAGTCCCAGGTCACGTCGGTGCCGTACTGCGCGTCCACGGCGGCGGACGCACGGTCGGAACTCGTCCCGCTGCCCCAGTGGTTGTCCGCGTCGGTGAACACCGTCGACGGGGCGCGGCGGACGCAGATGGTGGTCAGCATGCACAGGTCGGACTGGCCGGCCGCGTCGCCCGTGTAGGTGTTCCCGCGGGTCGGGTCCTTGAGCTGGTACGTCGATCCCGACAGCGTCGTCTGCAGCGGCACCGTGCCGCTGTACAGCGACCTGCCGTCACCCGTCGCCGTCTCGATGTCGTCCCAGGCGTCGATCTGGGCGCCGGTGCGGGCGTTGGTGACGACGGTGCGGGAGACCGGGTTGCCGAGGGAGTCCCGGGCCACGACGCTCGTCCGCCACGCCAGCTTGGGCGCCCCGTGCAGGGCGTCGACGACCAGCTGTGGCCTGGCCGTCAGCTTCTTCAGCGTCTCGCCGAGATTGACCGCGCGCAGGGCGTTCGCCGCGAGGTCGGCGGCCTTCGGCGCGGATATGGAGGGGACGATCGAGGCCAGGGATATCTTGCTGCGCGTCGCTCGGTTCGCGCTGTGGAACGCACCGTCCGGCTTCAGATGAACGACGAAGTCGCCGCCCAGGACCGGGAGTTGACGGTACGTCCGGTCGTATCGCACATGCTGGGTGCCGTCCTGGTCGACGACGACGTCCCGCACCTTCGTGCCCTCGTCGGTGGTGAGCTGGAGGCTCGCGGCGTGCTTCAGGAGTGCCGACGCCGCGTTCTCGATCGCGCCCGCCCTGGTCGGTTCGTCGGCCGCGACGGCGGTGGGGGAGAGGGTGGCGGCCAGCAGGGTGGCGGCTGTCGCGGCCACACCGGCGGAGGCGAGGCGACGGGAGCCCCGGACGTCGATACGTATCCGACTCATCGATCTCCTCGGAAAGGCGCCCGCGGGCGCATGGGGGGCGCGACGCTGGTGTCGACCAGGAATCGCGGGTGTTGACCAAGATTTAAGGGGTCATGACAGAGCGAGGTCCATAGCGCTGACGAGGAGGTATGTGTGGAGAGAGAATCGTTTTTGTGACCCTCCCGTTCTTCGTCTACGGCACCCTCCTCCCCGGCGAGGTCAACCACGACCTGTTTCTGCGCGGCCGCACCCGGTCCGAGGAGCCGGGGCGGCTGCACGGCGCGGTGCTGTACGACGGGCCCGGCTATCCGTACGCCGTCGAGGAGCGGGGCGGGACCGTGTACGGCCGGCTGGTGACCGCGCTGCCCGAGGAGTACGAGGAGCTGCTCGTCGTCCTCGACCGGCTGGAGGAGTACACCGTCGCGGACCCGCGCAGCCTCTACGAGCGCGTCGAGCGCGAGGTGATCCGCGACGCCGCGGGCCCGCCCCTACGCGCCTGGGTGTACGTGGCCGCACCCGCCGTCGCCGCACGGCTGCGCGCCCGCGGAGAGCTCATCGAGAGCGGGGACTGGCGGGTCAGGTAGGTGTGCCGTGCGCGGTGCGCGGTGGCCTGTGCGCCGGACCGGTCAGGCGCGCACGGTCTCCAGTCGCACCGCACACACCTTGAACTCCGGCATGCGCGAGGTCGGGTCGAGGGCCGGGTTGGTCAGGGTGTTGGCGCGGCCCTCGCCGGGCCAGTGGAAGGGCATGAAGACGGTGTCCGGGCGGATCGCGGTGGTGATCCGGGCGGGTGCGACGGCCCGGCCCCGACGGGAGACCACCGCCACCGGATCGCCCTCCGCCGCCCCGAGGCGCGCCGCCAGCCGCGGATGCAGCTCCACGAACGGGCCCGGCGCGGCGGCGTTCAGCTCGGCCACGCGGCGGGTCTGGGCGCCGGACTGGTACTGGGCGACGACCCGGCCGGTCGTCAGCAGCACCGGGTACTCGTCGTCCGGCTCCTCTGCGGACGCCCGGTGCGTGACGGCGACGAACCGGGCCCGGCCGTCCGGGGTGGCGAAACGGTCGAGGAAGAGGCGGGGGGTGCCGGGGTGAGGCCCGTCGGAGCGGCCGGCCTCGAACCGGTCCGTCCGGGCATCGGGTGTGCCCGACCCGGTTGCGCTCGTCCCTGTCTCGGAAGCGCCTGTCCCGGCATCGGGCGTGCCTGACCCGGTTGTGCCCGTTCCCGTCTCGGGCGTGCCCGACCCGGAGGCGCCTGTCCCGGCCTCGGGCTCGCCCGTCCCTGGTGCGCTCGATGCCCCCGGCGCGCCCGCCGACCCCTCCTCGTCCGCCGGGCAGGGCCAGAACACCCCGTTCTCCTCGGCGAGTCTGCGGTAGGTGATCCCGGAGTAGTCGGCCGGGCCGCCCGCGCTGGCCCGGCGCAGCTCCTCGAAGACCTCCTCCGGGTCGGTCGGGAAGCCCTTCTCCACGCCGAGCCGGCCGGCCAGTTCGTGCATGACCTCCAGGTCGCTCCGGACGCCCTCGGGAGGGGTGAGCGCGCGCCGGCGCAGCAGCACCCTGCCCTCCAGGCTGGTCGTCGTGCCGGACTCCTCGGCCCACTGGGTGACCGGGAGGACGACGTCCGCGAGGGCGGCGGTCTCCGACAGGACGACGTCACACACCACCAGGAAGTCGAGCGACTTGAACCGCTCCTCGATGTGAGCCGCGTGCGGTGCCGACACCACCGGGTTCGACCCCATCAGCAGCAGGGACCTGATGTCCGTCCCCAGCGCGTCCAGCAACTCGTACGCACTGCGGCCCGGTCCCGGCAGGCTGTCCGGGTCCACGCCCCACACCTCGGCCACATGCCGCCGTGCCGCCGGATCGTCCAGCTTGCGGTAGCCGGGCAACTGGTCGGCCTTCTGGCCGTGTTCGCGTCCGCCCTGCCCGTTGCCCTGCCCGGTCAGACAGCCGTAGCCGCTCAACGGCCGTCCCGCGCGGCCGGTCGCCAGGCACAGGTTGATCCACGCGCCGACCGTGTCCGTGCCCTTGGACTGCTGCTCCGGCCCGCGCGCGGTCAGCACCATCGCGGCCTCCGGCTCGCAGAACAGCCGTACGGCTTCCCGGAGTTGTGGAACGGACACCCCGGTGATCCGTTCCACGTACTCCGGCCAGTGCGCCATCGCCGCGGCCCGCGCGTCCTCCCAGCCGGCCGTGCGCTCCCGGACGTACTCCTCGTCCACCCGGCCCTCGGCGACGACCAGGTGCAGCAGGCCGAGCGCCAGCGCGAGATCCGTGCCGGGCCGCGGTGCCAGGTGCAGGTCGGCCTGCTCGGCGGTCTTCGTGCGGCGCGGGTCCACGACGATCAACGTGCCGCCGTTCTCCCGCAGTTCGCTGAAGAAGCGCAAGGCCGGCGGCATGGTCTCGGCGAGATTGGAGCCCACCAGGATCACACAGCCCGTCTTCGGGATGTCCTCCAGCGGGAAGGGCAGCCCGCGGTCGAGCCCGAACGCCTTCGTCCCCGCGGCTGCCGCCGACGACATGCAGAAGCGGCCGTTGTAGTCGATCTGCGAGGTGCCGAGCACCACCCGCGCGAACTTGCCGAGCGTGTACGCCTTCTCGTTCGTGAGGCCGCCCCCGCCGAAGACACCGACCGCGTCCGGGCCGTGTTCCGTACGAGTGCCGTGCAGCCCGGCGGCGATCCGGTCCAGTGCCTCGTCCCAGGTGGCGGGCACCAGCGTGCCCTCGGAGCGCACCAACGGGGAGGTCAGGCGCACCCGGGACGAGAGCAGGGCCGGCGCGGTGCGGCCCTTGCCGCACAGCGCACCCCGGTTCACCGGGAAGTCCGCGCGCTCGCTGACCTCGACCGTGCCGTCCGGAGCGGGCGTCAGGTTCATCCCGCACTGCAGGGCGCAGTACGGGCAGTGGGTGGGCGTCGCGGAGGTCTGCATGCCCTTCAGCGTGCTTCGGCCGTGTTACGTCCGGGAGGGCCGCTTGTTACGCGGGCAAGACGGCGGCCTCCCCGCGCGGGCGCCGACGGAGTGAGGCACACGTCGGGTCGCCCGTCAGCGGGCGTCGGCGAGCGCCTTCGTCACCCCTGACTCCTTCGGCCCGAGGAACCGCGGGTCCGGGTGGAAGACCGCGTCCAGGGCCGCCTTGCCCGCCGCGAAGATCTCGCGGGTGCCGCCGTAGTACCAGGTCCTGTCGTGCCTGGCGTCGACCCCGACGCCGTACGACTCGATGCCCGCCGCCTGACACAGCGCGACCGCCCGCCGGATGTGGAAGCCCTGGCTGATCAGCACGGCCCTGTCGACGCCGAAGATCTTCCTGGCCCGGACGCAGGAGTCCCAGGTGTCGAAGCCGGCGTAGTCGCTCACGATCCGGGAGTCGGGGACGCCGTGCTTCGTCAGGTACAGGCGCATGGCGTCGGGTTCGTCGTAGTCGTGGCGGCTGTTGTCGCCGGTGACGAGGACGACCTCGACCCGGTCCTCGCGGTACAACTCGGCCGCCGCGTCGAGACGGTGCGCCAGGTAGGGGGAGGGCTCGCCGTCCCAGAGGCCGGCGCCGAAGACGACGGCGACCTCGGTGCGGGGTGCGTCGGCCGTCGTACGCAGCCGGTCACCCGTGACGACGTACATCCAGGTCGACGGCAGCAACGCGAGCACGCAGCCGGCCATCACGGCCTGCACCAGCCTCCGCCGCCCGGCACGCGTGCGGGGCAGGCGCGGTCTGCGCAGCCTGGGTCGGCGCATCGGAAGGTCCCCTCCCGGTCGGCCCCCCGGCCGGCCTCGTCGACAGTCCAAGACGCCCTGTCAGGCCGGACGGTTCGGCACGTGATACGTGACCAGGTTCACTCCAAGATGGGAAACCGCAGGTCACGTCGCCTCACACCCCCCACACACCCCACGGTGAACTGCCGGAAAAAGCCCGTCATTCTCGTGCAACGGCGTGGCAACCTCTCGCCGCCACCATCGGTCCATGACGCCGTCGAACCCTCCTCGCGACGAGTCCGTGTCCAAGCCCGGTGCGGCCCTGCCACTCCAGGCGGCCCACCTCGACAGTACGGCGCACCTCATGAACCGGATCAGCAGCCAGCTCGCCAGCCAGCTCAGCCTCGTATCCCTCAACGGCAGTCGGCGCCCCGGCCCTCCCGCGCTCGTCGTCGTGGCGCACGGCAGCCGCGACCCGCGCGCTCTGAGCACCGTCCGCACGCTCCTGGACCGCGTCCGCGAGCAGCGCCCCGGCCTTCCGGTCCACCTCGGCCACATCGAACTGAACGAACCCCTGCTGCCCGACACGCTCGCCGGCCTGGGTACCGGCGAGGCGGTCCTCGTCCCCCTGCTCCTCGGCCGCGGCTATCACGTCAAGCAGGACATCCCGGAGATGGCCGCCGCGGCCGAGGCACGCACGCGCGTGGCCGCCCCGCTCGGTCCGCACCCCCTCCTCGTGGAGACCCTGGCCGAGCGTCTGGTCGAGGCCGGCTGGCGCACCCGTATGGACGACAAGGCCCGCCGGGTGAGCGCCGTGGTCCTCGCCGCGGCCGGCTCCCGGGACCCGGAGTCCAAGGTCGACACCAACCGCACGGCCCACCTGCTGTCCCAACGCCTGGGCGTCCCGGTGGTCCCCGCCTACGCCACCACAGCCGCCCCGAGGGTCCCGGACGCGATCCGCGCCCTGACCGCGAGCGGCCGCCACCGGGTGGCCGTCGCCTCGTACTTCACGGCCCCCGGCCGCTTCGCCACGGAGTGCGCCCAGGCGGCCCCGTGGATCGCCTCGGCCCCCCTGGGCACGCATCCCGCGATGGCCGAGCTGGTCCTCCACCGCTACGACCAGGCACTGTCGACGCAGGCGCCGATCACCGACCTCAGGGGCGCGGGGCCGAGTCGATACGCGGCTGCGCCGCGGGGCGCGACCAGCCCCGCACACCCCGCACTCGCCGTATGACAGCACCGCACTCGGCAGATGCATGGCCGGATTGTCAGTCCGTGCCCTTAGTGTCGAGTCATGCCGTACGACCTGTCCTCAACCGAACGCTGGGCCCCGGAACCTGACAAACGCCCCGGCCGCACCGCCTTCCAGCGGGACCGGGCGCGCATCCTGCACTCCTCGGCGCTGAGAAGGCTCGCAGGCAAGACCCAGGTCGTCACCCCAGGCACCCGCAGCCAGGTGTGGGACGCCAGCCCCCGCACCCGCCTCACCCACTCCCTGGAGTGCGCCCAGGTCGGCCGGGAGCTGGGCGCCGCCCTCGGCTGCGACCCCGACCTCGTGGAAGCCGCCTGCCTCTCCCACGACCTCGGCCATCCCCCCTTCGGCCACAACGGCGAACAGGCGCTCAACGAATTCGCTGAGGACTGCGGCGGCTTCGAGGGCAACGCCCAGTCCCTGAGACTCCTCACCCGCATCGAGCCCAAACGCTTCACCGACCACGGCTCCCGCTCCGTCGGCCTCAACCTCACCCGCGCCGCCCTCGACGCCGCCACCAAGTACCCCTGGCCCCGGGGCGCCCACCCCACGGACCCCGGCTCCCGGAAGTTCGGCGTCTACGAGGACGACCGCCCCGTCTTCGACTGGGTCCGCAAGGAGGCCCCCGGCACCCGTACCACCTTCGAGGCCCAGGTCATGGACTGGTCGGACGACGTGGCGTACTCGGTGCACGACGTCGAGGACGGCCTGCACGCCGGCCACATCGACCCCAACTGCCTGCATGCCGAACCCGAACGGCAGGCGGTCTTCGAGGTCGCCGTCGCCCGCTATGTCCCCGCGGACACCGACCCCGCCGAGCTCGCCGCCGCCCTGGACCGCCTCCAGGACGAGGACTGGTGGCCGCACGGCTACGACGGTTCCGCAGGCGCCCAGGCCCGCCTCAAGGACGCCACCAGCCAGCTCATCGGCCGCTTCTGCCTCGCCGCCGAGACCGCCACGCGCGCGGCGTACGGCACCGGCCGGCTCACCCGGTACGGCGCCGAACTCGTCGTACCGCACGAGACCCGGCTGGAGTGCGCGGTCCTCAAGGCGGTCGCCGACCGGTACGTCATGCAGCGCGCCGAGCAGGAGCGGCTGCGGGCCGACCAGCGGATCGTGGTCGCCGAGCTGGCCGAGGCACTCACCGTCCGTGCCCCGGACGGCCTAGACCCCCAGTTCCGCGCCCTGTTCGACCAGGCCCCCGACGACCGGGCCCGCAAGCGCGTGATCGTCGACCAGATCGCCTCCCTCACCGACGCCTCGGCCCGCTCGCTTCACGCGCGTCTGACGGGCCATCTGTGAGACTGGCGGGAGGCGGGTGACGCCAAACGAGCCCGAATGTGACCCTCCGTGGCCTGATCGGGCCACTACCTCTTCCCGCATCACGCTCCGTGCGGGACGCTCGCATGTGGCGGCATCATCACGAGGAGGCATCAAGTGGTCGACGCGGATCAGACATTCATCATCGTCGGAGGCGGCCTCGCCGGCGCCAAGGCGGCCGAGACGCTCCGAGCGGAGGGCTTCAGCGGCCGCGTGATACTGATCTGCGACGAACGCGACCACCCGTACGAGCGCCCGCCGCTGTCCAAGGGCTATCTGCTGGGCAAGGAGGAGCGCGACAGCGTCTTCGTCCACGAACCGGCCTGGTACGCGCGCAACGACATCGAGCTGCACCTCGGCGAGACCGTGGAGGCCATCGACCGCGAGGCGAAGACCGTCCGCTTCGGCGGGGACGGCACGCTGGTCCGCTACGACAAGCTGCTGCTCGCGACCGGCGCCGAGCCCCGCCGCCTCGACATCCCCGGGACCGACCTCGCGGGCGTCCACCACCTGCGCCGCCTCGCCCACGCCGAGCGGCTCAAGGGCGTGCTGGCCGCCCTCGGCCGGGACAACGGCCACATCGTGATCGCCGGGGCCGGCTGGATCGGCATGGAGGTCGCGGCGGCGGCCCGCGAGTACGGCGCGGAGGTCACCGTCGTCGAGCCGTCGGCGACGCCGCTGCACGCGGTCCTCGGCCCCGAACTCGGCAACCTCTTCGCCGAGCTGCACCGCGAGCACGGCGTCCGCTTCCACTTCGGCGCGCGGCTGACGGAGATCGTCGGCCAGGACGGCATGGTCCTCGCCGCCCGCACCGACGACGGGGAGGAACACCCCGCCCACGACGTCCTCGCGGCGATCGGCGCGGCCCCCCGCATCGGCCTCGCGGAGGCGGCGGGCCTGGAGATCGCCGACCGGCGGTACGGCGGCGGCGTGGTGGTCGACGAACGGCTGCGCACCTCCGACCCCGACATCTACGCGGCCGGTGACGTCGTGTCCTTCCCGCACGCCCTCTTCGACACCCGGCTGCGCGTCGAGCACTGGGCCAACGCACTGAACGGCGGACCGGCGGCCGCGCGCGCGATGCTCGGCCAGGACGTCACCTACGACCGCGTGCCCTATTTCTTCTCCGACCAGTACGACCTCGGGATGGAGTACTCCGGCTGGGCGCCCCCGGGCTCCTACGACGAAGTGGTGATCCGGGGGGACGCCGGCAAGCGTGAGTTCATCGCCTTCTGGGTCAAGGACGGCCGAGTGCTGGCCGGGATGAACGTGAACGTGTGGGACGTCACAGAGCCCATCCAGCGGCTGATTCGCTCAAGGACACAGGTGGACACGGAGGCACTGGCGGACCCGCACGTTCCGCTCGAAAACCTCGTCCCTTAGATGTCGGACCATCACCGTAGAATTCACGCGTGGCAGGACGGATCAACGACGAGGACGTGAAGGCGGTACGGGACGCGGTCCCGATCGACGCCGTGGTGTCCGAGTACCTCCAGCTGCGCAACGCGGGCGGTGGCAACCTCAAGGGCCTGTGCCCCTTCCACGAGGAGAAGTCGCCGTCGTTCCAGGTCAGCCCGAGCAAGGGACTCTTCCACTGCTTCGGCTGCCAGGAGGGCGGCGACACCATCACGTTCGTGATGAAGGTCGACCACCTCACCTTCTCGGAGTCGGTCGAGCGCCTCGCCGCGCAGGCCGGCATCACCCTCCGCTATGAGGAGGGCGGCTACAACCCCGCTCACCAGCGCGGCGAGCGCATCCGCCTGGTCGAGGCCCACAAGATCGCCGCCCAGTGGTACGTCGAACAGCTCGCGACCAGCCCGGAGGCCGACACCGGCCGCAAGTTCCTCGCCGAGCGCGGCTTCGACCAGTCCGCCGCCGAGCACTTCTCCGTCGGCTACAGCCCCCAGGGCTGGGACCACCTCACCCGCTACCTCCGCGGCAAGGGCTTCACCGACAAGGAACTCCTCCTCTCCGGCCTCTCCCAGGAGGGCCGCCGCGGCCCCATCGACCGATTCCGCGGCCGTCTGATGTGGCCGATCCGCGACATCGGCGGCGAGGTCGTCGGCTTCGGCGCCCGCAAGCTGTACGAGGCGGACAACGGCCCCAAGTACCTCAACACGCCCGACACGGCGATCTACAAGAAGTCCCAGGTCCTCTACGGCATCGACCTCGCGAAGAAGGACATCGCCAAGGCCAGCCGCGCGGTCGTGGTCGAGGGCTACACCGACGTCATGGCCTGCCACCTGGCCGGCGTCACGACCGCCATCGCGACCTGCGGCACGGCCTTCGGCGGCGACCACATCAAGATCCTCCGCCGGCTGCTGATGGACAACGGCTCGGCCCGGGTGATCTTCACCTTCGACGGCGACGCGGCCGGCCAGAAAGCGGCCCTGCGCGCCTTCGAGGACGACCAGAAGTTCGCCGCCGAGACGTACATCGCGATCGCCCCCGACGGTATGGACCCCTGCGAGCTGCGCCTGGCGAAGGGCGACGAGGCGGTCGCGGACCTGACCGAACCCCGCACGCCGCTCTTCGAGTTCGCGCTCCGCCAGATCGTGGTCCGCTACGACCTCGACACCCCCGCCGGCCGGGCGGCAGCCCTGGACGAGGCGGCCCCGATCGTCGCCCGCATCAAGAACAGCGGCGCCCAGCACGAGGTCGCCGTCCAGCTCGCCGGCATGCTCGGCATCCTCGACACCCAGTTCGTCGTCAAGCGCGTGGCCCAGCTGGCCCGTTGGGCCCGCGACCGCGGCGGCAGGGGACCGGCACCGGCCCGGGGCCCGCAGTCGTACGACGCCGCCCCCCGCCCCGTGACCTCCGGCCCGGCCCTCAACCTCCGCAACCCCGTCTACGCCACCGAACGCGAACTCCTCAAACTCGCCCTCCAGCGCCCCGAGTTGGTCTCCCCGGCCTTCGACGCGTACGGCGCCGACGAGTTCACCGCCGCGCCCTACGCCGCCGTACGCGAGGCGATCATGGAGGCGGGCGGCGCGGAGTACGGCGTACAGGACGCGCAGGACTACCTGGTCCGCGTCCGTGAGGCGGCACCGGACGACGCGGTGCGCGCGATGGTCACGGAGCTGGCCGTCGAGGCGATCATGCGCCGCACGGTCGACGACAACTACGCGGGTGACCAGCTCGTCACCGTCCGCCGCCGAGCCGTGGAGCGCCGCGTCCGCGACGTCCAGAGCACCTTCACCCGCCTCGGCACACAGAGCGACCCGGCCCAACTGGCAGCCGTACAGAACGAGTTGTGGGTGCTCCAGCAGTACGACCAGGCGCTCAGGGAGCACGGGGCCGCCGCCCTCTAGGACCTGTTGCGAATGTGGCGTCTGCCGCGCGACGCCCGGCACGCTCCCCCACTGCCTTGATGGCGTGGGAGGCGCCCCCACTCGCCGCACCGCCGAAAGCCCGGGTACGCCCAGTACGAGGGCTTCCGGACGGCACGCCCCCAGCCTCCGGCCGGGGGAGTCCCGGCGCGCGCACCGACGATGACACAAGCCGCTGCCGCGGCGGGCGCGCGGCCGCTCTTCGGGCGGCGACGCCACTTTCACCACAGGCACCAGGGACGTCGCGCCGTGCTCGGCGTGCCGCCCGAGGTCGCGCCGCCGCCTCGCGTGCCGGAGCCGATTCGGCCGCGCGGGACGGGGAACCCGACAGGGTGAGCAATGGCTGATGGCGCACCACCGCCCACCGGCGCAGCGTGCGGCGATCGTGCCAGATCAGGCGGTGCGCGGACATCCGGGCTCTTTGTGACGGTAACCACCCGGTCACAGCCCGATTGCAAAAAGTCACCGCACGCCCCTCGTGGCGGCGATGTGTCGTACTCCACACTGGGGTCCGGTGCCTGAGTCCTCGGAGCGCGGCCGATCCGTCCCACACGGGTCCCACAACCCCGCGGCTGCGCTCATCGCGTACGGGACGGACAGCGGCGAGGCCGTCGACTCCGCTCCCGAAGCAGCGCTGCCGCACACCTCAGCAGCGATCATCCTGGAGGTCGCCCCCGTGCAGACCCAGACCCTCACCCAGACCGACAAGAGTACGGACGGCACGGAGCCGGACGCCGAGACCGATCCGCTCGTCGCGGTGCCCCCGCAGACCCGTGTCGCGCACCACCCCGAGGCGGAGCCCGAGAGCCCGCCCGAGCCGGCCGAACCGCTCGCAGAGGCGCTGGAGACCGCGGAGGACCCCGAGCCGGTGGCACCGCCGCGGGCCCGCGCGGCCGACACCGCAGGCCCGTCCTCGGACCTGTTCCGCCAGTACCTGCGCGAGATCGGCCGCATCCCGCTGCTGACCGCGGCCGAGGAGGTCGACCTCGCGCGCGGCGTCGAGGCCGGCCTGTTCGCCGAGGAGAGGCTCGGCTCGGCACCCGACCTGGACAGCCAGCTCGCGCTCGACCTGGACCGGCTCGTCGTCATGGGCCGCATGGCCAAGCGCCGCCTCATCGAGGCGAATCTGCGGCTCGTGGTGTCCGTGGCCAAGCGGTACGTCGGCCGCGGGCTGACCATGCTCGACCTCGTCCAGGAAGGGAACCTGGGCCTGATCCGCGCCGTCGAGAAGTTCGACTACGCCCGCGGCTACAAGTTCTCCACCTACGCCACCTGGTGGATCCGCCAGGCCATGTCCCGGGCCCTCGCCGACCAGGCCCGGACCATCCGAGTCCCGGTCCACGTCGTCGAGTTGATCAACCGGGTCGTCCGCGTCCAGCGCCGCATGCTGCAGGAACGCGGCTACGAGCCGACGCCGGAAGAAGTCGCCGACCACCTCGAACTGCCGCCGGAACGCGTCAGCGAGGTCCTCCGCCTGGCCCAGGAACCCGTTTCTCTGCACGCCCCGGTGGGCGAGGAGGACGACGTGGCCCTCGGCGACCTGATCGAGGACGGCGACGCGACGTCCCCCGTGGAGTCGGCGGCGTTCCTGCTGCTGCGCGAACACCTGGAGGCGGTGCTGTCGACGCTCGGCGAGCGCGAGCGCAAGGTGGTCCAGCTCCGCTACGGCCTGGCCGACGGCCGCCCACGCACCCTGGAGGAGATAGGCCGCATCTTCGGCGTCACCCGGGAACGGATACGGCAGATCGAGTCGAAGACCCTCAACAAACTGCGGGATCACGCATTCGCGGATCAGTTGCGGGGATACCTCGACTGAAATCTTTCGCTGTCGGCAGTTGGCGACCCCCTGGGGGCGCGGGGATGTGTCGATATGCGGCTCCGCCGCGTGGGCGCGACAGGCCACGACGGGCCGCCGGACAACCGACGACCCATCGCGGCACTCCCCGCGGAGCGACTAGTCGACCTCGGCCACCGCCTGGGCGAACTGCGCCTTGTACAGCCGCCCGTACGCCCCGTCGGCCGCCAACAGGTCCGTATGGGCGCCCTGTTCCACGATCGACCCGTTCTCCATGACGAGGATCGTGTCCGCGTCCCGGATGGTCGACAGCCGGTGCGCGATCACGAACGACGTCCTGCCGTGCGCCAGCTTCGCCATCGCCTTCTGGATCAGCACCTCGGTGCGGGTGTCCACCGAACTCGTCGCCTCGTCGAGCACCAGGATCGTCGGGTCCGACAGGAACGCCCGCGCGATGGTGATGAGCTGCTTCTCACCGGCGCTGACGCCCGAGCCCTCGTCGTCGATCACGGTGTCGTAGCCGTCGGGAAGGGTGCGCACGAACCGGTCGGCGTGCGCGGCCCGCGCCGCCTCCTCGATCTCGCCCCGGGTGACCTCCCGCGAGGCGCCGTACGCGATGTTCTCCGCGATCGTGCCGCCGAACAGCCATGTGTCCTGCAGCACCATGCCGATCCCGGCCCGCAGTTCGTCCCGGGACATGCTCGCGATGTCGACGCCGTCGAGAGTGATACGCCCGCCGGACACGTCGTAGAACCGCATGAGCAGATTGACCAGCGTGGTCTTGCCGGCTCCCGTCGGGCCGACGATCGCGACGGTGTGCCCGGGTTCCGCCTTCAGGGACAGGTTCTCGATCAGCGGCTTGTCGGGGTCGTAGCGGAAGGAGATGCTGTCCAGCTCCACCAGCCCCCGCAGCTCCTCGGGCCGCTCGGCGCGCACCGGATCCGCCTCCTGCTCCTCCGCGTCCAGGAGTTCGAAGATCCGCTCGGCCGAGGCGACGCCCGACTGCACCAGGTTCGCCATCGAGGCGACCTGCGTCAGCGGCATCGAGAACTGCCGAGAGTACTGGATGAAGGCCTGCACGTCACCGATCGACAGCGCGCCGGACGCGACCCGCAGACCACCGACGACCGCCACCAGCACGTAGTTGAGGTTCGACACGAACATCATCAGCGGCTGCATGACCCCGCTGTTGAACTGCGCCTTGAACCCGGCCTCGTACAGCGCGTCGTTCTGCTCGGCGAACTGCTGCGCCGACTCCTCCTGCCGCCCGAACACCTTCACCAGCGTGTGGCCGGTGTACATCTCCTCGATGTGGGCGTTCAGCTTGCCGGTGGAGCGCCACTGCTGCACGAAGTGCGGCTGCGAGCGCTTGCCGACGCGGGTGGCGACGACGAACGACAGCGGCACCGTGACCAGCGCGACCAGCGCCAGCAGCCAGGACACCCAGAACATCACCGCGAGCACGCCGATGATGGTCAGCACCGAGTTGATCAGCTGGCTCATCGACTGCTGCAGCGTCTGGCCGATGTTGTCGATGTCGTTCGTCGCCCGGGACAGCACCTCACCGCGCTGACGCTTGTCGAAGTACGACAACGGCAGTCGCGACAGCTTCGCCTGCACGTCCTCACGCATCCGGTACATGGTCCGGTTGACGGCCCGGTTCACCAGCCGCGTCGCCACCGCCATCAGCAGACCGGCGGCCAGGAACGTACACAGCGCGATCAGCAGCACGTTGCCCACGGCGCCGAAGTCGATGCCCTTGCCGGGCGTGAAGTCGGTGCTGCGGAGCATGTCGGCGACCTGGCCCTGCCCCCGCTCCCGCATCGACGTGAGCACCTGTTCCTTGGTGGCCCCGGCCGGCATCTGACGCCCGACGATGCCGGCGAAGACGAGGTCGGTGGCCTTGCCGAGGATCTTCGGCCCGATCACGTTCAGGCCGACGCTCACGACCACGCAGACCAGCAGCGCGTAGATCGTGAGACGTTCCGGTTTGAACCGGGCGACCAGGCGTTTGCCCGACACCTTGAAGTCCATCGAACGGCTGTCGGGGCCGCCGCCCTGGCCCATCATCCGCGCCATCGGCCCGGCCATCAGGCAGCCTCCGCTTCCGTCAGCTGGGAGAGCACGATCTCCCGATAGGTCTCGTTGCCCGCCATCAGCTCGTGATGGCGGCCGATCCCGACGACAAGTCCCTCGTCGAGGACGACGATCCGGTCCGCTTCCCGGATGGTCGCCACCCGCTGGGCGACGATCACGACGGTCGCTTCCGCGGTCTCCTGGGCGAGCGCCGCACGCAGCGCCGCGTCGGTGGCGTAGTCGAGCGCGGAGAAGGAGTCGTCGAAGAGGTAGATCTCCGGTCGCTGCACCAGCGTCCGGGCGATGGCGAGCCGCTGCCGCTGACCGCCGGAGACGTTCGTGCCGCCCTGCGAGATCGGGGCGTCGAGCCCGGCTTCGAGCTTCTGCACGAAGTCCTTGGCCTGCGCCACCTCCAGCGCGTGCCACAGCTCCTCGTCCGTGGCGTCCGGATTGCCGTAGCGCAGGTTGGTCGCGACCGTCCCGGCGAACAGGTACGGCTTCTGCGGCACCAGCCCGACCGTCTTCGCCAGCAGCGTCGGTTCGATCGACGCCACGTCCGTGCCGTCGACGAGCACCTCGCCGTCGGTGGCGTCGAACAGGCGCGGGACGAGCCCCAGCAGCGTCGACTTGCCACTGCCCGTCGAGCCGATGACGGCGGTCACCTCGCCGGGCCGCGCGACCAGGTTGATCGCCTTGAGCACGGGCTCCTCGGCACCGGGATAGCGGAACCCGGCACCCCGGATCTCCAGATGACCGTGCCGGCGCAGCTCGGTGACCGGAGCCACCGGCGGCACCACGCTGGAGGACGTCCCGAGCACCTCCTCGATCCGCTCGGCACACACCTCCGCGCGCGGCACCATCATGAACATGAAGGTGGCCATCATCACGGACATGACGATCTGCATGAGGTAGGCGAGAAACGCGGTCAGGTCGCCGATCTGCATCCCGCCGCTGTCGATCCGGTGGGCACCGAACCACACCACCGCGATCGACGACAGGTTGACCGTGGTCATGACCACCGGGAACATCAGCGCGAGCAGGTTGCCGGTCTTCAGCTGCATCTCGGTGAGGTCGGCGTTGGTTTTGCGGAACCGGTCCTTCTCGTACTCGTCCCGCACGAAGGCCCTGATCACACGGTTGCCGGTGATCTGCTCGCGCAGCACCCGGTTGACCGTGTCCAGGCGGACCTGCATGGCCCGGAACAGCGGTCGCAGCTTCCGCACGATCAGCGTGACGCAGATGCCCAGCGTCGGGACCACGGCGATCAGCACACCGGACAGCGGCACGTCCAGGCCGAGTGCCAGCACGATGCCGCCCACGCACATGATCGGCGCCGACACCATCAGCGTGAACGTCATCAGGGCCAGCATCTGGACCTGCTGCACGTCATTGGTCGTACGGGTGATCAGCGAGGGCGCGCCGAAGTGACCGACCTCCCGCGCCGAGAAGGACTGCACCCGGTCGAACACGGACGCGCGCAGGTCCCGGCCGAGTGCGGAGGCGGTGCGGGCGCCGTGGTACACGGCACCGATGTTGCACACGACCTGCACCAGTGAGATGCCGATCATCAGGGCGCCGAATGAGAGGATGTAGCCGGTGTCACCCTTCACTACGCCTTGGTCGATGATGTGGGCGTTCAGAGTGGGCAGATAGAGGGTGGCGCAGGTCTGCAGGAGCTGCAGAAGCACCAGCAGGGCGACGGGTTTGTTGTAGGGCCTGAGGTAGGTCCGCAGAAGTCGTATGAGCACGCTACGTCTCTCGGAGTCGGCGGTGGGGCGGGCTTGATGCCCCAGGCTCCTATCGTCGGACACTCCACCCGTGTTACCTCAACCGATTAAGCCGACAGCAGTGCTCTCAATTCGGGCACGCCTCGCGATGCCGCGTCGGCCACCCCGGCTGACCTGCCTTTCTGCCGGGGGTCCGGGGGTTGCCCCCCGGAATGATGCAGTGCCGCCTTATGGGCGGAAAGCGCCGGGGTGTGTCTGTTCCCTTACGGAAACGAACTGCTGCCGCACCGCCTGGCCGACCGCCAGCTCGTCGCCGGGCTCCAGCATCTGCGCGGTCGCGCCCTGCCAGGCCGGCGGCGTGCGCGGGTCGAGAGTGCCCTGCGACACGCCGAGCGCCCAGGCGGCCTGCCGGGCGGCACCGATCGCCGCGTAGTCCGCGGGCTGCGGTACGACGACCTGCGCCCCGAACAGCATGGGCGCCGCCGCCTGCACCGCGGTCAGTTCGGCCGCCGCCCCCAGCAGGAAGACCCGCCGCACCTCGACACCCCGGCCGCGCAGCACGTCCAGCGCGTCCGCGAGCCCGCACAGCATGCCCTCGAACGCCGCCCGGGCCAGGTGTTCCGCCTTCATCGACTCCCGCCGCAGCCCCGCGATCGAGCCCGCGGTGTGCGGCAGGTTCGGCGTCCGCTCACCCTCCAGATACGGCAGCATGACGAGCCCGTGCGCGCCGGGCGTCGACTTCATCGCCAGCTCGGACAGGCTCTCCAGATCGGGCAGCCCGAGCAGTTCGGCGGTCCCGCGCAGGGTCCGCACGGCGTTCAGCGTGGTGACGACGGGCAGGTGCATGCCGGTCGCGTCGGCCAGGGACGTGATCATCCCGGTGTTGTCGACCAGGGCCTCGCGGTGCACGGCCATCACGGAACCGGACGCCCCGAGGGACACCACGGCATCCCCGAGCCCGATCCCCAGACCGAAGGCGGCGGCCATGGTCTCACCGGTCCCGGAGGAGATCAGCAGCCCCTCCGGGGTCGTACCGGCCGCATCGGACGGGCCGATCACCTCGGGCAGCATGGCCTGGTGACCGAGCGCCAGCTCGACGAGATCGGACCGGTAGTTGCCGGTGGCCGCCGACCAGTAACCGGTGCCGGAGGCCCCGCCCCGGTCGGTGGTCCTTCTGACCGGTCTCCCCAGCAACTGCCACACCAGCCAGTCGTGCGCCTGCATCAGCATCGCCGTGCGCAGTGCCGCATCGGGTTCGTTCTTCGCCAGCCAGCGCAATTTGGTCACCGGCTGCGCGGCCTGCGGTACGCACCCCACCGCCTGCGCCCACGCCTCGCGCCCGCCGAGCGCGTCGATCAGATCGGCCGCCGCCACCTGGGCACGCTTGTCACCGCCGACCATCGCGGGACGTACGGTGCCGCCCTGGGAGTCCAGGGGCACGACCGCGTTCTGCTGCGCCGACACGCCGATGGCCTGCACGCCTTCGAGGAGTCCACCGCCGGCCGCTTCACCGAGCGAAAGCAGCCAGGCCTGCGGGTCGACGTCGGCAGGGCGATCACCGTCCACCGGATGCGGGGCATACCCCTGCCTGAGCACGGCACCCGTGTCCGTGTCGCAGACGACGATGCGAGTGAAATCGGGCGCACTGTCCAACCCGGCGACTATCCCCATGGCGAAAATTCTATGGGCCGAACGCCGCGGGGGCGTCTGCCGACCGGCGGGTACCGGTCCGACGGGGCCCGCGGCGCCGTGGACCTACGTATTGGTGGTGCCCCAGTCGTCCTCTGCGGCGCCGTTGGCGTTGCGGTCCCGCAGGGACCGGACCCGCTGGGTCACCGAGTCGGGGACGCGGTCGCCGACCTTCTCGCTCACCGCGTGATACGCCTTGCCGGCGAACTGGCGGCCCTGCTGGGCGGCCGTCTCGGCGGTGTTGCGGACGGCCGGGTTCTGAGAGACCTGGCGTGCGGACTTCTTCAGCTGCTCGTAGCGCTCGCGCCCGGCACGCGTGCCCAGCACGTAACCCAGAGCCAGCCCGACGACGAACGTGAGCTTGTAGCGCATGGAGGCCATCCTTCCCTCGTGTCGGTCGGTGCCGGGGGAACCGATTGGCGGAGCACCCCCCTGCTTGCGCTAATGTATGTGTCGCAGCGAGCGTCCGCCCCCTGGCGAATACCCAGGTAGGTGCGTTCGATGCAACGAGGCATTCCTCCGTAGCTCAATTGGCAGAGCAGCCGGCTGTTAACCGGCAGGTTACTGGTTCGAGTCCAGTCGGGGGAGCTCGGTCCTCCGTAGCTCAATTGGCAGAGCAGCCGGCTGTTAACCGGCAGGTTACTGGTTCGAGTCCAGTCGGGGGAGCATGCTGAACGAGGACCCCGAAGGGGTCCTTTTTCATGTCTGGCCCTGCTCCTTGGGAACCGTGCAGGTCACGGCGGAGTCCTCAAGGGCATGCGGAGTCGACCATACGAAGCAGGAGATCGTATGAGCGGCTATGCTGCGGCAGACGGCGCGCACAAATGTGCGCGACACGCCGCTATGGGGCGGTAGCTCAGCCGGTTAGAGCAGCGGACTCATAATCCGTCGGCCGTGGGTTCGAGTCCCACCCGCCCCACCTCCTACTGCGCGGGCAGAACCGCTTCCACCTGCGGCAACGAGAAGGCCCCCGCCTGGGCCGGGGCCCTCTCGTTATGTTCAAGATCGCTAGCTCGCCCGGTGCTCGCCCGAAGTGGAATCCCCCCACCCAGACGGTCCAGTTGACGGTCCGTTGGTCATCGACGGCCGGAGCAGCGACTTCTCGGACTGCCGGGCTAGTTGAGCGCGGCGGCCACGTCGAGGGTGTCGATGTGCCAGCCCGTCGGCACCCGCCGCGAGTCCAGACACAGTGTTCACGTGAGATCGGCAGTCCCTTGGGCCGGGATCGGCGCCGACAGTTCGCGGGTCTGTGTGATCGTCTTCCAGTCGGTGCCGAACACATCGATGATGTGCGTCCCGAAGGTGACGCGAGCGCGCGAGAACGCCGGACTGACACAGAAGGCGCTGGCGTCGCGACTTCGGCACGCAAGGCCTGCGCCAACTGCTGCGCGAGCTGGGCGGGGCAGTGGCGCGTCCTTGCGCCGCCTTCATGCCGACCGCTGTCGGCTCGTTCCACGCCTGCCGTACTGCACTGCCCCTTGCCGTCATCCCGCAGGCCCGAGCCGGGAGTGAGCGCCTTGGAGAGGAATCACCTTGCCCAGCACACCATCACCGTTCAGCGGCCTTGTGCGGTCCCGGCGCTCCGTGCGTGGATACCTGCCTGCCCCACTGTCCCCGTCGGACATCTACGGCGTGCTGGGAGACGCTCAAACCGCACCCTCGAACTGCAATACCCAGCCGTGGACGGTGCACCTCGTCTCGGGCGCGGAGCGGGACGCCCTGAGCGGACAGCTGCTCAAGGCCGATGAGGAGGGACGGTTTTCCTACGACTCCACCTTCGACGCTGCGACCCTCTACCAGGCCCTGGGGATACCGCGCTCGGACCGGACGGCCAGGAAGACGGCGGCCCGCGACAACCTGAGCTTCTTCGGTGCTCCCCACGTCGCCTTCCTGTTCATGCCGGCCTTCGGCGACGGGGTGCGGGCGGCCGGTGATATCGGTATGTACGCGCAGAACTTCCTGCTCGCCCCTGGCGTCCTGGACGGGCGGTGGCTCTTCCGCCCGCACGAAGCATCCGGCGAGTGCGCTCGGTCGGCTCGCACCCGCCCAACGCTCACACCGTGCGAGCGCGCCCAGGAGAACCGGACCGGGCCACTCCTCGGCGGGCTCCAGGCGGCCGACCGGGCCTGATGGCCCTATGAGGATCGTCGTACTGTCACGGAACCCCGTCACGGAGCCCCCGCCCCGGCGGCCCTTGTTGTCAGCCGCGCCTCGCGCACCGGGCGGAGCCGCGTGGTTCCCGGCGTCTCCGCCGCGGTTCGCGCACCTTCAGTCCCGGCCGGCTGATCCGATGGAAGGCCGTGACCCAGGTCTTCGCGCAGTCCGGTGGGCAAACTCGCTTCTCGAAGTCAGGGGATGGTGCTCTACCCCGGGACGAGGGGTGGGGGCGATCGTCTTGGTGCCGGTCGGACATGCCTACCGGGATGTCTTCGGGACGTTGGTTGGACACAAGGATCGGAGAAGACCGACAAGGGCCGAGAAGGCGGAGCTGTCCCCGCGTGCGCAGGGCCGATGAACCCATCGGCACCTTGTCGACCCGGGACCGGGAGCTATCCCCGCACACGCGGAGATGGTTCCGGGGCGCGACGGACGGGGCCGTCTGCCGCCTGAGGCGCCGGCTTCAGGACAGGCTGCGCAGGAAGGAGAGCGAGGGCATGAAGAAATACTCGCCTCCCTTCATCGTCACGGCCTGCCGAGCTGCCGCGGCCTCCTGGTCCTCCTCCTCGCCCCAGACCCGCGGCCAGTGTGCCGACGGCCGTTCTCCCTGGCCGATCACCTGGTCGAGGCCGGGCTGCGGCTCGTCGCCGGAGTTCGGGAAGCCGGCGAAGTTCGCCCAGTTGGCCTGGGTGAATTCGAACTGGTTGTTCAGAGCCGAGTTGAACGCCATGAACAGCAGGCCGACCCCGCTCTCGGGCAGGTCGCCCTCGACCCGTTCCCCGTAGGTCTGTCCCCGTCGTGCCATGAGGTGGCTGCGCTCTGTCTCGGGCGGTTCGAAGCCGCCGGACCCGCGTGGGTTGGTCTTGCGGATGTGGGCCTGGAAGGGGCACTTGTCGGCGGCGCCGTCGCTGGCATAGACGAAGTCGTTCATGACGGGACTGTGCGCTCCAGCCGTGGCCTGCAGGGTGAGTGGGGTGCCGTCCCGGAACCGGCCGACGAGCATCGCGCCCGCCCGGTCGCGGTCGCTGTTGTCGAGCTTCAACGTGTCGGCGAGCTCCTCCTCGGCCGCCTTGAACAGCCGGACGTTCTGCTCCAGCTTGCGCAGCACGAAGTAGCTGCCGAAGTCCGTCTCGGGGTTCGGGGCGGCCGGGTCCGCTACCAGGACGCGTTCCAGCGGCTGGGCGGGATCCCACACGGAAGTCCCATCCGTCCGGCGGCGTTCGTCGTCCAGGTCCTCGGTGAGGAACAGGGGCTGGCTGCGGCCGTCGACATAGCCGAAGTGCTCGATCCCGCGGCCGGCCTCGTCGTGCAGGCCGCGTCCTCGTTCCCTGCCGAGCACCCGGATCGAGTCGGGCAGCAGCGCCTCGACCTCCCGGAGCCGATCGTCGGCGGGGGTGGGTTCGGCGTCACCGACCAGGACGACGGCGTGGATCGTCTCCCGGAACCCGGGTTCCCACTGGGTGACCTCCGGGTCCCGCAGCTTGTCCCTGGTGCCGGAGGCCTGCATCCCCCGCTCGAAGGCCTCGTCGGAGGGAGCATGGGGCAGGCCCAGCTTGTCGTAGCCCGCCTTCGTCAGACCCACTCCGACATAGGGTGTGCCCGATACTCCGCGCAGCCTGTGCTCCTCAACCTCCTCGAGCTGCGCCTTCGCCGATTTCATCAGCGGGAGCAGTCCGGCCAGGAATGCGCGGGCCGCCGGGGCGCCCGCCTCGCTCTCGGTGAACTGCAGCAGCAGGATGTGGAGATGCTCGCGGACGTGGCCCTTCAGGATGTTCGGCTGCAGGTTCTCCAGCATTGTCTCGGCGTCACCGGTGGCGCTTTTCCACGAGAGTTGGCTGCTGAGGTCGACCGACATATCAGCTCCCTTCGTCGAGTTCCGGGGGTGGTCCGTCCGGCGTCCGGCCGGGAACCGCCGGTGAGGCGTCGGAAAGCCGATGAGGGCGGCACGGGACCCGATGTCTATCTTGAGTTGTTTTTGTGCAATATGCGACTTGGGTGGGTGTGGCGAACCGTCATGGCGGCTGCCTGGCGCGGGGCATGAGGTTGAAACGCGAAATTCCAGCGACGGCGGCGCACCCTGCGTCGGCTCTGTGCCCTTGACGGTTCGGCCTTATGGGTGGAATCCCGCAGGGATGATCCCGCACGCGGCTGGCTCGTCGTCTCCGTCTGCAAGATTGCTTCGGATGCTCGCGAACTGGAAGGGGTGCACTGTTGTCCACGGCCCTCAACTATCGAAGCAACATGATCGTCGAACTCATGCAGATGCCTGCGGAGAAACACGACGCGGTGTGGCTCAAGAACGCCCTTCAACAGGCCATCATGTTGGAATTGGCCACGCTCCCGCCTTATTTGTGTGGACTCTGGTCCATCGAAGATCAAGACCAGGGATCCGACGTCTTCGCGGCGATCCAGGAAGTCGTTTTTGACGAGATGTCCCACTTGGGCCTCGTCTGTAACATGCTCACCACCATCGGTGGCGTGCCACGTATCGCTGACGCGAGTGTGGTGCCGAAATACCCGGGTCCCCTGCCGGGCGGCGTGCGACCCGGATTGGAGGTGTCCCTCGCTGGGCTAACCCGGGAAACGGTCGACATGTTTTCACAAATTGAGAGGCCTGATGATCCAGTCGTCGACCCCGAGAAAGTGCACGCCTCCATCGGGGACTTCTATTCGGAAATCCTCGAAGTCTTCCGGAGTCACCAGGGACTGATCACGGGAATGCGGCAAGTGACCAGGGATATGTCGTCCCACGGCAAGGGGAACGATGTGGTTGCGCTCACGTCGTTCGATGACGTTGAGGCTGCTGTCGAGATCATCAAGGAACAGGGCGAAGGTACTGCTGCGTCGCCGGAAAACCCGTTCCCCGGCAAACCTGGTGAGCTGGCACATTTCTATTGCTTCCGTGAGATCTTCCACGGGCGTAAGCTGATCCAGGTCTCGGAGGACCCGCGGCGGTTCGACTTCAACGGTGCTGAGATTCCCATGCCTCGCACGCTTCCCATGGGAACGGTACCCTCCGGCGGTTGGGCTCAGGGCGGGGTGCCGGTCTCTGTCGAGGTGAAAGAACTCCTCGAGACATTCAACCGATCCTATAGCTCGCTGCTGCGTTTCCTGGAAGGGGCCTGGCAGGCAGATCAGCCGAACGAGGCGGCGAAACTGCTGAACAAATCCGTCGGGCAGATGTTCCAGCTCCAGGGAATCGCACAGCAGCTCATGCAGATTCCGCTGCCTGATGGCAGCGGGAAGAATTACGGTCCGGAGTTCCGGTACATCGAGACCGGGGGCTGACGGAGGGGCGCGGTTGATCCTGCCAGCCCACTCTTACTACGACGTGGCAACACACCCATCAGCCTCTGCGTGGGCCGTGCATGGTGTCGGCACCGTCCGCGCATGCTGGGGTACTCGCCATGCGGTGTGCCAGTTCGTGTAGGAACGCGATGGCTGTACGAGTGCCGTTCGTGAAGGAAGTTACTGCCAGACGTTCGTTCGGCGCGTGCATCCGGTCGTCAGGGAGGGCGAATCCCATCAGGACGACAGGCAGCCCGCGGCTGCTCAGATCAGAGACGAGCGGGATGGTGCCGCCCGATCGCATGAGTACGGGGGCACGGCCGAACCCCCTGCGGCAGGCGGCGACGGCGGCCTCTACGGCAGGGCCATTCGTGGGAAGTTCGGCGGGGGACACGGCGGACAGACGCCGCATGTGGACGGTTACTCCACCTCTTGCGGAAGACCGGAGGTGCCGTAGCAGCGCCGCCTCGACCGCCCCAGGATCCTGGCGCGGGGCCAGCCGTACATTCAGGCGGGCCGTGGCCCTGGCAGGTACGGCGTTCAGCCGCCCGGTGCCCATATAGCCCACGTGTATCCCCGTGACGACACATGCGGGCCGGATCGTCGCGCGTTCGTGCGCAGTCCAGCCAGGCTCAACGGTTCCGCGGCCCGGGCGTTCGGCCCTGGCCAGGCCGAGCAACTCGGCATCTGTGAGGGCGGAGACGGGGGCGGCGGGATGAGGCGCGGCGATGAGCGAATTCGGTGCGCCGAGCCGCAGAGCCGGGATCGGGCTGCCGTCGGCGTCATACAGTCCCGAGAGGAGACGGCAGAGCTCGCGGGCGGGGTCGGCCAGCGCGCCGCCGAAGGTCCCCGAGTGCACAGGTTCTGGTGCCCCGGTGACGACCAAACGCAGGTCGAGTGCGCCGCGCAAGGATACGACCAGGGCTGGGGTGCGGGCGTCCCGCATCCGGGTGTCGCTCAACACCATGGCGTCTGGGCACAGTTCGGGCCAGTGCCGCTCGAGGAACGCCTTGAGATGTGGGCTCCCCACCTCTTCCTCGCCGTCCAGGACCACTCTGACGTTCACTGGCAGCCGTCCGGCCGTCGCGAGCCAGCTCTCGACGGCGGCAACATGGGTGAGGAGCTGTCCCTTGTCGTCCGACACTCCCCTGCCGACCACCAGTCCGCCGGTCTGGGTCGGCCGAAACGGAGGACTGTTCCATGAGGAGACGGGATCAGCCGGCTGCACATCGTAGTGTCCGTAGATCAGCAGAGTGGGACGGCTCGGTGACCAGCCCCACGCAGCGGTTACCACCGGATGACCGGGCGTCGGTACGAGCCGCGCGCCCTCCAAGCCGGCCCGGCGCAGCCGCCGCACCAGCCAGCAAGCGGCCCGTACGACGTCCTGCCGGTTCTCGTGCCGGGAGCTGACACTGGGGATGGCGGCCAGCTCGCCCAGCTCGCGCAGGAACCGGCCCCTGTGCTGACGGGCGTACCGGAACGCGGCGTCCAGCGCAGACGGCCGGGCCGTCCGAGCGGTGCTCAGGTCAGGCGGTACGGGCGGGCGCGGTCGGCGCAGGACGGAGGACGACCGTGTCGGACGGCGAGGGCTGGCCCCGTACGGGACGAGTATTGCGGGCGGGATCATCCGGGGAGACCGCTGCGGGAGCGCCCGTCCACCGGGTTGCCGCCGCGATAGGTGCCCAGACCGCCGCGGCGGCTGTAGGCAGGTCGGACATCCCGCCGCGGGGTCGGCCGACTCATGGCTACGCCCACCGGGCGGTGCCGGTCCCAGGGCAGGACCCGCTCGGTTTCGGTTCGTTCCGCAAGGCCCAGTGACTGTGCCGAGGTGATCCATTCCTCCGCGTCCTCGGCGATATCCAGAAGCAGCGTCTCGAACTCGGCCCGCGTCGCCTCCAGGATGTGCGGGGCGGCGAGCCACCGCATCACCTTCTGGCCGGTGACCGCCATTCGCTGGCGCGGGGAGGTGACCAGCCGCTGGTCGAAGTAGCGGATCAGGACTTCGTCCACTACGTCCCAGGCGTTGTCCGCGCCGAACAGCTTTTTCACGTCGTCGGCTCCGAGGATCCGGAAAGCCTCGTCGAGCAACTGCATGACCTCTACGCGCAGGACGTTGAGGTGGCCGTACGACGTGAACTTCAGGTTGTTGCGCAGATCGAGGCCGGCTCGGCGGACGATCGCGATGCTGCCGAAGCTCGGGTCGTAGGCACGCATTCGGATCACGTCCGAGATGCGCTTGTCTCGCCAGAAGAGGGCCACCTGGTTGTTGAAGTGGGTGAACAGCTTGTGGAAGTCGGTGTTCGGACGCGCGCCCGCAGCTCCGGTGCCGCGGCCGTAGCCCAGGATGCGCCGGTACGCTGCCAGCCGGTCCTGACGGGTGTAGCGCAGGACGTCACGCCGGTCGAACTTGTACAGTCCGAACGCGCCGGGGCCGTCGGAGAGTCGCAGCGCGCCGCCCTGGAACAGCTCCTGAAGTTTCTGCACGACCCGGAACACGCCTACGCGTTCGTGCTGGTAGCAGTAGTAGAGGTCGCCGACGGCGAGGATCCGCTCGGAGGCGACCGTCTCGTCGTACGCCTCGACTCCGGCCGGCATCCGGGTCGCGCCCAGTTCCTGTGCGGCCTGCGGACCAAGACCTGCCAACTCGGCCAGGCCTCCGTCGGGTGGCGCGGGTCTGGCACGGTCTGCCTTCTGGACGCTCTCGAGAAGATCGTCGAGCTGTTTGACGACTGCGTCGCCGAGTTGGGGGTTGACGGTGAGTTCTGAGCCGAGCCGGCCGGCGACCTGCTGACGCAGGGCGGCGACTCGATCGTAGAGATCGCGGTACTGCTGCTCGGTGGCCATCGGGGGTTCTCCTTCCCGGGCACACGGTGTGGGGAGTGGGGGCGATCGGGTGGTGGGGCGGGGCGCGGTTCAGGCGCCTTTGTGCCCATGGGGCTCGGAGGGCGTGTGCCCGTCGGTGCCCGAGGGACGTGCGGGCAGCTGGCCGCTCCTATTCACGAAGACGTGGGTGAAGTCCAGAACGTCCGTCGCGTTGAGCCGAGGATGATCATGTTCGTCCCTCGGCCTATGGACGTCACATTCGCGCACGATGGCCAGTTCCCAAGGACCGTCCTCGCCACAGCTTCTGTCGAAGGTGAGGTCGAGCCGTGAGGTGACGCCGCCGTCGTTCTCCTTAGCCGCCTTCTGCTGCGGTTCGGCGACGATGACCACGCCGTCCGGCCCGAGGAGTACGCCTGTGTGCTTGTCCGGCCGAAGTCCCGAACCGAATACGGTGAGGGAGAAGCTGGCGCTGTCGCGCAACACGAAGGGGTGGACCTTGCTGATGGCGACCTGGAAGGTGCGGTGCACACGCAGGGCCGTCCGGCGTGCCTGCTGCACCTGGTTGAACAACTCGTAGAACGACAGCTGGACCCGCGCCGAGTAGAGGCCCGGAGGCAACTCGCCGCGCTGCGAGAGCACGATGGTGCCCACCGACGTCCGGACCATGCTCAGTAGGTCCTCCGCGAGCACCCTCTGCACCTTGCCCAGGAACGGGGTGACGGCGTGTTCGACGGCGTCCTTACCGCCACTCTGGATCATTTTGGGAATCTCGTCGACGGCCAGAGCGTGGATCCAGTCGAGGACTCCCTGCAGGGTGAGGGAGCGGTTTCTGCCGATCCTGATGGTCTGGCGCTCTGCGGCGCCGATGAACACGGAGTCCAGCGAAGCCCATACCGCCTCGACCTGGCCGGCCACCACGGCGAGTTCCTGGGACAGCCGGACCAGGGTTGTTCCCAGGAAGCCACGGCCGCCGTCGGCGAGAGAGATCTCGCCCCGCTGCTGAAGCCAGCTGGACTCCAGTGAGAGCACCCAGTCGGCGAGGGTGAAGAAGCTTGTCTGGATGCGCTCCTCGTCGATGGTGTTGACGTTCTCCCTGGTCAGACCGAACTGCTCGCGTAGTGCTCCGAGGTGCCCGGCCACCAGGTCGGGACGGGTGGCCTGGTGGGAACCACCCGTCAGCTGGTCGAAGAGCAAGTCGACCCGTTCGGGCCGGACCACGGGAGACCGCAGTTCGGTGAGCACCTCCTCCAGGCAGTGCCGTACGAGAGCTCGGAACGCCTCTGCGTCCTGAAGATCGGGATCCACACGCAGCGGCACCAACGAGTCGAGAAGCGGGAGTGCGTCCCTGACCACGGTTTGCGCGCGGGCGGCCAGGGACGCTTGTCCGCCGGTCACCAGACCGAGGTCGGCCTGGGCCGAGTAGCCGCGCGGCGTCCACCGCACCTCGTTGTGCCCCTCGACCCGGTTGATGTCGAAGCTGCCCGCGAGCGCGGCCATGAAGCCGTCGGCGTCCTGGCCCCGGGTACGCCAGCCGAGCACCTCGCTGATCGTCTGAGCGACGAGCCGTCCTGGGTCACTGTCGGCACGGCTTGCGGCGAGGGCCGGGGTGAACTCCTGCGTGAGTACGGGAAACGGGGACTCGGACTCCACGACAGAGATTCGCTGGTCGTGCTGATCCGATGTCTCTTCAAGTTCGTGCGGTGCCATTTCGGCCTCCTCAGTAGCTCAGAGCCGTGTTCTCACGCGGCACGTCCCCCGGCTCCGCCATGCATTGCAGCAGCTCCGCGTCAGCGGCCCGCGACGGTTCGGTGCACCTTGCGTCGCCCGGTCGGGGCGGGGCCCCGAACAAGCCCAGTTCCTCGTGACTGCGGCGGTGCGCCATGCCGCCGAGGGCATTCGTTTTCCGGGACAAGTTCATGGCGTCACCGCCTCGCCAGTTCGCCGAAGAAGTTCCGCATCAGCTTTTCGTGGCCCGCCATCCGATGATCCGCAGCGAACCGGACCGCCCCGATGAGGAACCGCTCCGGCACCACGCCGGGGTCCACACCACGGGCCAGTCGGCCGGCGGCCTCTTCCACCATCGTCTGCTCCTTCGGCTCGAAGCGCAGCACGGCTGATAGCGTTCGCCCGCCCAGAGAGGGGAAGGGTGTGTGACACACGGCGTTCACCACCACTGGGACGGCGGTGGTGGCCGTGCGCAGCAGTGGGGCGGGGATGTCCGAGCCGCGAGTGTCCGGGTAGAGGCGCCGCCACATCCGCTCGTACTCCCTGGCGCGAGTGCTGAAGCCCATGCGCTTCAGCATGTGGGTGGCGAGGAAGCCGCGCAGGTAGGGCGTGGGGTGGACGCCGCCCGGGACATACCCGAGGGACAGCTCCGGCGATCGGCCGACCACGTCGAAGAGGGAGCCGACGAACTCGGGCCCGCCGAGCAGCAACCCGGACAGGTCGGCGTAGACCTCACGGTTCCAGCGGGTCCAGGTCTCCGCGACCTGGTGTGGACAGCCCGCTGCGGTCAGCTGTGCCGCGATCTCACGGGGGACCACGTTCTGCAAGCCTAGGTCGTTCTGGAGGTTGTGGCTGATCTCGTGCAGCACCGCTCCGAGTGTCCAGGGGTTCACCAGACGGTGGTAGGGGAGTTGGACCAGCGGAAACGGATTGAGTCTGCGGCCGAGCCTGCGCAGAGGGATACCCCGCCGGTAGGTCGCGGGGGAGAATCCGGTGCGCATATAACTGAACGGCGGCGGGGCCGGGATTGACCGGGCCGTGCCCAGCCCAAGGTAGGCGTACTGGTAGCAGTCCAGAGCGATGCGGTCGCAGCCCAGCAGCCACTCGGCGTAACGAGACTGCCGCTGTCCGAACAGTTCCAGGTAGAAGTCCCAGATCTTCTCGGTGGCCCGCACCCAGTCGTGAGCCTTGGATTTCAGTGTCAGCAGTTCGTGAAGGCGGGCGGTGGTGGGCTCGTCGGCGGCTGCCTCGGCGGCCATGCGCACTGCCTCGGTGACGGTGGCCAGGGGGCGGCGCAGTTGAGCCAGCAGGTCGTTCACCGCGTGGATGTGGCCTGGGCTGGGGGCCTCGTCGCCGGTACCGAATTCCTCGCGGGTGAAGGGACGCAGCGCCTCGAAGTGGCGCTCGACGTTACCGGCCTGGCTGAGCACCCACGGACGCAAGGCGTCGCGTGGTGGGCGTGCCCGGTCCGGCCCGGGACCGGGCACGGCAGCGCCCTGCGAGGCTCCGGCTCCGATCCTGCGTCGCTGACGCGTGGGGACGAGCACGGCGGGCGGGTGGAGGTGCTTAACCACAGACACAGCGGCACCTCTGGTTAGCGCTCCGGTTGACCACTGGTGGGGCGGCGGTGGTCGGCCCCGAGTTACGGCGGATGCGGTGGTGCCTGCGTTCGTCGAAGATCCGGATCGCGTGCTGGGCACGGCTGCGCGAGGCCGGGGTGGCGAGGACACGGGTCGTCATGCGTCCCAAGGTGCGCAGCGCCATGTCGCCGGTGAGCGGGCGGCCGTTCTCCACTTGGTCGGCGATGCTCTGGGCGGTGCGCTGCAGGATCACCGGCACGGCTTCGACCAGTTTGCGGGTCGAGGGGTCTCGCCGCAGTTGTCGGGTAACCCTTGTGGCTCCCCGGATGAGCTGGGGGGTGACTCGTCCGACCAGCTGGGCCGCGCGTGGAATGATCTTCGCGGCGAGCGGCACCAGCGCGCCGACGAATGCCTCCGCCTCCGCCTCGCTCTCGGCCGCACTCGCGGCGCGTCCGAGATGGGCCATCAGCTCGGCATCGGGATAGATCCGACGTATCGGGTTGACGAAGCCCTCGAGCTCGCCTTCCGCCTCTGCTTCCGCCTCAGCCTCGAAGTCGAACTCACGCCCGGCTGATTGCGCGCCCCACCCTCCGGATTCGGTCTCGGATTCCCACTCTTCTTCGAGCTCGAGCTCCCCTGCCCCGTCGCCCTCCTCCTCCCACTCTCCTTCGAACTCGTGGGCGAACTCTGCTTCGAGCTCGTCCTCGAACTCCGTCTCCCCCTCCACGGCTGGATATCTGTTCGCGCTCATGAAGCTCCTCTCGGGTCGATACCATGCGAAGGCACGGAGCACCGTCAGTACGAGTACGACGACCGTGGCGTGCTGCGCGGGCCGCGGACCACGGTGGCGGTGCGCCGTGCCGGGACCGCGCCGCGCGGTACCCGGACGTCGGTCACGACGCGGACCAGTCGGCTGGGGCGGCCACCGGTGCCGGGCACCCGCACCGGGGTCACCAGGCGCATCGTCGTGACACCCCGGCGGGTCGGGGAGCCGCCGTACGAGGCTGGGTATGTGCGACTGCGCACCGGTACGCCGCGGGTGACTCGGCTCGCGTCACGGCCGTACGGGCGGGGGCCCTGGCCGGGCGTATACCGGCGGAGCCTGCCGATGCCGCGCCGGTTGCGGTGTAGTGCTTGACGGCAGCGACGGGTGTTGCCGAGTACCCGGTGTGCATGGACGGCCATGGTCCGTGCCGCGGTAGTGGGTGTGACGGTGCCGCCGCGGCGGGCCTGGCGCAGAAGGCTACGGGCTGTGCCGTCCACCACGGTCGGCACGACTCGAATGAAGGGCCTGGTGCCACGGGAGCCGTAGAGCAGCCGGGTGAGCACCGCGGCTCCGCGGACCATGGACGGGACCAGCGCCTCCAGGGCCGCGCGGTCACGGGGTGACAGCGCGCGTACGGCGGCCGCGCCGATGAGGGCCTCGGCCTCGGCCTCGGAGGCCATTGCCGCAGCCTGAGCGGCCATGAGTTCAGCCGCCGCCTGGCCGGACGTCAGGGTACGGCCGGCCGCTTCGCGGTGGGCGATCTCGTACTCGCCCTCGTCCTCCGTCTCGCCTTCCAGCTGAGAGGTGATGGCACGGGCGGCGAGTCCCGCGGCAGGTCCGCCCACGGCCGTGGCGATCAGCGGTCCGGCTGTCTTGGCGATGGTCTTCAGCAGAGGTGCGGCCTTGCGCAGGAATCCGCCGATCTTCCCGAAGAACTCCTCGCCCTCGTCCTCCCACTCGTACTCGGTCTCTTCTTCGCCCTCGCCGAGCATGCCGGTCGCCGCGCGGACCAGGTCGCCGAGGAACTCCTCGTCCTCGCCCTCGTCCTCGGTCTCCTCCTCCATGAGGGCCTCGAGTTCGTCCTCGAATTCGCCCTCGTAGAAGTCTTCCAGCTCGTCCTCGTCCTCGTACTCGTACTCCTCCTCGCCCTCGTGAAGGTGGGTGAGTTCCTCCTCACCCTCGCCCGGCAAGCCGATGCCGGACATTGCCTCGCCGAGGAACTCCTCGTCCTCCGGGTGCGCAGTGCCGTTGTGGTACCGGGCCATATTGGTGCCTCCATGTAGTCGAAGTGCTACATAGAGTGCACATCGGGTCCGGGGGCCCCGGTAGTCACGCTTTCTCCGTACTGCTTTCGTGCTACCCCGTTCGGTGGCCGACTCGTCCCACCCGTGCGGCGTGACACGGGGTCGGTTAAAAAGGGCACGGACATCGCAGGGGGGGAACCAGACTGGAGGCCCGATGACCGACACCACCACCGAGCTGATCCAGGCGGCAGGAAGGCCGCGCAGTGTCGGGAGCTGTACGACTGCCACCGTGGGGCGACGGGGTGCGGAGGTGCTCCAACCTGAGCTTGACTCGCTCGTGCGGAAGCTTGTACTGGAACTGGCACGGAGCGGTGTCGCCCTGCACCGAACGGAGGAAGGGGGCCGGCAAACAGTCCTGGATGTTCAGGTGGGGGAGTTTCGGTGCGTGCTCACCCAACTCCCGGCCTCCGAACACCGGTGCGGACCCGCGCAGCGTCTGAGTCCGCGTGAGGCGGAGATCGTCAGGCTGGTCGGAGCAGGGCACACGAACAAGACCATTGCCACGGTTCTCGACATCAGCCTCTACACTGTCTCGACCCATTTGCGCCGGATCTTTGCCAAGCTCGGCGTGTCGACCCGAGCGGCTATGATCGCGGCGGTCTCCGGCGACCTGGGATACCAGGCGTGATCGGCTTCGAGCGGTCCGGCTTCGTAATCTTCCCGGCCGCCGACCGGTGGGGTGAGCCACCGGCACCTCGGATGTGATGCCGAACCTCAGCCGGTGGTACCGCGAATGGGGACTGGGACTCCAGCGGAGAGTGGATGGTTCGCCCCACTTCTTGATTCGCCAAGTGCGGGTACCTTCGGCAACTGAGGTTCCCCTCGCGGCAATCGAGGGCGGGGCCTTTGCGCGTTGGAAGGGGAACCCGCTGCTCGCAGTTTCGGAGCCCGTCTGTCAACTGCAGGGACGGACGCTGCGGCAGCTGAAATCCCCATCCGGGACGCCTTCGGGACGCAGGTTGGACACAAGGATCGGAAAAGACTGACAAGGGTCGAGAAGGATTGAGGCGCCAAACCTCGTCTGACCTGGGAAAATGGACAAGACGAGCAATGGTCGACAAGGGTCGCCGAGATCCTCAAAGGACTCATGTCACGGTCGGCGGGGAGCCCGTCGTGCTCACCGACGAGCAGCGCAGGGCGCCCGAGGAGTACGTGGACACCTGGTACTCCAAGCACGTGGCCCTCGACTCGGGCCGCACCTCCACCTGGACCACGGGCCTGGGCACTGCCCGCCTGATCGAGGCGATCGCCACCGGTTCCGGGACGCTCGTCCCCGCCTCCCTCGTGCTGGACGGCGAGTACGGCGTGCACGGCACCAGCCTCATAGCAGGGCGCGCTGGGCCTGGCGGTACGGGAACCGCTGGGCGTGGTGGCGGCGTTCGCGCCCTGGAACGCGCCGGTCATCCTGGGCGTGCGCGCCGTGGCGGCGCCGCTGGCCGCGGGCAACACGGTCGTCGTCAAGGCGAGCGAGGACGCGCCAATCGCCTGTGGGTTGCTGGTCGCCGACGTGCTGCGGGAGGCCGGGCTGCCGGACGGAGTGGGCACCGGCGATCACGACCGGCTCCATCTACCAGATCTGGCCTGCGCAGGCCGACTTCCAGGCAGATCTCCTCTTCCACCTCACCAGCCGACAGGCCGAACTGGTCCCGGGGCTGTCGGAGAGCATCCGCCGTTTCAAGGAGGCGGTCGACAGCGGCACGACCTGGCAGGAGGCTCTCAACGACGTCCTGACGGACAACCACGAGAACCACCGCGTGGACCCGATCTACCGCGTGCTGCTCGGCTTCTACGCCAGTGCCGCCAACCCACGCGTCCGCGATGCCCTGGGGCACTACGGCGAGTCGTTCACCGAGGTCGCCTGCGAGGCGTACCAGGCGCTGCTGGGCGCCTACGGGCTGCGTATGCGCACGCCTTACAAGGTCGAACACCTCGCCACCACCATCGCCGCTCTTCTCGACGGCTTCCACATGCGCTGGATCGCCGGACACCCCAATCTGGAGGACCCGGAAGGAGAGGACCGCTGGTCTCTCGCCACCCGCGCTGCCGTGATGGTGTTCGACCAGTTCACCGAACCGGCGTAGACGGGTTCGCACGTCCATGCGTCAATGAGTGCGCCGAAGGCCGCCGGATCGCGGACGGAGCGCGTCACCAACAGCTCAAAGCAAGACCTCCGCAGCCCCGGGAGCGTCTTCCAGGGCCAACAGCCCCCGGACTGGGGCCAGATCCTCGCCTTCGGTGTCCTGCTGGTCCTGCTGGTCCTGCTGGTCCTGCCCGTCCTGATCGTCTTCGTGTTCTTCCAACGCTGGTTCGTCCAAGGCGTCGCCGGCTCCGCGGTCAAGGGATGAGCGGGGAGAGGGCCTGTTCGGCCCAGATCGTCTTGCCGGTGTACGTCTGGCGAGTGCCCCAGCCCTGGGTGAGCTGAGCGACGAGGAGCAGGCCGCGGCCGCCTTCGTCGAAGGTGCGCGCGCGGCGCAGATGGGGGCTGGTGTTGCTGGCGTCGGAGACTTCGCAGATGAGGTTGCGGTCGCGGATGAGACGGAGCTGAATGGGGGCGCCGCCGTAACGGATGGCGTTGGTGACGAGTTCGCTGACAACCAGTTCGGTGACGAAGGCGGCCTCTTCCAGGCCCCAGGCGGCCAGCTGCCGGGTGGCGTTCTTACGGGTCTCGGCGACCGCTGAGGGATCGGGCGGCACGTCCCAGGTGGCGACATGGGCCGCGTCCAGGGCACGGGTGCGGGCTATCAACAGCGCCACGTCATCGGCGGGGTGGTCCGGGAGAAGCGTCTGGAGCACGGTGTCGCAGGTGCTCTCCAAGGACGGAGCCGGCCGGGCCAGCACCTTGCGCAGTGCGTCGAGACCTTCGTCGATGTCGCGGCCGCGGGCCTCGATGAGGCCGTCGGTGTACAGCGCGAGGATGCTTCCTTCGGCCAGCTCGATCTCGGTGACTTCGAAGGGCAGGCCGCCCAGCCCCAGGGGCGGGCCCGCAGGTACGTCGGGGAACACGACGGCGCCGTCCGGGGTTGCCAGCGCGGGTACGGGGTGGCCCGCGCGAGCCATGGCGCAGCGCCGGGAGACCGGGTCGTAGACGGCGTACAGGCAGGTCGCGCCGATGTCGCCGACGATGCCGGCCGCGCTTTCGGCCTCGGCGGACAGGTGGATCACCATGTCGTCCAGGTGGGTCAGCAGCTCGTCGGGCGGAAGGTCGACATCGGCAAGGGTGCGCACGGCGGTACGCAGTCGTCCCATGGCGGCCGAGGCCTGGACGCCGTGGCCGACGATGTCGCCGACGACGAGCGCGACCCGGGCGCCGGACAGCGGGATCACGTCGAACCAGTCGCCGCCGACGCCGGCTTGCGCGCTGGCGGGGAGGTAGCGGGAGGCGACGTCAACGGCGGCCTGCGGGGGCAGCCGCTGCGGCAGGAGACTGCTCTGAAGAGTGAGGGAGGTGCGGCGCTCGCGGCCGTAGCGGCGGGCGTTGTCGATGCAGACGGCGGCCCTGGCGGTGATCTCCTCGCCCAGGAGCAGGTCGTCCTGCGCGAAGGGTTCCGGGTGCCGGTGGCGGGAGAACGTGGCCACGCCGAGGGTGATGCCGCGGGCGCGCATCGGCACGGCCAGCACGGAGTGGAAGCCGTAGCGTCGCATCCGCTCGGCCCGGTCCGGGGTCTGGCTCGCCACCCGGTGCATCGCGGAAGCCGTCACGTTCTCGATCAGCGGTCGGCCGGTGGTCAGGCACCTGGCCGCAGTCGAATCGTCCGGGTACGCGGCCACTGTCCCGCGCTCCACCACGACCTCGGGGCAACCCTCAAGGACGGACTGGTAGGCGACACGGCGCAGCATGACGGGGCTGGGTGGCGAGCCGGCGCGCGGGTCGTCGCCGCCCTCGATGGCGGGAAGCAGGTCGACGGTGACGAAGTCCGCGAGCTGCGGGATGGCCACATCGGCGAGTTCCTGCGCGGTCCGGGCGAGGTCCAGGGTGCTGCCGATGCGGATGCTGGCCTCGTTGAGCAGGGCCAGGCGCCCTCGGGCCAGGTGCTCCTCGGTCATGTCGTACGCGGTAAGGAGCACCCCCCGTATCGTTCCCTCGGCGTCCCGCACGGGGGTGAGCAACGTCGTCCAGACGCTCTCGCTCTCATGGCCCGTCAGGCGTAGGGACGGCTGCAGATGCTGCTGTTCGCCGGTCTCCAGCGCCCGCCGCATGCACTGTTCCGTCCGGTCGCTCTCCGGGTCGACCACGATCTCCGATATGCGCAGCCCCCGCATCGCCGCTTCGGGCAGACCGATCACCCGCTCCATGTCCGCGTTCGCCCGCCGCAGCCGCAGGCCGGTGTCGTAGAGCGCCGTCGTGAGCGGGGACCGCGTGAACGCCCACATCACCAGCGCGTCGTCGTGGAGCGGCGACGCCGACCGGGCCAGGGGGGAGACCAGGAGCCAGTCGCCGCCTCCTTTCTCCTCGCCGTCGGGCTCCCGGCGGTGGGCCAGCAGGTTCACTGCGAGGTGGTGGCCGTCCCGGTGCAGGAGAGTCGCCGTCCCGTTCCACCTCGGCAGCGTTTTCAGGGAACGAAGCGCCTCGGCGGGCGGCTCCCCTGCGAGCAATGATGCCGCGGGCCGGCCGATGACCTCCGTCGACCGGTATCCGAGCAGCCGCTGTGCTCCCTCGCTCCACCCGGTCACAATGCCGTTCGAGTCCACGCCGGCTCCGGCCGTGGCCGACTCGTCGATGGGGTCGTCCGGCCGCCACGCCGCCCGGTCGTCGCCGGCGGTGTCAGAACCCGTCATCGCGTTCATCCGCCCTCACTTCGGTCTTTCCACCGTGCGTCCCGGCTCGGCCACGAGCAACCTAGGGGAGATGGTCGGACATATATCCTCAATAAGGACATAAATGCAAAAGGGAAACCGATGCATCGGGGCTGGAGGGTCGTGCCATGACTGTCACCGACCAGGGGACGTGGCCGGACGCGGCCGAATGGACCGGGAAGATCTACAGCGGCGGTTGGCGGCCTTCCGAGGGCGGTGTTCAGCCGGTGAACGAACCCGCCACGGGGGAGCGGCTGGCTGAGGTGGGTGTGGCAGCGCCCGCGGATGTCGCCCGGGCCGGGACCCTGGCCGCCCGAGCCCAGCGGGCCTGGGCCGGGACGGCGCCCCAGGAGCGCGCCGAGGTCCTGCTCCGCGCCGCCCGGGCACTGCGCGACAACCATGGGGCGATTCGGCAGTGGATCGTCAGGGAGTCCGGAGGCGTCCCGGCGAAGGGCGACTACGAGATCGCGGCCGGACTCAGCCAGCTTGCGCAGGCCGCCGGCCTCGCGTCGCTGCCCCGCGGCGAGATCCTGAGCCCGTCGGCACCCTTCCAGACCAGTTACGCATGGCGGGTACCCCTGGGGGTGGTCGGCGTCATCAACCCATGGAACGCCCCCCTGCTGTTCGCCATGCGGGCCCTGGCGCCCGCACTCGTGCTGGGTAACGCCGTTCTGCTCAAGCCCGATCCCCACACACCGGTGTCCGGCGGTGTCGTCGTGGCGCGGCTGTTCGAGGAGGCCGGACTGCCCGAGGGGCTGCTCCACGTCCTGCCCGGAGGCCCCGGCACCGGTGAGGCGGTCGTGGCCGATCCCCACGTCGCCATGGTCGTTTTCACCGGCTCCACCGAGGCGGGACGGGCGGTCGCCCGCGCCGCGGGCGACGGGCTCAAGCGGGTGGCCCTGGAACTGGGCGGCAAGAACTCGATCGTCGTGCTCGCAGACGCGGACATCGACTCCGCCGCGGCAGCCGGGGCGATGAGCTCCTTCGGCTACCAGGGGCAGGCCTGCGTCGCCGCCGGACGTCATCTGGTGCACGCCGACATCGTGGAGCCCTACACGGAGGCGCTGATCAGGCAGGCCGATGAGCTGCGGGTCGGCGACCCGCGCGAGGAGGGCGTGGCCCTCGGTCCTGTGATCAGCGAGCGCCAGGCCGCGAGGATCGCACGCATCGTGGACGAGAGCGTGGCCGCCGGCGCACGGGTGCTGGCGGGCGGACGCCGCGACGGGCTGTTCTACCCGCCCACCGTTCTGGACCGCGTCGAGCGGACCATGCCCGCCTTCACCGAGGAGATCTTCGGGCCGGTCGCTCCCGTCGTCGCGTTCCGTACCGACCATGAGGCCGTCGAGATCGCCAACGACACCGAATACGGCCTGACGGCGGCTGTGCACTCCGGTTCGACGTCGAGGGCCGCGGTCATCGCCGAGCAGTTGCGCACCGGCATGGTGCACCTCAACGACGTCTCCGCCAAGGACGCCGCGAACGCCCCCTTCGGCGGGATGGGAGCATCGGGCAACGGCTCCCGCGTCGGCGGCACCGCCAACCTGGAGCAGTTCACCCAGTGGCGCTGGATGACGGTGACCGAGGCGGTCTGATGCCCAGGGTGCCGACCGCGTTCGCGCGCAGACGTCCGAGCCCTGCGTTCCAGTGCCGTCCGTCGACTCCCTCAACAGATTCGGCCGGCCCGCATGGGCATGCGGAGGCAGAGGAGGGCGATGCCGGCGCTCTCCGAGAGGCGCCGGCATCCTGGTCGGTGTCGGGTCAGCTGGTCACGCGGAAGGTGGCGTCGCCGCGGGCTGTCGTCGTGGTGATCGGGTCGAGGCGCAGCTCGTAGGCGTAGTGGCGGATGTAGCGGTCGGGGAAGTTGTACGACTGGAACGAGGACCAGGTGGGGTCGGCGAGGCCGGCGACCTTGCGGAAGGTGGCGTCCGCGGCGAACTGGGCGGTCCCGTCGTTGTGGACCAGCTGGAAGTCGTAGTTGGCGTGGCGCAGGAAGTACCCGGGCATGTTCACCGACTCGAAGGAGACGGTGCCGGTGCCCGCCAGGCCGGGCCGTATCCGGAACTGGGCGTCGTCGGCGGGGCTCACGGTGGGGTCGATGCGCACGTCCATGTCGGCGGTGTGCCGCACGTACCGGTCCTGGAAGTTGAACGACTGCAGGCGCTGGGCCGGGGTGTTGGGCCAGCGGGCGAGCACGCGGCTCTCCTCGGCGGCCGTCAGGTTCATGATCCAGCCGTGGCGCTTCTTCGTGCCGCCCATGTTGTAGCTTCCCGACGCCTGCTTCTGGTAGGAGGCGGGATTGGACGGGTCGGTCGTCAGGACCGGCATGTAACCGCCGCCGGAGGCGTACTGGTCGAGGTAGAGCGCCCACTTGTTGGTGCCGTTGAACTTCATCCACATCGGGCCCTCGACCATCGCCCCGGTCAAACCGACGCCGGAGAGGTCACCGAGGTTGGTCCACGTCCCGAGGATCGAGTTGCTGCCCTCGAGGGTGATCTGACCGTCACCGGAGGCCCGCACGTAGCGGTAGTTACCCACTCCGGCGGGCATCTCGATGATCTGCGTGTCGATGATTTCCTGGGCGCCGGGGCGCTCGATGTAGGTCTGCGGGGCGGTGACAGAGCGGAAGTCGCTGGTGTGGGAGTAGAAGATGCGGTGCTTCGTCTTGCCGTTGAGGGGCACGTTCGTCGCCCAGTACAGGACGTAGTCGTTGCTGGCCGGGTCCCAGATCGCCTCCGGCGCCCACGCGTTGCGCCCGTCGGGGATGGCGCCGGCGACGTTCAGCAGCCACGGCTGCGACCACGTGACCAGGTCGGTCGACTCCCACACCACCAGGTTGCGGCTGCCGTTGTTGATGGCGGCGTTCCAGTCCTGCCCGCAGCTGATGCACAGGTCGGTCGCGATGATCCAGTACTTGCTGCCGTCAGGGGATCTCACGAACGCGGGGTCGCGCACGCCCTTCGTGCCGACCGGGGAGCGCAGGACCATCCCGCCGCCGTTGAGGTCGTTCCAGTGCACGCCGTCGGTGCTGTGCGACAGGTACATCTGCTGGTTGGTCGACCCCTCCCCGGTGAAGTGCACCATCAGGTAGCCGGGGTCGGCGGCGGCGGCTTCCTGGGGTGTCGTCAGTGATTGGGAGGTGAAGAAGAGGCCGACGGCGACCAATATCGCCGCGAGCCGGGTGAGAACCCTTGACATGTGCGTTTCCTGTCTTCCTGCGGGTGCCGGGGCGGAGTGGAAGCGGGTTGTCGCGCACCTACTGGAGCCGGCGGACGAGCTGTTCCACACCGACGGATGCGGGAGTGATGCTCATGACAGAAACATCCTTGTCTCGCGCCGCGGAGTGGAAGCGGAGGTGGGTCGGATGACTCCGGAGGGCCGCACACTTCGTTCGGAATGCCGGACGTTGTTCGTAAACTCGGCGAAAAGTTAGAGGGCGGTAAGAACAGGTGTCAAGGGGCGGGAGTCAAGAGAATCAGCGTTGCCTCCGTTGTCCTCGGGATGGGGTCGTCCGCAGGGGCCGTACGCACAGGAGACGCACCGGCGCGTCGTGCATAACGGAAAACACGGAACGGGACGAAGACGTGGGGCGGCACCTGAGAAGCGACCCACGGAAATCCTCCGGATTTGCTCCTGACACACTGTCGCCCTCGGCACATCGGCAAGGCGACGGGACAGGTGGGGCGGGGTGCGCTCGCAGGACTCGCAAGAACGGCCGGACGTCGCCGTCGTCATGGCGGCGCGGGCCGGAGACCGGCAGGCCTCGGAACAGCTGATACGGGACTGTCTGCCGTTGGTCTACAACATCGTCGGGCGGGCGCTGGACGGGCACAGCGATGTCGACGACGTGGTCCAGGAGACGATGATGCGGGTCCTGGACGGGCTGCCCGGACTGGAGCAACCGGATCGGTTCCGGTCCTGGCTCGTCGCCATCACCGTGCGACAGATCCGTGACCGGTGGCGCAAAGGGCGCCCCTGGCTCACTGCGGAACCCCTGGAGGGGAACGCCCACGAACCAGACCCGCAGGCCGACTTCTCCGATCTGGCGATTCTTCGGCTCGCGCTGTCGGGCCAGCGGCGCGAAGCGGTGGAGGCGACCCGCTGGCTGGAGGAAGAGGAACGCGAGGTACTCGCGCTGTGGTGGATGGAGAGCGCCGGTGAACTGACCCGCGGCGAGCTCTCGACGGCCTGCGGCCTCACACCGCAGCATGCCGCGGTCAGAATCCAGCGGGTCAAGGAACGGCTGGAGACGGCGCGCACCGTCGTACGAGCCGTGACGGCCTCGCCGCGCTGCCCGGACCTGGCCGCCGTGCTCGCCTCGTGGGACGGGCGGCCGTCCGGGCTGTGGCGCAAGCGGCTGGCACGCCATGTCCGCGACTGTCCGCAGTGCCTGTTGAGCTCGTCCGACCTGACACCGGCGGAGGGGCTGCTGGCCGACCTCGCGCTGGTGCCGGTGCCGGTCGGCCTGGCCGGCCTGGCACTGGCCAGGGCGCTGGGGGCGGACTCGGCCGGGGCGACCGTCGGCGCGGGCACGCGGACGGCGAGCGGCGCGAGCCGTACGGCGCGGACGATCGGCAGGCTGGCCGCCAAGCCCGCGGCGACGGCAGCCGCAGGTGCCGTCATGCTCGCGGCTGCCGGAGTGGCCTGGTACGCCGTCACGGGATCGCACGAGCCGGCCCCGCGGCCCGCGGTCGCGGCCCCGCTGTCGCCCGCCGCCTCGTCCGTGCCGCCGTCCCCGAGAACGTCCCCCTCACGGACACCGACACCGACGCCGACACCGACGCCGACGCCGACAGCCCCGGCGACGACGGCTGAGGCGCGGTTTTCGGGGCGGCATGCCCTGCGGTCGGTCGACAACCCCGGCGACTACGTGAGCCAGTCCGGCCGACTCGGCATCCTGGGCCCGGTCGGCGCCACCAGTTCCGCGGCCACCCGGCGGGCGGCCACGTTCACCTTCGTCACCGGCCTGGCCGACCCCCGCTGCTACTCACTCAGGGACGCCACGGGCAGGTATCTGCGGCACTACGCCTTCCGTATCCGCCTGGACACCGACGACGGATCCGCCATCTTCCGGAAGGACGCCACCTTCTGCCCCCGTTCCGGTGCCACGGCCGGCTCGGCCTCCCTGGAGGCGTACAACTACCCAGGCCGCTACCTCCGTCACCGGGAGAACCTCCAGCTGTGGCTCGACCCTTCCGAGAACACGGCCGCGTACCGGGCCAGCCGCTCCTTCGTCCTCGTGGCGCCCTGGACCTGACACCGAACGGCCCTGCTCCGGAACTCGCGTGACGTCGGGTCAGGTCGACGAGGAGGCGCCGGTGTCCTCCCGGTCATGCCGTCAGCCCTGCTGCATCGCGCGAAAAGCCGGGTGCCCGAGCCGAAAGACATTGTTCGACTTGTCGGACACTGTTCGAAAAGTATTGACGTTGACTCACGGCTCAATTAACACTCACGCAGCGCGATTGTCATACGGGCGGCACATCAGCACCTCGGCCGAGGTCTTGAGCCCCCTCCTCAGGCATGTCTTCATCACGGGATGTGAACCGATGCACAGCGTGAGACCTCAGGGCCACCGGAGAATCCGGGCCGGCGTTCTGGCCATGGCGGCCGCTGCTTCGCTCCTTGTGGGCGTCGCCGGTCCGTCAGCCCCGGCCCAGGCGGCGGAAATCACCGACGGCCTGGCTCTCTGGTACAAACTCGACGCAGCCTCGGGCACCACGGCGGTGGACTCCTCGGGCAACGGCCGCAACGGAACCGTCAACGGCACCGCGGGCTGGTCGGGTTCCGGGGAGGGGCTCACGTTCAACGGCTCCGACACCTACATCAAGGTGCCGGACAACATCATGAGCGGCATGAACTCGATCACGGTCTCGACGGACGTGCAGATCGACGCCGCCCAGGCCACGCCGTACTTCCTCTACGGCTTCGGCAACACCAGCAATGGCGCCGGCAACGGATACCTGTTCGCCACCGGCGACTCGCTGCGGACCGCCATCGCCTCCGGGAACTTCTCCACCGAGCAGAACACCAAGACGTCCGCCTCGCTGCCGCGCTCGGTCTGGAAGCACGTCACCTACACCCAGACCGGCACGACGGGCGTCCTCTACCAGGACGGCGTGGAGGTGGCCCGGAACACGTCGGTCACCACGACCCCCGGTTCCATCGGGTCCGGCATCACCACGGCCGACTACATCGGCAAGTCGCTCTACAGCGGTGACAAGCTCTTCAAGGGCAAGATGCGCGACTTCCGCGTCTACAACCGCGCGCTCACGCCCAGCGAGGTCTTCGCCATCAGCGGAAGCACCACGGGCATCACCGCGGTCACCCACCCGTCGCTGAAGATCGCCGCCATCATCGACGACGCCGACAGCAAGATCACGCTGCCGATGAAGGAGGGCACGGACCTCACCGCGCTCGCCCCGCAGTTCACCCTCGCCCAGGGCGCCTCCATCAGCCCGGCCTCCGGCGCCCCGCGCGACTTCACCCACCCAGTGACGTACGAGGTGACCGGCTCCGACGGCGCCAGGCGCACCTGGACGGTCGCGGCGCAGGTCATGAAGAGCCCGGTGCTGCCGGGGTTCACCGCCGACCCGAACATCGTCCGGTTCGGCGACACGTACTACATCTACCCGACCTCCGACGGCTTCGCGAACTGGAGCGGTACGCAGTTCAAGGCCTACTCGTCCAAGGACCTGGTCCACTGGACGGACCGCGGCGTCATCCTGGACCTCGGCCCTGACATCAGCTGGACCAACAGCCGTGCCTGGGCGCCGACGATGACCGCGAAGAACGGGAAGTACTACTTCTACTACTCCGCCGACACGAACATCGGTGTCGCCGTCTCCGACTCGCCCACCGGCCCGTTCACGGACCCCCTGGGCAAGCCGCTGATCGCCCGCGGCGCCCACGCCGGCCAGATGATCGACCCGGACGTCTTCACCGACGACGACGGCCAGTCGTATCTCTACTGGGGGAACGGTCACGCCTACGTGGTCCCGCTGAACGACGACATGGTCTCCTTCGACCCCTCGAAGGTCGCCGAGATCACCCCGAGCGGCTACAACGAGGGTTCCTTCGTCATCAAGCGCAAGGGCGTCTACTACCTCATGTGGTCGGAGAACGACACCCGGGACGAGAACTACCGCGTCGACTACGCCACCGGTCCCTCGCCCACCGGCCCGTGGACCAAGCAGAGCGTGATCCTGGAGAAGGACCTCTCGCTGGGCATCAAGGGCACCGGCCATCACTCCGTGGTCCAGGTGCCGGGCACGGACGACTGGTACATCGCCTATCACCGCTTCGCCATCCCCGGCGGTGACGGCACTCACCGCGAAACCACCATCGACAAGCTGGAGTTCGACGCCGGCGGTCTGATCAAGAAGGTCGTCCCCACCCTGACCAGCATCGACCCGGTCTCCGGTGGCGTCACCCTGCCGACGGAAACCACGCGCTCGCTCCGGTCCGTCAACTTCCCCGGCCGCTCAGCCGTCGTGCGGTCGGACAGCCTCGGCTACCTCGACCCGGTGACGTCCTCCAGCACCACGGCGGTCAAGCAGAGCGCCACCTTCACCGTCGTCCCCGGCCTGGCCGACGGAAGCTGCTACTCGTTCCGTGACTCCTCCGGCCGCTATCTGCGCCACAAGGACTTCCGCATCCGCTTCGACGCGAGCAACGGCACGACGTCCTTCAACAAGGACGCCACCTACTGCGCCCGGCAGGGCTCGGTCACCGGCTCCGTCGGCCTGGAGTCGTACAACTACCCGGGCCGCTACATCCGCCACTACAACTACGAGCTGCGTCTCGACACGTTCCAGGACAACGCCACGTTCCGCGCCGACAGTTCCTTCACGCCGGGCAGCCCCTGGGCCTGACCGCATTCCCCCGCACAGCGGGCAGGACCCGCATGGTCACACGTCGACGAGATGCCGCGTACGCCTCCCGCGGTCTCCTCGAACACCCGTCGCCCGGCCGTCGGCGACCTCGTCACCTTCATCTCGCGGCCCTTCAGGTCCCGGCACCGGAAGGAGAATCGCCGCGGGGTGGTCCGAGATCCTTTTCCGAGCCGAGGGGCCTACGGCACCACGTGCCGTAGGCCGTCCCTTTGGGACGCGTTCGGGAAGAGCCGTCGAGCCGCTCCACTGGGTCGGCGCGCACGGCATGGCGCCCGTTTCGGCGGCCTTCGAGTTCGGTTCCACCGCTCAGAGGGGACGGTACGAGGTGCTGCTGCGGATTCCGAGGGACACCGGCTGACCGGTCTCCCGGCCGGCGGGCGGAGGCCGGCGCGAGCCCACCCCGGGCGTGAACGTCAGGAGGGGGCGGCCGTGGCGCGTTCCGTGTCCGTCAGGGGCGGGTCCTGAAGGTGCGGCTTGCGCGGGCCGAAGAGCATCGGGATCAGCATGTCGGGCGAGAAGAGGCGGATCGCGGGCTTCTCCAGGCTCATGACGTCGAGGAGGGCGCCGAGTGCGCGCGGGTGGCGGGCCCCGGTGGCGACCGCGCTGTCGACGAAGCGGGCGAGGAAGCGTTCCGCGGCGGTGGGGGGCGTGTCCGTGGCGCCGGGGTAGAACGCGTCCTGGCCCACGGCCAGGTCCCAGGCGGCGGCGACCGGGCCGGCGGCGGCGCGTTGAAGGCGACGGGCGGTGCCGGGGGCGGTGAGGGAGGTGCCGCGCAGGACGGTGCGGAGGGTGAGGGCGCACTGGGCGGCGACGGTGAGGCCGTGGCCGTAGACCGGGTTGTAGCCGGCGATCGCGTCGCCGAGGACCGTGAAGCCCTCCGGCCAGTGCGGGAGTTTCTCGTAGTAGCGGCGGCGGTTGGCGGTGGAGCGGGTGGTGGTCACCCCGCCCAGCGGCTCGGCGTCCTTGATCAGCCCGCCGATGACGGGGTCGCCGAGGGACAGGGCGAAGTCCGCGAACGCGTCGGCGTCGGCGGTGGGTTCGCCGCCGCGGGTGCCGGAGAGGGTGACGATCCAGCGACCGTCCTCGACGGGGAGGATGATGCCGCCGCGGCCGGGGGCGTTCGCCGGGTTCGCCTGCACGTTGACGATCGGGAAGGCGGCGTCGGCGGTGCTGCCCGGGGCGCGGTAGAGGCGGGTGGCGTAGACGACGCCGGCGTTGACCCTGCGCTCGGTGACCTGCGGCAGGCCGAGGTCCGTGAGCCAGCCCGGGGCGTGGGAGCCGCGGCCGGAGGCGTCCACGACGAGGTCGGCGCCGAGGGTGAGGTCCTCGTCGCCGGAGCGGACCCGGACACCGGTGATGCGTACGGCGTCGCCCTCCAGGGCCAGCGCGGTGGTGTTCTGACGGAGCGTGACACGCTCGTCGGCGAGGACGCGGGCGCGTATCACCGCGTCGAGCAGATCGCGCGAGCACACCAGGTTGCGGTGGTGGGTGGCCGTGAAACGGCGGAACCAGATCTCGTTGGGGGCCCGGGAGACCATGTCGCCCATGATGTGGACCAGTCGGGCGCCCTTCTCGACGAGCTCCTCGACGACGCCGGGCAGCAGCTCGTCGAATGCCTTGACTCCGCCGCTCCACACGAGGTGCGCGTGCCGGGCCTGGGGAACGCCGCGCCGGGGCTCGGGCCCCTCGGGGAGCGTGTCCCGCTCGACGATCGTGACGTCGGCGAACTCGGCGAGCGCGGCCGCGGTGCACAGGCCGGCGATGCTGCCGCCGACGACGACGGCACGGGGCCGGCGGGAGGCGAGTCTTTCAGGCATGTGTGATCGTGCTTTCTGTGCTGGTCAGCCGTCGGCGAAGGGCGTCGACGGGGTGCGGGCGACGCAGCGCCCGTGAGACGGACTCGATGTCACCGGTGACATGGACGCCGGTTGGCCCGGACCCGGCGCCGGCCGCGGGCGGGACTCCAGCCTGCCGGGCGTCGAGCGCGGCGAGGACCGCGACGGCGCCGGCCACCCCTCGTGCCCGCACCTCGTCGTGGGCGAACAGCGCGTCCTGGTAGGCCCGTTGGTAGAGGCCGTGGTCGAAGTGCGGGTTGAGCAGGCGCAGGGCGTCGTGGATGCGCTGGCGGCGCTGCATCAGGCGCAGATCCAGCGGCGCCCAGAAGCCGAGGCGGGCCGGCGCGGCCGATGCCCCCAGGACGTGCACCGTCCGCCACAGCGGCCGCAGCCGCCGGTGCTCGCGCCGGTCGCCGACCCACTTCTGCAGGAACGGCCCGACCTGCGGCACCAGGAACCCCAGTGCCACCAGGGCCGCCTCCATGAGCGCGAAGGGCGGGGCGGCGCGGGTGCTGAGGGCGTCCCAGTCGGCGCCCGACCAGCGGGCGCCGATCGCCGTCAGCTTCGCCGCGTCGAAGAGCAGGCCCGACGCGAAGCCGAGCTGCAGCAGCACGACCCCCGACTTCAGCCAGCGGTTCTCGACCGCCGGGAACCACTTCCAGAGCATGGAGGCGGCGACCAGGGACGACACCATGTGCGCGGTGAGGTAGAGCAGGATGTGCTCCCGCATCCACGGGGTGCCGGCGTAGTAGGTGTCCAGGTCGTAGATGCGCGGCTCGGGCGCGTCCGCGAGCAGGAACGTCCCCCACAGGGCGACGACCACGCCGGCGTAGATGCCGTAGATGCGGCGCATCCTGCGGCGGCGGCGCTCGGAGGGCTCCTCCCGCCAGCGGATGATCATCGTCAGGCCGGTGGCGCAGAACGCCGTGAGGAACGAATAGGCCCAGGGCGAGGCGATGTTGGGCACACCCGTCAGCTTGTTGAGCCGCTCGATGTTGACGGGGGTGATGACGACGAGGACGGCCGTGGCGCAGGTCAGCAGCACGGTGGTGGCCCGTACGTCGGGGTCGCGCCAGGCGCGCACGAACGTCGGCAGCTTGACGAGGAGCGCCGCCGCCAGCAGTGCGGTGGGCACCGCGTAGGGGATGTGGAAGTGCGGGTCCATCACAGGATGCGTCCGCCGCGGTTGCCGAGCGACAGGTTGATACGGCCCTCGACCGTGGCCGGCGAGACCGGACCCTGGGCGTACCGGCCCTTCATCCAGGTACGCACCTCGCGGGCGAACAGCAGGCCGAACGTCTCCGCGTCCACCTCGTGGTCGTCGGCACAGGCGGACCGGGCAGCCACCGTGTGGCAGACCTCGCGGGGGACCTCCTCGGCGGCGAGGACCTGCTGCGCGGCCCGCCGCAGCGCCTCGGGCGTCCGGTCGCCCGTGAGGGCACGGGCAGCCGTCGGGCCCACGGCGTGGTGGCCGCAGGAGCCCTGCTCCTCGTGCCACAACTCATGGCCCAGGATGACCAGTTGGGCCTCGGGGACGGTGCCCTCCTCCACCACGATGATGGACCGGTCGCCGCAGTCCAGGCGCATGCCCGACACCGGGATCTCCGGCGGGAACGCCCGGAACAGCAGCTGGATCGGCCGCTCGACGCGGACGCTCATCGCCCGGCAGAACTCCTCCATCACGGCCCGCGGTTCGGCCGGCCGCCGCAGCGAGTGCGACGCCTCCCGGCCCAGGGCGGCGAGCAGCGACTTCATCGCCTTGGTGGTCATCGCGGACCGTTCCCTTCCCCGGCCGCCTGGGGGACCGCCGACCTGATGACACCCTCCAGGAGCCGGTCCAGCTGCTCCGGCGTCATCGCGCCGTGCCGCCGCAGGTCCGTGGCCCGCACGCCGTAACGGTCCATCAGGGCACGTACGGGATCCGGCTGTTCGGCCGGTCCCGCCAACTTCCCCGCAACGGGCCGCAGTACGCGGTCGAGGGCGTCGGCGGCCGGAGCGGTGAAGAACGCCTCGCCTCCCTCGACGCCGAAGAACTCCACCAGCCCGTGCAGGAATTCGACGCTCGGCACCTTCTGGCCGGTGCACACCTGGCGAGCCCAGTAGTCGGAGACGCCCAGCCGGGCGCGGATATCGGCGGCCAGATCCGACATACGGCCGCCGGTACGGGCCAGATGGGCGTCCGCGAGGGTCCTCAGGCGGGCGCGGACCCGGTCGTTGACCTTGTCGGCGGGGGCGGCGCCGCCCTTCAGCAGGGTGCGCACGGTGCTCTCCGGCAGGGCCGTACCGGCCGCCAGTTCCCGTGGGTCGAGCAGATCCGACCGGGTCAGGCCCTGCTGTTCGGCGAGGACGTCGAGACGCCGAAGAGTCTCGGGGAGGTGCGTGGGTGGCTCCACCGTGTGCTCCCTGAGCGGGTGGTCGACAGCTGTGGCGTTGCGGCTCGCAGCCTAGGGGAACTCCTGCCGCTCTCCCATCGCCCGTCCCTCTCAACGATCGTTTATCGGCCAAGAACGATCGTTGAATGGGGCAGGTGCTACGCAGAGCGAGAATCGGGCCGTGGGAGGACGATGGGAACAGCGGGGCCCGTGACGCGCCGGGCGTCCGGGGCCGCGGTCGACAGAGGAGGCCGGCCATGGCCAACGACCGAGCCGCTACGGCGACGAAAACTCCTCCGGCCCTCACCTTCGGCAAGACCGAACGGGAGGACCACCCCTGGGAGATACAGCTCGTCAAGCATTCGGACCGCACCGAGTCCGCGCAGTTCCGCGCCGCGAAGGACGTCACGCACAAGATCCTTCGGGAGATGGGCAGGACCGAGCTGCCGTACGGGCCGGGGCCGTACGAGATGCACCACGGCGGCAGCCTCTGGGTGAGGACGAGCGGCGGCTGGCGGATGTACCGGGCCCGGGTCGGCATCGAGTGGAGCATGCAGTTCTGCGCCGACCCCGCGAAGGTCGACCGGCTGCGGCAGGAGGCCGCCGACCTCGTCGCCGCCTTCCCGGACACCCTTCCCGCCCTGGACGCCCTCGGCTACAAGCGGGCCCGGAAGCTGCTGGAGACCCCCATCACCGACGCGACGGGCGTCGCGGCCTGGACCGACTCGCTGTTCAACGCGTGCGTGCCGCTCACCACCGGCAACCACCAGGGGATCCTGCCCAAGGCGGCCGGCGAGCACCACTACCCGTGGCCCGTCAAGGGCGCGGACTACATCCGGTACGACGACTTCAACCTGTGGGTGACCCTGCCCGACGGCACCCACGCCGCTGTCGCGCCGGTGGCCGCCCGCGGTTCCGGCGACGGACATCTGCGCATCCTCCACGCCCGGCACGGCACACCGGCGGGAGACGCTCTGGCCAAGGCGCAGCGGCGCCGCCAGATGGCCGTACTGCCGCCGGACAGCCCCATGGCGCTGGAGGCGTTCCACCAGCAGATAGCGCCCGGGGCGCGCTCCGCGGCCGGCCGGCCGCGGGCCCGCGGCGGGCACGGCGCCACCCGCCGGACCGGTTAGGCGGGCAGCGGTCATGCCGCGCAGGATCGTCGTCTGCCTGGACGGGTCCGGCAACCAGGTGGACGCCGGCAACCCGACGAACGTGGTCAGGCTGTACGAGATGCTGGAGCCGAACGATCCGTCGAGCCAGCTGCTCTACTACGACCCCGGGGTCGGCACCATGTCGGCGGCCACCGCGCGCGGACCCCTGGGGCGGCGGCTCTCCCGGCTGGGCGGCCTCGCCTTCGGTACGGGCCTGAAGGCCAACCTCGCCGAGGCGTACACCTACCTCATGCAGCACTGGCAGCCCGGGGACGCGGTGTACGTGTTCGGGTTCAGCCGCGGCGCCTACACGGCTCGCGCGCTGGTCGGGATGCTCAACAAGCCGGGGCTGATGCGCCCGGGCGCGGAGAACCTCGTGCCGTACGCCGTGGCCAAGTACGCCTTCAACCAGGATATCGACGAGAGCGAGCAGGAGGTCGCGCGCTTCTCGCACGCGTTCTGCCGGCGCACCGAGAACGAGCCGCTGTGGGCGCAGGTGAAGCGCAACGACCCCCGGCAGGTCTCGCACCACGCCCTCCCGATCGCCTATCTGGGCGTCTGGGACACCGTGAAGGCGGCCGGCCTGCTCCGGCTGGGCGACCTGCGCTGGCCCTACACCCACTCGCTGCCCAACGCCGCCCGCATCCGGCACGCCGTGTCCCTCGACGAGAAACGGCGGCCGTACCGCGAGTTCCTGGTCAGGCCGCGCACCCCCGAGTCCGACACGGACCGGAGCACCGCGGAGGAGGTGTGGTTCGCCGGGGTGCACTGCGACGTCGGCGGGACCTTCGACCACGTCCCCGGCGCGCCGCTGCTCTCCACGATCAGCCTCAAGTGGATCACCGACGGTGTCCGGGACGACCTGGACTTCCGCCCGGGCGCCTACGCCGAGGAGACCGCGGTCTCCGAGGCCTTCGCCGACGCCACCATCCACCACAACGGCCCCCTGTGGATCCTCGCGGGCCGGCGCTCGCGCCCCGTACCCCCGTCGGCGGTGCTCCACGCGAGCGTACGGCTGCGCAGGGAACGGAACCCCGGCTACCGCCCTGACCTGGCCGGACGCGGACGCTGGGCCGACCCGGACTGGTTCAAGCCCACCTGGGGCAAGGGATCGGGAGCCGACGGGCCCGGGGCCGACGGACCACGGGCCTAAGGGGGCCTAAGGGGGCCTAAGGGTGCCCTCCTCCCCCGGGAGTAGCGGAAACCGGGCCCGCTCCTGCCGCGGAGGCAGCGCGGGTGCGTCCGTGGGCACGATGTGCCGGGGCGGCGCGCGGACCAGGCCGGCGGATGTCAGCCAGTAGACCCCCGGCCCGAGGAGCACGAGGAGGGCGTCATGAACCGCCAGATCCGCGTCCGCGTCAAACGCCGGCCCTCCACGCCCCGCGACACCACGATCGACCGCAGGACGCCCTCGGGCCGGATTCTGCCGTACTGACCGGATCCTGCCGTACCGATGGCGTGCCGAGGTCAGCCCAGGCAGTGCGTGATCGCCGTACGCAGGGCCCGGCGCAGCTCCTCCGGAGGGGCCGGGCCGTCGACCTTCGCGCCGGCCGTGACAGTCGCGGCCACCGTACGCAGGCTGGCGCCGGAGAGCTGCGAGGCCTGACGACGCCCCGGAATACACGGGCAGGCGAATGACGACCGCCCGCAGCGGGTACGCGAGCTGCTGTCGAGGAAATCGGGTGGGACAGAGGAGACGGCGGTGGTCATGAGCGCGACCGATCTCTTCGCCGCCCTCGACCCCTTCATCCACCCCGCCCTCTTCTACGGCGACGAGCACGAGTACCTGGCGGGCACCGTCCCCTTCGTGCGGGACGCGCTCCTGGCCGGCGAACCCGTCGCCGTGGCCGTGCCGACGGAGAACCTCCGGCTGATCCGGGACGAGCTGGGCGCCGCGGCCGACGCCGTGCGGTTCCTGGACATGCGGGAGGCCGGGCGCAACCCCGGCCGGATCATCCCCGGAGTGCTGCGCGCCTTCACCGACTCCCAGCCGCTCGGCACCCGGGTCAGCATCATCGGCGAACCGATCTGGCCCGGCCGTTCGCCCACCGAGTACCCCGCCTGCGTCCAGCACGAGGCGCTGATCAACGCGGCCTTCCGGGGCCGTACGGCGACCATCCTGTGCCCGTACGACACCCGGTGCCTGGACCCGCAGGTCATCGCCGACGCGTACGCCACCCACCCCACCTTCGTCCGGGGCGGCTCGGGGCGGGAGGAGGAAAGCCAGGCGTACGCGCCCGCGGACGTCGTCGCCCGCTACAACCAACCGCTGCCGCCCGTACCGGACGTGGTGTCCCACTGCTTCGAAGCGGACTCCCTCAGCGAGGCCCGGCACCTCGCGGTCGACGAGGCCGTACGGCTCGGCCTGTCGTCGGCCCGGGTCGAGGACCTGGCGCTGAGCGTGGCCGAGCTGGCCACCAACAGCGTGCTGCACGGCGGCGGTTCGGGCGCGCTCGGAGTGTGGGCCGAGGGCGGGTACGTGGTGTGCGAGGTGCGGGACAAGGGCCACCTCGCCGACCCGCTGGCCGGGCGCCGGCCCGCCGCCCGCGAGCAGCGCGGTGGCCGCGGGCTCCTCCTGGTCAACCTGGTCGCGGACCTGGTCCGGATGCACACGGGCCCCGGCGGTACGACGGTCCGCTGCTGGTTCGCCCGTTGACCGCGGCGAACGCGTCGCCGGGTAGCGAGTGCCGTGCCGCGGCGGGTGACCGGGTCGTCGGCGGGCGGCTGCCGCAGCGCCGCGTGGAGTCCGGCATCAGCACGGGCGACACGGCCGCGGTCCTCGCGGACGGTGAGGCGTCGGTTGCCGTACTCCTCGTGGCGGACCCGGGCTCGCCCGGCGTCTCGCCCGTGAGCCCGGCTCGCTCGGAGTGCCCGCGGTGCCTCGGGAGCCAGGGACGGCTCAGGTGGACATCGGGTCGAGCATCAGTGGCTCGATCTTGCCCTCCAGCATGCAGCCCAAGCCCTGCACGGCACACACGTCGGGCCGTTCGGCGATGTGCACGGGCATCTTCGTGGCCTGCCGCAGCATCTGGTCGAGGCCCGGGAGCAGCGCGCTGCCGCCCACCATCGTGATCCCGCGGTCGACGAGGTCGGCCACCAGGTCGGGCGGGCAGCCGCGCAGCACCCTTCCGATGCCGTCGAGCACGGCGGTCAGCGGCGTCTCGATCGCGTCGCGCACCGCGGCGGTGTCGACCCGCACGGAACGGGCGAGGCCGGTGGCGACGTCCCGCCCGTGGATCTCCGTGGACGTCGGGCCCTCGGAGGTGATCCCGTTGCCGGACAGGGCGATCTGCAGCGGTCGTACGGACTGGCTGGGGAGCATCAACTCATGTTCGTGGCGCAGGTGTTGGATGATCGCGTGGTCCACGGCCTCGCCGCCGACGGGAACGCGCTCGGCGGTGACGATGGATCCGAGGGAGAGCACGGCGATCTGGGTCGCGGCCGCCCCGCAGACCATGATCATGGTGGCCTCGGGCTGTTCCACGGGCAGTCCGCAGCCCACGGCGGCCGCGATGAGCGTGTCCACGAGTTCCACGCGTCGTGCGCCGAGCCCGACGAGCGTCTCCACGGCCGCGCGCCGGGCCAGCGGATCGGCGTCGTGCGGGGTGCAGGCCGCGGCGCGCAGGAAGGGCTTGCGGCGCAGGGCGCGGCGCATCTTGTCGCCGAGCAGCTGCCGGAGCATGCGCTGCGCCATCTCGATGTCGACGACGGTGCCGCCGGACACCGGGCGGATGACGCGGATGTAGTCCGGTGTGCGGCCCTTCATCTTCTCGGCGAACTCGCCCACGGCGATGAGAGCGCCGGTGCGGGTGTTCACGGCGGCGGCGGACGGCTGGTCGACGACGAGGCCTGCGCCCTTGACATAGACGCGGGTCCGGGCCGCCCCCAGATCGACGGCGAAATGGCAGCGGCGCAACTGCTCCAGACTGGCAGTCATGCGGGGGTCCTCCCGAGAGCACAGACCGTGGGGCCGCCGGGTGGCGGGCCTTATAGGCATCGTGCGGGAGGCGCGGCGGGGAGCGCGTTTTATGGGGGGCCGGGTGGGGGAGCGGCTGAATGGGGGTTTTGCTGCTTATGACGTGATATAAGGCTCGCTTAAGGGTGGCCGGGGCGAGGTGCGAGGTACGAGGTACGAGGTGCGCACAGGGATCGGCTTGGAGGAGGGGGCGAGAGACCCCGCTGACGAAGGTCAGGGCCGGGGTCGGGCCGCGGGTTCGACGACGCCGCGGATCACCCCCAGTTCCACCAGGTCCTGGGGCCGGATGCGGAGTTGGTCGGCGGTCGCCTCCACCTGGTCGGCCGGCCGCTTGAGGATCGCGGCCGCGAGCTCCGGGGCGATGACGGAGAAGTAACTGTCCGGGGTGGCCCAGGTGTTGTCCGACGCGGCCAGCGCCAGCGCACCCCCGGACCCGCCCTCGCCGATGACGAGCGTGGTGACCGGCGTACGGGCCGCCGCCACCGCGCCGAACAGCTCCGCGATCGCAGCGCCCGCGCCCTGCCGCTCCGCCTCCGCGTCGTTGGCCGCGCCCGGGGTGTCCACCAGGGTCAGCACCGGGATGCGGAGCCGGTCCGCGAGACGGATCAGCCGGGCGGCGGTGCGGTAGCCCGCCGGGCGGGTCGCGGTCCCGGCCTGGGCGGCGTAGGCGACGGTACGGCCGTCCCGCTCGCCGAAACCGCAGAGCATGCCGCCATCGGTGCCGCCGCAGCGGTCGCCGCTGAGGGGGACACGGTGGGTGAAGTAGGCATCCAGGTAGGCCTGCGCGCGGGGTCGTTCCGCCGAGCGGGCGCGCCGGACGGCCGCCCAGCCGGTGCCGGGGAGGTCACCGGCTCCGAGGGCGGCCGGAACGGGAGCCGCCGGAACGGGAGCGGCGGAGGCGGTGGGGGCGGTCGCGGGCTCGGAGCCGGCCCGAAGGGATCCCGCCCCGCCCGTCAGCAGCCGCAGCCAGCGCCCCAGCGTCACCCGCAGTTCCGCCAGAGGCACCACCGCGTCGGCCGCGCCCGCCGCCACCTGCGCCTCCGCCCGGTACGCCGTCGGGTCCGCGTCCGGCGGGCGGACCCGGGAGCCGGCGAAGCCGACCTGCGCGCCCGGCAGGGCGAGGACGACGTCGGCTCCCGCGCCCAGCGTGGCCCAGCCGCCGCCCGTCGTGGGATCCCGCAGGACGGCGATCTGCGGGAGGCCCGCCTCCCGGGTCAGCGCCGACTGGCGGGCCACACGCTGGAGTTGGGTCAGCGCGAGCATGCCCTCCTGCATACGGCTGCCACCGGTGGCGACCAGCGGGACGACGGGGAGACGGTGTGCGCGGGCGTAGGCGTACGCCGACTCCAGCCGGTCGCCGGTGCGTTCGCCGAGCGAGCCGCCGAGGAAGCCGAACTCGAAGGCGAGCAGCACGGCCCGCGTCCCCGCGACGGTCGCGGTGCCGCACACGACGGACTCCTGCTCACCGGTGCGCTCGGCGGCACGGGCACGCGAGGCGTCGTAGCCGCGCCAGGCGAGGGGTCCGTCGGGCTCGGCGTCCCCGGCCCCGAAGGCCCTTGCGGGGTGCGGGAGTTCGGTGAAGGTTGACTCGTCCGCGACCAGGGCCAGGAACGCGCGCGCGGAGAGGCGTTCAGCCACGGTTCAGCGCCCGCTTCATGATCTTCCCCATGTCGTTGCGGGGGAGGGCGGCGAGGTAGTGCACGACGCGCGGCCGCTTGTGCGGGGCGAGACGGCCGGCCACATGGTCCGCCAACTCCTGTGCGCCGGGCGGCGATTGGGGATCCTCCGGCACCACCCAGGCCACGATCCGCTCACCCAGGTCCGCGTCCGGCTCCCCGGTGACCGCGGCCTCCCGCACCCCCGGATGCTCCAGCAGCGCGTTCTCGATCTCACCGGCCCCGATCTTGTAACCCCCGCTCTTGATCAGGTCGGTGGCCTTGCGGCCGACGATGCGGACGTACCCGTCGGGATCGCGCACCGCCATGTCACCGGTGCGGAACCAGCCGTCGTCGGTGAACGCGGCCCCGGTCGCGTCGGGCCGGTTCAGGTAGCCGGTGAAGAGGTTCGGCCCGCGGACCTGGATCTCGCCCACGGTCTGTGAGTCGTACGAGGTGATGGCCGACCCGTCCTCCTCGACGAGCCGCAGCTCGACGCCGGGCAGCGGCAGGCCGACGGTCCCCGCGCGCGGCTCGCCGTCCGCCCGCACACTGGTGTTCATGAGCGTCTCCGTCATGCCGTAGCGCTCGACGACCCGACGTCCGGTCGCGGCGGCGATGCGCTCGTGGTCGTGCACGGGGAGCGCGGCGGAGCCGGAGACGAGCAGCCGCGCCGATCCGAGTGCCTTCACCAACTCCGGTTCCCCGGAGAGGGCCTGGGCGATCCGGTGGTACATCGTCGGCACGCCGAACAGCATGGTCGCGCCGGCGTTGAGCTCGCGTGCCACACCCTGGGTACTGAACCCGCCCAGGTGCCGGACACAGCCGCCGCGCCGGAGCGGGCCCAGGATGCCCAGCACCAGACCGTGCACATGGAACAGCGGCAGCCCGTGCACGAGCACGTCGTCGCCGGTCCACTGCCAGGCGTCGGCGAGCGCGTCCAGGGTGGTGGCGATCGCCCGGCGCGGGATGACGGCACCCTTGGGCGGGCCGGTGGTGCCGGACGTGTAGACGATCAGGGCGGGGTCCTCGGGGGTGACGGCGGGGGCCGGGGCGGTGCCGCCCGTGCCGTGGACGTCCACCTCGATGCGCTCCAACTCCCCCATGGCTGCCGGGAGTTCATCACCCGGTGCCGCCAGCACCGCCGACGGTGCGCTGTCGGACAGGATGTGCCCGAGCTCCCTCTCGCCCGACTTCGGGTTGAGCGGCACGGCGGCCACCCCCGCCCGCAGCGCCGCCACCACGGCCACCGCGGTCTCCAGCCCGGGCGTGGCCCAGACGGCGACCCGGCCGCCGGCCGGGATCCGGCCCGCCAGGGCGCCGGTCGCCGCGGCCAGCCCGGCATACGTCAGGGACCGGTCCCCGAACCGCAGGGCGAGGTGATCGTTCGGGTTCTCCAGGGCCGGGAAGAGAGAGGTCACGCGTCGTACTCCTGACTGTCGACGATCACTGATTGCTCCGAGCCGGGCACGACCATCATCGGGCCTCGATGCCCCGGGCCGGCCACAGGGGCGTCACGGCGGCCTCCCTCACGCCCGGTTAACCTGCTCATACCCTGCCGAGTGATCCACTGCCCCACGCACCGACGCACCGACGCACCTACGAGACCGGAGGCCGCCGTGGCCCGTGTCGCCCTCGCCACCTACGACCCCGGAGCGCACCCCAGCAGGGACCGCGACCTTCCCGTTCTGGCGCGTGCGCTGCGGGAGGCCGGGGCCGAGGCCGTCGCCGTGCCCTGGGACGACCCCGGCACCGACTGGAGCGGGTTCGATCTCGTCGTCATCCGCTCGACCTGGGACTACAGCTGGCGGGCGGGCGAGTTCGTGGCGTGGGCGCAGAAGTGCGCCGCGGTCACCCGGCTCGCCAACCCGGCCCAGGTCGTGCGCTGGAACACAGACAAGCGGTACCTCGGGGATCTCGCGGCGGCCGGCGTGCCCGTCGTCCCCACCCGGTATCTCGCGCCCGGCGACGCCCCCGGCCTTCCCGACGGCCACGAGTACGTCGTCAAGCCGACCTCGGGCGCGGGCGCCCGGTACGCCGCCCGCTACACGCCGGACGACCACGACAGGGCCGTACGACACCTCGCGCGCATGCACGAGGAAGGGCTGACCGCGATGGTGCAGCCGTATCTGTCCGGCATCGACGTCAGTGGTGAGCGTGCGCTGCAGTTCTTCGGCGGACGGTTCCTGCACGCCAGTCGCAAGGGCGCCGTGCTGGCGCCGGGCACGGCCTACGACGCCGACAAGGTGCCCCACCCGGACCTGGTGCCGTGGGCCCCCACGGAGGCGGAACTCGCCGTCGCGGAGCACGCGTTGGCCGCCGTACCGGACGCACCCCGGCTGCTGTACGCGCGCGTCGACCTCGTCGACGGGGAGGACGGGCAGCCGCGGGTGATGGAGCTGGAACTGGTCGAACCGAATCTCTTCCTCGATTTGCATCCCGGGTCGGTGCCCGCCGTGGTGGCAGCGATCTTGACGGAGGCCGGACGCCAGTGCTCCGACCGGGAAGGGTCACCGGGGAGGACTGCCGAGTAGTCTCCGCGTCGATGACGGGGACGGGTTCGCCCGTCATCGGGTCCGGCACGGCTACCCGCCACAGGTGGTGGCGCGAGCGACCGCGGCAGCCGAGTGACTCACCGGCGCTCCGCAGGGCGGCACAGAGCCTAATCAGTTCGGGGAGTCGGCCGCACGGCAGACTCCGGGTGGTAGCCGACGGCGGGTGAGCACTCATTGGGCTTGGACTTTCGAGTCCTGCTGAAAGACCGTGCCCCTGCCGTTCGGCCCGGAGAGTTGATCGCTACTGGGATGTCGTGCCTGCCGTACCTCGGCGTGAGCACTGCTTGATTAGGTCGCTGATAGTTCTCCGGCAGGCTGCTGCAGTTGATCGGTACCGGAGCGCGGGAGGACCATTGCGACTGTTCGTCGGGGATGACTGGGCCGAAGACCACCACGACATCGAGCTGATGGACTCGGCCGGGCGGCGGCTGGCCAAGGCGCGGTTGCCCGAAGGGGTGGCCGGGATGACCCGGCTGCACGCGCTGGTGGGCGAAGTGGTGGGAGAGGATACCGATACGGCCGAGGTCGTTGTGGGGATCGAAACCGACCGTGGTCCGTGGGTACGTGCCCTGGTCACGGCCGGGTATACGGTGCTGGCCGTCCACCCGCTGCAGGCCGCCCGGTTCCGTGACCGGCTTGCGGTGTCGGGGGCCAAGAGCGATCCGGGCGATGCGCATGTGCTGGCCGACATGGTCCGTACCCACAGCCACGAGCTGCGGCCCGTTGCCGGGGACAGCGCCCAGGCCGAAGCGGTCAAGGTGGTCACCCGCACCCACAAGACACTGATCTGGGAGCGCACCCGGCACACTCAACGACTGCGGCACGCGTTGCGCGACTACTTCCCCGCAGCACTGGCTGCCTTCGAGGACCTGGACGCCGCCGACAGCCTGGAACTGCTCGGCAAGGCACCCACTCCCGCCCAGGCTGCGAAGCTCACGACGGGGCAGATCAGTGCCGCGCTCAAGCGCGCCCACCGAAAGAACGTGACCGCCAAGGCGAAGGTCATCCAGGGGGCGCTGCGTGAGCAACACCTCGGCCAGCCCGAGGAAGTAGCCGCCGCCTACGCCGCGTCCATCACCGCGCTCATAGCGGTCCTGGCCACGCTGAACACCCAGATCAAGATCTTGCAAGGGCAGGTCGAGGCGCATTTTGGCCGGCACCCGGCCGCTGAGATCCTCCTTTCCCAGCCCGGAATGGGAGTCGTCCTCGGTGCCCGGGTGCTCGCAGAATTCGGCGACGACCCCGACCGCTACGCCAGCGCCAAGGCCCGCAAGAACTACGCCGGCACCTCCCCGATCACCCGCGCCTCCGGGAAGAAGAAGGTCGCCCTGGCTCGCTACGTCCACAACGACCGGCTCATCGATGCCCTGCTCACTCAGGCATTCGGCACCTTGCGCTACTCGCCCAACGCCTACGCCTACTACCAGCGACAACGCGCCCGCGGCGCCGGCCACAACGCCGCCTTGCGCCAACTCGCCAACCGCCTCGTCGGCATCCTCCACGGGTGCCTCAAAACCGGCACCCTCTACGACGAGGCAACCGCCTGGTCGCATCACGCGGAACTGGCTACGAGTTGACATCTACGCTCCTGGGATGTCTTTCAGCAGTCAGTGCCGCACGCGGCTGGACTTGGTCGGCCAGTGAACTTCCTGGCTGTTTCTGACTCCGTCAGGCAATGGGTCGGCGAAAACGGAGCGACGACGCCGTGCCGAACCCGGCAGGCACGGAACGAGCGTGAACACCTACGCGCCCACGCAGGCGGGCAGGGACGGCAAGGCCGGGGTCCGCCTCATTCGCCGACCGCCACCCGCTGCAGCAACCCCCACGTGAACTCGGCCGCCACCTCCCGCGGTACCCCCTCCCCGTCCGGGGCCGTGAAGGCCAGCCCCCATCGGGTCGGGGCCGTGCCCTCCAGCGGACGGGCGGGGGCGAACGCGCGGGCCGCCTCGTCGACCGTGCAGGACCAGGGGGTCAGGTCGGCGAGCGTCCTCAGGTCCGGCCCCTCGGCTTCCGGGGCGCGGATCAGCCATTCGTTCCACACCGCGCCGTTCGGAGCGAGCAGCACCTCGAAGCGCAGGTCGGGCCAGAGGGGGACGGGGAAGAGCCATGCCTCGCAGGCCATGTCGCCGATCTTGCGGGTGATCGTCGACTCCGGGGCACCGAGGATCGAGCGGTATCGGGAGGCGGCGGCCCGGGAACGGGGAGAGTGCAGCATCGCCTGCCAGCGCTTGTTGGCCTCTCTCATGTCGGCGATGGAGGCGCCCAGTGCGTGGCGGGCGTCCTCCACCAGGCCCGGATTGTGGTCGGCCATGCGGCGCAGCAGGACCAGCTGGAAGTCGCGGGGGGTGAAGGGGCTAGCGGGGTGCGTGGCGGACGGCATGGGAACCATGGTCGCCCACGGCACTGACACCGGGGCGCCGCCCGTCCGGGAGGAAGAGGACGGAGTTGACGTAACGGGGGTGGGAGCGGAAGGGCAGGACGCGGCCCAGCAGCCCCTGGGAGACGACGTGCGAGGCGCCCGCCTGATGGGCCTCCAGGGGGAACTGCGCGAGCGGCAGCCAGGTCGAGCCGGGCAGGACCCAGCCGGCGTAGCGCAGCAGGGAGAGGTAGGTGACGACGGGGGCGATCGGCTGGATGCGGGACTCCAGCTCGACGAAGAGGGCGGGGCGGTCGCGGGCCAGCAGACCCGTCGCCCCGCGCAGCACCGCCAGCTCGCTGCCGTCCACGTCGATCTTGATGAAGTCGACGTCCCGCAGGCCGAGTTCGTCGAGGGTGACGCAGGGGACGTGCAGGGCGTGAGCGTGGATGTCACGGCGGACCAGGGAGGACACGCCCCGGTCGCCGGCGTCGTCCGGCGGCAGCCACAGCCGGGCGGTGCCCGGGCGGTCCGAGGCGGCGGCCCGGACGACTCGGACGTTCGCCGGGGCGGCGGAGGTGAGGAGGCGGGCCAGGTGGGGGACCGGTTCGACGGTCACCACCTGGCGTGCCCGCCCCGCCAGGCGCCGGGTCCACGGGCCGTACCAGCCGCCGACGTCCACAGCGGTGCCGCAGCCGGCCGGGCACAGGTCGGACAGCCGGGCCAGCTCGGGTTCGAAGCGCGGGTAGACCGCCCGCGCGGTGGCCGCCACCAGGCGGACGGGCAGGTGCGGGGCCAGACGGGCGGCCAGGGTACGGGGTGCGGTCACGGCGAGATCCGCTCCAGGAGGGCCTCGTGCTCGTCGTCCGACACCTGCTCCCCGGAGGACGGCAGCAGCTGCGGGATGCCGTCGACGATCGGGTAGCGGCGGTGCAGACGCGGGTTGTAGAGGGCCTCGTCGGCCGTCGGCCCGTCCGGCAGGACAAGGTGCAGCGGGCCCTTGTCGAGCGGGCACGCCAGGATCCGCAGCAGTGGGTCGTCGGGCTTCATGGAGGGGTCAACTCCTTGGTGGCAATGGGGGGTTGGGGTGGAGTCGGCGGTGCCGGCTGCGGATCGTGCCGGGGCATGGCCAGGAGTACCGAGACGGCGAGGGCGGTCCCCGCCAGGCGCAGGGCGAGGCGCAGGGGGTCGTGCGGGAGGGCCTCGCCGAACGAGAGCGTGCCCAGTACGGCCGTGAACAGACAGGTCACGGTGGTGCACACGGGCACGATCAGCGAAGCCCGGCAGCGCTGCAGCGCGGCCTGCGACATGACCAGGCCGAACGCGCCGGTGAACAGCAGCAGATACGGGTACGGGGAGCCGAGCAGGCCGAGAACCGCGTGGCTCGGCCCGCTGGTCGTCAGACAACTCGACACGCCCTTGATGGCGAGCGAGCTGACCCCGTACAGCAGGCCCACGGCCACCCCGTACTCCACGCCCGTGGTCGGCGCCCGGTGCCGGTGGCGGGCGCGGCGCTCGGCGGCACCGTAGAGCCACACACCACCCGCCAGCGACGGCACGCAGACCAGCAGGATCAGCGGATACGGCGCGCTGCGGCTGACCGTGTCGGCACCCGGGCCGGCCTCCTTCAGCGACAGCACGACCATGAGCAGCGCGGCGAGGATCGCGCCGAGCGCGTACCGCTCGCGGCCCGTGGTCTCCTCGCCCAGCAGTCGGGCCGAGAGCAGGACGAGCAGGACCAGGCCGGAGACGAAGATGCCCTGGGCCGCGGCGATCGGCAGGGTCCGGTAGACGGCGAGCTGTGCGCCGAAACCGGCGGCCAGGGCGAGCGAGCCGCCGATCCAGAGGGGGCTGCCGAGCACCAGGCGCAGCAGCCGGACGGGTTGACGGATCGTCACCTCCGGCAGTGCGGCCAACGCCCGTTTCTCCAGCACGAATCCGGTGCTGTAGAGGAGGTTCGCCACCAGGGCTGCCGCCACTCCCCACCACATGGCCACGCCCCCTAGGTCTTTCGCGCGTGCAGAAGCAGGATCGAGGCGAGTGACGGTCTGGCGCAGGCCAGCCGGTCGAGCGGGCGCAGCGTGCGCGGTACGCCGTGGAAGGGGGCGCCCTTCATCTCCACGATCTCGAAACCGGACGCGGCGACGAACTCCCGCAGCGCGCGGGCGGTGTAGAGCCGCAGGTGCCCCACCACCTCCCGCCCCGGCCGGCCGTGGATCGCGCGCAGGCTGACCTCGGAGAACACGGGCTGCACACCGGCCAGCAGGAGGGCGCGGTTGTACCAGGCGGCCAGGTTCGGGGTGGAGAGCATGAGATGGCCTCCGGGGCGCAGGACCCGCCGGATCTCGTCGAGCGCCGCATCCGGGTCGACCAGGTGCTCGATGACCTCGCTGAACAGCACGGCGTCGGCACAGGCGGTCCTGAACGGCAGCCCACCGCCCCCGAGTTCACCGCGGAGGGCGTACGACAGGTGCGTGCGGGCGCGGGTGAGGGCGTCCTGGGACCAGTCGACGCCGACGATGCGATGCCCGGACAGCAGGGGCGCCGCGGTGGCGGCGGCGGTGCCGTCCCCGCAGCCGAGGTCGAGGACGGTGCGCGGGGTGCCCGTGGCCGGGCCGAGGGCGGTGGCCAGCATGCGGGCCTGGCGGAGGGTGCGGGGCGTGCCGGAGGCGACGGGGACGGCGGGATTCTCGTAGAAGTCGCTCAGGCCGGGGCCGAGCGTGGAGGTGGTGGTCATGGGGTGACCTCCGTGGAGTGCAGGTAGTGCTCGAACAGGTCCCGGAGGTGGGCGCCGTCGCCGTGGCTGAGCAGGGCGCGGGACCAGCGCAGGGCGAGGTGGAGGCGGCCCGCGGTGGACGCGGTCGTGACGGTCAGGCCGCGGGGCATACGGGCGGGGGCCGAGAACCAGACCGCGTGCGCACGGCCCGCCTCCTCGCCGAAGTCCAGCGGGTACGGGATGCGGCCGATGTTGCTGAGCAGGGTCGTCGACGTCCAGGGCGCGGCCGCTCTGCGCAGGCCCCGGGTGAGGGCGGCGCGCCAGGCCACGGGGGTGACGGGCGCGGTGAGGAGCGCGGCGCCGCGGCCGAGCTGGGGGCGGGGGAGGGATTTCAGGGCGCGGGTGCGGGTGGCCGTGCCGCGCAGGAGGGCGGGCATGTCGGCGGCGCCGTGGGCGGCCAACTCCTCTGCTCTGAAGGGGACTTCGACCAGACGGGTGCCGTTGCCGATGGGCATGCCGGCGTCCCGGGGGCGGTCGTCCACGGGCATGGTGATGCGCAGGGGGCGTGGGTGGGCGCCGTGTTCTCTGTTCCAGTGGGCGATGGTGAGGGCGGTGGTGACCATGAGCTGGTCGTTCACCGTGTAGGGGGAGCCCTTCGGGCGGTGGGGGAGGGGGAGTTCGGTGACGAGCATGCCGTTGCCGGGGGAGGGCTCGGGGATGCCGGGGGCGACGCGGGCGGGCGGGGACCAGTTGGAAGGGGCGCCGCCGGGGTCCTGGGGGGCGTCGGCCGTGCGTACGGGGGGTGCCGCGGGGGAGTTGTCCCTGCCTCCGTAGAGCTCGGCCGCGGTGGCCAGGACGCGCAGACAGGCGGGGCCGTCCAGGGCGGTGTGGTTGATGGTGAGGAAGAGGACGGTGCCCTGCGGCCGGCCCGGTGGCGGGCCGTCGTGCCTCCCGGGCGGCACACCGACGGCGTCCGTCGCCTCACTGCCCTCCGCCGGGCCCGCCCCCTCCACCACCTCCAGGCGTATCGGCGGAGAAAGGGACAGCGGCGGGGCGCTCGTCAGCGCCCGCGTCCGCGCGTCCCGCAACGCGCACCGGTCCCCCGGCGGGAAGGACACCACCTCCGCGTCCGGCCCGCTGGTCAACTCCCATTCGTAGCGCCGCCGATACCAGTGCCCCGGAGCCTCGCGCATCAGGATGCGCGGATGGCGACGCAGGGCCGCCACGAACGCCGTACGAAGCCGGTCCCGGTCCAGCCGCCCCGGCAGATGGACCTCGATGTGAACCGTCTCCGGCTCCTCCTCCTGGACACAGTGCCGGGCGACCTCGTCGACGACCGGAAACGGAATACGAACCGGCGGACGAGCCGGGCCGCCGCCGGCGCGTGCGGGGTGTTCGACGGCGGTCATTCGGGGTCGCCCCTCCCCGTGGTGGTGGCCGGGCCTTGTGTGTCCTGGTGCGGTGCCGACCGGTGCGTCGGGGCGGCGCGGAAGGGGGTGTGGCCCGGCGGGCGCGCGGGGCTTTCGGCGCGTGCAGGGTGGTCCGGTGCGGTCACTTGGGGTCGCCCCTTCCGCTGTCGGTGTTCGGAGCCGGTGTCTGCCCGGGCGGTGTCTGCGCGGGCGGTGTGGGCGGGGGCTTCGGTGTGCGGGCGGGGATGGGGGCGGTGCGTGGGTCCGGGTCCGGTCCGCCGGGGCCGCGGGCCGAGAGGGTCGGTCCGGTGTCGGGGCGCGGGGTGGAGGGCTCGCCCTCGGCCCCCCGAACCCCTTCGCTCCGGGGCCGCGGCCCCCTCGCGCCGCGCAGCCGGCGCGGCAGCGACTGTGTGGGTGCGTCGGAGCCGGGCGGTGCGCCGGTGGCCGGCACCGGAGGCAGCACTGCCGTGGCCCCGGGCCCCTCGTCCGGCTCCCGCACACTCACCACACCCGCGAACAGCCCGGTCAGCGCCAGCAGTTGGGCCGCCTGCCCGAAGGCGCCGTGCCCCGCGCCCACCGGCTCCCCGGCCCCCGTCGCCGCCGCGATCCCGGCCCCCGCGAGGGCCACGAAGGCGATCGGCACGAGCGGCGCGTGCCGTCGGTACGCCAGCAAGGCCAGCGCGGGCACCAGCAGGGCGAACCACCCGGCGATCACGATGCCCACCGCGGTCAGCGTCACCGTGCCGAGCCACAGCCCCGGCAGCGGCGCAGCCGGCTGCGGCGGGTCGGGGTTCGGTGCGCGCCGCCGCCACACGACCAGGCCCACCAGGACCGCGAGCCCCACAGCCGAGCCGATCAGCCCGCCCTCGTAGGCCGTCGCGGGCTCGTACGACAGCTTGACCGTGCCGCCCGCCCCGGCCGGGATCCGCCAGCCCTGCTGCCAGCCGTCGAGGCGGACCGAGGTCAGCTCCTTGCCGCCCAGGGTGGCCTTCCAGCCGTCGTTGTAGTTCTCGTACGTCGTCAGGTACATGGCCGCACCGGAGCCGACGGTCACCTCCCGGCGGTCGCCCAGCCAGTCCCGTACCGTCAACCGGCGTTCCACCGCCGTGGGTTCGGTGACCGTGCCACGGGTGAGGGTGACGTCCGTCAGCGGGAGAGGTCCGGCGTCCCCGGCCTCGACCCGGTGCGCGCCCGCCGTCAGCTCCAACGCGTCGTCGGCGCGCCCTCGTTGGCAGAGCGTGACGGCGACCGGCCGGCGTTCCCGCAGGTCCTGTACCGTCCCGCGCACGCTCGTCCGGTACAGCTCGCCGTCCACCGCCACGTCCGGCCCCCGCCCGCACGGCAGCGAGAAGGTGCGGGAACTCCTCGGCTGCGGCGTGCGGTACTGGTCCAGTACCGGGATGTACGCCTCGGTCAGGCCCACGGGCAGCTGCAGGTCCTCGTCGGCGACCGGGTTGTGCAGGGTCAGCGGCGCGGTCCTGGTGATCGTGATGTCCAGACGGTCCGTGGTGACCGGGTCGAAGCGGACCACGCCGTTCTCGTCGACGCCGGCGGTCGTCGAGCCGTCCGGCGAGCTGATGTCCACCTGGGCCGGACGGCTCGACAGTCCGCCGGCCGGTGCCAGCACCACTTCCCCGACGGGCAGTCTGCCGTTCCAGCGCAGATGGATCGTCGCCCGGTCGCCCGCGATCCACGCCGTCGTCAGGTCGCCGTCGGTGAGGTTGCGCGCGGACAGACCCGCACCGAGGGGCGCCGTCGAGTCGGCGGTCGCCACGATGCGGCTCTGCTGGTCGGGTGCGACCTCGTACAGCAGCCTGTCGAGCGCCTCACCGGCCACCGGCACCGCGCTCGCCCTCACCGCGTACGTCCCCGCCGCGGCCGTGGAGAAGCGCCGGTGCAGGCCCGCCTCGGTGCCGGTGGCGGAGAGGCCGGTGGGGTCGGGGGTGCGGTGCAGGGAGATCATCGTGGCGGCGGCGTCCGAGCCGTCCGCGTCGGTCGGCAGCCGCAGGAGCCGGGTCACCTGGACGTGCGGCAGGAGGACCTCGGAGAAGCCCGCGCCGGTGAGGCCCGAGCGACGGGACACCGAGTCGACGATGGTCAGCTTCATCCAACTCGTCGAGCCCGCCGGTGCCTTGATGCTCTGCGTCTGACCGTTCGGCCGCAGGAAACCGGTCCTCGACCCCTTCTCGGTCTCCACGCGCACCTTCGTCGCCGCCGACCGCACGCTCCGCTGCGGCAGCGGCGTCACCTCGAACGACGACGGCATGTCGTAGCTGTCCGTGAAGCCGATCCGCAGCCACTGCCCGTCCGCCGAGTCCGGCGCGCCCTCCGTCCAGGCGGTCTCCGGATTGCCGTCGAAGGCGTTCACCGGGTCGTACTGGGGGAGGTGGAAGAGCCAGTTGCCGCTGGAGGAGGCGGTCACCGAGCGGGCGCCGCGCAGCTGGGCCACCGTCTGGTGGCCGAGCCCCTTGGCGGGCAGAATCTGGTGCGGCTTCCGGCCCGGGTCCTGCACGGCGTCCGGCGAGTTCCGCTCCGAACTCGTGTACGTGTACGACGTGTTGGCGTCGACCAGGCCGAACCGGGTGTCCGCGCGGCGCAGCCCGTCGCCGACCACCTGGAGGGACGGGGAGCCGAGCCCGGGGTGGTTGTCACCGGTCAGCACACTCGCCCGGCCGCGCAGCTCGGACGCCGTCGGAAGCAGTGACTCGGGGCCGCCGGAGACCACGGCGGTGTCGGCGACCGGCAGCAGATGGGCCTGCCCCGGCCTCGGCACTCCCTTGCCGGCGGGCTCGTAGATCTCCACCGCACGCTGCCGCGGGTACAGCCCCTCCACCTGGAGCGGCGCGTCATGGGCGATCGTGCCGCCGGTCATGACCGGCCCGAAGCCCGTCACCCGGACGTATCCCGACTGCTCCAGGGTCCGCTTCACGGTCGTGGTCGGTACCGAGCCGATCTGGTCGGGGTCCAGGTCATTGCGTACGACGACGTAGTAGAGGCCCGCCCGGCTCAGATAGTCGGCGAGGCCCGGGACGTCACTGCCGGAGGCCAGGGCATCCTCGACCGCGTCCATCGCGCGCCGGTTGCCCGGGGTGCCGAAGGGGACGTAGTCCCGTTGCGCCCAGCGGGACCTGGCGAGGACGTCGAGGGGCTGGTCGATGGGGGAGCCCCAGGTGTAGAGGCCGTGCGAGGTGGCCGGGGCGACGAGGGCGCGGGAGTCGGGGGAGTACTTCGCAAGCCAGCTCGCCGTCGTCCTCCAGTACGTGGGCAGCTCCTGGAAGGAGCCCGGGTTGAGGATCGAGCCGTTGAGGTACGGCCACATGAGGCCCGGAAGGACCAGGGCCGCGGCGACCAGCGGGGCGAACCGGCGGCCACGCACGGGCCGGGCCCCGCGCTCCCGCGCCGCCACGCCCACCACATGGGCGAGCCCCAGGACCAGCGCCAGAGCCAGTCCCGTCTGGAACTTGTAGATGTTGCGGAACGGGACCAGTGGGCCGTTCAGCCAGTCCTGCACGATCCCGTGGAAGGGCGCGCCGAACGCGCCGCCGTATCCCGCGAGCAGCACCAGGCCCGTGCAGATCACGGTCAGCACCAGCCACCGCCGCTCCGGCATGTCCCGTCTCGCCAGCCCCGCCAGGCCCAGCCCGGCCGCGAGCGCCGAGCAGACGATGACGATCACCGAGGCGGTGACCGTCCAGCCCGCCGGCAGCCACGCCTGGCCGAAGTGCAGATAGGCGACCCAGTTGCCGGCCCCGCGCAGCGCCTCCGTCGCCGACATGGTGGCCGTCGTGGTCTGCGAAGTCTCCACGTACGGAAGGAAGTTCTCGCCGTAGACGCCGAGCATCAGCAGCGGGATCCACCACCAGGCCGTCGCCACGACCACTCCCGGTGCCCACCAGGCGATCAGCTTGCGCTGACGTGGCCCGGGCGGCCGGGACAGGAGGTACAGCCCGACCGGCAGCAGCGAGGCCAGCGTGGAGGCGCCGTTCACACCGCCCATGAACGGCACCACCAGTGCCGAGCGCAGAGCCGCCACCCGCGCGGCGTAGCGCTCACCGGTCAGCGGCAGCAGCACCCAGGGCAGAAAGGCACCGGGCAGCGCGGCGGCCGACGTCGACCCGACGACGATCGTGAACACCGGCCACAGCGCGTACGCGACGCCCGCGAGCAGCCGGGACCCCCCGCTGCCCACCCGCAGCCGCTCGGCCAGCCGCAGCGCACCCCAGAAGGCGACGGACACGATCAGCGACAGCCACAGCCGCTCCGCAAGCCACACGGGCAGCCGCACGGCATGGGCCGGCCAGTAGAACGGCAGCATCGGCCACAGGTAGCCGGCGTACTGGTCCTGGATCCCGCCGAAGGACCCCTGGTCGTGCCACAACTGCCCCAGACCGGAGAAGAACGCGCCCGGGTCGACCGTCACCCCCAGCTTGGTGTCGAAGGTCTGCCGCCCCGGGTGCACCACCAGGAACAGCACGAACACCACGGCCCAGAACCCCACCAGCCAGCGCCGCGACCGCGGGCCCTCCGGGGGACCCGAGGTGGCCGCGGTGGTGGGGACGGCTGCCGGAGGAGGAGCCTGGACCGTGGTCGTCATGGGGGACACCGCCGGAGGATGAGGAGAAGGTTCCAGGTGGCCAACTCCCTTACGCCGGGCGCCTTCACGACGGCCTCGGCGAGGAACGGCCAGTAGCGGGAGCGCGCCGAGACGACCGTGACGTCGTCGCGGGCGCGCACCTGCCGCAGCGTGGTGCCGATGTGCACGGCGAAGAGGTTCTCGCCGAGAGTGTGCTTGGCGGGCTTTCCGGTACGGCGCCGGTAGCGGGCGCGGGCCCGCTCGGCGCCGAAGTAGTGCCAGGGCGCCCACTCGTGACCGCCCCAGGGCGACAGCCAGTTGGTGAACGAGACGTAGATGAGCCCACCGGGCCGGGTGACGCGGGTGAGCTCACTGAGAAACGTCTGCGGGTCGGCCACGTGCTCCAGGACATTGGACGAGAAGGTGACGTCGGCGACCCCGTCGGACAGGGGCAGGAGGTACCCGTCGGCGATCACGGCCGAGCCGGGCGGCTTCTCCCCCAACTCCTTCATGTCGGGCTCGAAGAGATAGGCATGCGCCCCGCGCCGCCGAAACTCCTCGGTGAAGTAGCCATTGCCTCCGCCGACATCGACGACGGTGCGTCCGGAGAGGGGACCGTCGTAGGCCTCGATCTGATCGGTGGCGTCGCGGGCGAGGAGCGAGTAGCAGTTCTCGGGATCGTCCTGTTCATGGAGGAAGGCCCGGAAGAGGGCGAGGGACCTCTGAAAAGAGGGATCCTTCAAACGCCGGGGTACTGCGTCGCCCCCACAGGGGCGCGGGGCTGTGTCGAATGTGCGGCCACCTCCGCGTGAGCGCGACAGGCCACGACGTACCCGCACCCGCCTCACGGCGCCCAGCCCCTCACCGCCTCCGCGGCTACCGCCCGAAACTGTCTGACCGTCCGGTGCCACCGATACCGAGCCGCCCGATCCCGTGCGGCCTTGCCCATCGCCTCACGCCGAAGTCCGGACAACCCAAGCGTGCACCAGGCCGCGGCGAAGGACGATTCCCCGTGCGCGAGCACACCCGTCTCCCCGTCCACGACGGAGTCCCGCAGTCCGGGTACGTCGAAGGCGATCGTCGGCGTCCGGCGGGTGGCGGCCTCGGTGACGACCAGCCCCCATCCCTCCACGGCGGACGGATGCAGCAGCAGCCAGGCCGCGCACAACAGCCGGTGCTTCTCCGCCTCGGAGACATGGCCCGCGAACTCGACGCCGGGACCGGCGATCTGCTCCAGGCGACCCCGTTCGGGTCCGTCACCGACGATCACCAGCCGGCCGCCGGTGACCGGCCGCACCCGCTCCCAGAGTCTCAGCAGCAGATCGATCCGCTTGTACTCGACGAGCCGGCCCACCGCCACGAACAGCGGCTCGGCCGATCGCTCGGCACACGGTCCGGGCTCCTCGACTCCGTTGTGCACCACGCGGATCCGGTCACGTTCGACACCGATCGCGCGCAGGGCGTGCGCCGTCGAGGGGGAGACGGCGACCAGCAGGCTCCGGTGCTGGGCACCGGTCAGCGCCCACTGTTCGAGTCGTCGGCCGATGCGTGCGGCCGGGGTGAAGGGCCCGCCGAACCGCATCTTCCACAGGTCGGAGTGGACATGGTTGACCAGGCACAGGGTGGGGCCGTGGTGCCAGAGGGGCGCGAGGTAGGGCATGCCGTTGCAGACCTCGACCAGCAGATCGGTCTCGCCGACCTGGCGGGCGAAGGCGGAGCGGGCGCGCAGGTAGTGGCCGAACTCACCGCCGGCCGACACGACCCGGTAGTCCCGGAAGGCCGCCGGGCCGCCGCAGATCAGGGTGACCTGGTGGCCGAGACCGGTCAGCCCCTCGGCGAGCCGGTCGACCAGCAGCTCGGAGCCGCCGGCCGCCGGATTGTCGAGATCCCGGTGGGCCAGGAAAACGATTCGGCGCGGTTGTGGGGGGAGCGCCGGAGGGTGCTGCGGCGCCCAGGGGTGTGCGGCGCGCAGCTGGGAAGGCACGTGCTGGGGCATGGGTGCTCCAACTCGTCTCAGGGTGCGGAACTCAGTGGTGTCTTTCTGGACTTGCTGTGGGGGGACTGAGCTCTTCATGGGCGGGGGGTGTGGACGGGCTGTGCTCGGGTGGGGTTGGACAGTTTTCGCCCAGCCGTTCGCCACGGCTACTCACCGGGATGACAATTTCCGGCTTTATTAGAACTGACGTCATGTCACTTCATGAGGTGAGCCTGGGATGTTCCACCCGTATCGGGTGCTTCGGGGCGTTTCCGTCCTCGTAGCACCAAAACCCCACCCACCACCGCCAGAACGAATCCGGCCACAGCGGCGCCGATCGGCAACGTCTGCCCCACCATGCGCAGTTGGCCGCTCTCCTTCTTCGCCAGTTTCACCTGCGCCTTCTGCGTCGCGGTGGTGAACCCCAGTTTCCGGCTGTCGAGCAGCACCACCGCGTCCTTCTTCGCGCCCGGCGCGCGCAGAGTGCGGCGCGGGCCGACCTGGGCGTAGAGGACCCGGCCGGTGCGCCGGTCGGCGACCAGCTCGATGCCGTGGTTGGAGTACCACTCCTCGGCGAGGACCTGCGGTGTGCTCTTCCGGCCGACGATCGTGCCGGGCACCAGCCGGGTGCCGATCTTCGTGGGCGCGACGGTGCCGGTGAACCGGTAACCCGTGTACCCCTGGACCTTCTTCGTACCCGCGTAGTGCAGCACCACCGTGTCGCCGAGCGAGTTGTCCCACCAGGAGTACGACCGTTTGTGCACGTCGAAGGGGAACTTCAGATACGCGTCGCCCTCGAAGTACGGGTTCTCCTTGCAGCAGTGCACCGGCTGGTTGGTGCGCCGGTCGGTCACCCACCGGTTCAGGAAGAACTCCAGCGCGTCGTGCGGATCGGCGGCCGGCAGCGACTTGTCCGTGTCGACCGTCGTCGTCACGTCCCACACCGCCCGCCCGCTCTTCTCGCTGTCCGCGACGTTGCCGCGCACCTGCTGGGTGACCGTGATCCGCTTGTCGTGCACGGTCTCGATCTCGTCGGTGTCGAAGTAGCTGCCGGTGCCGGAGTACACGGCGGTCGTGTCGATGTCGATCGGGTTCACGGCGGCCCGCGGCTCGACGTACCAGACCAGCATCGGCGCCAGGACCAGCAGAAACGTGCCGAGTCCCAGCAGGATCAAGGAGACAGGTGAGGCTGTACGGCGCATCCGGGCACTCCAGGGGGTGGGATGACGGAGTTCGGGCCGCTCTGTCCCTGACTTCCGGGTCTTCCGGGTTTTCCGGGTCTTCCGGATCGGGCCGGCCGCGAGAAGGGGCACGTCCTGGGCGACCCGAGCAGGGCCTATGGGCCGGGAACCGTAGGCGCCTCTTGACGGGGTGTCAATGCTTGTCGAGACTGGGCCGACGGGCAGGGGTGGGGACGACCTCCGGACAGAGAGGCTGACCCTGCGATGTCCAGACTGCTCGCCGCCACGCTCACCGTTGTGGCCGCCGCGGCCCTCGCCGTGGGCGCCGCCCTCGGCGTCGTCGCGCTGCTCGACGCGACCCCCGACCAGCCGAACACGCCACTGATCACGTACGAGCAAGCCGGACAGGGGAGTTGACCGGTGACGCCCGCCCACTCGCCGGCCGTCACCACCCGATCGGCCTGGCACGACGTCCCCCGCCTCCAGGTCCGGCGGTTCGCCGCCCTGGCGATGGCCGAGGCGCCGACGCTCGCCGAGGAGATCCTGCGGGAGATCCGCCGCGAGTACCCGCACCTGCCACTCGTCCTCGACGAGTCCGGCGAGCCGATGGCCCTGGTCGGCATCCGCCGCGCCATCGAGGTCTTCGTCCAGCACCTGGAACAGTCGGAGGGCCGGCCGACGGTCCCGCCGGGCGTCTTCCAGGAGTTCGGCCGCGGCGAGGGCCTGCACGGCCGCTCCCTGGACTCGCTGCAGGCCATCTACCGCATGGGCGTACGCCTGGCCTGGCGCTGTTTCGCCGAGATCGGCCAGCAGGCCGAGATCCCGCCGCCCGCGATGTACGAGCTCGTGGACGCCGGTTACGAGTACCTGGACGGACTGGTCGACCAGTCGGTGCGCGGCTACGCCGAGGCGGCGGCCCGGCAGGCCGGCGAGCGGCTGCGCCTCCAGCGCCGCCTGGTGGAGCTGTTGCTTGCCGAACACCACCGGGGCGACCCGGCCGACGCCCTGACCGAACGGGCCGCCCGGGTCGGCTGGCCGCTGCCGCGCAAGGTGGCCGTCGGCGTCCTGCTCCGCCCGGCCCGGGAGGCGGTCGCGCCCGCTGTCGGACAGGGCGTGCTGCTCGACATGGAGTACGAGCAGCCCCGCATGGTCGTCCCCGAGCCGGACGCCGCCGGCCGCCCCGAGTTACTGCACCGGGCGCTGACCGGCTGGTCCGGGGCCATCGGGCCGCCCGTACCGCTCGCCGACGCGGCGAAGTCGCTGCACTGGGCCGAGGCGGCCGTACGCCTGATGGAACGGCGGCTGCTGCCCACCGCGGACGTCCTGTACTGCACGGAACACACGGAGGCCCTGGTCCTCCTCCAGCCCGAGGAACTGATCGACGACCTGGCCCTGCGCTGCCTGGCACCCCTGGCGCACTGCGGGCCGACCCATGGGCGCCGGCTTGCGGAAACGTTACTGGCGTGGCTGGAGACGCGGGGCGGAGCGCCGGAGGTGGCCGCCCGGCTCGGCGTCCACCCGCAGACGGTCCGCTACCGCCTGCGCCAGATCCGCGAGCTGTGGGGCGACGAGATCGATGACCCGGACCGGCGCTTCGAACTCGAACTGGTGCTGCGGGCGCAGAGGCTGAGAGGGGTGCTCGGGGAGCCGGGCGGGCACGGGCCGTAGCGGCTCCTCATGTGCGGGACCGCTGCGCCCGCCACGCCTCGTAGTGATCCAGCAGGGTCTCCTCGACGGGCCGGTAACCGATGCCGAGCTCCCGCACGCTGCGGCTGTTGTCGACCTCGAACCTGATGCCGAGGTGCTTGCGGGTGTAGTCCTGGGTGAGCCCGAAGGCGGGGCCGAGGATGCGAACAGGCCAGTGCGGAAGGCGGGTTCGGGGCAGCCGGAGATCCTTCGGATACCGCCCCCGAAGGATCCGCGCCATCTCGTGAAAGGACGTCATCCGCTCAGCCGCGAGGATGTACCGCCCCTGTGCCTGCGGCTTCTCCGCGGCCGCGATGTGCGCGTCGGCCACATCCCTGACGTCGACCGTGGTGAAGTTGAAGTCGGGGGCGCCGTAGAAGAAGTAGCCCTTGAAGAGCTCTTCGAGCAGGAACAGGCTCCCGGACTCGGAGGCGGGAGTGAGGGATGGCTGGAGCACGAGCCCGGGGTTGACGGCGACCATACGCCACCGGTCCTGCCCCTTCGCCGCCTCCCAGGCGGCCTGCTCCGCCACGGTCTTGGCGTAGTGGTACGGGTTGTTCTCCACGGTGCTGGTGGTGTTGAAGTACGCCTCGCTCAACACCTGCCCCTCCATGCCGAGCACGTCGGCGTAGTCACCGAACACGGCGCCGACGGTGGAGGTGAGGACGAACCTCCGCACCGTAGCCGTCCGCTCCACGCTCCCGACGACATTCCGCGTCCCGACGAGCGCGGGCTCGACCATGTCCCGCTGCCCGTCCTTGATCTTCTCCGGCATGAAGAACGGCGAGGCGACATGGAACACGACACCGCACCCCTCCACGGCCTCGTCGAAGGACCCGTCGACGAGAAGATCCGCCTCGAAGAGCTCCAGGCGCCCGGGATGGTCGCCCTGCATGCGACGAAGGGGCGCCACCTTCGGGGCGCTCGCCGTGCTGCGGACGGTGGCACGGACGCGATACCCACGCTCCAGCAGCCGCCGCACGAGATGGCTGCCCACGAACCCGCTGCCGCCCGTCACCAGGACGGGGTGCGCCCTCGTAGCCTCACCGACGTCGCCCACCCGCGCTCCGATCATGTCCGGCCGGTCAAGGGAAAACCGCTGTCTGGCATTCTGAAGGGAGCACCGGACGTACGGTTACCGTTCCGCCGACCGCGGGCCTTTCCCGTACTTGGACCCCGCAGAACCATTGCCCGGGCAAACGCACTTGCGTAGCCTGTGTTCGTCATGCCGATCGTCTGTTGAAATTTCGAACACAGACGCCTCAGATAACAAGGGAGGGGCCGGTTGTGGGACGCCTAGTACCTGCCGTGACCCGGGCTCTCGACATTCTTGAGCTCTTCCTCGACGGGGACGGGACGCTCTCCGCCCCCGACATCGTGCGCAGGCTGCAGCTGCCGCGCACCACTGTGCACGAGCTGGTCACCACGCTCGCCGCCCGGGCGTACATCGTCCAGCTGCCCGGGCAGCCGGGGCGCTACCGGCTCGGTGTGCGGCCGTACCAGCTCGGCAGCCGGTACGCCGAGCAGCTTGACCTCGCCGCCGAGGGACAGCAGGTGGCGCGGTCCGTCGCGGAGACCTGTGACGAGACCGTCCACGTGGCGATCCTGGAGGGCACCGACGTCATCTACATCGCCAAGGTCGACTCCACGCACGCCGTGCGCATGGTGTCCGCCGCCGGGCGCCGGCTGCCCGCGCACTGCACGTCCGTCGGCAAGATGCTGCTGGCCTCCCTTCCGGATCACGAACTCAGCTCGCGCATCCCGGAAGACGCCGAGCTCGTCGGGATGACAACCAACAGCATCACCGAGCCGTCCGCCCTGCGCGAGGCCCTGGCCCAGATCCGGCAGCGCGGCATCGCGGTGGAGCGCCGCGAGTCCAACCCGGACGTGAGCTGCGTGGCCGCGCCGGTGCGGGACCGTACCGGGCAGGTCGTCGCCGCCCTCTCCATCTCCGTCCCCATGATCCGCTGGAGCGACGAGCGCCGCGAGGAGCTGGAGCAGCTCGCCGCCAAGGGCGCCGTGGAACTCTCGGAGCGCCTCGGCCACAGGACCGTCGTATGACGGCGTACGAGGTGGCGGTGCGCGTCGAGGCGACCCTGGGGGAGGGCCCGACCTGGGACGCGGACGCCGGCCGGCTGATCTGGATCGACATCCTCGGCGCCCGTGTCCACACGTACGACCCCGTGTCGGGCCGCCGCAGCGTCCGGGTGACCGACCAGCACGTGGGGGCGGCCAAGCCCAGGGCCGGCGGTGGGCTCGTCCTGAACCTCCGGGACGGGGTCGGACTCGTCGACCCGGACGACACCTTCCGCTGGCTGCACCGCGAGGTCGTCCCCGGCCGCCGTGCCAACGACGCCGCCGTCGCCCCCGACGGTTCCCTCTGGGCCGGCACCATGCGCTACGACGAGGCCCCCGGCGGCGGCACGCTCTCCCGGATCACCGGGGACGGGGACGTACGGACGGTTCTCGACGACGTCGCGGTCAGCAACGGCATCGGCTGGAGCCCCGACGGCAGCCTGATGTACTACATCGACTCGCCGACGCGACAGGTCGACGTCTTCCACCACGAGGGCGGCCTGGCCGTGGACCGGCGCCGGTTCGCGCAGATCGAGGACGGCGCCGGCTTCCCGGACGGGCTGACGGTGGACGCCGACGGCTGTGTGTGGGTGGCGCTGTGGGGCGGCTCGGCGGTACGCCGCTACACGCCCGACGGCGAGCTGGACCGCGTGGTCGAGCTGCCCACGCCCCTCGTGACCGCCTGCGCCTTCGGCGGCCCTGACCTGACCGACCTGTACGTCACGACGGCCCGCGTGGGCCTGACCGCACCCCACCCGGTGGCAGGCTCCCTGCTGGTCGTTCCCGGTGCCGGAAAGGGTCTGCCGCAGCCGGCGTTCGCGGGCTGAACCCCGAGGCGGCGACACGGGCGGGAGCAGGTGCACGGCTCCCGCCCGGACCCCTGGACCTTAGGCCTTCGGCCCCCGGCCTCAGCCGCGAACACCCCGCCGATCAACCCCGGCGGCGCCTCGCCCCGCCACGCCCGGTTCCGGTGCGTGGGTGCGTACGGCCAGAAGGTCGGCCGGGTGGCGCAGGGCTTGGGACAGGGTGGTGATCTCGCGGAGCAGGTCTGTGGTGTCGGGGGAGTGGTCCGGGTCGGTCTCCGTCGGCCGGTGGCGGGCCTCGACCGCGTCCTGGAGGGCCACCGCGGAGGCGAGGGCCTTGGCGTGGGACGGGGCGTGGCCGAGGGCGAGGGCGGCCTCGTAGGCCCGGTGGCGTCGGTCCTCGTCGATGTGGCGGGCCAGGGGGAGCAGGACATCGCGGATGAACGTCTCCCGGCGGATGAGCCGTAGCTCCGGTGTGGCGTGCAGGACGAACGACACACCGGAGCCGTTCACCGTGCGCATGAGGAGGTACAGGGGGCGCAGGCGATGGTGGGCGGCATGGACCCGCCAGCGTTCGTGCAGGTACTGGCCGGCGTGCGGCAGGATGAAGCCGATCGCTATCAGGATGGCCGACAGGCACGCGAGGGGCGGGGCCACCGCCGTGCTCAGCCAGTCCAGGCGGCGGCCGGTCCAGCGGGCCACCACCGCGGGCAACTTGACCGCGTAGAAGGAGAGCTGGGCCGCGTAGCCGACGCCCAGGAACTTCAGGCCCCAGCGCAGCCAGGCGTCGAGTCCGTCGGTGCGGACCCAGTTCCAGATCAGGCCCGAAGTGATCACGGTGGCCACGGCCTGCGCGAGGAGATAGAGCAGGATCATCTCGCGCATGTACGGGGTGTCGGCGTAGTACGTGTCGAGGTCCCGCAGCCGTTCCACCGGCGCGTCCGCCAGCGCGAACAGCACCCACAGCGCGGCGATCACCGTGCAGGTGCCCGCGATCACCCAGCGCACGGCGCGGACCGTCGACGCCGAACGGTCGGACAGCCCGTTGCGCCACGCGATGATCAGCAGCAGACAGGAGCCGCAGAACGCGGTCAGCAGCGAGTACACCCAGGGCGCCGAGATGTTCGGCACGCCCGTGATCCGGTTGACCCGGGCGATCGTCGACGGCGCCACGAACACGAACACGGCGCAGGCGATGAGCAGTACGCCGCCGACGGCCCGCAGCAGCGGGTCGCTCCACAGCCGCACGATGGTGGGCAGCTTGATCGCCAGGGCGGCGGTCAGGACGCCGGCCGGGATCCACCAGAACGACGGGTAGAACTCGTTGACGAAACCCGCGGGGGACCAGGCCAGTCGGGCGAGGGCCGTCGTCACCGCGCCGTTCCCCCGCGCCCCCGGTAGCCGAGGGACCGTCGGAGCGGGTCGAGCGGGGCGACATTGTCCTGTCCGGACCGCCCCGACCCCCCGGACAGCAGGGGCCGGAACACGGCGGCGAGCCGATGTCCGAAGTCGTCCGCCTCCGCCTCGTCGGCGGCACGGGAGCCGTCACGCGCGGCCACGGACAGCGCGGCGTCGTCGAAGGTATTCCACTCGTGCCGGCCGGCCAGCGCCGCCCCGGCCAGGTGGTGGTGGCTGTGCCCGGCGTGCAGGTGCCACAACTCATGGCCGAGGATGACCAGTTGCTGCACCGCCTCGGCCCGCTCCTCGACGATCACCAGGTCGAAGTCCTGGAACTCCACCCACAGCCCGGTGACCTCGATCTCGTCCGGGAACCGCTCGAACCGCAGCTCCACGGGCCGCCCACCGCGCCGTACGCGCATCTCCTCGCACAGCACCCGGCACAGTTCGCGCGCGTCGGCCGGCGGGCGCGGTCTGGCCCGCACGGCCGCACCGAGGCCCTTCGTCAGCTCCCGCATCCCGGAGGAGGCCCTTCGCGAGCGCCGCAGCCCCGCGGTGAGCCGGGCCGCCTTCTTCCGCGCGCCCGCGACATTCATCGCTCCCCCTCTTATGGCTCTTGCGGCTCTAGCCGCTCTCGCCGCCGCACAGCAGGCTGCCCGAGACCAGGCCGTAGTTCAACCGAGAACGACCTCCCTGGCTGGAAAGTCCCGTGCAACCCATTGACTGACAAGCGCTTCCTATTTACCGTCCGGTTCGAGGTTACGAGCAGATGCCGAGATACCGAACACGGCGATCGGGCGCAGTCGATCAGAAGGGGCGGGCATGGGGCGACCTGAGCCGACCTGACCTGACCAGCCTCGGAACAACCCGCACCCGCCCGCGAAACAGACATACCACCCCCGAAAGGCGTACATGAGCACCGCCCGCTTCGCCCTCGACCCCGCCTTCACCGTCGGCGAGGTCAATCCCCGGATCTTCGGCTCCTTCGTGGAACACCTCGGCCGCTGCGTCTACACCGGCATCTTCGAACCGGACCACCCCACGGCCGACGACAAGGGCCTGCGCCAGGACGTCCTCGACCTGGTCCGCGAACTCGGCGTCACCGCCATCCGCTACCCCGGCGGCAACTTCGTCTCCGGCTACAAGTGGGAGGACTCCGTCGGCCCCGTCGAGGACCGCCCCCGCCGCCTCGACCTCGCCTGGCGCTCCACCGAGACCAACCGCTTCGGCCTCTCGGAGTACATCGACTTCCTCCGCAAGGTCGGCCCCCAGGCCGAGCCCATGATGGCCATCAACCTCGGCACGCGCGCAGTCGCCGAGGCTCTCGAACTCCAGGAGTACGCCAACCACCCCGAGAGCACCGCTCTGTCCGACCTCCGCGTCGCCCACGGCGACAAGGACCCGTTCGGCATCAGGTTGTGGTGCCTCGGCAACGAGATGGACGGCCCTTGGCAGACGGGCCACAAGACCGCCCAGGAGTACGGCCGGATCGCCGCCGAGACCGCCCGCGCGATGCGCCAGTTCGACCCGGGCGTCGAACTCGTCGCCTGTGGCTCCTCCAGCCAGTCCATGCCGACCTTCGCCGCGTGGGAGGCGACGGTCCTGGAGGAGACGTACGACCTCGTCGACCACATCTCCCTGCACGCCTACTACCAGCCCGAGGACGGCGACGTCGACTCCTTCCTGGCCTCCGCCGTCGACATGGAGTCCTTCATCGAGAACGTGGTCGCCACCGCCGACCACATCGGCGCGAAGCTGAAGTCGAAGAAGAAGATCAACCTCTCCTTCGACGAGTGGAACGTCTGGTACATCTCGGAGTGGCACGCGATCGAGAACTCCGGCGCGCGGGACTGGGCGGAGGCCCCCCGCCTCCTGGAGGACAACTACAGCGTCACCGACGCCGTCGTCGTCGGCTCGCTCCTCATCGCCCTGCTGCGGCACGCGGACCGCGTCACCGTCGCCTGTCTCGCCCAGCTGGTCAACGTCATCGCCCCGATCATGACCGAGCCCGGCGGCCCGGCCTGGCGCCAGACGACCTTCTTCCCCTTCGCCCAGGCCTCGCAGTACGGCCGCGGCCAGGTCCTCGACGTCCGGGTCGACTCACCGACGTACGAGACGAAGAAGTACGGCGAGGCCGACCTGCTGCACGCCACGGCCGTGCGCGCGGAGGACGGCACCGTCACCGTCTTCGCCGTCAACCGCAGTCGCACCGAGGCGCTTCCGCTCGAAGTCGCCCTCAACGGCCTCGACCTGACGTCCGTCGTCGAGCACAGTGCCCTCGCGGACGCCGACCCGGACGCCCGCAACACCCTCGACGAGCCCGAGCGGGTCGCCCCGCACGCGGTCGAGGGCACCGCCGTGACGGGCGGCACCCTCACCGCCGTACTCGAACCGCTGTCCTGGAACGTGATCCGGCTGGCCCGGTAGCCGCCCGCGCCGGGGCGGAGGCAGGAGGGTCAGACCGGGGTCACCGGCACCCCTCCCGCTGCCGCCCCGAGCAAGGTCAGCCGTACGTCCGATGGACCCGACGGTGTGGTCCCGTCGGACAGGACGGCCAGGGTGAGTGTGTTGGAGCCACGTGTGCGCAGGATCCCGTTGGGGAGCGCGAAGGTGTGCTGCGGGCCCACGTCGTTGATGTACTGGCCCATGTTCCAGCCGTTGAGGAAGATCTGGACGCGGTAGGCGCGGTCCGGGTCGTCGTCCAGGACGAGCCCGATGGAGGCGTCGGTGCCGGCCTCGACCGCGAGCCGGAAGGTCGTCCGGTACCAGGTCACTCCCTGCCGTCGGTCCGCGCGCGGCGACTCCACGGCCTCCCAGCCGTCGTCGCCGTGCCCCGGCAGATGCCAGCCCTGCCGCTCCCCGTACAGCCCGCCGTTGTTCTGCGGCCCGCGCACGGGGTCGGGTGCCGCCTCTCCCTGCAGCCGCCAGCTCACCTTCGGGCCGGCCCCCGTGAAGGTGACCGCCGTCAGCCCGCGCGCGACCTTGTGCGTGTCCCGCGCCTTGCCGTCCTGGTCGTGCTGCATACGGCGGACGAGGACGGACAGGACGTGCGGGCCGGCCGTCCGCAGGGCCTCGGGGACGGCGAGGACCGCCGTGGCCGCCCAACTCCCTTGTCGCACAGTGCTGTTGTCCGGCACCGGCATCCGGTGCGTCCCCAGTGGCCGCCCGTCCAGCCAGGCCATCAGCAGTCCCTGCGTGCCCGTGCTGTAGGCGAGCGACACGGACTCGGCGCCGCTCGCGTCGGCGAAGTGCCCGCGGTACCAGACGTCGCCGTAGTGGAAGCCGTAGTCGTCGGCGAACAGGACGGGCCGACCGGCGGGGACCGGGGTGGTGCTGTGGGAGGAGGTCTTGTCGGCCGGTGTCCAGGAGGAGTCGTCGAAGTGGGGCGCTGACTCCGGGTTCTCGTTCCTCCGGCGCCAGCCGGTGCGCAGGGCGGGCAGTGCGACCGTCCCGACACCGGCGAGCGGGCGGGTGCCGCGCAGACTTCCGGAGGAGGTCGAGTGGGTCTGCGACTCCACGCCGTTCCAGGTGACTTCCCGGATCCCGCGTGGTCCCCACACCTCCAGCTCGGCGGCCCCCACGGTGTCCCCGGTCAGCCGGAGCGCCGCGCCGTCGACGGCCGCGGTCCGCAGCAGGGCGGGCCCGTACACCAGCACCGGGCCGGCAGGGGTGTCGCGCGGGAACAGCCGCAGGGACGTCTCGTCGTCGGCGAGGAGCAGCAGGAGGGGTGTGGCGGTGCCGCCGCCGGTGACCGACAGCCGCGTCAGACCGTCGAGCTGGGCATCGATACGCAACAGCCCTGCCGCGTACGACGCTTCGGCCTGCCCGTCCAGCACCGTGACCGTCGGCCGGCTCGCGCACGCCAGGGCGGTCACCGTCGTCTCGCCCGCCCGCCCGGTGAGTACGGCGATCTCCTGGCGTCCGGCGGTGAGGGCCAGCATGGGCTGGGCGTTGGAGTACCGCATCGTCCGCCGCCGCCCCAGCCTGATACCGGCGGCCAGCAGCCGCGCGTCCTGCGCCGGGACGGTGACGGGAAGTTCGGCGCCGGGGACCGGCAGGGTGGCGTCGACCGGCACCGTGCCGTCGTTGCGCAGGACGTACACATGGGCGCCGGTGTCGGGGTTGGTCAGGTGGTACACCTTCAGGCCGTCCGCCGTGACGTCCGCCGCCCGGTCCAGTTTGGCGAAGTCGGGGACGTGACGCAGCAGATGCCCGAGCTGGTGCATGGGGATCAGCTTGGTGGTGGGCCGGCGTCCCTCGTCGATGGCCGCCCCGTAGTCGTACGACGTGTAGACGACGGGCGCGGGCAGCCAGCCCCACGAGGTGCCGCCGAAGGTCATGTAGACGCTGTGCAGCGTGATGCCGTTGGCGAGGTTGGTGAGGTAGAAACGCCGCTCGTAGGCCGCGTCCCGGATGCGCCGCGACTCCTCGTACCCCTTGCCGTCGAACCAGGCGCCGCCCCACGGGTCGAACCAGCCGCCCCCGAACTCGGGCACGAAGCCGGGGGTCCGGGGACTGGCGGTGGCTCCGCCCTTGACCCCGCCGACTCCGAAGCTGCCCCAGTCAGGGGGCAGTTGTGTGGGCGAGGGGTAGCCGTCGAAGCCGTACAGCCAACGCCCCTGCTCCCCGCCTGTGTCGAAGGAGCCAGGGGTCCAATAGCCGTTCCGGCCCTTGTCGTTGTGGAACAGCGGGACGTCGATGCCGTCGGCCCGCACCTTCTTGTACAGGTGGGCCATGTAGTCGCGGCCGGCCGGATCGCTGACGTGCGCGTCGTACTCGTTCTCGATCTGGTAGAGCAGGATCGTGCCCTCGCCGCCGGTGTACTGGTGCCGGGCGGCGATGGCGTTCACCCGGGTCAGCCACTGGGATGCGCGCAGTTCCAGGAGCTGGCAGCAAATGTCACTCCTGGACACTGTTTAGGAACGGTGCATCTCGCCGGACCAGACGACCAGCCGGCGGCCGTCGACCAGGAGCGAGTGGCGGTCGAACCCGACCGTGTGCCGTCGCCCGTCCGCTCCCGGCGGGCCGGGCGGCGGGCCCGTGGGGGCGCTCGGGGCGGCGTAGGCGCAGGTCGCGGCCCCGCTGCCGCCGAGTGCCAGGCCGAGCGCGGTGGTGCCGGCGAGGGCGCTGAAGGTGCGTCTGCTGAGCTCCAAGGGAGCCTCCCGTCGTGCCGGTGCCGTCGGCGGCGCGTGCGAGGTCGTCGCGCCACGTCATCGCGCGAGGTCATTCTGTACGACCGGACCCAGCACAATGGTGCTATGAGGATCTCGGCACGGGCGGATTACGCGGTACGGGCGGTTCTGGAGCTCGCTGTGCGCCACGACGGCGCTCCGGTGAAGGCCGAGGCCATCGCCGCCGCACAGGACATCCCGCACAAGTTCCTCGAAGGCATCCTCGGTGACCTGCGGCGCGGCGGCGTCGTCGACAGCCGGCGCGGCGGCAACGGCGGCTACCGGCTGGCGCGCGAGGCCGCGAAGATCACCGTCGCGGACGTGATCCGGGCCGTCGACGGCCCGATCGTCTCCGTGCGCGGCGAGCGGCCCACCGGCCTGGAGTACACGGGGTCCGCGCAGCCCCTGCTGCCCCTGTGGATCGCCCTGCGGGCCAACGTGCGCAGGATCCTCGAAGGCGTCACGATCGCCGACATCGCGGCGGACGCCCTGCCGGAGCCGGTGCAGCAGCTGGCGGCGGAGCCGGCGGCCTGGGAGAACCCCTAGGGGCGGAGGGGGGCGCGCGTTCGCCCTGTGAAAACCACACCTGTGAATGGCTTGAGTTCGACCTGGCCGCCGTATGTGCGTCTCCCTACGATGCGATCGCCTCCGGTCTTCACAGGAACCCCACGGTTTCTCCAAAGGGTTGCTTGAGCGCCGGGGCGAGCCACCCCCCACTCACAGAACCGGAGAGACCATGTCTGGCGGACTCCTGATGAGCGGCGCCATAGCCGCTCTGCTCACCACCGCGCTCCCCGCCCAGAGCTCGTCCCCCGTCGTCGACAACCCGCCCCCGGACAAGATCGTCATCGATGTGGCGACGGTGAACGGCTCCGGCTGCCCCGCGGGCACCGCGGCCGTCGCCGTCTCCCCCGACAACACGGCCTTCACGGTGACGTACAGCACCTATCTCGCCCAGGCCGGCGGCAACTCCGACCCCACGGCCTTCCGTAGAAACTGCCAGCTCAACCTGATCGTGCACGTCCCGCAGGGCTTCACCTACGCCATCGCCAGCGCCGACTACCGGGGCTTCCTCTCGCTCCAGCCGGGAGCGTCCGCCACGCAGAAGGCCTCGTACTACTTCCAGGGCTCCTCCAGCACGGTGCCCAAGACCCATCCCTTCACCGGCTCGTACAACGACGACTGGCAGGCCACCGACAGCACCGACTGGGCCCAACTGGTCTGGGCGCCCTGCGGAGTTCTCCGCAACTTCAACATCAACACCGAGCTGAGGGTGAACGCGGGGACCGCGAACCCGGGCAAGGTCAGCTTCATGACGATGGACTCGACCGACGGGGACATCAGCACCGTCTACCACATGGCGTGGCAGGAGTGCCCGAAGCACTGACACGCGTGCCAGGGGTGGCCCGCACCACGGGCCACCCCTGGCCGAGGATTCGATCCAGATCGAAGGCACGTGCGCGGGCGGCCGCCTCCGCACCAGGCTGGTTCCTGTTCGTGCAAGCAACGGGGAAAGGAACCACACCATGGCCCTTCGCAAGCACCGCCTCGCCCTCGGGCTGGCCGCACTCGCCGGCAGCGCTGCCATGCTCGCCGTCACCGCACCCGCGCAGGCGGCCCCGGCTCCGGGCGACCCGGCCACCTGGCCGTGCGACCCGTCGGAGTTCTGCATCTACCACGACGGGCAGGGCGGCGGTGCCCACTACTCGCTGGCGGACGGCGCTTCCGACCTGGGCGTCCTGGCCGGCGGCCTCAACGACCACGTGTGGTCGGTGAAGAACATCTCCGGCAGCCGCTGGTGCCTGTACAAGGACGCCGACTACGAGAACGAGATCCAGGTGATCCTGGACGGTCAGGCCATCGACCTGGCCTCGCCCGTCCGCGACCAGGTCAGCTCCGTCGCGGAGTGCTGAGGGCGCTCGTTCCCGGATGCCCTGTCACGCGAGTCCGGTGGACCCGTGCGGCGGGGCTCCGGCCTGTCCGCGTGCCACCCCATGACCTCTTCCGCGTGCCACCCCCTGACGTCTGAGGATGGCAAGCGGCGCGGGAACGCACAGCATGGGGACCATGGCCGTACGCATTCACTTCACCGACGACGACCTGGCTCAGATCCGGCTGGCGCAGGCTCCCGACCCCATGTGGGAAGCGCTGCTCAGCATGCACCTGCTGCAGACCGACACCGCGTCCCTCGTCTTCGGCGCCTGGCGGCACACCGTACGGCGCCGGCTGGCCGCCCCCGTGGGCGCGTTGCTGCGGCTCGCGCCGCCCGTCGGGTACTCGGCGGACTTCCTGACCCCGGCGGCCGGTTCGGGCGGGCTGGATGCCGGAATCGGTGCGCTGCTGTCCACGCCACGGCAGCGGCTGGGACACGATCTGGCCGAACTGGCCCGTACCGGACGCCGGTTGCCCTCCTGGGCCCGCCGGCTCGCTGACGGCGACAGAGGTGCGCTCACGCATCTGGGACGCCTGTACCGGCACTACTTCGCGACCGCGCTGGCCCCCTGGTGGAGCCGCGTCCGCAGCCGCTTCGACGCCGAACGCGCCGTCCACGACCGCTACCTGGCCGACGGTGACCTCGGCGGACTGCTCAACACGCTGCATCCCGGACTCGTCTGGCGCCGGCCGGTCCTGGAGGTCAGGGTCTGGGCGTCGAGCGCGACGTCCACCTCGACGGGCGGGGCCTGCTCGTGCTGCCCTCGTACTTCTGCCGGCGAACGCCCACGCTGCTCAAGGATCCCGCGCTGCCGTGCGTCGTGGTCTACCCCATGCCGCACGAGGACGCGCTGAGTACGACGCCGGGCCCGCGCTCCCTGGACGCCCTTCTCGGCCGCACGCGCGCCGAGATCCTCGAATCGGTCGCCGACCGCGGCGTGACGACGACCGAACTCGCCCACGACACGGGCGTGGCCCCGGCCACTGCCAGCCACCACGTCGGCATCCTGCGCAAGGCGGGCCTGCTCAGCACGTGCCGGGCGGGCCGCGTGGTGCTGCACACGGTCACGCCGCTGGGGTTGGCCCTCCTGGACGGGCGCTGACGAACTCGCCCACGACACGGGCGTGGCCCGGCCACCGCCGGCCACCACGTCGGCATCCTGCGCAAGGCGGGCCTGCTCAGCACGTGCCGGGCGGGCCGCGTGGTGCTGCACACGGTCACGCCGCTGGGGCTGGCCCTGCTGGACGGGCGCCGACGAAGGTGAGGGCCTCAGGCTCCTGCCGCACTGGGCCAGCTCTGGGCGTTGGGCCACCCGGTGGCGGGCGCCGGAGTCAGTCCCTGCGCGGGGCCGGTCATACCCCGCACCTGCGCGGCCGTGAGACCCCCGCGGGCCGGGACGCCCGGCGGCGTAGGCCCGGGCGGGGGCGTCGGCATCTGCGCGGGCACCGGCTGCATCTGCACCGGCACCGGCTGCATCTGTGGGGGCACCGGCTGCATTTGCGCGGGCACCGGCTCCGGAACCGGCTGCATCGGCTGGACCGGCGCCGGCATCTGCACCGGAGCCGGCATCTGCATCGGCTCCGGTACCGCTTGCATCGCCGCAGGCATCTGGCTCTGCCTCTGCATCGGCTCGGGTACCGCCTGCATCGCCGCAGGCATCTGCATCTGTGCGGCGACCGGCTGCGGTGCCGCCTGCGCGACAGCCGGCATCGGCACCCCGGCGCCCATGAACTGCCCCGCCTGCGCGGCGAGCGGCATGCCCGCCCCGTTGGTGGCCCCGACCAGCCGGTCCACGGCCGCCGTACCCGAGCTGTAGCCGGTCCCGGTGCTCAGCTCCGGTACGGCGGCTCCCCTCCTGGTCCCGTAGAGCACCTGTTCCAGGCCGGACACCAGGCGACGCACATCCACCTGGGGGCGCACCACGAGCCTCAGGAAGCGGCTGGACGAGCCGATCTTGTTGCCGCACTCGCGGACCAGGATGCGGTGCTCGGTCAGCATCCGGTCGCGGACGACGGTGCCCTCGGCGCCCACCGGAAGGCGCACGAAGAGGAAGTTGCCCTGGGAGGGATAGACGGTCAGACCGGGCAGCGCGGAGAGCTGGCCGGCCATGTCCAGGCGGTCGCGGCGCACCTGGTGGAGGCTCTGCGCGTACTCGGCGCCGTGCTCCTTGAGCATGAACACCACGTACTCGGCGAAGGAGTTGAGGTTCCACTTGGGGAGCATGGAGCGGACCCGGCCCGCGAGCGCCGGGTTGGCGACCAGATAGCCGAAACGTATGCCGTGCAGGCCGAAGTTCTTGCCGAGGCTGCGCAGCACGATCACGTTCGGGCGGATCATCGCCTCCTGCACGACGGACGGTTCGGCCTCGGCGTCCGCGAACTCCAGGAACGACTCGTCGACGACGATCAGGTCGAGGTCGGCCATCGCGTCCATGAACTGCACCAGCGCCTGCTTCTGCAGATAACCGCCGTCGGGGTTGTTCGGGTTGCAGACGACGGCGACGCGGGTGCCGCGGGCCCGGATGAACTCGGCGTACTGGGCGAGGTCCAGGGAGAAGCCGCTGGACTCCTGCAGCGGGAACATGTCGACGCGCTTGCCGGTCTCCATGGGCTGGTCGGTCCAGCGGCCGAAGGTGGGGACGGGGATGGCGAGGGACTCACGGACCATCAGATGGTCGATCCAGGTGATCAGCTCGGTCGAGCCGTTGCCCATCGCCACGCACTGCGGCGGAAGCTGGAGCAGGCTGCACAGTTCGGCCGTGATCGTGTCGGCGCTGCTCGGGTAGTACGTGACGATGTCGCGAAGCCGGGCCGACATGGTGTCGAACATCGCCGGGGTCGGGAAGTAGGGGTTGCAGGGAACACAGAAGTCCACGGGGCCGGTCCCGTCGCCGCCCTCACGTGTCAGCGCCGCCATCGACGGGCTGTGTGCCGCATTGCTGCGGAACAGCGAGGTGACGTTGTCGGCCATGGAACCTCCGTATGGGGCGGGCCCGGTGGGGACGACCGGGCCCGTCGTCCTTGGGTGGCCCGCGCGGGGGAGCACGGGCCACCCATACATACGGTGGCTGGGGTGGCGCCGTTCAACGCGGGTGAAGGAGGTGTGACTGCGCGCCCCGAAGGGGGCGGGCGCGGGGCCGCGGACCTGTGCGGCTCCGCCGCGTGGGCGCGACCGGCCACAGTCGGCCCGCAACTTCTCACGGCCGCCCGGTGGAGCGTCTACGCGGAGAACGAGTGGATCGTCGTCGTCCGGTACGTCTGCCCGGGGCGGAGCACGGTCGACGGCCACGAAGGCTCGTTCGGCGAGTCCGGGAAGTGCTGCGTCTCCAGGCACAGGGCGTCACCCTGGCGGTAGGTGCGGCCGCCGGTGCCTGTCAGGGTGCCGTCGAGGAAGTTGCCGGAGTAGAACTGCAGCCCCGGCTGGTCGGTGGCGATCTTCAGGGTGCGGCCGGAGTGCGGGTCGTGCAGCGCCGCGGCGTGCTCCGGCTCGGCCGTGACGCCCGTGTCGAGCACCCAGTTGTGATCGAAGCCCTTGGCGTACAGCACCTGCTGGTCGGCGACCCGCAGGTCACGGCCGACCGGCTTGGCCTCGCGGAAGTCGAAGGGAGTGCCCGCGACCTCGGCCTGCTCGCCCGTGGGGATCAGCCCGGGTCCGGTCGGCGTGTAGCGGGAGGCGGCGATGGACAGCTCATGGTTCTCGATGGTGCCGCTGCCCTCGCCGGCGAGGTTCCAGTAGACGTGGCTGGTGAGGTTGACGACGGTGGCCTTGTCCGTGGTGGCCTCGTAGTCGATGCGCCAGTCGCCGTGCTCGGTGAGGGTGTACGTCACCTTCACCTTCAGCGTGCCCGGGTGGCCCATCTCGCCGTCGACGGACGTGTAGTACAGGTGCAGGCCGATGTCCGAGTCCTGGGTGAACGGCTCGATGTCCCACACCTGCCGGTCGAAGCCCTGGGCGCCGCCGTGCAGGCTGTTCCCGCCGTCGTTGACGTCAGTCTGGTGGCGCTCGCCGTCGAGTGTGAACCGGCCCGCGTCGATGCGGTTGCCGTAACGGCCGATCAGCGCGCCGAAGTACGGGGAATGGGACACGTACTCCTCAAGGGTGCTGAAACCGAGGGAGACGTTCGCGTACCGGCCGTGGCGGTCCGGGATCTCCAGGGACTGGACGATCCCGCCGTAGGAGAGGACCTTCAGCCTGGTCCCGCCGTTCTCCAGCGTCCAGCTGTGGATCTCCGTGCCGTCGGCGAGCTTGCCGAAGAGCGATTTCACTGGTCCTGCGTCTCCTCCCATGGGAAGGGCCCCGCCTTCCGGCGGGGCCCACTGGCGGTTTCCCCGGTCTACGAACCGGACTTGCGCTTGTTCCAGACGTCGAAGCCGACGGCGGCCAGCAGGGCGAGGCCCTTGATGACCTGCTGCCAGTCCGTGCCGACGCTGAGGAGGTTCATGCCGTTGTTCAGCACGCCGAGGACGAGACCACCGATGATCGCGCCGAGGACGGTACCCACACCGCCGCTCATGGACGCGCCACCGATGAACGACGAGGCGATCGCCTCGAGTTCGAAGTTGAGGCCCGCCTTCGGGGATGCCGCGTTCAGACGGGCGGCGACCACCAGACCCGCCAGGGCCGCGAGCACGCCCATGTTCAGGAAGACGAGGAAGGTGACCTTCTTGTCCTTGACGCCGGACAGCTTCGCCGCCGGCAGGTTGCCGCCGATCGCGTAGATGTGACGGCCGAAGACCGCGTTGCGCATGACGTAGCCGTAGCCGACCACCAGCACACCGAGGACGATCAGGATGATCGGGGCGCCCTGGTAGCTGGCGAGCAGCATCGTGACCGCGAGGACCGCGGCGGCGATCGCGACCAGCTTCAGCAGGAAGGCGTTGCGCGGCAGCACGTCCAGCGAGAACTCCTGCTCGCGCTTGCGGTCGCGGACCTCCTGGTAGATCACGAAGGCCAGCAGGACGAAGCCCAGCAGCAGCGTGAGGTTGTGGTAGTTGGTCTTCGGGCCGACCTCCGGCAGGAAGCCGTTGCCGAGCTCCTGCAGACCGTTCGGGAACGGGCCGAGGGTCTGGCCCTGCAGGAAGATCTCCGTCAGACCGCGGAAGAGCAGCATGCCCGCGAGGGTCACGATGAACGACGGTATGCCGAGATACGCGATCAGGAAGCCCTGCACCGAGCCCGCGACCGCGCCCACCAGCAGGGACAGTACGAGGGCGACCGGCCACGCGACACCGTGCTGCACCGTCAGCACGGCCGCGAACGCGCCCACGAACGCCGTCAGCGATCCGACCGACAGGTCGATGTGACCCGCGATGATCACCAGCATCATGCCGATCGCGAGGATCAGGATGTAGCTGTTCTGCAGCACCAGGTTGGAGACGTTGCGCGGCAGCAGCAGGTCGCCGCCGGTCCACACCTGGAACAGGACCACGATCAGGCCGAGCGCGATCAGCATGCCGTACTGCCGCATGTTGCGGCGCAGGCCGCCGAGTATGAGCTGCAGCAGGTTGCTCTCGGCGGCCGTGCCTCCGCTCTTGCCGGGCGGAGCCGAGGCCGGGACCTTGTCCGTCACATCCGTGCTCATCGGGTTACCTCTTTGTCCTTCGTCATCTGGCGCATCAGCACTTCCTGCGTGGCCTCGGCCCGGGGGACCTCACCCGTGAGCCGCCCGGCGGCCATGGTGTAGATGCGGTCGCACATACCGAGCAGCTCCGGCAGCTCGGAGGAGATGAAGACGACCGCCTTGCCCTCGGCGGCCAGCTGGTCGATGACCGTGTAGATCTCGTACTTGGCGCCCACGTCGATGCCGCGCGTCGGCTCGTCCAGGATCAGCACCTCGGGACCCGCGAAGATCCACTTGCTGAGGACGACCTTCTGCTGGTTGCCGCCGGACAGCCGGCCCACCGTCTCGAAGACGGTCGGCGCCTTGATGTTCATGGACTTGCGGAAGCGCTCCGAGACCTTGCGTTCCTCGTGCTCGTCGACCACACCGCGCTTGGCCACCTTGTCCAGCGCGGTCAGCGAGATGTTGCGGTTGATGTTGTCGATGAGGTTGAGGCCGTAGTGCTTGCGGTCCTCGGTGACGTACGCGATGCCGTGCTCGACCGCCTCCGCGACGGTCTTCGTGCGGATCTCCGCGCCGTCCTTGAGGACCGTGCCGCCCGCGTGCCGGCCGTAGCTGCGCCCGAAGACGCTCATGGCCAGCTCCGTGCGGCCCGCGCCCATCAGACCGGCGATGCCGACGATCTCCCCGCGCCGCACGTTGATCGACACGTCGTCGACCACCTTGCGCTGCTGGTCGATCGGGTGGTGCACCGTCCAGTTGCGGATCTCCAGCGCGGGTGCCGCGTCCGACTCGCCCTCGTACGACGTGCGTTCGGGGAAGCGGTGGTCGAGGTCGCGGCCGACCATGCCGGAGATGATCCGGTCCTCGGTGGTCTCCGCCGACTTCACATCGAGGGTCTCGATGGACTTGCCGTCGCGGATGATCGTCACCGAGTCGGCGACCCGCCGGATCTCGTTCAGCTTGTGGGAGATGATGATCGAGGTGATGCCCTGCTTCTTCAACTCCAGGATGAGATCCAGGAGTTTGCCACTGTCCTCGTCGTTCAGAGCCGCGGTCGGCTCGTCGAGGATGAGCAGCTTCACCTTCTTGGACAGCGCCTTGGCGATCTCCACCAGCTGCTGCTTGCCCACGCCGATGTCGGCGATCCGGGTCTCCGGGTGGTCGCTCAGACCGACCCGGCGCAGCAGCTCGGTGGCGTGCTTCAGCGTCTCGTTCCAGTTGATGAAACCGCCCGAGGCGTGTTCGTTGCCGAGGAAGATGTTCTCCGCGATCGACAGGAACGGCACCAGCGCCAGCTCCTGATGGATGATCACGATGCCGTGCTGCTCGCTCGCCCGGATGTCCTTGAACTCGCAGGTCTCACCCTCGAAGAGGATGTCGCCCTCGTACGTGCCGTGCGGATGGACGCCGGAGAGCACCTTCATCAAGGTGGACTTCCCGGCGCCGTTCTCACCGCAGATGGCATGGACCTCGCCCTGACGGACGGTCAACGTGACGTCCGACAGCGCTTTGACCCCGGGAAAGGTCTTGACGATCGAGCGCATTTCCAGGACGGGTCCCGCCATGGTGTGCCCTTTCAATCCGTAGGAATGGCCGGTCTGTTCACCGACTTCACCGACAGGGGGGCTACTTCAGCTCGCCCGCCGTGTAGTAGCCGGTGTCGACCAGTTCCTTGGTGTAGTTGGTCTTGTCGACGCTCACCGGCTGCAGCAGCATGGCGGGGACGACCTTGGTGCCGTTGTCGTAGGTCTTGGTGTCGTTGACCTGCGGCTTCTTGCCCTTGAGGACGTCGTCGACCATCCCCGCGGCGACATCGGCGAGCTTGCGGGTGTCCTTGTAGACGGTCTGCGTCTGCTGGCCCGCGATGATCGACTTCACCGAGGCGAGCTCGGCGTCCTGGCCGGTGATGACCGGGAGCGCCTTGCTGCCGGAGCCGTAACCGTCCGACTTCAGGGCGGCGAGGATACCGATGGAGATGCCGTCGTAGGGGGACAGGACCGCGTCCACCTTGGCCTTGCTGTAGGTGGACGTGAGGATGTCCTCCATGCGCTTCTGCGCGGTGGCGCCGTCCCAGCGCAGGGTGGTGACCTGGGTGAGCTTGGTCTGGCCGGACTTGACGACGAGCTTCTTCTTGTCGATGTACGGCTGCAGCACGCTCATCGCGCCGTTGAAGAAGTACTTGGTGTTGTTGTCGTCGTTGGAGCCGGCGAACAGCTCGATGTTGAACGGGCCCTTGCCCTTGTCCAGGCCCAGCTTCTGGACGATGTAGTTGGCCTGCAGCTGACCGACCTTCTCGTTGTCGAAGGACGCGTAGTAGTCGACGTTCTTCGTGCCGAGGATCAGACGGTCGTAGGCGATCACCGGGATCTTGGCGTCCGCGGCCTGCTGCAGCACGTTGTTCAGCGACTTGTTGTCGATGGCCGCGACGATCAGGCCCTTGACGCCCTGCGTGATCAGGTTCTCGATCTGCGAGACCTGCTGGTCGGGGTCGTCCTCGCCGTAGACCAGCTTGGTCTTGTAGCCCTTGGCCTGCAGGTCCTTGACGACGTTCTTGCCGTCGGCGATCCAGCGCTCGGAGGACTTGGTGGGCATCGCGATGCCGATGGTGCCGCCCTTGGCGCTGCCCTTGTCCTCCTTGCTGCCGCCTTCACCGCTCTGTCCGCAGGCGGAAAGCGTGAGGGCGAGGCAGGCGGCTCCGGCGATGGAGGCGAGTGCGGCTCTGCGAGTGCGCATGATCATCATCCTTGATGTGTGTGGGCAGGCTCGGTCTGCTGTGCAAGGACGCTTTGAGGGCGGTGCGGAGGGGACCGAGAGATAAGTGGGATTCTGTTTGCGCCCGTGTGCTTCTGTGAAGGGGCGTTGTGCGAACGTTATGCGGACTTGTCGAATCGCTTGAGAGTCCCCGGCAGCCGCGAACCGAGGGGAGCCATGTCGCCGTCGGCTCCGTGCCGCGCGAGCAGATCGAGGGCCAGCCGACCGCGCCGCACTCTCTCGCGGGCGGTGGACAGCGTCAGGTCCCGCATGTGGTGCCCGTAGGGGTAGATGCCGGGAGCCTTGGAGAGCCCGAACTTCAGGTACACCGGTGCGCCGCGCCGGATCAGCTCGGCGACCTCGTACATCCGGATGTATCCGCCGAGGTCGTCGGGGGCCTCGATGTACATGTCCATGGGGGCGGCGGAGACCCGGCGGATCTCGGTGAGGTGGTCCAGCGTCAGATCGCTGGGCACGTTGATGGAGTCGCCGCCCAACTGCTCGTACACCGCGTACGCGGCCGGGTTGACCGGACCGATCAGCGCCGAGACCTTCAGGGTGGTGTCGGCCGGGATGATCCCGGCGGCACGTGCGCGGTGCAGCGTCCACAGCACGCCCTCGTCGGCGACGAGGAGGCACTTGACGCCCAACTCCGTGGCGCGGATGGCGTCCTCGACGCACCCGGCGACGGCGTCGTGCCCGCGGGCGCGCAGACCGCCCCCACGCGAGTCGGTGCGCGTGGAACCGCCGATGTCCCAGGTGCCGCGCGGGCCGGTGAACAGGCAGAGTTCGATGTCACGTTCGCCGGTCGCCTCGACCATCTCGGTGATCTCGGCGTCGGTCAGCATCCACACGCCGCTGCCCTGGCTGATCCGGTGGATCGGCACGTCGAGCCGCGAGGCCTCCTTCAGGACGACGGCCAGCGCTTCGGGACCCTCGCACGAGGGGATCTCGGTGCGCCAGCGGCCGCCACCCGGGAAGGTATGGGGCGAGGCGTCAGCGGGGGAGAGGTCGGGCGCGCCCAGACCCAGGGCGGCGAGCGCCTGCTCGCCGGGTCGACGGGCTGCCGGGGCGGAAGCGTCGGTCACAAGGTGTCCTTAGTGTTCGATATTTCGGACGAAGTTCGCGGCTCAAGTCGTGCGGGACTTGGGTGTACGCCGGTACGGAGGCTGTCACGTCGCCCCGTACCGGCGTACGGCTAGGGGCGAAGGAGGACCTTGCCGACCTTCGGATCGCCGGAGCCGACGAGCTCGATGGCCTGCGGGAACTCCGCGAGCGGCAGCTCGTGTGTGACCAGAGGCAGCGGGTCGAGCAACCCGGCTCCGAACACCCGCACGGTGTGTGCCCACGCGTCCGGCGGCGCTCCGAAGACGGAGTGCACCTCCAGCTGCCGTACGACGAGATCCGTGGGGTCGAGCCCGTTCGCGCCGGCCGCCGGGATCCCGGTGAGGACCAGGCGCCCGCCCCGCCGCAGCAGGGCGGCGGAGGTCCGCGCGGCGTCGGCGGACCCGGCGGTCTCGATGACGACGTCGAAGTCGTCCGGGAGCGGTTCGTCCTTCGTACGGAAGTCGGTGGCGCCGTACTGCCGCGACAGCGCCTCGCGGTCCCGGCGGGTGCCGACGACCAGCAACTCCACCGGCGAGACGGCCTTGAGGAACTGCACCGCGAACATTCCGAGGGTGCCGGTGCCGACCACGGCGACCTTCTCGCCCGGCTGCGCGTTCGCCTTGAGAGCGGCGGCCGCGATGCAGGCGGCCGGCTCCAGCAGGGCCGCCGCCGTCAGGTCGGCGTCGTCGGACAGCACGTGCAGCAACCTCGCCGGGAGGGTCAGCGTGGGCGCCATCGCACCCGGCTGGGTGAACCCGGTCTCCTCGTACCCGGCGCTGCACAGTGTGGTCTCACCCGCGTGGCAGCGGTCGCACACCTGGCAGTTCCGGAAGCCCTCGCCGACGACCTTGCGGCCGACCAGCGCCTCGGTGACGCCGGCGCCGACCCGCTCCACCGTTCCGGACCACTCGTGGCCGGGCGTGAGCGGGTAACGCACGTATCCCTCGGGCCGGTTGCCCTGGAACACCTCCCGGTCGCTGCCGCAGATCCCGCTCGCGTGCACCCGCACCAGGGCCTCGCCAGGACCGGGGTCCCGAGGTGTGTGCTCGGCCAGGTGGAAGGCGCCCGGGGCGTCGACGACGACGGCCGCGGAGCTCACTGCGCGTCCTTCGGGTTCCGCTTCTCCCAGCCCTCGGCCCACAGGTTGAAGTGTGCCCGCTGCTGGGGGAACTCGGCAGCGGCGTCCACGTCCAGCTCCACGCCGAGGCCGGGCGCGTCGGAGATGTGGAAGCAGCCGTCCTCCGGGTTCACCTGCGGCGCGCCCTTGACCACCTTCTTGATCTCGGCGTCCGCGAAGTCGTTGAAGTGCTCAAGGATCTTGAAGTTCGGGGCGGTGAAGCCGACCTGGAGCGAGGCGGCGGTGAGCACGGGCCCACCCACGTTGTGCGGGGCGACCAGCATGTAGTGGGTCTCGGCGGTCGCGGCGAGCTTGCGCGTCTCCCAGATGCCGCCGATGTGGCCGACGTCCGGCTGGATGATGTCGACGGCCTGGCTCTCGAAGAGTTCCCGGAACTCGATCCGGTCGTGGATGCGCTCACCCGTGGCCACCGGCATGTCCACCTTGGCGGCGACCTTCTCCAGCGCCTTCAGGTTCTCCGGCGGAACCGGCTCCTCCAGCCAGGCGGGCTTGAAGGGCGCGAGCTCCTTGGCCAGCCGGACGGCGGTGGCGGGGGAGAAGCGGCCGTGCATCTCCAGCATCAGCTCGGCGTCGGGGCCGATGGCGTCCCGGACGGCCTCGATCAGGGAGACCGCGTACAGGGTCTGCTCATGGTCGAGCTCGAAGTGCCCGGTGCCGAAGGGGTCGATCTTCAGCGCCCTGTAGCCGCGTTCCATGACGCCCTGAGCGGCCTTGTGGTACGCCTCGGGCGTCCGCTCGGTGGTGTACCACCCGTTGGCGTAGGCCTTGACCTTGTCGGTGACCTTGCCGCCGAGCAGCTGCCACACGGGTACGCCGAGGGCCTTGCCCTTGATGTCCCAACAGGCCATCTCGATAACGGCGATGCCGGACATCACGATCTCGCCGGCGCGGCCGTAGTCGCCGTACTTCATGCGGCGGGTCAGGTCCTCGACAGCGAACGGGTCGGACCCGAGAATGTGGTTCTGCTCGGCCTCCCTCAGGTAGCCGACCAGCGCGTCGGTGTGGCCCAGCATGCGGGTCTCGCCGACACCCGTGATGCCTTCGTCGGTGTGCACCAAGACGTAGGTCAGGTTGCGCCACGGCGTACCGACCACGTGCGTGCTGATTCCGGTGATGCGCACGGAAGTTACCCTTCGGATGTTCGAGATTTCGTCACTCGTTCGAAATGCTGGGCAGACAGTAAGTACCGCGTGAGCGGGGTGTCAATGGGTGTAACGGGTAACGGTTTCGGCAGTTCCAGCGCCCCTTGCGAAAGTCGCCACTCTGTGATGTGTGCCATCTCACTCTGTCGGTCGTGCCGATATGGCCTGTCCGTCACACAACCTTCACCGCCGCGACTAGGAACCTGACCGTAAGGGAACTTAACCTTCCCGCGTCATGGACTACTGCCACCCGTGCCAACGGCACCTCAACGGCGCCCTCGCCTGTGCGGGGTGCGGGACACGCGTCGAGCAGCTACGCGCGTACCGAGATGCCTACGAGCCGGAGCCGTACGGCGAAGCCGTCGCTCTCGCCGATCACGGTCTCCCTGTGGCCCCCGATGGGCATGCCGACGACGACGGTCGCGGGGACGAGGGCGACGAGCCGCACGGTCGCGCCGCGCGTCGCCGCGAGCAGGGCCGGGGTGGCCGGCGAAGTCCCGCCACCGCGGACGGCGCGACGGATACGAGCCGCCGCGACCGCAAGGCCGCGCTCCATCGGCGACGCCGCAAGCGAACGCTGCTCGTCGCCGCGGGTTTCGTCCTGGCGGCGGGTGGTCTGAGCCTGGCCGAACTCGGCGTGGACGCGCCGGGGTTCTCGTCCCACGACCCGTCCGCGGGCGGGGGCAGGTCGGCCGAGGCCGACCACTCGACGGCGGAGCCGAGCGAATCCGCAGGGCCCTCGGGTGACGGCACGGGGATCCCCGACGGCAAGCCCTCGGCCTCCCCGGACGCCTCCGCCTCGCCGTCGGCGTCCAAGTCCGCCGACGGCGAGGTCGACGCGACCCCGACGGCCGGCAAGGCGACCCGATCGGCAGCCCTCCCCGGCTCCGCCGACTCGACGCCCCCGCCCGACTCGGGCTCGAACCCGACCTCCGGTCCGACGACCTCCGGCCCGTCCCCGCAGCCGTCGGCAACGTGCAGGCGCTTCCTGTGGTGGTGCTCGTAGCACTGCCCCGGGCGTCAACTTCCGCTGGTGTGACCGCGGTTGAGGCGCTGCTGAGCGGCCGCTCGGCCAAGCCCTTCCGGCCGCGTTATTCAACCGTGACGGCCTTACGCCCGCATTCCTCTTGACCGGCGTGATTTGTTAGCGCTCACAATGACCTTCGCATTCACCGGCCAGCGTCCAGCGTCAGCGTGGGAGATACGAGCGTCGTGCCCGCAGTGTCCCGACACCTCGTTCCCGCCAGTGCTGCTGGGCCTTCCCGGAGACCTGTGCGAAGCCGCCCCGGCAGGGCCCTCCGCCCACAACACGGGCCTTGCCGGCAAACGAGCGCCAAGGAGGTACGGCCGTGACCCACGAGCAGCTTCGGCCGCCCACCATGGCCGACGTGGCACGCCTGGCAGGCGTGTCCCATCAGACCGTGTCCCGCGTGCTGGGAGACCATCCCAACGTGCGGGACGAGACACGGGCCAGGGTGCTGCGAGTGATCGAGGAGACGGGCTACCGCCGCAACTCCTCCGCACGGGCCCTGGCGACCCGGCGCACCCGGACCTTGGGGGTGGTGGCCTCCGACACCACCCTCTACGGACCGGCCAGTACCTTGTTCGCGCTGGAAGAGGCGGCGCGGGCCGAGGGATATCTCGTCTCGACGGTCACTCTGCGCAAACTGACCATGGAGACGCTGTCCGAGGCCCTGGACCACCTCAGCGAGGGCGGGGTGGAGGGAGTGGTCGCGATCGCCCCGCAGCGGTCCGCCGTGGGCGCACTGACCGAACTGCGCTGTCCCTTCCCGGTGGTGGTGGTGGGCAGCGGGCCGGGCGTGGAGATACCCAGCGTCAGCGTGGACCAGCACCTCGGAGCCCGGCTGGCCACCGGTCACCTGCTGGCCGCCGGTCACCGTAATGTCTGGCACCTCGCCGGGCCCGAGGACTGGCAGGAGGCGGCCGACCGGGCGGCCGGCTGGCGGGTGACCCTCGAAGCGGCGGGGGTTGAGCCACCCATGCTGCTTCGAGGGGACTGGAGTCCGCTGTCGGGTTACCGTGCCGGCCAGGAACTGGCCGGCTGGGTGGGCCGGGGGCTGACCGCCGTCTTCGTCGCCAACGACCAGATGGCACTGGGGGCGTTGCGGGCGCTGCGGGAGGCCGGTGTGCGAACTCCCCAGGACGTGGCGGTGGTGGGCTTCGACGACATCCCGGAGTCGGAGTTCTTCGCTCCTCCCCTCACCACCGTCCGGCAGGACTTCTCGACCGTGGGAAAACGCGGCATCGCGATGCTCCTGGAGCTGATCGAGGGCCGGCCGCACGCCACTGCGCGCAGGACGACCATCGAACCCCAACTCGTCGTCCGAGCCAGTAGTTTCCCGTACGCCGTCCAACCGGAGGACGTACCTCTCTGACGGACCGACAAGCCACACGCGGTTCCGTGTGGCCGATATACCGAACAATGATCGACAGGCTGGACGTAGTGCGGCCGGTCCCCTGAAGTACCAGCGGTCCATCCCAGGGCCGGCTCTTCAAAGGAGAAGAACATGCTCAACAGAAGGAACTTCCTCACCGCGGCGGTCAGCGTGGCAGCCGCGGGTGGACTGGCCGCCTGCGCCAAGAAGGACGACTCCGGCTCCTCCAGCTCCGGAGGCGGAAGCAAGACGATCACGCTCGGCTTCTCCCAGGTCGGCGCGGAGAGCGGCTGGCGCGCCGCCAACACCACCTCCGTGAAGTCGGCGGCCAAGGAGGCGGGTTACACCCTCAAGTTCTCCGACGCCCAGCAGAAGCAGGAGAACCAGATCTCCGCGATCCGCAACTACATCGCGCAGAAGGTGGACGTCATCGCCTTCTCGCCGGTGGTCGTCACGGGCTGGGACGCGGTGCTCAAGGAGGCCAAGGCCGCGAAGATCCCGGTGGTCTTCACCGACCGCTCGGTGGAGACCTCCGACAGCTCGCTGTACGTCACGCTCGTCGGCTCCGACTTCACCGACGAGGGCCGGCGCGCGGCCCGGATGCTGGAGAAGGTCATAGCCACGGCAGGCCTCAAGGGCCCGGTGAAGATCGCCCAGCTGGAGGGCACCACCGGAGCCGCCCCCGCGATCGAGCGCGGCAAGGGCTTCAAGGAGGTCATGGACGCCGAGCACAAGGCCGACTGGAAGATCATCGCCAGCCAGAGCGGCGACTTCACCCGCGCCGGCGGCAAGCAGGTCATGGCGGCCCTGCTGCAGTCCCACAAGGACATCAACGTGCTCTTCGCGCACAACGACGACATGGCCATCGGCGCCATCCAGTCGATCGAGGCAGCCGGCAAGAAGCCCGGCAAGGACATCCTGATCGTCTCGGTCGACGGCGTCCACGACGGCTTCGTCGCCATGTCGCAGGGCAAGATCAACGGCATCGTCGAGTGCAACCCGCTGCTCGGCCCCCAGCTGATGGAGGTCGTGAAGAAGGTCCACGACGGCCAGAAGGTCGAGCGCTGGATCAAGACCAAGGAAGGCGACTTCACGCAGGCCCAGGCCAAGGCCGAGCTCCCGAACCGCAAGTACTGACCGACCACACCCACCGCCAGGGAGCCTCCGGACGACCGAGCCCTCGGTCCCGGAGCTCCCTGCCGGGGGAAACGAATCCCACGAGGAGCACTGCCATGGCAGAGCCGCGGCCCGTCCTGGAGATGACGGGCATAGTGAAGGAGTTTCCGGGGGTACGGGCTCTGTCCGGTGTCGACTTCCGACTCTTCCCCGGCGAGATCCACGCCCTGATGGGCGAGAACGGAGCCGGGAAGTCCACGCTCATCAAGGTGCTGACGGGGGTCTACTCCCTTGACGGCGGCACGATCACCCTGGACGGCAAGTCCGTGCTGTTCGGCAGCCCGCTGCAGGCGCAGCAGGCCGGCATCAGCACCGTCTACCAGGAGGTGAACCTCTGCCCCAACCTGTCGGTGGCGGAGAACATCTTCATCGGACGCGAGCCGACCCGCATGGGCCGTATCCAGTGGAAGCGGATGCGCAAGGAGGCGGCGGAGCTGGTGGACCGGCTCGGCCTCGACATCGACGTGACCGCGCCCCTGTCCTCGTACCCGCTGGCCGTGCAGCAACTGGTCGCGATCGTACGGTCGGTGGGCACCGGCGACAGCGACGGCCAGGGATCGGGCACCAAGGTGCTGGTCCTGGACGAGCCGACGTCCAGCCTCGACCGTGACGAGGTCCAGGAGCTGTTCCGCCTGATGCGGCGGCTCAAGGACGAGGGCGTGGCGATCCTGTTCGTCTCGCACTTCCTCGACCAGATCTACGAGATCTGCGACCGCATGACCGTCCTGCGCAACGGCACGCTCGTCGGCGAGCACATGGTCAGCGACCTCGACCAGGTCGGGCTGATCCAGCTGATGATCGGCAAGGCCCTGGACCAGCTGGAGGAGCTGCACGACCAGCAGCTGCACTCGGACGTCGGCGAGACGCTGCTGACGGCGGACGGCCTCGGCAGGACCGGCGGCATCGCCCCCTTCGACCTGGAGATCAAGAAGGGCGAGGTGCTCGGACTCGCCGGCCTGCTGGGATCGGGCCGGACCGAACTCGCCCGGCTGCTCTTCGGCGCCGACCAGCCGGACAGCGGCAAGGTGTCCATCGGTGGCAAGCAGGTCTCGATGAGCGCCCCGAACGCCGCGATCGACGCCGGCGTGGCCTTCTGCTCCGAGAACCGCAAGGCCGAGGGTCTGGTGCCCGATCTGACGGTGCGGGAGAACATCATCCTGGCCCTGCAGGCCTCACGCGGCTGGACGCGGCCCATCCCGGTGTCCCAGCGCGACGAACTCGTCGCCAAGTACATCAAGGCGCTGGACATCCGGCCCGCCAACCCCGAGGCCAGGGCCGGCCAGCTCAGCGGCGGCAACCAGCAGAAGGTGCTGCTGGCTCGGTGGCTGATCACCCAGCCGAAGCTGCTGATCCTGGACGAGCCGACGCGTGGCATCGACGTCGGTGCCAAGACGGAGATCCAGAAACTCGTGGTCTCCCTCTCCGAGGACGGTATGTCCGTGCTGTACATCGCGGCCGAGCTGGAGGAGGTACTCCGGCTCAGTCACACCATCGGGGTGCTGCGCGACCGCCGGCTGGTGGCGCAGCTCGCCAACGGCCCGGAGATCACCAGCAGCCGGATCATGGAGACCATCGCGAGCGGAGAACACCAGTGAGCACCACTTCCCGATGGCGAGCACTGACACACCACCACCTGTTCTGGCCGGTCGCGGTCCTTGTCTTCCTGCTGCTCGTCAACGTGCCCTTCACCCCTGACTTCTTCTCGGTCAAGATGACGGACGGCCATCTCTACGGCAGCCTCGTCTCGATCGTGCTGTTCGGATCGCCCCTCATCCTGGTGGCGGTCGGTATGACCGTGGTCATCGCCACCGGCGGCATCGACCTCTCCGTCGGTGCCGTGGTCGCCATCACCGGGGCACTGGCCTGCTCGTACATCAGCCACCAGGCCGACCAGAGCGCCCTGTCCGGGGTGCTGCTCGCCATGGGCCTGGGCCTGCTGGCCGCGGTCGTCTGCGGCCTGTGGAACGGCTTCCTGGTCGCCAGGATGGGCATCCAGCCGATCATCGCCACGCTGATCATCATGGTCGCCGGACGCGGTGTCGCCCAGCTGATCACCGACGGCCAGATCATCACCATCGAAAGCAAGCCGTACGAGTTGATCGGCGGCGGCTACTGGCTGACGCTGCCGTTCTCCATCTTCGTGGTGGCCGTGGTCGTGGCCGTCACCGTGGCGCTGACCCGCCGCACGGCGCTCGGGCTGCTGATCGAGGCGGTCGGCGGCAACGCCGAGGCCAGCCGCCTCGTGGGGATCAGGTCCCGGCGCATCAAGATCATGGTGTACGTGTTCTGCGCGCTGTGCGCCGCCATCGCGGGCCTGATGATCAGCTCCAACACCTCGGCCGCGGACGGCAACAACGCCGGTCTGTGGATCGAACTCGACGCGATCCTCGCCGTGGTGATCGGCGGCACCTCACTGCTGGGCGGCCGGTTCTCCATCGGCGGCACGGTGGTCGGCGCCCTCGTCATCCAGACCCTGACGACCACGATCTACACCATCGGTGTGCCGACCCAGACCAACCTGGTCTTCAAGGCCGCCGTCGTCATCGTCGTCTGCCTGCTCCAGTCCCCGAAGTTCCGCGCCAAGGTCTTCGGTGCCAAGTTCGGCGCCCGGTTCGGCGCGAAGAGTGGCGCCAAGACGGCCGCGGCTCCGGCGGACACCGCCGCGGAGACCGACGCCGCTCCGAAGATGGAGGTGTCGTGATGAGCGCGACCACCCAGATCCCCACGGCCGCGGACAGCCGTACCCCGTCCAGGGCCCAGCGTCTGCTGGGCGACCGGCGTCTGCCCGTCGCGGCGACAGCCCTGCTCTTCCTCGTGATGTACGGGGTGGGCCTGGGCCGGTACCAGTACTACGGGTTCGCCGAACCGCAGGTCTTCCTGAACCTGTTCATCGACAACAGCTACCTGCTGGTGGCCGCGGTCGGTGTCACCTTCGTCATCCTGTCCGGCGGCATCGACCTGTCCGTCGGCTCGGTGATCGGCTTCACGACCATGTTCACGGCCTGGCTGGTGGAGCGTCAGGGGGTGCCGCTGCTGCTCGTGATCCCCATGGCGCTGGCCGTGGGCGCGCTCGGTGGCTTCCTGATGGGCTATGTCATCCACAACTTCGAGATCCAGCCCTTCATCGTGACCCTCGCCGGTCTCTTCCTCTTCCGCGGCCTGTGCCTGGTCATCAGCAAGGAGTCGATCTCCATCAGCGACTCCGGGGTCAGCAGCATGGCCCAGACGCAGGTGTCGCTGGGGATGGGGTTCCTGTCGATCGGCGCGATCGTCTCGCTGGTCGTCCTCGCCGTGGCGTTCTACGTCCTGCACTACACCCGCTTCGGGCGGCGCGTGTACGCCATCGGCGGCAACGATCAGTCGGCCCTGCTGATGGGTCTCCCGCAGGGCGGCACGAAGATCGCCGTGTACACGGTGAGCGGCTTCTGCTCGGCGCTCGCCGGTCTGCTGTTCACCCTCTACATCCAGTCCGGTGACCCGCTGCACGCGACCGGCATGGAACTCGACGCGATCGCCGCGGTCGTCATCGGCGGCACGCTGCTGACGGGCGGTTCCGGCTATGTGGTGGGCACCCTGTTCGGAGTGCTGGTGCTGGGCCTGATCAAGAGCATCATCCAGTTCGAGGGCACGCTCAGCTCCTGGTGGACGAAGATCGCCACCGGTGTGCTGCTGTGCGCGTTCATCCTGGTCCAGCGCGTCATGACGGGCCGCAAGAAGACATGACGACCCGTAGGAGGAGCTGAGCCGCCCGGCACGCTCCCTGTTCGAAGAGGTCCGGCGCACGCGTCCCGTGCGCCGGACCTCTCGTATGTCGGATCCTGTCGGCCTCAGTCCTCGGTCTGCTGCAGCATCCGCCGCAGCAAGCCCCTCAGCGCCATCCGTTCTTCCTTCCCGAGCCCCGCCAGTGGTTCGCGCGCGAAGCGCAGGGACTCGCGCAGGTCCTTGGCCACCCGCCGGCCCTCCGGCGTGGCCGCCGCCAGCTTCACGCGCCGGTCGGCCGGGTCGGAGCGGCGTTCCACCAGGCCACGGGACTCCAGGCGGTCGACGATGCCGGTCACGTTGGACGGCTCGCACCTGAGTTTCCGGGCCAGCTTGCGCATGGGCAGCGGTTCCAGGGAGAGCAGACTCAGCAGACGGGCCTGGGCGCCGGTCAGCGAGTGCTCGGCCGCGGCGTCCTCGTAGTCCTCGTGATAGCGGGCCACGATGTCACCGATGAGCTCGACGACCTCCAGGGTCAGTTCATCGGGACGACGGGGGCTCGGTGGTGTGGCCATGGGATCAGCGTACCCCGTTACTTGACAATCTGAAATATTCAGGAGCATGGTTGTTTCAGGTGCTGAAGTATTCGCATCTGCAGCATTGTCCACACGCGCTCGAAAGGCTCTCGTCATGATCAACCGCGAATGGCACCTGCTCAGCCGTCCCGTCGGCTGGCCGAAGCCAGAGGACTTCGCCCTGGTCGAGACCGAGGTCGGGACGCCGGGCGCGGGGCAGGTGCTGGTCCGCAACCAGTACCTCTCCGTCGACCCGTACATGCGCGGCCGCATGAGCGACGCGAAGTCGTACGTCGCGCCCTTCGAGCTCGGCAAGGTCATGCAGGGCGGCGCGGTCGGCGAGGTCATCGCCTCCAACGCCGAGGGCGTAGCCGTCGGCGACCACGTCCTGCACTTCCTCGGCTGGCGCGAGTACGCGGTCGTGGACGCGAAGACCGCCGTCAAGGTCGACCCGGAGGCCGCGCCGCTGAGCACGTACCTCGGTGTCCTCGGCATGACCGGCCTGACGGCGTACGCGGGTCTGCTGCGGGTCGGCGCCTTCAAGGAGGGCGACGCCGTCTTCGTCTCCGGCGCCGCGGGTGCCGTCGGCAGCCAGGTCGGCCAGATCGCCAAACTCAAGGGCGCCTCGCGGGTCATCGGCTCCGCCGGCTCCGACGAGAAGGTCAAGGTCCTGATCGAGGAGTACGGCTTCGACGCCGCCTTCAACTACAAGAACGGCCCGGTCTGGGAGCAGCTCAAGCAGGCGGCCCCCGACGGCATCGACGTCTACTTCGACAACGTCGGCGGCGAGCACCTGGAGGCCGCGATCGGCGCGCTCAACCTCAAGGGCCGCGCCGTGATCTGCGGCATGATCTCGCAGTACAACTCGACCGAGCCGGCCGTCGGCCCGCGCAACATGGTCAAGATCCTGCAGAACCGCCTCCGCGTCGAGGGCGTTCTCGTCGGCGACCACTACGACCTGCAGCCCGAGTTCGTACGGGAGGTCGGCCCCTGGGTCGCCTCGGGGCAGCTGAAGTACCGCGAGACCGTCGCCGAAGGCATCGAGAACAACCTGGAGGCCTTCCTCGGCGTCCTGCGCGGTGACAACACCGGGAAGATGATCGTCAAGCTCTGACGACTCCAGGTCTGTCGCCGACTTTCCGGTATGCGATAACTTCTTTCCGAAACCGTCGTTGATCGTGGGCGCGAGTCGCGGCGGACCGAGGAGGAAGACAACCGCATGTCCATCCAGCAGACCGGCATCCAGCAGACCGACGTCCTGTACACGGCCGTCGCCACCGCACAGAGCGGTCGCGATGGCCGGGTCGCCACCGACGACGGCAGACTCGACGTCGTCGTCAACCCGCCCACGGAACTGGGCGGCAACGGCGCCGGCACCAACCCGGAGCAGCTGTTCGCGGCCGGTTACAGCGCCTGCTTCCAGGGCGCGCTGGGCGTCGTCGCCCGCCAGGAGAAGGCCGACATCACCGGCTCGACGGTCACCGCGAAGGTCGGCCTCGGCAGGAACGACGACGGTTTCGGGATCATCGTCGAAATCTCCGCCGAGATCCCGAACGTCGACACGGAGACCGCGAAGGGCCTCCTGAAGAAGGCCCACCAGGTCTGCCCGTACTCGAAGGCGACCCGCGGCAACATCACCGTGACGCTTGTCTGACGCGCTCGTTGCCTACGCGAGAGGCCGCACCCCTGGACGTGGGGTGCGGCCTCTCGCCGCTTCTTCGAGCGGTACGTCGCCCGGTCCGGTGCTCAGACGGCCAGCGCCGCCGTGTGCACGGCCCTCACCAGCCGCGCGTTCTCCGGGGCCGCGCCGCCCGGGAAGGCGCAGCGGCGGCGCGTGTAGCCGTAGGCCAGTCCACTGCGAGGGTCCGCGAACGCCTGTGAGCCGGCCGCACCGCCGTGACCGAACGCGCCGGCGCCGAGGAACGGGTGCCAGGCATCCGCCGTCGCCTGGAAGCCGAGGCCGAAGGCACTGTGCGTGCGGGCCACCAGGTCGTAGCCGACGGAGTGGATCTGGCCGACCTCGGCGACGGTGTCCGGCTTCAGCAGCGGCGGCCGCCCGGCCACCTCGCTGATCGTCGCCGCGTACATCCCGGCCAGCCCGCGCGCGGCGGCCACTCCGCCCGCCGACGCCGGGCCCTTGGCGCGCACGGCGCGGGAGTTGGGGTAGTCCACCAGGTCCCCGGGCTCGGGCACATGCGCGTTGAACGCGATCGAGGCGAGCGTGTGCGGGCCCCTCGGTGTCGCGTCCAGCGCGGCCTGCTGCTTCGGCGTCGGAGCCATCGGCTGCACCGACCGGAAGCGGGGCTCCAGTGCCTCGGGCAGCCCCAGGAAGAAGTCCAGCCCGTACGGCACCCGTACCCGCTCCTCGTACACCTCCTGGAGGGTGTGGCCGGTGGCCCGGCGCACCACCTCACCGGTGAGCGCGCCGATGACGAGCGCGTGGTAGCCGAAGGCCGTGCCCGGACGCCAGAACGGCCGCTGGTCGGCGAGCCGTTCGGCGATCACACGGTCGTCGGTCAGCTCGCCCCTGGTGAACCCGGCGTCGAGCCCGATCAGCCCGGCGCGGTGCGCGAGCAGGTCCCGCAGCGTCAGCGCCGCCTTGCCCTCCACCCCGAACTCCGGCCAGTAGTAGGTCACCTTGCGGTCCAGTTCGAGCGTGCCGTCCTGCACGAGGAGCGCGACGACCAGGTGCGCGGCGCCCTTGGTCGACGAGAAGACCCCATACAGCGACTCGGCGTCGTTGCCGTCACCGGCCCACAGGTCGACGACCTTCCGGCCGTGCACGTACGCGCACAACTGTCCCTCGTAGTCGGCCAGTTCCCCCGCCACGAACGCGGCGAACTCCTCACGCACCGCCTCGAACCCGTCCGCGACGGTGCCGTGGATCTCTCGCGTCATCCGGTCTCCTCGATCTCAGCATCTGCTCGCGTGTGCCATGGTGATCAACGCCCGCCCGACCTGGGCGAATTCCCCCTTCGCATGGTCCGGGCTCCTCCGGAGCTTCCTGAGATCGGTACGGCGAGATGTACCTGTTCGACTCAACAGCAACAGGAGGGAGTTCGCGTCGCGGATACCCCGGATGGCGCAGCACACGTCGCCGGATGGGGGCATGCTGAGGACGACCGCCGCAGCCGAACCGCCCGACGCGGGCCCCAGGCCGAGGAGAGTCCATGGCTACCATCCCCTCGCTCCCCAGCAGGGACGACGTAGTGCGCATGGCACGCAACACGACCGATATCACCGGCCAGCTGCTGGACACGGCCGGAAACATCACCAGAATCGCGATCAACACCTTCGGTCCACGGGACGGTTCGGGTGCCGAGGTGCTGCGCGTGCTGCGCGAGACCACCGCGGAACTGGCCGAGGCGAGTGCGTCGCCGCAGGCGCAGGAGGCCTTCTACCGGATCGTCGACACACTGACCCGTCTCGGGACGAGCGGTGCGCCGCTTGCCGTGCACCCGGTGAGCGAGCCGGCGCAGGCGCTGCTGACGGCGCTCGGTGACAGCCTGCTGCCCGTGCTGGACGCGGTCGAGCCGGCCGTCGAGGAGTTCGCGGACGCCCTCGGTGACCTGGTCGAGACGACCTCCCCGCTGCTGCCCGCGGTGGCGGGCATGGCCGCGGGGGTGCTGCTCGCGGTGACCCCGGTGCTGCGCGCCGCGGCCGACGTGCTGCGCGAGTCCTCGCCCGAACTACGGCGCGTCGCCGACGCGTTGACCGCGGCCCTGGCCCCGCTGATGCCACTCCAGGTCGCCCTCGCCGAACGCGCCGCGGCCGCCGGAGCCGGGGTCGTCCGGGCGACGTTGCCACCCCTGGCCGACCTCACGGAGGCAGCGGCGGCGACGACGAAGGCGGCCCGGCCCGTACTGATCGCCGGTGAGGAACTCCTGGTGTCGGGCCTGGAACAACTCCAGCCCCTGCTGCTGGCGGCGGCCTTCCGGGCGGGGCGCGTGGCAAGGTCAGCGGCGGTACGGGTGACCGCGGCGGTCGCACCGACGGCGCAGCGCGGGGTCGTGGTCGCCGTCTCAACCCCGTGAGCACAGCGCCCCGCCAGGGGCGCCGGGCTGTATCGGTGTGCCGCTTGGCCGCGCGGGCGCGACCGCCACGACGCGGCCCGCGGACCCGGGGCCGCAGCCCGGACAGGCCCCCCAACCCCTGCCCGATAAAGTGCCCGCATGCGCGATCTCGGGGTGGGCTTCACCTATCTGCTCAAGGGCCAACGCTGGGCGGCCCGGCACCGCAGGCACTACGGCTTCGGGCTGCTACCAGGGCTGATAACCCTCGTTCTCTACGTGGCGGCACTCGTCGCGCTGGCCCTGTGGGGCGAGGACTTCGTCGCCTGGTCGACCCCCTTCGCCGATGACTGGTCGAGCCCCTGGATCGGCCTCTTCCGTGGCTTCCTCACCGCCGTACTCGTCGCCCTCGCCCTCCTCCTCGCCGTCCTCACCTTCACCGCGGTCACGCTGCTCATAGGGCAGCCCTTCTACGAGAACCTCTCCGAGAAGGTCGACCGTGACGTCTCCCCGGACGGCACCGCGCCGGAGTCAGGCCTGCCGCTGTGGCACGAGTTGTGGATCTCGGCCAGGGACAGCCTCCGGATCGTCGTGCGCGCCGTGCTCTGGGCCATCCTGCTCTTCGCCCTCGGCTTCGTCCCGTTCGTCGGACAGACCGTCGTCCCGGTGATCGGCTTCTTCGTCACCGGCTTCTTCCTCACCGAGGAACTCGCCGCGGTCGCCCTCCAGCGCCGTGGCGTCGACCTGCACGCCCGACTCGCCCTCCTGCGCTCCCGCAAAACCCTGGTCTGGGGCTTCGGCACGCCCCTGGGCCTGGCCTTCCTGGTCCCGTTCGTCGCCGTCTTCCTGATGCCGGGCGCGGTCGCGGGCGCGACGCTGCTGGCGCGGGACCTGCTGGGCGAGGAGACCGAGGAGGACCCTGCCGACGGGGAGCCGGAGGAGTCCGAGGACGAGGACGTCACCTCCTGAGCGGTACGGCCGCCTCGATCGCCGTCCGCAGGATCGCCCGCATCTGCTCGATGATGTCCCGCCGGTTCTGAAGGAACTCCGAGTCCGTGACCGTCCCGGTCGAGGGATCGGTGTTGCCCGTCCCGAACTGCAGGACCGGCGTGTGCACATGGCCGCCCGGCACGGTGTCGTGCAGCCCGAGCCGGTCCCGCAGCAGCGTCGCCCGGTAGGCGATCTCGTTGGAGAGGTAGTCGCCGCCGCCTCCGGCCCGCGCGGTCGAACCGGGGGTCGGCCCGTTCGGCCGTACGACGGGGTCGGTGCCGCCCGCCGGTATCTCGGTCACCTCCGTGTGGTCGTAGACCGGGAACCGGCCCGTCTTCGCGGCCACGATCTCCTTGTACGGCAGGGTCGTCGACGTCCACTGCGGCTGCGAGGCAGGATCGGTGACCGGGACGGTCTCCGTCCTGCTGACGTTGTCGTTGTCCGGGAAGCCGCCGCGCCAGGCCCCGTTGGTCCGCTCCACGTCGAACCGCCCGACCCGCCCCTGGCTCACGGTGGTGAACAGATCCACCTGCTTCAGACACGGCCGCAGCGTGCGCTCCACCGTGCCCTCGGCGAAGTCCTGCCAGCGCACCGGGAACACCACGGTCTCGACCCGCGCCGGCCCGTCCGCCGTCTCGATCACCGTGCCGTCGAGGGCGAGCGCGGTGGCCCCGGAGGGGTTGGAGATCCGGATGTCGCGGTCGAGTGTGAACGGATCGAAGCCGGTGACCAGAACGCGCCCGGTCTTCCTGCCGTGCGGGTGGCGGACGTCGGTCTGTCCGCGAGAGGTGCGCTCCAACGCATCGACCAGCGCGGCACGTTGCTTCGGGCTCAGCCCGAACCGCGGCTCCCAGGTACGCACTTCCCGCGTCATCGCGAGCCGGGCCCAGTACAGCGGCCGGTCGTCGTCCCGGGCCAGGTCCCCACCCGCCGGCCCACGCCCCTGCGCCCGGTCGACGGCCCGCCGCCACAGCGCCGACCCCTCGTGCACGAGGACCCGCCGTGCCGTCGCGTAGGAGTGCGCCTGGTCCAACTGCCGGGCGAGTCGCGGAGCCACGGCGTCGAACCCGGACCGCTCCAGGATCTCCCGCGGCACGGCCTTGTCGAGCCGCTGTTCCTCGACGGTGGGGGAGGGAGGCGCATCGGCAGGCGCAGTCGCAGTCACACTGGCGGTCGCCGTGCCGGGGGCGGTCAGCCCTGCCGCCAGAGCTAGTCCGAGAACACCGATCCGAACACGAACAGGCAGGGGATTCACGGCAGTTCAGGTCCTTCCGTCGCTGTGGGGAAGCGTGGTGCGGGACGCCCGCAGTATCGCGTGACGGAAGTGGTCCACGCCATGGTGCCGGTGTGACACGGGTGCATCCTCGGCACGATGACGCGTACCTACCCGGGGATCCGGGCGACCGCCTCCCGCAGCGCCCTGACGAACGCCCCCGCCGCCGGTGCCGGCCCATGAAGGCGGTCAAGGCGGTGTCCGGCTCCGCCGGACCTGAATCCGCGACGCTCCGCGTCGCGACCATCAGATTCGCTTCACCACCGGTCTGAAGGCCGATGCACTGCGCATGAATTCCGGTAGCAGGGGAGTTCAGGAGTTCAGGAGGTCAGGCCTCTTCGCCGAGCAGTGCGACGAAGTCCCGGAAGGCGCCCGGCATGTCCACCGACTCCGGGTCCAGCAGCCACTGGTACTGCAGGCCGTCCATCACGGCGACGAGGAGCGGGGCCGTGCGCTCGGGGGTCAGGCCGTTCGGCAGGCGGTCGCCGTACTCGGTGCGCAGGACGGCCGCCATGCTCTCCCGCACCTGTCGGTAGCGGTCGGTGAAGTACGCCCGCGCCGGATGCCCCTCCGTGACGCTCTCGCCGAGCAGCGCCGAGAAGGTCTGGATGATGCCGGGCCGCATCGCGTTGTACTCGACGAGCGAGGCCAGCAGGTCCATCCGCGACTGGGTGGCCGGCATCGCGTCCCACTGGTCCCGGTCCTTCAGCACGGCGACGAGCAGCGCGTCCTTCGTCGGGAAGTGGTGCAGCAGCCCCTGTTGGGTGAGGCCGACGCGCTCCGCCACCGCGGCCAGGCTCGCACCCCGGTACCCGCGCTCCGCGATCACTTCCAGCGCCGCCCGCACGATCTCCGCGCGCCGCTCCTCGCTCCTGACCCTGCCGTTCATGGCGTCACCGTACGGCATCCCCATCCCTGTGATATTACGGCACGATAACGAAACCTACCGTGTTACAGGTAACAGGTGCACGATGGGGTCCCGGACGCCATGGACGGCATGAACGGCATGGACGACATGGCGGCATGACCCGATGAGGAGGCACCCGATGGCGGGAACCCCTGGAACCTCTCCGGCCGACCAGGCGCGCGAGGCCGCCGTGGAGGCGGCGCTCGGCAAGCTGGACCTGGACGCCAAGGCCCGGCTGCTGTCCGGGCAGGATGTCTGGTCCCTGCCCGCCCTGCCGGAGATCGGCCTGAGGTCCCTCGTGATGTCCGACGGACCCATCGGGGTGCGGGGTGTCCGCTGGGGCGCCGACGATCCCTCCATCGCCCTGCCCTCGCCGACCGCGCTGGCCGCCACCTGGGACCCGGAGCTGGCCCGCCGGGCGGGCGTCCTGCTCGCCCAGGAGGCCCGCCGCAAGGGCGTGCACGTGCTGCTCGCCCCGACCGTCAACCTCCACCGTTCCCCGCTGGGCGGGCGCCACTTCGAGGCCTACAGCGAGGACCCGTACCTGACCGGCGCGATCGGCGCCGGCTATGTGAGCGGCGTCCAGTCCGGCGGCGTGGGCACCACCGTCAAGCACTTCGTCGCCAACGACGCCGAGACCGACCGCCTCACCGTCAACAACCTGGTCGGCGAGCGCGCCCTGCGCGAGCTGTACCTGGCCCCCTTCGAGATGATCGTCGAGAACGCCCACCCCTGGGGCATCATGACCGCCTACAACACGGTCAACGGCACGACGATGACCGAGCACCACCACCTGGTCAACGAGGTCCTGCGGGGCGAGTGGGGCTTCGACGGCTACAACGTCTCCGACTGGACGGCCGCCCGTTCGACGGTCGCGGACATCGAGGGCGGCCTGGACGTGGCCATGCCCGGCCCGCACACCGTCTACGGCGCACCACTCGCCCAGGCAGTGCGGGACGGCAGGGTCGAGGAGGCGACGGTCGACACGGCCGTACGCAACGTGCTGCGGCTCGCCGCCCGCGTCGGCGCCCTGGAGAGCGCCGAGCCCGCCGTGACCGAACCGCCCCGGGCCGTCGACGGCGAGGCGCTGGCCCGTGAGATCGCCCGCCGCGCCTTCGTCCTCGTGCGCAACGAGAACAGTGCCCTGCCGCTGAAGCCGGGCACCGTCGCCCTGATCGGCGCCGCTGCCCGCGAGGCCCGCGTCCTGGGCGGCGGTTCGGCCACCGTCTTCCCGCCCCGGATCGTCTCCCCGCTCGACGGCCTCACCGCCGCGCTCCCCGAAGGCAGCCTCAGCTACGCCGTCGGCGCCGACCCCGACACCGAACTCGCCGTCGCCGACAAGGGGTTCGAGCTGCGCGCGGTGTGCCGGGACGTGGACGGCAACGTCATCGGCACCCGCAGCGCGTCGGGCGGCCAGATCCAGTGGACGGATTCGGACTTCCCCGACGGGGTCACGCACACCAACCTCCACACCATCGAGCTGACCGGCTCCTTCACCCCCGGCGCCGTCGGCGCGCACACCTTCGGCATCAAGGGCACCGGCTCCTTCACCCTCGCCGTCGACGGCACGACGCACTACGACGACATCCAGCGCCCCGCCGACGACGGTGACCCCTTCGACCCGTTCTTCGGCGGCACGGTGCCCCGCGCCCAGCCCGAACTGACCGCGGGCGCACCGGTCGAGGTGTCCCTCACCCACGTCATCGACCTCCCCGAGGACGCCCCGTTCAAGGTCGTCACCTTCGCCCTCGCCCACCAGGAGCCGCAGCGCGACGCCGACGAGCTGATCGCCGAAGCCGTCGAGGCCGCCCGCGGCGCCGACACGGCCGTCGTCGTGGTCGCCACCACCGAGCGCGTGGAGTCGGAGGGCTTCGACCGCAGGAACCTCGACCTGCCCGGCCGCCAGGACGAACTGGTCCGCGCGGTCGCCGCCGCCAACCCGAACACCGTCGTCGTCGTCAACTCCGGCTCCCCGGTCGAGCTTCCGTGGCGGGACGAGGTCGCCGCCGTCCTGCTCAGCTGGTTCCCCGGCCAGGAAGGCGGCGCGGCCCTCGCGGACGTCCTCACCGGTGCGCACGAGCCGGGCGGCCGGCTGCCCACCACCTGGGGCTCTCTGGCCGACGCCCCGGTCACCCAGGTCGTGCCGAAGGACGGCGAACTCCCGTACACCGAGGACCTCTTCATCGGCTACCGCGCCTGGGAGAAGGCGGGGCGGACCCCCTCGTACCCCTTCGGCCACGGCCTCGGCTACACCGACTGGACGTACGAGTCCGTCGAGGTCGACGGCACCACCGCCAAGGTCCGCGTCCGCAACTCCGGTCAACGCGCGGGCCGCGAGGTCGTCCAGGTCTATCTGGCCCGCAGCGGGGCCGGCCCCGCCCGCCCGGCGCGCTGGCTCGCCGGCTTCGCGGCCGTCGAGGCGAACCCGGGCGAGAGCGCCGAAGCGATCGTCGAACTCCCGCGCCGCGCCTTCGAGGTGTGGGACGAGGCGACCGGCTCGTGGTCGCTTGTGAAGGGTTCGTACGAGATCCAGGTGAGCCGCTCGATCACGGACCGCCGGCTCACCGCGACGATTAACGTCTGATCCGGGACGAGTCTCCCCACGAACAGCCCCGGCCCGGGACCTGACCCCTGGGCCGGGGCTCGTGCGTTCACGGGCGGCCGTTCACCGGCGGCTAGCGCACGCCGAACCCGTAGACCGTCTCCGACCGGTACACTCCGCCCGGCCGCAGCACCGTGCCCGGGAACTCCGGCCGGTTCGGGGAGTCGGGGAAGTGCTGGGTCTCCAGCGCGATGCCGTCGCCGGGGGAGAAGGGGGCGGACAGGTGGTCGGCGGTGTACAGCTGGATGCCGGGTTCGGTGGTCGCCACGGTCAGGACCCGCCCGGACGCGGGGTCGTACAGCTCGGCGACCTCCCGGGCGGCCTCGGTCACCCCGCCGTCGAGCACGAAGTTGTGGTCGTACCCGGAACCGACCTTCCGCGCCTCACGGAAGTCGAAGCGCGTGCCCGCCACGTCTTCCAGGTCGCCGGTCGGGATCAGGTCGTCGTCGACCGGGGTGAACCGGGAGGCGGCGATCCGCAGTTCGTGGCCGCCGGCGCTGCCCGAGCCGCCCAGGTGGAAGTAGCTGTGGTTCGTCAGGTTCACCACGGTCGGCGCGTCCGTCACCGCCTCGTACGCGATCCGCAGGGCGCCCGAGGCGTCGAGCGTGTACGTCACGGTGACCTCCAGCCGCCCCGGAAAGCCCTCCTCGCCGTGCGGGCTGACGCGGCTGAGACGCAGCCCGTGCTCGACCGGCGCGACGTCCCACACACGCTTGTCGAAGCCCCGCCCGCCGCCGTGCAGGGAGTTCGGCGCGTTGTTCGGTTCCAGGGCGTACGTCACTCCGTCGAGCGGGAAGCGGGCGCCCGCGATCCGGTTGGCGTACCGCCCGATCACTGCTCCCAGAAACGGCTCGGGGTGCCTGAGGTAGCCGTCCAGATCCGCGAACCCCAGCACCACGTTCCCGGCCCGGCCGTCCCGGTCCGGGGTCTCCACCGACTGCACGATCCCGCCGTGCGACAGGATCCGTACCCGTACGTCCGCCCGCTGGAGGGTCCAGCGGTGGACCGGGGTGCCGTCGGGAAGTGTGCCGAAGAGTTCGTTCATGTGCGGAATTTTAGGTCAAGCACCTGAGTCACGCCGTGCGAGCCGTGATCTTCCGGTAGGCGATCTCCGCCAGCCGCGCCTGCCCGTTCACACTGGGATGGAACCAGTCCCACTGGCTCAACTGGCCCGTACCGAAGCGGTAGTCGTACACCGCGCCGTCGTCGAAGCGGCACCGGCGGTCCTTCGCGCAGACCTCCCGCAGCACCTTGTTGTACGCCTCCACCCGCTTCTGCACCGTGTCCCGGCGCAGCGTCGCCGCCGAGTCCAGCGCGTCCGCGTCGCCCAGCATCGACGGGCAGATGCCGAGCTTCCACACCTGCTTGCCCAGCGGGTTGGTGCGGCCCTCGGACCACAGCCGCTTCAGGTTCGGCACGCTCGCCACGTACACCTGCGTCTTCGGCAGCGACTCGCGCAGCGTGCTCAGCGCGTCCTCGAAGTCCGCGCGGAAGCTGCCCACCGAGGTCATGGCGGAGGTGCTGGCCCGGCAGGCGTCGTTGGCCCCCGCCATCACCGTCACCAACTGCGGCCTGCGTGTCGCCGCCTGCGCCATCTGACCGGGCAGGTCCGCCATCCGCGCTCCGGTCACCGCGTAGTTCCAGCTGCGCTCGGCCGCCCGCGCCTTGCCCAGCAGCCGGACGGCGAGGCTGTCCACCTCGGTGCTGGCGCCGGTCGCCCAGGACACCTCCGGGCAGTCCGACAGGACCGTACAGGCGTCGAAGCCGCGGGTGATGGAGTCACCCACGGCTGCGATCGAGCGGGGGCTCACGTCCCACGCCGGTGTCGGCTTCGCCCTGTGCGCGGTGCCGCCCCTGGGGCCGGCGGAGTTGCCACCGACGGCGTCACAGCCGGCGACGCCCAGGACGGCCGCCGCCACGGCGGCGAGAACGGCCCGTGAGCGGTGGCTTGGCTTCCGCATACGCCGGTGATCCCCTCGGTCGAGTCCGTCCAGTACGGATGTGTCCTCCCATAACAACGCGCGGGAGTTCCCGATCGACGCACCACGCAACGGTTCACACCCGTACAAGCGTCCTGCCGGGTGAATGGCGGACGTTTCGGCGCATCGGGACCGACGGTACGTCACACTCCTTGCGCCGCCGCACGGTAGCCTCGCCATCAACGTGGCTGCCCGGCCACCGCCGTCCGCCCGTTCGCCAGATTGTCCTGCTCTGCCCGGAGGTCCCGGTGACGACACGTGGGGTTCTGTACGTGCACTCCGCGCCGCGCGCGCTGTGCCCGCACGTCGAGTGGGCCGTCGCCGGGGTGCTCGGCACGCGCGTCAACCTCGACTGGATCCGGCAGCCCGCCGCCCCCGGCACCTGGCGCTCGGAGTTCTCCTGGCAGGCCCAGGCGGGCACGGCCTCCAAGCTGGCCTCCGCGCTGCGCGGCTGGCACCTGCTGCGCTTCGAGGTCACCGCCGAGCCCTGCTCCACCGCGGAGGGCGAGCGCTACAGCTGCACCCCCGAACTCGGCATCTTCCACGCCGTCACCGGTATCCACGGCGACATCCTCATCCCCGAGGACCGTCTGCGCGCCGCCCTGACGCGCTCTCAGCGCGACGAGACGGACCTGGAGGCCGAGATCGCCAAACTCCTCGGCAAGCCCTGGGACGACGAACTGGAGCCGTTCAGATACGCGGGCGAAGGCGCCCCGGTCCGCTGGCTCCACCAGGTGGTCTGACAGAGGGTCTGAAACGCCCCGAGGGCACGCCCCCAAAGGGGCGCGGGGAACTGCGCCGGGGAACTGCGCGACAAGCCCCCACCGGCTCGCGGTCGGCACACAACGGACACCGGAAACGGCGTGTGGCCCGCCCCCGATCAGGGGTTCGGGCCACACGCCGTTCACAAGGGCGATCAGACCGTACGGAACGCCAACACCACGTTGTGCCCACCAAACCCGAACGAGTCGTTCAGCGCGGCGATCCGCCCCTCGACGGGAAGCTTGCGGGCCTCGCCGCGCACGATGTCCGCGTTCGCCTCGGCCTCGGGGTCGAGGTTCTCGACATTGATGGTCGGCGGAGCGATCCGGTTGTACAGCGCGAGGACCGTCGCGACGGACTCGACGCCGCCCGCGCCACCCAGCAGGTGACCGGTCATCGACTTGGTCGCGGAGACCGCCATGTGGTCCGCGTCGTCGCCGAACACCTTGCGCAGCGCCTTCAGCTCGGCCACGTCACCGGCCGGCGTCGAGGTGGCGTGCGCGTTGACGTGCACGATCTCGGCCGGGTTCAGGTCGGTGCGGTCCAGCAGGTTCTGCAGGGCCTGCGAGATGCCACGGCCCTCGGGCTCCGGCTGCACGATGTCGTGCGCGTCGGCGGAGATGCCCTGGCCGACCGCCTCGGCGTACACCCGAGCACCACGCCTCGCGGCGTGCTCGGCGGACTCCAGGACGATGACACCCGCGCCCTCGCCGAGGACGAAGCCGTCACGGGCGATGTCGTAGGGACGCGAGGCGCCCTCGGGGTCGTCGTTGTTCTTGGACATCGCCATCATGTTGCCGAACGCGGCGATGGGGAGGGGGTGGATGGCCGCCTCCGTGCCACCCGCGACGACGACGTCGGCGCGGCCGGTGCGGATCATCTCGATGGCGTAGCCGATGGCCTCGGCGCCCGACGCGCAGGCGGAGACCGGGGTGTGCACGCCCGCACGGGCGCCCACCAGCAGGCCCACGTTGGCGGACGGGCTGTTCGGCATCAGCATGGGAACGGTGTGCGGGGAGACGCGGCGTACGCCCTTCTCCTTGAGCACGTCGTACTGGTCGAGCAGGGTCGTCACGCCGCCGATGCCGGAGGCGATGACGGCGCCGAGACGGTCCGGGTCGATGCTCGCATCGTCACCCGCCTTCTCGGTGAAACCGGCGTCCGCCCAGGCCTCCTTGGCCGCGATCAGCGCGAACTGCGCCGAGCGGTCCAGGCGGCGGGCCTGCGGGCGCGGGATGACCTCGGAGGGCTCCACGGCGACCGGCGCGGCGATGCGGACCGCCTGCTCGGCGGCCCATTCCTGCTCCAGGGGCTTCACACCGGACTTGCCGGCGATCAGGCCCTCCCAGGTAGAGGCTGCGTCGCCACCCAGCGGTGTGGTTGCGCCGATACCGGTGACGACCACGGTGCGATTGGTCGGGCTCACGGGAATTCTTTCTCCAACGGATCGGGATTCAGCGGCGCCACCGCCGGGTGGCGGGGCAATGCAGCCGGGGCCTGGAAGGCTCAGGCCTGGTGCGTGAGGATGTAGTTGGTCGCGTCGCCGACCGTCTTGAGGTTCTTGACGTCCTCGTCCGGGATCTTGACGTCGAAGCGCTCTTCAGCGGCGACGACGACCTCGACCATGGACAGCGAGTCGACGTCCAGGTCGTCGGTGAAGGACTTGTCCAGCTGGACGTCCTCAACCGGGATGCCGGCGATCTCGTTCACGATGTCGGCGAGACCGGCGACGATCTCTTCCTGAGTGGCGGCCATGTTGGCGCTCCTTCGTTTATATCCAGAGGGTTGGCAGTGCTTCCCGTGCCGGACCGGTCGATCCGGCACGGAGTGCCTAGGGGAGGGTAACGACAGTGGCGGCGTAGACGAGACCCGCCCCGAATCCGATGACGAGCGCGGTGTCGCCGCTCTTCGCCTCGCCGGTCGCCAGAAGCCGCTCCATAGCGAGCGGAATCGAGGCGGCCGAGGTGTTGCCGGTGGTGCGTACGTCACGCGCGACCGTGACGTGCTCCGGCAGTTTCAACGTCTTCACCATCGAGTCGATGATCCGCTCGTTGGCCTGGTGAGGAATGAAGACATCCAGGTCGTCCGGGGTGATCCCGGCCGCGTCCAGCGCCTGCTGGGCGACCTTCGCCATCTCGAACACGGCCCAGCGGAACACCGCCTGGCCCTCCTGCGTGATCGCAGGGAACTTGCCCGTGCTGTCGTAGTCGGTCCATGGCACGGTCTGCTTGATGGTGTCGGACTTGTCGCCCTCCGAGCCCCACACGGTCGGGCCGATGTGCGGCTCCCGCGACGGGCCCACCACGACCGCGCCCGCGCCGTCGCCGAACAGGAAGGCCGTGGCCCGGTCTTCCAGGTCGGTCAGGTCGGACAGCCGCTCGACGCCGATGACGAGGACGTACTCCGCGGAGCCCTCGACGATCATGCCCTTGGCGAGCGTGAGGCCGTAGCCGAAGCCGGCGCAGCCCGCCGAGATGTCGAAGGCGGCGGCCTTGGCCGTGCCGAGCTTGTCGGCGATCTCGGTGGCGACGGCCGGGGTCTGCTTGAAGTGGGAGACGGTGGAGACGATCACGCCGCCGATCTGCTCGGCGGAGATCCCGGCGTCGGCGATCGCCTTGCCGGACGCCTCGATCGACATCGCGGCGACGGTCTCCTCGTCGGAGGCCCAGTGCCGGGTCTCGATCCCGGAGCGCGAACGGATCCACTCGTCGGACGAGTCGATCGTCTCGAGGATCACCTCGTTCGGCACCACCCGGACCGGGCGGTAGCCGCCCACGCCCAGGATGCGCGCGTACGGGGCGCCCTTGCTGGGCTTGATCTTCGACATCTTCGTACGGCTCCTTTGGGCTCAGGCTTCGGCGTGCTCTGCGATGAGCTCGCGGGCCGCGTCGAGGTCGTCGGGGGTCTTGAGCGCCAGGGTCCTCACACCCGGCAGCGCGCGCTTGGCGAGGCCGACCAGCGTGCCGCCCGGGCACACCTCGATGATCGCTGTCGCGCCGAGTTCCTTGAAGGTCTCCATGCACCGGTCCCAGCGGACCGGGTTGGCCACCTGGCCGACCAGCCGCTCCAGCACCTCGGCGCCGGTGGCGACCGCCTGCCCGTCCTTGTTCGAGACGTACGTGAACCTCGGGTCGGCGGGGGCGAGATCGGCGGCGGCCTTGGCCAGCGCGTCGACCGCGGGGGCCATGTGGTGCGTGTGGAAGGCGCCGGCGACCTTGAGCGGGACGACCTTGCGCACGCCCTCGGGCTTGTCCTCGTTCAGTACGGCGAGCTGCTCCAGCGTGCCCGCGGCGACGATCTGGCCCGCGCCGTTCACGTTGGCCGGGGTCAGGCCCAGCTTCTCCAGGTGCGCGACGGACACGTCGGGGTCGCCGCCCAGCAGCGCCGACATGCCGGTCTCGGTGATCGCGGCGGCGTCGGCCATGGCCAGACCCCGCTTGCGCACGAGGGTCAGCGCGGCGGTGTCGTCGAGGACGCCCGCGAAGGAGGCGGCGGTGATCTCGCCGACGCTGTGGCCCGCGACGGCGCCCGGCGTGATGGCACCCAGTGCCGCGGCGGACAGGATGCCGGCGGCGACGAGCAGCGGCTGCGCGACGGAGGTGTCACGGATCGCGTCGGCGTCGGCCTGGGTGCCGTAGTGGGCGAGGTCCAGTCCGATGGCGTCCGACCAGGCGGCGACGCGGTCGGCGGCACCGGGGAGGTCGAGCCAGGGAGTCAGGAAGCCGGGCGTCTGGGCACCCTGGCCGGGAGCGACGAGTACGAGCACTCTCACACTCTCTCTTGTGGACGGCCTGCGCCGCCCGTGAGGACAGGGACGAAGAACACGAGGGGGTTTTGTGGGCCCCCGACAAAAGACTAGGCCGGGAGATCTCCCTCGGCCAGACGCCCCAGGATCAGAGCGATCCGCAGCGTGAAGGCGGAGCGTACATCGGAAGGTGACCAGCCGGTGACGTCAGTCACACGTCGGAGCCGGTAGCGCACGGTATTGGGGTGAACGAAGAGCATCCGGGCGGCGCCTTCGAGACTGCTCGCCTGCTCGAGATAGACGGAGAGCGTCTCCAGAAGTGCGGACCCGGCCTCCTCGAGCGGTCTGTAGATCTCCTCCACCAGCTGCTCGCGCGCGTTCGGGTCACCCGCGATCGCGCGCTCCGGAAGCAGATCGTCCGCGAGGACCGGCCGTGGGGCGTCCTGCCAGGCGAAACACGCCTTGAGCCCGGCGGCCGCGGCCTGCGCGGACCGGGTCGCTGTGAGCAGATCGGACACGACGGGCCCGGCCACCACCGGCCCGGCCGCGTACGGCCCGATCAGCGACTTGGCCACGGCGATCGGATTGTCGCTGCCACCGGCGATGACGACGAGCCGGTCGCCGAGCACCCCGGTGAGCACCTGCAGCTTGGCGTGCCGGGCGGCCCGCCGGATCGCCTCGACGGTCAGCTCGGAGTCGCCGTCGGGAGCCGTCCCGAGGACGACACACACATGCTCGGGCGAGCTCCACCCGAGGGCCGCGGCCCTGCTGACCGCACCCTCGTCGGCCTCCCCGCTCAGCACGGCGTTGACGACGAGGGACTCCAGGCGGGCGTCCCAGGCACCGCGTGCCTCGGCGGCCTGGGCGTACACCTGGGCGGTGGCGAAGGCGATCTCCCGGGCGTACACGAGCAGCGCCTCGCGCAGCACGTTCTCGTCCCCGGGAGCGGCCACCTCGTCGATGGCGCTCTCCATGACCTCGATGGTGGTGCGCACCATCTCCACGGTCTGCCGCAGCGTGATGGCCCGGGTCAGCTCGCGCGGCGCGGTGCCGAACACGTCCGTCGAGATGGCCTGGGGCGCGTCCGGATGCCGGAACCACTCGGTGAAGGCGGCGATACCGGCCTGGGCGACCAGCCCGATCCAGGAACGGTTCTCCGGTGGCATCGCCCGGTACCACGACAGCGTCTCGTCCATGCGGGCGATGGCCTGCGCGGCGAGAGAACCGGAGGATTTCTCCAGTCGCTTCAGGGTCGCGGCGTGCGCATGGACGACGCGCGCGACGGCTTCGGGCTTGCTCGTTTCGGGTTCGGGCACGGGGACAAGACTGCCTTATCCGGACGGGAGTGTGTGCCGCCGGGTGGTCGCCGAGGTCTACCGTGGTGCCCGTGATGGACGTACGGCGCGCTGCGGAGCGCTATCCAGGGGGCGACCCGGCAGCCGGCATCGAGTCGCGGCACGCCTTCTCCTTCGGTCCCCACTACGACCCCGACAACCTCCGCTTCGGCGCGGTGATCGCCTGCAACGAGGAGCGCCTCGCCCCGGGCGCTGGCTTCGGCGAACACCCGCACAGCCACACGGAGATCGTCACGTGGGTGGTCGAGGGCGAGCTCACCCACCGCGACTCCACCGGCCACGAGACACGGGTGCGCCCCGGCGACGTGCAGCGCCTGAGTTCGGCGGCGGGCGTACGGCACGTCGAGCGCAACGACGGCCCGTCGCCGCTGACCTTCGTCCAGATGTGGCTGGCCCCCCGCGAGCCCGGCGGCGATCCCGGATACGAGATCGTCCACGGCATCGCGGATTCGACGCCGTACGCGGTCCCCGAGGCGGGCGCGATGCTTCACCTGCGGCGGCTGCGGGCGGGGGAGCGGACGGCGGTGCCGGACGGGGCATTCGTCTACGTCCATGTCGTACGGGGTGAAGTGCGCCTGGACGGCCAGGAGTTGGGACCGGGCGACGCGGCCCGCGTCACGGACGCCGAGGACCTGGAGGCGGAGGCGCTGACCGGGGCCGAGCTGCTGATGTGGGAGATGACGGCGGACCAGCGGTAGCCGCACGGCTCCGCCGCGGGCGCGACCAGCGCCCCGTAGGGGGCGCGGGGCTGTGTCGATGTGCGGCTCCGCCGTGGGGCGCGACCTGCCACGAGGGGGCCGCAGTGAACCGCGGCCGTCGTGGCGCTTCTGCGGTGGCGGACCAGCGGTCTACGAGGGCGTGGGGCTGTGTCGATGTGCGGCTCCGCCGTGGGGCGCGACCTGCCAGGGCGGCGCCGCAGCGAATCACGGCCGTCGTGGCGCTTCTGCGGTGGCGCATCAGCGGCCCGCAGGGGCATGGGGCTGTGTCGATGTGCGGCTCCGCCGTGGGGCGTGACCTGCCACGAGGGGGCCGCAGTGAACCGCGGCCGTCGTGGCGCTTCTGCGGTGGCGGACCAGCGGTCTATGAAGGCGTGGGGCTGTGTCGATGTGCGGCTCCGCCGCGGGGCGTGACCTGCCACGAGGGGGCCGCAGTGAACCGCGGCCGTCGTGGCGTTTCTGCGGTGGCGGACCAGCGGCCCGTAGGGGGCGCGTAGTGGCAGGCCTGGCCGAAGGCTCAGCGCACTTCTGCCAGTACCGCGTCCGTGAACGCCGGCCACGCCTCCACCGCCCACGCCCCGAACGCCCGATCCGTCAAAGCCGCGCACGCGAGCCCCGCGTCGGGGTCGATCCACAGGAACGTGCCCGACTGACCGAAGTGCCCGAAGGTGCGCGGCGAGGAGGAACTCCCCGTCCAGTGCGGTGACTTGGAGCCGCGGATCTCGAAGCCGAGCCCCCAGTCGTTCGGGTTCTGGTGGCCGTAGCCCGGCAGGACGCCCTTGGTGCCCGGGTACTGGACCGTCATCGCCTCGGAGACCGTGCGGGGGTCGAGGAGACGCGGGGCCTGGAGCTCGGCGGCGAAGCGCAGCAGGTCCTCGACCGTGGAGACACCGTCCTTCGCCGGGGAGCCCTCCAGCGAGGTGGCCGCCATCCCCAGCGGCTCCAGCACCGCCTGGCTCAGATACTCGGCGAAGGGGATCTCCGTCGCCTTGGCGATGTGGTCGCCGAGCTGCTCGAAGCCGGCGTTGGAGTACAGCCGCCGCTCCCCGGGCGGGGCGGTCACCCGGTGCTCGTCGAAGGCGAGCCCCGAGGTGTGGGCGAGCAGATGCCGGGCCGTCGACCCGGGCGGGCCGGCCGGCGCGTCGAGCTCGATCGCCCCCTCCTCGTACGCGACGAGCGCGGCGTACGCTGCGAGCGGTTTGGTGACCGAGGCCAGCCGAAAGCGCCGGTCGACGGGGCCGTGGGCGCCCAGGACCGTCCCGTCACCCCGCACGACACCCGCCGCAGCGGTGGGAACCGGCCAGTTCTCGATCAACGCAAGGCTCTGCAAGGACATGGGGACGAGCCTAAGCGGCCCACGGGTTCATACTCTTCGTGGGGTCAGGCTGTCAGGCCTGTTTCTTACCGGTTCCGCTTGCTTGGAGTGCACTCCAAGGCCATAGCGTTGAGGGCATGACGGTGATGGAGACCACGCCCACCCGGACCGATGCCTGCGGAGCCCCGCCCCACCCCCACCGGCGCCCCGAGGGCCAGGACAGCTACACGATCAGCGAGGTCGTCGCCTTCACCGGGCTGACCGCGCACACCCTGCGCTGGTACGAGCGCATCGGCCTGATGCCGCACGTCGACCGCTCGCACACAGGTCAGCGCCGCTACAGCAACCGCGACCTCGACTGGCTCGACCTCGTCGGCAAGCTGCGGCTCACCGGCATGCCGGTCGCCGACATGGTGCGGTACGCGGAACTGGTGCGCGAGGGCGACCACACGTTCGGGCAGCGGTTCGAGCTGCTGGAGGCGACCCGCCGCGACGTGCTGGCCCGGGTCGCCGAACTCCAGGACACCCTCGCGGTGCTCGACCGGAAGATCAGTTTCTATGCGGACGCGGGCCGCGCCCGTATCCACGAGGCGGAGAAGGTGCGATGACCGACAGCAGGATCCCGGCGATACGACTCGGCGACACCGGCCCCGAGGTCGGCATACAGGGCCTCGGCTGCATGGGCATGAGCTTCGCCTACGGCCCCGCCGACGCGAAGGAGTCGCGGGCCACCCTGGAGCGGGCCCTGGAACTCGGCGTCACGCTGTACGACACCGCGGAGGGGTACGGCGACGGGGACAACGAACGCTTCCTTTCCCCGTTCGTCAACGCCCACCGGGACGAGGTCGTGATCGCGACGAAGTTCGGCGTACGCGTCCCGGCCGGCGACCGCACGAAGCGGATCATCCGCGGTGACGAGGCGTACGTCCGCCAGGCCGTCGAGGGCAGCCTCCGCCGCCTCGGCATCGACGTCATCGACCTCTACTACATGCACCGGCGCGATGTGAACGTGCCGATCGAGGAGACCGTCGGCGCCATGGCCGAGCTGGTGCGCCAGGGCAAGGTCAAGCACCTCGGCCTCAGCGAGGTCACCGCCGAGGAGCTGCGCGCCGCACAGGCCGTGCACCCGATCGCCGCCGTCCAGTCGGAGTGGTCCCTGTTCAGCCGGGACATCGAGACCAACGTGGTGCCGGCCGCCCGCGAACTGGGCGTGGCCCTCGTCCCGTACTCCCCGCTGGGCCGCGGCTTCCTCGCGGGCTCCTTCGCCAACGCGGACAAGGACCTGACGGACGGCGACGTCCGCCGCACGATGCCCCGCTTCCAGGGCGAGAACGCCGCGGCCAACGCGACGCTGCTGGAACCGATCCGCGCGGTGGCCGAAGCACACGAGGTGTCGCCCGCCCAGATCGCCCTGGCCTGGGTCCAGCGGCGAGCGGCCGTACACGGCCTCCCGGTGGCCCAGATCCCGGGCACGACGAAGCGCAGGAGGATCGAGGAGAACGCAGCGGCCACACAGATCGTGCTGACGGACGACGAACTGGCCCTGCTGGAACCGATCGCGGACAAGGTGGCAGGAACGCGCTACCCGGACATGCGCTTCGCATCAGCCGGACGTGAGTAGAGCAACCGCAACCCGGCAGACGCTAAAGCTCCGCCAGCAGCTCCGCCTTCTTCGCCGAGAACTCCTCATCCGTCACCAGGCCCGCCTGGTGCAGTTCCCCCAGGTGCCGGATTCTCTCGGCGATGTCGGCGGGGTCACGGCGCGGCACGCCGGCCGGCACCGCTGCCACCGGCCCGCGGTGCCGCACAGCGGCCAGCACGGCCGCCGCGAACGGCAGTGACTCGTGCACCGGCCCGTACCCGAGCCCGAACACCACGGCCGCCGGATCCTGGTCCGCCTGCGCGGGTGCCGCCGCCCCGTCCCGCCGTATCAGCCGGAGGTGACCCTCGAAGACCTCGGGGGAGCGCCACTCCACCCCGCTCAGCTCGCCGACCGGAACGCTCTGGTCGCCGGCCTTCCATTTCGCCGACGACGCCCCCGTCCAGAACCACCGGAAGTGCACGGTCTTCCCGTCGAAGGACGCCTTCGCGTCGTACGCCTTGAACTGCCGGGGCGCCTCGGGGGCGCTCACCAGATACCGCTCGGCCGCCTCGCCGTCGTCCTTCAGCTGCGTCCGCAGTTCGTCGGCGTAGTACTCGGCGAGCGTCTCGCGCTCGGCGGGCAGCACCAGCCGGTAGGGATCGCACCCCTCCTTCAGCTGCCCGGCGGCCGCCTCCATCAGCGGGTCGGCGCCGGCGCGGGGCTCGATGCGCAGGACGACCGTGCCGCGCCTGCCGGGGGTCAGGGTCACCCCGGCGATCGCCTCGATCGGAACACGACGCTCACCGAGCGCCTGGAAGAGCTTGGGTGCTCGAATGCCCCGTTCGTAACGGATGAGCACGGAGTCGGACTCGAACTCCCAGGCGGCATGCAATCCGGCCAGTACGTCACCCATGCGGCTCATCGTATGCGGGACCCGCTCCTTCGTCGCCACCCTGCGCAGACCGCAGTTTCTCCGCCTCTACGCGCGTCCGGCCGCGGCCGCGCCGGACAAACCCGCCCGGCAGGCGTCACCCTCGCGCGCACACTGGACCGACCGGTACGCGCCAACACCGATCTCCGCGAAGTTCAGCACGCTCTGTGTGCCCGGCTCGAAATAACCGGCATGCCCCTTCGCGCCCTGCGCCGACAGCACGCGCGCCCCGAAAGCGCCCGACACCGGGTCGGCACCGTGACCCAGCCCGCCGACCTCCAGGTACGGCACGTCCTGGATCCAGTCCGTGGCGTTGCGCATCGCCCACACATGGGCGGAGGTGTGCAGGTGGGAGGCCGTCCCCGCGCGCATACCGGGGCTGGCGGCCACCGCTATGTCGGTCACCCGGCGCGGCACCGTGTGCGCGGCCACCCCGCAGACCACGGAGCCGTAGCTGTGGCAGAACAGCGACACCGGCGCGTCGCCGGGCAGCCCGCGCAGCATCGCGTTCAGCCGCACCGCACCGTCCTCCGCGCGCATCGCCGTGGCCGAGTCGATGCCAAGGCCGGCGGGCGCCGTGTAGTCGGCCCAGGCGATCACGGCCGTACGCGTCGTCGGGCTCGCCGCCCGCTCGGCCGCGTACAGCGACCTGGCCATGCCGACCGGTGCCGTGTACCGGCGGTTCGTCTTCTGGAAGGTCAGCAGATCGGTGTCGACCCCGGGGACGACGACCGACACCCGCTCGGCCTTCTGCAGGTTCCCGATCACCTCGGCGATCCGCCCCGAGCCGTCCGGGTCGAAAGCGAGGATGTGCCGGCCCGCGTGCGCCAGCGACTCGTAGCGGTGCATACGGCGCCCCGCTTCCCGCTGCCCGAGGGCTGAAAGGCGGAGGTCGCGCATGCGCTTGCGCTCGATCTTGCGCTGCTGGACGAGCGCCAGCTTGTTGGCGCGGTAGCGCAGCTCGACGGGGGCGCCGTTCATGTTGCCGACCGCCAGGGGATAGCGGTCGGCGAGTCGGGCGCGCTCCTGAGCGGTGAGCGAGGTGAAGAAGCGGGCGAGGCGAGCGGGGGCGGCGTCGGGGCCCGGGAGGTGGTGTCCGTGGACGCGGCCGTGCTCCCAGGAGGAGAGCGAAGCCTGCAGCGGAGTCGCCTCACGGTGGCTGTGCAGGGCTGTCCAGCCGGTGGTCGCCAGCATGACGAAGACGACGGCCAGGGCGAGCAGCGCCCGCCCGACGTTCAGTTGCGGGGAGGTGTCGAAGGAAGTCACTGGGAGGACACACTAGGAGAACGAGAGGGTCTCGCGTGAGCCGAGTGACAGGGATCACGTTTCGATAAACGTGGCGATGACCTCACTGTCTCCCGGCGTGTCTCAGCGTGATCGCCAGTTCTCCGTGAGTGCGGGCCCCACCTGTTCGAGGTTCGAGAGGGTCAGCGCGCGCATGGCCGATGGTGGCCCTCGACGGCACCATCGTGGCCATCGCCGACCCGGCCATCCAGAAGGACCTGAAGGCGAGCTTCGCCGACGTCCAGTGGATCACCCACGGGTACTTGGGTACTTCCTCGCCCTCGCGGTGTCGCTGATCACCGCGGGCAAGCTCGGCGACCGTTTCGGACACCGTCAGACCTTCCTGGTCGGTGTGACCGGCTTCGCGGCCGCCTCCGGCGCCGACGGCCTGTCCAGCAGCATCGGCGCGGTCGTCACCTTCCGCGTCCTCCAGGGTCTGTTCGGCGCCCTGCCGATGCAGGCCGCGCTCGGTCTGCTGCGCGCGACCTTCCCGGCCGCCCTGCTCACCAAGCGCGGGGCGAACGAGGAGGCGGGTGCGGGCGCGGCCCACATCTGACGCGCCAACCTGAGGGGTTTTCAACGGACTTCGCTCATCAGGGTGAAGACGCTAAAGATTCCTCGCTCCCGGTGCGCACCACAGGCCACAGTGGTCACGCCCCTCCGTACGGCATGTTCCTCGGGCAAGTTCGTACGGTGCTCAGGGCGACCGGTGCTGCGGCGCGCTGCCGGAGGGGGGCAGCGCGCCGGCAGCCCGAGGATTAGGAAGCGCACCGGGGGTACCCGCTCCTTGGCCCCGAACAGACCCCGGGGTTCAAGGAGTTGATGATGGCGGGCTTCGGACAAGGAACGCGCAGGCACCCCCGCTCACGTGGCCGTAACTGGTCACGGACCGGGCCGGATCGCGCAACGCTCGGAATCATCGGAGTCATCTGCGCGGTCGCAGGGTTCTTCGTGCTGGGGATCATCCTCGGCCCCGTGGCGATCGTCTGCGGCTGGCTCGCAATGGGCCGCACATGGGCACGCTCAGGTCCCGTACCGGCTCTGGTCGCCCTCGTGCTGGGCGCCATCGACACGCTCCTCGCGATCATCTGGCTCGCAGGGGCGGCAACCCCGGGCAGCGGACTGTTCTGACCCGGGTGCGTGAGGGAAGGGTCCCCGGTGGGACGACCGGGGGCCCTTCCCTCATCTCTCCACGGACGTCTTGCTGAGCGCCGCGACCTCGGCCCGAAGCGCCCGCACTTCCTCCGTCAGCGCCTCGATCGCCTCCGTCTGCCGCCGCTCCTCCACATCGTCCTTCTCGAACCGGGCGAGGAACCACGCGGCGATGTTCGCGGTCACCACACCCAGCAGGGCGATGCCGGCGAGCATCAGGCCGACGGCGATCATCCGCCCCAGGCCGGTGGTCGGCGCGTGATCCCCGTACCCCACGGTCGTCATCGTCGTGAACGACCACCACAGGGCGTCACCCAGCGTCCGGATGTTCCCGTCCGGTGACTCCCGCTCCACCGACAGCACGGCCAGCGAGCCGAACATCAGCAGCCCCACGACCGCGCCGGCCACGTACGTCGTCAGCCTGATCTGGTGGGCCATCCGGGCCCGCCGCCCCACCAGCGTCAACGTCGCGACCATGCGCAGCAGCCGCAGCGGCTGAAGCATCGGCAGGACCACCGCGCACAGGTCCAGCCAGTGCCCGCGCACGAACTCCTTGCGATGGCGGGAGAGCGCGAACCGCGCCACGTAGTCCGCGGCGAACGCCCCCCACACCACCCACTCGACCGCCGTGCACACCGCGGTCAGCGAATGGCCGGCCGAACTGTCCACGATCGGCACGGCGTACGCGAGAGCGAACACCACGGCGAGCGCCAGCAGAGGCCGCTGAGTGAGGTGTTCCCAACGCGCTTGCGGCGATTGTTCCTGCATGCACGCATCGTAAAGAAACAGTGAAGGGGGCGGGGCTCGCGGGCCCCGCCCCCTTCGACCGGTCGACTCCGGGTGCCACCGGCGCCCCGAAAGGGGAGCGGGGAACCGCGCGATCAGCCCCCGCCGGCCCGCAGACTCACACGGACCTCTCGCGGAGCGCTACGCGTCGCCGCCCGCCGCTCCGGGGTGCGCCGCAGACACGTCGAGGAGCTGGTACCGGTCGATCGCCTGCTTCAGCACCGAGCGGTCGACCTTGCCCTCCTTGGCCAGCTCGGTCAGCACCGCCACCACGATCGACTGCGCGTCGATGTGGAAGAAGCGCCGCGCCGCACCACGCGTGTCCGCGAAACCGAACCCGTCGGCGCCCAGCGACTGGTACGTCCCCGGCACCCACCGGGCGATCTGGTCCGGAACCGACCGCATCCAGTCGGAGACGGCCACGAACGGCCCCTCGGCCCCGCTCAGCTTCCGCGTCACGTACGGCACCCGCTGCTCCTCCTCCGGGTGCAGCAGATTGTGCCGCTCGACGTCCACGGCCTCGCGCCGCAGCTCGTTCCAGGAGGTCGCCGACCAGACGTCGGCCTTGACGTTCCACTCCTCGGCGAGGATCTTCTGCGCCTCGATGGCCCACGGCACGGCCACACCCGACGCCATGACCTGCGCCGGAATCGACCCCGAAGTCCCCGCGCTCAGACGGTGGATGCCCTTGACGATGCCCTCGACGTCCACGTTGTCCGGCTCGGCCGGGTGCTGGATGGGCTCGTTGTAGACGGTGAGGTAGAAGAACACGTCCTCGCCGTGCGGGTGCTCGGCCGAGGAGCCGTACATCCGACGCAGACCGTCCTGCACGATGTGCGCGATCTCGTACGCGTAGGCCGGGTCGTAGGCGACACAGCCCGGGTTGGTCGAGGCGAGCAGCTGCGAGTGGCCGTCCGCGTGCTGCAGACCCTCACCGGTCAGCGTCGTACGCCCCGCGGTCGCACCCAGCACGAAGCCGCGCGCCAGCTGGTCGGACATCTGCCAGAACTGGTCGCCGGTGCGCTGGAAACCGAACATCGAGTAGAAGACGTAGACCGGGATCAGCGGCTCGCCGTGCGTGGCGTAGGCCGAGCCGGCCGCGATCAGCGAGGCCGTGCAGCCCGCCTCGGAGATGCCGTCGTGCAGCATCTGCCCGGTCGGCGACTCCTTGTACGCGAGCAGCAGTTCACGGTCGACCGACTCGTACTGCTGGCCCAGCGGGTTGTAGATCTTCGCGCTCGGGAAGAAGGAGTCCATGCCGAACGTGCGGTACTCGTCCGGCGCGATCAGCACGAACCGCTTGCCGAGCTCCTTGTCCCGCATGAGGTCCTTGAGTAGTCGCACGAAGGCCATCGTCGTGGCGATCGACTGCTGACCGGACCCCTTCTTCACGCTCGCATACGTCTTGTCGTCGGGCAGTGCCAGCGGCTTGGAGCGCACGACGCGGGTGGGGACGTACCCGCCGCAGCCCTTGCGGCGGTCGTGCATGTACTGGATCTCCTCGGAGTTCCGCCCCGGGTGGTAGTACGGCGGAAGCCCGCTCTCCAGCTCCCTGTCGGAGATCGGCAGGTGCAGCCGGTCGCGGAAGCGCTTGAGGTCGTCGACCGTCAGCTTCTTCATCTGGTGCGTGGCGTTGCGGCCCTCGAAGTTCGGGCCCAGCGTCCAGCCCTTGATCGTCTTGGCGAGGATCACGGTCGGCTGGCCCTTGTGCGCCTTGGCCGCCGAGAAGGCCGCGAAGATCTTCTTGTGGTCGTGGCCACCGCGCCCCAGGTGCAGGATCTGGTCGTCGGTCATGCCCTCGACCATCGCGCGCAGCCGCTGGTCGTCGCCGAAGAAGTGGTCGCGGATGTACGCGCCGGACTCGGTCGCGTACGTCTGGAACTGACCGTCCGGCGTCGTGTTCATCTTGTTGACCAGCAGGCCGTCGCGGTCCTGGGCCAGCAGCGGGTCCCAGGAGCGGTCCCAGATCAGCTTGATGACGTTCCAGCCGGCGCCCCGGAAGACCGACTCCAGCTCCTGGATGACCTTGCCGTTGCCGCGCACCGGGCCGTCCAGGCGCTGCAGGTTGCAGTTGACGACGAAGGTCAGGTTGTCCAGGCCCTCACGGGCGGCGATGGTCAGCTGGCCGAGCGACTCGGGCTCGTCCATCTCGCCGTCGCCGAGGAAGGCCCACACCTGCGACTTCGAGGTGTCGGCGATCCCGCGCGCGTGCATGTAGCGGTTCATCCGCGCCTGGTAGATCGCACCGATCGGGCCGAGGCCCATCGACACGGTCGGGAACTCCCAGAAGTCCCGCATCGAGCGCGGGTGCGGATACGAGGACAGGCCGTGCGGAGCCTTCGACTTCTCCTGCCGGAACCCGTCGAGGTTCTCCTCGGTCAGCCGGTCGAGGAGGAACGCGCGCGCGTAGATGCCGGGAGAGGCGTGGCCCTGGAAGAAGACCTGGTCACCGCCGTCGCCCTCGTCCTTGCCGCGGAAGAAGTGGTTGAAGCCCACGTCGTACAGCGACGCGGAGGAGGCGAAGGTGGCGATGTGGCCGCCGACGCCGATGCCCGGGCGCTGGGCGCGCGAGACCATCACCGCGGCGTTCCAGCGGGTCGCGTTCAGGACCTTGCGCTCGATCTCCTCGTTGCCGGGGAAGAACGGCTCGCTCTTGGTCGGGATGGTGTTGACGTAGTCCGTGCTGCGCATCTCGGGCACGGCCACGCGCTTCTCGCGGGCTCGCTCGATCAGTCGCAGCATCAGGTAGCGGGCCCGCTCACGGCCTCGCTCGTCGACGGCGGCGTCGAGCGAGTCGAGCCACTCCTGGGTCTCCTCGGGGTCGAAGTCAGGAACCTGACTCGGAAGGCCGCCAATGATGATCGGGTTGCGATCGGATCCGGAAGCCACGCTGTTCCTTACCTGTCAGAGGGCTGCTTTGAGCTGCATCTCGGTATGCCTGCACCGTTCCCCATCGTGTACCTCGCCGACGCAAACGTCATCTCTACTGAGAGGTAACCGAGACCTCCGGCAGCTTTCACAGGTTCCCAATGCCACAAAGGGGGCAGAAAGGTGTGGTGTAGGTCACTTTTGGCGGCGACCGTGTGCCTGAAGTTGGGGTGACACGGCCAGGATCGTCACCGTTTCGGCGGTCTGAACGGCCGGGTACTTGCGCGATCCGCCCCGCCCGTGTGGACTACGGCCAATGCTTCGCGCACGCGCGTGGCTGAGATATTCACCAAGACATGATCAGGAGGCAACCCGTGAGCGCGACCGCGGACCACGCGGAGACGAGCCCTGCCGTCAGGCTGGGGTTCCAGCCCGAGCAGGTGGTCCAGGAGATCGGCTACGACGACGACGTAGACCAGGAACTCCGCGAGGCCATTGAGCAAGTCATCGGCAGTGACCTTGTGGACGAGGATTACGACGACGTCGCCGATGCCGTGGTGCTCTGGTTCCGCGACGACGACGGCGACCTGACCGATGTGCTGGTGGATGCCACCACGTACATCGAGGAGGGCGGGTCGATCCTGTTGCTGACGCCGAAGACCGGCCGTGACGGCTACGTGGAGCCGAGCGACATCTCCGAAGCCTCGACGACCGCGGGGCTGTCCGCCTCCAAGAGCGTCAGTGTGGGCAAGGACTGGAGCGGCAGCCGGCTCGTGACGCCGAAGGCGGCCAAGTCCAAGAAGTGACATCGCCGGACGGGCCGAGCCGTCGTGCTCGGCCCGTCCGTCGGCTTTCGGTGATCGCTGAGTAGGGTGGTTCCACCACCCGAACAGCCCTACCGAAAGGAACAAACTGCGATGGCGATCCAGGTCGGCGACAAGGCCCCCGACTTCGAGCTCAAGGACAACCACGGCGCCACCGTGCGGCTCTCCGACTTCCGTGGAGAGAAGAACGTGGTCCTGCTCTTCTACCCCTTCGCCTTCACCGGCGTGTGCACCGGTGAGCTGTGCGCGGTGCGCGACAGCCTGCCGCAGTTCTCCGACCGCGACACCCAGGTGCTCGCCGTCTCCAACGACTCCATCCACACCCTGCGCGTCTTCGCCGAGCAGGAGGGCCTGGAGTACCCGCTGCTGGGCGACTTCTGGCCGCACGGCGAGGTCTCCCGCGCCTACGACGTCTTCGACGAGGACAAGGGCTGCGCGGTGCGCGGCACCTTCGTCATCGACAAGGAGGGCGTGGTGCGCTGGACCGTCGTCAACGCGCTCATGGACGCCCGCGACCTGAACGAGTACGTAAAGGCACTCGACACCCTGTGATGGTTGGCCCTCAAGGCCTGCGTGCCGCGGGAACCCGTCACTAGGATCGACTCGTTGATCCGATGTCAGAACGCACGCGGGGCTCCCCGCCCCTGGAACCCAATGGAGGACTCGTGGGAGTCAGCCTCAGCAAGGGCGGCAACGTATCGCTGACCAAGGAGGCCCCGGGCCTGACCGCGGTCATCGTCGGTCTGGGGTGGGACGTCCGCACCACGACCGGCACCGACTTCGACCTGGACGCCAGCGCGCTGCTGGTGAACTCGTCCGGCAAGGTCGCCAGCGACGCGAACTTCGTCTTCTTCAACAACCTCAAGAGCCCGGACGGCTCAGTGGAGCACACCGGTGACAACATCACCGGTGAGGGCGAGGGCGACGACGAGCAGATCAAGATCAACCTCGTCGGCGTCCCGGCCGATGTCGACAAGATCGTCTTCCCGGTCTCGATCTACGACGCCGAGAACCGCCAGCAGTCCTTCGGCCAGGTGCGCAACGCGTTCATCCGCGTGGTGAACCAGGCGGGCGAGGCGGAGATCGCGCGTTACGACCTCTCCGAGGACGCCTCGACGGAGACCGCCATGGTCTTCGGCGAGCTGTACCGGCATGGTGCGGAGTGGAAGTTCCGCGCCATCGGCCAGGGCTACGCCTCGGGCCTGCGCGGCATCGCGCAGGACTTCGGCGTGAACGTCTGAGACACGTCACAGGGCACACGGCAGGGCCTCATCGGCCGGCGCCGCACCGTTTGGGTGCGGCGCCGGCCGCGCAGGACAACCAAACAAGCACCATCTCGGGGAGGACCAGCATCATGGGCGTCACGCTCGCCAAGGGGGGCAACGTCTCCCTGTCCAAGGCCGCACCCAACCTCACTCAGGTGATGATCGGGCTCGGCTGGGACGCGCGCTCCACCACCGGAGCCCCGTTCGACCTCGACGCCAGCGCCCTGTTGTGCAACGGCGGGCGGGTGCTGGGCGACGAATACTTCGTCTTCTACAACCAGCTCAAGAGCCCGGAGGGCTCGGTCGAGCACACGGGCGACAACCTCACCGGTGAGGGCGAGGGCGACGACGAGTCGATCCTGGTCGAGCTCGGCCAGGTGCCCGCCCAGTGCGACAAGATCGTCTTCCCGGTCTCGATCCACATGGCCGACGAGCGCGGCCAGACCTTCGGACAGGTGAGCAACGCCTTCATCCGCGTCGTCAACCAGGCCGACGGCCAGGAGCTCGCGCGCTACGACCTCTCCGAGGACGCCTCCACCGAGACCGCCATGATCTTCGGCGAGCTCTACCGCTACCAGGGCGAATGGAAGTTCCGGGCTGTGGGGCAGGGGTACGCGTCGGGACTGCGCGGAATCGCCCTGGACTTCGGGGTCAACGTTTCGTAAAGCCCAGCTCTCCGGCCGGCCGGGGCCCGCATGTCCCTGCCGGAGGGACCTCCCCCTAGACTGTGCGGCGAGCGTCAACATTGAGTAAAGCCGAGTACGGCGCGGGGGAGACCCTCCCCCAGACTCCGTCTGGGGGGACCCCCAACACAGGATTGGGTAGCCAGTGCTTCTGAAAACCTTCGGCTGGTCGTTCGCGATTACCGCGATCGGCCTGGCTGCGGCGGTCCTCTACGGGGGGTGGGAGGCCTTCGGCATCGTGGCGATCCTCTCCGTCCTCGAGATCTCGCTGTCGTTCGACAACGCGGTGGTCAACGCCGGGATCCTGAAGAAGATGAATGCCTTCTGGCAGAAGATCTTCCTCACGGTCGGTGTGCTCATCGCCGTCTTCGGCATGCGGCTGGTCTTCCCCGTCGTCATCGTCGCCATCAGTGCCAAGATCGGCCCGATAGACGCGGTCGACCTCGCTCTCAACAACAAGGACCACTACCAGGAACTCGTCACGGACGCCCATCCGGCGATCGCCGCCTTCGGTGGCATGTTCCTGCTGATGATCTTCCTGGACTTCATCTTCGAGGACCGGGACATCCAGTGGCTGCGCTGGATCGAGCGGCCGCTGGCCAAGCTCGGCAAGGTCGACATGCTGTCGGTCTGCATCGCACTGGTCGTCCTGCTGGTCACCTCGTTCACCTTCGCCACCCATGCCCACCAGCACGGCGGCGCGCATGCCGACAAGGCGCAGACGGTGCTGATCTCCGGCATCGCGGGTCTGATCACGTACATGGTCGTCGGCGGACTCTCCGGCTACTTCGAGGACAAACTCGAGGAAGAGGAGGAGCGGGAGCACGAGGAGGAGGAAGAGGCCGAGCGGACCGGCAAGAAGAAGCCGCCCGTCGTGCTGGCCGGCCAGGCCGCGTTCTTCATGTTCCTCTACCTCGAGGTCCTGGACGCGTCCTTCTCCTTCGACGGCGTGATCGGCGCGTTCGCCATCACCAACGACATCGTGCTGATGGCGCTGGGTCTCGGTATCGGCGCGATGTACGTCCGGTCGCTCACCGTCTACCTGGTCCGCCAGGGCACCCTCGACGACTACGTCTACCTGGAGCACGGCGCGCACTACGCGATCGGTGCCCTGGCCGTGATCCTCATGGTCACCATCCAGTACCAGATCAACGAGGTCATCACCGGACTCGTCGGCGTCATCCTGATCGGCTGGTCCTTCTGGTCCTCCGTGCGCCGCAACAAGGCCCTCGCGGAAGCCGAGGGAAAAGCGGCGGCCTCGGACGAGAAGACTGAGATCTCGTCCGGGGTGTGACACACCTGCGGGTGAGGGAACGCTCTGTGCGGGGCGGCCGGTCTCCGGCCGCCCCGCCGGTTGTTCAAGTACAGCCGGGTCCGAGGGACCCGGGTGAATCTGGGGGCGGGAATGGGCTTCTTTGACGGGCTCTGGCGCGGACGCGAGGCAGACTTCGACTCGGGCAGCGCGGCCACGAACTCCATCGAGCTGACCAAACGGCACCATCAGGTCTCCCTCACCAAGCAGGGCGCGGCGACGGGCCATCTCCGGGTCAACCTGCACTGGCGGATGCGGACGTCCGACATCGGCGGGACGCAGCGGGAGTCCCTGCTGCGACACCCCTTCAAGGCGCTCAGGCCGCCCGAGGTCATGGGGCACAGCCAGAGCATGGTCAACGTCGACCTCGACCTGGCGTGCCTGTACGAGCTCCAGGACGGCACCAAGGGGGTCGTCCAGCCGCTCGGCAACCTCCTCGGGGACGTCAACGCGCCGCCGTACGTCAAGCTCAGCGGGGACGACCGGTTCGGGTCGGCGTCCGGCGAGACGATGTACGTCAACCTCGACCACCGGGACGAGATCAAGCGGCTGCTGGTCTTCGTGTACATCTACGACCAGACGCCGGCTTTCGACCGCACGCACGCGATCGTGACGCTCTACCCGAGCAACGGGCCGCGGATCGAGATACATCTGGACGAACGCCATCCCCAGGCCCGCTCGTGCGCGGTCGTGATGATCGAGAACGTCAAGGGCGAGCTGGTCGTACGGCGCGAGGTGAAGTTCGTCTACGGGTTCCAGGCGGAGCTGGACCGGTTGTACGGGTGGGGTCTGCAGTGGGGGCGGGGCTACAAGTCCAAGGTGGAGCGCTGAGGGCCGCCCCTACGGCCGGATGAACTGGGGTCCCTGGGGCGGGAGCCGGAAGTCGGGGTCCGGGGCGGACGTCACCGCGGGCGGGTAGCCGTAGCCGGACTGGGTGCCCGCAGCGGCTGCCGCCGCGGGCTGGGGGTAGCCGTAGGCGGGCTGCGTCGCGGGGGGCTGCTGGGGATAGCCGTACGCCGGCTGCACGGGGACCGCGGTCGGCTGCTCGGGCGGGAGCGGCTGGGAGACCTCGGGGGCGAGGACCGTGCCGGGCGACTGCGCCTGCCCGAGTTCGGCCGCGGCCTCCGACTCGTCCACCGAGATGCCGAACTCGGTGGCCAGGCCCTTCAGGCCGTTCGAGTAGCCCTCGCCCAGGGCGCGGAACTTCCAGACCTCGCCCCGGCGGTACAGCTCGCCGCAGATCAGGGCCGTCTCCTGGCCCGTCTGCGGCTTGATGTCGAAGTGGATCAGCGGCTCGCCGCCGGCGACGGCCGCGTCGTACAGCAGGATGCGCAGGCCCTGTACGCGGTCGAAGGTGACGTCCTCCGCCGAGGCGACCAGGAGAATCCGGCTGACGCCGGCCTCGACTCCGGCCAGATCTGTCTGGATCGTGTCGGTGAGGCCGTCGGCGACGCGCTTCTTGCCGAGCCACCTGGCTTTGCCGGAGGGGTGCCGGGGCTGGTTGTAGAAGACGAAGTCCTCGTCGGAGCGCACCCGGCCGTCGAGGCCGAGGAGCAGCGCCGAGACGTCGACATCCGGGACCCCCTGCCCGGGCGTCCAGCGCAGCACGGCGCGCACCGTGGCGGCCTCGAGCGGGACGTTCGACCCCTTCAGCATCGCGTGCGTCATGCGGTCATCCTGCCCTCTCGGTTCTGATCACGACAACGCGGGGTACTCGACCCGCAGCCGTGTCGAATCGCCGTCGACATGGTCGAGTTACCAGAAATTCATGCCCAGTGGGAACCCTTGGCATGGATCTCTACGTACTATTACCGGCCACCCATTACCGAATCCAGAGCATTACCGTGCGCCACGGGGGAGTCCTATGCGTCATTTCGGGCACATCGCCCCGGAGGTGCGACAGCACCTCTTCCATCAGGAGCCGTGTGAGTTCACCACGGACTCTCCGGCCCGGCTGCTCTCCGTGGCCCTGGGCGCCACGCTCTACAGTCCGGCCACCCGGCCGCGGCTCGCCGACGACATCGTCAAGCAGGCGGGGCTGGGCGTCGTCTCGATGGTGCTGTGCCTGGAGGACTCGATCGACGACGCGGACGTGCCGGAGGGGGAGGAGAACCTCGTCCGCCAGTTCGCCGACCTGGACGCGCGGACCGGAGCCGGCCTCCCGCTGCTCTTCATCCGGGTCCGTACGCCCGAGCAGATTCCCGACCTGGTGGAGCGGCTCGGGGTGACGGTCCGGTTGCTGTCCGGATTCGTGCTTCCCAAGTTCACCGAGGAGCGCGGCATCCCCTTCCTGGAGGCCCTCGCGAGTGCCGAGGCCGCGAGCGGGCGCCGGCTGTTCGCGATGCCGGTGCTGGAGTCGCCGGAGCTGCTCTACCGCGAGTCGCGGGTGGAGGGCCTGGAGGGAATCGCCCGCGCCGTCGACAAGTACCGCGACCGCGTCCTCGCGCTGCGCCTGGGCGTGACCGACTTCTGTTCCTCGTACGGACTGCGCCGGGCCCCCGACATGACGGCGTACGACGTCCATGTCGTCGCCTCCGTGATCTCCGACGTGGTGAACATGCTCGGGCGGGCCGACGGCACCGGATTCACGGTGACCGGGCCCGTGTGGGAGTACTTCCGGGTGCCGGAGCGCATGTTCAAGCCGATGCTGCGCACCAGCCCCTTCCTGGAGGGGCAGGCCGTCGAGCTGCGCGAGAAACTGATTGAGCACGCCATGGACGGGCTGCTGCGGGAGATCTCCCTGGACCAGGCCAACGGCCTGCTGGGCAAGACCTGCATCCACCCCTCCCACGTACTGCCCGTGCACGCGCTGTCCGTGGTCAGTCACGAAGAGTTCGGCGACGCCACGGACATCCTGCGGCCCGAGCGCGGCGGCGGGGGTGTGCTGAGGTCGGCGTACACCAACAAGATGAACGAGGTGAAGCCGCACCGCGCGTGGGCCGAGCGGACCATGCTGCGGGCCGAGGTGTTCGGCGTCGCGCGCGAGGACGTCAGCTTCGTGGACCTGCTCGCCGCCGGAATCCCCGGCTGAACCCACTTCACCATCTAGGGACGCATGAACAACGCAGTGAACAACCCGGTCTGGTCCGGGACCTGGGTCGCCGAGCGGCTCGGTCTCGAACTCACGGGCGACGACGAGCTGACCGACCTGCTGGGGCTGGCCCTGCGCCGCAACCCCAAGCGGGCGCATCTGCTCGTCTCCAACGTGCTGGGCAAGCACGTACCGCAGTCGCCGTCCGTGGTCTACGGCTACGGGTTCGCGCTCGGGCGCCGGGTGCGGGATCTTCTGGGCGCACGGGAGGCGGGCGCCGCGGTCGTCCTCGGTTACGCGGAGACGGCGACGGGTCTTGGCCACTCGGTCGCGGACGGCGTGGGCCTCGCCCCGTACCTCCACTCCACCCGCCGCCCGGTCGCGGGCGTCGCGGCGGCGGGCGGCTTCGAGGAGTCCCACTCCCACGCCACGTCCCATCTGCTGCTGCCGGAGGATCCGGCGCTGCTGGCCGGGGACGGGCCGCTGGTCCTGGTCGACGACGAGTTCTCGACGGGGAACACGGTGTTGAACACCGTCCGCGATCTTCATGAGCGGTATCCGCGGCGGCGGTACGTGGTGGTGGCGTTGGTCGACATGCGGTCGGCCGCGGACGCCGGGCGGCTGGAGGAGTTCGCGCGCGAGATCGGCGCCCGGGTGGATCTCGTGGCGGCTGCCTCGGGGACGGTTCGGCTGCCCGAGGGGGTGCTGGAGAAGGGGCAGGAGCTGGTGGCGCGGTACGAGGCCGAGAGCGCGGCGGGGGGTCGAGTGTCGTCCGCGGCGCCGTCATGGTCGGTCGCGCAGTTCCCCGTGCCCCTGAAGGGCATGGGCGTTGACGGTGAAGCCGGCGGTGAGGCCGGGGGTGCGGCGGCGGGTGGTGTGTCGTCCGCGGTGCCGTCGTGGTCGGTCGCGCAGTTCCCCGCGCCCCTGAAGGGCATGGGCGTTGACGGTGAAGCCGGCGGTGAGGCCGGGGGTGCGGCGGCGGGTGGTGTGTCGTCCGCGGTGCCGTCGTGGTCGGTCGCGCAGTTCCCCGCGCCCCTGAAGGGCATGGGCGTTGACGTCGAAGCCGACGATGAGCGCACCCCCCTGCAGGCGGGCCTTGACGTCGAAGCCGACGGCGAGTCCACCCACCTGGGGGCGCGGGGAACTGCGCGATCCACCCCCACCGGCCCGCACCCGGAAGACAGCCGCAACCACCCCGTACCCACCCGCATACAGCTGCGCTGGCCCCGTGGCCTCCCCGACGGCGGTCGCCACGGCTTCACCCCGCAGCACCGCACCCGCCTCGAAGGCGCCCTCCCCGCCATGGCGGCCCGCCTCGCAGAAGCACTCCCCGCCGACGCGCGAAGCGTCCTCGTGCTCGGGTTCGAGGAGCTGATGTACGCCCCGCTCAGGCTCGCCCGTGAGCTGGAGCAGGTCGTCGATGCCGAGGTGCGGTACTCCACGACCACCCGCTCGCCGGTGCTGGCGGTCGACGACCCCGGGTACGCGATACGCAGCCGTATCGTCTTCCCCGCCCACGACGACCCGGCCGACGGCCCCGGCCCGCGGTACGCCTACAACGTGGCCGGCGCGGGCTTCGACGCCGTGGTCGCCGTGGTCGACTCCGCCGCCGACACCCCCGAACTGCACGCGCCGGACGGCCTGTTGGCCCAGTTGGCCGCTCACACCCCGCACGTCGCCCTCGCGGTCGTGCCCTCGTACGCCCCCGAAAGGCCTGCCATGCTGCCCGAGCCCCTTCGCGGCCCCGCCTTCTCCTCGTACGCGCCGGAAGAGGTCGGCTGGCTGCTCCAGGACCTCTCGGACGTGACGCTGGAGGCGCCGACCGAGGAGCGCGAGGAGGCCATCCAGAGCGGTGGCGCGCACTACGCCGAGTCGCTGCCGGTCGAGTACCAGCCGAGCGAGCAGTACCAGGACCTGTTCCACGCGGCGCTGCGGGAGTCCACGGCGCGGCTGGCACTGGCGGTCGGCGCGGTGACGGAGATCGTGCTCGCCGAGCGGTCGCCGCGGCCGGTGCTCGTCTCGCTGGCCCGTGCCGGTACGCCCGTCGGCGTGCTGATGCGGCGCTGGGCCCAGTTCCGCCACGGGCTCGAACTGCCCCACTACGCCGTCTCCATCGTCCGCGGCCGAGGCATCGACGCCAACGCGCTGCGCTGGCTGGCCGCCCACCACGACCCCTCCGACGTGGTGTTCGTCGACGGCTGGACCGGCAAGGGCGCCATCACCCGCGAACTCGCCGACGCGATACGGGAGTTCGAGGTGTCCGACGGGATCACCGGCTTCGACCCGGAGATCGCGGTGCTGGCCGACCCGGGCTCGTGCGTGCGGACGTACGGCACCCGGGAGGACTTCCTCATCCCCTCGGCCTGCCTCAACTCGACCGTCTCGGGCCTGATCTCGCGGACGGTGCTGCGCGCGGACCTCGTCGGCCCGCACGACTTCCACGGCGCCAAGTTCTACCGCGAACTCGCCGGCGCCGACGTCTCGGTGGGCTTCCTGGACGCCGTCGCCGCACGCTTCCCGGACGTCGCGGACACCGCCGAGGCACAGGCCAAGGAGCTGCTGGCCGGCGACCGCGAGCCGACCTGGGAGGGCTGGGCGGCCGTCGAGCGGATCAGTGAGGAGTACGGCATCCACGACGTGAACCTCGTCAAGCCGGGCGTCGGGGAGACCACGCGCGTGCTGCTGCGCCGGGTGCCGTGGAAGATCCTGGCGCGGGCCGGAGCGGGCGCCGACCTGGACCATGTGAGGCTGCTGGCCGGGCAGAGAGGCGTACCGGTGGAAGAGGTCGACGAACTGCCGTACACCTGCGTGGGGTTGATCCACCCCAAGTACACGCGCGGTGCGACCGGCGCCGACGGCCGGGCGGTGTCGGTCTGATGCCGGTGCTGGTGGCGAGCGACCTCGACCGTACGCTCATCTACTCCGCTGCGGCCCTCGCGCTGACCATGCCGGACGCGCGGGCGCCCCGGCTGCTCTGCGTCGAGGTGCACGAGGCCAGGCCGCTGTCGTTCATGACGGAGACGGCGGCCGGACTGCTGACCGACCTCGGTGACGCGACGGTGTTCGTGCCGACGACGACCCGCACGCGCAAGCAGTACCAGCGCATCAACCTGCCGGGCCCGCCGCCGAAGTACGCGATCTGCGCCAACGGCGGCCATCTGATGGTGGACGGCGTCTCCGACCTCGACTGGCACGCGCGCGTGACGGCACGGCTGGCCGAGCAGTGCGCGCCGCTGGACGAGGTGCGGGAGCATCTGCTGCAGACGGCGGACCCGGCGTGGGTGCGCAAGCACCGGGTCGCCGAGGACCTCTTCGCCTATCTCGTCGTCGAGCGTGAACTGCTGCCCGAGGACTGGGTGAAGGAGCTCGCGGTGTGGGCGGAGAACCGTGGCTGGACCGTGTCGCTGCAGGGCCGCAAGCTCTACGCCGTCCCGAAGCCGCTCACCAAGAGCGCGGCGATGCGCGAGGTCGCCCGGCGTACGGGCGCAACCCTGGCGCTGGCCGCGGGCGACTCCCTGCTGGACGCCGACCTGCTGCTGGCAGCGGACAAGGGCTGGCGCCCGGGCCATGGCGAACTGGCGGACGCCGGCTGGACGGCCCCGGAGATCGTGGCGCTGCCCGAGCGGGGGATCCTGGCGGGGGAGCGCATCCTCCGGGAGTTCCTGAAGGCGGCCGGAGCGGCTCAGTAGGCGTCAGCCGCAGCACCCGCCACCACAGCAACCGCCCCCGCCGCCACCGCTCGCCGGTGCCGAGGCGGGGGCGGACGTCGTCCCGCCCACCGCCACCGTCGACAGAAGCTTCACCGTGTCCGCATGCCCGGCGGGGCAGTCGGCGGGGTCGGAGGACTGAGCCATCGGCCGGCTCAGTTCGAACGTGTCGCCGCAGGTCCGGCAGCGGAATTCGTAGCGAGGCATGCGACCAGGTTAACGGGACCGCGAGGCTGCGAGTGTGACCAATCTCTCAAGGTCGCCATGTTCCTTACTGATCGGTATGTGATTGTTCCTGTTGGATTCGAGTGTGTAGAAGGTGCGAAGATCATTGGTAGTTTTCGCACGTGACCGGGACAGTGCAGCGAAGAGGCCGGGCGACTGACCACCGTCGGCCGCGCCGCCGACGGGCGGTAGCGAAGCGGTCCGTGTGGGTGGCGTTACGCCGCCTCCGCCCTGCCTACCCGCGCCCCGGCCGTACCGGCTCGCGCCGCTGGATCCCCTCCCTGCGTCAGGTGTTCGGCGCCGCACTGGCCGCCGTCGGACTGTCCGGCCTGTTCCTGGGCGTCGCCTACGCGGTCACCGACATACCGCCGAACCTGAACAGCTACGCCACCCAGCAGGACAACGTCTACTTCTGGTCCGACGGCACCCCCCTCGCCCGTACGGGCTGGGTGCGGCGGCAGGCGATGCCGCTGAAGGACATACCCGAGGACGTCCGCTGGGCGGTGCTCGCGGCGGAGAACGAGAACTTCTACTCCGACCTCGGTATCTCCATCAAGGGCCTGACCCGCGCGCTGTGGCGCACCGTCGGCGAGGGGGACACCGAGGGCGGCTCGACGATCACCCAGCAGTACGTCAAGAACGTGTATCTGACGCAGAATCAGACGGTCAGCCGCAAGTTCACCGAGGCGATGATCGCCCTCAAGCTCGACAACAGGATGAGCAAGGACCAGATCCTGGAGGGCTATCTCAACACCAGCTGGTTCGGCCGCGGCACGTACGGCATCCAGCGCGCCGCCCAGGCCTACTACGGCAAGGACGTCACCCACCTGAACGCCGGTCAGGCGGCGTTCCTCGCCTCGCTGTTGAAGGGGGCCGGGCTGTACGATCCCACGCTCTCCGAGGCCAACCACCGGCGTGCCGTGGAGCGTTGGTCCTGGATCCTCGACCGGATGGTCAAGATCGGCAGGCTGTCGCCGGCCGAGCGGGCCTCGTACAGGACGTTCCCCGAGCCGCTCAGGTCCGCCCGCGACCACGACACCGGCAAGCAGAGCGACTACCTGGTGGAGCTGGCGCAGCAGTACGCCAAGAAGGCCGCGCACATCTCGGCCAAGCAGTTCGACCTCGGCGGCTACCAGATCTACACGACCTTCGACCGACGGCGGGAGGCGGCGCTCACCGACGCCGTCGCCAAGGCCCGCCGAGGCGCCCGCAAGGACGAGCCCGAGGCCGCGCGGACCGCGCACTACGGCGCCGCCTCCGTCGCCACCGACGGCCGGATCCTCGCCGTGTACGGCGGACCCGACCACCGTACGCAGGGCTACAACGAGTCCAACGCGACCACCGTGCAGGCCGGTTCGGCATTCCTGCCGTTCGTCTACGCCGCCGGCCTTGAGCACGGCGTCCGCAGGACTCGCGGCGGGCCCGCGACACCCGTCATGCCGCTGACGCTCTACGACGGTAACGACGGCGTCACCGTGACCACCCCCGAAGGCCCGTACTGGGACCGCGCCGGCAAGCAGGTCGTCGGTCACAACCACGGCCGCAAGTCCTACGGGCGCATCGCCCTCGGCAAGGCCCTCGCGCTGTCCGTGAACACGCCGTTCATCCAACTCGGCATGGACACGGGCCTGAACAGGGTGCGGGAGACCGCCGAGGCGGCCGGACTGCTCGCCTCCAGCATCGGCCCGCAGGTGCCCGCCCTGTCCCTGGGCAACTCCACCCCCAGCGCGATCCGGATGGCCGGCGCGTACGCCACCTTCGCCGCGGACGGCGAGCACACCGAGCCGTACTCGGTGCGCCGGATCACCCGCAACGGCGCGACGGTCCGGCTGCGCACCCCCATCGCGCGCCGGGCGATCGGTGCCCGGGTCGCCGAAGAGGTCTCCCAGGCACTGACGGACTCCCTGAACGCCGCCCACCCCACCGTCTCCACCCCCAAGGCGGCGGGGAAGTCCGGCACCACCGAGGACGACACCGCGGCCTGGTACGCGGGCACCGCCGCGTCCGTGTCGACCGCGGTCGTCGTCTACCGCATGGACCTGGCCGCATCCCTGGAGCCACTGCCGCTCCAGGGCCTGGCCGGTGACTCCGCCGACGGCGTGCCCTACGACGTCTGGGCGGACGCCATGGGCCTCGGCTGATCCCCGAGACCCGCACCACCCCCCACCCCCCTCGCAGAATGAGTACCGCATGCCTCGTGAGCACCGCATGCCTCGTATGAAGCCGCCCCCCGGCCGGCGCCGCAGAGCCGCTGCCCGCCGCCCCGCCCGCCCGGAAGTCCGCACCCTGACCGCGTTCCTCGTGGTGGCCTCGGTGGTCGCCGGGTTCCTGGTCCTGACCCGCCCGGACCACACCGCCCCCACCGCCTCCGCGAACAAGACCCCCAGGACCTCGACCGCCAGAACCGGCACGGAACCCGCCTGGAACGGCAGGACCGCGATACTCGGCGACGGCTCCACCTCCTACACCGGCCCGCAGAAAGGCGTGTTGGAACCGAAGCCGCTCAAACCCGGTGAGAAACCACCCCAGTTCGTCGTCTTCTCCTGGGACGGCGCACTGGAGGGCAGTGACCATCTCTTCTCGCACTACCGGGAGTTGGCGAAGAAGTACGACGCCCATATGACGTTCTTCCTCAGCGGCATCTACCTCCTGCCCAAGAGCAGGGCGAAGCTCTACCACCCGCCCCGGCACCCGGTCGGCACCGCCGCCATCGACTACGCCACCGGCGACCACATCCGCACCACGCTGGAGCAGCTGCGCCTGGCGTACGAGGACGGCAACGAGATCGGCACCCACTTCAACGGCCACTTCTGCGGCAAGAAGGGCGGCGGCGACTGGAGCGTCGCCGAGTGGAAGAACGAGATCGACCAGTTCTACGCGTTCGTGGAGAACTGGAAGACCAACACCGGCTACACCGACGTACCCGCCCTGCCCTTCGACTTCCGCAAGGAGATCACCGGCGGCCGCGCCCCCTGCCTGGAGGGCCAGAAGAACCTGCTCAAGGCCGTCAGGAGCAACGGCTGGCGCTACGACGCCTCGTCCACGGGCGACTTCCAGATCTGGCCCGCCCGGAAGAGCGGCGTGTGGGACTTCCCGCTGCAGCTGCTCCCCTACGAGCAGGGCAAGTACCAGGGCCTGTCGATGGACTTCAACTTCCTCGCCAACCAGTCCAAGGGCGAGACCGACGGCAACCCCGCCGACTACGCGCGGTGGGAGCGGCAGACCCTCGACTCCTACCTGGCCGGCTTCGACCGCGTGTACTACGGCAGCCGTGCCCCGCTGTTCATCGGCAACCACTTCGAGGGCTGGAACGGCGGCATCTACATGAAGGCCGTCGACCAGGTCGTCAAGAACGTCTGCACGAAGAAGGGCGTCAAGTGCGTGTCCTTCAAGGAGCTGGCCGACTGGCTGGACGTGCAGCAGCCGGAGACCCTGGCGCGACTGCGGGGCCTGGACCCCGCACAGGCGCCCGACTGGTCGACGATCGCGCACTGAACCACCCCCCACCACAAGGAGACACCTCAGTGAGACCCAGCAAGTCCCGTACGAACAGCGGCCGTTGCACGATCGTGGCCGCGATGTCCCTCTCCGCGGCCCTGCTTCCCCTGTCCGCCGCCCACGCGGCCGGCGGCGCCCCCACCGCGGGAACAGCCGCGCCGGCCGTGACCTCGGCGACGACCGACTCCTTCGGCCGTCTCGCGGACGCCGTCCTCACCGACCGTACGGCCGCCCTTCTCGAAGGGGCCCCGAAGGCACCCACTGCCCCGAAGGCGACCGGCGGTGTGCGGCTGGCGGCCACGGCGGCCAGGTCCGAGGCCGGCGCCGTGACGTCACTGCGCGGCACCCGCTCCCGGCTCGCCGCGCTCGGCGAGGCCTACACCGGCGCCGACACGAAGGTCACCGTCGACAGCGCCCGCCTGCGGGGCCGCACGGCCACGGTCCAGGTCACCGAGAGCACCACACTGACGTACGCGAAGATACGCGGCGACGAACCCGCCACCACGGGCTTCACCGCCCACCACCGGCTCACCTTCACCGCGGGCCCGGACGGCACCTGGCAGCTCACCCGCGAACGGCTCACCGACAAGGGCCCCCGCCCGGTCAACGAGCCCGCCCCGGCGACAGCCGCGCCCACCGTCCGCCCGGGCGCCGTCATCGACGCGCCCCGGTCGGCCACCACCTACCCGGCCCCGGCGAAGCCCAAGAACCTCGGCACCGGAACCACGTACAACTACGCGGCGATGGCGACGTACGCCGAGAAGTACTGGAAGAACTACAACACCGCCTACCGGCGCTACAACAGCGCCGGCGGGGACTGCACCAACTACGTCAGCCAGTCCCTGTTCGCCGGCGGCTGGAAGCAGGTCGCCAACTCCCGGGAGGACTACGGCACTTGGTACTCGAAGACGTCGGGCGAGTCGGACACCTGGATCGGCGTCAACGAGTGGTCGTGGTTCACGCAGACCGCGAAGCGGACGACCGCGCTGGCGAACGCGTACCAGATGGACGTCGGTGACCTGCTGCAGATGGACTTCGACAAGGACGGGTCGAAGGACCACTCGATGATGACCACCTACCGGAGTTCCAGCGGGGTGCCGTACCTGACGTACCACGACACCGACACCTACCGGCGGTCGCTGTCGAGCCTGATCGCGTCGTATCCGAACTCGGCCTACTACGCCTACCGGAGCTAGTGCCGCGTCAGTCAAGGTTCGCCCCGTCGCGACGCCCGGCACGCACTCTCGCCGCACCGGCCGAAAGCCCAAGTACGTCCAGTACGAGGACTTCCGGCCGGCACGCCGAGAGCACGCACCGGACGCCGCTCCTTGACGGGCAAAACCTTGACTGACGCGGCACTAGCCACTGCGCTCGGTGGCGCCGTGCTCGTCCGCGGCGCCACCGGGGCCGGTCGTGTCCGCGTGGCGGAGCCTCGGACCGATACCGACACAGCCCCGCGCCCCTTCAGTGCGTCGCGGAACCGCGTGCTTCCCGGATCTGCGCGACCACCCTCGCCACCGTCTGCCGTACCGCCTCGGTCTCCGTGAGGAAATGCCAGTAGTCGGGGTGACGGCCGTCCAGCGCGGCGACCGCCCGGTCCAGCCGGGCCACCGAGTCGTCCAGCGGGCGGGCGTGCCGCGGGTCCGGCGTGGCCCGGCCCGTCATCGCCAGCCGCTGGGCGTCCCGGATCGCGAAGCGCGTGCGGTCGATCTCCTGGTGCGGATCCTTCTGTACGGCGTTGAGCCGCTGCAGTCTGTCCCGCGCGGCCGACACGGACTCGTCGGTCGTGTTCAGCAGGGCCCGTACCGTCGACAGCAGCGAGGTGGCGTCCGGCCAGCGCTGGTTGTCCCGCGCCGCCTGTGCCTCCTTCAGCTTCAGCTCGGCCTGCCGGACGTTCTCCCCGGCCTGGTCCGGTACGTGCTGCAGGTCCTGCCAGCATGCCGCCACGAACCGCCGTCGCAGCTCGCTCAGCACCGGTTCCACCTGTCCGGCGCGCGTGGTGAGCGCCTGTGCGCGGGTGCGCAGCGAGACCAGCCGGTGATCGATCTCGGCGGCCTTCTCCGGCAGCCGCTCGGCCTCCGCACGGACCGCCTCGGCCTCCCGCGCCAGGCGCTCGGCCCGCTCCAGCGTCTCCGGAACCCCGTGCTGCCCGGCACCCTGATTGAGCTTGGTCAGCTCGGGGGCCAGGCGGGCGAGACGCGCGGCGAGGTCGTCCGCCTTCAGCCCTGTCGCCCGTACGGCATCGAGGGCGTTCGACGCGGCCAGCAGCCCCTGCCGGGCACGCTCCACCGCGGGCGCCAGCCGGGCCAGCTGCGTCTCCGCCTTGCCGAGCAGCGGCCCGAGGCTGTCTGAGAAACGAGCCAGCTCCCGCTGGACATCGGCCAGCTCGTCCTTGGCCCGGGTGAGCTCGGTGCGCGCGTGTGCCGCGACCGAGGCCTCCAGGTCGTCACGGTCGAGGTCGTGTGCGTCGACCGCCTCGATGTAGCGACTGCTGGCCTCGTCGATGCGCCGCCCCAGCGCTTCGAAATCGGAGATCGCGCGCCGGGCGGCGGGGGAGTCGTCGACGGCCGTGATCGTCTCGATCGAGATCCGCAGGTCGCGCTGGGCGGTGTCCAGCTCGTAGAACGCGGCCGCCGCGGCGTCCTTCGCGGCCTGCGCCTCGGCCCGCTGGCTCTCGGCCCGCCCGCCGAACCAGCGCCGGGTGCCGCCCCCGGCGAACGCGGCGGGCAGCGCGAGCGCGACGACGAGCGGCACGGCGAGCAGGGTGAAGGTGTCCTTGAGCGCCTGGCGGTGTGCGCGCGGCACCAACGGCGAGTACGGCTTCGAAGGTGTCGCCGTCACATCCCTCTCCCGTGCTGTCATCCGTCCTGGCCGGTGCCTCGTTTCATTCTCCCACCGGTTAAGGACGAACACACGGGCCGGTTAGTACTCCAGCAGAGCTTCGCTATCTGGCCTGGTCAGAGGCATCGTCGGGAGTGTAGTTGGCCGGCATGCCAGGGGGCGGTCTTGCCGGACCGCCCCTCCAACGAATGACATCGCCGTCGGTAGTGACAGTGCCGGGCCATGGCCTGACACCTGCGGCCACCTTCGCCACCCTCATCCAGGACCCACGCATCGGCGCCACCGCCACAGAAGGCCTCAAGCACCTCCGCGAACTCTTCGGCGGCCGCGCCACCCCAGGCGTCAACCAGGCCGCCGAAGCCCACGCCGGCGACATCCCCGAGGACACCATCCGCACCGTGGCCCCCGCCCACATCAACCGCCTGCCCTGACCTGTCGATCAACTGCGGTTATAGCGCCACCTCGGTATGTGACACCACGCAGTAGGGGCGGGCGGCGTGCCAACCTGGCCGGGTCAGTGGGCAGGGTCGGGCTGCCGGAGGAGGGTGGTGAGAAGGTCGCCCTGACGGAGGTGGTCCGGAATGCGGTTGAGCCATTCCATTATCGAACAACCGCATCGCGCTAACGAAGATCGCAATCCGCAACCACGGTATCAATCCCTCTACATGACCCGAAACCTCGTCAACTTGCCTCCCCATGAGGCAAGATGACCGGGTAACGGGCCCGAGGCCACTGGTGTTGAACGCCAATGAGGTGCCATCGGGTCAAGGGGGACGAGCGCACATCTGTGAGTGCCGGTCACTTGCGGGCGTGCGACGTTGCAAGGGGAGGCAGGGGGATGACCTACATCGGTCCGTGGCATGCGGAATCCGCGCTTCGTCTCGTGGACTCGAACGTGGATGCCTGGGATTACGAGTCGCGTTTCATGCCCGTTGAAACCTCACCGCTCCATCCGGCGGTCGAACTGGCGAGTCGACTGGTGCCGGACAGTGGGATAGAGGACCATCCGTTCTTCAGGGTCGCCGCCGGCTCACGAAAGGCACTGGAGTTCTGGGTGACGCAGGAACTGTTCGTCACCGGGGTGTTCGCACAACTGCTCAATCTGACCGCCAGCGCGGTGGTCAACGTGCACCAGCGAGCGAGACTCAACCTGGTCGTCCAGGGCGAACACGGTGGGGTGAGGAAGGGGGCGGCCCGTGCCTCGCATCCCTGGCTGCTGCACAAGCTGAGGGAGAGCATGGGAATCCCGCAGGAGGCTGTGACCGTGGCCGCCCCGACGCATACGTTCCTGCGTGCCCTGGCAGGGTTCATGGACACCCCTGTGAACGCTCTGGGCAGCCTGGGGGTCGGTAACGAGCAGATGCTTGTTCCGGAATACGGAGCGGTGAAACAGGCATTCGAAAGTGCGGCGCCGGACGCGGATTACGCGGAGTTCCTACATGCCAACATCGACGAGGACACGACCCACTCCGCGATCATGGCCCACGTCGCGTCCGAACTGATCACGCGGGACCCGTCGCTGGCCGATGGTTACTTGGCGGCTGCTCGTGGATCCGTAATCGCGCGCAAGGAGTACTACGACGAGTTGTACGGAATTCTCGCGTAGGTACTGACAATCCATGCCTGAGCTTGGGGTACAGATGGCAGATCTTGGAAGAGTCCTCGTCACGGGCGGCAGTGTGGCCGAGGAGCATCTCGACAGGCTGACGCAGGAAGGATTCCGGGTGCACCAAGTGCCCGGACTCCTCAACGAGGATGAGCTGGCAGCCGAGCTCGAAGGCTGCACCGGCTACCTGTTGGGCGGAGACGAGTACGCCTCCAGAAAGGTTCTGAGCCGTGCGGAATCGCTGAAGGTGGTCGGGTTCCTCGGCGTCGGATACATGTCGTTCGTCGATGCGGACTCCGCCCGCGAATTCGGCATCGCAGTGACGAACACCCCCGGCACGCTCACCAGCAGCGTCGCTGAGTTCACCATCGGCCTGCTGCTGGCCCAGCGCAGGCAGATCCCCTCCTACGCCGCCGACTTCCGGGCTGGTCGAGGGGGGAACGAGCAGAAGCAGCGGGACGTGGCCGGTCACAGGCTGGCTATCGTCGGGCTGGGCGCGATCGGCACGAGAATTGCGGAGATCGCGACGATCGGGCTCAATGCCGAGACGGCGTACTTCTCGCGCACCCGCAAGCCCGCTGAGGAAGAGCGTCTCGGCATCACGTACAAAGAGCTGCCCGACCTGCTGGCCTGGGCGGAGAGCGTCATCCTCATGGTCCCCGAGACACCAGAGACCCGTGGGTTGATCGGGAGTAAGGAGGTCGGGCTTCTGCCACCCGGGGGCGTGTGTCTGATCAACACGGCCAGGCCATCAGTCGTGGCGCCCGGGGCGCTGCTCCAGGGCCTGACGAGCGGCCGTATCCGTTCCGCGGCGTTCGACGGCTTCTACGACGCCGAGACCGCCGAGACCGCCGAACTTCTCGCTCTGCCGGAGTCCCAGCTCCTCGTGACCGGTCATATCGCGTCGCTCACGCACGACGCGCGGGATGCCATGGCTCTGAAGTGCATCCAGTCCATCATCAACGTGGTCACTGAAGTACCGGATGCCTACGTCGTGAACGAGAGAGACTGAGTGTGAAATCCAAGCTGCTCATCGTGGGGGGAGGCGTCGTCGGCTGTGCGATCGCACTCGAAGCCCGGAACATATTCGACAGCGTTGTCCTGACCGACGCCAGGGAGGGCCTGGGCCTGGCGGCCAGTTCGGCAGCCATCGGAGGGATCACGCCTCAGAGTGACGACTTCTGCCGAGGGCCGTTACGAGTGCTGGCGGAGGAAAGCCGGAGGATGTACCCGGACTGGCTCAAGGTCCTTGAGAGCCAGTCCGGGGTGAGCGTTCCGTTCCTGCAGTCGGGCCTTCTTCAGGTGGCGTTGAACGAGGAAGAAGCCGGCAGGCTCCAGGATCAGGTGGTGCCCCAATGGGTCGCCCAGGGATTCGCCGTGGAACACCTGGCCCCCGACTCCGTGGCCGAGGCGGAGCCGCTGCTGTCCCGTCAGCTGAAGTCGGCTGTCAGGCTCCCAAGCGAAGCGGCCCTCGAGCCCGCCGTGCTGATGTCGGCACTGGCCGGAGCGTTGACCAAAGATCCGCAGGTCACGGTCATGAGCGGGGTGCGGGTCAAAGGCGTCCGCCGCTCCGGCAGCGGTGCGGAAGTCGACCTGGGTGCGAGGGGCACGCTGCGCGGCGACGCGTGTGTGATCGCGGCAGGCGCCTGGAGCTCCGAACTGGTCCCCACGGACGAACGGGCGCAGTTCCCCGTCCGTGGGCAGGCGGCGGAGCTGAGGGTGCCAGGCAGTCGGGCCTACTCCCTCCGGCACCACATCTATTCGAAGATCCCCGTCGGGGGAGAAACCGTTTCGTCGTACGTGGTGCCACGCAGCGACGGGCGCGTGGTGGTCGGAGTGACGTACGACGAGGACCGCTGGGACGAGGCTCCGGAAGAGCAGGCCACCCGACGCCTGCTGAATGCCCTGCACATCATGGTGCCGAGTTCTGACCGCTGGACTCTTCTGAGGTCCTGGGCCGGAGTCCGACCGGGCACCGCCGACGGCTACCCCCTCATCGGACCGATCGATGAGGACGGCCCTGTCGTCCTCGCCACCGGGCACTTCGGCGTCGGTATCACCCTGGCTCCGGTCACCGGAGCTCTGGTGACCGCACTCCTCTCGAGGACCCGTATAAGCGAGAGCCACCTCGCGGCCCTCCGCATGATGGACCCTAGGCGCTTCATGTAGACCAGAAACTGAGGGAGAGAGTGATCGGTAGAGCGAAGCGCGTATGGCGCAGTGTCGGTATGCGCTGGGGACTGCTGGCCGTTCTGGTGCTGGTGCTGATGATGCCGCTCTGGGGACTGCAGCCGTACGGAAAGCAGTTCGACTACAAAGCGGCCGGCACCTGGGGTGACTGGGTGAGCGGTCTCGGCCAGTTCGCGGCCGTGGCGACAGCGATCGGCGTGGTCTTCCGCTCGGAGCACAGGGACCGCCAGCGACAGCAAACCTCCGTCGCGGCGTGGATGACCGTGCTGTCCGATGTCAACGAACCCTACTGGGCCGTACAGATCGAGAACTCGGCCTCGCTCCCCGTCTTCCGCTGGCGAATCGACAGCCCCGATGGCGCCGTGCATCTGTGCCATGAGGAACTCGGCCCCATCACCCCGGGAAGGACGGACTACGAGGTAGCGGTACCGGCACAGGCAGACCAGTCACACGCACTTCCTTTGAAGATGACGTTCGTGGACAGTGGTGGGCAGCTCTGGAGCCGGTCCGAAATGGGCGGCATCAGCAAGTTGCGCGGCCCTATCACGTGGCACCAGATCGGCACCAGTAGTTAGGCACGAGGTGAGATGGCGGCAGGAGACGACGCGAGTGATCAGCGAGGCACGTCGGTTCGGCGTATTCATCCGCAGGCATTCCGCGGTTCCCCTGAGCGGTCCTCCTCGGGGAGCAGGCAAGGCCATACGTCGGTTCCGCAGGGGCAGTCTTCCGAGCAGGTTCCGGAACTGTCCCACTATCTGGGGGCCATCCGGGCACTTCCAGACCTCACCCCCGAGGGGTCCGAGACGGGAGTTCTGCCGGACCGGCCCCTGGAATCGGTATGGATACCCCGAGAAGCGCGGGAGATCGGCTGCCTGTCCAGAAGCCTTCCTCCTGATGACGAGGATGCTCCCGGCTTGCCACTCGACGGGTTGATCCTGAACGGCACTAGCCGGTCGCTCGTCCTGATCGGGCCACCCTGTTCAGGACGCACATCTGTCTGCGTCCACTACGCCTCTGAACTGGCGAGGCGCTTGCTCGCCGGAGAGGCTGACGGCCCGGTGCCCTTGCTGTTCGACGCGGTGGACGTTCCGGCACAGGACAACTTCGTGTCCATAGCCGAAGCGATCGTACAAGCCGCCGTGGCACGTGCCGAGATAGGCGGCTACAGCGAAAACGCCAGATCCGCCCTACAGAACTCGCTCGACAACGCCTTCCTCTTCGTGGACGGGGTCGAGGACGTCCCCACGAACGGTCATCGAAGCTCAGGTAATTGGTCCTGCAAGACCATATTGTCGACGGTGGCGCAACTCCAGGTCCACTACCCGAACCTGCGGATCCTCATGACGATCTCTGATTCCACCTGGTTCTTGAACGATTGCGCGCGGTCCCGTCAGGTCCAGGTCTACAACCTGCGTCCGCCGCGGCATCAGGATGTCGAGATGTACATCAACACCTGGTTCGGTGGCTGATGCCGAGACGTGACGGAGACCTAGCCCGACAACTCATCGCGGCTGTCCGTGCAGACAGCGCCCTGGCGTCCGCTGCCCGAGTGCCCTACCTCCTGCATCTCCTGGTCGTATCGGTGGAGCAGAACCGTGAGATCCCCACGTCGATCGGCCACTTCTGTCGGCTGGCCGCGGACGAATTCCTGCGTAAGCGCCCTCGGCGTCGAGCAGAAGAATCGCAGGACACGTGCCTGCTGCGGGCCGAATATGACTCCGAGATACAGCGGATCATGGAGGAGATCGGCTTCGAGGTCGTTTCGCTGCGTGCCGTCGATCCACTGGCCAATACGATACCGGCATCCGCCACGCAAGCGCCCATCGTGCGCGCCCTGGGGGGTGACGACCAGTTCTACAACGCATATCCGGCCGTGGCCGACTACGTCGGTTTCCTTCGGCGTGGCCACGGTATCCTAGCGGTGGACGGCTCCGCTCGGCTCTCCTTCCGGGAGAGCCTGTTCCGTGACTACTTCGCCGGCTGCGCAATGGCGCACAGGGACTCACAGACAATTGTGGAATCCTGCCGGAGCGTTGTCTGGCACGCACCGTTGAAGTACTGGGCCAGTGCCCAGTCGACCTTCGAGGGATACCGCCTGGTCACTGCCGTCATCGCGGAGCTGGTGAGCGCGGCCGAAGACGACGCGGACTGCGCCCTCACCTATCAGATCCTCGCCGCTGAACTGATGGCTGCCCTCCAGGTGGCCATGCCGGGCGTCCCTGTCACGGGTCTCAGCCGCGGCCTGCATCGCACCGTATCGGCTGCCCTGACCGCCGCGTCGACGGACCGGGTGATCCCGCTCGATAAACGCGCCAAGGCGGCGACGCTCTACGCACAGCTCGACCCGGTCACTTGGGAGGAGAGGTCATGCGCCCTAGTGGCGGAAAGCGTGTGCATGCCTGGCGGGACATTTCCAGTCGGCAGCGTCAGCCCGTTGGACTCACAGGACGAAAAATATCGGCTCATCGACTGGCACCCACAGCGGAATGAGGAGATCCAGTCCTTCCGGATCGCGAAGTTCCCGGTCACCAACGGGGAATACGCAGAGTTCATCCTCTCCGGCGGCTACCGTGACTTCGACTGCTGGCCCGAGGGGCCGGCCCGATTGTGGGCGATGCAGGATTCCGCATTCATCGACGGCCCCGAGGGCCCACGCGTCGGATCGACCGCCTCCCAACGCCTGCATCTCCGGAAGGAAATGCGAGAGGGCATCGTGGATGAAAACGCGTTGCAGGACTATGTCGACCAACTCCTGCTCCGCGAGGTACCGCTCTACTGGTGGGACCCCAGGTACAACCAACCGACCCAGCCGGTCGTCGGCGTCAACTGGTGGGAGGCACTGGCCTACTGCCGGTGGCTGACAAAGAGGTTGCGTGAGAACGGTTCTCTGGACGACCGTAGTTTCGTAGACATCCCGTCAGAGTTCGAGTGGGAGCGTGCCTGTCTGCGCAGCCCGGTGTCGCAGCCCCATCCATGGGGGGAGGCCTGGGAGGACGACATGGCCCATGTCCGGACCGAAGTTAACTGGATTCAACAGTCAGTGCCCGTGGGGATCTTTCCATGGGCGACCTGGGAGGGCGGACCACAGGACATGGTGGGTAACGTCTGGGAATGGACTAAATCCCTGACCCGGTCGTACTCGGACGTCCGTCCCGGGCGCGAGGAAGTCTCGGACCAGAGTGACAGGACCGTCCGCGGAGGATCGTGGTTCTCGCGTGAGATCAATGCGCGAAAGATCCAGTTCAGGTCCTATGACCCGCCGCAGAACGCCTATGTGGACCTTGGCTTCCGTGTTGCTTACTATACGATGTAGGGGGTTTCGGGAATGGGAAATGCCCAAGCGCCGGCCGCGGCGCCCGTCCCCTCGCGCGTGGAGGACCGGCCCGACCTCTACGACTGGACCTACCAGGGGTATGACGAGGACTTGGCGTACTGGCAGTCCGCGGTGGGTACCGGCCCGATGCTGGAGCTTGGGGCGGGTAGCGGAAGAATCAGCGTGCCTTTGTCGGCCGCTGGCGTCGCTGTGATCGCGTTGGACCATTCGGCCGACATGCTGCACGCGCTCGGGAAGAGGTCGGTGGCCAAGGGCGTCGTCGTGCGGCGGCTATGCGCCAGAATGCAGGACATCCCCCTCCGAACGGCCTCCCTGACCTCGGTCATCTGCCCGTTCGGGTCCATCAACTACCTTCTTGATCAGGATGACTGGCTCCGACTCTTCGTTGAGGTGCGGCGTGTCCTCCGCCCCGGCGGGGTCTTCGCCTTCGAAGCCCTTTCCTGGGCCACGTTCGGTGACTGGCTCCATGGGGCTGAGGAGCGCGTCGTCAAACAGGATCGGACGAGCGAGCGGGTGATCACTCTCACCTGCCGTTACGCGTTCGACTCCGCGACACAGATAGCGCGTCAGGTCCGAACGTACACGGTGAAGGACGGGGCCGGTGAGGTGGAGCACCAGGTGCTGTGGGTGAACCGTTACGCCATGGCGGGAGAGATCAGGGCGATGCTGCGGTACGCAGGACTGATGATCGTGGACGAGGCCGGTGATTACAACGGCGGCCCTTACCGGCATGGCTCAGAGTTCTACCTCGTGAGGTGCCAGGCACGCCGCTGACCGATCTATCGGCGTGCAGAAAAGCAGGAGTTCACAGGTGAATGACGAACCGGTGCATCACGGCGAGGCCGACGCCGAAGAGCTGCGTCTTCGGCGTGAACTGGCGGCTGTCTACCGTTTGGTCGCCCACTTCGGGATGACGGATTTGATATTCACTCACATCTCTCTTCGTCTGCCCGGGCCCGGCCACCACTTTCTGATCAATCCGTACGGGCTTCTCTTCGAGGAGATCACCGCCTCCAGCCTCGTCCGTATCGGTCTCGATGGGCAGCCGCTCGACGCAGCGGCCCCCCCGGTGAACCCTGCCGGTTTCGTCATTCACAGTGCCATCCACCGGGCACGCCCCGACGCCCACTGTGTACTGCACACCCACACCGAGTGGGGTTGTGCGGTCGCGGCCCAGAGGGACGGTTTGCGGCCGGTCAACCAGATATCGATGGAGTTCCACGAGCGCGTCGCCTACCACGCCTACGAGGGGGTGTCACTTAATCCCGACGAACAAGAGAGACTGGTGGAGGATCTGGGCCCGCACCCCGTCATGATCCTGCGCAACCACGGGCTGCTGAGTGTCGGGAGTTCGGCGGCTCAGGCATTCCTGCGCATGTATTACCTGGACAAGGCATGCCGGATCCAGATCCTGGCGCAGTCGGGCGGTGCACAACTGGTCGTTCCGGATGACATGGTGTGCGAGTATGCCGCCCGGCAGCTCAACGTCGAAACAGAGGAACCGGGCCTGCAGGACGCTCTGGCGTATGACTTGGCGTGGACCGCTCTGCTGAGGCTCCTCGATAGAGTCGCTCCGGACTACTGGGTCTGATCAGAGTTCCGGTCGCGACGGCTCCCGTACCGACCAGGAACGGGGAGACCGCAACCGCCTCGGACGGGACACACATTCCAGTCGTTGCCATACTCAGGTTCCTGCGCAGCGTAGTCATCGAAGTCGCCTTTCGCGTCAAACTCGGTTGGCAGCCCCGTCTGCCTGATCAGCTCGTGACTTTTCAGGAATAGCCCTGAGTATTCAGCGGAATTGGGCGAGCTGACGCCCCGATAGCAGAAAGGTGCCGTTGACCTGCGAGGATGCGAGGGTCTAGGTCGTATCCGCTGCAGAAGTTCTAGTTCGCGGTCTTGAGAGTGACTTTGCCGTCATGCGTGCGCGCGGACACCACGTGCGAGCTGGAGTCGGAACGGGGCACGGACACGTGCACCGAGCCGTCGTCCGACGTGGTCGTCACCCGGTACGTGGACCTGGGCAGCGCGATGGTCACGGAGCCGTCGCCGCTGCGGGAGTCCACCAGGTCGGGTACGGCGCCGAGTTGGAGGTGCACGGAGCCGTCACCGGTCTCGGTGCGCACCTGGCGCGAGGAGACGTCGGCGTGCACGGATCCGTCGCCGGTGTGCAGCGTCAGCGGGCCGGTGGTGTCGCTGACATGCACGGACCCGTCGCCCGTACGAATGCTCAGCGCGTCCTGGAACCCGTGCGCCCGCACGCTGCCGTCCCCGTCCTCGACCTTCACGGTGACCCCGCGCGGCACCTCGATGCGGTGCTTGGCCGAGCAGTCGGCGACGACACCGGAGCACTTCATCCGCAGCGTCAGACGGTCGTCCTTCATCGACCAGCTCACCCTGGGATCCTTCCCGATGGCGACCGTCCCCTGGAACCACCGTGTGACCTGGACCTTCCCCTGCGGGTTGTGGTCCGCGGCGACGATCTCCAGCGCCGAGTCGTCGGAGTCGACCGTGAGGGTGTGCCCCTTCAGCGCGAACGAGCGGTGATCGGGATCCTTGTCGTCCCCCGCGGAAGCGCCGCAGGCGGTCGCGGCCCCGACGAGAACCACGACGGCCCCGGCGGCGAGGGCTGCGCGGGCGGTGACGGAACGGGCCATGACGATCTCCCCCTGAGACGGATGACGAAGGCCCTTCGACGGTACGGAGCGGGAGGCCGCGCGGGGATCCGGGCCGCTCCCGGATGCGGGGTGGGGAAAACCCCCGCACCGGCCCGCCCCCGATACGGGTTTGCGGGGCACCGCCTCGGGCAAGGTAGGCTGTCGACTCGTCTCGGGTGCGTAGCTCAGGGGTAGAGCGCCTGCCTTACAAGCAGGATGTCGGCGGTTCGAAACCGTCCGCGCCCACACCGACAGGAAGGCCCCGGCCGCTCATGGCCGGGGCCTTCCTGCGTCCCTCACGCCTCGCGCGCGTGCTTCAGCCTGGTGCGCGCTTCCACCCGCTCGCCGGCCGTGATCTCCGCCCAGAAGCGATGGGTGCTGACGAAGACGGCGAGTTCGTGCTCGCGCTGTCGGAGCTTTTCCACCTCGGCCTGTTCGTCGGCCGTCCAGCCGGGGGAGGCGGGGCGCTCCACCTTGCGCCAGCCGCCCGCGTCGCTGAAGCCGTCCACGGGCGCCACGGACCAGGGGAGCCGCCTGAACAGGGCCGACAGCTCGGCCCGGACCTGATGCAGCTCCTCCTGACCGGCGAGGAGGTCACTCGGAAAGTCATAGGTCGTAGCCACGACACAATGCTACGCCTGTTCGAATTTGGGATGCGAGTTCCTTCCCGGGGTTCATGCGAACGAGTGGGCGGGGCCGGTGGGCGATGCCGGCGGGCGATGCCTCCCGGGTGCCTGGTGGCGCCAACCGGCCCGAAACGCACGGGAGTCAGTGCCCGGCGGCCCTCAACTCCCGTACCACCCTTGCCGTCACCGGCACGCTCACCCCGTGTCGCTCGGCCGCGCGCAGCAACGCGTCGCCGATCGCGTCCAGTTCGAGGGGCCGGCCCGCCTCGGCGTCGCGCTGCATCGACGACCTGGTCGGGGGCGGGAAGGCGTCGTAGCGGGCCAGTGCCTGGGCCGGGTCCGACGGGCCGCCGCTCGCGCGGCTGACCGCGGCCGTCTCCTCGACCAGGGCCGTCAGTTCCTCCCGGTGCCGGGTGCGTATCTCGCCCAGCGGGAGCCCGTACCTGGTGGTGAGCAGGGCGAACGGTGCCAGGAACGACATCTTCGCCCACAGCGCGGCCGTCTCGTCGTCGAGGACGCGGGTCGCCGGGCCGGCGGTGGAAAGGGCCCGCGCCAGTGCGTCGAGCCGTGCCCGGTCCACCCCTTCGCCGGTCAGGTCGATCTCGGCGAACGGGCTGCCGTGTTCGATCACGCCCGGCGCGACCCGGGTCGACTCGACGCGGATGACGGCCGGGGCGACCAGGCCGGGACGGTAGCGGGCGCGCAGAGCGGCCGGGTGCTCGACGCCGTTCAGGAGCGGTACGAGGAGGCCGTCGCCCAGGGCCGTGGGCGGGACGCGGTCCAGGGCGGCGTCCAGAGCGGTGTGCTTGACCGCGACCAGGCACGCGTCGACCGGTTCGCGCAGCACGGTGTCCGCCTCCACGCGGGCCGTGAAGCCGCCGAACAGGCCGCTGCGGACACGGATCCCGTCCCCGCGCAGCGTCTTGGCCGTCTCCTCGCCGGACAGGCAGATCACGCGGTGGCCGGCGCGGGAGAGGAGCCCCGCGAGCAGGCCGCCGGTGCCGCCGGGGCCGAGGACCGCCACAGTGAGTTCGTTCGCCATGATTCTGTTGTTCCCTTCGTCGGTCGGCCCCGCATCGGTGGCCGCCTCGGAACGGATCATGTCAGGCGCCTCGGACATGGGTGGGGCATGGGCGAGACTGGTCTCATGTGCCGGAGCATCAAGACACTTCGCCCGCCCGCGTTGCCCGAAGAGGCGACGGAGGAAGAGATCAGGGCCGCGGCCCTGCAGTTCGTACGGAAGGTGTCCGGTTTCCGGGCGCCCGCCGCACACAACCAGGAGGTCTTCGACCACGCCGTCGACGCGATCACCGAGGCCACGGCCGAGCTGCTGGCCGGTCTTCAGGTACGGGGCCAGAAGGCGCCCGCCGCCTAGTAGTCCGCGGGACGCGACCGACCCGGACGCCTTGGCCCGGGACGCCTTCGCCTAGGACGCCTTGGCCGGGCGCCGCATCACGTACGCCGCCCCGGCCCCCGCGCCGAACAGCGCCAGCACCGACACCCCCGTGGCCAGCCACGTCGTACCCAGCCACTGCCCGCCGTAGTACCCCAGCGCCACGCTGTACGTCGCCCAGGCCAGCCCCGCCAGGGCGGACCAGGGGAGGAAGTCGCGGGCGCGGCGATGGGCGGCGCCCGCGCCGAGGGAGACCACCGAGCGGCCGGCCGGGGCGAACCGGGCGAGGATCACCAGGGGCCCGCCGCCGCGGGCCAGCGCCGCGCCGAGACGTTCCTGCGCGGTGGTCAGCCGGTGCGAGCGGGCGATCGCGCGGTCCAGTCGTTCACCGCCGCGCCAGGCCAGGCGGTACGCCACGAGGTCGCCGAGGACGGAGGCGGTGGCCGCGCAGAGCGTCAGGGACAGGATGTCGGGGACCGCGTGCGGCACGTGGCCGGTCGCCGAGCCCGCGGCCGCCGCGGTAGCGGCCGTGATCACCAGTACGCCGCTCGGCAGGACCGGCACGAACACGTCGAGCAGGACCGACAGCGTCACCATGGCGTAGATCCATGGGCTGCCGGTCAGCGACCCCACACTCTCCAGCACCGCGAACTCCCCGTGATTCCCCCGTGGCCAGACCGCACCGCGACGTCGCGAGGGGGCGGCAAGAGCGGCCATAACAGCCTTACAGCGTACGCCCGGGGTGTGACAGGAGGTTCACGGGGGGCGCGTGTGACCGGCACAGGACGTTCACCTGCCCGGCGACCGGTCCGGCGACCGGCCCCGTACGAAACGCGAAGGGCCTTCCCTCACCGGGGGAAGACCCTTCGCACGTAGGACCAGAGAATCAGGCAGCGACCGGCGTCTGATCCGCGGCCGGCCTTCTCTGGCTCGTCGAGCGCTTCGCGAACAGCCGGTCCAGGCCGAAGGCGCCGGAGCCCGTGAAGACGAGCAGCAGCATCGCCCAGCAGAACATCACGGAGGGCTCGCCGCCGTTCTGCATCGGCCACAGGGCGTTCGGCTGGTGCATCTTGAAGTAGGCGTACGCCATGGAGCCGGAGGCTATGAACGCGGCGGCACGCGTGCCCAGGCCGAGCAGGACGAAGACGCCGCCGACCAGCTGGATGACAGCCGCGTACCAGAACGGCCAGACACCGCTTTCGACAGTGCCGCCGTTCGTACCGACCACGCCGCCGAGGACACCGAAGAGTGAGGCGGCGCCGTGGCAGGCGAAGAGCAGGCCGACGACGATGCGGAACAAACCCAGGGCATACGGCTGGGCGTTGGTGAGGCGAGCGGACATACGGGGGTATCTCCTTCGGTCGGGCCGGGCCGGGGCAGACCGGACTGGGGGACGAGCCGAGCGGGTAATTCACGTTAGGTTCGCGTTCTAGATGCTTGCAAGTTCAACATTCGGCCATCGGTCGGGTTCCACTTGCGGTTCCGTTTCGCCCGCAGCCGCACGTAGGAGAGTTCTCGCCACCGCTGCCGCGACCGAAAGTGTGTCCGAATCCATCCCTGGTCGAGCGCGCGCCGCCGTCAGCCGGTGCACGCCCTCCGAGGAGCACACCGAACACGAACTGCCTTGAATACGCCTGGATTTGATGAGACCTCAGGTATTACGGCCGCGCCGCTCCGTCACTCATGCGGGGTGAGGACGGACTCCTCCACGGTCCTGAGCACGTCGTTCGGCCGGGCCTGCTCCAGCCGCAGCCGCGCCCAACGGCCACGCACCGTCAGCGTCATGAGCTGATTGCCGAACCAAGGGCCCCCCTTTTTGCGCCAGTCGACCGGCGGCCGGGAGCAGCGGCCGTGGCGCAGGAAACGGCGGCCCAGGGCCCGGGCCGCCGCGCTCCAGCCGAACCGGAAGCCGAAGCGCATGTACAGGGGCACGGAGTTGTGGACGGGCGAGCAGGTCAGCTGCAGGACACGGGCGTCCGGCGCGGCGCCCGAGACCCACGTCGGCTCGGCCACGTACGCGTGATGCACGTCTCCCGACAGGACCAGGATCGTCGCGGGTGCCTCCGGTCCCGAACCGACCTCGGCGATCAGCTCGGCCAGCGCGGCGAAGGACGTCGGGAAGGCCGCCCAGTGCTCAAGGTCGGCCTTGCGCCGCAGGTCCTCCCCGAACCGCGCCCAGCGCGCCCCGCGCTCTCCCCGGCACAGGGCCGCGTTCCACGCCTCGGCGTCGTGCACCAGGTGCGGCAGCAGCCAGGGCAGGGAGGTGCCGATGAGGAGGTGGTCGTACGAGTCCCGTTCCTGGAGGGCCTGTTCACGCAGCCACTCGGCCTCCCCGGGGTCGAGCATCGAGCGCTGGTCCTCTTCGAGAACACGGGCCGCGCGCGAGTCCACCATCAGCAGGCGTACGCGCCCGAAGTCGCGCCGGTAGCTCCAGCGCACGGCGGCCGGGTCGACGTCGGCCTTGGCGGCGAAGGCGCGCAGGTCGTCGGTGCCGTCGGGTGCCTCGCGCACGGCCGCGTACAGCGGGTCGGCGGCGAGTTCCGCCGGCGACAGGTTGCCCAGGTGCTGGTGCACCCAGTACGACATCAGGCCGCTGAGCAGCCGTTCGCGCCACCAGGGGGTGGCCCGCATGTCCTCCAGCCAGGCGGCGGAGGTGTTCCAGTCGTCGATGACGTCGTGATCGTCGAAGATCATGCAGCTCGGCACGGTGGACAGCAGCCAGCGCACCTCCGGGTCGAGCCACGACTCGTAATACAGGCGGGTGTACTCCTCGTAGTCCGCGACCTCGTTGCCCGGCGGGTCGCTCAGGTCGCGTCGGGCGGCCAGCCAGCGGCGGGTGGCCTCGGAGGTCTCGTCGGCGTACACCTGGTCGCCCAACAGCAGCAGCACGTCCGGCCGTTCGCCGTCCGGGTCGGCCGCGATACGTGCGGCGAGGGTGTCCAGGGCGTCGGCGCCGACCGGGTCCCGCTCGTCCGCGGCCGGGGCGGCCCAGCGGCAGGAGCCGAACGAGACACGCAGCTCGTCGCCCTCCAGCGAGGTCCGGATGACGGAGGGCGGAAACGACGAGAAGGGGGCGTCCGGCAGCGGCCACACCCGCGCGCCGTCCAGGAACACCTCGTACGGCGTCGTCGTGCCCGGTGTCAGCCCGGTGACCGACACCAGCGCATAGTGATGGCCCGCCACCTGGAACGTGCGGGACTCACCACGGGCGCCGTCCGCACAGCGCACCTCGGCGGTGCACGGGCGGCTCGTCTCGACCCAGACGGTCGCGGACGCCCCGTCGGCAAACCTCAGCAATGGTCCCAGCCGCAGTCCGGACACCTGATCGCCCTCCTCCGTCGCCCCGTACGGTACGGAACGACGGAGGTCGGCGGGGAGGTTCCTTTACAGAATCCGCCTGATCATCCGCCGGATCAGCAGCCACTGGGCCGCCGGATCAGCAGCCGCTGAGGACCGAGCTGAGCTTGCTCTTCTCCGCCGAGTCGACGGAGAGGTCGTAGTAGTACTTCACCTGGACCCAGGCGCGGACGTAGGTGCAGGCGTACGAGCTGAGCGGGGGCATCCACTCGGCCGGGTCCTGGTCGCTCTTCTGCTGGTTCACGTTGTCCGTGACGGCGATGAGCTGCGGCCGGGTCACGTCGTTGGCGAAGGCCTGGCGCTGGGCGGTGGTCCACTTGCCGGCCCCGGAGTCCCAGGCCTCGGCGAGCGGGACGAGGTGGTCGATGTCCAGGTCGGAGGCGGCGGTCCAGGTGGCGCCGTCGTAGACCGAGAACCAGCTGCCACTGGTGGCGGTGCAGGCGGAGTTGGTCACCACGTTGGAGCCGTCGCGCTTGAGGACGTACTCACGGGTGTTGCAGGTGCCGCTGATGGTGATCCAGGTGGGGAACAGGGAGCGCTGGTAGCCGGTGCGGTTCTCGGTCGCCACGGTGAGGGAGGCGAGGTAGGTGCGGGCGGTGGCCGCGCTGACCGGGGTGGGGAGGGCGGCGGAGGCGGTCGGGCCGTTGAAGAGCCCGACCGATGCTATGAGTCCGGTGAGGGCTGCGAGTATGCTCAGTCGTCGACGCGCGTAGAACTTCGGCATGCGAACTCCCTTGAGGGCTGGGGGCGTTGGAGTGCGAGCGAGGGAATGCTCGCGGCGCCGTGTTGCGGGAGGGTGTGTGTACGGTAAGAAACTAGTGACGTGCACATGACGCGACAAGGTTTATGGCCGGACTTTCGGTCGTGGGCCGGTCGCGTACCATGGACGGCGCAGAAGGGGAGTAGCTCTTCGCCGGACCGTCGACATACTGCTCAGCTCGTCTGAGCCGGCGCCCGGAGGCAGACCTCGGTCACGAGGTCGGCCAGCGAGACCTTCGGTAAGCAGTGCACATGTGTGTGTGCTGCCGTACCGAGGTGTCTCGTATCGCAGTCACAGCACTCTCGGTGGGGCAGCCCCGACCGATTGAGGAACCTTGATCAGCATCACCGTCACGGCGCTTGTCTTCGGCGTCGTCTTCCTGGCCGAACTGCCGGACAAGACCGCGCTCGCCGGGCTCGTCCTCGGCACCCGCTACCGCGCCTCGTACGTCTTCGCGGGCGTTGCCGCCGCCTTCGCGCTCCATGTCGCGCTGGCCGTCGCGGCGGGCAGCGTGCTGACCCTGCTGCCGCAGCAGATCGTGCACGCGGTGACGGGTGTCCTCTTCCTGGGCGGTGCCGCGGTGCTGCTGATGAAGAAGGACGAGGGAGACGAGGAGATCCGCAAGCCGGAGAACCAGTCCTTCTGGAAGGTCGCCGGCGCCGGGTTCATGCTCATCCTGGTCGCCGAGTTCGGAGACCTGACGCAGATCATGACGGCCAACCTCGCGGCCCGCTACGACGACCCGCTCTCCGTCGGCCTCGGCGCGGTGCTGGCGCTGTGGGCGGTGGCCGGACTCGGCATCGTCGGCGGAAGGGCCCTGATGAAGCGCGTCCCGATGTCCCTCATCACCAGGATCGCGGCCCTCCTGATGGTGGCGCTCGGTGTGTGGAGCCTCTCGGAGGCGGTGACGGGCTGAGCCCGCTCGTGCTGAACGTCCGGTGAACTGTTGCCGAAAGCGGTGGCGGATGCCCCGGGGATTTTGTACCGTGGAGAAACAAAGTGGCTCCCGCCCGTTTTCCCTGACCGGCGGGCGGGGCCGCCTTGTTTCCGTGGGGCCCTACCCTGCGCCCCGCTCCTTCCTCCGCGCCCTGGAGCTGCCGATGACGGTCACCACCGTGCCCACCGTCCTCACCGCCCGCGCCCTCCTGCTGGACATGGACGGCACCCTCGTGAACTCCGACGCCGTCGTCGAGCGCTGCTGGCGGCGCTGGTCCGAGCGGCACGGGCTGGACACGGCCGAGGTCATGAAGGTGGTGCACGGGCGCCAGGGCCACGCCTCCATGGCGCTGCTACTGCCGGACCGCCCCATGGAGCACAACCTCGCCGACAACGCGCGCATGCTCGCCGAGGAGACGGCCGACATGGACGGTGTCGTCGCGATCCCCGGAGCGCCCGAGTTCCTCGCCTCCCTGCGCGGCGTCCCGCACGCCCTGGTGACCTCGGCCGACGTGGCGCTCTCCACGGCCCGTATGGCCGCCGCCGGCCTGGAACTTCCCGCCGTGCGCGTGACCGCCGAGTCGGTCGGCGCCAGCAAGCCGGACCCCGAGGGATTCCTCAAGGGCGCCGCCGAACTGGGCGTCGACCCGGCCGACTGCATCGTCTTCGAGGACTCCGCGGCCGGGATCCAGGCCGGACGCGCGGCAGGGATGCGCATCGTCGGCGTGGGCGCACGGGCCGACTTCCACGAGCCGGACGTGGTGGTGCCGGACCTGACGCGGATCCGGGTGGAGGCGGCGGCGGACGGCACCGTCCGGCTGTACGTGCGCTGACGGAGCCGGCCGCAACGACACCCGTCGGTGTATCTCGGCCCGTCCGGTGGTGCCCGGCGTGCTCCGGTACCAGGACGCCGGTCGGTGTTTCTCAGCCCGTCCGGCGTTTGAGGACGAGGCCTGTTCAGGGGTGATGCGGGGGTGTGGGGGCGGCGGCCCCCAGTAAGGCGCGCACCAACGTCGGGTGGTGCCCGGCGTGCTGCGCACCAGAACCCACCCCCGGCCCAGCAAGCGCAGCGTCACGGCTCTGACGTCTCCGACTCCAGCCGCGCCCGCGTCGCCGCCCCGTACACCCCCAGCTCGTCCTCCTGGATCCCGCGCGCCCACTGGTAGCGCTCGACCGCGTCCTCGACGCCCTCGTCATAGCGGCCGCTCGCCTTGCCCGTGTAGAGGCCGAGTTGGGTCAGCCGTCGCTGGAGTTCGACGACCTCGGAGCCCTGGGAGCCGAGGCGCAGGACGGGGGCGGCGGGCCGGCGTCTGTCGGACGCCCCGGTCGAGGCGGTGGCGGTTGCACTGGTCGCCGGCGCGCTCCGGGTCGGCTCGGCCGACCGGGACGGGCTCGGTGAGGCACTCGTCGCCGACGGGGACGCCGAGGGTGACGGGCTCGCGCTGAGGTGCGGTGCGGGCGGCGCGGACGGCCGTAGCGATGGCGCGGACCCGGGCCGGGACGGAGGCGCGGACGCCGGGCCCGTCGAGCCCTCCGGCACGCTCGCCCGTATGTCGTCGGGCAGTGCGCTCGCCCGCGACGGCTTCTCGTACGAGAACATCCCGCTCGCCAGCCCCGCCGCCGCCACGACGGCGACCACGGCCCCGCCCACGCCGAGCAGCACCGTACGGCGTCTGCCCCGCGGTCTCACCGCCTCGTCGTACCGGCCCTCCGCGGGCGTCTGCTCGAACAGGCGCAGATCGTCGGCGCTCGGCGCCTCGGGGCGCACGGCGCGCAGCTGCATCGTCACCTCGGCTGCCGGCAGCGAAGCCGGGGCGGGCGGAGTCGGCGGGGGCGGAGCCGCCGGGTGCTCGGCCGTCCCGCCGGCGCCCTCCAGTTCGACATACGGCCGAATGCGCAGTGGATCGAAGTCCTCCGCCGCCGCCTGTTCGGCCGTACGGGCATCGCGCAGGGCGTCGGACGCCCGTCGAGTGCAGCCGCAGGACGGGGTGTTGTCCGCCCCTCTGAGTGCTCCGCACTCCGGGCACTGGTGACCTTTCGGGTCTGTCACGCGTTCGCCCCTCCCTTCACGCTCCCCTCGCGAACTCCAGAGGTTATCCAGATCATCTTCGGGCCGTTGCCCCAGCCCCCGGAATATCGGCTTCCAACAGGACTCAACAGGCCATAACCGGTCACAGCGATCACCATGGACCTGTAACGAGAGCCTCGGGAGGTCTTCATGGCCGGGGATGCGCACGGTATGACGGGGAATGTGCGAGACGCACAGCCACCCGCGAAGCCCCCGAAGCGGGGCAGCGCCGCCCAGGAACACGTGTCCGGTAACGTCCTCGTCTCGATCGGCGCGCTGCTCCTCGGGCTGCTGCTCGCCGCCCTCGACCAGACCATCGTGTCGACCGCGCTGCCCACCATCGTCAGCGACCTGGGCGGCCTGGAGCACCTGTCCTGGGTGGTCACCGCGTATCTGCTGGCCTCGACCGCGGCGACCCCGCTGTGGGGCAAGCTCGGCGACCAGTACGGGCGGAAGCGACTGTTCCAGATCGCGATCGTGATCTTCCTCATCGGCTCGGCGCTCTGCGGAATGGCGCAGAACATGCCCCAGCTCATCGCCTTCCGGGCGGTGCAGGGCCTGGGCGGCGGCGGGTTGATCGTGCTGTCGATGGCGATCGTCGGGGATGTCGTCCCACCCCGTGAACGCGGCCGTTACCAGGGTCTGTTCGGAGCCGTCTTCGGCGCTACGAGTGTCCTCGGCCCGCTGCTCGGCGGACTGTTCACCCAGCACCTCAGCTGGCGCTGGGTCTTCTACATCAACCTGCCCGTCGGCGTCGTCGCCCTCGCCGTGATCGCGACCGCCCTGCACATCCCCCGCAAGGCCGCACCGCACGTCATCGACTACCTCGGCACGTTCCTCATCGCCTCGGTCGCCACCTGCCTGATCCTGGTCGCCTCCCTCGGCGGCACGACCTGGGGCTGGGGTTCGGCGCAGATCGTCGGGCTCATCGTCCTGGGCGTCGTACTGGCCGTGGCGTTCGTGGCCGTGGAACGGAGGGCTGCCGAACCCGTCCTCCCCCTCAAGCTGTTCCGCATCCGCACCTTCACCCTGTCCGCGATCATCAGCTTCATCGTCGGCTTCGCCATGTTCGGCGCGATGACCTATCTGCCGACCTTCCTCCAGGTCGTCCAGGGCGTGACGCCGACCATGTCCGGGGTCCACATGCTGCCGATGGTCTTCGGCATGCTGCTGTCGTCCACCACCTCCGGGCAGATCGTCAGCCGCACCGGCCGCTGGAAGGTGTTCCCGATCGCGGGCACCGGAGTCACCGCCCTCGGCCTGCTCCTGCTGCACCAGCTCGACGAGAACAGCTCCACGGCCACGATGAGCGTGGACTTCTTCGTCTTCGGCCTCGGACTCGGCCTGGTCATGCAGGTGCTGGTCCTCATCGTGCAGAACGCGGTCTCGTACGAGGATCTCGGCGTCGCCACCTCCGGCGCGACCTTCTTCCGCTCGATCGGCGCCTCCTTCGGCGTCGCCATCTTCGGCACGGTCTTCGCGAGCCGCCTCGGCGACAAGCTGACCGACGCCTTCCGGGGCACCCCGCTCCCGGCCGGCGTCTCGGCGGACTCGCTCGAATCCGACCCGCGCGGCATCGGTGCCCTGCCGCCCGACCTGCGCCCGCCCGCCCTGCACGCGTACGCGGCGTCCATCACCGACGTCTTCCAGTACGCCGCCCCCGTCGCCCTGGTCGGCTTCGTACTGGCCTGGTTCCTCAAGGAGGACAAGCTGCGGGGCTCCGTCACCGCGCCCGACGTCACCGAGACGCTCGCCAGCAATCCGGTCGAACGGTCCTCCTACGACGAGGTGTGCCGCGCACTGTCCGTGCTGGGCACCCGCGAGGGCCGGCGCGAGATCTACCGGGAGATCACCGAACGGGCGGGCTACGACCTGTCGCCCGCGGCGAGCTGGCTGCTGCTGCGGATCAAGAAGTACGGCTGGGCCGAGCCGGGCGTGCTCGCCGAGCGCAGCTCGGTGCCGCTGCGGGTCATCATCGCCGCGGGCCGCCAGATCGAGGAACAGCGCCTGGCCACCCGTGAGGGCCTCGACCTCACGCTCACCGACGAGGGCCGCGAGGTCGCCGAACGGCTGGCGCAGGCCCGCGAGCAGTCCCTGGCGGAACTGCTCGGCGACTGGTGGGGCCCCGACCGGCCCACGGACCTCGTACAGCTGGTCGGCCAACTCAACGACGAACTGTGCGGCTCGGACCGGGAACAGCCGCACAACGGGACTCCTCCGTTGGGCCGTTCGCCTACGGGAGCTCCTTAGCCGGTGTCGGGAGGCCGATCGTGCCCAGCGCTGCGCGCCTCCACGCCTTCGGCCTCTCGACACCGGCGCGCCCCCTTCGGCTCTCTCCCGGCCGACGCGTCGGCACAGTGGACGCGGGTGGGCCCTTGCCGCCGGCCACGGGTGAGCCGGCCCGGGCGACGGCCGGTGCGGCGGTGAGTGTCAGTTGAATCGTCGGGTGAGGTCCTTGCGGAACCAGTGTTCGGCGTACGGCTCGTCGTTGTGCGGCTCGGTCTCCGCGTAGCCGAGCCGCGCGTACAGGGCGCGGGCCTCGACGAGATCGCTGCGGGTGTCGAGGACCAACTGCCGGGCGCCCAGGGCCCGGGCGGCGTCCTCGGCGGCGGCCACCAGGAGCGGGGCACCGCCCTCGCCGCGCATCTCCTCGTACACGAAGACGCGGGTCAGCTCGGCGGTCGTGGCGTCCAGCAGGCGCACGCCCGCCGAACCGGCCGGCTCGCCCCCGCGCCGCGCGACCAGCAACCGACCGCCGGGCGGGGCGAGTTCGGCACCCGTGTGCGCCGCGACCTCGCGCTCCAGTTCGGCGGGGTCGGTCCGACGGTCCTCGTGCAGCAGGTACCAGCGGTCGCTGACCTCGGTGTAGTACGCCCGCCAGAGGGCGGCGGCGACGGGGGAGTCGTAGGGCTCCGGGGTGATCGTCCAGGTCATCCGCTCATTCTGCGGACACCGTGCGTGGGGAGCGCAACCGGATATGCGTGACCCCCGCGGAGTCCAGCACCTGCGTCTTCTCCCACTCGATGTGCTGGTCGCCGAGGTTGTCGAACAACCGCCGCCCGCCGCACGCCAGTACCGGCACCACGTGCAGCAGCAGTTCGTCCAGCCGGCCGTTCCGGATGAACTGCTGCACGAGGTCCGCCCCGCCCGCCAGGGACACGTCCTTCCCGTCGGCCGCCTCCCGCGCCAGCTCCAGCGCGCGCTCCGGGCCCTCGGTGACGAAGTGGTAGGTGGTGCCGCCCTTCTTCACGACGGACTCGCGGGCGTGGTGGGTGACGACGTACACCGGCGCGTGGAAGGGCGGCTCGTCGCCCCAGGGGACCTCCCCGGTGACGAACATGCCGTGGCCCATCACGACCGCGCCGGGCCGCGCGACGTGCTCGGCGATCAAGTCGTCGTCCGGGCCCGTCGTCCCGCCCGTCATCCCCTGCATCTCGCGGAACGTCCGCAGCCCGTACACCCACGAGTGCAGCCGCTCCCCGCCGATGCCGAGCGGATGCTCGCGCCCCGACTCGGGTCCCGCGATGTACCCGTCGAGCGACATGGCCAGCCGTGCGATGACCTCACTCATGACAACCTCCTCAGCAGCGGCACCCGCGCGGTGCCTTCGTGATGCCTTCACCCTTACGTCGATCGGACCGCCGCCGAATCGACACGTCACCTGAACGAATCGCGCCCTGAGCGCCTGCGCCGCCGCCGTTTGAGGGGTGCCTTCCGGGCAACCCGGCCGGGGAACCGGCCCGACGGGGCCGACACAACGGAAGGCACCCATGTCCACAGGCATGATCATTGCTCTGATCGTGATCGTGGCGGCCGTGGTCGTTGTCGCGGCCGTCCTGACCATGCGTTCCCGGGGCCCGCGCGGAGGCCGGGACCTGAAGCGGCGCTTCGGACCCGAGTACGACCGGACCCTGGCCCGGCACGACGGGGACGCGAAGGCCACCGAGCGCGAGCTCACGGAGCGCGTGGAGCGGCACGGGTCGCTGCGCGAGCAGCCGTTGGAGCCCGGCCGGCGCGAGCAGTTCGAGGCTCGCTGGACTGCCGTACAGGAGCACTTCGTCGACGCGCCGCGTGAGGCCGTCGGCGAGGCGGACCGGCTCCTCGCGGAGCTGGCCGCCGTCAGGGGCTTCCCCGAAGGCGACCGCTACGACGAACAGCTCGCCGCCCTCTCCGTCCACCACGCCCACCACGTCCACGGCTACCGGCGCGTCCACCGCGTCGCGAGCGTGGGTGCGGGCGGGCAGGACGGCGACCGCGCCGACACCGAGGAGATGCGCGGGTCGCTGGTCGAGGCCCGGGCCCTCTTCGACGACCTCATGAAGCCGACCCGCGAGGACTCCGCGAAGCCCGCCATGCGCAAGGAGACCGCCCGCAACGACGGCAGCGGCAGCCATCTGCCGTGGGCCTTCAACCGGCACCACGCGAAGGGGAGTTGAGCGACATGACGGACGCGACGACCGGCGCCGGGGCCGCACGGACCGGGACCGGGACCGGGGCCGGGGCCGAGAACGAGGACAGGACGAAGCGGCGCACCGTCACACCGATCCCGCCGGAGACAACCGGGACGACCGGGACGCCGCAGGCGACCGAGGCGGCCGAGCGTGAGCCCGCTCGGGGCGCCGGCGACATCGCGGGCGGCGGAGCGGCCGGACTGCGCGACGACCGTACGACGCGACGGGCGACGGGACAGGGGACGGGACAGGAGACGGATCGCGAGGGCGTCGCCTCCGACCTCCACAGCGCCTCTGACGAGGGCCGCTCCAGCACCTCCGGAACCGCTCACCACACCGGCACCACCTCCACCACGCCCACCACCCACCTCCTCCCGCACGAGGAGTGCGACAAGCTGGAGCTCCGGCTCAGGCAGGCGGTCTCCGGGTTCGTCGACGGGCCCCGGGACGCCGTCGAGGAGGCCGACCACGTGGTCGAGGAGATCGCCGGCCGCTTCACGGAGGCACTGACACGGCGCCGTCGCACCCTGCGCATGTCCTGGCAGGACGGCGAGCGGGGCGAGAAGTCGGGGTCCCCGGCCATGCGCCCCGACACCGAGCAGCTCCGACTGGCGCTGCGTGACTACCGCGAACTGGCCGAACGGCTCCTGCAGAGCTGACCCCCGCAGGGCTGACCCCCGCCCCGCAGGGCTGACCGACTTCTACCGGGCCGACTCCGACTCGCCCGCCGCCGTCCGGCGCCCCCGCCACTCGCGTACGACCTCCTCGACGTCGTACGGCTTCATACCGAGCGGGGGGCCGGGCGGCGGCTTGAACATCATGTCGCGGATCTTGACGTTGACCTCGGTGATGATCTTGCGTGCGATCCGCTCCGAGGGTGCCGCGTACGCTGCGGCGAGCGCGTCCTCGGCCTCCTTGCGCAGGGCGAGCGTCGGCGGCAGCACGGAGAGGCCCTCGCGCGCCATCTTCTGCTTGATCCACCACAGTTCGTCGTACGAGGCGTCGGAACCGGACGGCAACGGCTTGCCCGCGCCCGGCAGTTGGGCGAACTCTCCGCGCCGCTCGGCGTCACGGATCTGCTTGTCGACCCAGGACTCGAACGGGACACCCGGTGGCTTTCGCTCGGTCATGAGTCCATTGTGCCGGACGCGGCACCGCCGGGCGATTTATCATGCGGCCGCTGTGTAAGGACACTTCAAGAGGAGCAGCGCGTGCTCGAACTGACCATGGCCACCGTCTCCGGGGCGGAAGAGGGGGCCACGGCCGGCATGCTCATGGCCGACGCACCCAGTGAGCCCGGCGCCGTGCTGCGGGTGGGGCGTGACAAATCCGTGTGCCGTCTCGTGACGCCCGACGACTGGCTGTTCATCTCACGGGTCCACCTGGAGTTCCTGTGCGGCCCGGAGGGGGCCTGGCAGGTGACCTGGCTGCGCGGCTCGCAGGACGACCCGTCCTCCGAGGTCCGGCTGATCGTCGGCGAGTACGCGCAGCCGCTCGTCTACGGCGGGACCGTGCCGCTGCCGAGGGGCGGCAACGGCGAGATCGTCGTCCTGGACCGCACCGCCCCGCGCAGCGTCAACGTCGGCTTCTACCACGAGTTCTGAGCGGAACCCGAGTTCTGAGCGGAACACGGGTTCTCGGTGGGCAGGGGCTACGCCAGCACGCGCGCGAGTGCGAAGCCGTCGTGGCCCTTGCTGCCCACCGTCTGGATCGCCGTGCCGCTCAACCGCGGGTGCGAGGCGATCAGTTCGATGGCGGCGCGGGTGCCCAGCACGTCGGGTGACGTGCTGTCCGCGTCGGCGACCCGGCCGCTCCGTACGACGTTGTCCACGACGATCAGGCTGCCCGCCCGTGTGAGCTTGAGCGCCCACTCCACGTAGTGCGGGTTGTTGGCCTTGTCGGCGTCGATGAAGACCAGGTCGAAGGGCGCCGGGTTCTCGTCGGCCAGCTTGGGCAGCGACTCCAGGGCCGGGCCCACCCGCACGTCGACGATCCGGTCCAGGCCCGCGCGCGCGATGTTGCGGGTGGCGACCTCGGCGTGCCTGGCGCTGTACTCGAGCGAGACGAGACGGCCGTCCTCGGGCAGCGCGCGGGCCAGCCAGATGGTGCTGTAGCCGCCGAGGGTGCCGATCTCCAGGATGGTGCGGGCGCCCTGGATCTGGGCGAGGAGCAGCAGGAACTTGCCCTGGGGTGGGCTGACGGCGATGGACGGCAGCTCGGCCGCCTCGCTGTCGCGCAAGGCCGCCTGCAGTGCTTCGTCGTTCGGCGAGAGCTGGTTGGTGAAGTAGACGTCCACGTCGTCCCAGAGCTGCGACTCGCTCATTCACCTACGCCTTTCATAGGGCTCGTCAACGCTGCCAACAGTGCGTCAGCCGGTTGGGTCAACGATTTCGAGTATGCGCCGGTTCCGGGCGCCGGGCTTCGGACGCTCCTACTTTCCCGTCGCGGAAGCCGCCGGCGCGGGAGCGTTCGTCGTGGGGGCTTCCACCGCGGGCGCCGACCCCGGCAGGGGCTTCCCCGCCGACTCGGCCATGAACCACACCGCCGCACCGCCGACGATCGCCGCCGCCATCATGTAGTACGCGGGCATCATCATGTTGCCGGTCGCGCCGATCAGGGCCGTGACCACCAGCGGGGTCGTGCCGCCGAACAGGGACACCGACACGTTGAAGCCGATCGACAGGGAGCCGTAGCGGACCCGGGTCGGGAACAGGGCCGGGAGGGCCGAGGGCATCGCGGCCGTGAAGCAGACCAGAAGCAGACCCAGCGCACCCATGCCCAGCGCGACCGCCGCCAGGCTGCCCTGGCGGATCAGCAGGATCGCCGGGACGGAGAGGAACAGGAAGCCCACGCAGCCCGCCGCGATCACCGGGCGGCGGCCGATCCGGTCGGTCAGGGCGCCCGCGAAGGGCTGGACGGCCATCATCAGCACCATCACGCCGAGCACCACGAGCAGCCCGTGCGTCTCGTCGTACCTGAGCTCACCGGTCAGATAGCTCGGCATGTACGACAGCAGCATGTAGTCGGTGACGTTGAAGACCAGGACCAGGCCCATGCACAGCAGCAGGGCGCGCCACTGGCCGGTGATCATCTCGCGCAGCGGGACCTTCGGGCGGCTCGCCTCCGCCTTCTCGACCTCCGCCGCGAAGGCCGGGGTCTCCTCCAGCCGCATCCGCAGATACAGGCCGATGATGCCCATCGGGCCCGCGATCATGAACGGGATGCGCCAGCCCCAGGACACCAGGTCGTCGGTGGACAGCAGCGCGGTCATCAGGGTGACCAGGCCCGCACCGCCGATGTAGCCGGCCAGCGTGCCGAACTCCAGCCAGCTGCCCAGGAAGCCCCGCCGCTTGTCCGGCGCGTACTCGGCGATGAAGGTCGAGGCGCCGGCGTACTCACCGCCGGTCGAGAAACCCTGGACGAGGCGGGCCAGGAGCAGCAGCAGCGGGGCGCCGACGCCGATCGTGGCGTACGACGGGATCAGACCGATCGCGAAGGTGCCCGCCGCCATCATGATCATCGTCAGTGCGAGGACCTTCTGGCGGCCGATCCGGTCGCCGAGCGGGCCGAAGACCATGCCGCCGACCGGGCGGACCAGGAAGGCCGCGGCGAAGGCGCCGAACGTGGACAGGAGCTGGGCGGTGGGGTTGCCGGACGGGAAGAAGACCTTGCCCAGCGTCACCGCGATATAGCTGTAGACACCGAAGTCGAACCACTCCATCGCGTTGCCCAGCGCGGCCGCCTTCACGGCGCGGCGGACGAGAGCGGGGTCGGTGGCGGTGACCGGTCGGGCTGAGGTGGAGGTGCGGGCGCGGACGGGGGGAACGGTGAATGTGGCGGACGCCAAGACTTCGCTCGCCTACCTTTCGACGGGGACAGGGACGCGGCCCGCGGCGGCGATGACGGAGGGCCGACAAGCGACCATAAGGGTGCGAACCGCCCTCACGGGTCGCGCTCAGGTCGTTGCGCAGTGCATGTAAACAGCACGTGTGCAGGTGCGTATGCCCGCTCGAACACGTTTCCCGCCGTCGCCCGTTGTGATCCATCTCGCGTTCCTCGGAGGCAACCCGCCGCCCGCGCACTATCGTCATTAGGGCAAAAGGGGGACGGACGTCAGGTGGACCAGGGGTGGACGGCGTCTCCCTCCAGGGGCCCTGCGAGCTCCAGGGTGAGCAGCCGGACGACGGAGCGGAGGCCGACGAGGCGTGGCGAACGTGGAGCACAGCGGGCGACCGCCGAAAGCCTTCCGACGGACGGCTGCCGAAGCGGCCGGGGGACGCCTGCGTGTGGCGCGCCTGGGGCTGTGGCTGGTGGCGGCGATCCTCGTCGTACGACAGGTGGCCGTCGTCCTCAGTACGCCGAGGGGCGAGCGGCTGACCGATCTGGAGACCTGGGTCGGCCCGGACGGCGTCCTGCATGTGAAGGGTTCGCTCTACGACTCGACGCAGTTCACCGGCACGCCGTTCGGCGGGCTCGTCCTGAAGCCGCTCACCAAGGCTGCCGAGCAGGCCCTCGGCTGGGGCTGGACCTTCGGCACGCTGCTGCTGGTCGTCGCGCTCGGTCTGGTCGTGGCCCGTGCGCTGCCGCAGCCGGTGAGCCGAAGGACCTCGCTGCTCGCCGCGCCGGCCGCCGTCAGCCTGCTGATGCTGTCGCTGCCGGTGCGCAACGCCCTGTGGCTCGGACAGACGAGCATCATGCCGGTCCTGCTGGTGCTGGTCGGCTGCTTCGCCGTACGCGGGCAGCGGGCCGGCGGCGTCCTGATCGGTCTGGCCGCGGCGCTCCAGCCGACCGTGCTGCTCTTCGCACCGCTGCTGTGGTTCACGGGCCGCCGCCGGGCCGCCCTGTCGACGGGGATCACGTTCGTCGCGTGCACCGCGCTCGCGTGGGCCGCGATGCCGCACGACTCGTACACCTACTGGGTGCACCACATGGCCGGCACCGGTCTCGGCGGCAAGGCCGACGACCTCGCCAACCAGTCCCTGCACGGCGCGCTGCTCCGGCTCGGCCTTGAGGGCCCGCTGGAGATCGCCCTCTTCTTCACGCTGGGCACGGCGGTCGCGGTGCTCGGTGTGCGGCGCGCGGTGCGTTACGCGCGCGACGGCCAGCTGCTGCTCGCGGTGGCGATCACCGGCTGCGCGGCGATCGCGGTGTCCCCGACGACCTGGCAGCACCAGCTCCTGTGGGTGCTGCTCGCGGTCGTCGGGCGGGTCGGCAAGCGGGCCTCCGACCGGTACGTGTGGCCGGTCGCCGTCGTCCTGGTGATGACGCTGCCGGCCAAGATGATGCTGCCGAACATCTCGCAGATGTACGCCCTGCGGGACGACGTCGTCCTCCTCGCGGCCCTCGTCGCCGCGACCGCGATCCCGTTCCTGTCCCGCACGTCGCCGTACTACCAGGCGCCGGTCCCGGCCCAGTACGCGCCCGCGGTCCCGGCCCGGCTCAGACACGTCCCCCTGCTGCCGTCGCTGCGCCGGGTCCTGGCCCGCCCGAACCTCCTCCTGGAACTCCTCCTCATCCGGGTCACGTACGCCGCCTACCAGAAGGTGCGGCTCGCGGCGACCGGCGGCACCAACTCGCAGGGCCGGGCGACCGCCGAGCACCACGGTCACCAGATCCTGGATCTGGAGCGGTGGCTGCACATCGACGTCGAGCACTGGGTCAACCACGCGGTCGTCAAGGTCGACTGGCTGAGCGACTTCTTCGGCTTCTACTACGAGTCGTTCCATTTCGTGGTCCCGCTGACGGTCCTCGCCGTCCTCTACTGGCGCCGCCCGGCCGACTACCGCTGGGCCCGCGCCGCGCTGGGCTTCGCCACGCTCCTCGCCCTGGTCGGCTTCTGGCTCTACCCCCTGGCGCCGCCGCGCCTCCTGCCCGGCCTCGGCATCATCGACACCGTCCACGGCGTCCAGGACTTCTCCAAGCCGGACTACGGCACCCTGACGGCGCTGACCAACCAGTACGCGGCGATGCCCTCGCTGCACTTCGGCTGGTCGCTGTGGTGCGGGGTGGTCATCGCCGTCCTCGCCCCCAGGCGGTGGATGAAGGCCCTCGGACTGCTCCACCCGCTCCTGACGGTCTCGGCGATCGTCGCGACGGGCAACCACTGGGTCCTGGACGCGGCGGGCGGCGCGCTCGTCGTCGGCGCCGGCTTCGGACTGACGTACATCCTCCAGGGCCCACGGGCGAAACCGGCCACGGCGGCGACGACCAGCGAGGAACCGGTGGCGGAGAGGGAACGGGCGGTGGGCTGAGGCGCCCGCGCCCCGAGGGGCCTGCCCGGCGGGGCCTGCCCAGCGCGTGACAGCGCCGCCCGGTTCGCGGTGCAATGTTGTGCGGAGGCGCCATGGACTGGGACGAGGATGTCTGGCGGGGGCGGGATGCCGTACGGGCCCAGGCCTGGACCGATGCGTACCACGTACTCGCGCGGGCCGACGCGGAGCGCCCCCTCGACACCCCCGATGTCGAGTTGTTCGCCGAGGCCGCCGACATGCTGGGGCGGTGTGACGATGCCGTGGGGCTGCTGCGCCGGGCCTACACCGCGTATGCCGAGGCCGGGACCGTGGGGGCGGCGCTGCGGTGTGCGTACTGGCTGTGCAAGGCGTTGGCGTGGGGCGGCGAGTTCGCGCAGTCGGGTGCCTGGCTGGCCCGCGCACGACGACTGGCGGCCACCGAACCCGGCTGCCCGGAGTGCGCCTACCTGCTCATGCTGGAGGCCGAGCTGCACTTCCGGGCGGGCGAGCCCGAGCAGATGCTCGACACCGCCCGCCGGCTGGGCGAGGTCGTCGCCTCCCGCGCGGATGCCGACCTCGCGGCCGGTACGGCGATGACGCTGGGCCTCGCCCTGGTCAGCAACGGGCAGGTGGCGGCCGGGCTCGCCGAGCTGGACGAGGCGATGGTCGCCGTCGCCGACGGCGGGCCCACCGCCCGCTGCACCGGAATGATCTACTGCGTCGTCATCGGCACCTGCCAGGACCTCCAGGAGCTGCGCCGCGCCCAGGAGTGGAGCGAAGCCCTGGCCGAGTGGTGCGCGGCCCAGCCCGACTTCACCGGCGCCTACCGCGGCCTGTGCCGCGTGCACCGCGTCGCGCTGCTCCAGCTCGGCGGCGCCTGGCCGGACGCCGTCCGTGAGGCGCGCCTGGCCTGCACCCAGCTCACCGCGGGCTACGGCGGACAGGTCGCGGGCGGTGCCTTCTACCAGCTGGCCGAACTGCACCGCCTGCGCGGCGACTTCACCGAGGCCGAGCAGGCCTACCGGGACACCCTCCACCACGGCTGGGACGCCCAGCCCGGCCTCGCCCTCCTGTGGCTGACCCGAGGCCGCGTCGAGGCGGCGACGGCGGCGATCCGCCGGGCGCTGGCCGAGACGACCGAGCCGCTGCGCAGGGCACGCCTGCTGCCCGCCGCGGTGGAGATCCTGCTCGCGGAGGGTGAGGCGGGCGCGCGGGAGGCAGCCCGGGCCGCCGGCGAACTGGAGGACATCGCCGCCGTCCACCGCGCCGCCGCCCTGCGGGCCATGGCCGGGCAGGCCCAGGGAGCGGTGCGGCTGGCCGAGGGCGCGGCGGGCCGGGCCCTGCCCCCGCTCCGGGAGGCCGGGCGGATCTGGCGCGAGCTGGACGTGCCGTACGAGGCCGCGCGCGTCGGGGTGGCGATCGGCCTTGCCTGCCGGGCGCTCGGCGACGAGGACTCGGCCGGCTGGGAGCTGGACGCGGCACGGCAGGTCTTCGAGCGGCTCGGCGCCGTGCCGGACATCGAGAGGACCGAGCGTCTGACCGTGGGCGCCGAGTACCGGCACCCGACGCTCTCACCCCGCGAGCTCGAAGTCGTACGGCTCATCGCCCGCGGCCACACCAACCACGCCATCGCCACCGAGCTGGTCCTCAGCGAGAAGACCGTCGCCCGGCACGTCAGCAACATCCTCGGCAAACTCGACGTCACCTCCCGCACCGCCGCGGCCGCCTACGCCTTCCAGCACGGACTCGTGCAGCGCGACACACCTGCGTAGAACCACCCATACGTCCCGCCCGGCGAATGGGCATTCCTCTCGATGCGCCCGGCCCCGCACCGGCACGAGCATCGAAACGTGTCCGACGACCCGACCGGTACAGCCGGTCTCCACGAACAGGTCCGCGCCGCGCGGCTACGGCTCGCCGACTGCGCCGCCGACCTCGGCACCCTGCTGCGCCTGCTCGGCGAGCACACCGAGGCCGAGCGGATGCTGCGCCGGGCCGTGGAGATCTACGAGGCCGACCGCCGGACGCACCCCGTCACCACCAGCCGCGGCACGCCCGTCACCAGCGAGGAGCTGTCATGCATACCGAGCGCATCGAAACCGTCGTCGTCGGCGGAGGCCAGGCAGGTCTCGCCACCGGATACCACCTCGCCCGTACCGGCCGCCCCTTCGTGATCCTGGATGCGGGCGAGCGCGTCGGTGACGCCTGGCGTGGGCGCTGGGACTCGCTACGGCTGTTCAGCCCCGCCAGGTTCGACGGACTGCCCGGGCTGCCGTACCCCGGCCCCGCCTGGTCGTTCCCCACCCGCGACGAGTACGCCGACTACCTCCAGGCCTACGCCGCCTGGGCCGAGCTGCCGGTGCGGACCGGCGTCTCGGTGCGGCGGGTGTCGTACGAGGGCGGCCGCTACGTCGTCGAGACGGAGACGGCACAGGGGGCTCAGAGGTACGAGGCGGACAACGTCGTCGTCGCGGCAGGCTACGACCGGCTGCCGAAGACGCCTTCCTTCGCAGGCGAACTCGCCCCGGACATCACGCAGTTGCACGCCGTCGACTACCGCAACCCCGATCAGCTGCGCGACGGCCCCGTCCTGATCGTGGGCGCCGGCAACTCGGGCGCCGACATCTCGCTCGAACTCGCCCGCACCCACCGCGTGCTGCTGTCCGGCCCGCACCCGGGACAGATCCCCTGGCGGATCGAGCACCGCAAGGCCAGGGTCCTGACGCCCGTCCTGTTCTTCGCCTTCCGGCACCTGATCACCGTACGCACCCCGATGGGCCGCAAGCTGCGCCCGAAGGTGCTCGCCCACAGCGCCCCTCTCATCCGCGTCAAGCCCGCCGATCTCAAGGCGGCCGGTGTCCGGCGTGTGGCACGCACGAGCAGGGTGCGCGAGGGCAGGCCGGTACTCGCCGACGGGTCGGCCCCCGATGTCGCCAACGTCGTGTGGTGCACGGGGTTCAGGCCGGACATCTCCTGGATCGACCTGCCCGAAGCGAACGTGTTCGACGAGGACGGTGAACCCGCCCAGCGCCGCGGAGTCGTCGCGGCACAGCCCGGCCTGTACTTCGTCGGCAGGCTCTTCCAGTACGCCATGGCCTCGTCGATGATCCAGGGCGTCGGCCGGGACGCCGAGTTCGTCGTACGGCACCTCGCCGCGCGCTCCGTTGCGGCGCGGGCCGAGCAGAGCACTGCTGAGCAGAGCACGGCCGAGCAGGGCACGCCCGGGCAGAGCAGTGCGGCCCTCGGGGGAGGCAGGAACGGCGCGTAGGGGGATGTTCCCGCCTCCCCCGACGTTCCGTGGGACGGGCCGGCGGCGCCGGGATGCCGCCGGCCCGAGCGTGTCAGGCCACCTCGACCTGGAGGTGCTTCACGCCGTTGATCCACGCGGAGCGCAGGCGGCGCGGGTCGCCGGTCAGGGTGAGGTTCGGCAGGGCGTCGGCGATCGCGTTGAAGATGAGGTCGATCTCCAGGACGGCCAGGGACTTGCCGAGGCAGTAGTGCGGGCCTCCGCCGCCGAAGCCGAGGTGGGGGTTGGGGTCGCGGGTGATGTCGAAGGTGTCGGGGTCGGTGAAGACCTCGGGGTCGTGGTTGGCGGAGGCGTAGAAGATGCCGACCCGGTCGCCCTTCCTGATCGGCTTCCCGCCCAGTTCGGTGTCCTGAGTGGCCGTGCGCTGGAAGGAGTTGACCGGGGTCGCCCAGCGCACGATCTCCTCGGCCGCCGTCTCGGGACGCTCCCTCTTGTACAGCTCCCACTGCTCGGGGTGGGTGAGGAAGGCGTGCATGCCGTGGGTGATGGCGTTGCGGGTGGTCTCGTTGCCCGCCACGGCCAGCATCAGCACGAAGAACCCGAACTCGTCGGAGTTGAGGTTGCCTTCGTCCTCGGCCGCCACCAGCGTGGTGACGATGTCCTTCGCGGGGCACTGCTTCCGGTCCGCGGCCATGTTCATGGCGTAGGCGATGAGTTCGGTGGCGGACTCGGCCCCGACCTCCTCGGTGATCGCGTACTCCGGGTCGTCGTACGAGATCATCTTGTTGGACCAGTCGAAGATCTTGGCCCGGTCGTCCTGCGGGATGCCGATGAGCTCGGCGATGGCCTGCAGAGGCAGTTCGCAGGCGATCTCGGTGACGAAGTCGAAGGGGCCGGGGCGCGCACCGGCCTCCCGCGCGATGGCGTGGGCGCGGTCGCGCAGCCGTTCCTCCAGCGCCCGTATGGCGCGCGGAGTGAAGACGCGCTGCACGATCTGGCGGACCCGGGTGTGCTCCGGCGGGTCCATGTTCAGCAGGATCAGCCGCTGGGCGTCGATGGCGTCGCGCTCGATGTGCTCGTTGAAGCGGATGATCGCCGTGTTGAGGTACGAGGAGTACAGCTCCGGGTGCGTCGAGACGTACTTGACGTCGGCGTGCCGGGTGACGGCCCAGTAACCCTCGTCCTGGAAGCCGGCGAGGTTGGCCGACTGCGGGATCCAGCGCACCGGTTCGGCCCGGCGCAGCTCGGCGAACTCCGGCAGGGGCACACGGTGGTGCAGCAGGTCGGGGTCGGTGAAGTCGAACCCGTCGGGGAGAGCTGGACAGGGCATGGGCGACTCCGGCTTGAGTTCTGACGGACCATCAGTTCTGCAGGTTTGCCGTGAAGGTAGTAACGGGTTCTACAAGAGGCAATAGGTACGGCAAGCCGAATTGCGTGCACGACCCTTGCGGTTGTGGTTGAGCTGTCAGCAGACTGCACAGAGAACTAGAACACGTACTAGTTCAGCGTGGCGGGGCCGGCCGGGACGCCCCCGCGCCGCGCGGGTACCGGAGGAGAGGATCCCCCCCCATGGCCGCGGAACCCGTGATCGTCGAGGCCGTACGCACTCCCATCGGCAGGCGCGGCGGAGCGCTCGCCAACCTGCATCCCGCCTACCTCCTGGGCGAGACCTACCGTGAACTCCTCGGCCGCACCGGCATCCCCGCCGACGCCGTCGAACAGATCGTCGGCGGCACGGTGACGCACGCCGGCGAACAGTCCATGAACCCCGCGCGCACGGCCTGGCTGACGATGGGCCTGCCGTACGAGACGGCGGCGACGACGGTCGACTGCCAGTGCGGTTCCTCGCAGCAGGCGTCGCACATGACCGCCAACATGATCGCGGCCGGCGTCATCGACGTCGGCATCTCGTGCGGCGTCGAGGCGATGTCGCGGGTGCCGCTCGGGTCGGGATCGAAGCACGGGCCCGGGAAGCCGTTCCCCGACGAGTGGAACGTCGACCTGCCGAACCAGTTCGAGGCGGCGGAACGGATCGCCCGCCATCGCGGGCTGACACGCGAGAACGTCGACTCGCTCGGTCTCATCTCGCAGGAACGGGCCGCCGTGGCCTGGGCGGAGGAGCGCTTCAAGAAGGAGACGTTCGCCGTGCAGGTGCCCACGACCGAGGACGAGCAGCGTGCCGGACAGGGCATGTGGCGGCTCGTCGACCGGGACGAGGGGCTGCGCGACACGTCGATGGAGGCGCTGGCCGGCCTGAAGCCGGTCATGCCGACGGCCGTCCACACGGCGGGCAACTCGTCGCAGATCAGCGACGGCGCCGCCGCCATCATGTGGGCCTCGAAACGGATGGCGCGGGCCCTGAAGCTGAAGCCGCGCGCACGGATCGTGGCACAGGCGCTGGTCGGTGCCGACCCGCACTTCCACCTCGACGGCCCGATCGACGCGACGCGCACCGTGCTGGGCAAGGCCGGGATGACGCTGAAGGACATCGACGTCGTCGAGATCAACGAGGCGTTCGCGTCCGTGGTGTTGAGCTGGGCGCAGGTCTTCGAGCAGGACCTGGAGAAGGTCAACGTCAACGGCGGTGCGATAGCGCTCGGGCATCCCGTGGGGGCGACGGGAGCGCGGCTCATCACGACGGCGCTTCATGAACTGGAGCGCACGGACAAGGAGTTCGCGCTCATCACCATGTGTGCGGGGGGCGGGCTGGCGACGGGGACGATCATCCAGCGGCTGTAGGGGCCCCGGCCCCGGCCCGGGTGCCGTCAGACCGCAGGGGTAGCACCGCTCCAGGAGACGAACCGACGGAACGCGTCGGGCCGGAAGGAGAGCACCGGCCCGGCGGGGTTCTTCGAGTCGCGGATGGCGATGGCGGGGCCGCCTGAGCCTCACCGCAGACGAGCACTCCGCCCGGCACATCCGCCGAATCGTCCGCTCGCTGCTCGGGGAGTGGGAGCCGGCGGAGCTGACCGACGCCGTGGAGCTCGGTGTGACCGAGCTGGTCGCCAACGTCGTACGCCATGTTCCGGACCGGCGGTGTGTGCTGCTGCTGTTGCGGTCGGCGGCGGGGGTCAGGGTGGAGGTGGCGGACGGCTGTCCTCAACCTCCGTGTATTCCGGCGGAGTTGTCGCTGGAGGCGGAGGGTGGTCGCGGGCTCGTGCTGCTCGACGCGGTGGTCGACAAATGGGGTGTGGGTCCGGCGGCCGGGGGTGGTAAGACGGTGTGGTTCGAGTGCGTGCGGTGAGGTGGTGGGGCTGTGGACGGGGTGACGGTGCGTGAGATGCGGCCGGAGGACGAGCCGGGCGTGGCCGCCCTGTTCGCGTCCTGCGAGGACTACTTCGTGGCCGCGACCGGCGATCCGGCGCTCCCCGGGGACGTGCAGAGCCTGTACTACGCGCTTCCCGACGGCGCGGACCTCGACCAGAAGCGCCTGCTGGTGATGTGCCGGGGCGAGAGGGTCGTCGGCCTGGTCGATGTCGTGGACCGGCATCCCGATGTCGAGAGCTGTTCGGTGGGGATGTTTCTCGTCGCGCCCGAGGCCCGGCGCGAGGGACTGGGCGCGAGCGTCGCGGGCCGCCTGATCGAGGAGGCGGCCGGGCGGGGGATGCGGACGGTGGCCGCCACGTGTCCGGGGGAGTGGGAGCCGGGGCTTGGGTTCCTGCGGAGCCTGGGGTTCGAGGTCGGTGCGCCGGAGGCCCTCGCGGGCGGGACCGTGGGCAATCGGACGCGGCGGGCCGAGGAGACCGGCCTGTGCACGGCGAGGTTGCGGTTCGCGGACCGATGAGTTTCGCGCGCCACCGCCGTCTCCCTCTGTGAAATGAAGGACATGGAGGTGTGTGTGGTGGACGCGGCGACACGGCAGGAATCCCTGAAACGGCTGGACGTCCTGGTCGGCGAGTGGGTGGTGGAGGCGGAGTTTCCGGGGATGGAGGTGCCTCCCGGGCGCAGTGTGTTCGAGTGGACCTTGGACGGGCGGTTCCTGGTCCAGCGGACGCAGGCGCCGAACCCGGCACCGGAGAGCATGGCGATCATCGCTGTCGACCCGGAGACGGGCGGTTACACGCAGCACTACTACGACTCGCGGGGCGTCGTACGGCTGTATGCCATGACCTTCGACGAGGGGGTGTGGCAGTTGCTGCGCGAGAGGTCGGACTTCACGCCGCTGAGCTTCCGGCAGCGGTACGTCGGGTACGTGAGCGAGGACGGCGACACCATCCGCGGCGCCTGGGAGATCGCTCGTGGCGAGTCGGCCGCCTGGGAGCGGGACTTCGCCCTCTCGTACCGCAGGAGCCACTGAGATGAGTTCCGGCAGGCACCCCGCTGACATCGTGCGCGGCATCGTCGACGCCAACCTGTACATGGTGCTCGCCACCGCCGACGCGGACGGGCGGCCGTGGAGCTCGCCGGTCTACTTCGCTCACGAGGGGTGCCGTGAGTTCTTCTGGGTCTCGTCGCCGGAGGTCGCGCATTCGCGCAACATCGCGGTGCGGCCCGAGGTGGGGATCGCGGTCTTCGACTCGTCGGCGCCGATCGGGACGGGCCAGGGCGTGTACATGGCCGCGGTCGCCGGGGCCGTGGTGGGCCCGGACGCCGAGCGTGCGATCGAGGTGTTCTCCCGCCGGTCCCTGCGGCACGGCGGGAGGGGCTGGACGCTCGACGACGTACAGGGCGACTCGGGTATGCGGCTGTACCGGGCGGTCGCCGACGGCCACTCGATCCTCGCCAAGGACGGCCGGCCGGACCATCGCATCCCGGCCGACCCCGGCTGACGTACGGCCCTACTCCCGCCCCGAGGCCAGCACCGCCAGCACCCCCGTCGCCACCGCCGCGACCAGCAGCGGAACGCCCAGGCCGTGGTGGATCACCAGCCATGCGCCCAGCCAGGCGCCGCCGGCCATCGCCACGACGGAGGCCGAGCGGCGCGGGGAGCGGTGGCCCGAGCCGCCGCCCGCGCGGGAGTCGGAGGCGAGCCCCGTCAGGGTCATCGTGAGGACGGTCGTGGTGAGGTCGGGGATGCCGAGCTTGCGGACCGTCGCGTTGCGCAGGCCCATCGCGAAGGCGGTGAGGGCGATCAGGGCGTAGTCGCCGGCGGTGGCGTGCGGGGCGGCGAAGGCGGCCGCCGCGGAGGCGCCCACCAGGGCCGCCTCGGCGGCCAGGACGAGCCGGGCCCAGGTACGGCGCGACCCCTCGCCCCGCCACCGGGCCACCCGCCCTCCGGCCACCGCCCCCAGCAGGAAGCAGAACAGGGAGGTCGCCGTGTGCGGCACGGAGAAGCCCGGCGCCCCGGCGGCGGCGAAGCCCAGCACCACCACGTTGCCGGTCATGTTCGCGGTGAAGACGTGTCCGAGTCCCAGATAGCTCACGGCGTCGATCAGTCCGCTGACCACCGTGAGCCCCAGCAGCACGACGACCAATCGCAGTCCGCGTGTCTCGTGAGGGTCGTCCGTCGGTGTGCCGGTGCTGCTGCTCTGTTCGCTCATCGAGTCTCCGGGTGGCCGGACGGGCTGGGTGCACTCAAGTCCACCACGGACGCGGGGGCGTCTATCTTCGACGGCGTACGGGGGTGATCCGGGCGTGGGGAGGCCGCGTCCAGGGGCAGCGGCAGGGGCAGGGACACCGACAGGGACACCGACAGGGACAGGGACAGGGACAGGGACAGGGACAGGGACAGGGACAGGGACAGGGACAGGGACAGGGGTCGGGGTCGGGGCCGGAACCTGGGTCCGGGGCATGGCGAAGGCGGCGGCCCGGGGGATCGGGGGCCGCCGCCTTCGGTCTTGCGGGCGTCGTCAGGCCGGTGTGGCCCGGCTCGGCGTGTCTGGGTTCGGCGTGGCTCAGTACCAGCCGTTGGCCTGCCAGAAGGCCCAGGCGCCGGTCGGGCTGCCGTAGCGGGAGTTCATGTAGTCCAGACCCCACTTGATCTGGGTCTTGGCACTGGTCTTCCAGTCCGCGCCGGCGGAGGCCATCTTCGAGCCGGGCAGAGCCTGGACCAGGCCGTAGGCGCCGGAGGACGAGTTGGTGGCGGTGACGTTCCAGCCGCTCTCGTGCTCCACGATCTTGCTGAAGGCGTTGTACTGGGCCGCGCTCGGGATCATCTTGTGCGCGATCGTCTGGGCACCCGCGGCCGAGTTGGCGGTCGCGGCGTGAGCGGGAGCCGCGGTCAGCACCAGGCCGGCGGTGGCGGCGGCCACGGCGGCGGAGGCGAGGGCCTTCTTCGGGGACGTGAGGGTGCGGGCGATGCGGGAGACGGACACGAGGAACCTTTTCTTCGGGGACAGGGTGTCGCGTGCTGCCCCGGGGGGCATGCGTCGGCGCCGAGGCCCTGGGGCTCGTCGGCGCCGTGCGACGTCATCCAGAGAAACAGGCTCGGAAGGCGTCCGCAATGACCCTATTTGCTAGTTGTGGTCGTATGTGGGGGAGGCGAGGGTGGTGTGACCTGGCTCTCAAAGTGCAGGTCAGAGGCGCTTATGGCGTGGACATGGCGTCCGATATGCACTACTAGGGTAGTTAGTGGGTGATGTGGGTCATGTGGGGTGGTTCACCGGTCAACAGGACTCGAATGTGACCGCGGTCTCGAACGCCGCCCGTCGGGTGGCTCTGCGTAGCGCCCTGAGTACGGCCGGGCCGAGGCTGAGCGTCAGCACCACGGTGACCGTGGCCCGACCCAGGTCCCAGCCCAGCGAGGTGGCCGCGCAGTACGCGAGGAAACGGGCCAGATTGGCGGGGACGGCTGCGTGCGGGTCGAAGGCGATGCCGGAGGCGAGCGCGCCGATGAAGGGCCAGCCGGCCAGGTTCAGGAGCGTGCCGTAGGCGAAGGCGGCGAGGAAACCGTAGAGGGCGAGGAGGGCGAGTTCGCCCCGCCCCCGGAGCCGGTCCGGGCCCGGCAGCAGCCCGGCCCCCATCGTGAACCATCCCATCGCCAGCATCTGGAACGGCATCCATGGGCCCACCCCGCCCGTGAGCAGCGCGGACGCGAACATGGTGAGCGAGCCGAGGGTGAAGCCGAAGCCGGGGCCGAGTACCCGCCCGCTCAGCACCATCAGGAAGAACATCGGCTCGATGCCCGCGGTTCCGGCGCCGAGCGGGCGCAGGGCGGCCCCGGTCGCCGCGAGCACGCCCAGCATGGCGACCGCCTTCGGCCCGAGGCCCGACTCGGAGATCGTCGCCGCCACCACGGCGACCAGCAGCACCAGCAGTCCCGCGAACAGCCAGGGCGCGTCCTGGGCATGCGCACTCAACTGCGAGGCCGGCGGGGCGAGGAAGGGCCAGCCGAAGCCGACGACACCGACGGCGCTGACGAGGAGGAGGGCGGTGACGGAGCGGGGGCCGAGGTGGACGGCCCTGGTGCGGGGGGTGGGGCGGACCGTCCTCGCGTGGGGAGTCGTGGTCATCCTTGCGCCCTCCGTGCCTGGGTGACCGTGAGTGATGTGAGGGGGGTGGGGAAGAGGGGGGCGAGGCCGAGGGTGTCGGCGGTGCGGGAGCGGACGCCGAGGTGGGAAGCCCTGGCCGCCAGGGTGCTGGTCATGCGAGTGCCTCCCGGACCTGGGTGACGGTGAGCCACTTCTGCGGGGCCAGGATCTTGGTGATCTGCGGGGCGAAGGAGGGGGACGAGACGACCACGTCGGCCGTCGGGCCGTCGGCGATCACCTCGCCGTCGGCCAGCAGCACCACCCGGTGGGCGAGTTCGGCGGCCAGCTCCACGTCATGCGTGGCCAGGACGATCGTGTGCCCCTCGGCGGCCAGAGCGCGCAACACGGTCACCAGGCGGGCCTTCGCCGCGTAGTCCAGGCCGCGGGTCGGTTCGTCGAGGAGCAGCAGCGGTGGCCGCGCGGTCAGCACGACGGCCAGCGCGAGCGTGAGGCGCTGGCCCTCGGAGAGGTCGCGCGGATGGACGTCGTCGGTGATGCCGGGAAGCAGCTCCGACACCAGTGACCGGCAGGTGCCCGGTTCCGCCCGGGCGTCCCGGTCGGCCGCCGCGCACTCGCCGGCGACCGTGTCGGCGTAGAGGAGGTCGCGAGGCTCCTGGGGTACGAGGCCCACCCGGCGCACGAGGTCCGGGGGCGCCGTGCGGTGGGGGACGACACCGCCGACCCGGACCGTTCCGGCGGACGGTTCGACCAGCCCGACGAGTGTGTTGAGCAGTGTCGACTTGCCGGCCCCGTTGCGCCCCATGAGAGCGATCGTCTCGCCGGGGGCGACGGTGAGATCGACGTGCCGGAGGGCGTCGACCCGCTCGCGGCGGACGGCCAGGGCGCGAACTTCCGCGGTAGGGACGGGAGTCGGGGACGCGACTGCCGTGCGGGCGCTCCTGCGCCTGCGGGCGGGGAAGGGCCAGGGCCACCGGGGCGGGTCCGCGTCCACTTTCGCCGCTGCGGTGATCACTGCGCGCCTCGGGCTGTCCGCCGCGGCCCCCTCGTGCTCCACGCCGTCTGCCGAGGTGACCTCGTGCTTCGGGTCGTCTGCGGCGGCCTCCTCATGGTCCATGCCGTCTGCCGCGGTCACCTGCTGCTTCGGGTCGTCTGCCGCGGTGACCTCATGCTCCACGCCGTCTGCCACGGTGACCCCATGCTCCACGCCGCCCGCGGCGGTGACCTCATGCTCCACGCCTCCTGCCGCGGTCTGTGTCCGCTGCTCGGCCAGCCGCTCTCGAAGACCCCCCGCCCGGCGCCGTGCGTCGCGCACCGTCAGCGGCAACGGGGCCCATTCGGCCAGGCGGCCGAGCCCGACCACAGGCGGGTACACCGGGGATACGGCCATCATCGCGGCCGGCGTGCCGAGCACGGGTGCCATCCCGGGGGCGGGCAGGACGGCGACCAGGTCGGCGTACTGGATGACGCGTTCCAGGCGGTGTTCTGCCAGCAGTACGGTCGTGCCGAGGTCGTGGACCAGACGTTGGAGGACGGCGAGGACCTCCTCGGCGGCCGCGGGGTCGAGGGCCGAGGTCGGTTCGTCGAGGACCAGGACCCTGGGATGCGGGGTGAGGACCGAGCCGATGGCGACGCGCTGCTGCTGTCCCCCGGACAGGGTGGCGATGGGGCGGTCGCGGAGACCGGCCAGGCCGAGCAGGTCGAGGGTCTCCTCGACACGGCGCCGCATCACCTCCGGTGCCAGCCCCAACGACTCCATTCCGTAAGCGAGTTCGTCCTCGACGGTGTCCGTCACGAAGTGGGAGAGCGGGTCCTGCCCGACCGTGCCCACGACATCCGCAAGTTCGCGTGGTCTGTGGGTACGGGTGTCGCGTCCGGCCACCGTGACACGGCCCCTGAGCGTGCCTCCCGTGAAGTGCGGGACGAGCCCGCTGACGGTACCCAGGACGGTCGACTTGCCGACCCCCGACGGGCCCACCAGCAGCACGAGTTCACCCTCCGGCACCTCGAAGTCCACGCCCAGCACGGTGGGTTCGGCCGCCCCGTCGTACGTCACGGAGACATCCTCGAAGCGGATCACGACGGCTCCTTGGGGGCGACGAAGGACGGCAGCAGGCCGAGCAGTACGGCTGCCGCCGGCCACAGCGGGAGGGTGGGGGCGACGAGCGGGACGACACCGGGGTGCAGGGCCTGTGGATCGTCCGCGGCGGCGAGGGTCAGCAGCCCGGCGACCGCGGCACCGGACCCCGCGACCAGCCAGGCCCGCAGGTCCCACCGGTCCGGGCGGTACCGGGTGCGCAGGCTGCGACGGCCGCCCAGCCGCAGCCCCGCCAGCGCCGCGGCGACCCCGGCGAACAGCAGGGGCAGCCCGTAGGTGCCGCCTTCGGCGGTCAGCAGCCCGTACGTTCCCGCGCAGACACCGAGCAGTCCGCCGAGGGTGAGAGCCGCGGTGGTCCGGCGTACGCCGGTCGCGACCTCGGCGCTGCGGCCGTAACCGCGGGCGTCCATCGCGGCGGCCAGGGCGACGGAACGCTCCAACGCGCCCTCCAGCACCGGGAGTCCGACCTGCAGCAGACCGCGCAGGCCGCTGTCGGGGCGGCCGCGCAGGCGACGGGCGGCGCGCAGACGCTGGACGTCGGCGATGAGGTGCGGCGCGAAGGTGAGGGCGACGACCACCGCGACGCCGGTCTCGTACAGCGCGCCCGGGAGGGACTTGAGCAGACGGGACGGGTTGGCCAGGGCGTTCGCGGCGCCCACGCAGATGAGCAGCGTGGCCAGCTTCAGGCCGTCGTAGAAGGCGAAGGTGAGTGATTCGGCGGTGACCTTGCCGCCCAGCCGGATGCCCTGCGCCCAGTGGGGGAGGGGGAGTTCGGGGAGGGTGACGATCACGTGCGTGCCGGGGACGGGGGAGCCGAGGGCCACTGCGAAGAAGAGGCGGATGACGAGGACGGCGAGGGCGAGCTTGAGGAAGGCGGGGTAGGAGCGGGACCAGGGGGCCCGGGTGCGGCAGGTGGCGACGACGTAGGCGGACGTCGCGACGAGCAGGGCCAGGAGGAGGGGGTTGGTGGTGCGGGTGGCCGCGGTGCCCAGGCCCAGGGACCACAGCCACCAGGCACCGGGGTGCAGCAGGGGACGACTACACATGCCTGCGTCGCCGTGCCTGCCACACGGCCGCCGCACCGATCAGCGCGACCGCTCCGGCCCCCACGAACAGCCCCACGGCCGGCCCGCCCTCCGTCTCCCCGGACTTCGCCGAAGCCGCGGCAGCCGTCGGCTTCTTCCCGCCGGAGGCCTGTTCCCCGCACCCCTTGTGGGGATACCCCGCGATGGCGCACAACAGGGCGTTGGTGTCGTACCGCAGCGGCTTCGCCACCGACGCCAGCGCCTCCGCCGTGGTCCCGTCGGACGACACCCGCGCGCAGGCCGTACGACCCACCGGCGGCGTCTCGCCGGACGGGGCGTCCGCCGCCGTACCGAAGTCGATGACGAGAGCCACGCGCTTCATGCCGTCCCGCGCCGGCGTCCGCGCGCAGATCACCGGGAACGACGCCTTCCCGCGCGGCTTCGCCGAGTCGCTCGAGTCCTCGCTCACCGAGAAGCGGAAGCCCTGGACGGCGCCGTCGTCGGGGCGCGTGGTGGCGGGGCCCTGGGTGGCGTAGGTCCAGTGACCGGCGTCGTAGTCCCAGAACGACCAGTAGCGGTAGCCGACCGCCTGCGCCCGGCCGCTGCCGGCCAGGGTCAGGAACAGTGCGGCGAGGAGCAGCGCGCAGCGCCGTATCACGGCTGTCGCCTCTTGGTGCGGCCGCTGAGCAGGAAACCGACGCCGATGCCGCCGACGAGGCCCACGCCGACGATCCACCAGACACTGACACCGGAGCCACTGGAGTCGTCCTTGTGGTCTGCCCGGCCCGAGTCCTTGGCGGGCGCGGCGGACGCCGGGACGGAGGCGGGCTTCGGGCCGGTCGCGTCGAGAAGCGAGACGAGATCCTGGCCGCCGAAGTCGCGCACGTCGGCGCTCTCCGCGTTCGCGGCGAGGATCAGCTGCGCGTACGCGGCCGGTCCGCCCTGCTTCGCCCACGCCCGGGAGTTGCCCTCCAGCCAGCGCATGGCGTCGGCCGCCTTGTCGCCCTGACCGGCGGTCGCGAGCGCGAGGACCGCGTCGGCCGTGTTGCCGTAGTCGGGCTGGGGTTTGGCGCCGGGGAGCGTCGACGTCAGGTGCCTGTCCTTGGCCAGTGCCTTGATGAGGTACGCGGCGCCGTTGCGCGCCGCCTGCTCGCGGTCGTCCGCTCCCTTGCACGTCACGGCCGTCCCGGCCGGCTTCACGTCGTCCCCGGCCAGCCCCTTGCCGAGCGCGCCCACCACGGCAGCCGCCGTCGCGTCCGCGTTGGCGGCCAACGTGCCCTTCTTGTCCGGCTGGAAGGCGAAGGCGCCCGCGCCGCCCCCGTCGCAGGGGAGAGCGAACTTCAACAGGGCGTCGTAGGGCGACTTCCCGCCCTTGCCGCCCTTCTCGCCCTTGACGACCTGCGCGGGCTGCTCGCCGACGGCGGTCAGCGCGCCGATGACGACGGACGTCGAGTTCGCGTCGCTCGCTCCGCCCGGCGAGTAGCCCCAGCCGCCGTCCTCGTTCTGCACGGACTTCAGCCAGCCGACCGCCTTGCCGGTCTCCGTGTCGTGGCCGCCGAGCACGGCGAGTGCCTGAACGGCGGCGGCCGTGCTGTTCGTGTCGACCATCAGCTTGGCGTCGCAGGCCTTCGCCGCATCCGCGCGGAACGCCGCGTACGCCCCGCTCGCGCACTGCTGGCCCAGCAGCCAGTCCACCGCCTTCGCGGCGGGCTTCACGCCGACGGTGTCCTGCGCGAGCAGCGCCAGCGACTGTCGCCAGACGCCGTCGTACTTGGGGTCGGCGGTGCCGTACAGACCGTCGGGTATCGCCACGGACGGGGACGGCGACGCGGATGCGGCCACGGCGGGCGCGGCCGCGCCGATCACAGCGGTGGCTGCCAGGACCGCGGCGCTGCGGCGGACGACGTTCATGATCGGCGGGTGCCTCTCCCTGCGGGAGCGGGCAGCACGGGACACCCCGGGCGGCTCGGCTCCGTGTGCCTCGACGGTGCCGTGCACCGGCAGGCCGCCGGCACACGTGAGCCGGTCACGACCGTGCGGGGCACTCCGGCCGACCGCCTTCGGTGGACGGTTCACGGTGGGGGTACCTCCCAGGCCCTTGAGGCACTGGGGGAGGGTCAGCGCCGGAATTGCACCGGCTTCCCCCCGTACGGCGTGATGACGACCCGGCCACTCTACCGGCCCGTAACGAGCGCCCCGAGGGCAGCCTGTGAGGTCCGAGAGGCAGGCGTGGCGGACGGGGTGGGCGGGCCGGGCAGGTCCGGGCTCACGGGAAGGGGACGACGGGAGCACGGTCGGTGCCGGCCGGGTCGAGAGTGCCGCGTCCCTGCCGGGGAGTGGGGCCGCCGAACGGGAGGTGCAGCGTCCGGGAGGCGAGCAGCCACCGGCCGTCGACGCGGCGGAAGGTGTCCTCGTAGTGGCCGACCTGGACCGGCGGCCCGGCCGGCACCATGCCGCCCGACCAGCCTTCGACGCGGTACGTCGTGAAGTACGACGTGGCCTCGGCCGTGTCCGCCGACGTCACCGTGACCCGGACGTTGGACATGACCCGCCGGGAGAGCTTGTCCGGCGGCCGGGAACCGAAGTACGCCCGCAGCTCCTCCCGCCCCTCGGACCTCCGCCCGTCCCCCGGAGGGGGCCACTCCCACACGCCGTCCTCGGTGAACAGCTCGGCCACGGAGGCGGGTTCACCGAGGTCGAGGCGGTGGACGAGGTCGAGGATCAGACGTTCACAGGCGCGTTCGGCGAGGAGTTGCTCCGTGGGGTCCATGGGGTCCGTGGGGTTCATGGAGATGTTGGTATCAGCGGACACCCACGAGGTGCGAGCGCTTTACACGGCCACGTACGTCACCGGATCGCTCCCCGCCACCGACTCCGCCCGCCCCAGCTTGGCCAGCCGCCGCAGGTGCGCCTCGGCCTCCGAGACCGCGATGTTCCTTGATCCGTAGGGGATTTGTGCCCAGGGCCGGTTCCACTCCATGCGCTCGGCGACCTGCCAGGCGGTGAGCGGTTCGACCAGGAGGGCGAGCAGACCGGTGAGCCGTTCCTCGTGGTGCGCGAGCAACTCCCGTACGCGGGCCGCCGCGTCGGTGAACGTGTGCTGATGCGCGGGCAGCACCTCGGCGGCTGCCAGCCGCCCGACCCGCTCCAGGGAGTCGAGGTAGTCGCCGAGGGGATCGGTGACGGTCGCGTCGTCGGGGTCTTCGTAGAGGCCGATGTGGGGGGTGATCCGGGGGAGGAGGTGGTCGCCGGAGAACAGGCGTCCGCTGCCCGGGAGTCGGGCCGGGTGCTCCTCCTCCAGGTGCAGGCAGACGTGGCCGGGGGTGTGCCCCGGAGTCCAGATGGCTCGCAGCCGGCGGCCCGGGAGGTCGAGGAGCTCGCCGGGGACGATCTCGCGGTCGGGCAGGGCGGGGGAGAAGCCCGGCAGGGTGGTGCGGGGGGCCGCGTCGCGCAGGGGCGCCACGTGCTCCTCGGGGGCGCCGGCCGCGGTGAGCTTGGCGGTCATGTACGAGAACCAGCGCCCGGGCCGGGTCTCCCGGGTGCGCCGCACGATCGCCGAGTCCGCGGTATGCATCGCGATCCAGGCCCCGGACGCCTCGCGCACCCTGCCGGACAGGCCGTGGTGGTCGGGGTGGTGGTGGGTGATGACGACACCGTGCACCTCGCCCACTGCCGTACCAGCGGCTGCCAGCCCCTCGACGAGGGTGCCCCAGGACGCGGGGTCGTCCCACCCCGTGTCGACCAGCACCGGCCCGCGATCGGTGTCGACGACGTACACGAGCGTGTATCCCAGGGGATTGTCCGGGATGGGAACCTGGACGGACCGCACACCGCCGCCGTGGTCGCTGACCTGTGCCATGGGCTCCCCTGTCGCCGCGTTCCCGTCACTATAACTAGAACCAGTTCCAATGGGAGCCCAAGTCATCGATCGGGCGCCCGAGCCACTGCGCAGCCGTCGCGGAGGTGTCGTGACGCGGTGTGCGGTCTGTGGACTCCTCCGAGGGGAACTGGTATCAGTTCCCGTATCTGATGAACCGTCAGAGTCAGCTCCCGGGAAGGCAGTCGGCCATGACCGAGCTCGTGGAACACGGACAGCTGTTCATCGGCGGGGAGTTGACCGACCCCCTCGGCAAGGGCGTCATCGAGGTGATCTCGCCGCACACGGAGGAGGTCATCGGACGCGTGCCGCATGCTTCCACGGCGGATGTGGACCGGGCGGTCGCGGCCGCGCGGACGGCGTTCGACGAGGGGCCCTGGCCGCGGATGTCGCTCGACGAGCGGATCGAGGTCGTCAGCCGTATCAAGGACGCGATCGCCGTACGGCACGAGGAGATCGCCCGCGTGATCTCCTCCGAGAACGGGTCGCCGTACTCCTGGAGCGTCCTCGCGCAGGCACTCGGCGCGATGATGGTGTGGGACGCGGCGATCACCGTCGCGCGGAACTTCACGTACGAGGAGACGCGCGACGGCGTGCTCGGCAGGATCCTCGTGCGCCGCGAACCGGTCGGTGTCGTGGCGGCCGTAGTGCCCTGGAACGTCCCGCAGTTCGTGGCCGCCGCCAAGCTCGCGCCCGCGCTGCTCACCGGCTGCACCGTGGTGCTCAAGCCGTCGCCCGAGTCGCCGCTGGACGCGTACGTCCTCGCCGAGATCACCCGTGAGGCCGGGCTGCCGGAGGGTGTCCTGTCGATCCTCCCGGCCGACCGCGAGGTCAGCGAGTACCTGGTCGGGCACCCGGGGATCGACAAGGTCTCCTTCACGGGATCGGTGGCCGCCGGGAAGCGTGTGATGGAGGTGGCGTCGCGCAATCTCACGCGCGTGACCCTGGAGCTGGGCGGCAAGTCGGCGGCCGTGGTCCTTCCCGACGCGGACCTCGCGACCACCGTCGCGGGCGTCGTCCCGGCGGCCTGGATGAACAACGGTCAGGCCTGCGTGGCCCAGACCCGCATCCTGCTCCCGCGCTCCCGCTACGACGAGTTCGCGGACGCCTTCGCGGCGGCGGCGAGCGCGCTGGTCGTCGGCGACCCGCTGGACACGGCGACACAGGTCGGCCCCCTGGTGGCCCGGCGCCAGCAGCAGCGCAACCTCGACTACATCCGCATCGGCCAGGAGGAGGGCGCCAAGATCCTCACCGGTGGCGGCCGCCCGCCGGGCCTGGAGCGGGGCTGGTACGTCGAGCCGACGCTCTTCGGTGACGTCGACAACTCGATGCGGATCGCCCGGGAGGAGATCTTCGGCCCGGTGATCTGCCTGCTGCCCTACGGCGACGAGTCCGAGGCCCTGAAGATCGCGAACGACTCGGACTACGGGCTGAGCGGCAGCGTGTGGACGTCGGACGTGGCGCACGGCATCGACGTCGCCCGCCAGGTCCGTACCGGCACGTATTCGGTCAACACCTTCAGCCTCGACATGCTCGGCCCCTTCGGCGGCTACAAGAACTCCGGGCTGGGGCGGGAGTTCGGCCCCGAGGGCTACGGCGAGTTCCTCGAACACAAGATGATCCATCTCCCGGCCGGCTGGGAGGGCTGAGCCGCCATGGGTGACCGCTGGCACGTCGAGGTCGACCGCTCCGTCTGCATCGGCTCCGCCCAGTGCGCCCACCGGGCCGCCGGCGCCTTCCGCCTCGACTCCGCCATGCAGTCCCACCCGGTCGAGCCGGATTCCGACGCCAACGAACGCATTCTGGAGGCGGCGGAGAACTGCCCGGTGGAGGCCATAGTGATCACCCTGCTGGGGAGCGGGGAGCCGGTGTTTCCGCCGGAGGAGTAAGGGCCGAAGAGGAGTAGCGGCAAGGGCCGAAGAGGAGTGGGGGTGAGGGCCGAACTCGAGAAGGCGGTGTCCAAAAAATCAGCCTTCAGGGGGTTTCATTGGCTGAAAGGCGTTCTATCCTGAGAAGTGGCCTACGAGGCGAGTGAGGGAGTTCCACCGGAGTAGCCGACTTTGGCGAGACGCAGACGCATCCGCCGGGGCCGACGTCGACGGTGGGGCTGAGAGGCCGGAAGGCAGCAGCAGGGCCGGAAGGCGACCCCCAGGACCTGATCCGGACAATGCCGGCGAAGGGAACCCGTCTCGTAGGTTCTGTGCGTGTGCCTCAGCCGCGGGCCGCACTCCCCGCGGCCGGGTCCGTCAGGTCGATCAGGCGGCACACCGTCTCGATGTCGATCTTGACCTGGGCGATGGAGGCGCGGCCCGAGAGCCAGGTGATCAGGGCCGAGTGCCAGGTGTGCTCGATGACGCGGACCGCCGAGAGCTGCTCGGGGGTGGGGTTCTCCAGGCCGATCGCGTCCAGGATGATCACCGTGGTCTGGCGGGAGACCTGGTCGACCTCGGGCGAGACGCTGCGGTCGGCGAAGGTGAGGGCGCGGACCATCGCGTCGGCCAGATGTGGCTCGCGCTGCAGCGCCCGGAAGGCCCGCATCAGTGTCTCCGCGACCCGCTGCGCCGCCGTGTCACCCGTCGGCGGCTTCTTCCGCAGCGTCCCGTGCATGTGCTCCAACTGGTCCTGCATCGTGGCGACCAGCAGATGGATCTTGGACGGGAAGTAGCGGTAGAGCGTGCCCAGGGCCACCTGCGAGGACTCGGCGACCTCACGCATCTGTACGGCGTCGAAACCGCCCCGGCTGGCCAGCTGCGCGCTCGCGTGCAGGATGCGCCGACGACGCGCCTCCTGCCGCTCCGTGAGGGGCGGGGAGGCCGGTTGCGAGGTACTTGATTCCACCTTGGCCACCTTCGCTTGCGCTGGCATGGTTCCCGTTACGTGACAGTCGGTGAGGGTCAGGGCCTGTCCGGCCGATCAGCTCGGCGTCGCGGGCCCTGGTGCGCGCATCTGCGGCGTTGTCGTCGGTCGCCGACGCTCCGCGTCGACTCCCTCCTCCGCCTTGCAGCTGCACGCACCAGACCCCGCTCGGGTCGGCCGGGAGGAACCGCATCTCACAGCCGACCTGATCCGCCGGACAGGCCCTGGTGATCGCACCGAGCATGGCAGGGCGCCCGCCGTGGCGCGAATCACCTGATCCACTGCTCACCGCGCCCCTACCTGCCGGTAGATTCAGAGCCTCCTGGACGATCAAGTCTGAAACTTGTTCTAGATTAGCGTCCCGGCGTAATCTCGCGGGACAGTGCACGCAGAAGGGGGCCCAGAGTGACCGCTGAGGCCAGTCAGGCGGGTCCCCAGGAGGACCTCGCCGCCGACGGCGAGCGACCGCTCCACATCGCACTCCTCACCTATAAAGGGAACCCGTTCTGCGGCGGCCAGGGCGTCTACGTCCGGCACCTCTCGCGCGAACTGGCCCGCCTCGGCCACCGCGTCGAGGTCATCGGCTCCCAGCCGTACCCCGTCCTCGACGAGGGCTACCCGGGTCTCACCCTCACCGAGCTGCCGAGCCTCGACCTCTACCGCTCGCCCGACCCCTTCCGCACCCCGAAACGCGACGAGTACCGCGACTGGATCGACGCGATGGAAGTCGCGACGATGTGGACCGGCGGCTTCCCCGAGCCGCTCACCTTCTCGCTGCGCGCCCGCCGCCATCTCCGCGCCCGGCGCGGCGAGTTCGACGTCGTGCACGACAACCAGACGCTGGGTTACGGACTGTTGGGGGACGTCGGCGCGCCCCTCGTCACCACCATCCACCACCCCATCACCGTGGACCGCCAGTTGGAACTGGACGCGGCGCAGGGATGGCAGCAGCGGCTGTCCAAGCGCCGCTGGTACGCCTTCACCCGCATGCAGAAGCGCGTCGCGCGTCACCTGCCCTCGGTCCTCACCGTCTCCGGCACCTCCCGCCAGGAGATCGTCGATCACCTCGGCGTACGGGACGACCGGATCCACGTCGTCCACATCGGCGCCGACACGGACCTCTTCTCGCCGGATCCGTCCGTGCCCGTGGTGCCGGGCCGGATCGTGACGACGTCCAGCGCGGACGTACCGCTCAAGGGCCTGGTGTTCCTGGTCGAGGCGCTGGCGAAGGTCCGCACCGAACACCCCGACGCCCACCTCGTGGTCGTCGGCAAGCGGCCCGCGGAGGGCCCCGTCGCGCAGGCGATCGGACGGTACGGCCTCCAGGGTGCCGTCGACTTCGTGAAGGGCATCTCCGACGCCGAACTGGTCGATCTGGTCCGCTCGGCGGAGGTCGCGTGCGTCCCGTCCCTGTACGAGGGCTTCTCCCTCCCGGCGGCCGAGGCGATGGCGACGGGCACGCCCCTGGTCGCGACGACCGGCGGTGCGATCCCGGAGGTCGCGGGCCGCGACGGCGAGACGTGCCTGGCGGTGCCCCCGGGTGACCCGGGAGCGCTGGCCGCGGGGCTGAGCCGCCTGCTGGGCGACCCGGAGCTGAGGGCGCGGCTCGGCCGCGCCGGCCGCGAGCGGGTGCTACGGAACTTCACCTGGGCGCGTGCCGCCGAGGGAACGGTGGCCAGATACCGCGAGGCCATCGCCGGCCCACGCGTCGAAGCGGACGCGACCGGCCGGCTCGTACCCGCCGCCGCAGAGCCGCACCGCACAGCGGTCGCGGAGCGGCAGCCCGGAGCCGTGGCGGAGCCGCATGGTGCAGGCGTGGCGGAGCGGCAGTCCACAGCCGTGGCGGAGCCGCATCGCGCGGCAGTTGCACAGCCGCAGCCCGCACCTGTGGCGGAGCCGCATCGTGCAGCCATGGCAGAGCCGCAGCCCGCAGTCGTCGAAGAACTAGCCGCATCCAATCCCGAAAGCAGGGCCACTTGCTGACCGTCGACTTCTCCCGGTTCCCGCTCGCGCCGGGCGACCGCGTCCTGGACCTCGGCTGCGGGGCCGGCCGGCACGCGTTCGAGTGCTACCGGCGCGGCGCGCAGGTCGTGGCGCTCGACCAGAACGCCGAGGAGATCCGCGAGGTCGCGAAGTGGTTCGCGGCGATGAAGGAGGCCGGCGAGGCACCCGAGGGCGCGACCGCGACGGCCATGGAGGGCGACGCCCTGGCGCTGCCCTTCCCCGACGAGTCCTTCGACGTCGTGATCATCTCCGAGGTGATGGAGCACATCCCGGACGACAAGGGCGTACTCGCCGAGATGGTCAGGGTGTTGAAGCCGGGCGGCCGTATCGCCATCACCGTCCCGCGCTACGGTCCCGAGAAGGTGTGCTGGACGCTGTCCGACGCCTACCACGAGGTCGAGGGCGGTCACATCCGTATCTACAAGGCGGACGAGCTGATCGCCAAGATCAAGGAGGCCGGGCTGAAGCCGTACGGCACGCACCACGCCCACGCGCTGCACTCGCCGTACTGGTGGCTGAAGTGCGCGTTCGGCGTCGACAACGACAAGGCGCTGCCGGTGCGGGCGTACCACAAGCTGCTGGTCTGGGACATCATGAAGAAGCCCCTGGCCACCCGGGTCGCCGAGCAGGCCCTGAACCCGCTGATCGGCAAGAGCTTCGTGGCGTACGCGACCAAGCCGCACCTCCCGTCGGTGGACGCCCGGTGACCACTCCCCGGACAGAACACCTCGTCCTGCCCGGGGTCCTCACCGCCGAGCAGGCTGCCGCGACCGTGCGCGGCATCCTCGCCGTGCAGCGGGAGGACGGGGCGATCCCCTGGTTCCGGGGGCACCACCTGGACCCCTGGGACCACACCGAGGCCGCGATGGCGCTGGACGCGGCGGGCGAGCACGAGGCCGCCGAGCGGGCGTACGAGTGGCTCGCACGCCACCAGAACGAGGACGGTTCCTGGTACGCGGCCTACGCCGACGGCGACTTCGCGGACGTCACCGACCGCGGCCGCGAGACGAACTTCGTCGCGTACATAGCCGTAGGCGTCTGGCACCACTACCTGTCCACCGGGGACGACACGTTCCTGGACCGCATGTGGCCGGCCGTCCACGCCGCGATCGAGTACGTCCTCGGGCTCCAGCAGCCCGGCGGGCAGATCGGCTGGAAGGGCGAGGAGGACGGCAGCTTCACCACCGACGCGCTCCTGACCGGTTCCTCCTCGATTCACCACGCGCTGAGCTGCGCGCTGGCCATCGCCGAGCAGCGCGAAGAGCCGCAGCCGGACTGGGAGTTGGCGGTGGGCGCGCTGCGCCATGCGATCCGCCGGCACCCGGAGCGGTTCCTCGACAAGGACCGCTACTCGATGGACTGGTACTACCCGGTGCTGGGCGGCGCGCTGACCGGCGCGGAGGCCAAGTCCCGTGTGGAGGAAGGCTGGGAGCGCTTCGTCGTGCCCGACCTGGGCGTGCGCTGCGTCGTCCCCAACCCGTGGGTCACCGGCGGAGAATCAGCCGAACTCGCCCTCACCCTGTGGGCGATGGGCGAGTCCGACCGAGCCCTGGAGGTCCTCCAGTCCATCCAGCACCTGCGCGACGCCGACAGCGGCCTCTACTGGACGGGCTACGTATTCGAGGACAAGGCCGTCTGGCCCCAGGAACTGACCACGTGGACCGCGGGCTCGCTCCTCCTCGCGGTCGCCGCCCTCGGCGGCCACGAGGCGACCTGCACGGTGTTCGGCGGCGAGAGCCTGCCGAGGGGACTGGACCCGGACTGCTGCGCCTGACCGCGCCCCAAAGGGGCGCCCCTTTGGGGCGCGGGGAACTGCGCGATCAGCCACCGACTGCCCGCACCCGCCGACCGGCAGTCCCCGCCGAGCTATAGGGCGTCCCGGCTCACCAAGCGGAGCGCTCAGTGCCGCTGGATCCGTCCGGCCACCGCGTGGCCGATGAACAGGTAGACCACCGCGGCCAGACCGTAGCCTGCGATCACGCGGGCCCAGGCCTTGTCGAAGGTGAACAGGTCACGCGACCAGCCGGCCAGCCAGTCTGCCGCGTTGTGGACGAACTGCACCAGGTCGTTGGCACGGTTGGCGTCCAAGAGGTACATCACGATCCACAGGCCCAGGATGAGGGCCATGACGTCGGCGACGATCGCTACGACCGCCCCGGCCCGATTGCCGCTGCTGTATCGAGACATACCTTCCGGATTGCCGCCGAATCCCGGATGAAACCCGTACGGGTTCTGTCAGGAGTTGAGCTCGGCCAGTACCCGCAGCGATTCCCGGTCCGGGGAGAGGGCCAGCAGGTCCGTCACCGGCCCCTTCCGCCACAACTCCAGCCGCTCCGCGATCCGTTCGCGCGGCCCGACCAGCGAGATCTCGTCGGCGAAGGCGTCCGGCACCGCGAGCACGGCCTCCTCGCGACGGCCCTGAAGGAACAGCCGCTGAATCCGGCGCGCCTCCTCCTCGTACCCCATGCGCGCCATCAGATCGGCATGGAAGTTACGGGCCGCGTGTCCCATGCCGCCGATGTAGAAGCCCAGCATGGTCTTCACGGGCAGCAGCCCCTCGGCCACGTCGTCGCAGACCTGCACCCGGGCCATGGGGGCGACGAGGAAGCCCTCCGGGAGCTGCTCAAGTGCCGGTCCGTACACGTCGGGACGGGAGGGCGACCAGTACAGGGGCAGCCAGCCGTCGGCGATCCGCGTCGTCTGCGCGACGTTCTTCGGCCCTTCCGCACCGAGCAGGACGGGAAGGCCGGGACGCAGGGGGTGGGTGATGGACTTGAGCGCCTTGCCGAGGCCCGTGCCGTCCGCGCCGGTGTACGGGTGGGAGTGGAATCGCCCCTCCAGCGCCACGGGCGCCTCCCGCCGCAACACCTGCCGTACGACGTCCACGTACTCCCGGGTCGCGGTCAGCGGTGACTTCGGGAACGGCCGCCCGTACCAGCCCTCCACCACCTGTGGACCCGACAGGCCGAGCCCGAGCATCATGCGCCCGCCGGAGAGATGGTCGAGGGTGAGCGCGTGCATGGCGGTGGTGGTGGGGGAACGAGCGGCCATCTGCGCAACCGCCGTCCCCAGCTTGATCCTTGACGTCTGCGCGGCGATCCAGGTCAGCGGCGTGAAGGCATCGGAGCCCCACGACTCGGCCGTCCACACCGAGTCGTACCCGAGCCGCTCGGCCTCCCGCGCCAGCGGCACGTGGTCGGGGGAGGGGCCGCGGCCCCAGTAGCCGAGGGCGAGACCGAGCCGCATGACGCCTCCACGGGGTACCTGACGGCCAGTCAGTTACGGGCCTGTGGGCTGCGACTGTACGACAACGGCCCCCCACCCGGAAGGGCGAGAGGCCGTCGTGCGGTCTGTGGGGCGTCAGCCGCGCTGGATCCCGGAGGCGTCCTGCAGCACGCCACGACGGCCGTCCTGCGTCTGGGCGACGAGACCCGGGCCGCGCTGCTCGACGGCCAGGTACCAGGTGCCCGGCGCGAGTTCGGCGATCGGCGTCGGCGAACCGTCCTCCGCGAACAGCGGACGCGGCACGGGAACGGCGAACCAGAACGGCGAGAAGTCCCCGGCCGGCTGCTGCGCCTGCTGGGGCTGCGGAGGCTGCTGCCCCCCAAAGGGCTGCCCGGGCTGCGGCTGCCCACCGTAGGGCTGCCCGGCCTGCGGCTGCTGGGCGCCGGGATAGCCGTAACCACCCTGCGGCTGACCGCCGTAGGGCTGCGGGGCGACGGGCTTGGGGGCGGGGAGGAGGGCGGCCTGGAGGGGTGGGACCATGGGGGTGGCGATGGCGGCAGCGGCCATGACCAGGGTGGCGACGAGGGCGAGGATCAGACCTGTGCCTGCGCTTGGCCCGTTGTTGGAATTGCCGAAGTTGTCCCCGCCGCCCGCCGGGTCGATGACGTTGCCGAGGGCGCTCCACGCGGCGAACACCGCGAAGGCAACACCGAAGGCGCCGATTTCCAGACCAGCGACCTTGAGCGGCTGCGGCAGGGCACGTGCCACGACGACGAGCGTGGCCCCGATGATGCCCGCCAACACGACACTGAGCAGGACCGGTCCGCTCTCCCAGAGGTTCGGGAGGTCGACGCTGTCAGGCAGGCCGTCGTACGAATAATTGTCGAGGAATGACGCGATGAACAGCAATACCGCTGCTCCGATCACCACGCCGTCGCCTCGAGTGAGGGAGCGGATATTCACTTCAAAGGTCCTTCGTAGGTCGTCTCGTCGTCGGTGAACCCTATCGTCCGTCCGACCACGGTGTCCGCCGGGAGCAGCCCGCTGATCACGAACCGTGCAGGAAACTCACGATTCCCTCAGAGATTCCTTGCGCGGCCCGCTGTCGCCATGCACCGCTCGTGAGCAGTGCCGCGTCCTTGGTATCGCGCATGTTGCCGCACTCGATGAACACCTTGGGAACCGTTGACAGATTGAGACCGCCCAGGTCCTTACGCGTGACGAGGCCGGTGCCGTCGCCGATGTAGTTGGAGGGGGCCGAACCCGTGGCGCGGACGAAATTGCCCGCGATGCGTTCGCCGAGTTCGGCGGAGGGGGCGACGATGGAGCGGGTGTCCGCGGTGCCGGCGTGGACGCTGCCCGGAAGGATCACGTGGAAGCCGCGGTTGCCGGCCGCGGAGCCGTCGGCATGGATGGAGATCGCCGCGTCGGCGTGGGCCTTGTTGCCGATCGCCGCCCGCTCGTCCACGCAGGGGCCCCAGGGCGGGGAGCCGGTGTCGTGGGTCAACTTCACCGTGGCGCCCTGCTTTTCGAGGAGCGCCTTCAGCCGGTGGGACACGTCCAGTGTGAACTGGGCTTCCGTGTAACCCGCGTTGGTGGACGTGCCCGTGGTGTCGCACTCCTTCCAGTTCGTCCCGATGTTCACCTTGCGGTCGATCGCGGACGTGTGCTGGAAGTTGCCCGAGTTGTGGCCGGGGTCGATGACGACGACCTTGCCCCTGAGGGAGCCGGAGGCGACGGGGGCCGACGAGGTGGGCGAGGCGAGGGTGGGCGTCGCGCTCGGGTTCTTGCCGTCGTCGGTGGCGGGGGAGGAGGCGGGCGCGCCGGACGTCGCCGTCGCGGACGTCCGCACGGTCGCCGCACCCGCCCCGCCGCCGTCGTTCCCCGTCCCGCCCACCGCCTCGTACACGAGCCACCCGAGCAGGGCGCCCGGCACGAGTGCGGCGACGGCGACGGTCAGGGGGCGGCGGCGAGGCCGGCGGGGCTGGGGAGGATCGAAGTCCGGGCCTACGTACGACACGGCTGCCACCCTACGGGGCGTCGGTCCGATTCGCAGGGTCGGCGGATCGACGACGAACACCGTCTCGTCCACCGGGCGGACGACAGGGAAGTGAAGATCCTCAAGGCTCGCCACCACTACAGCTGAGACCGGGCGGGTGTCACACCCCGGCGCCCGTTCGCCGCAGGACGCGCAGTGAGTCGGTCGCCGAGATCTCCGTGAAGGCGCCGGAGTCGAGGGCCCGGAGGTAGACGCGGTACGGGGCCTGGCCGGTGAACTCGTCCTCGGGGTCGGGGAAGACGTCGTGGATGAGGAGCAGCCCGCCCTTCGCCACGTGCGGGGCCCAGCCCTCGTAGTCGGCGCTCGCGTGCTCGTCGGTGTGGCCGCCGTCGATGAAGACCAGGCCCAGCGGGGAGTTCCAGATCGACGCGATCTGCGGCGAACGGCCCACCAGTGCCACCACGTGCTCCTCCAGGCCCGCCCGGTGCAGCGTGCGGCGGAACGTCGGCAGCGTGTCCATCAGCCCGATCTCGGGGTCCACCGTCTCAGGGTCGTGGTAGTCCCAGCCGGGCTGCTGCTCCTCGCTGCCGCGGTGGTGGTCGAGGGTCAGCGCGGTGACGCCGGTCTCGCGGGCCGCGTCGGCGAGCAGGATCGCGGACCGCCCGCAGTACGTGCCGACCTCCAGCAGGGGCAGCCCGAGCGCGCCCGCCTCGACGGCCGCCGCGTGGAGCGCCAGCCCCTCCTCCGCAGGCATGAACCCCTTCGCCGCCTCGAACGCGGCCAGGATCTCGGGCTTCGGGGAGGCCACGGCCATGGGGGTCCTTCCGGTCGTACGTATGTCTGCGGCCCCCATGCTGCCGCACCCCGGCCGATGATTCGACGGGGGGTGCGGCAAGGGCCCGGCCTTTTGTCTTTTCGTCTTCAGGGGCGCGGGGAACCGCGCGACCAGCCACAACGGTCCCGCAGCCGCCGAACGACGAGCCGCGGCACCCGCGGCGTCGGGTCGGGCGTCAAGCCGTCACCGTCTCACCGGGCAGCGCCAGATCCAGGTCCACAGCCCGCTCCTCCCCAGGATGCGTGGCGGAAGACGCAAGAGGCCCGTGCCCCGCCGCCCGTGCGGCCAGGACGTACGGGCCCTCGGACGGCACGGCGAGAACGTAGCCGCCGTCCTCCCCGGACAGGGTGGCGCCGGCCTGCCGGCCCCGCCGGTCGATCAGGGTGACCTTGGCGCGGGCGACCGGGGTGCCTTCGGTGTCCAGGACACGGCCGCGGAAGCCCCGCAGGACCTCCTCGGCGCGTTCGAGAACGGCGTCCTCCTCGCTGCTCGCGCGCAACTGCGGTGCACGGTTCGCCTTCGGCAGGAACAGCGCCATCAGCAGGCCGACGGCGACCGCGGCGGTCGCGATCAGGAACGAGACCCGGAAGCCGTGCATGGTCGGGATCTCCACGCCGCCGACGTTGTTCGCGGTGTTGGCCAGCACCATGCCGATGACGGCGCTCGACACCGACGTACCGATGGAACGCATCAGCGTGTTGAGGCCGTTGGCCGCGCCGGTCTCCGAGGCCGGGACCGCGCCGACGATCAGCGCGGGCAGGGAGGAGTAGGCGAGGCCGATGCCGGCGCCGAGGAGTACCGCGATGACGAGGCTCTGCCAGGCGGCGCTCATCAGGCCGAGGCCGGCGCCGTAACCGATCGCGATGATCAGCATGCCGAGGATCAGGGTGACCTTGGGGCCGTACTTAGCCGACAGGCGGGCGTAGACCGGCGCCGTGAGCATCATCGTCAGACCCAGCGGCGCGACCAGCAGGCCCGCGGTGACCATCGACTGGCCGAGGCCGTAGCCGGTGGCCTTCGGGAGCTGGAGCAGCTGGGGAAGGACGAGCGAGACGACGTAGAAGGAGACACCGACCATGATCGAGGCGAGGTTGGTGAACAGGACGGCCGGGCGGGCCGTGGTGCGCAGGTCCACCAGTGGGGCCTGCACGCGCAGCTCCATCACGCCCCACAGGACGAGGACGACGGCCGACGCGGCGAACAGGCCGAGCGTGGTGCCGGACGTCCAGCCCCAGTCGCTGCCCTTGGTGATCGGCAGGAGGAAGAGGACGAGACCGGTGGAGAGGCCTATCGCGCCCAGGACGTCGAAGGAGCCCTCGGCGCGCATCGGGGACTCCGGTACGACGAGGAGGGTGAGGAGGATCGCGAGCGCGCCGAGGCCGGCGGCGACGTAGAAGAGGACGTGCCAGTCGGCGTGCTGGGCGATCAGGGCCGCGAGCGGCAGCGCGAGTCCACCGCCGACGCCGATCGAGGAGCTCATCAGGGCCATGGCCGAGCCGAGCTTCTCGCGCGGCAGCATGTCGCGCATCAGGCCGATGCCGAGCGGGATCGCGCCCATCGCGAAGCCCTGCAGCGCACGGCCGGCGATCATCGTGAGCAGTTCGCTGGTGAGGGCGCTGACCAGCGCGCCGACCACCATCACGGCGAGGCTGAGGATCAGCATGCGCCGCTTGCCGTAGAGGTCGCCGAGGCGGCCCATGATCGGCGTGGCCACGGCTCCCGAGAGCAGCGTCGAGGTCAGGACCCAGGTGGCGTTGCTGGGCGCGGTGCCCAGCAGCTGCGGCAGGTCCTTGATGACCGGGACGAGCAGGGTCTGCATCACCGCGACAACGATGCCCGCGAAGGCGAGCACCGGAACCACGGCTCCGCTCGCTTTCCGCGCGGGCTGGTCGGTCGTCGTGTGCGTCATTGAGTGAGGCCTCCCGTGAGATAAGTGCTGGGTAAACCTCGTATGCGCAGGCAACTATTCCGTTGCTTCAGGTCTCTAATGAATTCTTGACCTTGTCATGGGTATCTAAGGTACCGTCAGGTCTGTTGGGCGAGTGGAACGTGTTCTAATCTGACGCGCCATGAAGGCCTATGTCGCCGGGGTCGGGATGACCCGATTCGAGAAGCCCGAGACTCGTGACTGGTAGTACTGGGACATGGTGCGCGAGGCCGGCGCCGCCGCCCTGGCCGACGCGGGGATCTCGTACACCGAGGTGGAACAGGTTCCTGTCGGCTACTGCTTCCAACCCTCCACCGCCGGCCAGCGCGCCGCCTATGAACTCGGCCTGACCGGCGTCCCCGTCTACAACGTGAACAACAACTGCGCGACCGGCTCGACCGCCCTGATGCTGGCCAGGCAGCTGGTGGAGGGCGGTTCCTGCGACTGCGTCCTGGCGCTGGGCTTCGAGAAGATGAAGAAGGGGGCGTTGGGAGGGGGAGCGGACGGAGGGGACCGCGGCGGAGCCGCTGATGATGGGAGCTCCACCTCCCCCGTCGCCCGGCACTACGGGATCATGGCGGCCCGGCACGGCTTCGAGATGACCCCGGCCACCGCCCAGATCTTCGGCGACGCGGCCCGCGAGCACATGGAGAGGTACGGCACGACCGAGGCGCAGCTCGCCGCCGTGGCCGCCAAGAACCACCGGCACTCGGCGCACAACCCGTACGCGCAATTCCAGGACGTGTACGAGGTGGCCGACATCCTCGCGTCCCGGACCGTCCACCGGCCGCTGACCAAGCTCCAGTGCTCGCCGACCTCGGACGGCGCGGCCGCCGCGGTGGTGGTGTCGGAGCGGTTCGTCCAGAGGCGGGGGCGGGGGCGGGGGCGGGGGCGAGGGTGGGGGCGGCAGCTGAACGGTCTCGTCGAGATCGTCGCCCAGGCGATGACGACGGACACCGAGGAGTCCTTCGCGTCGGGCTCCTGCATCGACGTCGTGGGGCAGCCGATGTCGCGGGAGGCGGCCCGGCAGGTGTACGAGCGGTCCGGACTCGGGATCGAGGACGTGGACGTCGTAGAACTGCACGACTGCTTCTCGGTCAATGAGCTGCTGACGTACGAGGCGCTGGGGATGTGCGGGGAGGGCGAGTCGGGGAAGCTCGTGGAGTCCGGGGCGACGACCTACGGCGGGCGGTGGGTGGTGAACCCGTCCGGCGGGCTGATCTCCAAGGGACATCCGCTGGGGGCCACCGGGATCGCTCAAGTGGCGGAGCTGGTCTGGCAGTTGAGGGGAACGGCGGGGGAGCGGCAGGTGCCGGGGGCCGAGGTGGGGCTCGCGCACAACATCGGGCTCGGCGGAGCGGCGGTGGTCACCCTGCTGCGGGCGGTGTAGGTCGTGCGACCCAGGGCCGGGTCGGGCGAAATCCCGATGCAAGGGGCGTAACCGGGTTGAGAGCATGACGGGCATGCTGGAAGCCGCTGACGTCACCCGGACCCCGTCCCGCCGAACCGCGCCGCCCACGTGGCTGGTCGTGGCGCTCGCCTGCGCCGGACAGTTCCTGGTCGTGCTCGATGTGTCGGTCGTCAATGTGGCGTTGCCGTCGATGCGAGCCGACCTGGGGCTGAGCCCGCAGGGACTGCAGTGGGTGGTGAACGCGTACGCGATCGCCTTCGCCGGTTTCATGCTGCTCGGCGGGCGGGCCGGGGACCTGTACGGGCGCAAGCGGATGTTCCTGGTGGGGCTCGCCCTGTTCACGCTTGCCTCGCTCGGCGGCGGCCTGGCGCAGGAGGGCGGTCAGCTGCTGGTGGCGCGGGCCGTGCAGGGGCTGGGGGCGGCCGTCCTCGCGCCGTCGACGCTGACCATCCTCACCTCGGCCGTCCCGGAGGGGGCCGCGCGGGCACGGGCCATAGCGACCTGGACGGCGGTGGGTGCCGGTGGCGGAGCGGCCGGCGGGCTGGTCGGCGGGGCGCTGGTGGACGGCCTGTCGTGGCGGTGGGTGCTGCTGATCAACGTGCCGGTCGGGGCGGTGGTGCTGGCCGGCGCGACGCGCTGGCTGGCGGAGAGCCGGAACGGAGGCGGGCGGCGGCTCGATCTGCCGGGTGCCGTGCTGGTGACGGCCGGGCTCGCGACGCTCGCGTACGGGATCTCACAGACGGAGGCGCAGGGGTGGACGGCGGCGGCCACGCTCGTGCCGCTGACCGCAGGGCTCGCGCTGATCGCGCTCTTCCTGGTCGTCGAGTCGCGTACGGCGCTCCCGCTCATGCCGCTCGGGCTGCTGCGCGTACGGGCCGTGTCGTCGGCGAACGCGGCGATGTTCCTGTGCGGCTCCGCGATGTTCTGCATGTGGTTCTTCATGACGCTGTACGCGCAGAACGTGCTCGGCTACACGCCGCTGGAGGCCGGGCTGGCGCTGGTGCCGAGTTCCCTGGCGGTGCTCGTCGGCTCCAAGGTGGCGCCCCGGTTCATGCCGGTGTTCGGCGCGCGCAAGGTGGCCGTGCTCGGGACGGTCGTGGCGGCGGCCGGCTTCGGCCGGCAGTCGATGATGACGCCGGAGGGCGCCTATCTCACCCAGATCATGATCCCGGGGATCCTGATGATGCTGGGGGCCGGCCTGACGGCGACCCCGCTCGCCGCGCTCGCCACGGCCGGGGCGGCTCCCGGAGAGGCCGGACTGGTCTCGGGGCTGGTCAACACCTCGCGCACGATGGGCGGTTCACTCGGGCTCGCGGTGATGTCGACCATCGCGGCGACGCGGTCGGCCGGGAGCGATGCTCCGGGGGCGCTCACGGAGGGGTTGCCAACTGCTGGCAGCGGAAGGTTGTTGAGTGTGCGTAACCATGAGGGAGTGGTGGCGTTATCAGCATATGAACCTGACGGAGTGGGCGCGGGCGCAGGGGGTGAACCCGCATACGGCGTATCGCTGGTTTCGTGAGGGCGCCTTGCCGGTGCCCGCGCGCCGGGTGGGGCCGCGCACGATCCTGGTGAACATCGAAGCGAACACCTCACTCGGTGACCGGTGGTGTAGGTCTGTATGCCCGCGTCTCCTCGCACGATCAGAAGCCGGACCTGGAGCGGCAGACCGCTCGCCTGTCGGCATGGGCGGCGGAGGCGGGACAGAAGGTTGTGCGGATCGAGTCCGAGATCGCCTCGGGTATGAACGGCTGCCGCGCGAAGGTGAAGCGGCTGCCGGCCGATCCGGCGGTGACCACGGTCGTGGTCGAGCACAAGGACCGCCTCGGGCGGATGAACGTGGAGCTGATCGAGGCCGCCCTGTCCGCGACTGGCCGCCGACTGGTCGTCCTCGATGACGGCGAAGTCGAAGACGACGAAGACGACCTGGTCCGGGACATGGTGGAGGTACTGACGTCGTTCTGCGCCCGCCTGTACGGCCGTCGGTCGGCGAAGAACCGGGCGAGGAAGGCTCTCGAAGCGGCGGCCGGCGATGAGTGAGCCGAAGAAGAAGAAGAAGCAGCTCCGCACCATCGACGCACCGTTCGTCGCGCCCGGGCCGTCCGGGGTGGCGATACGCGACCGCCTCAAGCACCTCACCGACGTGGACGACAAGGTGTTGCGGCTGGTCGGTGAACACCTCGGACGCCTCGCCTCGCTGGACCTCAAGAACCGCTGCGCCGACGGCCTGGACCACGACAGCGACACGTGGGCCGCCCGCAAGCAGGGCCTGACGGCCGGCTCCTCGTCCCGGTGGGCCGGTTCGATCACGAAGGCCACTCACGATCAGTGGGCGCTGTCCCGCCGCTGTCAGCTCGCCCACATCCAAGGGCTTGAGGCCGGTGTGCGGACGCTGATGCACCGACTGGCGCAGCCGATCGGGGAGAAAGGCGCCAAGCGGGCACCCGGCGGATACCGCAGTCGGGGCGAGTGGTTCCACAAGTCCCGCCGTCTGGCGACCCTGGAACACCGCCTCGATGTCGCCCGCGTGGAGCGTGAGGCCGGTGTCGTGCACGTCGTGCGCGGCGGTCGACGCCTGCTGGGCAACCGCAACAACCTCCAGGATGCGCAGCTCAGCGAGGCCCAGTGGCGCCGGCGCTGGGAAGCCGAACGCTGGTTCCTCGCTGCTGACGGCGAGTCCGGCAAGCGGTACGGGAACGAGACGATCCGCGTCACCCCCGATGGCGAGGTCTCCATCAAGCTGCCCGCACCACTGGCCCATCTGGCCAACGGCAAGTTCGGCCGGTACGTCCTCTCCTGCAGGGTCCAGTTCCAGCACCGGGGCGCGCAGTGGCGCGACCGCGTCGAAGCCAACCGTGCTGTCGCCTACCGTATCCACCTCGATGTGGAGCGCGGGCGCTGGTACATCACCGCCTCGTGGACGAAGCCCGTGGTGAAGACGGTCCCGTTGGAGACAGCCCGCGCCCAGGGCATGGTCGGCGTCGATACGAACGCTGACCACTTCGCCGCCTACCGGCTCGACCGCAACGGCAACCCGGTCGGCGACCCGAAGCGGTTCTTCTACGACCTGTCCGGCACCGCCGACCACCGCGACGCGCAGATCCGGCACGCCATCAGCCGGCTGCTGCACTGGGCCAACCGGTGCGGCGTCAAGGCGATCGGTATCGAGAACCTGGACTTCACCGCCGAGAAGACCCGCGAGAAGCACGGCCGCAAGAAGCGGTTCCGGCAGCTCATCTCCGGCATCCCGACAGGCAAGCTCAAGGCCCGTCTGGTGTCCATGGCCGCCGAGCACGGCCTGTCGATCGTCGCGGTCGACCCGGCGTACACGTCGATGTGGGGCGACCAGCATTGGCGTAAGCCCCTGGCCGGCAAGACTCGCAAGATGTCCCGGCACGACGCCGCGAGCGTCGCGATCGGGCGACGCGCCCTCGGGCACCCGATCCGGCGACGGACGGCACCGCCCCCGCAGCACCAGAGCGATGCTGTGGGGCATCGGACCGCCCAGGCCGGACCAGGCGCACGAGGGCATGAGGGAACCCGCCCACCCGTCACGGAGCGTGCACACGATGCACGCAGCCGGACGGGGACACAGCGAACGCGGGAGACCAGCGCATCCAACACCGTTCGGGATGCGCGCAGTTCCAGGAGCTGGCAGCAAATGCCACTCCTGGACACTGTTTAGGAACGGTTCCCGGCGAGCGCGACGGCGAACCGCACACGCTGCGTCTGACCGCCGGACAGCCGGTCCACGCGCCGCCCCGCCAGCTCGGTGATCCCGGCCAGCCGCAGCGCCCGCGCGACGGGCATGGGGGCCGGGTAGCGGCGGGCCACGAAGGAGACCAGTTCCTGCACGGTCACCCTGGGCACCGCCCGCCCCTCCTGCAGCATCGCGCCGACCCGCCCGGCGCGCACCGACCGCTCCGGGGGAGCGCCGAAGACGCGGACCGTGCCCTCGTCGGGTTCGTTCAGGCCGAGCAGCAGCGAGATCGTCGTCGACTTGCCGGCGCCGTTGCGGCCCAGCAGGGCGACGGTCTCGCCGGGCGCGATGGCCAGGTCGACGCCGTCGACGGCGCGTACGGCGCCGAAGTTCTTGACCGCCCCCGTGAAGGACACCGCGGGCTCTGCCCCGGCTCCCGTCCCAGTCGTGTTCGTCATGACGACGACGCTACGGAGAGGAGGCGGCCGCCCGGCAGATCCGCCTGTACGGACTCCGGCAGGACAAATGTCACGGGACTACTGCCGCCCACAGCGAGCTGACACTCCGTCAGGAGCCTTCACAAGTGGCGGGTGCTGGGCTATACAGAGGTCGCCGGACTGGAACGCGTTCTAGATCGGCCCGTAGCGACCTCGGTGCGGCCGACGGTGCGGACGGCCGCACCGGGGTCTTCATGCCGCCCATGTACAGGAGCCGTATGCCCATCGACGCAGCGCAGGCCGTCGCCGCCGAGCCCCGTTCCGGCGAGATCACCTGGGACCGCAAGGACGTCCAGCTCTACCACCTCGGCGTCGGGGCGGCCGCGAATCCTGACAAACGCAGCCCCGCCACCGACCCCGACGAGCTGCGCTACACCCTGGAGTCCAGGCTGCACGTGCTGCCGAGCTTCGCCACCGTCGCGGGCTCCGGCTCGCCCGGCGTGATCAGCAGCCTGTCCATGCCCGGCATCGACGTCGACCTGGCCCGCGTCCTGCACGGCGGCCAGTCGCTGACCCTGCACCGTCCGATCCCCGTCGCGGGCACGGCCACCGCCACGGGCCGTATCGCCGCCGTGTACGACAAGGGCAAGGCGGCCATCCTGGTCATGCGCACCGAGGTCGCCGACGCCGACGGCCCGTTGTGGACCAGCGACGCGCAGATCTTCGTCCGCGGAGAGGGCGGCTGGGGCGGCGACCGCGGCCCGTCCACTCGCCTCGACCCGCCCACCGGCGCACCCGACCGCACCGTCGAGCGCCCGATCCGCGAGGACCAGGCCCTGCTCTACCGCCTCTCCGGCGACTGGAACCCGCTGCACGCCGACCCCGACTTCGCCAAGGTCGCCGGGTTCGAACGGCCCATCCTGCACGGGCTGTGCACCTATGGCATGACGCTCAAGGCGGTCGTCGACACGCTGCTCGGCGGCGACGTGACCCGGGTGCGCTCGTACACCACCCGGTTCGCCGGGGTCGTGTATCCCGGCGAGACCCTGCGCATCCGCATGTGGCGCACACCGGAGTCCAGCAGGGTCGCCGTGAGCGCGGCGGAGCGGGACGACGCGCCCGTCCTCGCCGACACCATCGTCGAACACTCGTGATCCGGCGGGCAGTTGAAGCAGGCAGTTGAAGCAGGTAGTCGAAGCAGGCAGTCGAAGCAGGCAGTCGAAACAGGTAGCTGAAGCAGGTAGTCGAAGCAGGCAGTCGAAACAGGTAGCTGAAGCAGGCAGTTGAGGGGAGCCGCACCATGCGCGCAGCCGTACTGCACGAGATCGGCCAGGACAAGCTGGAGGTCTTCGACGACGTCGAGGCGACGGGCTTCGGGCCCGACAAGGTGAGGATCCGGGTGCGGGCCACCGGGCTGTGCCACTCGGACCTGTCGGCGATGAGCGGGGTGCTGCCGCAGCCGGCGCCGTTCGTCCCCGGGCACGAGGGCGCGGGCGAGATCGTCGAAGTCGGCGAGGGCGTACGGGATGTGAAGCCGGGCGACCGGGTGGTCGTGTGCTGGCTGCCGGCCTGCGGTGCCTGTCCGGCCTGCCGGCGCGGGCAGACGGAGCTGTGTCTGGCCGGGTTCATGAACGCGGGCACCCCCAACTTCAGGCGCCGCGGCGGCACCCCTGCCGATGTGTTCGGCTTCGCGGGCACCGGCACCTTCGCCGAGGAGGTCGTCGTCGACGCGGGCTGCGCGGTGCCGATACCGGACGACGTGCCCTTCGACATCGCCGCGCTGATCGGCTGCGGGGTGACCACCGGCCTGGGCGCCGCCCTCAACACCGCCGACATGGAGGCCGGTTCGTCGGTCGCCGTCATCGGCTGCGGCGGCGTCGGCATCTCCGCGATCCAGGGCGCGCGGCTCAAGGGCGCCGCCGAGATCGTCGCCGTCGACCCGGTCGCCTCGCGCCGCGAGTCCGCCCTCAGGTTCGGCGCCACGAAGGCGGTTTCGCCGGACGAGCTGGCCGACGCCAAGCAGCAGGTCACCGGAGGCGAGGGCTTCGACTACGTCTTCGAGGTCGTCGGCAGGTCGGCCACCGCCCGGACGGCGTACGAGAACACCCGGCGCGGCGGCACGCTCGTGGTCGTCGGCGCGGGCGCCATGGACGACTTCCTGCAGCTCAACATGTTCGAGCTGTTCTTCGACGAGAAGCGGATCCTGCCCTCGATGTACGGCGGCGGCGACGTCCTGCGCTCCTACGAGCGCACCATCGCCCTGTGGCGGGCGGGCCGCATCGACCTGGAGGGCCTGATCACGCACCGGGTGCCGCTGAGCGAGATCAACGAGGCACTGGACCAGATGCGGACGGGCACGGCGCTTCGTACGTGCATCGAGATCTGATGACTCCAAGGATGCGCATGTCACTGCCACTTGAGGGACTGTCGGCCATCGTCACCGGCGCGGGCCGGGGCCTGGGCCGCGCCGAGGCGCTCGAACTCGCCCGGCTCGGCGCCGCCGTCGTCGTCAACGACTTCGGGCAGCCGGGCCGGGACGGCTCGGGGGAGGCCTCCGCCGGCCCCGCCGGACAGGTCGCCGCCGAGATCCGCGCGGCGGGCGGCAGGGCGCTCGCCCACACCGGGGACGTGGCCGACTTCCAGCAGGCCCGCGAACTGGTCGAGTCGGCGATCGGTGAGTTCGGCAGGCTGGACATCCTGGTCAACAACGCGGGCATCCTGCGCGACCGTATGGTCTTCTCCATGACCGAGGGCGAGTGGGACTCGGTGATCCGCGTCCACCTCAAGGGCCACTTCAACACGACCCACTTCGCGGCCGCGCACTGGCGTGAGAGGTCCAAGGCGGCGGGCGGGCCGGTGTTCGGGCGGATCGTGAACACGTCGTCGGAGGCGTTCCTGGCGGGCTCCGCGGGACAGCCCAACTACGCGGCGGCGAAAGGCGGAATCGTCGGCCTGACCACCTCCACCGCCCTCGCCCTGGCCAAGTACGGCGTCACGGCCAACGCCATCTGCCCGCGCGCCCGCACCCGGATGACCGAGGACGTCTTCGCCGGCTTCGAGCAGCCCACGGAGGGCCTCGACCCGCTCGCCCCCGAACACGTCGCCCCGCTCGTGGGCTATCTGGCCTCACCCGCCGCCGCCCGCGTCAACGGGCAGCTGCTCGTCGTACACGGCGGCATGGTGGCGATCGTCGAACGGCCCAGCGTGCAGGCCAAGTTCGACAGCAAGCAGGACACCTTCACCTACGACGAACTCGACGCCCTGCTCACCCCGCACTACGCGGAGCGGCCGGTAGGCGAGACGTTCGCGGCGGCGGAGGTGCTGGGGCTCCGGCGCGGGTAGAGAGCGCGGGTGGAGAGACGGAAGGGCCCCGCACGTCGGTCGACGTGCGGGGCCCTCCCTGCGTAACCGTGTAACCGTCAGGCAGCCGCCTCGGCGTCCTTGTCCGGCCTGCGGTGCCGGCCGCGAGGGGCCGAGTCACCGTCTTGGACCGAAACCGGACCCCGGTGCCGGCCGCGGCCTGCGTCTTCCCGGGCCTCGGCGGACAGCTGCATGGTGCGTGCGTCGCTCATCGGAAGGATTCACCCCGTTAACATGATCTTTCTAACAGCCGGGCGAGTTTAACCGGCTGCCCTCTGTTCGAATCCAGACGGGCACGCCCATCGGCACTATTTCGTTACAAGACGTCCCAAGGGCGCCTGCTGCAACGGCACGGGACGCGGCGCGACAGGTTCCGGAGGATCCGATGCGGGCGGGGACTGTGTGCCCGGCGACGGGGACGAACTCCCGTCCGCCGCCAGGGCAGTCGCACCGTCCCGGACCGGATCCTCCGGCCCCGCGCCTCCTGATCCCCCCGCGCCCCCCGATCCTCCTGCATCCCCCGCTTCCCCCGTCTCCCCCGGGGGCGCCACCATCCGCGCCACGCCGCACGGCACCTCGGCCGTGGCGTACGGCAGTTGGAGCACCCCGTCCCTGGTCCACAGCCCGACGCCCGCCAACCACCCCTCGGGCGCCGGGAGATGGTGCAGCCGCCGCCGGTCCGGCCGCCACAGCCCCACCCAGCTGCCGACGGGCCCGTCCACCCGAAGTGCCACCTCGCAGCTCTCCGGCATCAGCACCTGCCCCGGCTGGATGGCGAAGGGCGTGACGGCACCCTCGGGCAGGCGCAGGCACTCCGGGAAACGCACCGGCAGCGTGCTGCCCAGCACCCCCCAGCCCAGCCGGTCCTCGCCCGGCGAGGGCGCGTCCGAGCGGATCAGCAGCAGGCCGCTGTCCGGGTCGGCGAGCAACAGCCGGTCGTCGCTGGCGTCGGCGATCTGCAGAAGGGGCGAGACCTCGCCGGCACGTTCCAGGTCGACCACGACCGCCTTGGTCCGGCCGCCGATCTCACGGTCCAGCACCAGCATCCGCCCCGCACGATCCAGCCACACCCCGCCCGAGCAGCGCCCCGGGACCTCCGCCACGTGCTCGGGCCCGAAAGCGCCGCCCGCCACCAGCCACACCGTGCTGGTGTGCCGGCCCACGGCGAGGGCGTACGCCTGCTCGCCGCCCGGGGCGGGAGGCAGCAGCCGCAGCCTGGTGTCCTCGTCCGGGCACTCGACCGCGCCGAGCAGCACCTCGCCGGTGGCGGGCCCGGTCGGGTAGAGCAGCGAGAAGACATGCCGCCCGTCCGTCGGCCGGCGGATGAGCACCCGCCCGTCGCCCATCGGCTGCACCTCGGTGCCGGGCTCCTCGGGCTGGTTGCCGGGCAGCGGCACGGCGTACGGCTCGGGGCCGTCCAGCGTCCAGCGCTCCGGGAACCAGGAGCCGCCGTCCAGGGCGAGCCGCGCGGCGTAGGCGCCGTCCGCGGTGATGGTGCAGCCCGATTGCGGGGCGCCGTCCTCGGGGGCAGCCTCGGGCTCGATCGCACACGCCGTCATGGTCTGGTCACCTCCGGCGACGAAGCTAGTTTTCGCACGCACACACGTGGGACCACCTGGCTCCTGCTTCACACATAAGGATGGCCAAGGAACGATTCGCCTGAGGAAACGGGTGCCGGTGTGCTGACGGGGGCCGGGGGCGGGGCCGGGTTCCGGCATCGTCCCGTTCGTTGCAACCGGGATCGTGGTGCCGGGACCGGGACATCGGTTCAGCGGCACAGATCAGCCAGGTAGCCTTTTGCTCGTGCCCCGTCTGTCTGAAGTCATCGCCGCACTGGAGAACCTGTGGCCCGCCGAGCGGGCCGAGTCCTGGGACGCGGTCGGCACCGTCGTGGGCGACCCCGACCAGGAGGTCACCCGGGTCCTGTTCGCCGTCGACCCGGTCCAGGAGATCGTCGACGAGGCGGTGAAGCTGGGCGCCGACCTGCTCGTCACCCACCACCCGCTCTACCTTCGCGGTACGACGACGGTCGCGGCGACCCACTTCAAGGGCCGCGTCGTGCACACCCTGATCAAGAACGACATCGCGCTGCACGTCGCCCACACGAACGCGGACACGGCCGACCCGGGCGTCAGCGACGCGCTGGCCGGCGCGCTGGACCTGCGCGTGGTCGGGCCCCTGGTGCCGGACGCCACCGATCCGTCCGGACGCCGGGGCCTCGGCCGCGTCTGCGAGCTGGACCACCCGCTGTCCCTGAAGGAGTTCGCGGCCCGTGCCGCCGAGCGGCTGCCCGCCACCGCGCAGGGCATCCGCGTCGCCGGCGACCCGGAGGCGACGGTCCGAACGGTCGCCGTCAGCGGCGGCTCGGGCGACAGCCTCTTCGACCAGGTCCGCGCGGCCGGAGTGGACGCCTTCCTCACCGCGGACCTGCGCCACCACCCGGCCTCCGAGGCCACCGCCCAAAGCCGCCTCGCGCTGCTCGACGCGGCGCACTGGGCCACCGAGTGGCCCTGGTGCGAGCTGGCCGCAACCCAGCTCGACGAGATCTCCGACCGGCACGGATGGGACCTCAGGGTCCATGTGTCCAAGACGGTCACCGACCCCTGGACGGCCCATGCGGCCTCCTCTGACGCAACCGCAGGAGCCCCCAACTGAACGCCGCGCCCGCCGACCAGATCCGACTCCTCGACGTCCAGGCACTCGACGTCCGGCTGCAGCAGCTCGCCCACCGGCGGAAGTCGCTGCCCGAGCACGCCGAGATCGAGTCGCTGACCAAGGACCACAACCAGCTGCGCGACCTGCTGGTGGCCGCACAGACCGAGGCGAGCGACACCGCCCGCGAGCAGACCAAGGCCGAGCAGGACGTGGACCAGGTGCGCCAGCGCGCCGCCCGCGACCAGCAGCGACTGGACTCCGGTGCCGTGACCTCCCCGAAGGACCTGGAGAACCTCCAGCGCGAGATCACCTCCCTCGCCAAGCGGCAGGGCGACCTCGAGGACGTCGTCCTGGAGGTCATGGAGCGCATCGAGTCCGTGGAGGAGCGGGTCGCCGAACTCACCGGGCGGGTCTCCTCCGTCCAGTCGAAGATCGACGACGCGAGCGCGCGCCGCGACGCCGCGTTCGAGGAGATCGACGGCGAGGTGGCCACGGTGACGAAGGAGCGCGAGGTCATCGCGGGCACCATCCCCGCGGACCTGCTCAAGCTCTACGACAAGCTGCGCGAGCAGCAGGGCGGCATCGGCGCGGCCAGGCTGTACCAGCGCACCTGCCAGGGCTGCCGCCAGGAGCTGGCGATCACCGACATCAACGAGATCCGCTCGGCCGCCCCCGACACCGTGGTGCGCTGCGAGAACTGCCGTCGCATCCTGGTGCGCACGGCCGAGTCCGGTCTGTAAGAGCGACTGCCAGGGCGACTGCCAGGACGATTGCCAGGGCGACTGTAAGGGGCTTGTGCCGTGCGGGAGTTCATCGTCGAGGCGGACGGCGGGTCACGGGGAAACCCGGGGCCCGCGGGCTACGGATCCGTCGTGATCGACGCGGCGACGGGGGAGACGCTGGTGGAGGCGGCCGAGTACATCGGCGTCGCCACGAACAACGTCGCCGAGTACCGGGGGCTGCTGGCGGGGCTCCGGGCCGCCCGTGACCTGGACCCGTCGGCCACGGTGCACGTCCGCATGGACTCCAAGCTGGTCGTCGAGCAGATGTCGGGCCGCTGGAAGATCAAGCACCCCGACATGAAGCCGCTGGCGACGGAGGCGGCCCGCGCCCTCCCTCCGGAGCAGGTGACGTACGAGTGGATCCCTCGCGAGCGGAACAAGCACGCGGACCGGCTCGCGAACGAGGCGATGGACGCGGGCAAGCGCGGCGAGCAGTGGTCGCCGTCGGCGTCCACGGCAGAGCTGGACGCACGCGCCGCGCGGCTCGCGGCCCCGGTGGTGGAGGACAGGGGGGAGGCCGGCAGTGCCGGGGCGAAGGCCGAGGCCGATGTCCGGGCCGCGCGCACCGTCGCGAGTCCCGGCTGGGCCCCCGCCGACATGGGGGCGCCCGCGACCTTCGTCCTCCTGCGGCACGGTGAGACACCGCTGACTCCGCAGAAGCGGTTCTCGGGGAGTGGCGGTACCGATCCGTCCCTCTCGGACGTCGGCCGGGAGCAGGCCGAGCGGGTCGGGGCCGCGCTGGCCCAACGCGGCACGATTCAGGCGATCGTCGCGTCGCCCCTCGCCCGTACCCGTGAGACAGCGGGCATCGTCGCCGCACGTCTCGGCCTGGAGGTGAGCGTCGACGACGGGCTGCGCGAGACGGACTTCGGCGCCTGGGAGGGGCTCACGTTCGGCGAGGTCCGCGAGCGCTACCCCGACGACATGAACGCCTGGCTGGCCGACCCGGAGGCCCGCCCGACCGGCGGCGGCGAGAGCTTCGCGGCGACCGCGACCCGGATCGCGGTGACGCGGGACAAGCTGGTGGCGGCGTACACGGGCCGCACGGTCCTCCTCGTCACCCACGTCACCCCGATCAAGACGTTCGTACGCCTCGCCCTGGGCGCCCCGCCCGAGTCCCTGTTCCGCATGGAGCTCTCGGCCGCCTCCCTGTCGGCGGTGGCCTACTACGCGGACGGCAACGCGAGCGTGCGACTCTTCAACGACACCTCTCACCTGCGCTGACCTTCGCCGTTTCCGAAGGATCTCCGCGGGCCGCTCCGGGTTTCCGGGTCTCAACGTGCCCGTGCCCGTGCCCGTGCCCGTGCCCGTGCCCGTACCGGAGTGCGGAGCAGGTCAGCCGCCCGGCCTGAGTCCCGCCGCCTCCCGCGCCAGCGTCTCGATCCGCCCCCAGTCCTTGGCGGCGACGGCGTCCGCGGGAATCATCCAAGTTCCGCCCACACAGCCGACGTTGGGCAGGCTGAGGTACTCGGGCGCGTTCGCGGCACCGATCCCGCCCGTCGGACAGAACCGCGCCTGCGGCAGGGGCCCCGCGAGGGACTTCAGATACGCCGTCCCGCCCGCCGCCTGCGCCGGGAAGAACTTCATCTCCCGCACCCCGCGCTCCAGCAGTGCCACCACTTCCGAGGTGGTCGACACCCCCGGCAGGAACGGCACCCCGGACGCCCGCATGGCTTCCACGAGCACGTCCGTCCAGCCCGGGCTGACCAGGAAGCGCGCCCCGGCGGCCACCGACTCCTTCACCTGCTCCGGCGTGATCACCGTGCCCGCCCCGACCACCGCGTCCGGCACCGCACCGGCGATCGCGCGGATCGCCTCCAGCGCGACCGGCGTCCGCAACGTCACCTCGATCGCCGGCAGCCCACCGGCGACCAGCGCCCGCGCGAGCGGTACGGCGTCGGCGGCGTCATCGAGGACGACGACGGGCACGACGGGGGCGAGATCCAGCAGCGAGGTGGGCATGGCACCATACTGCCGAGGCGTCGCAGCATGCGCAAAGCTCGTTGCATATGCTGCAATGCCCGGAGGACCGGCGCGGGGCGCCTGGGCATGGGCGCCAGTGGACGCCTCAGTAGAGGTGGGTCTCAGTGAACCTCGTCCACCAGCACATCCAGCGTCCACGCCTTCCCCGCCCCCTTCGGTGGCTCCACCTCCACCACGTGACCGAGGTCCCGCAGCACCTCCACCAACGCGGCCGGCCCCTTGGGCGCCGCGCCCGCCGTCAGCAGACTTCGCACGATCCGCCCCTTGGTCGCCTTGTTGAAGTGGCTGACCACCTTGCGGGTCGGCGCGTGCAGCACCCGTACGCTCGCCGTCCGCCCGGCGACCTCGCCCTTCGGCTTCCACGCGGCCGTATAGGCGGAGGAGCGCAGATCCAGCACCAGCCCGTCCCCGGCGGCCTCCGGCAGCGCGTCCGCCATCGCCGTCCGCCAGTGGGAGCCCAGCGCCCCGAGCCCGGGCAGCTTCACACCCATCGAGCAGCGGTACGAGGGGATCCTGTCGGTCACCCGGACCGCACCCCACAGCCCGGAGAAGACGAGCAAGGACCGGGCGGCACGCCTCTTCGCGGCAGCGTCCAGGGAAGCCAGGTCGAGGTTGTCGTACAGCACACCCGTGTAGATCTCCCCCGCGGGCCGGGCACCGGCCGTCGGCAGCCCGGCGTTCTTCGCCACCTCGCCCCGCAGCCCCTCGCTCAGCCCGAGCACCTCGCGCGCCTTCTCCTCGTCCCCGGCACACAGGTCGACCAGCTCGCCGAGCACGGCCTCACGGGCGGGGGTCAGGCCGGGCAGGGACAGCGACTCCAGCTTCAGCGGGGCGCCACGGCCGGAGGTCGCCTTGCCTTCGGAGGGAGGCAGCAGGACCAGCACGGAAGATCTCCTTCTGTTTGAGCTCTGCGACAGCGTACGGCGTGCCCCGAGGCGGCCACGGCCCTACGCTCGCTACATGCCCCGCCGCCACATCCGCGTGACCGGCGCCCCCGAAGCCCCCCTCCGGGCCGCCCTCACCGCACTGCGTTCCGAACTCGGCGTCCCGGAGAGCTTTCCGCCCGAGGTGCTCGCCGAGGCCGAGCGGGCCGCGAAGGCCCCCGCCCTTCCGTCGTACGACGCCACGGACATCCCCCTCTTCACCATCGACCCGCCGACGTCGACCGACCTCGACCAGGCGATGCACCTGTCCCGGCGGGGCAGCGCCGGCTACCGCGTCCGTTACGCCATCGCGGACGTCGCCGCCTTCGTCGCACCGGGAGCGGCGCTGGACGCGGAGGCCCACCGTCGGGTGGCCACGCTGTGCTTCCCGGACGAGAGGATCCCGCTGCATCCCGCGCCGCTGAGTGAGGGCGCCGCCGGCCTCCTCCCGGACCAGGTCCGCCCGGCCGCCCTCTGGACGATCGACCTCGACGCGGAAGGCCGCACCGGCGCCGTCGACGTCCGCCGCGCCCTCGTCCGCAGCCGGGCCAAGCTCGACTACGACGGCGTACAGCGGCAGATCGACCAGAAGACGGCCGACGAGCCGCTCGCGCTGCTGGAGGAGATCGGGCAGGCGCGGCAGCGGCTGGAGGTCGAGCGGGGCGGGATCTCACTGAACGTGCCCGAGCAGGAGATCATCGAGCGGAACCACGCGTACGAGCTCGGCTACCGGGCACCGCTGCCCGCCGGGGCCTGGAACGCGCAGATCTCCCTGCTGACCGGGATGGCGGCCGCGGATCTGATGCTGGCGGTCGGCACGGGCGTGCTGCGCACCCTCCCGGCCGCCCCGGACGGCGCCGTCGGCCGTCTGCGTCGTACCGCGCACGCGCTGCGCATCGAGTGGCCGCACCATGTCTCGTACGCCCAGCTGATCCGTTCCCTCGACCCGCACCGACCGCACCACGCGGCCTTCCTCCAGGAGTGCACGACGTTGCTGCGCGGCGCGGGCTACACCGTCTTCCGGGACGGGGCTCTCCCGCCGATCACCACGCACGCCGCGGTCGCCGCCCCCTACGCCCACTGCACGGCGCCGTTGAGGCGGCTCGCCGACCGGTACGCGTCCGAGATCTGCCTCGCGGCCGGGGTCGGCGAGCCCCCGCCGGACTGGGTGCTCGCAGCGCTGGACGTGTTGCCGAAGGAGATGGCCAACGGCAGCCGGCTCGCGGGCACGGTGGAGCGCGCGTGCGTGGACATCGTGGAGGCGGCGCTGCTCAAGGACCGGGTGGGCGAGGTCTTCGAGGGATACGTGGTGGAGGTCGAGGAGCGCCGGCCCATGGACCGTCAACCCGCGGACCGTCAACCCATGGACCCTCGACTCGCGGGCCGTCAACTCACGGCCGGGAAGGTCCAGTTGGAGTCTCCGGCGATCATCGGCCGGATCGAGGGCGACCGCCTGCCCCTCGGTGAACGCCTACGGGTCCGGCTCACGCGGGCCGATCCGGGAACGGCGCCCGTGCGCTTCGCGCCCGCGTGATCGCCTGTGTGATCGCCCGCGTGATCGTCGCCGTGATCGCCTGCCCGAGTGTTCGGCACCCCTTGACGGCTAACACTGTTAGCCGTACGGTCGTGACCAGGGGCGGCTAACGATGTTAGCCACTCCGTCGGTCACTCTCTTCCGCAACAGGAGGCAGCCATGAGTACGGTCACGACCACCACCACCCACCGCTCCGCCCGGTCCCTCCTCCGCCGCACCGCCTGGCTCGCGAACGCCCTGATCTGGTCCGCCGTCGCGATCCTGGAAGCCGTCAACCACGGCTGGCCCGCCGGCACCCTCGCCCTCGTCTTCTTCGTCCTGCCGGACCTGACCTTCCTGGTCGCCCTGGACGAGGCGCCCCGTATGGCGAAGGGACAGCTGGCCCCGCGCGCGGTGCCGTACTACAACGCGATGCACCGGGCCCTCGTCCCCCTGACCCTGGCGGTCGCGTACTCGGTCCAGCCCGTCTTCGCCTGGGCCCCCGCCTTCGCGGCCCTGTGCGGATGGCTCGCCCACATCTCGTACGATCGCGCCTTCGGCTACGGACTGCGCACGAAGGAGGGCTACCAGCGTGACTGACCGACCCACCGCCGACCGCCTGACCCCCCGCGCCCGCGAGATCGCGACCGCCGCCCGGACGCTCCTGGAGGAGTCCGGGCCGGCCGCGCTCACGCTGCGCGCGCTCGCCGACCGCCTCGGCATCAAGGCGCCCTCCCTCTACAAGCACTTCCCCGACAAGCACGCCGTCGAGGTGGAGCTGATCGCACAGATGCTGGAGGAATCGGCGGCGGCCCTGGAGGCGGTGGAGGAACGCGAGCCCGCTTCGCTCCCGGCCCTCGCGGAGGCGTACCGCACCTACGCCCTCGCCCACCCCCACCTCTACTGCCTGGCCACCGAGCGCCCCCTCCCGCGCGCCGCTCTCCCGCCCGGCCTGGAGGACCGGGCCGCGATGCCGCTGATGCGGGCCTGCGACTGGGATGCGGACATGGCCCGGTCCCTGTGGGCCTTCGCGCACGGCATGGTGATCCTGGAGATCCACGGAAGGTTTCCGGACGACGCCGACCTGGCCGCGGCATGGAAAAGAGGCCTGAAGGCGTTCCACTCCCAGTAAGGAACACGGGGGGCCAAGGGGGTAGGGGCGCATGGCCGAACAGGCACTGTGGACAAGGGCGAGGCTGGGCCGCTGCGGACCCTCGCTCGACCTGCTGACCGCCCGCTTCGACAAGCACGTCTACGCCCCGCACGCCCACGACGAGTTCACCGTCGGCGTCTGCGTGGACGGCTCCGAGGTCATCGACTACCGCGGCGGCCACATCCGCCCGGGCCCCGGCTCCATCGTCGTCCTGGCCCCCGGCGAGGTACACACGGGCGGCCCCGGCAACGCGACGGACGGCTACGCCTACCGCGCCCTGTACGCCGCCCCCGCACTCCTCACGGACGGCACGTTCTCCGACGGCCTCCCGCACTTCCGCGAACCGCTGATAGACGACCCGGAACTGGCCGCCGCCATCCTGCGCACCCACACCGACCTCAACACCTGCCCCGACCCCCTGGAGGCCGAGTCGCGCCTCCCCTGGCTGCTCACGGCCCTGGCCCGCCGCCACTCCACGGCCCGTTCGACGACGGACGCGATCCCCGGAGCCGACCGCATCGCCACAGTCGTACGAGACCGCCTGGCCGACGAGCTACTGGAACCCCCCTCCCTGGCAGCCCTCGCCGCCGACCTGGGCCTCTCCCGCTACCAGCTCCTGCGCGCCTTCCGTACGACGATGGGCCTGCCGCCGTACGCCTGGCTGGCCCAGTACCGCGTGACCAGGGCCCGCCGCCTCCTCGACACCGGCCTGCGCCCCGCGGAGGTGGCCTCGCTCGTCGGCTTCGCGGACCAGGCGCATCTGACCCGCTGGTTCAGGCGGGTGCTGGGGGTGACCCCGGCGGCGTACCGCAACAGCGTTCAAGACGGCAGGTACTGAGCGGGCGCATGGTCTCTCTCATGACTGCACGCGGCTGGTTCCTGTTCTCCCTGATGGGAGTCGTCTGGGGCATCCCCTACCTGATGATCAAGGTGGCGGTGGACGCCCCGCTCTCCCCGTCCATGGTGGTGTTCACACGCTGCGCCCTGGGCGCGGTCCTTCTCCTCCCCTTCGCGATACGGCAGGGCGGCCTGTTCCGCACGGTCCGCGCCCACTGGCTGCCGATGCTGGCCTTCGCGTGCATAGAGATCATCGGCCCCTGGTTCACCCTCACCGATGCCGAACGGCACCTGTCCAGCTCCACGGCCGGCCTGCTGATCGCGGGCGTCCCGATCGTGGGCGTGGTCCTGGCCCGCTTCTTCGGCGACACGGAGCAGCTGGACGTACGGCGGCTGGCGGGGCTGGCGCTTGGCCTGGTGGGGGTGGGCGTACTGACGGTCCCGCACCTGACGGGCGGGGACGCCCGCTCCCTGGGCGAGGTCATGCTCACGGTCCTGGGCTACGCGACGGCGCCGCTGATCGCGGCCCGCCGGCTGAAGGACGTCCCGACCCTCCAGCTCACGGCACCCTGCCTGGCACTGGCGGCGCTGGTCTACGCGCCGGCGGCGGGCATGTCCTGGCCGTCGGAGATGCCGTCGACATCGGTACTCGTGGCCCTGGTGGGCCTGGGCGCGATCTGCACGGCACTCGCCTTCGTGGCCTTCCTGGAACTGATCAAGGAGGTCGGCCCCACCCGCGCGACGGTCTTCACGTATGTCAACCCGGCAGTCGCGGTGGCGGCCGGTGCCCTGTTCCTGGGCGAGGAACTGACGCCGACCATCGCGGCGGCCTTCACCCTGATCCTGGCGGGCTCGGTCCTGGCGACGGCGGGACCCGGTTCCGGCTCCGGTCCGGTCAAAGGCACACGCCGGGTAGCATGGTCGACACGGCAGACGAGCCGGGCGGACGGCCGCGTGGAGTCCTCTTGACGGAGGCTTCCCGAGGAACGTCCGGGCTCCACAGGGCAGGGTGGTGGCTAACGGCCACCCGAGGTGACTCGCGGGACAGTGCCACAGAAAACAGACCGCCGGAGGCTTCGGCCTCCGGTAAGGGTGAAACGGCGGTGTAAGAGACCACCAGTGCCCAGGGCGACCTGGGCAGCTAGGTAAACCCCACCCGGAGCAAGGTCAAAAGGAAACACCCCGGTGTTTCTGCGCGGACGTTCGAGGGCTGCCCGCCCGAGTCCGCGGGTAGACCGCACGAGGCCGGCGGCAACGCCGGTCCTAGATGGATGGCCGTCTCCCCGGCCGCCGCGAGGCGACCGGGCGACAGAACCCGGCGTACAGCCCGACTCGTCTGCCGTCCAGGGCCCCTGGTCTGCTAAATCGCTGGTCAGGGGCCTTATTTCGTAGATCGAAGGGCTAGCCTGAACCCGGTTCAAACCGGACCGCGCGGCTACGAGCGTAGCCACGAATGGTGAGGCTGGAGATCGACGGCGGCGTGGCCCCCACCTGGTGCAGACGGCGTCTGTCCTGGATGACGGCGGCCGTGGCAAAGTCCAGAGGTGCGGCCAGTGCCCGCTTCTGGCTTGTACCTCTCCGACACTCCTACTGGTTGGAGGAGTGCTCATGGTCTGATCGTCAGCGGTCTGGCTCTACCGCCTGAGATCCGCCGGCAAGCGGGGGTGTCCGCGGGCGCGGTGCTGCGCCGACCCCACGAGACCAAGGGGGCCGGGAATAGCGGCAGCGAGGCTGAGGTTGATTGTCGGCCTCAGCCCCGCTGGGGTTCACCCTTCGCCTTCAGGGCTCTTAGAAGAGAAGACGTTGCAGGAACGGGCTCGGACTGCCGTGCCAGAAGATGTCGAGGCTGTCCCGTGCCCTGGTCGCCGCTACGAAAAGCAGGGACCGCGCCCGCTGTTCTTCCCTGCGGTAGCGGGCAGGGTCCGTCTGGCGTAGCTGGTTGACCTGCTCGCGGGGGACCAGACCGTCGCTGACCCCGGCGATGATCATGCGTTGGTACTCCAACCCTTTGAACCGGAACATGGTCCCGATGTGGATCCCGGGCTCGCCGCGCGCGCCGTCGGCGCCGATCTCCAAGGCTCGGATGCCGTGTTCCCCCAACGTGCTTCCCAGTTCGCTCGCCATGCGGTTGGTGGGGACACAGATGGCGATCTGCTCGTGCGCGATCCGTTCGTCCGGATGGGCGTCCCAGGCCAGGATGTGCGCGGCGATCGCCTCACGTTCCGAGTGCCAGTCCGAGGACGGGTGCATGCCGGGCGTACCGCCGCTGAGCACGGAACGGTACCCGGCGAGGGTCTCCGAACTGCCGTCGAGGTCGTCGTAGGTCTCCTCGCCGAGTACCTCCAGTGCGGAGCGCAGGATCTGTCGCGTCGTCCGGTAGCTGAGGCTGAGCTTCGCGGACCGTCCGCGGATGTTGATGCCGAGACTGCCGAGTGTCACCTGGTTCTTGTAGATGCGCTGATGGGTGTCGCCGACCAGGAACAGGTCGTCCGCCTCACGGGCCGTCATCGCGCGCAGCATCTTCCAGTGTGCGGGGCGCAGGTCCTGCGCCTCGTCGACCACGATGTGCCGGTACCGGTAGCGCAGCCAGCCACCGGAGCCGTCCTGGACGTGGATGTTGTCCAGGCCGCCCGCCTCCTCCCGCCGGCCCTCGATCGCGCGGATACGCTGTTCCCGCCCTATCTCAAGGCGGGCGGCACGCTCGGCCACCTGGTCCCACGTCTGACGTCCGAGCCGGTCCAGGCGCTGGGTGAAGCGCTCGGCGAGTTGCCAGATGGCGGCTCGCTCGGCCCGGCCCACGTTCTTGCCCCGTCCGGCGCGGCGGGCGCGGAAATAGTCGGTGCGGGTGCCGACGGCCTGTCCGAGGATGACCTGCGTCCACTCGTCGTGGAGGAACTCCGCATCCCAGCCGCTCTCGCCGAGTTCGTCGAGCATCGCCCGCCATTCCCCTACGGCCTGGCTGTCGTCGATGGTCTGTTTACGGCTGCCCGGCTCGGCTTCCCGTACAACCCGCAGAGCGAGCTGGTCGACGTGGCTGACCTCCACCCGTGACAGCAGTTGCTCGCCGCCCAGTTCCAGGAGCCGGGAGCGCAGATCGGCGGCGAGGTTCTTGTTGTACGTGGTCAGCAGCACGGGCTTGGTGTGGCCGGGCGGCAGCTGGGACACGAGGTGTCGGACGCGGTGCAGGGCGACGATCGTCTTGCCGGTGCCGGGGCCACCGCCGACCCTGGCCGGGCCGGAGTAGCGGCGCTCGACCAGCTTGGACTGGGCGGGGTGGAGGAAGACCTTCCAGCGGCCGAAGTCCCCGGCCTCCAGCGCCTCGCGCAGGGCGTCGTCGGACGTGGTGACGACCGTGGCAGGCCGCTCGGCGGCCGTCCGGAAGTCCTCGGTGTCGACAGGGTCGGGGGCAGCGACGGGTGCGGTGACCTCGTCCCGTACCTCGGCGAAGGGCTTTCCGTCGTACAGCGCCAGCAAAACCTCACCGGTGAGCTGCGGCGCGTACTCGATCAGTCCGAGGAGCTGCTCCTCGGTGGTGAGGGTGCGGATGACCGGGACCAGGGGCTCCGCCACACCCAGCTCGCTCAACTGCGCGTCGTTCCAGGCGGCGAACAACGGTTGAGCTGAGTGGGGCGGGGCTTCGGCGGGCGTGGCCGGGGCGGCGGGCGACGGTTCCTGCGGTGGAATGCGTCGCAGGATGCTGTCCTCCACCACCTGGAGGTCGACGTACTCGATGCCACCGGTGACGTGGTTGATCCCGTAGGCCAGCCGGTCGTAGACCTCCTTACGGTGTTTGACCGAGACGATGAGCCAGTCGTTCTCGGCCAGTCGGAGCAGCAGAGCCCGGTACTCGTCGTTGATGCGCGCGGACCAGATCCTGCTGTCGCCCTTGAGCTGCTTGAGTTTGAGCCCGGGGGTGCGCGGGTTGTCCTTGAACTTGTGCTGGAAGTCGAACAGAGCGCCCTTGACCGTGCGTGGCAGCCGGAGGATCTCCTTGTCCGCCTTGTCGAGCAAGCGCAGCGTCACGCCCCCGGTCTTCGTCATGCCGACTCCCCGTCCTCGTTCTTCTTCTCGTCGTACCCGGTCGTAGCCGTGCCTGACCGGCTGTGATCCGCGGGACTGTTCGATGTCCGCTCACGCTCACCTTTGACGCCGAGACGGCCGGCGATCTCCTCCGCGGTCCACCCGCCCGCCGGCCGTACGTCCCACAGCGCGGCGGCGAAGGCACGGTCGCGGTCCTGGGCCTCGATGTCCGGATCCTCGGCCGTGCCCTGTGATGCCAGAACCACACCCAGCCGGGCGTTCGGCCAGGCCAGTTCGGCCTGCCAGCCGTGTTCGTCGAGTTCGAAGCCGTCCTCGGGCGCGGGAACGCCCAGTTCGGCGAGCGCGTGGGCCAGCTCGGCCAGTCCCGCTTCGTCGGGGTCCACGTACTCCAGAACCGCGTCCCAGGCGCCGTCGCGCTTCGGGCGGGACCCGGAGGGCGTTTCCTCGGTTGTCCTCGCGGGCACCGCGGGTAGGCCGGTCGTGACGGTCACCGGCGGCAGGCTGTCGGCTTCCCGCCGCGAGCCGTCGTCGGCGGCGTAGACGATCCGGGTCGAGGACAGCCACCCCGCTCCGCCGGTCACGGTGAGAACGTCGGCACGGAAGCCGTCCAGCAGCGCGGTGGTGAGCTGTGCGCTGTCGCCTCCGCCGTGCTCCAGGAACTGCAACAGATTGCTCCAGTACAGCCATGCCCGCCAACGCCGCTTGTGGGTCGCCTCGTCCGCGACGGCGTGGGGGCTGTCGTCCAGGAGCGTCAGCCCGGTCCAGACCGGTGGCCGATGCCGTACGTCGGCGACCAGGACGAGTCGGCATCCGGACCGGTCTGTCGCCGTCAGGACGCGCAGGGGTCCCTTCGACGCGTCGGAGTGTTCGCCCCGCAGAGCCGCTTCGACGGCCGGCCCGACCGCGTCCGCCAGCACCGGTGTGTCCCGCAGGCCAGCTGTCCCGACCAGCCCGGCGACAGCGGCTTCGGCCCGGTGGTGCCAGTGCCCGGCGTCGGGGGCGCGGAGATAGGCGAGCAGCAGCTCGGCCGGGTTGACCCACACGGTCTCGGAGAGCTCCCCCGGCAGACCGCCGCGTGTGCGCTCGTAGTAGGCGCGTGCCCGTTTCTGGGCCTCCTCGTCGTAGGGCTGCCACACCGGGTCCACGGGAGCGGTCCCGGCGTATCCGGTGTCGCGGACCCGGTTCCGCCACTCCTTTATGTCGGGGTAGGTCAGCTGGAACACCCGGAGTCCGTCCGCCCGCAGCCGGGCGCGCTTTGCCGCGTCGTCCGCGAGACGGTTGTGCTCGGTACTCGCGTGGTAGCGATATCCGTCCAGGTAGACGGCGAGCCGTGGGCCCGGTGCGTCGAGCCGCTCGAAGAGGACGTCGGGCCGGGTTCCGTCGAGTACACGTTGCTGGGAGACCCGCCAGCTCACGGTCGTTCCATCACCCGTGGTCAGCCGGAGATCGAGCGCCCGCGTGCCGGCCGGAGTGGTGTACGTGTCCGCCGTCGCCCGGGACTCGGGCTGCTTGGCCCACTCCTCCAGTGTGTCGACGAACATGACCTCCAGGTCGCTCTCCGCCTGTCGCTCCAGCGGGATCTGACGGGTCGTCGAAATCCGCGAGGTCTGCCAGCGTTCGCCGTCGGCGCCGAGGAGTTCGTCCAGCATGGACTGCACTTCGCGGCGCGAGACGCGGTCGTAGTCCGACGGGGGCACCCGGCGCAACAGGCACTGGTGGCAGCCGTCCAGCTCCTTCTGCTGGCACGCACAGTCGTCGATCACCTCGCGCGCTTTGAGGAGTACCTCGCGGAAGCCGTCGGAGGACGCCAGCCGGTGCAGGTAGCCGGTGCCGCCGGGCAACCGGTCGTAGACGACGAGGAAGCGCCGCGGGAAGTCCGCGCCGAGCTGGTCCGGGCTGTCCGGCATCGAGGCGGCGGCGATGTCGATGTGGTCGGGGTCGCCGCCGTAGCGTGCCGCGATACCGGCGAACAGTGCCGCGGTGAAGGAGGCGAGCCGTTCCCGGGCCCGTGTCACGGAGGCGGGCAGCAGGATGCGTACGGCTTCCGTGGTGAGCTCGTGGGCCAGCAGCAGTGGTACGTCCTGGCCCGCCGCGCCTTCGCCCGCTCCGCGTGCGGAGCCGTGTGCGCGCCGCCGGGGACACCACAACAGGTGGTGGGCGCTGCCCTTCGTGACGGCGGCCCCCGAGTCGGTCAGCGCGTGCTGCGGCTGGTCGACGACCGGCCGGCCCTCCGCCGTCGCGCCACCGCAGGTCGTGCAGACGTAGAACGGGTTGATCCGTACTTCCTCGCCGGCCAGCGGCACCGTGGAGCTGCCGTCCTGCCGGTCGAGTCCCAGGTTCAGCGTTCGGATGACGGCCTTACGGGAGAAGTCCACGCCGAAGGTCGCCGTCTTGTGCCGCCAGGAGTCGATGGCCAGATGGTCGGGATCGATGTCCACGGTGGTGAGCACCGCGTACTGCCGACGGGCCCGCTCGTCGCGGTCGTCCCGCACCCGGGCGTCGTCCCGCTTGTCCCGGGCGACGACCCGGCGGGGCTGAAGCACGTACTGCACGCAGCCCGCGTCGGCGATCTCCCGCCCGTCGCAGCGCGGGCAGGGCGAGGTGTCGGCCTGCGCGTTCTGCGTGCGCACGTATCCGCAGGCGGGACAGAGCCGCCACACCGACCAGGCCCGGCGCTCGGGACTGCCGATGTCGAGGGCACGCACCACGTGCTTGTAGCCGTTGACGTAGAAGCTGTTGCCGGGGGCCAGTTCGGTGAGGGCTGTTCTGCGGGAGCGTTCGTAGTCGCGGGTCTCGCTGCGATGGACGCGCTCGGTACCGGCGGGCGGCCCGGCTTCTCTCGGGTTTCCTGTCTCGGACGGGTCGTCGCTGTCCGCAGGCGCCTCGGACCAGTACAGGGTGGCTTCCAGCTGGGTCGTGGTGTCGGCCAGGCTGTAGTTCGGCAGGAGTCCCAGTTCGACGAGTGTGCCGTGCGCGCTGGTACGGCTCAGCTCCCGCAGCAGGTCTCCGGTGCTGCGGCGTTCGGCGAACAGTTCCCGCCGTTCCCGGTCCTGGACCTCGTCGGTAGGGGCCAGGGAGTCGACGGCCTCGTCGATCGCGGCGATCCTGCGCCGCAGTTCCTCCTGCCGCCCTGTCCAGCCCTCCTCCGCCTCCTGGAGAGCTCGTACGATGCCGTCGGCCGCGTACTTCCGGAGTTCGCCGGCGGCGTGCGTGGACACTCCGGCGTCATCGTCGTCGCCGTCCGGTGCGGTGGGGCCGACCGGGGTCGGCGTGAGCGCGTCGCTTGCGGGGAACAGGGCCAGGAACCGCTCCACGAGTGTCGCCCCGTGTGTCTGCGCGGCGTCCGCGAGGTCCTGGCACCAGCCCGTCGTACCGAAGAGGGCGGAGGCGAGCCGGGGCACCGGCTGCAGGCGTTCGCCGTCAGCGGTGGTGAGCTCTCCGTGCGCGGCGAGGTCCAGCAACCACGCGGTGTACTGCCGCCGCAGGATCTCCACCGCCGACAGGTAGCAGCCCGGCGGCACGATGTCGCCGGCGATCATCTCCCGGGGCTGGTCCAGGTAGTACAGGTCCCGGGCACGGCGTCCGCCGAAGGCGACGACCAGCGCGTTGCCCGTCTTTCGCCCCGCGCGGCCCGACTGCTGGACGTAGTTCGCGGGCCCCTTCGGCAGTGAGCCGATCAGCACGGCCGAGAGGTCGCCGATGTCGATGCCGAGTTCCAGCGTGGGGGTGCAGGACAGCACGTTTGGGTCGGTGTAGTGCGTGCCGGCCCGGAAGGTCCGCTCCACCTGCTCCCGCTGCGCGCGGGTCAGCATGCCGGTGTGCTCGGCCGTCACCACACGGAAGGTGCCACCGGTCAGGTACAGCCGCCGGTAGTAGTCGTTCGTGTAGTCGCGCTCCTGGAGAGCACCGAAGCCCGCGCCGGTGACGCCCCCGCTGCCGTCGGCCGGGGCGGTCGGCGTCGAGCGCCGCATGCCCGGCTGCGGCGGTGTCAGGTATCCCTTGCACCGGTAGCGCGGGCACGGGTGGCCGTACCAGCGGGTGCGCCTCTCTGGAGGAACGACCTGCTGCCAGCCGCAGTCCTCGCATGCCACGAACGCCTTGTTGACGATCGAGTCGTCCAGCAGCCGTACCTGGATGTGGCCGGGCTGGAGACCGTAGACGCGCGTGGTGCGGTCCTTCGCCGTCCGCACGCTGAGCACGTGCTCGTCGGCGAGGGCGGGCAACAGGCGACGGAGGTACTCGGTGGCCCCGGCGGCGTCCAGCCCGAGGCAGCGGCGGGTCCAGTCCTGGAACCAGGCCTGCCGGCCGGTGATCACGTCGAACTCGGTCCGGTCCTTCTGCCCGTCCAGCAGGAACCGCGGCGGGGCGACACCTTCGGGGAAGGCGGGCATGCCGTCGGGCCGCCGCCCGCTGATGAGGAACCGGTCGGCGCCGGCCTCCCGCATCCACTGCTCCAGCCATCGGTGGCGGACCGCGCCGCGCAGCCGCAGCCGCTCCAGAAGGCCCCGCACATAGGCGAGATACCGCTCGGGAGTCGGGAGCCCGCCCGTCATCACCATCTGGCCCGGCAACGCGAGATGCAGATCGCGGGCGAGATCGGTGACCCGCTCGGGGTTCTCGACGACGACCTCGGCGGCGGCGGTCCGCGTGAGCTCCAGAGTGCGTCCGAGCCGTGACCGCAGTCCGAACTCCATGACCGTGGCGAAGGCCAGCCGTTCACCGATCAGCCGCCAGGTACGCGCATCGCCTGTGCCGCGGCCCGACAACACCCGGTCCACGCCCGGTTCGTCATGCAGATCCGGTGGAACTACGGCGGCCAGTGCCTCTGGATCGTCCACCGAGTCGAGAACGTTGCCGATCAGGTCGTTGAGCGCGGTCGTGGCCCCGGACTCGTCGAGGTTGTGCGCCAGCAGCGACCTCAGCGAGAACTTGTACGAGGCGTTGGCGACGTATCCGGCGCGGTGTGCGGCGTCCTGCGTGGAGTCGTTGAACAGCAGCGTCTTGCGCTCCTCCGGAACCAGCGCGATGTCTCCGCCGGTGAAGAGCTGGGTGACCGTGGCCGAGGCCAGCGCGGCCTGCGCCGTACCGAGGAACCGGATGCTGTTGTCGGTGTTGCACGCCGGACAGCGGTCGTCCTTGGCCGCCTTGTCGGCGGTCTTCTTGTCGAGCAGCGCGAGCGCGAACCAGGCGTCGACCAGGTCCCCGTCGTCTCCCGCCGTCGGCAGCCGGTAGGTGCCCTGCGCCCCGTCGAGCACCACCACGGAGAGCGGATCGACGCCACTGCCCGAGGGTAGTCGCCCGGCCAGTGCGTCGAGGGCCTGGCACCGTTCCGGATCGGTCGCGGAGATGAAGTAGCGGATGCGGCGCTTGTCCCGGCCGACTCCGGCCCGCCAGATCCGGTCCTGTGCCATGACGAGTTGCTGCGGGTCGGCCTCCGGGGAGAGCGTGGCCCAGCCGGATCGCCCGCACGCGCGGCAGTACACGGCGGGCAGGTGCACCTGTGCGGGGCGCACCGCCGTGTCCGTACCTGCCAGCGGCTGCGGCCGGTTCGCTCCGCCCGAGGACCCATGGCCCGCGGAGAGACCGTCCTCCTCGTCCGAGGGGGGAGCTGCGGCCAGGGCCGCGCGCCGGGCCTGTGCGCGGTCGTCCTCGTACCAGCGGAACTCCGGTGTCCTGCCGACCCCACGCAGCACACGCGTCACCGGCCGCACCCAGAGATGGGCCTCGACATGCAGCAGGGGACGCGGACGCCGTTCGTCGGAGTCCGGGTCCCGCGCGGCGGACAGCAGGGCCACGAAACGGGCCAGGGCTTGCAGCACCAGCTGCGGGTTCTCCCGGGCGGTGCGCCCCCAGGCGTATCCGAAGCGCGCGAGCCGGTCCCGCAGACCCCACTCGTCCAGCGGCTCGCCGTCGAGCAGCGCGAGGATGCCCTGCGTGAAGTCGTGCCGTTTCAGCAGACGGCCGATACGGAACGCGTCGAGGCCCCGTTGACCCAGCATGTGCGCGGCGAGCCCGTCCAGGTCCAGCAGGTCCGGCTTCGCCTCCACGCCGACGCCGCCCGACGCCGCGATGACCTCTTGCGGAGTGGGCGGCTCGGGAAGCGCGTAGTCGACCTCACCGGTGAACTCCTCGGCGGTCATCCGCTCCTCGCCGATGACCGCGTCCGCCGTGAACGGCATGCCGAACACCTGGGCCGCCACGTCCAGGATGCCCCCGGACGACGTGCCCGCCCGCCCCGCCCCGAGCGTCGCGGAGGTGGCCACGGGGCAGATCCGCCCCAGCGGCCGGTCCGGTAGCGTCGCGCCGACCGCCGTCGCCAGTCGGCGCAGCAGCATGGCCACGTCGGTGCCCTGGGCGCCGTCGTAGGTGTGGAACTCGTCCAGCACCACGTACGTGACGTCCGCGCCCTCCCACAGGGACCGGTCCTCACCGCGCTGCAGCAGCAGGTCCAGCATCTTGTAGTTGGTGATCAGTACGTCGGGCGGGGAGACGCGCATCTCCTCGCGGCGTGTCATGACCCGCCGGAAGTCGGTGTCCGGCCGGTCGCCGATGTACAGCCCCGCGGTGACCTGGGCGAGGTCGGGCGCGGTCAGATAGTCGCTGATGCGGCCCGCCTGGTCGGTGGCGAGCGCGTTCATCGGATACAGCAGTACGGCCTTCACGCCGCGCCGCCCGAGCGCTTTCTGCCGTCGGCAGTGGTCGAGCACCGGCACCAGGAACGACTCCGTCTTTCCGGAACCTGTGCCGGTCGTCACGAGCGTCGGCTCGGCCGCCCTGCCGCCCAGCGTGCTGAGCCGCTGCCACGCCTTGGCCTGGTGCCGCCACGGCGTGAACCCGGGCCGCCACTCCAGATGCCGCTCCCACCCGTCGTCCGCCTTGTGGAACGGCGTCCTGATGCGCAGGTACGGCCCCCGGAAGATCCCCGACTCGGGATCCCCCAGGAACCGCTCCAACGCCCGCCGGGTGTCGTCGTCGGCGAGCGCGTAGGTCGTCGTGAGGTACTGCGTCAGACTGCCCCGAAGCTGCGCGGCGGCCAGAGTGGGTTTCACGACGCTCCCCTTACGTCTGCGGATCCCGGGGCGCTCGCGCGGCAGCGGTCGCCCCGTGTGCTGCGGATCAACCGTATAGGGCAGGTCGGACAGTGTGTGACGGGGCGGGTACACCGGACGCCCGTTCCCGTCGGAAGAGGCTGTGACGGCCGCGCTCCTCGCCGAACCGTGGCTGATTGGCGCCCTTTCGGGCTTTCCTCACTGGTTTCACCCTGAAGGAAAACGAAGGAAGCGCAGGAGAGCGCACAGAACGGACGCACGAGAGCGAAGGAAGAACCGAGCACGGGCAGCGCCGAGGGGGAACGCCATGTCCGTACCGCTGTACGTTCCCGTCCTGCCGACCCGGCCGCACGCGGCGGCCGCCTACCGAGGGCTGGCGCCGGACGTACAGCGTCGGGTCGCTCCGCTGTGGACGCTGCCGCCCCGCCCCGGCATGCTGCCGAAACCGCTGGCCGAACGCATCGCCAAGGAGGCCGGTGACGTCTCCACGGCACAGCGCCTCGGCTCCGGGTGGCTGGACGCGCCGTTCGCCGACGAGGACGAAGCGGCGGTACTGGCCGCCGTCCTGACCTCCGAGTGGTGGGACCACCGCAACCTGCGGCCGGTCACCGGGCCCGGCCGCCCCGGCGCCCAGCAGTCACTCGCACTCGCCGCGGCCCGGCACCGAGAGGACGGACTCGGCATCCGCGTACGGCTCCCCGGCGACTGGAACGACCGCACGGCATCGGACGTCGCCGCGCTGCTCGGCCGGATGCCCACAGGCCACCCGGCCGACCTGTTCCTTGACCTCGCCTCCGTCCTGCCGGACCGCCCCGACGCAGCCAAGGAGGCCGTGCGAGCCCTGGACACCCTGATCCCGCTCACCTCCTGGCGCACCGTGACCGTCCTGGCCGGCGGCTTCCCCGGACCGCCTGAAGACTTCCGGGAGGGCGTCCTGCACGAGGCCCCGCGCACGGACTGGGAGGCCTGGCACGAGATCGGCCACAGCGAACGCCCCTACCTGCCCCGACTGCGCTACGGCGACTACGGGATCCATCCCGCAACGTACGTCACCCAGACCCCGCCCGCGCGCGGCGGAGGCCCGCCGTGGGGCATCCTCCGCTACACCACCGCCCGCGCCTACCACCTGTCCAAGGTGCCGCACGGAAGGCAGTACGACGACGCCAACCGGGAGGCCGCTCGCTGTCTCACCGGCCTCGCGGAGTTCCGGGGTGTGGATGCGGGAGCGGGGGAGAGGTGGTTGCGTGACCGGGCCGAGGGCTCCGTCGGCACCGGTAACCACTCGACGTGGAACCAGGTGGGAAACGTTCAGCACATGACTTACGTGACGAACGCCTTGGGCGGGAGCGTTGCTTGAGCGCGGCGCAGTGGACTCTGGTGGCGAGGTATGCCGCAGCGGATGGCGTGCGCGACAACGCACACGTCCAAGAGCGCGCGGTGTAGGGGCTCTATCTCCCTTGTAGCACACGGCAGTTGGGATAGGATTTCGAATCTCGTTCGGCTCCTGCCTGGGCGTGGGCAGTGGAGCTGGATCGAATCCACTACATCGAGGGGATTGCGTGGAGCTGAACGTGCTAGCGCTCGCCGGAACCGCAGGTACGACCGTAGCCACCTTGCTGGCGACCGACGCTTGGGAACAGACCAGGCGTGGGGTCGCGACGCTGTGGCGGCGATTCCGGCCGGACGCGGCGGAGGAGATTGATGAGCTGCTGTCCAGGTCGCGCGCAGCTCTCCTCGCTGGAGGGGAGCCAGTTGGCGTCGAGAGCGAATGGCAGCTTCGACTCGGGACGCTGCTCGCCCAGTACCCGGAAGCGGCAGCTGAACTGACCCTCTTGTTGCGGGAGCTGACCGCTGAAACGAGCGGCCAGTCAATCAGCGGAGGAGTGCACCTTGAAGCCCACGTCGAGGGGAACGGGCAGGCCTACCTGTCCGTACGCGACCAGACCGTGAACAACTACCGATGACGATGTATGGACAAGTCTCCTGACCCCTTGACCGGCGATATCTACCTTTTCGGAGCGGCCTCGGACCACAGTGGCCTGTATCAAGCAGGCCGCGATCAGACCGTGACCAACTTCAGCGTGCATGTCGGGACTGCACCGGACCCGACCGGTTCCGCGTACCTCGACCGCCGTGTCACCGCCCAGGCTGCCCAGCAGCACGCTCAACGCGTCATCGAAGCGTTGGCGCTTGCGGTAGAGCATTTCCGCAAGCGATGTGTGGAGTTGGCGGAGGAGGCGCGGAGGGCCCGGGCCGAAGGCCGTAATGAGGCACTGCGAGAGGTTCAGGAGAAACTGCGGGACGCGGAGTTGCGCGTCATCAGAGCCCAGGAGAAAAAGAGGGAGGCTGAGCGAGAGCGGGAACGCCTCGAAGCCCTCGTAGCCAGGACACGCTATGAAGCGGAAGCGGCGAAGCGGCAACCGACACGTCTTTGGGCGCAGCCGGACGACGAGCGCGCCTTCGAGGACGTCTTGGCCTCAGCTGACGATGAACTTCAGCTCATTCGCGCCGAGTTGCGCACACTGGCCAGCGACCTTGGCAGAGGCGAGGCACCGTCGGGTGGCGACGGAGTCGTCAGCGGTGAGGTTGTGCCGGAGTCCCGGTCCAGCCCGGACCTCGTTGAGACAGGTCCCGCGACCCCGTTGCCAGTCGGATCCTCGACGTCTTCTACCCGGCGTCCTGGATCACCGGCGGGGCGAACCGGGTCGCAGCGCCTCGCGCCGACGGTTCGTCTGGGGCGAGGCCGACGCTATCTCGGGCGCCTGTTCTTTGCTGCGGCCGGCTTGCCCATGCCTATGGCAGGCGCGGCCATCCGGGCGGTGTCCTCGCGGGAACCCGGAGTGGCGGTGGTGTGGAGCATCCTGTTCCCCGTGACGGTGGTGATCCTCGCCATCGCGGCGCTCTCTCTGCTCATCTTCTTCGCTCGGCTGGCTTATGCCTGGGAGAGGGATGACGGATCGGTCGTGGTGAGTTGCTTCTTCCATGCCGCGCTGGGCATCGCGTTGTTGGCCGTGGGCATCTTCCTGAACCCTGGGACTGCTCCTCTGCTCACCGACTGCGGCCGGTTGATCGCCGAGTATGTCGGCCCGTTGTAAGGGCCTGTTGCCGACCGGGGCGAAGGCCCTCCTCTGGATCCGCGCACTCCATACTTGTCCTTCGGCGTATCGGGGGACAACGCGGTGTTTCGGGACCGGTCGGCCGGGAGCCCCGTGAAGATCCCGGTGAGCCGGATTCGGCCGAAGCCGGCCGAGTCGGGGACAGCGCCCTGTGCGGTGGTCGGCGCTCGGTCAGACCAGTGCCAGCGCCGCCCACACCGTCTTTCCGGGTGCGTTCACACGTGGCCTGGTCCCCCACTCGTCGGCCAGCGCCGCGACCAGCATCAGACCCCGGCCGGACTCGGTGTCGCCGGGCGGTTCGTCGAGGGAGAGCGGCGGTACGCGTTCGGCGCGGGTGTCCGAGACTTCTACGCGCAGTTCGCCACCGGTGCCGGTGAGCCGCACCTCGAAGTCCCGTCCGGGCACGTGGCCGTGGCGTACGGCGTTGGCGGTCAGCTCGGCGGTGATGAGGGTCAGCGTGTCGTTGGCGGTGGACGTATGGGGGTGCCCCCAGGCATCGAGCCGGTCCGCGACCAGGCGGCGGGCGAGGCGGGCACCGCGCGGTGTTGAGCTGAAGCGCATCGTGAACTCGTCCTTCGTGGTGCCCACTTCGGCCGCCTCACATGTCGCGGTCGCCGCCGTGGCGGTGGGTGAGTGCTCGCTGTTCATGCCGCCAACGCTGCCCGGCGCACCCTGATGAGCACAGGTCCGACGCGCACACAGCGAGGCGCCGTGTGCGACGGTGTGTTTCGTGTACGCGGCGGTGTGCGGCAGGGAGTTCCTGGTCTACTCCCGTTACTCTCGCGGCGCCCTTGTCGGTGGAGGGGGCTGCGAGAGTCCGCTTCAGAGGTGGCGTCCGATGTGGGCGATGCGGATGGCCTTCTCGTCGTGGACGAGCCGGAAGTAGATGCGGCCGGCTCCACGGTTGAGGTTCCCGTGGAGTTCGAAGCAACGGCTCTCGCCGTCCTGGTCCTCCCAGAAACGGTTCCTGCGGGCGTTCTCGTGCTCCGGCCTGATGTTCGGGGCTTGTTCGTCCCTGGTGCGGGCGTCGTTGCGCCACTGCGCGTAGTAGTAGCCGTGGGCGAGTTCCGCCTGGTCGAGCGGGCTCTGTGTGGCAAGGCTGATGTCCCGCCAGCGCCGTAACTCCCGGAGCACGTCCACGAAGGTGCGCATGCCCGCAGCGACCTCGTCGGCCCCGCACTTCGTCACACAGGACTGTTCGTTGAGAAACACAAGCAGCGGCACGCCCCACCCCATTCTCGTTCCGCGTCTACGGCCCCGACCCCCCGGGGCACGTTCGTCGACTTCGTGTGCCTGCTCAGTCGAGCAGTTGGTCGAGGGAGTTCTCCCACTCGTCGAAGAAGCCCCTCGGCCACTCGGAGAGCCGTCCGTCCGCCCCGATGACAGGGCTAAGTTTCCTCGGTTACCGATCCAATAGGCCTGGGGTGCGGTGTCTGGGCAATCCCCGTACGGGGTGCCGGCGGGTACGAGACCCTGTTCCACGAACAGGGCCACCGCCGTGTCCAGGGCGCTTGCCGGGGCCTTCGCTGGAACGACCTCACGCTTCACGTCGACTAGGCGGACGGCAAGCCCGAGGCCGTTGGTCGGCCGTACGGCGTAGACCGTCCTCGACATGGTCGCCGCGGCGCTCACATGGCCGAAGTAGGTGGCCTCAGTAGAGAGCGAGTGCTGTTCAGAGTCAATGAACTCGACGGTGACGGAGTAGTTGGCTTCGCCCGTGCCGGTGTTCTTTACCCTGATGTCCACAGCGCTCATACCGGAGTCAGCGTCCGAGCACCGCAAGTCGCCCAACTCGACCTGACGTGCGGGCCCGGATGCGGGCGTGGGAGTGGCTGAGACGTCGGACGCGACGGGCGGACAGACGTCGCTCTCCGTCTGACCGGTGCCCGGCCGAGCCGAGCAGCCGGTGGCGAGAAGCACCGCGACTACCGCGACGACCGACAACCTCACGCTCTCCACTGGCGGCCCCCATCGTCGACCGGCCGCCCCGGACGACGACTGCGTACGTCGGCGCCAGGGCGCGGGTTTCGATATCTCTGTCTGCCTGAGCGTGTTCTCGTCTGCGCGGATCCGCCCCGAGCGTGTCACCTTCGCTGAGCAGCCGGCGCCGGATTGGGTACGCGTCGGTTGAACACCCACACACCCTGTGAGTGAGTCGCCCCCATGACCCGGCCGGCGACCCGCAGCCACGGATTCGCCTTCTGGAAGGGCGCGAAGTTGTCGTTCGAGACGATGACTCCGCTGACCTCCTCGGCGATGCTGATCACCAGTGCGTCGCCCCGCCCCTCGGTCCCGGCCGGAGGCTGTACGACGGTGCCGTCGGCGATGGCGGCCTCCACGAGGGGCCTCTCCTCGGCGGACACGTCGTGGCGCAGGGTGGCGTCGACCACCACGTGGATGTCGCAATCGGGGTGCTTGAACCGCAGCGATCGAACAGCCGCCTGCAACGCCGCGAAGCTCGGCCTTCCGCCCGCCGCACGCGGCGGGCGCCCGTTCCAGGCGAGGTTGGATCCGTCGATCACGAGTGGTGGCGCGGCCGTGTTCGCGTCGGCCGGCTGGGGCGCGGAGCGAGGCGGGGCGGGCTTGGGCGCCCCGTTGACCTGGCCCTGGGGCCGAACCTGCTGGGGATGGGTCGGAGTGGTCGCGGGTCGGGCGGCAGGGGCGAGGGCGAGTAGCCGGTCGAGTTCCTTCTTCACCTCCGGCAGGACGTTCCCGTCCCCGAACACCTTCACCTCGCCGTCGAGGACGACCTCGCCGGTCTTCTGCAGGGTCGCCCGGACGGTCAGCAGGCCTTCCTTGCTGTAGGTGTACTCCAAGTCGAAGACACCGTCCTCGGCCGTGCAGCGTCGGGGGTAGGTCAGAACGAGGTCGGTCAGTTTGACGTTGTCCGGGTGGCCGACCTCGCGGTCCGGGTCTCCCTCCCAGACCTCGACGTTGAGTTGGGAGACGTTGTCCTTCGTCGGCTCGTACGATTTCACGCGCTGCTGCGGCAGGCGCTGGTTACGGTCGATGAGGGCGCTGAATTTCCGCCTGCCCTCACGGTCCTTGGTGATCGTGCCAAGGGCGTGCGTGTTGACCACCCTGATGATGCTCTTCAGCTCGCCGTCCATGGCGGCGGCGCTGATCGCCGCTCCCTCGGCGACCGCGGTCATCGGGTCGCACAGGGAGGTGTCCACGAGTTCGCAGTCGAGTGCCTCCGAGACCGCGGCGCGCACTGCCGGGATCTGGCTGCTGCCACCGATCATGAGTACCGCGGTGAGGTCCTGCGGGTCGATCCGAGCCTGCTCCAGGCATTCCTCCACCGGGTCGAGGGCGCGGTTGATGAGGTCCTGGATGGCCTCGGAGAACTCGTCCTGCCCGATCTCGACGGTGACGTCGTCGGGCGTTTGGATGCGGACCGATTCCTGGTGGGAGAGGAGGATCTTGGCCCGCTCGATCTCCAGGGCGAACATCCGCTTCTCGGAATCGCTCCAACGCCCGCGCGCGGGCGCCTGGTCGAGGACCATGCGGCGCAGCCGGGCGTCGATCTCCAGGCCGCCGAGGCGGTTGACGCCCCGGCTCGCCTTCTCGTCGAAGAATCCGTCATCGTGAAGGAGGAGGGTGGCGTCCATCGTGCCGCCACCCCAGTCGAAGACCAGGAACTCGCCGTCGATCTCCATCTCGTGCGCGTACGCGATCGCCGCCGCCGTCGGCTCGTTCAGCAGGGTGCGGACCGTGATGCCCGCGGCACGGGCGGCCTCGCGGGTTCGGAAACGGGCCGCGCCGGTCGCGTTGGCGGGCACGGTGATGACGGCTTCGCGGATCTCGGTGGCGGCTTCCTCCTCCGCCGCCCCCGCGATGGCGTGGAAGACGCCGGCGGCGGCGGTGGTCGCGGCGAAGCGTTCACCGCCGAGCTTGACGAACGGCTCCTCGCGCAGCATCCGCTTGCACGCCTCGACGGCCTGCTCGGAGCGGAGTTTCGCCTCCCAGCCGAACAGGGTGCCCGGCCGCAGGGAACTCGTGCCGACGACCGACGGGTAGAGCAGCTCGAACCCCTCGCGCCTCCAGTTCGCGTCCAGGCCCTGCCCCCCGATCTCCAGCAACTCGACGTACTCGCCGTTCCACTGGGCGGCGACCGAGTTGGTGGTCCCGAAGTCGATTCCCGCTGCCGTCATGCTTCCTCCCCCGCGTTCACGCCCGCGGGCCCGGCGATGCGCCGGAGTTGCCCCGCGAGAATGACCTTCCCTGTCAACTCGTCCACGTATGCAGGACTCAGCAACTCGAAGGCGTCTCCCTCGCCCTCGGTCACCACGAACCGGTCGCTCTCCTCCGGCTCAGTAACCCGCAGCAGCCGCAGTTCCCGCAGGTGCGCCGTCATCGCGCCCTCGACGGTCTCACGGCTGTCTCCCGCCCGGGACCACAGCAGCGCGTCGATCTCGGCGAGACGTCCGGCGAACTGGGCGCGCGTGCGGAACTCGTCCAGGACCGCCCTGCGCACCGCCGCGGTGAGCGCGCCGGTGGGGGGCATCTCATCGACCCCGACAGCCTCCAGTGCCTCCGGTACGCGGGCCGCCACCCCTTTGATGACCGTCATCGCGTCGATCGGATCGGGACGAGGGGGAGCCTCGACGGCACCGGCTTTCGTGGGCTTGGCCTGGGCATCCGTGTGCTGCCCCCGGCGGCGCTTCAGACCTCCGGGTTTGTGTGGTGACGGCTTGCCCTGTGCCCCGGGTTGCGTCTGGCCGCACGCGGGGCACGGGCGGTGTGCTCGCTCTCTCTTGGGAATTTTCTTCTTGGGAGGCATCAGGCTGCTCTACTTCGTTCGGCTCGGACGGTGGGTCAGGACGACGGCGTCGAAGCGGTCATCGTGCGGAGCTGTGGCGGTCGAGGCGCGGCGCGGTGGTCCGGAAGTCGTCAAGGAGTTCTACGGCGGCACGGGCGCGGATGGCCTCCAGCTCGCCGCCACTCGTCATCGCGGTCCGGCGTGGCAGGGGCTCCAACGGGGGCACCAGATGCTTCGGAACCTGAGAGGGCATGCCATATCGCGACTGGTCGAGCGGCAGCTGGTAGAAGACGTCCCAGCCCGCCTCTCCGCGAAGCGCGCCTCGGATGCGTTCCTCGGCCATGTTCAGTTCCGATTGGCCCCTGGCGTCGCCCTCGCGCTCCCGGAATATCTCGCGGCAGCGCTCCTCCCACCCGTCAGCCCCGTGATCGAGGCCGATGTCGAGGAAGGGGTTGCTGAACCGACCACGGTCGTTCCTTCTCGTCCCCCTCCAGGTGCGAAGCAGCCGGAGGTTGCGTTCGGCGACGGCGCCTCCTTGCGCGGCGGCCTTCTCGGCGTGCTCCTCGGCGGAGTCGAGCAGCCTGTCCCGTACCGTCGGCGAATCGAGCCTCTCGCTCTGCCCCACCGCCGCGTACGCCGCGATGGCGTGGGACTCCTGTACCAGGTCGGCCGGAACCTTGCGGTGGCTCACGCTGCCCCGGGTGAGGGAGTACGCCTGCTGGGCCGTCGCATCCAGGTCACCGGCCTTCACGAGGTCGTAGGCGCGGTTCAGGGCGACCAGAGCATAGAACGGACTCCGTCCGGCGTCGACAAGGTTACTCGGGCGCCAAAGCGTGGCCATCAGCAGCCAGAGTCCCCGGTCTTCGGTCATGCTCGGCGGCCACTGCCCGGACAGCGCACCCGACTTGAGGTCGCGCAGTTCGATCTGCTGGGGTCGGGGCAGCGCCGCGTCGAGTGCGCTCACGGCCGTCACATCGCCGTCCATGACGACGTCGTACAGCAAGTCCCACACATCGTCCGGTTCCTCTCGGACGAGAGTCTCCCCGAGGAGGAAGGACTGCCGGCGCAGATACGCCCGCCATGCGAGGCGCTCGGCATGCTCACTGGTGACCGTTGTAGGGGCGAGACGGGCGCGCAGATACAGGCCTTCCCGCTCGTCCCGTCTCGTCCAGGGCGCGTCCTCGGGCATGAGGCCACCGTGGTCGATCAGATCGTCGATGACGGACAGAGGCGCCCACGGGAGGAGCTCGTCGAGAAACCGGTTCGGTACGGGTATCGCGCCGCGTGTGGCCGCGGTCGCGAAGAGGCTGAAGGCGGGTCCGCCCGAGACCGCGTGGGCGCGCTTGCTGACCAGGTCCAGGCTGGGCGCCGTCGAACACAACACCCTGCATCGCTCCAGACCCGCCTCGTTGAGCCATCGCACACCGGCGGCCCAGAGGCTCCGCAGATGGCCGAGGACCGACTTTGGTGACAGGAGGCTCAGCCCCGCGTGCACCGCGGGTAACAGGCTCTCGCGGTCCGGATCGCCTTCGAGGGCCTGCGTGAGGACCGCCCGCTCCGCCTCGGGCATTCCGGTGGCGGCCGCTGCCTCCGTGAGCATGGCCAGCACCGCCTCGACCGCCTCGCCGCCCCCGACGCCGAGCCAACGCCACTTGCGCTGAACGAAACCGCTCACGCCTGAGGGGCCCTTACTCTCCCGGCGTTCACGCGCCCGTTTCAGGCGCTCTTGTTCAGCGGCTTTCGCCGCCTGACGAGCGGCTACCGGGTCCGTCATGTCGTACACCTCGACAGGGTATCCGCGCGATCTGACAATCCATATGGCCTCGTACGTTTCGTGACCATGGCGATGAGCGGATTCGGGGCTGTTCACGGTGTCGAGCCAACTCGGGGTTGCTTGGTGTGTGACGCAGTTGACGGCGGTGACGGCGATCATGATGGAGGTCCGCGCGAGGGCACCAGCCGCATTACGTCACGCTAGAGTTGTGCAGCTCATGGGACATCTGTCCACAGACGGTTGCTGGTTACTGAGTCACCGTGTTGAGACGTCAGCGGGGTTGTCCAAAACCAGGCAACCTGGCTCCACGCTGAACCGCCTGGGGGGAACTCGCCATGACAGAAGCTCCGACTGAGGCTGCCAACGCCGGCGCCGACGACGATGCCGACCGGAAGGTCGTCGAGCAGGAGCGGGCCGAAATACGGGAGTTCATCAAGGGGCTGAGCGCGGACGACATCAAGTCGGGCGGCTGGTTCACCAAGCTCAGCGCCGAGGCCCTGAGTTCCTACACAGACAAGGTCAACTGGCAGTACTTCCAGGAACGGTACGAGGGCGTACCCGCGGACGCCATCGTCGACCAGCGGATCAAGATGGCGGCTCGGTACGCCGCGCTCGAAGGTGGGCTCTCTGCCGGGGCCTACACGGCGGCCGTCGCCGCCACCATCGGAAGCCTTGGTGGTGCCTCGGTGGCGACTGTCCCGGCCGCCGTCGCGACCATGATGGTCGATGTCGCGTTCATCACCCGGCTCCAGCTCCGCCTGGCCTACGACATCGCAGTCCTCTATCGGGTCCCGCTCGACCTGTCCGACCCCGATGACATGTGGAAGCTCATTCGAGTGGCCTTCACGATCAAAAGCGGGGAAGTGGTCAGGCAGGGCGTGGTGAAGGCGGTTCCGGCCATGGTACGGCCGGTGGTCAAGCGCTACTACTCCAAAGCGGTACTGAGCGCCGCGAAGGGGCTCCCCTTCGTCGGAAAGTTCCTCCTGCAGCGCAACGTCATCAAAATCGGTATCCCCGTGGTCGGCGTTCCCCTTGCGGTGGTGCTGAACCGCTATACGACGCTGCTCGCGGGGCGGCACGCGCAAGCCGTCTTCCGGAACGAGGCGCGGGTGATCGAAATCGCCGAGGGTCTGAGCAAGCGGAGTCAGCACCCGCAGTTGATGCTGTGGGTCGCGTGGCTCGTCATCATGGCGGACCACAAGATCGCCGACGACGAGACGCTCTTGATGAAGCACCTGGTGAGGCTGGTCCGTGATCAGCATCAGGTGGTCGATGAACAGCTCGCCCACCTTGTTGATATCGACCCTGCCGAGGTGTGGGAGCGCATAGACGCCGAGCCGGGGGATCTGAGCGACATCCTCGACGTGGCCGACCGGGTGGCCACGGTGGACGGTGACGTCAACGCGAGCGAGAAGGTCGTCATCTCCGAGCTTCGAGGTCGCTGCCGCCGAGTCTGACGCCGTCATGCGTCAGCTCCCACAATGGCGAAGACCTGACGCGTGAGTTGTGGCCTGCCGGCAGTCTCGCGGCTTGATTCGGAGGTTCGCGCATGTGCAGCGAACCGAGTGCGACGGTGGCGGCGGACCTAGCCGCCCACGGCCCACCGCACTCCCGCGACCGCGCCCAACAGCAGAGCCGGAAGTATCCACCACCACGTCATGGTTCTCCGCACCGAAGGCACCAGCCACAGCGCCGCCGCGGCTCCGGCGGCCCCGATGGTGACGACGCACGACAACACGATTCCGGCGTACGCGTCGTCGTCCCAGGTGCCTGACGGCGTGATGGTCAGTGCTGCCCAGCAGAAATACGCGGCGATGAGGGTGAGCAGGGTGAGGGGTACGGCGAGGACCGGACGGAGGCAGCCGCGGTCGTCGTCCACGTGGGAAGGGCTGGTCATCGGCGCAGTGCGTTCCTTGCCTCGTCCGGATTGTTCGCGAACCCCCGCCCGTAGGCCCGGGCGTCGTCCTGCCAGTTCGTCACCGGGACGCGGGATTCCGTGATCCGGTGGTGCGCGATGTCCTTCAAAGCCTTTGGGGAAACCACCAACCCCACCAAACCCGGCCTGAACGTACGCGAGTTGGGGCGCCACTCGTTCGAGTGACGAGAGCGTTGGCCGGTCGCGCGGGTGGGGTACGGTCGCCGCACACAACCACAGACAGAGAACGGCCCCCGGCGGGACTGCAATCCCGGCGAGGGCCTGACCAACCAGGAAGAGTTGACCTTCCCGATGGCTGACCCGCAGTCTAACGCGGCCCTGCCCGCGTTCCCGTACGCGTCCCCGTCGCCCGAGCACTCGCCGCCCGCGCCTCCGGCCCTCCCGCCGGACGCGCCCCGCGCCGGAGTCCTCCACGTACGTCACCGGCACACCGAGCGCTACACGGTCGTCGGCAACCACCTCGCCCAGCACCCTCGCCTCTCCGCCACGGCGATCGGCATCGGCGTCCACATCCAGTCCCTGCCGGACGGTGCCTCGGTCACCATCAAGGCGCTGACCCTGCGCTTCTCGGAGGGCGAGGTGACGATCGGCAGGGCGCTTCGGGAACTGGAGGCGGCCGGGTATCTCGTCCGCCGCCGGGTGCCCCTCGGGGGTGGACGTATCGCCACGCGTACGTTCTTCTACGACCATCCGGGGGCCGTCGTACGACCCTCGGTGCGCGGCGACGGCTCGGGGGCGGCCGTTGCCTCCGTCTCGGCCGCTGCGGTGGCCGGGGACGAACGTGAGGTTCAGTCTGCACCGGGGCCGGTGGCTGTTCCGGCGGCAGCGGAGGTCTCGCGGTCGGACTCGGCGCGGGCTTCTTCCGGACCTACGAGGCGTGCGGCACCCGAACCCGTCGCGGTGCCCACCGGCCCGGCGGCCGACCTGCTCGTGCGGCTGCGGCGCGCCGATCCCCGGCTGTTGCTGTCCGAACGGGACGTCCAGCGGCTCGTGCCCGCTGTCGAGACCTGGCTCGCCCGTGCCGCGACGCCGGACCAGATCACCCGCACGCTCACCGCCGGCCTGCCGTCCGAGGCCGACCCCATCCGCCACCCGGCGAGCCTCCTCGAATACCGCCTGACCACCCTTCTCCCGCCGCCGTTGCCGACGGCGCCTTCCTCTACGGCGACGGTGATGTCCCCACTGCGACCAGTCCCGCTGGTCAGCTGCGACGGTTGTGAACGCGCGATCCGCACGCATGACCCGCACGCAGTCTGCCGGGAGTGCCACGAACGCAAAGGCCGTCGCAAGGTCGAAGTGACCCGATGCTCGGTCGCCTGAGCACTTGTTCTGGTGAACTTTCGAGGTTCGGCGGTGTGGTGAGCGAGTGCTTCCTAGCGTGGGCGTGGGTCGGTACGGGCGGTGGAGGTGAGCGGACGCGTGAGTGAACTGGCACGGGAGCCGGACGGAACCGGGGTTGCGGACACGGGCTCGGACGTCGAGACAGAGGCGACGGGGTCGCCGGAACCAGGCTCGGGCATCCTCCGTGTCTTCGGACGCCAACTGAAACGGTTCCGGCTGCGGGCGGGGCTGGAGCGGACCGAGTTCGGGTCGCGGACCGGGTATTCGGCGTCCACGATCGCGGCGTTCGAGCAGGGGAGGCGGGTGCCGTCGCCTCGGTTCATCGATGTGGCGGACGAACTGCTGGACGCGGGTGGCGTCTTGCAGGAGATGAAAGAGGAGGTTGCGAAGGCGCAGTTCCCGGCGTTCTTTCGGGATGCGGCTCGGTTGGAGGCGGAGGCGGTTGAACTGCACGTGTACGCGAACCAGGCAGTACCGGGTCTGTTGCAGACGAAGGAGTACGCACGGGCAGTGTTCGGGATGTGGCGTCCCTTGCTGGACGAGGACACCATCGAGCAACGGGTCGCCGCTCGCCTCGCCCGGCAGGAGATCCTCTTCCGGAGACCGATGCCCACGATTAGCTTCGTCCTTGAGGAGACCTTGCTCCGTCGGCCTCTCGGAGGTCCCTCTGTGATGCAGGGACAACTGGAGCAGATTCTCTTGGTTGGTCAATCGAGGAACGTGGAGATCCAAGTGATGCCGACGTGCCGCGAGTCACACGCGGCGCTTGGCGGACCGTTCACCTTGATTGAAACGAAGGAAGGGCGCAGGATCTCATACGTGGAGGCACACCAGGACAGCCGCCTGCATACGGAGCGAGGCGCGGTTCGCGAGTTCGAGGAGCAGTACGGCATCCTGCGAGCACAGGGGCTGACTCCGCACGATTCCCTGGCCCTTGTAGAGAAGCTTCTTGGAGCGACATGACCTTCGCGATGCCTGAACGTGCTGTACCGGATCTCGTTTGGATCAAGAGCAGCTACAGCAGTGGAGCTGGCGGGGAGTGCGTAGAGGTTGCCAGCTGCCCTCAAGCGATCCATGTGCGGGACTCCAAGGACACTGCCCGTCCGGGGATGGCTGTTGGCCCGGACGCCTGGGCGATGTTCGTCGGGCACGCGGTCCACCAGATCGGCTGAGCTGCAGGACATACGTGAACGGCTCACCTACGGCGAGGACTTGGGACGGAGGCTGCGGACCACTGGCCGAGCTCGTGGACGAAGTCCTTGTAGGAGCGGTTGGTACCGGTCGGGTCCGAGGCCAGTAGGCCTAGTGACCGGGCCTGCTCAGCGACCTTGGGCCCGTCACTCTCCCGGAAGGCCGGCGAACCGAGCCTGCGCTTGAGTTCTTCCTTGGGGCTCTTGAGGTTTCCACTGTCGCGGCCCTGGAGCTGCGCGGGAACCTTCCAGTTGGGCCGGACGGCCGGGAAGGCGTCCGGGAAGAGTAAGAGCCAGGCTTCCGACTCCCAAGCGGCAAGCGCCAGCGCCGAGTTGCAGGGACTCTCGCGGGATAGGGATCCGGCGACGTTCGCGCGGATACGGGTGTACTCGGCGTCCGTGTAGCCGTCCAGGTCCTCGTGGATTACCAGGCCGACAAGCGGGCCTCTTGCCCGGAGGGCCCGGCCCTTCGCCTTGCCGATGATGGTGTTGACGCGGGCGGTGAGTTGAGGGCCGGTGGCTGTCTTGAGCCTGGTCTTGTCGCTGATCTCGACGAGCCGGGCATTGCTGAGATCCGGGTGGTGCTGCTTGATGATCTCGGCGACGATCCGGCAGTCGTTGGAGTCCTCGCCGGCGAGCACGATGACACCGCGTCCCTGCGGCTCTCTGCTCCTGGCCGTCACAGCTCGTCCCCCGTGAGGTCGCCCCCGAGAACGCCGGAGAACCAGAGTTCGCCGAGTGGTAGGTCGCCGCTCTCCTCGACGATGGCGCGAACGTCGCCTGTGCTGATGGCGGGGATGAGGGAGGCGCCTTCGTCGTCGCGCTCACAGATCACGATTTCCTCGGGCAGGAGGCGGTCCGTGAGAGCGGGGGAGTGGGTGGCGACGATGAACTGCGTCAGCGCGCTGGCCTCGCGTAGGCGATCGACGATCAGGTTCAGGGCTTGTGGGTGCAGGCCGTGGTCGATCTCCTCGATACACGTGAGGGCGGGAGGTGCGGGGTCGTAGAGCAGGGCCAGTAGGCCGAGGAGGCGGACGGTCCCGTAGCTGGCGTCGGCAAGGGGGGTGGGGCGCCGCAGACCGCGTTCGCGAAGGAAGACGGTGATCTGGTCGGCCCCGCCTCCGACCATGACGAACTCGATATCCAGCAGCTGAGGAAGCACTGACCGGGCGTCATCCATCAGCCGACCCCAAAGATCACCGGTCCTGATGGAAAGGGTGTAGAGGAAGGAGGCCAAGTTATCCGCGTTGGACGACAGGTCGTCGTAGAGGCGCCGGGACGGCTGCCGCGCCGCATCCACGTTCACGTCGAACACACGGAACGAAGACAGCTGTTGTGCCACTCGGGCGACCTCGGTACCACCTTCCGCGCTGGCCAGGCGGGGAAGGGTCGAAAGGCCACTGCTGAGTCGCTGGATACCGAATTCGCTGCTCTCCTCCGGAGTACTGGACTTCGGTCGAGTGTCGACGACTGTGGCTCGCTCACCCGAGACGGCGATGCGGCGTCCGCGTCCCCGTGTCCGTTTGAATTGGAAGCTCTCGCTGCGGGTGAGCCGATAACGCCCGCTGTCCCGGTTGCTCGGTGCTGAGTAGCGCCGAACTTTCAGGTCGTACTCGTCGGGGGCGTTGGGGCTGGAGTGGGTGGTCCAGGTCGCCTTGAGCCGAATCCGGAGGGTGGTCGGCGGCTTGGGGCCGCCCCAGAATGCGACCTCGTCGAACCCGCCCCGGGTTTCGAGGGCGGGTTCGAGGTCGGTGCGGATGATGTCGGCGAGCAGGTCAAAGACCTTGAGGACGTTCGACTTTCCGACACCGTTCGCACCGACGAGAACCGTCAGGGGCCCTAACGGAATGGTCACATCCCGCAGACTCCGGAAGTTCTCCACGTGCAGTTCGAGCAACTGTCCTGGCATGGACGGAGCCTATCGGGAAGGGGGGACCTGGGTGGGATCGATTTTCTGGCGATCAAACGTCCACTTGTACTTTGCCTCCGACGTTCGCTGTCTCGGGTGGGGTCCACCTTCCCGCAGCAATCTCGGCATCCAACCGTGCTTGGAAGTGTGCGTGGGCGGCCCGCATCTCATTTTCGCGATCGGCTTTGTAGAAGGGGGCGGTGTATCCGTCAGGTGGCGCAATTTTGCCTGGATCCGTGAAATGGTCAAGGAGGGAAAGATAGTTCTCTTTCGTCTGGCCGTGACTGTATGCATAGTAATTCTTCGCGATCCTCCTTCCTTTAGCATCAAAATACATGTCTGACTCGTACTCGCCTAGTACTTGGTAGCGGGCCCGATAAATCGCGGCAAGCTGTTCAGCTGTGATCCCAAGCCAGACCGATACCAGCGCATCTAGCTCTACAAGAGCTGCCCTGCGTTCGTAGTCACTGCGAAGTGGGGTGGATTCCGTCCAATCGGGAGTCAAGTTCGCAGCGAGTGGGGTGAGTGCCGGGTTTTTATCCCACGTATGCCCCCAGTGTTCATAATGTGGCCATGTGGGATGGAAAAGTTCTCGCCAGAGGGGGGAGTAGGCGCTGGTTAGGCAGTTCAGCCGTAGAGTGCGCAGCAAAAGGGGATGGCTAAGTGGATGGTCGTGTGTGGCTGCTGGCATGCGTAGAGCCTCGGCGACCTGAAGATGCGATCGGCCTGTAACGCGCAGAAGATAGTCCAGAGGCATGGAAGCCCAAAAACCGGCATTGAGGGCAGTTTCGCGATTGCTGGCAAGTGCCATCGAATGTACTGCATGGACGTGCGCGGCACCTGGCGGAATGATGGCGGCGAACAAGCTTCGCTCAGTGTTCTTGGGATCAATCATGGCACGCCATGCAAGTCGAAAATAGTCTGTGTAGCGTCGTCCTCGCCATTCGTCTTGAGCGGCACGATATGCACCGCGTGAGGAGGCGACCGCGTAGGTCGTGCGAGGCACTGCGTCAGGCGGAAGTGAAGTGAGGTTCCAGCTCTGCCAATCCTTGCTATTACGCATGGGTGAGTTAGGTTGCTTCGCGAAAGGAGTCGCGATGGCGAAATGAGGTCCCTGTAGAATTGCCTCTTCCCAAGTATCTGGTTGGTCTACCTTGTAGCGAAGGTAGCCGTCCTTTTTAGCATTAGTCTCGTTGTATCCGTGACTGATTAGTGGCTGCTCCTGGACCAATCGTCGAGAGATGCCTGCAAGGGCCGCGATAGCCCCTTGTTCGGCCGTAGTGATCGGGTGAAGAAGTTGGGTATGTTCGATCGGCTCTGTATCGTCACCACCGAGTTTCCGCCATTCGGTCAAGAGTGGGGAGGTTACTCTAACGAGACGGGCTGCATGGGGCCGTACATCCCACGCGCCATTGTACTTCTGGGCGGGAATCTCGCCGCGTCCGTCATGGGCGAGAGAGTCGGGCAAAACTTGAGCGGAATGGAGCTGGCTAATTGTCAGAAAATTGATATCGAGAAGTCTACCCCCGTAAATGTGTAGCCCGAATGACACTGCTCTGCCGATTTCAAAGGCCCAATTGCTTGAGTTGATGAAGGTCGCGTGGAGTCGGAGGTGGTGATAGGTTGCGGACCGAAGGTGGCCATCTCTTACGCCTTCGAGGTGCGTATCCGGATGTACCATGCCCGCCATGCCTCGGTCACCGATGTGATCCCAAACCTGACACATGAAGGATCGATACAAGTTGGGTCGCGTGCCGCTGATCAGTGGGTATGTTGTTGGCGAGCTCAGCATTTCGATCATTCCGATATTCGCTGTCATCTCGTGCAGGAAGTATGCTGTGGCCGCTCCTTCCCGGACGAATAGATCCGCTCTGCGGAGCCGCCATTCTTCGGTGCTCGGCTTATCTGTGAGCATGAACCAAGGATCTCGTTCGGCAAGGATCACATTTTCTTTCCACTCGGGCCGAACCCAAGGCGGATTTCCCACCTGCAAGTCATACCCGCCCCGCGCAAACACCTGCGCAAAGTCCAGTTCCCAGTGGAAGAACCCCTGCGCCCGCGCCACATCGCCCGCAACCCCTGCCCAAGGGAACCGCAGCTCCAGCTGCTGGAAGTGCTCCATCCCCATCAGATCGGGCAGCGCATCCTCATACGGCTCCAGCTCCTCCAGCGACCCGAACTCCGCTACCAGGGAGTCCGCCGGCACATCCTCCGTGCCGATCAGTGCCTCCGCGAACTCCAGCCAGTCATCCAGCCCCGCCAGAGGAACCACCGCCCGCTTACGCGCACCCCCGATGGCCTCCTTGCGGCGCCCCGCGCGCCGGCGCTCCACCGAGGCCGCCGTCAGCTCGCCCCCACCAGTCACCTCGCCGAACAGGTCGGTCGTCTCCCAGGACATCAGCACGCCGGAGTCGTCCGCCGCCCGCAGCCCCTCCGCCACAGCGCCCGAAGGGAGTTCCTCAGCGCCCCGCTCGTACACCTCCGCCGTACCGTCCAGCAGCCGCGCCTCCTGCACAGGCCAGAACCACAGCGCGCACCACGCGTCCATCAGGGTCTTCAGGCGCCAGTACGGGGTGTCCGGTGCCGTCAGGTCGGCGACGACCTTCTCTCGCTGTACCGCCACCTCCGGTGACCGCAACCAGCCGGCCTCCGCGCCCCACACGTCGATCCGGCGCGAGATGTCGCGCTCGGAGATCTCCAGTCGTCGTACGACGAGGTCCCACAGGAACTCCACCCGCCGGGCCGCCGCCTGAAGTCGCTCCGCCTGCTTGGCAGTTGGGGTCCGGGTGATCATCTTGCGCCAGTTACCCAGTGTCCGTGCCGCCTCCGGGGCCAGCGCCTTCGCCTCCTTCTCGGCGGCTACCGCGCCCCACTCCTTCGCCGGGAGGAGGAAGTGGTGGACGGCGTTCTCCGTGACGCGCTGGACCGAGCCGCTTCGGGTCGTGCGCTCGGTCACCGTCACCGGGAGGCCGTTCGCCGCCTCCGTCAGGGGGAAGCGTTCGGGGGTCGTGCCGAGCCAGGCCGCCTTCTTCAGCTTCTCCGCCGGGTACACCTCACGCCGGCCGCCGATGAGTGAGTTGCCGCGTCGCAGGTGCAGGCCGAACCACGGGGCCTCCATGCCGGGGTGCATGGTGTTGAGCCACAGCGAGACCTCCGCCAGCTCCACGGCGGTCTCGTTCAGGTCCACGCCGTAGGAGTTGTGCAGGGCGACGTACGCCTTGGCCTTCTGGAGTTCGACCGCGTACTTCTCCGTGTCGATCGGTGTGCCCAGCTCCTCCTGGCGGCGGCGCAAATACTCCGCCGCGACCTGGTTGATGGCCTCGTTGAGGAACGCGCCCGAGCCGAGCGCCGGCTCGCAGATCTTCCAGTCGAGCAGCTCCCGCGCCTCGGTCGTCGTGCCGTCCTGGTCCAGGCGGTGCTGGAGGGCCAGTTGGACGGTGACCTTGGTGAGTGACTCGGGGGTGTAGTAGGAGGCGGAGGTCTGGCGGTCGCGGCCCGAGAGGCGGTAGACGAACGAGCCGGGAGTGTAGGTGACGCGGACGTCCTCGCCGGTCTCCTCGTCGCGGCGGTACACGAACACGTCGCGCGGATAGTCGTCGATCTTCGACTTCGGGATCAGCCAGGAACCGTCCTTCGGGTCGCCGCCCTTCGCGACCTCGTACAGATCCTCGTTGTCGGCGGCGATGAAGCCGCTGTACGACATCAGGCCCTCGTACACGGCCCCGAGCTGGTTGATGCCGAGCTGGGCGTACGAGATGAAGCCGCCGCGCTCGCCCTTCTTGCCGCGCGTGATCATCAGCAGGCGCAGCACCTTGTAGAGGGTGGCGTTCCGCAGCCGGGTGTCCAGGACACGAGCACCGATGCTGCCGCCGTCGGTGTCGTCCTCGTCCTCGTCGGTGTCGTCGTGAGGGTGCGGGATCGCGCCCAGGCCGATCAGCCGGATCGAGTCCGCCTCGAACAGCTTGGAGTGCAGCGGCTCGAAGCGCAGGCCCACGTCCTCGCTGACCTTCACGGTGTCCACTTCGACGCCGTCCGTCTCCACGGCCGAGGGGCCGTGCGTGCGGCGGGAACGGTAGCCCTCCTGCACCTTCCGGAAGAGCAGGTCCAGTGACTCGTACAGATACGTGCCCTGCCGGGACTTCTCGTCGACGAGGTCGCGTTCGGCGATCAGTTCGCCGAGGCGGCCGAGGCCGTAGCCCTGCTGGTACTCGGGATAGTCGGCGGGCAGGATGCCCAGCTCGGGGCGGGCCTCCGCGTAGAGCAGGAACAGGACGCGGTAGAGGTAGCGGAGCGACTCGCGGGTCAACTGCTTGCCGAGGTCGCCCAGTTCGCCGATGTCCTCGGGGCGTACGTTTTGGTCGCGCAGCCGGGCCAGGACCTCGCTCGCGATCAGCTCGACGCTCAGCCGCAGACCGTCGCGGAGTTCGCTGGAGACGCCCACCGCATGCTTGGTGGACTTGCCGACGAGTTCCGCGAGGGGGTTCTCGCCGCCCTCCTCCGGGGTGCGCAGCGAGTCCGCGCCGAACAGGGCGGCGATCGTGTCGAGTTCGCCGCCCGCCTTGGTGTCGTTGCGTTGCAGGGCCGCGTCCAGGGAGACCGCGAGGTAGCGGCCCTCGCCCCACACCGTCCGGTCCGCCAGGACGACGACCCCGCCGACCAGCAGCAGCACGTAACGGGGCGCGTCCTCGCAGGCGAAGAGGAACGAGGCGAGCTTCGAGCCCGTCGGTACGGTGTTGCGGCCGTCCAGCGGCACCGGCTCCAGGAGGCGGCCGGGGCCCTCCGGGTCGAGGGCGGCGTCCGGTTCGGCGGCCCAGCCGCAGTCGACCGCGACCAGGCCCTTCTCGGCGTGCGCCACCCGCACCTCGTACGGCTGGTCGGCGCGCGTGACCGTCATCGTGCGGGGCTTGGCGTCGTAGCCGAGGGCTCGCAGGACCTCGGAGTTCAGGGCGCGTACGCGCTCGGCCCAGGCGGGGGAGTCGTACGTCGCCGAGTCGTCCTCGGTGTACTGGGCGGCCGACGTACCGTCCTCGTCCTCGGGGAGTGCGAAGGAGGAACGGGCCCGGAAGTAGCGGCGGCGCAGGTCGCGCAGGCCCGCGCGAGGGGTGACGGGCAGGACGTCGTCGGCGTCCGGCTCCTCCGACACCGATTCCGACGTTCCGTCGGCCGCGGCTCCGGCTGCTGCCGTGGCCGCCCGTTCGGCCTCCGCCCTCGCCTCGTCCTCGCGCTGCTTCCAGGTGGCCAGCAGGCCCGACTTGAGGTCCTTGGGCAGCACCTCGGCGAGGTAGTGCGCCGAGAAGTAGTCTCCTCGGTTGACCAGGGAGTCGTACGTCATGTCCGGTCTCTTCTCAGGGAATCTCAGGTCGGGAGGCCTGGCGGGCGGGGTCCGGGCCGTGGGCGGGCATTGGCTCAGGCCGTGGACGGCGCCGGCGCGGACGCCTCCGGGTCGGGGACCAGGACGGCGAGGACCCGTAGCAGCGGGCGGCCGGTGGTCAGCAGCGAGTCCGCGAGCGAGGCGAGCGACTTCTTCGTCCGCTCCCCGGCGAGGGTGGGCTGCTCCCAGTCGCCCAGGCGGGCCTTGTAGTCGTCGATCGGCTTGCGCAGCGGCTCGTCCCAGGCGTCGCGGTGCCGGTCGAGGAAACGCTCGGCGGCGGCCAGGGCGTCGGTGATGCCGGCCTCCAGCACGGTCGCCGGTTCGCTGTGGCGCATCGGGTTGGCCATGGTCGGACCGACCCCGGAGCGGCGCAGCAGCCCCACCATGTCGTCCTCGACCGTGCCGCCCCGCGTGACGCCCATCCACTTGACGACGGTCGGCCGTCCCAACGCATTGGAGTAGACGCCCTGTACGAGGTACGTGGGCTCGGGCACGTCGGCCGTGACGATCAGGGCCTCCTGGCGGCCCAGGCGGACCAGGACCTTGTCCGTGAGCCACTCCACCACCGGATGCAGATCCGTGAGCAGGGAGATCTCCGGCCAGCTGGACGTGGACGACTCGCGGGCCCGCTTCAGGGAATGGTCGGCGAGCCGGCGGTTGAAGGTCACCAACAGCCGCTCGCGCAGGCGCTGTTCGCGCACGTAGTCCAGCGGGAGCGCCTTGAGGCGGTGCACCAGGTCGGTGGGCGGGCGGAAGGACAGCAGGCCCGACTCGTTGTCCCGGTGCAGGTCCAGGCTGGTGGTCGCGTCGGGGAACACCTCGCGCAGCGCCTCGTCCAAGAACTCGGCGGTCGACGTGAACAGGCGGGGCACCGCCGCGTTGCCCGTGCTCGCGTCCGTACCGCCCGGCGTCGCCGCTCCGGCACCGTTCCCGTCGGCGTCCCGCGGATCCGCGTCCTGCGGATCGGCGTCCTGCGGATCGGCGTCCTCCGTGCCCGGTTCGGCGTCGCCCACCGAACCGAAGAAGTCCGCGAGGAAGTCGTCCATGGCCGCGTCCGCCTCGGCCTCCGCCCGGCGCGAGTCCAGCGACTCGTCCACCGTACGGCCGCGCAGCAGATCCTGGATGAGGGACTTCTCCTCGGCCTCCGCCCGGTACAGGCCCGTCACCGCCTCGGCCGTGCCCAGCGCCCGGTGCGCCTGGTCCTCCCGCTCCAGCAGCCGCTCCGCCACCACCGTGTCGTCCTTCGCCCCCTCCACCTCACTGGTGAGGATCAGCGCGTGGAACTGCGGCTGGTGCGCCTGCCCGTAGCGGTCGATACGGCCGTTGCGCTGCTCGATGCGGATCAGCGACCACGGCACGTCGTAGTGGACCAGCTGGTGGCACTGGCGGTGCAGGTTGACGCCCTCGGACGCCACATCACCGGTCAGCAGGACGCGTACAGGTGCGTCCGCCAGGCCGAAGTCCTCCACGCACTGCATCTGCTGCTCGTCCGACAGCCCGCCGTGCATCACCCGCGTCGACTCCTCGGCCGCCCGGCCCCGGAAACCGAGCGCGGCCGGAAGGACCGTACGCAGCCACTCCAGGGTCTGCACCCGCTCGGAGAAGACCACCACCCGCGCGTCCGACTTCGGGCCGACACCGATCGCCTTCAACTGCTCGACCAGCGCCGCGAACTTCGCGGAGTCAGCCTCCGTCAGCGGCACCACCAGCTCCTGGAGCGTGCGCAGCGCGGCGAGTTCGGCACGGGTCGCCGTCGGGTCGTCCTTCTTCTCCAGCGTCTTGATACGCGCGGCCACCGTCGCCTTCAGCGCCGCGTGCGAGGACAGGAACGACTTCAGCAGCGTGTAGGGGAAGAGGGGAACGCCGCTCACCGAGGTGCCGTTCTCGCCGGGCAGCCAGACCGTCGCCAGCTCCTCGAAGATCTTCTCCTCGGCGGGCGTGGCCGCACACCGCACCGACCGGGAGGGGCCGCGGTCCGCCCACTGGCCCTTCATCTGCTCGCGAACCTCGGGACTGACCTTCGTACGGCGGATGAAGAGGTGCTCGATGTCCTCCGCGCGGTAGTGCTCCGGATCGCGGATCGCCGCCGGGTCGAGGAGACTGATCAGCTCCGCGAACGACTTCGCGTCACCGTTGTGCGGGGTCGCCGAGGCCAGGATCAGGGCGTCCGTGCGCGGGGCGAGGATCTGCGCGAGCTGGTTGCGCAGGGAGCCGCGGTTGATCAGGTTGTGCGACTCGTCGATGACGACCGCGTCCCAGTTGATGCGCTCCAGGTGATGCTTGTACTGGTCCGTGTTCTTCAGGGTGTCGATCGAGACGATGACCCGCTTGAAGTACGTGAACGGGTTGCGGCCTGCCGGGATCTCCCGCTGGATCCGCTCGATGCCCACCGAGTCCAGGCGTACGAGTGGGATGGCGAAGCGGGTCCACAGCTCGTGCTGGAACTGCTCCAGGACGTGCTGCGGGGTGACCACCAGGATCCGCTCGCCACGCCCCCGCCGGATCAGCTCGGCCAGCGTCAGACCGATCTCCAGGGTCTTGCCCAGACCGACCACGTCGGCGATCAGCAGCCGCGGACGCAGGTTGCTGCCCGACAGGGCCAGCTCGGCGGGGCGGCGCTGGTAGGGGAGAGAGTCGAGGAGGAACGAGTCGGCGAGGGCCAGCCGGCGCTCGGACTGGGGGAGCGCGGTCTTGCGCAGGACCGCCTCCAGGAAGAGACGGGAGCGCCGGAAGTTCGACGACTCGTCCCGGACCAGCTTCGTGCGGCGGGCGTCGATCAGCTCGATGGTGTCCAGGCCGGTGAAGAACACCGCCTCCTGGTCCCGTACGAAGTCGGACACGCCGACGACGTCGACCTTCGCGCCGTCGTGCTCGGTGCGCACGGAGTTCCGCACGAGCCACACCTCGTCGCGCACGAAGACCTGCGCGCCTGCCGGAAACTGGTCCTCCCCGGAACCCACCGGTGCGGTGCTGCTCTGCTGGGCGGTCACCCGTTGCCTCCCATGTCCGTCGTGCTGTGCTGTTGTCGCGGTCGCCGCCCGGCGTGGACCGACGTGCCGCTCACGCTGTTGTACCGCTCCACTGTGCCGTATGGGCGGCAAAGCGCGTGAACCACCCTCACTGGGACAGACCCGCAGGTCAAGGGCTCGCGGAGCGGGGAGATCGCGGGTCGGGGTCTGGCGAGGTGTGACGTGGTGCCCCGGTGACGCGCGTGCGCGCCGTGAGGGTCAGAACGAGGCCCCCGCCGCGTAGGCCTCGCGCAGCTGCTGGGCCGTGCGCTTGGCCTGCGCGGAGTGGCGCAGGGAGCGAGCGGGGGGCCGACCGGTGCCACGCGCACGCCGAGGCCCGTCCTGCGCGCCCCCCGGCTCCTTCTGGTCCTGTATGTCCTGCTCGTCGTGTGCGCTTCGCGGCACCAGGACCGTCGGCTCGGACGGGGCGGGCGGCCCGGCCGGCGATGTCTGGTGCGGCGATGTCAGCAGCAGGGTGGGCTCGGCCTCCGAAGTGGGCTCGTCCGGGAGCGCGGCCCGTGCCTCGTCACCGGGCAGTGCCACCGGGTCGGACGGGGCCGGGGTCGCAGGTACGACGCTTTCCGACACCGCTGTCGGCAGCAGGGTGAGGAACTCCTGCGGCGGCGCGGCGGTGTAGGTCGTGAGCCGCCGGCGAGCCTGGGCGAGCTTCATCCCCTGCGCCTCGACCAGGGCGCGGCACTGCTGGACGACCTCGGTGACCGTGGGCCGGGCTTGAGCCTGGTGGGACAGCATGGACGTCAGCAGAGGGACCAGCTCGACAGGGGCGCCGGTCAGATCGGGAACCGTCGCGGGATCGGTCACCATGTGGAAGAGGACATGGATGTTGTTCGCCTGGTACGGCAGATGCCCCGTCGCGGCGAACAGCAGCACCGTCCCGAGTGCGTACACGTCGACGGCGCTCGTCAGCGGCTTCTCGCCGTTGGCCTGCTCGGGCGGCATGCACGACGGGGTACCGACGACGGTGTTGGCAGCGGTGAGGGAGGCGCTCGACTCGGCGAAGACGGCGAGACCGAAGTCGATGATCTTGGGGCCGTTCGGCCCGAGCAAGATGTTCGCGGGCTTCAGGTCGCGGTGCAGCAGACCCTGCTTGTGCACATAGCCCAGGCCCTCGGCGATGGTCGCGCCGAGCGAGAGGACGAGCAGCGGGGGCAGCGGGCCGTGCGTCATCACGTGTTTGCCGAGGTCCGGTCCCTCCACGTACTCGGTCGCCAGCCACGGCTGCTCAGCGTTCGCGTCCGCATCGAGGAGCTGAGCGATTCGTGCGCCCCAGACCGTCTTCAGGATGTCGATCTCCTGCGTGAAGCGAAGTCGGGAGGTTGAGTCGACGACCGACGGTTTGATGACCTTCACCGCGGCGGGCTCGCCCCCGGGCGACTCACCGAGATACACCTGCCCCATCCCGCCCTGCCCGATCCGGCCCAGCAACTCGAAGCCGCCGATCTGAGCCGGATCTTCCGGGCTGAGCGGAGTCGTCTGCACGTCTGTCCTCGGGTCGGGTCCGTCCGGCGAAAGCCGGCGCATCGGGTGAACGACAAGCTAGCCGATCAGGCCGAGAGGCCGTCTCGTTCTGGCCACAACTATGGGACGGCAGCGAGCACCACGCTGCTGGATTTGCAGCGCGCTGCCCACGTCACCTGCTGTCGAGCCCCGGTGTCACCGGGGCGGCGAGCAGCTGGTCTGCCAGCGGCCAGATACTCAGAGCCAGCGATGCGAGACGGGCGCCTCGTGCGTTGATGCGATGCTCGTTCCAGGCAGTGGCCCAGCCGTTGATCTCGGCGGTCGGCGGCGGATTGAGCAGCGTGCCGTGGGTGAGTCGAAGGAGGCTGTGCTCGCTGAGCCACTTCCGTTTGTCGTCCCAGGCCATGTTGCCCAGCGCGGGATTCAGGCGGGCTGTGACCAAGGTCAGGTTGCCGAGGGTGTGAACCAGTTCGTCGCGGTCGGCGCCCTCGGAGGGATCGTCGTCGAGGGGAGGCCGGTTGTCGCGCCAGCTCTGCGGCATGACGTGCTCGATGGTCAGCTTCGCCCCGAGCTGTTCGCCGACAGGGACGGTGAGCTGCTCGGTGTGGTCCGTGCGCAGCTCGTCCTCCAGCGCTTCGAGGAGGATGCGGACGCGGTGGCGGTAGAGGCGGGTGGGCCCTTTCCGGTCCTTCGGGGGCTTGCCACGTCAGGCGGCGGAAAGTCCCTCGGGACTCGGTCCGAGCCCGCAGCACCAGACCCGCTGCCCGTTCGTCGGCCGCATCCTCTCGTCGGCCCCATCCTCGATGGTCATGGGGGCCGGCCCCGAAACACCGTACTCACCGGCGCGTTGGCATCTCGCATGCAAGCGTCAGCGGCACCGACAACGCTCTGCCACCGCCCGGAGTGAGACAGGGCGTGCTTTGACGGTCCCCGAGGCGCGGGTCAGTGGACGTCGACGTAGTCACCGGCCGCTGTCGAGGCGGCGGTGGTGAGGTTGGTGGTGAAGGAGAAGCGGTAGTACCCGTCAGCGGTGGCGGTGGTGGTGGTCTTGAGCGCGCCGCCCGTGCTACTCGTGACCTTCTTGAGGGTGGTGTAGGTGCTGCTTCCCTTCTTGCGGTACTGGAGCAGCACCCCCTGGTTTGCGTATCCGGCGTAGGTGCCGTTGTTCCAGTTGGCCCGCTTCAGGCTTCCTGTGACCGTGATGGTCCTGCCCTTCTTCACCGGCTCCGGGGCGGCGTTGGCGGTCAGCTGGGACGCCTTCTTGATCCGGGTGGTGGCGACGTCGTCGTTGTAGCTGGCGTTGGCGTAGAGGTCGTATCCGCCGAGAAACAGCTTCCAGGTCCCTGCGACACCGTTGTTCTTCAGGTCGGAGGCGGCGTGGATGTGGAAGACGGCCTTGCACGCGTAGACACCGGTCTGGGTCGTCGACTCGTTGCAGGCGGGGTCGTCGTCGGTGCCCAGCGATCCGGTGATGGTGTCTGTGCTCGAGCTGTCCGTGCCCTGCCAGAGGAAGGCTTCTGTGAGGGCGACGCCGCTCGAACTGGTGGCCGTGTACGTCACGGTGACGGATCTCTCGGTGGTGGCGCCCAGAACGATGTCCTTGCCGCCGTTGATGACGGGATCGCGGAACTTCATGTTGCCCAGAGAGGTGTTGGGGTGGGCGTCGTGGGCGGCGAAGGAGCCGAGGCTCGCCGCCGTACCCGGACGCTCCGCTGCCTGAGCGGCCGCCGGAAGGGAGAGCGCGGACAGAGCGATGACGCCCTGAAGGGCTACCGACGTGGCACGTATACGCATGTGAATCCCCGTGAGGTCGAAGTAGTCCGCCGGAAGTCTCCGAGCGGGCATGCTGGGCGCGTGCGGCGCACAGGTTCCGTGACGGTACGCCGTGTCACCCGGGGCCCGCATCCGTGAAATGAGGCAGTCACTACGTACGTGTACGGCAACGCCTGCCGCGTATGCCGGCGCGCGGGTGGTCCGGGGCGTGCCGACCGCGGACAGCAATTCTGATGACCGGGGTCATCCCGATGCGGGTCGGTCATGCGCATGGAGGCGGCCAGTCGGTCCGATGGAGGCCAGTCATGCCGACGGCGGCCACGGTCATCCCGACGGGGGCCGCTCCGCGATGCCTCGGGAGTAGGCGTAGTGGACCGCGGCGGCTCTGTCCCGGCTTCCGGTCTTGGCGAAGATGCGGTTGATGTGCGTCTTCACGGTGGCTTCCGTGACGAACAGGGTGTGCGCGATCTCGCGGTTGGTCTGTCCCTGCACGATCAGCCGCAGTACGTCGGTCTCGCGCGCGGTCAGGCCGCCCGGGTCCTGTGACAGCAGGGGGCCGCCGGCGGCAGCGGCCAGCAGTCGGGTCTGCACGGTCGGGTCGAGGATGGCCTGGCCCGCGGCAGCGGCCGCCAGGGCGCGGCCGATCTCGGCCTGGGTGGCGTCCTTGGTCAGAAAGCCCAGCGCCCCGGCCTGCAGGGCGTGCAGGATCGACGCGTCATCGTCGTAGGTGGTCAGGATGACCACCTGCACATCCGGATGGTCGGCGCGGATCGCCCTGGTGGCCTCGATTCCGTCGCGGCGCGGCATGTGCAGATCCATCAACACCACCTGCGGCGCGTGCCGGGCGACCGCCTCGATCGCCGCGTCGCCGTCGCCGACCTGGGCCACCACATCGATGTCGGGCAGCAGGCCGAGCAGCAGCCCCAAACCCTCGCGGACAGCGGTCTGATCGTCGGCGATCACGATCCGGATGGGCACCCCTGCGCTCTGGACACTGCTCTGCACACTCATGACGGAATCCTCGCCGTAAGCTGCCAGCCGCCGTCCAGCGGGCCCGCGCTGAGCTGCCCGCCGGCCAGCTCGGCGCGCTCGCGCAACCCGGTCAGGCCGTAGCCCGCGCCGGTGTCGGCCAGCGGTGCCGCCGCGTCGGATGCCGGATTGGTCACCGTGAGTCTCGTCTCGGTGTCCTGATAGTCCAGGGTGATCGACACCGGCGCGTCCGGCGCGTGCTTACGGACGTTGGTCAACGCCTCCTGAGCCGTACGCAACAGCGCCAGCCCGGCCTGCGCGGGCAACGCCTTGACGTCGCCCGTGACCGCCAGGGTCGCGGCCGAGCCGTCGGCGTCCTTGTACTCCTCCGCCAACGTGGCGAGCAGCGCCGGTAGTTGCTGGGCGTCGTCCTCATGGTCCTCACGCAGGGCGTGGATGGCGCGCCTGGTCTCGATCAGCCCTTCACGCGCAAGACTGCCGGCCCGTCTGACGCAGGTGGACGCCGTCGCGAGATCCGGATGCTTCGGCAGCCCATCACTGTCGAGCAGCGCCGACGCGGCCTGCAACTGCACTGACAGCGAAGCCATCGAATGCGCGAGCACATCGTGGATCTCCCGGGCGATCCGCGCACGCTCGGCCAACGCGGCCACCCTTGCCTCCTCTATGGACAACCTCGCGCTCTGCGCAAGTAACTGCTCGGCCTGTCGAGCGCGCGCGGAGTAGTCGTCGCGGACGCGCCCGGCGAAGAAGAACCAGCAGTACAGCAACAGACTGACGGCGAGTTTGGCCGAGTTGCCGCCCACGGCGAGCTGTCCGCACAACGCGCCCAGGCAGGCGAGCGCCGTGACACCGAGGGCGGCCGTCAGCTCCAGCAGGTAGCCGGCCATGAACCCGGCCATGCAGCCGAACACCAGGCTGACACCGTGGTGTTGCAGTGAGGCGAGCAGGCCGCCGCCCGCCGCCAGACCGCCGAGCGCCAGCGTCAGGAGGCGTCGGTCCAGCAACTCGGCGAAGACGCACAACGCCCAGCACGGCGCGGCGACCGACAACGCCAACGCGATGGCGAGTCCACGGCCCTCGGCGGGGGGAGCCGGATGCCCGGTGAGGCTCTCCGCCATGACCAGGACGAGGCCGAGGGCGCGCGCAGCCCGCAACGGCCAGGCGAACCACGCGGATCGTGGGGCTGAAGCGGGCATTCAAGCTCCTTCGAGACGCTGCGCTCTTTCCAGAGAGCTTTCCACCACTTCGAAATCCAGAACGCTGCGCCGGAACTGCCGGCGGTAGTGCCCAAGTGGCCGGAAACCTGCGCCAGTCCGGAGTCGCTGTCCGAATGGGAGCGATGCACGGGGCTTCCGAGTATGGGCTTCTCGGGTGCCTCGGCGCACGCGGCGCGGGTGTGCGGATCGACGCCGTGGCCCTGGGTGGAGACCGGGTGGAGGCCGACGGTTCCACCCGGCGTCCACCCGGCTTCAATCCGCAGGCTGAGGCGTCGACAGCACCCGATTCCTAGCCTTGAGGATGTCGGAACCACCGGAGTGACACAAGGAGATGCTCATGGGCGCCAGCGTTTGGATCGTCAACCTCGCGGTGCTGATTGCCGTGCTCGAAGCCGATCTGGGTCGCCGCAAGATCACCTGGTTCCGGATCGCCAGGCCGCTGCTGCTGTCCGCTGTGATCATTCCCGTGTACATCAAGCACCCCTCGTCCAGCGGTTCCGGACTCGCCCTGGAGGTGGCCGGCGCCGCGGTGGGCATCCTGTTCGGCCTCTCGGCGGGCGCGGTGATGAAGGTGCACCGCGACCCGGCGACCGGGCGAGCGGTCTCCTACGCGGGCATGGGCTACGCCGCCCTGTGGACCGCGGCGATAGGCGCCCGTCTCTTCTTCGTCTACGGGGCGAACCACATCTTCGACCGGCAGCTCGGCCACTGGCTCGTGAACCACCACATCAGCTCCGACGCGCTGACCGATGGCCTGATCTTCATGGCGGTGACGATGACTCTCTCGCGCACGGCGACTCTGGTCGGCAGGGCTGTGACGGCCAAACCGGCGGCCGTCGCGCGGACCGCATCGCTGGCTGCCGTCAATTGACAACTGCCGGGCGAGGCGGCCCTGTCGGACCCAGGTCCGGCTCGGCGGCACATACGGCATGTGCGGCACGTGCGGCCGATCTGAAGTCCCTGACGTGACGGCACACACCTCGTCCCCGCGCATTCGCGCATGCAGGGGAGGACACGGGCGGCCCCGAGCGCGAGCACCGGCACCTGGTGCAGACGGCGGCCACGAGGACCGACCCGGGACCGGGGCCCCTGACCCCATGCCCGTGGTCGGAACATCAGTTGCCGGCAGACGGCCCGAGGGAGCGTGCGGTGACCCTCTCCAGATGGTGGGTGAACACCTCACGGGTGTCGGGTGTGAGGGTGCGCAGGGCGACCAGGGCCGTGATCACGACGTCGCAGAGCTCGCCCTCGACGTCCTCCCAGGTGTGGGTCACACCCTTGCGCGGATTCTGCCCGGTCGCGCCGATCACCGCCTGCGCGACCTCGCCGACCTCCTCCGACAGCTTGAGCATGCGCAGCAGCAGGCCCTCCCGGCCGCCGTGCGCACGGTTCTCGTCCAGCCAGGTCCACAGGTCGTCGACAGATGCCCAGAGGTCGGTCATGGGCGCAGCCTGCCCACCCCGGTCACTCCCTGAACAGCGCTTCCTCCTCGTCGAACAGGGCCTCCTGCTCGTCGGTCCTCCCCTTCCGCAGCCTCTTGTTCCGCGCGCCCACGACCAGCGCCGTGACCCCGGCCGTCGCGCCGAGTGCCGTCGGGACCATCCAGCCGCGGTCCAGAACATGGCCGAGCGCGTGGTCGAGGGAGAGGCGGCCGGGGCCGGTGACCGCGAGGCCGGTGGCGGCCAGGGCCAGGGTCGCCGCGTACTCGTAGCCGCCCTCCATGTTGAAGAAGCCGTTGGGGGCGTGCACCGCCGACGCTCCCGCCATCGCGCCGGCCGCCGCCGCGCCCGCCGCCGGGGTCGCCAGACCCAGTGCCAGCAGCGCGCCGCCGCCGGTCTCCGCCAGGCCCGCCGCGGTCGCGCTCGCCCGGCCGGGCGCATAGCCGACTGACTCCATGAACTGGCCGGTCCCCTCGATGCCGTGTCCGCCGAACCAGCCGAACAGCTTCTGCGCGCCGTGCGCCGCCAGCACGCCGCCGGTACCCAGCCGGAGCAGCAGCAACCCCAGATCACGCCGGTCGTAAGAGGTCATGGTTTCTCCTGGAGCAACGGGAACAAGTCGACAGGAACAGCCCCCTCCGCCTGTCCACCGTCGCACCTCGCGCACCGCCGTACCCGCCCGCGCCGCCGTACGGGTGGCGGGTCCCGGCGGGCGGTGTGAGTCTGCTGGCATGACGATTCAGCCTGCCAGACTCAGCGACCCGGCCGTCCGCGCCTTCGTCACCGCCGTCAACGCCCACGACCGCTCGGGCTTCCTGGCCCTTCTCACGGAGAACGCGACCATGGCGGACGACGGCTCCGACCGCGATCTGAGCGAGTGGATCGACCGGGAGATCTTCTCCTCCAACGGTCACCTGGACGTCGACAACGAGTCGCAGGGCGGCCGCGCGCTCCTCGCCCACTACCGCAACGACACCTGGGGCGAGATGCAGACCCGGTGGAGCTTCCAGGTCGAGGACGACGGCAGGATCTCCCGCTTCGAGACCGCTCAGGCGTAAACCGGCGCGCCCCGGCTCTTGCCTTCGCGTGCACTCCAGCTTCTAGCGTCCTCGCCCATGGAGACGAACAGAACTCTCGGACGCGGCGGCATGGAAGTAAGCGCGCTCGGCTTCGGCTGCTGGGCCATCGGCGGCGAGTGGCAGGCGGCCGACGGACAGCCGCTCGGCTGGGGCAAGGTCGACGACGACGAGTCCGTACGGGCGGTCCGCCGCGCCCTCGACCTCGGCGTGACCTTCTTCGACACGGCGGACACCTACGGCGCCGGACACAGCGAACGGATCCTCGGGCGGGCCCTCGGCAAGCGCCGCGACGACGTCGTGCTCGCCACCAAGTGGGGCAACGTCTTCGACGAGGAGACCCGCACCCTCACCGGCAGCGACGACTCCCCGGCGTACGCCCGCCGTGCGCTGACCGCGTCGCTGAAGCGCCTGGACACCGATCACATCGACCTCTACCAACTGCACCTCAGCGACCTCGACCCGGCGCGTGCGGCCGAACTCCGTGACACCTGCGAGGAGTTCGTGTGGGAGGGGCTGATCCGCTCCTACGGCTGGAGCACGGACGACCCGGCCCGTGCCGCCGTGTTCGCGGAGGGGGAGCACGGCACGGCCGTACAGCACGCGCTCAACGTCCTGCAGGACGCGCCGGACATGCTGGCGCTGTGCGAGAGGTCGGGGCTCGCGAGCGTCAATCGCAGTCCCCTCGCGATGGGGTTGCTGGCGGGCAAGCGCCGGGGAAGCGCGGATGCCGGGGACATCCGCAGCAGGCCGCCGGCCTGGCTCCAGGGCTTCGGGGACGGCGCGGGCGTCGACCCGCAGTGGCTCTCCCGCGTCGACGCGCTCAAGGAGATCCTCACCAGCGACGGCCGAACCCTCGCCCAGGGCTCCCTCGCCTGGCTGTGGGCACGCAGCCCGCACACGATCCCGATCCCCGGGTTCCGCTCGGTCGCCCAGGCCGAACAGAACGCCGGCGCAATCGCCAAGGGCCCGCTCACCGCCGGGCAGTCGGCCGAGATCGACCGGCTGCTCGGGCGGTGAAAGGTTCCCGCGGAGAGGGGTAGCGCTCAACAGCCCTGGTTGCCGTACGGGCGTACTGCCAGGAAGCCCCTGTTGGGTGCGGTGTACGGTCCCGGAATGCGCGATTCTTCCCCGCTCACCCGGCGTGCCGCTCTCGGCCTGACCGCCGCGGCCGTTCCGCTCGCCGCGGCGACTCCCGCTTCCGCCGCGGCCACCGTCGTCGGCGGTGCGCGACTTGCCCGCTCGGGAATTCAAGTGAGCGGCGTCACAGGCCTGCCCGGCAAACTCACCGCGAGCGCCTGGCTCGTCGCCGACGGCGACAGCGGAGAGGTGCTCGCTTCCCAGGCCGCGCACCGGCGCCTGGCCCCCGCCTCCACGCTGAAGATGCTGTTCGCCGACACCGTGCTGAGGAAGTTCGACCGCACTGAGCGGCACACGGTGACCGAGGACGACCTGGCCGACATCCCGGCCGGCTCCAGCCTCGTCGGGGTCAAGCCCGGGATCACGTACACCGTCGAGCAGTTGTGGCAGGGCGTCTTCCTGCGCTCCGGCAACGACGCCGTGCACGTGCTCGCCCACATGAACGGCGGCGTGGCGAGGACGGTCGCCGAGATGCAGGCCAAGGCCGAGGACCTGCAGGCCCTGGACACCCATGTCGTCAGCCCCGACGGCTTCGACCACAAGGGCCAGCTGTCCTCGGCCTACGACCTCACCCTGTTCGCCCGGCACGGCCTGAAGAACGCCGACTTCCGCGCGTACTGCCACACCAGGACCGCGAACTTTCCGGCCGGCGGCAAGAGGACCTTCCAGATCCAGAACACCGACCGCCTGCTCACGGGCGCGTGGGGCGTGAAGACGTACGACGGACTGATCGGGGTCAAGAACGGTTTCACCAGCAACGCCGGCAACACCTTCACCGGTGCCGCCACCCGCGGCGGCCGGACTCTGCTGGTCACTGTGATGCATCCGAGGAGCGGCTACAACGCCGTCTACGAGGAGGCGGCCGCGCTGCTCGACTGGGGCTTCACGAAGGGGAGTTCGGCACGGGCGGTGGGCACGCTGGTCGAGCCGCTGAGCGAGGGCGGGGCGAAGGTGACGCCGAGCCACGGGGCGGTCACGGCGGCGGCAGGCGCTGCGGGTGCCGCGTCCGGCGGTCCCTCGGCCTGGCGGCTGCTGGAGGGCGCGGGCGGCACGGTCGCCGTACTGGCGGGCGGCGTCTGGGCGCTGCGGCGGCGGGTCAAACGCGGGAGCCGGGCCGCCGACTGACGTACACGGCGGCCGACTGACGTACAACGGCAGCCGTTCCACGCACCGGTGCGTATCCCGCGGTCCACGCGGAATCCACCCCCACCCGACGCGCTGGAACGGCTGCCGTCTCCCCCCTCGGTTTGGCCTACGGAACTGCACTCCCCAAGTGTGAAGCTCTTGTGCAGATGATTTGAGCATAGGCCTGCGACCGGCTGCAATCCTACGGAATCTCAAATTCCGGTTGTGCAAGTTGAAGAGTTGAGGGTCTGCGGGCGCGGTCAGCCGCGCCCCACGTACGGCATGGCGGTCGCCAACACCGTCGCGAACTGCACGTTCGCCTCCAGCGGCAGCTCGGCCATGTGCCGCACCGTGCGCGCCACGTCGCCGACGTCCATCACCGGCTCGACCGCGACCTCGCCGTTGGCCTGCAGGGCCCCGGTCTGCATCCGCGCGGTCATGTCGGTCGCCGCGTTGCCGATGTCGATCTGCCCGACTGCGATGTTGTACGCCCGCCCGTCCAGCGACAGCGACTTGGTCAGGCCGGTCAGCGCGTGCTTGGTCGCCGTGTAGGCGACGGAGAGCGGCCGGGGCGTATGGGCCGAAATAGACCCGTTGTTGATGATCCGTCCGCCTTGCGGGTCCTGTTCCTTCATCTGCCGGTAGGCCGCCTGCGCGCACAGGAACGCCCCGTTGAGGTTGGTGTCCACCACATGCCGCCAGGCGTCGTACGGCAGTTCCTCGACCGGCACCCCGCCGGGACCGAACGTCCCCGCGTTGTTGAACAGCAGGTCGACCCGGCCGAAGCGGTCGACGGCGGCGGCGAACAGCCCGGCCACGTCGTCCGGCTGCGAGACATCCGTCCGTACGGGGAGGCCGGCCCCGTCGGGCACCAGCGCCGCCGTCTCCTCCAGCGTCCCGAGGCGCCGTCCCGCCAGCGCCACCGACCAGCCGGCACCCAGCAGCTCCACGGCGACCGCCCGTCCGATGCCGGAGCCGGCGCCGGTCACCACCGCGGTCCTCGACCGCGTCTTGGTCTGCTCGGTCTGTTCCGTCTGCTGAGTCCGCATGGCATCCATGGCCTGGAGCGTAGGCGAGGGCAGCCATGCCGTGACCGAGGTGGGGGAGCGGGGACTCAAGCGGGTGTGACGGCCTCCTCCAGGTCCTCTCCCGGGTAGCGGACGCCGATACGGTCCCGGATCGCGTCGAGCGTCCGCATCACCGCGAGGGTGCCGTCGAGCGGGACCAGCGGCGACTCGGTCTCACCGGCCCGCAGCGCGCGCATCACCTCCCGCGCCTCGTGCCGCAGACTGCTCCGCGGCCCGTCCGCCGGATCGGCCACGAACTCCTCGGGGTCCCGGCCGTCCCGGTGCAGCACGAAGCGGTCCGGGAAGAAGAAGCCGTACGGGATGTCGATACGGCCCCGCGAGCCGGTGACCGACGCCGAGGTCGCCGTACCGCCGACGATCGAGCAGTGCACCGAGGCGAGCGCACCGCTGTCGAAGGAGAGCAGCGCGCCCGTCTGGAGGTCGACGCCCTCCTCGGAGAGGGTCGCCCGCGCCGCCACGTCGGCCGGCTCACCGAGCAGCAGCTGCGCGAACGACACCGGGTACACACCGAGGTCCAGCAGCGAGCCCCCGCCCTGTGCGGGATCGCGCAGCCGGTGCGAGGGCGGGAAAGGACCGGCGAGCCCGAAGTCGGCCTGCACGCTGCGGACTTCACCGATCGCGCCGTCGTCGACGAGATCCTTCAGGCGCCGGACGAGGGGATTGCAGTACATCCACATCGCCTCCATCAGGAAGCTCCCGCGCCCCCGCGCCAGCGCGACCAGCTCCCCGGCCTCGCGCGCGTTGAGCGTGAACGCCTTCTCGCACAGCACGTTGCGTCCGGCCTCCAGACACAGACCGGCGGCCGCCCGGTGTGCCGAGTGCGGGGTGGCGACGTAGACGACGTCGATGTCCGCGTCCTCGGCGAGCGCGGCCCAGTCGCCGTACGCCCGCTCGATCCCGAACCGTTCCGCGAACGCCTTGGCCGACGCCTCGGTCCGCGAGGCCACCGCGACGACGTCCGCGTCCGGTAGATCCACCAGATCCGCCGTGAACGCGGCCGCGATCCCGCCGGTCGCCAGGATCCCCCACCGCACGCTCTCCGCCGTCATCACGGACCCCGCCCTCGCTCATGTGGCCTTCGGACTGTGTACGAGCTGAGAGCATAGGTGGCCGGGGGTCCGGTCCGGGGGGTCCGCCGGGACAATGCAGCGCTCGGAAAGGGAGGGGCACATGGCCGAGCAGGGGGCCTCGACACCACACATAGAACAGGCGGCCGGACGGGAAGCGGAACCGGCCGCCCCCGCTGTGCGCCGCACCGGTCTGCTCGTCACCCTGATCCTCGGCGGCCTCACCGCCACGCCCCCGCTGGCGATGGACATGTACCTCCCCTCGCTCCCGGAGGTCACCACGTCCCTGCACGCACCCGCGGCCACCGTCCAGCTCACCCTCACCGCCTGTCTGCTCGGAATGGCGCTCGGGCAGCTCGTGGCCGGGCCGATGAGCGACCGGTGGGGCCGCCGGCGCCCGCTGCTGGTCGGGCTCGTCGCCTACGTCGTCTCGACCGTGCTGTGCGTGGTCGCGCCCACCGTCGAGTTCCTGGTCGCCTTCCGGTTCGCGCAGGGCCTGGCGGGCGCGGCGGGGATCGTCATCGCCCGGGCCGTGGTCCGCGACCTGTACGACGGCGTGGCGATGGCCCGTTTCTTCTCCACCCTCATGCTGATCGGCGGGGTCGCCCCGGTCGTCGCGCCGCTGATCGGCGGACAGATCCTGCGGGTGACGGACTGGCGGGGCGTCTTCGTGGTGCTCACCGTCGTCGGGACGGTGCTGACCGCCTTCGTGTGGACGAAGCTGCCCGAGACCCTCCCCGTGCGCGAGCGGCACGGCGGGGGAGTGGGCGAGGCCCTGCACTCGATGCGCCGTCTGCTCGCCGACCTGCCCTTCACCGGCTTCATGCTCGCGGGCGGCTTCGCGTTCGCGGCGCTCTTCGCCTACATCTCGGCCTCGCCCTTCGTCATCCAGGAGATCTACGGCGCCTCCCCGCAGACCTTCAGCCTGCTGTTCGGCCTGAACTCGGTCGGGCTGGTCGCGGTCGGTCAGTTCAACGGGAAGGTGCTGGTCGGGCGGGTGAGCCTGGAGAAGGTGATGGGCGCGGGCCTGGCCGTCGTCATCGCCGCCGCGACCGCCCTGCTGCTGATGTCCACCGGCGTCCTCGGCACGGTCGGCCTCGTGCCCGTGGCCGCCGCCCTGTTCGTCCTGATGTCCGCGATGGGCGTGACCCTGCCCAACGCCCAGGCGCTCGCCCTGATGCGCACCAAGCACGCCGCAGGCTCCGCGTCCGCGCTGCTCGGCACGTCCTCGTTCCTCATCGGCGCCGTCGCCTCCCCGCTCGTCGGGATCGCCGGCGAGCACACCGCCGTCCCGATGGCCGTCGTCCAACTGGCCGCAGCACTGGTGGCACTGGCCTGCTTCGTGGGAATGTGCCGTCCTTGGAACGGGCGTGCGAGCGCGGAGGGAGCAGAGAGCTGAGCGCACCGAGACTGCGCAGGGACAGCCCCGAACGGGCCGGACTCGACCCCGAAGAACTCCGCCACCTCGTCCAGGAGGTCCGGGACCTCAGCGCCGGGGAGCACCCCTGGGCCGCGGGCACCGTCGTGGTCGCCGGGCGCGGCCCGGTGATCGCCGTCGAGGAGGCGGCGGGCTGGGCCGTGCGGTACGCGGCCTACGACGCCGAGACCGACCGCGGCGTCGAGCTGCCCGCCCAGGCGCGGGTCCCGATGACCGTGGACACGCCCTTCGACCTGGCCTCCCTGACCAAGCTGTTCACCGCGGTCGCCGCCGTGCAGCAGATCGAGCGCGGCACGCTCGGCATCGACGCCCGGGTCGGCGCCTACCTCCCCGAGTTCCGCGCGGCCGTCCGGCACCGCATCACCGTACGGGAGCTGCTCACCCACACCTCCGGGCTGCGCCCCGAACTCCCGCTGTACGACTGCGCCGACGACACCGAGCGGCTGGCGATGCTGCGCGCGGAGGCACCGGTGGGCGTGCCCGGTACCTACGCCTACTCCGACCTCAACCTCCTGCTGCTCCAGTTCGTCCTGGAACGGCTCACCGGCCGCACGCTGGACGTCCTGATCAACGACGGGATCACCCGGCCGCTGGGCATGCTGTCCACCGACTTCGGCCCCTGCCCCGGGGCGGCGGCCACGGAGGACCAGCGGCGGCCGTGGGCCAAGGTGGACCGGGGGATGGTGCGGGGCGTCGTCCACGACGAGAACGCGTGGGCGCTCGGGGGGATCGCCGGCCACGCGGGCATGTTCTCCACCGGGCGGGACCTGGCGGTCTTCTGCCGGACGCTGCTCGCCGGCGGCTCCCACGGCCCCGCCCGCATCCTCGGCTCCGACTTCGTGGAACTGCTGCTGACCCCGCCGGGGCTGGGCTTCGCCGTCGACCAGTCGTGGTTCATGGGCGAGCTGGCGGGGCGGGGAGCGGCGGGGCACACGGGGTTCACGGGGACGTCGCTGGTACTGGACCCGGCGACGGACACGTTTGTGGTGCTGCTGGCGAACACGGTGCATCCGCGTCGGCGGGCGGCGGACAACAAGCCGAGGGCGGCTGCGGCGACGCGGGTGGCGCGGGCCGTGCGGCCGGCTTGACGCGGTGGCCGGCGCGGGCCGTTGCCGGGGGCTGCCGCCCCCGGACCCCCGCTTCGGCCTGAACGGCCTCGTCCTCAAACGCCGGACGGGCTGGAGTGGCGGCCGGTGGTGGAGAGGGTGTCCGTGCTTCGGCGTGCACGGCCTTGTCCTCAAACGCCGGTCGCGCTGGATTTGCCGGTCGGCAGCGAGAGGGTGCCGGTCGGAAGTAGGAGGGTGCCGGTCGGCGGTGAGAAGCTGCCCGTCGGCAGTGAGAAGTCGCCCGTCGGTGGTGAGAAGGCGGGCGCGCTTTAGAATCGGCCGGTGAACGTCCCCGCACCCCCCGCCGAGACTCTGCGTCACAGCCTCGCCGCTCTGCTCGACGGGCTTCCGCCCAAGCAGGCCGCGCAGGCTGTCGAGCGGCTCATCGCCAGTTATCGCGGGGCCACCCCGACCGACGCCCCGATCCTCCGGGACCGGGCCGACGTCGCCGCCTACGCCGCCTACCGCATGCCCGCGACCTTCGAGGCCGTGTGCTCCGCGCTGGAGGCGTTCGCCGACGCCGTGCCCGAGTGGGTGCCCGGGAGTCATGTGGACGTCGGTGGCGGGACCGGTGCCGCGACCTGGGCCGTCACCGCCACCTGGGACGGCACCCGGCCCGTCACCGTGCTCGACTGGGCCGAACCCGCCCTCGCCCTCGGCCGGGAGATCGCTGCCGCCAACCCTGCGCTGGAGCAGGCCGGTTGGCGGCGCTCCCGGATCGGCGCCGCGCTCACCCTCGACGAGACCGACCTCGTCACCGTCTCCTACGTCCTGAACGAACTCACCGCCCCCGACCGCGCCTCGCTCGTCGACGCCGCGGCAGCCGCCGCGCAGGCCGTCGTGATCGTCGAGGCCGGCACCCCGGCCGGCTACGCCCGTGTCATCGAGGCCCGCGACCGCCTGATCGCGGCCGGCTTCCACATCGCCGCGCCCTGCCCGCACAGCGCCGCCTGCCCGATCGTCCCCGGTGAGGACTGGTGCCACTTCTCGGCCCGGGTCAGCCGGTCCTCCCTGCACCGCCAGGTCAAGGGCGGCTCCCTGCCCTACGAGGACGAGAAGTTCAGCTACGTCGCCGCCACCCGCTTCCCGGCCGGGCCCGCCCCCTCCCGAGTCGTCCGGCGCCCGCAGATCCGCAAGGGCCAGGTCCTCCTCGACCTGTGCGAGGCCGACGAGCAGCTGCGCCGCACGACGGTCACCAAACGCCACGGCGACCTGTACAAGGCGGCGCGGGACGCGGACTGGGGGGACCCCTGGCCGCCGTACACCGCACCGTCGTAGAAGCGTGACGAGACGCTCCGTCTCAGTCCTTGGTACGGTCTGGGCATGGTCAAGAAGCCCGCCCCCGACTCCACCCGCCGCAGCGAGAGGTCCCGTCGCGCGATCTACGACGCCGCCCTCGCGCTGGTCGGCGAGGTCGGCTACCCGAAGACCAGCATCGAGGGCATCGCCGCACGGGCCGGCGTGGGCAAGCAGACGATCTACCGGTGGTGGGAGTCCAAGGCGGACGTCCTGCTGGAGGCGTTCCTCGAGCTCAGCGCGGAGGCGGCGCGGGAGGCGGGCCAGGAGCCCTACGTCATCCCGGACACCGGCGACCTCGCCGCCGACCTCAAGGCCGTGCTGCGGATGACCGTCGACCAGCTGAAGGACCCCAGGTTCGAGGTGCCCTCCCGTGCCCTGGCCGCAGAGGGCCTGGTCAACGAGCAACTCGGCCGGGATTCCGTGGCCAAGCTCCTCGAACCCTCCCTCCAGCTGTACGTCGACCGGCTGCGCTCCGCACAGCGCTCCGGCGAGGTCCGCCCGGAGATCGACCCGCGCATCGCCCTCGAACTCTTCGTCTCGCCCCTGGTCCAGCGCTGGCTCCAGCACACGGGCCCGATCTCGTACGACTACACGGACACCCTCGTCGACTACGCACTCCACGGACTTGCCCCACGTACCCCGGATGTCCCTTCTGGTACCCCGGAGCGCGGGTTGGTGGGACCATAGGGCATGCTGTTCCACACGACAGCAAGGCGAGGCGATAGATGAGCGCGGAGTTCGGTGGCCGCACCGGCCGGCAGGGCAAGCTCTCCCAGTGGCTGCGTGGCCGCCGCCCGAAGGAGACCGGCGCCGATGACGCCGGCCGCGAGGCCCTGCTGCTCGCCGCCGCCGGAGCGGGACTGCCGCTCGCTCCCGCCGCGCATCCAGCTCCTGGTTACCGATGTTCCTGCGACCGCGTCGGCTGCCCCACCCCGGCCCGGCACCCGGTGTCGTTCGCCTGGCAGACCCAGTCGACCACCGACCGCGGGCAGATCGAGCGCTGGGCACGCCACCAGCCGCAGGCCAACTTCATCACCGCGACCGGCATGGTGCACGACGTCCTCGACCTGCCCCTGGAGGCGGGAACGGAGGCGCTGGAGCGGCTGCTCGCCTCCGGCATCGAGGTCGGCCCGGTCGCCGAGAGCGACGACGGCCGGCTTCTCTTCTTCACCCTCACCCGCGGCACCCCCGAGGACGAGGACGAGTGGTGGCCCTGCGAGCTGGACTGCCACCCCGAGACAGCGGACGAGCACCCTGGACTGCGCTGGCACTGCCGCGGTTCCTACGTCCTCGTACCGCCCGCCCGGCTCCCCGGTGACCAGGGCGTGCACTGGGTACGCGGTCCCGAGCACGCCCTGCCGGACCCGCTGAGCCTCCTCGAGATCCTCACCGACGCCTGCGCCCGACACGTCGGCGAGGAGTCCGACCAGGCGAGTTCCGCCTGGCCCCTGCGCCGCTGAGGGCTGCTACGAACCCACCGCCGACGTCAGCCCCTCGATGCGTCCCAGCACGCCGACCTGCGTCTTCCCCGAGCCCTGCGCCGGGTCCAGAGCCACCTGGTTCGACGTCAGCTCCATGGTCAGCGACTGCTTGACCTCGCCCTTCGTCAGCGCCTGCACGTCCTTGGTGGGCGTGGGGAGCGATGTGCCCGGGTAGGCCGTCTCCTTCGCGTAGTAGCGCGTGGTGAAGAACACCAGGGCCCCGCCGTCAGCCGTCCGCAGGGCCAGCGGCGCGTAGTCCCCGCTCGTCAGCGGCTCGTCGATGTACTGCGTGACCCGCCCCGGCTGCTGGGCGCTCTTCTTCCGGTTCGCGCGCCACCTGCTGGTGTTCGCGCCGTCCGCGAAGGAACTCCCGCCGCTCTTCAGGTAGGTCGCGTAGTCCTTGCTCAAGTCCGCGGGCCTGACGGCCAGTTCCGCCGAGTTCGCGGGCACGGCCTCGGCCCAGCCGTCCGCGTCCTTCTTCAACTTCGGCATCTGGCCGGGCACCACCAGCGTCAGATACGCCACCTGCCACGGCTCGTCCAGGCCGCCCCGCAGGAACACGAACACCCAGCGCGAGTTGCCGCCCTTGTTGGCGGCCGCGTCGGCGACGAACCAGCGCGGCCAGCCGGCCTTCTTGGGGATCGTGTACGTCACGTCGGACAGCTTCAGCGGCGTGTGCGCAGGATTGCCGCCCGGGTTGTTCGCGTGGCCGGCCTTGAGGCGGGCCGCGTCGATGTCGCCCAGGGCGCCGGTGACGTGGTCGGCGTCGAGCGAACTGTCGTACGCCTTGTCCGCCTTGTTGTACGCGGTGGTGAACTGCCCAAGTGCCTTGGCGGCCTCGCCGCGCGTGGAGGAGGGGAGCACCTCGCGCTCCCCGTGCACCACCACGCAACCGCTCGCCGTCAACGACAAAGCGGTCACCGAGGCCGCGATCAGTACGCGCCGGTCAAGCCTGCGGAGCCTTCGAGGGCCGCGATCCCTGCTCATCAGGTGCCTTCACCTTCCCCTTCCCGGAGGCGAACCCTACCGGGGCGAAGAACAGCGCGAGCGTCGGGATCAAGTACAGCAGCCACACCGTGACCTGGAGGACGGTCGGGTCCGGCTGGAAGTTGAACACGCCCTTCAGCAGCGTGCCGTACCAGCTGTCAGGCGGGATGGTGCCGCTGATGTCGAAGGCCAGGTTCGTCAGGCCCGGCAGCCAGTCGGCCTCCTGCAGATCGTGGAAGCCGTACGCCAGCACGCCCGCCGCGACCACGACCAGCATGCCACCGGTCCAGGTGAAGAACTTCGCGAGGTTGATCTTCAGGGCGCCCCGGTAGAACAGCCAGCCCAGGAAGACCGCGGTCGCCAGGCCCAGCGCCACGCCGACCAGCGGGCGCGGGGTGCCGTCGCTGGCCGCGTGGACCGACGCCCACACGAACAGCGCCGTCTCCAGGCCCTCACGGCCGACGGCGAGGAACGCCGTGGCGACCAGCGCGCCCGTGCCCATCGCGAGGGCCGCGTCCAGCTTGCCGTGCAGCTCGGACTTCAGATGCCGGGCGGTGCGCCGCATCCAGAAGACCATCCACGTCACCAGGCAGACCGCGACGACCGACAGCGAACCGCCGAGCGCCTCCTGCGTCTGGAACGTCAGCTCCTGGGAGCCGAATTCGAGCGCGCAGCCGAAGCCCATCGCGATGAGCACCGCCACGGCGATGCCGATCCAGATCGGCCGGATGGCGTCCCTGCGGTCCGTCTTGACCAGGTAGGCGATCAGGATGCAGACGACGAGGCTGGCTTCCAGGCCCTCGCGCAGACCGATCAGATAGTTGGAGAACACGGCTACGCCTCCTTGGAGAACAGGGTGCTGCCCCACCAGTCGTCCTTGTCGCGGACGCCCGGCGGAACGGCGAACACCGCCGAACCCACGTGCTGGATGTACTCGTTGAGTGCGTCGGTCGCCGACAGCCTGCGCTGCAGCGGGATGAACCCCTTGCGCACGTCACGCATGTAGGCCAGGAAGAACAGGCCCGCGTCCAGGCGGCCGAGGCCGTCGGTGCCGTCGGTGAAGGAGTAGCCACGGCGCAGGATCGTGATCCCGTTGTTGGAGTCGGGGTGCGCGAGCCGGACGTGCGCGTCGGGCTTCATCGCCTTCAGGAACGGCGCGTCGTGCTCCTTGGCCTTGCCGACCGGGGCGCCCTCGCCCTTGTCGCGGCCGAACACGTCCTCCTGCTCCTGCAGCGACGTGCGGTCCCAGGTCTCGATGTGCATCCGGATGCGCCGGGCGACGAGGTAGGACCCGCCGGTCATCCAGTCCGAGTCCTGGCTGCCGTCCTTGTCCCCGACCCACACGAACTTCTTCAGCCGGTCCGGCTCCGTGCCCGCGATGTTGCGGGTGCCGTCCTTGAACCCCATCAGGTTGCGCGGGGTCTGCGCGTCGGGGGTCGTCGACGAGGTCTTGCCGAAACCGAGCTGCGACCAGCGGATGTTGACCTTGCCGAAGCCGATGCGGGCCAGGTTGCGAATCGCGTGCACGGCGACCTGCGGGTCGTCGGCGCAGGCCTGGATGCACAGGTCGCCGCCGGTGCGCGACTTGTCGAGGGCGTCGCCGGCGAACTGCGGGAGGTCGGCCAGGGCCTCGGGCCGCCGGTCCTTGATCCCGAACGTGTCGCCGTACTTCTCGAACAGCGACGGCCCGAAGCCGATCGTCAGCGTCAGCCGCGAGGGCTTCAGGCCCAGCGCCTCGCCCGTGTCGTCCGGCGGCGCCTCGGCGAGTCCGCCGTACGCGCCGTCACCGACCGCCTTCCCGGCGGTCATCCGGCGTGCGGCCGCCGTCCAGTCCTTGAGCATCTGCACGAACTCGGCGCGGTCGTCGGTCTGCACGTCGAACGCGGCGAAGTGCAGCCTGTCCTGCACCGGTGTGGCGATGCCGGCCTGGTTGGCGCCGTGGAAGGCGACCGCCGCGCCCATCCCGGCGGCGGCCGGGTCCGCCTCGTCGGTGGAGCCGACGCGGGTCATCGCCACCGCACCGCCGGCCGCGGCGGCACCGAGCGCGAGCCCGGCCCCGCCCCAGCCGATCAGCGAACGCCGGGAGGGCCGCTGCTGAGCGGCGGCTTCCGCGCCCGTTGCTTCCTGAGTGTCCGTCATGGTGGTCCGTCCCCTACTTCGCAACGGCGGCGGCGAGCTTGGACAGCGGCTCCGCGAGCGCGTTCACCGCGTCCGAGAGCTCCTTGCGCTGGTCCTTGGTGACGGTGTCGTACGACACGAAGCCGTTCTGTTCCCGTCCCTGCGAACCGTCCGTGCGGTACTTGTCGAGCGTCGCGTTCAGCGAGGTGAACTGCTTGTCCAGCTCGGTGGTCAGCGCCTTGTCGTTCTGCTGCGCGACCGGCTTGAGCAGTTCGTACGCCTTCTGCGCGCCCTCGACGTTCGCCTTGAAGTCGGAGAGGTCCGTGTGCGAGTAGCGGTCCTCCTCACCGGTGACCTTGCCGGTGGCGACCTCGTCGAGCAGTTCCTTGGCACCGTTGGCCATGGAGGTCGGGGTGATCACGGCCTTGCCGACCCGCTTCTGCCAGTCCTTCAGGTCGGTGACCAGCCGGTCGGCGAGCGTCTTCTGCGCGGCGCCGGTCTTCTTGTCCTGCCACAGCGCCTTCTCCAGCGCGTGCCAGCCGGTCCACTTCTGGCCCTTCTCCAGGCCGTCGGCGCGCGTGTCGGTCTCGGGGTCGATGTCCCCGAAGGACTCGGCGATCGGCTCGGTGCGCTCCCAGCCGACGCGCGACGGGGCGTAGGCCTTCTTGGCGGCGTCGAGGTCGCCGGCCTTGATCGCCTCGGCGAAGGTCTCCACCTTCGGGAGCGTGGCGTCGGCCTGCTCCTGCGCGTACTCGCGGTAGTCGGCGACGGCCTTGTCCAGCTTGGGGTCGCGCTTGGCGACCGCGCCGGAGCCGGTGACCGTGAGCTTCTGCCGGACGCCGTGCCCCTTCATCCCCGGGCGGCAGGCGATCTCGTACGATCCCGCCTTCACCTCCGCGGTCAGCGTGTACTTGGTGCCCGGCCCGATGTTCTCCTTCTCCGACACGATCCGGTCGTCCGGGAAGAGGATCTCGACCTCGGTCGCCTTGGAACCCTTGTTCTCGATGCTCAGCGTGACCTGGCCGGCCGGCACCGACTTGGCGGAGGTGTCGCACGTGGAGTCGGCGGCGGTCACCTTGACTGCCGCGTCACCGTCACCCTTGCTCTTCTCCGTGCACCCCGTCACGGCGGTCAGTGCCGCGGCCGTGACGACGGCGGTGACGACGGAGAGTCTGGCGGCTCGCATGCAGGCTCCAAGCGGTGGCGAAGAATCGCGTGTCGGGACTCACACAGGGATGGTGAGGCTCACCTAACTTATCTAAGGCTTGCCTGCGTGATACCCACCCATGTGGTGATTCAGCTCTCATGGACGGTGTATGAGCACGGAGCGATCACGTTGGCCAAAATCACTTCCCAAGAGATGGTCAAGGGAGATTCAAGGATTTCGCTTCGAGTGACCAGAGGAGCCCCCGCCGTGGGCGGCCGCGGCACGCCTCGAAGGGCGATGTTTGAATGCCCCCGTGACTGACTACGACGTGCTCCGTGTCTTCTGCGGAGCGGACGGTGGCTACGGCAACGAGCTCGGCGTCGTCCGTGACGGCTCTGTGCTGCCGGATCCGGACGAACGGCAGGCGTTCGCGGGGAAGTTGGGGTTCAGCGAGACCGTGTTCGTCGACGACCCCGAGCGCGGAGTCGTCGACATCTACACCCCGACCCTGCGGCTGCCCTTCGCCGGCCACCCCTGCGTCGGCACGGCCTGGCTCCTCGACGTGCCCGAGCTGGTGACACCGGCCGGGGTGGTCGGGGCCCGCCAGGACGGGGAGTTCAGCTGGATCGAGGCGCGGGCGGAGTGGGCTCCGCCGCGGACGCTGCGCCAGTACGGGACGGCCGCCGAGGTCGATGCGCTGCCCGTGCCGGCCAAGGGGGAGTGGATCTACGCCTGGGCCTGGGAGGACGAGTCGGCCGGGCGGGTCCGCGCGCGAGGCTTTCCGGGGCGCGACGACGGCATCGAGGAGGACGAGGCGACGGGTGCGGCGGCGCTGCTCCTGACGGACCGCCTGGGCCGGGCGCTCAACATCACCCAGGGCGCGGGGTCACAGATCCTCACCGCTCCGCAGCCGTACGGCTGGGTGGAGATCGGCGGCCGGGTCTTCCTGGAGCGTGAGCCGGAGCGCCAGGCAAAAAGCCCGCCCGGAAGAGGGCGGGCCCTGGGGTGCCCTAGGGGAGCGTGAGGATCTCCGCTCCCGTCTCCGTCACCACCAGCGTGTGCTCGAACTGGGCCGTGCGCCTGCGGTCCTTCGTGACGACCGTCCACCCGTCGTCCCACATGTCGTAGTCGTGCGTCCCGAGCGTCAGCATCGGCTCGATGGTGAACGTCATCCCGGGCTGCATGACCGTCGTCGCGTGCGGGCTGTCGTAGTGCGGGATGATCAGGCCCGAGTGGAACGCGGAGCTGATCCCGTGGCCCGTGAAGTCGCGGACCACTCCGTACCCGAAGCGCTTGGCGTACGACTCGATCACGCGGCCGATGATGTTGATCTGGCGGCCCGGCTTGACCGCCTTGATCGCGCGATCGAGGGACTCCCTGGTGCGTTCGACCAGGAGACGGCTCTCGTCGTCGACGCTCCCGACCAGATATGTGGCGTTGTTGTCGCCGTGCACCCCGCCGATGTACGCCGTCACGTCGAGGTTGATGATGTCGCCGTCCCGGAGCACGGTCGAGTCCGGGATGCCGTGGCAGATCACCTCGTTGAGGCTGGTGCACAGGGACTTGGGGAAGCCGCGGTAGCCGAGCGTCGAGGGGTAGGCGCCGTGATCGCACATGTAGTCGTGCGCCGCCTTGTCCAGCTCGTCGGTGGTGACCCCGGGGGCGATGAGCTTGGCCGCCTCCGCCATCGCCTGCGCGGCGATCCGGCCGGCGGTGCGCATCGCCTCGATCGTCTCGGGCGTCTGCACCTCCGGTCCGGTGTACGGCGACGGCGCGGGCTTGCCGACGTACTCGGGACGGCGGATGTTTCCGGGTACGGAACGGGTGGGAGACAGCTCCCCTGGTACGAGCAGCGACTGGCCAGACATGCCAGCGAGTCTAACCAGCGGGCATGGGGGAATATGTCGGAGGCGAGAGGAGCAGGTCATGGCCTTGTTCAAGAAGCGCACGGCCGGCAAACCCGGCGAGTGGTACTACTGCCTGGAGCACAAGAAGGTCGAGGAGGGGCCGGAGTGCCCGGCCAAGGACCGGTTCGGGCCGTATGCCTCGCGCCAGGAGGCGGAGGCCGCGATGGCGACGGCCCGCGAGCGCAATCTCGAATGGGAGAACGACCCGAAGTGGCACGACGCCCCGGCCGGAACCCCTGACGACGACTGATTCTGCTTCTGATCCTGATCAGGGCTGGGCGGGTGCGGGCGTCTTCCGTCGGTCGCGCAGTCGTAGCGCGTGCTCGTTCGTGCGGACGTCGTACGTCAGCTTCCGCTTGTCGAGGGCGTCGGCGAGCGCACCGCCGTACAGCCCGAACACCAGCAGCGGCAGCAGTTCCACGGCCCCGATCGCACCGACCGCCGCCGCGGACCCCGTGAGCTGCTTCAACTGCACCGGCAGTGCGACGAAGGTCAGAAAGCTGCCGAAGTTCGAGATCGTCCCCGACACCCACAACCGCCGGAAGTCGACCGAGTTCCGCCAGGGAGCGAGGTCGGGGAGGAGGGCGCGCAGGCGGGAGGGGGGTTCGCAGTCGTCGCCGGTCACGAAAGGCCATGGTCGGCGGCCCGACCACCGCGAGCAACTGCTTTTCGCCCCCGCGGCCCCTACCCGTCCCGGGGGCCAGCCCCCGGACCCCCGCTCCTGAAACGCCGGAGGGGCTGAATTCAGCTCAGCCCGTGTCAGCCCGTCCGGCGTTTGAGGACGAGGCCGTTCAGGCCGAAGCGGGGGTCTGGGGGCGCAGCCCCCAGGGAAGGGGCGGCGGGGGCGAAGCTCTCAGGCGGACGCGAGGTTCACCAGCGCGCGGGTGGTGGCGCCGTCAGGTGGTCGGCCAGCCGGGACAGGCGGTCCCTCAGCCGCCGGTTCCCCCTCGGCGCCGGCAGCGCGTTCTCCCCGGCCGCCGCACTGACCAGGTGCTGCACGGTGTCCAGGTCCAGCTCCGAGCCCTCCGGCACGGTCAGCGACTCATGTGCCATGGGGGCGAGTTCGCCCCCGCCGGGGCCGAGGGCCAGCACCGTCGCCCCGGCCCGCCGTGCGTCGTGCACCCGCTCCAGAAGCGGGGCGCCCGGCCCTCCCGGCGACACGACCAGCAGCGTCTCTCCCCGGCGCGCCGCCGCCAACCGGCCGAGCCCGACGGCCAGATGTGCCGGATCGGACGGGCACGCGCCGTGCCGTACGAGCGTCGGGGCCAGCTCCGGCGTCCCCGACCACGCGGCCTCGTCCACCAGGTGGGCCGCCAGATGCCACGGCTCGTACTCCTGCGTACCCACCAGGAGCAGCCCGCCGCCGTGCGACACCACGGATCCGCGCAAGGTCCCCGCGAAGCGCCGCGTGGCGCCCAACCACTCGGTTCCGGCGAGCACTTCGCGCAGCAGCGCGACCCGTACGGCGTCCATGCGTCCGCATACTGCACCAACCGGTCACTCGTGACCCGGAGTTCACCACGAATTCGCCCGACCTGGGGACGTTGCGTGGATGAGCGAAGCCACCGTGCCCTTCGGTGCGGGCCGCGAGGGATACGCCAGTTACCGGATCCCGGCGGTGGTCGCCACCGCGAAGGGCACCCTCCTCGCCTTCTGCGAGGGGCGCGTCAGGTCGGCGAGCGACTACGGCCACATCGACATCGTGCTGAAACGCTCTACGGACGGCGGCCACACCTGGGGCCCGCTGAAGGCCGTCGCGAGCAACGGTGTCCAGCTCGCCGGCAACCCCGCGCCCGTCGTCCTCGACACCGGCCGCGTCCTCCTCGTCCACGTCCGCTCGGCGGCCTTGGCGAGCGAGGCCGCCATCCTGCGCGGCAAGGTCAAGGACGCCGACGGGCGGCGGGTGTGGGTGCAGCACAGCGACGACGACGGGGTGACAACGGCACGACCTGGCGGCCGGTGCACACGGCCGACGGTCTGCCCGCCGCATACTCCGACCTGGTACGGATCGACGCGAGCACGGTCGGACTGCTATACGAGACCGGGGACTTCGGCGCGTACGAGCGGATCGTCTTCCGGCGGGTGCCCGTGACGCGGCTCACCTGACCCGCTGGGCCGGTCGGGGCGGACGTAAAGTCGGCCCATGACCTCTACCGACAGTGCTGCACAGGTCCCCGCGAAGGCCCCCGCCAAGGACCCCTGGGACCTCCCCGACGTCTCCGGGCTCGTCGTCGGCGTCCTTGGCGGGACCGGGCCCCAGGGCAAGGGCCTGGCCTACCGGCTGGCGAGGGCCGGCCAGAAGGTGATCATCGGCTCGCGGGCCGCAGAGCGGGCCCGGGCCGCCGCCGACGAGCTCGGGCACGGCGTCGAGGGCGCGGACAACGCCGAGTGCGCGCGCCGCAGCGACATCGTGATCGTCGCCGTGCCGTGGGACGGTCACGGCAAGACCCTGGAGTCACTGCGGGAGGAGCTGGCCGGCAAGCTCGTCGTGGACTGCGTCAACCCGCTCGGCTTCGACAAGAAGGGCGCGTACGCGATCAAGCCGGAGGAGGGCAGCGCGGCCGAGCAGGCCGCCGCCCTGCTGCCGGACTCGCGGGTGACGGCGGCCTTCCACCACCTGTCGGCGGTGCTGTTGCAGGACCCCGAGATCGTCGAGATCGACACCGACGTGATGGTGCTGGGGGAGGTGCGGGGCGACGTCGAGATCGTGCAGGCCCTCGCCGGACGCATCCCCGGCATGCGCGGCATCTTCGCCGGCCGGCTGCGCAACGCCCACCAGGTCGAGTCGCTCGTCGCCAACCTGATCTCGGTGAACCGGCGGTACAAGGCCCACGCCGGGCTGCGTGTCACGGACGTGTAGGGGGATGGGGGACACTGGTCGCCGTAGCAGTGTCCCCCCGAAGACCCAAGCCCCGAAGACCCGAGCCTCCGGAGAGCCGAGCCCGAGTCCGCCGACAGGAGCCGATCGAAATGCCCCGCCTTGGACTGTATGCCCTGATCGTCTGTCTGCTCGCCGTGGCCGCGGCCGTGGTCGCCTTCGCGCAGGGCAGTTGGCTGGGGATCGTGTGGGTGCTGCTGGCGGGGCTGTCCAGCAACATGTGCTGGTACTACATGAAGCGGGGCAGGACCCGTAGGTCGGTCACGGGCTGACCGAGCAGAACTCGTTCGTACCCTGCCAGAAGCGGTAGAGCCCCTGACCGCAGTACGTGTCGAAGTCTCCGATCCCGAGGCTGCGCAGGATCGAGTCGATCACGTCGAAGAACACGCTGTTGATGGACGGCACCCACAGCAGGGCGAACACGAACAGCAGGCCGAACGGCGCGAAGGGCTCCACCTGTCGCTTGATGTTGCCCGACAGCCAGGGCTCGATCACGCCGTAGCCGTCCAGGCCGGGCACCGGCAGGAAGTTCAGGAGGGCGGCCGTGACCTGGAGCAGGGCGAGGAAGGCCAGCGCGAACCGGAAGTCCCGCGGCACGCCGTCCAGCGCGTGCAGCCAGAACGGAGCGGTGCACACGGCCGCGAACAGGACGTTCGTCAGCGGGCCGGCCGCCGAGATGAGACTGTGCCGCCAGCGCCCCTTGATGCGGTTGCGCTCGATGAAGACGGCGCCACCGGGCAGACCGATGCCGCCCATGATCACGAAGAGGACGGGGAGGACGATGCTGAGCAGGGCGTGCGTGTAGGCGAGAGGATTGAGGCTCAGGTAGCCCTTCGAGCCGACCGTGATGTCGCCGCTGTGCAGGGCGGTACGCGCGTGTGCGTACTCGTGCAGACACAGGGAGACGATCCACGCCGCCGTCACGAACAGGAACACGGCCAGGCCCGGCTGCTCGGAGAACCCGGTCCAGGAGGCCCAGCCGGTCACCGCCGTGACGGCCAGGAGCCCTATGAAGACGGGGCTGATCCGCCGGTCGCTGCGGCTGGTGGTGGCGGTGGTCATGGGGCTCCCTGGACGGTGCGTGCGCGCGGTGGGACTGCCCGACGGTACCGGGCGTACCGGGAAAACGTCTCGCGGTGGGCCGGGGGTTCCGTGGAAGGGTAAGGACATGCGGGACCTTGAACCGCCTGACCGAACCCGGTTCCGTACGACCGAAGACCTCCGAAGACCTCCGAAGACCTTTGAAGCCGACGCACCGTCGGCCCGAACCCCGTGACCGGCCCCGACCTCTCCGGAGACAATGGATCCCGTGCGCTATCGCATCCTCGGCACCGCTCAGGCTCTCCGCCCCGACGGCACCCCCGTCCAGGTCGGCGGGGCACGGCTGCGTGCTCTGCTGACCGTGCTCGCGCTACGGGCCGGTCGTACCGTCCCCGCCGGCGTCCTGGTCGACGAGGTGTGGGGCGGCGATCCGCCCGCCGACGCGCCGGGCGCGCTGCAGGCGCTGGTCGGCCGTCTGCGCCGGGCGCTCGGCGCGGACGCCGTGGCCTCCGCCGAGGGCGGTTACCGGCTCACGGCCCGGCCCGACGACGTCGACCTGCACCGTTTCGAGCGGCTGACCGGCGAGGGCACGCGCGCGCTGGCCGACGGCGACCCCGCCAAGGCAGCCGTCGTCCTCGACGACGCCCTCGGCCTGTGGCGCGGTCCCGCCCTCACCGACCTCCCCGACCGCACCGCCGAGGCGGCCCGCTGGGACACCCGTCGCCTGGACGCCCTGCGCGCCCGCCACGCCGCCGCCCTCGCCCTGGGCCACGCCGAGCAGTCCCTGCCCGAACTGACCGCCCTCTGCGACACCCACCCCCTCGACGAACCCCTCCAGGTGCTGCGTCTGCGCGCCCTGCGCGACGCGGGCCGTACGGCGGAGGCGCTGGAGGCGTACGACGACGTACGGCGGCTGCTTGCGGACCGGCTGGGCTCCGATCCCGGTCCCGAACTGGCCGCGCTGCACGGGCAGTTGCTGGCAGGAGGCGGCAGGGCCGCAGCCGCAGGGCCGGCCGCCGCCCCGCCCGCCGCCGGCCCCGGTGCTCAGCCCCCCGGTAACCTCCGCGCCCGGCTGACCTCCTTCGTCGGCCGGGAGGCCGACATCGATGCCATTCGGGGTGATCTCGCGTCGGCCCGGCTCGTCACGCTGCTCGGGCCGGGCGGGGCCGGGAAGACACGGTTGTCGCAGGAGGCCGCCGAGAGAGTGCGGGACGCGGCCCGGGACGGGGTGTGGCTGGCCGAACTCGCGCCCCTGGACGACCCGGACGCCGTACCGGAGGCCGTGCTCACCGCGGTGGGAGCCCGCGAGACCGTGCTGTACGGCGCCGGCGCGGAAGCCATGCGGGCGGCCGGCAGCGACCGCAACGACGATCCGCTGGAGCGGCTCGCCGAGCACTGCGGCAGGCGTCGCATGCTGATCGTCCTCGACAACTGCGAGCACGTCGTCGACGCGGCCGCCCGGCTCGTCGAGGAGCTCCTGGAGCGCTGTCCTGAGCTGACGGTGCTCGCCACGAGCCGTGAACCCCTCGGTGTGCCGGGGGAGGTGCTGCGGCCCGTGGAACCACTGCCGGAACCGGTGGCCCTGCGGCTGCTCGCCGACCGGGGCGCCGCCGCCAGGCCCGGGTTCCGCGTCGACGAGGATGCCGACGCGTGCGCCGAGATCTGCCTGCGGCTCGACGGACTGCCGCTGGCCATCGAGCTCGCCGCCGCCCGGCTCCGTATCCTGACGCCCCGCCAGATCGCCGACCGGCTCGACGACCGCTTCCGGCTGCTCACCTCCGGCAGCCGCACCGTCCTGCCCCGCCAGCAGACCCTGCGCGCGGTCGTCGACTGGTCCTGGGAGCTGCTCGACGAGACCGAACGGGACGTGCTGCGCCGTCTGTCGGTGTTCGCCGGCGGCTGCGAACTCGCCGCCGCCGAGGCCGTGTGCGGGTCCGGAGCGCTGGACGCCCTCGGTTCGCTCGTCGACAAGTCCCTGGTCGTGGCCGCCCCTTCGAGCAGCGGAGACATGCGCTACCGGCTGCTCGAAACCGTCGGCGAGTACGCCGGCGAGCGGCTCGACGAGGCCGGGCAGCGGGCCGAGTCCGAGCGCGCCCACCTGACGTACTACCGCGAACTCGCCCGCACCACCGACCCGTTGCTCCGCGGGCCCGGTCAACTCGCCGCCATCGGACTGCTGGAGCGCGAGTACGAGAACCTCCGCACCGCCCTGCGCCACGCCGTCAGCGAGCGCGACGAACAGGAAGGCCTCTGCCTCGTCCTGTCGCTGGCCTGGTACTGGCAGATGCGCGACGTGCGGATCGAGGCGCGCAACTGGTGCGTCGAGGTCATGGCCCTCGGCCCCGACCCCTTCACCGCTCCCGTCCGGCGGGCCGCCCCGGTCTGGCAGCGCTGCACCGACGTCCCGCCCCCGCTGACCGGCGAACTCCTCGCCGAGGCCCGGCGCGGTGTCCATCTCGCCCATCTGGCCTGCATGGACACCGAGTTGGAGGCCTGGGACTCCCCGCAGGCGAAGGAGAAGCTGCGCCTGATCACCGAGGTGTACGAACCCGGCGCCCCGCAGATCTGCCGCACCCCGGGCATGGTCTGGTTCTACGCGGTGATGCTGACCGGCGGCGTGTCGCGGCTGCCCGACATCCTCGACGCCTCGGTCCACACCTGCCGCACCACCCCCGGCATGGAGTGGGAGCTCGCCGCCACGCTCCAGATGCGCGCCAACGTCCTGGCCAACCGCAGCGACTGGGCGGGCGACGCGGCCCGCGACGCCGACGAGTCACTGGAGATCTACCAGCGCATCGGCGACCTGTGGGGCACGGCCGAAGCGCTCTCGGCGCGGGGCGAGGCCCGTGAACGCATCGGCGAGTACCGGCGCGCCGCCGACGACTACGAGTCGGCGATCGAGCATGCCGAACGGCTCGGGGCCAACGCCCAGATGGCTGTGCTGGGTGCCCGGCTCGGCGCCGCGCTCATGGAGGCCGGCGAGGTCGAGGAGGGCGAGCGGATCCTGCGCGAGGTGATCGAGATGCCGTTCGGCTCGGGCAACGAGGCCATGCCCGCCGCCCGGATGTTCCTCGCGGGCCGGCTCGCCATGACCGACCGGCTCACCGAGGCGCGCGAGCAACTGCGGCTGCTGCGTGTGGAGTTCAGCAGCTCCCACTTCGTCGTCTTCGACGCGTTCATACTCGGCTCGGAGGCCTGGGTGGAGGCGGTCGACGGCAATCTTGAGGCCTCCCTGGACAAGGCCCGGCAGGCCATGCGGCGGGCCGGCGACCCGGTGTCCGAGGCCATCGCCCCGCACATGTGGCCCCTGTACCTGGCCCTCTCCGCGATCGGCCTGGCCGGGTCGGACGGCGGCAGCCGGGCCCTCGACGCCGCCCGCTGCATCGGGGCCGCCCGCGCGGCACTGCCGTCGGGCCATGTCCCGACATCCCTGGAACGCGCGGTGTACGAGCGCGCGGAGCGGCAGGTGCGTGCCGTGCTCGGCGACCAGGCGTACGAGGCCGCGCACGCCGAGGGCGGCGGCCTCTCTCCCGAGGAGGCCACCGCCCTGGTCTGACGTGCGCACCGGCGTGAACGTCAGCTCTTGGTACGGAACTTGTGGATCGCGTAGGGCGCAGCCACCGCGGTGATCGCCACCGACCAGCCCAGCGTCAGCCACAGGTCGTGCGCGACCGGGCCGCCGACCATCAGTCCGCGGGCCGCGTCCGCGAGCGTGGACAGCGGGTTGTAGTCGGTGAAGGTCTGCAGCCAGCCCGGCATCCGCTTCGTCGGCGCGAAGATCGACGAGCCGAACTGCAGCGGGAAGAGGACCAGGAAGCCCATCGCCTGCACGGACTGCGCGTTCTTCAGGGTCACGCCCAGGGTGAGGAACACCCACATGATCGAGGAGGCGAACACCGCGGACAGGCCCACGGCCGCGAACAGACCGCCCCAGTGGTTGATGTCGAACCCGACCAGGACGGCGACGATCATCAGCACGGTGGTCGCGAACAGCATCCGCGCCAGCTCGACCGCGATCTTCGCGAACAGCACCGAGCCGCGGCCGATCGGCAGCGACCGGAAGCGGTCCATGACACCGGAGTTGAAGTCCTGGCTGAACCCGGTGCCGACGCCCTGTGACAGCGACATGCTCATCATCGCGATCATGCCCGGGATGACGTACTGCACGTACCCGTCCTGACCGCCGCCCAAGGCCTGCCCGATCGAGCCGCCGAAGACGTACACGAACAGCAGGGTGAAGATGACCGGCATCAGCAGCGCGTCGAACATCGACTCGGGGTCCTGCTTGATCCACAGCAGGTTGCGGCGGATCAGGGCGCTGGTGTGGCGCAGGTGGCCGCGCAGCGGGATACGGGCGTCGGCGGCGGCCGGAGCGGTGGTGGTGGCGGCGGTGGCGGTTGCGGCGCTCATACGGCGACCTCCTCGCGGGTCTCGGTGGGCACGGCGTCCTGCGGGGCACTGGCGCGGTGGCCGGTGAGGGACAGGAACACCTCGTCCAGGCTGGGCAGTTCGGTCGTGATGGAGCTGATGGTGATGCCGCGCGCCATGACCACGCTGACCACGGCGGTCAGCTGCTCGTCGCTGAGGACCGGGACGAGCACGGTGCCGCCCTCGGTGTCGACGGTGGTGGTGGCGAGCCCGGTGATGCCGAGCTCGTCGAGGGCGTCGGCGAGCGGGCGCAGGTGCAGCGGATCGGCGGGCTTCACCCGCAGCGTCCGTCCGCCGACCTTGGCCTTCAGCTCGTCGATGGCACCGCCCGCGATGACCTTGCCGTGGTCGACGACCGTCAGCTCGGAGGCGAGCTGCTCCGCCTCCTCCATGTACTGGGTGGTCAGCAGAACGGTCACGCCCTCGGCGACCATCGTCTTGACCTCGTCCCACACCTCGTTGCGGGTACGGGGGTCGAGTCCGGTGGTCGGCTCGTCGAGGAACAGCACCTCGGGCCGCCCGATCAGGGAGGCGGCGAGGTCGAGCCGCCGCCGCATACCGCCGGAGTAGGTGCTCGCGGGCCGCTTGGCGGCGTCCGTCAGTGAGAACCGCTCCAGCAGTTCGTCGGCCCGCGTTCGGGCCTCCTTGCGAGGCAGGTCGAGCAGCCGCCCGATCATGTAGAGGTTCTCCCAGCCGGGCAGCTTCTCGTCGACCGAGGCGTACTGCCCGGTGAGCCCTATCACCCGGCGCAGCTGCCGAGGCTGGCGCAGCACGTCGTATCCGCCGACGGTCGCCTGCCCGGCGGTCGGCTGCAGGAGAGTGGACAGAATCCGTACGAGGGTGGTCTTACCGGCCCCGTTCGGCCCGAGCACACCCATCACGGTGCCCTCGCGCACGTCCAGGTCGACGCCGTCCAGCGCCTTGGTCTCGCCGTAGTGCTTGACCATCCCCCGTACGGTCACGGCGATACCGCCGTCACTGGAGTTCTTGTCGAATCGCGTCATGCCGAGAACGGTGCCAGGGCCCACCGACAAACGACCGACAGCCCGCCTACAGGCCCCGACAAGGCGCCGACATGGGCCGGACGAGGCACGGCCGTCCCGAACTCCCACCCACCCCGAACCTCCACCAACCCGCTGGGGGCGGTGATGGTCGGCGCTGGTCAGGGCATTTCAGCGGTTCCGGCGTCTGAGGACGAGGCGCGGCTGTCCCGAACCTCCGACCACCCGCTGGGGGCGGGTGGTCGGTGCCGGTCAGGGCATTTCAGCCCGTCCGGCGTCTGAGGACGAGGCCGAAGGCCGGCAGGGGGCTGGGGGCGCAGCCCCCAGGAACGGCCGGAGCCACAAAGCAGCAGCCCGCCGACGGGGGAAGATCGGCGGGCTGCCTCTGTGCCGCGATGGCTCTAGTGGACGGAGTTCTCCTCCGACGGGAACGTCCCGCCGACCACGTCCTGGGCGAACTCCTTGACCGCGTCGCTCATGACCTCGCGCAGGGCCGCGTACTTCTTGACGAACTTCGGGACCCGGCCCGGGGTCAGGCCCAGCATGTCCGTCCAGACCAGCACCTGCGCGTCCGTCTCGGGACCGGCGCCGATCCCGACCGTGGGAATGTGCAGCACCCGTGTCACCTCGGCCGCCAGCTCCGCCGGCACCAGCTCCAGGACCACCGCGAACGCGCCCGCGTCCTGCACGGACTTCGCGTCCCGCAGCAGCTGCTGGGCGGCTTCCTCGCCACGTCCCTGCACGCGGTAGCCCATGGCGTTGACGGACTGCGGGGTGAGGCCGATGTGGGCCATGACCGGGATGCCGGACTCCACCAGGAGGCGGATCTGTTCGTGCGAGCGCTCGCCGCCCTCCAGCTTGACCGCCCCGACGCCGGCCTCCTTGACCAGCCGGGTCGCCGAGCGCAGCGCCTGCACCGGGCCCTCCTGGTAGGAGCCGAAGGGGAGGTCGCCGACGATCAGGGCGCGCTGGGTGCCGCGTACCACGGCCGCCGACAGCATGGTCATCTCGTCGAGGGTGACGGGCACGGTCGTCTCGTACCCGAGGTGGCAGTTGCCCGCCGAGTCGCCGACGAGGAGCACCGGGATGCCGGCCTCGTCGAAGACGGAGGCGGTCATCGCGTCGTAGGCGGTGAGCATGGGCCACTTCTCGCCGCGTTCCTTGGCGAGGGCGATGTCGCGAACGGTGATGCGGCGTGTGCCCTTCCCCCCGTACAGCGCCTTGCTGCCGTCGGAGGGCCTGTTCTGGACAGTCTGGGCAGCCGAGAGCTGCGTCATTGCAACGGCTCCTTCAGTCATCTCGAGGCGCCCTCACGGCGTCCCCGGATCACCTCCATGGTGGCACTTCGTGCCAGAGAGAGCCAGAGGGACGTCCATCACGTAGGGATGGGAGCCAGAGGGACGTTCCTCACGTAAGGACTGGGTAAAAACATTTCGATACGGCACCGTCTCGTATCTGAATTACCTAGTCTGGTTGCATGACGACTCCACCCGTTCCTGCCACCCGGGTACCCGAAGCCGTGTACCGGCGCCGCTGGGCGATCCTCGGCGTCCTGATGCTGAGCCTGCTGATCGTGGTGCTCGACAACTCGATCCTGAACGTCGCCATCAAGACGATCTCGACACCGGCCCCGACCGGCCTGGGCGCCACACAGAGCGAGCTGGAGTGGGCGATCAACGCCTACACCCTCGTCTTCGCGGGACTGCTGTTCACCGCGGGCCTGCTCGGCGACCGGCTGGGGCGCAAGAAAGTCCTGCTCGGCGGTCTCGCCGTGTTCGGCATCGGGTCGGCACTGGCCGCCGAGTCCGGCTCGGCGACCCAGCTCATCGCCTTCCGCGCACTGATGGGCCTCGGTGCGGCCTTCGTCATGCCGGCCACCCTCGCGGTCCTGATGAACGTCTTCGAGCGCGACGAGCAGCCGAAGGCCATCGGTATCTGGGCGGGTGGCGTCGGTCTCGCCATCGCCATAGGGCCCATCACCGGCGGTGTGCTCCTCGACCACTTCTGGTGGGGCTCCGTCTTCCTCATCAACGTGCCGATCGTGCTCCTCGCCCTGGGGCTGATGCTGTGGCTGGTCCCCGACTCCCGCGACCCGAAGCCCGGCCGCGTCGACCCCGTCGGTGTCGTCCTGTCGGTGGTCGGTCTCGTCCTGCTCGTCTACGGCATCATCAAGGGCGGCGAGCTGGCCGACTTCACGGACGCCAAGGTGCTGTCGACCATCGCCGCCGGCGTCGTGGTCCTCGCCGCGTTCATCGTGTTCGAGAAGCGCAGCGACCATCCGTCGCTCGACGTCACGTACTTCAAAAACAAGGTCTTCTCGGCCGCCATGGCCGCCATCGCGCTGGTCTTCTTCGCGCTCATGGGCGTGACCTTCTTCTCGGTCTTCTACACCCAGAGCGTGCGCGGCTACTCGCCGCTGCAGACAGGTCTGCTGATGCTGCCATTGGCCGCCGCCCAGCTGATCTTCGCGCCGCGCGCCCGGCTGGTCGTCGACCGCTTCGGCAACCGCGCCACCACCACGGGCGGCATGGTGCTCATCGCGGCGATGCTGGCGGCGTTCGCCACGCTGGACGTGGACACCCCGATCTGGCTCCTGGAAGTCATCTTCTTCCTCATGGGCACCGGCATGGCGCACATCATGACGCCGACCAGCGTCGTCATCATGCAGGCCCTGCCCCGCGAGAAGGCCGGCTCCGCGTCCGCGCTCAGCAACACCTTCCGTCAGGTCGGCGGCGCGCTCGGCATCGCGGTCCTCGGCTCGGTCCTGTCCACGGCCTACCGCAACGGCGTCGAGGGCAAGCTCGGCCTGCTGCCCCCCGCCCTGCGCGACACCGCCGGCGAGTCCATCGAGGCCACACTCGGCGTCGCCGCCAAGCTCGGCCCGCAGGGCAGGGCGCTGGTCACCCCGGCCAACGACGCGTTCCTGCACGCGATGCACCTCACCGCGCTGTGGGGCGCGGGCGTGGCGGTGATCGGCGCGGTCGTCGTGGCGCTGTTCCTGCCCGGGAAGCCGCCGACCCGCCAGGAGGGCGAGGGGGCCCAGGAGTTGGTCACCGCGGCGGAATAAGCCGTCCGGCCTGCGGGGTGGTGTCGTACACAAGGGAGAATCGGGTTCAGTACACCGAAGGGACGCAGTGAAGTGAGCCTCGCCGACAGCCAAGCCGCCCCCGAGGGACCGGCCAGGGGCCGCCCTCGCAGTGAGGCCGTCGAGCGTGCCATCGTCGAGGGCGTGATGAAGCTGCTGGAGGATGGCGTGCCGCTGGCCGAGCTCTCCATAGAGCGCATCGCCCGCACGGCGGGAGTCGGCAAGGCCACCATCTACCGCCGTTGGAACGGCAAGGAGGAACTCTTCGTCGACGTCGTACGAGGTGCCGAGCCGCCGGATCCGCAACTGCCCGGCACCTCGATGCGCGACGACCTGGTGGCGATGCTGGAACAGCTGCGCAGGCGAGCCCTGCTGACCCGCTCCTCGCTGCTCCTGCACAACGTCTTCGCGCAGATGAAGAGCAGCCCGAAGATCTGGGCGGCCTACCACGCCTCGGTCGTCGAACCGCGCCGCAGGCGCCAGGTCGAGGTCCTGCGGCGCGGGCAGGCGAACGGCGAGATCCGGGCGGACGTCGACGTCGAGTTGCTGAACGACATCGTCGTCGGCCCGATGCTGCTGCGCACCGTCATGCAGCCCAACGCCGATCTGCCCGAGGGTCTTTCGGAGCGGCTGGTCGACACACTCCTCGAAGGACTACGGCCCGTCAGTTCCCCGAAGCCATAGCCCGGGTGCACGGCCCGAGTGTGCGCCTTTCGTCACAGACGGCGCTTTCCGCGGCCGTATACGGAACTCCCGGCGCCGGGTCGCTCGTCCTCGTCCCCGTACGGCCGTCATGTGACGGCAGGTCCAGGGCCGATCATCCCCTAGGGTCTAGGGGGGTGTCCGACACCCCCGTGGTGCGGGGGACGGACGGTGTGCACGGCAGGCAGTGAGGCGACGCGGTATGGCGCAGCAGGCGTACATGACGGAGACGGACAACGGCGGCTCGGGGCCCGAGCACCGCGGAGACCGGTTCCGGCGCCTGATGAGCCGCCTGGTCTCCGGATGGCGCGGCGACCCCAGAATCTGGCAACGAGGCATCGTCCTCGCCGCCATCGCGGTGCTCCTCGCCCTGGTCATGCTGCTGCACGCGCGGATCCCGAACCGCATCGGCAACCTGGGCAGCCTCACCGAGACCTTCCTGCCCTGGCTGGGCCTCCTGGTCCCGGTGCTGCTCCTGCTCGCCCTGGTGCGCAGGTCGGCGACCGCCGTGATCGCGGTGGTGCTGCCGGCGATCGTGTGGCTGAACCTCTTCGGCGGTCTGCTCTCCGACAAGACCGGCAGCGGCGGTGACCTGACCGTCGCCACGCACAACGTCAACGCCGACAACCCCGACCCGTCGGGCACGGCCCGCGACGTGGCCGCGTCCGGCGCGGACGTGGTGGCCCTGGAGGAGCTGACCGCGTCGGCGGTCCCGGTGTACGAGAAGGCGCTTGCGTCGACGTACAGGTACCACTCGGTGCAGGGCACCGTCGGCCTGTGGAGCAAGGACCCGATGACCGGTGTCAGGGCCGTCGACATCAAGCTGGGCTGGACGCGCGCCATGCGCGCCACGGTCACCACGCCCCAGGGACCGGTCGCCGTCTACGTCGCCCATCTCCCGTCGGTGCGCGTGAAGATGGAGGCCGGGTTCACGGCCCGCCAGCGCGACAAGAGTGCCAACGCGCTCGGCGAGGCCATCGCCGACGAGCCGCTGAAGCGGAAGGTGCTGCTCGGCGACCTGAACGGCACGATGAACGACCGCGCCCTCAACGGCGTCACCTCCCAGATGCGCTCCACGCAGGGCGCGGCGGGCAGCGGCTTCGGGTTCAGCTGGCCGGCGTCGTTCCCGATGGCGCGGATCGACCAGATCATGGTCCAGGGCGTCGAGCCGGTGAGTTCGTGGACGCTCCCCGCGACCGGCAGCGACCATCTGCCGATCGCGGCCCGTGTGAGCCTCGACACCGACTCCTGATCTGCCGGAATACGGGGCCTGAGAGGCTTTGTTCCGCGAATGAACATACACGCGTGGAACACACACCCCTCCGCACTCCGAAAGGAACAGGCCCCTTCATGCCCCTGGCCCTGCTCGCACTGGCCGTCGGCGCTTTTGGTATCGGCACCACCGAGTTCGTGATGATGGGCCTGCTGCCCGACGTCGCGAGCGACCTGAACGTCTCGATCCCCACCGCGGGTCATCTGGTCTCGGCGTACGCGCTGGGTGTCGTCATCGGCGCCCCGCTGCTCGCCGCCGTCACCGCGCGGATGTCCCGCCGTACGGTCCTGATCGGCCTGATGGCCCTTTTCGTGGTCGGCAACGCGCTGTCCGCGTTCGCCCCCGGCTACGACTCGCTCCTGGCCGCCCGCTTTCTGAGCGGACTGCCGCACGGCGCCTTCTTCGGAGTGGGCGCCGTCGTCGCCACGAACATGGTGGCGCCGGAGCGCAAGGCACGCTCCGTCTCGCTGATGTTCCTCGGCCTCACGGTCGCCAACGTCGCAGGCGTCCCGGTCGCCACGCTCATGGGACAACACCTGGGCTGGCGGGCCACCTTCCTCGGCGTCAGCGCGATCGGCCTGGCGGCGATCGCCGCACTCTCCCTGCTGATCCCGCACGCTCCCGCCCACGCCGCCCCGGCCGCGGGCCTGCGCGGCGAACTGGCCGCTCTGCGCTCCGTGCCGGTCTGGCTGGCGCTCGGCACCACGGTCGCCGGCTTCGGCGCCCTGTTCGCCGCGTACAGCTACATCACGCCGATGCTCACGGACGCCGCCGGGTACGCCGAGACCAGCGTGACGCTGCTGCTGGCGCTGTTCGGCGTCGGCGCGACGGCGGGCAACCTGGCGGGCGGCCGCCTGGCGGACCACTCGCTACGGGGCACGCTCTTCGGCGGCCTGATCTCGCTGGCGACCGTACTGGCCCTGTTCCCGCTGCTGATGTCGACCCGGTGGAGCGCGGCCCTCGCCGTGATCCTGCTCGGCGCGGCGGCCTTCATCACCGGCTCGCCCCTCCAGCTGATGGTCATGGAGAAGGCCTCGGCGGCCCCGTCCCTGGCGTCCTCCGCGAACCAGGCCGCGTTCAACCTGGCCAACGCCGGGGGCGCGTGGATCGGCGGCGTGGCACTGGCCGCCGGCTTCGGCGTGACCTCGCCTTCGCTGGCGGGAGCGGCGCTGGCCGTGCTCGGCCTGGGCGTTGCGGGGGCCGCGTACGCGGTGGACCGGCGGCGGTTCGTCCCGCAGGCACGGGCCGGACGGGAACGCGTGGTCGCGTCCCACGTGCCGCAGCAGTCGGAGGCGCTGCACCGCTGAGGCCCCCTGCTTGAAGGCCGGTCGGAGCATCAACGCCGGTCAGGGCATCCCAGCCCGTCCGGCGTTTGAGGACGAGGCCCTTGGGCCGATGGGAGGCCGGGGGCGATGGGGGCCTGGGTGCGCAGCCCCAGTGCCGCGCGCACCCCCACCCGACCGCGGACCCCCACTCGGCCGCGGACCCCCACTCGGCCGCGGACCCCCACTCGGCCGCGGACCCCCACTCGGCCGCGGACCCCCACTCGGCCGCGCACCCCCACACGACCGCGCACCCCCACCCGGCCGCACGGGACTGACTGCCGCATTGCCGCATCTGACTGACTGCCGCACGGGACTGACCGGCCGTACCGGACCGACTGGCTAGTCGAAGCGGGAAAGATCCCGCAGCCATGCGGTCGCCGAGCTGTCGGACGGCGCGCGCCAGTCACCCCGCGGAGAGAGCGAACCGCCGGCCGAGACCTTCGGCCCGTTCGGCATGGCCGACCGCTTGAACTGCGCGAACGCGAAGAAGCGACGGCAGAAGACCTCCAGCCACTGCCGGATCTCCGGCAGGTCGTACGCCACTCGCTTGGCGTCCGGGAAGTTCGGCGGCCAGGCGCCGGTCTTCTGGTCGTGCCAGGCGTGCCAGGCCAGGAAGGCGATCTTCGACGGCCGGAAGCCGTACCGCAGGACATGGAACAGCGTGAAGTCGTGCAGCGCGTACGGCCCGATCTTGGACTCGGTGGACTGCATCTCCTCGCCCGGTACGAGTTCCGGGCTGATCTCGGTGTCGAGGATCGCGGCGAGCGTCCTGCCGGTCTCCTCGTCGTGCTGGCCGCTGCTGATGACCCAGCGGATCAGATGCTGGATCAGCGTCTTGGGCACGCCCGAGTTGACGTTGTAGTGGCTCATCTGGTCGCCCACGCCGTACGTGGACCAGCCGAGCGCCAGCTCGGAGAGGTCACCGGTGCCGAGCACGATGCCGCCACGCTGGTTGGCGAGCCGGAAGAGATAGTCCGTACGCAGCCCCGCCTGCACGTTCTCGAAGGTGACGTCGTACACCGGCTCACCGGACGCGAACGGGTGGTCCATCTCCTGCAGCATCAGCCGCGCGGTCGGCGTGATGTCCAGCTCGGCCGCGGTGACGCCCAGGGCGGCCATCAGCTTGTGGGCGTTGTCCTTGGTGTGGTCGCTGGTGGCGAAGCCGGGCAGCGTCCAGGCCAGGATGTCGCTGCGCGGCCGGCCCGCGCGGTCCATCGCGCGCGCGGCGACGATCAGCGCGTGCGTGGAGTCGAGGCCGCCGGACACCCCGATGACGACCTTCGGGCCGCCGATCGCCGCGAGCCGCTGCTGAAGGCCCTCGACCTGGATGTTGTACGCCTCGTAGCAGTCCTGGGCCAGGCGCTCGGCGTCGGCGGGCACGAACGGGAAGCGCTCCAGGCGACGGCGCAGACCCAGGTCCGTGACCGGCGGATCGAGTTCGAACCCAAGCGTGCGGAAGTCACTCGTCCGCGCCAGGTGCGTACGGCGGTTGTCGTCGAACGTGCCCATCCGCTGCCGCTCCTGCCGCAGCAGGTCGAGGTCCACGTCGGCCACCGCGTACTCGTCGCCGAGCGGGAACCGCTCCGTCTCGGCCAGCAGCACACCGTTCTCGTGGACCATGGCCTGGCCGTCCCAGGACAGGTCGGTGGTCGACTCGCCGAGGCCGGCCGCCGCGTAGACGTACGCGGCCAGGCAGCGGGAGGACGCCGAGCGGCACAGCAGCTTGCGGTCCTCGGCGCGCCCGACCGTGATCGGGCTGCCGGAGAGGTTGACCAGGATTGTCGCACCGGCGAGGGCCGCCTCCGCGCTGGGCGGCACGGGCACCCACATGTCCTCGCAGATCTCCGCGTGCAGCACGAGCCCCGGGACGTCGTCGGCCGCGAACAGCAGATCCACGCCGAACGGCACGGCCTCGCCGCCGACCCGGATCGACCCGCCGCGTTCGTCGGCACCGTCGCCGATCTGCCGGCGCTCGTAGAACTCCCGGTAGTTCGGCGGATACGACTTGGGCACGACGCCCAGGACACGGCCGCGGTGCACGATCACGGCGCAGTTGTAGATCCGGTTGCGATGACGCAGCGGGGCGCCGACGACCAGCATCGGCAGCAGGTCCGCGGACCCGGCCACCACCTCCTGGAGCGCGGCCTCGACCCCGTCGAGCAGCGCGTCCTGCAGCAGCAGGTCCTCGATCGAGTAGCCGCACAGCCCCATCTCCGGGAAGACGGCGACGGCGACACCCTCCTCCGCGCACCGGCGTGCGTGACGCAGGACCGCCTCGGCGTTGGCGTGGGGGTCCGCGATGACGGTGTGGCCCGTGCAGGCGGCGACCCGTGCGAAGCCGTGCTGATAGATGGACCAGAAGTTCGACTGAGGCACGAGGGCCAGTGTAATCGTCAGAGCGACGCGATGGGGGGGGCGGGTCTCGTGCCCGCGTACCGGCACACCGCGATTGGCGTGATCATGGCACGGCCGTATGCTGAATCGTCTTCGCCGGGACGTGCCGCACATTCGCCGCAGTCTCACGCCGAAGGCGCCTGGGGCCGACGGCCGAAGCAGGAGGCGCCGTGCCACGCAAGGCTTTCGCGGTCCTGGACGACCGCGCGTCGGAGTGGGGCTGGTTCCTGGCCTGGGTCGCGGTCGGCGGGTGTGTCGCGCTCGGGCTGGCCGCGCTGCTGACCGTGGGCCTGGTCCTGATCGTCCTGGGGGCCCTGGCCGCCGTGTTCCTGCTGCGCAAGGGGCACCGCAACGCCGTCGTCGGGGGCGTCGCCGGGCTGTCCCTGCCGCTCTTCTACCTCGCCTACCTGAACCGGGGCGGCCCGGGGAACGTCTGCCGGGCGACGGCCGGAGGGGAGACCTGCACCGACGAGTACGCCCCGGTGCCGTTCCTGATCGCCGGTGCGCTGCTCTTCGCCGCCGGATTCCTGGTCTTTCTGATCCTCGACCGTCGGCGCAAAGGAACCGGCTGACTCACGGAAGCCGACTCACGGAAGCCGACGCCGCACACGCGTGCGCCCGCCCCTCCGAGTGAGGAGGAGCGGGCGCACGGCGCTCGGAAGCCCGTAGGACGTCAGTGACGCTTGTACGAGTCCACGTAGCCGTCCGTGGGCGAGCCCACGCCGGTGACGTCGTCGTAGCCCTTCACGGCCGACAGCGAGCTGTCCTTGCCGAGGCTGCGGACCGAGGTGGCCAGACCGCCCGACGCGTCAACGCCGTTCACGAAGTCGACGCGCGCGACCGCCAGGTCGGAACCCGTCGGCTTGTCCGTGACGTCGTGGTACAGCTTCGACCCGAACTTGGAGTAGATCGACGGGTTGGCGAAACCGATCGCCTTGCCGCCGGCCGCCTGCTGGGCCAGCGCCTGCACGGCCGCGATCACCGGAGCGGCGAGCGAGGTGCCGCCGATGCGGTACTCGCTGTACTGCTCCGACCCGTCCGGGAAGGTCTGCGTCTGGCCGACCAGGAAACCGGTGTTGGGGTCGGCGATCGCCGAGATGTCCGGGACCACACGGTTGCCGGCCGCGTTGTTGGCCTTGGCCAGCGCGTCCGGGACGACACCCTTCTGGTAGAAGGGCTCCGCCACCGTCTTGCTGGTGCCGCCGCCCGCACCCGAGGTGAACGCGCCGGGGAAGCCGGTCCAGCTCTTGCCGTCCGCGGACAGCGTGGCCTTCTCGGTGCCCCAGCCGGTCTCCCACAGGTACTTGTCGCCCTTGCCGACGGCGAGGGAGGTACCGCCGACCGCCGTCACCCAGGCCGAGTTGGCGGGGGTGTCGACCTGCTTCGTCTTGGTGTGGGCGACCTCGTCGCCGTTGTCACCGGAGGAGAAGTAGAAGCCGATGCCCTCGACCGCGCCGAACTGGAAGACCTGGTCGTACGCTGCTGCCAGGTCCGGCGTCTGGTTGGCCTCGATGTCGCCCCACGAGTTGGAGACGATGTCGGCGAGGTGGTTGTCGACCACCTTGCTGAGCGAGTCCAGCAGGTCGTCGTCCAGGCAGGACGCGGCGCCCACGTACGTGACGTGCGCGTCCGGCGCGACCGCGTGCACGGCCTCGACGTCGAGGGTCTCCTCGCCGTACCAGCCCGAGGCGTCGCACTCGTCGGCGCCGGTGTGCGTGTACTTCTTGGGCAGCGACTGGCTCAGCTGACCGGTCTTCCAGGCGGCGTCGCCGTGCTTCTTCGCGTAGTTGGCGGCGTCGAAGGCGATGGTCGGCGAGGCGAACGCGTCCGTGATGGCGACACGGACACCCTTGCCGGTGTACGTGCCGGCGCCGTAGGCGGAACGCAGCTGCTTGCCGGTGTAGCCCTTGATGGCGTACGGGATCTTCTTGCCGTACGCGTCGGGCAGCGTGCTCGCGGTGTTCGAGCCGTAGTACGAGGAGAACGGCCCGGCATTCTTGAACACGGCGCCCGGACCGGGCAGCTGGTCGTCGTGGCTCGCCTTGTGCGGCGCGTTGTCGAGACCGGTGACGGTCAGGACGGCGCCCTTCAGGCTGTCGGGTGCCGAGGCCGACTTCGACGGCGCGCGGTACGTCTTGGAGCCCTTGGTGTAGTTGTGCAGCTGGGTGCCGAACGCCTTCTCGGCGGCGGCCACGTCACCGGTGACGGAGACGTAGTGCTGCGAAACTCCGGTGACCTTCAGGCCGTTGGCCGTCAGCCACGACTTGACCGCGGCCACCTGGGCCTTGGTCGCGCCGAAGCGGGACTGCGCCTTCTTGGCACTCAGGTACTTGCCGTACGACGGTGAGCTCGGGTCGGAGACGGCCTTCGCGTACGCGGCGAGGCCCGCCGCGTTCTTGCCGGCCAGGTAGACCCTCAGCGAGACCTGGGCGCCGTTCGAGGCGCCGCCCTTGTCCGCCTTGGCCGTCGCCCACGCGGGCTTGGTGCCCGCGAGTGCGTCCCGGCCGGGGTTGTCCGCAGCGTGTGCCGCGGGTATGCCGAGCGCCAGCGCGCCGGCGAGCATGGGCAGCGTCGCTGCCATGCTCACGGCGCGCAGTTTGGCGCGATTGGATCTCATTGAACCCCCTGCGATGCGGTTCTTCGCATGTGTGGTCGGTCGTCGCTGTGATCCGCGTAGACAACCCGCTCCGCGGCGGAGGCGCGGGCAATGGATCAAGCGATGGGGGTCACTCTCTCGATGAACCGTTCATGCCAGGGGAATGGATAAGCCAAGAGAAACCCAAGGAACCGTCAGGTGGGGCGATTTGAGGCTTTCGTTCCCGCCGGAGGGTTATGAACGCGCTTTCCCGCCACGCTCCTTGAGCATGCCCGCCATCAGGTCGATCTCCGACTTCTGCGCGTCGACCATGCCCTGCGCGAGGCTCTTCTCGACGCCGACCGTGCACGTGGCGACGCAGCCCTCGGCCATGTGGATGCCGCCCTTGTGATGGTCCGTCATCAGCTGCAGATAGAAGATCTCCGCCTGCTTGCCGTTCAGCGTGCCGAGCTTCTTCATCTCGGTGTTGGTCGCCATGCCGGGCATCAGCGAGCCGTCCTTGCCGGAGGCCATGCCGTCCATGCCCATCCAGGTCATCGGCGGGTCGGCCGACACCTTCGGCAGCCCCCACAGATCAAGCCAGCCCAGCAGCATCCCGCGCTGGTTGGCCTGCGTCTGCGCGATGTCGTAGGCGAGCCGCCGTACTTCCGTGTCCTTCGTGCGGTCGCGCACGATGTACGACATCTCGACGGCCTGCTGGTGGTGCACGGCCATGTCCCGTGCGAACCCGGCGTCCGCGGAGCCGGCCGACGGCGTGCTCGTGCTCGACCCGCCGTCCTCGGCGACCGCGTAGGTGATCGCCCCCGCGGCGACGAGCACCGCCGCGGTCGTTCCGGTGATCCAGCCGATGTGCTTCTTCACGTCACATCGTCCCGCCGGTGCACGAGGCGCCCGGCTCGGGAGTCTGCTTGCCCTGCACGTAGGTCTCGAAGAACGTGCCGACCCTCGGGTCGCTCGCACTCGTCACACTCAACTGGTGCCCCCACGCCGACAGTTCGATCGGGGAGGCCTGGTTCGCGTACGGACTCATCAGCGAGTACGGCGTCTGCTTCACCTTCGCGGACAGCGTGTCCAGGTCGGACTTCTTCACCTTGTCGGTGTACGTCACCCAGACCGCGCCGTGCTCCAGCGCGTGCACCGCGTTCTCGTCCTTGACGGCCTTGGTGTAGACGTCGCCGTTGCAGTTGAGCCACACCGGGTTGTGGTCGCCGCCGACCGGAGGGTGCATGGGGTAATTGACGGTCCCCTGGACGTGGTTGCGGGCCAGCTTGCCCGTCCAGGTCCGCACGCTGTCCTTGCTGGTCACGAAGTGCCCCGAGGCCTGCGCCTTGCCGTCGCCCGCCGTGTCGTTCTTGCCGTCCTGCGACTTCACGACGAAGACACCGCCGACCACCAGAGCGGCGACGGTCACGGTGCTCGCGGCGATGATCAGGATCCGGTTGCGCCGCTCGCGGGCCTGCTCGGCGCGCCGCATCTCCTCTATTCGCGCCTTGCGATCCGTGCCGGTGGTCTTGTTGGCGGAGCCCATGGGGTGTCCTTCTACGAAAGGGACGATCGGGTCCGCTGATGGTAATGGGGGCCCTGGGGCGCCCCGAAGGGAGGTCGCGGGAATGGCCGGATCGGCAGGTACCCGACAGGAACCCGCCGAAGAGAAGCGGTGCTCCTCGGGTGGGAGGTGGGGCCGGGCATTACGGATGTCAGTCCGAGCAGGCAAGATGGGCTGTAGAGCCGTACACCTGCCGTATGCCGGGCATTCAGGCCGAGGTCGCCGCGTCGATCATGGTCTGCAACGCGCCTGAAATGCGGTTGTGGTGTGATGCTCAGGTGCCCGACCGCCTCCTGCGGGACACGGAGACAGGCGGCCTGACCAGCAAGGATGGGGAAGCGGAAGATGGACAAGCAGCAGGAGTTCGTGCTCCGGACCTTGGAGGAGCGCGACATCCGGTTCGTACGCCTGTGGTTCACGGACGTGCTGGGCTTCCTCAAGTCCGTGGCCGTGGCCCCGGCCGAGCTCGAACAGGCCTTCGATGAGGGCATCGGCTTCGACGGCTCGGCGATCGAGGGCTTCGCCCGGGTCTACGAGTCCGACATGATCGCCAAGCCGGACCCGTCGACGTTCCAGATCCTGCCCTGGCGCGCCGAGGCCCCCGGCACCGCCCGCATGTTCTGCGACATCCTCATGCCGGACGGCTCCCCGTCCTTCGCCGACCCGCGCTACGTCCTCAAGCGTGCCCTGACCCGCGGCTCCGACCTGGGCTTCACGTTCTACACGCACCCGGAGATCGAGTTCTTCCTGCTGAAGGACCGCCCGCTCGACGGCACCCGACCGACCCCGGCCGACAACTCCGGCTACTTCGACCACACCCCGCAGAACATCGGCATGGACTTCCGCCGCCAGGCGATCACCATGCTGGAGTCGATGGGCATCTCGGTCGAGTTCTCCCACCACGAGGGCGCCCCGGGCCAGCAGGAGATCGACCTCCGGTACGCCGACGCGCTCTCCACGGCCGACAACATCATGACGTTCCGCCTGGTCATGAAGCAGGTGGCGCTGGAGCAGGGCGTGCAGGCGACGTTCATGCCGAAGCCGTTCTCGGAACACCCGGGCAGCGGTATGCACACGCACCTGTCCCTCTTCGAGGGCGACCGCAACGCGTTCTACGAGTCCGGCTCGGAGTACCAGCTCTCCAAGGTCGGCCGCTCCTTCATCGCGGGCCTGCTGAAGCACGCGGCGGAGATCTCGGCGGTCACCAACCAGTGGGTGAACTCGTACAAGCGCATCTGGGGCGGCTCGGAGCGCACCGCAGGCGCCGGTGGCGAGGCACCCTCGTACATCTGCTGGGGCCACAACAACCGCAGCGCCCTGGTCCGCGTTCCGATGTACAAGCCCGGCAAGACGGGCTCCGCACGCGTCGAGGTGCGCTCCATCGACTCCGGCGCCAACCCGTACCTGGCGTACGCCGTCCTCCTGGCCGCCGGCCTCAAGGGCATCGAGGAGGGCTACGAGCTCCCGCCGGGCGCCGAGGACGACGTCTGGGCACTCTCGGACGCCGAGCGCCGCGCGATGGGCATCGAGCCGCTCCCGCAGAACCTCGGCGAGGCCCTCACCCTCATGGAGCGCAGCGACCTGGTCGCCGAGACCCTGGGCGAGCACGTCTTCGACTTCTTCCTGCGCAACAAGCGCCAGGAGTGGGAGGAGTACCGCAGCGAGGTCACCGCGTTCGAGCTGCGGAAGAACCTGCCGGTGCTGTAGGGGCAGGTCAGGGCAGTTGTCTCGGGCTCAGGCCCCCAGGGCCGGCCGTACAGCGGCGCCGGCCCTGGGGGCTTTGGTTCGCCTCGGGCCGTCCGCGGGCCGTCACCGCACTCACGCCTCCCTCATGGAGGAACTGCTGGTGACGGTGCTGCGCGGCGCTGACGGTCGGAGGTCGTCCGGGAGGATCCGGAAGTGGGTGTGGCGGCCGCCCAGTGGGCGGACGGTTCGGACGTCGCGCAGGTCGCGGGTGAGGATGGCGTCCGTGTCGGCGGACGTCCCGGCCCCGGGGCGCGGCCGTGGTTCTGCCGGGTGAACCGTCGCGGCATCAACCACCGCTGCCGGCGGCCAGATCGGCCAGCACCTTGTGCAGCGGTTCCGTCGCCCGGCGGCGGTACTCCTGGATCGCCCAGCCGTTGCCGTCCGGGTCCTTGAAGTACATGAAGGTGGCCCCGTCCTGCGGCGCGAACTGCTGCGGCTCGCTGACCTCCAGGCCGCGCGCGGTCAGCTCCTCGTACGCGGCCTTGGCGTCCGTCACGCACAGCTGCATCCCGTGGTACGTCCCCGGCTGCGGCGTGCCCGTCGGGACCTGCAGTCCGTCGACGAGCGCGATCGAACACCCGGAGCCGGGCGGGGTGAGCTGCACGATCCGCACGCCCTCCATCACCTCGCCGTCGAGGTCAACGTGGAAGCCGACCTTGTCCCGGTAGAACTCCTTGGCCCGGTCCACGTCCGAGACCGGCAGCAACAGCACTTCGAGACTCATGTCCATGGAACGACTCCTTTGTCGTGCGTCAGGTGAACCGCCAGCGCGTCTGGCTGAACGGCTCCCCTTTACCGAAGCCGAAGACCGTGCGCGGCGCCACCGCGAAGACGAAAGCGTGCCCGCCACCGTGATGGAACGCCCCGTTCCGCACGTCGAAGTGCCAGAAGCTGCCGTACTTGGCCTCCCAAGCGGCAGCCAGGCGGCGCAGCCGTTCCTCCTCGACCACGCGCACCGCCTCGCCCTCCACGACCAGGTCGTACCCCTTGTCCCAGGTGTTGCTCCCGGTCGTCAGCGCGACATGCGGATCGGCCGCGAGGTTCCTCGCCTTGCGTTCCTCGGGCCCCGTGCAGAAGTGCAACGCGCCGTCCGCCCACACCGCGGGCAACGGTGTCACATGCGGCCGCCCGTCCGGCCGCACGGTGGAGATCCAGAACAATTCGGCCTCCGCGAGCCGCACCTCGGCCTCGGACCAGTCGGTCGCGGTGGCCTGTGGGTCGCTGTAGCGGGGGTCGAGACGGGTCTGCGGGATGGTGTCCGCCATGATCTGCCCTTCTCTTCATGCTCTCCGTACCGAAGATATGTACGGAGAGGTGACCGTGCGCGCTGCGGGAACTCATCGGTCGAAGCACTCATCGGTGGGGGAACTCATCGGTCGGCCCCCGCCGGTCCGCCGCGGCCTCGGGGGAGGCGTGGCACCACGGCTGCCCGGATCGCACGAGGCCGGACCGGGCCGCGACGACCACCGCCCGGGCCGCGACGACCACCCATCGAAACCGCCGTCCCGTCCCGGCGCTTCTGTCGGTGTCTCCGGTTAGGCTCGGGCCAGGACGACCTTGATCGGACAGGAGGGCGGGGATGACGTTGCCGGGGCGCAGGAGCAGTACCTTCTCTCGGCTGCTGCGGCACGGCTTCACCGGTCCCTCGGCCGCCGAGCGGCTCCTGGACAGCGCTGAGCTGATGCCCGTGCGCGACGACCCGGTGCTGCTCGACGCGCTGGGTGCGACCGCCGACCCGGACCTGGCACTGCTCGGTCTCGTACGACTCCTGGAGGCCCAGCCCGGCCCCACCGCGCGACGCGAGCTGCTCGACACGCTGATAGCGGCCAAGCCCCTGCGCGACCGGCTGCTCGGCGTGCTCGGCGCCTCCGAGGCCCTCGCCGACCACCTGGGCCGCCACCCGCGCGACTGGGAGGCGCTGGTCACGTACGAGCCGCAGGACCTGCACCCGGGGGTGGAGGAGTTCGAGCGGGGCCTGGCCGAGGCGACCGACCCGGTGTCGCTTCGCGTCGCCTACCGCCGCTGTCTGCTGTCCATCGCCGCCCGCGACGTGTGCGGCACCACCGACCTCGCCGAGAGCGCCGCCGAGCTGGCCGACCTCGCCACCGCCACCCTGCGCGCCGCCCTCGCCATCGCCCGCACCGCCGCGCCCGGGGACGCCGCGCTGTGCCGGCTCGCCGTCATCGCGATGGGCAAGTGCGGGGGCCATGAGCTGAACTACGTGTCCGACGTCGACGTCATCTTCGTGGGAGAGGCCGTCGACGGTGCCGACGAGGGCAAGGCCCTGCGCTCCGCCACCAAGCTCGCCTCGCACATGATGCGGATCTGTTCGGAGACGACCGTCGAGGGCTCGATCTGGCCCGTCGACGCCAACCTGCGCCCCGAGGGCAGGAACGGCCCACTGGTGCGCACCCTCTCCAGCCATCTCGCCTACTACCAGCGCTGGGCCAAGACCTGGGAGTTCCAGGCGCTGCTCAAGGCCCGCCCGGTGGCCGGCGACATCGAGCTCGGCGAGGAGTACGTCGCCGCCCTCGAACCCCTCGTCTGGAAGGCCGCCGAGCGCGAGAACTTCGTCGCCGACGTCCAGAAGATGCGCCGCCGCGTCGTCGAGAACATCCCCGCCGCCGAGATCGACCGCGAGCTCAAGCTCGGCCCCGGAGGCCTCAGGGACGTCGAGTTCGCCGTACAGCTCCTGCAGTTGGTGCACGGGCGGGCGGACGCGGCGCTGCGCAGCGGCACCACGCTGGATGCGCTGCAGGCGCTGGCCGCGGGCGGGTACGTGGGGCGCGCCGACGCCGTCCAGCTCGACGAGGCCTACCGCTTCCTGCGTTCCATGGAGCACCGCATCCAGCTCTACCGGCTGCGGCGTACGCACCTGGTGCCGGAGGACGAGACCGACCAGCGCCGTATCGGGCGCTCCCTGGGCCTGCGCACCGACCCGGTCGCCGAGCTGAACCGCGAATGGCGCCGGCACGCCGCCGTCGTCCGCCGTCTGCACGAGAAGCTCTTCTACCGTCCACTGCTCGACGCGGTCGCCCAACTCGCCCCCGGCGAGGCCCGGTTGAGCCCCGAGGCGGCCCGGGAGCGGCTGGTCGCGCTCGGGTACGGCGACCCGGCCGCCGCCCTGCGCCATCTGGAGGCGCTGGCCTCCGGGGTCACCAGGAAGGCCGCCATCCAGCGGACCCTGCTGCCGGTGCTGCTCGGCTGGTTCGCGGACTCCGCCGACCCGGACGCCGGCCTGCTCAACTTCCGCAAGGTGTCGGACGCGCTCGGCAAGACCCCCTGGTATCTGAGGCTGCTGCGGGACGAGGGTGCCGCGGCGGAGAACCTCGCCCGGGTGCTGTCCGCCGGGCGCCTCGCCCCCGACCTGCTGATGCGCGCCCCGGAGGCGGTGGCGCTGCTCGGCGACGGGGACGGCGGCAGCGGCCTCGAACCCCGCGGGCGGGACCAGCTGGAGCAGGAGATCCTCGCCGCGGTCCGCCGCGCGGAGAACGCGCAGCAGGCGGTCACCGCGGCCCGTGGCGTCCGGCGTCGCGAGCTGTTCCGCACGGCCGCCGTCGACATCGTCGGCTCCTACGGCACCGAGACCCAGCCGGCCGAGGCCGACCAGGGCGCGCTGGTGGACCGGGTCGGCGGCGCGCTGTCCGACCTGACCGCGGCGACGCTCGCGGGCACGCTGCGCGCGGTGGTGCGGGAGGGCTGGGGCGACACCCTGCCGACCCGGTTCGCGGTCATCGGCATGGGGCGCTTCGGCGGACACGAACTGGGCTACGGCTCCGACGCCGACGTGCTCTTCGTGCACGAACCGGGCGACGGCGTGGCGGAGCAGGAGGCCTCCGAGGCAGCCAACCGGGTCGTCTCCGAGATGCGGCGGCTGCTGCAGATCCCGAGTACGGACCCGCCGCTGCTGATCGACGCGGACCTGCGGCCGGAGGGCAAGTCCGGCCCGCTCGTACGGACGCTCAAGTCGTACGAGGCCTACTACCGTCGCTGGTCCCTGGTCTGGGAGTCGCAGGCGCTGCTGCGCGCCGAACCCGTCGCAGGGGACGAGGACCTGGGCCGCCGCTTCATCGAGCTGATCGCCCCGCTGCGGTACCCGGCGGAGGGGCTCGGGGACGACGCCGTACGGGAGATCCGGCGGCTGAAGGCCCGGATGGAATCGGAACGACTGCCGCGCGGCGCCGACCCGAAGCTGCACACCAAGCTCGGGCCCGGCGGCCTGTCCGACATCGAGTGGACCGTGCAGCTGCTGCAGCTGCAGCACGGGTGGGCCGAGCCGGGCCTGCGCACGACCCGCACCCGAGAGGCACTGGCGGCGGCCTGCGCGGCCGAGCTGATCGCGGGCGAGGACGCGGAGATCCTGGACGAGGCGTGGGTGCTCGCCACTCGCGTGCGCAACGCCGTGATGCTGGTGCGCGGGCGGGCCGGGGACACGTTCCCGTCGGACGGACGTGAGCTGGCCGCCGTGGGGCGGTACCTGGGGTACGGGGACGGGCATGTGGGCGACATGCTCGACGCGTACCGGAGGACCGCGCGGCGGGCGCGGGCGGTGGTGGAGGAGCTGTTCTACGGAGCGTAGGCCTCCGGCGGTGGGGCGGGAGGCGGTGCGGGTGAGTGGGGGTTCGCGCTTCTGGGGGCTGCGCCCCCAGACCCCCATCGGCCTAGCGGCCTCGTCCTCAAACGCCGGACGGGCTGGATTGCGGCGTGCCTCGTCCTGAAACGCCGACGGGCTGAAATGCCACGCGCCTCGCGCTGAAACGCCGGACGGGCTGAGGAGCGGTGCCCGCCAGTGGGAGTGCTGCCTCTTCAGGGGCGCGAGGAACTGCGCGACGAGTCACGACGCAGCCGCAGACGACCGGCGGCCCGGTTCGGCAGCGTCGGCGGAACGTCGCGTGGCAGCGCGTACGGCAACGCCCCGTACGAGAGCCGCGCCACCGTGAACCCGAAGGCCAGGCACAGCAGCCCCCCGATCGCGTCCAGCCAGAAGTGGTTGGCCGTCGCGACGATCACCGTAAGGGTCGCCACCGGATAGAGAAGGCCCAGCACCCGCACCCACGGCACCCTGGACAGGGCGAAGATCGTCAGGCCGCACCACACGGACCAGCCGATGTGCATGGACGGCATGGCGGCGTACTGGTTCGACACGTGCTTCAGGTCGCCGGAGGCCATCGACCCCCAGGTGTGGTGGACCATGACCGTGTCGATGAAGTGGCTGCCGGTCATGAGACGCGGCGGCGCCAGCGGATACAGGTAGTAACCGACGAGGGCCACACCCGTCGTCGCGAACAGCACCAGACGCGTCGCCGCGTAGCGGCCCGGGTGACTGCGGTACAGCCACACCAGCACACCCAGCGTGACCACGAAGTGCAGCGTCGCGTAGTAGTAGTTCATGCCGACGATCAGCCAAGTCACCGAGTTGACGGTGTGGTTGACGGACTCCTCGACGGCGAGGCCGAGATGGTGCTCCATCCGCCAGAGCCAGTCGGCGTTGCGCAGTGCCGCGCCGCGCTGCTCGGGGACCGCGTTGCGGATCAGTGAGTACGTCCAGTAACTCACCGCGATCAGAAGGACCTCGAACCAGAGGCGGGGACGGCGGGGGGTGCGCAGCCGGCGCAGGAAAGGCGGACCGTTCACGGCCGTGGGGGAGTCCGGAGCGGCCGTCTGCTCACGGTCTTCCAGACTGGTCACGGTCGAGTCACCCATAGGCACAAAGTCTGCCAGAAATGCCTTCCGTCACCGATCATCCCTCGGTCGGGTTCGGACCGCATGTTCTACGACAAGGAGATGCCCGCGCCTACTCCCAGCGCACTGTACGAACCTCCGGATACTCCGCCTCAGTGACGGTTCCGGTCCCCAGGGGCCGAAGCAGTCGAACCCCGCACCACCAGCTCCGGCATGAAAACGAACTCACTGTGCGGCGCGGGCGTCCCGCCGATCTCCTCCAGCAACGTCCGCACCGCCGCCTGCCCCATCGCCGGGACCGGCTTGCGGACCGTGGTCAGCGGCGGATCCGTGAAGGCGATCAGGGGGGAGTCGTCGAAGCCGACCACCGAGACGTCGCGCGGGACGTCGAGCCCGAGCTGCCGGGCCGCCCGTATCGCGCCCAGCGCCATCATGTCGCTCGCGCACACCACCGCCGTGCAGTCGCGCCCGATCAGCGCGGTGGCGGCGGCCTGCCCGCCCTCCAGGGTGTACAGCGAGTGCTGGACGAGTTCCGTCTCGATCGTCTGCGCGTCGAGGCCGAGCTGGTCCTGCATCGAACGGACGAAGCCCTCGATCTTGCGCTGCACCGGCACGAACCGCTTGGGGCCGAGGGCGAGGCCGATCCTCGTGTGCCCCAGCGACACCAGGTGCGTGACCGCCAGCGTCATCGCCGCACGGTCGTCGGGGGAGATGAAAGGTGCCTGCACCTTCGGCGAGAAGCCGTCCACCAGCACGTACGGCACGCCCTGGGCGCGCAGCCGCTCGTAGCGCTCCATGTCGGCGGTGGTGTCGGCGTGCAGACCGGAGACGTAGATGATGCCGGCGACCCCGCGGTCGACGAGCATCTCCGTCAGCTCGTCCTCGGTCGAGCCGCCCGGGGTCTGGGTGGCGAGCACCGGGGTGTAGCCCTGCCGGGTCAGCGCCTGGCCGATGACCTGGGCCAGCGCCGGGAATATCGGGTTCTCCAGCTCCGGGGTGATCAGGCCGACCAGGCCCTCGCTGCGCTGCCGCAGCCGCACCGGGCGCTCGTAACCCAGGACGTCGAGGGCGGCGAGCACGGACTGGCGGGTGGTGGCGGCGACGCCCGGCTTCCCGTTGAGGACGCGGCTGACGGTCGCTTCGCTCACCCCCGCCTGAGCGGCGATGTCGGCTAGCCGTGTGGTCACAGGGGTGGACTGTACCGGCCGACTGTCACTTTGCACACCAATCGGGCGCCGGGTACGAGCGGTTGGACGGCCCCGTGCGGGTTGCTGCGTCATCGCGGTCCCTCGTGTTCGGGTGGGAGCCTCATGCGGCAAGAGCTTGCAGAGTCTTGCACACGACTCCCCATGCCTGCTGAGTGGCTTCAATGCACGGTTGTGCGGGGGTCGGGGAGAGGGCGGTGGGAGGTCACGGGAGGGTAACTCTCGTGGAGGCTTGCAACTTTTTGCTGCAAGGACTTTCGCGGCTGCGGACATCGCTGTTACGTTCACGTCGCCCGGCGGCAGCAACGGCGCAGTCGGCACGACGAGAGCGGCGGACGGGGCCCCTCTCGCACCACACGGGCTTTCACCCTCAAGGAGAACTCATGCGGCGTGGCATAGCGGCCACCGCGCTGGTGGCGTCCTTCGCCCTCGTGGCGACGGCCTGCGGCGGAAGTGACAGTGGCAGCGACAAGAGCGACGGCCCGGTCACCATCACCTGGTGGGACACCTCCAACGCCACCAATGAGGCGCCGACGTACCAGGCCCTGGTCAAGGAGTTCGAGGCCGCCAACAAGAACATCAAGGTCAACTACGTCGACGTCCCCTTCGACCAGGCGCAGAACAAGTTCGACACCGCCGCCGGTTCCAAGGGCGCCCCGGACGTGCTGCGGTCCGAGGTCGGCTGGACCCCCGCCTTCGCGAAGAAGGGCTACTTCCTGCCGCTGGACGGCACCGAGGCCCTCAAGGACCAGAGCAAGTTCCGGCCCAACCTGATCGAGCAGGCCAAGTACGAGGGCAAGACCTACGGCGTCCCGCTGGTCACCGACACCCTCGCGCTCGTCTACAACAAGGCCCTCTTCAAGAAGGCCGGCATCACCGAGGCCCCCAAGACCTGGGACGAGCTGAAGGCCGACGCCTCCAAGATCGACGCCAAGGAGAAGGTCTACGGCTACTGGGGCTCCACCCAGGCCTACTACGCGCAGACCTTCCTCTATGGCGAGGGCACCGACACCGTCGACGCCTCCGCCAAGAAGATCACCGTGAACTCGGCCGCCGCGAAGAAGGCCTACGGCACCTGGCAGAGCCTCTTCTCCGGACAGGGCCTGCACAAGGCCGACGTCACCGCCGACGCCTACGCCCACATCCAGGACGCGTTCGTCAACGGCAAGGTCGCCTCGATCATCCAGGGCCCCTGGGAGATCACGAACTTCTACAAGGGCTCGGCCTTCAAGGACAAGTCCAACCTCGGCATCGCCACCGTCCCGGCCGGCTCCGCCGGCAAGGCGGGCGCCCCGACCGGCGGCCACAACCTGTCCGTCTACGCCGGCTCGGACAAGGCCCACCAGGCGGCCGCGCTGAAGTTCGTCACCTTCATGACCTCCGCGAAGTCCCAGACGCAGATCGCCCTGAAGAACTCCACGCTGCCCACCCGCGACGACGCCTACACCGCCGAGGTCAAGGCGGACCCGGGCATCGCCGGCTTCCAGACGGTCCTGCCCGCCGCCCAGCCGCGCCCGGCGCTGCCCGAGTACAGCTCCCTGTGGGGGCCGCTGGACACCGAACTGCCGAAGATCGCCGGCGGCAAGGAGTCCCTCGACAAGGGCCTGAGCAACGTGGAACTGGCCATCGCCAAGCTGGTGCCCGACTTCAGCAAGTAAGCCCCGAGTGACCGTCGGGTCCGCCATTTCATGGGGGGACGGACCCGGCGGTCACCGGCCTGTGCCCAGCCACTTCTCAGAGCCGCAGAACTTCCAGAAGGTGTCGAACATGACAGTCGCCATCGACCGCGCCACGGGCAAACGCCACGGTGGCGGCGCGCCGCGGCCCGGGCTGGGCCAGCGCCTCAAACACGGCTACCAGAAGCACTGGTACGCCTACGCGATGATCGCCCCGGTGATCGTCGTACTCGGCGTCCTCGTGCTGTACCCGTTGGTGTACGGCCTCTACCTGACGCTCACGGACGCCAACAGCCTCAACACCGCGCGCACGATCGGCGTCAACCACATCGACGCCACCTACAAGTTCATCGGGCTCGACAACTACAAGGACATCCTGTTCGGCCCGACGTCGTACGACCGCTTCTGGTCGCACTTCATCTGGACGATCGTGTGGACCGCGCTCTGTGTCGCCCTGCACTACACGATCGGCCTCGGCCTCGCCCTTCTCCTCAACCAGAAGCTGCGCGGCCGCACCCTCTACCGGCTGATCCTCATCCTGCCGTGGGCCGTGCCGACCTTCGTCACCGTCTTCGGCTGGCGCTTCATGCTCGCCGACGGCGGCATCATCAACCTCGCCCTGGACGCACTCCATCTGCCCTCGCCGGACTGGCTGGAGGACACCTTCTGGCAGCGGTTCGCCGCCATCATGGTCAACACCTGGTGCGGTGTGCCGTTCATGATGATCTCGCTGCTCGGCGGACTGCAGGCCATCGACGGCTCCCTGTACGAGGCCGCCGAGATGGACGGCGCCACCGCCTGGCAGCGCTTCCGCTACGTCACCCTGCCGGGCCTGAGGTCGGTCAGCTCCACCGTCGTGCTGCTCGGCATCATCTGGACGTTCAACCAGTTCGCCGTGATCTTCCTGCTGTTCGGCAACACGGGTCCCGACGCCCAGATCCTGGTGACCTGGGCCTACTACCTCGGCTTCGGACAGCAGCCGCGCGACTTCGCGCAGTCCGCCGCCTACGGCATCCTGCTGTTGGCCATCCTGATCGTCTTCACCTCCTTCTACCGCCGGTGGCTGAACCGCAATGACCAGCAGCTCGCGATCTGAGGCAGGAGTTCCCATGAGTACGACCACTGTCGAGACCTCCGCCGCGGTGAGCGAGCAGAGCCCCGTCAGCCCCCGCACGGGCCGGCGCCGCGGTGACAGGAGCCTGGCCGGCTCCCTCACCTCGCACGGCATCCTGATCGTCGCGAGCCTGATCGCCTTCTTCCCGGTGGCCTGGCTGATCTACCTGTCCCTCGGCCCGGACAAGGACGACTACCTCCACCCCGGCGGCATCTGGGCCAAGATGTCGTTCTCCAACTACTCCTTCGTGCTGCAGCACACCGAGTTCTTCGACTGGCTGAAGAGCTCGCTGATCGTGTCGCTCGGCACCACCGTCATCGGTGTGCTGATCGCCGCGACCACCGGCTACGCGGTCTCCCGCATGCGCTTCCCGGGCTACCGGAAGTTCATGTGGGTGCTGCTGGTCACGCAGATGTTCCCGGTAGCCGTGCTCATGGTGCCGATGTACCAGATCCTGTCGGACCTGCAGCTCATCGACAGTTACCTTGGACTCGTCCTCGTCTACTGCTCGACAGCCGTGCCCTACTGCGCCTGGCTGCTCAAGGGCTACTTCGACACCATCCCGTTCGAGATCGACGAGGCGGGACGCGTCGACGGGCTGACCCCCTTCGGCACGTTCGCGCGACTGATCCTGCCGCTCGCCAAGCCGGGCCTGGCGGTCGCCGCCTTCTACAGCTTCCTCACGGCCTTCGGCGAGGTCGCCTTCGCGTCGACGTTCATGCTGTCCGACACGAAGTACACCTTCGCGGTCGGCCTGCAGACCTTCGTCAGCGAGCACGACGCCCAGCGCAACCTGATGGCCGCCACCGCGGTGCTGATCGCGATACCCGTCTCCGCGTTCTTCTATCTCGTGCAGAAGAACCTGGTGACCGGGCTCACCGCGGGCGGAACCAAGGGCTGACCGCCGGTAGCCGCCGCGACGTGCCGTCCGTTGTCCGACGGTCTCGTCGTGGCTGGTCGCGCCCACGCGGTGGTAGCCGCACATGCAACACAGCCCTGTGCCCCTTTTGGGGCGCTGCCCCAACCCCCCTCGACCCGAGGCGGTCGCGGTGTCCATCCGACCCCGCTGTCACCGCGGCCGCCTCGTCACCCGCCGTCGTATCCACCACTGACCCGATGACTCCGTTACGTATAGGACGCCATGAGCCAGCAGCACTCTGCCATCGCCCCGGCCCCCACCTCCGCCAAAGCCAAGCGCAGCGACTGGTGGCGGGACGCGGTGATCTACCAGGTCTATCCGCGCAGCTTCGCCGACAGCAACGGCGACGGCATGGGTGATCTGGAAGGCGTACGCTCCCGACTCCCCTATCTGCGCGACCTCGGCGTGGACGCCGTGTGGCTGAGCCCCTTCTACGCCTCCCCGCAGGCCGACGCCGGCTACGACGTCGCCGACTACCGGGCCGTCGACCCCATGTTCGGCAGCCTGCTCGACGCGGACGCGCTGATCCGCGACGCCCACGAGCTGGCCTTGAGGATCATCGTCGACCTAGTGCCCAACCACTCCTCCGACCAGCACGAGTGGTTCAAGCGGGCCCTGCGCGAGGGCCCGGGCTCCCCCCTCCGCGACCGCTACCACTTCCGGCCCGGCAAGGGTGCGAGCGGCGAACTCCCGCCCAACGACTGGGAGTCGATCTTCGGCGGCCCGGCGTGGACGCGGGTCACCGAGCCGGACGGCACCCCAGGGCAGTGGTACCTCCACCTCTTCGCCCCCGAGCAGCCCGACTTCAACTGGGAGCACCCGGCCGTCGGCGACGAGTTCCGCTCGATCCTGCGCTTCTGGCTCGACATCGGCGTCGACGGCTTCCGCATCGACGTGGCCCACGGCCTGGTGAAGGCAGAGGGCCTGCCCGACCTCGGTTCCCACGAGCAGCTGAAGCTGCTGGGCAACGATGTCATGCCGTTCTTCGACCAGGACGGCGTGCACGAGATCTACCGCCAGTGGCGCACGATCCTCGACGAGTACTCCGGACATCAAAAAGGGCCCGAAGGGCCTTCCTCGGAAGGGCGGGGGCGGGAGACGGGTGAGCGCATCTTCGTGGCGGAGGCCTGGACGCCGACCATCGAGCGCACGGCGAACTACGTCCGCCCCGACGAGCTCCACCAGGCCTTCAACTTCCAGTACCTGAGCACCGACTGGGATGCCGCCGAGCTCCGCGAGGTCATCGACCGCACACTGGACGCCATGCGCCCGGTCGGCGCCCCCGCCACCTGGGTCCTGTCCAACCACGACGTCACCCGCCACGCCACCCGCTTCGCCAACCCGCCGGGTCTTGGCACCCAGATCCGTACGGCGGGCGACCGTGAGCTGGGGCTGAGGCGCGCGAGGGCCGCGACGCTGCTCCTGCTGGCGCTGCCCGGATCCGCGTACGTCTACCAGGGCGAGGAACTCGGCCTGCCGGACGTCGTCGACCTTGCGGACGAGGTCCGGCAGGACCCGGCGTACTTCCGCGGCGCCGGCCAGGACGGCTTCCGCGACGGCTGCCGGGTGCCCATCCCGTGGACGCGCGAGGGATCGTCGTACGGCTTCGGCAGTGGCGGCAGCTGGCTGCCGCAGCCGGAGAGCTGGGGCGAGCTGAGCGTCGAGGCGCAGGACGGCGTGCCGGGCTCGACCCTGGAGCTGTACCGCTCCGCCGTCGCCGCCCGCCGCGAGCAGCCCGACCTGGGCGCGGGCGACGCGGTGGAGTGGCTGCGCGCCCCCGAGGGCGTACTCGCCTTCCGGCGCGGGGACTTCGTGTGCGTCACCAACACCGGCGGTGAGTCCGTCACGACTCCCGCGTACGGTCGCGTCCTGCTCACCAGCGGCGAGGTGACCGAGGCGGACGGCGAGGCGAAGGTGCCCGCGGACACGACGGTCTGGTTCACCACCCGTCACTGAAATTCCTTGCATCAACTTCACACCGCCCGCTGCCTTTTCAGGCAGCGGGCCTTTAACATCTCCGTCACCGCAAGCTGGTTGAAAACTTGCAGCAAGAACCTTCAACGGTGAAGGAGCCCCCACATGGCATCCCGTAGATACGTTTCCGCGGCCCTCGCACTCGCCGCCGCGTCCGCCGTCATGTCCCCCACCACGGCGTCCGCCTCCCCGCCCGGCACCAAGGACGTCACCGCCGTCCTCTTCGAGTGGAACTTCGCCTCGGTCGCCAAGGAGTGCACCAACACCCTCGGCCCCGCGGGCTACGGCTACGTCCAGGTCAGCCCACCCGCCGAGCACATACAGGGCCCGCAGTGGTGGACCTCGTACCAGCCGGTGAGCTACAGGATCGCGGGTCGGCTCGGTGACGCCACCGCCTTCAAGAGCATGATCGACACCTGTCATGCGGCAGGCGTGAAGGTCGTCGTCGACACCGTCATCAACCACATGACGTCGGGCAGCGGCACCGGCACCGGCGGCTCGTCGTACACGAAGTACAACTACCCCGGCCTGTACTCCTCGGCCGACATGGACGACTGCACCTCCACGGTCAGCGACTACACCAACCGCGCCAACGTCCAGAACTGCGAACTCGTCGGCCTCGCCGACCTGGACACGGGCGAGGAGTACGTCCGCGCCACCATCGCCGGCTACATGAACTCCCTGCTCGGCTACGGCGCCGACGGCTTCCGCATCGACGGGGCCAAACACATCCCGGCGGCCGACCTCGCCAACATCAAGTCCCGGCTCGGCAACCCGTCGGTGTACTGGAAGCAGGAAGTCATCTACGGCGCCGGCGAGGCCGTCCAGCCGACCGAGTACACGGGCAACGGCGACGTCCAGGAGTTCCGCTACGCGTACGACCTCAAGCGGGTCTTCAACAACGAGAACCTCGCCTACCTGAAGAACTACGGCGAGGGCTGGGGCTACATGAACAGCTCGGTGGCCGCAGTGTTCGTCGACAACCACGACACCGAGCGCAACGGATCGACCCTCAACTACAAGGACGGCGCCAACTACACGCTGGCCAACGTCTTCATGCTCGCCTACCCCTACGGCGCCCCGGACATCAACTCCGGCTACGAGTGGTCCGACGCGGACGCCGGACCGCCCAACGGCGGCCAGGTGAACGCCTGTTGGCAGGACGGCTGGAAGTGCCAGCACGCCTGGCCCGAGATCAGGTCGATGGTCGCCTTCCGCAACTCCACGCGGGGCCAGTCGATGACGGACTGGTGGGACAACGGGGCCGACGCGATCGCGTTCGGGCGGGGCAGCAAGGGCTACGTCGCCATCAACCACGAGTCCGGCAGCCTGACCCGCACCTACCAGACGTCGCTGCCTGCGGGAACGTACTGCAACGTGCAGAACAACACCGGCGTGACCGTCGACTCGGGCGGCCGGTTCACCGCGACGCTCGGCTCCAACACCGCCCTCGCGATCTACGCGGGCAAGTCGAGCTGCTGAGCCTGCCCACGGCCCGGCCCCCGGCGGCGTGCACCATGGCGCCGGGGGCCGGGTGACGGACGCTGCCAAGCGGAGCAGTCCCGCATGCGTGCGAACCTGCCCGGGGCCGAGGCTGACACCATGAGCATCCGTCCGTGGGTCGTCGTCGAGGCACCGGACGACCGCGGCCTGCGCCGCGTCACCATGGGCGGCCGCACCGTGGGCAGCGCCTGGTCGCTGCGCGAGCTGCGCAGCCTGCTGGACCGCCTCGGTCACCCGGACACGGACGTGGCGGACCCCGCAGCGGTGTACTGGCGCGGAGGGGACAGCGGTGCCTGGCCCGACCGGCCCTGGCGGCGGCGCACGACCATGGTCGTCATGACGGTCGGGCTGCTCGCGTCCATGGCCCTCAACGCGGTGATCGGATGGCCGGACGCCTCCGGCGCCCTCACGTTCGCCCAGCGCATCACGGGGGCCCTGTTCGTCCTGTCCGGCGTGGTCCAGGGCGTGGCGGCGCTGCTCACGCTCGACCACTGGGGACGGCGCGAGTTCAGGACGTCCGGGGCCGTCGTTCTGCTCGGCGCCCTCATCGCGCTGGCCACGGACAGCCTGCTCGTTCTGCTGTGGCTGGAGGAAAAGGAGTACACCCCCTATCTGCTGGCCTTCATGCCGCTGTGGTGCTGGTCGCTGTGGGCAGTCGCACTGCTGGTCAGGGAGAAACCCTGGAAGGGACTTCCGCAGCCCAAGAGATTCGCTGCGGGAGTGTTCGCGTCCGCCCTCCTGACCGCGGTCAGTCTCGCGTACTCCACCCTGTACCAACCCTCGACGGCCCCCATGCGTCTGACGCTGCAGGCTGAATTCGGGACGGCGCGGGCGGACCGTACCCTCCCTTTCGCCCAGGTCCCGCTGAGACTCTCGGTCAAGAACACGGGCGAAGTCTCGGTATACGTCGTCATCAACGACTTCACCGTCTACGGCAGAACCGCCACGTATTCCGAGCGGGGTGACCCGTCGGCGCGGGCCTGGAAGGAGAGCTTCGGGGCGGAGGAGGAGGCGGAACGCCACGTCGATCGGCTTAACTATCTCCGGTTGAGCACGGGACGGTTCTACGAACCGGGGGACGAGCTCGCGGCCGGACAGGAGGACACCAGGGAGCACGTCTTCCAGATTCCCCGAAACGTGCCGTATGACGTCCTGCACGTTGATCTGCAGATCACCTATATGCGGAAGGACCGGGGCCGGATCGACGTGGAGAATTTCAGCAGACCGATCGAGTCGTGGCGGCACCCCCGGTATTCCTACCGGGCGAGCGAGCGTCCCGTGGACACGCTCGCTTACCACGGCAGAGTGCGCCACAACAACAACCTCGTCAACGTGACCCGCAAACCGCTCTATGTGACGGCGTTCTGGTCTCCGGCCGCCCGTCCCGTGTACTCCGTCTCCTCGTTCCACTTCACGGGGGGATGGATCGACTACAGGGAGGAGAAACGCGAGCTGAACAAATTCGGGATCACGACGCGTTACGCCGATGCCGAGGTGTCCGTGGCGGAGTTGCTGCGGTCTATATCTGCTGGGCCGCGCTGACCCAGCTTCCCGACGAGACGCCCAAGTCCTGGTCGAGCTCCAGAGCCGCCTGCAGGCAGTGCAGCGCCGGTGGGCCGACGGTCGTGATCAGGTCGTCGGCCGATACCGCGTCGGCGAGGCGGGGGAGGAGCCGCTTGATCGCCAGTGAGGTGTCGTCGACCTTGTCGTTCCGCAGTTGGGCGAACACGTCCAGGGAGTCGTTCGCCTCTTCCTTGGACTTCCAGAAGTCCTGGACGCCCTCGCTGTTCCAGGTGTCCGGAGTCACGCTCCGCAGGCCTTTGGCGAGGGTGGCGTCCGAGACCAGTTCGAAGACGGAGTTGGTGCAGGCCGCGGCCGCCTTGCCGAGCGGTTCGTCCGGCAGCCCCTGAGCGGCGGCCGCCTTCCTGAGCTGCTTCTCCAGTCGGCGTCTGTTGTCCGACGCCCCGGAGCCGCCGGGATCGTTCCATGACGAACTGGTCTGGTGTGCGCTGTGCGCGAGTCCCTTACGCTCGTCGTCGCTGTTCTTCGGGTCGCTCGCGGCCTGCACCGCGGCCGCGACGGTTTCCCTCAGCCGGGTCGGGGGGCTCGCGTTCGCCGTGGCGGCCTCGGGGGACCCCGGCAACAGGTTCTGCAGGGCCCCGGCCAGGTCCGCGGCCAGTGGCGGTGGCGTATCGGGGGCGGCCACGACCGGCAGCGCGAAGGCCGACCGGTCCGCGATCAAGGTGAGTACGCGCCGTTCCTCGGGAGGCGTCCCGGGCTTGTTCGCCACATCCAGGGTGGAGGTCAGCTGTTTCACCATGCCGGTCAACTGCCGCCGCGCCGCCTCAGGGGTCCCGGGATCGCTGATCACCTCCAGCGCGGAGGCCACCTGCCGTGCGGTTCTGAGTGCCCCGTCGCGCTCCTGCGGCGGTGTCCCGGCGTCGTTCACCGTCTGCAACACGGTGCTCAACTGCTCCACGCTCGGCACCAGACCCTCGGGAACGTCCTGCTTCTTCTCGTCCAGATCCGCCGTCACCTCGTCGACTTTGTCCTTCTGCTGCCTCAGTGCGGCGCCCGCCGGGGCGCCCTCCTTGCTCGGACCGGACGGCGTGCCGGTGTCAGGCGTCTCGCTCGTCTGTGAGGTCTCGCTGGAGGGAGTCGTCGGCGGCGACGGCGGGGGTGGCGGCGGGGATGGCGGCGGGTCCGGCGTCGACGGGCCGGGCGGTGTCGAGGTCCCCGGACTGTCCGGGGGCGACGGGGGCGGAGACGGAGGCGTCGGAGCGGGAAGCCCGGACGGGGCGAGCAAGCTCGTCCCCGCCGCGCCGCCGGCCGGGGCCGCCGGCAGGGCGGCCACGGGACCCGCGGCCATCATCAGTGCGGTGACCAGTGCGGACGCGCTGGTCAGCTGGAGGATGTGTCGCTGCGTGTTTCTGGCCATCGGGGATCCAGAGGGGCTGCTCTGCACGGGAATCCAGAGGGGCTGCTCCGCGCGCGGCGGCATGCGCCACACCAGCCACTCTTCCCCCGTCCGGCACATCCCGCAAGGCGACGTCGGCCCTGGCGGCCGGTCGGACTGAGCCGCGGCCGTGGAGCTTTGTGAAAATTCTTGCCGCTGCTTTCAGGGCTCTTGCTGTAAGTCTTTCGTCGGCGATACCGTCCCCCGCGGGCGCCCGGCAGCGCAGCCGCGCCGCGGCGTTGGGGTCGGACCCGAACGAGCCGTAAACACAAGGAGTTTCCGCCTGTGATACCGAGATGGCCGACGCCCGGGACGCGCCGCAGTGCACGGGGCAGACGAGCCGCAACCGTCGCCGTCGCCGCCCTCGCGGCCGCGCTGGTGCAGCCGTTCGCCGCCCGCGCCGACACCCCGCCCCCGCCGCCGTCGGACAAGGCGCTGGCCGCGCAGCCCGCCCGGCACGACGCCACCCGCGAGCAGTTCTACTTCGTCCTGCCGGACCGCTTCGCCAACGGTGGCACGTCCAACGACAAGGGCGGACTGACCGGTTCCCGCCTGTCCACCGGTTACGACCCCACCGACAAGGGCTTCTACCAGGGCGGCGACCTCAAGGGTCTGACCAGCAGGCTCGACTACATCAAGGGCCTCGGCACCACCGCCATCTGGATGGCCCCGATCTTCAAGAACCGTCCCGTGCAGGGCACCGGTGCCGACGCCTCGGCCGGCTACCACGGTTACTGGATCACCGACTTCACCCGGGTCGACCCGCACTTCGGGACCGACAAGGACCTTAAGACGCTCATCTCCAAGGCCCACGCCAAGGGCATGAAGGTCTTCTTCGACGTCATCACCAACCACACGGCGGACGTCGTCGACTACAAGGAGAAGTCCTACGACTACCTCTCCAAGGGCGCCTTCCCGTACCTGACCAAGGACGGCGAGCCGTTCGACGACGCCGCCTACGCCCACCACACGGACGGGCGCGGGAAGTTCCCCGCGGTCGGCGCCGGCTCGTTCCCGCGTACGCCGACGGTCGCCGCCGCAGACAAGAAGGCCAAGGTGCCCGCCTGGCTCAACGACCCGACGATGTATCACAACCGCGGAGACTCGACCTACGCGGGCATACGGCCACCTACGGAGACTTCTCCGGCCTCGACGACCTGTGGACCGAGCGTCCCGAGGTGGTCAGCGGCATGGAGAAGATCTACGAGCGCTGGGTCAGGGACTTCGGCATCGACGGCTTCCGGATCGACACCGTCAAGCACGTCGACATGGACTTCTGGACCCAGTGGGCCACGGCTCTCGACGCGTACGCGGCCCGGCACGGCCGTAAGGACTTCTTCATGTTCGGGGAGGTCTACTCCGCCGACACCTCGGTCACCTCGCCGTACGTCACCCAGGGCCGCCTCGACGCCACCCTCGACTTCCCCTTCCAGGACGCGGCCCGCACCTACGCCTCCCAGGGCGGCAGCGCGCAGAAGCTGGCGTCCGTCTTCGGCGACGACTACAAGTACACGACCGACAAGGCCAACGCGTACGAGCAGGTCACCTTCCTCGGCAACCACGACATGGGGCGGATCGGGTACTTCCTGAAGCAGGACAACCCGAAGGCCACGGACGCGGAGATCCTGAAGAAGGACGAGCTCGCCAACGAGCTGATGTTCCTCAGCCGCGGCAACCCGGTCGTCTACTACGGCGACGAGCAGGGCTTCACCGGCTCCGGCGGTGACAAGGAGGCCCGCCAGACGATGTTCGCGTCGAAGGTCGCCGACTACCTCGACGACGACGAGATCGGCACCGGCCGCACGCACGCGAGCGACTCCTACGACACGAGTGCTCCGCTGTACCGACAGATCGCCGCGCTCGGCGAACTCCGCAGGGCCAACCCCGCCCTCACCGACGGAGTGCAGACGCAGCGGTACGCGGCTGACGGCTCCGGTGTCTATGCGTTCAGTCGCACGGACGCCAAGACCGGTCAGGAATACGTGGTCGCCCTCAACAACGCCGACGAGGCGAAGGCGGCCACCTTCGCAACCGGTTCGGCGGGCATGAAGTTCCGTGGGATCCACGGGACTTCGAGCGAGGCGACGTCCGACGCCGACAAGAAGATCACCGTCACCGTCCCGGCCGGCTCCGCGATCGTCCTCAAGGCGGCCGGCAGGCTCGCCGCGCCCGCCACCGCGCCGACGCTCACCCTGAAGGCCCCGGACGCGGGTGCCACCGGCACGGTGGACGTCACCGCCGATGCCGGCGGCGGTCAGCTGAACCGCGTCGTCTTCGCCGCCCAGGTCGGGGGTGGCAGGTGGCAGACCCTGGGCTCCGCCGACCACGCCCCGTACAAGGTCACGCAGACCATCGGGAAGGACGTACCGCCGGGAACCGCCCTGCGCTACAAGGCGGTTGCCGTCGACTCGGCCGGGAGTACGGCGAGTGCCACCGCCGCCTCCAGCACCGGCACCCCGCCCGCCCAGGAGCCCCCCACCGCCTCCTCCCGCGACTACGCGATCGTCCACTACAAGCGCACCGACGGCGACTACGACAAGTGGGGGCTCTACGCCTGGGGGGACCTCGCCGACGGCGAGTCGACCACCTGGCCGGCCGGCCACCCCTTCGTCGGCCGTGACGCGTACGGCGCCTTCGCCTACGTCAAGCTGAAGCCAGGCGCCTCCGGCGTCGGCTTCCTGGTCGTCGACAAGGACGGCAACAAGGACGTCTCCGCCGACCGCACCATCGACGTCACCAAGACCGGCGAGGTCTGGATCGAGCAGGGCAAGGAGGCCGTACAGACGACGCGGCCCGACTACCCGGCGCAGGACAGGACCAAGGCGCTCATCCACTACCACCGCGCCGACGGGAACTACGACGGCTGGGGTCTGCACGTCTGGACCGGTGCCGCGAAGCCCACGGACTGGTCGAGCCCGCTGAAGCCGGTGAGGACCGACGCCTATGGTGCGGTCTTCGAGGTGCCGCTCAACGACGGTGCCACCAGCCTCAGTTACATCATCCACAAGGGCGACGAGAAGGACCTGCCATCCGACCAGTCGCTCGACCTCAAGGCCGGAGGCTACGAGGTGTGGCTGTTGAACGGCCAGGAGAAGTACCTGCTGCCGCAGCCGGCGGGTTCGGCCGCCGCGCTGGACCTGACCACGTCCAAGGCGGTCTGGATCGACCGGAACACGGTCGCCTGGAACGGCTCCGACGCGGCCGTCTCCACCCAGCTGCTGTACTCCCACGACGGCTCGATCGCGGTGAAGAACGGCGCGCTGACCAGCGACGACGAACGCTGGCTGCGGCTGACGAAGACGACGCTCACCGACGCCCAGAAGGCCAAGTTCCCGCACCTGAAGGACTACACGGCCTGGTCCGTCGACCCGCGCGACCGCGACCGGGTGCGCGAGGCCCTCGACGGGCAGGTCGTCGCCTCGCAGCGGGCCGCGAACGGCGCTGTTCTGGCCGCGACCGGTGTGCAGATCGCGGGCGTACTCGACGACGTGTACGCGGGCGCGACGAAGGCGGGGTTGGGGCCGACGTTCCACAACGGCCGTCCCACGCTTGCCGTTTGGGCTCCGACCGCGCAGAGCGTCTCAGTGGAGCTGGGCGGCTCGCTCAAGAGGATGCGGCGCGACGAGGCCACCGGCGTCTGGTCCGTCACCGGCCCGGGGTCCTGGAAGAACAAGCCCTATCGGTACGTCGTGAAGGTGTGGGCGCCGACCGTGCGGAAGGTCGTCACCAACAAGGTCACCGACCCCTACTCGGTGGCCCTCACCGCGGACTCCGAGCGCAGTCTCGTCGTGGACCTGGGCGCCAAGTCCCTTGCCCCGAGCGGCTGGTCGAGCCTGGCCAAGCCCAAGACCGTACCGCTGAAGGACGCCCAGATCCAGGAGCTGCACATCCGGGACTTCTCCGTCGCGGACCCGACCGTGCCGGCCAAGGACCGGGGCACCTATCTCGCCTTCACCGACAAGGACAGCGACGGCTCGAAGCATCTGCGGGAGCTGGCCAGGTCGGGCACGTCGTACGTCCATCTGCTGCCCGCCTTCGACATCGCCACCATCCCCGAGAAGAAGGCCGACCAGGCCACCACCGACTGCGACCTCGCGTCCTACGCCGCCGACTCCGACAAGCAGCAGGAGTGCGTCGCGAAGAGCGCCGCGAAGGACGCCTACAACTGGGGCTACGACCCGTACCACTACACGGTTCCCGAGGGCTCGTACGCGACCGGCCCGGACGGCACCGGCCGCACGGTCGAGTTCCGCAAGATGGTCAAGTCGCTGAACGAGGACGGTCTGAGGGTCGTCATGGACGTCGTCTACAACCACACGGCGGCCGCCGGGCAGGCGGACACCAGCGTCCTGGACAAGGTGGTGCCCGGCTACTACCAGCGGCTCCTCGCGGACGGCTCGGTGGCGAACAGCACCTGCTGCGCGAACACGGCCACCGAGAACGCCATGATGGGCAAACTCGTCGTCGACTCGGTCGTCACCTGGGCCAAGGAGTACAAGGTCGACGGGTTCCGCTTCGACCTCATGGGACACCAGCCGAAGGCCAACATCCTCGCGGTCAGGAAGGCCCTCGACGCGCTGACCCTCGCCAGGGACGGCGTCGACGGCAAGAAGATCATCATGTACGGCGAGGGGTGGAACTTCGGCGAGGTGGCCGACGACGCCCGCTTTGCGCAGGCCACGCAGAAGAACATGGCCGGCACCGGCATCGCCACCTTCTCCGACCGTGCGCGTGACGCCGTGCGCGGCGGCAGCCCCTTCGACTCGGACCCCGGGGTCCAGGGTTTCGCGTCGGGCCTCTACACCGACCCCAACTCGTCCACGGCCAACGGAACTTCGGCCGAACAGAAGGCCCGGCTGCTGCACTACCAGGATCTGATCAAGGTCGGTCTGTCCGGCAACCTCGCCACGTACCGCTTCACCGACGACGACGGCAGGGAGGTCACCGGCGCCGAGGTCGACTACAACGGTCAGCCCGCCGGTTACGCGGACGCCCCCGGCGATGCCGTCGCCTACGCCGACGCGCACGACAACGAGTCACTGTTCGACGCCCTCGCCTACAAGCTGCCGAAGGACACGTCCGCGGCCGACCGGGCCCGGATGCAGGTCCTCGCGATGGCGACGGCCACCCTCTCGCAGGGCCCGTCCCTCTCCCAGGCGGGCTCCGACCTGCTCCGTTCCAAGTCCCTGGACCGCAACTCGTTCGACAGCGGTGACTGGTTCAACGCCATCCACTGGAACTGTGCGGACGGCAACGGCTTCGGACGCGGGCTGCCGATGGCGGCCGACAACGAGCCCAAGTGGCCGTACGCGAAGCCGCTGTTGAGCTCCGTGAAGGTGGGCTGCCCGCAGATCGTCGGCGCCTCGGCCGCCTACCAGGACCTGTTGAAGATCCGTACGACCGAGAAGGAGTTCTCCCTCGCCACGGCCGGACAGGTGCAGTCGAAGATGTCGTTCCCGCTGTCCGGCAAGGACGAGACGCCCGGCGTGATCACCATGCAACTCGGCGACCTTGTCGTCCTGTTCAACGCGACGCCCGGCAAGCAGGAGCAGCACGTCGCGTCGCTGGCCGGGACCGGCTACCGGCTGCACCCGGTACAGGCGAAGGGCGCGGACTCTATCGTCAAGGGCTCTTCCTACGAGCGGGAATCGGGCACGTTCGCCGTTCCGGGTCGCAGTGTCGCGATATTCTCCCGGATCTCCTGATAGGGCATTACTTTGGTGGGGCGGACCTCCAACCGGGGTCCGCCCCACCGGTGTTGTCCAAGGGCCGAGAGATGGACGTCGACGGCAAACTGACAGACACGACCGTGCTGGTCGTGGACGACGTGGCGGCCAGTCGGTACGCCATGGGCACCGTGCTGCGCCGCGCCGGACACCAGGTCGTCCCGGTCGCCACCGGCGGGCAGGCTCTCGTCGAGCTCGACGTACGACTGCGCAAGGGCAGGCTGCCCGACGTGGCCCTGGTCGACGTCGACCTGCCGGACATGAGCGGCTTCGAACTGTGCCGCCGGCTGAAGGAACGGCCGCACATGGCGGCCCTGCCCGTCGTGCACTTCTCGGCCGCCGCCGTGGCCCCGGGTGACCGCTGCCAGGGGCTGGACGTGGGCGCCGAGACATATCTGACGGTGCCCGCCGAGCCCGAGGAGATCGAGGCGGTGGTCCGGGCCGCGGTGCGCACCGCGCGCCTTCGGGCCGACGACCAGGCGCTGGTACGGCGGCTGACGCTGCTGTCGCAGGCCATCGTCACCATCCAGGCGGCGCGCTCCCTGCAGGAACTCGCGGACGCGGCCGCCGACTCCACCGCCCGGCTCACCGGCACTCCCGCCGCCGTCTTCGTCCTCGGCCCGGACGAGGAGCTGTACTGCGGCACCTCCCGGGACCGCACCTCCCTCGCCCTGCCCGACGCGGGCGCCCACCGGGCCGTGGCCGGTCTGCTGCGGCGGCTCACCCGGGGGCAGTCGGGAGTGCAGATCACCACCGTGCCCGCGCCGCTGTGGCCCGCCGGGTTCTTCCGGCCCGGTATGCAGCACGACGGGCGGCTGGTGATGGTCCTCACCCAGGACGGCAAGGCCCCGGTGTGTCTGGCCACGCCCACACGCGGGGTGCGCCGGGTGAATCCCGAGGACGAGGCGCTGGTGGCGCAGCTGGCGCAGGCCACCGCGCTGGCCGCCGAGCCGCTGCTCATGTACCAGGTCGAGCGGCACGTCGCCCTCACCCTCCAGCACAGCTTCCTGCCCCAGCCGCACCGGCTGCCCGAGCTGCCGGGCATGGACGTCGTGGTCCGTTACGTGCCCGCGTCGCAGGACACGGAGATCGGCGGCGACTTCTACGCGGCCCTGCGCACCGACGAGGGTGTACTCACGGCGGTCGGTGACGTGGTCGGGCACTCGCTGGAGGCGGCCACCGTGATGGTGGAGATCCGGCACGCGCTGCGCGCCTACTGCGTCGAGGAGAGCGACCCTGCTGTGCTCGCCGAGCGCCTCGACCGGATGCTGCAGCACTACCATGCCGAGGTCACGGCCACCGTGTGCCTGGCCCTGATCGACCCCGGGACCGGGCGGACCCGGATCGCCAACGCCGGCCACATTCCGCCGCTGATCCTCAGGGACACCGGCGACGCCGACTACGCGAAGGCCGACGGCCCGCTGCTCGGCCTGGGACTGCCCCACCCGCCGCCCACCGAGCTGTTCCTGGAGCCCGCCGACCGGCTCCTCATGGTCACCGACGGCCTGATCGAGACCAGGGGCACGGACCTGACGATCTCGATGGAGCAGCTCCGCTCGGCGGCCATCGGCTCCCTGCCCGGCCTGGACGCCCTCTGCGACACCCTCCTGGCCTGCTTCGGCCACGACCGCGAGGACGACATCGCGATGCTGGCACTCCAACTGAGGAACGAGGGGAACTAGGCTGAGCCCGTCGCTGTCGTAGAACAGGAGTGCCCATGCCGCAGATCACCGTCGACTACTCGAAGACGATCACCCACGCCTTCGACCGGGACGCCTTCGCCCGTGCCCTGCACGAGGCGACCGTCGAGATCGCGGCGGCCAAGCCGGAGGCGTGCAAGACGCAGTTCCGGCCCAGCGAGTACACCGCCTTCGGCTACGAGGACCCCGCCGAGCTGCGCCACGCGGTCGTCCACGTCACCTTCGGACTGCTCGCCGGACGTACCGAGGAGACCAAGGCACGGCTCACGGAGGCCACCCTGGAGTTGCTGCGCAAGCACATCGCGGACGAGGGAATCGTGCTGCACGCCTCCGCCGAGGTCCGCGACCTCGACCCGTCGTACCGCAAGTTCGAGCGCTGAGCGCTCTGCCCGGGGCGGCCACCATGGGGCGCCGGCGCCTCAGGAAGCGAGCGCGATCAGCCGGCCGACCAGGTGCGCGAAGGGCCCGTCGGCCGGTTCGTCCTTGAACATCCGGCGCAGCAGCGCGCCCATCTCCTCGTCGTGGGCGGCGCTCACGGCGGCCAGCGCGGCGAAGTCGTGCACGAGCTGGGCCTCCAGCTCGGCGCGCGGGATGCGCCGGCCGTCCAGCCAGATCAGCGCGGTCGACTCGGCGAGCGAGATCCAGGAGCGTACGACCAGTTCCAGCCGCGCGGGCGGATCCTGGACCGCCAGATGCGAAAGGATCTGCTCGTACGCGGCCTGCCGCACGGAGTCGATGAGCGCGTTGGTCGCCGAGGAGCCAACGGCCGGCCCGCCACGCATCAGCGCCGCGAAGCCGGGCCCGTGATGGTCGACGAAGTCGAAGAAGCGCCGCATCACCCGCAGCAGCCGCGCCCCGAGCGGCCCCTCCCGCGGCTCGTCGAACCGCCCCGCCAGATCCTGCGCGGCACGCCTCAACGCGGCCTCGTACAGGCTGAGTTTGCCGGGAAAGTAGTGATAGACCAGCGGGCGCGAGATGCCCGCGGCGGACGCTATCTCGTCGATGGAGACCTCGTCGGGAGAGCGTTGGCTGAACAGTTCGAGGGCGACGCCGATCAACTGCTGCCGCCGCTCTTCCACTCCCATTCTGCGGCGCACCCCGGTAGTCATACGAACACCTTACCGATCGGATCCGGCCCCGAACGGACCGGACCGGCCAGCGGTGTTCACCTATCCAGCACCAGACGCTCACCTCGTGCCCGCGATACGCGGATCAGCATCGAGGCACCGCGCTCCGCGTCCGTCAGCGGCTCGTCCCGGTGCTCCACCTCGCCCTCCAGTACCCGCCGCTCGCAGGTTCCGCAGAAGCCCTGCTCGCAGGAGCAGGCGGTGCCCGGCAGCGCGGCGCGCACGGCGGCCGGCACGGTGGAGTCGGCCGGGACCGGCAACGTCCGTCCGCAGCACCGGAGTTCGAGCTGGAAGGTGCCGTTGGCGGGGCGGCCCTAGCCCAGTCCGCCGATCGGTCGGCCGTCGTCCAGGACGCCCTTGAGCTCGGCCCGTGCCCCCTGCTCGGCCCGTACCGCCAGCAGACCGCCCCGGGCACTCGCCCGCACCCCGCCCGTCGTGCTGATCGACGAGGTCTCCCGGCTTCCGGCCGCGAGCAGATACCAGCCGCCCGTCTCCGACTTCCACAGCACGCCGGCGAGCACGTGCGGGTCCTTCGCCCCGCACGCCGGCACGTTCTCCGCCTTCGCGACGATGGCCCCGTACGCCCCGCCCGGCGTGTGGAACTGCGCCAGCACCCGTGTCCCGCCGCCCCGCCAGGTCTCGGCCCGCGTGCACACCCACTCCGCCGAGCCCGACCCGCCCTTCGGGCCGGCGGACGCCCATCCCGCCTCGCTCGCGCCGGGCAGCGGCTGCCGGGCATACGCCCAGGCGTTGACGCCGCGCACACCCGCCGAGCGCAGCGAGCCCAGCGAGCAGGCGTACGGTGCCCACGCGCGCAGGGCCTGCGCGCCGGACACCTCGTGGGGGGAACCGGGCCGCCCGGTGGTGAGGCGGGCGGGGACCAGCTCACCGAGGTCGGTCGCCACGTGTGTACCGGTGGAGTCGGTCAACTGCAGCACGTTCCATGACGTGCAGGTGCCGGTCCGTGTCGCGGGGCCGGCCAGCGGCGCGGTGACACCGCCGGTCAGCTTGAGGTCCGTCGCGCCGGCGTCCGGCTTGAGCAGGTTCCGCTCGGCGGCCTTCGTCACCCAGGGCGCCGTCAGATAGCGGACGTTGCCGTCGGCCCGGTCCAGGACCAGCGCGCTCGCCTCGGCTCGGCCGGCGTCGTCGACCCGCGCGAAGTCCAGGGCGGCGCCCTTCGTACCGTCCTTCGGCTCGGCGTACCGCGCGATGCGCAGACCGTCGTAGAGGATCACCACGCGTGCGCTGTCGACGGTCCCGGCGTACAGCAGCTGAGGCGGGCCGGAGGGGCCGCCGGACTGGGTGCCCGGGGTGGCGGAGACCTGGACGCTCTCGCCGGGCCGGGCCCAGACGGCGAGGGCGCGGCGCAGCAGGGCCTTGTCGCCGGTGAGATCGCCGCGGGCCGGCCAGACGGAGAAGTCGGTGCGCGCGGAGGTCTCCCAGGCGGTGGGGGCGACCCGGGCCAGCCCGGCCGGGTCGAGGGCGGCCTCGGCGGCCGGGTTCTGCGCGTACACGGGGGCGGCGGCGCCGTCGGGAGCCCAGCCGTCGCCGGGCAGTCCGAGCAGCGTCCCGCACACGGCGAGCGCCGCGGCGGCGGCGAGCGCGGCCTTGGTGTGCTGCCTGCGCCGCATCAGGTCGGTGGGCCGGGCCTGCAGCGAGCAGGGGTCGAACTCGGGGGAGTCGAGCAGCGGGTACTGCGTGGCCGACACATCGTCGGCCTCGCGCAGCGCCGTGTCCGGGTCGGCGCAGCCGGCGGAGCCGAGGATCGCGCGTACGTCGTCGTCGGACAGCTTCTCCAGGCCGCGCAGGACATACGCCGCACGGGCCGGCCCGGACAGGGCGGACAGGCCTTGGTCCAGGGCGAGTTCATCGGCGCCGCCCGAGCGCGGGAACAGGCGCAGGCCCCAGACCTGGGGGAGGAGCGGGGGCAGCTGGGAGCGCTTGGGGAACGCCGCGCGCCGCAACGGCAGGCCCGCCTCCAGTGCCGTGCGCAGCACCTGCAGACGGACGAAGGCGTACCCCGGGTCACCGTCGCGGCCGGTCGACTGGGCCGGGATCACGGGCGCCGGTGTCCGGCCTCTGGGCAGGGCGCGCTGGGTGAGGGCGTGTGCGGTCACCACGCGCCGGTTGCGCCCTAGGCTCGGCGGCAGTACCAGGTAGGCGAGCCGGACCAGGCGCGGGTAGTGCTCGACGAGCGCGGCCTCGGCCTGCTCGACGTCGACGACCGGGTCGGAGGAGGAAGGTGCGGGGCGCGGGGCGACATCCTGTGACTGCACGTTCAGCAAAACGAGCGAATCGTGGGATGGTCACCGTCACCCGGGTGGCGCAGTCCCCGGGTCAGTCCAGCGGCTCGACGAGCGCCCGCGCGTAGTTCGCCATCGACCGCTGGTAGCGGGTGAGATGCGGCGCCAGGGCGCCCAGGACCAGGGAGAGACCCTCACGGTCCCGGCCGAGGCTGGACAGACACAGCGCCAGGCACGCCCGCACCGCGTCGTCCAGCTCGTCGGAGGGCGCGTCCAGTTCGGGTGTCAGTAGCTTGACGCCCTCCTCGGCCTGCCCGATGTTCCGGAGCGAACTGGACAGCTGGATCTTGGCGCGGCGGCCCTTGTAGCCGCTGACCTGGCTGAGCCCGAGCGTCAGCGCCTCCCGGTACAGCGGGACAGCCCGGTCCGAGTGGCCCGTCGAGTCCCAGGCGCAGGCCCGCTCGAAGGGGCCGAGCGGACTGTCGTCCGGCAGCTCGGCGACGAGGGCGTCGACCGCGGCCCGGAAGTCGGCGGCGTCCTCTTCCGCGTAGTCGTCGAAGCCCGCCCAGGTGGCGGCCACGCGATCTTCCCAGTCCTGGTTCACGGGCCATACCCTCGCACACCCGTACGCGCGGGCACACTGGATTTGAGTGCACCGCCCGGATCTGAGTACACCGCGGCCCACAGCCGTATCTGAGGGGACGGGCCCGAGGGCCAGCAACGCGACCGGAGGAACAGATGAGGTTGACCCGACCGATGATCGCCGTGGCAGGCACCGCGGCCGCCCTCGCGCTGGCGGGCTGTGGATCCGGAAACAGCGACGCGGCCGCCAAGGTGCCGACGACCGCCACCGGCAGCCTGGAGAGCCTGGCCGCCAAGGCGAAGTGCAAGCCGGACATGCAGATCGACTCCGACGAGGTCCGCCAGGCCATCTGCAAGACCTCGGACGGCAAGTACGTCTTCGCCACCTTCGCCACCGACCGCGGCCAGCGCGATTGGATCAACGACGCCAAGGACTACGGCGGTTTCTACCTCGTGGGCCGCAAGTGGGTCGCCGTCGGCGACGACAAGGTGGTCAAGGCGCTGCAGGGCACGCTGGGCGGCGAGGAGGAGATCGGCACCAACCACAGCGCGCACACCGGCCACAGCGGCTGAACACACACGGCACACGGAAGGCCGGTGGCGGGAGATCCCGCCACCGGCCTTCTTCGGTGCCTCACCGGCTCAGTGGGTCACCGGCTCAGTGCATCACCGGCACTGCTTGCCGTTGTTGACGCAGTCGGCGATCTTGTTCGCCAGGTTGTTCTTGAAGACCGCGATGAAGTCGTCGTGGTCGGTGGCCGACTTGTGCAGCTGCTCCGGGAAGCCGTCGACCGCGTAGGCGTTCTTCACCTGGCCGTTCTGCAGGGCCGGCGGGTTGATCTTGTACACCAGGCGCATCGTCAGCTGCGGGATCGCCTTGAAACCGTTCCCACAGGCACCGCTCGCCGGGTCCGCGAAGGCCACGTGCGTACGGTGGTTGGCGCTGTCGATGTTCTTGCCGTCCCAGCAGCTCTGGAAGGCGAAGGTGCGCACCACGTTGCTGCCCTGCGGGCAGATCGGGTACTGCTCCGTCAGCTGGACCTTGTTCTCGAAGCCGGTGCAGCTCCAGTGCGCGTTGGCGTTCGCCAGACCGTTGGTGGTGGTCTTGGCGTCACCGGTGATGATGCGCAGGAACTGCGGCATCGCGGTGACCTTGCTGGTCGGGTTGCCGACGTACTTGATCTGCGCCTGGACCGGCGTCAGGATCTTTCCGACGTTCCCTTCCTTGCCGCCGCCGTCCTTGTTCTGGTCGAAGTCCTGAGAGCCGTCCTGGACACGGACGACCGGCCAGTAGTACGCGGACAGGTCACCCTGGTTCTGGCAGCTGGTCTGGTCCGCGATCAGCGAGTTGTTGTTCGCGAACGCGTCGACCTTCTGGTTGCCGACATAGTCGTGCAGGTGGTGCGCGCCGTTGGTCACGCCGGGCGCCACGATCACGTTGTCGGTGTTGTGGTTCTTGTTCGCGTTCACACCGCAGCTGGTGGTGAACGTGCCGGTCGAGGCCTGGCCGCCGTTCTGCGGTTTGCCCTGGACGTTCGCGGCGACCTTCGTGATGTCCACGAAGTCGGCGGCGACGGGGCCGTTGCCGGCCTGGCCGCCGATGTTCTGGCCGGCGCCGGCCTGACCGCCGCCCTGCTGCTGGCCGCCCTGCTGCTGGCCACCACCGCCCTGCTGCTGGCCACCCTGCTGCTGGCCGCCCTGCTGCTGACCGCCGCCGCCCTGCTGCTGGCCGCCCTGCTGCTGGCCACCACCGGCGTTGGTCTGGTTCGCGTTCTGCGTCGTACAGGCGGCGAGAGCTCCCAGCCCGGACGCGTCGACCTGGCCGCCCACCCGCTGGATGTCGATCCGGATCCGGTCGAGGGTCGCGGACCGCTTGTTCTTGAGGGGGCCGACGATCGCGTTCTGCACGAAGCCGGCGTCCTGCGTCTGTGCCTGGCGCGTGGAAGCGAGACGGGCGTAGGCCTCGGTGATCTGCTTGTCGAGGTTCGCCAGCTCCGTGGCCACACCCTGACGTGCCCTCTCGGGGACGTTCGTCAGCTTCTGCTGGACGTCCGGGCAGGCGATCGTGGCCACCTGTCCGGCAGCGGCCTTGGTCTGGTTCTGCCCCGAGTTGTTCGACTCGTGAGCCGAGGCGTAGAAGTTCGCCCAGATCAGCCCGCCCCCACCGAGCGCTAGGGCCGCCGATGCGGCTACGGCCTTGGTGGCCAGCGGCGTACGGCGCTTTCGTGTGTTGCGTACCATGGAACTCCTCTGACTTCCTTGCGGGCTTGGCGGGGCTTCTAGGCGCCCGACAGGAGTGAAGCGGCGCCCATTGATACGGGCGTGGCCCCAGGCGTGTTCAGCAGCCCCGCAAACAAATCAGAGGATTACTCGGCCGATGGGCCCCAACAGCCGCCTGAGCAGCGGAATTTACGGAAAATACGCGGCCGTTCACCGGTCCTGGTCCAGATAGGCGAGGACCGCCAGAACGCGACGATTGTCATCATCCGACACCTCCAGGTCCAGTTTGGCGAAGATGTTGGAGGTGTGTTTGGCGATGGCCCGTTCTGTCACCACCAGCTGCCCCGCGATCGCCGCGTTGGAGCGGCCCTGCGCCATCAGCTCCAGCACCTCGCGCTCACGGGGCGTCAGCCGCCCGAGGGGCCGGTCGTCGGCCGCCCGCCGGGACAGCAACTGCTGGATCACTTGCGGGTCCATCGCCGTGCCGCCCGCCGCGACCCGCCGTACGGAGTCGATGAACTGCTCCGCGTCGAACACCCGGTCCTTGAGCAGATACCCCACCCCGCCGCTGCCGTCGGCGAGAAGCTCGCGCGCGTACAACTGCTCCACGTGCTGGGAGAGCACCAGCACCGGAAGCCCGGGTCTGTCCCGGCGGGCCTGCAGTGCGCACTGCAGCCCCTCGTCGGTGTGCGTCGGCGGCAGGCGTACGTCGACCACGGCGACGTCCGGCTCCAGCTCGGCCAGTGCCTGGCTGAGCTCGGGGCCGGACTCGACGGCCGCGGCGATCTCGAAGTCGTAGGCCTCCAGGAGCCGGACCAGTCCGTCGCGCAGCAGGAAGAGGTCTTCGGCTAGGACAACTCGCAAGGGATCTCCATGGTGACCATGGTGGGACCGCCCGCGGGGCTGCTGACGGCCAGGACGCCGTCGAATGTACCCAGTCGCCGCTCGACTCCGGTCAGCCCGGAGCCCGACCCGATCACCGCGCCGCCCTTGCCGTTGTCGGTGACGGAGACGCGCAGCATGCCCTCGCTGTGATGCAGGTCGACCCAGATCCGGTCCGCGCCGGAGTGCTTGACCGCGTTGGTGAGCACCTCGCTGAGGGCGAAGTAGGCGGCGGACTCGACCGGCGCGTCCGCGCGGCCGCTCAACTCGACGTTCACCTCGGCCGGGAGGGGCAGCCGAAGTGCCAACGCCCTTACCGCGTCGCCGAGTCCGCGTTCGGCCAGGACCGGCGGGTGGATGCCGCGGACCAGGTCGCGCAGCTCGCCGAGGGCGTCCACGGAGGACTGGCGGGTCTGGGCGAGGAGCTGTTTGGCCTTCGCCGGGTCCTTGTCGAGGAGCATTTCGATGGTGCCCAGGTCCATGCCCATGGCGACCAGCCGGGCCTGCGCCCCGTCGTGCAGATCACGCTCGATGCGGCGCAGCTCGGCGGCGGAGGTGTCGACGGCGTCACGGCGGGTCTCGGTGAGGACGCGGACGCGCTCGGCCAACTCGCTCTCGCTCGCGCCGAGTACGGCTCGGGTGAGCCGGAAGTGGGCGGTCAGCAGCCGCGGGGCGAAGGGAGAGGCGAGGGCGAGGATCGCGGCGGCCAGCACGCCGGCGCCGAGCGCGGAGGCCTGGTCGGTGACATGGACGAAGCCGTACCAGTAGCCGCCGCTGTCCGACAGCGGCCGCCACAGCCCGGCCGCCACGGCGAACCCTTCGAACGGGTAGAAGACGAGCACCGCCGGCAGCAGCGCCGTCACGAACCCCGCCGTCATGTCCACCTGCAGCCACCGCAGGTCCCGCCAGGTCGCCGGGTCGCGCAGCATCGCGTACGTCCGCGTCCAGGGTTTGGCGTCCTCGGGGACCGGCCGGTACGCCGACGGGATCGACACCCGGCCCCACTTCGCCGCGAGCGCCCGCCGCCGGTCGGCGAACGCCCGCACTCCCGTCAGCACCCAGGGCGTCGTGACGAGTCCGATGCCGATCGGGATGAGCGAGATGGACACGAGGGAGAGTGTGAAGCCGAGAACCGCGCCCGGCAGGGACACCAGGGCCAGCACGAACCCCCGCCCCGCCGCCAGGGCGACGGCCCGGGCCCTCGTGGTAAGAGACCCGTTCTTCGTGTTGGTGTTCATGGCAGCCAGTCTGACCGAGCACACACCGACGGTCACTGGGCCGAGCCCCCCGGCCGAGGGGTGGTGCCACGTACACCCCGGGGCGAGCGGCGCGGTCGAGGACTACCCCGCCAGCACCTTGGCCTCCATGGCCGGGTCCAGTCCCACCGGGGGCCGGTCCGGGCGCTGTGGTGCCGTGCCGCCGATGTCCTGGAGCCACCGCAAGGTGTCGGTCACGGTTTCGGCGACGGGCCGGCAGCGCAGCCCCGTCGCGAGCGCGCGGGAGACGTCCCCGCTGTGCAGGGAGTCGTGCTCCTCGCTGCCCGGCGGCACCCACACCGGCAGCTGGGTCCACGGCTCGATGCCCGCTCCGAGGACGGTCTCGGGGGCGGTCCAGCGCAGCTCCGCGTCCGAGCCGGTGACGGCGACGCACGCGTCGAGCAGCTCACCCATGGTGGCGTGCCCCTGCGCACTGACCAGGTTGTACGGGCCTCTCAGCTCCCGCTCCGCCGCGCCGAGAATCCACTCGGCCAGGTCGCGCACGTCGACGTACTGCAGGGGCAGGTCCCGCGGTCCCGGGGCCAGTACGGGCCCGCCACGCGCGATCCGGCCGAGCCACCACGGCAGACGGCCGATGTTCTCGTACGGGCCGAGGATCAGCCCGGCCCGTACGAGCACGGACCGGTCCGCGCCGAACGCCTCGACGGCGGCGATCTCGGCGCCCCGCTTGTCGCGCGCGTAGTCGGTCCTGTCCGCGTCGGGCTCGGCGCCCTGCACCAGCGGCGCGTCCTCGGTGTATCCGCGGGGCGAGGGCCACGCGTACACCGAGCAACTCGACACGTACACATACCGTGCGGCGCGGCCCCGCAGCAGTCGCGCCGCCTCGTGCACGGCCCGGGGCGCCGCCGACCAGGTGTCGACGACGACGTCCCACTCGCCGTCCGTGAGGGCGGCGAGCCCGTCGGGTGTGGTGCGGTCGCCGTGCAGGGCCCGCACGCCCGGGAGCGGCCGGTGCCGTCCCCGGTTGAGGACGCTCACGTCCCAGCCGCGCCCGAGGGCCGCCTCCACGACGGCCCGTCCCGCGAACTCCGTACCACCCAGCACCAGAAGTCTCATGCCGGTGAGCCTGCCGGGACCGGACGCGGAACGGAACGGCGATCTGCCGTCAGCAGAAGATCAGCGGCAGATCGGCAGCGGGTCGGCAGTGATCAACGGCCGGTCGGCAGCGGGTCGGCAGTGATCAACGGCCGGTCGGCGGGGTGTACTTGTAGCCGACCCGGCGCACGGTCTGGATCGCCGCGCGGTGCTCGACGCCCAGCTTGCGGCGCAGCCGGGCGATGTGGACGTCGACGGTGCGGCCGTCGCCGACGTGGCCGTACCCCCACACCGTGGTGACCAGCTGGTCGCGGGTGTGCACCCGGTGCGGGTGCGCCACGAGGTGGGCGAGGAGCTCGAACTCCAGGTAGGTGAGGTCGAGTTCCTGTCCGTCCACCTCGGCCGTGCGCTGTACGGAGTCGATGCGGACGAGCGGGTCGCCGCCCCGGCGGGCGTCCGTGCCGTGGCCGATCACGGCGTCGGTGCGGTCGGGCACCGCCACCGGCAGGAACGGCGGCTGCTGGTCGGCCGGGACGAGTACCAGGTAGCCGACCATCGGCGGCTGGCCCGGCAGGGTGGGCAGGGTGTGCTGCGGAGCCGGCAGCCAGGTGGCGCCGGGCGGCAGGAAGTCCGCCACGTCCACGACCTCGTCCCGGTCGACGGCGCGCAGTCGGTGCCGGGTGCCATGGGCCGGGGTGACGGTCGGGGCGGCGGTGAGGGTGGCGGAGGAAAGGGAACGAGTGGTCGCCATGAGAGGTCAGCTCTTTCGCGCGAGGAGTTCGTCGGGGAGGACGACGGGCCGCGAGTTCGTGGTCGGGCTCGTCGAGGGACGTACGTCGTTTCGCGTCGGACGAAGGCCTGGGTGTAAGGCTTTAGAGGGCCGGCGCGTTCATCGCGCGGCAACACACCCGGTCGAAGTCGTGGTGCTGACGGGAAGGCCAGAACGGCTCGAGGTCATGGCGACCCGTCGCGGTGTGGTTCTGGATGCTGGCCATGGCTCCATTGAAGCAGACACTGCGCGTGGCGAGGAGTCTCCTCTCGCTGCTTGGACGCTTCCTTGGTATGAAACTGACGTTGCGGACCTCACCCGGTCAGACGTTTGTGCCAGGTAAGGGGCGTGACCTTGATGGCCTTGTCCGGATTGCCGTTCCGGTCCGTGGTCAGCCCGGCGGCACCGAGCGCGGCGACGACCCTCGTGGCCGACGGCCGCTGTGGTCCGTGCCGAGTCGTCGAACCCGCTCACACTCTCCACTGACAGCGCGAGGGGGCGCCCACCGTGACCGGTGGGCGCCCCCTCGCGGGAGTCGGGTCGGATCAGACCTGGCCGGCCTTCTCCAGCGCGGAGCAGCAGGTGTCCACGATCAGGCGCGTCACCAGGTACGGGTCCACGTTGGCGTTCGGACGGCGGTCCTCGATGTAGCCCTTGCCGTCCTTCTCGACCTGCCACGGGATACGGACCGAGGCGCCGCGGTCGGAGACGCCGTACGAGTACTCGTTCCACGGGGCGGTCTCGTGCAGACCCGTCAGGCGGTCGTCGATGCCGGCGCCGTAGTTCTTCACGTGGTCGAGCGGCTTGGAGCCCTCGCCCAGGGACTCCGCCGCGGTGATGATCGCGTCGTAGGTCTCGCGCATCGCCTTGGTGGAGAAGTTGGTGTGCGCACCGGCGCCGTTCCAGTCGCCCTTCACCGGCTTCGGGTCCAGCGTCGCGGCGACGCCGAAGTCCTCGGCGGTGCGGTAGAGCAGCCAGCGGGCCACCCACAGGTGGTCGGAGACCTCCAGCGGGGAGACCGGGCCGACCTGGAACTCCCACTGGCCGGGCATGACCTCGGCGTTGATGCCGGAGATGGCGAGACCGGCCGCGAGGCAGTTGTCCAGGTGCGCCTCGACGATCTCACGGCCGAAGATCTCGTCCGCGCCGACACCGCAGTAGTAGCCGCCCTGCGGGGCCGGGAAGCCGCCCTTGGGGAAGCCGAGCGGGTAGCCGTCCTGGAAGAACGTGTACTCCTGCTCGATGCCGAAGATCGGCTCCTGCGCGGCGAACTTCTCGGCGACCTCGGCCAGCGCGGCACGGGTGTTGGACTCGTGCGGCGTCATGTCGATGTCCAGGACCTCGCACAGGACGAGGATGTCGTCGCCGCCGCGGATCGGGTCCGGGCAGGTGAAGACCGGCTTGAGGACACGGTCCGAGGAGTGGCCCTCGGCCTGGTTCGTGGAGGACCCGTCGAAGCCCCAGATCGGCAGCGCGTCCAGACCGGCGGGCTCGCCCGTCATGATCTTCGTCTTGGAACGGAGCTTGGCGGTCGGCTGGGTGCCGTCGATCCAGATGTACTCAGCCTTGAAGGTCACGAGCCACTTCCTTCGGGGTGTGTCTTACGCACTTGCGGGTGCTGCGGCGCTGCGGCACTGGGGCGCCGCTCTTGTTGCCCGCGAGCCTGTCAACAGGCGGTTTCCCGGCCATTGCTCGAATGTGAACCCCGTGTTACCTGGGAGTGGTGTGGCGCGATTCACGGTGTGAGAACGCGCGGACCGGTCAGTCCCGCTCCGTCGCCGCCTCCACCACCCCCTCCAGTACTCCTTCGAGGAACCCCCTGACGGCGGCCAGTTCCCGCTCGTCGTACACACGAAGCAACTCCGCCGCCCCTGCGATCAGCGGTCCGAAGGAGGCCCATCCGAGCTCGACCGCCTGCTCGGTCACCTCGATCAGGACCTTGCGCCGGTCTCCCTCCGCGCGCACCCGGCGCACATGTCCGGCACGTTCCATCCGGTCGATGAGCGCGGTCGTCCCCGCCGAGTTCAGCCCGAGCGCCGCGCCGAGCCGCCCGGCCGTCGTCTCCTCACCCGCCCGCGAGGCGTCCATGAGGGCGATCAGGGCGCGTACGTCCGTGGGGTGCATGCCGTTGCGGCTCGCGAACCGGGCGCTGTGCAGGCCGAGTTCGACCGTCACCGCGCGCAGCAGATGGACGACCTCCATCTCGGGCCCAAGGTTCCGCACGACCGGCCTCCGCTCTATTATCTCGTTCATCGAGTATCTCGTTCAGCGAGATAATAGGGGAGGGGCAATGAGGTCCGCGTACGACATGGACGGCTTCCTGGCCGCGTACGACAAGGTCATGGGCAAGTGGCCCGCCGAGCGGGAGGCGGTGACCGTCCCCACGCCCTTCGGCACGACGTACGTCAATGTCTGCGGCCCGCTGCACGGCCCCCCGTTGGTCCTGCTGCCCGGTGGCGGCGGAGCCACCTCCGCGAGCTGGTACGCCCAGGCCACCGACCTCGCCCGCACCCACCGCGTCTTCGCCGTCGACCTCCCCGCCTGCGCGGGCCGCGGAACCGAGGCCGGCGACCGTCACCCCCGTACGGTCGCCGACCTGGTGGCCTGGCTGGAGGCCGTCCTGGACGAACTCGGCCTCGGGGAGGCGGACCTGGGCGGGCACTCGTACGGCGGCTGGATCTCTCTGCACTACGCACTGCACGCACGCGCGCGTGTGCGCCGCCTCTTCCTCCTGGACCCCGTCATGTGCTTCGCCGGCTTCCGGCCGGCGTACCTGCTGCGCGCCCTGCCGCTGATGCTGCGGCCCACGCCCGCTCGGGCCCGCGCCTTCCTGGAATGGGAGACCCGGGGAGTGACCGGGAGAGCGACTGGGGGAGAGGCCGGGGGAGTGCTCCTCGACCCCGACTGGCTCCGTCTTCAGGAGGCGGCCACCGGCTTCCCCTCCGTGTCGAAGCCGGTGACCGGCCCGCGCCCGGCGCCTGACGCGCTGCGCGGACTGAACGCGCCGGTCCTGCTGCTCCTGGCCGGGAACAGCAGGACCCACGACGCGTGCAAGGTGGCACCGAGGGCGGATGCGCTGCTGCCGCGCGTCGAGACGGTCGTACTCCCACACGTCTCCCATCACGCGATGCCGCAGTCCGCACCCCCCGAACTCGGCCGCCGCCTCACGGAGTTCCTGAACGCCTGAGCCTCACCCCACCTTCTCGATCAGCGCGCGTCGGATCAGGAACTTGCCGGGCTCCCGGACCTGTTCGAAGGCCGCGTTGTTGAGCAGGGCGCAACTGCCGGACACCGAGGTGACCTTCACCGTCGTGGACTTGTTGTTGTCCAGGTTGGTGACCTTCAGGGTCGTCCCCGCCGGGAACTGGTTGCTGGAGGCGGCAGGCGCGCCGCCCTCGCCGGAGAGGGTGACGGTGGAGCCGTTGCACACCTGCTGTCCGGAGGCGGCAGCACCGCCCGTGTTCCCGCCCGCGTTTCCTGCGGGCGCCGAGGCGGTCTGCGAGGGCTGGGCGCCCCCCGTCTGCTGTCCCGCGCCGTCCTGCGCCGGCTGCGTCGCCTGGGAGTCCTGAGCCGACTCCCCAACGGCGCAACCGGACGCCTTCTGCTGGACCTTGATCTGCGCGATGACGGCCTCGCGGTTGGCGATCCGCGCCGCGGACTGGGCGTCCGGAGCGGCCTTCTGCCCGTCGATGAACTTCTGGTTGTTGCCGAGGGCGGTGGCGAGCCCCTGGCAGACGTTCGAGTCCGCCGCGGACAACGTCCTGGGGCTCGGACTCTGCGCGGCGTTCGAGGTGCTCGCCATGACGAAGGCGCCACCTCCCGCCACCGCCGCCGCGCTCACCAGCAGCGCGATCTTCTTCTTCGTACCGAGACTTCTCCTACGCGACATGCGCGCCTCCTGAGAGGTAGGGGAGCGTACGCCGCTATGTACGAGATACCGAACGAGGTTACTCAGCGGTCACAGGAGTCGCTGAAGTAACGTGCGTCACACAGGGGTTGGTGAGCCGCTCAGCGGGACAGCGCATCCCGCACGGCGTCCTCCGAGCGCCCCACCACCGCCGTGCCGTCCTGCGCCGTGATGATCGGGCGCTGGATCAGCTTGGGGTGTTCGGACAGCGCCTTGATCCACCGGTCTCGCGAACTCTCGTCCCGCGCCCACTCCTTGAGGCCCAGCTCCGTCGCGTCCGCCTCCTGGGTGCGGGTGATGTCCCACGGTTCGAGACCGAGCCGGTCGAGTACGTCCCTGATCTCGTCCTCGCTCGGTACGTCCTCCAGGTAGCGGCGGACGGTGTAGTCGGCGCCCTCGGCGTCGAGCAGGCTGATGGCGCTGCGGCACTTGGAACAGGCCGGGTTGATCCAGATCTCCATGCCCTCACGGTACGCGAAAACCCGCCCTCCACCTGTGTCACAGAGGCACCGAAAGCCCTTGTGGCCAGGGGCTTTTGTCAGTGGCGGTTGCTAGAATAGAAGCAGTGTTCGAGGGAATCGCCGGGGTCGACGTAGTCCCCGGGGAGCGCCCTGACCGCGACAGGAGGATGCCTGTGCCCGCTGCCGCACTGAAGCCGAAGCCGATGCAGTCCACAGCAAAGCGCCCCGTTCTGCTCGACCTGCCGTACGACCCGGTGGAGAAGCGCCCGCTGCCGCCGGGCCGTCCGCGCGACTGGTATGTCACGCACAACCGTCGCCTCAAGGCGATGCGGCTCGCGATCGCCCTGCTCGACTCGGGCGTGTACGTACCGAACCAGGCCCGCAACGAGACGATACGGAACACCGCCGAAGTGATCGGCGTCCATCCGCCGTCGGACACGACGTGCCACATGGTGCGAGCACTGATGCGTTACTCGCGCTGAGCCCGGGGGCTGTCGCCCCCCGACCCCCGCTTCGGCCTCAACGGCCTCGTCCTCAAACGCCGGACGGGCTGAATTTCGGCCCCTCCGGCGTTTGAGGAGCGGTGGTTGGGGGTCCGGGGGGCCGGCCCCCGGGTCGGGACGGGTAGGGGCGGCGGGGGCGAAATCCCTACCCCGCCAACTCCTTCTCCACCGGCGTCCGAAACCGTGGCGTCACCTTCGTCGACCCCAACCACCCCTGAAGCCGCTGCACCTCGGCACCGATCGCCGCCTCCGCCTCCCTCCCCACCCCGGAGGGCACCAACACCCGCCACACGATCTCCCCGTCCCGCCGCTGAGCCCAACCGCCCACCACCCGCCCGTCCCACCACACCGTCGGCCCCACGTTCCCGCTCCTGTCGAACAGCAGCGGCCGCAACTCCGGTGCCAGATACCAGTCCCGCCCCCGCCACCCCATCGCCGCCGGGTCAAGGCCGGGCAGCAGCGCGGCCCACGGCTGCGCGGGCCCGGCCACCGGCGCGACATCGCCGTCGACGACGTACCCCGTGCCCTCGTCCAGTGCCACCGACTGAGCGCCGATCGCCGTCAGCGCCCGCCGGACGTCCGTCACCTTCCATCCCGTCCACCACTTCAGGTCGTCCTCCGTGGCCGGCCCGCACACCGTGAGCCACCGCCCGAGCAGCGCCGCCTGCGCCTCGGCCATGTCCAGTTCGGGATGCGGAGGCGCCACCGCCCAACGGAACTGGCTGGAGGTCCACGACCCGAGCGGCCGCCCCCGCACGACCCTGCCTTCCACGCCCAGCACCCTCAACAGCCGGGTCGAAACGGTGTGCACGCCCTCATAGCTCTTCCCGGCCGCGTACACGAACTGTTCCCTCAGGCGCGGTTCGTCCTGCGCGAGCTCGGCCGCCGTCGCCTGTCCGCGCCGCGCCAGCGCCGCCAGCGCCGACTCCTCGACCTCCTTCAGCCAGGCCGCGTCCGGTGCCCCGGTCTTCGCCATGTCCTTGAGCAGCGAGGCCCGCTCCCGGGCGGCGACCGCGAGGCCGGTGGAGGCGTGCACGACGGCGGTCAGGTCCGTGGGGAACACGAAAACGGTGTGCCGCATGCCATGCATACGGACCAGGGAACGGTCCGTGTACAGGGCTCGCTCCGTCTCCGGCACGGTCGTCGCCGCGTCCGCGAGCCGAGCGCCGACGGCCAGATACACCGTCGCAGGGTCCGTGCCGTGCAGCGCGACCAACGAGCCGGCGACCTCCTCCGCGCTCCCCGCCCGCGCCTCCGGCGCCAGCCGCTGCCGCAACGCCAGCCGAGCCCGCCGCTCCGCCGCCCCGACGTACCGCACGCCGTCACCCATCCCGGCCTCCCCGCCTCTCGTCGCGCCACCCGTGACCCCATCTTGCAGGAGGACACCGACAACGGGCCGTAGGCCCGGGAAGAGAAAGACAGCCCAAGAGCCTCAGCACAGGTGCGCCCTACCGGATCCCCGTCACCCGGACCCTTCACCCGATCGCCGTGCCCGGCATGCGCGCACCCCCGCACCCGCCTTCACTGCGATCAGAGGGCGGCGGAACTCGGGCGACGACCGCGCAGGGGCGGCGCAACCGGACCGCCCCGTGCGGACACGGCCGGCAGCGGGAGGCGTGATGGGCAGGCGCGGCACGTGGTGGTGGACGCCATGAGTACCCCTGTCTCACGCGCCGACCGCGGAAGGGCCGCCCGCCGCCGCGTCGCCCGTTCCGCGCACGCCGCGTGGATACCGCCCGTCGACCGGCCCGACCCCGTCGCCGTACTGGAACGGCAGGGCCGCGACCGCCTGCCGGAGCTGCTGCCGATCCGGTACGGGCGGATGGCCGGGTCACCCTTCGCCTTCCTGCGCGGCTCGGCCGCCGTGATGGCCGCCGACCTCGCGTCCCGGCCGCACACCGGGCTGACCGTGCAGTTGTGCGGCGACGCCCACCTGCTGAACTTCGGCCTGTACGCCTCCCGGGAACACGCCCTGCTCTTCGACCTGAACGACTTCGACGAGACGTTCCCCGGACCCTTCGAGTGGGATGTCAAACGGCTCGCGGCCTCCGTCGCCGTGGCCGCCCGGGCGAACGGGCACGGCGAGGCCAAGGTCCGCCGCTCGGCGCTGGAGGCGGCCGCCGCGTACCGGACCACCGTGCGGCGGTTGGCCCGGCAGGGCGAACTCGCCGTCTGGTACGAGCGCATCGACGCCGAGAGCCTGCTGCCCCTCGCCCGCTCCGCGCACCGCCGCGGACAGGTCGCCTCCAGCCTCACCCGGGCCCGCCGCCGCACCAGCCTGCACGCCGTCGGCAAGCTCACGGAAGTGGTCGACGGACGCCGCCGGATCGTCCAGGACCCACCGCTCCTCGAATCCGCCGGCGCCTCCGACATGGCGTCGCTGCGCAAGATCTTCAGCGACTACCGCTCCACCCTCTCCGAGGAGCGCCGCCTCCTCCTGGACCGCTACCGCTTCGTGGACGCCGCCCGCAAGGTCGTCGGCGTCGGCAGCGTCGGCATGCGGTGCTTCGTCGTGCTGCTCACCGGACGCGACCAGGACGACACCCTGTTCCTGCAGATCAAGGAGGCGCGGAAGTCCGTACTGGAAGAGCATCTGCCGACCGGGCCCTACGTCCATCCCGGGCATCGGGTCGTCGCGGGTCAGCGGTTGTTGCAGACGGCCGGTGACGTCTTCCTCGGGTGGATGTCGGGGCCGCAGGGGCGTGCCTACTACTGGCGGCAGCTACGCGACATGAAGGGTTCCGCGGACGTCGCGGGGATGAAGCCGGCCGACCTCCTGGCGTACGCGCGGCTGTGCGGCACCGCTCTGGGCCGTGCCCACGCCCGCTCCGGCGACCGCATCGCGATCGCCGCCTATCTGGGCGGCGCCGACACCTTCGAACAGGCCGTCGCCGACTTCGCCCTCCACTACGCGGACCAGAACGCCGCCGACCATGCCGCCCTGGGCGCGGCGGTCGCCGCCGGCGTGATCGCGGCGGCCCCGGAAGTGTGACTCCGGACTGCCCCGCCGTTCGATTCACATACCGCCCCGAGCGAGACAACGGCGAGCGTACGATGCCGCCATGGCCGCCGATCCGCGCGCCGACGTGCACCAGGCCGCGGGCAGGGTCTCCGTCCACCTCGACTGTCCGGTGGCCGACGCACGGGAACTCGTCAAGGCACGCGCGTTCGCCGAGGGCTCCTCCGCACGCTCAGTGGCACAGCGCACCCTCCGCGGCGAAGGGAATCCAGCCGATGAGCACGATGTCCCACGCGCCGCAGCGGCTGGCGCACGCGTTCGTCGACCTCGCCGCCAGCCCCATCACCGAGGCCTCCGATCCGACCGGGCTCCTCGCCGCCCTCGCCGCACGCGGGACCGAACTGCTCGGTGACTGCGCGGCGGTCGTGCTCTACGCCTCCGACGACCGTGCCCGCGTCGAGGTCGCCGGCACCGGCGATGAGCTGCTGCGCCTGGCGCGTGATGACGTCGGCTGGGGTGAGGGACCAGGACCGGAGGCCCGCCGCACCGGCCGGCCGGTGCCCGACACCGCCCTCGACGGCGACCGTGCCCGCCATGACTGGCCGCGCTACTCGGGCCGGGCCCTGGAACTCGGCTACGGCCGGGCCGCCGCCCTGCCTCTGCGCGTCGGCCAGGACACCCTGGGCGCCGTGGTGCTGCTGGGCCCCGCCGGCACGCTGCTGGACCCCGAGCTTCTGGCCCTGGGCCGGTCACTCACCGACGCCGCCGGCTGGAACCTGGAACGGGACCGCTGCCTGCGCCAGAGCCGTGCCCTGGCCGACCAGCTGGGTGAGGCCCTGACCAGCCGTATCGTCATCGAACAGGCCAAGGGCACGCTCGCGGCCAGGCTCTCCATCTCGGTGGACGACGCCTTCGGCGTCCTGCGCTCCCACGCCCGCGCCCACCGCCGCCGTCTGGCGGACGTGGCCCGGGAGGTCGTGGCCCGGAAGGTGGACCTGCAGGCCGAGTAGCCAAGTAGCCAGGTGGCCAAGCGGGGGTATCCGGCGACCCGTACCCCTGGGCGCGAAGAAAACCGGATGCACTCCCGGTGACCGGCTCCCTACGCTGGACAAGCACGGCGGAGCTGCCCACCACCGCTTTCCGCAGGACCGGCATCACCCTGCGGACTCGGGGCTACTCTCTACGCACCGACGGACGGACGCCCATCCCCCAGCGCCCCGTCGGGGCGACACACCACCACCGCTCGATCAACCACGCCCACGGAGGCCCGTCATGGGCACCATCTTGATATCCGGGATCGTCGTCCTGGCGCTCTTGGGATTCGGAAACCACGTCTGGTGGCTGGCCGCGGCCGGCGTTCTCTTCCTGTACCTGCAGTACGGGCGGGACCGCTCCGCCTCGCGGCCCTCGCCGCCGGCGGGATCCTCGTCGGCGTCCGTGCCGGCCTCGTACCAGGCCTACCGCAAACGCCGTGACCAGCAGGCGAAGTGGGAGCGGCGCTACCGCCGCGAGCGCCCCCTGGAGACCCGCCGCCAGGAGCGTGAGAAGAACAAGTAGGACGGGCGAAGGCGCGCGCGGGCCCTACAGGCCGGGCGCGCCCCACACCGGGAACCAGCGGCTCAGGTCCTGCTCCATCCGCAGGTCGTCGGTGAGTGCCGCCTTCACCTGCAGCTCCAGCGCGTTGTCACGCCGCTGCCCCTCACCGGGCAGCGGCGCGAACGGGTAGAACGTGCCGCGCTTGTAGAGATAGACGAGCGCGAGCCGCCTGCCTCCCTCGCCCTGGAAACCGGCCAGGGAACACAGCAGCTGCGGCCCGAAGCCGTTCACCTCCATCGAGCTGTTCACCGCGTGCAGATCGTTGACCAGCTCCGACAACTGGTCGGGGGAGCGGCGGGAGAGCAGCCAGGAGTAGCCGAACTCGTCCTGGCGCAGCTCCACCGGAGGACCGTCCCGGTCCGCGTCCGCGTCCAGCAGGGCCTGGACCTCCCGGTGCGTCTGCTCGAAGGCCGAGCCCTCGACCGTGGCGAAGCACACCGCGCCCGTGCCGGTCGGCGTGAAACCGGCCGCGGCCTCAAGGGTCACGGCCGCCGACGGCAGCGCGAAGAGCCGGTCCAGATCGGGCAGGGCCGGTTTCGTACGGCCGAGCAGAATGTCCAGGAGCCCCATGCATCAGCCCTTTCCGGGGGTGGCCGCCTCACCCAACTCGGCGGAGATCCGCCCCAGTTGGTCGAGCCGCTGCTCCAGGCTCGGGTGCGTGGAGAAGTACCGCTCGATGCCGGGTTCCCTGCCGGTCGCCGGGGTGAAGTAGAAGGCGTTGAAGGCCTGGGCCGTCCGCAGGTCCTTGGTCGGGATCCGCGCGATGTCACCGGACACCTTGGTCAGCGCGGAGGCCAGCGCCGAGGGCCGCCCGGTGAGCAGCGCCGCCGCCCGGTCCGCGGCCAGCTCCCGGTACCGCGACAGCGCCCTGATGAGCAGGAAGCTGATCGCGTACACCGCCGCGGACACGCCCATCACCGCGGCGAAGACCATCGCGGTGTTCTGGTCCCGGCGCCCGCCGCCGAACAACTGCGAGTAGAAGGCGAACCGCACGATCAGTCCCGCGATCACACCGAGGAACGACGCGATCGTGATCACGGCGACGTCCTTGTGCGCCACGTGGGACAGCTCGTGCGCGAGCACGCCCTCCAGCTCCGCGGGCTCCAGTCGCCGCAGCAGCCCGGTCGTCACACAGATCACGGCGTGATCGGGATTCCGCCCGGTCGCGAACGCATTGGGCATGTCCATCTCGGACACGGCGACCACCGGCACCGGCATGTCGGCGATCGCGCACAGCCGGTCGACCACCGCATGCAGCTCGGGATACTCCTCGCGCTCCACGACCCGTCCGCGCATGGCGAACATCGCGATGCGGTCGGAGAACCAGAACTGCGCGACGAACATCGCCGCCATCAGCGCGACGACCAGCAACCAGGACTTGAGCAACACGATCAACGCGGCGAAGAACGCCACGTACAGCAATCCGAGCAGGAACATCGTGACCGTCATCCGCACGGTCAACCGCCGGTCGCTCCGGAAGCGGCTTTGCATCTGCCTCACCCCGCAGTCAGGCACTCGTCCCACTGCCAGTGTGCACCCGGCCACTCCCATGAAGTGGTCGCGATCGGCCCTAGGAGCTGCAAAGGCCCCGATCCAGTGCCGCGTCGGTCAAGGTCTGCCCGTCAAGGAGCGGCGTTCTGGCGAAGCCGGGAGGGGCGAGCGTGCTCTGGGGGAGTGCCGGCCGGAAGTCCTCGTACCGGACGTACTTGGGCTTTCGGCCGGTTCGAGGGCGGGGGCGCGTGCCGGGCGTCGCGACGGGGCGAACCTTGGCCGGCGCGGCACTCTAGTAGGGCGCCCGGAACTGTGCGTACCCCAGCAGCAGGATGATCGCGGCGACGCTGCCCAGCACGATCGCCGTCGACACCCACGACGACCGGCGTGGAGCGGCCGGCTCGGGGTCGCCGCGGAAGGGCACCGGCTCGGGTGGGTTCTCCTTCCAGCGCGCCGCGAGCATCCGCGCCCGCGCCGAGGGCTCCTTGTGGTCGGCGCTCTCCGCCCACCTGAGGTCGAACTCCCGCTCAGCGTCGTCCTGTTCGGACATCCCGGCTCTCCCCGTTGTCTCTGTCGAAGTCGACTGCATCGAACAGCAGTGCCAGAGCATACGATGACGCCCCCGCCCTGCAAAAGCAGGAACGGGGGCGCGGCCGAGCGGCCTACGGGCCGATCACACGTCGAAGTACAGCTCGAACTCGTGCGGGTGCGGACGCAGCTGCAGCGGAGCGATCTCGTTCGCGCGCTTGAAGTCGATCCACGTCTCGATCAGGTCCGGCGTGAAGACGTCGCCCGCGAGCAGGAACTCGTGGTCGGCCTCCAGGCGGTCGAGGACGGCCGGGAGCGAGGTCGGGACCTGCGCGACGTTCGCGTGCTCCTCGGGAGCCAGCTCGTAGAGGTCCTTGTCGATCGGCTCGGCCGGCTCGATCTTGTTCTTGATGCCGTCCAGGCCCGCGAGCAGCAGCGCGGAGAAGGCCAGGTACGGGTTGCCGGAGGAGTCGGGCGCACGGAACTCGACGCGCTTGGCCTTCGGGTTCGAGCCGGTGATCGGGATACGCATGGCCGCGGAGCGGTTGCGCTGCGAGTACACCAGGTTGATCGGCGCCTCGAAGCCCGGGACCAGACGGTGGTACGAGTTCACCGTCGGGTTGGTGAAGGCCAGCAGCGACGGGGCGTGCTTGAGGATGCCGCCGATGTAGTAGCGGGCGGTGTCCGACAGGCCCGCGTAGCCGGCCTCGTCGTAGAACAGCGGCTGGCCGCCGGTCCACAGGGACTGGTGGACGTGCATGCCCGAGCCGTTGTCACCGAAGATCGGCTTCGGCATGAAGGTCGCGGTCTTGCCGTTGCGCCAGGCCACGTTCTTGACGATGTACTTGAAGAGCTGCAGGTCGTCGGCCGCGGCGAGCAGCGTGTTGAACTTGTAGTTGATCTCCGCCTGGCCGGCGGTGCCGACCTCGTGGTGCTGGCGCTCGACCTGGAGACCGGACTTGGCCAGCTCCAGGGAGATCTCGGCACGCAGGTCGGCGAAGTGGTCGACCGGCGGGACCGGGAAGTAGCCGCCCTTGTAGCGGACCTTGTAACCACGGTTGTCCTCGAGGGCGCCGGTGTTCCAGGCGCCGGCCTCGGAGTCGATGTGGTAGAAGGACTCGTTCGCGCTGGTCGCGAAGCGCACGGAGTCGAAGACGTAGAACTCGGCCTCGGGACCGAAGTACGCGGTGTCCGCGATACCGGTCGACGCGAGGTAGGCCTCGGCCTTCTTCGCCACGTTGCGCGGGTCACGGGAGTACTGCTCGCCCGTGATCGGGTCGTGGATGAAGAAGTTGATGTTGAGCGTCTTGTCACGGCGGAAGGAGTCCACCCGCGCGGTCGACAGGTCGGCGCGCAGGGCCATGTCGGACTCGTGGATCGCCTGGAAACCGCGGATCGACGAGCCGTCGAAGGCGAGCTCCTCGTCCGGGTCGAACGCCTCGACGGGCAGCGTGAAGTGCTGCATGACGCCCGGCAGGTCGCAGAAGCGGACGTCGATGAACTTGACGTCCTCGTCCGCGATGAACTTCTTGGCCTCGTCGGCGTTCTGGAACATCCAGCTCCTCCTACTCCCGACCGCCTCGCCGGGGTGGTAGTTCGTTCGTGCGGCCAGTGCGGTGGCACACGCTGGCCCCGACACTAGGGACGCGTGATTTCTCGGGCGTGACCCATTTGTTTCGCTCAAGTTAACCGGACCCGGCCCCGTGTACCCCACCTGTCCGGATCGCGAAACGCCCGCAGTACCGTGGACGGGTGGAGAACAGGGATGCAATCGGCTCGTGGCTCTCGGGCCCCCGCGCGGCCGCAGAGGAAGCCGGTGTCGACTTCGGATACCCGGGTCAGCAGCTCGGCCTGCCGCAGGAGGGGCCGGGCTCCATCGCCCGCCCGGGCCGCCGGTTCGGTGCCCTGGTCGTCGACTGGGCGCTGTGTCTGCTGATCGCATACGGCCTGATCACGCACGGCTATGAGCGGGCGACCGGTAACTGGGCCCTGCTCGTCTTCTTCCTGCTCGGCGTCCTGACGGTCGGCACGATCGGCTTCACCCCGGGCAAGCGCCTCTTCGGCCTCCGCGTGGTCGCCCTGGACACCGGCCGCCCCAGCCCCCTGCGGGCCGCCCTGCGCACGGCCCTGTTGTGCGTGGCCATCCCGGCCCTGATCTGGGACCGCGACGGCAGGGGCCTGCACGACCGCCTCGCGCGCACGGTCGAGGTCCGTATCTAGCGCGTACGACGAGCGCGTATGACGAGTGCGACGAAGGGGCGCCCGGAGTGATTCTCCGGGCGCCCCTTCGTCGTACACACTCGTCGGCTCGTAGGAAGCTCGTGCGGGGAGGTCAGCGAGCCTTCGGCCCGCCCTTCGGCAGCTTCATGCCCTTGGGCATCGGCCCCTTCGGCAGCGGCATGTTGCTCATCAGGTCGCCCATGGCACGCAGCCGGTCGTTCGTGGCCGTCACCTGCGGACCGGTGAGGACGCGCGGCAGCTTCAGCATGGTGGTCCGCACCTTCTTCAGCGCCACCTGGCCCTCGCCCGCGCCGACCAGGATGTCGTGCACCGGCACGTCCGCGACGATGCGGTTCATCTTCTTCTTCTCGGCGGCCAGCAGGCTCTTCACCCGGTTCGGGTTGCCCTCGGCGACCAGGACGATGCCGGCCTTGCCGACGGCCCGGTGCACCACGTCCTGGCTGCGGTTCATCGCCACCGCGGGCGTCGTCGTCCAGCCCCGGCCGATGTTGTCCAGTACCGCCGCGGCCGCGCCCGGCTGGCCCTCCATCTGCCCGAAGGCCGCCCGCTCGGCCCGGCGCCCGAAGATGATCGCCGTTCCGAGGAAGGCGAGCAACAGGCCCAGGATCCCGAGATAGATGGGGTGACCGATCAAGAAACCGATCGCGAGGAAAACACCGAAGATGCCGATGCCGACAGCCGCGAGTACAAGACCGATCTTCTTGTCGGCCTTGCGGGTCATCTTGTAGGTCAGAGCGATCTGCTTCAGTCGCCCGGGGTTCGCAGCGTCCGCTGCCGTGTCCTTCCTCGCCATGCCACGAAGTCTACGTGGCCCGGGGACCGCCGTACGACGGCAGTACCCCGAGGACGGGATTCAGGGGCGGGGGACGAGCGTCTGGTCCAGGACGCGCTGGGCGTCGACCCGGTCCTTGGCGCGGCGGCGGTCCTCCAGGACGGAGGTCCATGCGTTGCGACGGGCGGTGCGCTGGCCGCTGCTCATGAGCAGCGATTCGACTGCACGCAGTGCAGTGGTGAACGACGGGATTGCGGTGGCGCGAACCGGCGCGGCCTGCATGGTGGAGGTCCCCCCTCGGGATACGGGCACGGGGTGTGGGTGTACGTGGCGTGAGTCCAGCGTCACTGATTGGTGTTACCAGGGCGTGACCGACCGGTCAAACGCCCATGAAGCCTTGATGCGACGAGCGAAAACGTTGACGCGGCCCTGGCGGCGCCCTCATCTGCGAGGACGGTCAGGACCGCGTCGAATCAGCCGTTACCGGCGGGTAGTTTCTTGTGCGCAGATTCACACGAAAGGGTGGCACTCCGTGCCATTCGGCGGACGGGCCCGGGCGCCCCTCAGACGGCCTGCGGGGCGACGTGGGGGGCCTGCTGCGGAGCGGCCGACTGACGCAGCTCGACTGCCATCTGGTACAGCCGCCCGGCGCGGTACGAGGAGCGCACCAGCGGCCCGGACATGACCCCCGAGAAGCCGATCTGCTCGGCCTCCTCCTTCAGCTCCACGAACTCGTGCGGCTTGACCCAGCGCTCGACGGGGTGGTGACGCACGGACGGACGCAGGTACTGAGTGATGGTGATCAGCTCGCAGCCGGCCGCGTGCAGCTGGCGGAGCGCGTCGCTGACCTCCTCGCGGGTCTCGCCCATGCCGAGGATGAGGTTCGACTTGGTGACGAGGCCGTAGTCGCGGGCGGCCGTGATGACCTGAAGCGAGCGGTCGTAGCGGAAGCCGGGGCGGATGCGCTTGAAGATCCGGGGCACGGTCTCGACGTTGTGCGCGAACACCTCGGGACGCGAGGAGAAGACCTCTTCGAGCTGCTCCGGCACCGCGTTGAAGTCGGGGGCGAGCAGCTCCACCTTCGTCCGACCGTCCGCGCGCTCGGCGGTCTGCGCGTGGATCTGGCGGACCGTCTCCGCGTACAGCCAGGCGCCGCCGTCCTCCAGGTCGTCGCGGGCGACGCCGGTGATGGTGGCGTAGTTCAGGTCCATGGTGACCACGGACTCGCCGACACGGCGCGGCTCGTCACGGTCCAGCGCCTCGGGCTTGCCGGTGTCGATCTGGCAGAAGTCGCAGCGCCGGGTGCACTGGTCGCCGCCGATGAGGAAGGTGGCCTCGCGGTCCTCCCAGCACTCGTAGATGTTGGGGCAGCCGGCTTCCTGGCAGACCGTGTGGAGTCCCTCGCTCTTCACGAGGTTCTGCATCTTGGTGTACTCGGGGCCCATTTTCGCCCGGGTCTTGATCCACTCGGGCTTGCGCTCGATGGGGGTCTGGCTGTTGCGGACCTCCAGGCGCAGCATCTTGCGTCCGTCGGGTGCGACTGCGGACACGACCGGCTCCCTAGCGATTGATTCTTCGGCGTGCCCAAGGGTACGCCCGTTGATTTGAATGCCCGGCGTGGAGTTCAGGCTGCCGGTGTCTTCTCGATCACCCTCGGCTGCAGGTCCGCGTTCTCCAGTACCTCCGCCAGGTGCCGCTCCACCACCGGCAGCACCTCCGCGATCGTCACGTCGTGGCCCAGTTCGTCGGCCAGCGACGCGACGCCCGCGTCGCGGATGCCGCACGGGATGATGCGGTCGAACCACTTGTTGTCCGGGTTCACGTTGAGGGCGAAGCCGTGCATCGTGACGCCCTTGGCCACGCGGATGCCGATCGCCGCGATCTTGCGGTCCTCACGGCGCTGGCCGGCGTTCGAAGGGGCGTACTCCGGGCCGTTCATGCGCGGGTCGAACTCCTCGTCGTGCAGACGGGGGTCGAAGTCGAGGGACAGCCCGCCGAGCGACGGTCGCTGCTCGACCGGGTCGCCGAGGATCCATACGCCGCTGCGGCCCTCGACGCGTGTGGTCTGCACGCCGAACTCCGCGCAGGTGCGGATCAGGGCTTCCTCCAGGCGCCGTACATGGGCCACCACGTCCACCGGGCGCGGGAGCTGCTGGATGGGGTAGCCCACCAGCTGGCCCGGGCCGTGCCAGGTGATCTTGCCGCCGCGGTCCACGTCGATGACGGGAGTGCCGTCGAGGGGGCGCTCGTTGTCCGCCGTGCGCCGGCCCGCCGTGTACACCGGCGGGTGCTCCAGGAGCAGCACGGTGTCGGGGATCTCGTCGGCGAAGCGCGCCGCGTGCACCCGGCGTTGCTCGTCCCACGCCGCCTGGTAGTCGACGGCCTCGGCGCCGAATCCCATCCGGACGAACCGCAGCTCACTCACGGCAAGCGCCTCCCTGGAAGTCGTAAGGCACGAAACGTGCCTACGCCACTGTACGACCGGCTGTCTCGCGTCAGCCCCGCGGGCAATCCTCACACGATCGGATGAACGAACGGCGTAATGTGCGATCGCCTGCTCACTCTCCGCTACATTCGCGCCGTTCGCAGAGGCCATAAGGGCTGCTCACAGGCAATCCGGGCGCAACGGGGCCGACACCGGCACCGGAGGTCCGAAAGGCAGGAGACCGCACCGCAGATGACGGAACGACCCGCGCAGCGCACTCCCAACCGTCAGCTCGCCGCGCTCATCGCAGAAGCCGGGTTCTCCAACGCGGGTCTCGCCCGTCGAGTCGACCAGCTCGGTCTCGAACACGGGCTTGATCTTCGATACGACAAGACGTCGGTCACCCGCTGGTTGCGCGGACAGCAGCCACGCGGGACCACTCCCGCCCTGATCGCCGAGGTCTTCACCCGCCGTCTGGGCCGCCGTCTCACCGCCCAGGACCTCGGCCTCGACGCCTGTGCGCCGGTCTACGCCGGGCTGGAGTTCGCCGCCACCCCCGAGGAGGCCGTCGACATCGTCGGCGGCCTGTGGCGCAAGGACTCCGGCTCGCACGCCGAGCTCCGCAAGATCGCGTTCACCCCGGCCGGCCTTGTCGTGCCCAGCCGCGACTGGCTGATCGGCCGCGCCGACGACAGGGTCGCCCGGGGCGAACAGCCCATCCGTGTCCCCGCCCAGGGCCGCCCCGTCGTCCCCCGCCAGCGCGGCCAGGCGGAGCGTGGCCCCGGCCAGCGGGTCACCACCGGCGACATCGCCGCGCTCCGCTCGGTCGGCGAACTGTTCCGCACCCTCGACAACATGTACGGCGGCGGCCACGCCCGCCAGGCCCTCGTGCGTTACCTGGAGCACGAGTGCGAGCCGATGCTGCGCGGCACCTACGGCGAGCAGACCGGCCGCCGGCTGTTCGGCGCGGCCGCCGACCTGACGCGGCTCGCCGGCTGGACGTCGTACGACATCGCCGCGCACGGGCTCGCCCAGCGCTACTTCGTGCAGGCGCTGCGGCTCGCGCAGGCGGCGGGGGACCGGGCGTACGGCTCGTACGTGCTGGTCACCATGAGCCGCCAGGCCGTGTACCTCGGGCACGGGCGGGAGGCCGTGCAGCTGGCGCGCGTGGCCCAGCAGGGTGTGGGCACCAATGCCCCGCCCGTCGTACAGGCCCTGCTGCACTCGGCCGAGGCGCGCGGGCACGGCGTGCTCGGCGAGGTGCGCAACTGCACCGCCTCGCTCGTCCGCGCCGAGCGGGCGCTGGAAACGGTCCGCGCCGGCGACGAAGTCCCGTACTGGGCGCGGTTCTTCGACGAGGCGCAGCTCGCCGACGAGTTCGGGCACGCGCACCGTGACCTGCAGCAGTTCCGTGCGGCGGCACAGCACGCCGAGCGGTCGCTCCAACTGCGGGCCCCCTCCTTCGCCCGCAGCCGGCTGTTCTGCCGGGTGGTCCTCGCCTCCGCCCGGCTCGGTCTGGGTGAACTGGACCAGGCCTGTCAGCTCGGTGCGGAGGCCGCGGGGGCTGCCGCGGAGATGCGGTCCGTGCGGGCGATCGAGTATGTCCGGGACTTCGAGCGGCGGTTGGAGCCGTACAAGGACGCGGCGCCGGTGCGGGGGTATCGCGACAGGGTCGCGGCCTTTGGGTAGCTGATCGCCGTGACGTCGACCCGCTGTGGGCCCGGTGCGGCTCCGTCGTGGTTGATCCCGCCCACGCGGCGGAGCCGCACATCGATACGAGCCCCGCGTCCCTGAAGGGGCAAAACCCGTTCAGGCCGCCCGTGTTGACGGGAGCGGGTCCGCCTTCTGCATGAAGCCGGCGGCCCCCAGGTCGGTGAGGAGCGCTGTCGCGGCGCGGTGGCCGGAGTGCAGCGCTCCCTGGACCGTGCTGGTGTCCCGGTGGTCGCCGCAGACGTAGAGGCCGGCCAGGAGCCGCACCGGGCGGCGAAGGTCGTGCGGGGGGCGCATGGCGGGGACGGCGTCGCGGGTGTGATGGACGGCCAGGGATTCCCAGCGGCGGGTCGAGGGGCCGTAGAGACGTGCGAGATGCATGCGTACGGCGGTGTCCAGGTCGACCGGGGGAGTACCAAGGACCGTCGAGGAGATGAGGGCACGGCCCGCGGGCGCACGGCTCGGGTCCACGGCGCTCACGACCGCCGTGTGCGCGACGGGGCCGCCGCGGTCGGCGTCCAGGAGCAGGGACGCGCCCGTCGCCGGTGGCTCGTCCGTGGTGTGGTGCAGCACCGTCAGCGGGTGGAAGTCCGGTACGCGCAGGCCCGGCAGGAGTTCGGCGGCGGCGCGCGCGTCCGTGGCGAGCAGGACTGCCCGGCAGCGGATCTCGCCGTGCTCGGCCGTGGTCACCGCGCTCGTGGAGACCGAGGTGACCCGGACGCCGGTGTGCACGGTGCCCGGTGGCAGCGCCCGGGCCAGAAGCTCCGGGAGCATCTCCGCACCCCCCTCCGGCAGACACAGCCGCCCGCACGCGAAGGCGCGCAGCGCGAGGTCGGCGCACCGGCTGGACGTGGTCAGCTCCGGGTCGCACAGCAGGGCGGCGAGCAGCGGGCGCACGAAGCCGTCGATCGTGCGGGCGGGGACGCCGCGGGCCGCGAGGGCCTGGGCGGCGGGCAACTCCGGCCGGGACAGCAGCCGTTCGATCGGCGTCGCCGCGAGCCGCGCGAGTGCGGTGCCGAGACGGGCCTGGTCGACGGCGGTGCCGAGCGGGGCCCCGGAACGGGGGGCGCTCTTCGCGGGGGCACTCGCCAGGGCTCGTACGGCGTGGAGTGCGCCCCTTGCGCCCCCCGCGCTCGCCGGAGGCACCGCGCGATGGTGGCGTCCGTCGCTGTGCAGCAGGACGCCCGGCGCGAAGGGACGCAGCACCAGCGCGTCCAGTCCGGGTGTCAGCCGTAGCTCGGGATAGGCCGTGGACAGCAGTTGGCCGATCCGGTCGAGCCGGAAGCCGTCGACCTTCTCCGTCGACATGCGGCCCCCCACACAAGGGGCGGCCTCCAGGACCGCGGTCGTCACTCCTGCGCTGGTCAGCCGACGCGCCGCCGAGAGCCCGGCGACCCCGGCTCCCACGATCACGACGTCCGCCTGGTACGCGGGCTCAAGCACGTGCCCCTCCCCGAAGTTGCGCGGCCGGTGGAGACGTCATGCCCCCAACAGGCTCTGGGAATACCCGAGTTCGGGTCGAGGTTAAGCTGGTAACCGGTCAAGAACAGTCGCGCATGGGCAGGGCACGGTCGCACAGCGGTCGCATGCGGTCACAGTGCGGCTTTGATCGCCCCCTGGATGTCCGGGAACGCGAACGTGAAGCCGGACTCCAGCAGCCGCTTCGGCAGCACCCGTGCGCTGCCCAGCACATCCCCCGCCATCTCGCCGAGCACCGTCCGCAGCACGGCCGCGGGCACCGGGAACAGCGTCGGCCGGTGCAGCGCGCGCCCCATGGCCGCGGTGATCTCCCGGTTCGTCACCGGGTTCGGGGCGGTGAGGTTGAACGGTCCGGACAGTCCGTCGGTGTCGATGAGATGCCGGATCGCGGCCACCTCGTCATGCAGCGAGATGTACGACCAGTACTGCCGCCCGTCGCCCATCCTCCCCCCGAGTCCCGCCTTGAACAGCGGGAACAACCGCCCCCAGGCCCCTCCCTCGCGGGCCACCACCAGCCCCGTCCGTGTGAACACGGTGCGTACGCCCGCCTCCCGCGCCGGCGCCGCCGCGCCCTCCCACTCCACGCACAGCTCCGGCAGGAACCCCGTCCCGGGCGGCGCGCTCTCGTCGACCGCCCGGTCGCCGGTCTCGCCGTAGAAGCCCATCGCGCTGCCGTTCACGAACACCCGCGGCTTCTTCTCCAGCGCCGCGACCGCCTCGGCCAGCGCCGCGGTGCCGAGCACCCGGCTGCACCGGATCCGTGTCCTGTACGCGTCCGTCCAGCGGCGGTCGCCCACACCGGCGCCCGCGAGGTTGACCACGGCGTCGCACCCGGCGAGCCCGGCCGCATCCACGCTTCTGCCCTCCGGGTCCCAGCGGACCTCGTCCTTCGCCCGGGGAGCCCGGCGCACCAGTCGCACCACCTCGTGCCCGTCGGCGGTCAGCGACCGCACCAGCGCGCCACCGATGAGCCCGGACGCACCGGCCACCACGATTCGGGAACGTTCCATGGCCCCTATTCTGCGCGTGGGGCGGACGTAGGGTGGCCGACATGCCGGTTCCGTACATACGCCACGCCACCCTCGACGACGAGGAGACGCTGGGCCTGCTCGACCGCGTCACCTGGTCCCCGCTGCACGCCGTCCAGCCGCGGCCGCAGCAGCCCTACGAACCCTTCTTCAACGAGCGGTTCGGGCCCAGGGACCACCTCGTCGCCGAGCTGGACGGCACGGTCGTCGGTTACGTCCGGCTCGGCCATCCGACACCCCTCGCGTGCAACTCCCACGTCCGCCAGATCCAGGGGCTCGTCGTCGCCGAGGAGGCGCGCGGCAGCGGAGTCGGACGGGCGCTGCTGCGGGCCGTGCGGATCGAGGCCCGCCGGCACGGCGCACGCCGCCTCACCCTGCGCGTGCTCGGGCACAACACCCCGGCACGGGGGCTCTACGAAGCCGAGGGATTCGTGGTCGAGGGGATCCTTCCCGGCGAGTTCCTGCTGGCGGGCGAGTACGTGGACGACGTCCTCATGGGGTCCAGTCTCTGACCGGTCACGACGTGACCAGCGCACCCGTGTCGACCGTCTCCGTCGCCCTCGCCCCGCGTGCGGCGTCGGAGGCGACCTCGGCCGCCGTCAGCACGTAGCCCGTCTCGTCGTCCGAGGTCGAGCGGGCGAAGACCACGCCGTAGACCCGGCCGTCGGTCGTCAGCAGCGGACCGCCGGAGTTGCCGGGCCGGACGGTGGAGCGGATCGAGTAGATCTCGCGGGTCACCATGGCGTCGCTGTAGATGTTCTGGCCCCTCGCCCGCACCCGGTTCGCGACGGTCGCCGCCTGGAGGTTCAGGTCGCCGTCCTGCGGGTAGCCGGCGACGACCGCCGAGTCCCCGCGGGCCGCGCTGTCGTCGAACTTCAGGAGCGGTGCGCCCAGCCCGGGCACGTAGAGCACGGCCACGTCCCTGTCGGGGTCGAAGAGCACCACCCGCGCCTCGTACGACCGCCCGACCCCGCCGATGCGCACGCTCGGGAGGTCGATGCCGGCCACCACGTGCGCGTTGGTCATGACGTGGTCGCGTGCGTACACGAACCCGCTGCCCTCGCGGCCCTGGTCGCCGGCGACGCCCTCGATCTTCACCGTGCTCAGCTTGGCCGCGCTCGTGGCGCTCGCCGTGACGCTGTCGCCGGTGGGCCTCGCCACCTCGGCCGTCGACTCGTTCTCGAACGGGTTGAAGACCTGGGGGAAGCCCGCCTGGGTGAGCGCGGTCGTGGCCCGGGAGAACCAGGTGGGGGTCGTGTCCGGCATGGCGTTCTGCACGGCGCCGAGCAGCGTCGAGTCCCGGATCGCCGTCGTGAGCAGCGGCGAGGAGGAGGCGCCCAGCACGCTCGCGGCGACCCACGCCACGAGCAGCACCGCCACCGAGTTGGCCACGGCCCCGCCGACTCCGTCGGCCACCCTGAGCGGACCGAGACCTGCACGGCCCAGCTCCCGGCGCAGCCGCAAAGCCAGCCGCCCCGCCAGCTCGTGCCCCACCACGGCCGGGACCAGCACGGTCAGCACCGCGGTCACGGTCGCGCGGGTCGTCCCCGCCGTCACCAGGTCCATCATCCAGGGAAGGAGCCACACGCCGAGGACCACGCCGCCGACGAACCCGGCGAGGGAGACACAGCCGGCCACCAGTCCGCGCCGGTAGCCGGACGCCGCGTAGGCCACAACGACCAGCAACAGCAGGATGTCGAGCAGGTCCACGAAGCCGCCTTTCTCTCAGACTCCCTATTACGCGCGGGACGGGCCCAGTGATCAGCGACACGCGCGTGGCGGCGGGAACCAGCCACGCGTGTGTGCATCAGGAAAAACGCCTCGGACCAGGACGATGGTTCCACCGGGTGGCACAGCACACATCGCGGACCGAGCGGATCCGGCCGAGAGTGAAGTCATGCGTGTCCGCAGATCTCCAGGAGCACGGCAGGCCGGCGCAGCGCGCATACCCCGCACCGCGCGGTCGCTGCTCGCCTGGCTGCCCGGACTGGCCGCCGTCCTCGGACTGATCCTCTGCGCGGACGGCATCGGACACACGAGCGCGGGCCGCCGGCCGCCGGTCGCGGCCCGCCCCGCCGCCCTGCACCCCGCGACCAAGCCGCACATCGTGCCCAGATCGGCCTGGCTGGATTCCCTCACCCGGCACGCCCAGCCGCCCCCGCGCTACGACGACAAGGTCGTCGCGGTCTTCGTCCACCACACCGACTCGCCGAACGGCTACGACTGCGCCGACGTGCCGCGCATCATCCGCTACCTCTACGCGGGCCAGACCGGCGCCCGGAACTGGGACGACATCGGCTACAACTTCCTCGTCGACCGCTGCGGCACCATCTACGAGGGCCGCGCGGGGGGCGTCGACCGCCCCGTCACCGGCGCCCACACCCAGGGTTTCAACCACCGCTCGGCCGGCATCGCCGCGATCGGCACCTTCACGGCCGGCGCCGCCGTGCCGAAGGCGATGACGGACGCGATCGCCGCAGTCGCCGCCTGGAAGCTGGGCCTCGCCGACATCGACCCGCGCGCCGAGGCGCGTCTGGTCTCCAGCAACAGCCTCAGCCGCTACACGTCCGGCACGACCGCCACCCTGCCCGCCCTCGCCGGACACAAGGACGCCTACATGACGAGCTGCCCCGGCGCCGCGCTCAGCGCCCGCCTTCCCGCGATCAGACAGCAGGCGGCACGGCTGCAGGGCCGGATCCCCTAGCGGACCGCGCCCGCGCGCTCACCCGCGTCCTCTCCGCGCTCCCACCCGCGCCCTCACCGGCGTCCGAGATACGCCCCCAACGCCCGCTGCAGCACCTTGCCCTGGCTGCCCACCGGCAGCTTCCACTCCCCGAGGTACTCCACGGCCCGGCCGCCCGCTCCCGTCTTGAAGCGCAGCCGGCCCAGCAGACGGTCCTCGGTGAGGGCGGGGGTGATGGAGCGCAGGTCGTACGTCTCGGCTCCCGCCAGCCGCGCGTCGCACAGCATCCGCCACAACAGCGCGCTGCTGGGCCGCAGTTCACGTCCCCGGCGGCCGGACGCGGCGTACGAGTGCCAGGCACGGGAGCCGACGTTGATCATGAGTGCCGCGGAGAGCACCTCGCCGTCGTACTCGGCGAGATAGAGCCGTACCTGGTCGTCGTCCTCGGCGTTCAGGGCCTTCCACATGCGGTGGAAGTAAGCCAGCGGGCGGGCCTTGAAGCCGTCGTGGGCGGCGGTCGAGGCGTACAGGCGGTGGAACGCGGGCAGATCGGCGGCCGAGCCCCAGCCGACGCGGACGCCCGCCTGCTCGGCCGTGTTCAACGACTGCTCCCAGTGCGGTGCCAGGGCATCGCGCAGCTCGTCCACCGAGCGGCCCGCGAGCGGGATGTGGCAGCCGTAGCGCGGCTGGCCGAGCCCGAAGCCGCTGCCGTCGTCCTCCTCGCACCGCCGCCACCCGAGCCGCCCCAGCCGCTCCGCCACGTCCAGCGCGTATCCGTCGAGGCCGTCCGCCGGCAGATCGTGGAGATGGCGTACGTCGGGGTCGGCGATGCCCGCGGTGACACCGGGCGCCTCCCAGTGGCGTACGACGAGCGGCGGTCCGATCCGGACCGAGAACGCCCCGCGCCCCTCCAGATGGGCGACGAGCGGATCCAGCCACCGCTGAAGGCGCGGGGAGCGCCAGTCGATCGCGGGCCCGTCGGGGAGGTAGGCGAGGAAGCGCCGGGTCCCGGGCAGCGGCCGGTACAGCACGAGCGCCGTCGCGACCAGCAGCTTCCCCTCGAACCAACCGACGCTCTCCGCCAGCCAGTCGGGCTTCACGTCGCCCCACTCCGGTATCTGGAGGTGGCTCGTGTCGGGGTACAGCCGGAGGTGGGCCAGGTGTTCCTCGCGGGTGATCTCCCTCACGTAGGGGCTGGTCATGGGCAGGGCCTCACAGGTTTCTCGTAGCCGCCCCGCGGATCGTCCCGAGGCAGCCTCCCTATCGTCATGCACACGCACTGACTGGAGGTGGGGAAGAAGTGAACAGTCACCACGGCACCACGCACAAGACGGACGGCCGGAACCGGACCGCCCACGGCCCCTGGGCGGCACTCTGCGCGGCTGCCGCCGTGGTCCTGGGCCCGGCCGCCGTCACCGCGTCCGCGCTCGACCAGGCCAACGCGGCCCGATGCACCACGCCGTGAGGGCGGACCGGACACAGGCCTCCTCCCCTCCGACACCGGGCGCCGGCGGACGTCCGTGGCCTGAGTGGCCACTGCCTCACCGCGGGCGGTCGCCGCCGGACAGGCCGAGGAACTGCTCGCCGGACGGGTCGATGTCCACCCCGAGCCCGTTCATGAGGCCCGCCAGCATGACGTAGTAGCCGACCGTGGTGACGATCTCGACCACCTGCCGGTCGGTGAAGCGGGCGCGAAGAGCCGCCAGCGTGTCCTCGGCCAGGGTGTGCCGGTCGACCAGCTCGAACACGGCGGTCACCGCCGCCGACTCCGACGCGTCGAACTCCGGGCCGCCCGCCCTGCGTTCGGCGATCGCCGCCAGCTGTGCGGGGGTCGCCCCCGCGTGCAGCGCGATCGGGTGGTGCTGGGCGGACTCGTACGCGCACTGCGTACCGCTCGCGACCGCCATCACGACGAGCTCGCGCAACCGCACCGAGAGCGTCGACCCACGGAGCACGGCCATGCCCAGGTCGATCGCCGGGCCCGTCAGCGGCGGGGCATGGGAGAGCATGCGGAAGGCGTTGAGCGGCACGGGAAGTCCGGCTACGGCGTCCGCGGGACGCTCCGGATACGGAATGCGGGCCAAGGTCCCCCCACCAGTGATGAAGTCGTGAAGTCGTGAACGTCAGTCCCTGAAGCGTTCCCACAGCTTGGGATAGCGCTGCGCCAGCACCTGCTCGTTCTCGAAGTCGAGCGACGCACCCTCCGGTTCGGAGGCCGCGGGCGGGATCCCGAGGTCGGGCGCGACGGTCCCGGTGAGTTGCTCGTACGCCTCGTCGGCCGCGTAGCCCAGTTCCTCCCCGTCCCCGTCGATCTCCTCGTCGAAGTCGTCCAGCAGTTCGGCCAGTGCGTCGGGGTGGTGCACCGCGCCCTCGTAGACCTCCCGCCCCTGCCCGATCAGCCAGCAGCGGAAGAAGTCGAACGCGTCGTCGCTCGCCCCGTCGAGCAGGACCCATGCGGCGCCCCACAGGTCCCACCGGTAGGCGCGGTTGTAACGGGCCTCGAAGTGACGGGCGAAGTCGAGGACCATGTCCGGGTCCAGTTGGAGCAGCCGGTCCACGAGCAGGTCGGCCTGCTCCTCGGGGTCGCCCTCGGCGGCCTCGCGGGTGGCGTCCACCAGCTCCCAGAACTCCGTCTCGTCCATCACGGGTACAGCATCGGCCCTGGGAGGGTGGGGCGCACGTGGAGTGCGGCGGATTGTTATGTCCCGTACAGACGACCCAGTCGTATCGCGTCATCGGCGAAACGCGCCCGCAGGCTTGCCGGAGCCAGCACCTCCACCTCCGGGCCGAGCCCCGCGAGCTGCGCGTGGGCGACCTGCTCCGACTCAACGGGGAGCGTCACCGTCAGCCGGCCCTCCTCGTCCGGGGCGCCCGCTTCGGCGAGGGCCTCCCGGGCGGAGACGGGATCGACGGCGTACGGGAGCTTTCGCGCCCCGTCCGCTGAGACCCTCACCACCACCTCGGCCCGCAGGATCGACCGCGCGAACTGCGCGGCCCGCTCCGCCCAGAAGGCGGGCAGATCGAACTCCTCGTCCCGTTCGAACCGTTCCCCGTCGGCCTCCGCCGCAGTGAACCGGTCGATCCGGTACACCCGGAAGGAACCGCCCTCGGTGACCCGCGCGCACACGTACCAGGCGCCCGCCTTGAGTACGAGCCCGTACGGCTCCAGCACCCGCTCCACCTCGGTCTCCCGGCTCCGGTAGCGCGTGGTGATCCGGCGGTCGTCCCACACCGCGTCGGCGACGGCGGGCAGCAGCGGGGGTGTCTTCGGTTCGGTGAACCAGTTCGGGGCGTCCAGATGGAAGCGCTGTGCCGCCGTGCGGGAAGCGTCCTGGAAGGAGGGGAGCAGGGCCGCCGACACCTTCAGCCGGGCGGCGGAGGCCGCGTCCTCCAGACCCATCTCCCGTAGCGCCCCCGGGACGCCGGACAGGAACAGCGCCTCGGCCTCACTCCGCGCCAGCCCGGTCAGCCGGGTGCGGTACCCGCCGATGAGGCGGTAGCCGCCCGCCCGGCCACGGTCCGCGTACACCGGAACGCCCGCCTCCGACAACGCCTGCGCATCACGCGTCACGGTCCGCTCGGACACCTCCAGCTCCCGCGCCAGCTCGGCGGCGGTCATGGCGGGGTGGGACTGGAGCAGCAACACCATCTTGATGAGCCGGGCAGCACGCATACGGCCATGATGCCGGGGCCCTGCGGGTTGGGGTTGGGGCGCATGGCCGGTGCGGGCCCGGCTGCGGCCGTTCGCGCAGTCCCCCGCGCCCCTGACGGAGGTGTGTTGTCGGGTGCGGGTCCGGTTGTGGCTGGTCGCGCAGTTCCCCGCGCGCCTGAAAGATTGGGCGCGCCTGAACTGGCCTGTTTTCAAGGGGCGCGGGGAACTGCGCGACCAGCCCCCACGGGCCCGCGGCCGACACCGGCCGGAAAGCGGTGAAGGGGAAGGGGCCCCGCGGCCGGCCGCAGAGCCCCTTCCCCTTCAACTTCACCAACTTCACCGCCGCGGGCTCTACAGCCCGTACTTCGCGCGAGCTTCCTTCACCGCCGTCGCCTTGACCTCGCCCCGCCGGGCGAGCTGGGCCAGGGCCGCCACGACGATCGACTCGGCGTCGACGCCGAAGTGGCGGCGGGCCGCCTCGCGGGTGTCCGAGAGGCCGAAGCCGTCGGCGCCGAGCGACGAGTAGTCCTGGTCCACCCACTGCGCGATCTGGTCCGGAACCTGGCGCATGTAGTCGGAGACCGCGAGCACCGGGCCCTCCGCGCCGTGCAGCGCCTGGCGGACGTACGGGACCCGCTCCTCGCCCTGGAGCAGGGCCGCGTCAGCGGCCAGCGCGTCGCGGCGCAGCTCCGTCCAGGAGGTCGCCGACCAGACGTCCGCGGCCACGCCCCACTCCTCGGCGAGCAGCCGCTGCGCCTTGAGGGCCCAGTGGATCGCCGTGCCGGAGCCGAGCAGCTGGAGGCGCGGCGCGTTGGCCACCGGGGAGAGCCCCGCCGACTCGGCCGTGTTGAAGCGGTACAGGCCCTTGAGGATGCCCTCGTCGATGCCGGGTGCGGACGGCTTCGCCGGCTGCGGCATCGGCTCGTTGTAGACGGTCAGGTAGTAGAAGACGTTCTGGTCCTCACCCGGGGCCGCCTCGCCGTACATACGGCGCAGACCGTCCTTGACGATCGCCGCCACCTCGTACGCGAACGCAGGGTCGTACGACAGCGCCGCCGGGTTGGTCGCCGCGATCACCGGCGAGTGACCGTCGGCGTGCTGCAGGCCCTCGCCCGTCAGCGTCGTACGGCCGGCCGTGGCCCCGACGAGGAAACCGCGGCCCAGCTGGTCGCCGAGCTGCCACATCTGGTCGGCCGTGCGCTGCCAGCCGAACATCGAGTAGAAGATGTAGAACGGGATCATCGCTTCGCCGTGCGTGGAGTACGCGGTGGACGCGGCGATGAAGTCGGCCATCGAACCGGCCTCGGTGATCCCCTCGTTGAGGATCTGGCCGTTCTTGGCCTCCTTGTAGTACATCAGCTGGTCGCGGTCGACCGGCTCGTACGTCTGGCCCTTGGGGGAGTAGATCCCGAGGGACGGGAACAGCGACTCCATGCCGAAGGTGCGCGCCTCGTCGGGGACGATCGGCACCCAGCGCTTCCCGGTCTCCTTGTCGCGGACCAGGTCCTTGATCAGGCGGACGAAGGCCATGGTCGTCGCCACGTTCTGGGTGCCGGAGCCCTTGTCGAAGGAGGCGAAGGCCTTCTCCGCCGGGGCGGGCAGCGGGGCGAGCGCGTGGACACGGCGGGCCGGGGCCGGACCGCCGAGGGCCGCGCGGCGCTCCTGGAGGTAGCGGACCTCGGGGGAGTCGGCGCCCGGGTGGCCGTAGGGGACCTGCCCGTCGGTGAACTGCGCGTCCGAGATCGGGAGTTCGAGAAGGTCACGCATCTTCTTGAACTCGTCCACCGTCAGCTTCTTCATCTGGTGGTTGGCGTTCTTCGACGCGAAGCCCTCGCCGAGGGTGAAGCCCTTGACGGTCTGGGCCAGGATGACGGTCGGACCGCCCTTGTGGTCCAGGGCCGACTTGTAGGCCGCGTACACCTTGCGGGACTCGTGGCCGCCGCGGGAGAGGTGGAAGCACTCAAGGATCTTGTCGTCGCTCAGCAGCTTCGCCATCTCGACGAGCGCCGGGTCCTTGCCGAAGAAGTCCGCGCGGATGTAGGCCGCGTCGCGCGTCTGGTACGTCTGCACCTGGGCGTCGGGTACCTCGCGCAGGCGGCGTACGAGCGCGCCGGTGGTGTCCAGCCGGAACAGCTCGTCCCAGGCCGTACCCCACAGCGTCTTGACGACGTTCCAGCCGGCGCCGCGGAACTGCGCCTCCAGCTCCTGCACGATCTTGAAGTTCGCGCGGACCGGGCCGTCGAGGCGCTGCAGATTGCAGTTGATGACGAAGGTCAGGTTGTCCAGGCCCTCGCGGGAGGCCAGGGCGAGCGCCGCCGTGGACTCCGGCTCGTCCATCTCGCCGTCGCCGAGGAAGGCCCAGACGTGCGAGTCCGAGACGTCCTTGATGCCGCGCGCGGTCAGATACCGGTTGAAGCGGGCCTGGTAGATGGCGGAGAGGGGGCCGAGGCCCATGCTCACCGTCGGGAACTCCCAGAGCCAGGGCAGGCGCCGCGGGTGCGGGTACGAAGGGAGGCCGTTGCCGCCCGCCTCCTGGCGGAAGTTGTCGAGCTGCTGCTCGGTCAGCCGGCCGTCGAGGAAGGCGCGGGCGTAGATGCCGGGGGAGGCGTGGCCCTGGATGTAGAGCTGGTCGCCCGAGCCGTCGGCCTCCTTGCCCTTGAAGAAGTGGTTGAAGCCGGTCTCGTACAGCCAGGCCGCGGAGGCGAAGGTGGCGATGTGACCGCCGACGCCGTGTTTGGCGCCACGGGTGACCATCGCGGCCGCGTTCCAGCGGTTCCACGCGGTGATACGGGACTCCATCGCCTCGTCACCGGGGACGCCCGGCTCGGTGGCGGTCGGGATGGTGTTGACGTAGTCGGTCTCGAGCAGCTTGGGCAGCGCGATGCCGTTGCCCTCCGCGCGCTCCAGCGTGCGGCGCATCAGGTACGCGGCACGGTGCGGGCCCGCCGCCTTGGCGACCGCGTCCAGGGAGGCCTGCCATTCGGCGGTCTCCTCGGGGTCCCGGTCGGGGAGCTGGTCGAGCTCGCTCGGCTGGATGGCGTGGGGGTCGGTCATGTCGCCGCCTTCCTCAGTCGAAGGGGTTCCCTCATCGGCAGGGGGTTCGGGGGTGCCCTTTGTCTTTGGCAGGACAGGGCGTGAGGCGCTGTGGTGCTGTAACACCGTGCGGCTTCCGCCGCGTGGCCCGTCCGCGACTGTAACTCCCTGATCGATGATCGATCAAAGGTTCCCGGGCAAAATCTCTTGATCACGAGAAAGTAGGCACGGCGTGCCTTTGGGGCAGGCACCGGGTGCCGTGATTTTCAAGGGTTTTCGCAGGTCGGAGGCGCGTTTGAGCGCTGCCTCGCTCAAGGTTCACGCTCGCGGCGCGCACCCGAGCACGTGTGCCTTCACCATCTCCGGGATCCGCGGATCCCGGCGACGGAACGCCGCCACCAGCTCCTCGTGCTCCTCCGCGTACGACTGCTGCACCGTCCCCAGCCAGCGGATCGACAGCGCCGTGAACACCTCGATGCCCAGGCCCTCCCAGGTGTGCAACAGGACCGAGTTGCCCGCCGCGCGGACCAGTTCGCGGTGGAAGGCGACCGTGTGCCGCACCTGGCCCGTGCCGTCTGCGTTGCGGTCGGCCTCGTAGAGGGCGGCGACGTGTGGTTCCAGGGCCGAGCAGTCCTGTGCGAGCCTCTCCGCCGCCAGCTCCGCCGCGATCGCCTCCAGGCCGGCCCGGACCGGGTAGCTCTCCTCCAGGTCGGCCGCCGTCAGGTTCCGTACCCGCACGCCCTTGTTCGGCGCCGACTCGATCAGCCGCAGGGACTCCAGCTCGCGCAGCGCCTCCCGCACCGGTGTCTGGCTGACCTCCAGCTCGGTCGCGATCCGCCGCTCCACGATCCGCTCGCCCGGCTTCCAGCGCCCGCTGACGATCCCCTCCACGATGTGCTCGCGGATCTGCTCGCGCAGCGAGTGGACGACGGGCGCGGTCATGAGGGCTCCTTAGGGAGGGGCCGCCCATCGGCCCCTCGGGCGTTTGCCGTTTAGACAATAAGGCCGCGGGCGCCTTCGGGAGAGGCGCACGGGGGCGCTCTCGTGCAGGTGAGACGAGACTTACACGCTCCTCAGAGGGCCGCCTGGACATCCCGAACGTGTGGGTGGCGACGCTGTTCGGCTGGTCCGACGGGACATTGCGACCGTAGCGGCGAACACGACGCCCCCGCCCGGAGAACTCCGGGCGGGGGCGTCGTCGTACAGCAGGCCCTGAGGGTTACAGGCCGAGCTCGACCTCGAACTCGCCCGCCTCCAGGATCGCCTTGACCGCGGTCAGGTAGCGGGCCGCGTCGGCGCCGTCCACCAGACGGTGGTCGTAGGAGAGGGTCAGGTAGGTCATGTCGCGGACGCCGATGACCGTGCCCTCCTCGGTCTCGATGACCGCCGGGCGCTTGACCGTGGCACCGATGCCGAGGATCGCGACCTGGCCCGGCGGCACGATGATCGTGTCGAAGAGCGCACCGCGCGAACCGGTGTTGGAGATGGTGAAGGTCGCGCCGGACAGCTCGTCGGGCGTGATCTTGTTGGCGCGGACCTTGCCCGCCAGCTCCGCCGTGGCCTTCGCGATACCGGCGATGTTGAGGTCGCCCGCGTGCTTGATGACCGGGGTCATCAGGCCCTTCTCGGAGTCCACCGCGATACCGACGCTCTCGGTGTCGAAGTAGGTGATCGTGCCCTCGGCCTCGTTGATCCTGGCGTTGATGACCGGGTGGGCCTTCAGCGCCTGGGCCGCCGCCTTCACGAAGAACGGCATCGGGGAGAGCTTGACGCCCTCGCGGGCCGCGAAGGAGTCCTTCGCCCTGCCACGGAGCTTCATCAGGCGGGTGACGTCGACCTCGACGACCGACGACAGCTGCGCCTGCTCGTGCAGCGCCTTGACCATGTTGTCGCCGATGACCTTGCGGATGCGCGGCATCTTGACGGTCTGGCCACGGAGGGGGGAGGCCTCCAGCGTCGGCGCCTTCTTGGCGGCCGGCGCGGCGGCGGCAGCGGGGGCCGGAGCAGCGGCGGCGGCCTTCGCTGCCTCGGCGGCGGCGATGACGTCCTGCTTGCGGATACGGCCGCCGACGCCGGTGCCCTTGACGCCGGCCAGGTCGACGCCGTTCTCGGCGGCGAGCTTGCGCACCAGCGGGGTGACGTAGGCGCCGTCGTCACCGGCGGTCGCGGCCGGAGCCGGAGCCGGGGTGACGGGGGCGGGCGCCGGAGCCGGGGCGGACGGGACCGGCTCGGGAGCCGGGGTCGTGACCTGCTGCGGGGCCGGAGCCGTCGGGGCCTGCGGAGCCGGGGCGGCCGGAGCGGCCGGGGCGGGCGCCGGAGCCGCCGGGGCAGCGGCGGCGGGCGCCGGGGCCGGGGCGGCGGGGGCCGGGGCAGCCGCCGGAGCGGCACCGGGCGCGCCGATGACGGCGAGCTTGGCGCCGACCTCGGCGGTCTCGTCCTCGCCGACCACGATCTCCAGCAGGACACCGGCGACGGGCGCCGGGATCTCGGTGTCGACCTTGTCCGTGGAGACCTCGAGCAGGGGCTCGTCCTCCGCGACCTCCTCGCCGACCTCCTTCAGCCAGCGGGTGACGGTGCCCTCGGTGACGGACTCGCCGAGCGCGGGCAGGACGACGTCCGTGCCCTCGGCGGAGCCGGCGCCGGTGGCGGCCTCGGCGGTGGGAGCGGGGGCCGGAGCCGCCTGCTCGGTGGACGGGGCAGCGGCCTGCGGGGCGGGCTCGGGAGCCGCGGCGGGCTCGGGCTCGGCAGCAGGGGCCGGGGCGGCAGCGGGCGCGCCCGTGCCGTCGTCGATGACGGCCAGCTCGGCGCCGACCTCAACGGTCTCGTCCTCGGCGACCTTGATGGACGCCAGGACACCGGCGGCGGGCGAGGGGATCTCGGTGTCGACCTTGTCGGTCGAGACCTCGAGCAGCGGCTCGTCGGCCTCGACGCGCTCGCCCTCGGCCTTCAGCCAGCGAGTGACAGTGCCCTCGGTGACGCTCTCGCCGAGCGCCGGAAGGGTTACGGAAACCGCCATGGTTTCGGTTGCTCCTTAGTGCGGAAGTCTGTGTCGTCGCGTTCTTCGACCGAGGGTCAGTCGTGCGCGTGGAGGGGCTTGCCGGCCAGAGCCAGGTGAGCCTCGCCCATCGCCTCGTTCTGCGTCGGGTGGGCGTGGATGAGCTGCGCGACCTCGGCGGGCAGCGCCTCCCAGTTGTAGATCAGCTGGGCTTCGCCGACCTGCTCGCCCATGCGGTCGCCGACCATGTGGACGCCGACCACGGCACCGTCCTTGACCTGGACGAGCTTGATCTCGCCCGAGGTGTTCAGAATCTTGCTCTTGCCGTTGCCCGCGAGGCTGTACTTCAGAGCGACGACCTTGTCCGCACCGTAGATCTCCTTGGCCTTGGCCTCGGTGATGCCCACGGAGGCGACCTCGGGGTGGCAGTACGTCACCCGGGGCACGCCGTCGTAGTCGATCGGGACGGTCTTCAGGCCGGCCAGACGCTCCGCCACCAGGATGCCCTCGGCGAAGCCGACGTGCGCGAGCTGGAGGGTCGGGACGAGGTCGCCGACGGCGGAGATGGTGGGCACGTTGGTGCGCATGTACTCGTCGACCAGGACGTAGCCGCGGTCGATGGCGACGCCCTGCTCCTCGTAGCCCAGACCGGCGGAGACGGGCCCGCGGCCCACCGCGACCAGCAGGTACTCGGCCTCGAACTCCTTGCCGTCGGCCAGGATCACCTTGACGCCGTCGGCGGTGTACTCGGCCTTCGAGAAGAAGGTGCCCAGGTTGAACTTGATGCCGCGCTTGCGGAAGGCGCGCTCAAGAAGCTTGGAGGAGTTCTCGTCCTCGACCGGGACGAGGTGCTTGAGGCCCTCGATGACCGTGACGTCCGTGCCGAAGGACTTCCAGGCGGAGGCGAACTCGACTCCGATGACACCGCCGCCGAGGACGATCGCCGACTTCGGGACGCGGTCCAGGACGAGCGCGTGGTCCGAGGAGATGATGCGGTTGCCGTCGATCTCCAGGCCCGGCAGCGACTTCGGCACGGAGCCGGTCGCCAGCAGGACGTGGCGGCCCTGGACGCGCCGGCCGTTCACGTCGACGGAGGTCGGGGACGACAGGCGGCCCTCACCCTCGATGTACGTCACCTTGCGGGAGGCGACGAGCCCCTGCAGGCCCTTGTACAGGCCGGAGATCACGCCGTCCTTGTACTTGTGGACCGCGGCCACGTCGATGCCCTCGAAGGTGGCCTTCACACCGAACTGCTCGCTCTCGCGGGCCTGGTCGGCGATCTCGCCCGCGTGCAGCAGGGCCTTGGTGGGGATGCACCCCCGGTGCAGGCAGGTACCGCCGACCTTGTCCTTCTCGATCAGGGCGACGTCCAGGCCCAGCTGGGCCCCGCGCAGCGCCGCGGCGTAACCGCCACTACCACCGCCGAGGATCACTAGGTCGAAAACGGTGCTGGCGTCGTTCGCCACGTCACGTCCTCCATGCATGTGCGCCACGCCGGTCAGCAGTGACCGGTCGGCGGCTGGTGTCCGGCCGCTCTTTCTTCGGCCCTGTGGTGGGGGCCCTGTCCTGCCGAGCCCCATCTTCGCACTTGTCGGGGGCGAACGAGACGCCGGGCCGGTGTGTGAGACGTCCCACGTTCGGTTGAGCGCGTGGGGCACGTTCGGTTGAGCGCGTGGGGCACGTTCGGTTGAGCGCGCAGGGAAGAGGGGGCTCCGCCCTACCCGCGCGCGGAGCCCCCTCACCCGACGTCACGTCAGCCCAGGTCGCCCGCCGCGGTCAGCTCCGCCAGGCGCACCAGCGTCCGTACCGCCGTACCCGTACCGCCCTTGGGGGTGTACCCGAAGGGGCCGCCCTCGTTGAAGGCCGGGCCCGCGATGTCCAGGTGCGCCCAGGTGATGCCCTCGCCCACGAACTCGCGCAGGAACAGACCGGCGACCAGGCCGCCGCCCATCCGCTCACCCATGTTCGCGATGTCGGCGGTGGGGGAGTCCATCCCCTTGCGCAGGTGCTCAGGCAGCGGCATCGGCCAGGCCGGCTCGCCGACCTCCGCGGCGGCCTCGTGCACCGCGGAGCGGAACGCGTCGTCGTTCGCCATGATCCCGAACGTCCGGCTGCCCAGCGCCAGCACCATCGCGCCGGTGAGCGTCGCGACGTCGACGATGGCGTCCGGCTTCTCCTGGGACGCGGCCCACAGCGCGTCCGCGAGCACCAGCCGGCCCTCGGCGTCCGTGTTGAGGACCTCGACCGTCTTTCCGCTGTACATGCGCAGCACGTCACCGGGCCGGGTCGCGGAGCCCGACGGCATGTTCTCGGCGAGCGCCAGCCAGCCGGTGACGTTGACCGCAAGGCCCAGGCGCGCGGCGGCGACGACGGCGGCGAACACGGCGGCCGCACCGCTCATGTCGCACTTCATCGTCTCGTTGTGGCCCGGCGGCTTCAGCGAGATGCCGCCCGAGTCGTAGGTGATGCCCTTGCCGACGAGCGCGAGGTGCTTCTTCGCCTTGGAGGAGGTGTACGACAGCTTCACCAGCCGCGGGCCGGCGGCGGAGCCGGCGCCGACGCCGAGGATGCCGCCGTAGCCGCCCTTCTCCAGTGCCTTCTCGTCGAGCACCTGCACCTTGATGCCGTGCTCCTTGGCCGCGGCCTGCGCGACGGCGGCGAACGCCTCCGGGTCGAGGTCGTTCGGCGGGGTGTTGATCAGGTCGCGGGCGCGGTTGAGCTCCTCGGCGACGGCGGTGGCGCGCTCGACGGCCGCCTTGTGCTCCTTGTCGCGGGGCTTGCCGCCCAGGAGGGTGGCCTCGGCGAGCGGGGCCTTGCCGTTCTTGGACTTGTCGTTCTTGCCGTTGTCCTTGTAGGCGTCGAAGGAGTACGCGCCGAGCAGCACACCCTCGCCGATCGCGCCGATGTCGGAGGCGTCCCCGACCGGCAGGGCGAAGGCGGCCTTCTTGGCGCCGACGAGGGTGCGGGCGGCTGCGCCCGCTGCCTTGCGCAGGACCTCGGCGTCGAAGGCCGCCCCGTTCGCGTCCTTGTCGGGCTGCGAGCCCAGGCCCACCGCCACGACGACAGGGGCCTTGAAGCCGGAGGGCGCGGGCAACTTGGTCACCTCGCCCTCGGCGCCGGAGGCACCGAGGGTCTCCAGGACGACGGCGAGCTTGCCGTCGTAGGCCTTGTCCACGGCCTCGGCGCCGGGCGCCACGACCAGGTCCCCGGATGTGGAGCCGGTGCCCTTGGCCACACCGATCACGATCGCATCGGCCCGAAGACCGGGCGCCGCGGCGGTGCTGAGAGTGAGAGCAGTCACGGTGGTGAATTCTCGCTTCCGATGTGAAGTTCCTGTGGTCGATCTGTGTGGGTCGACCGGGCCCGACAGCCGACCCTAGATCCGACCTGAGGGCGCGGTCTCAGCGGGGCCTTCCCCGGTGCGGCGAACACTCCGGCTGAGCCTACGCGCGTGCGCCCGTTCACTCGGTTCCGGCCGACTTCGGATACGCGAGCGGTGCGGCCTCAAGAACTAGGAAGGGCGAACCGGGGGTGTGGTGCCGGGCCCGCTGATCCCGAGGCCGGTCACCGCCGTGCCGGCCACGCGGTCGGCGAGGGAGCGGCGGGTGGGCGAGAAGACCGGCAGCGCGTTGAGGAAGAAGATCGCGACGGCCAGTGCCCATACGAGGACCGACAGCACGAAGTGGCGCTCGACCAGCAGGATGCAGGCGACGGCGTAGACGGCGATGTCCGCTGCGGTGGTGACGGCGGCACGCACCGCGGCCCGGCGAGGAGCGCTCGGTGTGACCTTGAGCCCGAGCAGTCCCTTGCCGACGGTCCGTCCGGCGAGGGAGAGGCAGCCCCACTGGTACAGGAACGTCGCCACGATCAGCGCCCCCAAGGCCTCCTCGACCTGGAGCACCACCTTGCCCCACAGCGAAATGCCGAGGTCCTCCGAGGCGCCGATGACGTCGCCGCGCGAGGTCACCAGGTCGAAGCCGCCGCGGGTGGCGAGTTCGGGCACGTCGGTGACGAGCGCGGAGATGCGGTGGAAGGTCAGCACGGCCAGCCCGGCGGCCAGTGCGAGCACCAGTGCGAAGTCGATGGACCAGGCCATGGCACGACGAAGTTTCGGCACGAACGCCCCCCGATCAAGATCCCTTGTCCGTACGGCCGAAAAGACTACTGCCCCAGCGACACCACCAGGAGCGAAACCGTCGCCGCGGTCTCCGCCAGCCCCCCGAACACATCGCCGGTGACCCCGCCGAAGCGGCGTGTGCAGTGGCGGAGCAGGAGTTCGGCGGCGGCGAGGGGGACGAGGACCGCCGCCGCCGTACGGACCATGTCGTACGTCCCGAGCAGCGCACCCCCGGCGGCGGCCGCCCCGGTCACCACGACCGCCGCGACCACCGCCGCTCGTACCGGCACCACGCCCGCGACCGCCGCCCCCAGCCCCTCGGGCCGGGCGGCCGGCACGCCCGCCCGCGCGGCCAGGGTGAGCGCCAGCCGGGCGGCGGTCGCCGAGACGACGGCGGCGAGCGCGCCCCGCCCCCACGAGTCGCCGTACGCCTGAGCCAGCGCGGCCACCTGCGCCAGCAGCACCAGGACGAGCGTGATCACCCCGAACGGCCCGATGTCCGACTGCTTCATGATCCGCAGCGCGTCCTCGGCGGGCTTGCCGCTGCCGAGCCCGTCCGCGGTGTCCGCGAGCCCGTCGAGGTGCAGACCACGGGTGAGCGCGGCGGGTACGGCGGCGGTCGCGACGGCGGCGAGCAGCGGGCCCGCGCCCAGCGCCAGCAGCAGTACGCCGACCAGGGCCGCGCAGCCGCCCACGACCAGTCCGGACAGCGGGGCGCAGAGCATGCCGCCGCGTGCGGCGTCCCGGTCCCAGCGGGTCACCGGGACGGGCAGCACGGTGAGGGTGCCGAAGGCGAAACGGAGGCCGTCCGGCCAGGGGGTCTTGAGCACCGGCGCAGGTTACCCGGCGGTTGTCAGGAGAGCCGCGGCGGCCGTGGATACAGTGCGCATATGGGACATTGGCTGCAGCGGAACGTCATCGAGCCCGGCAAGCTGCCGTTGCTGCTCGCCCTCACCGCGTTCGTGCTGACATTCCTGATCACCCGGATGATCGTCCGTCTCATCCGGGCGGGCAAGGGCCCGTTCGGCAACGTCAAGGCGGGCGGGCTGCACATCCACCATGTCGTGCCCGGCGTCGTGCTCACCATCCTCGGCGGCTTCGGGGCGGTCGCCAGCAACCGGCACGGGTTCGGTGCGGCCGCCTTCGCGGTGGTCTTCGGCATGGGGGCGGGTCTGGTCCTCGACGAGTTCGCGCTGATCCTGCACCTCGACGACGTGTACTGGAGCGAGGAGGGCCGCAAGAGCGTCGAGGTCGTCGTGCTGACGGCGGCCCTGGTCGGGCTGATGCTCGCGGGCTTCTCGCCGTTCGGCGTCAACGACATGAGCCAGGGGGAGCTGCAGAACCGGGGCGGCGTGATCTCGACGGTGGTGATCAACTTCCTGTTCGCGCTGGCCGTCCTGAGCAAGGGCAAGGCCAGGATGGCGATCTTCAGCGTGATCATCCCGCTCATCGGTCTGATCGGCGCCGTACGCCTCGCCCGTCCCGGCTCACCCTGGGCCAGGCGCTTCTACCGCCGCCGCCCACGCGCCCGGGCCAAGTCCACCCTGCGCGCCTACCACCACGACCGCCGTTGGGCCGGCCCGCGCCGCAGGTTCCAGGACCTCATCGGCGGAAAGCCCGACCCCGAACCGAGCCGCGCCCTGGGCCGGTGAGACCTCCCGAGCGCCGGGACCCCGGGCCGCGGCGGTGGTGGCGGCGGTGGCGGTGGCGCAGGGCTGAGATGGCGCACAGGAGTACCACCGTCGCGATCGCCGCCAGGTGTTCCTTGCCGGCGAGGTTTCCCTTCAGCAGCACCTCGATCGCCATCGCCGCGATCACCGCACCGGCCGTGACACGGGCGCCGTAGCGCCAGCCGAGGAAGACGGCGAGGCCCACCACGGCCGCCGACGGGCCGGTGTCCACGACCCGGGCGTCCGAGGCGGGCAGGCCCAGCGGACTGTCGAAACCGAGCCGGATGCCCAGGCGGGCGTACAGGGTTCCGGCGAGGGTGGCGGCGTAGGCGATGACGAGCGTGCGCCACCGGCCGATGCAGATCTCCGCGATGCCGAAGACGAAGAGGATCTGCGCGAGTGCGCCCCAGACCGGGAGGTCCAGCGCCGGGACGAACAGTGAGAGGGGAGTGCGGACCAACGCCAGCCACAGCGGGTCCTCGGCGCGCACGGCCCCGATGTCCTGCACGAACCGATAGCCCCACGACTGGTTCTGCACGATCTGCACGACCGTCGTCAGTGCCACCGCCCCGAGCGTCATCGGGATCGCCCGCCGTCGCCGCTCGACCAGCGGGTCACGCACCGTGCGGTACAGGAGTCCCCATTCGGCGCGGGCCCAGCGGGCGAGCCTGTTCATCCGGCGGTCCTCATCTGTGCGTTTCGAGGTGCTTGCGGTGCAGCCACTTCGGCAGCCCCGGCGCCTCCAGAAATCCTTCCGCGCGAGCCGACGCGATACCGATGCGCGGCAGGTCCGCGCTCTTCTCGAAGAGCAGGAACCGCGGCTCCCAGATGGGCCGGTACTTGGCGTTGGCGCGGTACAGCGACTCGATCTGCCACCAGCGTGAGAAGAAACTGAGCAGCGAGCGCCACAGCCGCAGCACCGGCCCGGCACCGAGCCGCGCCCCACGTTCGAAGACGGAACGGAACATGGCGAAGTTGAGCGAGACCTGCCTGACCTGGATCTCCTGGGCGCGGCGCAGGAGATCGAGCACCATGAACTCCATCAGCCCGTTGTCGGAGTCGCGGTCACGTCGCATCAGGTCGAGGGAGAGCCCGTGCGGCCCCCAGGGCACGAAGGACAGCAGTGCCCTCAACTCGCCCTCGCCGTCCGTGCATTCGAGCATCACGCACTGCCCGTCGTCCGGATCCCCGAGCCGCCCCAGCGCCATGCTGAACCCACGCTCGGTGGCCCCGTCGCGCCAGTCGTCCGCCCGCTTCAGCAGGTACGTCATCTCGTCGTCGGGGATGTCCTCGTGCCGCCGGACGCGCACGGTGTACCCGGCCCGCTTCACCCGGTTGTAGGCCTGCCGCACCGTCCGCATGGCACGCCCCTCCAGGGTGAACTCGGCGACCTCCACCAGGGCCTCGTCGCCGAGCTCCAGCGCGTCCAGACCATGGCGCGCGTACACGGTCCCGGCCTCCTCGCTCGCCCCCATCACGGCAGGGATCCACCCGTGCGCCCGCGCCTCGGCCAGCCACGGCTCGATCGCGCCGGGCCAGGCCTCCGGGTCGCCGATGGGATCACCGGACGCCAGCGAGACACCCCCGACGACCCGGTACGCGACCGCCGCCTTGCCGGTCGGCGACCACACGACGCTCTTCTCCCGGCGCAGCGAGAAGTACCCGAGCGAGTCCCGCTCGCCCTGCCGCGCCAGCAGCTCCCGCAGCCGCTTCTCGTCGTCCTCGGTGAGCGGGTCGACGGCGCGCCGGGACCGGAAGGCGGCGTAGAAGACGGCGAGGACGAGGATCGTGCTGAGTACGTTGATGGCGACGTTGATCCAGTTCGGCGCGTCGACGCCGGGGAAGTGGGACTCGTCGACGGCGATGGAGACGAGGCGGAAGGTGCCGTAGCGCCACCGCTCGGGGAACGTCGAACGGGACGCGTCCGCCGCCTCGTTGGTGACCGTCACCAGCAGCGCCGCCAGCAGCGAGGCGACCAGTGTGCCGCCCACCGCGACGGCGGCGGCGAGCTTCGGGTTCGAGCGGTCGCCCTTGGCGTAGAACTCCCGCCGCCCGACCAGCAGGGCGACGACGAAGGCCGCGGTGAGGGCCAGCGAGATCCAGTTCTGCACGTACTGCCGGATCTCCGGGAACGCCATGGCGAAGGAGAACAGCGCGAGGAACGGGCCCGCCAGGGCGAGATTGAGGATCCATGCGGCGCGCTTGCGGCGCCGCATGGTGACGGCGAGGAACGCCGTGAACACCCCGGAGGCGAAGCCCGCCGTCAGCAGGTACGGGGTGAAGAAGTTCTCCTGGTTGTGCCGTCGCACGTCCTGCCCCAGAGAGACCCAGACGGCACTGAGGAAATTGACGAACGCGACGGCCCGCAAGTACCAGACGGCGAAGGCGGCGGCACGCCGCGAGGCATTTCGGGCATCTCCCATGGCTGAGGATCATATGGGCGATGCCACGTTGAACCTCACCATCTTTGGTCTGAGGCCGGTCGACTTTCGGCCGGTTCTCCGGCCTACTCGATCTCCTCCGCCTCGGTCTCCTCATCCTTCTTCCCGGATTCCTCGGACACCTCAGCCACCTCGGCCACCTGCGGCTTCTCCGGCAGCTCCGCCGCCAGCGCCGCCGCGGCCTGCACCAGCGGCAGCGCCAGCAGCGCCCCCGCGCCCTCGCCCACGGTCACCCCGTGCGAGAGCAGCGGCTCCAGCGCCATCCGGTCCAGTGCCTTCGCCTGGCCCGGCTCCCCGCTGTCGTGCGCGGCCAGCCACCAGTCCGGGGCCCGGAACGCGACCCGCTGCGCCACCAGCGCACAGGCGGCCGCCACGACCCCGTCCAGGATCACCGGCGTCTTGCGCACCGCGCTCTGCAGCAGGAAACCCGTCATCGCGGTGAGATCGGCCCCGCCCACGGCCGCCAGCAGTTGCAGTTGGTCGCCCAGCACCGGCCGGGCCCGCCTGAGCGCGTCCCGGATCGCCGCGCACTTGCGCATCCACGCCAGGTCGTCGATCGCGAGCCCGCCCCGCCCGGTGACGACGGACGCATCGGTCCCGCACAGCGCGGCGATCAGCACGCCGGCCGATGTCGTCCCGCCGACGCTCACATCGCCGAGCACCACCAGATCCGTACCGGAGTCGGCCTCCTCGTCGGCCACCGCGACGCCTGCACGGAACGCCGCCTCCGCCTCCTCGGCCGTCAGCGCGTCCTCGCGGTCGATCCGCCCGCTGCCGCGCCGCACCCGGTGCCGTACGACCTCGTCGGGCAGGGTCTCGGGATCGCAGTCCAGCGCCATGTCGACGACACGCACCGGCACGCCGAGGCGCCGGGCCAGCACCGACACCGGACGGCCGCCCTCCAGGACCTCCCGCACCAGGGCGTCCGCGGTGCCCGCGGGCCGCGCCGAGACGCCGAGTTCGGCGACCCCGTGGTCACCGGCGAACAGAATGACCCGCGGTCGTTCGATCGGCCGTACCGGCACCGCGGACTGTGCCGCTGACAACCACTCACCCAGGTCGTCGAGGCGGCCCAGCGACCCGGGAGGCACGATCTGACGCTCCCGGCGCTCCTCGGCGTCGCGGCGCACCCCGCCGTCGGGGCGCTCGATCAGATCGGTGAAGTCGTCGAGATTAAGCGAGCTCATTCGCCGAACAGTACCGGCACCGATCGAACGTGACAGCGCCACATGGGCACCACGCGCGCGTGACGTCGTTGCTCCCAAGATCTGGATCCCATACGTTCCGTTTTGCAGCGGATTGTCGTACGTCTTCGGGAGCCGCCATGAACAGCCTGCGCACCCGCGTCAGTGTCCTCGACCGGCAAAGACGCCACCGCTCGACGGCCCGGGCGATCCTGCGGCTGCTGCCCGAACCGGAGAGCTGGCTGGACGTGGGCACGGGCGACGCACACTTCCCCGAGACGGCGCGAAAACTCTTCCCCTACACCTCCATCGACGGCCTCGACCCCACCCCGCGCGTGGCGTACGCGCGTCACGCCGAGCGCGTCGAGGAGGCGTACGCGGGGCATGTGACGGATCCTCACATCACGACGATCCTGCGCGCCCGCTACGACGTCGTCACGCTCCTGGAGCGCCGCTCACCCGCCCCGGACCCCGCCGCCGAGCTCCGCGCCGCCCTCACACTGCTGCGCCCCGGCGGCCTGCTCCTCGTGGAGGCGCCCCCGCCCGAGGCGTACGACCTGCGCGGGCAACTGGAGTCCCAGGGCTGCGCGATCGTGGCGACGAGCCGTCATGTCCTGGACCGGCTCCCGTACACGTGCCGGATCATCGCCCGCCGAACGGCGTCAGCCGCGTAGCACCAGGGCCTGTCCCGCCACCACGAGCACCACCTGCTCGCACTCCCCGGCGAACGCCGCGTTCAGCCGCCCCAGCTCGTCCCGGTACCGCCGCCCCGACGCGGTGGCCGGGACGATCCCCGACCCCACCTCGTTCGACACGGCGACCACGGTCCGCCGGGTCGCCCGCACCGCCGCCGTCAGCTCCCGCACCCGCTCGCGCAGCGCACGCTCACCGCCGTCCGCCCACACCGCGTCGTCCCACGCCCCGACGGAGTCCATCGCGTCCGTCAGCCACAGGGACAGACAGTCGACGAGCAGCGGCGGCCCGTCGTCCCGGAGCAACGGCACCAGGTCGCAGGTCTCGGCGGTCCGCCAGGACCCCGGCCGGCGCTCCCGGTGGACGGCGACCCGCGAGGCCCATTCCGTGTCCCCGCTGCGGGAGCCGCCCGTCGCCACGTACAGCACCTCGGGAAAGGCCTCCAGGCGCCGCTCGGCCTCCACCGACTTCCCGGACCGGGCGCCGCCCAGGACCAGCGTCCGCCGCGGCACGTCGGGCACGTTCTCGTACACCCCGACGGTCAGCGTCGTGCCGTCCGGCACGGCCCGCGCGCCCGATGCCGCCAGCCGCCGCCGCACCTCGGGACCGGGCGGCACGTCATGGTCGAGGTGCACGGCGACGACGTCGGTGGTCGGCCCCAGCGCCCCCACCGCCCGCAGCTTCGCCAGCGCGTCCGGCCGTCCCACGACATCGGCGAGCACCATGTCGTACGACTCCGCGGACCCGTTCTCCAGCCCGGCCGGCGCGCCCCCGGGCGGCAGATACAGCAGCCGCTGCCCGGTGGGCCCGGTCACCGCGTAGCCGGTGCCCGGTCCGTCCATCGCCACCGCCCGCACCCGATGTCCCGTCAGCAGCGCCAACTCCCGCCCGTCGGGCACCCGCCCGGGCTGCGGCAGCCCCGCGGGCACCTCGACGGCCGGCCCGTCGTGCGGATGCGACAGCAGCACCTGCCGTACACCGCCCAGCGACTGCCCGGCCCGCGCGGCCGCGAACGCCGCGCCCGGGGTCAGGTCGAGCAGCAGGGTCCCGTCCACGAGCACGGCGGTCGCCGCCCGCGCGTCGGCGCCGAGCGCGACCGCACAGGCGGCACAGGGACAGTCGGGGCGGGGCAGGCCCGCGGGGGCACCGGTGCCGAGCAGAGTCACTTCCACGATGCGATTTTCGCCCGTCGCTGCTGATCTCGCGTCACGGGTACGTCCCCAAGGGGCGCGGGGCTGTGACACCAGCGCCTCCGCCGCGAGGCGCGACCAGCCCCACCGGCCTGCACTCGACCGACTACCTTAGGTTGATCACGGCGTAACCCAGCGGAGCGAGGAGGCGTACATGGCGTCATGGACGTGGCGGTTCGAGAAGGCCGACGGGGCGGAGGTCCAGCCCGCGGTGCAGCCCGAGGAGTTCACCACGCAGGGGGACGCCGAGTCCTGGATCGGGGAGTACTGGAAGCCGCTGCAGGAAGGCGGCGCCGACCAGGCGCGGCTGTTCGAGGACTCCACGGAGATCTACGGGCCGATGAGCCTGCACGCCGAGGACGCGTAGTCGGGACGAGGCCCCGGGCAGAGGGGGCGGCCGCGACCCGGCCGCCCCCTCTCCTCACTGCTCGCCCAGCGTCACCTCGGTCTTCTTCTCACTCCCGTTCCGGGTGAACGTCACCGACGTCTTCTCGCCCGGCTGGTCCGCCGCCAGCGCCTCGGACAGGGACGTGATCGTGGTGATGTCCGTGTCGCCCAGCCTGGTGATGATGTCCCCGGCCCGGATGCCGGCCTTGTCGGCCGCCCCGCCGCTCTTCACCTCGACCACGGCGACCCCGGCGGCCTGGTACCGGCTGTCGACGACCGTACGGCCCGTGATGTTCAGCGCCGCCCGGCCCGAGTCGGTGACCTTGCCGTCCTTGATGATCTGGTCGGCGATCGTCTTCACCATCGACGAGGGGATCGCGAACCCGATCCCGGGCGCCGCGCTGCCCCCGAGTTCGGGATCGGTGGCGGCGAGCGTCGGAATGCCGATGACCTGCCCGTCGAGGTTGACGAGGGAGCCGCCGCTGTTGCCGGGGTTGATGGCCGCGGACGTCTGCACCATGTTCCCGATCGTCGCGCCCGTGCCGCCGCCCGAGCTGCCCTCGGTGACGGTCCGTCCGGTCGCCGAGACGATGCCCTGCGTCACGCTGGACGACAGCCCGAGCGGCGAGCCCATCGCCAGCACGATCTGCCCGACCGCGACCTTCGAGGAGTCCGCGAAGGTCGTCGCCTTGAGCCCGCTGGGCACCCCGTCCAGTTTGATGACGGCGAGGTCCTGGTCGGGGTAGGAGTAGACCAGCTCGGCGGTGTGCACGTCCTCGCTGCTGGCGGTCGTCACCTGGAACGTCTTCTCGTTCCCGACGACGTGCGCGTTGGTGACGATGTGCCCCTGGTCGTCGTACACGATCCCCGACCCCAGGGCGTTGCCCGCCTGGATCTGCACGACCGACGGCAGTACGTTCTTGATCACCTTCTGGTAGTCGCTCTGCAGATCGCTGGTCGTCGTCGGGACGGCGGCGGCCTGTGCGGCCTGCGCGGTCGACTTCTCCGTCTCGCTCCGGGAGCCGGAGTCGGAGCAGGCCGAGACGAACGCGAGGGAGCAGCAGAGAGCGGCGGCGGCAGCGAGCGGCCGCAGGGCACGGGTCCGGGAGACGTCCATGCCCCGAGTCTCACTTCGGAGTGAATCCCCGGCTCGTGGTGCACGCCCGAACGGGGCTCAGCCGCGTACCCCGCACAGGTGCAGCAGCGCCGCCACCCCGCGGTACGGATCCGTCCGCCCCGCCCGCTCCTCGGCCGCCAGCAGGGTCTGCGCGTCCGCCGGGATCTCCGCCCCGTCCGCCGCGGTGTCCGTGAAGACCCGCACCCCGTACCAGGCGTGCAGCGGCGCGCCGATCCCGGCCAGCGTCGCGGTCAGCGTCCCCAGCCGGTCGGCCCGGACGTCCAGGCCCAGCCGATTGGTGTACGAGACCGTGTCGAAGGCGCCCAGCGCGGACGCCCAGTCCCCGGACAGCCCCGGCCGCATCGCCAGCGCGTCGGCGTTGCGCACGAGCAGCGACAGCAGTCCGCCGTGGGCGAGCATCCGGGCCAGTCCGGCCAGCAGCGGATCAGGCTCCTCGACGTACATCAGCACCCCGTGGCACAGGACCACGTCGAAGCTGCCCGGCAGGAAGTGCACGCCGGTGTCGCGGCCGTCGCCCTCGATGATCCGCACCCGCTCCCGGATGCCCACGGGCTCTCCGGAGAGGGCCTCGCGCGCGGCCGCGAGCATCGTGGAATCCTGCTCAAGGCCGGTCACCTGATGCCCGGCCCGGGCCAGGCGCAGCGCCTGGGTGCCCTGGCCCATGCCCACGTCGAGCACCCGAAGCCGCTGCCCGACCGGGAAACGACCCGCTATCTGCTCGTCGAGCTGCCGGGCCACCAGCTCCTGGCGTACGACATCGCGCAGACCGCCCAGCGTGCGCAGCCAGGCATCCGCCGCGCCCCCGGAGAACGACGTAGCGCTCAGGGCCGCTCTCCGCGCTTGACCTGCGGCTTCGGCAGCCGGAGCCTACGCATCTGGAGGGAGCGCATCAGGGCGTACCGGGTGGCGCCCTTGGTGTTCTGGTCCGGGAAGCGCTCGGCGAGCTGCTTCCTCAGCCGGAAGGCGCTGACACTCGCGTCGAGCACGATGAGCACGATCACCACGAGCCACAGCAGCAGCGCGATGCTCTGCAGCGAGCCCACCCGCACCATGCTCAGCACGAGGATGACCACGGCCATCGGCAGGAAGAACTCCGCGACGTTGAAACGGGAGTCGATCCAGTCACGGGCGAACTTCCGCACCGGCCCCTTGTCACGGGCGGGCAGATAACGCTCGTCACCACCGGCCAGCGCCTGGCGCTGCCGGTCCAGTGCGGCACGCCGCTCGTCACGCTGACGCCTGGAGGCGTCCTTGCGCGTCATCGAGGTGTTGGCGACGCTGCGGCGCTGGGACTGGGCCGCACTGCGCTTGGGCGTGGGCCTGCCCTTCTTGGCCTGAGGGTCACGGGGCTGCTTGGAGTCGGTCAGCGACGCCTTGTCGGCGCCTGCGGCCTTCTCTTCCTTGGAACGGCTACGGAACACAAAACCCAAGGGTACGGGGTGCCCGGGGTTGGACCCCAGCCCCGCGGGGAACGATCCGGCAACACCAGTCGTCATGTAAGGGACAGAGGGGACGTTGCGCGTGCTTCCGGCCCCGGTGTCCGTCAGGGGTTTCCCTGGGGGGACACCTACTCCCTACGCCGGAGCGGGAGCGGTGGCAGTCGTCCTTGGGGATGAGCGCATCCGTCCCCGAACAGTGCGTCAATGGATGCAGGGCCCGTACTGTGGGTCCTGTCGCAGAGCTGGACGTCAGAAGGGGGCGCGCGAAGCCCATGAGCGGTGTCATGAAGCGTATGGGGATGATCTTCCGCGCGAAGGCGAACAAGGCCCTTGACCGGGCCGAGGACCCGCGCGAAACCCTCGATTACTCGTACCAGAAGCAGTTGGAGCTGCTGCAGAAGGTGCGCCGTGGTGTGGCCGACGTGGCCACGTCGCGCAAGCGCCTGGAGCTCCAGCTCAACCAGCTGCAGTCGCAGTCGACGAAGCTGGAGGACCAGGGCCGCAAGGCGCTCGCGCTGGGCCGTGAGGACCTCGCCCGCGAGGCGCTCTCGCGTCGCGCCGCGCTCCAGCAGCAGGTCACCGACCTCGAGACGCAGCACGCGACGCTGCAGGGCGAGGAGGAGAAACTCACTCTGGCGGCCCAGCGGCTCCAGGCCAAGGTCGACGCCTTCCGTACGAAGAAGGAGACGATCAAGGCCACGTACACCGCCGCCCAGGCCCAGACCCGGATCGGCGAGGCCTTCTCCGGCATCTCGGAGGAAATGGGCGACGTGGGCCTGGCGATCCAGCGCGCCGAGGACAAGACGGCGCAGCTGCAGGCCCGGGCCGGCGCCATCGACGAACTCCTCGCCTCGGGCGCCCTCGACGACCAGTCCGGCATGCACAAGGACGAGATCCAGGCCGAGCTGGACCGCATCTCCGGTGGTACGGATGTAGAGCTGGAACTGCAGCGCATGAAGGCCGAACTGGCCGGCGGCTCCTCGTCCCCCCAGGCGATCGAGGGCGGCGCGGGCGGCTCGCAGTCCCAGCAGCAGCCGAAGGACACCCCGCGCTTCGACAAGCAGTAGGGGCCCACGCCGAGGAGGGCGACATGATCGTACGGATCATGGGGGAGGGGCAGGTGAGGCTGGCCGACAGCCACCTCACCGAGCTGAACAAGCTGGACGACGTCCTCCTGCAGGAAATGCAGAACGGCGACGGCCCCGGCTTCCGCCGCACCCTGCAGGCCCTCCTCGCCAAGGTCCGCGAACTGGGCGACCCCCTGCCCGACGACTCCCTGGAACCCTCGGAACTGATCCTCCCGTCCGAGGACGCCACCTTGGAGGAGGTCCGGGACCTGCTGAGCGACGACGGCCTGATCCCCGGGTAGGACACGGGGTGTTCTTCACGCCGGGCCCTTTCAGCCCGCCGGACGGCACATCTCGACGCCGGTCCGGCAATGCCGGCCCGTCCCGCGTCCGAGGACGAGGCCCCTTGAGGGCCGAAGCGGGGGTCCGGGGGCGGCAGCCTCAGGACGCGGCCACCGCAAGGCACGGACACCACCAGTTCCGGCCCGGTCAAGCGACCCGTACTGTTCAGGAGTGAGCGGCACGCTAGAACGCACCAGATGTCGGCTGAAGGCGCACCCCCTCGCGCTGGACGCGACCCTGGCGGCCGGCGTACTCGTCTGCATGGTGGCGGGCTCCTTCGTCGACCCGCACGGCGACGACGGCGTCACCTGGGGCATCCGCACCCCCGACCTCCTCGCCCTCGTGCTCATGGCCCTCGGCGCCCTCGCCCTGGTCTTCCGCCGCCGCGCCCCGAGGACGGTCCTCGCCCTCACCGGCACCGTCGCCCTCGTCGAGTGCGTCGTCGGTGATCCCAGGGCCCCCGTCGCCATGGCAGCGGTCATCGCCCTCTTCACCGTCGCCGCCACCACCGACCGCCCCACCACCTGGCGTCTGGGCCTGCTGACGATGACCGTCCTGACCGGTGCTTCCATGCTGGCCGGCCCCCTGCCCTGGTACGCCCAGGAGAACCTCGCCATCTTCGCCTGGACCGGCATCGGCGCCACCGCCGGCGACGCCGTCCGCAGTCGCCGCGCCGTCGTCCAGGCCATCCGCGAGCGCGCCGAGCGAGCGGAACGCACCCGCGAGGAGGAGGCCCGCCGCCGGGTCGCCGAGGAGCGCCTGCGTATCGCCCGGGACCTGCACGACGTCGTCGCCCACCACATCGCCCTGGTGAACGTGCAGGCCGGCGTGGCCGCGCACGTCATGGACAAGCGCCCCGACCAGGCCAAGGAGGCCCTCGCCCACGTCCGCGAGGCCAGCCGCTCCGCGCTCAACGAGCTCCGCGCCACCGTCGGCCTGTTGCGCCAGTCCGGCGACCCCGAGGCCCCCACCGAACCGGCCCCCGGCCTGGAGCGCCTCGACGAACTCGTCGGCACCTTCCGCAGCGCCGGCCTGCATGTCGAGGTCGCCCGCGCCGACCACGGCACCACCCTCCCCGCCGCCGTCGGTCTGGCCGCCTACCGCGTCATCCAGGAAGCCCTGACCAACGTGCAAAAGCATGCCGGTACGGAGGCGAAGGCCGAGGTCAGCGTCGTACGCGTCGGCCCCAACATCGAGATCACCGTCCTCGACAACGGCTCGGGCGACGACCTCCCCACGAGCGGCGGCGGCCACGGCCTGCTCGGCATGCGCGAGCGGGTCACCGCCCTGCGGGGCACCCTCACCACCGGCCCCCGTTACGGCGGCGGCTTCCGTGTCCACGCGATCCTGCCGGTCAGGACCCGCTCCCGCGCCGCGGAAGACGCCGTATGACACCCCCATCCCCTGCGGAGGACCCCGTATGACGACGATCCGTGTCCTGCTCGCCGACGACCAGGCCCTGCTGCGCAGCGCCTTTCGGGTACTCGTCGACTCCGAGCCCGACATGGAGGTCGTCGGTGAGGCGTCCGACGGTGCGGCGGCGGTGCGGCTGGCCAAGGAGGAGCGGGCCGACGTGGTGCTGATGGACATCCGGATGCCCGGCACCGACGGTCTCGCGGCCACCCGCATGATCAGTGCCGACCCCAGCCTCGCCCAGGTCCGCGTCGTGATCCTGACGACCTTCGAGGTCGACGACTACGTGGTGCAGTCCCTGCGCGCCGGTGCCTCCGGCTTCCTCGGCAAGGGCAGCGAACCGGACGAGCTGCTGAGCGCCATCCGCATCGCGGCCGGCGGCGAGGCGCTGCTCTCCCCGGCCGCCACCAAGGGCCTGATCGCCCGCTTCCTCGCCCAGGGCGACGCCTTGGACGACGGCCGCGACCCGGCCCGCGCCGAGCGGCTCGCCGCCCTCACCGTCCGTGAACGCGAGGTCCTCGTCCAGGTCGCCGGCGGTCACTCCAACGACGAGATCGCCGAACGCCTGGAGGTCTCCCCGCTCACCGTGAAGACCCATGTCAACCGCGCCATGGCCAAGCTGGGCGCCCGCGACAGGGCCCAACTCGTCGTCATCGCCTACGAGTCCGGGCTGGTCCGTCCAAGGGCGCAGTGACCTTCGGCCCGGGCGACGCGTTCAAGAGCCTGGTGCCTGGCGATGCCGGCGGCCTCCGCACCCGCTTCGAAGGAACCGGAGGCCGGCGGTATGTGACGTTCTCGTAGGGACGGCCGGGCCCCGGCCGCCCTCATCTGCTCGCTGCGTATTCTGAGGCCTTCAGTTGCCGTACGTGGGAAAGGGATTCGGGCGTGCCCCTGCGGAAGGACGACCCGAAATCGGTCGGCGGCTACATCTTGGCCGATCGGCTCGGGTCCGGTGGCATGGGCATCGTCTACCGGGGCAGATCCCGCTCCGGCCGCGAGGTCGCCGTCAAGGTGGTGCACGCCCAGTACGCCGAGGACGAGGTCTTCCGGGCCCGCTTCCGCCAGGAGATCGAGCTGGTCCGCAAGGTGAGCGGCGCCTTCACCGCCCCTGTCGTGGACGCCGACCCGGAGGCGGTACGGCCCTGGATGGCCACCCAGTACGTGCCCGGCCGCTCCCTCGCCGAGCGGATCCGTGCGGAGGGCCGGCTGCGCGGCGCCGAACTGCGGCAGCTGGCCCTGGGGTTGGTGGAGGCGCTGCGGGAGATCCACCGGGCCGGGGTCGTGCACCGGGACCTGAAACCCGCCAACGTCCTGATGGCCGAGGACGGCCCCCGCGTCATCGACTTCGGCATCTCCCGCGCGGCCGAGAACCACAACACCCTCACCGAGACCGGGCAGATGATCGGCACCCCGCCCTTCATGTCCCCGGAACAGCTCACCGACGCCCGCACGGTGGGTCCCGCCTCGGACGTCTTCTCGCTCGGCGCCCTGCTGGTGTTCGCCGTCACCGGCCGGGGCCCGTTCGACGCCGACAGCCCCTATCTGACCGCCTACCGGGTGGTCCACAACGACCCTGTGCTGGAAGGGGTGGCCCGTCCGCTGCGCACCGTCCTGGAGCGTTGCCTGGCCAAGGACGCCAAGGACCGGCCCGAACTCGACGAACTGGCCCACGAGTTCGCGGCGGTCCTGCCCGAGCCCACGGAGGACGAGCCGCTCACGATGACCCTGCGTCCGCCCGCGCCGCGGGCCGCCGCGGAGACCGGCCCGGGGATCGCGTCCGGCGGCACCACCACTGCCGGCTCCGGCCGCCGCGGCCGTATACGTCCGTTGTGGGCCGCGGTCGGCACGGTCGGCGCGCTGGGCTTGGGGCTGCTGGGCTACATCCGGTTCGGACCGGGGTTTTCGGACTCCCCGCCGGCGAGCCCCGCCTCGTCCGCCTCGTCTTCTGCCTCGTCCCGCTGGTCGGCGCTCCCGGCCGGCTGGAAGCCGTGGCAGACGGGGGTGACCGAAACCGCCGCGAGCGGAGCGACGAAGGCGCCGGACGTGCACGGCACGGACATGGCGCCGCGCTGCGCGGTGGACCAGGGCTCCGTCTACTGCGGCGGCAACGCACTCCTCCCGGAACGGATCGACGCCGCCACCGGCACGATCCTCTGGCGCGCCGACATCGCGCCCGCCGGGCTCCCGGCCGACCGGTACGTCTCGTCGGTCGTCGGGGCCGAGGGCGACGTGGTGCTCGTCCAACTGCTCGTCAACAACGAGTCCGGCTTCACCCAGGAACAGTCCCTCGTCGCCCTCGACCGCGACAGCGGCGGAAGACTCTGGTCCCGGAAGGTGTACAACGGCAGCCCGGGGTCGATCCACGTCGCCGGACTGGTCCTCATGCTGGAGGCCGACGGCCGGTCGGTGACCGCCCGCTCGGCGGCCGACGGCAAGGAGCGCTGGAAGACGTCCCTGCCGGCGAAGCACTTCTGCACCCTGCTCGACCTGGGGAACCGTCCGTACGTCGAGTGCGTCACCGACTCGGCGGACGACGACACGGAGTTCATCGTCATCGACCCCTCCGACGGCTCCGCGCGGCGCCTGGCCTCACCCGCGGACAGCGGCAGCTTCGTCGGCGCCCTCGACGGGAAGCTGCTGTTCGTGGAGTCGGACGCGGACGCGGTCGCGGTGAGCAAGGACCTGACGTACACCCGTATCGTGCGCGTCGACCCCGAGAGCGGGAAGCGCGAGGTGACACCGCTGCCCCAGCGGTACCGGGGGACCGTGGCCCTGGCACGCGGCACGCTCTACTTCTCCACGTCCAGCGGCCTGGTGACCGCCGTCTCGCCGCTGACGGGAGCGCGGGTCTGGGAGTCCCGCACCACCCTGGAGTCGGCCGGCCGGGTCTCGGTGGACGCCGGCGGGCGCACCGCGTACATGGCCGGCGCGAGCGGACGGGTGGCGGCCCTGGACGCGGCGCGGGGCACCGTGCTGTGGGAGACCGCCGCCCGTGCCGAGGTGCTGGCCAGTGGGCTGGAGCCCGTCGTGCTGTTCGAGAAGGGCGCCCTGGTGGTGGCGACCGCCGACGGCACGATCTTCACCCTCGACCCGGCCCACCCCCACCGGACAGCCGTCCCGGCGGGGTGAGCGCGGGCCTCGGCCCACGGGCTACGGCAGCGCCAGCATCCGCTCCAGCGCGAGCTTCGCGAACGCCTCGGTCTCCTTGTCGACCTCGATCCGGTTGACCAGGTTGCCCTCGGCCAGCGACTCCAGGGCCCAGACCAGGTGGGGGAGGTCGATGCGGTTCATGGTCGAGCAGAAGCAGACCGTCTTGTCGAGGAAGACGATCTCCTTGCCCTCGGCGGCGAAACGGTTCGCGAGGCGTCGTACGAGATTGAGTTCGGTTCCGATGGCCCACTTGGAGCCTGCCGGAGCCGCCTCCAGCGCCTTGATGATGTACTCCGTCGAACCGACGTGGTCGGCCGCGGCGACGACCTCGTGCCTGCACTCCGGGTGGACGAGGACGTTCACGCCCGGGATGCGCTCGCGCACGTCGTTGACCGAGTCCAGCGAGAACCGGCCGTGCACCGAGCAGTGGCCGCGCCACAGGATCATCTTCGCGGCGCGCAGCTCGTCCGCCGTCAGCCCGCCGTTCGGCTTGTGCGGGTTGTAGAGGACGCAGTCCTCCAGGGACATGCCCAGGTCGCGGACGGCGGTGTTGCGACCGAGGTGCTGGTCGGGCAGGAACAGCACCTTCTCGCCCTGCTCGAAGGCCCAGTCGAGGGCCTTCTCGGCGTTGGACGAGGTGCAGATCGTGCCGCCGTGCTTTCCGGTGAACGCCTTGATGTCGGCGGACGAGTTCATGTACGAGACGGGCACGACCTGCTCGGCCACGCCGGCCTCGGTCAGCACGTCCCAGCACTCGGCGACCTGCTCGGCCGTCGCCATGTCGGCCATCGAGCAGCCGGCGGCGAGGTCGGGCAGGACCACCTTCTGGTCGTCCGACGTCAGGATGTCCGCGGACTCCGCCATGAAGTGCACGCCGCAGAACACGATGTACTCGGCCTCCGGACGCGCCGCCGCGTCCCGGGCCAGCTTGAACGAGTCACCCGTGACGTCGGCGAACTGGATGACCTCGTCGCGCTGGTAGTGGTGGCCGAGCACGAAGACCTTGTCGCCGAGCTTCTCCTTGGCCGCGCGGGCGCGTGCCACGAGGTCCGGGTCGGACGGCGAGGGCAGGTCGCCGGGACACTCGACGCCGCGCTCGCTCTTCGGGTCGGCCTCACGGCCGAGGAGCAGCAGGGCAAGAGGAGTCGGCTGTACGTCGAGCTCCGGGGTCTGGGCGGTGGTCACGACACCTACCCTTTCTGTTCTGCGGATATTCTCTGCGGGAGTGCTTTTCGTCGAACTGACGTTATCTATGATAACCCGGTTCACGTCAGTTTGACGATGGTCATAACGTCGATGTGACATGAATCCCGGTGCCGTGCCGGAGGGGGCCGCTGGGTCGCTGTTCGCTTCGTCGCGGGTGTGCGAGCATGAAAGAACAGGCGAAAAGACAAGTTGCCCGGCTCGGAATGAATCCGTGCCTCCGGCGGTTGAAAACGTCGGCAAGCAGTCTCCGTACAACCCGGGAGAGATGTAGATGTCCGTATCGGACGAGACCAGCACCGTCACCGACGGCATCATCCTGTCCGACGCCGCCGCGGCGAAGGTCAAGGCCCTGCTCGACCAGGAAGGCCGTGACGACCTGGCCCTGCGTGTCGCCGTCCAGCCCGGCGGCTGCTCCGGCCTGCGCTACCAGCTCTTCTTCGACGAGCGGTCCCTCGACGGCGACGTGGTCAAGGACTTCGACGGCGTCAAGGTGGTCACCGACCGCATGAGTGCCCCGTACCTGGGCGGCGCGTCCGTCGACTTCGTCGACACGATCGAGAAGCAGGGCTTCACGATCGACAACCCGAACGCGACGGGCTCCTGCGCCTGCGGCGACTCCTTCAGCTAGGCCCCGCCGACCGGCCGAGGCCCGCTGGACAACTGAACATGCCGAAGGCGGCGGCCCCCTCCGACAGGGCCGCCGCCTTCGCGTTTCTCCGGGCGGCTACTGCACCCCGGCCGCAGCCCGCGGCAGTCGCGCTCCCGGCTTCACCAGCGCGATCCCCTTGCCGTCCGAGCCCACGACCTTCCGGTCACCGAGCGGTTCGTCCAGCTGCACGGTCTTCTGGAACTCCTTGGCGATCATGATGCAGATCTTGCCCTTCCAGGGCTTCTCGGTCACCGTGACGGTCACCTCGTCCGCGCTCTCGCTCGCCTTCGCCGTGTAGTCGGCGCACACGCCGCCCGTGAAGCTCACGGTCAGCTCCTTGCCGTCCGCCGTGTAGCCGTCCACCTTGACGTCCCGGGTGGCCGGCGCCGAGGTCGGCTCGTCGCCCGGGGGCGTCGCCGACGTGGTCGGCTCCGGGGACTCGGTGGCCGAGGCCGACGCCAGGTACTTCGGGTCGACGGCCGGATACGTCACCGTGAAACCGTGCTGCGTGCCCGCGCCCTTCACCTCGAACAGCCAGGACGGCACCAGCGTCTGCCGCCCGTCCACCGCCCGCGTGGCCAGCCCGAACACCGCGCCGTCGACCGTGACGGTCTCCTTCGCCGGCGTCGCACCGGCCCCCGAGGTCGACTGCCCGCAGGGCGCTTCCAGCCGGTCCTTCAGCGGTACGGGGCTGGCGCAGCCGCCGATGCCCATGCGGTGGTCGGTCGTGGGCGCCGAGTTCATCAGCTCCAGCGTCTTCTTCGCGCCCAGCACGGGATACGTGTCGCCCTTGGCCGGTGCCTTCAACTGACCGCTGCCGCCGACCACTTCGCCCTGTGTGCTCACCGTCAGCCCGGTCGTCCAGCCGTATGTGGGCAGCCCGCCGACCAACGGGTTCGCGTTCACCGCCCGCTGGGCGCCCATGACCTGGCTCGCGTCCACCTTCGCGTCGTCCTGACCGACCGCCTTCAGCACGGGCGCCGCGGCCTTCTTCGCGGCCGCCTCGCTCACCGTGGCGCCGGCCGGGTTCGCCGGATCCTTGGTGCATGCGGTGATGCTCTGGCAGGCGTCGGTGCCGGCCGCGTACCGGTGGAACGTCCAGGTCCCCGGCGCCTGCCTGTCCACCACGAGGCTCGGCCCCGACCCGTCCCCCGCGGGCCCGACCTGCCAGGCCTGTCCCTGCGCCACCGGCGCCCCGGCCAGACCGAGGGACTTCGCCAGCCGGGCCACCTCGTCCTTGGTGACCTGACCGGCCGCCCGGTACACGGGCGCGGAGCCGGGGCCGGCGGGCAGCGTGCCGTCGACCTTGTACGTCACGCCGTACGGGTTGGGCTCCCCGGGCGCGATCCCGTTCGAACCGCCCTCGGAGTAGCCGTCGAGCGCGAGTGGCGGGGGCGTGCTGTCGTCGCCGGAGGCCCCGGAGCCCGTACGACCGCCGGACCCCCCGGTGGCGGATGCGGTGAGATAGGCCCCGCCGCCTCCCACGAGCAGCACGGCGGCGGCGACGGAGGCGATGAGCACGGGGGAGCGGCGGGCGGGCGGCCGGGGGTGGTCCGTACCCGGTTCGGGGGTGGCGTCGGGGATGCCGTCGTCACCTTCGTCAGCCGGGGGAATCCGGGCGGCCTCGGCGTCGTCTTCGTCAGCCGCGGGAGACTCGGCGTCACCCTCGTCAGCCGCGGGAGCCGCGACGGCTTCGGCGTCACCCTCGTCAGCCGCGGGAGCCGCGACGGCTTCGGCGTCACGTTCGTCAGCCGTGGAAGCCTCGGCGGCCTCGGTCTCCTCGACCTGGGCGCCGTCGGCCCGTGTGCCCTCCCCCTGGGCGCCGGAACCGAGGGCGCCGGCACCCTCGGCGCCCTGTCCGGCCACGGCACCCTGCTCCGCCGCGGAGCCGGTGTCGCCCGGCTCCTCGTCGGAGCCGTCGGCGTCGTTGTCGGGTCGCTCGGTGTTCACCGCATCGCTCCTTCTGCTGCACTGCTGTCCCATGACCCTGACCCGGCCCTGTCAAAACGGCCTGCTGGAGGGTCGTATCGCGCATCCCCTTTACGGGGGACGGCGATGGGACGCAGTGGGGGAGCGCGCGGTTCCCTCGAACGCGCCGATCGGGTACCACCGAGCCGGGTTCAGTCGCCGTAGTCCGACATCGCGTCCAGCAGGTGGGCCGACTTCGACGGCACCTTCACCCCGTGGATGAGTGACGGGGAGACCGGAAGGGAAGTGATCCGGTCGGGAGCGGCCCAGTGGGGGACCATCCGGGCACAGTCGCCGCGCAGCGACGCGAGGTCGCCTTCCAGGTCGACCGGGACCGGGGCATGGACCTTGAGGTTCGTCATAGCGGAACCGTATGCACGTACCAGCCTGCGAAGAAAGATCTACTATCGGGTAGTTTCGGCCACTTCAGAGCCCCTCTTCAGCGCCCCGCTACGACCCGGTAGCGTGAAGTGTCAATCCGCCCTCCCGTCTCCCGCCACCGCCCCTCCAACGAGCGCTATCGCGCGCCCCCTTGATTCCACAGGAGAGTCCCCGCCGTGCGCATCGCAGTCACCGGCTCCATCGCCACCGACCACCTCATGACCTTCCCCGGCCGCTTCGCCGACCAGCTCGTCGCGGACCAGCTGCACACGGTCTCGCTCTCCTTCCTGGTCGACAACCTCGACGTACGCCGGGGCGGTGTCGGCGCGAACATCGCCTTCGGCATGGGCCAGCTCGGCACGCAGCCGATCCTGGTCGGTGCCGCGGGCTCCGACTTCGCCGAGTACCGCGACTGGCTGGACCGGCACGGCGTCGACACCGGCTCGGTCCGCATCTCCGAGACCCTGCACACCGCCCGCTTCGTGTGCACCACGGACGCCGACCACAACCAGATCGGCTCCTTCTACACGGGCGCGATGAGCGAGGCCCGCCTGATCGAGCTGAAGACCGTCGCGGACCGCGTGGGCGGCCTGGACCTGGTCCTGATCGGCGCCGACGACCCCGAGGGCATGCTCCGGCACACCGAGGAGTGCCGTTCCCGGTCGATCCCCTTCGCCGCGGACTTCTCCCAGCAGATCGCCCGGATGAACGGCGACGAGATCCGGATACTGCTGGAGGGCGCCACGTACCTCTTCTCGAACGAGTACGAGAAGGGCCTCATCGAGTCCAAGACCGGCTGGAGCGACGAGCAGATCCTCGCCAAGGTCGGCCACCGCATCACCACCCTCGGCTCCCGCGGAGTCCGCGTCGAGCGCAAGGGCGAGGACCCGATCGAGGTCGGCTGCGCGCAGGAGGAGCGCAAGGCCGACCCCACGGGCGTCGGTGACGCCTTCCGCGCCGGCTTCCTCTCCGGCCTGGCCTGGGGCGTCTCCATGGAGCGCGCGGCCCAGGTCGGCTGCATGCTCGCCACGCTCGTCATCGAGACGGTCGGCACCCAGGAGTACCAGCTGCGCCGCGGTCACTTCATGGACCGCTTCGCCAAGGCGTACGGCGACGAGGCGGCGGCCGAGGTCCAGAAGCACCTGGCCTGAGCTACGACACCCGGCGGACCAGGTACGCGGAGCCCTGGTCCGCCGGCTCCTCGCCCAGGTACTCCTGCCCCCGCATCTCGCACCACGCCGGAATGTCCAGCCGCGCCGCCTCGTCGTCGGACAGCACCCGCACCGTGCCGCCCACCGGGACGCCTCCGATGACCTTGGCGAGTTCGATGACGGGGATCGGGCAGCGCCTGCCGAGAGCGTCGACGACGAGAACGTCCTGCTGCACGGCCGTGGCCAGGTCCGAAGCCCCGAGCTTCTCCCGCACCCCCGCCACCGCCCCCGGCAACACCTCCAGGAACCGCTCCACTTCCTCCCGGGTCGTCCCCGTCGGCAAAGAAACCCGCACATTCCCCTCACTCAGCACCCCCATCGCCTTCAGCACATGGCTCGGTGTCAGCGTGCTGCTCGTACAGGACGATCCGGACGAGACGGAGAAACCCTCCCGGTCGAGCTCGTGGAGCAGTGTCTCCCCGTCGACATAGAGACAGGAGAAGGTGACGATCCCCGGCAGTCGCCGCTCCGGATCCCCGACCACCTCCACGTCCGGCACCGACTGCGCCACCCGCACCCGGATCCGCTCCGTCAGTTCCCGCAGCCGTACCGCCTCTTGCGCCGCCTCCGCGCGCACCGCCCGCAGGGAAGCCGCTGCCGCGACAATGGCAGGCAGGTTCTCGAAGCCCGGCGCCCGGCCCGACTCCCGCTCGTCCACGGGCCCTCGCGGCGCGAACCGCACCCCTTTCCGTACGACGAGCAGTCCCACCCCCGAGGGCCCACCCCACTTGTGGGCACTGGCCGCGAGCAGCGACCAGTCACCCTCGACCGGCCCCCACCCCAACGACTGCGCCGCATCCACCAACAGCGGCACCCCGGCCTCCCGGCACACGGCGGCCACGTCGGCCACCGGCTGCTCGGTCCCCACCTCGTGATTGGCGGACTGAAGACAGGCGAGCGCGGTGTCGGGCCGCAGAGCGGCGGCGTACGACTCCGGCGCCGCCCTGCCCGTCCGGTCCACCGCGATCCGTGTGACACTCCCGCCGCCGGCCTCGTGCGTGTCAGCCGCATGGAGCACCGAGGAATGTTCGACCGCCGACACGATCAGGTGACCCCCGATCCGGTGACGCCCGGCCAGCGCCCCCGCGATTCCCGCATGCACGGCGCGGGTTCCGGAAGAGGTGAAAACCAGTTCGTCGGTACGGCACCCCACGGCCTCGGCAGCCGCCTCCCGCGCCGCATCCAGCAACATCCGAGCCCGCCGCCCCTCCCGATGGAGACGCGCGGGATCGGCCCACCCTTCATCCAGGGAGGCCAACAACGCCTGACGGGCAACGGGATGGAGGGGAGCGGAGGAAGCGGCGTCGAGATAGGACATACGCAAACGCTAAGACGTTCCTGGTTGCAGTCGACCCATTGGGGCGCGGGGAACCGCGCGACAAGCCGCAACGAACCCGCAGCCGCCAATCCAGCGAACCCACTGAGTGACTAGGCACCCCTCCCCGCGACCCCCTGGAACGCGTCGGCTAGGGTTTGGTCCGCATAAACATCCAAACCCCTGCCCGACGCAGGGCGGCGACCGACCAGCGAGAAGGCCGCAGCCAATACGCGCGGGCGAGACTCTCGGGAAGGCGCTACGTGAGTCCCAACGGCTCCGACCGCTCGCCGCGGCGCCCGATGCGGCGGAAGCTGCTGCAGGCAATGACCGCGGGCCTGGTCCTGGCGACCGCCACCGGTTGCACATACAAGGACTTCCCCCGCCTTGGTATGCCCACCCCCGTCACGGAAGAGGCTCCGCGGATCCTCTCCCTGTGGCAGGGTTCCTGGGCGGCCGCGCTGGCCACCGGCGTGCTGGTGTGGGGCCTGATCCTGTGGGCGACCATCTTCCACCGGCGCAGCCGGACCAAGGTCGAGGTTCCTCCGCAGACCCGGTACAACATGCCGATCGAGGCGCTGTACACGGTCGTTCCGCTCGTCATCGTCTCGGTGCTGTTCTACTTCACGGCACGTGACGAGACGAAGCTCCTCAGCCTCGACAAGAAGCCGGACGTCACGGTGAACGTCGTCGGCTTCCAGTGGAGCTGGGGCTTCAACTACATCGAGCCCGTCGACGGTTCCACCGGTGACGCGAAGACCGACAAGAACCTGGCCGCGATCCCGGACCGGTTCAAGAACGACTTCCCGGCCAACGCCGGCGGAGTCTACGACGTCGGCACGCCCGCGACGAAGAACCCGCAGACCGGTAACCCGGGCCCCACGCTGTGGCTGCCCGAGGGGAAGACGGTCCGCTTCGTCCTCACCTCGCGTGACGTCATCCACTCCTTCTGGGTGGTGCCGTTCCTGATGAAGATGGACGTCATCCCAGGCCACACCAATGCCTTCCAGGTGGTCCCCAACAAGGAGGGCACCTTCCTGGGCAAGTGCGCCGAGCTCTGCGGCGTCGACCACTCCCGGATGCTGTTCAACGTGAAGGTCGTCTCCCCTGAGCGCTACGAGCAGCACCTCAAGGACCTCGCCAAGAAGGGGCAGACCGGTTACGTTCCCGCCGGCATCGCGCAGACGAGCCACGAGAAGAACCGGGAGACGAACAACCTGTGAGCATCGTCAACGAACCCCAGGGTGCCCCGGCAGGTGAGGGGCACTACTCAGACGAACTGCCGGTCCGGCGCAAGCAGCCCGGCAACGTCGTGATCAAGTGGCTCACCACCACTGACCACAAGACGATCGGGACGCTCTATCTCGTCACGTCGTTCGCGTTCTTCCTGATCGGCGGCGTCATGGCGCTGCTGATGCGTGCCGAGCTCGCCCGGCCGGGTCTGCAGATCATGTCGAACGAGCAGTTCAACCAGGCGTTCACGATGCACGGCACGATCATGCTGCTGATGTTCGCGACGCCGCTGTTCGCCGGCTTCACGAACTGGATCATGCCGCTGCAGATCGGCGCGCCCGACGTGGCGTTCCCGCGGCTGAACATGTTCGCCTACTGGCTCTACCTGTTCGGCTCGACGATCGCGGTCGGCGGCTTCCTCACCCCCTCGGGTGCGGCCGACTTCGGCTGGTTCGCCTACTCCCCGCTGTCGGACGCGGTGCGCTCCCCGGGCATCGGCGCCGACCTGTGGATCATGGGTCTGGCCTTCTCCGGCTTCGGCACCATCCTCGGTGCGGTCAACTTCATCACCACCATCATCTGCATGCGCGCGCCCGGCATGACCATGTTCCGCATGCCGATCTTCGTGTGGAACGTGCTGCTGACCGCGGTGCTGGTGCTGCTCGCCTTCCCCGTCCTGGCCGCCGCGCTGTTCGCGCTGGAGGCGGATCGGAAATTCGGGGCACATGTCTTCGACGCGGCCAACGGCGGAGCGCTGCTGTGGCAACACCTCTTCTGGTTCTTCGGCCATCCAGAGGTGTACATCATCGCGCTGCCGTTCTTCGGCATCATCTCCGAGGTCATCCCGGTCTTCTCCCGCAAGCCGATGTTCGGCTACATGGGCCTGATCGGCGCGACCATCGCGATCGCCGGCCTGTCCGTGACGGTGTGGGCCCACCACATGTACGTCACCGGCGGTGTGCTGCTGCCGTTCTTCTCCTTCATGACGTTCCTCATCGCCGTACCGACCGGCGTGAAGTTCTTCAACTGGATCGGAACGATGTGGAAGGGGTCCCTGAGTTTCGAGACCCCGATGCTCTGGGCCACCGGCTTCCTGGTCACCTTCACCTTCGGCGGCCTCACCGGCGTCATCCTGGCCTCGCCGCCGATGGACTTCCATGTGTCCGACTCGTACTTCGTGGTGGCGCACTTCCACTACGTGGTGTTCGGCACCGTCGTCTTCGCGATGTTCTCCGGCTTCCACTTCTGGTGGCCGAAGATGACCGGGAAGATGCTGGACGAGCGGCTCGGCAAGATCACGTTCTGGACGCTGTTCATCGGCTTCCACGGCACCTTCCTGGTCCAGCACTGGCTGGGCGCCGAGGGCATGCCCCGTCGTTACGCGGACTACCTCGCGGCCGACGGCTTCACCGCCCTGAACACGATCTCGACGATCAGCTCGTTCCTGCTCGGCATGTCGATCCTGCCGTTCCTCTACAACGTGTGGAAGACGGCCAAGTACGGCAAGCCGGTCGGCGTCGACGACCCGTGGGGCTACGGCCGCTCGCTGGAGTGGGCCACCTCGTGCCCGCCGCCGCGGCACAACTTCCTCACCCTGCCGCGGATCCGCAGTGAATCCCCGGCGTTCGACCTGCATCACCCTGAGATCGCCGCTCTCGACCAGCTCGAGAACGCGCCTCACGGTGAGAAGGCTCTGGCTGGTGGCAAGGAGGCCGGCAAGTGAAGGTTCAGGGCAAGATGTTCATGTGGCTGAGCGTCTTCGTCCTCGCCATGGCGGTCGTCTATGGCGTGTGGTCGAAGGAGCCGGCCGGTACCACGGCCCTCTTCCTGGCGTTCGGTCTGTGCATCATGGTCGGCTTCTACCTGGGCTTCACGGCCCGGCGGGTCGACGCGGGTGCCATGGACAACAGGGACGCGGACGTCGCGGACGACGCCGGCGAGGTCGGGTTCTTCAGCCCGCACAGCTGGCAGCCGCTCGCCCTCGGTTTCGGTGGCGCGCTGGCCTTCCTGTCGATCGCGATCGGCTGGTGGCTGCTGTACTTCTCCGCTCCGATCATCATGATCGGCCTCTACGGCTGGGTCTTCGAGTACTACCGCGGTGAGAACCGCACCCAGTAGCACGCGCAGAGCGCAACAGGGGCCCGGACACTCCGTCAGGAGCGTCCGGGCTCCTGCGTTTGCCGCAATACCGTTCGCTCGAACGAGTCACCCGGCGCGCCGTGCTTGACGAACGTCCCTAGCGTGAGGGACATGAACCACTCTCCGCGCACCCGCATCGTCGTCAGCTGCACGCTGCTGGTGATCGCCCTCGGCGCGGGCGGCACCTCTTGCAGCAGCGGCGGCAACCCGCTGACCGACAAGCCGTACGACGCGACGGACCAGATCTCCTTCAAGGGCCCCACGGGAGACGGGAAGAAGGCCGACCCGGACAAGCCCCTGGAGGTCACCGCCGACGACGACCGCATCACCGACGTCACGGCCGTGGACGCCACAGGCCGCTATGTGACGGGCGAACTCTCCGCCGACGGCTCCCGCTGGCGCAGCACCTCCCCGCTCGCCGCCAACGCGCACTACACGGTGCGGGTGAGCACGGAGGACGACGACGGGGCACCGGGACGCAAGGTCCTCGACTTCGACACCACCACGCCCACCACCAAGAAGCGCCTTGGCGTGACGTTCGGGCCCAAGTCGGGGACGTACGGCGTCGGCCAGCCCGTCACCGCCGAACTCGACAAGCCCGTCAAGGACAAGGCACAACGGGCCGTCGTCGAACGGGCCCTACGGGTGGACGCCGTGCCCGCGGTGCAGGGCGCCTGGCACTGGGTGAGCGACAAGGAACTCCACTACCGCCCCAAGGACTACTGGCCCGCCCAGGCCACCGTCCAGGTCCACAGCGACCTCGACGGCGTCAAGGTCGGCGACCGCCTGTGGGGCACCAAGAGCAAGGCGCTGAAGCTCACCATCGGCGACAGCATCGTCGCCGTCACCGACGCGGCGTCGCACTCCATGACGGTCTACAAGAACGGTGAGGACATAAAAGAACTCCCCGTCACCACCGGCAAGCCCGGCTTCGACACCCGCAACGGCGTCAAGGTGGTCCTGGGCAAGCAGTACTTCGTACGTATGCGCAGCGCCACGGTCGGCATCGCCGAGGGCAGCTCGGACTCGTACGACCTGCCCGTCTACTACGCGACCCGGCTGACCTGGAGCGGCGAGTACGTGCACGCCGCGCCCTGGTCCGTCGGCTCCCAGGGCTACGCCAACGTCAGCCACGGCTGCACCGGCATGAGCACCAGCAACGCCGAGTGGTTCTTCGACACCGTCCACGAGGGCGACGTGGTGAAGGTCGTCAACTCGGGCGGCGACACCATGGAGCCCTTCGGCAACGGCTTCGGTGACTGGAACCTCACCTGGCAGAACTGGCGCACCGGCAGCGCGCTGGTCGCCGGCACGCCCGACGGCCCGAGCTCGGCGGAGCGAGCCCGGCTCAGGCCGCAGAGCGTCTGAGCAGCTCTAGGCGCTCTGCTGAAGCCTCTTCTGCCGCAGCAGGGAGGCCAACGCGGCAGCGAACTCCACCGGATCCGCAGGGAGCGTCACAGCCGCGTCCGCACGGCTCCAGGTCGCCAGCCACGCGTCCTGCGGCCGGCCGATCAGCAGCAGCACCGGCGGGCAGTTGAACACCTCGTCCTTGAGCTGGCGGCACAGGCCCATGCCGCCCATGGGCACGGCCTCGCCGTCCAGGACACAGACGTCGATCCCGCCCCTGTCCAGCTCCTTGAGGACGGCCGCCTGCGTCGCGCATTCCAGGAACTCGACGACGGGAGCGTCCGGCGCAGGCCTGCGTCCGGTCGCCAACCGGACTTGTTCGCGGGTGTTGGAGTCATCGCTGTAGACCAGCACCGTGGCGGTCGCCTGCATCGTTCCTCCGCATCGTTGGTCGGGAACATCGGTTACCGATGGGGCGGATGCTACTCCCATGAACACCGAGTCAACACCTGTTGGAACACGGCTTCGATGGGCCATATGAGCAGTACACGCGGTACGGACACTCCGAACGGTACCCCCCGGAGTGAGGGCGGGATAAGGGACCGACATAATGTCGGTCGTGGCGACAGCAACGACAGTAGAAACCGGGCACGCGCACCCGTCGGTCAACCGGCCGAACCTCACCAGCGTCGGAACCATCATCTGGCTGAGTTCCGAGCTGATGTTCTTCGCGGCCCTCTTCGCGATGTATTTCACCCTGCGATCGGTGACCGGTCCGGATCACTGGAAGGAGATGGCGAGCCATCTCAACCTTCCGTTCTCCGCGACCAACACCACGATCCTGGTGCTCTCCTCCCTGACCTGCCAGCTCGGCGTCTTCGCCGCCGAGCGCGGGGACGTGAAGAAGCTCCGGGGCTGGTTCATCGTCACCTTCGTCATGGGTGCGATCTTCATCGGCGGTCAGATCTTCGAGTACACGGAGCTGGTGAAGAAGGACGGACTCTCTCTGTCCTCCGACCCGTACGGCTCGGTGTTCTACCTGACCACCGGGTTCCACGGCATGCACGTGACGGGCGGCCTCATCGCCTTCCTGTTCGTCCTCGGCCGCACCTACGCGGCGAAGAGGTTCACCCACGAGCAGGCGACCGCGGCCATCGTCGTGTCCTACTACTGGCACTTCGTCGATGTCGTGTGGATCGGCCTCTTCGCCACGATCTACCTGATCAAGTAGCCGGGACCGTTCCCGCGTGCGCCCACAGGCGCACATCCCAGAAGCATCGACGCAGAAGATCCTGACACCGGGGTAATCCGTGAAAAAGCTCTCCGCACGACGACGCCATCCCATGGCGGCGCTCGTCGTCCTACTCCTCGCGCTGGCATGCACCGGGGGGCTGTACGCCGCGTTCGCACCCGCGAGCAGGGCGCAGGCCGATGAAACAGCCCAGTCTCTCGCCATCGACGAGGGCCAGAAGCTCTACGCCGTGGGCTGCGCCAGCTGCCACGGCACCGGCGGTCAGGGCACCTCCGACGGTCCGAGCCTGGTGGGCGTGGGCAGCGCGGCCGTCGACTTCCAGGTCGGCACCGGCCGTATGCCGGCCCAGCAGCCGGGTGCGCAGATCCCGAGCAAGAAGGTGATCTACACCCAGGCGCAGATCGACCAGCTCGCGGCGTACATCTCCTCCCTCGGCGCCGGCCCGACCGTCCCGACGAAGACGCAGTACGGCCCGGAAGGTGCTGACATCGCCAAGGGTGGCGAGCTGTTCCGCACCAACTGCGCGCAGTGCCACAACTTCACCGGCAAGGGCGGCGCGCTGACGCACGGCAAGTACGCGCCTAGTCTTGAAGGCGTCGACCCGAAGCACATCTACGAGGCCATGCAGACCGGCCCGCAGAACATGCCGTCGTTCCCCGACACCACGCTGTCGGAGCAGAACAAGAAGGACATCATCGCGTACCTGAACGCGGTCAACGGTGACGACACCGAGAGCCCCGGCGGTCTTGAGCTGGGCGGTCTCGGCCCGGTCTCCGAGGGCCTGTTCGCCTGGATCTTCGGACTCGGCGCGCTGATCGCGGTCGCCGTCTGGGTCGCCGCTCGGACCGCAAAGGCCAAGAAGTCATGAGTAGCCAAGACATTCCAGAAGAGAACCTGCCCGCAGAGCAGGACGCGCACGGCACCGTGAGCATCGCGGACGAGAAGAACCCGTTCGCGGACCCCGGTCTGCCGCCCCACGAGCACCGTGTCCAGGACATCGACGAGCGGGCCGCCAAGCGGTCCGAGCGTGTGGTGGCCATGCTGTTCACGGTCTCCATGCTCGCCACGGTGGGCTTCATCGCCTCGTACGTGGCGATCCCGCACGACAAGGCGATCTACGTCTTCCCGATCGGTCACATCAACGCGCTGAACTTCGCGCTGGGCCTGACCCTGGGCCTCGCGCTGTTCGCCATCGGCGCGGGCGCGGTCCACTGGGCCCGCACCCTGATGTCCGACGAGGAGGTCGCCGACGAGCGTCACCCGATCGAGGCCTCGCCCGAGGTCAAGGCCAAGGTGATGGACGACTTCCGGCAAGGTGCCAAGGAGTCCGCGCTCGGTCGTCGCAAGCTGATCCGCAACACGATGTTCGGTGCGCTGGCCCTGTTCCCGCTGTCCGGCGTCATGCTGCTGCGCGACCTCGGCCCGCTGCCGGGTACGAAGCTCCGCCACACGCTGTGGTCCAAGGGCAAGCTGCTCGTCAACATGAACACGAACGAGCCGCTGCGCGCCTCGGACGTCGCCGTCGGCTCGCTCACCTTCGCCAAGCCCGAGGGCCTGGAGGAGCACGACGAGGACTTCCAGACCCAGATCGCCAAGGCGGCCCTGATGATCGTCCGGATCCAGCCGGACAACATCAAGGACAAGCGCGAGCTCGAGTGGTCGTACCAGGGCATCGTCGCGTACTCGAAGATCTGCACCCACGTCGGCTGCCCGATCTCGCTGTACGAGCAGCAGACGCACCACGTGCTGTGCCCCTGCCACCAGTCCACCTTCGACCTCTCCGACGGTGCCCGGGTGATCTTCGGCCCCGCCGGTCACGCCCTGCCGCAACTGCGCATCGGCGTGAACGACGAGGGCTACCTCGAGGCGCTCGGCGACTTCGAAGAGCCCGTCGGTCCTGCATTCTGGGAGCGCGGATGAGCAGCAACGAGACCAACGGGACCCCCGCGAACAACGGGGGGCGGCGCGGCAAAGCGCCCGCCGGCGAGCGCGTCGCCGACTGGGCCGACGGCCGTCTGGGGATCTACTCCCTGGCCAAGTCCAACATGCGCAAGATCTTTCCCGACCACTGGTCGTTCATGCTGGGCGAGGTCTGCCTCTACAGCTTCATCATCATCATCCTCACGGGTGTGTACCTGACGCTGTTCTTCCACCCGTCGATGAACGAGGTGGAGTACCACGGCAGCTACATCCCGCTGCAGGGCCAGATGATGTCCGAGGCGTTCAACTCGACCATGCACATCTCCTTCGATGTGCGCGGTGGTCTGCTGATCCGGCAGATCCACCACTGGGCCGCGCTGATCTTCCTCGCGGGCATGTTCGTGCACATGATGCGCGTGTTCTTCACGGGTGCGTTCCGCAAGCCGCGCGAGGTCAACTGGCTGTTCGGCTTCCTGCTGCTCGTCCTCGGCATGTTCACCGGCTTCACCGGTTACTCGCTGCCGGACGACCTGCTCTCCGGCACCGGTGTCCGCTTCATGGAGGGCGCGGTCCTGTCCGTGCCGATCGTCGGCACGTACCTGTCGATGTTCCTCTTCGGCGGCGAGTTCCCGGGCGGCGACTTCGTGGCCCGCTTCTACTCGGTCCACATCCTGCTGCTGCCGGGCATCATGCTCGGTCTGCTGGTCGGCCACCTGATCCTGGTCTTCTACCACAAGCACACGCAGTTCGCGGGCGCCGGACGTACGAACAACAACGTCGTGGGCATGCCGCTGCTGCCGGTGTACATGGCCAAGGCCGGAGGCTTCTTCTTCCTGGTCTTCGGTGTCATCGCGGCCATCGCGGCGATCGCCTCGATCAACCCGATCTGGTCCATGGGCCCCTACCGGCCGGACATGGTCTCCACGGGCGCCCAGCCCGACTGGTACATGGGCTTCTCCGAGGGCCTGATCCGTGTCATGCCGGGCTGGGAGATCAACCTCTGGGGCCACACGCTCGTCCTGGGCGTGTTCATCCCGCTGGTGATCTTCCCGCTGGTCCTGGTCTCGATCGCGGTCTACCCGTTCATCGAGTCCTGGGTCACCGGCGACAGGCGCGAGCACCACATCCTGGACCGTCCGCGCAACGCCCCGACGCGTACCGCGTTCGGTGCCGCGTGGATCTCCTGGTACTTCGTGCTGATGATCGGTGGCGGCAACGACCTGTGGGCCACGCACTTCCACCTGTCGATCAACTCGATCACCTGGTTCGTGCGCGTCGGCTTCTTCGTCGTGCCGGTCCTCGTGTTCATCGCCACCAAGCGGGTCTGCCTCGGCCTCCAGCGCCGGGACAAGGACAAGGTGCTGCACGGCCGCGAGTCGGGCATCATCAAGCGCCTGCCGCACGGTGAGTTCATCGAGGTCCACGAGCCGCTCAGCCAGGACGCGCTGCACACCCTCACGGCGCACGAGCAGTACAAGCCGGCCGAGATCGGCCCGACGACCGACGACAACGGCGTCGAGCGCAAGGTGAAGGGCTCCGAGAAGCTCCGCGCCAAGCTCAGCGAGGCGTACTTCGGCGAGGAGTCCCAGATTCCGAAGCCGACCGTCGAGGAGTACAAGGAGATCACGAGCGGCCACGGCCACCACTGATCGCTGCGGCGTCGCCACGCCACAGCAAAGGGCCCCGTCCGGTGTTCGGACGGGGCCCTTTGCCATGCCTTCCGGCTGGATAGGGTGGGGGTCGCGGACTCCGCTACGAGTTCACACACTTCTACGACACCCAGGAGCGTCCTTATGAGCGCTGTGACCCCCGCTGGAGGCGACACCGCGGCGGGCCGTTCCTGGCCCGAGGTACTGAACGCCCTGCTGTACGGCCGCGACCAGAGCGCCGACGCGACGGCATGGGCGATGGACCAGATCATGCGGGGTGAGGCGACGGACGCCCAGATCGCGGGCTTCGTCGTCGCCCTGCGCGCCAAGGGCGAGACCGTCCAGGAGATCACCGGCGTGGTCCGGGCGATGTACGAGCACGCCAAGGTGATCGAGGTGTCGGGCCGCACGGTCGACATCGTCGGCACGGGCGGCGACGGCGCCAAGACGGTGAACATCTCCACGATGTCGGCGCTCGTGGTGGCCGGCACCGGCGCGAAGGTCGTCAAGCACGGCAACCGCGCGGCCTCCTCGGCGTCCGGCTCCTCGGACGTCCTGGAGAAGCTGGGAGTCAACCTCGACCTCACGCCCGTGCGGGTGGCCGAGGTGGCCGAGGAGGCGGGCATCACGTTCTGCTTCGCGGTGAAGTTCCACCCGGCGCTGCGTCATGTCGCCGCCGCCCGCGGCCAGTTGGGCATCCGGACGGTGTTCAACGCGCTGGGCCCGCTGACCAACCCGGCGAAGGTCAAGGCCCAGGCGGTCGGCGTCGCCGACCCCCGGCTGGCGCCGATGATCGCGGGCGTCCTGGCCGAGCGCGGCAACTCCTCGCTCGTCTTCCGCGGCGACGACGGCCTCGACGAACTGACCACGACGGCCACCTCCCATGTCTGGATCGTCCGGGACGGCAAGGTCGCCGAGGAGTCCTTCGACCCCCGTGACGTCGGCCTCGAACTGGTGCCGGTGCAGGCCCTGCGCGGCGCCGACCCGTCGTTCAACGCGGAGGTCGCCCGCAGGCTCCTGGACGGTGAGACGGGCCCGGTCCGCGACGCCGTACTGCTGAACTCGGCGGCGGCGCTCGTGGCGCTCGATCCGGGCTCCGGGACGCTCGCCGAGCAGCTGCGGGCCGGGATGGACAGGGCGGCGGAGTCGATCGACTCGGGCGCGGCCAAGCGGACGCTGGAGCGCTGGGTGGCGGTCAGCAACCGCTGAGGAGTGACGCGGGGCGCAGTCCACGATCCGGACTGCGCCTTGCGGACCGAAGATCGTATGGCAGGATGTCCTACCAGGTCATGAGTGACAGTCATGAGGCCCCGGCCGACTGTCCGGCAACCCTCCGTCCGTGGCGGGGTGCCCCGGGTGAAGACCAGGCCGTGCACAACAAGGTGTGCGGCAAGCGCGGACCCCTCCCACAGCCAGGGGTCCTGGTCGTCGAGGAGTCTTCTGTGAGCAAGCGAATGCGATAGGGCGTAGTGCCCCGCCCCCGCGTACCCCTTTTCACTTTCCTTGCCTCTCACGGGAGTTCCCCATGTCTGTCTCCTCTGCTGCCGTCGCCCAGACCATTTGTGCCCCGCTGCCCGTTCTGGGCCGGGATGTCACCGTCCCGCTCGTGACGGGCGGCGAGGTCACCTACGCCGCGCTCGACTATGCGGCCAGCGCCCCCGCCCTCCAGCGGGTCTGGGACGACGTGGCGGCCTACGCCCCGTACTACGGCAGTGTCCACCGCGGCGCCGGATACCTCTCCCAGCTGTCGACCGACCTGTTCGAGAACGCCCGCAGGACGGTTGCGGAGTTCCTCGACTGCCGCCCCGACGACCAGCTGGTCTTCACCCGCTCCACGACGGACTCGCTCAACCTCCTCGCCGCCGCGCTCCCCGCCGACTGCCAGGTCTTCGTCTTCGAGACCGAGCACCACGCCAGCCTGCTCCCGTGGAAGGACGCCCGGGTCACCTACCTCGACGCCCCGCGCACCCCGCGGCAGGCCGTCGAGACCCTGGAGCGCGCCCTCGCCGACCGCACTGCATCCCCCCAGGACGGGTACGGCCCGGCACTGGTCTGCGTGACCGGCGCCTCGAACGTCACCGGCGAGCTGTGGCCGGTGCGCGAGCTGGCGGCGGCCGCGCACGCCCACGGCGCCCGCATCGTCCTGGACGCGGCCCAGCTCGCCCCCCACCACCCGGTCTCCGTGCGGGACCTCGACGTCGACTGGGTCGCCTTCTCCGGCCACAAGCTGTACGCGCCCTTCGGCTCCGGCGTGCTGGCCGGCCGCGCCGACTGGCTCCGGGCCGCCGACCCCTACCTCGCGGGCGGCGGCGCCAGCCGCAAGGTCACGCGGCGCGAGGACGGGGGAGTGGACGTGGAGTGGCACGAGAGCGCCGCCCGCCACGAGGCCGGCTCCCCGAACGTGATCGGCGTCCACTCCATCGCGTCGGCCTGCAAGGCCCTCACCGAGGCCGGCTTCGACACGCTGGTCGCCCGCGAGCAGGACCTGATCGAGAAGGTGAAGGCGGGCCTCGCCGAAGTCCCGGAGGTCCGGATCCTCTCCCTCTTCGGCGACGACGCGCCCCGGGTCGGCGTGATCTCCTTCGTCGTCGAGGGCTGGAACAGCTCGCACTTCGCCGCCGCGCTCTCCGCCGAGTACGGCATCGGCGTCCGCGACGGCCTCTTCTGCGCCCACCCGCTGGTCCGCACCCTGCTGGGCAGCGACCCGCAGACCCAGGGGGAGTGCGGCGCCCCCGAGGCCGCGCCCGGCGAGAAGTCCCTCAACGCGATCCGGGTGAGCTTCGGCGCCGGCACCCCCGACGAGCACGTCGAGCGCTTCGTCAACGCCGTGAAGGAGCTGGTGAGCGACGGCGCGAAGTGGCGGTACCACACGGAGGAAGGCCGCTGCGTCCCCGCGGTCTGAGCCGGGCTACGCCTTCGGGCGGTGTCCGCGACCGGTCAGGAGTCCAGGCCGATCGCGAACGCCGCCTCCAGGTCGTGCTGCGAGTAGGTCCTGAACGCCACGTGCGTGTCCGTTCCCTCCACGCCGGGGATTTTGCTGATGCGGCCCGGGATGACCTCGGCCAGGTCCTCGTGCTGCTTGACCCGGACCATCGCGATCAGGTCGTAGGTACCGGTGACCGAGAAGACCTCGCTCACCGATTCCAGCGCCGCGATCGACTCCGCGATCTCGGGGATCCGGTCCACGCTGGTCTTGATCAGGACGATCGCGGTGATCACGGCTGGTTCTCTCCCTCGGGGGCCGGAGCTGGGGCGGACTTCACTGTAGTCGCCCGGCCGTCTCCCATCACCGCCCTTCCGAGGCCGCCCCTCGGGCCCTCGCTGCGTCCGAAGCGGACCCAGGCCAGGACGAAGCCCAGGCCGAAGCCCACCAGGTGGGCCAGATAGGCCACCCCCGGGCCCGCGGGCGCCCGCCCGGCCGCCAGCCACTGCAGGGCCGCCCAGAAGGGCAGCACGACCCAGGCGGGCAAGCGCACGGGGAGGAAGAAGAGGAACGGGAGCAGGCTTGTGACCCGGGCCCCGGGGAACAGGTACAGAAACGCGCCCAGGACCGCCGAGATCGCCCCGGACGCGCCGACCAGGGACTGCTCGGACGTGGCGTTGGCCGCCGCGTACCCCAGCAGGGCGAGGTAGCCGCAGCAGACGTAGAACACGGTGAACCGCAGTGGGCCCACGCGTTGCTCCGTCATCACGCCGAAGACGTAGAGGAACAGCATGTTGCCCAGCAGGTGCACCCAGCTGCCGTGGACGAACAGGGCCGTGGCGGGGGTCAGGGCGGCCCTCGGGGAGCCCTGGAACAGCTCGGCCGGGACCACGCCCCAGCGGTGGAAGTAGGCGCGCTGGGCGGCGACCAGCGCGTCCCCGGAGCCGTAGGCCGGATTCAGGCCCGCGGCCGGACCGGTCACGAAGGCCAGGAAGCACAGGGTGATCAGCGCGTATGTCACGGGCGCCGCAGGGCGCCGGATCACTCTGCTGACGGTCGGGCTCCAGTTGCTGATCATGGACACAGAGCATGACGTAACGGGACGCAGCAGCACAGACCGCCTCGCCGCCCTGGACGGGCGGGCGGCGAGTCCTCGCCAGGCCGTAGGGTTACGAGCCATACGCCCAGGGAATCTGGGGCGTCACTGACAATGGAAGCCCAGAAGGAAAGAGCACAGGCACGATGACGGTTCCCCTGCCGACCGCCTCCACGCGGTGGCGCTGCACCCTCTGCGGCAACCTCACGCGCTTCGACGTGACCCGCTCGTCCAAGGTCGTCGAGTACGTCCACCTCGATCTGGCGGGCGACCCGAAGGTCGAGGAGCGCGAGGTGGTCAGTGAGACCATCGAGTCGGTGCGCTGCCGGTGGTGCAACGCGGTGGACCAGGTGGAACTCGTGGACAGGCCGGGCGCCGACTCCTGAGCGGAGCGGCCCCACAGGTATTGGGGTGTGACGGATGGCGGAGACCACAGGCGGGGGGCCGGGCGACGGCACCGCCGAGGTGCTTGACCGTCCGCTGCCCGACGGGGTGCGCCGCAGGGTCGTCCAGATCGTCTCGGACGGGTTCGGCGGGCTCACCGTCGGCGAACTGCCCGCACAGCTCAGGCAGTACGCCCGCTTCGCGCCGAACCGGCGGGCCAAGTTCGCGGGCAACGCGATGGCGGCCGCACTGGAGACCGATCCGCTGTTCCGGCAGCGCATCGGGGAGAAGCTGAGAGAGGTCCAGCCGGAACTCACAGGCGCTCTCGACTCCGGCTCGCCGCCCCCGGCCGCGGATCCGCTCGATGTGGCGGCCGCGGCCTATGTTCTGCGGCCCACCGGTTGGGTCAAGCTCGTCACCGCGGCCGGCGAGGAGGCCCAGCGGGCCGATGCCGAGCGCGCCGACGAGGAGAGCCGGGCCGAGCTGGAGCGGCTGCGCGAGGAGCTCGACCGCGCCCGGGAGCAGACCCGGGCCGACACCGAGCGGCTGCGGGCCGAGCTGGAGGCCACCAAGAAGGAGGCCGACTCGCTGCACCGGAAGCTGCGTGCCGCCCACAGCGACGTCAAGCGGCGCGAGGCCGCCCTGCGCAAGACACAGGGCGAGATGGAGGCCGCACGCGCCGAGGGGCAGGCACAGCTGTCCGCCGCCGAGAGCGAGACCCGGCGCCTGAAGTCACGGCTCGGGGAGGCGGAGGCGGCCCTGGAAGCCACGCGCAAGGCAGTGCGCGAGGGGCGCAGCGTCGAGGACATGCGCGTACGACTGCTTCTGGACACCGTGCTGGACGCGGCCCAGGGGCTGCGCCGGGAGCTGGCGTTGCCACCCGTGTCCGTACGGCCCGCCGAAACCGTCGATGCGGTCGAACCGGGACGAATGACGCCGAAGGACATCGCCGCGCGGGCACTGTCCGAGAACGACCCCGCGATCCTGGACCAGCTGCTCGCGCTGCCGCAGGCGCACCTGGTCGTCGACGGCTACAACGTCACCAAGACCGGCTATCCCCAAATGCCCCTGGAGAAGCAGCGGTTGAGGCTTCTGGGGCAGCTCTCGCAGCTCGCCGCGCAGACCGGCGCCGAGGTCACCTGCGTCTTCGACGGGGCCGAGCTGGCCGCTCCCGTGCTGCTCGCGCCGCCGCGCGGGGTCCGGGTGCTGTTCTCCAAGCCCGGCGTGACCGCCGACGAGTTGATCCGCCAGCTGGTGCGCGCCGAGCCGCCCGGGCGGCCCGTCATCGTGGCCTCCACCGACCGCGAGGTGGCCGACGGAGTGGCTCGTGCGGGGGCGCGTCCGGTCGCCTCGGCGATGCTCCTGAAGCGGCTGACCTGAGCGCATGTCCCGAAGGTCGAACTTCTAGGTTTAATGACCGAATTGGCGGGATCGTCACGCAACGTAGCGTCAACCGCGCATCACTGCATGTGCGTTGTGTGCAAAGAATGCATTGCGTGACGGGATTTTTTTGTGTGAGGATTTGATCTGATCACAGGATGGTCACTAGGGTCGGGCCGAACCTCCGAACGGGTGATCACTCTCAAGAAGGAGCCCGCGTCCGTGGCGTCCCACCGTCGACCCAAGCAGCCGAGCCGCACTCGCGTGACCGTGCTCACCACCGCAGCTGCTGCCGCCGTTGCTTTCAGCGCCCAGGCCGCCAACGCCGCGCCGAGCGAGAAGCCCTCCAAGGACGAGGTCAAGGCGAAGGTCGACGCTCTCTACGAGCAGGCCGAGCAGGCCACCGAGAAGCTCAACGGCGCCAAGGAGAAGCAGGAGAAGCTCCAGAAGGAGATCTCCACCATCCAGGACAACGTGGCCCGCGGCCAGGACGACCTCAACGAGCTGCGCGACTCGATAGGGCTGGCAGCAGCCGCCCAGTACCGCACGGGCAGCATCGACTCCTCCCTCCAGCTCTTCCTGTCGTCGAACCCGGACGACTACCTGGACAAGGCCTCCACCGCCGACCAGCTCAGCGCCCAGCAGGTCGAGGCGCTGAAGAAGATCCAGGAGAAGCAGCGCGAGCTCGCGCAGGAGCGCTCCGAGGCCTCGGACAAGCTCAAGGACCTCGCCTCCACCCGCACCGAGCTCGCCAAGAAGAAGAAGCAGGTCCAGGGCAAGCTCGCCGAGGCGCAGAAGCTGCTCAACACCCTGACGGCCTCGGAGCGGGCGGCGCTCGCCGCCGCGGACAGCCGCGCCAGCCGCTCCTCCGCCGAGCGTGTGGACCTCGGCAACTCGACCTCCGCCTCCGGCCGCGCGGCCGCCGCCTTCTCGGCCGCCCAGAGCCAGCTCGGCAAGCCGTACGTCTACGGCGCCACCGGCACCGCCTCCTACGACTGCTCGGGCCTCACCTCCTGGGCCTACGCCCAGGCCGGTGTCTCCATCCCGCGCACCTCGCAGGCCCAGGCCAACGCGGGCACGCGGATCTACAGCGAGAGCCAGCTCAAGGTCGGCGACCTCGTCATCTTCTACGGCGACCAGCACCACGTCGGTCTCTACGCCGGCAACGGCCAGGTGATCCACGCCCCGCGCACCGGCACCGTCGTGCGCTACGAGTCGATCGGCAACATGCCGTTCCAGTTCGGCGTCCGGATCTGACCGTGCCGCCCGAACGGGCGAATTGCGTGACCCCACACTGACCCCACGCCCCGCCGATGACCTGCGTCAGAGGCGGGGCGTCACGTTGTGTGGCCATGGAGGTCTTTGGCCGTCGGCCCGCCGCGGGGCTACTGTCTGCCGCGTTTCCCTGCTGAGGCGGGGAGGCAGTCCTTGTCGCCAACGGAGGGAGCGCGGCTTCCCGTGGGGTCTCATCGCCGTCCTGCACCGACGTCCGGGTTCAACCGGGGGGCCGGGGCCGCCCTGTGTGCGCTGTCCGCCGCGGCCTCCGCCCTCGGCGCCGTGCCGGCGACCGCCGCTCCGCACGACACCACCAGGGCCGAGGTGGACCGCCTCTACGAGGACGCCGAGAAGGCGACCGAGGCGTACAACAAGGCCGACGAGACCGCCGACACGCTGCGCAGGCAGGTGAGCGACGCGCAGGACCGCATCGCCCGGCAGCAGCAGCGCATCAACACCATGCGGGAGTCGCTCGGTTCGCTGGCCGGCGCCCAGTACCGCTACGGCGGCATCGACCCGACCCTCGCCCTGCTGTTCTCCCATGACCCGGCCGACTACCTCGACAAGGCCTCCGTCCTCGACCGCATCACCACCCACCAGGCCGGCGAACTCAAGGACCTGCAGTCCGCGATGCGCGAACTCGCCCAGGAGCGCGTCGAGGTGGTCGGCAAGCTCGCCGAGCTGACCAGGAACCGCAAGGCGGTCGCCGCCCACAAGAAGACCGTCGAGAAGAAACTCGCCAAGGCGCGCCGGCTGCTCAACTCCCTTCCGTACGGGGAACGCGCCGCCTACGACCGGGCCTCCCGCGGCGACCGCGGCGACATCCCCGGCCTCGGCAGCGCCCTCCCGGCCTCGGCCCGCGCGGCCGCTGCGATCGCCGCCGCCCGCTCCGCGCTCGGGACGCCGTACATCTGGGGCGCCACCGGCCCCTCCGGCTTCGACTGTTCGGGCCTGATGCAGTGGTCGTACGCGCGCGCCGGCGTCCAGTTGCCGCGCACCTCGCAGGAGCAGCGGTACGCCGGCCGGCAGATCCCGCTCTCCGAGGCGCGCCCCGGAGACCTGGTCACCTACCGGTCCGACGCCAGCCATGTCGCGATGTACATGGGCAACGGCCAGGTGATCCACGCGCCCTATCCCGGCGCGCCCGTGCGCTACGACCCGGTGAACATGTTGCCGGTGTCCTCGGTCACGAGGGTCTGACCAACCGCCCTGTCGGCCTTACGATCGGAAAGGTGGCTGGTCGTAGGCGGGCGTCGAGGTCCGCGCTGGTGGTGCTGGTGCTGCTGCTCGTCTCTCTGGTGGCGTGCGGCGGCAGACCCGTGGGCGACACCGCCAAGGCAGATCTGCAGCGCGTCCTGGACCGGCGGTCCACCGCCGTCCTCGACCGCGACCGGGGCGCCTTCCTGACGACGGGTGAGCTCGGCTGGTTCGAGAACCTCCGCGGGGTGCCCCTCTCGGCCTGGTCGTACCGCGTCACGGCCCTGCACTGTACCGGCGACGAGGCCACGGCCGCCGCCGAACTGCGCTACCGCATCGAGGGATACGACAAGGCGCCTGTCACCGTGGGCCGCACCCTGACCCTCTCCCGGGAGACGGACGGGCAGTGGTACGTCGACGCCGACAAGCCCGCGAAGAAGGCCGCCCAGCAGCTGTGGGACCAGGGCGGGGTGACCGTCGTGCGGGGCAGGCACAGCCTCGTCCTCGGCACCGGACAGTCCAGCGAGGCGCTGCACACCTATGCGGACCTCGCGGACAAGGCGGTGCCGGCCGTGTCCGCGGCGTGGGGCCTGGAGTGGACCGGGCAGGTCGTGGTGCTCGTACCGGGGTCGGTGGACGGCATGGCGGGGCTGCTCGGCTCGCCCGCGTCCCAGTACCGGGGAATCGCGGCGGTCACCACGGGCGAGGTGGGCGGTCCACCGAACGCGCCCGCGGACCGCATCATCGTCAACCCTGACGCGTACTCCCTGCTCGGGCCCGTGGGCAAGCAGGTCGTGCTCACCCACGAGACCACCCATGTCGCCACCCGCGCCCACACCACCGCCGCCACCCCGCTGTGGCTGTCCGAGGGTTACGCCGACTGGATCGGCTACCTCGCCACCACCCGCAGCCCCTCCGAGGCGGCGCCGGAGCTGGCGCGCGCGGTCAACGAGGGGCGTGTGCCGGACAACCTGCCCACCGACAGGGACTTCGGCTTCAGCGGCGACGCCACGAAGCTGGCGCAGTCCTACGAGGCCGGCTGGATGGCCTGTCGGATGATCGCCGGGCAGTGGGGCCAGGAGCGGCTCGGCCGGTTCTACCGCGCCGTGGGCGACCACCAGCAGCGGTCGGGTTCCGTCGAGAACGCGCTGAAGAGGGTGCTCGGCACGACACCGGAGACGTTCACGGCACAGTGGCGGGACTACCTCCAGGCTCAACTCGGCTGATCCAGCAGCGAGATGGCCTCCCTCAGCCATGTCCGCGCGGGGCCTCGCCGGTGGCCCGCGCGACCCGCAGCATGCCCTGCCGGAACAGGTCGTCCGTCTCCTCCGCGCGCACGGGCCCTCCGCTGTCGTAGAAGAAGCTCGTCGGCGTCTCCAGGAACTCCAGCCGGCGACGCAGCACTTCGGCCTGCTCGCGGCGGTCCGGCAGCTGCCGTGGAAACGGGGCTCGGGCTGCCCGGGGTGTGTCTGGCGCCGGCGGTCTCGATGGCCGTGCAGTGCGCGGTGGTGGCCGTGCTGTTCCGGCGCTCCGGCGTCAGGACGAGGCCGACGTCTCCCTCGTGCGGGTCGCCTGCGCCGGCAGGGACGGTACCGGCTCGCGGGAGACCGTCGACTGCCACAGCTCCACGGCGGCGAGCAGGGCGGCGACGAGCAGCAGGCCGTTGCGGACGAGCAGGAGGGTGACGCCGAGGGTGTCGCTCATGACCACGTGCTGGAACCAGACGGGGAACTCCAGCACCGTCACGAAGGCGGCCGTGAGGACCAGGCCCACGGGCAGCCCCATCCGGCTGCCGCGGAAGCACAGGCAGACGGCCGCCGTGCCGACGAGCCACACCATGTACTGCGGGCTGATCACCCGGCTGGTGACCGTGAACATCAGCACCGCCGTGAAGGCCGCGTCGGCGAGCGTGTTCGGCAGGAACCGCGTCGCCATCAGCCGCCACAGCAGCAGCCAGCCGAAGGCCACGCCGGTGAGGAACAGGGCAGCCGAGCTGATGACGGTCACCCAGGGGCCGAGGAACTCGATCGAGCCGTAGTTCAGCAGCACCTGGCCGTTCCAGCCGAACTGCCGGGCGACGTGGATGACCAGGGAGCCCAGCGACTCCACCTCGGTACCGCGGTTGCGCTGGAAGGTCAGGAAGGCGAAGGCGCCTGGCATGCTCACCGCGAAGGCCACCGCCAGCGCGGCCACGGTCGCCGCCGCCCAGGCCCACGCACCGCGCTTGCGGGCGCCGAGCAGCAGCAGCGCCGGCCACACCTTCAGCATCGCCCCGAAGCCGACGAGGACGCCCATCACACGGGGATGCCGGGCGCCCGCCAGGAGCCCCGCCACGGTCACGGCCGTGACCATCACGTCGTAGCGTGCGTACACGGTCGGTCCGATCAGCGGTGCGCCCACCACCCACACCCAGGCTCCACGCAGCGTCCTGCCGGGACGCAGGCCCGCGTACACGAGCAGTGACAGGACGACCAGGTCCGCGAGGAAGGCGAGGACGAAGAAGGCCTTCGTGTACGCCAGGAAGCCCAGCAGCGCGGGCGAGAGGATCGCCAGGGCGGCCGCGGGCGGGTACTGCCAGGTGACGTCGTCCAGTGGGAAGGTGCCGTGCCGCAGCGTCTCGTACCACCCCTGGTAGATCACCGACACGTCGGTCGTCACGTCCGGGCCCGGGAAGACGAACACCTTGAACACGAACAGCAGCAGGACCAGCCTGGTCAGGCCCCAGACCCCCAGCAGCCCCGCCAGGGACCGCCCCGTACCCGCAATGTCCACCGGAGCCCCTGTCCGTCCGCGTCCCGCCTTGAGGGGAACATGATGTCCTGCCTGGGTGTGTGCGTGCCATAAACGTGGCCGTGCCGGGCTGTGCGCGCCCGTTGGGTAGGGTCGGCGGCGATGCACAAGACCCTCATTGTGACGAACGACTTCCCGCCCCGTCCGGGCGGCATCCAGGCGTTCCTGCACAACATGGCGCTGCGCCTGGACCCCGAGCGCCTCGTCGTCCACGCCTCCACCTGGAAGCGCGGCCGGGAGGGCGTCGAGGCGACGGCCGCCTTCGACGCCGAGCAGCCCTTCACCGTCGTACGCGACCGTACGACGATGCTGCTGCCCACCCCGGGCGCGACCCGACGGGCCGTGGGCCTGCTGCGTGAGCACGGGTGCACGTCGGTGTGGTTCGGGGCGGCGGCGCCGCTCGGGCTGATGGCGCCGGCGCTCAGGAAGGCGGGCGCCGAGCGGCTGGTGGCCACGACCCACGGCCACGAGGCGGGATGGGCACAGCTGCCCGCAGCGCGGCAGCTGCTGCGCCGGATCGGGGAGTCGACGGACACGATGACCTACCTCGGCGAGTACACGCGCTCGCGGATCGCCTCCGCTCTGACACCGGACGCGGCCGGCCGGATGGCGCAGCTGCCGCCGGGGGTCGACGAGAAGACCTTCCATCCGGCCTCGGGCGGCGACGCGGTCCGGGCACGGCTGGGGCTGACGGACCGGCCGGTGGTCGTGTGCGTGTCCCGGCTGGTGCCGCGCAAGGGGCAGGACACCCTCATCCTCGCCATGCCCCGCGTCCTGGCCGCCGAGCCGGACGCGGTGCTGCTGATCGTCGGCGGCGGCCCCTACGAGAAGGACCTGCGCAAGCTGGCCCAGGACACCGGGGTCGCCGGTTCCGTGCGCTTCACGGGCGCGGTGCCCTGGTCCGAGCTGCCCGCCCACTACGGCGCCGGAGACGTCTTCGCCATGCCGTGCCGGACGCGGCGGGGCGGGCTCGACGTCGAGGGCCTGGGGATCGTGTACCTGGAGGCGTCGGCGACAGGGCTGCCGGTCGTGGCGGGCGACTCGGGCGGCGCCCCCGACGCCGTGCTGGACGGCGAGACGGGCTGGGTGGTGCGCGGAGGTTCCCCCGAGGAGACGGCTGCGCGCATCGCCGTACTCCTGGGTGATGCCGAGTTGCGTCGTCGGATGGGGGAGCGGGGCAGGGAGTGGGTCGAGGAGAAGTGGCGGTGGGACCTGCTGGCGGAGAAGCTGAAGAAGCTGCTGTAGGACCGCGCCCCAAAGGGGCGCGGGGAACTGCGCGACCAGCCACGAATTGCCCGCAGTCGCACGATTGAACACTTGGCACCCCGGATGGCGCCCCAAAACCGGCGGAGCCCCTAGGCGGAACCGAATAATCCGCACATGCTGCGCACATGACAGCAAAACTGATGCAGCGTCAGCTGACGAGACGTCAAATCCTGGGCATGGCAGCCCTGCAGACCGCCGCAACCCTCGGCTTCACCCGCATCGGCCTCCAGAGCGCCCAAGCGGCCGAGCCCGACGCAGTCGAATCCGCCCCGGCGATCGTGGTCGGTTCGGGCTACGGCGGGGCCGTCGCCGCCCTCCGCCTCGGCCAGGCCGGCATCCGCACCCTCGTCCTCGAGATGGGCCGGCTGTGGAACACCCCCGGCACCGACGGCAAGGTCTTCTGCTCCACCGCCGCCCCCGACCAGCGCTCCATGTGGTTCCGCACCCGCACCGAGGCGCCGCTGGCCACCTTCCTGTGGCTGGACCTCGTCAACAGGGACATCGGCGCGTACCCCGGAGTCCTGGACCGCGTGCACTTCGACCACATGTCCGTGTACGTGGGCCGTGGGGTCGGCGGAGGCTCCCTGGTCAACGGCGGTATGGCGGTCACCCCGCTCCAGCCGTACTTCAGCGAGCAGTTCCCCACCGTGGATGCGGGCGAGATGTACAACACGTACTTCCCGCGCGCCCGTTCCGAGCTGGGGGTCAACAGCGTCGACCCCACCTGGTTCGAGTCGACGGAGTGGTACCGGTTCACCCGGACCTCACGGAAGGCCGCGGCCAACGCCGGCCTGAAGACCACCTTCGTGCCGAACGTCTACGACTTCGACTACATGGAGCGCGAGGCGGCCGGTACGGCGACCAGGTCCGCGCTCGGCCAGGAGGTCATCTACGGCAACAACCACGGCAAGCGGAGCCTGGACAGGACGTACCTGGCGTCGGCGCTCGGTACCGGAAACGTCACCATCAACACCCTGGAGCGGGTGAAGGCCATCAGCCGGGCGGGCGACGGGAGTTGGATCCTGACCGCCGACCGGATCGACGACACCGGCGCGGTCGTCGGGACCAGGCAGTACAACTGCACGTACCTCTTCCTCGGCGGCGGCAGCGTCGGCACCACCGAACTCCTCGTCCGGGCCCGGGACACCGGCGCCCTGCCCGCGCTCGACTCCAGCGTCGGCGCCGGCTGGGGCACCAACGGCAACACCATGCTGGGCCGCGCCAACCACATCTGGGACACCACCGGCGCCAACCAGTCGACCATGCCGGTGATGGGCATCGACGACTGGGCCAACGCCGAAAACCCGGTCTTCGCCGAGATCGCCCCGCTGCCCATCGGGTTCGAGACCTGGGTCAGCCTCTATCTGGCGATCACCAGGAACCGGGAGCGGGCGGCGTTCACATACGACGCCGCGAGCGACGGGGTCAAGCTCGGCTGGAGTGCCGCGCAGAGCGCCGTCTCGGTGGCCATGGCCAAGAAGCTGTTCGACCGGATCAACTCGGCCAACGCCACGATCTACCGCTACGACCTGTTCGGCTCGTCCGGCAAGGTCTTCGCCGACGACTTCTGCTACCACCCGCTGGGCGGCTGCGTGCTGGGGAAGGCGACCGACGACTACGGCCGGGTGAAGGGCTATCCGAAGCTGTATGTCACGGACGGTTCGCTGGTGCCCGGCTCGATCGGCGTGAACCCGTTCGTGACGATCACCGCGCTCGCGGAACGCACGATGGCGCGGGTCCTCGTGGAGGACACCGCGCCATGAGCCGTACGACCGGGGCGTACTGCTCGGCGTACTACTTCTGGTAGATCGCCTCGATCTCGTCCGCGTAGTCCTTCGCCACCACATTGCGCTTGAGCTTGAGCGACGGCGTGAGGTGACCGGACTCCTCGGAGAACTGGGAGGACAGAATGCGGAACTTCCGCACCGATTCCGCCTTCGACACCGCGGCGTTGCCGTCGTCGACCGCCGACTGGATCGCGGCCAGCAGGTCCGGGTCCTGGCGCAGCGACGCCGCGGTGGAGCCCGCCGGCTTGCCGTGCTCCTCGGCCCAGCGGCCCAGGAACTCGTCGTCGATGGTGATCAGCGCGCCCACGAACGGCCGCCCGTCGCCCACCACCATGCACTCCGCGACCAGGGCGTGCGCCCGGATGCGGTCCTCGATCACGGCCGGGGCGACGTTCTTGCCGCCCGCGGTGACGATGATCTCCTTCTTGCGGCCGGTGATCCTGAGGTACCCGTCCTCGTCGAGGGTGCCGATGTCACCGGTGTGGAACCAGCCGTCGGCCAGCGCCTCCGCGGTCGCCTGCTCGTTGTTCCAGTACCCCTTGAACAGGTGCTCGCCGTGCAGCAGGACCTCGCCGTCGTCCGCGATCCGGACCACCGAGCCCGGCAGCGGCTGCCCGACCGTGCCGATCTTGGTCCGGTCCCAGGGGTTGAAGGCGGTGGCCGCGCAGGACTCGGTCAGGCCGTAGCCCTCCAGGACCGTGAAGCCGATGCCGCGGAAGAAGTGACCGAGGCGCTCACCCAGCGGCGCGCCGCCGGAGATGGCGTACTCGCCGCGGCCGCCGAGCACCGCGCGCAGCTTGCTGTAGACGAGCTTGTCGAAGGTCTTGTACTTGATCTTCAGGCCGAGCGAGGGTCCCGACGGGGTGTCCAGCGCCTTGCTGTACTCGATCGCGGTGTCCGCCGCCTTGTCGAAGATCTTGCCCTTGCCGTCCGCCTGCGCCTTGGCGCGCGCGGAGTTGTAGACCTTCTCGAAGACCCGCGGGACGCCGAGGATCAGCGTCGGGCGGAAGGACGCCAGCTCGTCGGTGAGCTGCTTGATGTCGGGCACCATGCCCAGCTTGATCGGCGCCATCAGCGGCGCGATCTGCACCATCCGGCCGAAGACGTGCGCGAGGGGCAGGAAGAGCAGGACCGAGCAGTCGCCGGTACGGAACAGCGGGCGCAGCCGCTCCACGATGTTGCCGCACTCGGCGAAGAAGGCACGGTGGGTGAGCACACAGCCCTTGGGGCGGCCGGTCGTGCCGGACGTGTAGATGATCGTCGCCGGGTCGTCCGCCCTCGCCAGCGAGCTGCGGTCCTCGACCATCGCGTCGGTGACGTCCTTGCCGAGCCGCCCGAGCTCCTCGACGGCACCGGCCTCGATCTGCCAGACCTGCTTGAGCGCGGGCAGCCGGTCGCGCACCGACTCCACGGCGGCCGCGTGGTTGTCGAGCTCCACGACGACGGCGCTCGCGCCCGAGTCGGAGAGGATCCACTGCACCTGCTCCGCGGAGCTGGTCTCGTACACCGGCACGGTGATCGCCCCGGCGCTCCAGATCGCGAAGTCGAGCAGCGTCCACTCGTAGCGGGTGCGGGACATCAGGGCGACCCGGTCGCCGGGCTGGACGCCGGAGGCGATCAGCCCCTTGGCCGCCGCGTGCACCTCGGCCAGGAACGCGGTGGAGGTCACGTCCTGCCACACACCACCCACCTTGCGGGCGATGACGGCGGCGTCAGGATGCTGCGCGGCGTTTCTCCGGACGATGTCGGTCAGATTGCCGTCCGCGGGGACCTCGTACAAAGCCGGAAGGCTGAACTCGCGCAAGACTGCTGCTCCTCATAGGGCGCCGGCGCCACGACTTTGTGTGATGCGACGGTGCGGTCCAAGGCTCGGGCAGGCACTCAGGTGTTCAGTGGTTGAAATCCTGAGTACGACTGGACTGCCCGGACGTTACCCGCCGGTATGGCTTCTTCGACAGGGGGGTCCGGCGAGATGTTCGCTGCGTCACACGGATTGGTGTTGCTTTGCGTACGGTAGTCCACCCGCTAGCTGACTGGCCAGTAACCGCAAGGTCCGTCGGCTCTGTTCACGTACACCGCACACGCTTACCCTTGATCGCCATGGCATCCACATCAGCCGGTAATCGCAGGACGCGCGTTCATGTGGTCAGTGATGTGCACGGCAACGCCCGTGACCTGGCCACGGCCGGCGAGGGTGCCGATGCCCTGATCTGCCTGGGTGACCTGGTCCTCTTCCTCGACTACGCCGACCATTCGCGCGGGATCTTCCCCGACCTGTTCGGCGCGGAGAACGCCGACCGCATCGTCGAGCTGCGCACCGCACGCCGCTACGAGGAGGCACGGGCGTTCGGGGCCCGGTTGTGGAGTGGTGTCGGCCCGGACCGGGCCGCCGTGATCGAGCAGGCGGTGCGCGAGCAATACGCCGAGATGTTCGCCGCCTTCCCCACACCGACGTACGCCACCTACGGCAATGTCGACATGCCGCCTCTGTGGCCGGAATACGCCGGCCCGGGCACCACCGTGCTCGACGGCGAGCGCGTGGAGATCGGCGGCCGGACCTTCGGCTTCGTCGGCGGCGGCCTCAAGTCCCCCATGCGCACCCCGTACGAGATCAGCGACGAGGAGTACGCGGCGAAGATCGAGGCCGTCGGCGAGGTGGACGTGCTGTGCACCCACATCCCGCCCGAGGTTCCCGAGCTGGTCTACGACACCGTCGCGCGCCGCTTCGAACGCGGCAGCCGGGCCCTGCTGGACGCGATCCGCCGCACCCGCCCCCGGTACGCGCTGTTCGGCCACGTCCACCAACCCCTGGTCCGGCGGATGCGGATCGGCGCCACGGAGTGCGTGAACGTGGGTCACTTCGCCGGGACCGGAAAGCCGTGGGCGCTGGAATGGTGACCACCTCCTGACCCCGGCGCGCGCTACGGGTACGCGGGTGAAGTCGGCTGGTCGGACGCGCGGTAGCCTTCACGCTGCACGCACGTGCATGAGTACCGGCCCGCATCTGGAGGAGCCACGGCGATGGCGGAACACACCAGCTCGAGCATCACGATCGAGGCGGCCCCGGCCGACGTCATGGCGGTGATCGCCGACTTTGCCCGCTACCCGGACTGGACCGGCGAGGTGAAGGAGGCGGAGGTCCTGGCGACGGACGCCGAGGGCCGTGCCGAGCAGGTCCGGCTCGTCATGGACGCGGGAGCGATCAAGGACGACCAGGTGCTCGCGTACACCTGGACCGGCCGGGACGAGGTCTCCTGGACCCTGGTCAAGTCCCAGATGCTGCGTTCGCTCGACGGCTCGTACCTCCTGAAGCCGGCCGGAGCGGCCGCGACCGAGGTCACGTACCGGCTCACCGTCGACGTCAAGATCCCGATGCTGGGCATGATCAAGCGGAAGGCCGAGAAGGTCATCATCGACCGGGCGCTGGCGGGGCTGAAGAAGCGCGTGGAGTCGGGGGAGAAGTAGAGGCGGCCGAGCAGCCTCCGGGGGCGGTCCGGCAGCCGATCAGGCACAGGTACCGTTCAGGCCCATGCGCACCATCCTGATCACCGGCCCCGGCGGCAGCGGACGTACCACCCTCGCGGCCGCCACCGCGCTCGCGGCAGCCCGCGAAGGGACCCGCACCCTGGTCCTCAGCGCCGACCGCACCGACATCCTCGGCGCGGCCCTCGGCGCGGCGACGGGCTCGACGCCGACCCGGATCGCTCCGCATCTCACCGCCTGGCGGCCCGACGCCGCCGCCGGTTTCCGGGACGACCTCTCGGCGTTCCAGGAACGCGCGGCCAATGTCCTGGACCTCCTGGGCGCCTCCCGCCTGGACGCCGAGGAGGTCACCCCCCTCCCCGGTGCCGAGGAGCTCACGCTGCTGCGCGCCCTGCGTGACGCCGCCCTCGCCGAGGCGCACGACCTGCTGGTCGTCGATCTCCCGCCCGCCCCGCAGGCCCTGGCCCTGCTCGCCCTCCCCGAGGAACTGCGCCGCTATCTGCGCCGACTGCTCCCGCCCGAGCGGCAGGCGGCCCGTGCGCTGCGCCCCCTCCTGGGGCGGCTGGCCGGTGTCCCCATGCCCTCGGAGTGGCTGTACGAGACCGCCGCCCGCTGGGACATGGAGCTGGCCGCCGTCGAGGCCGTACTCGCCGACCGCGGCACCGTCGTACGGCTGGTCGCCGACCCCGGCCCGGCCGGCGCCGACACAGTCCGCGACGTCACCCTCGGCCTCGCCCTGCGCGGGCTGCGCCCCGACGTCCTGATCGCCAACCGGGTGCTGCCGGAGCGGGCCGCGGACGGCTGGCCGGCCGGACCCGTCGCCCAGCAGCGCAAGGTCCTCGACGCGTGGCGGGAGGCGTACGACGTCCGGACCATCGCCCATCTCGGCCACGACCCCCGCGGCACCGACGACCTCGCCGCGCTCCACGCACCCGCGGTCAACGACACGACCTCCACCGTCGAGTGGCCCGTCGTCGACCGGCTAGCCGACGACGGCGTGCTCGTCTGGCGGCTGCCCCTGCCCGGCGCCATACGCGAGGACCTGGACCTCATCCGGCGCGGCGACGAACTCGTCGTCGCGGCAGGCCAGTTCCGCCGTATCCTCCCGCTTCCCTCCGCCCTGCGCCGTTGTACGGTCGACGGGGCGGCGCTGCGCGAGGGCGAGCTGCGCATCCGGTTCGCGCCCGACCCGCAGCTGTGGCCGGAGACCCGGTGAACCACGTGCGCCCGTTCGGGTAACGTCGTAGAGACGAACCGTAGTCAGGAGGTCGTCATGAGCGAAGAGCTCCCTCCGTCCGACGCGTCGGGGTCACCCCGCTCGAGCGAAGCCGAGAGTGGGGGAGAGCACGAGGCGATCGACGAGGCGCGGGCGACCGACGCCGACGCCTGGTCGACGGCGTGCGCCGAGGACCTCGCGGCGGAGAAGGCCCGCCGCCGCGCGGAGTACGGCCCGCCCCAGAGCTCGGCCGCCGAGGAACTGCGCCGACTCGTCGACGCCGTCACGGACAAGCTGTCGACGATCCAGTCCCCGCTGCTCGGCGCGGTCGCCGGACCCGCCGCCCAGCAGGTGGTGAAACAGGTCGTCCAGCAGGCGAAGGCCGCGGTCGAGCCCGTCATCGAACGCAACCCGGACGTCTTCGACCACCTCGCCGCCGCGGGCAACGAACTGCTGGCCGCCTACCGCTCCGCGGTCCAGGCCCAGGAACAGCGCTGGACGACCCGCACCACGGACCTGCACAAGGACCTGGACGAGCACCGGGACGGCGACGAGGGCACCGGCCCCGGGCAACGCATCGACCTGGACTGAGAGTCCCCCGAGGCCCTGCCGCCGGAGTCCCGCCCGTCTGTCCTCCAGGCGGACGCCGGGATCCCGACGGCAGGGCCTCGGGTACGGTTGGCCGTAGCGGGGCTCGACCGAAACTGAGGGATTCATGGGACTCACCATCGGCGTCGACATCGGCGGTACCAAGATCGCGGCCGGTGTGGTCGACGAGGACGGCAACATCCTCTCGACGCACCAGGTGCCGACCCCGGGCACGCCCGAGGCGATCGTGGACGCCATCGCCTCCGCCGTGGAGGGCGCGCGCGCCGGTCACGAGATCGTCGGCGTGGGCATCGGCGCGGCCGGCTACGTGAACCGGCAGCGGTCCACCGTGTACTTCGCGCCGAACATCGACTGGCGCCAGGAGCCGCTGAAGCAGGCGGTCGAGGCCCGCGTGGGCCTCCCCGTCGTCGTGGAGAACGACGCCAACGCGGCAGCCTGGGGCGAGTACAAGTTCGGCGCGGGCAAGGGCCACCGCAACGTCATCTGCATCACGCTCGGCACCGGCCTGGGCGGCGGCATCATCATCGGCAACAAGCTGCGCCGCGGCCACTTCGGCGTCGCCGCCGAGTTCGGGCACATCCGCATGGTCCCGGACGGACTGCTGTGCGGCTGCGGCTCACAGGGCTGCTGGGAGCAGTACGCCTCCGGACGCGCCCTCGTGAGATACGCCAAACAGCGCGCCAACGCCACCCCCGAGATCGCCGAGATCCTGCTCGGCCTCGGCGACGGCAGCCCGGAGGGCATCGAGGGCAAGCACATCTCCATGGCCGCCCGCCAGGGCGACCCGGTCGCCGTCGACTCCTACCGCGAGCTCGCCCGCTGGGCCGGCGCCGGCCTCGCCGACCTCGCCTCGCTCTTCGACCCGTCCGCCTTCATCGTCGGCGGCGGCCTCTCCGACGAGGGAGAGCTGGTCCTGGACCCGATCCGCAAGTCCTACAAGCGCTGGCTGGTCGGCGGCAACTGGCGCCCGGTCGCGGATGTCATCGCGGCCCAGCTGGGCAACAAGGCGGGCCTGGTGGGCGCGGCGGACCTGGCTCGGGAGCCCGACCCCATCATGTGACGCGCACTTCTCCAGGTGCGGTCAGTGCACGTGCTCCAGGGGGGCGCGGGGCTGTATGAACACGCGGCTCCGCCACGTGGGCGCGACAAGCCACGACGGACCGGCGGTCGCCCATACACCTCGCGCCCCGCGCTCCAAGGCGTAGATTGATCCACATGGAGCCGCTGCCCAACTCCCGCACCGAACCGGACGGTTCCGCCGTCATCCGGGTCCTCAGCTACAACATCCGCTCCATGCGCGACGACACGGACGCCCTGGCCCGCGTCATCACCGCGTGCGGCCCCGATCTGGTCCTCCTCCAGGAAGCGCCGCTCTTCTTCCGTTGGCGCAAGAAGCTCGCACGGCTGGCGGCCGCCTCCGGTCAGGTGATCCTCACCGGAGGCGCCACAGCCGCCGGCCCGGCCATCCTCTGCACCCTCCGCGCGACCGTCGAACGCACCGAGGACGTCCTCCTGCCGCTCACCCCCGGCCAGTTCCGCCGCGGTTTCGCCACCGCGGTGCTCCGCTTCGGCGCCACCCGCCTCGGCGTCCTCAGCTGCCACCTCTCCCTGGAGAAGGACGAGCGGTACGAGCAGGGCGGCATGCTCCTGGACCGCCTCGCCGGCCTGGGCGTCGATCACGCGATCGCGGGCGGCGACCTCAACGACCGCCCCACCGGCCGCACCTTCCGCCGTCTCGCCGACGGCCTTCAGGACTGCCGGGTCACCGCCCCCTGGGGCGGCGATTTCACCTTCACGCCGGTCACGCCCTTCCAGCGCATCGACGCGATCTTCGCCAGCAAGGGCATCGAGGTGCTCGGCTGCGGCGTCCCCCTCGGCCACCCCGGAGTGACGGAGACGGACCTGAGGGCGGCCACGGACCACCTCCCGGTCCTGGCCGCCCTCCGAATCCCGGCCGGCTAGACGACCGCGCCGCGCCCCGGATCGTCGTCGTCCTCGTCATCCGTCCGCATCCGCATCACCAGTGCGGCGAAACCGCCCAGGAAGCCGCCGATGCCGAGCGTGGCGAGCCACCAGGTCATGTCCCAGCCGAGCAGCACCGCCAACAGGAGCAGGATCGGACCGCCGATCACTCCCAGCCAGGCGAACTTCGCGGTCGCGTCGGCCGCGGGCAGCGGCGGCGGCTCCGGCGGTACGAAGTGGCCCTCGTCGTCCTCGTCGAAGTCGTCATCGGACGGCGCCGCGGTCGCGTAGTCGCGCGGGCCGACGCCGGGCGCGAAGGAGACCGATCCGCCCAGGGGGCCGACGGGCTTGTCCTGCTTCGGCGCGTCGTCCGCGGAGTCGTTGCTCTCCGGCTCAAGCAGCGCGAGGTCCTCGACCGACTTGAAGGGCTTGGCGCCCGGCGGGTCCTTCGGCTCGTCGCCGTACCCGGCGACGATCGCGGCCCACGCGGCATCCTCGTCGAAGGGAACGCCCTGCTCCTCCGGCTCGAGATCCTCGCGGTCCGAGTCGTGCTCAGCCACCTGCGGCCGTCCCTTCCTTGCCGACACTGGGTGCGAGCCGGCCGATGAACGCGAGGCTCTCCTCGAAAATCCGGTCCGCGTCGTGGTCCAACGTCGCGACGTGGTAGCTCTGTTCCAGCAGGACCTCCGTCACGTCCCGTGACGACACCCGGCCGAGGATCCGCGCCGAGTCGGCCGGCGGCACGACATGGTCCTGCGGGCTGCGCAGGACCAGCAGCGGCTGTGTGACCTGCGGCAGCTCGCGGTCGACCAGCCGGAAGAAGTTCCGCAGCGAATGGGCCGCGTGCAGCGGCACCCGGTCGTACCCCAGCGCGACGCCGCCCTCCCTGGCGATGTCGCTGGCGATCCCCTTCGTCGTCCGCACGAGATGGCGGGCCACCGGAAGGGCGTACGGGGAGAAGCCGTGCATGCGGTTCGCCGGGTTGACGACCACCACCCCGGCGACCCCCTCGCCGTGCTTGGCCGCCAGGCGCAGGGCCAGGGTGCCCCCCATCGACAGGCCGGCCACGAACACCGCGCCGCAGCGCTCGCGCAGGGACCGCAGCTCGCGGTCCACCTCCGCGTACCAGTCCTGCCAGCCGGTGAGCTGCATGTCCTCCCAGCGCGTGCCGTGCCCGGGCAGCAGCGGCAGCGAGACCGTCAGGCCGCGCTCGGCGAGATGCTCCGCCCAGGGGCGCAGCGACTGGGGGGAACCGGTGAAGCCGTGGCAGAGGAGGACGCCTGTGTCTCCGCCCTCATGGCGGTACGGCTCGGCTCCAGGAAGGACCGGCACCTTCGGTCTCCTGTTCATGGAAGAGGGGTCATGGAAGGGGGTCATGGAAACGGGGGTCAAGGAAGGGGCACGCAGTGGATGGAGCGCCTGCAGAACCTTCACCGTACGCGACCGCACTGACACCGACCAGGGTCGTCGGCGCCTTTGACAGTGCTCCGGGTTAAGGTCTGATCGACGGAAACGGGAGGCACTGGGTTGTTGTACGGCACGATGAAGGTAGCCATCGGAGGGCCGCTGAAGGTCGCCTTCAGGCCCTGGGTGGAAGGGCTCGAGAACATTCCGGCGGAGGGTGCCGCCATCCTGGCGAGCAATCATCTCTCCTTCTCCGACTCGTTCTTCCTGCCCGCGGTCCTCGACCGCAAGGTCACCTTCATCGCGAAGGCGGAGTACTTCACCACGCCCGGCGTGAAGGGCCGCCTCACGGCCGCCTTCTTCAAGGGTGTCGGCCAACTCCCGGTGGACCGCTCCGGCGCGCGGGGCGCGGGCGAGGCCGCCGTCAAGAGCGGCATCGACGTCCTGGAGCGCGGTGAGCTGTTCGGCATCTACCCCGAGGGCACCCGCTCGCCCGACGGCCGTCTCTACCGGGGCAAGCCCGGCGGCCTCGCGCGCGTGGCGCTCGCCAGCGGCGCGCCGGTCGTCCCGGTCGCGATGATCGACACGGAGAAGATCCAGCCGCCGGGCAAGGTGATGCCCAAGCTGATGCGCCCGGGAATCCGCATCGGCAGGGCCCTCGACTTCAGCCGCTACCAGGGCATGGAGCACGACCGCTTCGTCCTGCGCGCGGTCACCGACGAGGTCATGTACGAGATCATGAAGCTTTCCGGCCAGGAGTACGTCGACATCTACGCGACCGCGGCCAAGCGGCGGATCGCGGATGCCGCGAAGGCCGACAAGGAACAGGCCAAGAAGGAGAAGTCCGGGGCCTAGGCTCCTGGTTGTGGGGGTGGGGGAAATGGCCAGGCGCGAGCAAGTCATGCGGATGTCGGTCGAGCAGCCGCTGTGGCGTGCGCTCACCGCGTACCGGGTGCTGACCATGCTGTACGCGGTCGGCCTGTTCGCCACCGCGTACGACGAGTACGACCGGGCGGGCATCGCCATCGTCTACTACGTCGTCCTGTTCGCCTGGACGCTCGCCACGCTGCCCCGCGTCCAGAGCGCGGTCGCCTGCACCAAGCGCTTCCTCGCCGTCGACCTCGCGATCGCGCTCACCGGCATCCTCCTCACCCCGATCGCGGCCGACGACGCGCACATCCACAGCGGCGGCCCCACCCTGCCATCCATATGGACGGCGGGCTCGGTCCTCGCGTACGCCATCAAGGGCGGATGGCGCTGGGCCGCGTTCGCCTCCACGCCGGTCGCCGCCGCCAATCTGATCGCGCGTGGCGCCCCGGCCCGCGACACCGTCCACAACGTGATCCTGGTCTGGGTCGCCTCCATCGCCATCGGCTACGTCGTCGAGGTCGCCCGCGCCTCCGAGCGCACCCTCGCCCGGGCCCTGGAGATCGAGGCCGCGACGAGGGAGCGGGAGCGGCTGGCCCGGGACATCCACGACGGCGTGCTGCAGGTGCTGGCCATGGTGCAGCGGCGCGGTGCCGTCATCGGCGGCGAGGCGGGCGAGCTGGGCCGCATGGCCGGCGAGCAGGAGGTCGCGCTGCGCACGCTGGTCTCCGGCGGGCTGGTCCCCGTCTCCCGGGCGTCGGAGGACGCGGCCGACGGCGCGGTCGTACGGGCCGTGGAGGAGCCGTCCTACGACCAGGACGGGCCCGTGGACCTGCGGGTGTTCCTCGCTCGGTACGCTGCCGCGAAGGTCAGCTTCGCCGAGCCCGGCGCCCCCGTGCTGTTGACCACGCCCGCCGCGAAGGAGCTGGCCGCGGCCGTCGGCGCCGCCCTGGACAACGTACGCAAGCACGCAGGCGAGCACGCGCGCGCGTGGATCCTCGTCGAGGACGAGCCCGGCGAGGTCGTGGTGACCGTACGGGACGACGGACCCGGCATCCCCGAGGGGCGACTCGCCCAGGCCGAGGGCGAGGGACGGCTCGGCGTCGCCCTGTCCATCCGGGGTCGGCTGCGCGAACTCGGCGGCAGCGCCGAACTGATCTCGGTGCCCGGGCAGGGCACGGAGGTCGAGCTGAAAGTACCGAAGGACGCGAAGGACCCACGGGGTAAGGCGGAGCGGCGATGACGGATTCCACCGACGGGCAGCGGGACCCGATCAGGGTCATGGTGGTCGACGACCACCCGATGTGGCGCGACGCCGTCGCCCGCGACCTGGCCGAGTCCGGCTTCGACGTGGTCGCCACCGCCGGCGACGGCGACCAGGCCGTACGCCGAGCCAAGGCCGCCGCCCCCGACGTCCTGGTCCTCGACCTGAACCTGCCGGCCAAGCCCGGTGTCCAGGTCTGCAAGGAACTCGTCGGCCACAACCCGGCGTTGCGGGTCCTCGTGCTGTCCGCGAGCGGCGAGCACGCCGACGTCCTGGAGGCCGTGAAGTCCGGCGCGACCGGCTATCTGCTGAAGTCGGCGTCGACCGAGGAACTCCTGGACGCGGTGCGCCGTACGGCCGTCGGGGACCCGGTGTTCACACCGGGCCTGGCCGGACTGGTCCTCGGCGAGTACCGCCGTCTCGCCTCCGAGCCCGCGCCCGCCGCCGACACCGGCGAATCCAGGGTCCCGCAGCTCACCGACCGCGAGACGGAGGTGCTGCGCCTGGTCGCCAAGGGCCTGAGCTACAAGCAGATCGCCGAACGCCTCGTCATCTCCCACCGCACGGTGCAGAACCACGTCCAGAACACCCTCGGCAAGCTCCAGCTGCACAACAGGGTCGAACTCGTGCGGTACGCGATAGAGCGCGGGCTTGACGACGAGTAAACCGCGCGCCCGACAGTTCACCGGAATTGCCCTTCACGCCCATCCCTGTGTGACCTGGATCACCATTAGCGTGGCCCCCACAGGCAACCGCGGCGAAGGGACATTTCCATGCGGGTCGGAGTACTGACCGGAGGCGGCGACTGCCCCGGACTCAACGCCGTCATCCGGGGCATCGTCCGCAAGGGCGTGCAGGAGTACGGCTACGACTTCGTCGGCTACCGGGACGGCTGGCGCGGACCGCTGGAGGGCGACACCGTCCGCCTCGACATCCCCGCGGTGCGCGGCATCCTGCCCCGCGGCGGCACCATCCTCGGCTCCTCGCGCACGAATCCGCTGAAGCAGGAGAACGGCATCCGCCGGATCAAGGAGAACCTCGCCAAGCAGGAGGTCGACGCGCTCATCGCGATCGGCGGCGAGGACACCCTGGGCGTCGCGGCGCGCCTCACCGACGAGTACGGCGTGCCCGTCGTCGGCGTACCGAAGACCATCGACAACGACCTGTCCGCCACCGACTACACCTTCGGCTTCGACACCGCGGTCGGCATCGCGACGGAGGCCATCGACCGCCTGCACACCACCGCCGAGTCCCATATGCGCGTCCTGGTCTGCGAGGTGATGGGCCGTCACGCCGGCTGGATCGCGCTCCACTCCGGCCTCGCGGGCGGCGCCAACGTCATCCTCATCCCCGAGCAGCGCTTCGACGTCGACCAGGTGTGCTCCTGGATCACCTCCCGCTTCAAGGCGTCGTACGCCCCGATCGTGGTCGTGGCGGAGGGCGCCATGCCCAAGGACGGCGACGTGGTCCTCAAGGACGGGTCGCTGGACTCCTTCGGACACGTCCGCCTGTCGGGAGTCGGCGAATGGCTGGCCAAGGAGATCGAGAAGCGCACGGGCAAGGAGGCCCGTACCACCGTCCTCGGTCACATCCAGCGCGGCGGCACCCCCAGCGCCTTCGACCGCTGGCTCGCCACCCGCTTCGGCCTGCACGCCATCGACGCCGTCCGTGACGGTGACTTCGGGAAGATGGTCGCCCTGCACGGCACCGACATCGTCCGCGTCCCGATCGCGGAGGCCACGGCCAGACTCAAGACGGTGGACCCGAAGCTGTACGAGGAGGTCGGGGTCTTCTTCGGCTGACGGCAGGCCCAGGCGGAGGTCCGGGGGCGCCGGCCCCCGGACCGTTGCGTGGCCGGCTACACGGTCGTGTTCAGCAGCCCGCCGACCAACTCCCGCACCACTGCGGCGCCGTTGAGCGTGAGGATCGACTCCGGGTGGAACTGCACTCCGGCGAATCCCGGGCCGCGCATCGCGTGCACTTCGTACGAGGGGCTCCGGCTGACCTCGACGCCGTGCGCGGCCAGTTCCTCGACGGTCTCGTCGTCGCAGCGCGCCACGAAGCTGTTGTAGAAGCCGACGGTCTCGCTCCGCCCGAACAGGTCGACCGTCGTCTGCGCGCCCTGGTAGGGCACTTCCTTCCGTACGATCTCCAGCCCCAGCTCGGCCGCGATCAGCTCGTGTCCGAGGCAGACGCCGAGGACGCCGTGCCCGTGGTTCCGGATCACCGCGGCGGTCAGCTCCCGCAGGAACCGCATCTTCGGATCGTCCACGTCCGAGGGGTCACCGGGGCCGGGGCCCAGCACGAGTGGCCCCTCATGCGCGAGCACGGCGTCCCGCAGGCCGGGCTCGTCGTAGCGCCGGACGGTCACCTCCAGACCGCTGGAGCGCAGCACATGCGCGAGCATCGCCGTGAAGGTGTCCTCGGCGTCGACGATCAGGGCGTGCCCGGTGAGCTGAGCGGACCGCTCCTGCATCCGCAGCCAGAAGGGGGCGAGTGAGGCCCGGCGCCCGTCGAGCGCGGCACGCACGCGTGGATCGTCGGCGAGACGTACGCGCGCGTGCTCGTCACGCGGCCGTGACGGGCGTACGCCCAGGGCCGCCAGCACACCCGCCGCCTTCGCGTGCGTCTCCGCGACCTCGCTCGCCGGGTCCGATCCCCGTACGAGGGTCGCGCCGACCGGCACCCTCAGCCGCCCGTCCGCGTCGATGTCCGCGGTACGGATGAGGATGGGGGAGTCGAGCGTCTGCGCGCCCCCGGAGTCCCGGCCCAGCAGGGCCAGCGCGCCCGCGTAGTAGCCGCGCCCGACACCATCCGGCCCGAGGGGCTCGTACCGCTCGATGACCCGGCAGGCGTTCTGCACGGGCGACCCGGTGACGGTCGCCGCGAACATCGTCTCCTTCAGCACCTCACGCGCGTCCAGCGAGGACTTCCCGCGCAACTCGTACTCGGTGTGCGCGAGATGGGCCATCTCCTTCAGGCGCGGGCCGACCACGACCCCGCCCATGTCGCCGACGGTGCACATCATCTTGAGCTCCTCGTCGACGACCATCGACAGCTCCTCGATCTCCTTGCCGTCGTCGAGGAAGCCGAGCAGGTGCTCGGGTGTCGGGCCCTCGGCGGGATACCGGTACGTCCCGCTGATCGGGTTCATGACGACCGTGCCGCCGGACATCCGGACGTGCACCTCGGGACTGGCACCGACCAGTGTCCGGTCCCCGGTGTGCACGACGAACGTCCAGTACGCGCCCCGCTCGCCCTCCAGCAGCCGCCGGAAGAGCGCGAGGGCGTCGGCTCTGGAGAATCCCGGGATCCCGCCCTCGTACGTCCGCCGGATCACGAAGTTCGCGCCCTCGCCCCGCCCGATCTCCTCCCGCAGCACCCGCCCGACGATCTCGCCGTACTCCTCGTCGTCGACGTCGAAGCCGCCGTCCTCCACGCGCACGTCGTGCGTCGGGAGCTGCGCGAGAGCGTCGGCGAGCGGGATCTCGTACGACTCCTCGGGGGTGAGGAACGTCAGCGGGGTGCCGTCGTCGCGGACGTCGAAGCCGCGCTCGCGGATCTGGCGGAAGGGGACCAGGGCGAGGCCCTCGTCAGGGAGGTCGGCGAGGCGGTCGTAGGCGGCGACCGGGCCGAGGAGCAGCTCGACCGTGGCGTTTTCCTCGATGGCACGGCCCGGCGTGCGGCGGTGCAGCAGGGCGAACGGCCGGGGGTCGTGCGGCAGGTCCAGCAGGTTCATGGGTCCGGGTTCCTTCTCGGTCTCGTCGTCGGCAAGGAGGACGGAGAGGAACGACCCCGGAAAACACCGAAGGCCGCCCCTCGGGCGGCCTTCGCGAAGTCTTGCGTACGCGCAGTCAGTGGGCCGCCGGATGAGCGGTCCACCACCAGGTCTGGGTCGAATGCGCGAACATGCGACGCACCCTACCGCACCGCCCGGCCGTCCGGACGGTGGTCGCCCTGTCTCACCAGTCGAGCCGGGAGATAACCAGTCGACACGACCCCGTAATGTTTACCGGGTGACCGTGAACGCAACGACCAGCGCGAGCGCTGGCAACACCTGGCGAAACCTGCCCGCGGCGCAGCAGCCCGAGTACCCCGACACCGAGGCTCTGCGCGCAGTGATCGCGGACCTCGAGTCGTATCCGCCGCTCGTCTTCGCGGGCGAGTGCGACCAGCTGCGCGCCCGGATGGCGGCCGTCGCCAAGGGAGAGGCGTTCCTTCTCCAGGGCGGCGACTGCGCCGAGGCCTTCGACGCGGTGTCCGCCGACCACATCCGCAACAAGCTCAAGACCCTGCTCCAGATGGGCGCCGTGCTGACGTACGCCGCCTCGGTGCCGGTCGTGAAGGTCGGCCGCATCGCCGGCCAGTACTCCAAGCCGCGCTCCAAGCCGACCGAGACCCGCGACGGCGTGACCCTGCCGACCTACCGCGGCGACTCGGTCAACGGCTTCGACTTCACCGAGGCCGCCCGCATCCCGGACCCCGAGCGCCTGAAGCGGATGTACAACGCCTCCGCCTCCACGCTCAACCTGGTGCGCGCCTTCACCACCGGCGGTTACGCCGACCTGCGCCAGGTGCACGCCTGGAACCAGGACTTCGTGAAGTCGTCCCCGTCCGGTCAGCGCTACGAGCAGCTGGCCCGCGAGATCGACAACGCGCTGAACTTCATGCGGGCCTGTGGCACGGACCCGGAGGAGTTCAAGACCGTCGAGTTCTACTCCTCGCACGAGGCGCTGCTGCTGGACTACGAGTCGGCGCTGACCAGGGTCGACTCGCGTACCGGGCAGCTGTACGACGTCTCGGCGCACATGGTGTGGATCGGCGAGCGCACCCGTCAGCTGGACGGCGCGCACATCGAGTTCGCCTCGAAGATCCGCAACCCGATCGGCATCAAGCTCGGCCCGACCACCACGGCCGAGGAGGCGCTGCAGTACATCGAGCGCCTCGACCCCGACCGTGAGCCCGGCCGGCTGACCTTCATCGTCCGCATGGGCGCCGACAAGGTCCGCGACAAGCTGCCCGAGCTGGTCGAGAAGGTCAGCGCGTCCGGCGCGACCGTCGCCTGGATCACCGACCCGATGCACGGCAACACCTACGAGGCGGCCTCCGGCCACAAGACCCGCCGCTTCGACGACGTGCTCGACGAGGTCAAGGGCTTCTTCGAGGTGCACAAGGGCCTCGGCACCCACCCGGGCGGCATCCACGTCGAGCTCACCGGTGACGACGTCACCGAGTGCGTGGGCGGCGGCGACGAGATCTTCGTCGACGACCTGCACCAGCGCTACGAGACGGCCTGCGACCCGCGCCTGAACCGCAGCCAGTCCCTCGACCTGGCGTTTCTCGTCGCCGAGATGTACAGGGACCAGTAGGGACCGGTGACGGGGGCACCTGTTGCAGGAACGTGAATGGGGCGCGGATCACATACGATCCGCGCCCCATCGCACTTTTGCGGTTCCTGAGTGCCGGGTAAGGTTAGGTTAGCCTCACCGATCATTCGGGACGGCGAGACTGGTCAATCCCGGCGGGAGGTGGAACCGCGTGTACGTCTGCAGTTGCTTCGGCATCACCGAGCAGCAGGTCAAGAAGCATGCCGAGGACGGTGCCGGTACCCCCCGCCGGCTGGCCTCCGCCTGCAAGGCGGGCACGGACTGCGGTTCGTGCGTCCGGCGGATCCAGGCACTCCTGGGCCGGGGCGAGTGCCCCCGCCGTGAGCTGGCCGAACAACAGGGCAAGGCGGTCCTGACCGGGCTGGACGAGGCCGCCTAGCTCTCCGGCTGCTCGATCAGCTGCGCGATGTAGAGCGCCTCTCCGAGCTTCTCGACCAGTTCCAGCTGGGTGTCGAGGTAGTCGATGTGGTGCTCCTCGTCCGCGAGGATCGACTCGAAGATGTTCGCGGACGTGATGTCGCCCTTGGTGCGCATCACCTCGATACCGCGCTTGAGCCGGTCGATCGCCTCGACCTCGACCTGCCGGTCGGCCTCGAACATCTCCTTGACGGTCTGCCCCACGCGCACATGGAACAGCCGCTGGTAGTTCGGCAGCCCCTCCAGGAAGAGGATGCGGTCGGTGAGCACCTCCGCGTGCTTCATCTCGTCGAACGACTCGTGCCGCGTGTACTTCGCGAGCTTCGTCCAGCCGAAGTTCTCCTGCATCTTCGCGTGCAGGAAGTACTGGTTGATCGCGGTCAGCTCGCCGGTGAGTTGCTCGTTGAGGAATTCGATGACCTCGGGGTCGCCCTGCATCGCAGAGGCTCCTTCCAAGCGTGGGGACTGGCAGGTTGCGCCGCATGATTCCACCGGCAACAAAGATCGTCCAGTAAGTCTTCACTTAGTAAGTAAGTGCATACTTAGTCGCAATTGCCCGTATTTGATGGGGGCGGTCAAGCGCACTGTCATAGGTCTGTCAGGATGGAGACATGGGTCAGCCGGCGGAGCGTGAATCGGGAGAACGCGATTCAGGAGGAGCAGCACAGGCCGAGCTTCCGCCGGGGCAGCGCCTGCAACGCGGCTGGCCGGTCACGCACTACGGGCCCGTCCCCAAGTTCCGCCCGGAGCGCTGGGAGTTCAGGGTATTCGGCGCGACCGCGGACGGCGAGAAGCACTGCTGGACCCACGAGGAGTTCGCGGCCCTGCCGTACGCCACGGTCGTGGCCGACCTGCACTGCGTCACGAAGTTCAGCATGCTCGGCGCCGAATGGGGCGGGATTCCCGCCCGTACGATTCTTGAGATCGCGCCGCCCGCGCCCGCGGTCACCCATGTCATGGTGTGGGCCGAATACGGATTCAGCTCGAACCTCCGCCTGGCGGACTTCGCGTCCGGGCGGACCATCTTCGCCACCCACAAGGACGGCGAGCTGCTGACGGCGGAACATGGCTTCCCGCTGCGCCTCGTCGTGCCCCATCTGTACGCCTGGAAGGGCCCGAAGTGGGTGCGCGGCGTGGAGTACATGACCGCCGACCGCCGCGGCTTCTGGGAGGAGCGCGGCTACCACAACGTCGGGGACCCGTGGAAGGAGCAGCGCTACTCCTACCAGGAGGAGCTCGGGGACGGCCCCGAGCTCTGACTCCTGGCGGACGTCGTCAGTGGTGGTAGCCGTGCACCACCGCGTGGCCCTTTCCGCGGCCGATCATCCACTTGTTGACAGGTGTCGTCGTGACGAAGGCGATCGCCAGGGAGATCGCGAGGGAAGCCCAGAACAGCAGGTCGGCCAGCTGGGCGTCCATCGCGTCCGGCCACAGAACGATCACACCGTTGTCGATCAGCTCCATCACGGCGATGGACAGGGTGTCCGCGGCCAGTGCCACCCGGAAGGCCGTACGGAAACCGACGCCGGCCCGCAGCACCCCGCGCAGGGTCAGTGAGTAGCCGAAGAAGAACGCGAGGACGATCGCCAGGACCGTCGTCGCGACGTTGCCCCAGCCGAGTGCCGTGCCGACGACCATGCCCAGCACCTCGCCGATGGCGCAGCCGGTCAGGCAGTGGAGGGTCGCCTGGGCGGCCATGCTCCAGGTGGCGGCGGCCGGGTGATGGTGGTGTGCGTGTGTCTGATGTTCCTGATGTTCCTGATGTGCTTCGTGCTGCATGGCTGCCCCCAATGTCAGGTAACGGTTCCTGCATCGAGCAGGAACCGTATACCCCCCTGGGGTATTCCTCAACGGCCTACGAGTCGCGCAGTTTCTTCAGCCGCTCCACGTCCGCGGCATGCCCTTCCTTGCCGCCGGGTGTCTCGATGATCAGTGGTACGCCCTCGGTCGCGGGGTGGGTCATCAGCGCCCGGAACGGATCCTCGCCGATGTGACCGGCACCGATGTTCTCGTGCCGGTCCTTGTGTGCGCCGACCACGTCCTTGGAGTCGTTGGCGTGGATCAGCTTCAGCCGGCCCTCGCCGACGGTGTCCACCAGCAGGTCCAGGGTCTGGTGCATGCCGCTCGGGCCGGTCAGATCGTGGCCGGCCGCGTAGATGTGGCACGTGTCCAGGCAGACGCCGAGCTTCGGATGGGCGTCCAGCGCCTCGAAGTACGGGCCGAAGTCCCAGGTCCGCGAGCAGAGCGAGGCGCCCTGCCCGGCGGTCGACTCCAGGAGCAGGAACGGGTCGTCGTCGTGGGTGAGCTCGTCGAGCAGCGGCAGCATGTGCTCCCGCACCTGCTTCAGGGCGACGGAGCGGTCCCTGCCGCCGGTCGCGCTGCCCGTGTGCACGACCACCCCGAGCGCTCCGATCTCCCGCCCGCGCCGCAGCGAGTGCCGCAGCGAGTCCACGGACTTCTCGACGGTCGCCTCGGTGTGCGAACCGAAGTTGATCAGGTACGGGGCATGCACGTACGCCGGGATCGACTCGGCCTCGCACGCCGCGCGGAACTCCTCGTCCTGTCGCGGATTGCCGACCGGCGTGGCCCAGCCGCGCGGGTTGGCGACGAAGACCTGCACCGTCTCGGCCTTCAGATCATGGGCGTACGACAGGCCGACGGAGTGGAGACCGCCGGCCACGGGAACATGGCCGCCGACGGGGTTGCGGGACTGCTGAATCTTCACCCGTTCAGGGTGTCACGCAGCCTGACGTGCTCCGTCACCGGATCTTGATGGTGATCGTCGACCCCTTGGGCGCCTTGTCCCCGCCCTCCACGGACTGGCTCTTGACGGTGTCGCCGAACAGTCCGAGCAGACCGCGGTCCTTGTCGACCTTGAAGCCGGCGTCTTCCAGGGTCTTCTGCGCGTCGTCGACGTTGTCCCCGGTGACGTCCGGAACCTCGATCATCTCGGGGCCCTTGGACAGGGTCAGCGTCACCGTGTCGCCCTCGGCGGCCTGGCGTTCGCTCCGGGGTGTCTGCGCGGCGACCTGCCCCTTGTCGTACTCGGAGTTGACCCGCTCGGAGGCGACCTTCACCGTCAGGCCCGCGTCCTCCAGATCGGCCTTCGCGTCCTGAAGGTCCTCACCGGTGACGTCCGGGACGTCCACCGGGCTTCCCTTGCTGACGACGAGCGCGATCGCCGAACCTGCGTGCCGCTTCGTGCCCGCCGCCGGATCCGTGGAGATCACGGAGCCCCTGGGGACGTCGTCGCTGAACTCGCGGGTGACCATGCCGGGTTCGAGGCTGTGCTGCTTCAGCTGCGTCCTCGCCTCGGCCAGCGTCCGGCTCTCCAGGTCGGGCACCTGCACGGTCTCCGGGCCGTCGGAGAGGGTGAGCGTCACGGACGCGTTGTCGCGGACGCGGCTGCCGGGCACGGGGTCGGAGCTGATGACCGTGCCCCGCTTCACCGTGTCGCTGTAGGCGTGCTTGACCTTGCCGAGGTCCAGCCCGGCGTTGTCCAGCTGCTTCCGCGCCTCCACCTGGGTCTTCGCCAGCACCGGCGGGACCTTGGTGAACTGGCCGGAGTTGATGTACCAGACACCCGTGCCGACACCGAGGACCAGCAGCACCGCGACGACGATCGCGAGCGGACCGCCCCGGCCGCGCGCGCCGCCCCGGCCGCGCCGGCGCGGCGGCAGCGGTGGGGGAGTCTCCAGCAGGCTGGTGTGGTGCAGTGCCCGCCGGTCGTCGTCCTCGTTCACCGGCAGCGGGCGCTGCACCGTCAGCCCGCGCGGGATCACGCTCGTACGGTCCGCGGAGATGTCCCGGTGGTCCGAGGCGAGCGCCTGCGGGGGCATCGCGTCCAGCTGGTCCACGCTGAGCGCGGCGCGCACCTCGCGCGCCTGCGCGAGCAGCGCCACCGCGTCCTGCGGGCGGATGTCGGGGGTGCGGGCGGTGGCCGACGCGACCAGCGCGTCCAGTTCGTACGCCAGCCCCGGCACGGCGGCCGACGGGGGCGGGACGTCCTCGTGGATGTGCTTGTAGAGGACGGTGGCCGCGGAGTCCCCGTAGTGCGGCCGGTCGCCCGTCAGCATCTCGTACAGGACGACACCGCACGCGTACACGTCGACCCGGGGGTCGGCGGTGCCGTGCTCGATCTGCTCCGGCGCGAGGTAGGAGACGGTGCCGAGGATCGTTCCCGTGGTGTTGGTGACCGTGTCCACGGAGCGGACGAGGCCGAAGTCGGCGACCTTGACCCGGCCGTCGTCTCCTATCAGCACGTTCTCCGGCTTCATGTCCCGGTGCACGAAACCGGCGCGGTGCGCGGCACCGAGCGCGGCCAGCACCGGCTCCAGGATGTCCAGAGCGGCGCGCGGCTGCAGCGCCCCGCGCTCGCGCAGCACGTCCCGCAGGGTGCACCCGGCGACGTACTCCATCGCGAGATAGACGTACGACCCGTCGGTGCCCTGGTCGAAGACCTGCACCACGTTCGGATGGGCCAGCCGGGCGACGGACTTCGCCTCCCGGATGAACCGGTCGACGAAGGTGCCGTCGGCGGCGAGCGAGGGGTGCATCACCTTGAGCGCGAGCACCCGGTCGAGGCGGGTGTCCAGGGCCCGGTAGACCGTGGCCATCCCGCCGACCGCGATCCGCGCCTCCACGCGATAGCGCCCGTCGAGCACCTGCCCGACCAGAGGGTCCTGAAGGGTCGTATCCACGCAGGTGAGTGTACGAGCCGTGACTGACAGGGCCGTGGATTCCTGCGGGATCGGGGCGTGACTGCAGCCGAGCTGTGACGGACATCGCAGCGACTTCAGGCCAGTGTCGAACGTTCGTTCAGAAAGCGGGCCGCTCGGGGTCCAGTCGTGCGAGGCCCTCCGCGGGGGACGACGCCGCCGCGAAGTGACGCCGCGGAATCCGCCCCGCGAGCCGGGCCAGCCGTCCCGCCTCCACCGCGTGCTTCATCGCCTCGGCCATCAGCTGCGGCTCCTGTGCCCGCGTCACCGCTGAGGCGAGCATCACACCCGCGCACCCCAGCTCCATCGCGAGCGCCGCGTCCGACGCCGTACCCGCACCCGCGTCCAGAATCACCGGCACGCGCGCGTGCTCGGTGATCAACTGAAAGTTGTGCGGGTTGCGGATGCCGAGCCCCGAGCCGATCGGCGAGCCGAGCGGCATGACCGCCGCACAACCGACGTCCTCCAGCTTCCGGGCGAGGACGGGATCGTCGTTCGTGTACGGCAGCACCGTGAAGCCGTCGTCGACGAGGGTCTCGGCGGCGTCCAGCAGCTCGATCGGGTCGGGCAGGAGGGTGCGCTCATCGGCGATGACCTCAAGTTTGACCAGTTCGGTTCCGAGCGCCTCGCGCGCGAGGCGGGCGGTGAGGACGGCCTCGCCGGCGGTGAAGCAGCCCGCCGTGTTCGGCAGCACCTGGATGCCGAGCCTGTCCAGGACGGACAGCACCGAGCCGTGCACCGAGGGGTCCACGCGCCGCATCGCCACGGTCGTCAGCTCCGTGCCGGACGCGACCAGCGCCCGCTCCAGCACGTCGAGGCTGGGAGCACCGCCGGTGCCCATGATCAGGCGGGACGTGAAGGACGTACCGCCGATGACAAGGGGATCGTCGGCCATGCGTCAGCCTCCTTGGACGGCGGTGAGGATCTCTACGCGGTCCCCCTCGCAGAGGGACGTCGACGGCCACTCGGCGCGTGGGACGACGGTCTCGTTCAGGGCGGCGGCCACCCCGGAGGCGGCCGGGGTCAGCGTGCGTACGACGGAGTCGAGAGCGGTGCCGGCAGCGAACTCCCGCGCCTGACCGTTGACGGAGATGTTCATGCGGGCTGCTCCATGAGCGCGAAACGCCTCGGGGTGAACGGACGGGCCTCGTCCGGGAGTTCGCCGGTGGTCAGGACGTGCGCCATGGCGTCGCCGGTGACCGGCGTGAGCAGCACGCCGTTGCGGTAGTGGCCGGTGGCCAGCAGGAGCCCGGGCAACTGCGTCGGGCCGAGCAGCGGCGCGTTGTCCGGGGAGCCGGGACGCAGGCCCGCACGCGTCTCCGTCAACGGCAGCTCGGTGATCCCGGGCACCAGCTCGTGCGCGTCGCGCAGCAGCTCGTACACGCCGCCCGCGGTGACCGTCGTGTCCCAGCCCAGCTCCTCGCTGGTCGCTCCGACGACCAGCTCGCCGTTCTCGCGCGGCACCAGGTAGACATGGCTGCCGCGGACGACCGCGCGCACGGTGCGGCTCAGGAACGGCGCGTACCGCTTCGGCACGGTCAGCCGAAGCACCTGCCCCTTCACCGGCCGCACGGGCGGCAGCACGTCGTCCGGGACGCCCGGGAGGCGCCCGCTGAGGCTGCCGGCGGCCAGCACCACCTGGCCCGCGCCCAGCTCGTCACCGCCCGCGGTCGTGACACCGGCGGCCCGGTCCCGTACGACGTGGAAGCGCTCGGCCCACGCGCGGTGGAAGACCACGCCCGCCCCCTCGCACGCCGCCACGAGAGCGCGTGCCAGGCGCCGGGGATCGATCTGGTGGTCGCCGTCGACCCTGAGCCCCCCGCGCACGCCGGGCGCGAGCATCGGCTCCAGGCGCCGGCAGTCGCGCCCCGACAGCCACTCGGAGTCGAGCCCCGACTGCCGCTGCAGGACGTGCAGTTCGCGCAGGTGGGCGCGGTCGTCGGCGTCCAGGGCGACGGCCAGCGTGCCGCACTGGCGGTAGCCGAGATCGAGGCCCGTGAGGTCGGTGAGCTCGGCCGCGAAGTCCGGGTAGCGGCGGGCCGACTCCAGACTGAGGCCGAGCAGGGTCTGCTCGCCGTAGTGCAGTTCGGTGACGGCGGCCAGCATCCCGGCGGCCACCTGGGCGGCCCCGCCGCCCGGTTCGGGGTCCACGACGGCCGTGGTCAGCCCGCGCTGCGCGGCCCGCCAGGCCGTGACCAGGCCGATGATTCCGCCCCCGATGACGAGGACGTCTGACGTACGTGACGACATGGGCGTCCAGCCCCTCCCTTCGCCGGCATGACCCGGATCAGGTTCGTACGGTCGGAGGCCGCCAGCCTCCCTCTCAGCCCGGTGCGTCCGGGCTCCCGCGAGTGCTTGTACGTTGGCCACCCTAGCCCGACCCGCCGCGCCTCTGTAAGGAGCCCTCTGCCATGTCAGGCTCGCTCGACGGCCTCGTCCTCGCGCCCGTCGCCGACCAGGCTCCAGGTCAGGTGGGTACCCGTACCCGGTTCACGTACCACGAGAAGGACGGCGAGATCTGGGCCGAGTACGCGGGCGGCGACGTCGTACGCGGGCATCTGGTGGGTACCCGGTCGGGGGACCGGCTGGACTTCCGCTACGTCCAGCTCAAGCACGACGGGACGACGTCCTCGGGGCACTGCGTGTCGACGGTGGTGGAACTGCCGGACCGGCGGGTGCGGCTGGAGGAGACCTGGGAGTGGGAGTCGCAGCCGGGCAGCGGAACCAGTGTTGTGGAGCAGGTCACTGAGCGCGACCGCTGACTGACGAATTGTCAGTTGTCTATGGTGATCAGGTGAGTGAGCAGACGCGGGAAGTGAGCACGTCGCCGGAACGGCGCGTGGTCGTCGCCGGCGCGGGGATGGCCGGTGTGCAGACCGCCGTCGCCCTGCGCGAACAGGGCTTCACCGGCACCGTCACACTGATCGGCGCCGAGCCCCACCAGCCGTACGACCGGCCGCCGCTGTCCAAGGCCGTCCTGCTCGGCAAGGCCGAGGGCTCCGCCTTCGACGTCGACTTCGAGGCGCTCGGCATCGAACTGCAGCTGGGCCGCGAGGTGCTCGGCGTGCGTCCCGGCGAGCACGAACTGGACACCGAGGCCGGGCCCGTCCCGTACGACGTCCTGGTCCTCGCCACCGGCGCCGAGCCGATCACCCTGCCGGGCACGGAGGGCGTGCCCGGCGTGCATCTGCTGCGCACCCTGGACGACGCCGAGCGACTGCGGCCCGTGCTCGTGCGGCAGCACGACATCGTGGTCGTCGGCGCGGGCTGGATCGGCGCCGAATTCGCCACCGCCGCGCGCGAGGCCGGCTGCGCGGTGACCGTGGTCGAGGCCGCGGACCGGCCGCTCGCGGGAGCACTGCCGGCCGAGGTGGCCGCACCGATGGCGGCCTGGTACGCGGATGCCGGCGCCGTGCTGCGTACGCACGCGCGCGTGCAGCGCGTCGAGCCCGGCGCGGTCGTCCTCGACGACGGCACGAGGCTGCCCGCGGGCGCGGTCGTGGTCGGCATCGGCGCACGCCCCGCCACGGCCTGGCTGACCGGCTCCGGCATCGAGCTCGGCGCACACCGCGAGGTCGTGGCCGACACCCACCTGCGCACGTCCGCACCGGACGTCCACGCCGTCGGCGACTGCGCCTCCTTTCCTTCGGGACGGTATGGCGAGCGCCTGGTGGTCCACCACTGGGACAACGCCCTCCAGGGGCCGCGCACGGTGGCGGCGAACATCGTCGGCGAGGCCACCGACGAACCCCTGGCGGTCTACGACCCGGTCCCGTACTTCTGGTCCGAGCAGTTCGGACGCTTCGTCCAGTACGCCGGCCACCACGCGTCCGCCGACACGACCCTGTGGCGCGGCGACCCGTCGGGGCCCGCCTGGTCCGTGTGCTGGCTGCGCGAGAACCGACTGGTCGCCCTGCTGGCGGTGGGCAGGCCGCGGGACCTGGCGCAGGGCAGACGGCTGATCGAGGCGGGCACACCGATGGACCCGGAGCTGCTCGCGGATCCGGCGAAGCCGTTGAAAGCCGCCGCGGTGTAGTGCAAAAGCCGCAGGTCGGACGCTCCTGGCTTCCGACTGTCAGTGCGGGATGGCAGGCTTGATTCCGTGACCGAGATTGACGCAAAGATCGATGCTCTCGTCCCCGCCTGGCTCACGCTGCCCGACATCGCAGAGATGCTCGATGTCGAGGTGACGCGCGTGCGACAGCTGGTCAAGGAGGGCCAAGTCATCGCCGTACGCCGTGGTGAGAACCGTGCGCTGCACGTCCCCGCCGCCTTCATCGACGGGACCGAGCAGAAGGTCGTCAAGGGCCTGACCGGCACCCTGACGCTCCTGCGGGACGACGGCTTCACCGACGAAGAGATGCTCGAATGGCTCTTCACCCCCGACGAGAGCCTGCCCGGCACCCCCGCGCAGGCTCTGAGCGAGAATCGAGGCACGGAGGTGAAGCGCCGGGCCCAGGCGCTCGCCGTCTGATCCGAACAGGCTGATCCGAACACCGTCCGGCGTACGGGCCGGGGCCGGCCAAGGCCACGGCCGCGGTTCACTGCGGCCCGCAGCTCTGCAGGTTCACTGAGATCCGCAGGTCCACTGCGGTCCGCGGGGGCCGACGGCCACGGCCCGTCCCCGAGCCCGTACGCCGCCGACACGGAACGACACCGGGGGGACCCTCGTATGCCCGACACCGCCGTCACCGCACGCGCCCGGCTCGCCGACGCGCGCCTCTACCTGTGTACGGACGCCCGCAGGCGCCAGGGCGACCTGCCCGAGTTCCTGGACGCCGTCCTGGCCGGCGGCGTCGACATCGTGCAGCTGCGCGACAAGGGCATGGAGGCGGCCGAGGAGCTGGAGCACCTGAAGGTCCTCGCCGACGCCTGCGCCCGTCACGACAAGCTGCTGGCGGTCAACGACCGCGCGGACGTCGCGTACGCCGCCGGCGCCGGCGTACTCCATCTGGGCCAGGGCGACCTCCCGGTCCCCGCGGCCCGCGCGATCCTCGGGGACGACGTCCTCATCGGTCGCTCGACGCACGCGGAGGCGGAAGCGGCGGCCGCCGCCGTCCAGGAGGGCGTCGACTACTTCTGCACCGGCCCCTGCTGGCCGACCCCCACCAAGCCCGGCCGGTACGCCCCCGGCCTCGACCTGGTCCGGTACACCGCCTCCCTCGGCACCGACCGCCCCTGGTTCGCCATCGGCGGCATCGACCTCGGCAACCTCGACGAGGTGCTCGCGGCCGGCGCCCGCCGGGTCGTGGTCGTTCGCGCGATCACCGAGGCGGACGACCCCGGCGCGGCGGCGGCCGACTTCGCGAAGCGGCTGCGGAATCCCTGAGCGGGCAGCCGGAATCCCTGAGCGGGCAGGCTGTCCAAGGGGTGGACAACAAGTCGACAAAACGGGCAAATTACCGGCGCTCGGTTGGGGGACCGCCCACCCCTGGTTAACCTGCGAGTATGGCCCTCGGAACCGCATCCACAAGGACTGATCGCGCACGCACCGTGCGGGACATGCTCGCCACGGGCAAGACGACGTACTCCTTCGAGTTCTCGGCGCCCAAGACGCCCAAGGGTGAGCGGAACCTGTGGAGCGCGCTGCGCAGGGTCGAGGCCGTGGCCCCCGACTTCGTCTCCGTGACCTACGGCGCCGGCGGCTCCACCCGCGCGGGCACGGTCAAGGAGACCGAGCAGATCGTCGCCGACACCACGCTGACCCCGGTCGCCCACCTCACCGCGGTCAACCACTCCATCGCCGAACTGCGCAACATCATCGGCCAGTACGCCGACGCCGGGATCCGCAACATGCTCGCCGTGCGCGGCGACCCGCCCGGCGACCCCATGGGCGACTGGGTGCCGCACCCGACGGGTCTGACCTACGCCGCCGAACTCGTCCAGCTCATCAAGGAGTCGGGCGACTTCTGCGTAGGCGTCGCGGCCTTCCCGGAGATGCACCCGCGCTCCGAGGACTGGGACGCGGACGTCGCCTGCTTCGTGGACAAGTGCCGAGCCGGCGCCGACTACGCCATCACGCAGATGTTCTTCCAGCCGGAGTCCTATCTGCGGCTGCGTGACCGGGTCGCCGCGGCGGGCTGCGACACCCCCGTCATCCCCGAAGTGATGCCGGTGACCAGCGTGAAGATGCTGGAGCGGCTGCCCCAGCTCAGCAACGCGCACATCCCGGCCGCCCTGAAAGAGCGAATCCTCACAGCAAAAGACGATCCGACCGCTGTACGCTCCGTTGGCATCGAATTCGCCACGGAGTTCTGCGCGCGGCTGCTGGCCGAGGGCGTGCCCGGACTGCACTTCATCACGCTCAACAACTCCACGGCGACGCTGGAAATCTACGAGAACCTGGGCCTGCACCACCCCCCGCGGGCCTAGACCAGCCGCACGGGTATACGACACACTGCGTAGCGGCGACTGGGAGAGGGGCGTACATGGGCTATACGGTCCTCTACATCGCGTTCGGAATCGTCGCGCTGTGGCTGCTGGGTGAGGTGCTGCTGCAGTACAAGGCGCGGCTGCGCTGGCGGTTGCTCGCCTTCGCCGGCTTCCTGTGCGTCGTGGCCGGAGTGCTGATCTCGCAAGTGATCGTCATCGGGCTGGGCGCGGCCGCGTTCGCGGTCGGCCAGACCTACGTCACGCTGTCGTTCCGCCGTGGCTTCTCCGCGGGCTGGGCGGTCAAGCGCCCCGACGAGGACGGCGCCGGTACCAAGCGCAGGCGTGGCGCGGCGGACCGCCAGGACCCGAGCCTGGAAGTCTCCGACCTGGAGCCGGGTGAGAGCGGGTACGGCGACCGGGCGGCCGCCTACAACCGCGAAAGCGTGTCGTACAACGACGACGACTACGACCGCGACGACGTCTTCACCCCCGCCCGCTCCGCCGCCGAGCCCACGGCCGCGGAGTCCACCGCGGTGTACGAGCCGCAGCCCCTGCCCGACGACACCGGCTCGTACGGCATATACAACGACAACACGTACACCGCGGCCAACGACACGTCCTACGCGAACGCCGGCCAGGCCCAGGACCAGTACGCGACAACGGCCCAGGGCGCCGACCAGGCCTACGCGTACGACTACTCCGGGTACGACCAGCAGCAGTACGGCTACGACACCACCGGCCAGCAGCAGTACGCCGCCTATTCCGACCCGTACATCGGTACCCAGACCTACGGCGGCGGCTACGACGCCACCTACGGTCAGTACACGCAGCAGGGCTACGGACAGGACCAGTACGCCACCGGCACCTACGGTGGCGAGACCCCGGCCGGCGGCGTGTGGGTTCCGCAGCAGCGCACCGACGAGACCTACGGCGGCGAACTCCCGCAGGAGCAGCCCTACCCCTACCAGGACAACAACGGTCAGGGGCAGGGACAAGCGCAGGGGCAGGCGCAGGGGAACGGGTACGACGAGCAGTACCGCTTCTGAGAGCCCCTCAGTGAGCCCCCCGGCGCGGGGCGCTCACTGAGAACCCCTGAACTCCGGCCCCTCCACGATCAGTCCGGCCACCAGCGCGCCCGACATGCCGGCATGGGGGAGACCGCCGCCGGGGTGGGACCACCCTCCGACCCGGTAGAGACCCGGGAACCGGGTGGTGTTGGCCGGGTGCAGGAAGCGCCCGCTTCCCGCGGCCAGCGAAGGAGCGGACAGACCACCGAACGCGGCGCCTGCTTCCTTCTCGCCGTCTTCCGGCGGCCGCACCTCGCGCCACAGGATCCGCTCACGCAGCCCCGGTATCGCGGCCCCGGCCGCGGCGACGAGCGCGTCGGCGAGGCGTTCGTCCCGCTCCGGCGGATGCGGGTCGGACCCCGTCGCCACCACCGCGGACACGACCACGGACTCGTGCCCGTCGTCCGGTCTCAGCGCCGGGTCGTCCGGCCGCAGCACGGTCACCGTGGGCCGGACGGGCTCGGCCGCGCCGGAGCCCAGCGAGTCCAGCTCGGCCGCGCGGTCGGGCGCGTGCACGACCGTGTGATGAACCGCACCGGCCTCCCGCGGGCCGCTCAGCGCCAGCAGCACGGTGAACCGTCCGGGGCGGGGGGCGGTGTCGGGCCGTACATCGCCCTCCTCGTCGAGCAGACGCTCCGTCAGCCCCCGCAGACGTACGGGATGCACACCGGCCACCACATGGTCCGCCTCCACCAGGGAGGTGCCCCCGGCCAGCTCGATCCCGGCCGCGCGGCCGTCCTTCTCCAGCAGTCCCGTCACCTCGGCGCCGAAGTGGAACTCGACCCTGCGAGCCACGCACCGCTCGTACACCGCGCGCGCCAACTCCCTTACGCCGCCGCGGACATACCAGCTCCCGAAGGCGTGCTCCATGTACGGCAGCACGGCCGCGCTCGCCGGAGCGACGCGCGGATCGAGGCCGTACGAAAGGGCGTAACTCTCCAGCAGGGCCGTGAGCCGGGGATCGCGCAGCTCCCAGGCGCCGACCTCGGCGAGCGTGGTGGCGCGTCGCGTGCGCAGCAGCCGCTTGTGCGGGACCGCCGGGTACGGGTCACGCTCGGCCAGTACCGACCAGTTGGGCCACAGGGGCTCCTCCAACAGGGGCCGGCGGGTGCGGTCCCAGGCCTCACGGGCCCGCACCAGGAAGTCGCCCCAGCGCCCGCCCGCGCCGGCTCCGAGGGCCTCGTCCAGGGCCGCGACCGCGCCCGCGCGCGAGGCGTTCGGCAGGGACACCTCCGTGCCGTCCGCGAAGACGTGCCGTGAGGACGGATCGACCTGGACCAGCTCGACGCACGCCTCCAGCGGCTCCTTGCCGGTCTTGACGAACAGATCACGCCAGACGGCGGGCAGCGTCAGCAGCCCAGGGCCGGCGTCGAAGCCGAACCCGTCCCGCTCGAAGCGGCATACCGCCCCGCCGTACGTCTGAGCACGCTCGTACACCGCGACCCGGTGGCCCGCCACGGCCAGCCGGGCGGCGGCCGCCATCGCGCCCATCCCGGCGCCGATCACCGCAATCCGTCCCATGCCCGCGACCTTACCGACCGCCACTGACAGCCACGGCACGAGTGGTCCGCCGGGTGGCCGTCCGGTCTGCGCGGCGAGTCCGCGTTTCTCCCGTCGCCCGCCGGGGGGAGGCAGGACGAGCCAAGGGGAGTACGGACACGGAGGCGATCGGGACCAGTCGGGAACGGAGCGCCCTGGGGGTGAGTGCGCAGCACTGAGTACGCGTACCTAGTGGGTGAGATGAGTACGCGCGCGGATGGGCCCGACCTGCGTGAACGAGAGAGTGGAGACACGGAAAGGGGCGCGGCTCCGGCACCGGCGACACGGGGCGTCGGAACGGAGCGGCCCCGGATCCGCTCCTTCCGCCGACCGAGGTCGGCGGGAGCGAGGCACGGGGGAACCCGGGGGAACGGACCGGAACGGGGGTCCGACGGGGGAAGAGAAAACGGGGGAGTACGGGAAGGCGCCGGTTCGAGGTGGCCCGCGGGGGACGCGGCCACATCGGACCGGCGCTTTCGTGTGTGCTCAGCGCTGCCCGCTCACGCGCCCCTGGAGCAGCCGGGACAGCGCCGCGTGGACATCGTCCAGGGAGCGCTCCGGCTGGAAGGACTGCCAGTCCAGGGCGGCCACCAGGACCATGCCGACCAGCGCCGACGCGGTCAGTGACACGTCGATCTCGTCGCTGAACTCGCCGTTCGCCACGCCCTCGCGCAGCACGTCCTCGACGACAGCGACCGCCTGCTGGCGGACCACCATCAGCGTGGACTGCCAGGCCCTGTTGGTGCGCCACATCTCGGCCACGTACAGCTGGGTGAAGGCCGGATAGCGGTCGATGAAGACGAGACCCGCCCGGACCATCGCGTCCAGCGCGTCCACCTTGCTGCCGCCGTCCCTGGCCGTCCGCTCGGCCGCCTCCCGCAGGGAGGCGGTGAGGAGCCCGACGCCGTGTCGCAGCAACTCCTCGAAGAGAACGGACTTGCTCGCGAAGTTGTAGTAGACCGTGCCCTTCGCGACCCCGGCACGCTCGGCGATCTCGTCCACCGTGGTGGCGGAGAAGCCCTGCTCGGCGATGAGCGTGACGGCCGCCTCGTAGAGCTTCTGTCGGGTGGCCTCGCGGCGGGTGCTGCCGCCCGGCGTGGCGCTGCTGCGTTCCATGGTCCTGATTGTCACAGGAGCCGTACCCCCGGACGGCGCCGCAGGGCTCACAGGGTCAGCTCCGGGTGCAGCCGGTCCAGCGTCCACACCTGCCGGCGGCGGGCCGACACCGCGGTCAGTGCGAGGGCGCCCGCGGTGAACGCCACGAGCACCACGCACGCGTGCCACACCGGTCCCGTGCCGCCGCCCGTGATGAGCCTCCTCAGGGCCTCCACGACGTAGCTCATCGGCAGGAAGGGGTGGATCGCGTTGAAGAAGCCCGGACTGGTCTGTACGGGGTACGTGCCGCCGGCGGAGGTCAACTGGAGCATCAGCAGGGCGAGGACGAGGATCCGGCCCGCCGCCCCGAAGCGCGCGTTCAGCCACTGCACGATCGCCCCGAAGCACGCCGTCACCAGGAACAGGAAGCCGACGGTGCCGGCCGCCCGGTCCAGTTGCAGGCCGATCGCCCAGTGCAGCACCGACATCAGGGACACGGTCTGCAGTACGCCGATCGCGACCACCGGGAGCCAGCCCGCCAGCGCGATCCGCCACGCCGGGGCGCCCGTGGCGAGCGCGCGCCGGTTCATCGGCGGGATCAGCATGTACGCCACCATCGCGCCCACCCACAGGGACAGCGGGATGAAGTACGGGGCGAACCCGGTGCCGTAGTTGGGCGCCTTGTGCAGGTCCTTGGAGACGAGCCCGACCGGGTCCGCCATCACCTGGGTGCGCTTGTCGCGGTCCTGCTTGTCGTAGTCGGGGATCTGCCCCGCGCCGTCGTGCAGCCCGCCCGCGAGCCTGCCCGAGCCGTCGACGAGCTTGTACATGCCGCCGTTGAGGGTCTGGGCGCCGGTCTTCAGCTTGCCGAGGCCCTCGTCCAGGTCTCCGGCACCGTTCTTGGCCGTACCGAGCCCCTTGTGCAGCTTCTTGGCGCCCGCGGCGACCTTCCCGGCGCCCTCGTTCAGCTTGTTGACCTTGGAGACGGCGTCGTCGAGGTCCTCGGAGAGGTGCGGCGCGCGGTCGGCGAGTGCCTGGGCCTGCGTCTGGAGGGTGGCCAGGTTCTTGTCGAGCTTCTTCAGGTCGCCGTCCTGGTCGCCGATCAACGTGTTCAGGTCGTCGGCGATCGTCGACACGTCGTCGGCCGCCTCCTTCGCCTTCTTCAGGTCGGAGCAGGCCGCGTCCGGCAGCACGGGGTTCTCGCAGCGTGTCCTGTAGACGTCGTCCAGCGTGTCGGAGGCCGCATGCGCGCCCTTGGCGGCGACCGGGGCCGTCTTCACCAGGGTGCCGAGATTGTGGCGGATCGCCTTGGAGGAGTCGGCGACCAGCTGGGCGGTGTCCCCGATGGTCTTCTCGTTGCCCTTCAGGAACGGGCCCGCCTTCTTGTCGATCCCGTTGACCTTGTCGGCGAGCGTCTGCGTGCCCGCCGCGACCTGCTTCGAGCCGTCCTCCAGGTCGCCCGCGCCCGTGTCGAGCTTCCGCAGGCCCCTGGAGAGCTTGCCGCTGCCGTCCTTGGCGTCCTTCAGCCCGTCGGCGAGGTCCTTCGACCCCTTTTCCGCCTTCCCGATACCGCCGCTCAGCTTGTCGGCGCCGTTCGCCGCCTTCACCGTCGCGCCGTGGATGTCGGAGAACGAGATGAAGATCTTGTCCAGGAAGGACCGTGACGCCTTCGTGGACGCGGCCTGACGCACCTCGCTGAACACCGTCCGCGAGATCTGCCCGACGATGTAGTTGTTCGCGTCGTTCGTACGCACCTGGAGTGCGCCCTTCTGCGGCGAGTCACCCGCGCTGGACGCGATCCGCTCGCTGAGGTCGGCCGGCATGGTCAGCGACAGGTAGTACGTGCCGTCCTCCACGCCCGCGCGTGCCTCGGCGGAGCTCACCTCGTGCCACTCGAAGACGTCGCTGTCGCGCAGCCCCTGGGTGAGGGCGTCGCCCGCCGCGATCCTCTCCCCGTCGGCCGTCGCCCCCTTGTCGTCGTTGACGAGCGCCACCGGGATGCGGTCCAGACGGCCGTACGGGTCCCAGAAGGACCACAGGTACAGGGCTCCGTACAACAGCGGCAGCACGAGGAGCGCCACCATGGCGGCGCGCGGCAGCCTGCCCCTGCCGAAGCGCCTCAGCTCAAGAGCGGCCAGTTTCGGCGAGCGCATCGGCCCTCCCCTTTCCCTCGGTGGCTGCGACGTCCTGCGTGGCGGTGACGCCTTCGGCGGCTGCGACGTCCCCGGTGGCTACGGCGACGGTGTCGTCCGGAGCCTCGCTGCACACCGCCACGACGGTCGTCCCGGACTCGGCGATCGACCTCAACAGCGCCCAGACCTCGCCCCGTTCGGCCTCCGAGAGCTTGAGGTCGGTGTCGTCGACGCCGAGCAGCCGAGGGCGCCCGAGCAGGGCGAGCGCGAGGGACAGCCGCAGCGCCTCCAGCCGTTCGAGATCGCGTACGGCCGTCCGGGAGCCCTTGGGCAGCGCCTCCCGGTCCAGCCCGGCGGCAGCCAGCGCGGTGTCGATCCGCAGCCTGGCCTCGGCGACGCGCTCCGCACGCGGCCGCAGCAGCGCACGCAGCGAGTCGCCGAACCGCCGTTGCAGCAGCGCCCGTTCGTGCAGATGCTCGCCCACGGTCAGCGCCGGGTCGAGATCGGTGACCCCGCCGACGTGCGCGAGCCCACTGACCCGGCGCACGGCCGCCATCTGCTTGGGCAGCTTCCACTCGCCCACCCCTGCCGCACCCTCCGTGGGTTTCATCCGTCCCGTGAGCGCGAGCAGCAGGCAGGTGCGGCCGGACCCGGACGGTCCCTCGATCGCGATCAGCGAGCCGGGCTCCGCGTCGAACGTGACGTCGCGGAAGGCCCAGCCGCGAGGGCCCCTGAGTCCGAGGCCGCGGGCCGTGACACCGATTCCGGGCACGGTTCCCCCCATTCCCCTGATTTGAACTGACTGGTCAGTGCAAAAAATAACGCGAACTCTCGATCGACGCAAAAGCCCAGGTCAGAACGGATTGTCAGTGGCATACCGCACGATGGGCACATACGGCGGCCCGTATCGGGGCATGCCGTCACGCAGACGACAGGAGGTTCGTCATGGCCAGCTATCACGCAGCAGCCGCCCGTCGGCGCCGTGCCACCGGTCCTGCCCCCTCACTGACCGGTCCGGCCAGCGACGTCCACCCGGTGCTCCGCCGGACCACGGCCCCGCCCGCCGCCCTCGACCTGCTGGCCCAGGCCCGCGCCGGGCTGGACGAGGCAGCCGTCCTCGAAACGCCGAACGAGCGCTATGCCACCGCCCACCTCGCCGCCCTGCGCACCGCCGCCGCCGTGCTCGCCGCGCGAGGGCGCCCCGAGCCGTCGTCCCGACGCCGGGCCCGCATCCGGAGCGCTTGGGAAGTCCTCCCCGAAATCGCGCCCGAACTGACCGAGTGGAGCGCGCTGTTCGCCTCCGGTGCCCGGCGCCGCGCCCGGGCCGAGGCGGGCATCCCGGGCGCGGCCGGCCGCCGCGACGCCGACGATCTGATACGCGACGTGGCGATGTTCCTGCGCCTCGTCGAGCGGATGCTCGTCCTCCAGCCGGTCCTCCCGCAGCCGCGCCAGGACGCCGACCATCCGCAGACCGAAGCGGAGAGCGACCGTGACTTACCGGACACGGGATGAGTCCGTCCGCCGTACGAGACGGCGGGTGGGGCACACCACCGCGGTGACCAGGCAGGGCACCGGAGGCAATAGGGTGGAAGGCGCCTGAAGCCTTCCCTCTCGCATCCCGGCGGGGGAGGCACTCCGTTCGCTCCGCCGTGCAAGGGGCGGTGCCGCGCCGAGGAGTCAACTGCCGTGTCGGACCCGATGCGCCCGCCCGTCTCCCACCACCACCCCCAGACGACGTCGTCACGCACCGACCCCCCTCGCCCCCGTGCCTCCCTCCGTACGGCCGTGGTCTGGGAGGTCCTGCAGGAGGCCCTCGAACGCCGGGTGAAGGCCACGGGCCGGGAGTCGCTGGACGTCCTCGACACCGGGGGCGGCAGCGGCAACTTCGCGGTGCCCGTCGCCCGTCTCGGCCACCGGGTCACCGTCGTCGACCCCAGCCCCAACGCCCTGTTCGCTCTGGAGCGCCGCACCGCCGAGGCCGGAGTCGCCGACCGGGTGAGGGGTGTCCAGGGCGACGCCCACGGCCTCTTCGACGTGGTCGAGCGGGGCGGCTATGACGTGGTGCTGTGCCATGGCGTCCTGGAGTACGTCGACGACCCGGCCGAGGGCGTGCGCAACGCCGTGGCCGCCCTGCGGTCCGAGGGAGTGCTCAGCCTGCTCGCCGCGGGGCTGGGCGGCGCCGTGCTCGCGCGCGCCCTCGCCGGCCACTTCAAGGAGGCCAAGCAGGCCCTCGAAGACCCGAACGGCCGCTGGGGCGACGGCGACCCCGTGCCGCGCCGCTTCACCGCCGCGCAGCTCACCTCGCTGGCCGAGGGCGCGGGCCTCAGGGTCGGCGCCGTGCACGGCGTACGGGTCTTCGCCGACCTCGTCCCGGGCGTCCTCGTGGACACGGAGCCGGGCGCCCTGGAGGCGCTGCTGAAGCTGGAGGAGGCGGCGGCCGAGCTCCCCGCCTTCCACTCCGTCGCCACCCAGCTCCACGTGCTCGGCGAGACGCAGGGGGCCTCCGAGGCCTGAGCCGCCTCCTGCGGTGCACCGCTGATCAGGGACTTGGCCGCACATGGAGTAGGCCACAGGCCCCCCGATCGGAGCCTCAGCGCCGTATGATCGAGGGAGACCACCCGGCATGACGGGTCGGCCGCTGGGGAATGCAAGCTTCAGCGAGCCGGGACGTCCATGGCGGATTCCGGTTGGCCAATTGGCGCAGAGGGGCGGGTTTCACGGGGGCGATTCCCTGCCTATCCTGAAGGGACCCCCCGGGTCGCCCCGGCGACTGCACGATGAGGAGGACTCCGTGCCGCTCTCGGAGCACGAGCAGCGCATGCTCGAGCAGATGGAGCGAGCGCTGTACGCCGAAGATCCCAAGTTCGCGACAGCGCTTGAGGGAAGCGGGCTGCGTACGTACACCCGGCGACGGGTCTACCAGGCGGTCGCCGGCTTTCTCGTGGGTATCGCGCTCCTCATGGCTGGAATGGTCGCCAAGCAGGTCTGGCTCAGCGTGGTGGGTTTCCTCGTCATGCTCGGCTGTGCGGTTCTCGCCGTGACCGGCTGGCGCAAGGCCCCCAAGCCGGGTGAACAGCCCGCCGCAGGTGCCCCGCACGCGCGCCGTCAGGGACGGCAGAAGCGCTCCATGATGGACCGCATCGAGCAGCGCTGGCAGCGCCGCCGCGACGAGCAGGGCCACTAGCACCTCCCAGACGCAGATGAGGGGGTGACCACCCGCCCGGGTGGTCACCCCCTCACACATGCCCGGAAGACCGGGGCGCCGTCAGCCGCTCTGCTGCCCCGGCCGTCGCACCAGCGTCGACCAGCGGTTCGCCCAGCGGGCCTTGAGGAGTGTCCAGCGGTCCGTGAAGTCCCACACCGCGCGGATGGCCGACCGGGGCGCCACGACCGCCCGTACCCGGGTGGTCCAGCCGGCGCTCGACCGCAGCGCCACCCGCAGCCGGTGCACGTCGTCGGCCAGCCCGGGCACAGCCTGCGGCTCCGGTGCGAACAGCACCTGCTCCACCGCACTCGCCACCCGGTGCACCGCCTCGGCGGTCGCCGTATCCAGCTGCCCCAGCCGCACGATGCGCGCGGCCGCCTTCCGTGGGGTCAGCGCGTCGTCCGGCGCGATGCCGTAGTCCCAGGCCGTGTCGGTGAGTTCGCGCCAGACGGCCAGGACATGGCCCGCGGCGACCTCGGCGGCGTATCGCGAGTCGGCCTCGATCTGCAGGGCCGTCACCTCGATGTCGCCGGCGGCCCCTGTGTCCGTCCCCCGTGCCGTGCGGCCCTGTCGGGTCCGCCGCATGCCCGACGCGGAGTGCTGGGCCGAGGCCAGTCGCACCGAGCGCCGTCGCAGTCGCCAGAGCATGGGCAGCAGCGGCACCGCGACCGCGAGGAGCCCCAGCAGAGCCCAGCCCGCGATCTTGTACCACGGGAGGCCGTCGTCGCCCGGCGTGGCGGTGTCCAGCGGGAGCGCCGCCGCGCAGGCCTCGAGCTTCTTCAGCTGCGCCGAGCAGCTCGTGCTCGCCGACGGTGCCGCGGAGGCGGACGAGCCCGCCGACTGCGAGGGCCGCGTCACGTCGGGAAGGCTGTTGCCCGGCGTGTCCGTCTGCGTGTACGAGGGCGTCACGCCGCGGTTCGGCGTCGGCTCGAAGCGGGTCCAGCCCACGCCCTCGAAGTACAGCTCGGGCCAGGCGTGCGCGTCCTTGAGACCCACCGACACCGAGCCGTTCGCCTGTGGCGTGCCCGGGGCGAAGCCCACCGCGACCCGGGCGGGGATGCCCAGGCTGCGGGCCATCGCCGCCATCGCGAAGGAGAAGTGGACGCAGAAGCCCTCCTTGTCCTTCAGGAAGCGGGCGATCGCCTGCGGGCCGTTGCCCACCTGCACCTGGGTGCTGTACTGGAAGCCGCCGTTCATCGCGAAGTAGTCCTGGAGCTTGACCGCCTGTTCGTAGTGGCTGGTCGAGCCCTTGGTGACCGTGCGGGCGGTCCTGCCCACCACCGCGGGCACCGAGTCCGGAAGCCTGGTGTAGTCACGCTTCAGGGACGCCGGCGGCTCCGGGGCAGCGGCGAGCTGCTGCGGCGTCGGCTGCACATCGAGGCTCTTGACCAGATAGGTCTTGCGACGCGTGGTCTCTCCGTGGTCGCCGACCAGCGTCATGCCCACCGGTTCGTAACGCCACTTGCCACCGACGTCCACGCCACTGGGCGGGTACGGCATCGGCAGCCAGTCCTGGGCGTACCGGTCGGCGGCCGAGATCCGGGTCTCGATCTCCGCCCGCTTGACGTCCGGGGCGAGGCCGACCGGGGTCGGGAACTTGTCCGGTACGCCGGTGACATGCCGCTTGGACGGCTTCCAGGTGCTGCCGTCGAAGTCGTCGAGCGACACGATCCGCAGGTACATGTTCGAGAGGTCGTTGCTGTTCGTCTTGAGGGACAGGACCTGGCGGTCCTCGTCCACGTTCAGACTGTCGCGCAGCGACACCAGGGGGTTCACCGCGGAGATGGTGCCGCCGCTGCCGTTGCCCGAGCCCACGCCCGTCCCGGCCGCGTCCAGCAGGCCGCCGTTCATCGCGGGCAGAGCCGCCGGCACCACCAGGGCGACGCCCAGCGCGACCACCCCGATACGCCGGCCGGTGCGGACCGGCGCCACCGCGCCGGGCTCCCCGCTCTGGGAGCGCGCCGCACCGCCGAAGATCCGGCCCCACTGCGAGAGCCGTTCGCGTCCCTCGGCCAGGAGCAGCATCAGATAGCCGGCCGCCGCGACCAGGAACCACAGCCAGTCCGTCCCACCGTCGGAGAGTCCTGCGGCGACGGAGTACAGCGCGAGCAGGGGCAGTCCGGCCGGGGCGGCGCTGCGGAAGGTCACCGCGAGCGTGTCCACCGCGAGACCGATCAGCAGGACTCCGCCGAAGACCATCAGCCGGATGCCGGCGGACTCCAGGGGAGCCGGGATCGCATACCGCGCGATGTCGTCGCCCCCCTGGCGCAGCAGATCGGCGATGTGACGGAACGCCTCAGGCCCGGGGACGATCCCGAGCAGCGCCTGCTGCCGGGCGAAGACCAGGGTCAGCATCATCAGCGTGACGAGCGCCTGCGCCGCCACTGTCAGGGGCCGCGCCAGGGGCACTCGCCGGGTCGCCGCGCCCACGCCCGTCTGCACACCCAGCATGACGGCCACCTGAAGGATCCACGTGGCCGGGGTGAGCAGGGGCAGCAGGGCGCAGGACGTCATCAGAGTGGCCGCCCAGGCACACAGCGCCAGTCGTGCGCGCCCGCTCATGAGACCACCCCCTCACCGGTCGTCCCGCCCGCCGCGGCGAGGCCCGTGCGCTCACGGTCCGCCTGACGCCACAACCCAGCCAGCGAAGCGCCCCTGGGCACCCTCAGGGCTGTCCATCCCGCCTCCCGCAGCATTCGCAGCCGCTCCTCGCCCCTGTCCAACGGACCGGGCACATCGGTCGGTTCCCGCACCCAGCCGCCGGTGTCCAGCAGGAAGGCGACCGCGCCTCCGCTGCGCTGCCGCATCTTGGCGGCCACCGCGGCCTGTTCCTCGTCCAGATCGCCGAAGAAGGCCACGAGAAGCCCTTCGTTCCCGCCGCGCAGTACGTCGTACGCCCGGGACAGACCCGTGCCGTCCGAGTGGTCGACCACCGCGAGGGTGTCCATCATCAGTCCGGCCGAGTCGGCCGTCTCCTGGCTCGCGCCCGCGAACCCGTCGGCGCCCTCGCCGGGCACCGAGGTGCCGGTGTCGGTCAACAGGCGGACGGAGAAGCCCCGTTCCAGCATGTGCACCAGGACGGACGCCGTGCCCGACACGGCCCATTCGAAGGCCGAGTCGGGGCCCGCGCCCTCGAAGGCGATGCCCCGGGTGTCGAGCAGCACCGTGCAGCGGGAGCGCTGGGGCTGCTCCTCGCGGCGCACCATCAGCTCGCCGTAGCGGGCGGTCAGGCGCCAGTGGACGCGGCGCAGGTCGTCGCCGTAGCGGTAGCCGCGCGGGATCACGTCGTCCTCGCCGGCCAGGGCGAGCGAGCGCTGCCGCCCGTCGCCGTACCCCTTGGCCTCGCCCGTCAGCCGCACCGGCGGCAGCGCCTCCACGCGCGGGATCACCGTCAGGTTGTCGTACGTCGAGAAGGACCGGGTCAGCTCGCACATCCCGAACGGGTCGGTCAGACGCAGCTGCAGCGGGCCCAGCGGATAGCGGCCGCGCAGGTCGGAGCGGACCCGGTAGGACACCTCGCGGCGGCCTCCCGGCTCCACCCGGTCCAGTACGAACCGGGGGCGCGGGCCGAGCACGTACGGCACCCGGTCCTGCAGCATCAGCAGGCCGGTCGGCAGCCGCGAGACGTTGTCCATCCGCAGATGGACACGGGCTTCGCTGCCGGCGGGCACGCGCGCGGGGGAGAGGCGGCGGCTGCCGGCCACCCGGTAGCGCGTGCGGTACAGGAACAGCGCGCAGACCAGGGGCAGCACGGCGAGCAGCAGGCCGACCCGCAGCAGGTCGCTCTGTCCCAGGACGTAGGCGCAGACGGCGGCCGCGACGCCCGCCGCCAGGAAGGAGCGTCCGCGGGTGGTCAGGCCCGCGAGGGCCGTACGGACACCGCCCCTCTCGCTGTGGCCGGTGTCCGGGCGGCCCGTCCCCCCGGTAGTCATCACAACCTCCGCGGCGGTTGCTGGCCGTACGCCGCACTGCCGTGGCCCAGGGGGCCGTAGCCGCTCTGCTGGGGCGCCGCGGGCACCGGGGTGCGCTGCAGGATCTCCTGCACGACCTGCTCCGCCGAACGGCGGTTGAGCTGGGCCTGGGCGGTGGGCAGCAGGCGGTGCGCCAGGACGGCGACGGCGAGTGCCTGCACGTCGTCCGGCAGCGCGTACTCCCTCCCGCTCAGGGCAGCGGATGCCTTCGCCGCGCGCAGCAGATGCAGCGTCGCGCGCGGGGAGGCGCCGAGTCTGAGGTCGGGATGGGTGCGGGTGGCGGCGACCAGGTCCACCGCGTACCGCCGGACCGCGTCGGCGACGTGGACGCCGCGAACGGCCTCGACCAGCTTCACGATGTCGTGTGCGTGCGCCACCGGCTGCAGGTCGTCCAGTGGGTTCACCCCGCCGTGGATGTCGAGCATCTGCAGCTCGGCCTCCGCGCTGGGGTAGCCCATGGAGACCCTGGCCATGAAACGGTCGCGCTGGGCTTCGGGCAGCGGGTAGGTGCCCTCCATCTCGACCGGGTTCTGTGTGGCCACCACCATGAAGGGGCTGGGCAGCTCGTAGGTCGTCCCGTCGATGGTGACCTGGCGCTCCTCCATCGATTCCAGCAGCGCGGACTGCGTCTTCGGCGAGGCGCGGTTGATCTCGTCGCCGATCACGATCTGCGCGAAGATCGCGCCCGGCTTGAACTCGAAGTCCCGGCGCTGCTGGTCCCAGATGGACACACCTGTGATGTCCGAGGGCAGCAGGTCGGGGGTGAACTGGATACGTCGCACCGAACAGTCGATGGACTTGGCCAGCGCCTTGGCCAGCATGGTCTTGCCCACGCCGGGGACATCCTCGATCAGAAGATGTCCCTCGGCGAGCAGTACGGTCAGCGAAAGCCGCACGACCTCGGGCTTGCCCTCGATCACTCCTTCCACCGAACTGCGGACCCGCTCCACAGTGGCAGTCAGATCTGTAAGGCTCGCTCGATCGTCATAGGTCGTCACCCGGCCCTCCTCGGCCCGTTCTTTCTCCGGGCCGTCGCTCTGCGATGAGGACCGGCCCACCCCGAAACACGGACACCACGCGTGAATAGTTCCGCGCGACGTCACACACCGCATTCTTGCTGCCGTTACCGATTCGTGTCACTCGACTGTGGACAACTGGCTGCGATATGTCGGGTTTTGCGACGCTTGGGCTTCAGCGTGCGGCGGTTTTGCGAAAAACGAGAAGGGCCGGGGACGGTCACACGGGGTCGATCTCGCGCAGCAGGCCCGTCCTCACGTCGAAGACGAAGCCGCGTACGTCGCCGGTGTGCAGCAGGAACGGCGAGGTGCGCACGCGCTGCATGGACTGCCGCACGTCCTGGTCGACGTCCGCGAAGGCCTCGGCCGCCCAGGCGGGGCGCTGGCCGACCTCCCGCTCCAGTTCGGTGCGGAAGTCCTCGGTGATCGACTCCATGCCGCAGCCGGTGTGGTGGATGAGGACGATGCTGCGGGTGCCGAGCTTGCGCTGGCTGATGGTGAGCGAGCGGATCACGTCGTCGGTGACCACGCCGCCGGCGTTGCGGATGGTGTGGCAGTCGCCGAGCTGCAGGCCGAGCGCCTTGTGCAGGTCGATACGGGCGTCCATGCATGCCACGACCGCGACGTGCAGGACGGGGCGGGCGTCCATTCCGGGGTCGGTGAATTCGGCGGCGTACCGCTCGTTGGCGACCACGAGGCGGTCGGTGACGGTGTCTCCCCGTATTGCGCCTTCGGAGTCGGTGGGAACGGATGCGGAAGTCGTCATATCTATAACGTTACTGGTCACAAGCGATCCGGTCGCGGTGTGAGAGCGGGAAAAGGGAGTCATCACAGTCCTCTTGTGAGGTAACCCACATGGGTGGCCGGCAGGGAGCCGCGCGGATGATTTTCCCGGATTCACCGCATCGCACTCATGCCGGACCGCGACGCGCAGGCCGGTTGATTGACCGCGAGACACCGTGGACTAAAGTGACGCGAAGCGGGAGACGAGGCTCTCCCTGCTGGACTGCATTCCCCGGAGGCCCCGGCTCGCGCACGGACGGTCTCCCCACGTGCGCGGCGCGTACGTACGGCTCGGCCTCCTCCCGCTCCCGGTCGGCTGACGCTCTCGGCGCCGGCAGGCCTCCCCTTCACCGGGGGTCCCCCAGCTTGCTGGGGTAGGGCGGGGACCCGGCGGTGCGTACACCGTGCCGGATCTGAGAGGGCCCCTTGAGCCAGAGTCGACACGTCCCGGTGATGCTCCAGCGGTGCCTGGACCTGTTGGCCCCCGCCCTGCAGCGGCCGGGAGCGGTGGTCGTCGACTGCACGCTCGGCCTCGGCGGCCACAGCGAGGCCCTGCTCACCCAGTTCCCCGAGGCTCGGCTCGTCGCCCTCGACCGCGACAAGGAGGCGCTGCGCCTGTCGGGCGAGCGGCTCGCGTCCTTCGGTGAGCGGGCCACCCTGGTGCACGCGGTCTACGACGAGCTCCCGGACGTACTGGAACGGCTCGGCCTCGCGCGCGTGCAGGGCGTCCTGTTCGACCTCGGCGTCTCCTCCATGCAGCTCGACGAGGCCGACCGCGGCTTCGCCTACGCCCAGGACGCCCCCCTCGACATGCGCATGGACCAGACGACCGGCATGAGCGCCGCCGAGGTCCTCAACACCTACCCCCCGGGTGAACTCGTCCGGATCCTGCGCGCGTACGGCGAGGAGAAGCAGGCCAAGCGGATCGTGTCCGCGATCGTGCGCGAGCGCGGGAAGGAGCCGTTCAGCAACAGCGCGCGGCTCGTCGAGCTCATCAGGGACGCGTTGCCGCAGGCCGCCAAGCGAACCGGCGGCAACCCCGCCAAGCGCACCTTCCAGGCCCTGCGCATCGAGGTCAACGGCGAGCTCTCCGTCCTGGAGCAGGCGATCCCGGCCGCGGTGAAGTCGCTGGACGTGGGCGGACGGATCGCCGTCCTGTCGTACCACTCGCTTGAGGACCGCCTGGTCAAACAGGTGTTCGCAGCGGGCGCCGCGAACACCGCCCCGCCCGGTCTGCCGGTGGTGCCCGAGCGCTACCAGCCCCGGCTCAAGCTGCTCACGCGTGGTGCCGAACTTCCCACCGAGGAAGAGGTCGCCGAGAACCGGCGGGCGGCACCGGCGCGGCTGCGCGGCGCCCAGCGCATCAGGGAGGACGCCGAGTGAGTCGGATTTTCGAACGAGCCGGGGAGTGGGCGAGTTGGGAAACCGGACTCACTGGAGGCCTTGTGAGTAGGAAACCCGAACTGAGAGGGCGCGCCGCCCGGCTCGCCCGGCTCTTCCCGGGACCGGGAAACCGTGGACAGGCGGCCCGCACCCCCTTCGTCCTCCTCGTCGTGCTCCTCCTCGGCGGCGGACTGATCGGGCTCCTGGTGCTGAACTCCGCGGTCAGCGAGGGCTCGTTCCGGCTCGACGACCTCCAGAAGGACACCAAGAGCCTCACCGACGAGGAACAGGCGCTCCAACGGGACATCGACTCCTACTCCGCCCCGGAGGCCCTCCAGCGCCGCGCCCGTGAGCTGGGCATGGTCCCCGGCTCGGACCCCGCCTTCCTGAACCCCGACGGCACCGTGAAGGGCGTCCCCTCGGCCGCCGCCGAGCAGTCCGCGGCAGGGATGCCACTCGTCCTGCTCCCGCCGGAGGCCCTCGCCTCCGCACCGGACCCCGGCACGCCCCCCACTCCCACTCCGGTAGCCACTCCCACTCCGGCGGCCGCCCCCGCCCAGGCGACCACCCTCACTCAGGCGACCACCCCCGCCCAGACGACCACGATCCTCGGCAGGTGACGGAAGTGTCCGACAGGGAACCGCCGCGCCGCCGCGTGCCCGGCCCCGCACGTCCCGCCCGTCCCGTCGCCGGCCAGCGCCGCCCGAGCCCCGGCGCCCGCCCGGCCCGCCGTCCGGCGCCGGCCCGCCCCGCGGCCCCGAACGCACTGAGGCTGGGCAGCCCGCGTCCCCGGCTGCGCATGGTCAGCCTGGCGCTCACCCTGGTACTCATCGCGTTCGTCGTGCGGCTGCTGCAGGTGCAGGCCGTCGACGCGAGCGCGTACGCCGCCAAGGCCGAGCAGAACCGCTACGTCGGCCATGTCCTGGCCGCCGAGCGCGGCGGCATCACCGACCGCAACGGCGTGGCTCTCGCGGCCAGTGTGGACGCGTACGACCTCACGGCCGACCCCACGATGTTCAACCGCAAGCAGCTGAAGATCGACGACGGACCCGAGCAGGCGGCCGCGCTCCTCGCGCCGATTCTCGGCATGGACCAGGACACGCTCCTGAAGAAGCTGCGCCCTCAGAACAGGGAACTGCGCTACGTCCTGCTCGCCCGCCGGCAGACCCCGCAGGTCTGGAAGCAGATCAAGGACCTGAAGGCCGCGCTCACCGCGAAGGGCGAGAAGGACAAGTCCACGGTCAACGTCCTCGCCGGCGTCTTCGCCGACCCCAGCAGCAAACGCGTCTACCCCAACCAGGACCTCGCCGCCGGGATACTGGGCTGGGTCAGCGACGACGGCAAGGGCGGCGGAGGCGTAGAGCAGGAGTTCAACCAGGACCTCGCCGGCAAGGACGGCAAGATCCGCTACGCGCAGTCCGGCGGCCGCCTGGTGCCCACCGCGGGCTCCGCCGAGACGCCCCCCGTGCCCGGCAGCGACGTCGAGCTCACCATCGACCGCGACATCCAGTGGGCGGCGCAGAACGCGATCACCGAGCAGGTCAAGGAGTCCAGGGCGGACCGCGGCTACGTGATAGTGCAGGACACCCGGACCGGCGAGATCCTCGCCATGGCCAACTCACCCGGCTTCGACCCGAACGACCTGTCCAAGGCGAACCCGAACGCCCTGCACAACTGGGCCGTCGAGGACGCCTTCGAGCCCGGCTCCACCGCGAAGATCATGTCGATGGCGGCCGTACTGCAGCAGAACGTCGCCACCCCCCTCACGCATGTCGTCGTGCCGAACCGGCTGCACCGCGGTGACCGGCTCTTCAAGGACGACATCGACCACGCCACCTGGAACCTGACGCTCAACGGTGTGCTCGCCAAGTCCAGCAACATCGGCACCATCCTGGCCACCGGCCAGCTGGGCAAGACACAGGCACAGGCCAACAGGGTCCTCTACTCGTACCTGCGCAAGTTCGGCATCGGCAGCTACAGCGGACTCGGCATCCCGGGGGAGACCAAGGGCATCCTCGCCCCGCCCGACAAATGGTCGACGTCGCAGCAGTACACGATTCCTTTCGGCCAGGGTGTGTCCCTCAACGCGATGCAGGCGGCCTCCGTCTACTCGACCATCGCCAACGGCGGCGTCCGCGTCGAACCCACGCTCGTGCGCGGCACGAAGGGAGCCGACGGGCGCTTCACGCCTGCCGCGCAGCCGAAGAAGACCAGGGTCGTCAGTGCCAGGACGGCGAAGACGCTCGCCCAGATGCTGGAGTCGGTGGTGGACGACGAGGAGGGCACGGGCGCCAAGGCGCGCATCCCCGGCTACCGGGTCGCGGGCAAGACGGGTACGGCCAACCGCGTGGATCCGGCCACCGGCAAGTACCGCGGCTACACCTCGTCGTTCGCCGGATTCGCACCTGCGGACAACCCCCGCATCACCGTCTACTGCGCCATCCAGAACGCCACGAGCGGCAGTTACTTCGGCGGCCAGATCTGCGGACCCATCTACAAGAAGGTGATGGAGTTCGCACTGAAGACCCTTCAGGTCCCGCCCACGGGAGCCAAACCCGCGAACCTGCCGGTCTCCTTCACGCCCTGATCAGCGCAACCAGCCAGGAACGCTCCGTGACCATGATCACCCCCGGCCCGGGCAACCCGGGCACCCCCCGCCCCTCGCCCGCCCGTCGCCCACCGCCACCCTTGCCGGACCGCGCTGCGCGCGGGCCCCTATTTAGCCCGCAGGCGGGTGCGCCCGGTACGCTCACCGCCGTGCCACACGCTGATCAGTCCCAAACCACCCAGAAGGGCGCATCCGTGACCTATCCGGGGCCGCCCAGGCCGGTGCAGCTCTCCGTCACCCCCCTCGCGGAACTCGCCGATCAGCTGGGTGCCACCGCGCCGGAGAGCGCCGCCGAGGTCACGGGCATCACCCATGACTCGCGCGCCGTCCGACCCGGCGATCTGTACGCCGCCCTGCCCGGCGCCCGCCTGCACGGCGCCGACTTCGTCGTCCAGGCCGCAGGCCTCGGCGCGGTCGCCGTGCTGACCGACCCGATGGGGGCCGAGCGCGCCTTGGCGACCGGCCTGCCGGTCCTGGTGGTCGACGATCCGCGCGCGCAGATGGGCGAGCTGGCGGCCACGATCTACGGCCACCCTGGCCGCGACCTGCTCCAGATCGGCATCACCGGCACCTCCGGCAAGACCACCACCGCCTACCTCGTCGAGGGCGGTCTGCGGACCAAGAGCAACACCGGCCTCATCGGCACGGTGGAGATGCGCATCGGCGACGAACGCATCAAGTCCGAGCGCACCACCCCCGAAGCCACCGACCTGCAGGCCCTGTTCGCGGTCATGCGCGAGCGCGGCGTCGAGGCGGTCGCCATGGAGGTCTCCAGCCATGCGCTGGTCCTCGGTCGCGTCGACGGCTGCGTCTTCGACATCGGCGTCTTCACCAACCTCAGCCCGGAACACATGGAGTTCCACTCCGACATGGAGGACTACTTCCGGGCCAAGGCACAGCTGTTCACACCCGAGCGCAGCAGACTCGGCGTGGTCAACGCCGACGACGAGTACGGCCGGCGGCTCGCCAAGGAGGCCGCCGTCCCGGTCGTCACCTTCTCCGCCGAGGGCCACCCGGACGCCGACTGGCGCGCCGAGGACGTCGAGATCGGCCAACTGGACTCGACGTTCACGGTGATCGGCCCCCAGGGCGAGCGGATCCACGCCAAGGCGCCGCTGCCGGGCCCCTTCAACGTGGCCAACACCCTCGCCGCGATCGTCGCCCTGGCCGCCGCGGGCCTCGACCCGCAGACCGCCGCCGACGGCATCGCAGCCGTCCCGGGGGTGCCGGGACGGCTGGAGCGGGTGGACGCCGGCCAGCCGTATCTCGCGGTCGTGGACTACGCCCACAAGACCGACGCCGTCGAATCGGTCCTGCGCGCCCTGCGCCACGTCACCGAGGGCAAGCTGCACGTCGTGCTCGGCTGCGGCGGCGACCGGGACAGGACGAAGCGGGCCCCGATGGGCGCCGCCGTGGCCCGGCTCGCCGACACCGCCGTACTGACCTCCGACAACCCCCGCTCCGAAGACCCCCTCGCCATCCTTGCAACCATGCTCGAGGGCGCCGCGTCCGTACCGGCACACGAGCGCGGCGAGGTCCAGGTCTTCGAGGACCGGGCCGCCGCGATCGCCGCAGCCGTCGCCCGTGCGCGGCCGGGCGACACGGTACTGGTCGCCGGGAAGGGCCACGAGCAGGGCCAGGACATCGCCGGGGTGGTTCGTCCCTTCGACGACCGCCAGGTGCTTCGCGAAGCTATCCAGAAGACCCAGGGATGAACTTGTGATCGCCCTCTCTCTCGCCGAGATCGCAGAAGTCGTCGGCGGGCAGACACACGACATACCGGATCCGTCCGTCCAGGTCACCGCTCCGGTGGTCCGTGACTCCCGCGAGGTGGAGCCCGGCAGCCTCTTCGTCGCCTTCGTCGGCGAACGCGCCGACGGTCACGACTTCGCCCGGCAGGTCGTCGAGGCGGGCGCGGTCGCCGTCCTCGCGTCGCGCCCCGTGGGCGTGCCCGCGATCGTCGTCGAGGACGTCCAGACGGCACTCGGCGCCCTCGCACGTCATGTCGTACGACGCCTCGGGGCGACCCTCGTGGCCCTCACCGGCTCCGCGGGCAAGACCAGCACCAAGGACCTGATCGCCCAGGTGCTCCAGCGCAAGGCGCCGACGGTGTTCACGCCCGGCTCCCTCAACAACGAGATCGGGCTGCCGCTCACCGCCCTCACCGCCACCGAGGAGACCCGGTTCCTCGTCCTGGAGATGGGCGCCCGCGGCATCGGCCACATCCGCTACCTCGCGGATCTGACGCCCCCGAAGATCGGCCTCGTCCTCAACGTCGGGACCGCGCACATCGGCGAGTTCGGCGGCCGAGAGCAGATCGCGCAGGCCAAGGGCGAACTCGTGGAGGCCCTCCCCGAGGACGGCGCCGCGATCCTCAACGCGGACGACCCCCTCGTACGGGCCATGGCGGCTCGTACGAAGGCGAAGGTGCTCCTTTTCGGCGAGACCGACGAAGCGGACGTACGCGCCGAGAACGTGCGACTCACGGACACCGGACAGCCCGCCTTCAGGCTTCGCACACCCTCCGGTGCAAGCGACGTGACCATGCGCCTGTACGGTGAGCACCACGTGTCGAACGCGCTCGCCGCGGCCGCCGTCGCCCATGAGCTGGGCATGTCCGCGGAAGAGATCGCCACCGCACTCTCCGAGGCGGGCTCCCTCTCCCGCTGGCGGATGGAGGTCACCGAGCGACCGGACGGCGTGACCATCGTCAACGACGCCTACAACGCCAACCCCGAATCCATGCGAGCCGCCCTGCGCGCGCTCGCGGCCATGGGCCGGGGGCGGCGGACCTGGGCGGTGCTCGGCAAGATGGCCGAGCTCGGGGACGAGGCGCTCGCCGAGCACGACGCGGTCGGACGGCTCGCCGTCCGGCTCAATGTCGGCAAGCTCGTCGCGGTCGGGGGCAGGGAAGCGTCCTGGCTGCAACTGGGCGCATATAACGAGGGTTCGTGGGGTGAGGAGTCGGTGCACGTGTCCGACGCACAGGCGGCGGTCGACCTGTTGCGCAGCGAGTTGCGCCCGGGGGACGTCGTCCTCGTGAAGGCGTCCCGTTCGGTCGGCCTCGAGAGTGTCGCCCAGGCGCTGCTCGCGACCGGTGCCGAGGGTGAGGTTGCCGCCCGATGATGAAGCAGATCCTGTTCTCAGGAGTCATCGGCCTGTTCCTGACCCTGGTGGGCACCCCGCTGCTGATCAAGCTGCTGGCCCGCAAGGGCTACGGCCAGTACATCCGTGACGACGGCCCGCGCGAGCACGCCAGCAAGCGCGGTACGCCGACGATGGGCGGTATCGCCTTCATCTTCGCGACGGTGGCCGCGTACTTCCTGTCCAAGGTCATCACCGGTTTCACGCCGACCTATTCGGGTCTGCTGGTGCTCGGCCTGATGGTCGGCATGGGCCTGGTCGGTTTCCTCGACGACTACATCAAGATCGTCAAGCGGCGTTCGCTGGGCCTGAGGGCCAAGGCGAAGATGGCCGGCCAGCTGATCGTCGGCATCAGCTTCGCGGTGCTCGCCCTGCAGTTCCAGGACGCCCGCGGCAACGCCCCGGCCTCGACGAAGCTGTCCTTCATCACCGACTTCGGCTGGAAGATCGGCCCGATCCTGTTCGTGGTCTGGGCGCTGTTCATGATCCTCGCGATGTCGAACGGCGTGAACCTGACGGACGGTCTGGACGGTCTGGCCACCGGTGCCTCCGTGCTCGTCTTCGGCGCCTACACCTTCATCGGCGTCTGGCAGTTCCAGGAGTCCTGCGCCAACTCGCAGACCCTCACCAACCCGCACGCCTGCTACGAGGTGCGCGATCCGCTCGACCTCGCGGTCATCGCCTCGGCACTCATGGGTGCCTGCCTCGGCTTCCTGTGGTGGAACACCTCGCCCGCCAAGATCTTCATGGGTGACACCGGTTCGCTGGCCCTCGGCGGTGTCCTCACCGGTCTGGCGATCCTCTCCCGCACGGAGCTGCTGGTCGCCATCATGGGCGGCCTCTTCGTCCTCATCACCATGTCGGTCGTCATCCAGGTCGGCTCCTTCAAGCTCACCGGCAAGCGGGTCTTCCGAATGGCCCCGCTCCAGCACCACTTCGAACTCAAGGGCTGGTCCGAAGTCCTTGTGGTGGTCCGCTTCTGGATCATCCAGGGCATCTGCGTGATCGTCGGACTGGGCCTCTTCTACGCGGGATGGGCAGCGGACAAGTGACCGACTGGCAGGGCAGGCACGTCACCGTCGCCGGGCTCGGCGTCTCCGGAATCCCGGCGGCCAAGGTGCTGCACGCGCGCGGGGCCGTCGTCACGGTCGTCAACGACGGCGACGACGCACGCGCGCGTGAACAGGCCGCCGAACTGGAGGCGCTGGGCATCACGGTGCGCCTCGGTGACGGAGCGACCCTGCCGAAGGGCACCGAACTCGTCGTCACCACACCCGGCTGGAAGCCGGACAAGCCGCTGTTCGAGGCGGCCCGTGCGGCCGGCGTCGACATCTGGGGCGACGTCGAACTCGCCTGGCGCCTGCGCGGCCCGGACGCGGCACCCTGGCTCGCCGTCACCGGCACCAACGGCAAGACGACGACGGTGCAGATGCTCGCGTCGATCCTGACGGCCGCCGGTCTGCGCACCGCCGCCGTGGGCAACATCGGTGTCTCGCTCCTCGACGTGGTCCTCGGCGGCGAGCAGTACGGCGATCTCGATGTACTGGCCGTGGAGTTGTCGAGCTACCAGCTCCACTGGGCCCCCTCCCTGCGCGCGCACTCCGCCGCCGTCCTGAACCTCGCCCCGGACCACCTCGACTGGCACGGCTCCATGGAGGCCTACGCCGCCGACAAGGGCCGTATCTACGAGGGCAATCGAGTCGCCTGCGTCTACAACGCCGCCGACAAGGCCACCGAGGACCTGGTGCGCGAGGCCGACGTCGAGGAGGGCTGCCGGGCCGTCGGCTTCACCCTGGGCACCCCGGGCCCCTCCCAACTCGGCGTGGTGGACGGCATCCTGGTCGACCGCGCCTTCGTCGAGAACAGGCAGCAGAACGCCCAGGAGCTCGCCGAGGTCTCCGACGTCAACCCGCCGGCCCCGCACAACATCGCCAACGCTCTTGCGGCGGCGGCCCTCGCGCGCGCCTTCGGGGTGCCCGCCGCGGCCGTACGCGAGGGCCTTCGGAACTTCAGGCCGGACGCGCACCGCATCGCGCACGTGGCCGACGTGGACGCGGTCGCGTACATCGACGACTCCAAGGCCACCAACACCCATGCGGCCCAGGCCTCGTTGGCGGCGTACGAGTCCATCGTGTGGATCGCCGGCGGCCTCGCCAAGGGCGCGACCTTCGACGAGCTGGTCGCCAAGTCGGCCGAGCGGCTTCGCGGTGTCGTGCTCATCGGGCAGGACCGGGCCCTGATCCGTGAAGCCCTGGCGCGACACGCGCCGCAAGTACCCGTCGTCGACCTCGACCGGACCGACACTGGGGCGATGCTCGCGGCTGTCCAGGAGGCCCAGCGGCTCGCGGTCGCCGGCGACACGGTGCTGCTGGCCCCGGCCTGCGCCTCCATGGACATGTTCGCCAACTACAACAAGCGCGGTGACGCGTTCGCCCAGGCGGTCGGCGAACTCGGCGCGGGCGCCTGACGGCGGGTCTCGGCCACATAGGGTGCTGCGGGACCCTTGGAGGGACGGATGACTCGGATGTGGCGCGGGTTCTGTGGGTTGGCGCGAGGAGCCGGTGATGTCCAGTAGCCGTACCGGCCGTCCCCCGGTGCAGCGGCCGGCGAGGCGGCCCGCAGCGCCCCGTCCGCCCCGCGACAACCCCGTACGCCGGCTGTACCTCAACGCCAAGCGTGCCTGGGACCGGCCGCTGACCGCGTACTACCTGATCTTCGGCGGCAGCCTGCTGATCACCGTGCTCGGCCTGGTGATGGTCTATTCGGCCTCCCAGATCACCGCGCTGCAGATGTCCCTGCCGGGCTCGTACTTCTTCCGCAAGCAGCTCCTGGCCGCCGTCATCGGCGGTGTCCTGCTGCTGATCGCCTCGCTGATGCCGGTCAAGCTGCACCGGGCGCTCGCCTATCCGATCCTCGCGGGCGCCGTGTTCCTGATGGCGCTGGTGCAGGTGCCGGGGATAGGGATGTCGGTCAACGGCAACCAGAACTGGATCGCGCTCGGCGGCTCCTTCCAGATCCAGCCCAGCGAGTTCGGCAAGCTGGCGCTGGTGCTGTGGGGCGCGGACCTGATGGCGCGCAAACAGGACAAGAAGCTGCTGAACCAGTGGAAGCACATGCTGGTGCCGCTCGTCCCGGTCGCCTTCATGCTGCTCGGCCTGATCATGCTCGGCGGCGACATGGGTACGGCGATCATCCTCACGGCGATCCTGTTCGGCCTGCTGTGGCTGGCCGGTGCGCCGACCCGGCTGTTCGCGGGCGTGCTGTCGATCGCCGCCGTCCTCGGTGTGATCCTCATCAAGACCAGCCCGAACCGCATGGCCCGGCTCGCCTGCATCGGCGCCACCGAACCCAAGTCCGGGGTCGCCGACTGCTGGCAGGCCGTGCACGGCATCTACGCGCTCGCATCAGGCGGAATCTTCGGATCCGGGCTTGGCGCGAGTGTGGAAAAATGGGGCCAACTCCCGGAAGCGCACACAGACTTCATCTTCGCCGTCACCGGTGAGGAACTGGGCCTGGCGGGGACGCTGTCGGTACTCGCCCTCTTCGCGGCTCTAGGCTATGCGGGTATCCGCGTGGCCGGACGCACGGAGGACCCCTTCGTCAGGTATGCCGCGGGAGGCGTGACCACCTGGATCACCGCGCAGGCGGTGATCAACATCGGTGCGGTGCTCGGCCTGCTGCCGATCGCCGGTGTCCCCCTCCCGCTGTTCTCCTACGGAGGATCCGCCCTGTTGCCGACCATGTTCGCCATCGGGCTGCTGATCGCGTTCGCGCGTGACGAGCCCGCTGCGCGGGCGGCGCTTGCCATGCGGCAACCTCGCTTTGGTAGAAAGCGGGCGAGAGGCGTGCGGGACCGGGGGCCTCGGAGATGGAACACAATGCGACGGCGTGCCTCGGCGGCGCGCTCGTCCGGAGAGCGGTGAATTTCGGTGCATGTCGTACTCGCCGGTGGGGGGACCGCCGGCCACATCGAGCCCGCGCTCGCCCTCGCGGACGCCCTGCGCAGGCAGGACCCGACCGTGGGGATCACGGCCCTGGGCACGGAGCGGGGCCTGGAGACCACGCTCGTTCCGCAGCGGGGCTATGAACTCGCGCTGATCCCTGCCGTGCCACTGCCGCGCAAGCCCACGCCCGAACTCATCACCGTCCCGGGCCGACTGCGCGGCACGATCAAGGCGACCGAGCAGATCCTGGAGCGCACGAAGGCGGACGCCGTCGTCGGCTTCGGCGGTTACGTCGCCCTGCCCGGCTACCTCGCCGCCAAGCGCCTCGGTGTGCCGATCGTGATCCACGAGGCCAACGCCCGTCCCGGCCTCGCCAACAAGATCGGCTCGCGCTACGCCGCCAGGGTCGCCGTCTCCACCCCCGACAGCAAGCTGCGCGACGCCCGCTACATCGGCATCCCGCTGCGCCGCGCCATCGCCATGCTGGACCGGGCCGCCGTCCGCCCCGAGGCCCGCGCGATGTTCGGGCTCGACCCCAACCTGCCCACGCTGCTGGTCTCCGGCGGCTCGCAGGGCGCCCGCCGCCTCAACGAGGTCGTCCAGCAGGTCGCACCCTGGCTGCAGCAGGCCGGCATCCAGATCCTGCACGCGGTCGGCCCGAAGAACGAACTGCCGCATGTGCAGCAGATGCCGGGAATGCCCCCGTATATCCCGGTAAGTTATCTGGACCGGATGGACCTCGCGTACGCGGCGGCCGACATGATGCTCTGCCGTGCGGGCGCGATGACCGTCGCCGAACTCTCCGCCGTCGGACTCCCGGCCGCCTATGTCCCGCTGCCCATCGGCAACGGCGAACAGCGGCTGAACGCCCAGCCGGTGGTGAAGGCCGGCGGCGGGCTGCTGGTCGACGACGCGGAACTGACGCCCGACTGGGTACGGGGCAACGTCCTGCCCGTGCTCGCCGACCCGCACCGGCTGTACGAGATGTCCCGCGCCGCCGCCGAGTTCGGCCGTCGGGACGCCGACGACCTGCTCGTCGGCATGGTGTACGAGGCGATCGCCGACCGTCGTGCACGTCAATAGGACTGTATTTCAATGTAGGTGAAGGGCAGGGAGCGTGGCCGGACCGACCACCGCCGAACGCGGTGAACGCCAGCAGGAGTCGTCCGGCCCGCCTCCGGCACGGAGGTTGAGGCTCCCCCGCCCTCGTACGATCATCATCCTGGCCATCGTGCTCGTCCTTCTCGGGGCGGGCGTCGTCTGGCTGTTGTACGGCTCGCACTGGACGCGCGTGGAGCGCGTATCGGTCTCGGGCACCAGCGTTCTGACGCCCGCCGAGGTGCGCGAGGCGGCCGAAGTCCCGGTCGGGGCGCCGTTGATTTCCGTCGACACCGCTGCGATCGAGACGCGCCTCAGCCGAAAACTACCCCGAATTGACACGGTTGACGTGGTCCGCTCCTGGCCCCACGGAATCGGCCTGAAAGTGGTTGAGCGCACTCCGGTTCTGATTGTCCAAAAAGGCGGAAAGTTCGTCGAAGTGGACGATGAGGGTGTCCGTTTCGCCACGGTTTCCCAGGCCCCGAAAGGCGTTCCGGCACTGGAATTGGCCCTGGCCTCCCCGGGCTCGTCGGCCGCGAGCCTGCGGCGCTTCGGCGAGGACGGGTTGGTGCGGGAGGCGGTGCGCGTCGCCCGTGCCATTCCGGACGCCGTCGCCCACGTCACCGAGGCCGTCAAGGTGCGTTCATACGACGACATCTCACTGGAGTTGGGTGACGGCCGGAGGGTCGCCTGGGGGAGTGGCGACAAGGGTGCCGCGAAGGCCCGTACGCTCACCGCTCTCATGAAAGCAGCTCCCGATGCGCGGCACTTCGACGTTTCGGTTCCCACCGCGCCTGCGTCAGCAGGGAGTTGACGCACGTCCGCGCAGGCCAGCACCCTGGTTGGTCACTGCTACGGCTGATCACATAGGGTGAAAAGAAAAACGGGAGGTTCGGCGTGTTCGTTGAACGTGCGCCACTTGTCGACTTAGTGTCCTGTTCAGAAGACTCCAGGGAACAGACACACTGGTAACCCTAAACTTCAACGTTAGGGTTCGGGTCGGCGCTATGGACCGTCCCATTCGGCATCAGTCGTCGGATCACGGGCAACCGCGAGAAGGCGACACGTAACTCGAGGCGAGAGGCCTTCGACGTGGCAGCACCGCAGAACTACCTCGCAGTCATCAAAGTCATCGGTGTCGGCGGCGGTGGTGTCAATGCCATCAACCGGATGATCGAGGTCGGTCTCAAGGGCGTCGAGTTCATCGCCATCAACACCGACGCTCAGGCGCTGTTGATGAGCGACGCAGACGTCAAACTCGACGTCGGCCGTGAACTCACCCGCGGACTCGGCGCCGGAGCCAACCCGGCCGTCGGCCGCAAGGCCGCCGAGGATCACCGCGAGGAGATCGAAGAGGTCCTCAAGGGGGCCGACATGGTCTTCGTGACGGCCGGAGAAGGCGGCGGCACCGGTACCGGCGGCGCGCCCGTTGTGGCCAACATCGCACGCAACCTGGGCGCCCTCACCATCGGCGTGGTCACCCGCCCGTTCACCTTCGAGGGCCGGCGTCGCGCCAACCAGGCCGAGGACGGCATCGCCGAACTCCGCGAAGAGGTCGACACCCTCATCGTCATCCCGAACGACCGGCTGCTGTCCATCTCGGACCGCCAGGTCTCGGTGCTGGACGCCTTCAAGTCGGCCGACCAGGTCCTGCTCTCCGGTGTCCAGGGCATCACCGACCTCATCACCACCCCCGGCCTGATCAACCTCGACTTCGCCGACGTCAAGTCCGTGATGTCCGAGGCCGGTTCGGCCCTCATGGGCATCGGTTCGGCCCGCGGGGACGACCGCGCGGTGGCCGCGGCCGAGATGGCGATCTCCTCGCCGCTGCTGGAGGCGTCGATCGACGGCGCCCGCGGTGTGCTGCTCTCCATCTCCGGCGGCAGCGACCTCGGTCTGTTCGAGATCAACGAGGCCGCCCAGCTGGTCAGCGAGGCCGCCCACCCCGAGGCCAACATCATCTTCGGCGCGGTCATCGACGACGCCCTCGGCGACGAGGTGCGGGTCACCGTGATCGCGGCCGGCTTCGACGGCGGCCAGCCGCCCTCCAAGCGGGACAACGTCCTCGGTTCGTCCTCCGCCTCGGCCCGCCGCGACGAGCCCACTCCCGTACGGCAGTCCGAGAGCCGTCCGTCCTTCGGCTCGCTGGGCAGCGTCACGCCGAAGGAGGACCCGGAGCCCGCGCCGGAGCCGGCGAACGACATCCCCGTCGCCCCGCCGGTCCCGCCGTCGCGGTCCTACGACAGCGCAGCCGAGGAACTGGACGTGCCGGACTTCCTGAAGTGATAGGACAGCGCTCCGAAACGAGCACTGTGAGCGGCGCGCACTTCGCCTTCACCGACCGGTGGGGCGGGGTGAGCGCCGTTCCGTACGAGGAGCTCAACCTCGGCGGAGCGGTCGGCGACGACCCCGACGCCGTACGGACCAATCGCGAGCTGGCCGCCAAGTCCCTTGGTCTGGACGCGGCTCGGGTGGTGTGGATGAACCAGGTGCACGGCGCGGAGGTGGCGGTGGTCGACGGGCCGTGGGGCGATCGTCCCGTACCCGAGGTCGACGCCGTCGTCACGACGCGGCGCGGTCTCGCGCTCGCCGTCCTCACCGCCGACTGCACGCCCGTCCTGCTCGCCGACCCTGTCGCCGGGGTCGTCGCCGCGGCCCACGCGGGACGGCCCGGCATGGTCGCCGGGGTCGTCCCGGCCGCCGTACGGGCCATGACGGAACTCGGTGCCGAACCGGGCCGGATCGTCGCCCGCACCGGCCCCGCCGTCTGCGGCCGGTGCTACGAGGTGCCGGAGGCGATGCGCGCCGACGTGGCCGCCGTCGAGCCGGCCGCGCACGCCGAGACGAGCTGGGGCACGCCCGCGGTCGACGTGACCGCCGGAGTGCACGCGCAGCTCGAGCGGCTCGGGGTGCACGACCGGGAGCAGTCGCCGGTGTGCACGCTGGAGTCGGACGATCACTTCTCGTACCGCCGCGATCGCACGACGGGGCGACTCGCGGGATATGTCTGGTTGGACTGAGAGGCATGACGGACCGTAAGGACGAACTCGCCCAGAACCTGGCGAAGGTGGAGCGTCGCATCGCCGCCGCGTGCGCGGCCGCCGGGCGCAAGCGCGAGGACGTGACCCTGATCGTGGTCACCAAGACGTACCCGGCGAGCGACGTGCGGATCCTCGCGGAACTCGGAGTGCGGCATGTGGCCGAGAACCGCGACCAGGACGCTGCCCCCAAGGCAACCGAATGTTCGGATCTGCCCCTGACTTGGCATTTTGTGGGTCAACTGCAGACCAACAAGGTGCGTTCCGTGGTCGGTTATGCCGGCCTGGTGCAGTCCGTCGACCGCACTCGGCTCGTCACTGCGCTCTCGAAGGAGGCGGTGCGACAGGAGCGCGAACTCGGCTGCCTGATCCAGGTCGCGCTCGATGCGGAGGAGGCCGCGGCGGGCGGGGGCGGACGCGGGGAGCGCGGCGGCGTCGGGCCCGGCGGCGTCGCGGAGTTGGGTGAATCGGTGGCACGGGCGCCCGGGTTGCGACTGGATGGTCTGATGACCGTCGCGCCGCTCACCGGCCCTTACGCGGGACGCGAACTGGCGGCATTCGAGCGGTTGATGGATTTGTCGACCGACCTGCGCCGAGACCATCCGGCTGCCAACATGGTCTCGGCGGGAATGAGTGCGGACCTCGAACAGGCCGTGGCGGCCGGAGCGACACATGTACGCGTCGGTACCGCGGTACTCGGAGTCCGTGCCAGGCTCGGGTAACGTCGCCAGGAAGTCGGACCACAGCAGAAAATATGGTCAATGCCGCCGAAGGCGGGCGTAACGACCTCGTGGATCGCGGGCACTTGGCAGTCGTCAGCCCGATCCACCACAGAGCGGAGGACTCAGAGCATGGCCGGCGCGATGCGCAAGATGGCGGTCTACCTCGGCCTCGTGGAGGACGATGGGTACGACGGCCGGGGATTCGACCCCGATGACGACTTCGAGCCCGAACTGGATCCCGAGCCCGAACGGGACCACCGGCGGCACGAGCCGTCCCACCAGTCGCACGTAGCACATCAGTCCCAAAGGGACGAAGAGGTGCGAATCGTGCAGCCGCCCGTGTCTCGCGAACCGGTAGCTCGTTCGGCTTCGCTAGGCGCGGAATCCGGCCGTCCGGCGCGCATCGCGCCCGTGGCGTCCATCACACAAGAACGCGCAAGCCTGGAGAAGAACGCACCGGTGATCATGCCCAAGGTCGTGTCGGAACGAGAGCCTTATCGGATCACCACGCTTCACCCGCGGACCTACAACGAGGCCCGTACCATCGGGGAACACTTCCGTGAGGGCACCCCGGTGATCATGAATCTGACTGAGATGGATGACACAGATGCGAAGCGACTTGTCGACTTTGCGGCCGGTTTGGTGTTTGGTCTTCACGGCAGCATCGAGCGGGTGACGCAGAAGGTGTTCCTGTTGTCGCCTGCTAACGTCGATGTCACGGCGGAGGACAAGGCCCGCATCGCAGAGGGCGGGTTCTTCAACCAGAGCTGAGACACACGACCGGAAACAGCGATACAAAGCAGTACCGCAGCACGGAAACAGGGGAGAGGGAAGCACGGGTCATGAGCGTGGTTTTGGATGTCATCTACATCGCGCTGATGTGTTTCCTCATCGTGCTCATCTTCCGGTTGGTCATGGACTACGTCTTCCAGTTCGCCCGCTCGTGGCAACCCGGCAAGGCGATGGTGGTCGTTCTGGAGGCCACCTACACTGTCACTGATCCACCGCTCAAGCTTCTGCGGCGGTTCATTCCGCCGCTGCGTCTCGGGGGCGTGGCGCTCGATCTGTCCTTCTTCGTACTGATGATCATCGTCTACATCCTGATCTCGATCGTGAGCCGGCTGTGATCGATGTGACCTACCGTCTTGCCGAATGCCGACGACTACGTTGAGGTGAAGAGATGCCGTTGACCCCCGAGGACGTGCGGAACAAGCAGTTCACGACCGTCCGCCTCCGAGAAGGCTATGACGAGGACGAGGTCGATGCCTTCCTCGATGAGGTCGAAGCCGAACTGACCCGCCTGCTCCGGGAGAACGAGGACCTGCGCGCCAAACTGGCCGCGGCGACGCGTGCTGCTGCCCAGAACCAGCAGAACATGCGCAAGCCCCCGGAGGGTCCCGGCGGCCCCGGTCCGCAGGACCAGCAGCAGGGTATGCCCCAGCAGGGCGGTATGCCGCAGCAGGGAATGCCGCAGCAGGGAATGCCGCAGCAGGGAATGCGTGGGCCGGGCGGACCCGTGCCCGCCGGCATATCGGGCCCGCCGCAGCAGCAGATGGGTGGCCCCATGGGTGGCCCGCCCCAGCTGCCGAGCGGTGCCCCGCAGCTGCCCGCCGGTCCCGGCGGTGGTCAGGGTGGTCCCCAGGGTCCCGGTCCGATGGGCCAGGGTCCGATGGGTCAAGGCCCCATGGGTCAGGGCCCGATGGGTGGCCAGCCCCCCATGCAGCAGCAGATGGGTGGCCCGATGGGCGGCCCCATGGGAGGTCCCATGGGCGGCCCGATGGGCGGCCCCGGTCAGGGCCCCGGTGGCGACAGCGCTGCCCGTGTCCTCTCGCTGGCCCAGCAGACCGCCGACCAGGCGATCGCCGAGGCCCGTTCCGAAGCCAACAAGATCGTCGGCGAGGCCCGCAGCCGCGCCGAGGGCCTCGAGCGTGACGCCCGTGCCAAGGCCGACGCGCTGGAGCGGGACGCGCAGGAGAAGCACCGCGTCGCGATGGGCTCCCTGGAGTCCGCCCGCGCCACGCTGGAGCGCAAGGTCGAGGACCTGCGCGGCTTCGAGCGCGAGTACCGTACGCGCCTGAAGTCGTACCTGGAGTCCCAGCTGCGTCAGCTTGAGACTCAGGCCGACGACTCGCTGGCTCCGCCGCGCACTCCGGCGGCCGCGTCTCTGCCGCCGTCCCCGGCGCCCTCCATGGCACCGGCCGGCGCGAGCGCTCCGTCGTACGGCGGCAACCCGACCATGGGTGGCGCCCCGGCTCCCGCTGGTCCGTCCTACGGCGGCCAGCAGCAGATGTCCCCGGCGATGACCCAGCCGATGGCTCCGGTGCGGCCGCAGGGCCCGTCGCCGATGGGTCAGGCTCCCTCGCCGATGCGCGGGTTCCTTATCGATGAGGACGACAACTGACGGCCGCGGCACGGTGAGTAGTACGCCGTAGACGCCGGCAGCGTTCAAAAGGGCGGGGCCCCGGATTTCGATCCGGGGCCCCGCCCTTTTGCGCGTATGGAGGGAGCGATGCCCGTGCCGGCCTCTACGGCGCGGGCTGTGTCATCAGCGGCTCCGCCGCGGGGAGTTGGTCGCACCCCCGCGGCGGAGCCGCTGATGACGAGTGGCTAGACCTTCCGGAGGCGGAACGTCAGCGACAGGCCCTCGTCGGTGAACGGCTCGCCGTATGTGTCGTCCGCCTCGCCCTGGGCGCTGTGCTCATTCAAGAAGGCCGTCGCCAGGACCTCGTCGGCGATCAGGCCCGCGTGCTCGCTCAGCGCCGCGATGACGGCGGGGTCGGTCGAAGTCCAGCGCAGCGCGATGCGGTCGGCCACGTCGAGGCCGCTGTTCTTGCGGGCCTCCTGGATCAGGCGGATCGCGTCACGGGCCAGGCCCGCCTGGCGCAGCTCCTCGGTGATCTCCAGGTCGAGGGCGACCGTGGCACCCGAGTCGGAGGCCACCGACCAGCCCTCGCGCGGCGTCTCCGTGATGATCACCTCGTCGGGAGCGAGGGTGATCGTCTCGCCGTCGACCTCGACCGAGGCCGTGCCCTCGCGCAGCGCGAGCGAGAGCGCGGCCGCGTCGGCGTTCGCGACGGCCTTGGCCACGTCCTGGACGCGCTTGCCGAAACGCTTGCCGAGGGCGCGGAAGTTGGCCTTCGCGGTCGTGTCGACCAGGCTGCCGCCGACCTCGCTCAAGGACGCGAGCGAGCTGACGTTCAGCTCCTCCGTGATCTGCGCGTGCAGTGCGCGGTCGAGGGTGTCGAAGCCGGTCGCGGCGACGAGCGCACGGGACAGCGGCTGCCGGGTCTTCACGCCCGACTCCGCGCGCGTGGCGCGGCCCAGCTCGACGAGCCGGCGCACCAGCACCATCTGCTTCGACAGCTCCGGGTCGATCGAGGCCAGGTCCGTCTGCGGCCAGGAGGCGAGGTGCACGGACTCGGGCGCGCCCGGGGTGACCGGCACGATCAGGTCCTGCCACACCCGCTCGGTGATGAACGGGGTCAGCGGGGCCATCAGCTTGGTGACCGTCTCGACGACCTCGTGCAGGGTGCGCAGCGCCGCCTTGTCGCCCTGCCAGAAGCGGCGCCGGGAGCGGCGGACGTACCAGTTGGACAGGTCGTCGACGAACGCCGACAGGAGCTTGCCTGCGCGCTGGGTGTCGTACGCCTCCAGGGACTCGGTCACCTGGTCCGTGAGCGCGTGCAGTTCGGACAGCAGCCAGCGGTCCAGGACCGGGCGGTCGGCCGGTGCCGGATCCGCCTCGCTGGGCGCCCAGTTGGAGGTGCGCGCGTACAGGGCCTGGAAGGCGACCGTGTTCCAGTACGTGAGGAGCGTCTTGCGGACGACCTCCTGGATGGTGCCGTGGCCCACGCGGCGTGCCGCCCACGGAGAGCCGCCCGCCGCCATGAACCAGCGGACCGCGTCCGCTCCGTGCTGGTCCATCAGCGGGATCGGCTGCAGGATGTTGCCCAGGTGCTTGGACATCTTGCGGCCGTCCTCGGCGAGGATGTGGCCGAGGCAGACGACGTTCTCGTAACTGGACTTGTCGAAGACCAGCGTGCCGATCGCCATCAGCGTGTAGAACCAGCCGCGGGTCTGGTCGATGGCCTCGGAGATGAACTGCGCCGGGTAGCGGGCCTCGAAGAGTTCCTTGTTCTTGTACGGGTAGCCCCACTGCGCGAACGGCATCGAACCCGAGTCGTACCAGGCGTCGATGACCTCCGGCACGCGCGTCGCCGTCTTCGCGCACTGAGGGCAGGCGAAGGTGACGTCGTCGATGTACGGGCGGTGCGGGTCGAGGTCGGACTGGTCGGTGCCGGTCAGCTCGGTGAGCTCCGCGCGGGAGCCGACGACGGTGAGGTGGTCGTCCTCGCAGCGCCAGATCGGCAGCGGGGTGCCCCAGTAGCGGTTGCGGGACAGTGCCCAGTCGATGTTGTTGTTCAGCCAGTCGCCGTAGCGGCCGTGCTTGACCGTGTCCGGGAACCAGTTGGTGTTCTCGTTCTCCTGCAGCAGACGGTCCTTGATGGCCGTGGTGCGGATGTACCAGGACGGCTGCGCGTAGTAGAGGAGCGCGGTGTGGCAGCGCCAGCAGTGCGGGTAGCTGTGCTCGTACGGGATGTGCCTGAAGAGGAGGCCGCGCTGCTGGAGGTCCTCGGTGAGCCGTTCGTCCGCCTTCTTGAAGAAGACACCGCCGACCAGGGGGACGTCCTCCTCGAAGGTGCCGTCCGGGCGGACGGGGTTCACGACGGGCAGGCCGTAGGCGCGGCAGACCTTGAGGTCGTCCTCACCGAAGGCGGGGGACTGGTGGACCAGGCCCGTACCGTCCTCGGTCGTGACGTATTCGGCGTTGACGACGAAATGTGCCTCGGCCGGGAACTCCACGAGCTCGAACGGACGTTGGTAGGTCCAACGCTCCATTTCCTTGCCCGTGAAGGTCTGGTCCGTGGTCTCCCAGCCCTCGCCGAGCGCCTTGCCGACGAGCGGCTCGGCGACGACGAGCTTCTCCTCGCCGTCGGTCACGACGACGTAGGTGACCTCGGGGTGCGCGGCGACGGCGGTGTTGGAGACCAGCGTCCAGGGCGTCGTCGTCCACACCAGGAGCGCGGCTTCGCCGGCGAGCGGACCGGAGGTGAGCGGGAAGCGGACGTACACGGACGGGTCGACGACCGTCTCGTAGCCCTGCGCCAGCTCGTGGTCGGAGAGGCCCGTGCCGCAGCGCGGGCACCAGGGGGCGACGCGGTGGTCCTGGACCAGCAGGCCCTTGCCGTAGATCTCCTTGAGCGACCACCAGACCGACTCGATGTACTCGGGGTCCATCGTGACGTACGCGTCGTTCAGGTCGACCCAGTAGCCCATGCGGGTCGTGAGCTCTTCGAACGCGTCGGTGTGGCGGAGGACGGACGCACGGCACTTGTCGTTGAAGGCGGCGATGCCGTACGCCTCGATGTCCTGCTTGCCGCTGAAGCCGAGTTCCTTCTCGACCGTCAGCTCCACCGGGAGGCCGTGGCAGTCCCAGCCGGCCTTGCGGGCCACGTGGTAGCCGCGCATGGTGCGGAAGCGGGGGAAGACGTCCTTGAAGACGCGGGCCTCGATGTGGTGGGCGCCCGGCATGCCGTTGGCGGTGGGCGGGCCCTCGTAGAACACCCACTCGGGGCGGCCCTCGGACTGCTCCAGGCTCTTGGCGAAGATCTTCTGCTCGCGCCAGAAGTCGAGCACGGCGTGCTCGAGGGCGGGCAGGTCGACCTGGGCGGGCACCTGGCGGTACGTCGGCGTTGTCATCAGCGAGCTTCCTCCGGCGGACTTGCTGCCTTCCGTCCGGAGGGACGAGAGCTGTGTCACTTCCTGCGCCGGGTTCGGCGCGCTCCCGCGGTACCACCCTCCTTGGCTCCCGGGTGCGTGCTCTGCACCTGTGAGCCCCCTCATTGGGGTCGCGATGCCGGCTCTACTCGCCCTTGCGGGGCTTTCTTCCGGCGGCTCCGGGGTGATCTTCACGTCGCGCCTGCCCCCGGGCTTCCACCGTCCCCGGGTCGCTCTGGGCTGCGTACGCCGCTACTCGTCCCCATCCATGCTTTTCGCTCCGCCCAGTGTACGGCGCCGCACGGACAGCGGCCGACCGGTTTTCGGGTACCCGGGGGCGCGGGTGCCGGACGGGCGGCGATGACCCGAATGGCGCGGTACGCCTGTTCGGATCCTGCGGCGGTCGGTCCGGCGGATTACCCCGCGGGGAGCTGGGCACAACGCAGGCAGGCTTGCGAGCGGCGGGCGCGGGCCGGGCGAATCCGGGGGTGTGCCCCGTTGCCGCGGGGCTCAAGTCGATTTATCGTCCCAGCACGATTCGCGTGCAAGATCACAATATGTGAAGGGGCCGCGGCCATGGTGGCGAAGAAGACCGCCGTACAGCAGTCGGCGTCCGACGGGTCCACCCAGGCCTCCGGCGGTGCGGCCAAGGATGTGAGCGGGAAGAAGAGCGCGCGGGGAGGGGTTCCGGCGCGTACGGCCACGACGGCCGCGAAGTCGGTGAAGACGGTGCGGGGGGCCGCCGGCAGTAGGGGGCCGGGGGCCGCGAAGAAGACGGCTCGGGGGAAGCAGAGCACCACCAAGAAGGCGACCGACTCCAAAGTGACCGACTCCAAGGCGACTGCGTCGAAAGGTGAGGCCGCGGAGGAGCCTGAGAGATCTACGGGCGCGGGGAAGGCGACCGGCGGAGGCAAGGCGACGGGCGGCAGGGGGGCGGCCGCCGGTAAGGGCGCCGAGAAGGCGGGGGCTGCGCAGAAGGCCGGGGTGAAGAAGGCGGCCATCAAGAAGGCGGCCACCAAGAAGGCGGCTTCGAAGAGGTCCGCCGCGAAGGAGACGGTCGCGAGGAAGGTGGCCGGGAAGAAGGCCGCGGGCAAGAGGACCGCCGTATCGGAAGGCGCCGCCGAACCGGGCGGTGCCGGGCGACGTGTCGGTAAGAAGACCGCGGCCGGGCAGGACTCGGACGAGCGGGACGCGGGAACGAAGACCGTGGCCGGCGCCGGGGCGGGGGAAACCGCGGGCAAGAAGGCTGCGAAGCGGGCGGCCGGGAAAGCCGGGAAGGGGAAAGGCGCCGCAGCGGATGCCGGAAGCGAGGGCGTGAAGCGGGGCGGTGGAAAGGCCGCGGAAGGCGTGGGCGTGAAGCCGGGTGCCGGGAAAGCCGGGGGCGTGAAGGGCGTGGGTGTGAAGGGTGCGGGTGTGAAGGGCGCGGGTGGGGCGCGGGGCGCGGGGGAGGGCGCGGCCGCGAAGAGTGTGGGTAGGAAGCGTACGGCCAGGACGGTGGGTGCGGCGGAGGCCGCGGAGCAGACGGGAGCCACGACAGTGGTTACGAAGAAGACTCCAGGCACGGCCACAGCGGCGAAGACCGCCCTGCCCAAGGCACGGCTCGCCGCGGCTGAGCCGGGCGAGCTCGCGGTTCGCCCCGGCGAGGAGCCCTGGACCCCCGAGGAGGTCGAGGAGGCGCGTGCCGAGCTGCTGTCCGAGGGGCAGCGGCTGCGCGACGAGATCACCGCGTCCGAGAACGCCGTCGCCGGCCTGATGCGGGACTCAGGGGACGGCGCGGGCGACGACCAGGCGGACACCGGCACCAAGAACATCACGCGAGAGCACGAGCTGGCGCTCGCTGCCAACGCGCGCGAGATGCTCTTGCAGACCGAGCACGCCATGCAACGGCTGGACGCCGGCACCTACGGGCTGTGCGAGAACTGTGGCAACGCCATCGGCAAGGCCCGCATGCAGGCGTTCCCCCGGGCCACCCTGTGTGTCGAGTGCAAGCAGAAGCAGGAACGCCGGTACTGAGGGCCGGGGGAGGCGTGTCGTACCCTCGTCCTCAGTCAGGTACCTAGGTTGAGGGACTCACGTGGCAGAGGCGGAACGCATCATCGGTACGCCGGATTCCCCAGAAGCGGCGGGGACCGAGCCGGAGCAGGGCGAGACCGCACGCCCCGGGGGCAGGCGCCGTATCGCCGTGCTGTTCGCGGTCGCCGCCTTCGCGTACGCACTCGACCTGGTCAGCAAGATGATCGTGGTCGCCAAGCTGGAGCATCACGCGCCGATCGAGATCATCGGGGACTGGCTGAAGTTCGAGGCGATCCGTAACGCGGGCGCGGCCTTCGGCTTCGGCGAGGCCTTCACCGTGATCTTCACCGTGATCGCCGCGGCCGTGATCGTGGTGATCGCCAGGCTCGCCCGCAAGCTGTACAGCGTGCCCTGGGCGATCGCACTCGGCCTGCTGCTCGGCGGTGCGCTCGGCAACCTCACCGACCGGATCTTCCGCTCGCCCGGCGTCTTCGAAGGCGCTGTCGTCGACTTCATCTCGCCCAAGGGCTTCGCGGTCTTCAACCTGGCCGACTCCGCGATCGTGTGCGGCGGCGTCCTGATCGTGCTGCTGTCGTTCAAGGGACTCGACCCGGACGGCACTGTCCACAAGGACTGAGCGGGGGCCTGAGCGCACAGGCTGGCGTACGGGGCTGTCCTACCGGTCCGGCATACTCGACGGGTGAGCACCGTTCCCGAGATCCGTACCCTGCCCGTGCCCGACGGCCTGGAGGGCGAGCGCGTCGACGCCGCCATCTCCCGCATGTTCGGCTTCTCCCGGACGAAGGCCGCCGAACTCGCCGCGGCGGGGAAGGTCACGGTCGACGGCTCGGTGGTCGGGAAGTCCGAGCGGGTGCACGGCGGCGCCTGGCTCGAGGTCGAGATGCCGCAGGCACCCGCGCCCGTGCAGATCGTCGCGGAGCCGGTCGAGGGCATGGAGATCGCGTACGACGACGATGACGTGGTCGTGATCGTCAAGCCGGTCGGTGTCGCCGCCCACCCCAGCCCCGGCTGGACCGGGCCGACCGTCATCGGCGGCCTCGCCGCGGCCGGCTACCGCATCTCCACCTCCGGCGCCGCCGAGCGCCAGGGCATCGTGCACCGGCTCGACGTCGGCACGTCCGGCCTGATGGCCGTGGCCAAGTCCGAGCGCGCGTACACGTCGCTCAAGCGCCAGTTCAAGGAGCGCACGGTCGACAAGCGCTACCACACGCTCGTGCAGGGCCACCCGGACCCGACCAGCGGCACCATCGACGCCCCCATCGGCCGCCACCCCAACCACGACTACAAGTGGGCGGTCACGGCCGAAGGCAAGCCGTCCGTGACGCACTACGACCTCATCGAGGCGTTCCGTGCGGCCTCCCTGCTCGACGTGAAGCTGGAGACCGGCCGCACCCACCAGATCCGCGTGCACATGGCCGCGCACCGCCACCCCTGCGTCGGCGACCTGACGTACGGCGCCGACCCGACGCTCGCCAAGCGGCTGTTCCTGACCCGGCAGTGGCTGCACGCGGTGCGGCTCGGCTTCGAGCACCCCGGCGACGGACAGTGGGTCGAGTTCGAGAGCGACTACCCGGCCGACCTGCAGAAGGCCCTGGACCAGGTCCGCGAGGAGACGTACGGGTGAGCACGCACGGGTACGTGGTGCGCGTCGCCGAGGACCCCGCCGACCAGGAGATGTGCTTCGCGGTCCGCAAGGAGGTCTTCGTCGGCGAGCAGGGCGTGCCCGAGGACATCGAGTACGACGCGTACGACGCCGTGGCGGTGCATGTGCTGGCCGTGCGGGCGGACGGGGTGCCGCTCGGCACCGGGCGGCTGCTGCACGGAGAGCGGGCCGCGGCGAAGACCGACGGCGACCTGACGGTGGGTTCGCTCGGGCGGCTCGCGGTGACGCAGCAGGCGCGCGGGCTCGGCGTCGGGGCGGCGCTGGTGCGCGCCGTCGAGGACGCGGCACGCGCGCGTGGGCTCGCAGCGGTGGATCTGCACGCGCAGACGCATGCGCTCGGGTTCTACGAGCGGCTCGGATACGAGGCGTACGGACCGGAGTACCTGGAGGCGGGCATCCCGCACCGGGCGATGCGGCGCGCCCTGTAGCGGGCGGGCCCGGGGCGGCAGGCAGGGTCGCGTGGCAGGCTTGAGGTCCGCTGCCCGTACGTCGACCCTCCCGGAGCGCTGAGCGTGGATCAGTTGGCCCTGTTGTTCGTGCTGTTGCTCGGGGCCCTGGTGAGTGTCCCGGTCGGGGACCGCTTCGGGCTGCCGGCGCCGGTGCTGATGACTCTCCTGGGCATCGTCCTCGCCGTACTCGACTTCGTGCCGAACGTCGACGTCCCGCCCGATCTGATCCTGCCCCTGCTGCTCCCGCCGCTGCTGTACGCGGCGGTGCGGCGGACGTCCTGGCGGCAGTTCGCGGCCAACCTGCGGCCGATCTTCCTGCTGGCCGTGGCGCTGGTGTTCGTCACCACCGTGTGCGTGGCCGCCGTCGCGCACGCGATCGTGCCGGGGCTGCCCATCGCCGCCGCCGTGGCGCTCGGCGCGCTGGTCGCCCCGCCGGACCCGGTCGCGGCGACCGCGGTCGCGGGCCAACTCGGGCTGCCGCGCCGCCTGGTGTCCATCCTGGAGGGCGAGGGGCTGTTCAACGACGTCACGGCGATCGTGCTCTACCACGTGGCGATCGCCGCTGCCGTCAGCGGGGAGTTCCATCCGGGGCGGGCCGCCCTCGACCTGGTGCTCTCCGCCGTGGTGGCGGTGGCGATCGGGGTCGCGCTCGGCTGGGGCGCCAACAGGCTGCTGGATCTGCTGGATGACCCGACCCTGCAGATCGGGCTGACGCTGCTGGTGCCGTACGCGTCGTATGTGCTCGCGGAGGAGCTGCACGGGTCCGGCGTGCTCGCCGTGCTGATGACCGCGCTGTTCCTCGCCGAGTACGCCAACGACGCCGACGACGTGATGACCCGGCTGGCCGGGCACACCTTCTGGAACGTGGTCGACACGCTCGTCACGGGCGTCGCGTTCGGGCTGATCGGCCTCGAACTGCACAACGCGATCCGGACGGCGGCCGGGCGGTGGGGCGAGATGCTCGGCTGGGCGGGGGTGATCGTGGCCGTGGTGGTCGTCGTACGGCTGGTGTACCTGTTGCCGGCGACCTGGCTCACCAAGCGGCTGCATGCCAAGCGGGACCATGACGAGGACATCCCGATGACCTGGCGGGAGACCGTCGTGATGTGGTGGTCGGGGATGCGGGGCGTGGCCTCGGTGGCGTTGGCGCTGGCGATTCCGCTGAAGACCGACGACGGTTCGGCCTTCCCGGACCGGGACGAGATCGTGTTCATCGCCTTCGGAGTGATCATGGGCACGCTGGTGCTGCAGGGGCTCACTCTGCCGTGGCTGGTGAGGCGGCTCGGAGTGCGGGCCGACACCGAGCGTGAGAAGGACTTCGAGAAGGCACTCGCCGTCCGGGCGGCCAGGGCGGCCAAGCAGCGGCTGAGGGAGATCGAGGAGGGCGAGGAGCTGCCGGAGGAGCTGTCGGAGCAGATGCTGCGGCGGGCCTTCGACATCGGGGTGCGGATCAGCCCGGACATGGGCGACGAGGAACGGCGGGGGGCGCACGAGCACCGGGCGCGCCGGCTGAAGCGGGTGCGGCGCATCCAGGGCGAGATGCTGAGCGCCGCGCGGCACGAGGTGCTGGCGGCGCGCAGCGAGCCCGGAGCGGATCCGGAGATCGTGGACCGGGTGTTGCGCCACCTCGACGTGCGCAGTCTGCGGTGACCTTCCGGCGGCGTGGGTTTCCGGGTCGTTTCGCGTTCGGCGGCTCTCGGTGCGTAGGGTCGGATCATGACTCGTAATGTCGTGATCAGCGGTGGCGGTACGGGCATTGGACTCGCGGCGGCGCAGGTGTTCGCGGCGGACGGGGACCGTGTCCTGTTGCTCGGGCGGCGCGCGGAGGTGCTCGATGAGGCGGCGGTGCCCGGGGCCTCGACGTACGCGGTCGATCTGAGTGATCCGGCAGCGGTACGGGGGGTCGCCGACCACGTGGAGCGGGAGTTCGGGACCGTGGACGTGCTGATCCACTCTGCCGGAGGCACGGGGCAGATGGAGCCGGCGTCGGACAGCGCCGATCCGCTCGACCGGGTCGCGCACGACTGGACCGTCAACTTCCGGATCAACACCCTGACCGCCGCGCTGCTCACGGAAGCCCTCAGGGACCGGCTGGCCACGCCGGGCGGACGGGTGCTGTTCGTCAGCTCCATCGCCGCCTACCGGGGGTCCGGCAGCGGGGCGTACGCGGGAGCCAAGGCCGCGTTGCACCCGTACGCGCATGACCTCGCCCGGGAGCTCGGACCGCGCGGGATCACCGCGAACGTCGTCGCGCCCGGGTACATCGAGGACACCGAGTTCTTCGGGCCGCGGATCGACCCCGAGCGGCGCGAGCGGCTCGTGGGGGACACCCTGAACAAGCGCGCCGGCACCCCCGGCGACGTGGCCGCGACCCTGCACTGGCTCGCCTCGCCGGCCGCGGGGCATGTCACCTCGCAGGTCGTCCAGGTCAACGGGGGTGCGGAGCGCGGTCACTGAGGCCTCGTACGGTCCCGGCGCGGGCCCTCAGCCGTGGCCCGTCCGGGGTGGCTCGTGCGCGCGGTGGGCCGCGCCGTCCGGGAAGCCGTCGGGTGAACGCCGGCCCGCGGGCAGAGCCGCGTCCGCCGTGTTGACCCGGGGCAGGGCGTACGGGTGCCGCTCGCACAGCCAGCGGACCATCTGCTCGCGCACCGTGACCCGCACCGCCCAGATGTCGTCCGCGTCCTTGGCCGTCACCAGGGCCCGCACCTGCATGGTGTTCGGGGTGGTGTCGGTGACGGCCAGGCCGTAGTCGCGGCCGTCCCAGGCCGGGCACTCGCGCAGGATGTCGCGGAGCCTCTCGCGCATCTGCTCCACCGGCGCCGTGTGGTCGAGGTGCCAGTAGACGATGCCGGTCATCTGCGGGGTACCGCGCGACCAGTTCTCGAACGGCTTGGAGGTGAAGTACGACACCGGCATGGTGATCCGGCGCTCGTCCCACGTCCGTACGGTCAGGAACGTCAGCGTGATCTCCTCGACCGTGCCCCACTCGCCGTCCACCACGACCGTGTCGCCCAGGCGCACCATGTCGCCGAAGGCGATCTGCAGCCCCGCGAACATGTTGCTGAGCGTGGACTGTGCGGCGACACCGGCGACGATGCCGAGGATGCCGGCCGAGGCCAGCAGCGAGGCGCCGGCCGCGCGCATCGCGGGGAACGTGAGCAGCATCGCGGCCACCGCCACCACACCGACGATCGCCGTCACCACACGCATGATCAGTGACACCTGGGTGCGCACCCGGCGGACCCGGGCGGCGTCGTGGTGGGCGCGCGCGTAGCGGGTGTACGTCGACTCGACGATGGCGGCCGCGATCCGCACCACCAGCCAGGCCGTGGACCCGATCAGTACCAGCGTCAGCACCTGGCCGACGCCGACCTTGTGTTCCTCGGTCAGCTGCGCCTGGTCGTAGGACCCTCTCAGCATCGCCGCGCACAGCACGAGCTGGTAGGGCACGCGGGCGCGGCGCAGCAGGCCCCACAGGGGCGTCTCGCTGTGCCGTTGGTCGACCTTGCGCAGCAGTAGATCGGTGGCCCAGCCGATGAGCAGTGTGATCACGACCGAGCCGCCGATCACGATCAGCGGGCGGAGTACGTTCTCCATGCCTCCGAACGTAACCGGCCCGAGGGGGCAATGAACATGTGACTTCGGGCGTGCAATGGGTATGGCCGCCGAACCGCGTTGTCAGTACCGGCTGGCACCATGGCCTCATGAACATCATGCTCTTTCACTCGACCTACGGCCTCAGGCCCGCGGTGCGCGAGGCCGCTGACCGGCTGCGCGGCGCCGGGCACGAGGTCTGGACGCCGGACCTCTTCGACGGGCGGACGTTCGAGACGGTCGAGGAGGGCATGGCCTTCAAGGACGAGATCGGCAAGGACGAACTGCTCAGGAGAGCCGTCCTGGCCGCCGCGCCGTACTCGGAGCGGGGCCTTGTGTACGCCGGGTTCTCGCTCGGTGCCTCCATCGCGCAGACTCTCGCGCTCGGCGACGAGAAGGCCCGCGGGCTGCTGCTCCTGCACGGCACCTCGGACATCGCGTCGAACGCCTCGGTGGACGACCTGCCGGTCCAGCTGCATGTCGCCGAGCCGGACCCGTTCGAGACGGACGACTGGCTGACCGCCTGGTATCTGCAGATGGGCAGGGCGGGCGCCGACGTCGAGGTGTACAGATACGCGGGGGCCGGCCACCTCTACACCGACCCAGAGCTGCCGGACTACGACGGGGAGGCCGCCGAGGCCACCTGGCGGGTGGCACTCGGCTTCCTCGAAACGCTCTAGACCGGGTCGTAGGTCCGCTCGACCTTCTGCGTGCCGGTGCGTGTGCGGTACGAACGCACCCATGTCGAGGTCGCGTCGGCCTTCGTGCGGTCGGACAGGACGTAGTAGTCCATCTGCGCCCGGTCGGCGGTGATGTCGAGGACGCCGTAGCCGTGGCGGTCGGTGTCGACCCAGTGGACGTGCCGGTTGGCGGCGCGGATGATCGGCGAGGCGATCGCGGAGACCGTGCCCTCGGGGACCTTCACGATGTCGTCGAGGTTGTCGGACGTCACCGAGGTGACCACGAACTCCGTGGCGGCGGAGGCCGACAGCGGGTAGGTACCGGCGTCCACGGGCACGTCGTTGGCCCAGGCCATGTGGATGTCGCCGGTCAGGAAGACGGTGTTGCGGATCGCGTTGGAGCGCAGGTGGGCCAGCAGCTCACGGCGGTCGTCCGTGTAACCGTCCCACTGGTCGGTGTTGAGGGCGAGGCCCTCCTGCGGCAGCCCGAGCAGCTTCGCCAGCGGCTTGAGCAGGTCGGCGGAGAGGGAGCCGACGGCGAACGGCGAGATCATCACCGAGTTGCCGACCAGCCGCCAGGTGGTGTCGGAGGCCTTCAACCCGGCCTTCAGCCAGTCGAGTTGGGCGCGCCCGGTGATCGTACGGTCCGGGTCGTCGACCGAACCGCTCGCCGTGGACGCCTGCTGGGAGCGGAAGGAGCGCAGGTCCAGCAGGGACAGGTCGGCGAGCTTGCCGAAGCGCAGCCGGCGGTAGGTGGTGCCCGCGATCGCCGGGCGGACCGGCATCCACTCGAAGTAGGCCTGTTTGGCTGCCGCCTTGCGGTCCGTCCAGGTGCCCTCGGCGCCCTCGGTGTGGTTGACCGCGCCGCCGGACCAGGCGTTGTCGGCGAACTCGTGGTCGTCCCAGATCGCGACGACCGGCGCCTTGTGGTGCAGGGCCTGCAGATCCGGGTCGGTCTTGTACTCGCCGTGCCGGGTGCGGTAGTCGGCGAGCGTGATGATCTCGTGGGCCGGGGCGTGCGGGCGGACGACCGTGCCGCGGGCCGCGTACTCGCCGGACTTGTACTCGTAGATGTAGTCGCCGAGGTGCAGCCAGGCGTCCAGGTCGCCACGGGCCGCGAGATGGCGGTACGAGGCGAAGTAGCCGCCCTCCCAGTTGGCGCAGGAGACCACGCCGAAGCGCAGGCCGGACACGGCAGCGTCCGCCGCGGGCGCGGTGCGGGTGCGCGCCGCCGGGGAGTCCGTACCGCCCGCCGAGAAGCGGAACCAGTAGTCGGTGGCCGGCTGCAGGCCCCGTATGTCCGCCTTGACGGTGTGGTCGGAGGCGGCGGTGGCGTTGATCGAGCCCTTGGCGACGATGTTCGTCAGCGCCTTGTCCTTGGCGACGATCCAGCTGACCTCGGTGTCCGGGCCGAGCCCCGAGCCGGGTGTCGCCTCGGCGGTGGGCGTCACCCGGGTCCACAGCAGGATGCCGTCGGGCAGCGGGTCGCCGGACGCGACGCCGTGCAGGAACTGAGGGGTCTCGGCGGCGGCGCGGGCCGGGAGCGCGGCGGCGAGCGGGCCGGCCAGCACAGCGGTCGCCGCCGCGGCCTTGACGACCGTACGGCGGCGGGGCTTGGGGGAGTTGAGGTCCTGGGATGCCTCTGACGTTCTGTATCGACTGGTCACGACCGATCAGGTTACTGATCGGTAAGCGCAGGAGCGGGCGAACTCCGAAAGTTCGCCCGCTCTTCATGCGGAACGTGAAATTCCGTGTCGGAGTCACGACGGCCGAGCCGGCCCTGCCGGCTTCCGCCTTTCCGGGCCCCGCCCCGCCGTCGGTCCTCCCTTTGAAGCGGAACGTGAAATGCGTCACGGTTCGCATTCGCCGTTCGGCGCCGCCTCCATCACAACAAAGCGCCCCCTCGGACCCATTGAAGGAATGCCGAGGGGGCGTTTCAAGCAATCGCGGAACCGGCCGGATGCCGGCCGGTTCGGACGCCGGTCAGCAGTGCTTCACGGTGCCCGACTTGAGAGCCAGGTGTCCGCTGTAGATCCAACCCTCGTTCACGCGGACCCACTGGTTGCCGTAGCTGTTGACGGTGAAGCACCAGGCGTTCAGGTCGTGGCCCGGCGCCATGCTCATCAGCGCCGTACACTCCGACGCGGGCTCCTTGTACGCCTTCGCGCCGCCCACGACCACGACAACCCCGTTGGATATGTTGCTCGCCGACACGTGATCGCAGGCTGCGGCAGCCGCCGTGCCCGCGGTCGCCACGTTCACCGCGATGCCGCTCACGGCCAGCGCGGTCGCCCCGAGTGCCCCCGCCAGCTTCTTGTGGAATCCCATGTGCACCCCTCGTTTTCTTACCAAGGTCATCTTGCGAACCCTGATTCAACCGGCTGCCGATGGAGCCCACCACAGGGATTTTGGAAAACATCTGGCCGAAATGTTCCCCGGCGGGAGCGCGATTTCCGCGCCGCGATTACCGCCGGGAAGCGACGTCGTCGTCCGGGGCGGACGGCCCGGGACGGTCGAGCCCCGGAATGCGGACGACGCGGAAGAGGCCGACGAAGATCTGGTGGTCGGCGCGGGCGCGGGCACCGTAGGAGTGGGCGAACTCCACCAGCCCCGCGGCGAAGCCGTCCTCGACGCGGGCGACGGCGGCGTCGATGGCGTCCTCGGTGGAGAACGGCACCAGCGAGTGGCCGCTCTCGTCGTCCGCCGCCGCGTGCATGACGGCGGTAGCGAGGAGCTCCCCCGGCACCGACGACCGGCGGGAGGGCCTCTGAATGACGGGTCGGTCACCACGACGGACCAGGCCGAGGCAGGTCACGCGCACTTTGTCGCGAACGGTGACAAGCTCGCCGTCCGTTCTGCGACTACACCTGGGTCGAGGCGTAATCGCCTGACCTTTGAGTCGCAAGTCGAATGGGAAGTGTCCCGGGCCTGAAGCCGGCCCGGGACACTTCCCATTTCCGTGGGCTGCGGAACTAGGAGTTGAGAGCCTTCTGTATTGCGGCATTGAAGTCGGTGACCGACATGGGAGGGTTCTTGCCGTCGCTGCCGGTGACGATCTTGCCGTCCATAAGCAGCGTCGGGGTCCCCTGGAAACCGTACTTCTTTCCATCCGTGTTGAACTTGCCGCCCATCACGAGGGCCCACTTGTCGTAGGTCCCCTTCTTCACGGCATTCTGGAACGCCGTGTTGTTCTTGAGGGCGCTCACGGTGTTCGCCACCTTGATCAGGTAGTCGTCGCTCTTGAACTTGTCGTCCTGCTCATCCGGGTGGTATTTCGTCGAGTAGAGAGCGGTCTTGTACTCGAGGAAGGCCTCGGGGCTGACGTTCAGGGCCGCGCCCAGTGCACTCAGCGCGTTCTTGGAGCCCTCGCCCGGGATATTGGTGTCGATGAACGTGGCGCCGACGTACTGAATTTTGAACTTGCCGGCATCGAGATCCTTCTTGACCGTCGAGCCGACCGTCTGCTCGAACTGGGCGCAGACCGGGCAGCGCGGGTCCTCGTACATCACGAGGGTCTTCTTGGCTGTGCTCTTTCCGATGACGACGGTCGTACCGTCCGTCCCCGTGCTGTTGGCCGGCTTGACCAGCTTCTCCTTTTTCACCGCATCCCAGCCGCTGGGCTTGTTGGCCTGGACGACGGCGTAGCCTATGCCGCCGGCCGCCGCCAGCACGGCCACGACCGAGCCGGCCACGATGATCTGCCGCTTGGTCTTGGCCCGCTTGGCCTGACGCTCGCGTTCCTGCCGCAGCCGCTCCCGGGCCGCCGTCTTCGAGCTCTGGCTGTTCCGCTTGCTCATGTTGGTGTTCTCCATGTGGGACGCGCACCTGTCGTACGCGGGATACGTGTGGGGGAGTGATCGTGCTCGGAGGTGTCGCTCAGACCACGGCGACCGAGCACGGCGGTCCACGCCGTCCCAGGGAGTGCACGAAAAGCCGGTCGCGGACGACGGCGGAGGGCAGCCAGCGGCGCCACATGCGCCGTAGCGCCGAGGCCGGCCGCACGGTCACCGCGCTGACCGCCAGCTGCAGGGGGCGGACCGCTGTCCACGCTGTCGCGCCGACCGCCCGCAGCAGCTGGGCCAGGGCCCGCTCACCGCGGCGCAGCCAGGCGGTGGCGAGCAGGCCGACTCCGATGTGCGCGCCGAGCAGCAGCCAGGCGGCGGCCGGGTCGGCGTGCGCGAGCAGCGCGGCGAGCCGGTCGCCGCCGGTGTGGGTCATCCGCGCCAGCGGAGTGCCGACCTGTGTACGGCTTCCGCACAGCAGGTCCCAGCCGACGGAGCGCAGGGCGCCGGCCACCGGGCCGCCCGCCCGGCCGTAACAGACGTGCTGACCGGTGGTGAAGACCGTGTCCGCGGCCAGCTCCAGAGGGATCAGCAGGGCGGCGATCGGTCCGAAGCCGCGCTCGCGGCCGGCCAGTGCGTAGGCGACCACGAACACGGTGACGGCTACCGCGGCCACCGTGTTCAGCGGCAGCGGGACCTGCGACAGCAGCACGTGCGACGCGGTGCTGAGCGTCACGACGAGTGACGTGAACAGCGCCGCGCGAAGCGCTCTGAGTCGGGTCCCGGATATGTCCATGGCGAGGGAGAGTCTGTCACGAGCCCTGCTAAAGGACCCCTAAAAGGTCCCTGTGAGATCTCCGACCGTCACAGACCCGGAATCCGGCCGTTGCGGAACAGGTCCACGAAGATCTGGTGGTCGGCACGCGCGCGCGTGCCGTAGCTGTGCGCGAAGTCGGTCAGCAGACCCGCGAAGCCGTCCTCGTCGGCGGCGATCGCCGCGTCGATGGCCCGCTCGGTGGAGAAGGGCACGAGGGACTCGCCGGACTGGTCGTCCGCCGCCGCGTGCATGGTGGCCGTGGCCCGGCCGAGGTCGGCGACGACGGCCGCGATCTCCTCCGGGTCGTCGATGTCGCCCCAGTCGAGGTCGACCGCGTACGGCGAGACCTCGGCGACCAGCTGCCCGGCGCCGTCCAGCTCGGTCCAGCCCAGCCACGGGTCGGCGTGCGCCTGCAGGGCGCGCTGCGAGATCACCGTGCGGTGGCCCTCGTGCTGGAAGTAGTCCCGGATCGCCGGGTCGGTGACGTGTCGGGAGACTGCCGGGGTCTGGGCCTGCTTGATGTAGATCACCACGTCGTTCTCCAGGGCGTCGCTGTGGCCCTCGAGAAGGATGTTGTACGACGGGAGACCGGCCGATCCGATGCCGATGCCGCGGCGGCCGACCACGTCCTTCACGCGGTACGAGTCGGGGCGGTCGAGCGAGGCGTCCGGCAGCGTCTCCAGGTAGCCGTCGAAGGCCGCCAGGACCTTGTAGCGGGTCGCCGCGTCCAGCTCGATGGAGCCGCCGCCGGGGGCGAAGCGGCGCTCGAAGTCGCGGATCTCCGTCATCGAGTCCAGCAGCTCGAAGCGGGTCAGCGAGCGGGCGTCGCGCAGGGCGTCCAGCAGCGGGCCCTGGGCGGTGTCCAGGGTGAACGGCGGCACCTCGTCGCTCTTGGCGCCGGTCGCCAGGGCGTGGATGCGCTCGCGGTACGCGCCCGCGTACACCTCGACCAGCTCGGTGATCTGGTCGTCGCCGAGCGCCTTCGCGTATCCGACGAGGGCGATGGAGGCGGAGAAGCGCTTGAGGTCCCAGGTGAAGGGGCCGACGTACGCCTCGTCGAAGTCGTTGACGTTGAAGACCAGGCGGCCGTTGGAGTCCATGTACGTGCCGAAGTTCTCCGCGTGCAGGTCGCCGTGGATCCACACGCGTGAGGTGCGCTCGTCCAGGTACGGTCCGCCCCGCTTCGACCCGAACTGCGAATTCGCGGTGAGGTCGTGGTAGAAGAGGCACGCCGTGCCCCGGTAGAACGCGAACGCGGAGGCCGCCATCTTGCGGAACTTCACGCGGAACGCGGCGGGGTCGGCGGCCAGGAGCCGGCCGAAGGCGGTGTCGAAGACGGTGAGGATCTCCTCGCCGCGCTGCTCGTCGTTGAGCTCGGGTACCGACATCGCGGGGTGCCTCCTGGTGCCTGGATGTGTACGACGGCGTTTCTGTAGTTTCCAACGGGCGAGGGTGCGCGGAAGTGCCCGCGATCCTCGCAGTGAAGGTACGCGGGGGAGCCCCCGGAGTGTCAGTGCCGAGGCATAGACTTCGACGCTGTCCCCCAGACTGGCCGCCCGCCTGTCGCCGAGTGCCCACCCGTCGCCCGACCACCACCCCTCAACGAGGCGCTTCGCGCCGCAGCGCTTTATTTTTGGAGGCCACGCCGTGTCAAAGCCGCCGTTCACGCACCTGCACGTCCACACCCAGTACTCGCTGCTGGACGGTGCCGCGCGGCTGAAGGACATGTTCGACGCGTGCAACGAGATGGGCATGACCCACATCGCCATGTCCGACCACGGCAACCTTCATGGTGCGTACGATTTCTTCCACTCCGCGAAGAAGGCCGGAGTCACCCCGATCATCGGGATCGAGGCGTATGTCGCCCCCGAGTCGCGGCGCAACAAGCGCAAGATCCAGTGGGGCCAGCCGCACCAGAAGCGCGACGACGTCTCCGGTTCCGGTGGTTACACCCACAAGACGATCTGGGCGGCGAACGCGACGGGCCTGCACAACCTCTTCCGGCTTTCCTCGGACGCGTACGCCGAGGGCTGGCTGCAGAAGTGGCCCCGTATGGACAAGGAGACCATCTCCCAGTGGTCCGAGGGCCTGATCGCCTCCACCGGCTGCCCCTCCGGCGAGGTGCAGACCCGGCTGCGCCTCGGTCAGGAGGAGGAGGCCCTGAAGGCGGCCGCCGACTACCAGGACATCTTCGGCAAGGACCGGTACTTCCTGGAACTGATGGACCACGGCATCGACATCGAGCACCGGGTCCGTGACGGCCTCCTGACGATCGGCAGGAAGCTCGGTATCCCGCCCCTGGTCACCAACGACTCGCACTACACGTACGCGCACGAGGCGACCGCGCACGACGCGCTGCTGTGCATCCAGACCGGCAAGAACCTCTCCGACCCGGACCGCTTCCGCTTCGACGGCACCGGCTACTACCTGAAGTCCACGGACGAGATGTACGCCATCGACTCCTCGGACGCCTGGCAGGAAGGCTGCCGCAACACCCTCCTGGTGGCCGAACAGGTCGACACCGCCGGGATGTTCGAGGCCAAGAACCTCATGCCGAAGTTCGACATCCCCGACGGCTTCACCGAGGTCACCTGGTTCCAGGAGGAGGTCCGCCGCGGCATGGAGCGCCGCTTCCCCGGCGGCGTCCCCGACGACCGCCAGAAGCAGGCCGAGTACGAGATGGACGTCATCATCCAGATGGGGTTCCCGGGCTACTTCCTCGTGGTCGCCGACTTCATCATGTGGGCCAAGAAGCAGGGCATCGCGGTCGGCCCCGGCCGTGGCTCCGCGGCCGGCTCGATCGTCGCGTACGCCATGGGCATCACCGACCTCGACCCGATCCCGCACGGCCTGATCTTCGAGCGGTTCCTCAACCCCGAGCGCGTGTCCATGCCCGACGTCGACATCGACTTCGACGAGCGTCGGCGCGTCGAGGTGATCAGGTACGTGACGGAGAAGTACGGCGCCGACAAGGTCGCCATGATCGGCACCTACGGCAAGATCAAGGCGAAGAACGCCATCAAGGACTCCGCGCGCGTGCTGGGCTACCCGTACGCGATGGGCGACCGCCTCACCAAGGCGATGCCCGCCGACGTCCTCGGCAAGGGCATCGACCTCAGCGGCATCACCGACCCCGCGCACCCGCGCTACAGCGAGGCCGGCGAGATCCGGGCGATGTACGAGAACGAGCCGGACGTCAAGAAGGTCATCGACACCGCCAAGGGCGTCGAGGGCCTGGTCCGGCAGATGGGCGTGCACGCCGCCGGCGTCATCATGTCCAGCGAGCCCATCGTCGACCACGCCCCGGTCTGGGTGCGCCACACGGACGGCGTGACCATCACGCAGTGGGACTACCCCCAGTGCGAGTCGCTCGGCCTGCTGAAGATGGACTTCCTCGGCCTGCGCAACCTGACGATCATGGACGACGCCGTCAAGATGGTGAAGTCCAACAAGGGCGTCGACCTCGACCTGCTGGCCCTCCCGCTCGACGATCCGACGACCTTCGAACTGCTCCAGCGCGGCGAGACCCTGGGCGTCTTCCAGTTCGACGGCGGCCCCATGCGCTCACTGCTGCGCCTGATGAAGCCCGACAACTTCGAAGACATCTCCGCCGTGTCGGCGCTCTACCGTCCGGGCCCGATGGGCATGGACTCGCACACGAACTACGCGCTGCGCAAGAACAAGCTCCAGGAGATCACCCCGATCCACAAGGAGCTGGAGGAGCCCCTCGAAGAGGTCCTCGCGGTCACCTACGGCCTGATCGTCTACCAGGAGCAGGTGCAGAAGGCCGCCCAGATCATCGCCGGCTACTCGCTCGGCGAGGCCGACATCCTGCGCCGCGTGATGGGCAAGAAGAAGCCCGACGAACTGGCCAAGAACTTCGTCCTCTTCCAGGCCGGCGCCCAGAAGAAGGGCTTCAGCGACGAGGCGATCCAGGCCCTGTGGGACGTGCTGGTCCCCTTCGCCGGCTACGCCTTCAACAAGGCGCACTCGGCCGCGTACGGCCTGGTCTCGTACTGGACCGCGTACCTCAAGGCCAACTACCCGGCCGAGTACATGGCCGCCCTGCTGACGTCCGTCAAGGACGACAAGGACAAGTCGGCGATCTACCTCAACGAGTGCCGCCGCATGGGCATCAAGGTGCTCCCGCCGAACGTCAACGAGTCGGTGCACAACTTCGCCGCGCAGGGCGACGACGTGATCCTCTTCGGCCTGGAGGCCGTCCGCAACGTCGGCACGAACGTGGTCGAGTCGATCATCAAGAGCCGCAAGGCCAAGGGGAAGTACGCCTCCTTCCCGGACTACCTCGACAAGGTGGAGGCGGTCGCCTGCAACAAGCGCACCACGGAGTCGCTGATCAAGGCGGGCGCCTTCGACACCATGGGCCACACCCGCAAGGGCCTCACCGCGCACTTCGAGCCGATGATCGACAACGTGGTCGCGGTCAAGCGCAAGGAGGCCGAGGGCCAGTTCGACCTCTTCGGCGGGATGGGCGAGGAGGAGAGCAGCGAGCCCGGCTTCGGACTCGACGTGGAGTTCACCACCGACGAGTGGGAGAAGGCCTATCTGCTCGCCCAGGAGCGGGAGATGCTCGGTCTGTACGTCTCCGACCACCCGCTCTTCGGTCTGGAGCACGTGCTGTCCGACAAGGCCGACGCGGGCATCTCCCAGCTCACCGGAGGCGAGCACGCGGACGGCGCGGTCGTCACCATCGGCGGCATCATCTCGGGCCTGCAGCGCAAGATGACCAAACAGGGCAACGCCTGGGCGATCGCCACGGTCGAGGACCTCGCCGGCTCCATCGAGTGCATGTTCTTCCCGGCGACCTACCAGCTGGTGTCGACCCAACTCGTCGAGGACGCGGTCGTGTTCGTCAAGGGCCGCCTCGACAAGCGCGAGGACGTGCCACGGCTGGTGGCGATGGAACTCCAGGTGCCGGACCTGTCGAACGCGGGCACCAACGCGCCCGTGATCCTCACCATCCCGGCCACCCGGGTCACCCCGCCGATGGTCAGCCGCCTCGGCGAGATCCTCAGCCACCACCGGGGCGACAGCGAGGTCCGGATCAAGCTGCAGGGCCCGACCAGGACGACCGTCCTGCGCCTCGACCGCCACCGGGTCAAGCCCGACCCGGCGTTGTTCGGCGACCTCAAGGTGCTGCTCGGCCCGTCCTGCCTGGCCGGCTGAGGGCGGGCACACGGACATGCGCGAGGGGCGCACCCTGCACGGGGTGCGCCCCTCGGCTTGTGCCTGGGTCTCAACAACCCTTTATTCAGATGTCAGTTGTGACCGAAGCTCTTCTGCCGGCCCTTGCGGGGCATGTCGCCCGGGGTGATCTGCGTGGCACGCTGCTCGGCCTGTGCCTCCATCGAGGTCTCCTGGGCCTGCTGCTGTCCGCGCTCGGACTGCGGCTGCTTACGGTTCTGCTTCTTGTTCTTGGCCATGGTTCTGCCTCCTGTGGGGGATCTAGGGGCCAGGGCCGGGACCAGATTCACATAGGCTGACAACGAGCGCATTTCGGATAATTACCGTCTGTTACAGGGCTTGTCGGAGCGCGAGGGTGCGAGGTCCGCGCCGAAACGCCACGCCGAAGATCGAGTTCGGGCCGTTAACCCCCGCGCAGTCGGGCAGACTCGAAGGAAGCCCGAAGCAAACCTCCCGGAAAGAGGGTGGAACGCGTGGACCGCTGCATCGTCCTGGTGGACGCCGGGTATCTGCTGGGGGCCGCCGCCAGTCTCCTCGCCGGTGAGCCGTCACGCTCCCGCATCACCGTCGATCACACCGCCCTCATCCAGGCCCTGCGTGAACGCGCCGAGTCCGACACCGAGCGGCCGCTGCTGCGCATCTACTGGTTCGACGGCGCCCCCGACCGCGTCCCGCAGCCCGAGCACCGCCGGCTGCGCGTGATGCCCCGGGTCACCGTCCGGCTCGGTGCCCTGACCCGCAGCGACGGACGCTGGGCCCAGAAGGGCGTCGACGCCGCCATGCACGCCGAGCTGACCGAGCTGGCCCGCAACCGCGCCTGCTCCGACATCGTCCTCGTCACCGGCGACGGCGATCTGCTGCCGGGCATGATGGCCGCCAAGGAGCACGGCGTCGCCGTACATCTGTGGGCGGTTCAGGCGGCCGACGGTGACTACAACCAGTCCGAGGACCTGGTCGCGGAGGCGGACGAGCGGCGTGTCCTCGACCGCACGTGGATCACCAAGGCCGTACGGGCCAAGGACCTCGGCGGAATCTGCGCGCCGTCGCCGGTGCCCCGGCCCGAGATCGCCGCGATCCTCTCCGCGCCGCTGCCCGACTCCTCGCTCGCCCAGCGGCCCGAACGGACCGCCGAGGAGGTCGAGCACGCCCCGGCCGAAGCCTCGGAGAACGGCACGCAGGAGCGGGTCCCCGCGCCCAAGGGAGTGCCCACCCCCAAGGACCTGGCCGCGCTGCGTGCCCCCGGAGTGCAGCCCGCCCAGCATCCCGCCAACGCGACCCTGCGCTGGTCCTCCGACAAGGGCTGGGTCGACCGGCCCGTCGCGGAGGCCCCCGAAGCCGCCTCGATGCCGACGCTGGCGCAGCTGACCACGGCGGAGCAGCGGTGGGCCGACCGGGAGGAGGACATCACGACGGTCGGCGGCGATCCCTTCGAGGTCGGGCAGGTGTTCGCGCGGCGGTGGATGGAGAGGCTGGGCGACCAGAGCCATCTGCAGAAGCTGTCCGGGATGTACCCGCGGGTCCCGCACCGCGTCGACGGGGAGCTGCTGCGCTACGCCGCCCGCTTCGGGCTGCTCGCCCACAAGGACGACCAGATCGACGAGCACGACCGGTACGCGATCCGGGCCGGGTTCTGGCGGGAGATCGACGTACGGACGGCCGCGGAGCACGCGCCTGCCGGGGAGTAGTTCCTTACCGGTGGATGTGCCGTTATGGGGCGACCCGGGAGCGGCCGGACGCCGTCGACCCCGTACCCTCGTCCTTTGTGAGTACGCGCGCGGCACAGGCACTTCGGCATGGTGGGGATGTCGTGTGCGCGGTGCGCGGGCTGACCAAGACCTATCCGGCGATGCGGGCGCGGCGGGGTGTGCCGGGGACGCCCGAGGTACGGGCCACGGACGACGTACGTCTGGACATCCGCCGGGGTGAGATCTTCGGTCTCCTCGGCCCGAACGGGGCCGGCAAATCCACCCTCGTCCGACAGCTGACCGGGCTGATGCGGCCCGACTCCGGGCGGGTCGAGATCCTCGGGCACGACATCGTGCGGCACCCGGAGCGGGCCGCGCGGATCCTCGCCTACCTGGGACAGGAGTCCAGCGCGCTCGACGAGCTGACCGTGTCGCTGGCCGCCGAGACGACCGGGCGGCTGCGTGGCCTTCAGGCGCGGCAGGCGCGGGACGAGCGGGACGCCGTACTCGAGGAGCTGGGCCTGACGGCGATCGCCGGGCGGCCGCTCAAGAAGCTGTCCGGGGGGCAGCGGCGGCTCGCGTGCCTCGCCGCCGCGCTGGTCGGGGAGCGGCCGCTGCTCGTGCTCGACGAGCCCACCACCGGGATGGACCCGGTGGCCCGGCGGGCCGTGTGGGCGGCCGTGGACCGGCGGCGGGCCGAGCGCGGGACGACCGTGCTGCTCGTCACCCACAACGTCATCGAGGCCGAGACCGTCCTCGACCGGGTCGCCGTCCTCGACCGGGGCCGGGTCATCGCCTGCGACACCCCCGCCGGGCTCAAGGAACAGGTCGCCGGGGAGGTCCGGGTCGAGCTGGTGTGGCGCGAGACGGCGCCCCTGCACGTCCCCGAGGTCGCCGCGCTCAAGGAGCGGGCCGCCGAGGCCGGGCGCCGCTGGACGCTCAGGCTCGCCCCCGAGGAGGCGAGGGCGGTCGTCGCCACCGTCACCGGCGGCAGCGCCTTCGCCGCGCTCGACGACTTCACGCTGGCCACGCCCAGCCTCGAGGACGTGTACCTGGCGCTGGGCGGCGCCGCGCAGCAGGGGCTGGTGAAGGCATGAGCGACGTGGTCGTGAGTGCGCGGACCGCCGCGGCCGTATGGTCCCTACGGGAGAGGCCCAGCGCCTCAGTGGGCCCGAGCGAGAAGGGGAGCAGCGCGACGTGAGTGTCGTACCCGCCGATGCCCTGCCGGGCAGTGCCCTGGCGGTGGAGGAGGCCGACAGCGGCGCGGCCGAGCTCGGGCCGCGGGCGCGGATGTGGCCCGCTCTCGTCGCCGTGTACCGGGCGCAGCTGTCGCGCGCGCGGGTCGCGCGGATTCCGCTGCTGTTCGTGGCGACCTTCCAGTCGGTCGGGATCATGGTCCTGATGCGCGGGGTCGTGGACGGCGGGGGCGAGGCCGAGTCGGTGGTGGCCGGGGCGTCGGTGCTCGTGGTGGCGTTCGTCGCGCTGAACCTGCTGGCTCAGTACTTCGGGCAGCTGCGGGCGAGCGGGGGACTCGACCACTACGCCACGCTGCCCGTGCCGCCGGCGTCCGTGGTGCTGGGGGCGGCGGGCGCGTACGCGTCGTTCACTGTGCCGGGGACCGTGGTCACGGCGGTGTTCGGGTGCGCGCTGTTCGGGTTGCCGATGGCGCACCTGTGGGTGCTCGTCGCGGTGATTCCGCCGGCGGGCGCCGCACTCGCGGGGCTGGGGGCGGCGCTCGGCCTGCTCGCGCCCCGGCCCGAACTGGCCACGCTGCTCGGGCAGTTGGGCATGTCCGCGGCGCTGCTGCTGGGGGTGCTGCCGGCCGACCGGATGCCGGAGGCCGTGCGGTTCGCCCGGGATCTGCTGCCGTCGACGTACGGCGTCGAGGCCTTCGCGCGGACCTTCCGGCCGCATCCCGACTGGGCCTTCGTGGCCGGGGACCTCGCCGTGTGCGCCGGCGTGGGTGTCCTCTCGCTCGCCGTCGCCACCTGGGCGTACCGGCGGGCTGCCGTCCGGTGACGCGCCGCACAGGCGGGCCTGGCACGATGGCAGGGTGACCGCACCGTTGACTCCGCCTCCGCCGCCGCATGAACCGTCCTCGCAGAACGCGTGGCAGCCGCCGGCTGCCGGACATGTGGCTCCCGCACCGCATGAGGCATCCTGGGACGGTACGTACGGACAGGACGGGCCCGGGATGAAGACCGAAGTGCGGGAGGCCGCCGTGATCACGGTGGTGGTGGCGCTCGCCGGTGTGCTGCTCGGGGTGCTGTGGTGGTGGCTGGCCCCGCATGTGCCGCTGGTCGGGAACGTGGTCGACAAGAGGTGGATCGTCTATCTGGCGGACAGCGAGGGGGAGCAGGCGATCGGAGTGGACGGAACGTTCACTCTGCTTGCGGTGGCCTTCGGCGCGGTGAGCGCGCTCGCGGTCTTTCTGTGGCGGCGGCGTGGGGGAGTGCCGTTGGTCGTGGCGCTGGGGGCCGGGGGGCTGCTCGGGTCCCTGCTGGCCTGGAAGATCGGGGTGTGGCTCGGGCCCGCGCAGGATGTGATCGCCCATGCGAAGGCTGTGGGCGAGGGGGTCAGGTTCTCTGCGCCGCTGAAGCTTGGGGCCAAGGGGGCGTTGTTGGCGTGGTCGTTGGCCGCGCTGGTGGTGCACCTCGGGTTGATGGCGTTGTTCGGGCCCCGGGATCCGGAGCCGTATCGGGAACACGGGGGTGTTCCCGAAGATCCTTACGGGGCGCCGATGGCGTAGGGAGTGGGGCTCCGGCGTGGGGCGGGCCGGTGCCGTTGTGGTCGCGGCGGTCTGTTTTCGCCCCCGCCGCCCTTCCCGTCCCGTCCCCAGGGGCTCCGCCCCTTCGACCCCGCCGGGGGCTCCGCCCCCTGGACCCCGATCGGCCTGACGGCCTCGTCCTCAAACGCCGGACGGGCTGTAAGGGCGCGGGCCGGTGCGGAGAGGTGCGGCCTCGACCGCGGGACGGGCTGAAAGGGCGCGGGCCGGTGTGGAGGGGTGCGGCCTCGTACGCCGACGGGCTGAAGTGATCCGGCCGGCGGTGAGAGGCACGGTTGTGCCGGGCGGTGGCCGTGGTTGGAGCGGCCCTTCTTGGTGCGCCACTTGCGTTTTCGGGTTTTCTTCGACATGTCCCTCGTACTGACCGAGCACGGGGCAGTCGTCGAGTGGTCAGGCGCGTCCGATGGGGGCCAGGACCGCTTCCGTCAGCTTGGTCAGGTCCTCGGGGGAGAGTTCGACCTCGAGGCCGCGGCGGCCCGCCGAGACGCAGATCGTGGTGTGGGCCGAGGCCGAGGCGTCCAGGACCGTGGGGAGTCTGCGGCGCTGGCCGAGGGGGGAGATGCCGCCGCGGACGTAGCCCGTGGTGCGCTCGGCCAGGGACGGGTCCGCCATCGCGGCGCGTTTGCCGCCGACGGCCGAGGCGAGGGCCTTCAGGTCCAGCTGGCCCGCCACCGGGACCACCGCGACCGTCAGCGCGCCGTCCACGTCCGCCACCAGGGTCTTGAAGACCCGGTCGGGTGAGACGCCCATCGCCTCTGCGGCCTCCTCGCCGTACGACGGGTGGGAGGGGTCGTGGTCGTAGGAGTGGACCGTGTACGTGACGCCGGCGGAGGTCAGGGCCACCGTCGCCGGAGTGCCGCCCGGCTGCTGCTGTTTCTTCGGCTTCTTCGCCATCTGGGCCTTCGCAGTGAGGTCAGTTGAGGCTCGTCCGGCCGCGCGTCAGGTCCGACGCCGGCAGTGACGGCAGGCTACGGATGATCGACGTCTCGGAGCGAAGGAGTTTCAGCTCGTCGCGCAACCGGGACGCGGTGTCCGGGGCCTGGAGCAGGCGCTGCTTGGTGGGCGTGTCCAGCATCATCGCCGCCGCCACCAGATAGGAGACCACGGACGGCTCGTCCGGGAGGTCGGCGCCCGTCGAGAGCGAGCGCTCACGCGCGCCCGCCAGGCGCTTCTGGTACTGGCGGAACGCGCGCAGCACGCCCTCGGCCAGCGCGCCCGCCTCGTCACCCGGTTCCTCCGGGAGTTCTTCCAGCTCCGCCGTCAGATACGGGCCCGACGCGTCCACGGACACCAGACGCACCCGGGTCGTCCCCGTCGCCAGGACCTCGAAGGTGCCGTCGGCGCGCTCGCGGATCGTCGCCGCGTCCGCGACACAGCCCGTCGCGTGGAACGACTTCGCGGGGTCGGTACCGAAGCCCGCCGAGGGCCCCCGGTCGGGCAGGGCCGTGGGGTCAGGCATGCCGGGCGCGCTCGGTGCCACCTCGTGGCCGTCGCGGATCGCCACGACGGCGAACCGGCGCGGTTCGTCCTCGGGTGCCTTGAGCAGTTCGCGCATCATTGCGCGATAGCGCTCCTCGAACACGTTCAACGGAAGCACCAGACCCGGGAACAGCACCGAGTTGAGGGGGAAGAGGGGGAGACGGACGGTGGTCACGGCGCAAAAGCCTAATGGTCGCCGGAGCCGGCGCGTCCGCCGCGCTCACTCCGTGGATACCGGGACGGGGTCAGAGGGCCTGCCGCACGGGCGCGGATGTCGCCGCGCACCCTGAGGAACAGGGCCAGCGGGTCGTCCGACATCCGGTCCCAGGGGAAGGACGTGGCACAGGGGCCGATCCGGTGGACTTCGGCGAGGGCGTCCTGCCAGCGGTCCAGCCGTACGAGGACGTACATCAGCTTGTTGCGGATCTCGGCCGGCCACGGGTCGGCGACCGGGAAGCGGGCGGACAGCGCGATCGCCCGGTCGGCCGCCGCGTCCAGCCGCTCGCGTGGCACCTCGGCACCGCCGCCGCCGTCGGTCAGGTAGGCCAGCGCCGCACGCGACGGCAGGGCCTGGATGAGGGAGTCCGGCGGGGCGTCCTGCGCGGCCCGGTCGGCGAAGTCGAAGCACTCGAGGTGGGAGCCCTGCCAGGAGGCGGCCAGATAGCGCAGGGCCGCCACATGGCAGCCGTAGTGGTGCGGGGCGCGGGGCAGTGCCGCCTCCCAGAGTTCACCGAAGTACTTGGGTCCGGCCCCGGTGCCGCGCGCGTGGTCCAGCGCGAGCCGCCACGGCACCGGGTCGCGGTCGTCGCCGCGGGCGGCCGCCGTGATCAGGGGACTCACCTCGCGCAGCAACTCCGCGCGCGCCGGGGAGCGCCAGGCGTGGTCCACCGCGAGCTGGGCTCTGAGCAGCAGCACGTCCGGGTCGTGCGGGGCGTCGGCGTACCAGCTCTCCAGCCACTGCGGGCGGGAGTGCGCGAAGGCCGCGAGCCGTCTCGTGTACCGGTCGCGGTTCTCCCAGGCGGCGGTGGCGCGCGTGGCGGCGAGCAGTGCGGCCGCGGCGCCGTGCTCGCCGCGCGCGGCCGCGACCAGCGCGGGGCCGAGGTGGTCGTCGGGCGCGTCGAGGAGCACCTCGTCGTCGGCGGGGAGTCCGGTGACGGGGCGCGGCGTGGTCCGGGGCGTCCGGGCCGTGCGACTGAACGGGTGCAGCAGAGCCATGGTGTCGACCATTGAAAGGCCGCAGGTCAACCCCGCGCCAGGGCCTATCGGCAACTCATGGAAAGTTGTACGCGGATCGGTCAAGTGCAGGTAAAGGGCGGCTGTTCAACAACTGTTCGGTCGTTGAGGACCGAGTCACGGGTTCCGCCGTACGTCAGTTGCGCCGCAGCATCCTCGTGGCCCCCGCCGCCACCGTCGTCGCCAGGATCCAGCCCAGCAGGATCATCGCCGCGGCCAGCCACTGCCAGCCGCCCTGCAGCCGCCAGACGCCGACCTGGCCCAAATCGATGACCGGGAGCAGCAGGTCGAGGGCGAACAGGGCCGGGTTCCACGGGGGGTGCCCCCCGGGCTGCACCGGCGGATGGCTCGCGTGTGCGAAGGCCAGCGAGCCCGCCGCCCACAGCACCGCCATCCACACCGCGGCCCGCCCCGGCCGGTACCCGTAGGCCACCGTCCAGTCCTGCACGTACCCCCAGAGCTTGGCGGCGATCGGCAGGCTCTCGCGGCGTCGGCGCTGCTTGGCGAGGAGCACCTCGCGGGCGTCCTCGTCCTCGCCGCCGGACCGCAGCACGGAGGCCAGTCGCTCGTACGGCTCCGGGTTGTACTCGGCGGTCGCGGCGGCCACCCAGTCGAGCCGCTCGGCGAGCGGGAAGGGCCCCTGCGGTACGAGGTTCTCGTACTGGAAACCGCCCATGTGGAGGTTGCCCGGGCCCGGCCAGGCGCTCGCCCGGTCGATCAGGTTGACGACCCGGGCGCCCGACAGGACGACCTTGCCGCGCTGCGGCCGCTCCCCGAGGAAGCGCAGCTCGGGCGTCTGCACCCGGCGCAGCGACAGTTCCTGGTCCTCGGTGAAGGTGAACCGGGCCCGCTCCAGGTCGACCGCGTCCTCGAACCGCCCGTCGTCCAGCCGCACCCCGCCCTGGCACTCGAACCGCTGGATCCGCGTCCCGCGCGCGGGCGTCGCGCCGCTCAGCATCGAGGCGCCGACGCCCGCCGGGGTCAGGTACAGCGTGCGTCCGACGGTCAGCTGGGGAGCGTTCAGCGCGAGCCGGGAGTACGGGTTGGCCAGCCGCGCACCGCGCAGGCTCAGCGAGACGCCGACCTTCGCGCTGCGCAGGCTCAGCTCGCCGTGCGACTCCAGCAGTTCGGCCTGCAGGTCCTGGCCGACGGTCATGCCGTCGGCGGCGATCGAGCGGCCGCTGCGGTCGCGGTAGACGATCGCCTGGTTGAGCATCAGATCCGTACCGATGTGCGCGTCGGTCAGCCGGATGCCGCCCTGGAAACGGCAGCGCGGGAGGTGCAGATCGCCCTCCGTGTGGACGCGGGCCGCCTCCAGGCGCGGCACCGAGCAGTCCACCAGCCGCAGGGTCGTGAAGTGGGCCTCCGGCAGCAGGACGTCCCGCTCGAAGCGGCAGTCGCGCATCTCGACGTACGGCGTGACCGTGCCGCCCGCGAGGTCCAGGGCGTCGCTGATCTGCACACCGCGCAGCTTCAGGGCCGACACACGGCCGGCCAGCGCGGGCGGGCCGTCGAGCAGCAGCCAGCACACGATGCGCGCCCGCACGGTCCGCGCGGGCCCCCAGGGATGGCCGCCGTGCGGATCGTCGACCGTTGTGTCTCCGCTGCTGAGGTCGTACACACTGCCGTTGCGGAATGCCTGCCACATCCCGGCCTCGGCGGCGGTCAGATCCTCCGGCAGGTCTCCGGTGCGGATACCGGCCCCCTCCGTCACTGCTCTTCCAGCACTGCTCTTCGAACCTCCTGGCTCACACGTTTCGCACAACTGTTCATGCCCGCTGTGTGACGCCTCGAACGCTAGACGTGAAGGCGATCTTCCGGGTTCCGCCGAGTTCTGTATCAGCCATTGATACGCGCGAACGACGCCCGAGCAGGGTCTGAGAGAATTGAGCCCGTGCTGCAATATTCCTTCTTGGCCCGCATCGATCTGCGCGGCGACGCCCTTCCCGAGGGACCCGCCCTGCGCGACCTGCTGCCCCGAGCCGACTTCGACGTCTCGGCCGCCCTGGAGAAGGTGCGTCCGATCTGTGAAGCCGTGCATCATCGGGGTGACGCGGCGCTGATCGACTTCGCCGAGAAGTTCGACGGGGTGCGCCTGGAATCCGTACGGGTCCCGGCCGCGGCGCTCGAAAAGGCTCTTGAGGAGCTCGACCCCGCCGTGCGCGCGGCCCTGGAGGAGTCCATCCGGCGCGCCCGCCTCGTCCACCGCGAGCAGCGCCGCAGCACCCACACCACCCAGGTCGTGCCGGGCGGCTCGGTCACCGAGAAGTGGGTGCCGGTCGAGCGGGTCGGGCTGTACGCGCCCGGCGGACGGTCCGTCTACCCGTCCTCCGTGATCATGAACGTCGTGCCGGCCCAGGAGGCCGGCGTTCCGTCGATCGCACTCGCCTCGCCCGCCCAGGCCGAGTTCGGCGGACTGCCCCACCCGACGATCCTCGCCGCGTGCGCGCTGCTGGGCGTCGACGAGGTGTACGCGGCCGGTGGCGCGACCGCCGTCGCGATGTTCGCGCACGGCACCGAGTCGTGTGCCCCGGCCAACATGGTCACCGGCCCCGGCAACATCTGGGTCGCCGCCGCCAAGCGCTACTTCACCGGCAAGATCGGCATCGACGCCGAGGCCGGCCCCACCGAGATCGCGATCCTCGCGGACGACACGGCCGACCCGGTGTACGTCGCCTCCGACCTGATCAGCCAGGCCGAGCACGACCCGCTCGCCGCCGCCGTCCTGGTCACCGACTCCGTCGCGCTCGCGGACGCGGTCGCGAAGGAGCTGGAGCCGCAGGTCGCGGCCACCAAGCACATCGAGGACCGGATCCGCCCGGCCCTGGCCGGCCGGCAGTCCGCGATCGTGCTCGTCGACGGCGTGGACGAGGGGCTGCGGGTGGTCGACGCCTACGGCGCCGAGCACCTGGAGATCCAGACGGCCGACGCGGCCGCCGTGGCCGACCGGGTGAAGAACGCGGGCGCGATCTTCATCGGCCCCTGGGCGCCGGTCTCGCTGGGCGACTACGCGGCCGGCTCCAACCACGTGCTCCCGACCGGTGGTTGCGCCTGCCACTCCTCGGGCCTGTCCGTCCAGTCCTTCCTGCGCGGCATCCACATCGTCGACTACACGAAGGACGCGCTGGCCGAGGTCGCGCATCACGTGGTCACGCTGGCGGAGGCGGAGGACCTGCCGGCGCACGGCGCGGCGGTCAAGGCACGGTTCGGTTGGAAGGTACCCGAGAGCAAGTGACTGGCATCGACGATCTCCCCGTACGGGACGAGCTGCGCGGCAAGTCCCCTTATGGCGCGCCCCAGTTGGACGTCCCCGTACGGCTGAACACCAACGAGAACCCGTACCGGCTGCCCGAGCCGCTGGTCGAACGCATCGCCGAGCGTGTCCGTGAGGCGGCCCGGGACCTCAACCGCTACCCGGACCGGGACGCCGTGGAGCTGCGCACCCAGCTCGCGAGGTATCTGACGGACACGTCGGGTCACGAGGTCGGCCTGGCCAACGTCTGGGCGGCCAACGGCTCCAACGAGGTCATCCAGCAGCTGCTGCAGACCTTCGGCGGACCGGGGCGCACCGCCATCGGCTTCGAGCCGTCCTACTCGATGCACGGGCTCATCGCGCGGGGCACGGGCACCGGCTGGATCTCGGGTCCGCGCACCGAGGACTTCACGATCGACCTCCCGGCCGCCGAGCGGTGGATCGCCGAGAACAAGCCGGACGTCGTCTTCGTCACCACCCCCAACAACCCCACGGGCAACGCGGTCCCACGCGAGACGGTCCTCGCGCTGTACGAGGCCGCGCAGGCGGCGAAGCCGTCGATGGTGATCGTGGACGAGGCGTACATCGAGTTCAGCCACGGCGACTCGCTGCTGCCACTCATCGAAGGTCGGCCGAATCTCGTCGTCTCCCGGACGATGTCGAAGGCCTTCGGCGCGGCCGGACTGCGCCTCGGCTACCTCGCCGCGCACCCGGCCGTCGTCGACGCCGTCCAGCTCGTACGACTGCCGTACCACCTGTCGGCCGTCACCCAGGCGACCGCGCTGGCCGCCCTGGAGCACACCGACACGCTGCTGAAGTACGTCGAGCAGCTGAAGGCGGAGCGGGACCGGCTGGTGAGCGAGCTGCGCGCGGCCGGTTACGAAGTCGTCGAGTCCGACGCGAACTTCGTGCAGTTCGGCAGGTTCGAGGACTCCCACACGGTCTGGCGGCAGATCCTCGACCGGGGCGTCCTGGTCCGGGACAACGGCGTACCCGGGTGGCTGCGGGTGTCCGCCGGTACCCCCGAAGAGAACGACGCGTTCCTGGACGCGGTCCGTGAACTACTGAGCTTTGTGGGGGACACCCCCACACCCCCGAAGGAGCAGAGCGCATGAGCCGCGTTGGACGTGTGGAACGGGCGACGAAGGAGACGTCGGTGCTCGTCGAGATCGATCTCGACGGCAGCGGCAAGGTCGACGTGTCGACAGGCGTCGGCTTCTACGACCACATGCTCGACCAGCTCGGCCGGCACGGTCTGTTCGACCTGACCGTGAAGACCGAGGGCGACCTGCACATCGACTCGCACCACACCATCGAGGACACCGCCCTCGCGCTCGGCGCCGCCTTCAAGCAGGCCCTCGGCGACAAGGTCGGGATCTACCGCTTCGGCAACTGCACGGTCCCGCTGGACGAGTCCCTCGCCCAGGTCACGGTGGACCTGAGCGGCCGCCCGTACCTCGTGCACACCGAGCCCGAGAAGATGGCGCCGATGATCGGCGAGTACGACACGACGATGACCCGGCACATCCTGGAGTCCTTCGTCGCCCAGGCCCAGATCGCGCTGCACGTGCACGTGCCGTACGGGCGCAACGCGCACCACATCGTCGAGTGCCAGTTCAAGGCGCTCGCGCGGGCCCTGCGCTACGCCTCCGAGCGCGACCCGCGCGCGGCCGGCATCCTCCCGTCCACGAAGGGCGCGCTGTAAAGCCATGAACGGACTGTCGACCATCCTGATCGTCGTCGGCCTCTTCCTGGTCGGCGGCATCATCTCCTTCGCCAAGCAGCAGATGCCGAAGAGCCTCATCGTGCTGCTCTCCATCAGCGCCGGGATGTGCCTGCTCGCGGGCGTGCTGAGGCTGGAGGTGTGGAATTGAGCAGCCCCAGGAAGGTCGTGGTCTTCGACTACGGCTTCGGGAACGTCCGCTCCGCCGAGCGTGCCCTCGCCCGTACCGGAGCCGACGTCGAGATCACGCGTGACTTCGACACGGCCATGAACGCCGACGGCCTGCTCGTGCCGGGCGTCGGCGCCTTCGCCGCCTGTATGCAGGGCCTGAAGGAGGCGCGCGGCGACTGGATCGTCGACCGCCGGCTGTCGGGCGGCCGTCCGGTCATGGGCATCTGCGTCGGCATGCAGATCCTGTTCGCGCGCGGCATCGAGCACGGCGTGGAGACCGAGGGCCTCGACGAGTGGCCCGGCTCGGTCGAGCCGCTGCAGGCCGAGATCGTGCCCCACATGGGCTGGAACACCGTCGAGGCACCGGCCGACTCCGAGCTGTTCGCCGGCCTGGACGCGGACGCGCGCTTCTACTTCGTGCACTCCTACGCCGTTCACGACTGGTCCCTCGAAGTGCTCAACCCGGCGATGCGCGCCCCCAGGGTGACCTGGGCGACGCACGGCAAGCCGTTCGTGGCCGCCGTCGAGAACGGCGCCCTGTGGGCCACCCAGTTCCACCCCGAGAAGTCCGGCGACGCCGGAGCGCAGCTGCTCACCAACTGGATCGGAACCCTGTAGACCATGGCCAAGCTCGAACTCCTCCCCGCCGTCGACGTCCGCGACGGCCAGGCCGTCCGCCTCGTGCACGGCGAGTCCGGCACGGAGACCTCGTACGGCTCCCCCCTGGAGGCGGCCCTCGCCTGGCAGCGGTCGGGCGCCGAGTGGCTGCACCTGGTCGACCTGGACGCCGCGTTCGGCACGGGTGACAACCGTGCGCTGATCGCCGAGGTCGCGAAGGCGATGGACATCAAGGTGGAGCTGTCCGGCGGCATCCGCGACGACGACACCCTCGCCGCGGCCCTCGCCACCGGCTGCACCCGGGTGAACCTCGGCACCGCCGCCCTGGAGACCCCGGACTGGGTCGCCAAGGTCATCGCCGAGCACGGCGACAAGATCGCCGTCGGTCTCGACGTACGGGGCACCACGCTCCGTGGCCGCGGCTGGACCCGCGACGGCGGCGACCTCTTCGAGACGCTGGAGCGCCTCAACAAGGAGGGCTGCGCGCGGTACGTCGTCACGGACATCGCCAAGGACGGCACCCTCCAGGGCCCCAACCTGGAGCTGCTGAAGAGCGTCTGCGCGGCGACCGACCGCCCGGTCGTGGCGTCCGGCGGCGTGTCGTCCCTCGACGACCTCCGCGCGATCGCCGAGCTGGTACCCCTCGGTGTCGAGGGCTCCATCGTCGGGAAGGCCCTGTACGCGAAGGCGTTCACCCTGGAAGAGGCCTTGGAGGCGGTGGCCCAGTGAGTGATGTACGACGGGTGAGGACGGGCGCTCCCTGGGAGGACGCCTTCGGCTACTCCCGCGCGGTCGAGCTGCCGAACGGCCTGGTGCTGGTCTCCGGCTGCACGTCCATAGTGGATGGCGAGATCGCCGGAGGCGGCCCGTACGAGCAGGCGGTCAACGCCTTCAACGTCGCGCTGACGGCGCTCGGGCAGGTGGGCCTCGGCCGTGACGACGTGGTGCGCACGCGCATGTACATCACGCACGCCCGGGACGTGGAGGAGGTCGGGCGTGCTCACAAGGAGCTGTTCGACACCGTCCGGCCCGCCGCATCGATGATCATCGTCTCCGGTTTCGTGGATCCCAGCCTGGTCGTCGAGGTCGAGGTGGAGGCGTTCCGAGGGGGTTCCGCATGACCCTGGCGGTGCGAGTCATCCCCTGCCTGGACGTGGACAACGGCCGGGTCGTCAAGGGCGTCAACTTCCAGAACCTGCGCGACGCGGGCGACCCCGTCGAGATGGCCAAGGTGTACGACACCGAGGGCGCCGACGAGCTGACGTTCCTGGACATCACCGCCTCGTCGGGCAACCGCGAGACGACGTACGACGTGGTGCGCCGCACCGCCGAGCAGGTGTTCATCCCGCTGACCGTCGGCGGCGGTGTGCGCACGGCCGAGGACGTCGACAGGCTGCTGCGGGCGGGCGCCGACAAGGTCGGCGTCAACACCGCCGCGATCGCCCGTCCGGACCTGATCCGCGAGATCGCGGAGCGCTTCGGGCGGCAGGTGCTGGTCCTGTCGGTGGACGCGCGCAGGACCGAGAGCGGGTCCTTCGAGGTCACCACCCACGGCGGCCGCAAGGGCACCGGCATCGACGCCGTCGAGTGGGCCCACCGGGCCGCGGAGTTGGGCGCGGGAGAGATCCTGCTCAACTCCATGGACGCGGACGGTACGAAGGACGGCTACGACCTGGAGATGATCGCGGCGGTCCGCAGGCACGTGACCGTCCCGGTGATCGCCTCGGGAGGTGCCGGCAAGCTCGCGCACTTCCCGCCGGCCGTCGCGGCGGGCGCGGACGCGGTGCTGGCGGCGTCGGTGTTCCACTTCGGTGATCTGCGGATCGGGGAAGTGAAGCAGGAGCTGAAGGACGCGGGGCACCCCGTCCGCTGACACCGGCCTCGGAGACCGCCTTCGAAAGACAGCACCTTCCGAGATGGCACTCCGGCAGAAACGAAAGAGAAGTTGCGCAAAATAGATTGCGCAACTTTTCTTTCGTTTCTAGCGTGGACGGCATGCCTGAGAGGGAGAGAGACCGCCGGATCACGGACGTGGGCACGCTCAAGGCCCTCGCGCACCCCCTGCGGGCGCAGCTGTACCGACTGCTGATCATCGCGCGGGCGGCGACCGCCTCACAGCTCGCCGAGCAGGTCGACGAGGCCGTATCGCTCGTCAGCTACCACCTGCGCAAGCTGGCCGTGCACGGGCTCATCGAGGAGGCCGACGCGCGCGGCGGCGACGGGCGGGAGCGATGGTGGCAGCCCGCCTCGGACGGCGTGAGCGTCCACGACGAGGACTTCCGGGACGCCCCCGAGAAGGCCGCCGCGCACACCGCGGCCAGCCGCCTCTTCTTCGAGCAGCGCGCCGACATGTACCGACGCCACCTCGACGAGCGTGCCCACTGGGGCGACGCGTGGACGACGGCGTCCGACTCCTCCGAGTGGCTGCTGCGGCTCACCCCGGACGAACTGGCCGAGCTGGCCAAGGAGATGAACGACCTGGTCCGCCGCTACGAGGAGCACGGCCGCGCCGCCGTGGCCGCGGGCGACACCGAGGACCGCGAGAACGTCGCGGTGCACACGTACGGCTTCCCCTTCCGCGTCTGAGTCCGCTCCGCTCCGCGTCCGCTCTGAGTCCGCTCCGCGTCCGCTCCGCGTCTGAAAGGACCGGTTCGCTGTGACCAACACGCTCGTGCTCCGGGCCGGCCTGGACGACCGGCCGGCCCACCGCGACCCGAACGTCCTGCGCTGGCTGGGCGCCTACGCGTCGTCGATGGCCGGCGACGGCGTCTACTACGTCGCCCTGTCCTGGGCCGCCGTGCAGTCCGGTTCCGCCGCACAGGCCGGCCTGGTGATGTCGGTCGGCGCGCTGCCGCGCGCGGTGCTGATGCTGGGCGGGGGAGTGGTCGCCGACCGGTTCGGGCCGCGCCGGGTCGTCATCGGGAGTGACGCGGTGCGCTGCGCGGCCGTGCTCGCGGTGGCGGGGCTGCTCTTCCTCACCAGCCCGAGCCTGTGGGTGCTGGGGGTGCTCGCTCTGGTCTTCGGCACGGTGGACGCCGTGTTCGTACCCGCGGTGGGTGCGTTGCCCGCGCGCATCACCGAGCCGGGCCAGCTCGCCCGGGTCCAGGGCATGCGGGGCCTGGCGTACCGGTGCGCCGTCATCGTCGGCGCCCCGCTCGGCGGTCTCGGCGTGGCGCTGGGCGGCGCGGCGGCCGCGTTCGGGCTCGCCGGGCTGATGATCGCGGTGTCCGTGCCGCTGCTGGTCTGCCTACGGATGCGGGAGCTGCCGGCGGACGACACGGTGGCCGGGCGGGACCGGACCGCCTGGGCCGACCTGCTGGCCGGGCTGCGGTACATCCGCCGCCACCGCGTCCTGGCCCCGTTGGTGCTGACGATCGCCCTGGGGGACTTCGGGTTCGTCGGGCCGCTCAACGTGGGCTTGACCCTGCTCGCCGACGAGCGCGGCTGGGGGGCGTCCGGGATGGGGTGGGTCCTGGCCGGGTTCGGCGTGGGCGCGGGGCTCGTCTCGCTGCTGCTGGCCGTGCGGGGCCGGCTGCCGCATGCCGGGCAGGTGGCCGGGTACGCGATCCTGGCCGGGGCGGTCGCCATCGCCGCGCTGGCCTTCGTACCGGCTCTCCTCGCGGCCGTGGCCGTCGCGCTGGCCGTCGGACTGCTCGCCGGGCTCAGCGGCGCGATGTGCGGGGCCCTCCTGCAGACCCAGGCCGACCCCGCCTTCCTCGGCCGCGTCACCGCCGTCTCCAGCCTGGTCAGCCTCGGACTCGCCCCCCTCAGCATGCCGCTGTCCGCAGCCGCGATCGGCGCCTGGGGCGCCGGCCCGGTGTTCGTCGTGAGCGCCGTGGTGTGTGGGCTGGCCGGCGTGGTCGCGCTGGGGGTACGGGACCTGCGGCGCGCTGAGTTGCCGGGCTGATCTCGGCTGTTCGGTGGTGGCGGGTGCCCGGGGTGCCGATCAGATGGGTGCCTGGGATGCCGGTCCGGGCAGCGTGGTCCGTGTGGGATGGGTGCTGTGGTCGCGTGGGTTGTTCGGGAGGTGCGGAGCGCTGAGTTGCCGGGCTGATCTCGGGCGTTCGGTGGTGCGGGCGGCCTTGATCGCGGCGGCTCACGGGTGGGCGGGGCCGTCGTGGCGGGTGCCTGGGGTGCCGGTCCCGTCGGCGTGGGCAGCGTGGTCCGTGCGGGTCGCGTCGGATGTCCGGGACGTGTGGCGCGCCGAAGAGCGTGGCCGGCCTTCAGCTCTCGGCGCGCGTCACGTCGATCGATCGCGAGCCGTCAGATGCCCAGCTGCCTGGCCTCGTGCAGCTTCGCGACCGCGTCCTTGTCGCCGTCCAGTTCCACCGTGGCGGCGCTCTGCCGGCCGTAGGAGAACAGGAGCAGTTCGGACGGCTCGCCGGTCACCGTCACCACCGGTGTCCCGCGGTGGGCGACCGCCGTCTGCCCGTCCGGGCGGCGCAGCACCAGGCCCGTCGGGGCGCTGCGGCCCATCAGGCGGGCCGAGCGCTCCAGGCGGGACCACAGGGCGTCCTGGAAGACCTGGTCCAGCTCGCGCGGCGTCCAGTCCGGCTGCGCACGGCGGACGTCCTCCGTGTGGACGTAGAACTCCACCGTGTTCGACAGTTCGTCGAGCTGCTTGAGCTGGAAGGGCGAGAAGCGCGGCGGGCCCGTACGGATCAGCTGGATCAGCTCCTCGTAGGGCTTCGCGGTGAACTCGGCCATCACCCGCTCCAGGCGCGGCGCGAGCGGTTTGATCAGGATGCCGCCGGCGGCATCGGGGCGGCGCTCGCGCACCACCACGTGCGCGGCGAGATCACGGGTCTGCCAGTCCGTGCAGAGGGTCGGGGCGTCCGGGCCCTCGGCCTCCAACAGGTCGGCCAGGAGAAGTCGTTCACGCTTGGCGAAAGTCGACATGCCAGCCAGCCTACGACCCCCCGGGGGGTCCGCCCAGTGGACACCCCTCCGTCACTGTCAGTGGTGCGCGGCACAATGGCACCCATGAGCAGCACGCCCCGGCCCAGCAGCCTCGCCCCGGACCTCGCCGCGCGCCTCAAGCGCAGCGCCGACGGGCTAGTCCCAGCGATCGCCCAGCAGTACGACACCGGAGAGGTGCTCATGCTCGGCTGGATGGACGACGAGGCGCTGCACCGCACCCTCACCACCGGCCGCTGCACCTACTGGTCGCGCAGCCGCGGGGAGTACTGGGTCAAGGGCGACACCTCCGGCCACTTCCAGTGGGTCAAGTCCGTCGCGCTGGACTGCGACGCGGACACCGTGCTGGTCAAGGTCGACCAGGTGGGCGCCGCCTGCCACACCGGCGCGCGTACCTGCTTCGACGTCGACGTGCTCCTCAAGGACGCCGATTCCGGCGTACCGGCGCAGGATCAGTAAGGTCAGCCGCCATGGATCTCGAGATGTTCCGCAAGCTGGCCACCGACCGTCGTGTCATCCCGGTCACCCGCAAGCTCCTCGCCGACGGCGACACCCCGGTCGCGCTCTACCGCAAGCTCGCCGCCGAGCGCCCCGGCACCTTCCTGCTGGAGTCCGCGGAGAACGGCCGGACAGCGTTTCAGTGGTCCCGCTACTCCTTCGTGGGCGTGCGCTCCGCGGCCACCCTGACCGCGCAGGACGGCCAGGCCCACTGGGTCGGCACCCCGCCGGTCGGCGTTCCGCAGGACGGCGACCCGCTCGCCGCGCTGCGCGCCACCATCGAGGCCCTGCACACCCCGCACCAGGAGGGACTGCCGCCCTTCACCGGCGGCATGGTCGGCTACCTCGGCTACGACATCGTGCGCCGCCTGGAGAAGATCGGCCCGGGGGAGCGGGACGACCTCCGGCTGCCCGAGCTGACCATGCTGCTCACCAGCGACCTCGCCGTCATGGACCACTGGGAGGGCTCGGTCCTGCTGATCGCCAACGCGATCAACCACAACGACCTCGACACGGGCGTCGACGACGCGCACGCGGACGCGGTGGCCCGCCTGGACGCCATGGAGGCCGACCTCTCGCGTCCGGTCGCCCAGCCCCCGGCCGTCCTCCCGCCCTCGGAACTCCCCGAGTACACCGCACTCTGGGGCGGCCCCGACTTCCAGGCGGCCGTCGAGGACGTCAAGGAGCGCATCCGCGCCGGGGAGGCCTTCCAGGTGGTCCCCTCCCAGCGCTTCGAAACACCGTGCACGGCAAGTGCGTTGGACGTCTACCGGGTCCTCAGGGCGACGAACCCCTCGCCGTACATGTACCTGTTCCGCTTCGACGGCTTCGACGTCGTGGGCTCGTCCCCCGAGGCCCTGGTGAAGGTCGAGGACGGACAGGCGATGGTCCACCCCATCGCCGGCACGCGGCATCGCGGGGCCACCCCGCAGGAGGACCAGGCCCTCGCCGACGAACTGCTCGCCGACCCGAAGGAGCGCGCCGAGCACCTCATGCTGGTCGACCTCGGCCGCAACGACCTCGGACGGGTCTGCGAACCCGGTTCGGTGGAGGTCGTCGACTTCATGTCCGTCGAGCGGTACTCGCACGTGATGCACATCGTCTCGACGGTCACCGGAAAGGTCGCCGACGGCCGCACGGCCTTCGACGTCCTGACGGCCTGCTTCCCGGCCGGCACCCTCTCCGGCGCCCCCAAGCCGCGCGCGATGCAGATCATCGACGAACTCGAGCCGTCCCGGCGCGGGTTGTACGGCGGCTGCGTCGGCTACCTCGACTTCGCCGGCGACTCCGACACCGCCATCGCCATCCGCACGGCCCTGCTCCGGGACGGCACGGCATACGTCCAGGCGGGCGCCGGTATCGTCGCCGACTCCGACCCGGTCGCCGAGGACCAGGAGTGCCGCAACAAGGCGGCGGCGGTCCTGCGCGCCGTCCACACGGCGAACAGACTGGGCGAATAGGGCGCATTCAGGGCACATTCCCGCGCGGTGGGGTGCTTCTCACGTGAACCCCGGGTGACGGTTCACCCGGGGTTCGGGCGATAGTGGAGTACGTGACTGCTGCTCCCCACCCCCGTTCCGAAGCCGACGGCCCCTCCCGGGCCGGGCGCCGGAGTCTCGCCCTTGCCCTGCTGTGCGGTGCGCTCGGCGCGGCCGTGGCGTTGCTGGCCACCCGTCAGCGCTGGTCCGAGGGGACAGCGACGGTGGCCGGCGCCCCCTTCTCCCTGGTCGCCAAGGGCAGTGACGTCACCGGCGTCCCCGCGGCGCTCGCCATAGTGGGCCTGGCCGCGCTCGTCGCCGTCTTCGCCGTCCGCAGGGCCGGACGGCTGCTGGTCTCGGCCCTGCTCGCGCTCTCCGGCGCCGGTACCGTCGCCGCCGCCCTGCTGGGCGTCTCCGACAGCTCCGCGCTGGACGAGAAGGCCGCGCAGGCCGCCGGCGACACCTCGGCCACCGTGCACGCCCTGAGCCACACCGCCTGGCCGTACGTCGCGGCCGCGGGCGGCGCCCTGCTCCTCGTCGCCGGCCTGCTCGCTCTGCGCTACGGCCGGCAGTGGCCCGCGATGTCCGGCCGCTACGAACGCGGTGGCGCCCCCAGAGCACGCCGCAGGGCCGCGGCCGTCGACCCCGACCGCCCCGAGGACATCTGGAAGGCACTCGACCGCGGCGAGGACCCCACCAGCGCGTAGGCACCACCTCTCGGGGCACCGACGCGCAAGGAGCGACCCCCGAGCAGCGCACGCGTGCGCGTGCGGGACAATGTCCGTTGAGCGTCCGGCTCACACACGTACACAGCAACGAGGAGCAAGTCATGGCGGGCAGCAGCCACGGTCACACCCCGGCCGCCTGGACCGGTGTCACGATCGCCTTCATCGGTTTCTGCGTCTCGGGTGCCTTCATGGTGATGGCCGAGCCCGTGGGCTTCTGGGCCGGCATGGTGATCGTGGTCGTCGGCGGCATCGTCGGCTGGATCATGAGCGCGATGGGCCTCGGCCAGGCGAAGGACGCACACGAGACGTTCCAGGACGCGCTGGCGCAGAGCCAGGCGGCGCACGCCAAGAGCTGAGCGCGTACGACTGATGAGGGGCGATCCGGTGCCGGATCGCCCCTCACGCGTGCGTGGCGTGCGATCGGGGGGACAATGCGAGGTGTGAACGCCGAGAGCCAGCCTGTGACGCCGTCCGGCGCTCCGCCGACGGTGGCGGCGAGACTGGCCGTCCCCGCCGGGGTGCTCGCGGCCGTCGCCGGGGCCTTCGCCTACGTGGGCACCGTGGACCCGAACCAGCCCGGCCACTACCCCGTCTGCCCGCTCTACCGGTTCACCGGCATCTACTGCCCCGGCTGCGGCGGCCTGCGCAGCGCCTACTCGTTCGTCCACGGGGACTTCCCGGCCGCACTCCAGGACAACGCCCTGGCCGTGATCGGCTATCTGGGCGTCGCCGCGCTGTGGACCGTATGGGTGGTGCGCTCGGCGCGCGGACGACCCATGCGCATCGACCTCGGGCGGGTGCACCTGTGGACGCTCGGGACGTTGCTGCTGGTCTTCACGGTTGTCCGGAACTCACCGTTCGGTGGCTGGCTGCATCCTTGATCAATGGGTGAAAGACCAGGTAGAGGGACCGGCGTCAACCGGATGTGAGGCCTAAGCCTTCCTCCGGATACCATCGCAGTGACCATCGGTTTTAACCGAAGGTCAACCGCTTGAACAGTCAACCGTCTGGAAGGGGGCCGCTCGCGTGAGTGTGCTCGACGAGATCATCGACGGAGTCCGTGCCGACCTCGCGGAGCGGCAGGCGCGCGTCAGCCTCGACGAGCTCAAGGAGCGCGCGGCGAAGGCTCCCGCTGCCAAGGACGGGCTGGCCGCACTGCGCGGTGACGGCGTCAAGGTCATCTGCGAGGTCAAGCGTTCCAGCCCCTCCAAGGGCGCGCTGGCCGCGATCGCCGACCCGGCCGGACTCGCCGCGGACTACGAGGCGGGCGGCGCGGCCGTCATCTCCGTCCTCACCGAGGAGCGCCGCTTCGGCGGCTCGCTGGCCGACCTGGAGGCGGTGCGCGCGCGGGTCGACATCCCGGTCCTGCGCAAGGACTTCATCGTCACCTCGTACCAGCTGTGGGAGGCCCGTGCGTACGGCGCCGACCTCGTGCTGCTCATCGTCGCCGCCCTCGACCAGCCGGCCCTGGAGTCGCTGATCGAGCGTGCCGTCTCCATCGGCCTCACTCCGCTCGTCGAGGTCCACGACGAGGACGAGGTCGAGCGCGCGGTCGACGCGGGTGCGAAGGTGATCGGCATCAACGCACGCAACCTCAAGACCCTGGAGGTCGACCGGGGCACCTTCGAGCGCGTCGCCCCCGAGATCCCCGCGCACATCGTCAAGATCGCCGAGTCCGGCGTCCGCGGCCCGCACGACCTCATCGCCTACGCCAACGCCGGCGCGGACGCCGTCCTGGTCGGCGAGTCCCTGGTCACCGGCCGCGACCCCAAGTCGGCGGTGTCGGACCTGGTGGCAGCGGGCGAGCACCCCGCACTCCGGCACGGCCGCAGCTGATCACCCGCTAGGCTTACCCCGATGACTCTCACCGTGACGACCGTGGACCGGTACGCCCGCCTCGCGCGCGGCTGCCGCCCCCGTGGCTGCCGCGCCCCGGCACGCCGCGTGCACGGTCGTAGGGTCAGGTACGTCATCGGAGACGAACCGGGGCAGGTAAACGGCCGCCGATGGCAGCGCGCCCTTTAGGGGCGCGGGGAACTGCGTGACAAGCCACAGACGGCCTTTCGCCGTCTGACGAGCCCCGCCCCCACGGCGATCAGGTATGTCCCAAACTCACCGTGAGGTTCAGTCATGCCCAGCGAGTTCTTCATCCCCGACCCCGAGGGTCAAGTCCCCAGTCCCGAAGGCTACTTCGGGGCATACGGCGGCAAGTTCATCCCGGAGGCCCTCGTCGCCGCCGTGGACGAGGTGGCCGTCGAGTACGACAAGGCCAAGCACGACCCCGAGTTCGCCCGCGAACTCGACGACCTGCTGGTGCACTACACCGGCCGCCCCAGCTCCCTGACCGAGGTGCCGAGGTTCGCCGAGCACGCCGGCGGTGCCCGGATCTTCCTGAAGCGGGAAGACCTCAACCACACCGGCTCCCACAAGATCAACAACGTGCTCGGCCAGGCGCTGCTCACCAGGCGCATGGGCAAGACCCGCGTGATCGCCGAGACCGGCGCCGGCCAGCACGGCGTCGCCACGGCGACCGCCTGTGCCCTCTTCGGCCTTGAGTGCACGATCTACATGGGCGAGATCGACACCCGGCGCCAGGCCCTGAACGTGGCCCGCATGCGCATGCTCGGCGCCGAGGTCATCGCCGTGAAGTCCGGCAGCCGTACGCTCAAGGACGCCATCAACGAGGCCTTCCGCGACTGGGTCGCCAACGTCGACCGCACCCACTACCTCTTCGGTACGGTCGCCGGCCCGCACCCCTTCCCGGCCATGGTCCGCGACTTCCACCGCGTCATCGGCGTGGAGGCCAGGCGTCAGATCCTGGAGCGCGCCGGCCGCCTCCCGGACGCGGCCGTCGCGTGCGTCGGCGGCGGTTCGAACGCCATCGGGCTCTTCCACGCCTTCATCCCGGACGCCGCCGTACGCCTCATCGGCTGCGAGCCCGCCGGTCACGGCGTCGAGACCGGCGAGCACGCGGCCACGCTGACCGCGGGCGAGCCCGGCATCCTGCACGGCTCCCGCTCCTACGTCCTGCAGGACGACGAGGGCCAGATCACCGAGCCGTACTCGATCTCGGCCGGTCTGGACTACCCGGGCATCGGCCCGGAGCACTCCTACCTCAAGGACAGCGGCCGCGGCGAGTACCGCGCGGTCACCGACGACGCGGCCATGCAGGCCCTGCGCCTGCTCTCGCGCACCGAGGGCATCATCCCGGCGATCGAGAGCGCACACGCCCTGGCGGGTGCGCTGGAGGTCGGCAGGGAGCTGGGCAAGGACGGCCTGATCGTCGTCAACCTGTCCGGCCGCGGCGACAAGGACATGGACACGGCCGCCCGTTACTTCGGCCTGTACGACACCGACGCCGAGGTCGCGGCCGACGCCGCCGACCTCGCCGAGATCGAGGGGGACGCCAAGTGAGCGGGAACATCCAGCTGCTGACGGACACCCTCGCGGGTGCCAAGGCCGAGGGACGCTCCGCCCTCATCGCCTACCTCCCGGCCGGGTTCCCGACCGTGGACGGCGGCATCGAGGCGATCAAGGCCGTCCTCGACGGCGGGGCGGACGTCGTGGAGGTCGGTCTGCCGCACAGCGACCCCGTCCTCGACGGCCCGGTCATCCAGACCGCCGACGACATCGCCCTGCGCGGCGGCGTCAAGATCGCGGACGTCATGCGCACGGTCAAGGAGGCCCACGAGGCCACCGGCAAGCCGATCCTCGTCATGACGTACTGGAACCCCATCGACCGCTACGGCGTCGAGCGCTTCACCGCCGAGCTCGCCGAGGCGGGCGGCGCGGGCTGCATCCTGCCCGACCTGCCGGTGCAGGAGTCGGCGCTGTGGAGGGAGCACGCCGTCAAGCACGGCCTCGCCACGGTCTTCGTGGTCGCGCCCAGCAGCCAGGACGCGCGACTCGCCCAGATCACCGCGGCGGGCAGCGGCTTCGTGTACGCCGCCTCGCTGATGGGCGTCACCGGTACCCGCGAGTCGGTGGGCGCGCAGGCCCAGGACCTGGTGGAGCGCACCCGGGCCGCCGGCGGGGACCTGCCCGTGTGCGTCGGCCTCGGCGTCTCCGACGCCAGGCAGGCCGCCGAGGTCGCGGGCTTCGCCGACGGCGTGATCGTCGGCTCGGCCTTCGTGAAGCGGATGCTGGACGCGCCGGACGACGCGGCCGGCGTCGAGGCCGTCCGCTCGCTCGCCGGTGAGCTGGCCAAGGGCGTGCGCGGGCAGGCGTAGCCGAGCAGTTGATGTCACGCGGGTCCTCCGAACGGGTGGATCCGGGACCGGGGAGGCGCAATGCGCCTCCCCGGTTCGTTCTGGGGGTGTGAGCGAGAAGAACCGTGAGGGAAAGCGCGCCGCCCGGGATCGGCTGGCGGTCGAGCGTGAGAAGCAGAAGACCTCGGACAAGCGACGGCGGACGCTGATCATCGGTGCGAGCGTCGCCTGCGTGCTGGGACTGGCCGCGGTGATCGGCGTGCTCGCCGCGAACGCGGGCAAGGACGACAAGGCCTCGGGCCCGGCCGTGGCGCCCTCCGGGGCGCAGGGCAAGGACAGTCTCGCGATTCCGGTGGGCAAGGACGGCGCCAAGTCGACGCTCACGGTCTGGGAGGACTTCCGCTGCCCGGCCTGCCAGGCCTTCGAGGCGGCGTATCGGCCCACGATCCACGAGCTGACCGACTCCGGCCTGCTCAGAGTCGAGTACCACCTGGTCAGGCTGATCGACGGCAACCTCGGCGGCACCGGCTCCCTCCGCGCGGGCAATGCCGCCGCCTGCGCGCAGGACGCCGGAAAGTTCTCCGCCTACCACGACGTGCTCTACGACAACCAGCCCAAGGAGACCGTCGACACCTTCGGCAACAACGGCAGGCTGATCGACCTGGCGGGCAAGGCCAAGGGCCTCGACACGGCGGCCTTCCGCCAGTGCGTCAACGACGGCAGGCACGACAGCTGGATCGACAAGTCGAACGCCGCCTTCAAGTCCGGTGGATTCTCCGGGACGCCGACCGTGCTGCTCGGGGGCAAGGACATCTACCAGGACCGGACGATGACACCGGCCAAGCTGAAGCAGATGGTGCAGGAGGCGAAGAAGGGGTAAGGCGGGTTCACACCCGCCCGTTATGGAGCCGTAGCCGGGCCGCCTGCCGTAGGCCCGGTCCGGCACGGTAGCGTCGACCCTGCCATGGAAGAACTTGCCTACATTCCGAGCCCGTCGCACGGGGTGCTGTATCTCGGCCCCATTCCGCTGCGTGGCTACGCGTTCTGCATCATCATCGGCGTCTTCGTCGCGGTCTGGCTCGGCAACAAGCGCTGGATCGCCCGCGGCGGGCGGGCCGGCACGGTGGCCGACATCGCTGTCTGGGCGGTGCCGTTCGGCCTCGTCGGCGGCCGGCTCTACCACGTGATCACGGACTACGAGCTGTACTTCAGCGAGGGCCGTGACTGGGTGGACGCCTTCAAGGTGTGGCAGGGCGGTCTCGGCATCTGGGGCGCGATCGCGCTCGGTGCGGTGGGCGCCTGGATCGGCTGCCGTCGTCGCGGCATCCCTCTGCCCGCCTACGCGGACGCCATCGCGCCCGGCATCGCCCTCGCCCAGGCCATCGGCCGCTGGGGCAACTGGTTCAACCAGGAGCTGTACGGCAAGGCGACGAACGTCCCCTGGGCGCTGCACATCACGTCCTCGGAGGACGGCCGAGTGCCCGGGTACTACCACCCGACGTTCCTCTACGAGTCCCTGTGGTGCATCGGTGTCGCCCTGCTGGTCATCTGGGCCGACCGCCGCTTCAAGCTGGGACACGGGCGGGTCTTCGCGCTGTACGTCGCCGCGTACTGCGTGGGCCGGGCGTGGATCGAGTACATGCGTGTCGACGACGCCCACCACATCCTGGGTCTGCGGCTGAACGACTGGACCGCGCTGATCGTGTTCCTGCTCGCGGTGGTGTACATCGTGGTGTCGTCCAAGAAGCGGCCGGGCCGGGAGACCGAGGTCGAGCCGGCCGCCGCGGAGGACGAGGCCGGCGGCGAGGCCGTCGAGAAGGACGGGGCGGATTCCTCGGAGCCGAAGACGGACGTGAAGAACCCCGCCGACGACGCCGACGACGTCGAAGAACCCGATGACGCCGAGGAAGAGACGAAGGACGGCGCCGAGTCGGCCAAGAAGAGCTGACCGGTCGTCCGTTGGTCGATCGTCACGGCTGAGGGCGCCCGCGAAACCGCGGGCGCCCTCAGCCGTGGTTACGGCGGGCCAGGGACAGCGTGCGTTGCGCTGCCGCCACCACCGCCGCGTCGATGAACCGTCCGTCCGGAAGGGCCTGGGCGCCCTGTTGCGCCGTGGCCGCCTTGACGATCGTCTCGGCCTCCTCGACCTCTCTCGCCGTGGGCAGATAGGCCCGTTCGATGATGGGGAGCTGGCGCGGGTGGATGGCCGCGCGGCCGAGGAAGCCGAGGGCGCGGCCGCGGGCGCAGGAGGCCGCCAGGCCCTCCAGGTCGCGGATGTCCGGGTGGACCGACTGGGGGGACGGGGGCAGGCCCGCCGCCCGTGCGGCGCCCACGACGCGGGAGCGGGACCAGTCGAGACCCGCGTCCTCGCGTACGCCCAGGTCGGCCCGTAGGTCCGATTCGCCGAGGGCGATGCCGCGGAGGCAGGGGTGGGCGGACGCGATGGCGTAGGCGTGCTCGACGGCCAGTGCGGATTCCAGGAGCGCGTACAGGGCGGGAGCGCCTCCGGCGGCCGGAGCGGACCGTTCCGCGGTGCGGATGATCTGCTCCGGAGCCGTCACCTTCGGCAGCCGCAGACCCGCGAGCCCGGGAAGCGCCGCCACCGCCTCCAGGTCCCGCGGAGCCAGCGGGCCGTCCAGGGAGTTCACACGGACGTGGACCGGGATCGGCTGCGGATGGGAGAGGAGTTCGGCGGTGGCCGCGCGGGCGTACGCCTTGCGGTCCGGGGCGACCGCGTCCTCCAGGTCGATCACGACGACGTCGGCGCCGGCCGCCAGCGCCTTGGCGACGACATACGGGCGGTCGCCGGGGGCGTAGAGCCAGGTGAGCGGGGGCGTGGTCATACGGCCCCCTCCTCGCGCAGGGACGTCAGCTCGGCCGGGGTCAGGCCGAGCGCGGTCAGGATCCGGTCCGTGTCCGCACCGTGCGGGCGGCCCGCCCAGCGGATCGCGCCGGGGGTGGCGGAGAGCCGGAAGAGGACGTTCTGCATGCGCAGGGGACCCAGGTCGGGGTCGTCGACGGTCGTGATCGTGTCCAGGGCCGCGTACTGGGGGTCCGTCATCACATCCCGTACATCCTGGATCGGGGCCACCGCCGCCTCCGCCTTCTCGAAGGCGGCCAGGACTTCGGTGCGGGTGCGCTCGGCGATCCAGGAGCCGACCGCCTCGTCCAGGACGTCGGCGTGCCGGGCGCGGTCGGCGCCCGTCGCGAACCACGGTTCGTCGATCAGCTCCGGGCGGCCCACCAGGTGCATCACGCGTTCCGCGATCGACTGCGCGGAGGTCGAGACGGCGACCCAGGCGCCGTCGGCGGTGAGGTAGGTGCCGCGCGGGGCGTTGTTCTGGGAGCGGTTGCCCGTGCGCGGCTGGACGTGGCCGAGCTGGTCGTACCAGATCGGCTGGGGGCCGAGGGCGGTCAGGATCGGCTCGATGATCGCCATGTCGACGACCTGGCCCTCTCCGGTGCGGTCCCGGGCGGCGAGCGCGGTCATGACGGCGTACGCCGTGGCCAGGCCCGCGATGGAGTCGGCGAGGCCGAAGGGCGGGAGCGTCGGAGGTGCGTCCGGTTCGCCGGTGATCGCCGCGAAGCCGCTCATCGCCTCGGCCAGGGTGCCGAAGCCGGGGCGGTGCGCGTAGGGGCCGAACTGGCCGAAGGCTGTGACCCGGGCGAGGACCAGGCGAGGGTTGGCCGCGGACAGCTCCGCCCAGCTCAGGTCCCACTTCTCCAGCGTGCCGGGGCGGAAGTTCTCGATGACGACGTCCGCGGTGCCCGCGAGGCGCAGGAGGGTGGCACGGCCGCCCGGCTTGGAGAGGTCGAGGGTGATGGTCTGCTTGTTGCGGCCGAGGAGCTTCCACCACAGGCCGACGCCGTCCTTCGACGGGCCGTGGCCGCGGGAGGGGTCCGGCTTGGCCGGGTGTTCCACCTTGATGACCTCGGCGCCGAAGTCGCCGAGCATCGTGGCGGCGAGCGGCCCGGCGAAGAGGGTGGCGAGGTCGAGGACGCGCAGGCCGGTGAGCGGGGCCTGGTTCATGACGTGAACCGCGTCTCGATCTCGGGGCGGTACGGCATCGACGCCGACGCGCCGGGGCGCTGCACGGAGAGCGCCGCGGCCGCTCCCGCCCAGGCCAGTGCCTCAGCCATCGGCCGCCCCTCGCCGAGGGCCACGGCGAGCGCCCCGACGAACGTGTCGCCCGCACCTGTCGAGTCCACGGCCGTGACCCGGGGCGCCGGGACGGTGAGCGGGTCGCTGCCTCGGGCCGCGTACAGGCTGCCCGCCGAGCCGAGGGTGACGACCACCTCCGGCACCTGGTCGAGCAGGGACGCGGCCGCGCTGCGCGGGTCGGTGAGGCCGGTCAGCGTCGCTGCCTCGTGCTCGTTGGGCACCAACAGGTCGGTGGCGGCCATGAGTTCGGGCGGCAGTGGCCGGGCGGGGGCCGGGGTGAGGATCGTACGGACGCCGTGGGCGCGGGCGGTGCGCGCGCCCGCCACCACCGCGGCCAGGGGGATCTCCAGCTGGAGGAGCAGGGCTTCGGCGGAGGCGATGAGGTCTTCGTCGCCGGGGAGGAGGTGGTCGACGGTGCCGTTGGCGCCGGGGATCACGACGATGGCGTTGCCGCCTTCGCCGTCCACGACGATGTGGGCGGTGCCGGAGGGGGCCTCGACGGTGCGGAGGTGGTCCGTGTTGACGCCCGAGTGGTCGAGCGTGGAGCGCAGTCGGGTGCCGAAGGCGTCGTTTCCTACCGCGCCGATCATCGAGACGGTGGCGCCCGCGCGGGCTGCGGCGATCGCCTGGTTGGCGCCCTTGCCACCGGGGATCGTACGGAACGCCCGTCCCGTGACGGTCTCGCCGAGCTGCGGGGCCTTCTCGACGTAGGCGACTAGGTCCATGTTCGTGCTGCCCAGTACGACGATGTGGGTCATGGGCGGGATGCCTCCCGGTGGGTGAGATGGGCCAGGGCGTCGAAGCCGATGCCGTTGAAGTCGCCGACGGAGGTGGTCAGCCGGTTTTTCAGGGGGGTCGTCCAGCGGTCGGGAAGGGCGGAGGGGGAGCCGGCGAGGAGGGCGGCGATGCCGCCGGCGGTGGCGCCGTTGGAGTCGGTGTCCCAGCCCCCGGACACGGCACGGCAGATGGAGCCGGGGAAGTCGCCGTCCGCGTGGGTGAGGGCGGCGGCGAGGAGGGCTGTGTTGGGGACGGCGTGGACCCAGTGGTGGGTGGCGCCGTGGGCGGTGTGGAGTTCGTCGACGACGGTGTCGAAGTCGGTGTGCTCCTCGGCGAGGCGGACGGCGTGACGGACGGCCCCGGCCAGGCGGGAGCCGGGTGGGATCACCGTCAGTCCGGTGCGGAGGCAGCCGTGGACGTCCTGGTCACCGGTCGCCGCGGTGGCGATGGTGGCGGCCGTGAACATCGCCGCGTAGACGCCGTTCGCGGTGTGGGTGAGGGTGGCGTCCCGGTGGGCCTGCTGGGCCGCGGCCGCCGGGTCGCCGGGGTTGGTCCAGCCGTGGACGTCGGCACGGATGAGGGCGCCGATCCACTCGCGGAACGGGTTGCGGTGGCGGGCTGTGCGGGGCGGTTCCAGGCCGAGGAGGAGATTGCGGTAGGCGACGCGTTCGGCGGTGAACGTGCGGCCCGCCGGGAGTTCGGACAGCCACAGCTCCGCCACGTCGGTGGTGCTGAACCCTCTGCCGTGACGCTGGAGCAGCAGCAGGTTGAGGAGCGGGTAGTTGAGGTCGTCGTCCTCGGGCATGCCGTCGATGTTCTCCGCCAGGGAGGTCGTCGCGGAGCGGCGGTTCCAGGGGTATCGCGAGGCGAGGTCCTCGGGGACTCCGCGGGCCGTGAAGTAGGTGTGCAAAGGCCAGTTGCCGGTGGACCGGGCCAGTTCGCGGATGCCCTCCAGGGGGAGTTTCTCCACGGGTTTGCCCAGGAGGCATCCCACGGCGCGGCCGAGCCAGGCGGCTTCGAGGCGGGAGGGTGAAGGGGGCGTGGTCGAAGTGGGGGCCGTCGCGGGCCAGTTGGGGCACAGGGCCTTGATCTTCCGCAGATCCGTCGGCTCACACTCGCCCAAGGTGCTCGGCAGGTCCGCCAGTTCGTCCAGCAGGTCCTTCGCCAGCAGCCGAAGATAGCGCGTGGCCGGTTCCGGGGACGCGCCGGCACGCAGGGGCGCCTGCGTGCCGCCCGCGGCTCTCCATCTCGCCGCGATCGCCGACGGCTCACGGCCGTCCAGGGCCGCCTGTCTCAGCTCGTGGCCGATCAGGTCCTCGGGCTGCACCCAGGTCAGTCGGAGCATCTCAGGCCCCCGATCTCGGTGAACGCCGCCTCGTGGGCCCTGCGGCGCTTGACGTCCCGTTCGAAGATCTCCCGCGTCACCCGCGCGAGCGTCGCCGCCGGCTCCCACAGATCCAGACGGCTCGCCTCCGCCACCGTCTTCGACCAGTCCTCGGGGATCTGGGACCCCAGAGCCCCGGCGAGCGCGCCCGCCATCGTCGCGATCGAGTCGCAGTCGCGGCCGTAGTTCACCGCGCCCAGGACCGCGTGCCGGTAGTCGCCGCGAGAGAGCACCAACATGCCCAGGGCGACGGGGAGTTCCTCGATCGAATGGAGGCGGGACGGGCGGCGGGCCCCGAGGGAGGGGGAGCGGTAGTCCGGGCCCACCGTGTCGAACGGGGCCACCGCCTCACGGAGGGGAATCAGCGCGGACTCGAAGTCCGAGTGGCGCAAGGCCACTTCGCAGACCCGCTCGATCGCCGTGCGGGTGCCGTCCTTCGCCAGCAGGAGCGCGGCGGTGACGACCGAGTCGGGTGTCGCTCCGGGGGCCGTGGCCGCTGCCACCGCGGCCGCGAAGACGCCCGCCGCCTCGCGGCCGTACGACGACTGGTGGGCGCCCGCGATGTCGATCGCCTCGGCGTAGGCGGCTGTCGGGGCGGCCGCGTTCACCAGCCCGACCGGGGCCATGTACATCGCCGCACCGCAGTTGACGATGTTGCCGACGCCCGCCTCGCGCGGGTCGACATGGCCGTAGTGGAGCCGAGCCACCAGCCATTTCTCCGCGAGGAAGACGCGGTGCAGGGGGAGGGTCTCCGTCTCCAGCTCCGGGATCCAGCGCGGTTTCGTCATCAGGTCCGGGACCAGGTGCTCCGCGATCGCGTAGGCGTCCAGGTGGTCGCGGACCTGCGCGTACACCCGGACCAGCGCATGCGTCAGCAAGGTGTCGTCGGTGACGTGGCCGTCGCCCTTGTGGTACGGCGCGATGGGGCGCGCCGTGCGCCAGTCGTCGCCGTTCCAGGGGCCGACGATGCCGTGGACACGGCCGCCGTGGCGCTGCAGGATCTGGTCGGGGGAGTAGCCCTCGACGGGGCCGCCGAGCGCGTCGCCCACCGCCGCGCCCACGAGCGCTCCGGTGATCCGGTCGTCGAGGCTGTTTTCTGCCTGTTTGGGCGTCATGGCCGAATCATCCTCCTGGTGGGGTCGGTTGCGTGGCTTCCAGGAGTTCGGCGAGTTCCACCAGGTCGGTGCCGGTGAGGCGGGGGAGCGCGCAGCCGGAGAGGGTGCGGCAGGCCTCCCGCCAGGACGGCGGGATCGAGTCGCCGCCGCCCAGCGCGCCGGTCAGGGCGCCCGCGAGGGCCGGGGCCGAGTCGGCGACGCGGGACAGACAGGCCGCGGCCGGCACCGCTTCCGCGATCCTTCCGCCCGAGGCGGTGGCCAGGGCGAGGGCGACCGGGACGGTTTCGGCGGCGGCGATGCCGTAGCTGTAGACGTGGTCGACGATCTGGTGTTCCAGGAGAGGGATCAGGGTGAAGGCCGTCTCGGCGTCGGCGGCCAGCTTGAGGGCGTGGCGGGCGTTGCGGCCGATCTCCGTGGCCTCGGGGAGTTCGGTGAGGGCTGCGGCCACGCAGGTCCCGACGTCCGCGCCCGCCAGTGCCAGTGCCAGTGCCGCCGCCATCGCCCGGGCACCGCGCACTCCGTCGCCGTCCTGGGTGTAGCGGGCGTCGAACTCGGCGAGGTCGGCGGCGAGTCGGGGGGCGCCGGGGTGGGCCACGGCGAGCACACAGGCCCGTACGCAGGCCGCGTCGTCGAAGTAGTGGGGGTTGTCGTGGCCGGTGGCGGGCGGGCGCAGGCCGGTGGCGAGGTTGCCGAGGCCGGCGCGGACGGAGATACGGGCGCGCAGGGGGAGGACGGCGGACTCGACCTCAGGGGCGCGGTTCGCCGCCGCGGCGACCTCGCTGGCCACGGCGTTCCAGGTGAGGTCGATGGCGGCGCGGGCGCGGCGTTGTCGGCTCAGGTCGCCGAGGACGGTGTCGTCCCCGGCCCGCAGGAGGGCCTCCGCGGCGAAGGCCGCCCACTCGGCGTCGTCCGAGGGGCCGAGCCTCAGTGGCTCGGGGGACTGGTTCAGGGCGATGGGGACGGGGAGGGTGGTGGTGGCGTTCTGTTCGGCGAAGGTGTCGAGTTCGCGGGTGAGGCGGCGGGTCCACTCCGGCATACGGGCGGCTCGGTGGCGGGCGGCGGGCCAGCCGGCGGCGTCGCCCGCGGCCAGGCCGAGCAGGAGGCCCTCGATGCGGCGGCCCTGCGGCGGCGGCGTGGCGTGAACGGCCTCGGCTGCGCCTTGGCCCTTTTCGTTCCCGCCCGCACCACCCGTGCGACTTTCGTCGTCGGGTGCGGGTGGCGCCTGAGGGGGGTTCTCGACGTCGGCGGTTGCGGCTTTCCCTTGTGGGGGGTGCTTGGTGCCGGCGGCTGTGCGGTGGATCGAGGTGTTCCTGCCGGCGCTGCCTGTGCGACGTTCGTCGTCGGGTGCGGGTGGCGCCTGTGGTGGGGGCTCGACCTCGGCGGCCATGGGGTCGTTCGGCTTCGCCATGGCCGTGCCGGTCGACGTCCCCTCGTTCAACGGGCCCGGCGGTCTCACGGGCGTGCCTCCGCCTCGCCGCTCGCGGCGAGGGTGAGGGCGGTCGGGTCCGGTAGTTCCCGTACGACCGTCTCCGCGTCGCGCTTCTCGCCCTCGCCCGTCACCAGCAGGTCCGCGACATCGAGCACGTGGTGGCCCGCCATCGCCGGCAGGCAGCTGCCCCGCGCCGGTCCGATCGCCGCCGCCCACTCCGCCGGGATCGCGGAGACTCCTTGGGTCGCGCCCGCCAGAGCGCCCGCCACCGCGGCCGTCGTGTCGGCGTCCCGGCCCATGTTCACCGCGGTGAGCACGGCCTGCCTGAAGTCGCCGTCGGCCGCCGCGTACGCCCCGAAGGCCAGCGCGACCGCCTCCGGAGCGAGGTCGGTCCACGGGTAGCCGCCGATGACGACCGCCGAGCGGACCGCTCTTTCGCCGCGGTGGGCCACGGTCACGGCCCGGCGCAGCGAGCGGGCCGTCCACGAGTCGTCCGGGATCACGGCCAGCGCGGAGGCCACGACCGCGATCGGCGGCGCCCCCGCCATCGCCGCCGCCACCCCCGCCGCGACCGCCTGGCCGCCGTAGATGCCCTCGCCGTCGTGGCTCACCGATCCGTCGACGGCCGCGAGCCGGGCCGCCTCGGCGGGGCGGCCCGCGGCGAAGACGCCGAAGGGGGCCGCGCGCATGGCCAGGCCGTCGCTCCAGGCGTGGCGGTGCTGGGCGGAGATGGGGACGGCGAGGCCGCGGCGGAGGTTCTCCAGGGTGCCGCGTTCGCTGAAGCCGGCCCCCCGGAACGGGCCCTCCGCGCGGTCCGCGATCCACTCGTGCCAGGCCGCCTCCACATGGGCCGGGGTGAGGGCCGAGCCGTGGCGGGCCAGGAGCAGGCCGGAGAAGATCGCGTACTCCGTGTCGTCCGTGCCCGCAGGCTGGTCGGTCACGTAGCCCGTGATGCGGCCCCAGCGGGCGCGGATCTCGGACGGCTTCATGTTCTCCGCGGGGGCGCCGAGGGCGTCCCCGACGGCCAGGCCGAGCAGTGCGCCGCGTGCCCGCTCGCGGAGGTCGGCGGCGTTCCCGGGTGACGGGACAGAAGGAATGCAGGCGATCGATGCCATACGCGGCTTCTCCTCCGAGGGTTCCGGGCGGCTCGTTGGCGGGCCTCTCAGGGCGCGGAACCCTTTGCGGATGTGTCCCACCGGAGGGGTTTCGCAGAGCCGGACAGCACTCAGCATCACCCGGTCGACATGTGTGCGGCCCCATACACGGATGAGCGCCACGGGGTAAAACCGCAGGTTAGCCGAGCCTTTCCTTGCTGGCGGTGGTGGAATTCGTGGCGTAGCTTTGCCGTTGTCGAGGAGTAGAACTTGTCCAAAGTTAGCTTTGGCTTAGCTTCCTGGGGGACCCCCGCAATGGCGATCATCGAGACCGAGGCCGCGCTGCACGTGGCGCACCGGGACAACCACACGCACCGGGATGTGAACGGCGGCTGGCTGCGCCCCGCCGTCTTCGGCGCGATGGACGGCCTGGTCTCCAACCTCGCCCTGATGACGGGTGTCGCGGGCGGGGCCGTGGGTCAGCAGACCATCGTGCTGACCGGGCTCGCGGGCCTCGCCGCCGGCGCCTTCTCCATGGCGGCCGGCGAGTACACGTCCGTGGCCTCGCAGCGTGAGCTCGTCGAGGCCGAGCTGGACGTGGAGCGCGCGGAGCTGAGGAAGCACCCCCAGGACGAGGAAGCCGAGCTCGCGGCGCTGTACGAGGCCCGCGGGGTCGAGCCCGAGCTGGCCCGCGAGGTCGCCCGCCAGCTGTCGACGGACCCCGAGCAGGCCCTGGAGATACACGCCCGCGAGGAACTCGGCATCGACCCCGGCGATCTGCCGTCGCCGCTGGTCGCCGCCGTGTCCTCCTTCGGATCCTTCGCGCTGGGCGCACTGCTGCCCGTGCTGCCGTATCTGCTCGGTGCCACCGTGCTGTGGCCGGCTCTGCTGCTCGCCTTCTTCGGGCTGTTCGCCTGCGGTGCGGTGGTGGCCAGGGTGACGGCGCGGACCTGGTGGTTCAGCGGGCTCAGGCAGCTCGCTCTCGGTGGAGCGGCGGCCGGTGTGACGTACGCCCTGGGCATCCTGTTCGGGACGGCCGTAGGATAGGGCGGCTACAAGTTATGCGTTGGGCCGCATAAGTAGCCGTTACTCACTGGTTTCGAATGCTTAACCACTGGGCATGAGCCGTAAGCGCTGTGGGCAATGAGGCTTGCCGCGCACCTGCGGGGTGGCGAAGACGCTCCCCCCGCGCACGGGCCGTCGGACATCGATCTGTTCGCATCGGTCCCCATAGCTTCCACCGTCGGTCGCGGTATCCCACCGCGATCCCTCGGTGTCCGCATGTTGGAACGAGATATCCCGGTTCCCGAGATCCGCTCCATCATGTAACCTGCACGAAATTTTGCACTCAAGCAGAGGGCCAACGTCGTCCCTCGGCAATCTGCATATGCCATATGAGACGACGACGGGAGAGCCGATGCGTACGCCGCGCCAGCCGTCCCAGCATTCCGCGAATGGCCAGAACTGGTCCTTCATGGATGCTCGCCCTGCTGCGCAGGGTATGTACGACCCCCGCAACGAACACGACGCGTGCGGCGTCGGCTTCGTGGCCACCCTCACCGGCGAGGCGTCCCACACCTTGGTCGAGCAGGCCTTGACGGTGCTGCGGAACCTCGAGCACCGCGGCGCCACCGGCTCCGAGCCCGACTCCGGCGACGGCGCCGGCATCCTCTCCCAGGTTCCCGACGCCTTCTTCCGTGAGGTGGCCGGATTCGAACTGCCGGAGGCGGGTGGATACGCCGTCGGTATCGCCTTCCTGCCCGAGGACGGCACCCAGGACGCCGTCTCGCAGATCGAGACGATCGCCGGCGAGGAGGGCCTCACGGTTCTCGGCTGGCGCGAGGTTCCGGTCGCCCCGGAACTGCTCGGTGCCACGGCCCGTTCGACGATGCCCGCCTTCCGGCAGATCTTCGTCACGGACGGCCTGAGCAAGGACATCGACCTCGACCGCAAGGCCTTCGTGCTGCGCAAGCGCGCCGAGCGTGAGGCCGGTGTCTACTTCCCGTCCCTCTCGGCCCGCACCATTGTCTACAAGGGCATGCTGACCACCGGTCAGCTGGAGCCCTTCTTCCCGGACCTGTCCGACCGCCGCTTCGGCTCGGCCGTCGCCCTGGTCCACTCGCGCTTCTCCACGAACACCTTCCCGTCGTGGCCGCTCGCGCACCCGTACCGCTTCGTCGCGCACAACGGCGAGATCAACACCGTCAAGGGCAACCGCAACTGGATGGTCGCCCGCGAGTCGCAGCTGGTCTCGGACCTGTTCGGGGACAAGGGCCTGGAGCGGGTCTTCCCGATCTGTACGCCGGACGCCTCCGACTCCGCGTCCTTCGACGAGGTGCTCGAACTCCTGCACCTGGGCGGCCGTTCACTGCCGCACTCCGTGCTGATGATGATCCCGGAGGCGTGGGAGAACCACGACTCCATGGACCCGGCCCGCCGTGCCTTCTACAACTTCCACTCCACGATGATGGAGCCCTGGGACGGCCCGGCCTGCGTCACCTTCACCGACGGCAAGCAGGTCGGCGCGGTCCTCGACCGCAACGGCCTTCGCCCCGGCCGCTACTGGGTCACCGACGACGGCCTCGTCGTCCTCGGCTCCGAGGTCGGCGTCCTCGACATCGACCCGTCCAAGGTCGTGCGCAAGGGCCGGCTGCAGCCCGGCCGGATGTTCCTCGTCGACACCGTCGAGCACCGCATCATCGAGGACGACGAGATCAAGGCCGGCCTCGCCGCCGAGCAGCCGTACGCCGAGTGGCTGGAGGCCGGGGAGATCGAGCTCTCGGACCTGCCCGAGCGCGAGCACATCGTGCACACGCACGCCTCGGTCACCCGCCGTCAGCAGACCTTCGGTTACACCGAGGAGGAGCTGCGCGTCATCCTGGCGCCGATGGCCAAGGCCGGTGCCGAGCCGATCGGTTCGATGGGCACGGACTCGCCGATCGCCGCGCTGAGCGAGCGCCCGCGACTGCTCTTCGACTACTTCACCCAGCTGTTCGCGCAGGTCACCAACCCGCCGCTGGACGCCATCCGCGAGGAACTCGTCACCTCGCTGCGCTCGTCGCTGGGCCCCGCGAGCAACCTGCTGGAGCCGAGCGCCGCCTCGTGTCGCTCGGTGACCCTGCCCTTCCCGGTCATCGACAACGACGAGCTGGCCAAGCTCATCCACATCAACGCCGACGGCGACATGCCCGGCTTCAAGGCCGCGACGCTCTCCGGCCTGTACCGGGTCTCCGGCGGCGGCGACTCCCTCGCCGCGCGCATCGACGAGATCTGCGCCGAGGCCGACGCCGCCATCGGCAACGGCGCCCGGCTGATCGTCCTGTCGGACCGCCACTCCGACGCCGAGCACGCGCCGATCCCGTCGCTGCTGCTCACCGCGGCCGTCCACCACCACCTCATCCGCACCAAGCAGCGCACCCACGTGGGCCTGCTGGTCGAGGCCGGCGACGTCCGCGAGGTCCACCACGTCGCACTGCTCATCGGCTTCGGCGCCGCGGCCGTGAACCCGTACCTGGCGATGGAGTCCGTCGAGGACCTGGTCCGCGCGGGCACCTTCCTCTCGGACATAGAGGCCGAGCAGGCCATCCGCAACCTGATCTACGCCCTCGGCAAGGGCGTCCTGAAGGTCATGTCCAAGATGGGCATCTCGACGGTCGCCTCCTACCGAGGCGCCCAGGTCTTCGAGGCCGTCGGTCTCGACGACACCTTCGTCGGGAAGTACTTCAACGGCACGGCCACCAAGATCGGCGGCGTCGGCATCGACGTCATCGCCAAGGAGGTCGCCGCCCGCCACGCGAAGGCGTACCCGGCCTCGGGCATCGCGCCCGCGCACCGCGCCCTCGACATAGGCGGCGAGTACCAGTGGCGCCGCGAGGGCGAGCCGCACCTGTTCGACCCGGAGACGGTCTTCCGCCTGCAGCACTCCACGCGCACCGGGCGCTACGACGTCTTCAAGCAGTACACGAACCGTGTGAACGAGCAGTCCGAGCGGCTCATGACGCTCCGCGGGCTCTTCGGCTTCAAGTCCGACAGGCAGCCGATCTCCATCGACGAGGTCGAGCCGGTCTCCGAGATCGTCAAGCGGTTCTCGACCGGTGCCATGTCGTACGGCTCCATCTCGCGCGAGGCGCACGAGACCCTCGCCATCGCCATGAACCAGCTGGGCGCCAAGTCCAACACCGGTGAGGGCGGCGAGGACCCGGACCGTCTCTACGACCCGGCTCGCCGGTCCGCCATCAAGCAGGTCGCCTCCGGCCGCTTCGGCGTGACCTCCGAGTACCTGGTCAACGCGGACGACATCCAGATCAAGATGGCGCAGGGTGCCAAGCCCGGCGAGGGCGGCCAGCTGCCCGGCCACAAGGTGTACCCCTGGGTCGCCAAGACCCGGCACAGCACCCCTGGCGTGGGTCTGATCTCCCCGCCGCCGCACCACGACATCTACTCCATCGAGGACCTGGCGCAGCTGATCCACGACCTCAAGAACGCGAACCCGCAGGCGCGGATTCACGTCAAGCTGGTCTCCGAGGTCGGTGTCGGCACGGTCGCGGCGGGTGTGTCCAAGGCGCACGCGGACGTCGTCCTCATCTCGGGTCACGACGGTGGCACGGGTGCCTCCCCGCTGACCTCGCTGAAGCACGCGGGCGGTCCCTGGGAGCTCGGCCTCGCCGAGACCCAGCAGACGCTGCTGCTCAACGGCCTGCGCGACCGCATCGTCGTACAGACCGACGGTCAGCTGAAGACCGGCCGTGACGTCGTCATCGCCGCGCTGCTGGGCGCCGAGGAGTTCGGTTTCGCGACCGCGCCGCTCGTCGTCTCCGGCTGCGTCATGATGCGCGTCTGCCACCTGGACACCTGCCCGGTCGGCATCGCCACCCAGAACCCGACCCTCAGGGACCGGTTCGCCGGCAAGGCCGAGTACATCGTCAACTTCTTCCAGTACATCGCCGAAGAGGTCCGCGAGATCCTCGCCGAGCTGGGCTTCCGCACCATCGAGGAGGCCGTCGGCCACGCCGAGACGCTCGACGTCACGCGTGCCGTCGACCACTGGAAGGCGCAGGGCCTCAACCTGGAACCGCTGTTCCACGTGCCGGCGCTGGCCGAGGGCGCGGTGCGCCACCGGGTCATCGAGCAGGACCACGGCCTGGAGAAGGCGCTCGACAACGAGCTGATCAAGCTCTCCGCCGACGCCCTGGCCGCGTCCAGCGCGATCGACGCCCAGCCGGTGCGCGCCCAGGTCGCGATCCGCAACATCAACCGCACGGTCGGCACCATGCTCGGCCACGAGGTGACGAAGAAGTTCGGTGGTGCGGGCCTGCCCGACGACACCATCGACATCACCTTCACGGGTTCGGCGGGCCAGTCCTTCGGTGCCTTCCTTCCGCGCGGTGTCACGCTGCGCCTGGAGGGCGACGCCAACGACTACGTCGGCAAGGGCCTCTCCGGCGGCCGCGTCGTCGTCCGCCCGGACCGGGGCGCCGACCACCTCGCCGAGTACTCGACGATCGCGGGCAACACCATCGCCTACGGCGCGACGGGCGGCGAGCTGTTCCTGCGCGGTCGTACGGGCGAGCGGTTCTGTGTCCGCAACTCCGGCGCGACGGTCGTCTCGGAGGGCGTGGGCGACCACGGCTGCGAGTACATGACCGGCGGTCACGCGGTGGTCCTCGGTGAGACGGGCCGCAACTTCGCGGCCGGCATGTCGGGCGGTATCGCGTACGTCATCGACCTGGACGTCGACAACGTCAACGTCGGCAACGCCGGCGCGGTCGAGGCCCTCGACGACACCGACAAGCAGTGGCTGCACGACGTGGTCCGCCGCCACCAGGAGGAGACGGCCTCCACGGTCGCCGAGAAGCTGCTCGCCGAGTGGGACACCCCTGGAGGAGGGGCCGACCGCTTCAGCAAGATCATCCCCAGCACGTACAAGGCAGTGCTCGCCGCCAAGGACGCCGCCGAGCGAGACGGTCTGTCCGAGACCGAGATCACCGAGAAGATGATGGAGGCGGCGATCAATGGCTGACCCGAAGGGCTTTCTGAACCACGGCCGTGAGGTCGCCAGGTCCCGCCCCGTCGACGAGCGCCTGAAGGACTGGAACGAGGTCTACGTCCCCGGCTCGCTGCTGCCGATCATCAGCAAGCAGGCCAGCCGGTGCATGGACTGCGGCATCCCGTTCTGCCACAACGGCTGTCCGCTCGGAAACCTCATCCCCGAGTGGAACGACTACGCCTACCGCGAGGACTGGGGCGCCGCCTCCGAGCGCCTGCACGCGACGAACAACTTCCCGGAGTTCACGGGCCGCCTGTGCCCCGCTCCGTGCGAGTCGGCGTGTGTGCTCGGCATCAACCAGCCGGCCGTCACCATCAAGAACGTCGAGGTCTCGATCATCGACAAGGCGTGGGAGACCGGTGACGTCGCCCCGCAGATCCCCGAGCGCCTCTCCGGCAAGACGGTCGCGGTCATCGGCTCGGGCCCGGCGGGCCTGGCCGCCGCCCAGCAGCTGACCCGGGCCGGCCACACCGTCGCCGTCTACGAGCGCGCGGACCGCATCGGAGGCCTTCTCCGGTACGGCATCCCCGAGTTCAAGATGGAGAAGCGGCACATCAACCGCCGTATCGAGCAGATGCGCGCGGAGGGCACCCGCTTCCGTACGGGCATCGAGATCGGCCGCGACCTCAAGGCGACCGATCTGAAGAAGCGGTACGACGCCGTCGTCATCGCCGCCGGTGCGACGACCGCCCGTGATCTCCCGGTCCCCGGCCGCGAGCTCAAGGGCGTCTACCAGGCGATGGAGTACCTGCCCCTGTCCAACAAGGTCCAGGAGGGCGACTACGTCACCGCCCCGGTCTCGGCCGAGGGCAAGCACGTCGTGGTCATCGGCGGCGGCGACACCGGCGCGGACTGCGTGGGCACCGCCCACCGCCAGGGCGCGGCCTCGGTGACGCAGCTGGAGATCATGCCGCGCCCGGGCGAGGAGCGGAACCCGGGCCAGCCGTGGCCGACGTTCCCGATGCTCTACAAGGTCACCTCCGCGCACGAGGAGGGCGGCGAGCGGGTCTACTCCGTCTCCACCACCCACTTCGAGGGCGACGAGGACGGCAACGTCCAGTGGCTGCACCTCTCCGAGGTCGAGTTCATCGACGGCAAGCTGACCCCGAAGCCGGGCACGGAGCGCAAGATCCCCGCCCAGCTGGTCACGCTGGCGATGGGCTTCACGGGCACCGACCGCGACAACGGCCTGGTCGAGCAGTTCGGCCTGGACCTCGACGAGCGCGGCAACATCGCCCGCGACGCCGACTTCCGGACCAGCGTCCCCGGCGTCTTCGTCGCAGGTGACGCGGGCCGCGGCCAGTCCCTCATCGTGTGGGCGATCGCGGAGGGCCGTTCGGCCGCCCGCGGCACCGACCGCTTCCTGACCGGAGCCAGCGACCTGCCGGCCCCGATCCGCCCGACGGACCGTTCCCTGATGGTCTGACGGTCCCTCATATACGTCCCGTACAAAGGCGTACGGGCGGGTTTCTGGGGGACACCCCCAGGCCCCCCACGCACGGCGCTTGCCCTGTCCCCGACCGGACGATGGGCAGGCGCCGTCGCATGTCCGGATGAGGCCGGGGGCCGGGTTGCCGGGTGCCCCTACGGCACCTTGTACGTCTCCCCGTACACCTGCCACGTCAGCGGCGTCTTCAGGTCGAGGTTCCCGTCGTACAGGAACCGTCGCTGGGCGGTGTCGACGCGGGAGGTGTCGATGTCGGGCCGCTTCGTCCTCATGGCGTTGACGCGGATGTCCAGGAAGATGTCCAGGTAGTTCTTCTCCGAGCCGCCCCGCGACGGGGTGTCCGCCTCCCGCATCGCGCGTTCACGCAGGCCGTAGAAGCTGGTCGAGCCCGTGCCGGGGCCGTGGAAGACCATGGCGTCGTAGTAGATGAACTGGCCCAGTGTGCCGAGGCCGTCGAGTTTGGCGAGGCGGACCGCCGGGCCGAAGTAGACGCGGTCGCGTTCCTCGTCCTGGGCCTTGCGGAAGGCGGGCAGCTCGGCCTCGGCCTTCCAGGCGGCCGGGAAGCCCGGGTCCAGGCCCTCGTGGGAGTCCGTGCCGTCGACCTTGTGCAGGGCGGGGAGGTAGCGGGCGAGGCCGTTGCCGGGGTGGGCCTTGGTGTAGCGCTCGACCAGGGTGAGCAGGTCGTGGGTGCCGGTGCAGAAACCGACCGTGCCGGCCGTGTACCCCTGGCCGTCGCCGATGTCCTCCACGTAGCCGTAGGCGCTGCGCCAGTCGAGGGTCGAGTTCTCGGCGCTGGCCACGAGTTCCTGTGCCAGTTCCCTCTCGGCGGGGGCGGCGAGGCCGGCGGGCGGGTCGGCGATCACCTGGTCGTCCTCCGACTTCTCCCGCTCGGCCCGGCGCTTGGCGTGCTTGGCGTCCGCGGCGGCGTGCGGCGCGGCGGAGCGGGACGGGGAGGGGGAGGCGGAGGTCTTCGACGCGCCGTCGGGGGAGTGCGCGGGCGTGAAGACGTAGACCCCCGCCGTGATGACGACGGGGAGAGCCGCGAACACGAGACAACCGGCACGCTTCATGGCGCACACACTACGTGCACATATTTCATGGGTCGATCACATGGCCAGTTCGGCGGCCTTCGCCATCGCCAGGACCACCAGCAGTACCAGCAGGGCGAGACAGGCGCCGGCCTGGACCGGAGTGCGGCGCCGGTCCCGGGGCGCGTACGCGTACGCCACCGTCACCACGGCGCCCGCCAGCAGGCCGCCGAGGTGGCCCTGCCAGGACGTGAGGCCCGCGGAGATCAGCAGCCACACCAGCAGGCCCGCCATGAAGCGGTTGACCTGGCTCATGTCGGCGCCGAGGCGGCGGGCCATGACGTAGTACGCCGCCCCGAGCCCGAAGATCGCGCCGGACGCGCCGAGCGTGGGGGTGTCGGGCGCGATCAGCAGGACGAGAACCGAGCCGCCGAGCGCGGACAGCAGGTAGAGCGTGAGGTAGCGGACCCGGCCCAGTTGGGACTCCACCACCCGGCCGATGTTCCACAGCGACACCATGTTCATCACGATGTGCAGGATCCCGAACGTCCCCTCGGCGACCGGCAGATGCAGGAACGCGCCGGTCAGCAGGCGGTACCACTCGCCGTCCACGATGCCCTCGGTGTGGTAGTCCGAGGGGTGGTTCGCCAGCCACTGGTAGTGACCCCCGTCGGGTCCGACCAGCCCCCGGCCCAGCATCTCGAACCGGTCCACGACCGCCGGACGCACCAACTCGGCCAGGTACACGAGCACGTTGAGCCCGATCAGGGCGTACGTCACCACGGGTGCGCCCGTGATCCGGCCACCGAACGCCGTGCGCGCCTGCCGCACCGACCGCGCGCCCTCCTTCACGCACTCCGGGCACTGGTGGCCGACGGCCGCCTCCCGCATGCAGTCCGGGCAGATGTACCGGTCGCAGCGGGTGCAGCGGACGTGGGACTCCGCTTTGGGATGGCGATAGCAGGTGGTGACGGCGGACTCGGACTCCACGTACGGCTCCAGCGGAAAAGGGTGGTCAGAGGGCGGGTGGGCCGGTGGGGTCGGCGGCGAACAAAATAGCGAATGCAGGTGAACGGTGGGAGCCTGGTTCCATGATTGTGATCTTTCGGCGGGTCGTCCGGTGACCCTCCTGTTCCCAGCCGCCGAACGGACCGCCGTGCCCTGGAAGAACGGCGGCGGCATCACCCGCGAGATCGCCGTCCGGCCCGACGGCGCGGGCATGGACGACTTCGACTGGCGGGTGAGCCTGGCCGAGGTCGGCGCGGACGGGCCCTTCTCCGCCTTCCCCGACGTCGACCGCACGCTGACCGTCGTGGAGGGCGCGGGCATGGACCTCACGGTCGGCGGCGAGCGACGGCTCGTCGATGCCCGTCACGTACCGCAGGACTTCCGGGGCGACGTCCCGACCGACTGCCGCCTGCTGCGCGGCCCCGTGGTGAACCTCAACGTCATGTGGCGCCGAAGCGGTGGCCGGACGGCCCCGACGGTGGCCGTCGTCAGCGGGCGCCTCCCGCTGGCCGGGGACACCCTGGTCGTCGTGCTCGACGGCACCGCGGAGGTGGCCGGCCGGAGCCTCGCGCGGTACGACGCCGTGCTGCTGACCGGCGAGGACGCGGTGCTGCACGCAGGAGGCCGTACGGCGGTGATCGGGGTCGGCGGGCGGGGCTGAGGCGAGGGAGTCACTCGCGTGGCCGTCGGTACCGTTGGCTTGGCCGTCCCACCATGTCACCCTGAGGATGATCCGACGGGGAGGCGACGAACCCATGGACGGCGCACGATCGGGGAACGAGGCGGCGGCTTCCGCGCGCAGGGAGCCGGAAGGCAAGGGCGAGAAGCTCGCGAACTGGGCCGACGGGCGGCTGGGGCTCTTCGGCCTGGCCAGGGCCAACATGCGCAAGGTCTTCCCCGACCACTGGTCCTTCATGCTGGGGGAGGTCTGCCTCTACAGCTTCCTCATCCTGATCCTCACCGGCATCTATCTCACCCTGTTCTTCGAACCGAGCGGCGTCGAGGTGATCTACCACGGCTCGTACGTCCCGCTCAACGGCGTCTCGATGACCCGGGCCTACGAGTCCACACTCGACATCAGCTTCGACGTGCGCGGCGGGCTGCTGATCCGGCAGATCCACCACTGGGCCGCGCTGGTCTTCGTCACGGGCATGCTCGTGCACATGATGCGGGTGTTCTTCACCGGCGCGTTCCGCAAGCCGCGTGAGATCAACTGGCTGTTCGGCTGGACCCTGCTGATGCTCGGCATCATCACCGGCCTGACCGGCTACTCGCTCCCCGACGACCTGCTGTCCGGCACCGGCATCCGCTTCGCCGACGGCGCGATCCTGTCGATCCCCATCGTCGGGACGTATCTGTCGATGTTCCTGTTCGGCGGCGAGTTCCCGGGGCACGACATCATCTCGCGGCTCTTCCCGATCCATGTCCTGCTGCTGCCGGGGATCATGCTGGGCCTGGTGGTCGCCCATCTGATCCTGGTCTTCTACCACAAGCACACGCAGTACCCGGGGCCCGGACGCGACCAGAAGTCCGTGGTCGGCATGCCCTTCCTGCCGGTCTACATGGCGAAGGCGGGCGGTTTCTTCTTCCTCGTCTTCGGTGTGCTGGCGGTCATGGGCGGCATCGCCAGCATCAACCCCGTGTGGGCCTTCGGACCCTACCGTCCGGACCTGGTGACCACCGGCGCCCAGCCCGACTGGTATCTCGGCTTCTCCGAGGGCCTGATCCGGGTGATGCCGGGATGGGAGCTCAACTTCTGGGGCCACACCCTCGAACCGGGCGTCTTCATCCCCTTCTCGCTGTTCCCGCTGATCCTGCTCGCCCTCGGCCTGTACCCCTTCGTCGAGGCCTGGGTCACCGGCGACAAGCGTGAGCACCACATCCTGGACCGGCCGCGCAACGCCCCCGTCCGCACCGGCCTGGGCGTCGCCTGGCTGAGCCTGTACGTGGTGCTGCTGATCGGCGGCGGCAACGACATCGTGGCCACACATCTGCATCTCTCCATCAACGCGATCACCTGGTTCGTGCGGATCTCCTTCTTCGTGATGCCGGTGGTCGCGTTCCTCGTCACCAAGCGGGTCTGCATGGGGCTGCAGCGCCGGGACCGGGACAAGGTGCTGCACGGCAGGGAGAGCGGCACCATCCGGCGGCTGCCGCACGGCGAGTTCGTCGAGGTGCACGAACCCCTCGAACAGGACCAGCTGTTCACCCTCACCCAGCACGAGCAGAACGCGCCCTACGAGGTCGGCCCGCTCGTGGACGCCAACGGCGTGCGCCGGCAGGTCAAGCCGGGCCAACGGGTACGGGCCCGGCTGGCCAGGGCCATGTTCGGGTCCGATTCGCACATCCCGAAACCGACGGCGGAGGAGTACCGGGAGCTCACCAGCGGCGATCACCACCACTGAGGACCAGGGCCCGGCACTCCCGGGGTCCGCCCCACGCGGTGCGCAGGGCGCGCGCCTTGGTCAGCCACAGGGACAGGTCGTACTCCGCCGTGTAGCCGATCGCGCCGTGCAGCTGCAGGGCCGCGCGGGCGGTGGTGTACGCCGCCTCGCATGCCGTGACCTTGGCGGCGGCGATGTCGGCCGCAGTCATCGTCAGGGCGGCGCCGAACAGCACGGCGCGCGCGAACTCCAACGCGATCTTCGCATCGGCCAGCCGGTGCTTGACCGCCTGGAACGAACCTACGGGGACGCCGAACTGGCTGCGCTGCCCGACGTGGAGGACGGTCCGATCCAGCAGCGCCAGCCCGACACCGAGGGCCTGCGCGGCGGTGGCGAGGCGCCCCCGGGCCAGGGCGTGGGCGGCGGCTCCGGGGACCTGCGGACCCGATGCGAGGAGCTTCCCGCCGGGCGGGAGGGGGAACAACCGGCGGGCGGGATCGAGGGAGCGGCGGACTTCGGCCGCTCGGACCGGGGGCGCGAGGTACAGGCCGGTGGTTCCCGACGGCCCGGTCAGCGGTACCGGCCCGGTCAGCCGTACGTCCGCCATGTCCGCGTCCAGGGCGTACGGCCCCGGCGCCAGCGTCGCCGTCGACTCGCCGGAGGCCAGCGTGGGCAGGAGGCGTTCGGCCGGGCCGGGGTCGTCCAGTCCGGTGAGCAGCGCCGCCGCGGCGACCGTCTCCACCAGCGGGCCTGGCACGGCGTGCCGCCCCAACTCGACGAAGGCGACGACGAGTTCGACGGGCCCGGCGCCCAGCCCGCCGCACTCCTCGGGGACCGTCAGCGCGAACACGCCCGCGTCGGCGATGCGGGACCACAGTGCGCGGCCGCTCCCGTGCTCGCCGCGACTCCAGTCCCGTACGACCGAGGGAGTGCCGGCGGCCGTCAGCATCGCGTCCAGCGAGTCGGCGAACGCCCGCTGCCCGGCATCGAGGACGAAGCGCATCAGCGGCGTCCCTTCGGCAGGCCGAGGAGGCGCTCGGCGACGATGTCGCGCTGGATCTCGTTCGTGCCCGCGTAGATCGGGCCGGCGAGGGAGAAGACATAGCCCTGGGCCCAGTCGGAGTCCGCCGACTCGCCCTCGTCGCCGAGGAGATCGAGCGCGGTCTCGTGCAGCGCGATGTCGTACTCGGACCAGAAGACCTTGTTCAGGCTGGACTCCGGGCCGAGGGAGGCGCCCTGAAGGAAACGGGAAGCGGCCGCGTACGTGAAGAGCTGGTACGCCCGGGCGCCGATCAGGGCGTCCGCCACCCGGTCATGGGCGGACGGCGGGCTTCCCTGCCGCCGCCACAGTCCGCTCAGCCGGTCCGCGGCTGCCAGGAAACGGCCGGGGGAGCGGAGCATCAGACCCCGTTCGTTGCCCGCCGCCGACATCGCGATGCGCCAGCCCTCGCCGGGCTCACCGATCACGTCGCGGTCCGGCACGAACACCTCGTCCAGGAACAGCTCGGCGAACGCCGGCTTCCCGTCGAGCCGGCCGATCGGGCGCACCGTGACACCGGGCGCGCGCAGGTCGAACATCAGGTACGTCAGCCCCTGATGGGGTTTCGGCGCCTTGCGGTCGCTGCGGAACAGTCCGAAGGCGCGGTCCGCGAAGGCCGCCCGCGACGACCACGTCTTCTGCCCGCTCAACCGCCAGCCGCCGTCCGTGCGCACCGCCTTCGACCGCAGGGACGCCAGGTCCGAGCCCGCCTCAGGCTCCGACCACGCCTGCGCCCAGACCACCTCGCCGGTCGCCATGGGGGGCAGTACGCGCGCTCGCTGCTCCTCGGTGCCGTGGTCGAAGAGGGTGGGGGCGAGCAGACTGATCCCGTTCTGGCCGACCCGGCCCGGGGCGCCCGCCGCCCAGTACTCCTCCTCGAAGGCCAGCCAGCCGATCAGGCCGGTCTCCCTCCCGCCGTACCGTGCCGGCCAGTTGACGACCGACCAGCGCTCCGCGGCCAGTTCGGCCTCCCACGCGCGATGCGCCGCGAATCCCTCCGCGGTCTCCAGGGACGGCAGGGGGGAGCCCGGCACATGGGCCGCGAGCCAGGTCCGGGCCTCGGCTCGGAAGGCCTTCTCTTCCTCTGCGAACGCGAGATCCATCGGCCGCCATCCTTCCCTAACAAGTGTTTGGTAGGTTAGCGTGGCGCTATGACAGTCGTCGAGAGCCCTGTGTACGAGCCGGGGCACGGGCTGCTGAAGGGGCGCACGGCCGTCATCACCGCGGCTGCCGGAGCGGGCATCGGCGGCGCGAGCGCGCGACGCTTCCTGGAGGAGGGAGCGCGTGTGCTGATCAGCGACGCGCACCCGCGGCGGCTGAAGGAGCACGCGGCCGAACTGGCCGGCGAGTTCGGGCCGTCCTCAGTTGCGGCCCTGCCGTGCGACGTCACCGACCAGGGGCAGGTGGAAGCCCTGTTCGAGGCTGCCGTGAGGGAGCACGGGCGGCTTGACATCGTCGTCAACAACGCGGGCCTGGGCGGCACGTCGGACCTCGTGGACATGAGCGACGAGCAGTGGTCGAAGGTGCTGGACGTGACCTTGACGGGGACGTTCCGGTGCACCCGCGCGGCCCTGCGCGTCTTCCGTGAGGAGGGGAGCGGCGGCGTGATCGTCAACAACGCCTCCGTCGTCGGCTGGCGTGCCCAGGCGGGACAGGCGCACTACGCCGCCGCCAAGGCGGGGGTGATGGCACTGACCCGGTGCGCGGCGCTGGAGGCGACGGCCTACGGGGTGCGGGTCAACGCCGTGTCGCCGAGCCTCGCCATGCATCCGCACCTGGTGAAGGTGACCACTCCCGAACTGCTGGAGGAGTTGACCGCGCGCGAGGCCTTCGGGCGGTACGCGGAGCCCTGGGAGGTGGCCAACGTGATCGTGTTTCTGGCGTCCGGATACTCCTCGTACATGACCGGAGAGGTCGTCTCCGTCAGCAGCCGGCACCCCTGAGGACCGGAGCGGATGACAATGGACCCGTGCCGACCAAGAAGAAGCCCCAGGTGACCGCGGCCCCCGCCCGACGCCGTGAACTCCTCGACACCGCCGCCGAGGTCTTCGCCGAGCAGGGCTACAACGCCACCACCGTACGCAAGATCGCGGACCACGCAGGCATGCTCGCGGGCAGCCTCTACTACCACTTCGACTCCAAGGAATCGATGCTGGAGGAGATCCTGCGCACCTTCCTCGACGAGCTCTGGAGCGGCTACGACACCGTCCTGGAGGCCGAGTCGGGACCGCGGGAAACCCTGGAGGCCCTGGTCATCGAGTCGTTCCGGGAGATCGACCGGCACCGCGCCGCCGTCGCGATCTACCAGAAGGAGAGCAAGCAGCTTCTCGCTCAGGAGCGGTTCGTGTTCCTCGCCGAGTCGCAGCGCAAGTTCGAGAAGGCGTGGCTGTCCACGCTGGAGCGCGGGGTCGCCGCCCGAGTCTTCCGGGCCGACCTCGACGTCCGGCTCACTTACCGGTTCGTGCGCGACACCGTGTGGGTGGCCGCGTCCTGGTACCGGCCCGGCGGGCAGCACAGCCCGGAGGAGATCGCCCGGCAGTACCTCTCGATGGTGCTGGACGGGATCGCCGTACGCGCATAGCCCTTTCACGTTCCACGTGCCCCTTTTCCGTGAGGGAGTCGTCATGGCCGAGGCCTACATCGTCGAAGCGGTCCGCACGCCCGTCGGGCGGCGCCGGGGAGGGCTGAGCGGGGTGCATCCAGCCGACCTCGGTGCCCATGTGCTGAAGGAGCTGATGGCCCGCTCGGGCGTGGACCCGGCCGCCGTCGAGGATGTCGTTCTCGGCTGTCTGGACGCGGTGGGGCCGCAGGCCGGGGACATCGCGCGGACCTGCTGGCTGGCGGCCGGACTGCCCGAGGAGGTGCCGGGCGTGACCGTCGACCGGCAGTGCGGGTCCTCGCAGCAGGCCGTGCACTTCGCGGCGCAGGCCGTGCTGTCCGGCACGCAGGACCTGGTGGTCGCGGGCGGTGTGCAGAACATGTCGCAGATCCCCATCGCCTTCGCGACCCGCCAGGCCGCCGAGCCGCTGGGTTTCACACAGGGTCCCTTCGCGGGCAGCGAGGGCTGGCGGGCACGGTACGGGGACCGGCCGGTGAACCAGTTCGCCGGAGCCGAGATGATCGCCTCGAAGTGGGGCATCAGCCGCCAGGACCAGGAGGAGTTCGCGCTCCGGTCGCACCAGCGGGCGCTCCGGGCCATCGACGAGGGCCGCTTCGAGCGGGAGACCGTCGCCCACGGCTCGGTCGCCGTCGACGAGGGACCCCGCCGGGACACCTCCCTGGCGAAGATGGCCGCACTCAAGCCGGTCCTCGACGGCGGCACCGTCACCGCCGCCTGCTCCTCCCAGGTCTCCGACGGCGCGGCGGCCATGCTGCTCGCCTCCGAGCGCGCGGTGCGCGAGCACGGGCTCACGCCACGCGCGCGTGTGCACCATCTCTCCGTGCGCGGTGAGGACCCCATCCGCATGCTGTCCGCACCGATACCGGCCACCGCCCACGCCCTGAAGAAGACCGGCCTGACGATCGACGACATCGACCTGGTCGAGATCAACGAAGCCTTCGCCCCGGTCGTCCTGGCCTGGCTGAAGGAGACCGGCGCCGACCCGGAGAAGGTCAACGTCAACGGCGGCGCCATCGCCCTCGGCCACCCCCTCGGCGCGACCGGCGTCAAGCTGATGACGACCCTGCTGCACGAGTTGGAACGCACCGGCGGCCGCTTCGGCCTGCAGACCATGTGCGAGGGGGGCGGCCAGGCCAATGTGACGATCATTGAACGGGTCTGACCGGGGGCAGGGGCCGGTGGCCGGTGGTCGGTCCCCGGGTGCGGGTGACGGGTGCGGGCGACGGGTGGCAGCCGACCGCCAGCGGGTGACAGCTGACGGGCGAGGGGTGACAGCCGACGCCGACAGCCGACAGCCGACAGCCGACGAATGACCGCCGACCGTCGGCGGGGCGACCACCCCACGGGCGACGGGCGCGTGTGGAATCAGCGGCTGAGGGAGAAGCCCAGCGTCTGTGCGGTTTTCGTGGCCTGGGCCATTACCCCTTCCACCAGCTCCGCGCACGACGGCAGATCCTCGATCACCCCCGCGACCTGGCCCGACGCCATCACCCCGAGGTCCGTGCGGCCGTCCACCATCGCCGACTTCAGCAGCATCGGGGTGTTCGCGGCGAGAAGGACCTGGCTCCAGGACAGGTCCTTCCCATGCTTCAGGGCGAGACCGTCACGGACCAGCCGCGGCCAGGTGAGCCCGGACAGCTTCCGGAAGGCCGCCGCCCGGCGAACGGCGTGGAACAGGGCCCGCGCGTGACCGGAGTTCTCCAGGGAGGACACCAGGTCCGTACGCAGCATCCGGTGCGGCAGCCCGTCGACCGCCGTCGTCACCGTCACGTCCTTCACCATCGCGGCCAGATACCTCGCCTTCACCGCGTCCGGCACCGTCGAGTCCGAGGTCAGCAGGAACCGCGTGCCCATCGCGACCCCCGCCGCCCCGTACGCCAGCGCCGCGACCAGCCCCCGCCCGTCGAAGAAGCCGCCCGCCGCCACGACCGGTATCCGCACCGCGTCCACCACCTGCGGCAGCAGGACGGTCGTCGCGACCTCGCCGGTGTGCCCGCCCCCCTCACCGCCCTGCACGATCACGGCGTCCGCGCCCCACGCCGCGACCTTCTCGGCGTGCCTGCGGGCACCGATGGAGGGGATGACGACGACGCCCGCCTCCTTCAGCTCCGCGATCAGCTCGGCGGACGGGGCGAGCGCGAAGGAGGCCACCCGCACGCCCTCCTCGATCAGGATCCGCACCCGGTCGCCGGCGTCCGAGGCGTCCGCCCGCAGATTCACCCCGAACGGCGCGTCCGTACGGGACCTGACCTCCCTTATCGCCTCGCGCAGCCGGTCGACGGGCATGGTCGCGGAGGCCAGGATGCCCAGCGCGCCCGCGTTCGCCGACGCCGAGACCAGGCGCGGGCCCGCCACCCAGCCCATGCCCGTCTGCACGATCGGGTACCGGACCCCGACCAGCCGGGTGAGCGCCGTCTCCATCACGCATCGACCTCCCTGCCACGGGTGCCGGCCGGGTCGATGACCTCGCGGATGAGCCGGAGTTCCTCGGGGGTCGGTTCACGGGGCGGCGGTATGTCGTCCGGGACCGTCAGCTCGAAGGCGGTGGCCTCCCTGACCTGGTCCGGCGAGACACCCGGATGCAGCGAGGCGAGCCGCATCGAGCGGTCGCCGGTGTCGAAGTCGAAGACGCCCAGGTCGGAGACGACACGCGGGATGCGGTGGAAGCGGGCCGTGTCAGGATGCGCGGCCGCATGGTCGTATCCGACTCCGCAGATCATGTCGACCTTCTCGACGAAGACCCGCCGGGAGTGTCTCGGCACCCAGTAACTGGTCGGATTGTTGAGGGTGTTGACCGGGGCGCCCCGCACCCCGAGCAGTTGCCGCCTGGGCCTCTCCCAGTCGCCGATGCACGAGATGTTCTGGTTGCCGAACCGGTCGATCTGGCTCGCGCCCATCATCACGTGCCGCCGGCCGCCGGTGACCAGGGCCAGATGCTGCCGGTAGGGGAGCCAGCCCTCGACGGTGCCGTCCAGGCCGACCAGCAGTGCCTCGCCGTCGGTGAGCAGCAGGTCGGGCGCGAAGGTGCGCTTGGCGAGCCGTGCGCCGATCGACGGGATCACACCCATCGGGCTCGCCAGGATCTCGCCCGCGTCGCGCCAGGCCTCGGCGCAGGCGATCACGCAGTACTCGGCACGCGTGGGTGCGGGAAGAGGGGCGCCGCCGGCAAGAGGGGTGCCGGTGGTGTCGCTCATGTCTCCTCCCCGGCGGCCGACCGGTACGCCTGCTCGTCCCCCGCGAGGAAGCGCGCGGCGAACTCCGGCCAGGGCGTGGACGCATACCGTTTCTGGAAGGCCTCGTCCCGGCCGTAGTCGGGTGCGCAGGACGTGAAGTGCGCGCCGTTCGGTGCCTCGACGACACCGGTCACCGTGTGACGCTTGACGAGCAGCGTCTGCGGTGCGGCCTCCTTCGTCAACTCGGCCGTGTCGACGATTCGTTCGCACGAGAGGTAGGCCGTGTCCGCCGCCTCGCAGAACAGGTCGTCGAAGTACGGGTCCGGGCCCAGATACTGCCCGTTGCCCAGCCGGTCGGCGCGGTTGACGTGCACCAGGGCCGCGTCCAGTCGCAGGGCGGGCATCGCCACGAACGTCTCCCCGTCCTCGTACGGCGAAGTGACCGTCCTCAGGCCCGGGGCGACCCGCATCACGTCCGAGCCGATGCCGGCCCGCACCGGCAGGAACGGCAGCCGGTTCGCGGCCGCGTGCAGTCCCCACATGAACATCGCCTCGTCGATCTCCGTGAGTTCGAAGGCGCCCCGCTCGCGGGCCGCGCGGTAGTGCGGTTCCAGCGGGATCGAGTCGAGGGTGACGAAGGCCGTCACCAGCTTCCGCAGCCGGCCGGCCGCCGCCAGCATGCCGACGTCCGGGCCGCCGTACGAGACGACCGTGAGGTCGGTGACGTCCGACCGCAGCAGCGCTCTCACCAGGGCCATCGGCTTGCGCCGCGATCCCCAGCCGCCGATGCCGAGGGTCATGCCGCTCTCCAGACGGGAGACGACCTGCTCGGCGGTCATCGTCTTGTCACTCATCTACCCACCCTCCTTCCCGAACGTGTCCCTGACCCGGTCGGCCACCCCGACCGCGCTCGCCTCGAACGTGAACCCCTGTTCGAAGCGGTAGCTGCGGCGCACGTCGACCGGGTCGATGCCGTTGATGGCGGCCTTGGCCAGGCGCAGCAGCTCCCCGTCCTTGGCGGCTATCTCGCGCGCCAATTCCAGTGCGGCGGTGTGCAGTTCCTCGCGCGGCACCACGCGCCACACCGAGCCGTGTGCGTGCAGCTCGGCCGCGGTCGCGGTGCGCGAGGTGTAGTACAGCGCGCGCATCAGGTGCTGCGGGACCAGACGGGCCAGATGCGTCGCCGCGCCCAGGGCGCCCCGGTCCAGCTCCGGCAGGCCGAAGACGGCGTCCTCGCTCGCCACGATCACGTCCGCGTTCCCCACCAGTCCGATGCCGCCGCCCAGGCAGAAGCCCTGCACCGCCGCCACCACCGGCACCGCGCACTCGTACACCGCCGCGAACGCCTCGAAGCAGCCGCGGTTGGCGCCGACCAGTGCGCTCGGTCCTTGTGCCTGTATCTCCTTGATGTCCACGCCCGCGTTGAACCCCCGCCCCGGTGCGGTCAGCACCACGCACCGCACCTGCGGGTCGCGGCCCGCCGTGCGCACGGCGTCGGCCAGGGCGAACCAGCCGTCCACCGGCAGCGCGTTCACCGGCGGGAAGTCGACCGTCACGACCGCGATTCCCTCTTTCTCGGGCCCCTTTTCCGGTGACGAGGTGGAGACACCCATGCGCGCATCAGCTACCTTTCCAACCAACGCCTTTCCACCAAACATTTGTTAGGTGTGAGGCTTCGAAGCTAGCAGCCGTCGGATCGGAGCGGGAAGGCCTGTGGATAACTTGCGCCGGCCGCAGCTGAGCGGCAGGACCGTCGTCGTCACCGGCGGCACTCGCGGCGTCGGGGCCGGGATCGCGAAGGCCTTCGTCGAGGCCGGCGCGCGAGTCGTCGCCTGTGCCCGCAGACCGCCCGAAGCGCCCGCCGAGGGTGTCGAGTTCGCCCCGGTGGACCTGCGCGATCCGCCCTCCGTACGCGCCTTCTTCGACGCGCTGCCCCGACTCGACGTCCTCGTCAACAACGCGGGCGGCGGCCCCTACCGGCGGCTGGCCGACGCGGACGCCGAACGGCACGCGCGCGTACTCGAACTGAACCTCGTCGCTCCGCTGACGGCCTCCCTCGCCGCGTACGAGCACCTCAGACGGGCCGGGGGCACCGTCGTGATGGTCGGCAGCGTCAGCGGCAGCCGCCCCTCGCCCGGTTCGGCGGCGTACGGGGCGGCCAAGGCGGGCCTGGAGAACCTCGCCCGGTCAATGGCCGTGGAGTGGGCGCCCCGGGTCCGCGTGAACACCCTCGTCGTCGGCATGGTCCGCACCGAGCTGGCCCACCTCCACTACGGCGACGAGGACGCCGTCGAGGCGGTCTCCCGCACGGTGCCGCTCGGCCGCCTCGCCACGCCCGCCGACGTCGGCGCGGCCGCCGTCTTCCTCGCCTCCGACGCGGCCGCCTACATCAGCGGGGCGAGCCTGCTGGTGCACGGGGGCGGGGAGCGGCCGGCGTTCCTGGACGCGGCAACCGCCAACAAGGAGACGTGAGATGAGCGGAATCTGCGACGGCCGGGTCGTGGTCGTCACCGGCGCCGGCCGTGGGCTCGGGCGCGCACACGCGCTCGCGTTCGCGGCGCAGGGCGCGCGGCTGGTGGTCAACGACCTGGGCGTCGGGCTGGACGGGACACCCGGCCCCGACAGCCCGGCCGGCCGGGTCGTGGACGAGATCCGCGCGGCGGGCGGCGAGGCGGTCGCCCACGGCGGCGACATCGCCACCACCGACGGCGCGTCCTCCCTGATCACCACGGCCCTCAAGACGTACGGCCGGCTCGACACCCTCGTCAACAACGCCGGCTACCTGCGCGACCGGATGCTCGTCAACCTCGACGAGGACGACTGGGACGCCGTTGTGCGTGTCCACCTGAGAGGCCACTTCCTGCCGCTGAAGCACGCCGCAGCGCACTGGCGGGCGCAGGCCGGGGCAGGACGCATGCCGACGGCCCGGATCGTCAACACCAGCAGCGGAGCCGGGCTGCTGGGATCGGTCGGGCAGGGAAACTACAGCGCCGCGAAGGCCGGCATCGTCGGGCTCACGCTGGTCGCCGCGGCCGAACTCGCCCGCTACGGCGTCCAGGTCAACGCGATCGCGCCCGCGGCCCGGACGCGGATGACGGAAGGCGCCTTCGCCGACAGGATGACGGCGCCCGTGTCCGGCTTCGACGCGATGGCCCCCGAGAACGTGTCACCGCTCGTCGTCTGGCTGGGCTCCGCCGCAAGCACCGGTGTGAGCGGACGGGTCTTCGAAACCGAGGGCGGCCGGATCACCGTCATGGAGGGCTGGCGGCCGGGGCCGAGCGCCGACAAGGAAGCGCGGTGGACCCCGGCGGAGGCAGGGGAGGCCGCACTGAAACTGCTCGCGCAGGCCGAGGCGCCAGGAGCGGTGTACGGGGCGTGAGGAGGCGGCGGGCGGCCGCGCCTGAAGGGTGACCCGCCCCCGCCTGCCCTACCCCTTCCGCCTGAAGTGCCGGACCCCGGACCTGGCTACGTGTCGCACTCCAGCACCGTCCTGCACAGCGCACACCGCGCGCGGACACGCCCCCGTACCGGCACCCTGATGCGCTGATGGCACGTGGGGCAGGGGAACGACACCCGCAGGGGGCCGCGGCCGTCGGGAGTGAAGGTGTACGGGGTTCCCGGGCGGGCGGACGCCGGGGCATGGGTGTCCTGGGCCTGGCGCCGGTCGCGGGCGTAGCGGCGGCGGCCCGCCCAGCCGGCCGCCGTCAGCGGGGGCTGCTGTTCGTCGTGGCGGGCCTGTGCCATGCCGCGGGTGTAGGCCTCGTAGGCCTGCGGGCTGGTGAACCAGATGGACGGGTCCTCGTCGAAGATCAGCGCACGCTTCGCCAGGACGTAACCGAATTCCTCGGGTGTCAGATAGCCGAGCTTCTGGGAGGACGCCGAGTCCTCCCGGTAGGCGTCCAGCAGCAGCCAGCCCGCCCCCAGGTATGTCGTCGCCGTGTCCGTGAGGATCTCGTTGTCACGGGTGCCCGGGAAGGACAGGCCCAGGCGGTGCAGATAGACATGCATGACCTCGTGGGCCAGGGCGGCGCCGATGTCGCGGCGGTGGGTGCGGAAACGGTCGTTCAGTTCGACGAAGTACTCGGGGCCCGCGGCGAGTTCGACGTTCGCCGCGTGCTGCATCTCGCGAAAGCCGACGATCATGCGGGCGTCCGGAAGGCGGTAGTGCCGGACGAGCTCGCGGGCCACCCGCTGCGCACCCAGATAGAGATCGTCCGTGTCGCCGAACGCCACGTCGGCGGGCGCCACGCTGCTCGAGAACGTGTGGATGGTGTCGTACGACAACCGCCTGTAGAGCGCGGTGATGGCGGCCCGCACCGTCTCCAGGTGTGGGTAGCCGTGCTCGACCGGTCCGCCGTTCGCCACGCCTGAACCCCCAAGACGCCCTGAACCCGATCCCACTCTACGGGGACGCGAGCGGATTTCCCCCTGGCCGGGATCCGGGACAAGCCGGGCGCCTGGCTCCGTACACGCAGGCGCCCAGACTCTCGACGGCCGGACAAGATGCTCTCGACGGCCGGACAGGATGCTCTCGACGGGACAGACGAGTCAGACGGGTCAGACGGGTCAGACGGGTCACACGGATCGCAGGGTGACCGTCCCCGTTCCGGCCGCGGCCGACTCCAACTCCAGCAGCCACACCTCGTTGTCCCCCTCCCGCGGATGTACCCCACCTGGATGCGGTTCTTCACGCCCGGACATCCGCCTGGGCCGCGCCGAGGAACTCCTCGCCGCCACCGAACCGCCCGTCGCCGCCGTCGCCCGCCGCGTCGGCTACGACGATCCGGCCTATTTCTCCCGGCCGTTCACCCGCCGCGTCGGCAAGCCCCCCGTCCGCCTCCGCGCGCAGCAGTACCACGCCGTCCCCGGCGGCTGGAGCGACCAGGTCCCCGACCCCGATGATCGAACCCTCGCCCGCCACGTAGGGTGGGTGCCCATGACCACCAGCAACACCGGCACCGGTGACGTGGACCCCGCCGTCCGCGCCGAACTCGCCCGGCTGCGCGACAGCATCGACAACATCGACGCGGCCGTCGTCCACATGCTCGCCGAGCGGTTCAAGGCCACCCAGCAGGTCGGCCACCTCAAGGCCGCACACCGGCTGCCGCCCGCCGACCCGGGCCGCGAGGCCCGCCAGATCGAGCGACTGCGCTCTCTCGCCGAGAGCGCCAAGCTGGACCCGGCGTTCGCTGAGAAGTTCCTGAACTTCATCATCGCGGAAGTGATCCGCCACCACGAACGCATCGCGGGCGATGCGGTGAACGGCTCCGCGCAGGCGGCCAATTGACCTCGTTGGACACCACAAAGGGCGTGACAGGAAGGCCCGCAGGGGGCATGCTGCGCTGTGCACTCCTTGTCAGCTGACGAGCACGCCACGTCAGCACCTCGACATAAGCTGGTTGTCCACGCGGGAGGGACGACGGGCCATGCCGGAAGCCAAGATCCTCATCGTGGACGACCACGAGGACACCCTGTACGCCCTGGAAAGCGCCCTGGCCCCGCTGGGCTATCTGCTGGGCTGCGCCACCAACGGCGACGAGGCCCTCAAGCAGGTGCTCCGCGGGCAGGTCGGCCTGCTCCTGCTGGACGTCCGCATGCCCGGCGTCAGCGGCCTGGACGTGGTCCGCTACATGCGCCGCGTGGAACAGACCCAGCACATACCGGTCATCCTGCTCACCGGCTTCGGCGTCGACCACGTACTGACCACCGCGGCCTTCGGACTCGGCGTCGCCGACCTCGTCATGAAACCCATCGACCCCTGGGCACTGCGCACCAAGGTCCGCTACCTGTACGACGCCCACCGCCGCTACCTCGACCTGGCGCAGGAGGTCCGCGACCTGCGGGCCCTGGTCAAGGACCACGCCGGGGCCGAGGAGCACGCCCCCCGCACGCCCGCCCTGCCCCACCCCGACACCCGCGTCCTGCTCCAGCGCGCGAACGAGACACTGGGCGGGGAGCTCGAAGGGGACCGCACATAGGGGACCGCTCACACGGGCGCGTACCCGCGCGTACCGATCCGCCCCTGTGCCTTGTCAGCGCCATCGGGCAGCATTGCCTGCATGTCCGTACTGACGCGCGACGAAGCGCAGACCCGTGCCAAGCTCCTCGACGTCCACCGCTACACGGTCGACCTCGATCTGACCACCGGCGACGAGACCTTCGACTCCCGGACCGTCATCCGCTTCACCACGCGCACGGACGCCGGCACCTTCGTCGAGCTCAAGCCCGCACAGCTGCGCTCCGTCACCCTCGACGGACAGCCCCTCGACCCGCAGACCCTGGACGGCAACAGGCTGCCCCTGAAGAACCTCACCGCCGGCGAGCACGAGCTGCGCATCGAGGCCGCCATGCGCTACTCCCGCACCGGCGAGGGCATGCACCGCTTCACCGACCCCACCGACGGCGAGACCTACCTCTACACGCAGCTGTTCATGGAGGACGTCCAGCGCGTCTTCGCCGCCTTCGACCAGCCCGACCTCAAGGCCGTCTTCGAGCTGACCGTCAAGGCCCCCGAAGCCTGGACCGTCCTCGCCAACAGCACCACCGAACACCTCGGCGAGGGCCACTGGCAGGCCGCTCCCACCCCCCTGATCCCCACCTACCTCGTCGCAGTCGCCGCAGGCCCCTGGCACTCCGTGCGCACCGAGCACCGCGACCTGCCCTTCGGCCTGCACTGCCGCCGCTCCCTGGCCCCCTACCTCGACGCGGACGCCGACGAACTCCTCGAGATCACCCGGCAGTGCTACGACCGGTACCACGAGAAGTTCGAGGAGCCCTACCCCTTCGACTCCTACGACCAGGCGTTCGTGCCCGAGTTCAACGCCGGCGCCATGGAGAACCCGGGCCTGGTCACCTTCCGCGACGAGTTCGTCTACCGCTCCGCCGTCACCGACACCGAACGCCAGACCCGCGCCATGGTCATCGCCCACGAAATGGCCCACATGTGGTTCGGCGACCTCGTCACCCTGCGCTGGTGGGACGACATCTGGCTGAACGAGTCCTTCGCCGAATACATGGGCTACCAGACCCTCAACGAAGTCAGCCCTGGGGGGTCTGGGGGGGAACCCCCCAGATGGAGGGGCACCGACACCTGGACCGACTTCGGTGTCGCCCGCAAGGCCTGGGGCTACGACGCCGACCAGCGCCCGTCCACTCACCCCGTAGCCCCCGAGAACGTCGACGACACGGCCTCCGCCCTCCTCAACTTCGACGGCATCTCCTACGCCAAGGGCGCCTCCGCACTACGCCAACTCGTCGCCTGGCTCGGCGAGAAGGACTTCCTCGCCGGCATCAACACCCACTTCGCGCGCCACAAGTTCGCCAACGCCACCCTCGCCGACTTCATCGACTCCCTCGCCTCCGCCACCGAGCGCGACGTGCACGCCTGGGCCGACGCCTGGCTGCGCACCACCGGCGTCGACACGCTCGGCGCGAAGGTCACCCCCGGCGACGAGGGCACCTGCACCCTGCGGGTCGAGCACACCGGCAGCCGCCCGCACCGCATCGCCGTCGGCCTCTACGACCAGGACATCGCCGACGAGGGCCGCCACCTCACCCTGCGCGAACGCCTCGACCTCGACGTCCCGCAGACCACACCCCAGCCCCTGGGCAAGCGCCCCGCCCTCCTCCTCCTGAACGACGGCGACCTCACCTACGCCAAGATCCGCTTCGACCCCGAGTCCTTCGAAGCGGTCCGCACCAGCCTCTCCGGCCTCCCCGACCCCCTCACCCGGGCCGTCGTCTGGAACGCCCTGCGGGACGCGGTCCGCGACGGCCAACTCCCGCCCACCGCCTACCTCGACACGGCCCGCACCCACCTCCCGCACGAGACCGACCTCGCCCTCGTCCAGGGCGCCCTCGCCTTCGCCGCCACCCACATCGTCGACCGCTACCTCACCCCCGAGCAGCGCCCCGCCGCCCTGGCCACCCTCTCCTCCCTGTGCCGCGACCTCATCCGCCGCACCGAGGACGGCGACAACCCCGGCCTGCGCCTGATCGCCGTACGCCACATCATCGACGTCGCCGCCCACCCCGACACCATCGCCGCCTGGCTCGCCGACGGCACCGTCCCCGGCGGCCCGGAGCTGGACCCCGAACTACGCTGGAGGGTCCTCGCCCGGCTCGCCGTCCTCGGCGCCACCGACGAGGCAGCCATCGCCGCCGAACTGGACCGCGACCCCTCCGCCACCGGCCAGGAGGGCGCCGCCCGATGCCGCGCCGCACTGCCCCACGAGCAGGCCAAGGCGCAGGCCTGGGAGGCCATGTTCGGAGGCGACGACCTCTCCAACTACCTCTTCGTCGCCACCGCCCAGGGCTTCTGGCAGCCCGAACAGGCCGACCTGGTACGGCAGTACGTGCCGCGCTACTACGACGACGCCGTGACCGTCGCCGCCCGCCGCGGCCCCGCCATCGCCGACGCCGCCGGCCGCTGGGCCTTCCCGGTGCACGCCGTCGACCCGGAGACACTCCGCCTGGGCGAGGCCTGCCTGAGCGACGCCGACCCCATCCCGTCCCTGCGCCGCAAACTGGCCGACCAACTCGACGACCTGGGACGGGCGTTGCGGGTGAGGGAGGTGAGGGGAGAGGGATAGGGCGAGCACGGGGGAGGGCGCCGGCTGTGGTTGCGTACTCGGAGCGGCACCCTGGTCAGCGCCGGTCCGCACCAGCCGGCCCGTCCGGCGTCTGAGGACGAGGCCGTTCAGGCCGAACGCGGGCCCCCAGGGGCGCAACCCCCGGTCACCGGCACCACCAACACCCTCCCCGCCCAAGCCCCGCACAGACACCACAGGGACACCCTTTCGGGTTCCGATCGTTGAACTTTTCGGGCACGCGCACACATCCGCGTACAAGCTGGAACTCCCTCTGCCTGCGCGCCCGGGAGGAACCCATGAGCACACCGAGCCTCGCCTCGGGCCCCGAAGGCCCCCGCGCCCTGCGACCCCTCCTCGACACCGTGCTCGACGCCCTGGCCGAGGGCACACGCGCCCGCCGCGGACCCCTGCCCGCCGGCGGACCGGACGCGGTGGCCGCTCGGGTCCGGGCCGCCACCGGCGACGTACTGCCGCAGGACGGCGACCCGAACGCCCTGCGCGCCCTGGTGCACGCCCTCGCCGAGGGCGCCGCCGACCCGGCCGACCCCCTGTGCGCAGCCCACCTGCACTGCCCGCCCCTCGCCGTCGCCACCGCCGCGGACCTCGCCGCAAGTGCCCTCAACCCGTCCCTCGACTCCTGGGACCAAGCACCGGCCGCCTCCGAACTCGAAGCCCTCGTCACCCGCGCACTGGCCAGGGAGGCCGGCGCCTCCGACGCCCTCGTCACCACCGGCGGCACCGAATCGAACCAACTCGCCCTCATCCTGGCGCGCGAGGCACACGGCGCCGGCGTCCGCCTCGTCTGCGGCGCCAACGCCCACCACTCACTGCCCCGCGCCGCCTGGCTCCTCGGCCTGCCCGACCCCGTGATCGTCCCCGCCCCCGCCGGCACCCTCGACCCCGCCGCCCTCGACGAGGCCCTCACCGCCCTCCGCGGCCCCCACGGCTCCGTCGTGGTAGCGGCCACCGCGGGCACCACCGACGCCGGGCTCATCGACCCTCTCCCCGAGATCGCCGCCCTGTGCACCGCCCACCACGCCCGCCTGCACATCGACGCCGCCTACGGCGGAGGCCTCCTCTTCAGCGACCGCCACCGCGCAAAGCTCGCCGGCCTCGACCGAGCCCACACCATCACACTCGACCTGCACAAACTCGGCTGGCAACCGGTCGCCGCGGGCATCCTCGCGGTCCGCCACCCCCGCGACCTCGCCGCCCTCACACAACACGCCGACTACCTCAACGCCGACGACGACACCGCGGCCGGTCTCCCCGACCTCCTCGGCCGCTCCGTGCGCACCTCCCGCCGCCCCGACGTCCTCAAGATCGCCGTCACCCTCAAGACCCTCGGCCGCACCGGACTCGGCGCCCTCGTCGACCAAGTCTGCGACCGCGCCCAGGAGTTCGCCGCCCTCGTCCACGAGCACCCCGGCTTCGAACTCCACGACGGGCCCACCATCAGCACGGTCCTGTTCCGGCCCGCACACACCACCGACGAGCGCCGTCGCCGCCGTACGCCGCGAACTCCTCCACCAGGGCCGCGCCGTCCTCGGCCGGGCCCGCCTCGACGGCCGCCTCTGGCTCAAGGCCACCCTCCTCAACCCCCACACCCGCCCCGACGACCTGGCCACCCTCCTCACCCTCGTCGAAAAGGCCACCGAAGAACCCGCCGGACAGGCCACCGAAGAACCCGCCGAGCAGGCCGCCCACGAACCTGCCGAACAGGCCGCCCAAGAACCTGCCGGAGACCCCGCCGAAAGACTCGCGGAAGGAAACACCCCCCGATGAGCACCACCCCCCACGCGCAGCCCCAGCCTCACCCCCCACACCGCGAGCCCGACGCACCCCGCGACCTGGTCGGCATCGGCATCGGCCCCTTCAACCTCTCGCTCGCCGCCCTCGCCCACCCCCTCACCGAACTCGACACCGCCTTCTACGAACAGCGCCCCTCCTTCGACTGGCACTCCGGCCTCCTCATCGGCGGAGCCCGCATCCAAGTCCCCTTCCTCGCCGACCTGGTGACACTCGCCGACCCCGCCAGCCCCTGGACCTTCCTCAACCACCTCAAGGCCCGCGACCGCCTCTTCCCCTTCTACTTCGCCGAGCGCTTCCACATCCAACGCGCCGAATACGACGCCTACTGCCGCTGGGTCGCCGACAGCCTCCCCGGACTCCACTTCGGCCACCAGGTCGACGCCGTCCGCTGGAACCCCGAACGCGACCTCTTCGAAGTCGACTTCACCCAGCTCGACACCGACGGAGAAGCCGAAGCGCTCGGCCGTACCTACACCAGGAACATCGTCCTCGGCATCGGCACCGAGCCCTACGTCCCCGAACCCCTCAAACCGCTCGTCGAAGCACCCGCCGTCCCCGTCGTCCACGCGGCCGACTACCTCACCCACCGCGACACCCTCCTCGCCGCCGACCACGTCACCGTCATCGGCTCGGGACAGTCAGGCGCCGAGATCTTCCTCGACCTGCTCCGCGCCCGCCCCGCAGGCCGCGAAAAACTCCACTGGCTCGGCCGCACCGAGGCCTTCGCCCCCATGGAGTACTCCAAGCTCGGCCTCGAACACTTCACCCCCGACTACACCCGCTACTTCCAGGCCCTCCCCGAAGACGTCCGCGACCGCCTCGTCACCAGCCAGTGGCAGCTCCACAAGGGCATCGACACCGACACCATCACCGCCATCCACGACGAGCTCTACGACCGCACCCTGCACGGCGGCTGGCCCGACGTCGTCCTCACCCCCGGCGTCCAAGTCCGCACCGCGGGCCGCATCGCCACCAGCAAGGTCGAACTCCACCTGGAACACCTGCAACAGGACACCCGCTCCCGGCTCACCACCGACGCCGTAGTCCTCGCCACCGGCTACCGCGAACGCCCCCTCGACCGCATCCTCGCCGGCCTCGACCCCTACCTGCGCCGCGACAGCCGCTCACGCCCCCGCATCGACGAACACTTCCGCCTCGCCCTCGACCCCTCCGTCAGCGGCTCCGACTGCCACATCTACGTGCAGAACGCCGAACGCCACACCCACGGCGTCGGCACCCCCGACCTGGGCCTCGCCGCCTGGCGCAGCGCCACCATCCTCAACTCCCTCACAGGCAAAGAGCCTTACCCCCTCCCCACCCGAACCGCCTTCACCACCTTCGGACTCGACCAACAGCCTCAGCCACGCATCCCGCACGCACGACACGCCCAGGTGCTCACACCGCTCGTCGACGGAACGCACGAACACCGAAGGTGAAAAGCCGGACCGCCGGGAAGAACCCCGACGGCCCGGGCGTTGGCCCCGCCATGACCACCACCTGGATCGCAGCCCACCGCGCCGCCGTCATCAACCCCCACGAGAACTTCCACCTCTTCGAACCCCGCTCCTTCACCGACCAGACCATCAGGCAGTCCCTGCGACTGGCCGGAGGAGGTGAAGCGCTGAGAGTCCGGCTCAGCAACCGCTACGGCAAGGAACCGTTCCTAAACAGTGTCCAGGAGTGACATTTGCTGCCAGCTCCTGGAACTGCGCGCATCCCGAACGGTGTTGGATGCGCTGGTCTCCCGCGTTCGCTGTGTCCCCGTCCGGCTGCGTGCATCGTGTGCACGCTCCGTGACGGGTGGGCGGGTTCCCTCATGCCCTCGTGCGCCTGGTCCGGCCTGGGCGGTCCGATGCCCCACAGCATCGCTCTGGTGCTGCGGGGGCGGTGCCGTCCGTCGCCGGATCGGGTGCCCGAGGGCGCGCCTGCCGATCGCGACGCTCGCGGCGTCGTGCCGGGACATCTTGCGAGTCTTGCCGGCCAGGGGCTTACGCCAATGCTGGTCGCCCCACATCGCCGGCCGCCGCTTCGAGAGCCTTCCTCGCCCGGTTCTTCGCCGACCGACGGCCGTACAGGCGGGCGCAGAACGACGTCAGTACCTCCACCATGTCCCGGACCAGGTCGTCTTCGACTTCGCCGTCATCGAGGACGACGAGTCGGCGGCCAGTCGCGGACAGGGCGGCCTCGATCAGCTCCACGTTCATCCGCCCGAGGCGGTCCTTGTGCTCGACCACGACCGTGGTCACCGCCGGATCGGCCAGCAGCCGCTTCACCTTCGCGCGGCAGCCGTTCATACCCGAGGCGATCTCGGACTCGATCCGCACAACCTTCTGTCCCGCCTCCGCCGCCCATGCCGACAGGCGAGCGGTCTGCCGCTCCAGGTCCGGCTTCCGATCGTGCGAGGAAACGCGGGCATACAGACCTACACCACCGGTCACCGAGGGTGAGGCGTTCGCTTCGATGTTCACCAGGATCGTGCGCGGCCCCACCCGGCGCGCGGGCACCGGCAAGGCGCCCTCACGAAACCAGCGATACGCCGTATGCGGGTTCACCCCCTGCGCCCGCGCCCACTCCGTCAGGTTCATATGCTGATAACGCCACCACTCCCTCATGGTTACGCACACTCAACAACCTTCCGCTGCCAGCAGTTGGCAACCCCTGGAACTCGGCGGCGCCCACCTCGCCGTACGCACCATCCGCAGCCGCATCGACCCCACCAGCGACACACCCCTGCGCTTCTCGGGCGCAGAAACAGTCACCCTGCCCGTCGGCGAGGAAATCGTCAGCGACCCGGTCGAACTGCCCGTGAGCGCAGGGGAAGAACTCACCATCAGCCTCTACCTGCCGGGCGACACAGGCCTCACCACCTACACGGCCACCCCCTACGACATCGGACACGCCGTCAACGGCAACCACCTCTCCGCCGAACTCCTCGACGAATCCGAGGAGTTGCCCCTCGGCCACCTCCTCACAGGCGTCGACGTCCTCGCCCCCGAAGCCACCCGCATCGCCGTGGCCTTCGGCGACTCCTGGATCGAAGGCGCGGCCACCACCCCCGGCACCGACAACAGCTTCCCCGCCCAGCTCGGCCGCCGCCTCGACCACGGCTGGATCGTCAACCAGGGCATCTCCGGCAACCGCCTGCTCACCGACGAGATCGGCGACCACCTGCTGTCCCGCATCGACCACGACGTCCTCGACGTACCCGGCGTCAGCCACGTCCTCGTCCACATCGGCCTCAACGACCTCGGCCTGCCCGGCGCCATCGCGGACCCCGAACCCGGCCAACTCCCCACCGCCGACGACGTGATCACCGGCCTCACCACCCTGGCCGACCGCCTGCACGCCGCCGGCCTCACCGTCATCGGCAGCACCATCGGCCCCTACGCCGGCACCATCTACCCCGGCTACGACACCGGCGAGGGCCAGACCGTACGCCACCAGGTCAACACCTGGCTCCTCGGCGGCGACCACCCCTTCGACGCGGTCGCCGACATCGCCACCGCCGTCGCGGACCCCGGCCGACCCACCAGAATCCGCGACGAGTTCAACAGCGGCGACGGACTCCACGTCAACGACGCCGGCGCGAAAGCCATCGCCGACGCCATCGACGTAACCCTGCTCAACCTCTAGAAAACCGCCGACAGAAAACAGCCGACAGAAAACCGCCGCTGGAACACGGCCGTCAGAACACCGGCGTGCCGTCCCGGGTCAGCCTCCAGTCCGCCGACGCGAAGTCCCTCGGGTCCAGCACACCCTTCGCCGTCACCCACTCGGCGATCCGCGTCCGGATCTCCGTCGACTCCGACCACAGCTCCTTCGCCGACGCCACATGCGGGAACGCACCACCGCCATTGGCACGGTAGTTGTTCACCGCCAGCACGAACTGCTGTCCGTCGTCCAGAGCGGCCCCGCCGTAGGTGAGATTCCTGATCCGCGACCCGGCCGCCTGGGCGATGTCGATCTCATACCCGAGACCCGACACATAGTCGTAGTTGTAGTCCGGGCGTCCGTTCGCGTTCGTCAGCCTCTCCACGTCGACCGCGGCACCGGCCGCCGTCCGCACGAAATACTCCGCCGAGTACTCCAGGTACGCCCGCAGCTGCGCACCCGTCATCACCTTCGCGACCAGCGTGTTGTCGTACACATACAGAGACGACAGATCCCGGATCGTCACCTCGCCCGCCGGGATCTCCGACGTCCGCGAGAACGGCGACGCCTGCGCGATCACCGGCAGCGCCGCATACTCCGTCCCCGCCAGCGCCGCCTTCACCACATCCTCCTGGACCTTGGTGATCAGGTCGATGATCGGCGCGTCCTTGTACCGCGCCTCGACCGTCGTCAGCGTCTCCGTCGCCGAACCGACCACCTGGTTGACGTACCTGACGACCTTCGCGTGCTCGTCCGACACCAACTTGGTGATCTTCGGATCGTCCTCCACCGTGTTCGAGTTCAGCAGCGACGCCGCCACCGACTCGACCTCCCACCGGCCCGAACGGAACACCAGCTCGAAGTCGAACAGCGTCAACCGCTCCGCGAAACACAGCGGCTCGGACAACACGACCGTCCTGCCCGTCCGCTCGTTGGTCACCTTCAGCTCCGGGATCTCCACATGCGCGTGCCCGACCAGAATCGCGTCGATGCCCGGCACCCGCTGAGCCACCAGCGCCGCCGAGTTCTCGACATACGGCAACTGGTCACCGTACGACGACGTCCCGGACGAACCGGAATGCGCCGACACCACCACCACGTCCGCACCCATCGCCCGCAGCCTCGGCACCCACTTCGCCGCCTGCTCCTCAAGCCCCGGGAACGTCAACTTCCCCTGCACATAAGCCTTGTCCCAGATCGCGATACCGGGATTGGTCAGACCCAGCACCGCCACCTTCACCGGCGGCAGACCCGGCACACGGAACCTCTTGATGAGGTACGGCGCAAACGCCGGCTTCTGCGTCCTCGCGTCCAGCGCGTTCGCACCCAGCAGCGGGAACTGCAGCTGGTCCTCGAACCTCCGCAGCGTCTCAAGCCCGTAGTTGAACTCGTGGTTGCCCAGCGCCGCCGCGTCGTACCCGATCGCGTTCATCGCCTGCGCCATGGGATGCACCGGACCACCCTTGGCGGTGATCGGATCCACCTTCGCGTAGTAGTACGTCAGCGGCGTGCCCTGCAGCGTGTCACCCGCGTCCAGCAGCATCGTGTGGCAGCGCCCCCTCTCCGCCCGCACCCGGTTCACCAGCGTCGAGATACGCGCCAGACCCATCGCGTTCCCGGCCTTGTCGGAGTACTCCGCGTCCTTGAAGTAGTCCCAGTTGAAGACGTGTCCGTGCAGGTCGGTGGTGCCCATGACGGTGAGCGAGTACCGCCTGGCAGGCCTACGCCCCTCAGCGGCCTCGGCCGACGGAGCCGCCACGGCACCGGCCACCGCCACCCCCGCTCCGGTCACGGCGGACTTCTGCAGGAACTTCCTACGGTTCAAGGGCATGCCCGGATCTCCTCGCGAAATAGTCAACAACGCGCGTAGATTCTGACCCGGACACAGCAAAACGCAACAGACCCCACAGGTTTCGATCCGATGACCCAACCGCACCACCCACGGCCCCCAAACAGCCAACAAGTGCCAGAGTGGGACGTATGACCACCCCTCCCACGAACGACCCACCCCCCGCCGTCCCCTACGGCACCCCCGACGCCCCCCGCATCGCCGTCCGCGGCGAAGCACGCCTCGAAGTCGACCCCGAAATCGCCCGCATCGGCATCACCGTCGCCTCCCGCGGCAAAGACCGCCGAGCCGCCCTCGACGACCTCACCCGCCGCAACACCACCGCCCTCGACCTCACCAAGACATACGGCAACGCAGTCGAACGCCTCGAAACCGGCGCCTTCTCCATCAGCCCCGAACTCAAGGACAAAGGCCGCGGCGAACGCATCCACGCCTACCACGGCCGCGTCCACATCACCGCCGAACTCACCGACTTCACCGCCCTCGGCGAACTCACCACCCGCCTCGCCGACTTGGACCTCACCCGCGTCGACGGCCCCTGGTGGGCCCTGCGCCCCGACTCACCCGCCCACCGACAAGCCCGCCGCCAAGCCGTAAAAGAAGCCGTCCAACGAGCACGCGAATACGCCGAAGCACTCGGCACCACACTCGCAGCACTCGTAGAACTCGCCGACATCGGAGCAGAGGACCAACAGCCCTACCCCCCGACCCCCGGCCGCATGCGCTCCATGGCCTACGGCGCCGCCACCGAAGACACCGCAGCCACACCGCTCGACCTCGAACCCCAACGCCAGCGAATCTTCGCAGCCGTGAACGCCCGCTTCACCATGGCACCACCACAGCTGTAGGAAATGCCCACCAGAGCACCTCCAGACACACTTCAATACTTGTCAACACCCCTTCACCCAAAGGTTGTTGAGAAGACATGTGCGACCAATTCCCTACCCACCCGTAAGGCCTAGGCTCACACCATGCGCCGAGCAAAGATCGTCTGCACACTGGGGCCCGCCACCGACTCCTACGACCAGATCAAAGCCCTGGTCGAAGCCGGAATGGACGTCGCCCGCCTCAACCTCAGCCACGGCACCCACGCCGAACACGAGGAGCGCTACCAACACGTACGAAAGGCCTCCGACGAAACCGGCCACAGCGTCGGAATCCTCGCCGACCTCCAAGGCCCGAAGATCCGACTCGGCCACTTCACCGAAGGCCCCGTACTCCTCGAACGCGGCGACACCTTCACCATCACAGTGGAAGACGGCGCCCAAGGAGACCAACACAGCTGCGGAACCACCTACCCCGGCCTCGCCACCGACGTCGCCCCCGGCGAACACATCCTCGTCGACGACGGCAAAGTCTGCCTCCAAGTCACCGACGTCAAAGGCCCCCACGTCCACACCACCGTCCTCGAAGGCGGCATCCTCTCCGACCACAAAGGCCTCAACCTCCCCGGAGCCGCCGTCTCCGTCCCCGCCCTCTCCCACAAAGACGAAGCAGACCTACGCTGGGCGCTGCGCACCGGCGCCGACGTCATCGCCCTGTCGTTCGTACGCAGCGGCCGCGACATCGAAGACGTCCACCGCATCATGGACGAAGAAGGCCGCCGCCTCCCCGTCATCGCCAAGGTCGAGAAACCCCAGGCCGTCGACGCGATCGACGACATCGTCGCCGCCTTCGACGGCATCATGGTCGCCCGCGGCGACCTCGGCGTCGAGATGCCCCTCGAACACGTCCCGGTCGTCCAGAAGCGAGCAATCAAACTGGCCAAGCGCAACGCCAAACCGGTCATCGTCGCGACACAGATGCTCGACTCGATGATCGACAACTCCCGCCCGACCCGCGCGGAAGCCTCCGACGTCGCCAACGCCGTCATCGACGGCACCGACGCCGTGATGCTGTCCGGCGAGACCAGCGTCGGCAAATACCCCATCGAGACCGTCCGGACCATGGCGAAGATCGTCGAAGCGGCCGAGGAAGACATCCTCGCCAAGGGCCTCCCGCCCCTGACCGAACGCAACAAGCCCCGCACCCAGGGCGGCGCGGTCGCCCGCGCGGCAGCCGAAATGGGCGACTTCCTTGGCGCCAAGTTCCTGGTCGCCTTCACCCAGTCCGGCGACACGGCCCGCCGCCTCTCCCGCTACCGCTCCCCGATCCCCCTCCTCGCCTTCACCCCCGAGCCGGCCACCCGCTCCCAGCTCAGCCTGACCTGGGGCGCGGAGACGTTCCTCGGCCCGCACGTCGACTCGACGGACGCGATGGTCGACCAGGTGGACGAGCTGCTGCTGAAGTACGGACGGTGCGAGAAGGGCGACGTGGTCGTGATCACGGCAGGCTCGCCTCCCGGGGTGTCCGGCTCGACGAACCTGGTGCGGGTGCACCACGTCGGCGAGGACGACAGTCCCAAGTAGGGCTCCGGGGTTAGTACTTGGGGCCTACGTGGGCGTCCATGAGGGCTACTGAGGCTTTGCGGGCGATGGAGATGTTGAACGGGTCGCTGCCGCGAGCGAGGGTGCTCCAGTCGACGCCGACCTTGTCGAGGGTGTCGGTGCAGAGCTTCCGGATGTCGTCCGACTTGTTGGTAAAGAAGTAGCGCGGGTATTCGTAGCGCTTGCGCTCTCCGGCCACTAGACGAGTCGTCCAGTTGGTGATGCGGCATCCGTCGGAGTGGATAAGACCACGGATGAATTCCCAGGGGTGCACATCGACGATGTCCTGCTGCCAGGGTTCGAGGGCGATGCGACGGTCGTGCTTCTTGCCGGGACCGTGTTGAGGGAAAAGGCACCATAGATGCATGGAGTTCAGTTTCACCTCGCGGCAGCCCTTACGGCGGACTCTGCAGACGGAGTTTCTTGGAAAGACCGAACGCATGGCCCTCTCGCACTCGTCCATGAGCCCGGGGTGCGCCTCAGCGCAGGTGATGGACAGGCTGGGTGACCGCATGGCGCGGTTCTGAATGATGTGGCCGTCGCCCAGGTACAGGCCTAGGAGGTAGGAATAGGCCGGACTGTCCAGGTCCCCGTCGCAACGGGGGCATGGTGGGTGGGTGCGCCCCGGGCACTCGCCGCGTTTCGCGCGGTCCACGTGCTTCCAGTAACTGACCGTACCGAGAGGGATATTGAACTGGCGAGCCACGTCCGCGTTACGAGCTCCGTCGCGAAGAAGCGTGAGTGCCCTCTGTCGAACCTCAGTGCCGTGAAAGTTCATGCGGAAACTCTGCGTTACTGATCGCTACTCCGTGCAGCAAAAAGCGGAGGACCACGCGAACGTGGTCCTCCGCTTCTGGTTCCGTTGTGCCCGGTGTGGGATTCGAACCCACATGCCCGAAGGCACGGTGGTTTGAGCACCGCGAGTCTGACCAGATTCCTCCAACCGGGCAGGCCGTGGAACTGTTGGGAAGTGTACCGGGTCACCACGAGATGCTGCAGCTAGGTAGGCTCTGGGGGAGCAGTACCTGCCCGGCCCGTAACAAGGAGCCCCCGTGACCGCCCCCGAGTCGCCCCAGCCCGCAGACGCGCCCGACGACGACAAGTCGCACGTGCCTCCGCTGACGACCCGTGTCGTCATCGCCGAGGACGAGGCCCTGATCCGGCTCGATCTCAAAGAGATGCTGGAGGAGGAGGGCTACAGCGTCGTCGGTGAGGCCGGTGACGGTGAGCAGGCCATCGAGCTGGCCCGCGAGCACAAGCCGGATCTGGTGATCCTGGATGTGAAGATGCCCAAGCTGGACGGCATCTCGGCGGCCGAGAAGATCGCGGAGGAGGGCATCGCCCCGGTGCTGATGCTCACCGCCTTCTCGCAGCGCGACCTCGTGGAGCGGGCCAGGGACGCCGGTGCGATGGCGTATCTGGTGAAGCCGTTCAGCAAGAGTGATGTCGTACCGGCCATCGAGATGGCCGTCTCGCGGTTCACTGAGCTGAAGGAGCTGGAGAAGGAGGTCGCCGACCTGACGCTGCGCCTGGAGACGCGCAAGTTGGTGGACCGGGCGAAGTCGATCCTGCAGACGGAGTACGGGCTGTCGGAGCCGGCCGCGTTCCGGTGGATCCAGAAGACGTCGATGGACCGTCGGATGTCGATGCAGCAGGTCGCGGAGGCGGTTATTCAGGACGCTGACGAGAAGAAGGCCGCTAAGGGCTGATCCTCGCGCCGTAGTCCGACGACGGAGGCCCGCGTCCCTGGTTTCAGGGGCGCGGGCCTTGGTCGTGTCCGGTGAGGGGGTCAGTCCTCGCCGAGGTAGGCCTTGCGTACCGATTCGTCGTGCAGGAGGTCCTGTCCGGTGCCGGAGAGGACGATGTTGCCGACCTCCATGACGTGTCCCTGGTCGGCGAGCGAGAGGGCGGCCTGGGCGTTCTGTTCGACGAGCAGGATGGTGGTGCCCTGGGACTTCAGTTCGACGATGGTGGACATGATCTTCTGCATCATGATCGGGGAGAGGCCCATGGAGGGTTCGTCGAGCATGAGGAGTTTGGGCTGGGACATCAGTGCGCGGCCCATGGCGAGCATTTGCTGCTCGCCGCCGGAGAGGGTTCCGGCGGCTTGTTTGCGGCGTTCTCCGAGGATGGGGAAGAGGTCGTAGGCGCGTTGGATGTCTTTTTCGATGGCTTCCTTGTCTTTGCGGAGGAAGGCGCCGAGTTGGAGGTTCTCGGTGATGGTGAGGCGGGGGAAGATGTGTCGGCCTTCGGGGGAGTGGGCGAGGCCGAGGGCGACGATCTTGTGGGCGGGGATGCCGTTGAGGGGCTGGCCGTCGAAGGTGATCTTGCCTGAGCGGGGCTTGAGGAGGCCCGAGAGGGTGCGCAGGGTGGTGGTTTTGCCGGCGCCGTTGGTGCCGATGAGGGTGACGATCTGGCCGGCTTCGACGGTGAAGGAGATGCCCTTGACGGCTTCGATCTTGCCGTAGGCGACCTTGAGGTCTTCGACCTCCAGGAGTGCGGTCACTGGGCGTTTCCTTCCGTGCTGGTGGTGCCCTGTGCTCCGGTGGTCTCGGCGGCTTCGACTTCGGCGATTTCGTCGGCGCCGGGGGCGCCTTCGAAGGGGGTGCCGAGGTAGGCGGCGACGACGCGTTCGTCGCCCTGGACGACGTCGGAGGTGCCTTCGACGAGTTTTTCGCCTTGGACGAGGCAGGCGACGCGGTCGCACAGGTTGAAGATGAAGCGCATGTCGTGCTCGATGACGAGCACGGCGACGCCCTTGTCGCGGATGGCGAAGACCAGTTCCTCGGTGGCGCGGGTCTCCTGGGGGTTCATGCCGGCGGTGGGCTCGTCGAGGAGGAGCAGGCCGGGGTCGCTGGCGAGGGCTCGGGCGATTTCGAGCTTGCGCTGCTCGCCGTAGGGGAGGTTGCGGGAGAGGTGGTCGGCTTTGTGGGCGAGGCCGATGAACTCGAGGAGTTCCATGGCGCGTTCGCGGGAGGCGGCTTCGGCTTTGCGGAAGCCGGGGCCGCGTAGGAGGGCCGACCAGAGGCCTTCTTTGGTGCGGGTGTGGCGGCCGACGAGGACGTTTTCCAGGACGGTCATGTTGGCGAAGAGCCGGATGTTCTGGAAGGTGCGGGCGATGCCGGCGCTGGTGACGAGGTGGGGTTTGGGGGGGAGGACGGTGCCTTTGTAGGCGACTTTGCCCTCGGTGGGGATGTACAGGCCGGTGAGGCAGTTGAAGAAGGTGGTTTTGCCGGCGCCGTTGGGTCCGATGAGGCCGACGATTTCACCGGTGTTGACGGTGAGGTCGACGCTGCGTACGGCGGTGAGGCCGCCGAAGCGCATGGTGACGCCGCTGGCTTCGAGGACGGGGCTGGTGGCGGTGGTGGTGGTCATGGTGGTTACGCCCCTGCCTTGGTGACGCCGACTGTGGTGTCGGGAAGGCTCTGTTCGGGGATGTCGGCTTGTTCTGTTTCGTGGAATTCGAGTTGGCGGCGTCGGTTGGCGATGATGCCTTCGGGGCGGAAGCGCATCAGGATGACGAGGGCCAGGCCGAAGGCGAAGAGTTGGTACTCCTTGAGGAAGCTGAGCTTCTCGGGGAGGAGGTAGAGCAGGGTGGCGCCGAGGATGGGTCCGCCGACGGTGCCCATGCCGCCGAGGACGACTGCGGCGAGCAGGAATGCGGAGTTGGGTGGTACGGAGCCGGCGAACTGGTAGGGGGCGGGGTTGACGCTGTAGCCGACGTGGGCGCTGACGGTGCCGGCGAGGCCGGCGAGTGAGGCGCCGAGGGCGAAGGCGATGAGTTTGACGCGGAAGCCGTTGATGCCCATGGCGGTGGCGGCGGTTTCGTCTTCGCGGATGGCGATCCAGGAGCGGCCGATGCGGGAGTCGGCGGCGCGGTTGAAGACGAGGACCACGATGGCTGTGATGACGAGCATCAGGAGCAGGTAGTTGGCGAATCGGCCGATGGTGATGGAGCCGATGTCGTGGCTGCTGCCGAAGTTGAAGCCGAAGATCTCCAGGTCGGGGATCATCGAGATGCCGTTGGGTCCGTTGGTGATGTTGGGTCCGGAGGAGCCGTCGAGGTTGTTGACGGTGATGCGGAAGATTTCTCCGAAGCCGAGGGTGACGATGGCGAGGTAGTCGCCGCGCAGTCGCAGGGTGGGGGCGCCGATGAGGACGCCGAATGTGAGGGATGCGGCCATGCCGGTGAGCATGGCGGCCCAGAAGGGGAATTGGACGCCGGAGAAGCGGGAGAACTCGGAGCCGGAGACGAGGGCTGCGGCGTAGGCGCCGACGCCGAGGAAGGCGACGTATCCGAGGTCGAGGAGTCCGGTGAGGCCGACGACGATGTTGAGGCCGAGGGCGACGGTGGCGACGACGAGGATGTTCACGCCGAGGTTGGCGTTGTGTTCGTTGTTCTCGACGAAGGGGAAGATCGCGGCGGCGAGGAAGGCCATGGAGGTGGCGAAGCCTTTGTGCCGGGCGTTGATGACGGAGAATCGGTCGGCGAGTCCGGCGGCGATCACGGCCCAGGAGCCGAAGATGACGAGCAGCAGGAAGCCGATGAAGGTTTCGCTGGCGTCGGGGTCGACGCCGATGCCGTAGGCGAAGGCGATGAGGCCGACGGCGGTGGCGGCGGTGATGACGAGGCGCTCGCCCCAGGCGGGGAGTGTGCCTGCCGGGGGGATGTTGTCGGGCTTGCTGACCCAGGCTTTGGCGGTGTTGCCGGGGCTGGGCAGGGCGAGGGCGCCGAGGATGGCGACCAGGGAGGCGGCGGCGGCTATGTAGGCGCCGGGGTCGAGGTTGACGAGCCCGCCGAGGTCGATGGCGATGGCGAGTGCGCTGAACCAGCTGACGGCGAAGGCGGCTGCGGCGGCGAGGAACACGGGGGCGGTGGCGCCGGCCGGGTTGAGCCAGGTGAGGCCGCGTATGTTCCAGCGGGTGAGCGCGAAGAGGAGGGTGAGGACGCCGGCGACGAGGTCGAGGATCTGCAGTCCGGCGGGGGAGCCGTAGTAGGTGAGGTCCCCGGGGAAGTCGGACGTCCAGGTCCAGGACATGTACGTGCTGGCGATGGTGCCGATGGCGCCTGCGGCGATCAGGAGGCGGGCGGCGGACTGGGGCAGGGGGATGAGGCCGCGCGGGGTGTCCGGCGTGGTGGGGCTGGTCTTCTTGGTGGTTGTCATGGTGGTCACGCCCTGTCCGCTACGCGTTCGCCGACGAGGCCTTGTGGCCTGAACAGCAGGACGAGGATGAGGAGGACGAAGGCCCAGACGGAGGACCAGCCGCCGCCGCCGAGTTGCTGCATGCCGGGGATGTCGTTGATGTAGGAGGTGGCCATGGTTTCGGCGAGGCCGAGGACGAGGCCGCCGATCATGGCGCCGTAGATGTTGCCGATGCCGCCGAGTACGGCTGCGGTGAAGGCTTTGAGGCCCATCTGGAAGCCCATGTCGTACTTGATCTGCCCGTAGCGCAGGCCGTAGGCGACGGCGGCGACGGCGGCGAAGAAGCCGCCGATGGCGAAGGCGATGACGATGATGCGGTTGGTGTCGATGCCCATCAGCTGTGCGGTGTCCGGGTCCTGCGCGGTGGCCTGCATGGCGCGGCCGGTGCGGGAGAGGCGGACGAAGAAGGCGAGGGCCGCCATGCAGAGGGGGGCGGCGATGATGACGAAGAGGGATCCGCTGCTGATGCTGATGGAGCCGAGGTTCCAGGGGCCGGCGTCGATCTGCGGGAAGTTGCGGTCGGTCTTGGCGTCCGGGTACCAGTTGAAGACGGCCTGCTGGAGTGCGAGGGAGAGGCCGATCGCGGTGATGAGGGGGGCCAGGCGTGGGGCGCCGCGGAGTGGTCGGTAGGCGAAGCGTTCCGCCCCGACGGCGATGAGGACGGAGACGAGTCCGCCGCCTATGAGCATCGCCGGGAGGGCTATCCACATGGATGTGCCGTTGGGCAGGACGTAGAGGTAGACCGTGAGCGCGCCGAAGCCGCCGGTCATGAAGATCTCGCCATGGGCGAAGTTGATGAGCTGGACGATGCCGTACACCATCGTGTATCCGATGGCGATCAGCCCGTACATCGAGCCGAGGAACAGCCCGTTGGCCAGCTGCTGCGGCAGGGTGTGCACCGCATGGCCTCCATGTGGTGGGGAGTGAGCAGGGGGCGTGGAACGGGCCGCGCGGGTGACGTGTGGTCGGCCGCGCGGCCCTGGGGTGGTGCTAGCGGCAGTTCGGCTGGTTAGGTCAGCCGTTGAACGTGCCGCTCTTGACGGCCTTCCACTTGCCGTTGGTGACCTGGTAGACGGTCAGCTGCTTGTTGGTGGTGTCGCCGTACTGGTCGAAGGCGACGGGGCCGGCGACGCCGTCGAACTTGGTCTTGCCGACCTCGTCGACGATCTTGGCGCGGGCGTCGGAGGGGACCTTGCCGTCCTTCACGACGTTGGCGATCGCCTTGATGATGGCGGTTGCGGCGTCGTAGGAGTAGCCGCCGTAGGTGCCGTAGTCGCCCTTGAGGCCGGCTGCCTTGTACTTCTTGATGAAGTCCTGGGCGGAGGCGAGGGTGTCGACGGGCTGGCCGACGGAGGTGGCGAGGTCACCTTCGGAGGGCTTGCCGGCGGTCTGGATGTAGGTGTCGCTGAACATGCCGTCGCCGCCGAAGAGCGGGATCTTGGCGCCGCCGTCCTTGAGCTGCTTGGTGAGCTTCTCGGACTCGTCGTACTGGCCGCCGTAGTAGACCAGGTCGGCCTTGGAGTTCTTGATCTTGGTGACGAGGGCGGAGAAGTCGGTGTCGCCGGTGTTGACGTGGTCGGTGCCGGCGACCTTGCCGCCGGCCTTGGTGAAGCCGGCGGTGAACAGCTTGGCCAGGCCGGCGCCGTAGGTCTGCTTGTCGTCGACGACGAAGACGCTCTTCTTCTTCAGCGTGTTGTACGCGTAGTCGGCCGCGAAGCCGCCCTGGAGGGCGTCGGTGGTGGCGGTACGGAAGTAGGTCTTGAAGGGGCGGGCCTTCTTCGTCTGCCAGTTCTTGCCCTGGGTGAGCTCGGGGGCGGTGTTGGACGGCGAGATCTCGACCAGGTTGGCGGTGGCGAAGACCTGCTGCATCTGGGTGGCGACGCCGGAGTTCAGCGGGCCGACGACGCCGAGCACCTTGTCGTTGTTGACGAGCTGGGTGGCGTTCTGCTGACCGCTGGCGGGGATGGCCTTGTCGTCGAGGGCCTGGACCTTGAACGTCACGCCGGGCACGAGGTTGTTCTTGTTGGCGTCGTCGACGGCGACCTGGACGCCGCCCTGGATGCCGAGGCCGGTCGCGGAGTTCTGACCGGTCAGTGGTGCGTCGACGCCGATGATGACCTCGGTCTTCTTGCTGCCGCTGTCCCCACCCTTGTCGTCGTTGCGCGAGCCGCAGGCGGTCAGCGTGAGAGCGCCTGTGGTGAGCACGGAGGTGAGTATGACCAAAGAACGGTGTCGCACGATGAATCCTCTCCCTGGCGCCGGCAGTCCTGCTGGGCTGCCGTGTGTCTCGCCGGGCCGTACTGGGGTGGAGCTGGGCCGTTCTGCAGACGCGCCCGGCGGCGCGGTGACTGGGCGTGACTCTAAACCTGTCTGTCAGGTGAGGGCATCGCTGTGGGCTGGCTTGTGACTTTCTTGTTATGACGTGCCGGAAGGTGAGGCTTGGGGAAGTTCGCTCTCGGCCGGTTTGGCGGGAGCGCGTCGGGTCCACATCGTGAGAACCCGCACTTCCGGTTGGACGCGGGGCGAGGGGAGCGCCCGGGTGGCGTCGCAGGCCGTGTGGAGGAGGTCGGAGAGGTCGCGCGAGTAGCTGCCGCCGAAGATGAAACTGTAGTGCTGTATTGCGTGTGTGTTACGCAGCGTTACGTCAAGGAATGGCAGGTTGACGTTGAGGGGGAGTCCGCCGCAGTGGGTCACGGTGATCCGCACGGTGATGCGGTGGATGGTTCCGGCGCGCACGGTGAAGGTTGTCGGGGGTGTGGTGCGGGTGTGTACGCCGGCGGGGGTGGCGGTGATGTCGGAGATGGTGACGGGGGGTCCGTCGTGTACGGAGACGTCGAAGCGGAAGTCCCTGGTGGTGGCCGTGCTCGGGTGCTCGGCAACTCCCTTGTAGTGGAAGGCCGTTGTGGTCGAGGGCCAGGGTGCGGTCGGTTTTTTGGGCGGTGTGGCCGGGGGTCTGGCGGTCAGGAGCCATACGGCCGCGGCCAGGGTGGCCGCGGCCGCTGCCAGTGCGGCGGCGCGGGTGCGCGGGAGCAGTGCGTGCCAACGGTCGGTCAGGCGGGGTGAGTCGGTGCCGATGACGTCGGGTGGCGGTGCGTCCTGGGGGGTGGCGGGGTCGTCGCCGGTGTGTGTCTCGACGGGGCCGGCGGGTTCGACGGGGCCGATGCCGCTCATGTCAGGGGCCTCATGGGGAGACGGTAGGCGCGGCGGGCGCGGCCGGACAGTGCCCGGTGGGGAAAGGGCGCCGGTGGTCAGTCCGCGGCGGGTTGCTGTACGTCGCGCAGCAGGCAGGTCAGCCGCGCACTGCACACGCGCCGCCCTTCCTCGTCGCTGATGACGATGTCGTACGTCGCCGTGGTGCGCCCGCGGTGCACCGGTGTGGCCACGCCGGTCACGAGGCCGGAGCGCGCGCCTCGGTGGTGGGTGCAGTTCAGGTCGACGCCCACCGCGAGCTTGGAGCTGCCGCCGTGCAGCATCGAGCCGACGGAGCCGAGGGTTTCGGCGAGGACTGCCGAGGCGCCGCCGTGCAGCAGTCCGTAGGGCTGGGTGTTGCCCTCGACGGGCATGGTGCCGACGACGCGGTCCGCGGAGGCTTCGATGATCTCGACGCCCATGCGCGTGCCGAGGTGGCCGGCGGAGAACAGGGCGGGGAGGTCGACGCCGAGTGCGGCGTACTCGTCGATGACCTCCTGCGGGAACTTCACGTACTGCTGCTCGCCCATGGGCCCGGCTCCGTTCGTCCTGATCGCTCGTCCAACCTGCCTGAGCAAACGCTCAGTGGGTTGGTGATTGTTCCAGACGTACGACGACGGACTTGCTGGCCGGGGTGTTGCTGATGTCGGCGGTGGAGTCCAGCGGGACCAGCACGTTGGTCTCCGGGTAGTACGCGGCCGCGCAGCCGCGTGCCGTGGGGTAGTGCACGACCCGGAAGCCGGCCGCCCTGCGTTCCACGCCGTCCTTCCACTCGCTGACCAGGTCGACGTACGACCCGTCGGCGACCTTGAGCGCCCGCGCGTCCTCGGGGTGGACCAGGACGACCCGGCGGCCGTTCTTGATGCCGCGGTAGCGGTCGTCGAGGCCGTAGATGGTGGTGTTGTACTGGTCGTGCGAGCGCAGCGTCTGCAGCAGCAGGCGGCCTTCGGGCACTTCGGGGTATTCCACGGGTGCCGCGGTGAAGTTGGCCTTGCCGGTGGCGGTCGGGAAGCGGCGTTCGTCGCGGGGGGCGTGCGGGAGGGCGAAGCCGCCAGGGCGACCAGCAGAACCAGCCACGCGCGCGTTGAAGTCCTCGAAGCCGGGGATCACGCGGGCGATGCGGTCGCGGATCGTGGCGTAGTCCTTCTCGAACTCCTCCCACGGCGTGGTGCTTTCCTCGCCGAGCACGCGGCGGGCCAGACGGCAGACGATGGCCGGCTCGGACAGCAGGTGGGTGCCGGCGGGCTCCAGCCGGCCGCGGGAGGCGTGCACCATGCCCATGGAGTCCTCGACGGTCACGAACTGCTCGCCGCCGTCCTGGAGGTCGCGCTCGGTGCGGCCGAGCGTGGGCAGGATGAGGGCACGCGCGCCCGTGACCGCGTGCGAGCGGTTGAGCTTCGTCGACACGTGCACGGTCAGCCGGGCGCGCCGCATGGCCGCCTCCGTGACGTCCGTGTCGGGTGAGGCGGAGACGAAGTTGCCGCCCATGGCGAAGAAGACCTTCGCCGCGCCGTCGCGCAGGGCGCGGATGGCCTGGACGACGTCGTAGCCGTGCTCGCGCGGCGCCGCGAAGCCGAACTCCTTCTCCAGGGCGTCCAGGAAGGCGGGTGCGGGGCGCTCGAAGATGCCCATCGTGCGGTCACCCTGGACGTTGCTGTGTCCGCGGACGGGGCACACTCCGGCCCCCGGGCGGCCGATGTTGCCGCGCAGCAGAAGGAAGTTGACCACCTCGCGGATGGTCGGCACGGAGTGCTTGTGCTGGGTGAGGCCCATCGCCCAGCACACGATGGTGCGCTTGGAGGCGAGGACCATCCGCAGGGTCTGCTCGATCTCCTCGCGGGTGAGACCCGTGGCGGCGAGGGTCTCGTCCCAGTCGGCGGTGCGGGCGGCTGCCGCGAACTCCTCGTAGCCGTGGGTGTGTTCACGCACGAAGTCCTCGTCGACCGCGCCGTCCGCATCGAGGATCAGCTTGTTGAGGAGGCGGAAGAGGGCCTGGTCGCCGCCGATGCGGATCTGCAGGAACAGGTCGGTGAGCGCGGCGCCCCTGAGCATGCCCTGCGGGGTCTGCGGGTTCTTGAAGCGCTCCAGACCGGCCTCGGGCAGCGGGTTGACGCTGACGATCTTCGCGCCGCCCGCCTTGGCCTTCTCCAGTGCGGAGAGCATGCGCGGGTGGTTGGTGCCGGGGTTCTGGCCGGCGACGATGATCAGGTCGGCCTTGTAGAGGTCCTCCAGCAGGACGCTGCCCTTGCCGATGCCGATCGTCTCGTTCAGTGCCGAACCGGACGACTCGTGGCACATGTTGGAGCAGTCGGGCAGGTTGTTCGTGCCGAGCTGCCGGGCGAACAGCTGGTAGAGGAAGGCCGCTTCGTTGCTGGTGCGGCCCGACGTGTAGAAGAGGGCCTCGTCCGGGGAGCCGAGGGCGGCGATCTCCTCGGCGACGATGTCGAAGGCGCGCTCCCAGCTCACCGGCTCGTAGTGCGTGCCCCCTTCGGGGAGATGCATGGGATGCGTCAGCCGGCCCTGCTGGCCCAGCCAGTAGCCGCTGCGGGTCGCGAGATCGGCGACGGAGTGGGTGGCGAAGAACTCCGGGGTGACGCGGCGCAGGGTGGCTTCCTCGGCCACCGCCTTCGCGCCGTTCTCACAGAACTCCGCCTTGTGCCGGTGTTCCGGCTCCGGCCAGGCGCAGCCCGGGCAGTCGAAGCCGTCCTTCTGGTTGACGCGCAGCAGCGTCAGCGCGGTGCGCTTCACGCCCATCTGCTGCTGGGCGATGCGCAGCGTGTGCCCGATGGCGGGGAGTCCCGCCGCGGCGTGCTTCGGCTCGACGACCTGCGGCGCGTCCTGCACCGGGTCGCCCTTGGGCGGCTTCGTCGCCATCGCGCACTCTCCTTCTCATACACGCACGTACACGCTTCACCCACGCGTGCGAGCCATCTCCTCGATCCTCGCACGGGGCGGGGGCAGCGAGGGGGCCAGGGCGTGCGGGGGTCTCAGTGTCAGTGGCTCGTGGCAGGATCGGGGGCGTGGCAGAGACAGCATCGAAGAAGACCGAGAAGACCTCCGGCGGCAAGCGGCCCCGCCTCATGCTCATGGACGGGCACTCACTGGCCTACCGCGCGTTCTTCGCGCTGCCCGCGGAGAACTTCACGACCGCGACGGGCCAGCCGACGAACGCGATCTACGGCTTCGCGTCGATGCTCGCCAACACCCTGCGTGACGAGGAGCCCACACACTTCGCCGTGGCCTTCGACGTCTCCCGCAAGACGTGGCGCTCCGAGGAGTTCACGGAGTACAAGGCGAACCGTTCCAAGACCCCCGACGAGTTCAAGGGCCAGGTCGAGCTGATCGGCGAGCTCCTCGACGCGATGCACGCGTCGCGGTTCGCGGTCGACGGCTATGAGGCGGACGACATCATCGCCACCCTCGCCACCCAGGCCGAGGCCGAGGGCTTCGAGGTGCTGATCGTCACCGGTGACCGCGACTCCTTCCAGCTGGTCACCGAGCACACGACGGTGCTGTATCCGACCAAGGGCGTCTCCGAGCTGACCCGGTTCACCCCGGAGAAGGTCTTCGAGAAGTACGGGCTGACGCCCGCGCAGTACCCCGACTTCGCGGCCCTGCGCGGCGACCCGTCCGACAACCTGCCGGGCATCCCCGGTGTCGGCGAGAAGACCGCCGCGAAGTGGATCAACCAGTTCGGTTCGTTCGCGGAGCTGGTCGAGCGCGTCGAGGAGGTCAAGGGCAAGGCCGGGCAGAACCTGCGCGACCACCTGGAGGCCGTCCAGCTCAACCGCCGCCTCACCGAGATGGTGCGTACGGTCGAGCTGCCCAAGGCGGTCACCGACCTGGAGCGCGTCGCCTACGACCGCACGGCCCTGGCGATGATCCTGGACACCCTGGAGATCAGGAACCCCTCGCTGCGCGAGCGGCTGCTCGCCGTGGATCCGGGCGGCGAGGAGGCTGAGGCGACGCCGGTCGCCCCCGGCGTGGAGCTGGACGGGACGGTGCTGGGCACGGGCGAGCTGGCCGGCTGGCTCGCCGAGCACGGCACGCAGACACTCGGCGTGGCCACGGTCGACACATGGGCGCTGGGCACCGGCTCGGTCGCCGAGGTCGCGCTCGCCGCCGCCGGGGGGCCGGCCGCCTGGTTCGACCCGTCCCAGCTGGACGAGGCCGACGAGAAGGCGTGGCTGGCCTGGCTGGCCGCCGGGGACCGGCCCAAGGTGCTGCACAACGCCAAGGGCGCCATGCGCGTGTTCACCGAGCACGGCTGGAGCATCGCCGGTGTCTTCATGGACACCGCACTGGCCGCCTACCTGGTCAAGCCGGGCCGTCGCTCCTTCGACCTGGACGCACTGTCCCTGGAGTACCTGGGCCGTGAGCTGGCTCCGGCCGCCGCGGCCGACGGACAGCTCGCCTTCGGTGCCGACGACGGTGCCGAGGCCGAGGCGCTCATGGTGCAGGCCCGCGCGATCCTCGACCTCGGGGAAGCGTTCCGTGGCCGCCTCGAGGAGGTCGGCGCCGCGGACCTGCTGCGCGACATGGAGCTGCCCACGTCCATCCTCCTGGCCCGCATGGAGCGGCACGGCATCGCGGCCGACCGGGCCCACCTGGAGGCCATGGAGCAGATGTTCGCCGGCGCCGTCCAGCAGGCGGTGAAGGAGGCGCACGCGGCCGCGGGGCACGAGTTCAACCTCGGCTCGCCCAAGCAGCTGCAGGAGGTCCTCTTCGGCGAGCTCGGCCTGCCCAAGACGAAGAAGACCAAGACCGGCTACACCACGGACGCCGACGCCCTGGCCTGGCTCGCCACCCAGACGGACAACGAACTGCCGGTCGTCATGCTCCGCCACCGCGAGCAGGCGAAGCTGCGGGTCACCGTCGAGGGCCTGATCAAGACGATCGCCGCCGACGGCCGTATCCACACCACCTTCAACCAGACGGTCGCCGCGACCGGCCGTCTGTCGTCCACGGACCCGAACCTGCAGAACATCCCGGTCCGCACGGACGAGGGCCGCGCCATCCGCCGGGGCTTCGTGGTCGGCGAGGGCTTCGAGTCGCTGATGACCGCCGACTACAGCCAGATCGAACTGCGCGTGATGGCCCACCTCTCCGAGGACGAGGGCCTGATCGAGGCGTTCACCTCCGGCGAGGACCTGCACACCACCGCGGCCTCCCAGGTGTTCGGCGTCGAGCCCGCCGGGGTGGACGCGGAGATGCGGCGCAAGATCAAGGCCATGTCGTACGGCCTGGCGTACGGGCTGTCGGCGTTCGGACTGTCCCAGCAGCTGAACATCGAGGCGGGGGAGGCGCGCGGCCTGATGGACGCGTACTTCGAGCGCTTCGGCGGCGTCCGGGACTATCTGCGCCGGGCGGTCGACGAGGCCCGTGCCACGGGGTACACGGCGACGCTCTTCGGGCGCCGCCGCTACCTCCCCGACCTCAACAGCGACAACCGGCAGCGCCGCGAGGCCGCCGAGCGCATGGCTCTCAACGCGCCCATTCAGGGCACCGCGGCGGACATCGTCAAGATCGCCATGCTCAAGGTGGACGACGCACTGCGGGCGGCGGACCTCACCTCCCGCATGCTCCTCCAGGTCCACGACGAAGTCGTCCTGGAGATCGCCCCCGGCGAGCGCGCGAAGGCGGAGGAGATCGTCCGCCGTGAAATGTCCGACGCCGTTCACCTGACAGTGCCACTGGGGGTCTCGGTGGGCGTGGGCACGGACTGGGAGTCGGCGGCGCACTAGCCTCCGGCGGCGGAGCGGGGGTTCGGCCGCGCGGCCGGCCCCCGAGGCCGGGCTCCAGGCTCCGCCCCGGCCCGGTGGTCGGCCCGTCCCGGGCATGGGGCGACGGCACCGGGGGCCGGCCGCGGCGGGGCGGAACGCTCTGCGTGCTCTACGGCCGGTCGCCGCAGGGCCCGCCACCGACGGTGCCACGCGAAAAAGGGCGCCCCTCGATGTCGGCATCCACGTTCTGCCGGCCCGGTGGTCGGCCCGTCACCGGTATGGATCGACGGCGCCGGGGGGTCGGCTGCGGCGCTGAGGGACGCCCTGCTTGCTCCACGGCCGGTCTCCGCAGGGCCCGTCACTCAGGTGGCCCCCGCGAAAAGGGCGCCACCGCCTCGGCCCCGTCAGGATGCGGGCATGGGTATACGCATGCTCAACCGCCGGCCGGCGAGAGCGCAGGCGAGTGCCGAGGCGGCGTCCGCCGCACCGCCCGCGCCGGCGCCGGCCTTCGCAGCCCGCGCAAGCACCGCCCGCATCCCCACCGACCTCGCCGTCGTTCTGCGCCGCACGGCGAAGAACCTCCGCCGCCGACTGCGCCGCCCCGCACCGACCTCGGGAGAGCCGTCCGTCTGGCGGCTATGGGCCGGCCTGGGCCGCAGCCACCTGACCGCACTCATCGCCCGTACCCGCCACACCCGCGCCGTCCGAGCCACCCGTACGATCCCCGTCTTCATCGTCACCACGGGGACCTTCACCAAGGGCAGGGACGGCGGCGCCGGGCCCTGACCGACGGTCAGGGTGTGCGTCGTGACCGCGGGCACGCTGATGGACGCTCCGGGCGGCCCCGGTGGGCGCCGACTGGCCTCTGGCCCGGCCCGGCTCTGCGCTTCGCGCGCGTGTGCCTCGTCCACCGCAACTGTTCCGCACGAGCGGCCAGGGCGTGGTGTGCGTAGGGCCTGCGAACACCCTCACTCTGAGGGCACGGACGGCGCCGGGCACTGACCGACGGTCACGGTGTGCGTCGTGACCGCGGGCACCCTCACCCACGGTCCGGTCGACCCCAGTCGGCGGTGACCCGCTCCGGTTCCGCGGCGTTCGGCGCGGGCCGGCGCCACATCCTGACTCCCACCGCGTACAGCAGCAGACCCAGTACGAGCCCCGCGCCCGCTCCGAAGCACACCGTCGGGATGAGTTCCCACGGCTTCGCGGCCGATCCCCAGTACGCCCACCACCGGGTCGCGCGCTGCACGGCCCCCACCGCCGCACACCCACCGGTCACGGCACCGGCCCACCACCGGTCCCGTACCGACAGCAAGGCCACGCCCGTCGGCCCTTCACCGGCATGTCCCGCGCCCACCGGCCCGGCGGCGGAGGCCACCTTGGCCGTCTCCCGCCGCAGCGCGGGCCCGGCACCGGCACGCCCCCCGCTCCCCGGCCCGGCACCGGCGCGTCCCCCGCTCCCCGGCCCGGCACCGGCGCGTCCCGTGCTCCCCGGCCCGGCACCGGCGCGTCCCGTGCTCCCCGGCCCGGCACCGGCGCGTCCCCCGCTCCCCGGCCCGGCACCGGCACGCCCCCCGCTCCCCGGCCCGGCACCGGCGCGTCCCGTGCTCCCCGGCCCGGCGGTGGACGTCACCCCCGCCGGCTCCCGCCGCAACGCCCACCGCACCCACACGGCGATCACGCCCGCAGCCAGCGCCGAGCCGCCGTACTGCAGGTACCAGTACAGAGGGAAGCTCCCGACCTTGTGTCCCAGGACAGGGAAGAGCCGCATGCCCCAGCGGTCGAGGTGGGTGAAGGCATCCCACACGACGTGGGTCAGGGCGCCGAGTGCGGCGGAGGCGTACCACCGGGCCACCAGGGACGGCCCGACGCGCGCGCGTGGCGCTCCGCAGTGCAGCAGGGCCGCCGGCCGCGGCTGCCAGGCCCGTGGCAGCAGCGCCACCAGCGGCTCGCGCAGCAGCAGCCACAGCCCGACCAGCACCCAGGCCACCAGCACATCGACCGTGAAGACGCCTGGGAAGGAGTGCGTGACGTCACCGAACTCCATCGCTCCGGACACCGCACTCGCCGCGTAATAGGTCATATCCGGCGCGAAGGAGCCGACCACGAGCACAGCCGGAATCAGCCGACCTCGCCCGGTCCCGTCGGCGCGCACCGCGGGCAGTACGGCGGCCGCATGGCTCAGCGTGAACGGCAACTGGGCTCCTCACACGGGACGTTGCCCGAGTGGGCAGTCCGGGCGATCACTTCGGTCCAGTATGCGTGCCGCGATTGTGCCCCGACCGCACATGGCCAACCGGTGAATATCGGGCACGAACGGGTCCCCGTGGAAGGGAAGTTGTCGTAGGGTCGCCTGGGTCACCGTGCCGACAGCACGTTCGAACACGCGAACAGGGCAACTCGACAGCGGCGCCGGCGACGCCGGTGGCACCAGTGACCCGAGCGATACAAGAGCAACATCGAGGGCAACCCGCACGCCGGGTCGATCGTCACAGCTAGGGCGGGCGCGGTGAGTGCCCGACAGGACGAAGACGAACGCTGGTGCGTTCACGGGAGGGGTTCACTCTATGGCGGCGCAATTCGGCAGGAGGCTGGCCAAGGGGGCGGCGACCACCGCCGTGGCAGCGGTCGCAATAGCGGCCCTGTCCGCCTCTCAGGCTCCGGGGGTGACCGTCGACGACCACGGCAGACGGACCGCCTCGGACGCCCAGCCCTCTCCCGACGCGACGGCGGACGCAGGCGCCGCCACCGGCAACTCGCCGTACTACACGGATCTGCCGCCGCTGCACAGCCCGAGCCCCTCGCCGTCCGCGAGCAGCACCCCCGTGGCGCAGGGCGGCTCCGAGTCCGGCATACCCGCGACCGTCCTCGACGCCTACAAGAAGGCCGAGGCCGAGCTGCGCGAGTCCAAGCCCGGCTGCAACCTGCCCTGGCAACTGCTCGCCGCGATCGGCAAGGTCGAGTCGGGCCAGGCCCGCGGCGGCCGCGTCTCCGCCGACGGCACCACGACCTCCCCGATCCTCGGTCCGCAGCTCGACGGCAACGGCTTCGCGATGATCAAGGACACCGACGGCGGCAAGTACGACGGCAACAGCTCGTACGACCAGGCCGTGGGCCCCATGCAGTTCATCCCCTCCACCTGGGCGTGGGCGGGCCGCGACGGCAACGGCGACGGGGTCGAGGACCCCAACAACGTGTACGACGCCGCCCTCTCCGCAGGCCACTACCTGTGCCGCTACGACTGGGACCTGTCGACCCCGTCCGACCTCAACCGCGCGATCCTCAGCTACAACAACTCGCAGGACTATCTGAACCTCGTCCTGTCGTGGCTGGAGTACTACCGCAAGGGCACCCACGAGATCCCGAACGGCAGCGGCAGTGTCCCCTCGGGCCGCAGTGACGACTCGGCGGGCGCCGGCCCGTCTCCGTCGCCCTCGCAGCCGGGCAGGTCGAAGCCGGGCAGGTCGAAGCCGGGTTCGGGCCCGACCAGCCCGTCCGCGCCGACCACCCCGTCCGTGCCGTCCACGCCGGGCAGCCCGTCGCCCACCCCCACCCCCACCGACACGGTCGACCGCCTGGAGGACGCGGGCACCGCGAAGCTCACCGCGATGGCCGGCGACGCGTTCACCAAGAAGATCAGCACCAGGGCCGAGACCAAGGCCGGCAAGGCGGTCGGCAAGGTAAGGGTCCGCTTCACCGTCGTCGGCGACACCGACACCGCCTTCACCGGTGGCGAGCGCGTCGCCACGGTCGTCACCAACAGCTCCGGCGTGGCCGTCGCTCCCGCGCTGCGGGCGGGTGAGAAGACCGGCGACGTCACCGTCCGCGCCACCGTCGTGGGCCGTTCGGTCACCGGCCTCGACTACACGGCCACCGTCACCGAGCGCGTCGCCGACACCCTCGTCCGTACCAGCGACACGGCGCTGACCTGCACCCCGGGCGGCGAGTTCGCCGACCAGGCCGAGGTGAAGGCCACCTACAAGGGTGCCGTCGCGGACAAGGTCGCGGTCACCGCGACCCTGATCAAGTCGGTGCTCGACCCGACCGAGGACGACAAGGGCCCGTACTTCAAGGACGCCGACGGCAAGGCCGTACGCACGCTGACGGGCCTGAAGACGGACGCCAAGGGCGTGCTGAAGCTGCCGAAGCTGTACTCCGACGACAACACCGGCACCTTCATGCTCCGCGTCACCACCGCGGGCGGTGCGTCGCTCAACGTCCCGCTGACGGTGGCCCCCGCCGCCTCGGCAAGCCCGAGCCCCAGCCCGTCCGCGAGCCCGAGCCCGAGCTCGTAGTTCTCCGTACGACGACGACTGCGGCGCTCCCTCGACCGGAGGGAGCGCCGCAGTCGTTGTGTGTGCAACGTGTTCTCATCTCGCCCACCCGTTGCTACGGTGCCGGAACTGACGATGTATCAGTTCTCAGTTCCATGCGGTCCACCCGTCGGGAGGCAGGCATGCGCGCCCTGATCGCCGCCGCGACCGGTCTCGCCCTCGCGTTCGCGCTGATCCTCACGATCACGGCCATGGGCAGTCCCACCGGCAAGACGTCCCCGAAACCGCTGCTGACGACGGTGCCCGCACACCCGTAACCGCCCGGTAGGGAGGCCGAGATGCGCCGCAAGGCCAGCCTGGTCCTGCTCGCCTTCGCCGTGTTCTTCGCGGCTCTGTCCCCGATGCTGCGCTGGTACGCCTTCCCCCGTCTCGCCAAGATCCCGGCCGACCAGTACCAGGACATGGTGCTGGAGGCGAAGGGCGCGACCCTCCTCGACTACGGCACGATGAAGGCACGCAAGGTCTCCGAGGTCACCATCGTGCAGACCCTCAAGGGCAACGTGGAGGCCGCGAAGGAGATCGAGAGGACGGCAGGCCGCGACGTCGTCGTCTGGGACGGCCTGTCCTACGTCCAGGGCCCCGACGGGAAGATGGTCTCCCGCATCCCCGAGCGCTACATCTTCGACGCCCACAGTCAGGCCCCGGTCCACGCCACCGGCGAGACGGTCGACGGCGCACCGGTGAAACGGGACGGCATCGAGTTCAAGTGGCCCTTCCTGACGCAGAAGCGGGACTACGAGTACTTCGACGCCCAGACCCGCACCACCAACCCCATCCACTACAAGGGGACGAAGAACTTCCGCGGCCTCAAGGTCTACTACTTCGAGCAGACCATCCCCTGGACCAAGGTGGCGTTCCCCAGGACCATGCCGGTCAAGGGCATCACCCCCGCGTCGGTCGCCAAGACCGGCACCACCCGCTGGTACACCACGGTCCGCAGGTTCTGGGTCGAGCCCGTCACCGGCGCTCCCGTCTACGGCGAGGAACTCCACAAGGAGGAACTCCGCGGCGGCACCCTGCTCGGCGGCCGCGACAAGGTGACGGCGTTCGCCGGTGACGTGAAGATGCGCGAGGACTACATCAGGCACACCGTCGACCTGGTCAGGTCCAACCGCACCCTCGTCCTGCTGCTGACGTCCTACCTGCCCTGGGGCTTCCTGGCCCTGGGCGTCCTGCTCCTGTCCCTCTCCCTCTACCTGGAGGCACGCGGCCGGCGCCCGGTCGATCCGGAACCGGCCGAGTCGTCCACGCCGGAACCGGTCACCGCCTGAGCCGCGCGTTGGTGTGCCGGGTCGGCTCCGCGGCGGCCGGATCCTCGGGCCAGGGATGCTTCGGATACCGGCCGCGCAGTTCCGCCCGTACGCCCTTGTAGCCCTCCTTCCAGAAGGAGGCGAGATCGGCGGTGACGGCGGCCGGGCGCCCGGCGGGGGACAGGAGATGCACGAGCAGCGGCACCCCCGCGACGGCGGGCGACTCGTGCAGCCCGAACATCTCCTGCAACTTCACGGCGAGCACGGGCTGTTCGGGATCGCCGTAGTCGATCCGGATTCTGGATCCACTCGGCACGGTGATGCGCTCCGGGGCGAGCTCGTCCAGCCGGCCGGCCTCCCCGGAGGCCCACGGCAGCAGCCGGGCGAGCGCCTGCCCGGCGTCGATCCGCGCCAGGTCGGCGCGCCGTCGGGCCCGGCTCAACTCCGGCTCCAGCCATTCGTCCACGCGCGCGTGGAGCGCGTCGTCGGACACGTCGGGCCAGGGACCACCGAGGTGCGCATGAAGGAACGCGAGCCGCTGCCGCAGTACGCCGGCGTCGGGGGACCAGCGCACCAGGCCGAGCCCTTCCTGTCGCAGACCTTCGAGCAGGGCGGTCCGTACGAGGGCGGGGCCGGCGTTGCGCAACGGCCGCGCCGTGAGCTCGATGGCCCCCAGCCGCTCGACGTGGCGCGCGACGACGTCCCCGTCGGCCCAGTGGACCTCCTGGGCCTCGGAGTACAGGGACGCCGCCGCCGACAGGGCGATGTCCTGGTCCACCGCGGCGGCCAGCTGCACGCGCGCGTGCCCCTTGCCGACGGGCCGGTCGGCGACCGCCACGGCGATCCAGGGAGCCCCGCGGAGGGTGGATCCGTCGCGCAGTTCGGCGCGGGTGCCGGAGGCCATGAGGTAGGAGCCGCCGTCGGCCTTCGCGACGCGCTCGGGAAAGGCGAGGGCGGCGACGAGCCCGGCAAGGTCGTGTTCCCCGGTGAGAGGGGCACCGGCGGCCGGCTCGGCGAACTGTGCCGAGACGGTCCGCAGCCGCCGCACCTCCGTACGCCAGCGTGTCGCGTACCCGTCACCCCCGCTCCGGGCCGCCCGCAACGCACCGGCGACGTCGTCCCCGTACTCCCGCGGCGCCTCCTCACTCAGCAGCGCCACCACCTCGGCGGCCCGATCGGCACCGGCGTCCAGCAGCGCCCGCCCCAGCCGGGGATGCAGCCCCAGCCGGGCCAGCCGAACGCCCCTGTCCGTGGCCCGGCCGGCGGCGTCCACCGCGCCGATGGCCGTCAGCACACCCCGCGCCGCGGCCATCGCCCCGCCCGGCGGCGGATCCAGCAGTGCGAGGCCCGACGCGTCCGGGTCGCCCCAGCACGCCGTCTGCAGGGCGAACGCCGTCAGATCGGCCACCTTGATCTCCGGCGAGGGGAAACGCGGCAGCCGGGCGTCCTCGGCCTCCGCCCAGCACCGGTACACCGCCCCCGGCGCCTCACGCCCGGCGCGCCCCGCCCGCTGCCGCCCGGCCGCCTGCGAGGCGCGCACCGTCGTCAGCGCGCTCAGCCCGCGCGCGTGGTCGACGCGCGGCTCCCGCGCCAGCCCCGAGTCGACGACCACCCGCACACCCGGCACCGTCAGCGACGACTCGGCCACCGAGGTCGCCAGCACCACCCGGCGCCGCTGCCCCGAAGCCAGCACCGCGTCCTGCACGGCCGCGGGCGTCCGCCCGTGCACCTGCAGCACCTCGACGCCGCCCAGGTCCCCCAGCTGCCCTGCCACGCGCGCGATCTCACCGACACCCGGCAGGAAGCACAGCACGTCCCCCTCCCGCTCGGCCAGGGCCCGCCGGACCACCGACGCCACGTACGCCGGCAGCGCCGGGTCGACCCGCATGCCGTGCGGCGGACGCATGGGCCGCAGGGGCGGCGCCCACACCACGTCCACCGGATGCAGGACCCCGTCCGCCTCCACCACCGGCGCCCCGCCGAGCAGCCGCGCCCACCCCTGTGCGTCGGTCGTCGCCGACGCGGCCACCAGCCGCAGCTCCGGCCGCAGCGTCTGGCGTACGTCCCACAGGAACGCCGCCGTGGTGTCCGCGTCCAGGTGCCGCTCATGGCACTCGTCGAGCACCACGACGTCGACGCCGGCCAACTCCTGGTCGCGCTGCAGCCGCTGCAGCAGCACACCCGTCGTGACGACCTCCACGCGCGCGCGGCGTCCGACGACCCGCTCGCCGCGCACCGTGTAGCCGACGCTGTCGCCGGCCTTCTCGCCCAGCAGCCACGCCATCCGCCGTGCCGCCGCCCGCGCCGCGATCCGCCGCGGCTCGGCGACGACGACCCGTCGTGCGGGCCCCTCCCCGAGCAGTCCGGCCAGGGCGAGCGGCACCAGCGTGGTCTTGCCGGTGCCGGGCGGCGCGCACAGCACGGCCGTACCGTGCCCCTCCAGCGCGTCCCGCAGGGCGGGCACGGCGGAACGGACGGGCAGGAGACCGAGGGCGTCGTGGCGGATCACCGCCTCAGTGTTCCAGCCGACGCGTCGGGCGAGACCGTCACGGCAGGACCATGAGGTCGCAGCGCTCGCAGATCAGCTTCCTCTTCCACTCGTCGTAGCGGCGGTACGCCTCGAAGGCGCTGTTCCTGACCGCCGTCAGCCACACCAGCCCCGCGGCCACCACCGGCAGCCCGAGCAGCGAGCCGGTGACGAGCAGCCCGCCCCCCAGGGCCAGCAGCCCGACGGGCGGCGAGTACCGGGCGTCGTCGAGGACGGGCGGCGCGAGGTGCGGTGCCCCGGTGCGGCCGTCGACCGACAGCGTCCTCCAGTGGCGCCCGAGGCTGGTGAGCCTGTCGCTCAGCTTGCAGCGCGTGCAGACGGCCATGCGCGCACCCCCGTGTGCGTACATCGCGGGAACCCCGGCTCAGGACCGGGAACCGCAGTCCAGGACGATGTGGCGGCCAGACGGTTTTTCCCTGACGGCGCCCGGAGCATGCTCCCCGCGGCCGGGCGCGCCGGGGATTGGCCGGAACGCGCCGCTCAGTCCCGCTCGCACACGAAGATCGCCGTACCGGGGATCAGATTGCCGCGCAGCGGCGACCAGCCACCCCACTCCGAGGTGTTCCACGCGGGCCACTCCGGCTCGACCAGGTCGACGAGGCGGAAGCCGCCCGCCACCACGTCGCGCACGCGGTCGCCGATCGTCCTGTGGTGCTCGACGTAGACCGCACTGCCGTCCTCGCCCTGCTCGACGTACGGCGTGCGGTCGAAGTACGACGCCGACACGCTCAGCCCCTCGGGGCCCGGCTCGTCCGGGAAGGCCCAGCGGATCGGGTGGGTCACCGAGAAGACGAAGCGGCCGCCCGGGCGCAGCACCCGGCGCACCTCACGCAGCACCAGCACCGGGTCGGCGACGAACGGCAGCGCGCCGTACGCCGAGCACGCCAGGTCGAAGGAGCCGTCCGCGAAGGGCAGCGCGCCCGCGTCGGCGCACACCAGAGGGACCGGCCCGCCGATGCGCAGCGCGTGCTGGAGCTGGCGGTGCGAGATGTCCAGGGCGACCGGGCGCGCACCCTGGCCTGCCAGCCAGCGCGCGCACTGGGCCGCGCCGGCGCCGATCTCCAGGACGTCCTTGCCCTTCAGCTCCTCCGGCGGGCCGAGCAGCACCGCCTCCACCTCGTCGAGGCCCTCGGGACCCCATACGAAACGGTCGTCGCCGAGGAACGTGCCGTGCTCGACCTGGTACTCGTCCGCGTTCCGGTCCCACCAGCCCCGGTTGGCCCGGGAGCTTTCCGCGATGTCCGACTCACGCCGGGTCGCTTCCGGTTCGAACGCTTCGGCCTCTTGGATGATCGGCTCCCTCGTCGTACTCTTCCGTCACCTTCACGACGCCGTCGACCCTCTTGGCGGTGTCACAGAAGGGGTCTCACAGGCCTGCGTGGCCTCCGGAGACGGTTCTTGTGCCGGGTATGGGGCGATCCGCCCCGGGTGTGCGCCTTCGCGCATTGACCCTGCCTGGCTGCCCCCGTATGCTACAAGTTGCGCTGCGGGCCTGCGCACCTCAGACGTAGCAGGCTGCGCTCGCATCTGTCGTATGTCCCCTCGGTTGTCGAGGCGTCATCACCGGTTTCTGGTGGGGCGCTTCCTTGGCTGTCCGGCTTCTTCAGAGCGATACGGGCTCCCGGCGTAGCAGTACCTACGACTCACCGTCCGTACCGGAGCCCTTTCCCACATGACGAGCAGCACCGAGACCACCGCCACCACCCCGCAGGTTGCGGTCAACGACATCGGTAACGAGGAAGCCTTCCTCGCCGCGATCGACGAGACGATCAAGTACTTCAACGACGGCGACATCGTCGACGGCGTCATCGTGAAGGTCGACCGGGACGAGGTCCTGCTCGACATCGGTTACAAGACCGAAGGTGTCATCCCGAGCCGCGAGCTCTCGATCAAGCACGACGTCGACCCGAACGAGGTCGTCGCCGTCGGTGACGAGATCGAAGCCCTTGTTCTCCAGAAGGAGGACAAGGAAGGCCGCCTGATCCTCTCGAAGAAGCGCGCCCAGTACGAGCGCGCCTGGGGCACGATCGAGAAGATCAAGGAAGAGGACGGCATCGTCACCGGCACCGTCATCGAGGTCGTCAAGGGTGGTCTCATCCTCGACATCGGCCTCCGTGGCTTCCTGCCGGCCTCCCTCGTCGAGATGCGCCGTGTCCGCGACCTCCAGCCCTACGTGGGCAAGGAGCTCGAGGCGAAGATCATCGAGCTGGACAAGAACCGCAACAACGTGGTCCTGTCCCGCCGTGCCTGGCTCGAGCAGACCCAGTCCGAGGTTCGCCAGACGTTCCTCACCACCCTGCAGAAGGGCCAGGTCCGCTCCGGCGTCGTCTCCTCGATCGTCAACTTCGGTGCCTTCGTGGACCTGGGTGGCGTCGACGGTCTGGTGCACGTCTCCGAGCTCTCCTGGAAGCACATCGACCACCCCTCCGAGGTTGTCGAGGTCGGCCAGGAAGTCACCGTCGAGGTCCTCGACGTCGACATGGACCGCGAGCGTGTCTCCCTGTCGCTGAAGGCGACCCAGGAAGACCCGTGGCAGCAGTTCGCCCGCACCCACCAGATCGGCCAGGTCGTGCCCGGCAAGGTCACGAAGCTGGTTCCGTTCGGTGCGTTCGTCCGCGTGGACGAGGGCATCGAGGGCCTGGTGCACATCTCCGAGCTGGCCGAGCGCCACGTGGAGATCCCGGAGCAGGTCGTCCAGGTCAACGACGAGATCTTCGTCAAGGTCATCGACATCGACCTCGAGCGCCGTCGCATCAGCCTCTCGCTGAAGCAGGCCAACGAGGCCTTCGGTGCCGACCCGGCGACGGTCGAGTTCGACCCGACCCTGTACGGCATGGCCGCGTCGTACGACGACCAGGGCAACTACATCTACCCCGAGGGCTTCGACCCCGAGACCAACGACTGGCTCGAGGGCTTCGAATCCCAGCGTGAGGTGTGGGAGAACCAGTACGCCGAGGCGCAGACCCGCTTCGAGCAGCACCAGCAGCAGGTCATCAAGTCCCGCGAGGCCGACGCCGCTGCTGCGGCCGAGGGCGGCGACGCTGCGGGTGCGGCTCCGGCCGCGTCCGGTGGTGGCGGTGGCGGCGGTTCCTACTCCTCCGAGGGCCCGGACAACTCCGGCGCGCTGGCCTCGGACGAGGCGCTGGCCGCGCTCCGCGAGAAGCTGGCCGGTGGGCAGAGCTGAACGCTCGCCGCTGAGGCTTAGCCGGTAACTGAGGGGCCGTACCTTTCGAGGTACGGCCCCTCAGCGTTGCCCCGGCTCGTTGTTCGGCTGTCGGCCGGTGGGGGCTTGCCGCGCCCACGCGGCGGAGCCGCACATCGATACAGCCCCGCGCCCCTCGGGGCATGCCGCTCGCCCTTGTACCAGCCGCCGCTTTTTCTCTCCTACGGCATGAAAAGCCGCTCACAGATGGCCTGATCAGGGGCGCCGGCGGGAATGCCCGTGTTCCAGGGGGTGTTGTGCTGTACGAACACGAGGAGGAGCGGTCACTGTGCTTGATCCGCAGGGTTTGTACGCATGGGAGCCGAAGGGCCTCGCCGCGGTGGACATGGCGCTCGCCCAGGAGTCGGCGGGCCTTGTCATGCTCTACCACTTCGACGGATACATCGACGCGGGCGAGACCGGCGACCAGATCGTGGACCGGCTGCTCGACGCGCAGCCCCACCAGGTCGTCGCCCGCTTCGACCACGACCGGCTCGTGGACTATCGCGCCAGGCGCCCGCTGCTGACCTTCAAGCGCGACCGGTGGACCGACTACGAGGAGCCCACCCTCGACGTGCGGCTCGTCCAGGACGCCACGGGAGCGCCCTTCCTGCTGCTGTCCGGCCCCGAGCCGGACGTGGAGTGGGAGCGCTTCGCCGCTGCCGTCCAGCAGATCGTGGAGCGGCTCGGCGTCCGCCTGTCGGTGAACTTCCACGGCATTCCCATGGGCGTTCCGCACACCCGCCCCGTGGGCCTCACCCCGCACGGCAACCGAAACGACCTCGTCCCCGGCCACCGCAGCCCCTTCGACGAGGCGCAGGTACCCGGCAGCGCCGAGTCCCTGGTCGAGTACCGCCTCATGGAGGCCGGGTTCGACGTCCTCGGTGTCGCTGCGCACGTGCCGCACTACATCGCCCGCTCCCCGTACCCGGACGCGGCGCTGACCGTCCTGGAGGCCATCACGGCCGCCACAGGTCTGGTGCTCCCCGGCATCGCGCACGCCCTGCGCACGGACGCGCACCGCACTCAGACGGAGATCGACCGGCAGATCCAGGAAGGGGACGACGAGCTCACCACCCTCGTCTCGGGCCTGGAGAACCAGTACGACGCCGTCGCGGGCGCCGAGAGCCGGGGCAACATGCTCGCCGAGTCCGTCGACATCCCGTCGGCCGATGAGATCGGCCTCGAGTTCGAGCGGTTCCTGGCGGAACGCGAAGGCGACAACTGACGGACACCCCGTGCGTCGCCGTCAGGACCAGGGCCTAAGCTCCCACTCATGCTGAAGGTGGGCCTGACCGGCGGGATCGGTGCCGGCAAGAGTGAAGTGTCGCGGCTGCTCGTCGAGTGCGGTGCCGTGCTGATCGACGCCGATCGCATCGCGCGCGAGGTCGTCGCGCCGGGCACGGCCGGACTGGCGGCGGTCGTCGAGGCCTTCGGCGAGGAGGTACTCGGCGCCGACGGCGGCCTTGACCGGCCCAAGCTGGGGTCGATCGTCTTCGCCGACCCGGAGAAGCTGGCCGTCCTCAACTCGATCGTCCATCCCCTCGTCGGCGCGCGGTCGCGTGAGCTGGAGTCGGCGGCCGCCGAGGGCGCGGTCGTCGTCCACGACGTGCCGCTGCTCGCCGAGAACAGCCTGGCTCCGCTCTACGACCTCGTCATCGTCGTCGACGCGAGCCCCGAGACCCAGCTCGACCGGCTGGTGCGACTGCGCGGCATGACGGAACAGGACGCACGCGCCCGCATGGCCGCCCAGGCGACCCGCGAGAAGCGCCGGGAGATCGCGGACGTCGTGATCGACAACGACGTACCGCTCGAACAGCTCCAGCGCCGAGTGCGGGACGTCTGGGCGGATCTCGTGCGCAGACCGCGGGCGTAGCCGGCATCGTCACGGCCGCTTCAGGAATAGCGGCCCCCTTCAGGGGCGTTGAACCCTCCCAGTGAGGGAAGGACTGTGCCGTGCCCGAGATCAGCGGTTCGACCGGACGTACTCCGGAGACGCATGTCATCGACTTCCGTGCCGCCGAGCAACTGCTCAACGCACGGGACCCGCGGGGCGCGGTGAAGTTGCTCGACTCTGTCATCGCCGCGCACCCGGAGAACACCGCCGCACGGCTGCTGCGTGCGCGTGCCTTCTTCGCCGCCGCTCAACTACGGCCCGCGGAGCTGGAGTTCACGATCGTCCTGGAGCGCGAGCCGGACAACGCGTTCGCGCACTTCGCGCTCGCCCGGACCTACGAGCGCCGTGGGGAGCCCGAACTGGCCAAGCGTCACTTCCGGCTGGCGGCCGCACTGGACCCCAACCCGGAGTACTTGAAGGCGGCGCAGTTCGACGCGTGAGCGCCGGCTCGGAGCACTGGGGGCCTGTTGCGAAAGTGGCGTCGTCGCCCGAAGGGCGTCGCGCGGCAGACGCCACTTTCGCAACAGGCCTTCAGCGGGGCCGGCTCTCGGGCGGGCGGTACGGGGGGATGTCCGGGCCCGGCTGGTAGTGCGGGCCCTGCCGGATGTGCCTGAGGATGACCGCCATGTCCACGGTGATCACCAGCCACAGCACACCGCACGCGGCCGCCCACCCGGGGCGTCCCGCGAGGGCGAACGCGGCCGTGCCGAAGACCGTCCAGACCAGCCCCCACATGCTCAGCCAGAAGCGCGCACGCAGCGCACTGCGCGCGGTCGTCGGCTCACTGCCCGTACGCATCGGGAACATCGCTCCTGTTTGCAACGTACTCTTCGGGACGGACGTTCACCAAGGGGAACGGGACTAGGGGGTCGCCGCGTGCTGCCGGATGCCGACGAGCTCGCCGAGGTGCTGCTGGACCTCGCCGTACCGCACGAGGACATCAACCAACTCGTCCGGATGGGCCGACGTGTGACCGACGACCCGGAACTCCTGCACGTCCTCGAGGCGTCGGTCGAGGAGCTGGTCCGGGGCATGGGGGAGACCGACGGCGCGGTCGACCTGCCCCAGCTGGACTGGGCGTCGGGGCCGCTGCAGCGTTGCTTCCCGGTGTACGTGTTCGTGGCGGCGTTGCCGTACACGCGCGCCTACCACCGCGCGCGGGGCGTGCCGGACGACGTGTCCCGGCGCACCCTCGCCGACCTGGGACGGAACATGGCCGTGCACCGCAGGCGGCACGGCCGGGCGGGTGTACAGGCACCGTGGTGGCTCACCCACCACTTCCGGGGGGAGCTGTACCAGCTGGGGCGGCTGCAGTTCGAGCGGAGCAAGCACGGGCAGCGCACATCGCGGGTGCTCGCGTCGGCCGGCCTGGACGTGGCACCCGGCATGCCGTGCCTGAACATCCACATCCCCGACTACCTCGGCCCGCTGTCACCGGCGGCGTGCGAGCGCTCGCTGGCCCTGGCCGGGGAGTTCTTCACCCGGCACTACCCCGAGGAGAAGTACCGGGCCGCGCTCTGCCACTCCTGGCTGCTGGACCCGCAGTTGAGGGAGTATCTGCCCGCCGGCTCCAACATCGTCCGGTTCCAGGAACGCTTCCGGGTCGCCCGCGAGGACCGGGAGGCGGCCGACACGGAACCGGTCCAGTTCGTCTTCGGCGACCCGGGGTTGCCCATCGAGAGCCTGCCCCGGCGCACAGCGGTGGAGCGGGCGGTCGGGGACCACCTGAGGGCGGGCGGACACTGGTACATCGGGCACGGGTGGTTCCCGCTCTAGGGTGCCTGCGAAATCCCGCTCGGCGGCGATGAGTTCCGGCGTGACGGCCGGTCTACCCCTGTGACAGCACGACGAACCGCTCACCACAGGAGAACCCCGTGTCCGAGACCACCGTCCCCGTCGCCTCCGTCGCAACCGCCTCCTCCGGCAGCACCGTCGCCGGGTCCGCGACGCCCCGCGGCCGCCGCGCCCGGATCGCCCTGCGCACCGTGCAGGTGCTGATCGCCCTCTTCTACGGCATCGCGAGCGCCCTGCCCAAGCTGATCGGGAACTCCTACGCCGTCGACGCCTTCGACAAGATCGGCTGGGGCAGCGCGGGCATGTACACCATCGGTGCTCTCGAACTGGCGGGTGCAGCCGCCCTGTTGATCCCGGTGCTGCAGTCGGTGGCCGCGATCGCGCTGAGCGGGCTCATGGTGGGCGCGTTCGTCGTCCAGACCACCGTCTTCGACGGCGAGAACGCGGCCACCCCGCTGATCCTGATCGTGCCGCTCGCCCTGATCGCCTGGGCCCGGCGCGGCTCGAACGCCGATCTGCTGCGACTGGTGCGACGACGGGCGTGACGACGAGCACGATGACGAGTCCGACGAGGGGGGTGACGACGGGGGCGGCGCCCTTGCGTGAACGACAGCGGTGGCGTCCGGCGGGACCTGAGAGGTCCGGGCCGGACGCCACCGCCGTATGTACGGCCGGCTTCCCGCGGCGGCGTCAGCGACCGTCCGGACGTCCCGTGCCGTCGCTGCCGCCCGCCTGGCCCCGCAGCCGTTCCATGTCGCGGCGGTCCCGCTTGGTCGGGCGGCCCGTGCCGCGGTCGCGGATGCCCGCCGGGGCGAAGACCTGGCGGGGCGGCGGGGGCGGGGAGTTGTCGACGTAGCACTGGGCCGCCACCGGGGCGCCCACCCGCTTGCGGATCAGCCGCCTGACGATGACGATCCGCTCCCAGCCCTCCTGCCGTACGCGCACCTCGTCGCCGATCCGCACGGAGTACGCGGGCTTCACGCGCTCACCGTTCACATGCACATGTCCGCCCTTGCAGGCGGCGGCGCCGAGCGAGCGGGTCTTCGCGAGCCGTACGGCCCAGATCCAGCTGTCGATCCGCACCGTCCGGCCGTCGTCCGGGCCCGCGGCCTCCGCGGCCGCGATGGCGGCGGCGATCCTGGGATCGGTCTCGGCAGGCGCAACCTCGGCGGAGCCCGGTCCGCCCTTCTCCTCGTCAGCTTCGGAAGCCATAGCCCCGACCTTAGTCCGTCGCAGCGGCCGAGCCGGACGGATTTCCGTGCGCGGCCCGCAGGAACGGCACATGGCGGACGCCCCGGCGACGTAGCCCGGAACCCGCCTCTGACCTGCGGCGATGACGATCCACTACTAGACTTGGAGCCCAGCGCCCGGTCCGAGACGGTAGGTCCGGTGCGGTGCGGGAAGGCGGTGGCGCCGGATCATGCTGTACGTCGCCGTGAGCGCGCTGAGCCATCCCGGGCTGCTCCGTGAGCGGAACGAGGACAGTCTCGTCGCCGGACCGTGGACCCTGTGCGCCACCGTGACCGACTGCCCGCAGACCCTGGTCTTCCCGCTCGGGGCGCCTCTCGTCGTCGCCGTGGCCGACGGGCTCGGCGGGCATCCCGGCGGCGATGTGGCCAGTGCCCTGACCGTCGGCCGGATCGCCTCGCTCGGCCCCGCACTGACCGGCGAGGACACCGTCCGTGCGGCCCTGGACAACTGCAACCGCGCCGTGTACAAGGCGGCCGGCGGCGACGCGGGAGGCGAGCTCACCGCCATGGGGACGACCGTCGCCGGACTCGTCGTGCAACCCGACTCACTGATGGTGTTCAACGTGGGCGACAGCCGCGTCTTCGCGTCCTCGCACGACGGGCTGCGCCAGGTGAGCGTGGACGACAGCCCGCCGCTCCGCCCCGGGCAGCACAGCACCTCGCTCGTCACCCAGTGCCTGGGCGGCTCTCCCACGTACCGTGCCGTCCGCCCGCATGTGACGACCGTGCCCCTGGTGCCCGGTGTCCGCTACCTCGTCTGCACGGACGGCCTGACCGACCCGCTGCCGACGGACGTGATCGAGGAGGCCATGCGGGAGCACGACGACGGCCGGGCCGCCTTCGAGCTGTGGAAGGCCGCGATCGAGGCCGGCGGCCCCGACAACATCACGCTGGCCGTCGTACGTATCGGGGGCGAGGGCGAATAGACCGCTCGGGGCCGAGCGGCGTCCGCCCCGGGCGAGGGCGCACAGCCCGTCCGGCCCGGGGCTACGCCGTGCCGTTCCACACGTACGGTCCGCCGCCGCGCCACTCGATCAGCTCGGGGTCGTCGACGGCCCGGTCCTCCTCGGCCGGCAGGCCCGCGCGATGCACGAAATCCAGCACGTCGAAGAGGTTGTAGGCGGTGCCGACACGCTCGCCGTTGACCGTCACCCGCCGTCCGCCGTCCGACTGCGGCGGAAGCACGACGACAGGGGGGCTCTCGTCCATGCCTCCAGCATGCGTCGGGACGAGCAGGACCGCAGGTCAGCGGCGGCCAGTCCAGTGGTTCTACGGTGGGGGCATGGACAGCTTGGCCGATCTCGACGCCCGCGTCTGCCGATGTACCGCATGTCCTCGGCTCGTGGACTGGCGTGAGGAGGTCGGCCGGACGAAACGGGCGGCCTTCCAGGACTGGACGTACTGGGCGCGCCCGGTGCCCGGCTTCGGGCCCGCCGCCGCCCCGCTCCTGATCGTCGGCCTCGCGCCCGCCGCCCACGGCGGGAACCGCACCGGCCGCATGTTCACCGGGGACCGCTCCGGCGACGTGCTGTACCAGGCGCTGTACGACGTCGGGCTGGCGAACCGGCCGACCTCCGTCAGCGCCGACGACGGCCTGGAGCTGCTCGGCGTCCGCGTCACCTCGCCGGTGCACTGCGCCCCGCCCGAGAACAAGCCCACCCCCGGGGAGCGGGACACCTGCCGGCCCTGGCTCGTCCAGGAACTCACGCTGCTGCGGCCGACCCTGCGCGCGGTGGTCGTGCTCGGCGCGTTCGGCTGGCAGGCCGCGCTGCCCGCCTTCGCCGAGGCCGGCTGGACGGTGCCCCGCCCGCGGCCCGTCTTCGGGCACGGCACGTGCGTGTCGCTAGGCGGCGGCCTCGACCTCTTCGGCTGCTTCCACGTCAGCCAGCGCAACACCTTCACCGGCAAGCTCACCCCCGAGATGCTGCGGGACGTGCTGCGCAGGGCGGGGGAGGCGGCGGGACTGCCCGTCCGGGCGGCCGGTAAATGAGGCGACGGGCCGACCTTACGGAGGTTACGGTGCCCGGATGCCTCGTTACCCGGAGACCGAACCGTACGACGAGGGCATGCTCGACGTCGGCGACGGCAACCGCATCCGCTGGGAGGCCTGCGGAAACCCCGGGGGCAAGCCCGCAGTCGTGCTGCACGGCGGGCCGGGGTCCGGCTGCGGCCCGTTCTTCCGGCGTTACTTCGACCCGGACATGTACCGCATCGTGCTGCTCGACCAGCGCGGCTGCGGGCGGTCCACACCGCATGCGAGCGCGTACGACACCGACATGAGCGTCAACACGACGGCGCATCTCATCGCCGACCTGGAGCTGCTGCGTGCGCACCTGGGGATCGAGCGGTGGCTTGTGTGGGGCGGTTCGTGGGGTTCGGTGCTCGGGCTGCGGTACGCGCAGACGCATCCCGGGGCGGTGTCCGAGCTGGTCCTGACCCTGGTCGCCACCGGCGCCGACGCGGAACACGCGCTGCTGACCAGGGGACTGGGAAAGATCTTCCCGGAAGCGTACGAGCGGTTCCTGGCAGAACTGCCCGTCGACGACCGGGACGGCAACCTCGCCGCCGCGTACAGCCGGCTCCTCGAGTCCCCCGATCCCTCGGTGCGGAAGCGGGCGGCGCGCGCCTGGACCGACTGGGAGACGGCGATCATTCCCGCGCCGCCGCGCTCGGTCCAGCGTTTCGAGGACCCGGATTTCCGCATGGGCTTCGCCCGGACGGTCACGCACTACTGGGGCAACGACTGCTTCCTGGGCGAGGGCAACGACGAAGGCGTGGTCCTGCGGGACGCGCCTCTGCTCAAGGACATCCCCGGCACCCTCGTCCAGGGCAGCCTCGACTTCGGCAACCTCCTCGGCACCGTCTGGCGTCTCCACCATGCCTGGCCCGGCAGCGAGTTGATCGTCGTCGACGAGGTCGGGCACGACGTGGGGGCGCCGGGAGTCGCCGAGGCGCTGGTGGCGGCGACCGACAGGTACGCCCGCCGCTGACCTGACCGTCCGTCAGGCCTCCGTGTTCCCCGTGTCCTCCGTGCCCTCCCTGGCTTCCCCGTCCTCCGTGTCCCCGAACAGATGCCGCACCGTGGAGCGGTAGTTGGTCCGCACATGGGCGAGGGCGTGCGCGCGGGCGCGGTCCGGGTCTCCGGAGGCGATCGCCTCGTACAACTCGCGGTGTTCAACGAGGAGTTGGGGCCACTCCTCGTTTCTCCGGGTCATCCAGCGCAGTCGGCCGGCGACCGGCTCCAGAGCCTCGGTCAGCAGGCTGTTGCCCGCCATGGCCATGATCCGGTCGTGCAGACGGCTGTTGATGTCGGTGATCGCCTCGGCGTCCCCCGCCTCGGTCGCGGCGGCCGCGCGGCCGAGAAGCTCCTCGGCCTCGGCCAGGTCCTCCGGTGTCGCGTGGGACGCGGCGAGCCCGGCGGCGTAGACCTCCAGGGCCTCGCGCAGCTCGAAGAGCTCCCGGACATCCGTCGGGGTGAGACGGCGTACGACCGTGCGGCGTGGCGTCTCGAAGTGGACGAAGCCCTCGGCGACCAGTGCCCGGATCGCCTCGCGCACGGGCACCCGGGACACCCCGAAGCGCTCGGCCAGCTCCCGCTCGACCAGCCGGTCGCCCGGCAGGAGGGTGCCGGCGATGATCTCCTGCCGCAGGCCGGCCAGGACGCGTTCGCGGACGGCGCCCAGAGGTTCGATCTTCGTCGTGGGGGAGCTCATGGAGCCATCTTCTCCGACCTCGGGGCTGTTTTACCGAGCGTTAACGATGGCGACATCGGTCCGAACGCTTGACGGGGGGACCATGACCGCAGTTTGGTATACCAAATGGCTGCAGTCCTCCGTCCGCCCGTCCCTGGAGGCCCCGTGTCCCTCGCCGACCGTGCCGAAGCCATCGGCGCCCCACCGTTCACCCCCGACCCCCGGCTCACCAACGAAGACCTCGCTCCCGCCGAGAAGCGCAACTGGAGGGTCTTCGATCTCTTCGCCATGTGGATGTCCGACGTCCACAACCTCGGCAACTACACCTTCGCCGCCGGTCTGCTCGTCCTCGGTATGAACGTGTGGCAGGTCTTCACGTCCCTGCTCGTCGGCTTCGTACTCATCTACGTCGGCATGAACTGGATGGGGAAGGTCGGCCAGCGCCACGGCGTGCCCTTCCCGGTCGTCAGCCGCATCAGCTTCGGTGTCTGGGGAGCCAACATCCCGGCCCTCATCCGGGCCGTGATCGCCATCATGTGGTACGGCATCCAGACCTATCTGGCCTCCGTCGCCGTCAACGTGATGCTGCTGGCCGCCTGGCCGGGCCTGGAGTCCTGGACGCACCACTCCTTCCTGGGACTCGACGCACTGGGCTGGGTGTCGTTCCTGTCGCTGTGGCTGATCCAGGCGCTGATCATCAACCAGGGCATGGAATCCGTGCGGAAGTTCCAGGACTTCTGCGGTCCGGCCATCTGGCTGGTGATGATCGCGCTGGCGGTGTGGGTGCTCTGGAAGGCCGACTGGAGCATCTCGCTCACGTCCACCCCGCACCCGGTCTCCGTGGGCGAGCAGTGGCGGCAGTGGTTCGGCGCGATCGGGCTGATCCTCGCCACGTACGGCACGCTGATGCTCAACTTCTGCGACTTCTCGCGCTTCGCACCGGACAATCGCACCGTCCGGCGCGGCAACTTCTGGGGCCTGCCCATCAACTCGACCGCCTTCGTGGTCGTCTCCGTGATCGTCACGGCGGGCTCGCTCAAGGTGTTCGGCGAGGCGATCACGGACCCCGCGGAACTGGTGGCCAAGGTGGGCAACACCTGGGTGCTCGTGGTGGGCGCGTTCACCTTCGCCGTCGCCACCATGGGCGTCAACATCGTCGCCAACTTCGTCTCACCGGCGTACGACCTGGCCAACCTCTGGCCGCAGAAGATCACCTTCAAGGTCGGCGGCATGATCAGCACGGTCGCCGCCCTGGTCGTGACCCCGTGGAACCTCTTCTCCAACCCCACGGTCGTCAACTACTTCCTCGGCGGTCTCGGCGCCTTCCTCGGCCCGCTGTTCGGCGTGATCATGCTCGACTACTACTGGGTCAAGCGTGGCCGTGTCGACGTGAACGACCTGTTCGACGCCCGCCCCGGCAGCCGCTACTACTACCGCAAGGGCGTCAACCCGAAGGCCCTGTGGGCGTTCCTGCCGTCGGCCGGGGTCGCGGCCGTACTCGCGCTCGTGAAGACCTTCAGCGACGTGGCCCCGTACTCGTGGTTCATCGGCACGGCGCTGGCCGCAGGCCTGTACGCGCTGCTGTGCCGGTCCGAACGGGCGGCTGCGGCCGCCGTGTCCGACAAGCCTGCGGAGGTCTGAGCGGAGTGCGGATCGTCGTCACCAACTGCAACACCACGCAGGAGATGACCGAGGAGATCGTACGGGGTGCCCGGGCCGCAGCAGGCCCGGGCACCACCGTGCTCGGGCTGACCCCCACGTGGGGCCCCGAGTCGGCGGAGGGCTGGCTCGACAGCCACCTGTCCGCCGCGGCCGTCCTCGATCTGCTGCGGACGTACGAGGGTCCGCCGTACGACGCCGTCGTCATGGCCGGCTTCGGGGAGCACGGACGCGAAGGCGTACGGGAGTTGGTCGACGCGCCGGTGGTCGACATCACGGAGGCCGCGGCGCATCTGGCGTGCTTACTGGGCCGGAGGTACGGGGTCGTCACGACGCTGGAGCGCTCCTGCGGGCAGATCGAGGACAGCCTGGAGCTGGCGGGGGTGGGGCGCAACTGCGCCGCGGTGGTCGGTACCGGTCTTGGAGTTCTCGATCTGGGGGACGCCGACCGCACGGAGGCGGCGTTTGTCACGGCGGCCCAACGGGCGCTGGACGCCGGGGCCGAGGTGCTGGTGCTCGGGTGCGCCGGGATGACCGGACTGCAGCAGGTGGTGGGGGAGAAGCTCGGGGTGCCGGTGGTCGACGGGGTCGCGGCGGCGGTGAAGCTGGCGGAGTCGCTGGTGACGATGGGGCTGAGCACGAGCAGGGCGGGGAGTTATGCGAGGCCGGAGCGCAAGAGGCGGGTGTGGGGGCGACCGCAGAACCTGTGATCACCTTCACCGACAATGAACGGCATGAACCTTCCCGACGGACTCACCCCGGTCGCCGACGGACTCCACCTGTGGTCCCCGGGCCACGCGGGCACCTGGGGCTTCGCCAACTGTCTGCTCGTCACCTCCGGCGAGCAGGCGGCCCTGGTCGACACCCCGTACGACCAGCCCATGACCCAGGCCCTCATCGCCGCCGCCCGGCCGGTCCTGCCCGCGGGCGCCGCCGCCGTGCGGACGATCGTCAACACCCACGTCAACGGCGACCACACCTTCGGCAACGGCTGCTTCCCGGGCGCCGAGATCATCGCCACGAAGGCGAGCGCCGAGCACCTCTGCCGCGAACCCTCCCCGCAGCAGATGCACTTCCTCACCCACCAGACACCGGCCGACCAGCCGCTCGGCTGGTACGCGCGCGAACACTTCGGCCGTTACACGTACGAGGGCGTCGAGTCCGTCCCGCCCACCACCACCTTCTCCGGCCGGTATGCGCTGCGGGTGGGTGACATCGAGGCCGAACTGGTCGAGGTGGGCCCGGCACACTCGGCCGGCGACCTCATCGTCCACTTCCCCCGGCAGCGAGTCGTCTGCGCCGGGGACGTCCTGTTCGCCGACGACCACCCCGTCCACTGGAACGGCCCGCTCGCCCGGATCGCCGCCGCCGCCGAGACGATCCTCGCCCTGGACCCCGAGGTGGTGGTCCCCGGACATGGTCCGGTGATGGCCCCGCAGGACGTACGCGACTACGTCACCTACCTGCGCGAGCTCGAAGCCCTCGTGCGGGCCCACCATGCGGCGGGCGCCCCGGCGGGCGAGGCCGCAGCGGACATCCTCGCCTCCGGGTTCTACGACCACCTGGGCCTGCGGGAACGGATCGTCATCCTCACCGCCGTCGAATACCGCCACCTCGACGGCGACGACAGCGACCCGGACCTGGTCCAGCTCGCGGGGCGGGCGGCGGACTGGGCCTACCGGGATCACGGTCCCGGGGCGTCGGCCTAGGGGAGCAAGGGCGGCGAGAGCGGCAGGGGAGGCGGGGGAGGCGGGGGAGGCAGTGCGGCGGACCTCCGGCCGAACGTCCTCAGGGCCGCCACACGTAACACACGTCCGGCTCCCGCTCCTCGTTCCCGCTGCCGTCCGTGTACTCGACGGCGACGAAGCCGTGGCGCTCGTAGAACCGGTGGGCCGGCCCGTTGACCTGGAAGGTCCACAGACCGAGCCCGTCCGGTCTGCGCTCCTTGGCGAGCGCGACGAACTGGTCGCCGATGCCTCTCCCACGCCAGTCGGGCTGCAGATACAGCTGGGAGAGCTCGTCGTCGTGGAGCACCATCACCCCGACGACCCCGGCACCGGCCCCGGCGTCCGCGACCCAGGTCTCCCGCAGGGGCACCACGACATCCCGGAAGTAGCCACGCACCTCGTCGGCGGAACGGGGGCTGACGACCGTCGGCAGCGCGACGGCGAAAGAACTCAGCCAGACGTCCGCTGCGGCACAGGCATCGGCGTCGGGGGCCGAGGCGGCCCGCCGGAGTGTCACCGCGGACGGTTCGGAAGCTGCGGATGGTTCGGCGCGCAAGGCGGATCCCGTCGGTAGTCGTAGTCATCGTCAGCGGTGATCAACGGTCGAGGGGGCGGTCGTGGTGATGCGCGCCGTAGAAGTCGACCTGGCGCGCCATGATGTCCCGCATGGAGGTGCCGCGGGCGACGCCGTAGACCGTGCCCGGAAAGTCCAACTCCCGCTGCACGGACCATAGTTCATCATGCTGCTCGGGCGAGAAGAGTTGCGCCAATGGTGCTCCGGCCGCGATCCAGCCGATGGGTACGACCGTGCCGGGCGCCAGTACGGAGTTGGCCTGCAGCACGCTGTTGATCCGCAGCTCGGATCCCGCGCCGGCGACGGCACCCGGGAAGACGGCGGCCCCGGTGGCGACGAAGACCTCGTCCTCGATGGCAGCCCCGTTGACATGGGCGTGGGGTCCGACGAGTACGGCGTCACCGATGACGGCGGGGTGCCCGGCGCGCCCTCGCACCAGCGCGTTCTCCATGACGACGACGTCCGAGCCGACCCGGACCTCGCCGTCCTCGGCGGTGAGCACGGCACCGTGCAGCACACGGACGCGCTCGCCGAGGGTGACGGCACCGCAGAGAACGGCCGACGGCGCCACGTAGGCGGACTCGGGTACCACGGGACGGCGCCCGCGATGCTCGATCAACATGCAGCCTCCTATTGAGACCTGGGGAGACCTACGGCGACCTGCGGGCCTCCACGGAGGCCTACGGTCGTCATGAGCCTTCGGGAACGACAGCGGTGGCCGTAATCTCCACCAGCTGTCCGCCGTACCCGAGACACGCCACGCCCATCAGCGTCGAAGAGTGCGGTCCGACGCTGAGCCCGGACGCCTCGACGACGTCCCAGACGGCGGAGAGCACGGCGGTCTCACCGCTCACCACATACACGTCGGTCGCCACGACATGCGCCAAGTCGGTGCCGACGGCGCGCAGTTGCTCTGTGAGGTTCACCAGCACCTGCTCGGCCTGCCGCACGGGATCTCCCTCGCCGACCAGCTTCCCCTCGGCGTCGAGGGGGACGGAACCGGCAAGGAACGCGAGCTTGGTCCCGGCCTCGACGACGGAGGCGTGGGAGTAGGTGGGCGGCGGGAAGAGGGCGGAGGAGGTGACGCGACGGATCACGGGGCGGCTCCTGGAACAGAGGCGGGACAACTGAACGATGGTCCGGGCTGCCGACCGGGACCGCATCCGAATTTCCCGGGACGCGGACGCGTCGGGCTCGTGCGGCGCGGGGATGGCCGGCGGCCGCGTATGTCATTCCGGCGGTGGACCGAGCTCTCGCTCGCACAGCATTGATGACGCACGCCACGGACACTCACCCGAGCTGTGTGAGCGCCGGAGTGAATAATGGTTCGCAGGCGGCGAGTTGGCACTGTTACCGTCCCTCACGTGGCGAAACTCAATCAGATCATCGCAGTGGAGAAGGGCATCAAGTCCAAGGCCCATCAGGACCTGACGGCCGCTCATCACGGGCTGCAGAAGCCCGCGTTGCTGGCCGGAATCTCGCGTACGTACCAGCCGAAGGACGAGGAGGGCGAGCAACTGCCGCCCGAGTCGACGCGAGTGCAGGTGCAGGCCGAGGGCGTGTTGCGGGAGACCGCGGCGACCCTGACCCGGCTGTTCGACGTGACCGCCACCAAGGACTGGGCCAACTGTGCCGCCCGTGCCGACGTGAAGGTGGACGGGCGGGTGCTCGTTGCCGACGTTCCCGTGTCGTACCTGCTGTTCCTGGAGAAGCAGCTCGTCGACCTCAACACCTTCGTGCGGAAGCTGCCCGTCCTCGACGCCTCCGAGGCGTGGGTTCAGGACCCTTCGACGGATGCCTGGAAGACGGAGCCCGTTCGGACTCTGCGGACCAAGAAGGTTCCCCGCAACCACGTCAAGGCCGAGGCGACCGAGAAGCATCCTGCTCAGGTCGAGGTGTACTACGAGGACATTCCCGTCGGGTACTGGACCACCGTGAAGTTCTCCGGTGCGCTTCCGGCCCGTCGCGTCAATGAACTCCTCGACCGGGTCGAGAAGTTGCAGCAGGCCGTGAAGTTCGCCCGTGAGGAGGCGAACGGCGTCGACGTCGTCGACGAGCGGGTCGGTGACTCCGTGTTCGGCTACCTGTTCGGGTAGCCTCCAAGACTCCCCGGTCCCTTGCGGCCGGGGTGCGCGAAGAGCGCAAGCTGAAGCTGAAGCTTGTCGTGAATGCGCGGTTCCAGTGGAGGTTCGAGTCCTCCTCGCGGCATCAAGAGCAACCTCCGTGCCGCGGTAGCCCAACTGGCAGAGGCAGACCGCGATCAATCTCAGACTCTCGCTCCAGACTCAGCATTCGCCGTCGATCGCCGGATCGACCGGGTTCAGGCCCCAGTACGTCGAAATGCTGGTTCAAGTCCAGTCCGCACAGCTCGATGTGCGGTGGTCCAAAGGCAGGACGCGACGACATGACGCTGACCTGGACTCTCAAGTGTGCCGGCGTGTGAACATGGGCGGCATCACAGGGCCCGGGGGCAGGCTACGCCCCCGGGTCCGCCTTCGTTTCCGCGGGTACGCAGCCGCCGTGCCGGGATTCTGTTCATAAAGAACGCGGCTTTCCCTTCGATCGTCACATCCTGGAAATACGAGCGTCCCCATTCCTCCAAGGACGCGATCTACCGTGGACACCACACCAGTCCACAGCCCGGCCACCGTCGCCCGAAGGCTCACTCCCGCCATCGTCGAGACGACAGGAGCCCCGTGTCCCGCCCCGCCGTACCGTTCGCCCTGCCGCCCTGGCTCGCCCACGCGCTCCGTGCCCAGCGCGGCCCGGTTCCCTGGAGCGCGGTCGTACGCGGGACCCTCGCCGCCGGGCCCCTCCTCCTCACCGCCGTCCTTCTCGACCGCACCTCCCTCGGCGTCGTGGCCGCCATCGCCGCCATGCTCGCCGGGATCAACGACCGGCCCGGCAGCCGTCGGGTGTCCGTCAAGCGGCTCGGGCTGCCTGCGCTTGCCGGGGCAGGCGGGCTCCTCGTCGGGACGTATGCCGGGGACCATGTCGGAGCGGTCGCGCTCACCCTTCTCCTGACCGGCATCGGGCTTCTCGCCGGCGGTGTCAGTGCCATCGGGCCCGTCCCCTCCGCCGCGGGTACGCAGGTGCTCGTCGCCTCCGCCGTCGGTGCCGGGATGCCGGTCCCGGAGGCCGGATGGCTGAGGGCACTCGCCTTCCTTGCCGGGGCAGGGTGGCTGCTCGCGCTGCGCCTCGCCCTCCCGACCCCGGGCGCCATCGCCGGCGACTTCCGGTTCGACGGCGAGCGGGACGCCGTAGCCGCCGTGTACGACGCCGTCGCCGACCTCCTCGACGCCGTCGGGACCGACGACGCCACCGCCCGTCGCGTCGCGCTCACCGCCGCCCTCGACCATGCGCAGGACGCCCTCGCCGGGCCCCGGCTGCGGCGTTACGCCTCCTCCTCCGCCGAGCGGCGGCTGCACGCGCAGTACGCCGCCGCGCTGCCGCTCGGCGAGGCCGCGACGGCCCTCGCGTGGGCCGGGGAGGCCGTCACCGGGCGGGCGTCCGAAGCGCCGCGGCGACTCGCCGCCGCCGTACGGGAGAACACGCACACCGGGCCGCTGCCGGCCCCCGACCGTTCGGCTCCCGCCCTGCGCTCCCTCGATGACGCCCTGCTGCGCGCCGCGGAGGCCTTCGACCAGGGCGACGGCGGTGACCTGCACACCCGTCGGCGGTCGGCCCGGGACCTGTTCCGGCTCACCTTCGGCGCCGGCGGGCGGGAGTACGGCCTGCGCGTCGCCCTGTGCTTCGGGGCCAGTGCCGCTGTCGCGCAGGCCCTGCATCACAGCCGTTGGTACGGACAGCACGCGCACTGGTACTGGCTGCCCGCCACCGCCGTCTTCCTCGTCAAGCCCGACCTCGGGCCGCTCGCGTCCAGAGTGCTCAACCGCGCGGCAGGGACGGTTCTGGGGGCCTTGCTCTTCGCCGGTCTCGCCGCCGTACTGCCCCGGCCGGAGGGGCTCATCGCGCTCGTGGCCGTCAGCGGCGCCCTCATCCCGGTCGCCACACGGCACTTCGCCGCACAGACCGCCGTTGTCACCGTCCTCGTCCTCGCCCTGGTGATGGTCGGCGGAGAGCCGCAGGCCTCCGCCAGCAGGATCGGCGAGACGCTGCTGGCCTGCGCGATCGTGCTCATCGTCGGACATCTGCCGATGCCGGGGCAGCGGGGCGGGGGAGTGCGGGCACGCGTCTCGGCGGCGAGCCGCGCGGCGTACGCCTACCTCGCCCACGTCCTGCGTGAGTCGCACGACCCGGACCCGGCGACCGGCCCGACCACCATCGGATCGGGCCACGCCTCCCGCGAACCCGCCGCCGACTCCCGCGCCACCCGCTGGACCCTCCGCCGCGAGGCCTACCGCACGCTCGCCGAGGCCCACGCCGCCATCGTCCTCGCCGCTGCCGAACTCCCCGCGCTCGCCCGGCACTCGAAGGGCGCGGACGAGGTCGTGGCCACCCTCGAACGGCTCGTGGACGCCACCACCGCCTGCGCCGTGCACCTCGACGACTCGGGTTGCCTCTCGGACGGCGATCGGGAGCAACTCAGGGAGATTGTGGGTGAGTTGGACACGGAGCGCGAGCGGACAAGGCTACGGCTTCCCGAGTTGCCCCTGGCCGTGTAGCACCGCGTCACCCAGTCACCGCAGGACCGGCGTACCGATGCGCCACATCACCGATTCACCGCATCACCTCAGCAGCCGCCGCTCCTTCGCCACCGCCACCGCGCCCGACCGCGTCTCCACCCCCAACTTGCCGTAGATCCTGCCGAGATGGGTCTTCACCGTGGCCTCGCTGATGAACAGTGCTCGGGCGATCTCCCGGTTGCCGAGGCCCTGGGCCAGCCAGCCGAGGATCTCGTGTTCGCGTTCGGAGAGCGTCGGGCGGGGGCTGCGCAGCTGGGCCAGGAGGCGGTCGGCGACGGGTGCCGACAGGGCCGTACGGCCGGACGCGGCGCTGTGGATCGCCGCGAAGAGCTCGTCCGGGCGTTCCGCCTTCAGCAGGTATCCCGTGGCGCCCGCCTCGATGGCGCGGGTGATGTCGGCGTCCGTGTCGAACATGGTCAACACCAGGACGTGCGTGTCTCCTTGAGCGGTCAGCCGCCTGGTCGCCGTCACGCCGTCCATGCCCTCCCCGAGCTGGAGGTCCATCAGTACGACATCGGGGTGCAGGCGCGCGGCCATGGCGAGCGCCTCCTCGCCGCTGCCCGCCTCACCGACCACCTCGATGCCGTCGGCGCTCGACAGCAGCGCGCGCAGGCCGGCCCGCACCACCGCGTGGTCGTCGCACAGCAGGAGACGGACGGGCGTCGTACTCATGTGGTCGCCTCCTTCAGGGCCTGAGCCTTCTGCGGAGCCGACGGCTCCTTCTGGGTGAGCGGGATCGCGGCCGACACGACCGTGCCCTCGCCCGGCGTCGACTCCACCGTGAGCGTGCCACCCGACTGGTGGGCCCGGATGCGCATGGCCGGCAGTCCATGGCCGCGTGTCCGGTCCGGTTCCGTCGGCAGCGCGGCCGTGTCGAACCCCCGTCCGTTGTCCGCGACGTCCAGTGAGATCTGGTCGTCCAGGCAGGTCAGGGTGAGCGCGGCCCTGGTCGCGGCGGAATGTTCGCGCACGTTGGCCAGGGCACCCTGGGCGATGCGCAGAAGGGCCGCCTCGATACGTTCGGGGAGTGGGCCGGCGTCGCCGTCGAGCCGGAAGCCGACGGTGAGACCCGGCCCGCTCTCCCGCTCGGCCAGTGAACTCAGCGCCGTCGGCAGGGCGTTCTTCGCGAGGTCGGCCGGTGCCAGGTCGTGGACGAAACGGCGGGCCTCGGCGAGGCTGCGGGAGGTGATTTCGGCTGCCCTGCCGATGTGCGCGCGGGCCGCGTCCGGGTCCGTCTCCCACACGCGCTCGGCGGCCTGGAGCAGCATCCGCTGACTGGACAGGCCCTGCGCGAGGGTGTCGTGGATCTCGGAGGACAGGCGCTGCCGTTCCGCCAGGACGCCTGCCCGCCGTTCGGTGGCCGCGAGGTCGCGGCGGGTGCGGAGCAGGTCGTCGACGATCGCACGCTGCCGGGCCGCCTGGCGCTGCAGATGGACGAAGACGGCGGTGGCGACCGCGGCCACGGCGGGCGGGGCCACGACCATGTTGGGGTTCAACGCGCCCTGTGACACCCGCACTTCGGACACCACGACCAATGCCGTGAGTACGGCGGCCAGCGGTACCGCGATCCGCGGCGGCAGGGCGTACAGACCGGCGAACAGCAGCGGCATCGCGCACCAGGTGGCGCTCGGCGCGAGGGCCAGCAGGGCCATCCAGGCCGCGGACACCGAGCCCAGCCAGGCCAGGTGCCGGACGGTGGGCGGGGTTCCGGCGCGCGGGGGCGGGGCCAGGAAGTGGCCGAGGACGTAGAGCAGGAAGAACGCCGAGAACAGCGCCACCACCCATCCCGTACGTGTCCCGCCCTGGTCGCGGGTCAGGAACCGCGCGAACGAGGAGCACAGCAGCAGGAAGAACGCGGCGTGGACGACCGCGGTCAGCCGGCGCTCGTCCGGTTCGGTGGAGTTGTCCATGCTCCGTGTCTAACGCGGCCGGCCCGGGAACGCATCAACCGATCGGCTGACATCGCGATCACCCGAACCGTCCGGCGAACGGCGCCCGTCGGCCGAGCGGGAGCCCGTGCTCCCGCACCGAGGCTTGACAGCAGTACCCACCGCCACCTCGGAAAGGCCGGGAAACATGCCCGCCAGGAACCTCACCGCCAACCGAGCAGCCCTCGGCCACCGCATCACGTACGCGCTGCGCCACCCCGACCGCGTGCCCCGCCATCTCGCCCGCGCCGCCCGGGACCTGTGGCTCAGCCATCGCCACCCCGACCACATCTCCTACTACCGCGCCGTGATGCGCTCCGACACCCGCGCCGACCCGGACGCGGCCGTCGGCAGCCGCGACCGGGAGCGCTGGCTGGCGCTGGGGGCCATGCAGTTCGACTACCTCGTCGGCCACGGCCTGCGGCCCGAGCACCGCATGCTGGAGATCGGCTGCGGCAACCTGCGCGGCGGCTGGCGGTTCATCCGCCATCTGGAGCCCGCGCACTACTACGGCATCGACATCTCGCCCGACATCCTCGTCGCCGCGCAGGACACGCTCGTGGAGATGGGCCTGGAGAAGCGACTGCCCACCCTCACCCCCGTACGCGACCTGACGTTGCGGTTCCTGCCCGACGCCCACTTCGACGTCGTACACGCCCACAGCGTGTTCTCGCACTCCCCGCTGCCCGTCATCGAGGAGTGCCTGGCCAACGTCGGGCGGGTGCTCGCGCCGGGTGGCTGGTTCGACTTCACCTTCGACCGTACGGAGGGGGAGGAGCACCAGGTGCTGCGGGAGGACTTCTACTACCGGACCGAGACGCTTGCCGGGCTGGCCGAGAAGCACGGCCTGCGCGCCCGGTTCATGGAGGACTGGGAGGAACTTCCGCACGGGCAGTCAAAGATCCGGGTCACCCATCGGCCGGACGGCGAGGCGCACTGAGTCCCCGGGGCCACCGGACGGCCGCCCGTCCGCCACGTCAGCCATGTCAGCCACTGGCCCGGAGCCCGTGAGCCGCGCGGGCGATCTCCCGGCCGCGATCCCAGGGCTCGCCGACCGGCGTACCGCAGGCCGCCCCCGGCGCCCCACCGGCGGCCCGCGCCCCAGTCGCTCTGCTGCAACACCCCGAGCAACTGGCGGCCCTGCGCAAGGACATGACGCAACTGCCGGCCGCGGTACAGGAGTTCCTTCGCTACGAAGGCCCCGCGCTGCTCGCCATCCGACGCTTCCCGGTCGAGGACGTCACCATCGGCGGCGTCACCGTCCCCGCCGGCGAGACGGTCTGGGTGTCCCCGTCCGCCGCCGACCGCGACCCGGACCGCTTCCCCGACCCCGACCGACTCGACCTGACGCGCGACGCGTCCGGCCACCTCGCCCTCGGCCACGGCATCCACCACTGCCTGGGCGCGCCCCTGGCCCGCGCCGAGACCGAGATCGCCGTGGCCGCTCTGCTGGAGCGGTTCCCCGAACTCGGCCTCGCGGACGACGACCTGCGGTGGCGCCGCTCCCTGCGCGCCCGAGGCCTGGTCGAACTCCCGGTGACGTACTCGGCCTGAACTCGTCGAAAGGAACCTGCCGGAACTGCTCGAAAAAATCTGCCGGGCGGCGATGAGTTCCGCCCCTCCCGTCGGTCACCACCCGGAACGGACCGTTGTACAGGAGGGGCCATGTCGCTTCCGGAGATCGTCTCGCGCGAGCAGTGGCGTGCCGCACGCGAGGAACTGCTCGCCAAGGAGAAGGCCGCCACGCGTGCGCGTGACGCGCTCAACGCCGAGCGGCGCAGACTGCCGATGGTCGAGGTGGACGAGGAGTACGTCTTCGAGGGCGGCGAGGGGAAGGCCACCCTGCCCGACCTGTTCGAGGGACGGCTTCAACTCGTCGTCTACCACTTCATGTTCGCGCCCGAGTGGGACACCGGCTGCCGCAGCTGTTCGGGGTTCCTGGACAATATCGGGCATCTGGCGCATCTGGAGGCGCGGGGGACGACGTTCGCGGCCGTCTCCCGGACGCCGTACACGAAGATCCTGCCGTTCAAGGCGCGGATGGGGTGGACGGTGCCCTGGTACTCGTCGTACGGCAGCGACTTCAACCGCGCCTTCGACGTGACCCTGGAGCACGAGGGGGAGTCGTTCGAGCGGCCCGGCGTCAGCTGCTTCCTGCGGGACGGCGAGCGGGTCTTCCACACCTACTCGACGTACGAGCGCGGCCTCGACGGACTCGGATCGACCACCGGCTTCCTCGACCTGACCGCGCTGGGCCGGCAGGAGGAGTGGGAGGAGCCCAAGGGGCGCGCGTCTTCTCTCGGAGCGCCCGCGGGGAGCGAGCGCATCCGGTATCACGACGAGTACGAGAGCTGACACGTTCGGTAGCGCGTATGACCGCATCGTGACCGGAACCTCACACTCCGCAGTGAACGAGTGTCAACTACGTCTCAGTCCCGCAACTGGGCGAGGCGTTCGGCCCCTGGAAGGCGTTAACTCCAACAACGACGCTTTCTGGAGGTGCGAGATGGTGAACGGGCGAACAGTGCTCGAACGCTTTCCCGCAGGTGGGCCGCGAGGCTCGTGGCCCGCGGAGGAGTTCGCGCATGCGCGGCGACTGGAAGGACTGCCCGCCGAGGTGGTCATGGACCTGGCGACGGACATGTTCCTGGTGATCGTCCGCGCGGGTGAGGCAGCCGACGCGACGGCCTGAACAGCTTCAGGGGACGGTCCGAGGAGACGTCAGCCCGCCTTCGGGGCGGGCACCGGCACCGTGAACTGCTCCGCCTGGAGCGAGTACAACTCCGCGTAGATGCCGCCGCTCGCCAGCAGTTCGTCCGGGGTGCCGGACTCCGCGAGGCGGCCCTCGTCGAGGACGTGCACCAGGTCCGCGTGGCGCACGGACGCCAGCCGGTGGGTGATCAGGACGACGGTCTGGCCCGCCGAGGCCAGCGCACGGATCTTCTCGAAGACCTCCAGCTCGGCCCGCGCGTCCAGGGCCGCCGTCGGTTCGTCCACGACCAGGATCCGGCCGCGCCGGTAGGCAGCCCGCGCTATGCCGAGCCGCTGCCACTGACCGCCCGACAACTCGTGGCCGCCGCTGAAGTTGCGGGCCAGCAGGGTGTCCAGGCCGCGCGGCAGATCCTCCACCACGTCCTGCGCCCCGGCCTGGGCGAGCGACGTGGCCATGCGTTCCTCGGTGAGAGGCACAGAGGAACGTCCGACGGCGACGTTGACACGGGCCGTGAACGGCCAGCGCTTGAAGTCCTGGGCCAGCATGGCGACCCGTTCGGCGAGCTGGTGCCGGTCCGCGGTCGCCGCGTCCACGCCGTCCCACAGGATCCGGCCCGCGTCCGGCGTGTACAGGCCCGCGAGCAGTTTGATCAGGGTCGTCTTGCCGGAGCCGTTCTCGCCGACCAGCGCCACGATCCGGCCGAGCGGGAGGGTGAGCGTGACGTCGTCGAGGGCGGGGCGGGCCGACTCGCCCGGATAGCTGAAGGTGACGTTCTCGAAGCGGATCTCCCGCGGGTCCTCGGGCAGCGTGTGGCCGCCGACCGGAATCGCCCGCTCGGCCGCCTCGACGTAGAGCTTCTGCAGATCGCCGACGAACAGGGCCTCCTCGTGGAGCGCGTTGATCTCCAGGACGAGGCTGTCAAGGCTCGATGAACCCGTGCGGATCGCGATCACGGCCGTCCCGGCCACCGACAGGGCCATCGCCCCGGTGAGCAGCAGCCCGCCGAGCGTCGCGTACGTCGCCACGGTCGCGAGGCCCGTCCAGGTCGCCGCGATCAGCCCGGTGCGCGCCGCGAGCCGGGCCAGCCGGGCCTGCTCCGCCTCGGCGGCCTCCGACATCGCGCGGAAGTGACGCAGCAGAAAGGGGCCGATGCCGTGCACACGGATCTCCGGTGCGGCGGCGGGCTCGGTGAGCAGCCCGCTGATCAGATGCCCGGCACGCGCGTGCTGCACCCAGATGTGGAAGGACTCGTAGCGGCGCCGGGCGTTCGTCAGCGCGCTCCACGCACTCGGCAGTGTCATGGTCGCGAGCAGCGGAAGCAGCGCCGGGTGCAGCACGGTCAGCACGCTCGCCGCCGCGATCAGCGAGATCATCGCGTTCACCACGCGCGTGGCGTACGAGATCATCCGCCGGGCCGAGGAGGCGCCGTACTGCGCGGTGTCCAGCAGCTTGTGGAACGCGTGGTCCTCGATCGCCGCAAGCTCCACGGCCGCCGCCCGCTCCAGATACAGCTCCGTGGCCACCCGCTCCACCTTGGGCTCAAGGCGTCCGGTGGCATACGTCGACGCCGCCCGCAGCAGCGCCCCGACCAGCATGACGACGGCCATCGCGACCAGCGCGGGAACGGCGCCGCGCAGCCGGTCCTCGATCGGACCGCCGGTGATCAGCCGCCCCAGCACGCTGTTGACCGCGAGCAGACTCACCGCCTGCATCGCACCCCGGCCGACCTCGGCCATCAGCACGGTCCGCGCCGCCCGCCGGTCGGCCTGCCAGGCGAGCCGGAAACTCGACCCCAGCAGGGCCGGCAGCCGCGTCACCATGGCCCGGAAGTTCAGCTCCAGAAACGCGTCCCGGTGCTGGTTCCAGCCCATGTCGTAGCGCAACGGCCCCCCGAAGAGCAGCTGCTCAGACTCGGAGACCTCGGGCGCCTCGGGTGCCTCGACACTGCCCCTCTTCCCCCGCCCGTCCGGGTGCTGTGTCTTCCCCCGCCCGCCCGAGCCCTGTGTCTTCCCCCGCCCGCCCGAGCCCTGTGTCATCCCCACCGAAGCCTCCCCCGGTTCACCTCGACGAACGGCCACTATCGCGGGGCCGGGTCCATCGGGGGAGGGCGTATGGCGGAGAGGGATGAGCGCGCTGGCGTGCGCCTGTGAGGGCGATGTTTACGCAATCACGAGGGTCATGCGGCGGCCGGTCGTGACCATATGGGCGTCGTCCCCGTGACCCAGCACAGGACCAGATACAGCGGGATCGGCGGGGTGTAGGGGACGGTGCCGGACGGCCGGTGGATGAGGTCGGGGACCGCCGGGGCGTCCGGAACTACCGCCCCGGCGGCGTACTGCGTGGGCTGCGGCCACTCAAGCGCGTAGTCGGAGTCGGAGGGGACGAGCCACCACCAGTGCGCCTCGTCGGCGTAGACGCACCCCACGCGTGGCAGCCGAGGCAGCACCAGCGGGCCGAAGCGCGCGGGCACCTCCACCGCGTCGCAGCCCAGCGGGGTCGTCATGCCCTCGGGCAGGGGCAGCCGCTGGGGCGCACCCGGCGTCTGCAGTCCGCGCCGGACGCGGACCAGCGTGTCCAGGCTCAGCACCTGACCCCCGGACGCAGCCCTCACCCCCATGCGGCTCCCGTCCCGTGCTGCCCGTGGTGTGCCTCGGTCTCGTCCTCGTCGCCCGAACCGCCGGCCGGGCCAGGCTTGGGGCGGGCTCCCCAGCCCAGATCGTTGCAGGGGCCGCAGTCGTGACGGGGCGTGTCCGCCTTGCGCGGCAGCTCCGCCCAGACCAGCAGCCCCGGGCCGTGTTCATGGGCACCCCATGCGTCACAGAGCGCGTCGATGAGGAGCAACCCCCTCCCGTGCTCCTCGTCGGGCCGCGCCCGCGACGGATGGGGCTCACCCGCTGCACGTCCCTCGTCACGCACGGCTATGCGCACCAGGTCGTCACCGCTGTGCAGCTCGCAGACTATGTGGCTGCTCGCCGTGTGCATGAGGGCGTTGGTGACCAGCTCGGAGATGACCAGAGCCGCGGTGTCGCAGATGTCCTCGCACACCGACCACACGTTCAGCCGGGCCCTCATCAGGCGTCTGGCCTGCGCGGGAGAGCCCGGATGTGCGGTTAGCTCGAAACGGAACCGGCGCTCGGCAGCGGCCCGGTCGGGCCTCACTCCCGGGGCGGCACCGAGACCGAGGGGGCGGCCTGCGGCAGCGTCTGTTCCTAAGGGCGCGGACGGAATCACGCTTGCCACTATCGCCCCGCCGTGAACACTTGGCAAGTGTCACTCTGAAAAATGCAGAGTGCGTGTGACGCGGTGAAGTGCCGTGGCACACTGCTCGCAACAGCACCTTGAGCGGCGCCAGTTGGGATCAACGGAGATCCGTACAGATCTTCGAATAGGTCTTCGAATGGCGCCGTAGGGCTGTCAGCATGCTTTTTTTTGGACTCTCGGCGGCCAGTGGAGGTGGAGCGTGAGTGAACCGCGGTCCGCGCCGACGGTCGGTCAAGTCGTCCTCGGCCGCCGTCTGCTGGATCTGCGGGAGCGCGCCGGCCTCAAGCGCGAGGAGGCGGCCCGCGTCCTGCGTGTCGCCCCCGCCACCGTCCGCCGCATGGAGATGGCCGAGGTCGGCCTCAAAATCCCGTACCTCCAGCTGCTCCTGAAGTCCTACGGCGTCTCGGACGAGGAGGCCGACACCTTCGTACGGCTGGCCGAGGAGGCCAACAGGCCCGGCTGGTGGCAGCGGTTCCACGACATCATGCCCGGCTGGTTCTCCATGTACGTCAGCCTGGAGGGCGCGGCCGCCCTGATCCGCTCCTACGATCCGCACTTCGTGCCCGGCCTGCTGCAGACCGAGGAGTACGCGCGCGGAGTGCTGCGGTCGGGCGCGATCGGCCAGACCAGGCCGGACGACATCGAGCGCCATGTGGCCCTGCGCATACAACGCCAGGAACTGCTCACCCGTCAGGGCGCGCCCCGGTTCTGGGCCGTGTTCGACGAGACCGCGTTGCGCCGCCCCGTCGGCGGCCCGGAGGTGATGCGTGCCCAGATCGACAAGCTGCTCGAGGCCGCGGAGCGGGCCAACGTGACCCTGCAGGTCGCGCCGTTCACCCACGGGCCGCACCCCGGCACGTACGGGCCCTTCGTGCTGTTCCGTTTTGCCATGCCGGAACTGCCGGACATGGTCTACAGCGAGTACCTGACCGGCGCCGTCTATCTCGACGCGCGCGCGGAGGTGGCGACCCACCTCGAGGTCATGGACCGCACGGCGGCGCAGGCCGCTACGGCACATCGCACGAAGGAGATCCTCCGGGACCTCCGCAAGGAGCTGTGAATGGATCGCATCAAGCCGCGCGGACACGTCTACAACGGCATGCCCGCGCGGGAGTTGGGCAGTGAGGGCTGGCACAAGCCGTGGAGCGGCGGCAACGGCGGGAACTGCCTGGAGGCCATGAAGCTCGCCGACGGCCGGATCGCCGTGCGCCAGTCCACCGACCCGGACGGGCCGGCGCTGATCTACACCACCGACGAGATGACGGCGTTCATCCAGGGTGCCAAGGCGGGGGAAGCCGACTTCCTGCTTTCGTGACGACATTGCGTGATGTTCGCCGAACCTCTGGCTTCTGGACTTCTGGACTTCTGAACGTCTGGACTTCCTTGTGCTGCTGCTGAATTGATGGGCGCCAAGCAGTGGTGGGGAACCGTCCCGTCGGCGAGTGGATCAGGCGGGATCGTCGGGGTCGCCCGGCGGCAGGATCCGGCACAGCGCTTCCAGCGCGGTCCCGTACGCGTGCTCCGAGGGCGTCGCATAACCCACGACCAGACCGTCGGGTGCGGCCGAGGCCGCGTCGGTGTCCGGGTGCCGGAACTCGGCGAGCCCGTCGAGCGCGACGCCCTGCCAGACGGCGGCCTTGACGGTGGACGGCTCGGTGCCCGGCGGCAGTCGCAGTACCGCGTGCAGTCCGGCCGCGACTCCGGTCACCTCGATCCGCGGCGCGTGCGGGGCGAGCGCCGCGACGAGGCGGTCGCGGCGGCTCCGGTACCGCTGCCGCATGCGCCGTACATGACGGTCGTACGACCCCGAGGTGATGAGGTCGGCGAGGCTCAGCTGGTCCAGGATGCTCGCCCACGCCTCCCGTTCGCCCTTGGCCGCGAGCACGCCGTCCACGTAACGCTCCGGCAGTACCATCCACCCGAGCCGCACCGCGGGTGACAGGCTCTTGCTGACCGAGCCGACGTAGATCACCCGCTCGGGATCGAGACCCTGGACGGCCCCCACGGGCCTGCGGTCGTAACGGAACTCCCCGTCGTAGTCGTCCTCCAGGACCACCCCGCCACGCGCGCGTGCCCAGTCGACCACCGCGGAACGGCGCTCGGCGGCCAGCGGTCCGCCGGTCGGGAACTGGTGGGCGGGCGTGAGCAGCACGGCGCGCTCTCGAGTCAACCGGTCGATACGGGCGCCGTGTTCGTCGAGGGGGAGTGGCACCGTCCGTACGCCGGCGGCCGCGAGCAGTTCCCGGTGGAAGGGCAGCCCGTACGCCTCCACGGCCAGTGGTCCGCCGAGGATCCGGTTCCGGCCGTCGAAGAGCAGGCGCAGCGCGTGCGCGAAGCCCGAGCAGATCACGATCCGGCCCGGCTCGGTGCGCACACCACGCGCGCGTGCCAGATACTCCGTGAGCGCCTCCCTGAGCTCGACGCGACCGGCGGGATCACCGGGCCCGAACACCTCGTTGGGCGCCTGCTGCAATGCGCGCCGGTAGGAAGCGAGCCAGGCCGCACGCGGGAACGCGGACGCGTCCGGGGTGCCCTGGCGCAGATCGTGCCGGGGGCCACGCGCGTGTGCAGCCGCCTTGGACCCACGCGCGCGTGCAGGTGAGTTCCTGCGCACGCGCGGACCGTGGCGTAGAGGTTCGGTACGGGCCGCCACCTGGGTGCCCGAGCCCTGGCGGGCGGTCAGCCAGCCCTCCGCGACCAGTTCCGCGTACGCGTCGGCGACCGTGTTGCGGGCGACGCCGAGGTCGGTGGCGAGCGAGCGGTACGGCGGCAGCCGGGTGCCGGGGGCGAGCCGCCCGCCGCGCACGGCCTCGCGCAGCGCCTCGATGAGCGCGGCCCGCCGCCCGCCCGCCGCGGTCAGTTCCAGATGCAGGTCGGCCCCGATCCGCTCCGCCGAATTGACCCATGATTCCGCCATGGAAATGCACCCTACAGCGGGTCTTTCCAGCTCGTAGATTGATGCACATGACGACGAACACGACGAACACGACGAACACGGCGAACCCGGCGAACACCACGAACGCTGCAGGCATGATGAACACCACGAACACGACTGACGGTCACGTCACCGCGGCCGTGGCCGAAAAGGGCCGCCTGGACTTCGGGAAGTCCGCCCCCAAGGTGTTCCGCGCCCTCATCGGTTTCGACGCCGCCGCCCGCGAGGGCCTCGACCCGGCCCTCGTGGAACTGATCCAGATCCGTGCCTCGCACCTCAACCACTGCGCGTACTGCCTGTACATGCACACGGGCGACGCCCGCAAGGCCGGTGAGAGCGAGCACCGGCTGCACATGATCTCCGTGTGGCGCGAGGCCCGCCACTTCTTCACCGGGCGGGAGCAGGCGGCGCTCGCCCTGACGGAGGCGGTCACGCTGGTGGCCGACGGCGGCGTCCCGGACGAGGTCTACGCCCAGGCGGCGGCCCAGTTCGACGAGCAGGAACTGGCCCACGTGCTCGCCCTGATCTTCACGATCAACACGTGGAACCGGGTGGCGCTGTCGACGGCCAAGGTGGCGGGGACGGACGGACGGCGCTGACCCTCGGCCACAGCGCCCCACCGCCGCGCCGGCGATCACACCGCGTCGGCTAGACCGTCATCGGCCGGTCGTACGGCCCTATCGGCGCGGGCAGTTGTGAGCTCCCCGTCAGGTGGCGGTCGACGGCCGCCGCCACCGCCCGGCCCTCCGCGATCGCCCACACGATCAGCGACTGCCCCCGCGCAGCGTCCCCGGCCGCGAACACGCCGGGCACGTTCGTCGCGAACCCGGCGTCGCGGGTGATCGTCCCGCGAGGCTCCATCGCCAGCCCCAACTGGTCGACGAGCCCGTCCGCCCGGTCCGGTCCGGAAAAACCGAGCGCGAGCAGGACGAGGTCGGCGGGCAACGTCCGCCCGCTCTCCGCCACCGGCCGGCGCCGCGCGTCGACCTCGACCAGGTGCAGCGAGCTCACATGCCCGTTCGCGTCGCCCTCGAAGCGGAGCGTGGACGCCGCGAACAGGCGCGCGTCCGCGTCCGCCGCCGGCGCCGTCCGAAGATCGCGGGCCTCCTCGTGGGCGGCCGACAGCCGGTAGATCTTCGGGTACGTCGGCCAGGGCTCGGTGTCCTCGTCGCGATCGGCGCCGGGCTGGGTGTAGATGTCCAACTGCGTGACGGACGCGGCGCCTTCACGCACCGCGGTGCCCAGGCAGTCCGCCCCCGTGTCACCGCCGCCGACGATGACGACGTCTTTCCCGGCGGCGCACATCGGGGAGCTCTCCAGATCCCCCTCGCGCACTCGGTTGGACAGCGGCAGATACTCCATCGCCTGCTGTATCCCGGTCAACTCCCGCCCCGGCACGGGTAGTTCGCGCCATGCGGTGGCCCCCGTCGCTATCACCACGGCGTCGTAGCGCGCCCGCAACTCCGCCGCGCCGACGTCCCTCCCGACCGCCGTCGACGTACGGAACTTCGTCCCCTCGGCCCGCATCTGCTCCAGCCGCCGGTCCAGATGGTGCTTCTCCATCTTGAACTCGGGGATGCCGTACCGCATCAGCCCGCCGAGCCGGTCGTCCTTCTCGTACACGGCGACCGTGTGCCCGGCCCGGGTCAGCTGCTGTGCCGCCGCGAGCCCCGTCGGCCCCGACCCGATCACCGCGACGGTCCGCCCGGACAGCCGGTCCGGCGGTCTCGGCGGTGCGAGGCCCAACTCCCAGGCCCTGTCGGCGATGGCGGCCTCGACGTTCTTGATGGTGACCGCGGGCTGGTTGATGGCGAGCACGCACCCCGCCTCGCACGGCGCCGGACAGAGCCGGCCGGTGAACTCCGGGAAGTTGTTGGTGGCGTGCAGCCGGTCGGCCGCCGCCCGCCAGTCGTCCCGGCTGACCAGGTCGTTCCACTCGGGGATCAGATTGCCCAGCGGGCAGGCGTCGTGGCAGAACGGGACGCCGCAGTCCATGCAGCGGTCGGCCTGCCCGGTGACGATCGGCAGCAGCGCACCGGGAACATAGACCTCGTTCCAGTCCCGGACCCGCTCCTCGACCGGACGGCGGGGCCACTCCCGGCGAGGCGTGGTCATGAAACCCTTGGGATCGGCCATGGCCGTCTTCCTTGCCTACGCGTACGACGAGCCGTGCGTCATCGGGCGGCATTCTTCCGGCCACGATACGACTCCTCTGCCCTGTGCGCAGAGGGGACGGACAGCGCTTTCCGCCCCACCCCACTCGGCATTCCCCAGCGCCCGCCCGGAACTTCTCAGCGCCCACCAGGAACTTCTCAGCGCACTCTCAGGTGAGCGCCAGCACATACGCCATCGCCGAACCGGCCGAGGCGACCATGCGGACGTGGTTCCAGAACGTCCACTCGCGCACGTACGACGGCCAGTACGCGGCCGCCTCCGCGGTGCCCGGGTCCAGCTTGAGCAGGGCGTCGTTGCGCGGCACGTTCGCGACCATGGTCACCCCGAAGCAGCCGAACAGATACAGCCCGCTGCCCACCAGCAGCTCCACCGTGCCCTGGTCCGGCCACAACACGAACGTCACCACGGCGAGCACCGCGCACAGCACCGCCGATCCCACGAACACGAGCATGAACGCGGGCATCACCGCGCTCACGTTGATCGCGTTCATCGCGGCGACGCCCTGCGCCGGCGGCAGCGCGGCGAGCCCCCTCATCACGAACGTCGAGAAACCGCAGAAGACCCCGGCCACCAGACCGGTCCCGAGCACACCCAACACCGTCAGCCAGAGGTACGGCCCATCGATCACTTCAGGTCAACTCCCCGTATCGAGCCGAGTCCTCGCCCGGCACCTCCTGTCACCACCAGTGAAATCCCGTACGGGACCGGTGACCATGGCCGAAGGGCGCGGGCACATGTGCGAGCGTCCAGGCGCGCACCGCCGGTCCGCCGTCCGTGCGCGGCCGGCCCGGCGCTCGCCGCCCGATCCCTTTTCGTCCCCTTTTCGTCAACCGGCCTCCACCCTGTCCGACCGCCACCCCTGCAGCACCGTCTCCACCCCCGCTCCGATCCGCCGCCGGGCCTCGTGCCGCGGCACCCCGCTCATCAGCAGCTGGTCGTACGGCGTGTCCACATGCCGTACGGACGCCACGACCGCCGAGACCACCGCCCCCTCGGACAGCGCCCGCCCCGCGGCGCTGCGGCCCACCCGCCCGCTGCCCCGCACCGACGCGTGCTCCGCGATCTCCCGGGCCCGCTCCACCGGGCACCCGGGAAACAGCCGCCGTATCCGTGCCGCGAACGCCTTCGTGAACCGCACGTCCTCCGTGGCCCGCCGCCGGGCGTCCCGCACCCGACGCCGCCGCCGCGCCTCGGCGTCCGCGAGGCACCGTCGCTCGGCCCGGGCGAGCCCCGCCTCCTCGACCAGGACGCCCTGCCGCTCGTACCGCGCCTTGCGCCGGTTGAAGCGCACGACGACCGCCGACAGCGTGCTCTCCTCCCGAGACCGACGCGTCAGCGCCGTGTCGCCGCGCGGCAGGAACACCAGATGCCCGAGATCGGCACAGTCGAGACACCGCGGTGCTCCCTCTTCGAGCACGAGCAGCGTCAACGGTCCGGTTTGACACTCCTTGCAGTGCCGTCCGCGGAGAGGCTGGAAGACGAGAAGTCCGGTGCGGGGCGGGGGAGTTGCCAGACGTGCCATGGGTGATTCTTTCCCCCCGACAGGACGTGGGACCACCGCGCAATCACGCCCTCCGCGCCCGCGCTCCGCGCACCCTCCTCCCGTACACCTTCCCTCCCCGCGGGTGCGCGACGCATCCGGGCGGGCGGCTGACGCATCATGGGCCGTGTGCGACTCGAAGCGATCACCTGGGACCGGCTCGGCGACCTCCTGGCCGAGCGTCTGCTCGACCTCAAGCCGGCCGGCGGCGGCTCCTGGCCCCGCATCGCCTTCGACGGAGCTGCGGCGGCCCGCCCCGGAGACCTCGCCGAGCGTGTCGCCGAGGCCCTGCGCATACGCGGCCGGCCCTCGCTGACCGTCGGCGCCGAGGGCTTCCTGCGGCCTGCCTCGCTCCGCCTGGAGTACGGCCGCCAGGACGTCGACACCTATTACGACGGCTGGTTGGACACCGGCGCCCTGTGGCGCGAGGTGTTCGGACCCCTCGAAGCCGGCGGCGACGGACGCGTCCTGCCCGACCTGTGGGACCCGGCCACCGACCGCGCCACGCGTACCCCCTACGTCCAACTCCCGCCCGGTGGCTTCCTGTTGCTGCACGGTCCCCTCCTGCTGCGTCACTGGTTCCCCTTCGACCTGACCGTCCACGTCCTCCTCTCACCCGGCGCCCTGCGCCGCCGTACCCCCGAGGCCGACCACTGGACGCTCCCCGCCTTCGAGCGCTACACGGACGAGACCGCCCCGGCGGACACGGCCGACGTCCTGGTGCGTGCCGACGATCCACGGCATCCGGCATGGAGAGGGTGATCGGCCGCGAGGTGGCGCCCCACCACTTACCACTTTTATATGCGCGTGCATTTAGTTACTGTGATTCCATGACGACCTCATCGAGTGCTCCCGTCTCCTTCGCCGACTCCGTCCGCGCCCTTGTCGACGGCAAGAACTTCGCCAGCGTCGCCACCCTCGGCCCCGACGGCGCCCCACAGAACTCGGTGGTCTGGATCAAGCGCGACGGCGACACGGTGCTCTTCTCCTCCATCGACGGACGCCAGAAGGTGCGCAACCTCCGCCGCGACCCCCGCATCAGCCTCTCGGTCTTCGACCTTGCCAACCCCTACACCTCGGTCGAGATCCGCGGCACCGCAGAGATCCTCCCCGACGAGGGCAAGCGGCTCCCGCACGAGCTCTCGCACAAATACCTCGGCATCGACCCGCCCGCGGAGAAGGACGACGAGGTCCGCGTGATCATCCGCATCGTCCCGCGGAGGATCGTCGGGTTCTCGGCCTGACGGCGCCTTCCCGGGGCGCCTGTTACCGCGGGGTTCCGGGTGCACGGGGCGGGCCGCGCGGCGAGAATGAAGGGCGCCGGGACTAGCGGAGCGTTCCCGTGCCGCGCCGGCCGTCCGGCACCGGGAGGTATTCCATGACCACCGCCGGAGACATCATGCACCGTGGCGCCCAGTGGATCCCCGCGCACGAGACGCTGGACCGCGCGGCCCAGCTGATGCGCGAGCTGAACGTCGGAGCCCTGCCCATCAGCGACCAGAACGAGCGGCTCTGCGGCATCCTCACCGACCGCGACATCGTCGTCGGCTGTGTGGCCATGGGCCACGACCCGACCAAGGTCACCGCGGGCGAGATGGCTCACGGCACCCCGCGCTGGATCGACGCGAGCGCCGACGTCGGCGACGTACTCCGGGAGATGCAGGGCCACCAGATCCGCCGGCTCCCCGTCATCGAGAACAAGCGGCTGGTCGGGATGATCAGTGAGGCCGACCTGGCCCAGCATCTGACGGAGGACCAGATCGCCGACTTCGCCCACAGCGTGTACGCGAGGGGTACGGCCCGCTGACCCGTCGGACGCGGCGCGTCACAGCCAGCCGCTGCGCCTGAAGCCGCGGTACAGCACCAGACACGCCAACGACATCACGCCTATGACCAGGGGGTAGCCGAACCTCCAGTGCAGCTCCGGCATGTGATCGAAGTTCATGCCGTACACACCGCAGACCATCGTCGGTACGGCGATCACCGCGGCCCAGGCCGTGATCTTCCGCATGTCCTCGTTCTGGGCGACCGTGACCTGCGCGAGGTGGGCCTGCAGGATCGAGTTGAGCAGTTCGTCGAAGGAGGCGATCTGCTCCTTCGCCCGCATGAGGTGGTCGAGGACGTCCCTGAAGTAGGTCTGTATCTCCGGGCCTACCACCCGTACCGGCCGGGTGGCGAGGTCCTCGACCGGGCGGCCCAGGGGCACGACGGCGCGCTTCAGCTCCAGCAGTTCACGCTTGAGCTGGTAGATCCGGCCCGGGTCGGCCCGCGCGCCGCCCTCCGCGAACACGTCCATCTCCACCTGGTCGATGTCCGCCTGGATGGAGTCGGTGACGTGCAGATAGTCGTCGACCACGTGGTCCGCGACGGCGTGCAGCACCGCCGCCGGCCCCTTCGCGAGCTGGTGGGGGTTGGACTCCAGCTCCTCGCGCAGCGGGCCCAGCGAGCCGTGCATCCCATGCCGGACGGTGATCACGAAGTCCTCACCGACGAACAGCATGATCTCGCCGGTGTTCACCACCTCGCTCGTCGCCGTCAGCTCCTCGTGCTCGACGTAGCAGACCGTCTTGAACACCGCGAACAGCGTCTCGCCGTAGCGCTCCAGCTTCGGACGCTGATGTGCCTCGACCGCGTCCTCGACCGCCAGCGGATGCAGGTCGAAGAGCTCGGCGATGCCGGCGAACTCCTGGTCCGTCGGCTCGTGCAGACCCAGCCACACGAACCCGTCCCCCTTCTTGCGCACGCGCTCCACGGTGTCCACCAGATCGCTGCCGCCGGGGACCCGCACGCCGTCCCGGTAGGTCACGCAGTTCACCACCGAGGAGCCCAGCGGGGACCTGGCCGGGTGACTCAGGTCGACGCGCGGGCGCCGCCTGGCCAGCCGTGCCACCGTGCGGAGGCCGCCGACCCTGCCGAGGTGAGTGACCTTCCGCAGATTCCCTGCCATGGACATCTGGATCTCCTTGCGTGGATCTCCGGCTCGATGCGTGGTGCGCGGTTCACCTGCGTGATGAACCGCCTGCTTGTGCCTTGGCGCGCCAGTTTGCCAGGTCTGTGTAAGCGGCGGGTGAGCCTGTGGGAGCAGGGCATTCCGCTTGGTTCCCGACTGTGGACGAAGAGTTCCCCGACGACCGGGCCGGCCGCCCCGTCGTACACCGTGCGCCGGGGCGTCGACGGCTTCCGCCGAGCCGGGCGAGCGGCTGGGATGATCGCACCATGACGCGATCCGACGGGTACCTCCTCGACAACCAGCAGAAGGAGGCGGGAGAGCGCTTCGGCGCGTTCGCCAACCTCTTCGACCCGACGACCTTCCGGCACCTCGAAGGGTTGGGCGTCGGTTCCGGCTGGCGCTGCTGGGAGGTGGGCGCGGGCGGCCCCTCCGTGGTGTCCTGGCTGGCCGAGAAGGTCGGTGTGACCGGAAAGGTCGTCGCCACGGACATCGACACGTCCCTGCTCGCCTCCGTCGCCCGCCCGCCGGTGGACGTACGGGTCCACGATGTCGGGGCCGATGAGCCACCCGGTGAGGGCTTCGACCTGGTGCACGCCCGGCTCGTCCTCGTCCATGTGCCGGACCGCGAACGGGCGTTGCGTTCGATGATCAAGGCCCTGCGCCCCGGCGGCCGGCTTCTGGTCGAGGACGCCGACCCCGCCCTGCAGCCCCTGGTCTGCCCCGACGAGCACGGCCCCGAGCAGGAGCTCGCCAACCGCCTGCGGCACGGCTTCCGGCACCTGCTCGCCGACCGGGGCGCCGACCTCTCCTACGGCCGCCGCCTCCCGCGCCTGCTCCGCGAGGCAGGCCTGCGGCAGGTGGAGGCCGACGCGTACTTCCCCCTCACCTCGCCGGCCTGCGCCGCCCTCGAATCGGCCACGATCCGCCAGATCCGAGACCGCCTCGTCAGCGCGCACATCGCCACGAACGAGGACGTCGACCGCCACCTGGCGAACATCGCATCCGGCGCAATGGACCTGGCCACGGCCCCGATGATCTCGGCATGGGGACGCAAGGCGTAACCTGCGGCCCGTCCCCCCGTCCCCCCGTCCCCCCGTCCCCCCGTCCCCCCGTCCCCCCGTCCCCCCCGGCCCCCCGGTCTCCGGCGGGCGGCACCTCCGGTCGGGCCCTTGCGGCCTGTGGCGGACGGCACCAGCCTGAAGAACATGACGGACAACACGACACGTCTCGATCATGTCGTCCTGTGGGTACACGACCCGGTCGCCGCGGCCGGCTTCTACGAGAAGGCCGTCGGGCTGCGCCCCCTGAGGATCAGCGAGTTCTCCGCAGGGAAGGCCCCCTTCCCCTCGGTACGGCTCAACGACGAGACCATCATCGACCTCATGCCCCACACCATGGCGGAGCACATGACGATGCTCCCCGGCGCCCCCGACAGCGCGGGCCACCCGGTCAACCACGTCTGCCTGGCTCTGACCGGCGACGACTTCGACGCCCTGCACAGCCGCCTGGCGGAACGCGCCGTCCCCGTCTCGGAGTTCTCGTACGACTCCTACGGCGCCCGCGGTAAGGCCAGGCGCAGCTTCTACTTCCGCGACCCGGACGGAAACGTCTTCGAGGCCCGGCACTACGACTGACAGGGCACAGGGGACGACGACCGGCGGGCGCAGGCGACCACGACCAACAGGGCACAGGGGAACATGATTCACCGGGGCACAAGGGATGCCCACGCGCGCGTGGGCATCCCTGCTCATGCCAGTGGCTGTGCGCATGGCGAGTCCGCTACCGGCTCCGCTTCCCTGCCACCCTTCGCGCGTCCCTCGGAACGGCAGAGCATCAGAACAGCGGCTCGGGCAGCACTCCCTCCAGAGCGAGCAGCTTGCGCTTCGTCTCCAGCCCGCCCCCGAACCCGCCGATGCCCCCGTCGCTCTCCACCACCCGGTGACAGGGCACGACGACCGGCAGCGGATTGGATCCCATCGCCACCCCGACCGCCTGGGCCGCGCCCGGCTGGCCCACCCGCCCGGCGAGGTCGCCGTAGCCCACCACCGCGCCGTACGGGACACCAGAGGCCAGTTCGCGCAGCACCTGCCGGTTGAAGCCCGAGATCAGCGACCAGTCCAGCGCCAGCTCGAAGTCGCGCCGATCGCCCGCGAAGTACGCCTCGACCTGCCGTATCGCCTCGGTCAGCAGCGGCGAGCCGGGGGCCTCGACGGGCTCGCAGCCCAGCCGGGACGCCAGCCGGTCGAGCGCCTTGTCGCGTGCCGCCCCGGTGGCGTGGAACACGACGTTGACCAGGCCTTCGCGGGTCGCGGCCAGCAGCAGCGGACCGATCCCGGTGCCGACCACCGCCCACACGACCTGCTGCTCGTACTGCCCATCGCTGTCCATGCGCCCACCGTACGACCCAGCACTGACAACGCCCGGAGAGCGGGGCTCAGGGCGCCTGCAGAGCGGCCCGGACCACATCCGGCTTGTCGGTGATGACGCCGTCCACGCGGTATTGGGCGACCCGGAGGGCGGTGTCCGCGTCGTCGACGGTCCAGGCGAAGACGGCGAGCGGCCGGCCGTGCGGTCCCGTCACGGAGTGCACGGCAGCGACGTAACCCCGCGAGATCGATCCGTAGGACGGGTTGATCCCGTCGGTGAAGCTCGCGTACCCGGGCAGTTCCGAGACGCGCGGTGTGCCGAGGAAGCCCGTCCTGACGGCGGGTTTGAGGTCATGGACGATCCGCAGGCTGTCCGCGCTGAAGCTCTGCACGATCAGCCGGTCGGCCAGGTGCCGCCGGTCGAGCCAGCCCTCGTTGCCGAGGACCTTCAGGGTCTGCCCTTCGATGCCCGTATACAGGTCGGGGTTCTTGATCTCCAGCAGCAGCTTCTGGTGATTGTGCTCGACGCGGCGCATGTACTGCGTCAGCGTCGGCACGCGCGCGCACCCGTACCCGGGGCCGAACCAGCTGCCCGCGTCGAGGCGGGCGATCTCGGCCGCGGTGAAGTCCTTCACCTTCCAGGGCGCCCGGCGGGGGAACACCTGCTCGACGTCTGTGGTGCGCTGCAGGCTGTCGTCGTGGATGACGACGAGTTCTCCGTCCTTGGTGCGCTGGACGTCGTTCTCGACCCAGGTGATGCCCAGCTCGGCCGCCTTGTCGATGGAGGCCAGCGTGTTCTCGGGCGCGTAGGCGGCCGCGCCCCGGTGGCCGATGACCAGGGGCCGCACTCCGACGTCGCCGGCCCGGGCGGCGGAGCCGGGCAGCAGAAGGGCAGCGGTCCCCAGGAGCGCGGCGGTGATGGCGGCGACTGCGCGCGCGTGCATGCGTACTCCTCGCGTCGGTCGATCACGGTCAGATCAACTGTGACAGCAGAGCGTCAACGACGGAGGGGCGCAAGATGGCCACACATTGAATGCAGATGCCCAAGAGCGCTCACCGTTGCCGCACAACTGAGGCAACGACGTGTTTCTTTGCCGGAAAATCGTTCGACCATTCCGGTGGGAGTCATACTCTCTGCCTCACCCCTGACCGCTCGGGCGGTCCCGGGAGGGGCGTATTTCAGGGAATTACGGGACGTACGAAGGCGGGAAGGGCAGCCGCGCATGCAAGGCACGGTCGACGGATTCAGCTACGGACTCGTCACACCGCTGGTGGCTTTTCTCATGGCCTCCCTCGGCGGCGCTCTGGGCCTGCGCTGCACCACCAGATCCATGGTCGTCTCGCACTCCTGGCGGCCCGGCTGGCTGGCCCTCGGGTCGGCGGCCATCGCTTCCGGCATATGGACCATGCACTTCGTCGCGATGATGGGGTTCAAGGTCAAACAGGCTCCGATCCACTACGACAGAGCGATGACGTTCGCCAGTCTCGCAGTCGCCATCGTCATGGTGGGTATCGGTATATTCATCGTCGGCTACAAGGGCGCGAAAGGTACGGCCCTGTTCACCGGTGGCACGATCACCGGCCTGGGTATCGCCTCGATGCACTATCTGGGCATGGCCGGAATGCGCCTGAACGGACAGCTGGAGTACAACACGGTGACCGTCGCCGTCTCCGTCGTCATAGCGATGGGGGCCGCGACCGCCGCTCTGTGGGCGGCCGGACAGGTCAGGGGCTTCCTGTGGAGCGTGGGCGCGAGCCTCGTCATGGGCCTCGCCGTCAGCGGCATGCACTACACGGGCATGGCGGCCCTCAGCGTCCACCTCCACGACACGGGGGCACCCACCGCCGGCGCATCGCCCGCCGCGCTGCTGTGGCCCATACTCGTCGGCCCGCTCGCCTTCCTCCTGCTCGCGGGGGTGGTCGTGATGTTCGACCCGCTGATGGTCATGGGGAAACCCGACTGGACCCCTGTCGAGCACAAGCCGGGCGTCCCGGCCCATCCGGTGGTCCACCACCCGGCCCACCGCCCCCCGCTCCGCCCGGTCCGGCAGCCGGGCCGGAGCGGCTCCCGCACCCCGCAGAACCGCTGATCGGTCCGCGTTGTCAGTGCCGGGTCGTACGGTGGTTTCCATGCGGCCCGTTTCCAACATCGAACGCACGGTGGCGCCCTTCGAGGTCGTCAGCCCCTACCAGCCGAGCGGCGACCAGCCGACGGCCATCGCCGAGCTGGCCAAACGCATCGAGGCAGGCGAGAAGGACGTCGTCCTCCTCGGCGCGACCGGCACCGGCAAGTCCGCCACCACCGCGTGGATGATCGAGAAGCTCCAGCGCCCCACGCTCGTGATGGCGCCGAACAAGACCCTGGCCGCCCAGCTGGCGAACGAGTTCAGAGAGCTCCTGCCGAACAACGCCGTCGAGTACTTCGTCTCGTACTACGACTACTACCAGCCCGAGGCCTACGTCCCCCAGTCGGACACCTACATCGAGAAGGACTCCTCGATCAACGAGGAGGTCGAGCGCCTGCGCCACTCCGCGACCAACTCGCTGCTCACCCGCCGTGACGTCATCGTGGTCGCCTCGGTCTCCTGCATCTACGGCCTCGGTACCCCGCAGGAGTACGTGGACCGCATGGTCCCCCTCAGGGTCGGCGACGAGATCGACCGGGACCAGCTGCTGCGCCGTTTCGTCGACATCCAGTACACGCGCAACGACCTGGCGTTCACCCGCGGCACCTTCCGCGTCCGCGGCGACACCATCGAGATCTTCCCGGTCTACGAGGAACTCGCCGTCCGCATCGAGATGTTCGGCGACGAGGTCGAGGCCCTCTCCACGCTCCACCCGCTGACCGGCGAGATCATCAGCGACGACCAGCAGCTGTACATCTTCCCGGCCACCCACTACGTAGCGGGCCCCGAGCGACTGGAGCGGGCCGCCAACGACATCGAGAAGGAACTCGGGGAGCGCCTGGCCGAACTGGAGAAGCAGGGCAAGCTCCTGGAGGCCCAGCGCCTGCGGATGCGCACGACGTACGACCTCGAGATGCTCCGCCAGATCGGCTCCTGCTCCGGAGTCGAGAACTACTCGATGCACTTCGACGGCCGTCTGCCCGGCTCCCCGCCGAACACCCTGCTCGACTACTTCCCGGACGACTTCCTGCTCGTCATCGACGAGTCCCATGTCACCGTCCCGCAGATCGGCGCCATGTACGAGGGCGACGCCTCCCGCAAGCGCACCCTCGTCGACCACGGCTTCCGCCTGCCCTCGGCCCTCGACAACCGTCCCCTGAAGTGGGAGGAGTTCCAGGAGCGCATCGGGCAGACGGTCTATCTGTCGGCGACCCCGGGCAAGTACGAACTCTCGCGGGGTGACGGCGCCGTCGAGCAGATCATCCGCCCCACCGGCCTGATCGACCCGGAGGTCGTGGTCAAGCCCACGGAGGGGCAGATCGACGACCTGGTGCACGAGATCCGGACGCGTACCGAGAAGGACGAGCGCGTCCTGGTCACCACCCTCACCAAGAAGATGGCCGAGGACCTCACGGACTACTTCCTGGAGCTCGGCATCCAGGTCCGCTATCTGCACAGTGACGTCGACACCCTGCGCCGCGTCGAGCTGCTGCGCGAACTGCGCTCCGGCGAGTTCGACGTCCTGGTCGGCATCAACCTCCTGCGAGAGGGCCTCGACCTGCCCGAGGTCTCCCTGGTGGCCATCCTCGACGCCGACAAGGAGGGCTTCCTGCGCTCCGGCACGTCCCTGATCCAGACCATCGGCCGCGCGGCGCGCAACGTCTCCGGTCAGGTCCACATGTACGCCGACAAGATCACCCCGGCGATGGAGAAGGCCATCGACGAGACCAACCGCCGCCGGGAGAAGCAGGTCGCGTACAACACGGCGAACGGCATCGACCCCCAGCCCCTCCGCAAGAAGATCAACGACATCGTCGCGCAGATCGCCCGCGAGGACGTCGACACCGAACAGCTGCTCGGCTCCGGCTATCGCAAGCTCAAGGAGGGCAAGGGCGCCAAGGCACCCGTGCCCGCCCTCGGCGGCAAGGCGGCCGGTGGTGCCAAGTCCGCCAAGGGCAAGGCCAAGGAGACGGTCCCGACCGACCGGCCCGCTGCCGAACTCACCGAGCAGATCGAGGAGATGACGGCGCGTATGCGGGCCGCGGCCGCCGACCTCCAGTTCGAGATCGCGGCCCGGCTGCGCGACGAGGTCTCCGAGATGAAGAAGGAACTGCGTCAGATGAGGGAGGCGGGCCTGGCCTGACCTCCCCGGGCTACCGCCGGACTTGGCATACGCGCTCTGTGTTGCAAGACCGACACAAAGTACGGGTCGGGGTACGGCACGGTCAGGGGCCCTGCGTAGGGTTCTGGTCAACCGCGGACTCCGCGGCAACAGGGGACAGTTCGAGAGGGGAATCAGCGCGTGACCGTCAACATGACCAAGGGTCAGGCCATCAGTCTGCAGAAGAACGACGGAGGCAGCCTGACCGCGGTGCGCATGGGTCTCGGCTGGCAGGCGGCTCCCCGGCGTGGCCTGTTCGGCTCGCGCACGCGGGAGATCGACCTGGACGCCTCCGCGGTCCTGTTCGCGGACAAGCAGCCGGTCGACGTCGTCTTCTTCCGCCACCTGGTGAGCGACGACGGCTCCGTGCGCCACACCGGCGACAACCTCGTGGGCGGTGTCGGGCAGGGCGGCGACGACGAGGCGATCCTCGTCGACCTGGCGCGCATCCCGGTCCACATCGACCAGATCGTCTTCACCGTGAACTCCTTCACGGGTCAGACCTTCCAGGAAGTGCAGAACGCGTTCTGCCGTCTGGTCGACGAGACCAACGGCCAGGAGCTGGCCCGCTACACGCTGGCGGGCGGCGGCGCCTACACGGCCCAGATCATGGCGAAGGTGCACCGCTCGGGCCCGGGCTGGACGATGACCGCGCTCGGCACCCCGGCCAACGGCCGCACCTTCCAGGACCTGATGCCGTCGATCCTGCCGCACCTGTAGGGCAATCCCGCCGGGGCCGTCGGAGTACAGGCCCCGGCGGCACACGACACGACGGACCAGCAACACAGGGGGACGAGGGCGATGACGGCCGAGCTGGTGCGGGGGCAGAACCATTCGCTCTCCCAGGCCCGTCTCGAGATCCGGGTCTCGGCCGGCGCACTGGTCGTGGCCTCGGCCACGCTCAGCGACGAGCACGGCAGGGCCAGCGGCGTGGAATGGGTGGCCCACCCGGGTGCCCCCACGCTGCCGGGGCTCGAGGTCTCCAAGCAGGCGGCCGCCGACCACCGTCTCGCGGTGGACCTGGGCGCCATGCCGGAGGCCGTGCACCGCGTCAATGTGCTGCTCGCCCTGCCCACCGGTGGCGGGGGACCGGTCCGCTTCGGCGCCGTGGCGGCCCCGTTCGTCGCGGTCACCGGCCTCGACGGTACCGAGGTCGCCAGTTACACGATCACCGGCCTGGACGCCGAGTCGGCCGTCGTCGCCCTGGAACTCTACCGACGGCAGGGCGCCTGGAAGGTGCGCGCCGTCGGCCAGGGCTACGCGGGCGGCCTCGCCGAACTCTTCGCCGACCAGGGCCTGTCCGAGGCCCACCAGCTCGCGGGCACGATCAACGAGGCGGTGGCTCAGGGCCTGGCCCGCTCGGTGCCGGCACCTCCGCAGCGCACGGCGGACGGCGACCGTACCCGCCAGGCCGCCGCACCGGCGCTCGGCCCCGACCAGGGCGGGCCCGCGCCCCAGGCCACCCCTGGTCTCGCGACCCCGCAGCCCACGTCGCCGTACGGTCCACAGGGCACGCAGTCCGGATATCCCGCCGACCCTTCCGCGGCCACCGAGCCGTCCGTTCCCCATGTCGGCAGCCCGGTCAACTACAGCCACCCCGGGCGGCAGAACGCCGCACCGCCTCCGCCTCCGCCGACCGCGCCTCAGGCTCCGCCCGGGCAGCCCGCGCAGCCCGTCGCGGGCGACGCCACTGGCTGGTCGATGGACGAGCGGCTGTACAACCAGGTGTGGGGCATGTTCGAGGACCTGGCCCGGACCACGGCCGCGTACCGCAGCGCCGTCGACTTCGCCGACTCACGCATGGAGAAGGAGCTCGACCAGGCCCTGTCAGACCCTCGCAGCAGGATCGGTGGACAGGGTGACGCCGCCCGCGAGGCGGCCCGGGCCAAGCACGCGCAACTCGTCGACCAGGCCCGCCAGGCCCTCGACCGGGACCTCGCCCAGCTGGCCGCCGAGTCCGATGTCGTCGAGCCCGCGCTGCCTCCCGCGTACGCACGCTGGGACAACCCCGTCTGGCACGCATACCGGGTGCCGATGGAGATCCCCATGGCCCTGCGCCTGGGTGACCTGTACCTGCCCGAGAGCGAGCTGCTGCGCATCCCCATGCTGGTCCGCCTGCCGCTCGAACGCGGTTTGTGGATCGACAGCGGAAGCGCCGGATCACTCGACGAGTCGTACGCGGACGCCCACGCACTGGGGCGCCTCGCGATGGACACGGCGGTGGCGCTGGCGGCCCGGCTGCTCGCGGTCTACCCGGCCGGCGAGTTCGCCGTGCACGTCATCGACCCGGCCGGCTCCGGGGCTCAGGCGCTCGCGCCGCTGGTGCAGACCGGCCTGCTCGCCTCACCACCTGCCCCGGGCGCGGCAGGGGTGTCGGACGTCCTGACCCGGCTCACCCAGCGCGTCGACCTGGTGCAGATGGCGGTGCGCGGTGGTGCGGCAGACTCGCTGCCGCCGGGGTTCGACACCGCCGAGCAGCTCCTGATCGTCAACGACTTCCCGCACGGCTTCGACGACCGTGCTGTGACCCAGCTGCGCTACCTCGCGGATGAGGGTCCGGCCGTCGGTGTCCACCTGATGATGGTCGCGGACCGCGAGGAGGCCGCCGGATACGGGCCTTTGCTCGACCCCCTGTGGCGTTCGCTGCTGCGACTCACACCGCTGCCCGACGACCACCTCGCCGACCCGTGGGTCGGCCATGCCTGGACATACGAGCCGGCGCTCGTGCCGCCCGGCAGCCAGGTGCTCCAGCACGTGCTCGGTCAGATCGCACAGGGCCGAACCAAGTACATGTAAAGCTCTTTGACCAGCTGCTTTGGTCTTTCCTTTACCAAATACTTTACCTTTCCTTGGTGATTGAGGTACTGTTTTCCTCACGGAGGGGAGTACTCCCTGTCTGCTGCGGCGCACCCGTCAGTACGGATCAACCAGATCCCGGGGCGTCGGCCCAGGGCCCGTGCCTGGGTGGAAGAGACCTCCGGTAGCGACGACGCCGACATTTGCCGTTACGTACTGCCGGAGGCGCAGTGAATGTTTCCCCGACCCTGTGGGTCCTGACCATCGTGGGCCTTGCCGCCCTCATCGCGGTCGACTTCTTCATCGGCCGAAAGCCGCACGACGTCTCGATCAAGGAAGCCGGGATCTGGACGGTCGTCTGGATCGCCCTCGCCGGGCTCTTCGGGCTCGGCCTGCTCGTCTTCGGAGGCGGCCAGGCGGGCGGTGAGTTCTTCGCGGGCTTCATCACCGAGAAGTCGCTGAGCGTCGACAACCTCTTCGTGTTCGTGCTGATCATGGCGAAGTTCGCCGTGCCGTCCCAGTACCAGCAGCGGGTCCTGCTCGTCGGTGTCCTCATAGCCCTGGTACTCCGAGCGATCTTCATCGCCGCCGGAGCGGCGATCCTCGCCAGCTTCGCCTGGGTCTTCTACCTCTTCGGCGCCTTCCTGATCTGGACGGCCTGGAAGCTCATCCAGGAAGCCAGGGTCGACGAGGAGGACGAGGAGTTCGAGGAGAACAAGCTGCTCAAGGCCGTCGAGCGCCGCTTCGGCGTCGCCGACCGCTACCACGGCACCAAGCTGTGGATCGCGCAGAACGGCAAGCGGGTCATGACGCCGATGCTGGTCGTGATGCTCGCGATCGGCACCACCGACGTCCTGTTCGCGCTCGACTCGATCCCCGCGATCTTCGGTCTGACCCAGGACCCCTACATCGTGTTCACGGCGAACGCGTTCGCGCTGATGGGCCTCAGGCAGCTGTACTTCCTCATCGGCGGACTGCTGAAGAAGCTGGTCCACCTCAGTTACGGTCTGTCGATCATCCTGGGCTTCATCGGCGTCAAGCTGGTACTGCACGCGCTGCACGAGTCGGGGGTCCACGTCCCCGCGATCAGCATCCCGTTCTCTCTCGGCTTCATCGTGCTCGTCCTGGCGATCACCACGATCACCAGCCTCAGGGCGTCCAAGAAGCGGGCGGCGGCCGAGGCGGCGCAGACGGAGAGCGAAGGCGCTCCGAAGGACAGCATCCAGGCCTGACCACGACCGACGTAGGGACAATCACCGCCGGGAGCGGTGCGCGGCGAATTGCCGACCACCGCTCCCCGTGCTTCGTTGGGTGCTGGGCGCTCCCCCCGGGAGAGCCATGGCCGGTGGAGGCACCGTGGACGCACCGATGAAGTTCGTTCAGATCGTCGACTTCGAGACCGACCGCATCGAGGAGGTGCGGACCCTGTCCGAGGAGATGGAGAAGAAGTTCGCCGGCCGCAGTGGCGGCCCGACGCACCGTCTCGTCCTGCACGACCGCAACAACCCGGGCCGCTATCTCGTCGTGATCGAGTTCAACTCGTACGAGGAGGCCATGCGCAACAGCAACGATCCCGAGACGACGAAGATGGCCGAGCAGATGGCCGCGTTGTGTACCAGGCCGCCGTCCTTCACGGACTGCGACGTGGTGGACATGACAGAGCTCCAGTGATGCCCACGGGCCCCGATCCGCCGGAGTGCGGGGCCTGTTCGCCTCTGCGACGATCACTCCATGATCGCTCGGCTGAGGTCGCTCACGACACAGTGGACGTCCATCGTGCCGGCGCTCGCGGTCGTCCTGCTGGCCCTCACCTGGGGGCGTGACCTGCCAGGCGCGGTCGTCGCCCCGGTGACACTCGTCCTCGCGGGCGCGGTGCCGGCGGCCGTCCATCATGCCGAGGTGGTCGCCCACCGGGTCGGCGAACCCTTCGGCTCCCTCGTGCTCGCCATCGCCGTCACGGTCATCGAGGTCGCCCTGATCGTCACCCTCATGGTGGACGGCGGCGACAAGAGCTCGACCCTGGCCCGGGACACCGTCTTCGCAGCCGTGATGATCACCTGCAACGGCATCGTCGGCATCTGCCTCCTCGTCGCCTCACTCCGGCACGGCCTGGCGGTCTTCAACCCCGAGGGCACCGGCGCCGCCCTCGCGACCGTCGCCACCCTGGCCACGCTCAGCCTGGTGCTGCCGACGTTCACCACGAGCAAGCCGGGCCCGGAGTTCTCGGGTGTACAGCTCACCTTCGCCGCGATCTCCTCGCTGATCCTCTACGGCCTGTTCGTCGCGACCCAGACCGTGCGGCATCGCGACTACTTCCTGCCCATCACCCGTCAGGGCGAGGTGATCACGGCGGACGACCACGCCGACGCGCCGTCCGCCCGCACCGCCTGGACCAGTCTCGGGCTGCTCGGCCTCGCGCTGATCGGCGTGGTCGGGCTGGCCAAGGGAGTGTCGCCGACCATCGAGTCCGGGGTGGAGGACGCCGGACTGCACCACGCCGTCGTCGGCGTGATCATCGCCCTGCTGGTACTGCTCCCTGAGACCATCGCCGCCCTGCGCTCCGCACGCCGGGACCGGGTGCAGACCAGCCTGAACCTCGCCCTCGGCTCCGCGATGGCCAGCATCGGCCTGACCGTCCCCGCGGTGGCCCTGGCGTCCATCTGGATCTCCGGCCCGCTCGTCCTCGGCCTCGGCTCCACAGACATGGTGCTGCTCGCACTGACCGTGGTGGTCAGCTCCCTGACCGTGGTGCCGGGCCGGGCCACGCCGCTGCAGGGAGGCGTCCATCTGGTGCTGTTCGCCGCCTACTTGGAGCTGGCGATCAATCCATGACCGGCTTCGCGACCGCCACCGGCACCGGTCGTGTCTCGGGGAGCAGCGCGAAGCAGCCCAGGCTCAGCAGCGCGATCGCCGTCAGATACGCGCCCACGCCCCACGGCACCCGGCCCCCGTGCTCGGCGAGAGCCGTCGCCGCGATCGGCGTGAGCGCACCTCCGAGCACCCCGCCGAGGTTGTAGCCGACCGCCGCTCCCGTGCAGCGCACCCGCGGCTCGTACAACTCGGGCAGATACGCGGCGATGACCCCGAACATCGTGATGAACGCGATCAGCGCGCCCAGGAAGCCCGTGAACATCAGCAGCGGCTCACCGGTCGCGAGGAGCGCGACCGTGGGAAACATCCACAGGACGGCGGCGGTGCACCCGGCCAGGCACATGGGGCGCCGTCCGTAGCGGTCCCCGAGCAGCGCGGCGACCGGCGTGAGCGCGCCCTTCACCACCACCGCGCCCATGATGCAGGTCAGCATGACGGTACGGCTCACTCCGAGTCGCTCCGTCCCGTACGCGAGGGACCAGGTCGTCACGGAGTAGAAGATCGCGTAGCCGACCGAGAGCGCCCCGGCCGTCAGCAGGACGAGCCGCCAGTGCTCGCGCACGACCTCCACGAGCGGCACGCGCGCGTGGTCGTCGATATCCAGGAAGCTGGGACTCTCGGTGAGTGAGGACCGCAGCCACAGCCCCACCGCGGCCGGCACCCCCGCCGCCCAGAACGGCACACGCCAACCCCACTGGGCGAACTGCGCCTCGGGCAGCGTCGCCGACAGTGCCAACACGACACCGTTGGCGAGCAGAAACCCGAGGGCGGGTCCGACCTGCGGGAAGCTCGACCACAGTGCGCGCCGTTCGGCGGGCGCGTGCTCAGCGGTGAGCAGCACGGCCCCGCCCCACTCCCCACCGAGCCCCAGCCCCTGCAGGAAACGCAGCACGAGCAGCAGCAACGGCGCGGCCACACCGATCGACTCGTACGTCGGCACACAGCCGACCGCGACCGTGGAGGCACCGGTCAGCAGCAGCGAGCCGACGAGGACAGGCCGGCGTCCGCGCCGGTCGCCGATGTGCCCGAAGAGCACCGAACCCAGGGGGCGCGCCACGAATCCCACACCGAACGTGGCAAAGGCGGCGAGCGTCCCCGCCACCGGCGAGAACGCAGGGAAGAACAGGGGCCCCAGGAACAGCGCCGCTGCGGTCCCGTAGACGAAGAAGTCGTAGAACTCGATGGCCGTCCCGGCGAGCGAGGCGGCTGCGAGCCGCAGCATGGAGGGTTTCGTTACGGTGCGTACGTCGTGCATGCTGCGTCAACTACCCACGGTGATCGCGGGTTACGGGGGCGCGCGGGTGCGCGTGGGCAGCCTCAGTACGTGAGGGCGATGCGCCGGGAGGATACGGGCCGGTCCACCGTCGATACACCGTGATAAACCGGTCCGAGCAGCGGTCCTTCGCCGGATCGCCCCACCCCGACCGGACCGGAGGAACCGTGCCCCGCACCCTGGCCAACGCCCCGATCATGATTCTCAACGGGCCCAACCTGAACCTGCTCGGCCAGCGCCAGCCGGAGATCTACGGCAAGGACACCCTCGCCGACGTCGAGGCCCTGTGCGCCAAGGCGGCGGCCGCGCACGGCGGCACGGTGGACTTCCGTCAGTCCAACCACGAGGGCGAGTTGGTCGACTGGATCCACGAGGCGCGGCTCCATCACTGCGGGATCGTCATCAATCCCGGCGCCTACTCCCACACGTCGGTCGCGATTCTGGACGCGCTCAACACCTGTGACGGGCTGCCCGTGTTGGAGGTGCACATCTCCAACATCCACCAGCGCGAGTCGTTCCGGCACCATTCGTATGTCTCGCTCCGTGCCGACGGCGTCATCGCCGGGTGCGGTGTGCAGGGTTACGTTTTCGGCGTGGAGCGCGTCGCGGCGCTGGCGGGGGCGGCTCAGGCCGACGCGTAAGCCCCGGCGTCCCGGAGCGCGCCCCTTACAGCCGCCCCGCCTCCACGATCCGCCGCAGGAACCGCTGTGTGCGCTCCTGCTGCGGATCGCCGAAGATCTGCGCGGCGGTTCCGCGCTCCAGGACCACGCCTCCGTCCAGAAAACAAACCTGGTCGGCGACGTCCCGGGCGAAGCCCATCTCGTGCGTGGCCAGCACCATGGTCATGCCGTCGTCCTTGAGGTCACGTACGACGGCGAGGACCTCACCGACGAGCTCCGGGTCGAGGGCCGCTGTGATCTCGTCGAACAGCAGCAGTCGGGGCCGTACCGCGAGAGCACGCACGATCGCCACACGCTGCTGCTGACCGCCGCTGAGCCGGTCCGGGAACTCGCCCGCCTTCCCGGCAAGGCCGAGCCGCTCCAGGAGCTCCCGGGCGCGCTCCTCGGCCTCCGAGCGGGAGGCGCCGTGCACGCGCCGCGGGGCGAGGGTGATGTTGTCCAGGACGGTCATGTGCGGAAAGAGGTTGTACGCCTGGAAGACGACGCCGATACGACGGCGTACCGCGTCCTGGTCGACGCGCGGATCGGTGATCTCCTCGCCGTCCAGCCAGATCGCGCCGTCGTCGATCTCCTCCAGGAGGTTGGCGCACCGCAGCAGCGTCGACTTCCCGGAACCCGAGGCGCCGATCAGCGCGGTCACCGTGTGCGGGGCGACCTCCAGGTCGACGTCCCGCAGGACGACCGAGTCGCCGAAGGTCTTGCGCACGGACTCCATGCGCAGCACGGGCGCGTCGCTCATATCGATCCTCCCTGGGCCCGCCGACGGTCCATCCGGGCCGTCACCCAGTCCGTGAAGCGGGTCATCGGGATGGTCAACGCCACGAAGACCAGGCCGGCGACGATGTACGGCGTGTAGTTGAGGCTGCGCCCCACGATGATGTCCGCGGCCCGTACGGCGTCGATGGCACCGCCGATCGACACGAGACCGGTGTCCTTCTGCAGCGACACCAGGTCGTTGAGCAGGGGCGGCACCTGGCGGCGCACGGCCTGCGGCAGGACGACGTGCCGCAGCGCCTGCCGGTTGGTGAGGCCGAGCGAGCGGGCCGCCGCGCGCTGCGAAGGGTGCACGGACTCGATGCCGGCGCGGAACACCTCGGCCACGTACGCCGAGTACGTGAGCGTGAGCGCCGTACCGCCGAGAAGCACCGGGTCGACGGTCACACCCTGCAGGCGCAGCGCGGGGACGCCCAGGACCACGATCATCAGGTTGATGATCAGCGGCAGCCCGCGGAAGAAGTCGGTGTACGCGGCAGCCAGGAACCTGAGGGGGAAGAACACGGGCCCGCGCAGCGTGCGCGCGATGGCGATCAGCATGCCGAGGACCAGCACCGCCACACCGCAGATCAGCAGCAGCCGGACGTTCAGCCACAGCCCTTCGAGGACCTTGGGGACCGCCTCGCGCGCGTACTGCCAGTCGAAGAACGTCTCCTTGGTGCGCGGCCAGCCGGGCGCGTTGACGACGATCAGGTAGAGGACGATGCCTGTGACGAGGGTCGAGAGCGCCGCGAGAGCCGTCGCGCGGCGGGCACGCGCGCGTTTGAAGGCCTCGCGCTCGATCCGCCGCTGCGACGGGACGTAGCCGTCGCCCCCGCCGTGCATGTCACCCTTGTCGGCCGCGCCGTCGCGGCCGGACTCCTCCTTCGCGACCGTCACTTGAGGACCGGGGCGTCGACGGCGTCGGAGAGCCACTGCTTCTCGATCTTCGCGAGCGTGCCGTCCTTGCGCAGGGCGTCCACGGCGCTCGTGACGCACGAGGTGAGCGCGCTGCCCTTGTCGAGCACGAGCCCGAACTGCTCCGGCGTACCGCCCTGGTTCTCGAACTGCCCGACGATCTTCGCGTCCGTCACTTCGGCAGCGGTGATGTAGAAGGCGGTCGGCAGGTCGACGACGATGGCGTCCACCTGGCCGTTCTTCAGCGCGGACTTGGCCTGGTCGTTCTTGGCGTAGACCGCGGCCTCCTGCTTCGGCTTCACCACGTCGGTGATGTAGTCGAGGCTGGTGGTGCCGACCTGGGCGCCCAGTTTGAGGCCCTTCAGATCGGCGATGCCGGACGCCTTCGCGGCCTTCGAGCCCTTCAGGGCGATCACGGCCTGGCGCACGTCGTAGTAGCCGGACGAGAAGTCGACGGCCTTCTTGCGCTCGGCACTGATCGACACCTGGTTGATGTCGAAGTCGAAGGTCTTCACACCGGGCGCGAAGGCCTTGTTGAAGGGCACGCTCTGCCAGACGACGGCGCTCTTGTCGTAGCCGAGCCGCTGTGCCACGGCGTAGGCGACGGCCGACTCGTAGCCCTTGCCGTTGGCGGGCTTGCCGTCCTTGAACCACGGCTCGTACGCGGGCTCGTCGGTGGCGATCGTCAGCTTGCCGGACGTCTGGGTGGCCAACTTGCCCTTGGCGCAGGTGTTCCCGGCCGCCCCGGACGGCGTGGCCGCCGCCTTCTCCTCCGGCTGCGGGGCACAGCCGACGGCTGTGGCAAGCAGGGCGATGGTTGCCGTGGCGACGGCGCGGCGCAGTGCGCGAGGGGCGAGGTGCATGGCGGGAGATTGGCAGTACGACGGCCCGTTTGTCGAGGTCACGACCACAATTGTCCGCATGGTGGGAACGGGTGTTGCAGTCCTGTGAACAGTTTCCGGCCAGGGAACGCGCCGGGGCCGCCGGTCGAGGGCGGGGATCGAAAGACCGGCGGCCCGTACCGCGCAGGAGCCGTCATCCTGTGCGGGGCTGTTTCCAGTTGACTGCGCAACAAGGTGCGCCGGGAGCGTGCACTTGGCTCCGGCGTGTGTGAACGGTTCACACGGGGCGCGTGCGGTGAACTACGCGCGGCGCGCAGGCAACTCCTGCGCGCCCCCGCCCGACGGTGTTCACCACCCGCGCGCGTGCCACTCCGACAGATGCGGTCGTTCCGCGCCCAGGGTCGTGTCGTTGCCGTGTCCCGGGTAGACCCACGTCTCGTCCGGGAGCGCACCGAAGATCTTCGTCTCGACGTCGCGCATCAGACTGGCGAACGCCTTCGGATCCTTACGGGTGTTGCCGACACCCCCGGGGAAGAGGCAGTCCCCGGTGAACACATGAGGGTGCCCGTGCGGGTCGTCGTACACAAGGGCGATCGAGCCCGGCGTGTGCCCGACCAGGTGGCGCGCGGTCAGCTCCACGCGCCCCACCCGGATCGTGTCGCCGTCATCGACGAGGACGTCGGTCGGCACGGGGATGCCGGTGGCGTCGTCCCGCCCCGCGTACGTGCGGGCGCCGGTGGCCGTGACCACCCGGGCGAGCGCCTGCCAGTGGTCGCCGTGCTGATGCGTGGTGACGACGGAGGCGATGCCGTCGTCACCGATCATGCCGAGCAGCGTGTCCGCGTCGTTGGCGGCGTCGATCAGCAGCTGCTCATCGGTGGCCCGGCAGCGCAGCAGATAGGCGTTGTTGTCCATCGGGCCGACCGCGATCTTGGTGATCATCAGGTCCTTCAGCTCGTGCACGTCCGCCGGGCCGCCGACCGTCACCTGTCCGCTGTACGTCATGACGGCCAGCTTATAGCGGGGGAGCGCACCCCGGCCCCCGCCATCGGAGGCGAGGTCACAGCGGGGGAAGCGCCGGCAGCGAGCCGCCCTCCACGGTCAGCCCGGAGCCGTCACGGCGTCCGGCGAGCCAGCCGAGCAGTTCGGGCGCCGGGCCTGAGACGGTGACCTCCGGCTCCCTCGCCTCCCGGCCCGTCCGCCACGCGCGCGTGCCGTCCGTCAGGCGCGCGGCCGTCACCTCGGGGTGCCCCGAGAAGCGCTCGGCGAGGAAGTCGATCTCCCGCTGCGAGAACTCCTTCGGCAGATCCTCCAGCTCGTATCCGATGCCGAGGTCCACGTGGTGCAGCTCGACCTCGGCCCATCGGCGGAACGGCACCCTGGACGCCGAGTCGGTGACCCCGTTGCGCAGCTCCACCGTGCGCGACCAGTCCGCGGGCGCGGCTCCCGTCTCCTGGAAGCGGGCCGCGCTGTCGCGCAGGTCGGCGAGCTGGACGTCGATCGGGCGCGGGGCGTCCCGCTCGATGTCGGCGTCGCGGGCGTCCCCGGAGGCGTACATGGGGCGACCCCGGAGGACGTTCGCGAGGGCGTCCGCGTTGCGGGCGAGGTGGGCGAGGACGTGGCCGCGGGTCCAGCCGGGGAGCCGTGACGCTCCGGCCGCCGAGGCGTTGTCCAGTTCGGCGGCTGCGGTGAGCAGCCGGTCCGTCGCGTCACGTACAGACGCCAGGTCATGACCGTGATCAATCATGGTGCTGACCCTAGCCCCGCCACACCTTTGGGTGAAGGTGGTGAAGCCGTGCCGTAAATCGAATGCGCGTGCCATATGGTCGGAGGTGGCGTCGGGCATGCTGGATGGTCGGGGATTGTTATGCAACCCGGAATCCGACCGGCGTTGTCAGTGGCTCCCCCTAGTCTGAGAAAGCACGGGGGCCTCGCCCCTGTCACTTCTCTCAAGAAAGGTGCGGACCGGCGTGGCCGACCGTCTCATCGTCCGTGGCGCGCGCGAGCACAACCTCAAGAATGTCTCGCTCGACCTGCCGCGCGACTCGCTCATCGTCTTCACGGGCCTGTCGGGGTCGGGCAAGTCCTCGCTGGCCTTCGACACCATTTTCGCCGAGGGGCAGCGGCGCTACGTGGAGTCGCTCTCCTCGTACGCCCGTCAGTTCCTCGGGCAGATGGACAAGCCGGACGTCGACTTCATCGAAGGTCTCTCCCCGGCCGTCTCCATCGACCAGAAGTCGACTTCGCGCAACCCGCGCTCGACGGTCGGCACCATCACCGAGGTCTACGACTACCTGCGTCTGCTCTTCGCGCGCATCGGCAAGCCGCACTGCCCCGAGTGCGGCCGTCCGATCTCGCGCCAGTCGCCGCAGGCCATCGTCGACAAGGTCCTGGAGCTGCCGGAGGGGAGCCGCTTCCAGGTGCTGTCGCCGCTCGTGCGCGAGCGCAAGGGAGAGTTCGTCGATCTCTTCACCGACCTGCAGACCAAGGGCTACAGCCGCGCGCGCGTGGACGGCGAGACCGTCCAGCTCTCCAACCCGCCCACGCTGAAGAAGCAGGAGAAGCACACCATCGAGGTGGTCGTCGACCGCCTCACGGTGAAGGACTCCGCCAAGCGCCGCCTCACCGACTCCGTGGAGACCGCCCTCGGACTGTCCGGCGGCATGGTCGTGCTCGACTTCGTCGACCTCCCCGAGGACGACCCCGAGCGCGAGCGCATGTACTCGGAGCACCTGTACTGCGCGTACGACGACCTGTCCTTCGAGGAGCTGGAGCCGCGCTCCTTCTCCTTCAACTCGCCCTTCGGCGCCTGCCCGGACTGCACCGGCATCGGCACGCGCATGGAGGTCGACCCCGAGCTGATCGTCCCGGACGAGGACAAGTCCCTCGACGAGGGTGCCATCCACCCCTGGTCGCACGGCCACACCAAGGACTACTTCGGCCGCCTGATCGGCGCCCTGGCGGACGCGTTGGGATTCCGGACGGACATCCCCTTCGCCGGCCTGCCGCAGCGCGCCAGGAAGGCACTTCTCCACGGCCACAAGACGCAGATCGAGGTCCGCTACCGGAACAGGTACGGACGCGAGCGCGTGTACACGACGCCCTTCGAAGGCGCCGTCCCCTTCGTGAAGCGCCGGCACAGCGAGGCCGAGAGCGACGCCAGCCGCGAACGCTTCGAGGGCTACATGCGCGAGGTGCCCTGCCCCACCTGCCAGGGGACGCGCCTGAAGCCGATCGTCCTCGCGGTCACCATCATGGGGAAGTCGATCGCCGAGGTCTCCGGCATGTCCATCAGCGACTGCGCGGACTTCCTGGGCGAGCTGAGGCTCAACGCCCGCGACAAGAAGATCGCCGAGCGCGTGCTGAAGGAGGTCAACGAACGGCTGCGGTTCCTGGTCGACGTCGGCCTGGACTACCTCTCGTTGAATCGTGCGGCCGGCACACTCTCCGGCGGCGAGGCCCAGCGCATCCGTCTGGCCACCCAGATCGGCTCCGGCCTCGTCGGCGTCCTGTACGTCCTCGACGAGCCGTCCATCGGCTTGCATCAGCGCGACAACCACCGGCTGATCGAAACCCTGGTCCGGCTGCGCGACATGGGCAACACGCTCATCGTCGTCGAGCACGACGAGGACACCATCAAGATCGCCGACTGGATCGTCGACATCGGCCCCGGCGCGGGCGAGCACGGTGGCAAGGTCGTGCACAGCGGCTCCCTGAAGGAACTGCTCACCAACGCCGAGTCGATGACCGGCCAGTACCTGTCCGGCAAGAAGTCGATCCCGCTGCCCGAGATCCGGCGCCCGCAGGACCCGACACGTCGGCTCACGGTGCACGGCGCGCGGGAGAACAACCTCCAGGACATCGACGTCTCGTTCCCGCTGGGCGTGTTCACGGCAGTGACGGGTGTGTCCGGCTCCGGCAAGTCGACGCTGGTCAACGACATCCTGTACACGCACCTGGCCCGTGAACTCAACGGCGCCCGCAATGTGCCCGGACGGCACACACGCGTGGACGGCGACGACCTCGTCGACAAGGTCGTACACGTCGACCAGTCGCCCATCGGCCGCACCCCGCGCTCCAACCCGGCCACGTACACCGGTGTCTTCGACCACGTCCGCAAGCTGTTCGCGGAGACCACCGAGGCGAAGGTCCGCGGCTATCTGCCCGGCCGCTTCTCCTTCAACGTCAAGGGCGGTCGCTGCGAGAACTGCGCGGGCGACGGCACGATCAAGATCGAGATGAACTTCCTCCCGGACGTGTACGTCCCGTGCGAGGTCTGCCACGGCGCCCGCTACAACCGGGAGACCCTGGAGGTCCACTACAAGGGCAAGTCCATCGCCGAGGTCCTGAACATGCCGATCGAGGAGGCGACGGACTTCTTCGAGGCCGTCCCCGCGATCGCCCGCCACCTCAACACCCTCAAGGACGTCGGTCTCGGCTACGTCAGGCTCGGCCAGTCCGCGACCACCCTCTCCGGCGGCGAGGCGCAGCGCGTCAAGCTCGCCAGTGAGCTGCAGCGCCGTTCCACCGGCCGCACCGTCTACGTCCTGGACGAGCCGACCACCGGTCTGCACTTCGAGGACATCAGCAAGCTGCTGACGGTCCTGTCCGGCCTGGTCGACAAGGGCAACACGGTCATCGTCATCGAGCACAACCTCGACGTGGTCAAGACCGCTGACTGGGTCGTCGACATGGGCCCCGAGGGCGGCGCCGGCGGCGGACTGGTCGTCGCCGAGGGCACACCCGAGGAGGTCGCCGGGGTCCCCGCCAGCCACACCGGCAAGTTCCTGAGGGAGATCCTCGGCGCCGACCGGATCAGCGACGCGGCTTTGGTGCCGGCCCCGCGCAGGACGACGGCCAAGAAGACCGTCGCTGCCAAGAGCACGGTCTCGGCAAACAAGACGGTCGCAGCCAAGTCGACGGCGAAGAGGACGACGACGGCCAGGACCGCCGACAACACGGCCACCAAGAAGGCCGCCGGCGCCACGAAGAAGGCGGCACCCGCGAAGAAGACGACGCGGGCACGGAAAGCCTGAACAATCCGGAAAAGTGCGGCGCCCCGTGGGAACTCCCCGCGGGGCGCCGCTCGTTGCAAGATCAGCCGCCTGATCCGCGGCTACGACGCACCTTGACTCCTGAACAGTGGAATCAGCGAAGGAGAGCCGAACGCCCGTTACCAGTCCCCGAGTTCGGAGACGTACGGCGGCTCTGCGCCTGCCCGGGAGCAGGTGATCGCGGCTGCGCGCGCCGCGAATCGCAGCAGCCTCGTCCAGCCGTCGGCTCCCAGTCCCAGGAGCGCCTCGGCGGACAGGGCGTCCTGGGCGGCCAGGGCATGCAGGAGAGCGGCGTTCACGGTGTCACCGGCGCCGATCGTGTCCACCACGTCGACCTTCTCGCCCGGTACGGCGTGCACCGCTCCGTCCCGGGTGAAGGCGGTCAGCCCGTCGCCGCCATGGGTGATGACGACCGCCGCGGGTCCGGCGGCGAGCCACTCGCGCGGGGTGCCGCCCAGCCAGAGGGCGTCCTCCTCGGAGAGCTTGAGCAGCGTCACCGAGGGCAGCCAGCTCGTGAAGCGGGCCCGGTAGGCGTCCGCATCAGGGATCAGACCCGCCCTGATGTTGGGGTCGAGCGCGGTGAAGACGCCCTGGGCGGCAGCGGTCCGCATCAGGCTCTCGTAGGCGGTTGCGCCGGGTTCCAGGACGAGCGAGCAGGTGCCGAAGGACACGGCTCGCGTCTCGGCGGGCAGCGCCTGCGGTATCGCGAACAGCCGGTCGGCGGTGCCCTCGACATAGAAGGAGTAGGCGGCCGAGCCGTTGCCGTCGAGCGTGGCGAGGGCAAGGGTGGTCGGCTCCGGACCGCGCTGCACGGCCGAGACGTCCACGCCCGCTTCCCGGAGCCGGTCGAGCAGCGCCTCGCCGAAGGCGTCCTGCGAGGTACGGGAGCAGAAGGCGGTGGGGGAGCCGAGGCGGCCGAGCGCCACGGCCGTGTTGAACGGGCCGCCGCCGAGCGCCGGTTTGAGCCCCGCGAGGGCACCGGTGCCTTGCGGTACCAGGTCGATCAGAGCCTCACCGGCGACGACGATCACGAGACGGTTCCTTTCTTGAACTACTCGGGCTTCTGGAACTCTGCGGGTTTCTCACACTCGGCCCCCTCGGCCCGTTCGGCCCCTTTGGCTTTATCGGCCCGTTCGGCCTTCGCGGCCTCGCCCTCCTCGAACTCCCCGCGTGGCTCGGGCTGTTCGGGAAGTGCGAACTGCGACAGCTCGAACCGCACCGACCCCTCCGGGCAACCGCACGAGGTGCGGTGGACCAAGGTGCAGGGGAGTCGCAGCGTGCGGGCGGGGCGGTCCGGGGAGGCGAGGCGTTCCAGGAGCACCCGCACCGCCTCGGCGCCGAGTTCCCTGCTGGGCTGGGCGACGGCGGTGAGCCGGGGCGAGAACAGGTCCGCCCAGGCGAAGTCGTCGAAGCAGCACAGGGCGATGTCACCGGGCACGGACAGGCCGCGATCCCGCAGTGCACGCAGCGCGCCGATGGTCATCGCGTTGTTGGCGGTGACGAGTGCCGTGGGCGGGTCGGCGAGGGAGAGGAGCCGCGCAGTGGCGCGTTCGGCGCCGACGGACTCGGAGTCGCCGTGCACCACGAGGTGTTCGTCGGGGAGGAGCCCGGAGGCGGCGAGGCCGCTGCGGTATCCGGCGATGCGTTCGCGGGTGGTGCTGAACCCGGGCGCGCCGGCGACCAGGGCGATCCGGCGGTGGCCGAGGTCGGCAAGATGGGTGACCAGCCGGGCGGTCGGCTCGGTGCTCTCGGTACAGACCTGGTCGTAGCGTGGTGTCCCGTCGGCGGGGAAGTCCACACGGCGGTCGAGGAAAACGGCCGGGACGCCGTGCCGGCTGAGGTAGGCGACGAGTTCGCCCGGGTCCGCGGACGGGGCGACGATCATGCCGTCGACCCGGCGTTCGTGCAGCAGTTGGACGACCTTGCGCTCGTGCTCAGGGTCGTCGTGCGGATCGGCGATGAGCAGGCTGTAGCCGTGTTCCAGGGCGCCGGCCTCGACGCCCTGGAGGATCTCCGTGAAGTACGGGTTGCTGGTCGCCGACACCGCGAGGCCGATGGACCGGGTGCGCGAGGTCACCAGGGAGCGGGCGAGGGTGTTCGGGCTGTAGCCGAGCCGGTCGACGGCGTCCAGGACGGCCTGGCGGGTGTGGGGGAGGACGGGCCGGGTGTCGTTCAGGACGTGCGAAACGGTCGCGACGGAGACGCCGGCGCTCCGAGCGACGTCGGCCATGGTGACCATGACGTACCCCCTGAACCGTGGCCCTCGCCGGCAGAGCATGCCTTCCGGCCGGGACGCTATCTCATTCCAGGGCGGACGTAAACGCTTGCGCAAACGTTTACGTCACCGCCCGTGCGCCTGCGGGGGATTCCCGCCCGCCCGCAGGGATTCCCTCACCGCGGAGCTCTGCGTGAGCCGGCCCTTACGTCCGGTTCACTCCCAGTCCCACCCGATCCCCACGATCCCCGACCGCACCCGGGGCTCGACGAGGTGGACCGAGTGGTGGCGGCCCGTGAGGGCGAGTTCCTGGCGGCCGCTGCGTGGGGCCGCCGGAGAGTGCTGGGCGAAGCGGTGGCAGTGGGACGGCAGGGCCTGTTCGTCGAAGCGCACCTGGAGGGCGTACTGCCCGCCCGCGGGCCCGAAGCTGCGGACGTACTCGCGGCACACACCCGCGGTGCCGTCCTCGATGCCGTAGCGGAACAGGAAGGTGTCGCCGGCCCGCAGGCGGGTGTCGAAGAGGAGCTCGGCGACGAGCACACCGGTCTCGTGGTGCACGCGTATGCGTCCCGTGCGGCAGTTCTCCAGCGCGTGCACCCCCATGCGCTCCGGAGCGCACCCCGGGTCGCCGTGGTGGACCGCCACGAAGCGGTCGACGCCGTCCTTGTGGGCGCGCACGATGTGGTGGGACTCCCGCCCCGCCAGCTCGCGGTGCGATCCGATCCGTATCCGCTCGTGATGCCCCAGGGTGTGCAGCCCGCTGTCCAGGGGCGAGCCCAGTTCGGCCAGCAGCCGTTCCAGGACGCCCGACGCCTCCACGAGGGAGCGGTAGGAACGGCCCGCGGTCCGTGGTGCGGACGGGCCTTCGGCGGTCTCCGCGAGCAGCCGGATCAGGGACTCCTCCGGCAGCTGCAGGATCTCCTCCAGCGCCCGCACGGCCCGCAGGGACTCGGGGCGCTGCGGTCGCCGGGCACCCTGCTGCCAGTAACTCAGGCTGGTGACGCCGACCTTGACCCCGTAGCGCGACAGATGGTGCTGCACGCGCTGCAGCGGCAGCCCACGGGCGGCGATCGCGGCACGCAGCGCGGCATGGAAGGGGCCACCCCGCAGGGCCGAGTCCAGTTCCGCTGTGGCGACGGTGGCGACGTCCGCGTGCTGTGTGGCGTGCGGCATGCAGGGGCCTTTCTGTGAATGCTCGCTACGGCTGGTCGGGCCGGGTTCGTGCTGTCTGCCGGGGCCTCCCCGTCGGCGCCGGGGCGTCTTCCCATCCGTACGCCGCCGTTCACGGCCCCGAGTTCCCCCGCATTGAAGCGTGTTGACCAAGTCCCGACAACACCTGACGCCCAACAGCGGCGTACTCCTGGCCGAGACACGATCGGCTCTCTCAGGCCGGTGCAGTCGTCCCGTCGGCGCCGAGAACCTCCCTGATCGCCCGCGCCGACAGGCCGGATTTCTGCAGGAACACTTGGGCGGCACCGGCGGCGACGAGTCTTTGGAAGTCCTCCGGGGAGTGCGTGGAGATCAGCATGATGACGGAGCAGACGCGGTCGGCCAGTTCCGCCGCGACGTCGAAATCGCTCTAGCCGTTGAGGTCCAGGTCCGCCAGGACGATGTCCGGGGGCGAGCTCCGTCGCGCGCGAGAGCCTCCGCACCCGTCGGGGCAAGGCCGGGGAGGGGTACTCCGTCGCGTTCGAGCAGGGTGCGCGCGGCCTCCAGGAACCGGATGCTGTCATCGACGAGAAGACAGGGCATGGCCATGCCGACAGGGTGCCAATCAGCAGGTGATTGAGAGTTCCAGCCAGCCGGAAAGACTCGGTGCGTCAGCCGTCCGGTTCTGGGGGTGGTCGCCGGCTCCAGGGGCGGCCCATCCCGCCGACCTGCTCACCTTGCAGGGGCTTGGCGCGCAGGCCCTCGAGCGCATCCGCCGGGGCGGATCGGTCGTCGGCCCCTCGCTGGTGGCGGAGCTGTTCGCCGCCAACCCCCGCGACGCCCCCTTGTCCCACTTCAGTGCCCGGGAGCGCGAGGTCCTGGCCCTGATGGCGGAGGGCCGCTCGAACGCGGGCATAGGCCGCAGGCTGTGGGGCGTCGAGGGCACCGTCGAGAAACACGTCCGCAGCATCCCGGGCAGACTCCGCCCCACCGGGGACACCTACGACCACCGCCGCGTCCTGGCCGTTCTACGTTCCTGGAGTCCGGGTAGTCCCCGCAGCGGGGTTGTCCACAGGCCGGCCGCAGTGTCAGCCCTCGCCAGTAGGGTGTGAGACATGGCCGATCCCTCCAGCTACCGCCCCAGGCCGGGTGCGATCCCGGACTCCCCGGGGGTGTACAGGTTCCGCGACGAGCACCGCCGGGTGATCTACGTCGGAAAGGCGAAGAGCCTGCGCCAGCGCCTGGCGAACTACTTCCAGGACCTGACGAACCTGCACCCGCGCACTCGGACGATGGTCACCACGGCCGCGTCCGTGGAGTGGACCGTGGTGTCCACAGAGGTCGAGGCCCTGCAGCTGGAGTACTCCTGGATCAAGGAGTTCGACCCCCGGTTCAACGTCAAGTACCGCGACGACAAGAGCTATCCCTACCTCGCGGTGACCATGAACGAGGAATTTCCGCGCGTCCAGGTGATGCGCGGACACAAGCGCAAGGGCGTGCGCTACTTCGGGCCGTACGGACACGCGTGGGCGATCCGCGACACCGTGGACCTCCTCCTGCGGGTCTTCCCCGTGCGCACCTGCTCGGCCGGCGTCTTCAAGAACGCCGAGCGCACCGGCCGGCCCTGTCTGCTCGGCTACATCGGCAAGTGCTCGGCGCCCTGCGTCGGCCGCGTCTCGGCCGAGGAGCACGACGAACTGGCCGAGGAGTTCTGCGACTTCATGGCCGGCCGCACGGGGACGTACCTCCGCCGCCTGGAGAAGCAGATGGCCCAGGCGGCCGAGGACATGGAGTACGAGCGGGCGGCCCGCCTGCGTGACGACATCGGGGCCCTGAAGAAGGCCATGGAGAAGAGCGCGGTCGTGCTCGCCGACGCGACCGACGCCGACCTGATCGCGGTCGCCGAGGACGAGCTCGAGGCGGCCGTCCAGATCTTCCACGTCCGCGGCGGACGCGTGCGTGGCCAGCGCGGCTGGGTCACCGACAAGGTCGAGGAGATCACCACCGGCGCCCTCGTCGAGCACGCCCTGCAGCAGCTGTACGGCGAGGAGAAGGGCGACTCCGTCCCCAAGGAGGTCCTCGTCCCCGCCCTGCCCGACCCGGTCGAGCCCGTCCAGCAGTGGCTCGCCGAGCGCCGGGGCTCGGGCGTCTCCCTGCGCATCCCGCAGCGCGGCGACAAGAAGGCCCTGATGGAGACGGTGGAGCGCAACGCCCAGCAGTCCCTGGTGCTCCACAAGACCAAGCGCGCCTCCGACCTGACCACGCGCTCGCGGGCCCTGGAGGAGATCGCCGACGCCCTCGACCTGGACAGCGCACCCCTGCGGATCGAGTGCTACGACATCTCGCACCTCCAGGGCGACGACGTCGTGGCGTCCATGGTCGTCTTCGAGGACGGCCTGCAGCGCAAGAGCGAGTACCGCCGCTTCCAGATCAAGGGCTTCGAAGGTCAGGACGACGTCCGCTCCATGCACGAGGTGATCACCCGCCGCTTCAGGAGGTACCTCGTCGAGAAGGAGAAGACCGGCGAGTGGGTCGACGACGGCCAGGAGAGCCATCTCGACGGTGATCTCGGCAACGGCCTCAAGGACGAGGACGGCAGGCCCAAGAAGTTCGCCTACCCGCCCCAGCTCGTCGTCGTCGACGGCGGGCAGCCCCAGGTCGCGGCCGCCAAGAGGGCCCTCGTCGAGCTCGGCATCGACGATGTCGCGGTGTGCGGCCTGGCCAAGCGTCTGGAGGAGGTGTGGCTGCCGGACGACGACCCGGTGGTCCTGCCCCGCACCAGCGAGGGTCTCTACCTGCTGCAGCGCGTCCGCGACGAGGCGCACCGCTTCGCGATCACCTACCAGCGCACCAAGCGGGCCAAGCGCTTCCGGTCGAGCCCCCTGGACGACGTGCCCGGCCTCGGGGACACCCGCAAGCAGGCACTTCTCAAGCACTTCGGTTCGTTGAAGAAACTGCGATCCGCCACCATCGACGAGATCTGCGAGGTTCCCGGCATAGGCCGCAAGACGGCCGAGACCATTGCCGTGGCCCTCGCGCAGGCGGTCCCGGCCGCGCCCGCCGTGAACACGGCGACTGGAGAGATCATGGAGGAGGAACCCGGCACCACGGGTTCCAGTGGGGAGCCCGTGACGATGGGCGCCCCGGACGAACGACGGGGGCAGGAGACATGAATGTGAACGAGCACGACGGGCAACAGACCCCAGCCGGAGACGGCCCAGCCGGAGACGGAGCACAGGTGAGTACGGGCAGCGAAACACCCGGGGTGCCCGAGTCGGCCATCCCGGAGCTGGTGATCATCTCCGGCATGTCCGGTGCGGGCAGGTCGACGGCCGCCAAGTGCCTTGAGGACCTCGGCTGGTTCGTCGTCGACAACCTGCCGCCCGCCCTGATCCCCACCATGGTGGAACTCGGCGCGCGCTCGCAGGGCAACGTGGCCAGGATCGCGGTCGTCGTCGACGTCCGCGGCCGCCGCTTCTTCGACAACCTCCGCGACTCCCTCGCCGACCTGGAGTCCAAGCACGTCACCCGGCGGATCGTCTTCCTGGAGTCCTCCGACGAGGCCCTGGTGCGCCGCTTCGAGTCGGTGCGCCGCCCGCACCCCCTCCAGGGTGACGGCCGCATCGTCGACGGCATCGCCGCCGAGCGCGAACTGCTGCGCGAGCTGCGTGGCGACGCCGACCTGGTGATCGACACCTCCAGCCTGAACGTGCACGAGCTGCGCGCCAAGATGGACGCCCAGTTCGCCGGCGAGGAGGAGCCGGAGCTGCGGGCCACCGTCATGTCCTTCGGCTTCAAGTACGGCCTCCCGGTCGACGCCGACCTGGTCGCGGACATGCGGTTCTTGCCCAACCCGCACTGGATCCCGGAGCTGCGCCCCTTCACCGGCCTCAACGAGGAGGTGTCGGCCTACATCTTCAACCAGCCCGGCGCCAAGGAGTTCCTCGACCGCTATGCCGAACTGCTCCGGCTCATCGCGGCCGGCTACCGCCGCGAAGGCAAGAGGTACGTGACCATCGCCATCGGCTGCACCGGCGGCAAGCACCGCTCGGTGGCCACCTCGGAGAAGCTCGCCGCGCGCCTCGTGGCCGAGGGTGTGGAGACGGTGGTCGTGCACCGGGACATGGGACGGGAATGACAGGACGTTCTTCGCGGCTGAGCAGGCTGCGCCGGACGGTGCCCGAGGGGCGGGCGAGCCGGCCCGTCGAGACCCGCGGTGCCAGGCCCCGCCGACGCGGCGCCCAGCCCAAGGTGGTCGCCCTCGGCGGCGGCATGGGCCTGTCCGCCTCGCTCGCCGCACTGCGCCGGATCACCGGCGACCTCACCGCCGTCGTCACCGTGGCCGACGACGGCGGCTCCAGCGGACGCCTGCGTGACGAGCTGGGCGTACTGCCGCCCGGCGACCTGCGCAAGGCGCTGGCCGCGCTGTGCGGCGACGACGACTGGGGCCAGACCTGGGCCCGGGTCATCCAGCACCGCTTCCAGTCCAAGGGCGACCTGCACGAGCACGCCGTCGGCAACCTCCTGATCGTCGCCCTCTGGGAACAGCTCGGCGATCACGTCCAGGCCCTCGACCTGGTCGGCAAGCTGCTCGGCGCGCACGGGCGGGTGCTGCCCATGTCCGCCGTACCCCTGGAACTGCAGGCACTGGTCAAGGGGCACCTCCCGGAGCGGCCCGAGGACGTCGAGACCGTGCGCGGACAGGCGACTGTGGCGCTGACGCCCGGCGAGGTGCAGTCCGTTCACCTCGTGCCGCACGACCCGCCGGCCGTGCCCGAGGCCGTCGAGGCGGTCCTGGACGCCGACTGGGTGGTTCTCGGCCCGGGCTCCTGGTTCTCGTCGGTCATCCCACACCTCCTCGTGCCAGATCTGCTGGACGCGCTCATCGAGACCAAGGCGCGCCGGGTGCTCCCGCTGAACCTCGCCCCGCAGCCCGGAGAAACCGAAGGCTTCTCACCGCAGCGTCATTTGGAGGTTTTGGGACGACACGCCCCTAAACTCGCCCTGGACGTGGTGCTGGCCGACGAGGCCGCCGTGCCCGACCGCGACGTGCTCACCGAAGCTGCCAAGCGACTCGGAGCCGCGGTCGAGCTGGCGCCGGTGGCCCGGAGGGACGGAACCCCTCGGCACGACCCGGAGCTGCTGGCCGCCGCGTACGACCGTATTTTTCGGATGCATGGAAGGATCGGCCCATGGCGATGACGGCAGCGGTGAAGGACGAGATCTCCCGGCTCCCCGTCACCCGGACCTGCTGCAGGAAGGCGGAGGTCTCCGCCATTCTGCGGTTCGCCGGCGGCCTTCACCTGGTCAGCGGGCGCATCGTGATCGAGGCGGAGCTGGATACCGCGATGGCGGCCCGGCGCCTGAAGCGGGACATCCTGGAGATCTTCGGCCACAGTTCCGAACTGATCGTGATGGCACCGGGCGGACTGCGGCGCGGTTCGCGCTATGTCGTCCGGGTCGTCGCCGGAGGTGATCAGCTGGCCCGGCAGACCGGCCTGGTGGACGGCCGGGGCCGCCCGATCCGGGGTCTGCCCCCGCAGGTGGTCTCGGGGGCCACCTGCGACGCGGAGGCCGCCTGGCGTGGGGCCTTCCTCGCGCACGGCTCGCTGACCGAGCCCGGCCGCTCGTCCTCCCTGGAGGTGACCTGCCCAGGGCCCGAGGCCGCCCTCGCCCTGGTCGGCGCCGCCCGCCGGCTGTCGATCGCCGCCAAGGCCCGTGAGGTGCGCGGAGTGGACCGGGTGGTCGTCCGTGACGGCGACGCGATCGGCGCCCTGCTCACCCGCCTCGGCGCGCACGAGTCGGTGCTGGCCTGGGAGGAGCGCCGGATGCGCCGCGAGGTGCGGGCGACGGCGAACAGGCTCGCCAACTTCGACGACGCCAACCTGCGCCGCTCCGCCCGCGCGGCGGTCGCGGCCGGTGCCCGTGTCCAGCGCGCCCTGGAGATCCTCGGCGAGGAGGTCCCCGAGCACCTCGCCGCCGCCGGGCGCCTGCGCATGGACCACAAGCAGGCCTCGCTGGAGGAGCTGGGCGCGCTCGCCGACCCGCCGTTGACCAAGGACGCCGTCGCCGGCCGTATCCGGCGGCTGCTCGCGATGGCCGACAAGCGCGCCTCCGACATCGGCATTCCCGGCACGGAGTCCAGCATCACCGAGGAGATGGCCGACAACCTCGTCGGCTGACTGCGCGAAAGATCGGTCAACACGCCGGTGCCGATGCCCTGTTGGGGCGTCGGCACCGGCGTTGTCTGTCCCTGGGGCACCCTTGACTCGATCATGGAGTGTCATGAACCTGGCAGCAGTTCGCCACTGTGGCGGACCACTGCTAGGGGGGTTCATGAGACCTAGAGCGAGATCGATCCTCGCTGCCGGCGCGCTTGTGATCGGCGGAGCGAGCCTCGCACCCATCGCCCAGGCGCAGAACGCAAGTTCGCAGGGATCCGACCCCAACGAGGTCAAGGTCTTCCGCGCCGACGTCACCGCCAGGCAGGTACCCCTGCTGCTGGCGGCCGGACAGGACAGTCACGAACTCGGTGAGCAGGTCCCGGACAAGGGCACCGCATCGGTCGAGGTCTATCTGACGGACCAGCAGGCCCACAAGCTGGAGAAACAGGGCGTCGACCTCACCGAGCACACCCTTTCGGCCAGGGCGGAGAAGCGTGTCGACGCTGCCGCACAGGGCGTGTTCCGCCCGTACGGCGGAAGCGGTGGGCTCAAGGAGGAGATCGTCCGGACCGGGCAGGAGAACCCGAACCTCACCAAGGTCGTCTCCATCGGCAGGACGGTGGGCGGCCAGGACATCCTCGCGGTCAAACTGACCAAGGGCGCGAAGAAGTCCAAGGACGGTTCGAAGCCCTCCGTCCTCTACATGTCCAACCAGCACGCGCGCGAGTGGATCACGCCGGAGATGACCCGCCGGCTGATGCACTACTACCTGGACAACTACAAGACGGACAAACGCATCAGGAAGATCGTCGACTCGACCGAGCTGTGGTTCGTGATCTCCGCCAACCCCGACGGCTACGACTACACGTTCCGGAACTCCGACACCCGCCTGTGGCGCAAGAACCTGCGCGACGTCAACGGCGACGGTGTCATCTCCACCGGCGACGGCGTCGACCTCAACCGCAACTTCGCCTACAAGTGGGGCTACGACGACGAGGGTTCGTCGCCCAACCCGACGAGTGAGACCTATCGCGGTGCGAGCCCCGGCTCCGAGCCCGAGACCAAGGCGCTCGACGCCTTCGAGAAGCGGATCGGCTTCACGTACGCCATCAACTACCACTCCGCCGCCGAACTCCTCCTCTACGGCGTCGGCTGGCAGGTCGCCACGCCGACCCCGGACGACGTCGTCTACAAGGCCCTCGCCGGTTCGCCGGACAACTCCGCGATCCCCGGCTACCACCCGCAGGTCTCCTCGGAGCTGTACACGACCAACGGCGAGGCGGACGGTCACGCGGGGAACGTCAACGGCATGTCGATGTTCACCCCCGAGATGTCGACCTGCCAGACCGCCTCGAACGTCGACCCGGGCGACCAGTGGAACGCGGCCGACTGCCAGTCGGTCTTCAACTTCCCGGACGACGAGAAGCTGATCCAGGCGGAGTTCGCGAAGAACGTTCCGTTCGCGCTGTCGGTCGCCGAGACCGCCCCGCACCCCGACACGCCGTCCTCCTCGCTCGGCCTGACCGCCGCCGACTTCAACCCGGCGACGTTCTCCACGTCGTACTCCCGCGGCGCTGACCAGACGGTCTCCGTCGTCGTACGCAAGGCCGTCCGCGACAAGGAGCTCAAGTACCGCGTCGACGGCGGCCGTACCAAGGACGTGGCGCTCAGGTCCTGGAAGGGCGGCGAGACGTACGGCGGCGCGGACAACCTGCACTTCGACGAGTACCGGGCCAAGGTCAAGGACGGCGACCCGGGCGACAAGGTCGAGGTCTGGTTCACCGGGAAGTCGAAGAGCGGCAAGAAGGTCTCCAGCGGGCACTTCACCTACACCGTCGCCCAGCGGCCCAAGGCCGACACACTCGTCGTCGCCGAGGAGGGCGCTGCCGCCACGCAGGCACAGACGTACGTGGACGCGCTGAAGGCGAACGGCCGCAAGGCGATCGTCTGGGACGTCGCCACCCAGGGCGCGCCCGACGCGCTCGGCGTGCTGAAGCACTTCAGAACGGTCGTCCACTACACCGGCGCGAGCGTCCCCGGCAACGCCACCCAGCTTCAGCTCCGCGCCTTCCTCAACGAGGGCGGCAAGCTGATCGAGGCGGGCGAGCAGGCCGGCGGCAACGTCGATCTCGGCGGCGGCACCCTGTCGAACGACTTCAGTCAGTACTACCTGGGCGCCTATTCGCGTACATCGACGCCCGGGGCCACCGGCATCACCGGTTCCGGCAGACTCGACGGCTTCAGCGGTGCGCTCGGTGCTGCGCCCGGCAACCCGCTCGACAAGGCGGGCACCTACAGCGTCACCTCCGAGGAACTGCCCGTCGGCACCTACCCGCAGTTCGCGAGCGCGGGCGCGGGCCGGTTCGCCGGGACCGTCGACCCGTACGCGCCGTACGCGGGCTCCTCCATGGCCGCGGCCGTCCACTCCGACGACTCCTACAAGCGCCTCACCCGCACCGTCGACCTCACCGGCGTCACCGCGGCCCAGCAGCCCACCCTGCGCAGCCGGCTGCTGTGGGACACCGAACCCGGCTACGACCACGTGATCGTCGAGGCGCACACCACCGGTGCCGACGACTGGACGACGTTGCCGGAGGCAGGCGGCGCCACCAGCCAGAAGGTGCCGGCGGAGTGCGAGGCGGGCTTCCTGGTGAAAGAGCACCCGTGGCTCAAGCACTACCTCACCGTCGCCTCCGGCGGCTGCACCGCGAGCGGCACCAGCGGCTCCTGGAACAGCCTCACCGGCGCCTCCAGCGGCTGGCAGCAGGTCAACTACGACCTGAGCGCCTACGCCGGAAAGTCCGTCGAGGTCTCCATCAGCTATGTCACCGACCCCAGCACGGGCGGCCACGGCGTCCTCGCCGACGAGGCCTCGCTCGTCGTCGGTGGCACGGCGACGCAGACCGAGGGCTTCGAGACGTCGCTCGGCGCCTGGGGGGTGAGCGGACCGCCCGCGGGCAGCCCGGCCGTGCTCAAGGACTGGGCGCGTACCGGGGCACTGTTCAAGACGTACGGCGCGATCACCACCGACCGGAGCGTCCTGCTGGGCTTCGGTCTGGAGCACGTCCGCGCGGCCGCGGATCGTAATGCCCTCGTCAAGAAGGCACTCGCTGCTCTCCGAGGCTGAACCACCTGGTCAACGATGACCAGCACTCCGTAGTCAGAAAGAGTGATCAGACCTTTCGGGCAGGCGGTCCGTACCCGTACTGGCGGGTACGGACCGCCTGCCCGTGTATGGGGCATCTCGATGTCACCGCGGGGCCCGCAGGGAGGTAGGGTCGGGGGTGGTCGGGGACATCCCAAACAGAGCTCGCCGGCACCGCATAGCCGGCGTACCAACGAGGAGATCGGTTCGTGACGATCCGCGTAGGCATCAACGGCTTCGGTCGTATCGGTCGCAACTACTTCCGCGCACTGCTGGAGCAGGGTGCAGACATCGAGATCGTGGCTGTCAACGACCTGGGTGACACAGCGACCACCGCTCACCTGCTGAAATACGACACCATCCTGGGCCGCCTCAAGCACGAGGTCTCCCACACCGCCGACACCATCACGGTCGACGGCAAGACCATCAAGGTCCTTTCCGAGCGCAACCCCGCCGACATCCCGTGGGGCGACCTCGGCGTCGACATCGTCATCGAGTCGACCGGCATCTTCACCAAGAAGGCCGACGCCGAGAAGCACATCGCGGGCGGCGCCAAGAAGGTCCTCATCTCGGCTCCGGCCAAGGACGAGGACATCACCATCGTGATGGGCGTCAACCAGGACAAGTACGACGCGGCCAACCACCACGTCATCTCCAACGCCTCCTGCACCACCAACTGTGTGGCGCCGATGGCCAAGGTCCTCGACGAGAACTTCGGCATCGTCAAGGGTCTGATGACGACGGTCCACGCGTACACCAACGACCAGCGCATCCTGGACTTCCCGCACTCGGACCTGCGTCGCGCCCGCGCCGCCGCCGAGAACATCATCCCGACCACGACCGGTGCCGCCAAGGCCACCGCCCTGGTCCTCCCGCAGCTCAAGGGCAAGCTCGACGGCATCGCGATGCGCGTCCCGGTCCCGACCGGTTCCGCCACCGACCTCGTCGTGACGCTCCAGCGCGAGGTCACCAAGGACGAGGTCAACGCCGCGTTCAAGAAGGCCTCCGAGGACGGCGATCTCAAGGGCTACCTGGCCTACACCGAGGACCCGATCGTCTCCTCGGACATCGTCAGCGACCCGGCCTCCTGCACCTTCGACTCCTCCCTGACCATGGTCCAGGAGGGCAACTCGGTGAAGATCCTCGGCTGGTACGACAACGAGTGGGGCTACTCCAACCGCCTCGTCGACCTCACGGTCTTCGTCGGCAACCAGCTCTGATCCACAGAGCAGGCACTTGATGTGACGGCAGGGCTCGGGCGGCGCAGTGACGCGCCGCCCGGGCCCTGACTCACGTACGGATCGGCCCTCTTACGATCACGAGCACCACAAGTCCTCCTCGGGAGCCCTCTCAATGAAGACGATCGACGAACTCCTCGCCGAAGGCGTGACCGGCAAGCGGGTCTTCGTCCGCGCCGACCTCAACGTGCCGCTGGACGGCACCACCATCACCGACGACGGCCGTATCCGCGCCGTGCTGCCCACCGTGAAGGCCCTCGCTGAGGCCGGCGCGCGCGTCGTCGTGGCCTCGCACCTCGGCCGCCCCAAGGGCGCGCCGGACCCGGCCTTCTCCCTCGCCCCCGCCGCCGTGCGCCTGGGTGAACTCCTCGGCGCGGACGTGGCGTTCGCGACCGACACGGTCGGTGACTCCGCCGGGTCCACCGTCGCGGGCCTCGCCGACGGTCAGGTCGCCGTGATCGAGAACCTGCGTTTCAACGCCGGCGAGACCAGCAAGGACGCCGCCGAGCGCGGCGCTTTCGCGGACCAGCTGGCCCAGCTCGCGGACGTCTACGTCGGGGACGGCTTCGGCGCGGTGCACCGCAAGCACGCCTCGGTCTTCGACCTCCCGGCCCGTCTGCCGCACGCCGCCGGCTACCTCATCACGAACGAGGTCGCCGTCCTGAAGAAGCTCACCGACGACGTCAAGCGGCCGTACGTCGTCGCCCTCGGCGGCGCCAAGGTCTCCGACAAGCTCGCCGTCATCGACCAGCTGCTCGGCAAGGCCGACCGCATCCTCATCGGCGGCGGCATGGCGTACACCTTCCTCAAGGCCAAGGGCTACGAGATCGGCAAGTCCCTCCTTCAGGAGGACCAGATCCCGGCGGTCCTTGAGTACGTCGAGCGCGCGGAGAAGACCGGTGTCGAGTTGGTCCTGCCCGTCGACGCGGTGGTCGGGCCCGGGTTCCCGGACCTGAAGACCAAGGCTTCGGCCGGTGCCACCGCCGTCGCCGCCGACGCGATCCCCGCCGACCAGATGGGCCTGGACATCGGTCCGGAGTCCCGCAAGCTGTACGCCTCGAAGATCACCGACGCCGCCACCGTCTTCTGGAACGGCCCGATGGGCGTCTTCGAGCACCCCGATTTCGCCGAGGGCACCAAGGCGGTCGCCCAGGCCCTCCTCGACTCCCCGGCCTTCACGGTCGTCGGCGGCGGCGACTCCGCCGCGGCCGTGCGCCTCCTGGGCTTCGACGAGAACGCGTTCGGACACATCTCGACCGGCGGCGGCGCCTCCCTCGAATACCTCGAGGGCAAGACGCTCCCCGGCCTCGCCGCACTGGAGGACTGACCTTTATGAGCACGCGCACGCCGCTGATGGCGGGCAACTGGAAGATGAACCTCAACCACCTCGAGGCCATCGCCCACGTCCAGAAGCTCGCCTTCGCTCTCGCGGACAAGGACTACGAGGCCGTAGAGGTCGCCGTCCTGCCGCCCTTCACCGACCTGCGCTCCGTGCAGACCCTGGTCGACGGCGACAAGCTCAAGATCAAGTACGGCTCCCAGGACATCTCGGCGCACGACTCCGGCGCCTACACCGGCGAGATCTCCGGCTCGATGCTGGCCAAGCTGAAGTGCACGTACGTGGCGATCGGCCACTCCGAGCGCCGCCAGTACCACAACGAGACCGACGAACTGGTCAACGCCAAGGTCAAGGCCGCCTACAAGCACGGTCTGACCCCGATCCTGTGCGTCGGTGAGGAGCTGGAGGTCCGCGAGGCGGGCAACCACGTCACGCACACGCTCGCCCAGGTCGAGGGCGGCCTCAAGGACCTCCCGGCCGAGCAGGCCGAGACGATCGTCATCGCCTACGAGCCGGTGTGGGCCATCGGCACCGGCAAGGTCTGCGGCGCCGACGACGCCCAGGAGGTCTGCGCCGCCATCCGCGGCAAGATCGCCGAGCTGTACACCCAGGAGCTCGCCGACCAGGTGCGCATCCAGTACGGCGGCTCCGTGAAGGCCGGCAACGTCGCCGAGATCATGGCCAAGGCCGACATCGACGGTGCCCTGGTCGGCGGTGCCTCCCTGGACGCGGACGAGTTCGTCAAGATCGTGCGCTTCCGCGACCAGTGAGTAGGCCATAGCGGCGATCCGTCGTACCCTTGCGGGGGCATGGTAGGGAGCTGCCGTGCCCCCGTCGTTCATCCGAATCCGAGAGAGTTGGTCCAGCCGTGGTTTTGGGGTTCTCGATCGCCCTGATCGTCTTCAGCCTGCTGATGATGCTGCTGGTGCTGATGCACAAGGGGAAGGGCGGCGGCCTCTCCGACATGTTCGGCGGCGGCATGCAGTCATCCGTCGGCGGCTCCTCTGTCGCCGAGCGCAACCTCGACCGCATCACCGTGGTGATCGGTCTGCTGTGGTTCGCGTGCATTGTCGTACTCGGCATCATCATGAAGACGAACAGCTGAGCAGCAACGCACACACAGCACCTGGATTCCGCACGTAAGGCCCCATGTTCGGTACGCGCAGCTGAGCGCGGCCTATCATGGGGCTTGCGTCTGGATGTAGGGGATGTAACTCCCATCACTGGACGCGCGTTGGGCCTTACGTAGACTGAGGCGCTCGCAACGAAGCGACACGCCGACTCGCTTCGCGGCACCATCACGCAGGGAGTTACGACCGTGGCAAGTGGCAACGCGATCCGAGGAAGCCGGGTCGGGGCGGGGCCGATGGGCGAGGCCGAGCGCGGCGAGTCCGCGCCGCGTCTGCGCATCTCCTTCTGGTGCTCCAACGGGCACGAGACGCAGCCCAGCTTCGCCAGCGACGCGCAGGTTCCGGAGACCTGGGACTGTCCGCGCTGCGGCTTCCCGGCCGGACAGGACCGGGACAACCCGCCGGACCCGCCGCGCACCGAGCCCTACAAGACGCACCTCGCGTACGTCCGGGAGCGGCGCAGCGACGCGGACGGCGAGGCGATCCTCGCCGAGGCGCTCGCGAAACTGCGGGGAGAGATCTAGGAGTTGAGAGCCGGCCGGGTACCCAGGGTGCCTGGCCGGAGGTGTTTCGTCACCGGCCTGTTCCGTCACCGGCGGCCGGCCGTCCGCGGACCGATTGTCAGTGGTGCCCTCTACGGTTTGTGCATCGGCGAATCGTGAGGGGGAGACGTGGCGGCGGTCGAGGGGACGGGCGCGTTCGCGCCCGTGTGGCGTGGGGGATTCGGGCGGCTGTGGACGGCCGCGGTGGTCTCCCGGTTCGGGGACGCACTGCGGGGCGCGGCGCTGCCCCTGCTCGCCACCTCGCTGACGAGCCGGCCCCTGCTCATCGCGTCGGTGACCGCCTGCGGCTATCTGCCGTGGATCGTCTTCGGGCTGCTCGGCGGCGCGGTCGCGGACCGGGTGGACCAGCGGCGCGCCATGTGGACGGTCGATGCGGTACGGGGAGTGCTCGTCGCCGTCTTCGCCGTGGCCGTCGCCTCCGGGCACGCCTCGATCGCGCTGCTCATCGCGCTCGCCTTCGTACTGACCACCCTCCAGACGCTCTTCGACAATGCCTCCACGGCCCTGCTGCCCGCCCTGGTCGACCATGAGGCACTCGGCCGTGCCAACGCGCGTCTGATGACCGGACAGCAGATCGCGGGCGGCCTGATCGGGGCGCCCGTGGTGCCGCTGCTGATCGCCGCGGGAGCCGCCGTTCCCTTCGCGGCCGACGCGGGGACCTTCCTGCTCGCCGCCGCGCTGGTCGCCTCCCTGCCACGAACCGAAGCGCCCGAGCGCGCGCCGAGACCGGCGGGCGGCACCCTGCGCCGCGAGATCGCGGACGGGCTGCGCACCCTGTGGCACGACCGGGCCCTGCGCGGACTGTGCACCGCCACGGCCCTGTGCAACATCGGGATGGGTGCCCTGATCGCCACGCTGGTGATCCTGGTGACCGGCTGGCTGGACGCCGGCACCTCCGGATACGCGGCGGTGACCACCGCGTACGCGGCCGGCGGCCTGGCCGGGGGAGTGGTGAACGGGCGGATCGCCGCGCGGCTCGGGCCCACGCCGGCCGTGCTGCTCGCCGGGCTGATGCAGATCGCCGCCCTCGTGGTCCTGGGCAGTGTGCGCCGCCTGGCCGTGGCGGCGGCCGCCCTCGCCGTCTTCGGTTTCATGGGCATGGTGTGGAACGTCAACACCACGACCCTCATGCAGCAGCGCGCGCCCTCCGAGATGCTGGGCCGGGTCAGCTCCGCCTTCCGCACCCTGGCCGTCGCCGGGGCCCCGCTGGGCGCCCTGCTCGGCGGGGCCGTCGCCACCGCCTGGGGGCCGAACACGCCGGCCCTGCTCGCCGCCGCCTTCTTCGTCCTGTCCGTCCTCGCGCTGATATCTGCCCGCAAGCGGGACGTATCTGTTGTTGCGCCGGGCGGCGACGCCACGACGGCTCACCCCCCGCGCTGATCAATTAGGTTGGAACATCTGGGACAGGCACGAAAGAAGGCTGAAGTCGGACATGAACGCAGACGGCCGTACCAGGCTCAACCAGACGCCCGAGTGGACCGCGCTGGCCAAGCACCGTGAGGAGCTCGCCGGCACCGGTCTGCGGGAGCTCTTCACCGCCGACCCGGGCCGCGGCACCGGCTGCACGCTGCAGGTGGGCGACCTGTACGTCGACTACTCCAAGCACCTGGTCACCGACGAGACCCTGCGGCTGCTGCGCGAGCTGGCCGCCGCCACGGATGTGTTCGGCCTGCGGGACGCCATGTTCCGCGGCGCGAAGATCAACACGACCGAGGGCCGGGCCGTGTTGCACACCGCCCTGCGCGCGCCGCGCGACGCGGTGATCGAGGTCGAGGGCGAGAACGTCGTCCCTGATGTGCACGCGGTCCTCGACAGGATGGCCGGCTTCGCCGAGCGGGTCCGCTCCGGCGCCTGGACCGGCCACACCGGCAGGCGCATCAAGAACGTGGTCAACATCGGCATCGGCGGCTCCGACCTCGGTCCGGCGATGGCGTACGAGGTGCTGCGCAGCTTCACCGACCGCGACCTCACGGTCCGCTTCGTGTCGAACGTGGACGGCGCCGACCTGCACGAGGCCACCCGCGACCTGGACGCGGCGGAGACGCTGTTCGTCATCGCCTCCAAGACCTTCACCACCATCGAGACCATCACGAACGCCACCTCGGCGCGTGAGTGGCTGCTCCGTGAGCTGAAGGCCGGTCAGGAGGCCGTCGCCAAGCACTTCGTGGCGCTGTCGACGAACGCGGGGAAGGTCGGCGAGTTCGGCATCGACACGGCCAACATGTTCGAGTTCTGGGACTGGGTCGGCGGACGGTACTCGTACGACTCGGCGATCGGCCTGTCGCTGATGATCGCCATCGGCCCGGACCGCTTCCGGGAGATGCTCGACGGGTTCGCGCTCGTCGACGAGCACTTCAGGTCGGCGCCCGCCGAGTCCAACGTGCCGTTGCTGCTCGGCCTGTTGGGCATCTGGTACGGCAACTTCCACGACGCCCAGTCGCATGCCGTGCTGCCGTACAGCCACTACCTGTCCAAGTTCACGGCGTATCTGCAACAGCTGGACATGGAGTCCAACGGCAAGTACGTCGGCCGCGACGGGCGGGAGGTCGACTGGCATACCGGGCCGGTGGTCTGGGGCACGCCGGGCACCAACGGGCAGCACGCGTACTACCAGTTGATCCACCAGGGCACGAAGCTGATCCCGGCGGACTTCATCGGCTTCGCCGAGCCGGTGGGCGAGCTGAGCGACGGGCTCAAGGCGCAGCACGACCTGCTGATGGCCAACTTCTTCGCGCAGACGCAGGCCCTCGCCTTCGGCAAGACCCCGGACGAGGTGCGGGCGGAGGGCGTGCCCGAGGAGCTGGTGGCGCACAAGACCTTCAAGGGCGACCACCCGACCACGACGATCCTCGCGCGTGAGCTGACGCCGTCCGTGCTCGGCCAGTTGATCGCCCTGTACGAGCACAAGGTGTTCGTACAGGGGGCGGTCTGGAACATCGACTCCTTCGACCAGTGGGGCGTCGAGCTCGGCAAGGTGCTGGCCAAGCGGGTCGAGCCGGCGCTGACCGAGGGGGCGGAGGTTCCGGGTCTGGACGAGTCCAGCACGGCACTGGTCGCCAAGTACCGGGAGCTGCGCGGGCGGGCGTAACACCGCCGCCACAGGTCCGGGAAGCGAGGCGGCACCTGGCCGTCCGCTTCCCGTAGACTGCCCCGGCGATCATGAACACGACCGCTCGGGGGAGCACACCGTGAGTAACGCACAAGGGAGTTGGCTCAGCGACAGGCTGGAAGCCCGGTCCTTTCTGAAGCCTCATCACATGGCGCGGGCGGTGTTCCATCCGGCGTGGATCCCCCCGGCGGTCGACCCGTCCGTGGAGCAGCTCAAGCGGGTGCGGGTCATCGCGGGGGCGGTCGCGGGGCTCGGCGTCTACACCTTCGTCGAGGGCGGGTTCGCCTTCGACGAGATGCTGGACAACGCGGTCACCGCTTCCGTCGTCCTGTTGTTCCTCACCCCGCTGACGGTCGGCGTGATGCTCTACGTGTGGCGGCGGGGCGGCACGGTGCGGCAGTTGCGGGTGCCCCTCGTCAACGCGCTCAAGCTGCTGCTGCTCTTCATCGGTTCGGTCCTCGTGACCGTGCTGCTCTTCCGGCTGGGCGACGCGTTCGGAATCCTCGCGAGACTCGTGCTGAGCCTCGCCGGACTCTGGATGGTGTGGTTCGTGATCGCGGGTGCGGTCAAGCTCACGGGGAACTTCTTCGGCACCGCCGCCGTGCACCGCGGCCTGCCGCCGCTGCTCGCCACGGTGACGACCTGGCTGATGGCCCTGCCCGACCTGTTCACGGGCGATCTGCACGGCCTGAGCCTCACCATGGGCATCGTGTTCATCCTGGGTGCTCCCGTGACGGTCACCGCGATCGCGGTGCTGGAGCTGCGGCGGCTCAGACAGCGCTACGGCGTCCGGCTGACGGCACATCCGCTCACGCTGCCGCGGATCGCTCCGCCGCCACCGCCGCAGTACGCCCCGAACGGCTTCGTCCCTCCGCAGGGCAACCCGTACGGTCCTCCGTCGGGTCATCCGGCGGGTCCTCCGTCCGGGAATCCATACGGGAATCCGTATGACCCGCGCCCGCCGCACCACCCGCAGAGTCCCTACGGCAACTCCGGCAACCCTTACGGCAACTCCGGCAATCCCTACGGGAGTTGACCCGCTCGCGCGTTGCGGTCAGGCCAGCGCGCCGAGGGTGTCCGCGAGCCGTCGTCGTGCCGCACGTGCCGCGGGCAGGGCCGCGAGCCCGGCGGCGCCGAGCACCGCGGCCGCGCCGAACAGCATCAGCAGCGCGGGCGACGGTCCTTGGGCTATCCCCGCCCCGATGCCGCTCGATCTGCCCTGGGTGTCGATCAGCCAGTGCGCGAGGGGCGTGCCCAGGGCCGTACCGGCGAGGACGGCGGCCAGCGCGGTGCAGGTGGTGGCCGTGACCGTGATCGCGGTGATCTGGCGCGGGGACAGTCCGATGGCCTTGAGGGCGAGCAGATCGCGCTCGCCCTCGCGGACCGTGCCGCCGATCGCGGTGAGCAGTTCGACGAGCCCGATGAGGGCGAGGACGACGATCAGCCCGGCGACGACCGAGCGCAGAGGGGAGAGCCCGTCGGCCGGGTTGGTCACGGTGTGCACGTCCAGATGCCCGTGCCCGGCGGTGGCCAGCCGGCCGGCGACCGTGTGAGGGTCGGCGCCCGGGCGCAGGCGGAGCTGGTAGAGGCTCGGGGTGAGGTGGGGGTCGTTCTCGCGAAGGGTGTCGAGCGAGGTGGAGATGACCCGGCCGGCGTTCTCCGGTTCGATGCTGCGGCCCACGATGTGCAGGATCTGCGGCTGCTCGCCGACCGTGATCCGCACCCAGTCGCCGACACGGGCGTGCAGCAGGTCGAGGAAGCCCTGCCCGGCCACCGCCTCGTCGCTGCCGTGCGCGCGCCGGCCGTCGGCCAGGGCGTAGGGGTAGGGCTCCTGGTGGGTGCCCAGGCCGCGCAAGGCGATCGTGGCCGTCTGGCCGGGCACCAGCGCGGCCACCTCGACGCCGGGGTAGGTGGCGGCGACCTGCGGGTCGCGCCCCAGCAGTGCGCGGGTGGCGGGGTCGCTGAGACCCGCGTCCGTGTGGACGGTGAGCGCGGTCGGCAGGCCCATCTGCTCGGGCCTGCTGTGGAAACGGTCGATGGTGGTCCAGGCACTCATCGCCACGACGATCAGCAGCAGGGGCAACGCCAGTCGGGCCACGGTGGCCAGCGACCGCATCCTGCGGACAAAGGCCGTGTGCCACCCCAGCACCAAGGCGGGCGGCACCCCCACCCCGAGCGCCCACCGGGCCATCCCGGAGAGCTGCCCGCCGGAGCGAGCGGTGGGAGGCGGGCCGGAGTAGCCGTGAGCCGGGGCGGGATTCCTGCCGTCCTGTGCCGAGGCCGGTGGGGCCGGGCTCGAAACGCGGCCGGTGTCCTGCCCGGCGGCCGCAGTCGCCGGCCGCGGCCCGAGCCCCCGCCGCACCGGACCTGCCGGTCGGAAGCCCGGCGGACCCGCGGACACCGACTCCAGCGCCTGTCCGGCTCCCGGATCCGCTGCCTGCCTGGCTCCGGGCTCCGTCCCCCGCAAGGACCCAAGCCCCGACATCCCCGGCGATCCCGCCCCCGGCTTCAGGGACTCGGCCCCCGGCTCCCGGGACTCGGCCCCCGCCCGCCGCCGAGCCGCCCCCGGCACCCCTCCGCCCTTCACAGCCGAAGGCCGTGTCACCGGGACCGGGGGTACCCGGCCCGCTCGCCAGGCCGCGAGGCCCGTCGTTGCGGTGATGAAGAGGATCGCGCCCACCGGGATGGCGAAGAGGGCCGCTGTGTGGCCGGGGAGGCTCTGCCATACGCCGAGGGCGTCTCCGAGGCGGCCCGGGAAACGGCTGCCGAGGGACTGGGTGAGTGCTGCCGCGGACACGGCGCCCAGGACGGCGTAGGCGATGTGCTGGAGCAGGAACACGCGGACGACCTGGCCCGGGGTGAAGCCGATCGCCTTCAGGACCGAGATGTCCCGCAGGTGGCCGCGGATGCGGGTGGCGATCGCGCCGTGCACGGCGAGCCCGGCGGCGATCAGTGCGCCCAGCCCGAACAACCCCAGCACCTGGCCGAGCAGCCGGTTGTCGCCCTGGGCCTCGGCCCGGGCCTGCTGCCAGGTGGAGACCTCGCCGATGGCACCGGCGCCGAGGACGGTGACGGCGCGCTGGACGGCGTAGGCCGTGTCCTCGGGGTCGCTGAGGCGCAGGCCGATGACCTGCCCGGTGGGGTGGGAAACGAGGGAGGGGAGCGCCCAGACCAGGCCCGGCTGCTCGCCGGGGCGGTAGCGGGGCTCGGCGCTGTCGGCCACGCCCAGCACGGTCACCGTCCGTGCCGTGCCCGGCAGGGTGAGCGTGTCGCCCGGTTCGGCGAGCAGGGCGCGGGCGAGGCGGCTCTCCAGGACCACGCCGTCGGGCGTGGCGGGGTCCAGCCAGCGGCCCGCGGTGAGCAGCGGATGGCCGATGGTGGGGCGCTCGGGTGTCGCACGCAGTTCGACCGACGCGCGGGTGCCGCGTGAGGCGAGGGTGGTGGGGGCGGTGGGGTAGGGGCCGGAGACCGACTCGACTCCGGCCACGTCCGCCAGTCTGCGCACCTTGGCGGACTCGCTGGTGTGGATCCAGACGTGCGCTCCGCGCTCCTGCGTGAAGATCCGCTGCCACGGGTTGGTGGCATACCCGAACAGCGCCGTGGCCAGCAGCAGCGACACGACTATCCCGGCGGTCGCGAGCACCAGGAACAGCGCCTCACCGCGATGCGTGCGCAGATCGGAGTGCGCCCAGCGCAACGTCGCCCGCATGCGGCTCAGCCCTTCCGGGGGTCGTCGTACACCCGCATGTCAGTCCCTGAGTTCGAGCACACCGGATATGCCCGTTGCGCGCGACGGCGTGCCGTCGAGTTCCGCGTCGTCGGCTATCCGGCCGTCGAAGAAGCTGATCACCCGGTCCGCGGCGCTCGCCAGCCGGGCGTCATGGGTGACCAGCACGATCGTCTGGCCGCGCTGGTGGAAGCGGGACAGCAGCCGCATCACCTCGCGGGTGCCCTTGCTGTCCAGGCTGCCCGCGGGCTCGTCGGCCAGCAGGAGCGGCGGATGGTTGACCAGCGCCCGGGCCAGCGCGACCCGCTGCTGCTGGCCGCCGGACAGTTCGCCCGGCAGGCTCCGCTCCTTGCCTGCCAGACCCAGTTCGCCCATCAGCTCCTCCCGCTCGGCACGCGCCCGCTTCGGCGACACCCCGGCCAGCAGCGCCGGCAGCTCCACGTTGTCGGCGACCGACAGTCCGGATACGAGATTGAAGAACTGGAAGACGATGCCGATCCGTTTCCTGCGCTCCACCGCCCAGCGCGCCTCGCTCCATGTGTCCGTGCGCTCGCCGTCCAGCAGGATGCTGCCGCCGTCGGGCCGCTGCAGCCCGCCCAGCAGGTGCAGCAGCGTCGACTTGCCGGCGCCGGACGGGCCGGTGACGGCCACGAACTCGCCCTGCCGCACACACAGCTCGACCCCGCGCACGGCATACGCCGGGGCACCCTCGCCGTAGTGCGTCTTGACCAGGCCTTCGGCGCGCAGCACGGGAGCGGGGCTGTCACTCGACCCAGCACTCACTCCAGCTCCTCCAGCTCTTCCTGACACCGTTCCAGCCAGTCGAGGTCGGCCTGCAGGTGCAGCATCGCGCCCTCGATCAGCAGATGGGCGATGCGGTTGTCGCGGTCTTCGGCGGCCGCCAGCTTCGACAGGTCACGCATGGTGTTGAGGTACTGGCGCCGCTGCTTGTTGATCAGGGCGATCTGCTCGGCGAGCCCCGTCTGCGGAGCGAGTGCCAGCTTCATGAAGAACTCGTCCCGCACCCGCGGCTCGTCCTCGGGCTCCTCGAACCAGGCGCGCAGTGCCGCCCGCCCGGTGTCGGTGAGGTCGTAGACCTTTTTGTTGGGCCTGCTCGACTGCTCGACGTCCTTGCCCTCGATCAGCCCTTGCTTCTCGAGGCGGCCGAGGGTTACGTAGATCTGGCCGACGTTCGGCTGAGGGTACGCGGAGCCCAGCAGTTGCTCAAGGTCCTGCTTCAGCTCGTAGCCGTGGGCCGGGCCGCGTGCGAGGAGTGCCAGGAGGGGCAGGCGCACGTGTGCTGTCCTCCCGTCCTCGTAATGTGCTCCAGGCCCTAGTATCGCGCATACCTAACAGGTATACATGGCCTCTGTCCCCGGGCGAGGATGCCCGCGGTGCCGGTGTACAGGGAGGAACCTATGCGGTGGATCCATGCCGCCGGTAGGGGCCTCCTGGTTCTCGTCGTGGTCATGACCGGGTACGTCGCCTCCGGCGCGCGCGCCGACGAGGGCACGGCAGGCGGCCGCGGACCCCTGACGCTCGCCACCGCGGGAGACCTCACCAGCTATCTCGGCCCCCTGCTGGAGGGCTGGAACCACACCCACCCCGGCGAGAAGGTCACCCTCGTCGAACTGCCGGACTCCGCCGACGAGACCCACGCCCAGATGGCCACCGACCTGCGCGGCGGCGACCGCAGCCGGTTCGACGTCCTCAACATCGACGTCAACTGGACCCCGGAGTTCGCGGCGGCGGGCTGGATAAGGCCACTGCCCCGCGACCGCTTCCCGCTGAAGAGCTTCCTGGATCCGGTCGTCGACACGGCGACCTACGACGGCCATCTGTACGCCGTCCCGTACGTCACCAACGCCGGCCTGCTCCTCTACCGCAAGGACATCCTCGCCAAGGAGGGCGTCCGGCCGCCGCGCACCTGGGCCGAGCTGGAGCACGACGCCAGGACCATCGCGCCGAAGTACGGACTCGACGGCTACGCGGGGCAGTTCCTCCCCTACGAGGGCCTCACCGTCAACGCCGCGGAGGCCGTCTACTCCGCGGGCGGCAGCATCCTCGGCGACGAGGGCGCACGGGTCACCGTGAACTCGGCGGCCGCACGCGAGGGCATCGGGTTCCTCGCCCGGGGCGTGCGCGAGGGCTGGATCCCGAAGAAGGCGCTGACGTACAAGGAGGAGGAGTCCAAGCAGGCCTTCCAGGACGGCCACCTGCTGTTCCTGCGCAACTGGCCCTACGCCTACGTCGCCGCGTCCGCCAAGGGCTCCCCGGTCGCCGGCAGGATAGGAGCCGTACCGCTGCCCGGGCCGGACGGGCCGGGGAAGAGCGTCCTCGGGGGCTCCAACCTGGCCGTCAACACGCACACCCGGCATCCCGACTCGGCCGCCCGCCTGATCGCGTACCTCACCAGCGAGCCCGTCCAGCGCCAGGTCCTCACGCGCGGTGCGCTGCCGCCCGTACGCGCCGCGCTGTACGAAGATCCCGCGCTGATACGGCGGTTCCCGTATCTGCCGACCCTGCGCAAGAGCGTCGTCTCCGCCCAGCCGCGCCCCAAGAGCCCGCGCTACGACCAGGTCAGCCTGGTGGTGCAGGCGGTCGTGCAGGACGCGATGACCGGGCACGAGACGCCCACGGCGGCGGTGCGACGGCTGGCGCGGGAACTGGCCGCCATTCCCGGCCGATAGCCCTCCTGGTTGCCTGTCCTAGTTACTTGTTAGGTAACGCGGCGGTCTCTCTTGGGCTGATTGTGGCCCATTAAATAGGCATATAAAGGGTTGACTCCTCGGTAGCTTCCGCCTGTTCATTGACACCCTCTCGACACGTCTACTTAACATGCATGCATGTTGAGTAAGTACCGCCGCTGGTGGCGTGACGCGGTGATCTACCAGGTGTACGTCCGCAGCTTCCTGGACAGCACCGGCGACGGCATCGGAGATCTGGCCGGGGTCCGGGCCGGACTGCCGTATCTGAAGAAGCTGGGCGTGGACGGGATCTGGCTGAGCCCCTTCTATCCCTCGCCCCAGCACGACCACGGCTACGACGTGGCCGACTACTGCGACGTCGACCCGCTCTTCGGCGACCTCGCCGAGTTCGACCTGCTGGTGGCGGCCGCCCGGCGGCTCGGCGTCAAGGTGCTCCTCGACGTGGTGCCCAACCACTGCTCCAGCGAGCACCCGTGGTTCAAGGAGGCGCTCGCGGCGGCGCCCGGCAGCGCGGCCCGCGCCCGCTTCCACTTCGCCGACGGACGCGGCACGGACGGCTGCGAGCCGCCCAACAACTGGCACTCCATGTTCGGCGGCCCCGCCTGGACCAGGGTCGTCGAGACCGACGGCCGCCCCGGCCAGTGGTACCTGCACATGTTCGCGCCCGAGCAGCCCGACTGGAACTGGCGGGTCCCGGAAGTCGCCGCCGAGTTCGACCGGGTGCTGCACTTCTGGCTCGACCGGGGCGTCGACGGCTTCCGTATCGACGTCGCCGCCGGCCTCTTCAAGCACCCCGGCCTGCCCGACTCGGACGACCCCGAGGCCGACGCCCGCACCCGCGACTCCGTCAACCCGCTCGCCTGGAACCAGCCCGAGGTGCACGACGTGTGGCGGCACTGGCGGGCGGTGTGCGAGGAGTACACGGCACGGGACGGCCACGAGCGGCTGCTGGTCGGCGAGGTGTCGGTGCCCAGCGCCCGCGAGCACGCGAAGTACGTACGGTCGGACGAGCTTCACCAGGCCTTCTTCTTCGACCTGCTCAGCGCACCCTGGAACGCGGACGCCTTCCGCAAGGTCATCTCCGAGGCCATGCAGGACATCGCCGGTACCGGATCCACGGTCACCTGGGTGCTCAACAACCACGACCAGGTCCGCACCGTCACCCGCTACGGCGAACTCGCCACCGGGGGCAGCGGCCTCGGCGCCGCCCGCGCCCGCGCCGCCGCGCTGCTGATGCTGGCGCTGCCCGGCGCCGCGTACATCTACCAGGGCGAGGAGCTGGGCCTGCCCGAGGTCGTCGACCTGCCCGACGACGTGCTCACCGACCCCATCTTCCGCCGCACCGGCAGCCGGGCGCGGATCCGTGACGGCTGCCGGGTGCCGCTGCCGTGGTCCGGGCAGGCGTCACCCTTCGGCTTCACCTCCGGCGCCGAGAGCGCACGGCCCTGGCTGCCGCAGCCGTCGTACTTCGCCGAGTACGCCACCGACCGCGCCCTCGCCGACACCCGCTCCTTTTGGCACCTGTACCGCGACGGCCTCCAACTCCGCGCCGCGCTGCCCCAGTTGGGCGAGGGAATGCTGCGCTGGCTGGACACCCCACCCGGCGTCCTCGCCTTCACCCGGGGCGACGGCCTCGTCTGCGCCGTCAACTTCGGTACGGCGCCCACACCCGCGCCGGTCTCCGGCACCCCCTTGCTGTCCAGCGGCCCGTGCCCGATCGGGGTGCTGCCCGGCTCGACGGCCGCGTGGTGGATCAACGACCTCTGACCACCGTCACGGACCGCTGATCACCGCCCATTCCCCTGATTGTTCGTCAGTTACTCACCCCTTGAAGGGACATCAACGATGATGCGACGACGTACGACCATGCTCGCAAGCTGCACCGCCCTGGCCCTCGGCGCCACCGCCTGCTCAGGCGGCGGTCCGGTCTCCGCAGGCGGCGGTGACAAGGCGCTCAGCGGGCAGACGGTCACCGTGGCCGGTGTCTGGTCCGGCAGTGAGCAGAAGAACTTCCAGAAGGTGCTGGACGCGTTCAGCGCGAAGACCGGCGCCAAGACGCAGTTCACGTCCACCGGTGACAACGTCTCCACCGTCGTCGGCAGCAAGATCGAGGGCGGCAACGCGCCGGACGTGGTGATGGTCCCGCAGGTCGGCGTGTTGCAGCAGTTCGCGAAGAAGGGCTGGCTCAAGCCGCTGTCGGCCACCACCGAGAAGTCCGTGGACGCGGGATACGCGCCCGTCTGGAAGAAGTACGGCAGCGTCGACGGTCACCTCTACGGTCTCTACTTCAAGGCCGCCCACAAGTCGACGGTCTGGTACAGCCCGGACGCCCTCGACCAGGCCGGCATCAAGCCGCCGACCACGTACGACGCGATGCTGAAGGCCGGACACACCGTCTCCGACTCGGGCCTGGCCGCCTTCTCGGTCGCCGGTCAGGACGGCTGGACCCTCACCGACTGGTTCGAGAACATCTACCTCTCGCAGGCCGGTCCCGAGAAGTACGACGCCCTGGCCGCCCACACGTTGAAGTGGACCGACGCCTCGGTGGTCAGGGCACTCGGCACGCTGGGCAAGCTCTTCAAGGACAAGCAGCTGATAGCCGGCGGCCAGAAGGGGGCCCTCAACACCGACTTCCCGGGCTCCGTGGAGAAGGTGTTCGGCCCCAAGCCCGAGGCGGGCATGGTGTACGAGGGCGACTTCGTCGCCGGAGTGGCCCACGACCAGTTCGGCAAGAGCATCGGCGCGGACGCGAACTTCTTCCCCTTCCCGGCGGTCGACGGGGGCAAGGCGCCCGTGGTCAGCGGCGGCGACGCGGCCGTGGTCCTGAAGGACGGCAAGAACACCAAGGCCGGCATGAAGCTCCTGGAGTACCTCGCGACCCCCGAAGCCGCGGCCGTGTGGGCGAAGGCCGGCGGCTTCCTGTCCCCGAACAGGAAGCTGACGCTCGACTCGTACGGCGACGATGTCACCCGCGCTACCGCCAAGTCCCTTGTCGGAGCCGGGGATTCGGTCCGTTTCGACATGTCCGACCAGGCGCCGGCGGCCTTCGGCGGGACGAAGGGGGCGGGGGAGTGGAAGCTGCTCCAGGACTTCCTGCGCGACCCGTCCGACCCGAAGGGCACCGCGGCGCAGCTGGAGACCGCGGCGGCCAAGGCCTACAAGGGCTGACGGGCCATGACCGCGACTCTGCTGAAAGAGACGAGTCCGCCTGGACTCGGGGCGGTTGAACGTGCTCGCCGCTCACGGCGGCGGGCGCGGTTCATCGCCGTGCTGTTCGCGTTGCCGGCACTGCTCCTGCTGGGCGCGCTCGTCGTCTACCCGGTGCTGTTCTCCGTCGGCCGCAGCTTCTTCGACGCGTCCGGCACGCGCTTCGTGGGCGGCGAGAACTACACCGAGATGTTCCGGGACCCGGCGACCCTCAAGGCCGTTCGCAACACGGCGATCTGGGTCGTCGTCGCCCCGGCGCTGCTGACCGGCCTCGGCCTGATCCTCGCCGTCCTGGTGGAGAAGGTCCGCTGGGCGACGGCCTTCAAACTGCTGCTGTTCATGCCCATGGCGGTGTCCTTCCTGGCCGCGGGCATCATCTTCCGGCTCGCCTACGACGAGGACCCGGACAAGGGCGTGCTGAACGCGGCCGTGGTCGGCGTGCACGACGCCTTCAAGAGCACCTCGGAGTATCCGGCCGCACGGGCTCGCGAGGGCCAGGGTCTGGCGGCGCGGCCGGACGGTTCGTACCGGACGAACGGCCGCGTGTCGCCGGGGGACTCGGTGGCGCTGGGGCTGGTCGGCGTCGCGCCGAAGGACCTGCCGGGCGATGCCGGGCCCGCGTACACGGCCGCGCACCGGGGGGCGGCGGCCGACGAACTGCGCGGGGTCGTCTACCTGGACTTCACGCCCGGCGGGGGAGGGAAGCAGGGGCAGGTCGACCGGCGGGAGAGCGGGCTGCCGCAGATGAGGGTCGAGGCGGTGCGGGACGACGGCACGACAGTCGCGCGCACGACCACCGGGTCCGACGGTTCCTTCCGCTTCACGGGTCTCAAGTCCGGCTCGTACGCGGTGCAGTTGCCGGCCTCGAACTTCGCTCAGCCGTACGACGGCATCTCCTGGCTCGGGCCGATGCTCGTCACGCCGGCCGTCATCGGCGCGTATCTGTGGATCTGGACGGGCTTCGCGATGGTGCTGATCGGCGCGGGGCTGGCCGCGCTGCCGCGGGACGCGCTGGAGGCGGCGCGGATGGACGGCGCGAACGAGTGGCAGATCTTCCGCCGGATCACGGTCCCGCTGCTCGCGCCCGTACTGACCGTGGTCTTCGTGACCCTCGTGATCAACGTGATGAAGGTCTTCGACCTCGTCTACATCATCGCGCCCGGCCCGGTGCAGGAGGACGCGACCGTGCTCGCCACGCAGATGTGGCTGGTGTCGTTCGGCGGCGGCAACAACCAGGGACTCGGCAGCGCGCTCGGGGTGCTGCTCCTGCTGCTGGTCGTGCCCGCCATGGTCCTCAACGTCCGTCGTTTCCGAAGGAGTCAGCGATGAACGCGGTGCGGCGCACTCTGAGCAGCGGAGTGGTGCAGGCCTTTCTCGTGCTGATCGGCCTGGTGTGGCTCACTCCGCTGGCGGGGCTGTTCCTGTCCTCGCTGCGGTCCACGCAGGACTCGGCGAGCAGTGGCTGGTGGACGGTGTTCACCAGTCCGGGCCAGCTGTCCTTCGACAACTACTCGGCGTTGCTGAAGAACGCCGGGATGACGCAGGCGTTCTGGAACACGGTGCTGATCTCGGTGCCGGCGACCGTGCTGGTCGTCGTCCTCGCGGCGCTGGCCGGATACGCCTTCGCCTGGCTGGACTTTCCCGGGCGGGAGGCCGTCTTCCTGGTCGTGGTGGCCCTGTTGGTGGTGCCGGTGCAGATCGGACTGCTGCCGGTGGCCAAACTCTTCGGAGAACTGGGGCTGTTCGGGACGATTCCGGGGGTCGTGCTCTTCCATGTGGCCTACGGCCTGCCGTTCGCCGTGTTCCTCCTGCGCAACTACTTCGCCGAGATGCCGAAGGAGATGCTGGAGGCGGCTCGCATGGACGGTGGCAGTGAGTGGCGGATCTTCACGCGGCTGGTCCTGCCCGTGGGGCGCCCGGCGATCGCCTCGCTGGCCATCTTCCAGTTCCTGTGGGTGTGGAACGACATGCTGGTGGCGCTGCTGTTCGCGGACAGTTCCTCGCAGCCGTTGACTGTTCAACTCCAGTCGCAGATACGGCAGTTCGGGAGCAACATCGATGTGCTGGCGCCGGGGGCGTTTCTGTCGCTGGTCGTACCGGTGGTCGTGTTCTTCGCGTTCCAGCGGCACTTTGTGCAGGGGGTCATGGCGGGGTCGGTGAAGTGAGGGGGCGAGAGCTCTCGCCCCCGCCGCCCCTACCCGCCCCAAGGGGCTCCGCCCCCGGACCTCCGCTCCTCAAGCGCCGGAGGGGCTGAATTTCCAGCCCCTCCGAAGCGGGGGTGCGGGGGCCGGAGCCCCAGGGGGCTTAGGCCGAAGCCGGCGGATACAGCGACCTCGGCAGCTGCGAAGCCGCAGCCGCGTCCAGCAGCCACAGTGTGCGGGAGCGGCCGCGCGCGCCCGCCGCCGGGGCCTGGACCTCGCCCGCCCCGGAGAGGGCGATCGCCGCGGCCTGCGCCTTGTCCTCACCGGCCGCCAGCAGCCAGACCTCGCGCGCCGCACGGATCGCCGGCAGGGTCAGGGTGACACGCGTCGGCGGCGGCTTGGGGGCGCCGTGCACGCCCACCACTGTCCGCTCCGTCTCCCGGACGGCGGGAAGCTCCGGGAACAGGGACGCCACGTGCGTGTCCGGACCGACGCCCAGCATCAGGACGTCGAACGAGGGCACGGCACCGTGGTTCTCGGGGCCGGCCGCACGGGCCAGCTCCTGGGCGTACCCCTCCGCCGCCGCCTCGACGTCCGGGCCGTACGGGCCGTCCGACGCCGGCATGGCGTGCACGCGCTCAGGGTCCAGCGCAACGGCGTCGAGCAGGGCCTCACGGGCCTGCGTGACATTGCGCTCGGGGTCGCCCTCGGGCAGGAAGCGCTCGTCCCCCCACCACAGGTCCAGCCGGCCCCAGTCGACCGCGTCCCGGGCCGGGGCGGCGGCCAGGGCGGCCAGCAGGCCGTTGCCGTTGCGGCCACCGGTGAGGACCACGGACGCGTAGCCCCGGGAGGCCTGCGCGTCCACGATCTTCGTGATGAGGCGGGCCGCGGCGGCCTGCGCCATCAGTTCCTTGTCGCGGTGCACGACCAGCTGCGGAGTGCTCACTTCGCCGCCGCCTTCTTCGCCTCGCCGGTCACCGCTGCCTCCGCCGCCGCTTCCTTCGCGGGAGCTTTCGCAGCGCCTTCGACGGGGGCTTCGGCAGGGGTTTCGACGCGGCCCGGTACTCCTTTGGCCGGATCCTCGGCCACGGGTTGTGCCGACGGCGCGGGCGCCGATGGCGCGGGCGCCGACGACGCGGGTGCCGACGGGTTCAGCCGCTCCACCCCGAACCGCAGCGCCGACGCATAGGTGTCGTCCGGATCCAGCCGCCGCAGCTCCTCCGCGATCAGCTCGGCCGTCTCGCGTCGCTTCAGCGCCACCGCACGGTCCGGCTGGCCCTGGATGGAGAGGGTGGCGAGCGAACCGTCCGCACGGTCCAGGACGACCTGGCCCGTGTCGGTGGCCATACGGACCGCCGTCAGACCCGGGCCGTTCGACAGCGACCGCTTCACCGGCACGTCCAGCCGGTCCGCCAGCCACATCGCGAGCAGCTCGCAGCTCGGGTTGAACTCCTCGCCCTCCACCTCGACGGCCTCCACCTTGCAGGTGACCTGGTCGAGGGCAGCGGCCAGCATCGAGCGCCAGGGCGTGATGCGGGTCCAGGAGAGGTCGGTGTCGCCGGGGGTGTAGGTGTCGGCGCGGGCCGTCAGCTCCCGTACCGGCTGTTCCGAGGCGTACGTGTCCGTGACGCGGCGCTGGGCGAGGGCGCCCAGGGGGTCGTTCGCCGGGTCGAGGGGCGCGTTCACCGGCCACCAGACGACGACGGGCGCGTCCGGCAGCAGCAAGGGGAGGACCACCGACTGCGCGTGGTGCACCACTTCGCCGTACAGACGCAGGACGACCGTCTCGCCCGACCCGGCGTCCGCGCCCACCCGGACCTCGGCGTCCAGGCGGGACTGCGTACGGTCGCGGGGCGTGCGGGAGACGCGCTTGATGACCACCAGGGTGCGCGAAGGGTGCTCGTGCGAGGCGTCGTTCGCCGCCCTCAGGGCGTCGTACGCGTTCTCCTCGTCCGTGACGATGACCAGCGTGAGCACCATGCCCACGGCAGGCGTGCCGATGGCCCGCCTGCCCTGCACCAGCGCCTTGTTTATCTTGCTGGCCGTGGTGTCCGTGAGGTCTATCTTCATGGCCGGCGCCAGCTCCGTCCGTCTCGCTCGAGCATTTCGTCCGCCTCGACGGGCCCCCAGGTGCCGGACTGGTACTGGGCGGGCTTGCCGTTCTGGTCCCAGTACTCCTCGATCGGGTCGAGGATCTTCCAGGACAGCTCGACCTCCTCGGTGCGCGGGAAGAGGTTCGAGTCGCCCAGCAGCACGTCCAGGATCAGACGCTCGTACGCCTCCGGAGAGGACTCGGTGAAGGACTCGCCGTAGGCGAAGTCCATCGACACGTCCCGGATCTCCATCGAGGTGCCCGGCACCTTCGAGCCGAAGCGGACCGTGACGCCCTCGTCCGGCTGGACGCGGATCACGATCGCGTTCTTGCCGAGCTCCTCCGTCGCCGTGTGGTCGAAGGGGGAGTGCGGCGCCCGCTGGAAGACGACGGCGATCTCGGTGACCCTGCGGCCCAGGCGCTTGCCCGTCCGCAGATAGAAGGGGACGCCCGCCCAACGGCGGTTGTCCACCTCCACCTTGATGGCCGCGTACGTGTCGGTCTTCGACTTGGGGTCGATGCCCTCCTCCTGGAGGTAGCCGACCGCCTTCTCGCCGCCCTGCCAGCCCGCCGCGTACTGGCCGCGCACGGTGTCGCGGCCCAGGTCCTTCGGCAGCCGTACGGCCCCGAGCACCTTGGTCTTCTCGGCGGCCAGCGCGTCCGCGTCGAAGGAGGCGGGCTCCTCCATGGCGGTGAGCGCCATCAGCTGGAGGAGGTGGTTCTGGATGACGTCGCGGGCGGCGCCGATGCCGTCGTAGTAGCCGGCCCGGCCGCCGATGCCGATGTCCTCGGCCATGGTGATCTGCACGTGGTCCACGAAGGACCGGTTCCAGATCGGCTCGAACATCGTGTTGGCGAAGCGCAGCGCCAGGATGTTCTGGACGGTCTCCTTGCCCAGGTAGTGGTCGATGCGGAAGACCTGGTCCGGGGCGAAGACCTCGTGGACGACCTTGTTGAGCTCCTCGGCCGACCTCAGGTCGTGGCCGAAGGGCTTCTCGATGACCGCGCGGCGCCAGGAGCCGCCGGTCTGCTCGGCCAGGTGGTGCTTCTTCAGCTGCTGGATGACCACGGGGAAGGAGCGCGGCGGCACCGACAGGTAGAAGGCGAAGTTGCCGCCCGTGCCCTGTGCCTTGTCGAGTTCCTCGATCGTGGCGCGCAGCCGCTCGAACGCGTCGTCGTCGTCGAAGGTGCCCTGCACGAAGCGCATCCCCTGGATGAGCTGCTGCCAGACCTCCTCACGGAACGGCGTACGGGCGTGCTCCTTGACGGCGTCGTGGACCTCGGCCGCGAAGTCCTCGTGCTTCCACTCGCGGCGCGCGAAGCCGACGAGGGAGAAGCCCGGCGGCAACAGACCCCGGTTGGCGAGGTCGTACACGGCGGGCATGAGCTTCTTTCGGGACAAATCGCCCGTGACGCCGAAGATGACCAGGCCCGACGGCCCCGCGATACGCGGGAGCCGTCGGTCCGCGGGGTCACGAAGCGGATTCGCTCCGGAACCGGAGAAAGGAGCCAAGAGATCAGCCCTCCGAGGGGGCGAGGCGTTCCAGCTCCGCCTCGGTCGACTTGAGCAGGTCGTTCCAGGACGCCGCGAACTTCTCGACGCCCTCGTCCTCCAGGACCTTGACCACGTCGTCGTACGAGATCCCGAGCTTCTCGACGGCGTCGAGGTCCGCGCGGGCCTGGCCGTACGTACCGGCGACCGCGTTGCCGGTGATCGAGCCGTGCTCCTCGGTGGCCTGCAGGGTGGCCTCCGGCATGGTGTTCACCGTGTTCGGCGCCACCAGGTCGTCGACGTACAGGGTCGGCTTGTACGCCGGGTCCTTGACGCCGGTGGAGGCCCACAGGGGACGCTGCGTGCGGGCGCCCGCGTTCTCCAGCTTGCTCCAGCGGTCCGAGGACTGTGTCGCATTGTCGGCAGAGCCGAACACCTCCTCGTACGCCTGGTACGCGAGACGGGCGTTGGCGACGGCGGACTTGCCGCGCAGAGCCTTGGCCTCGTCGGTGCCCAGGTCGTCCAGCCGCTTGTCGATCTCGGTGTCCACACGGGACACGAAGAAGGACGCCACCGAACGGATCAGCGACAGGTCGAGGCCGCGCTCCCTGGCCTTCTCCAGGCCGGAAAGGTAGGCGTCCATGACCTCGCGGTAGCGCTCCAGCGAGAAGATCAGCGTGACGTTGACGCTGATGCCGAGGCCGATGACCTCGGTGATCGCAGGCAGACCCGCCCTGGTGGCCGGGATCTTGATGAGCGTGTTGGGGCGGTCGACCAGCCAGGCGAGCTGCTTGGCCTCGGCGACCGTCGCCTTGGTGTTGTGGGCCAGGCGCGGGTCGACCTCGATCGACACGCGGCCGTCCTGGCCGTCGGTGGCGTCGAACACCGGGCGCAGGATGTCGGCGGCGTCGCGGACGTCCGCCGTGGTGATCATGCGTACGGCCTCTTCGACGGTGACCTTGCGGGCGGCGAGGTCCGTGAGCTGCTGCTCGTAACCGTCGCCGCTGCTGATCGCCTTCTGGAAGATCGTCGGGTTGGTGGTGACGCCCACGACGTGCTGCTGGTCGATCAGCTCGGCGAGGTTGCCGGACGTGATCCGCTTGCGCGACAGGTCGTCCAGCCAGATCGCGACGCCTTCTTCGGAGAGGCGCTGGAGTGCGTCTGTCATGGAATTACATCTCCTACGTGTCGTATGTGAGCGTCAGCGCTGGCCGGCGGCGATGTCGGTGGTTGCGTCCAGCGCGGCCCGCGCCTGGGCGGCCACGTTCTCCGCAGTGAAGCCGAACTCGCGGAAGAGCACCTTGCCGTCGGCCGAAGCACCGAAGTGCTCCAGGGAAACGATGCGACCGGCGTCCCCCACGTACTTGTGCCACGTGAGACCGATACCGGCCTCCACCGCGACCCGCGCCTGCACGTTCGGCGGCAGGACGCTGTCCCGGTACCCCTGGTCCTGCTCCTCGAACCACTCCACGCACGGCATGGACACGACCCGTGTCGGCACCCCGTCGGCCTGGAGCTGCTCGCGCGCCTCGACGGCGACGTGCACCTCGGAACCGGTGGCGATCAGGACGACCTGCGCGGCTGCGCTCTGCCCTTCGGGCCCTTCGGCCTCGAACAGGACGTAGCCGCCCTTGACCGCGTCCTCGTTGGGCTCGTACGTCGGCACGCCCTGACGGGTCAGCGCCAGGCCGTGCGGGGCGCCCTTGCCGTAGACCTTGGTGTAGCGCTTGAGGATCTCGCGCCAGGCGATCGCGGTCTCGTTGGCGTCGGCCGGGCGGACCACGTTCAGGCCCGGGATGGCGCGCAGCGAGGCCAGGTGCTCGATGGGCTGGTGGGTGGGGCCGTCCTCGCCCAGACCGATGGAGTCGTGCGTCCACACGTACGTCACCGGCAGGTGCATCAGCGCCGACAGGCGCACGGCGTTGCGCATGTAGTCGGAGAAGACCAGGAACGTACCGCCGTAGACACGCGTGTTGCCGTGCAGGGTGATGCCGTTCATCTCCGCGGCCATGGAGTGCTCGCGGATGCCGAAGTGGATCGTGCGGCCGTACGGGTCCGCCTCCGGCAGAGGGTTGTCCGCCGGCAGGAACGAGGAGTTCTTGTCGATCGTCGTGTTGTTGGAGCCGGCCAGGTCGGCCGAACCGCCCCACAGCTCGGGGATGACCGCGCCCAGCGCCTGCAGCACCTTGCCGGACGCGGCGCGGGTCGCGATGCCCTTGCCGGGCTCGAAGACCGGGACCTTCTCCTCCCAGCCGGTGGGCAGCTCGCCCGCGTGGATGCGGTCGAAGTCGGCCGCGCGCTCCGGGTTGTTCTGGCGCCACAGCTGGAACGACTTGTCCCACGCCGCCTGCGCCTCGCGGCCGCGCTCCAGCGCCTGCCGGGTGTGCTTGAGGACCTCGCCCGCGACGTCGAAGCTCTTGTCCGGGTCGAAGCCGAGGACGCGCTTGGTGGCCGCGACCTCGTCGTCGCCGAGCGCCGAGCCGTGCGCGGCCTCGGTGTTCTGCGCGTTCGGGGCGGGCCAGGCGATGATCGAGCGCATCGCGATGAAGGACGGCCTGTCGGTGACCTTCTTCGCGGCCTCGATCGCGTTGTACACGGCGTGCGGGTCGATGTCGCCGTCCGGCTTCGGGGCGACACGCTGGACATGCCAGCCGTAGGCCTCGTAGCGCTTGACGGTGTCCTCGGAGACGGCCGTCTCCGTGTCGCCCTCGATCGAGATGTGGTTGTCGTCCCACAACAGCACCAGGTTGCCCAGCTGCTGGTGGCCCGCCAGCGAGGACGCCTCCGCGGAGATGCCCTCCTGCAGGCAGCCGTCACCGGCGATCGCGTAGATGAAGTGGTCGAAGGGAGACTCGCCCTGCGGTGCGTCCGGGTCGAACAGCCCGCGCTCGTAGCGGGCGGCCATGGCCATGCCCACCGCGTTGGCCACACCCTGCCCCAGCGGACCGGTCGTTGTCTCCACACCCTTGGTGTGGCCGTACTCCGGGTGGCCGGGGGTCTTCGAACCCCAGGTCCTGAAGGCCTTCAGATCGTCCAGCTCCAGGCCGAATCCGGCCAGGTAGAGCTGCGTGTACAGGGTCAGTGACGAGTGGCCGGCGGACAGCACGAAGCGGTCGCGCCCGACCCAGTCCGGGTCGGCCGGGTCGTGGCGCATCACCTTCTGGAAGAGGGTGTACGCGGCAGGCGCCAGGCTCATGGCCGTACCAGGATGGCCGTTACCGACCTTCTGTACGGCGTCGGCGGCCAGGACGCGGGCGGTGTCCACGGCCCGCTGGTCCAACTCGGTCCACTCGAGGTCTGTGGTGGTCGGCTTGGTGCTCACCCTGAGTCAGGGCTCCTCTCCACATGTCACGCATGTCGAATGCCGGCGCACTGGACGCCCACCGGCCGTTGTCGAGCCTACCCCCGTAAGTACGTGCATCTTTTCGAGTCATTCCAGACTGCCGGGAGTCGCGGGGATCTGCCTCCCGACCGGGCTGGACAGCCATGTGGCAACTGGATACGCAGGCGCTCGTCCGAGTGCTCAACCGAGTGGCGGCGGGCTCGTGTGGCGGCCCCCTCCAACACGACCCGACCCCCGCGAAGGCCGGGGTATGGGCAACGTCTAAAGTGGCGTGGTACGCGCGAGCCTTTACCGGGACTTCACACGGGTCGGGCTTGCTGGGATGTCTCTGTAGGGGTGTGCGTGACGGCCGTCGAATCCCGTCCAGCGGGGGTACTCGGTGCGAGCGAGAGCCCGCGTCACCGGCCGTTCGGGGCCCGTGTCAAGGCGTTCGTGGCGCTGACCAAGCCGCGGATCATCGAGCTCCTGCTCATCACCACCGTTCCGGTGATGTTCCTCGCCCAGCAGGGTGTGCCGGACCTGACGCTGGTGCTGCTCACCTGCGTCGGCGGCTACCTCTCGGCGGGCGGCGCCAACGCGCTGAACATGTACATCGACCGCGACATCGACGCGCTGATGGACCGCACCTCGCAGCGCCCCCTGGTCACCGGCATGGTCAGCCCGCGCGAGTGCCTCGCCTTCGGCATCACCCTCGCGGTGGTCTCCACGCTCCTGTTCGGCCTCACCGTCAACTGGCTGTCGGCGTGGCTGTCACTCGGCGCGCTGCTCTTCTACGTCGTCGTCTACACGATGATCCTCAAGCGCCGTACCTCGCAGAACATCGTGTGGGGCGGCATCGCCGGCTGCCTTCCGGTGCTCATCGGCTGGTCGGCCGTCACGAACTCCGTGTCGTGGGCGCCGGTCATCCTCTTCCTCGTCATGTTCTTCTGGACACCGCCGCACTACTGGCCGCTGTCGATGAAGGTCAAGGACGACTACGCGCGCGTGGGCGTGCCGATGCTGCCGGTCGTCGCCTCCAACAAGGTCGTCGCCAAGCAGATCGTGATCTACAGCTGGGTGATGGTGGCGGTCTCGCTCCTTCTGACCCCCCTCGGCTACACGGGCTGGTTCTACACGCTCGTGGCGCTGCTCGCCGGCGGCTTCTGGCTGTGGGAGGCGCACGGGCTGCAGAACAGGGCCAAGGCGGAGGTGACGGGCGGGAAGCTGAAGGAGATGCGGCTGTTCCACTGGTCCATCACCTACGTGTCGATCCTGTTCGTCGCGGTCGCGGTGGACCCCTTCCTGCGCTGACGCGCCGACGCTCCGACACACCGACGCTCTGATGACGTCCGACGGGCGGGGTGCGTGGCCAAGGCCACGCACCCCGCCCGTCGCCGTTCGATCTACCCGTCGGTAGCATCCTGGCCATGGCAGAGACTGAGCAGGTTGACCCGAAGGCCGAGCGCAAGGTGGCGCGCCTCGCCAAGCAGATCAACGCCTTCTCCAAGGCGCACGGTGGGGCCGAGGGCCAGGTGGCCCACATCGGTGAGCGCGGCGCGCGCATCGTCCTCGTGGGTGAGGACGGCGGCTGGGGTGACCTGGTGGCGCCCTCGTACGAGCTGGCCGAGAAGGCGGTGGAGAAGTCCGGCATCACCGTCCACGAGGACTTCGACGGCGAGTTCGCGGCCAAGGTGAAGACGGGCCCGTACGAGTGGACGCGCATGGCGGGGATCCAGGTGGGCGGCCCGTCCAACACCTGACGGCCGCCGGCTTTTCGCACGGGGCGCGCGAGAGCAACACCTAGGACCCCGTTCACCCGTTAGGACCTGTAAGGCACCGCACGGTCCAGGTACACGGGGAGTCCGGATGATCGAAACGCCGTCCCTCGTGGACCAGTACTGCCACGGCGTACTGAGGACGGAGCTGGGCCTCGGCACCTTCGAGGCCCAGCTGGCGCGCACCGAGGGCCCGCCCGCGCCCGGCACCACGCTCTTCGACACACAGACCGGTTTCGCCGTACGCCGCTGGTGCCCCCCGCTGCTCGGTCTGGAACCGCACTGTCCCCCCGCCCGCTATCTCGCCCGGCGTCGTGAACTGGGCGTACCGGAGACGGGCCGCAGACTCCTGCGCGGCAGCGGCATCACGACGTATCTGGTCGACACGGGGTTGCCCGGCGACCTCACCGGACCCACCGAGCTGGCGTCCGCCGGGGACGCCGAGGCCCGCGAGATCGTCCGCCTCGAGTTACTGGCCGAGCAGGTCGCGGACACCTCCGGCACCGTCGAGTCCTTCCTCGCCAACCTCGCCGAGTCGGTGCACGGCGCCGCCGCAGGCGCCGTGGCCTTCACCTCCGTCGCGGGCGTACGGCACGGTCTGGCGCTCGCGCCCGAGCCGCCCGGGCCCGGGGAGGTGCGGGGTGCCGCCGGGCGATGGCTGGCCGGCCGCCGGGTGGGCGGCCAGCTGACGGACCCGGTTCTGCTACGGCACCTGCTGTGGATCGCCGTCGCCTCCGGGCTGCCGCTCCAGCTCCACGCGGGACTCGGCGAACCGGGCCGGCGCATCGACCGCACGGACCCGGTGCTGCTCACCGACTTCGTCCGTGCCACGGCCGGACTGGGCACGGACCTGGTCCTGCTGCACGGCTACCCCTACCACCGCCACGCCGCCCATCTCGCGGGCGTCTTCCCGCACGTGTACGCCGACTCGGGGGCCGCCCTGGTCCGCACCGGCGCCCGCGCCGCCACCGTCCTCGCCGAGATCCTGGAGCTGGCCCCCTTCGGGAAGATCCTCTTCTCCAGCGGGGCTCATGGGCTGCCCGAGCTGCATGTCGTGGGAGCGCGGTTGTTCCGGGAGGCCCTGGAGCGAGTGCTGGGCGGCTGGGTCGCCGAGGGGGCGTGGTCGCCGGCGGACGCGCAGCGGGTGGCGGGGATGGTGGCGGCGGGGAACGCGCGCAGGGTGTACGGACTGGAGTGAGCGCCTACGCGCGCGTGGTCGGCGTCCGGAGTGAGCGCCTACGCGCGCGTGCCCACCGTCACCTCGGCCGAAGGCCCCGGCAGGTCCGCCACCAGCTCGGACCGCTCCCGGATCGCCAGCAGGACCCGCAGCACCCCGATCCACACCAGGGCCGAGCCGAGCATGTGCAGGCCGACCAGGGCCTCGGGGAGGTTGGTGAAGTACTGGACGTAGCCGATGACGCCCTGGGACAGCAGGATCAGGAAGAGTTCGCGGGTGCGGTGCAGGGGGTCCTTGGGGGCGTCGACCGCCTTGAGGATGAACCACAGGGCGAAGGTCAGCGTGACCACGATCCAGGCCAGGACGGCGTGCAGCTTGCTGACCGTCTCCCAGTCCAGCGGCATCCGCTCGACCTCGCGGGAGTCGCCCGCGTGCGGACCGGCGCCGGTCACCACGGTGCCCACCGCGATCAGCAGCACGGAGGCGGCGACCAGGAACCACACCAACTGCTGCACGGGCCTGCCGACCAGCGGGCGGGGCGCCCCGTCGCCCTCGCGGGTGCGCTGCCACATCACGGTGGCGACCGCGATCAGCGCCGAGGCGAGCAGGAAGTGGGCCGCGACGGTGTACGGGTTGAGGCCGACCAGGACCACGATGCCGCCGAGCACCGCGTTGCTCATGACCAGCCAGAACTGCACCCAGCCGAGCCGGGTCAGGCTCCGCCGGTACGGCTTCTCCGAGCGCGCCGCGATGATCGCCCAGCCGATGGCGGCGCACAGCACGTACGTCAGCATGCGGTTGCCGAACTCGATGGCACTGTGGAAGTTCATCGCACCGGTGGGAGCGAGCGAGTCCGCGGTGCACTTGGGCCAGGTCGGGCAGCCGAGCCCGGAACCGGTCAGTCGCACCGCACCGCCGGTGACCACGATGACCACCGACATGACGAGCGCGGAAAGAGCCGCCCGCCGGACCGTCCCGGGTTTCGGGGTCCAGCGTGCGGCGATGAAGGAGAGCGGGTTGCGCAGAGCCGCCACGGCGTCGGCGTGGGTCACGTTTGGCACGCGCACCATCGTAGGCGTCCACTTGTGCACGCTTTCACGAGGGTCCGCCACGCCCCTACTCCCAGCGGAAGAACCTCCCGGCGGCCGCGAGCCCCACCACGGCCCACACCGCCAGAATCCCCAGGTCGCCCCAGGGCATGCCGGCCCCGTGCTGCAGCACGTCCCGCAGACCGTCGGAGAGGGCGGAGATCGGCAGGAGGCCCAGCACGTCCTGAGCGCCCTGCGGGAACTTGTCCATCGGCACGATCACGCCGCCGCCCACGAGCAGCAGCAGGAAGACCAGGTTCGCGGCAGCCAGGGTCGCCTCCGCCTTCAGCGTGCCGGCCATCAGCAGGCCCAGGCCCGAGAAGGCCGCCGTGCCCAGGATCAGCAGGAGCAGCACGGCCGCCGGGTTGCCCTCGGGCGACCAGCCCAGGGCGAAGGCGATCACCGTCAGGAGGATCACCTGGAGGACCTCCGTGACCAGGACCGACGCCGTCTTCGCGGTCATCAGGCCCCAGCGGGGGAGCGGCGAGGAGGCGAGGCGCTTCAGCACGCCGTAGCGCCGCTCGAAGCCCGTCGCGATGGCCTGGCCCGTGAAGGCGGTGGACATGACGGCGAGGGCCAGGATGCCGGGCGCGAGGAAGTCCACCGCCTTGCCCGCGCCGGTGTCGACGATGTCCACCGAGCTGAACAGCACCAGCAGCAGTGTCGGGATCACGACCGTCAGCAGAAGCTGCTCGCCGTTGCGCAGCAGCATCTTCGTCTCGAGCGCTGCCTGGGCCGCGATCATGCGCGGGAGGGGCGCCGCGCCGGGCTTCGGCGCGTACGTACCGGTTGCCGTCGTCACGAACGCAGCTCCTTGCCCGTCAATTCCAAGAACACGTCCTCAAGGGTGTGCCGTTCGACCGAGATCCGGTCCGGCATCACCCCGTGCTGCGCGCACCAGGACGCCACCGTCGCCAGCAGCTGTGGGTCGACCTTGCCGACGACCCGGTACGAGCCCGGCGTGAGCTCCGCCGCCGAGCAGTCCGCGGGCAGCGCCTTCAGCAGGGAGCCCACGTCCAGGCCGGGACGGCCCGTGAAGCGCAGTGTGTTCTCGGCGCCGCCGCGGCACAGCTCGTCCAGGGAACCCTGGGCGATGACCCGGCCGGCGTCGATGATCGCGACATCGTCCGCGAGCTGCTCGGCCTCGTCCATGTAGTGCGTGGTGAGGATGACCGAGACGCCGTCGGCGCGCAGGTCGCGGACGAGGTCCCAGGTCGCGTGCCGGGCCTGCGGGTCGAGGCCGGCGGTCGGCTCGTCGAGGAACACCAGCTCCGGACGCCCCACGACGGCCATCGCGAGCGCGAGGCGCTGCTGCTGGCCGCCGGAGAGACGGCGGTAGGTCGTACGGCCGCACGAGCCGAGGCCGAGTCGCTCGATGAGCGCGTCCACGTCCAGCGGGTTCGCGTGCAGTTTCGCCACGTGCCGCAGCATCTCGTCGGCCCGCGCGCCCGAGTAGACACCGCCGGACTGCAGCATCACGCCGATGCGCGGATGCAGCTGACGGGCCTGTCGCACCGGGTCGAGACCCAGGACGCGCACCGTGCCGGAGTCCGGCCTGCGGTACCCCTCACAGGTCTCGACGGTGCTGGTCTTGCCCGCGCCGTTCGGGCCGAGTACGGCGGTCACGCCCGCCTTGGCCACCAGGTCGAGGCCGTCCACAGCGGTTTTTGTGCCGTACCGCTTCACCAGGGCCTGAACCTGGACCACGGGCTCACTTCGCATGGGTCCAGAGTCTAGGTACGCCGTCGTCGGCCCGGACCGGGGGGTGCAGGATCTCCACTCGCCGAAGCCGTGCCGGTCGCCGTGGGGATCTCGTCCTCCCGCGACCGGTGCAGCGCCAGCCACCGCTCCGCGTACGCCACCGCGTCCGCGACGGGAAACAGCCGGGCGTCGGCGGCGCCCACTTTTCCGCGCACGACGGCACGGTCCCGCTCGAAGTCATGGCCCAGCTCGGCGAAGTTCTCCGAGGTGATCGACACCTCGGTCACCACCTCCCAGCCGCCGCCCGGAGCCGGCCGCCCGACCCGGACGAGCGGCGACGGTATCCGGTACTCGGCGAGATGGAAGCTCGTGCACGCCGCGTAGCCGACGCCGAGCAGCAGGACCCGGGCGCCCAGCCGCTCCAGCCGCGCCAGCGGGCTCCGCTCCCCGAGCCGGCAGTCGGGCGCGTGGCCGTCGACGATCTCCGCCGCGCGCGGGCCGAGTGCCGCGAAGGACGTCTGCGGGTGCGCGCTGCGCCGGGCGCCCGGCCAGCCGCGCACGGTCTCCGGGATCACGCCCACCCCGAGCGAGGGCGTGACCACGGGGTCGTACGCGGGCATCGTGGCCCGGATCCGGTCCCACCACTCCTCGGGGACCGGCGGGTTGCCCCACAGGGCCGGGTCCGAAAGGTCGGCGGTCTGGGTGGGGACGACCAGAGTGCCCTTTTGGCCGAGCGCGTCGAGCAGTCCCTGGACGACTGCGACGGCGCCTCCGCAGACCCAGCCGAGGCTGCTGAGGGAGGAGTGCACCAGAAGAATCTCGCCGGTCTCCACACCCAGCAGGCGCACCTGTGCGGCGACCGTGTCGCGGGTGACAAGAGGGCCGGTCGGAGGGGGTGTCGACATGGTTGAGGAGTGTCCAGGAAGGCGCCCGGCGACGCCACCGAATTGGCCGCCCCCTGATCGATCAAAGATCGTTTCCGCAGGTCAGGTTAGGTGTGCCTAAGTGACACAGGGCACCGTCCGGTGGCCGGGACGCGGGTTGCCCGCCCCTGAGGAATTACGCAACAATGGCGTTGTGAAAAACGTCGGCGAGGCTCTGGAGACCCCCATGGGGGCGCACCAGGAAGAGCACGCGAGCGGGGAGCGCTCCACGCGCAACCGGGTCGCGCGATCGATCCTGGACCACGGGCCGTCGACCGTCACCGAGCTGGCCGGGCGGCTGGGGCTCACCCCCGCGGCCGTAAGGCGTCATCTGGACGCGCTGGTCGCCGACGACGTCGTGGAGGCGCGCGAGCAGCGGGTGTACGGCGCGCGCACGCGCGGACGTCCCGCCAAGGTGTTCGCGCTGACCGACTGCGGCCGCGACGCCTTCGACCAGTCCTACGACAAGCTCGCCGCGGACGCCCTGCGCTGGATCCAGGAGCGGTTCGGCGGGGACGAGGCGGTCGTCGCCTTCGCGCGCGCGAGGATCGCCGAGCAGGCCGCCGCCTACCGCCGGGCGATCGAGGCCGCCGCGCCCGAACAGCGCACCGAAGCCCTGGCCAAGGCCCTGAGCGTGGACGGGTACGCTGCTACGGCTCGTAGCGCCCCCCTCCCGCAAAAAGGTGAGCAGCTCTGCCAGCACCACTGCCCGGTGGCCCACGTGGCGGAGAAGTTCCCGCAGCTGTGCGAGGCGGAGACCGAGATCTTCTCCCAGCTGCTGGGTACTCACGTCCAGCGGCTGGCGACCATCGCGCACGGCGACGGCGTCTGCACGACGTTCATCCCCAAGATTTCCCAGACCACTGACAACGCATCTGCAAGCACCGCCGGGAGGAACCCCGCATGACGCTCCCCATCGAGGAGACTGCCCACCCTGAGCTCGAGGGTCTGGGCAACTACGAATACGGCTGGGCCGACTCCGACGTGGCCGGTGCCTCTGCGAAGCGCGGCATCAACGAGGACGTCGTCCGGGACATCTCCGCGAAGAAGAACGAGCCGGAGTGGATGACCAAGCTCCGTCTCAAGGGCCTGCGCCTGTTCGACAAGAAGCCCATGCCCAACTGGGGCTCGGACCTGTCGGGCATCGACTTCGACAACATCAAGTACTTCGTGCGCTCCACGGAGAAGCAGGCGGAGTCCTGGGAGGACCTGCCAGAGGACATCAAGAACACGTACGACAAGCTCGGCATCCCCGAGGCGGAGAAGCAGCGCCTCGTCGCCGGTGTCGCCGCCCAGTACGAGTCCGAGGTCGTCTACCACCAGATCCGCGAGGACCTGGAGGAGCAGGGCGTCATCTTCCTGGACACCGACACCGCCCTGAAGGAGCACCCGGAGCTCTTCAAGGAGTACTTCGGCACGGTCATCCCGGTCGGCGACAACAAGTTCGCGTCGCTGAACACCGCCGTGTGGTCCGGCGGCTCCTTCATCTACGTGCCGAAGGGCGTGCACGTGGAGATCCCGCTCCAGGCCTACTTCCGTATCAACACGGAGAACATGGGCCAGTTCGAGCGGACGCTGATCATCGTCGACGAGGACGCCTACGTCCACTACGTCGAGGGTTGTACGGCCCCGATCTACAAGTCGGACTCCCTGCACTCCGCGGTCGTCGAGATCATCGTGAAGAAGGGCGCCCGCTGCCGCTACACGACCATCCAGAACTGGTCGAACAACGTCTACAACCTGGTCACCAAGCGCGCCGTGGCGTACGAGGGCGCGACCATGGAGTGGATCGACGGCAACATCGGCTCCAAGGTCACGATGAAGTACCCGGCCGTGTACCTGATGGGCGAGCACGCCAAGGGCGAGACCCTCTCCATCGCCTTCGCGGGCGAGGGGCAGCACCAGGACGCCGGCTCCAAGATGGTCCACATGGCGCCGAACACCTCCTCCAACATCGTCTCCAAGTCGGTGGCGCGCGGTGGTGGTCGTACCTCCTACCGCGGTCTGGTCGAGATCGGCGAGGGCGCCCACGGCTCCAAGTCGAACGTGCTGTGCGACGCGCTGCTCGTCGACACCATCTCCCGCTCCGACACATACCCCTATGTGGACGTCCGTGAGGACGACGTGTCCATGGGCCACGAGGCCACCGTCTCCAAGGTCTCCGAGGACCAGCTCTTCTACCTGATGAGCCGTGGTCTGAGCGAGTTCGAGGCGATGGCGATGATCGTGCGCGGCTTCGTCGAGCCCATCGCGAAGGAGCTGCCCATGGAGTACGCGCTGGAACTCAACCGGCTGATCGAGCTCCAGATGGAAGGCGCGGTCGGCTGACCGACGGCCGCCTCCATCAAGTCACTTACGTAGGAAGAGAGCAGACCGACAGCCATGGCTGAGGCTCAGAACATCCCCGTGGGGTCCACCACCGCGGGCCAGATCGCGGTCGCCGCCGAGTCGACCGTCGCGACGCGCATGAGCGCGCCCCCCTCCTTCGACGTGGCGGACTTCCCGGTCCCGCACGGCCGCGAGGAGGAGTGGCGGTTCACCCCGCTGGAGCGCCTGCGCGGGCTGCACGACGGCACCGCCGTCGCGACCGGCGAGGCCGTGAAGGTCGCCGTCGATGCCCCCGAGGGCGTCACCGTCGAACTCGTGGACCGCGACGACCCGCGCCTCGGCAGGGCCGGCACCCCGGTGGACCGCGTCGCCGCCCAGGCCTACTCGGCCTTCGAGAAGGCCGGCGTGGTCACCGTCCCCAAGGAGACGGTCCTGACCGAGCCGATCCGCATCGCCGTGCACGGCGAGGGCGGGGTCGCCTACGGCCACCAGGTCATCGAGCTGAAAGCCTTCGCCGAGGCCGTCGTCGTCATCGACCACACCGGTGACGCGGTGATCGCCGCCAACGTCGACTACATCCTGGGCGACGGCGCCAAGCTGACCGTCGTCTCCATTCAGGACTGGGACGACAAGGCCGTGCACGTCGCCCAGCACAACGCCCTCATCGGGCGCGACGCGAGCTTCAAGTCGGTCGTGGTGACCTTCGGCGGCGACGTCGTACGCCTTCACCCGCGCGTCACCTACGCCGGCACCGGCGGCGAGGCCGAGCTGTTCGGGCTGTACTTCACGGACGCCGGCCAGCACCAGGAGCACCGCCTCCTGGTCGACCACAACGTCCCGCACTGCAAGTCCAACGTCGTCTACAAGGGCGCGCTGCAGGGCGAGGCCGCCCACGCGGTGTGGATCGGCGACGTCCTCATCGAGGCCAAGGCCGAGGGCACGGACACCTACGAGATGAACCGGAACCTCGTCCTGACGGACGGCGCCCGGGTCGACTCGGTGCCGAACCTCGAGATCGAGACCGGTGAGATCGTCGGCGCCGGCCACGCCTCCGCGACCGGCCGCTTCGACGACGAGCAGCTCTTCTACCTGATGGCCCGCGGCATCCCGGCCGACGAGGCCCGTCGCCTGGTGGTCCGCGGCTTCTTCGCCGAGCTGGTCCAGCAGATCGGCGTCGACGACCTCGAGGCGCGGCTCCTCGAGAGGATCGAGACCGAGCTGGAGGCCACCGCCTGATGGCCTACGTACGCGCCTGCGGGCTGAGCGAGCTGGAGGAGGACACCCCGAAGCGGGTGGAACTCGACGGCACTCCGCTCTCGGTCGTCCGTACCGAGGGCGAGGTCTTCGCGATCCACGACATCTGCTCGCACGCGAACGTCTCGCTCTCCGAGGGCGAGGTGGAGGACTGCCAGATCGAGTGCTGGTTGCACGGGTCCAGCTTCGACCTCCGCACCGGCAAGCCGTCCGGCCTTCCCGCGACGCGCCCCGTCCCCGTATACCCCGTAAAGATCGAAGGGGACGACGTGCTCGTCTCCCTCAACCAGGAGTCCTGAGGCACCCATGGCAACGCTTGAAATCCACGACCTGCACGTCACCGTCGAGGCCGACAACGCCACGAAGGAGATCCTCAAGGGCGTCGACCTCACCGTGAAGCAGGGCGAGACGCACGCCATCATGGGCCCCAACGGCTCCGGCAAGTCGACCCTCGCCTACTCCCTCGCGGGCCACCCGAAGTACACGATCACCGGCGGCACCGTCACCCTCGACGGCGAGGACGTCCTGGAGATGTCCGTCGACGAGCGCGCCCGCGCGGGCCTGTTCCTGGCGATGCAGTACCCGGTCGAGGTCCCCGGCGTCTCGGTCTCCAACTTCCTCCGCACGTCCGCCACGGCCATCCGTGGCGAGGCCCCCAAGCTGCGCCTGTGGGTGAAGGAGGTCAAGGAGACCATGGAGCGCCTCTCCATGGACCCCTCCTTCGCCGAGCGCAACGTCAACGAGGGCTTCTCCGGCGGCGAGAAGAAGCGCCACGAGATCCTTCAGCTCGAACTGCTCAAGCCGAAGATCGCGATCCTCGACGAGACCGACTCCGGCCTCGATGTCGACGCCCTTCGCGTCGTCTCCGAGGGCGTCAACCGCGTCCGTGAGACCGGCGAGGTCGGCACGCTGCTGATCACGCACTACACGCGCATCCTGCGCTACATCAAGCCCGACCACGTGCACGTGTTCGCGAACGGCCGCATCGCCGAGTCCGGCGGCGCGGAGCTCGCCGACCAGCTCGAGGCCGAGGGCTACGACAAGTACGTGAAGGGTGGCGCATCTTCGTGACTCAGCTGCCGGGCCTCCTCGACGCTGAGGCGATCCGCAAGGACTTCCCCATCCTGGACCGTCAGGTCCACGACGGCCGGAAGCTCGTGTACCTGGACAACGCGGCGACCTCGCAGAAGCCGCGCCAGGTGCTCGACGCCCTGAACGAGTACTACGAGCGCTACAACGCCAACGTCCACCGCGGTGTGCATGTGCTCGCCGAGGAGGCCACGGCGCTGTACGAGGGCGCGCGTGACAAGGTCGCGTCGTTCATCAACGCGCCGAGCCGCGACGAGGTGATCTTCACCAAGAACGCCTCCGAGTCGCTCAACCTCGTGGCGAACATGCTCGGCTGGGCCGACGAGCCCTACCGCGTGGACCACGAGACCGAGATCGTCATCACGGAGATGGAGCACCACTCCAACATCGTCCCGTGGCAGCTGCTCGCGCAGCGCACGGGCGCGAAGCTGAAGTGGTTCGGCCTGACCGACGACGGCCGCCTCGACCTCTCCAACATCAACGAGATCATCACGGAGAAGACGAAGATCGTCTCCTTCGTGCTGGTGTCGAACATCCTCGGCACGCTCAACCCGGTCGAGGCGATAGTCCGCCGCGCCCAGGAGGTCGGTGCGCTGGTCTGCATCGACGCCTCGCAGGCCGCCCCGCACATGCCGCTGGACGTCCAGGCCCTGCAGGCCGACTTCGTGGCCTTCACCGGCCACAAGATGTGCGCCCCGACGGGTATCGGCGTGCTCTGGGGACGGCAGGAGCTCCTGGAGGACCTGCCTCCGTTCCTCGGTGGCGGCGAGATGATCGAGACGGTGTCGATGCACTCGTCGACATACGCTCCCGCCCCGCACAAGTTCGAGGCGGGCACCCCGCCGATCGCGCAGGCGGTCGGTCTGGGCGCGGCGATCGACTACCTGTCCTCGATCGGCATGGACAAGATCCTCGCCCATGAGCACGCGCTCACGGAGTACGCGGTCAAGCGCCTCGGGGACGTCCCCGACCTGCGGATCATCGGCCCGACCACGGCCGAGGACCGGGGCGCCGCGATCTCCTTCACGCTCGGCGACATCCACCCGCACGACGTGGGCCAGGTCCTCGACGAGCAGGGCATCGCGGTCCGGGTCGGCCACCACTGCGCGCGGCCGGTCTGCCTGCGCTACGGAATTCCTGCGACCACGCGAGCGTCGTTCTATCTGTACTCCACGCCGGCCGAGATCGACGCGTTGGTCGACGGCTTGGAGCACGTACGGAACTTCTTCGGCTGAAGGACGTGAGCTGAGAGATGCGAGGTTTGTCGGCGTGAAGCTGGACTCGATGTACCAGGAAGTCATCCTGGATCACTACAAGAACCCGCACGGGCGTGGTCTGAGGGATGGCGACGCCGAGGTGCACCACGTGAACCCGACGTGCGGCGACGAGATCACCCTGCGTGTGAAGTACGACGGCACGAAGATCGAGGACGTCTCGTACGAGGGTCAGGGCTGCTCGATCAGCCAGGCCAGCGCATCCGTCCTCAACGAACTGCTCGTCGGGAAGGATCTGGCGGACGCCCAGAAGGTCCAGGAGACCTTCCTGGAGCTGATGCAGTCCAAGGGCAGGATCGAGCCGGACGACGCGATGGAGGAAGTGCTGGAGGACGCGGTCGCGTTCGCCGGTGTCTCCAAGTACCCGGCCCGGGTGAAGTGCGCCCTCCTCAGCTGGATGGCATGGAAGGACGCGACGGCCCAGGCGCTGGGTGCCGACGCCGACGTCGAAAGGAAGACGGCATGAGCGAGACCGTTGAGATGAAGCCGGCCTCGGAGGAAGAGGTCCGCGAGGCGCTGTACGACGTCGTCGACCCCGAGCTGGGCATCGATGTCGTCAACCTCGGCCTGATCTACGGCATCCACATCGACGACGCGAACATCGCGACCCTCGACATGACCCTGACCTCGGCGGCCTGCCCGCTGACGGACGTCATCGAGGACCAGGCCAAGTCCGCGACGGACGGCCTCGTCAACGAGCTGCGCATCAACTGGGTCTGGATGCCCCCGTGGGGCCCCGACAAGATCACGGACGACGGGCGGGAGCAGCTGCGGGCGCTGGGCTTCAACGTCTGAGGCACCCGGAAAACATCTGCGGCACCTGTGAAACGGCCATACCTTCTCCGGTATGGCCGTTTCGCTGCATCACCTGGTCGTCGACGCGCACGACCTTCCCGGACTCGCCCGCTTCTGGTGCCGGGTCCTCGACTGGAAGGTGCTGTCCGAGAGAGAACGCGAAGTCGTCATCGGACCGGACGAGTTCGCGCCGACGGGGATCTGCTTCATGCCCGTCGAGGACCCGAAGCACGTCAAGAACCGGCTGCACTTCGACCTCGCCCCGGACGACCAGGGGGCCGAGGTCGAGCGCATCCTCGCGCTGGGCGCACGCAGGGTCGACATCGGGCAGGGCGACGAGGCCGGCTGGGTGGTGCTGGCCGACCCCGAGGGCAACGAGTTCTGCGTACTGCGGCCGAAGGCCTCGCTGATCGCCTTCCGTGACGCGTAGAGCGCTCCGGCTCAGGCCAGTGGGCCCACCAACCGGAACGCCGAGTCGGCCCGGTACGGATCGCTCTGCTGATACGGATCCAGTTCGAGCTGGAAGTTCTGGTGGCGCAGGAAGCGGCCCGGGTAGTTCACGGACTCCAGCATGACCGCGCCCGAGTACGACGAGGTCTGCGGGCAGAAGGTCGCGTCCTGTTCGAACAGGGATGATCCGTCGCTGCGTTCGGGGCGCAGGACGAAGTCGCGGTGGCGGAGGTAGGTGCCGTCCGACGTCGCGAAGGAGTAACAGGAGGTGTCCCACAGGCCCTTGACGAGCTTGAACGTGGCGTCGTGGCGGGCCGGGGCGGAGGCGATCGGGTCGAGCCTCACGAAGTCGCCGCTCACGTGCCAGTAGCGGTCGGGGAAGTTCACCGAGCGGACGGACCTGTAGGTGGCCGACGGTTTGGGGTGCCTGGTTGAACTCGCATGGGACGTGGGCGACTTGGACGTCTTGGAGCCGCCGTTGGCGGACTCGTGCGGGCCGGCTGCGGGGGACGCCTTCGTCCGGGTGGACGACAGGCCGTTCTCGCCGGAGGGCGTCGTGGCGTCGTCGGTGGACGGCGTGGCGTAGGAGATCAGACCGGGGACGGTTGCGGAGCCCGAGGGGGACAGGGAGGCCCGTACCGGATCGTCGGTTTCGTTGTCCATCACGGTGATCGCCGTCACGCACGCGACGATCGTGGCCAGGGCCAGCACGCCGGCCAGCCAGAGTCTTCGGGTTCCGGGGGCACGGGATGTGTCGGGGGCCCAGCCGTTCTCCCAGGGATTGTTCTGGGACGGCTCGGGGGTGGTGTCTGGCATGCGCTGTTCCTCCAGCGGCGCCCGAGGCGGCGGCCGGGGATGTGAGAGTGGGGTTGCCAACTGCTGGCAGCGGAGGGTTGTTGAGTGTGCGTAACCATGAGGGAGTGGTGGCGTTATCAGCATATGAACCTGACGGAGTGGGCGCGGGCGCAGGGGGTGAACCCGCATACGGCATATCGCTGGTTTCATGAGGGCGCCTTGCCGGTGCCCGCGCGCCGGGTGGGGCCGCGCACGATCCTGGTGAACATCGAAGCGAACACCTCACTCGGTGACCGGTGGTGTAGGTCTGTATGCCCGCGTTTCCTCGCACGATCGGAAGCCGGACCTGGAGCGGCAGACCGCTCGCCTGTCGGCATGGGCGGCGGAGGCGGGACAGAAGGTTGTGCGGATCGAGTCCGAGATCGCCTCGGGTATGAACGGCTGCCGCGCGAAGGTGAAGCGGCTGCTGGCCGATCCGGCGGTGACCACGGTCGTGGTCGAGCACAAGGACCGCCTCGGGCGGATGAACGTGGAGCTGATCGAGGCCGCCCTGTCCGCGACTGGCCGCCGACTGGTCGTCCTCGATGACGGCGAAGTCGAAGACAACGAAGACGACCTGGTCCGGGACATGGTGGAGGTACTGACGTCGTTCTGCGCCCGCCTGTACGGCCGTCGGTCGGCGAAGAACCGGGCGAGGAAGGCTCTCGAAGCGGCGGCCGGCGATGAGTGAGCCGAAGAAGAAGAAGCTCCGCACCATCGACGCACCGTTCGTCGCGCCCGGGCCGTCCGGGGTGGCGATACGCGACCGCCTCAAGCACCTCACCGACGTGGACGACAAGGTGTTGCGGCTGGTCGGTGAACACCTCGGACGCCTCGCCTCGCTGGACCTCAAGAACCGCTGCGCCGACGGCCTGGACCACGACAGCGACACGTGGGCCGCCCGCAAGCAGGGCCTGACGGCCGACTCCTCGTCCCGGTGGGCCGGTTCGATCACGAAGGCCACTCACGATCAGTGGGCGCTGTCCCGCCGCTGTCAGCTCGCCCACATCCAGGGGCTTGAGGCCGGTGTGCGGACGCTGATGCACCGACTGGCGCAGCCGATCGGGGAGAAAGGCACCAAGCGGGCACCCGGCGGATACCGCAGTCGGGGCGAGTGGTTCCACAAGTCCCGCCGTCTGGCGACCCTGGAACACCGCCTCGATGTCGCCCGCGTGGAGCGTGAGGCCGGTGTCGTGCACGTCGTGCGCGGCGGCCGGCGCCTGCTGGGCAACCGCAACAACCTCCAGGATGCGCAGCTCAGCGAGGCCCAGTGGCGCCGGCGCTGGGAAGCCGAACGCTGGTTCCTCGCTGCTGACGGCGAGTCCGGCAAGCGGTACGGGAACGAGACGATCCGCGTCACCCCCGATGGCGAGGTCTCCATCAAGCTGCCCGCACCACTGGCCCATCTGGCCAACGGCAAGTTCGGCCGGTACGTCCTCTCCTGCAGGGTCCAGTTCCAGCACCGGGGCGCGCAGTGGCGCGACCGCGTCGAAGCCAACCGTGCTGTCGCCTACCGTATCCACCTCGATGTGGAGCGCGGGCGCTGGTACATCACCGCCTCGTGGACGAAGCCCGTGGTGAAGACGGTCCCGTTGGAGACAGCCCGCGCCCAGGGCATGGTCGGCGTCGATACGAACGCTGACCACTTCGCCGCCTACCGGCTCGACCGCAACGGCAACCCGGTCGGCGACCCGAAGCGGTTCTTCTACGACCTGTCCGGCACCGCCGACCACCGCGACGCGCAGATCCGGCACGCCATCAGCCGGCTGCTGCACTGGGCCAACCGGTGCGGCGTCAAGGCGATCGGTATCGAGAACCTGGACTTCACCGCCGAGAAGACCCGCGAGAAGCACGGCCGCAAGAAGCGGTTCCGGCAGCTCATCTCCGGCATCCCCACCGGCAAGCTCAAGGCCCGGCTCGTGTCCATGGCGTCCGAACACGGCCTGTCGATCGTCGCGGTCGACCCGGCGTACACGTCGATGTGGGGCGACCAGCATTGGCGTAAGCCCCTGGCCGGCAAGACTCGCAAGATGTCCCGGCACGACGCCGCGAGCGTCGCGATCGGGCGACGCGCCCTCGGGCACCCGATCCGGCGACGGACGGCACCGCCCCCGCAGCACCAGAGCGATGCTGTGGGGCATCGGACCGCCCAGGCCGGACCAGGCGCACGAGGGCATGAGGGAACCCGCCCACCCGTCACGGAGCGTGCACACGATGCACGCAGCCGGACGGGGACACAGCGAACGCGGGAGACCAGCGCATCCAACACCGTTCGGGATGCGCGCAGTTCCAGGAGCTGGCAGCAAATGTCACTCCTGGACACTGTTTAGGAACGGTGAGTGAGCGGTGAAACCCTAGTGGAGCAGGGCGGACACGGAGAGTGGTTTCAGGGAGCGATTTCTATGAAGATGGGACTTCCTCAAGTGGAACCTCACCCCTCACATCTGCCCCTCAACGCCGCCCAGGCCCCGGCTCGTTGTCCGGCGACGGCCTGGCGCGGCGAGGGCGGCCGGGGAGGGCTCGACGCGCGGGCCGCGGAGGAAAGGGGCAGCGCTTGTGCGTGCTGGGCGTGGACGCGGAGCCGGGCGACCGCGCCGGCCCCGGCTCGTTGGCGGGCGACGGCCTGGCGCGGCGAGGGCGGCCGGGGAGGGCTCGACGCGCGGATCGCGGAGGAAAGGGGCAGCGCTTGTGCGTGCTGGGCGTGGACGCGGAGCCGGGCGACCGCGCCGGTCGAGCGCCGGCAGCCGACCTGACGCTGCTCCTTCGCCCATTCGTGCACCGCATCCGCGAGGCTGCGACCGCTTTCTTCGCTGCCGGGGGCGCGTGACGGTCCGGCTTCCATGAGGCCGTCGCCACCGAAGTGCAGGTGATGGGGTGATGGGCGCGATATGCAGACACGCGCGCGGGCTCGTTCCGGGAGGCTGCGGCCAACTGTGCCGCGAAGGCCTGTCGACCGACGCCGAGCCGCACCCGTGACCCCTGCGGCGGAACCCGCCCGCAAGAGCCGGCACTGGCGTATGTACGGCGCACCGGGCGTCCTGCGTGCGCGGGCGGCGTGGGGCTGTGGTCGCGGCGGCGACTGGCGCAGGGGCATGTCCGGTTGCGGGAGGCGGAGTCGGGTCGCCACCGACCGCTCGGCCGCAGCCGTGACACCGGTGGCGTGGCGGCCCGTGCCGGGCCGGGTCGGTGGTCGCCGGGCTGTCGTGTGAGCGCTGTTATGTACACTCGTACGCATGGCATTCCTCATGCTCCTCGCGGCCATTGCCGCCGAGGTGGGCGGTACCACCGCCATGAAGTTCAGCGACGGCTTCAGCCGGCTGTGGCCGTCGGTGCTGACGCTCGCCGGTTACGGCGTCTCCTTCGCGCTGCTCGCGCAGACGCTGAAGACCATGTCGGTCGGCGAGGCCTACGCGGTCTGGGCCGGCCTCGGCACCGCCGCCATCGTGGCCATCGGGATGCTGTTCCTCGGGGAGCAGCTGACCGTTCAGAAGGCCGCCGGAATCGCGCTGATCATCGTCGGGGTCGTGGTGCTCAACCTGGGAGGCGCGCACTGATGCCCCGCCGTTACGACCCCGACCGCCGCCAGCGGATCACCGACGCGGCGATCCGGGTCGTGGGGGAGAAGGGCCTGGCCGGCCTGAGCCACCGCTCGGTCGCCGCCGAGGCGGACGTACCGCTCGGCTCGACGACCTACCACTTCAAGACCCTCGACGAACTGATGGTCGCCGCGCTGCGGCAGGTGAACGAGGGCTTCGCCAAGGTCGTCGCCGCGCACGGCGCCCTGGAGGACACCGGGGGCGATCTGGCCACGGACCTCGCGCGGATCCTCGGCGAGTGGCTGTCCGGGGACCGCACGGGCGTCGAGCTGGAGTACGAGCTCTATCTCGCCGCCCTGCGCCGCCCCGCCCTGCGCCCCGTCGCCGCCGAGTGGGCCGAGGACCTGGCCTGCCGACTCGCCCGGCGCACCGACCCGGTCACCGTGCGGGCGCTGGTCGCCCTGATGGACGGCATCTGTCTGCAGGTCCTGCTGACGGGGGCGCCGTACGACGAGGGCTTCGCGCGCGAGATGCTGGCGCGGGTCATGTCGGGCGCCGCCGGTTGCGCGCCGACGCCGTGAACGCTGCGGACGTCGAGGCGACCCCCGCCCGGCGCGGTCGCCCGGTACCTGAGACATCGCCCCCGGCGGTTGGCCTCCGTGCCCTCCTGCCGGTTAGGTTGCCCTCATGACCGACACGACTGCTCCTCGCACCACCGGCGCCGTGGCCACCGGACTTGCCACGATCGCCGCCGACGGCACTGTTCTCGACACCTGGTTCCCCGCGCCCGAGCTGAGCGAACAGCCCGGACCGTCCGGCACCGAGCGGCTGTCCGCCGAGAAGGCTGTGGAGCTGCTCGGTGAGGGAGCGGCCAAGGCGATCGGACCGGACGCCCGCCGCGGCGTCGAGGTGGTCGCGGTCCGCACGGTCATCTCCACCCTCGACGAGAAGCCGATCGACGCGCACGACGTCTATCTGCGCCTCCACCTCCTCTCGCACCGGCTGGTCAAGCCGCACGGCCAGAGCCTGGACGGCATGTTCGGCTTCCTCGCCAACGTCGCCTGGACCTCGCTCGGCCCGGTCGCCGTCGACGACATCGAGACGGTGCGGCTCAATGCCCGCGCCGAGGGGCTGCACCTCCAGGTGACGTCGGTCGACAAGTTCCCGCGCATGACGGACTACGTCGCCCCCAAGGGCGTCCGTATCGCCGACGCCGACCGTGTGCGGCTCGGCGCGCACCTGGCCGAGGGCACCACCGTCATGCACGAGGGCTTCGTCAACTTCAACGCGGGCACGCTCGGCACCTCCATGGTCGAGGGCCGTATCTCCGCGGGTGTCGTGGTGGGCGACGGTTCGGACATCGGCGGCGGCGCCTCCACCATGGGCACGCTCTCCGGCGGCGGCAACGTCCGCATCACGATCGGCGAGCGCTGCCTGGTCGGCGCCGAGGCGGGTGTCGGCATCGCGCTCGGCGACGAGTGCGTGGTCGAGGCCGGGCTGTACGTCACCGCGGGCACGCGCGTGACCATGCCCGACGGGCAGATCGTCAAGGCCCGTGAACTCTCCGGCGCCTCCCACATCCTCTTCCGCCGCAACTCGGTATCCGGCACGGTCGAGGCCCGCCCGAACAACGCGGTCTGGGGCGGTCTGAACGAGATCCTGCACAGCCACAACTGAGCGGTACGACGACTCAGGGCGCCCTTCCGCCGGTCGGCGGAAGGGCGCTCCGTCATGTACGCCGCGCCGCCGCGAACCGGGCCAGCGCCGTGAAGTCGCCCTCGCGCAGGCCCAGGCGCGGGTTCACATGGTGGAGCAGGGCGGCCCCGGAGTGATGGGCGGCCACGTACTCCTCGTCCGCCGGGCCCTGCTCGTCGTCGACCCAGGCGAACGGACGCCCCTCGGCGTACCGCACGATGGCCTCCGTCTTCCAGCGCACCCCGTCGGGGCGGAAGGCGAACAGGCCCTCACCGAAGTCGACGTACGGCAGCTCGGGCAGGCCGACGACGGGGCCGATCCAGCGGTTGGCGGCGTCCATCCACGTCGTGGCCCAGCACAGGTCGTAGTCGAGGGCGAGCAGTGCCGGTCCGTGGGAGGGGCTCAGCCAGACCCGCAGCGCGCGGCCCGGGTGCAGGGCCACCCTGATCGTCGTATAGCCCTCGGGGCGTCGCTCGGGCTGCGCGGCGTACGGGTTGAGGGGGCCGTCGACGTCGAGGAAGAGCAGGGGGCGGCTCACGGCACCAACGTACGGCACGAGGTGTGCGTGGCCGCTGGAAAATTCTTCGCCGGCACAGGCATAGCCGCGGGCGGCCGCACGCGTCACAAGAGGCACAGGGGCGGGACACAGAGGGAACCGCCGGGGAAGAGAAGGTGACGATGAATGCCGAAGGGCTGGAGAGCTTCCGCGAGTTCGTGGACAGCAGGTCGTCGGCTCTGCTGAAGACGGCCGTGCTGCTCTGCGGGGGAGATCAGCACGCCGGCGAGGACCTGTTGCAGAACGCGCTCGTCAAGGCCGCCGGGAAATGGCAGCGGATCGACGAGCCCGAGGCGTACGTACGCCGGATCCTGTACCGCCAGCAGATCAGCCGCTGGCGGCTGAAGGGGCGCAGACGGGAGGTCAGCGTCGCCGAACCGCCCGAAGCGGGGCCGCAGTCCGGTGACACGGCCGCCGCGGCCGAGCTGCGCGTCGTGATGCGCGAGGCGCTCGGCCGCCTCACCGCCCGTCAGCGTTCGGTCCTCGTGCTGCGCTACTTCGAGGACCTGCCCGAGGCCGACGTGGCCCGCCTGCTGGGCTGCTCGATCGGCACCGTACGGTCCACCACCCACCGCTCCCTCGCCCGGCTGCGCACCCTGGCGCCGGAGCTGGCCGCACTCGGCCCGGCGGACGCCGAACTGGTGTCCCGTGACTACTCGCCCGTGGAGGTGCGTCCGTGAACGTCGACGAACTCGTGCGCGACGCCCTGCGCGAGCAGGCCGCCGAACAGACCGCGGCGCGGCCGGGGTTGGCGGACCGCGTGCTGGTCCTGCGCAGCCGCCGCCGCACCCGCCGGATCGCGACCGCCGCCGCCACGGTCGCCGTGGTCGCCGTCGCCGTGGCGGTGCCGCTGCTGGACTCGGGCAAGCAGGACGTACGGCCCTCAAGGGTCGTCGACCAGAACGCCGTCAAGGCGCACGCCGACCAGTCGCCGCCGCGCGAGACGATCTCGGCCAAGGGGACGACCCTGGCCGCGTACTACATCCCGGAGCGGGTCAGGAAGTCCAAGGACACCGCCGTCAACGGGCGGGCGTACCACCTGCTGAACCCGAAGACCGGCAGGTACGAGAAGACCACGAAGTGGTCATGGATCGCCGTCGCGCCCGGCATGAAGACCGCCGCCGTCCTGGAGCAGGACCTGCCCGCCTCACGGATCGGCCTGCTCGACCTGTCCTCCGGCGAGGTCGAGCGGTGGATCCAGGTCGACCACGGGGTGGCCGGGCTCGCGTTCTCGCGCGACGGCCGCAAGCTGCTCGCGACGACGTACAGCGAGAATCCCGACATGCTGTACAAGCCCCAGGGCGGCGGCGAGTGGGGGCCGAAGATGGGGTCCAGCCGCACCGGTTTCTACGTCTTCGACGTGGCCTCCGGGAAGGGCTCCTGGGCCGAGGTGAAGATCAAGAGCGACCCGAACGACCCCATGGGGGCCGGGTTCCTCAACTCCCGCCAGGACTTCGCCCTCACCGACGACGGCCGGCACGTCTGGGCCGGGAACCCCCAGGGTGACATCGGCAAGGAGTTCTGGGACCTCACCGGCAGGAAGGTCCCCGTACCGGCGGGCGACAAGTACCTGTCGTGGTACGTCGACGCCGGGAAGTCACCGAACGGCAAGCTCGTCGCCGGGGACTTCGCCGGCGAGGGGTGGAAGACCGCGTCCTGGCTCTTCGACGCCGCCACCGGTGAGAAGACCAAGGTGCGCGGGCAGCAGCTGCTCGCCTGGGTCGGCAACAACCAGCTCATCGCCTGGGACATCGACAAGAACGTCAAGAACGAGTTCCACAACCGGCTCGTGCTGGTCACCATCGGCAGCAACAAGGAGGTGCCGCTCAGCGGCTTCCGCCAGGGCAACGACGGAGCCGCCGGACGCTGGGAGCCGGTCTTCGCCCAGCCCTGACCGGTCAGCCCGCCGTGAGTTCCTCGTAGACCCCAAGCAGCCCGTCGACCGCCTCGCGGCCGGCCGGCCGCAGCGGGGCGCGGACCGGGCCGGCGGGCAGACCGAGTGCGCCCAGGAGGGCCTTGGCGGTGACCGAGCCGGGCAGGCCCGCCGACATCATCGACTCGATGAGGGGCGTAGCGCGTTGCTGGAGGCGGGCGGACACGGGGGTGTCGCCCGCCTCGAACGCGTCGAGGACCGCGCGGAGTTGCTCCGGTACGACGTTCGCGACCGTGCTGATGTAGCCCGTGCCGCCCACCGCGTACAGGGCGAGGTTGTGTTCGTCGCAGCCCGCGTAGTACGCAAGGTCCGTGCGGGCGAGCACCTTCTGGGCGGCGAGGAAGTCGTAGGAACAGTCCTTCACCGCCACGATCCGGGGATGATCGGCGAGCCGGATGATCGTGTCGGGCTCGATGCGGGTGCCGGTGCGGCCCGGGATGTCATACAGCGTGACCGGCAGCCCGACCGCGTCGGCGACGGCCAGGAAGTGCGCCTCCAGCGCGTCCTGCGGAGGCTTGCTGTAGTACGGGCTGACCACCAACAGGCCGTCCGCACCCGCCTTTTCGGCTTCACGGGCGAGTTCCACGGTGTGCCGGGTGTCGAACGTCCCGACGCCCGCCACGACCGACGCCCGGTCGCCCACCGCATCCCGCACCGCCTCGACCAGCGCCGCCTTCTCGGCGTCCGTGGTGGTCGGGGACTCGCCCGTCGTACCGGACAGCACCAGCCCGTCACAGCCCCGGGAGACCAGGTGGTCGGCGAGGCGCTGCGCCCCGTCCAGATCGAGCGCGCCGCCGTCGGAGAAGGGCGTGATCATCGCGCACAGGGCGCGGCCGAAGGGTGGCACCGAGGGCGCGGTCGTCGTCATTCCCTCAGTTTCGGCCGCCCGACAGTGAAGCGCCACTTAATTCTTCTACGAGATATCGATAAGTATCGCTTCGACATAGTGGGCTGACCGGGCCCTATGTCCATTTCGCCCGTCATGAGTCACCATGGCAGGACGGTGACCGGCATCAGTCCATGGAGGCGTCATGAAGCTCGGCAAGGCACTGGCCACCGGAGTCGCGGAGGAGCAGCCGCGTATCCACGAGGAAGAGCTCGAACTGCCCGAGAAGATCGAGACCGTCGAGGACGTCGTGGACATCGAGGCGTCCGCTCCCGAAGAGGTTCCGGCGGGCCGATGAGGCTGCGGCTTCCGGAGGAACGCCCGACGGAGCCGCCGACCGGATACAAGATCGCCCACCCGGTGCTGTCCCAGGACGGCACCCGGGCCGGGTTCACCGGTGTGTCGCTCGGCGGCGCGCTCCCGTACGGGGCGCTGGCCGACGCGTCCTGCGTCTACGGCCTGCGCCACAGGGCACCCCACCGCCGCTGCGACTGCGGCTTCCACTGCGTACACGACCGGGCGGCGGCCGAGGCGCTGCTGTGCACGGCCGAGCACCGGGCGGCGGTCCTGCTCGAGGTCTCCGTGCTCGGCGCCTACATCCGCTTCGAGCGCGGCTTCCGCTACGCCCGCCAGCGGGTACGGACCGCCACGGTCGGCCCCTGCACGTGCGGCACCGTCGCCGCGGCACTGGCCGACGCCGGCTGGGGCCGCCCCGGCTGGCTCGCCCTGGTCCCCTCCTGCGCGGGCTGCGTCCACGGCCGCCTGTCCCTCTCGCTCGCCGCCTTCGCGCGGCTGGCCGGGGAGGGGCTGCGGGTGGTGGCCGGGGAGGGGCTACGGATGGTGGCCGACAGCGGCGACGCGCGGACGCCGGCCGGCCTCGGGGCGGCCGAGGGGCTCGGCGTGCCGGAACTTGTCGCGGAGGCGGCCCTGCTGCAGGCCCGCCTCGACTGGTTCCAGACCCAGCTCGGCCGCCTCGGCCGGGGAGGGGGTGGCGGCCGGCACCCGTGAGCCGCTGTCCGTCGTCGACGGTCGGCCTTTTGCCGATCGAAGGGCTCGGTGTACTCGACCTCGTCGTGGAGGCGCCCTTGCGGCGGGCCCGTCCCGTTCGATTCCGGGCCTGGCTCGGCTGCCCCGGCAAGGGTGGGTCGGGGTGCGGGTGGTGGCCGACAGCGGCGACGCGCGTACGCCGGTCGGCCTCGGAGCGGCCGAAGGGCTCGGTGTGCCCGAACTCGTCGTGGGAGCAGGGCCGTTGCCGGCCCGCCGTGGCCGGTCGCGGAACGGGTTCGCCCGCCTCGGCGAGCCCGGGGCCGCGCGGTGGCGGCAGGGGTAGCGGGGGCGGGGGCGGGTACCCGAGATGTTCCGAACGAGAGGAACACGACAGGAACACGAGAGGAGGCGACACCGTGACCGGGACCATGCACCCCGGGCCGGTGCGCGACGAGCACCACTCGGTGGGCGAGCTTGTCGGGCAGGCCACCGAACAGCTTTCCCGTCTCGTACGACAGGAAGTGGCCCTCGCCAAGGAAGAGCTGGCCGCCAAGGGCCGGCGCGCGGGACGCGGCGGCGGACTTCTCGGTGCCGCGGGCGCGTTCGCGTACGCCGGTCTGCTCGCTCTGGCCGGCACGGCCGTCGCCGCGCTGTCGCTGACGCTGTCGGTCTGGGCCTCGGCGCTCATCGTGACGGGCGTGCTGTTCGTGATCGCGGCCGTGCTCGCCGCGACCGGCCGCGCTCAGCTGCGCCGCGCCGCACCCCCCACGCCCGAGGAGACCCTGGACAGCGTCAGGGCCGACGTCGAGGAGATCAAGGAAAGGGCGCACCGATGACGGACAGGGCAGGGGCGTCAGGCGCCAAGGGGCCCGATGAGCTGCGACGGCAGATCGAGCGGACGCGCAGTCAACTCGGCGAAACAGTGGAGGAGTTGGCGGGAAAAATGGATGTGAAAGGACGCGCCCGGACTCGGGCGGCCGACCTCAGGGACAAGGCGGGTGCGATGACCGTCCAGCTGCGCAGCTCCGCCGCGCAGGCCGGGCACATGGCGCAGGAGAGGGCCACCAAGGCCGGACACAGGGTTCACGACGGGGCGACCAAGGCCGGACACCGGTTCCAGGACGGGGCGACGAAGGCCGGTCACCAGGCGCATGACCGGGCGCTGCAGGCCGGTCACAAGGCGCATGACCGGGCGCTGCAGGCCGGTCACAAGGCGCATGACCGGGCGCTGCAGGCCGGTCACAACGCCCATGACCGGGCGCTGCAGGCCGGTCACAACGCCCAGGACGCGGCCACGGAGACGGGGCACGGACTGGAGCACAAGGCGGAGCACAGCGTGCCGCGGCCCGCCCGGTCCGTCGTGAGGGCGGCGGTACGGCATCCGCGGCCGGTGCTCGTCGTCGGCGCGGCGTTCGCCGTGGCCGTGGTGGTGGCGTGGAGGTACCCGAAGAACTAGGCGAGCTGCGGCCGAGAGGTAGCTGAGAGGCAGCCGAGCCGCAGCTGAGAAGTACCAGGCGCAGGCGCGTCACGCCGGGCGTGGGCGCACACCCCGAAGCAGGGTGTGCGCCCACGCCCACGCCCACGCCCACGCCCACGCCCACGCCCACGCCCACGCCCACGCCCACGCCCACGCCCACGCCCACGCCCACGCCCACGCCCACGCCCACGCCCACGCCCACGCCCACGCCCGCCTCAGGGACCGCCTCACGCTGGGCCGACGCCCCACACCGAAAACCAGAGCCGTCTGGACAAAAAAAGTTTTCGGTGGGACCGTGGACGCATGTTGGACGTCACCGTGATCGAGGACCCCGAGGCCGCCGCCGTCTCCCTGGACCCCATAAGGGCGAGGCTGCTCGCCGAGCTGGCGGCCGGCCCGGCGTCGGCGGCGATGCTGGCCGGCCGGGTCGGCCTGCCGCGGCAGAAAGTGAACTACCACCTCAAGGCGCTGGAGCGGCATGGCCTGGTCGAGCTGGCCGGGGAGCGCCGCAAGGGCAACGTCACCGAGCGGCTGATGCGCGCGACCGCGGCGTCGTACGTCATCTCGCCGCTCGCGCTCGCGGCCGTGCAGCCGGACCCGGACCGCTTCCGCGACCAGCTGTCCGCGCGCTGGTTGCTCGCGCTCGGCGCCCGTCTGGTGCGGGACGTGGGCTCACTGATCACCGGCGCGGCGAAGGCCCGCAAGCGGCTGGCCACGTACGCGCTGGACGGCGAGGTGCGCTTCGCCTCGGCCGCCGAACGGGCCGCGTTCATCGAGGAGTTGACGGCCGGAATCACCGGCCTGATCCGCAAGTACGACGCCCCGGACACCGAGGGGGGCCGCGATCACCGGATCGTCGTGGCCGTCCATCCCACGCTCAAGCAGACCGAGTTGGAGTAGATCATGTCCAAAGAGTTCGAGATCGCCCGGGAGTTCGAGGTCGACGCCACCCCCGAGGAGGTGTGGGAGGCGGTCACCACAGGTACCGGAGGATATCTGTGGCCGATGGAGCCGCCGGAGCCCCGGGTCGGCGGCAAGGGGCCCTTCGGGTCCAGGGTCACCGCCTGGGACCCGCCGCACCGCTACACCAACCGCGTCGAGGACGTCGAAAGCATCTCCGAGCAGACCCTCAACCAGCTCGACTACACGGTGGAACCCCGCGACGACGGACGCCGGGCCTGGGTGCGGTACGTGCACAGCGGCATCTTCGTCGACGACTGGGACAACCAGTACGACGGTGCCGCCAAGCACACCGACTTCTATCTGCACACCCTGCGCGAGTACCTGGTCCACTTCGCGCCCCGGCCGGCCGCCTTCGCCACGTTCGACGGGCCCGAGGCGTCGAAGGCCGCGGACGCGCTCGCCGTCGTCGGGCGTGCGCTCGGAGTCGGCGAGGACGTGGCCGCCGGCACGCGAGTGACGGTCCACGGACCCGACGAGTTCGACGCCGTGGTCGACTTCCGCAACCCGTACTTCATCGGACTGCGGACGGACCGGGGCCTCACCCGCGTCTTCGGGCGCAACCACTGGGGCCACCCGGTCGGCATCTCCCTGCACGACTTCACGCCGGGCGGCGACATCAAGGAGTGCGAGGCCGCCTGGCAGGGCTGGCTGAACGGGGTGTTCAACCAGCCCTGACCAAGCGGGAGTTACGAGCAGCAGCTACCAACAGGAGTTACGAGCAGGAGTCGTCGGCCTGCGCTGCGAGCGGGCGTCACGGCTTGAAGCGCAGCACCTGCGGGTCGTGGTCGCTGATCTGGTCGTTGAACTCCGAGTTGACGTGCACGCTGTCGTACGCGAAGTCACAGCCGCGCCGGATCGCCGGGCTGATCAGGATCTGGTCCAGGACCTGCTGGTTGCCCTGGTAGTCGTAGGTGTAACGCTCGCTCTTCGGCAGCGACTTGATCGCCGACCAGAGCGCGCCGTCACCCTCCAGGATCTTGGCGGTGCCGGAGAACTCGAAGTCGTTCATGTCGCCGAGCGCGATGACGTCCGCGTTCTTCTGGACGTCCAGGATGTTCTTGACGAACGCGTTGACCAGCGTCGCCTGCGCGTGCCGCTGGATCTCCGAACTGCGCACCACCGGCTGGTACTGCGAGGTCAGTCCCTGGTCGCCACCCTTGGAGTTGAGGTGGTTGGAGATCACGAAGACGGTCCTGCCGCGGAAGACGAACTCTGCGGCCAGCGGCTTGCGGCTGGACTTCCAGGCGTCGTCCGCCGGGGCGACGCGCCCGGGGGAGGCCGTCAGCTGCGCCTTGCCGTGCACCGTGGTGACGCCGACCGCGGTGGTGGAGTCGCCGCCCGCGCGGTCCGTGAAGGACACCCGCTCCGGGTTGAACAGGAAGACCTGGCGGATGTTGCCCCCGGGCTGGCCGCCGTCCTGGTCGTTGACCGGGTCGATCGAGCGCCAGTCGTACTTCGGGCCGCCCGCCGCCACGATCGCGTCGATCAGCTTGTTCACCGTCACGTCGGCGGCCACCGTGCCGTCGTCCGTGGCGCCGTTGTTGTCCTGGATCTCCTCCAGGGACACGATGTCGGGCGACTGCAGGTTGTTCACGATCGCGGCGGCGTGCGCGGCGAAGGTCTTGTCGGACGGGTCGAGGTTCTCGACGTTGTACGTCGCGACCGCCAGCTCGCCCCGCGACTGCTTCTCCGTGGTCTCGCGCGTCAGGCCGCCGCTCTTGAGCGTGCCGATCTCGTTCGCGACGAGGGTGTAGCCGCCGAACTGGTTGTAGTCCATCGGGCCGGTCGTGGTGCCGGTCAGTGTGTCGCCGACGTTCGCCACCGGGAAGGCGGCCGTGGCACCCAGCGACTGGATCTGCAGCCGGCCGGTGTTCTGCGAGTCGTACGAGCCGTACAGCGTGCCGCCGCGGCGGGTGGGGTTCTCGTGCCGCTTCACCGTGACCCACAGCTCGGTGTACGGGTCGGTCGCGGTGACCACACGGGTGTTCCTGACCTGGACGTTCATGCCCTCCAGGGACTCGTAGAAGTCCAGGGCGTACTTCTTCGGCTGGAGCGTCAGGCCGTTGACCGAGTTGCTCGCGGCCGCGTCACCGGCCGGGGTGTACCGGCTCGGCACCGACTTCGCGTCGATCACCGTGGCGGCCGGGACCGCGTTGCCGCCGGAGACGACGGTGATCGTCGGCTTGGTGATCTCGGTCAGCGACTGGTTGCCGGTCGAGGTGCCGCCGGGGACGAACTCCGAGACCGTGCCGGTGACCGTGACGGAGTCACCGACGACGACCTTCGGCGAGGAGCCGGTGAAGACGAAGACGCCCTCACTGGTCGCCGGATCGCCGTCCGGGTTCGGGTCCTGGATCCAGAAGCCTCTGGAGGAACCGTAGGTGCGCACGCCGGTGACGATTCCGGCCACGTCCGTGACCTTCTGGCCGGCGTACGGAGAAGTGCGCGTGCTGCCCTGGATGTCATGGATGCGCACGGAGTCCGCGTGCGCGGGAGAGGTCAGGGCGACGGCGGAGGCCGCGGAACATACGGCGGCGACGGTGAGCGCGGCGAGACGCGCGGAAGACTTGCTCGGCAACGGAAATCCCTCCGGGGACGTGCGTGGGCGCCGGGACGAGGGTGGTGCGTGGGACGGTCGGAGGCCGCGACCTGTGGGGCGGAGGCGACGCGCGTAGAAAACACAGTGAACAGCTGTCCGCTCGATTTCTACGCGCGTCAATCTCCTGCCTGGTCACGCCAGTTGTCAAGGTTTCGGCCATGTACGGCGACCGTCGGAGAGATGAACCGGGCGGCATGGGTGGAAATCCGTCTAGGCTGAGCGGCTGAGTGGTACGACACGTCCGAGGAGAATCAGCCGATGTCAGACAGCTCCCCCCTGCCGCCGGTGCGGCTGCACCCCGAAGCGGAGCTGGCGCGGGACGCGCTGTCCACGCCCCTGCTTTCCCGGGCCGCGCTGCTGGCCCGCTGGGCCGGCCCGGACATCCGGGTCGACGCCGGGGGCGGGCTCGCCGACGAACAGCTGCCGGCTGCCGCCGAGGTGCTCGGGCTGAGCGGCAACGACGCCGCGGCCTTCGCGAGCGAGGCCTGGCGGGTCGCCGTGGACACCGGACTGGTCGAGATCGTCGACGAGGACGAAGGCACCGTCACCGCCGGGGAGGACCTGGCACGGCTCGTCTCCGGTTCGCCGCACGACGTACTGGCCGTGTGGCGGGGGGCCTTGGAGACCGTGCTCGCCGACGCGAGCGTGCCCGACCTGGACGACCTGGAAGGCGCGCTGGACGAGGGCGGCGAGATCGACTTCTCCCGGCTGGAGTGGGACCCGGAGGCGGAGGCCGAGTTCCTCGACGGCGTCCTCGGCAACCTGTACCTGCTCACGGTCGGCGAGGACGGCCCCGCCGACTCGCCCGTGCCGTTGCCCGCCCTCGCCGCGTCGATGATCGTGCCCAGCGACATGGGGGAGCCCACCAACGACGTCCTGGAGCAGGTCTCCGACGCGATGATGCGGCTCGACGACCAGTTCCGGCTGCTGGAGCCGACGGGAATCGTGGAGTACCAGCCGGTGGACGAGGCGCTGATGGCGGACGCCGACGAGGAACCCGCGGCACTGCCGGACGACACCGACGTCTCGCGCTACGGCATGGTGCGGCTGACGCCGCTCGGCCTGTACGGGCTGCGGGGGCGGCTGCTGGAGGCCGGGCTCACGGCGCCCGCGGTCGGAGACCTCGCGGACAAGGGGGCCGACGCGCTGCTCGACGGGACGGCGGCTTTTCCCCGGGCGGCGGCGCACGCCGAGACCGAGCAGTGGCTCGCCCGGCGTGAAGTCCTTGCCGCGGCACGGGAGTTGCTGGCGGCGGCACGTGGCGCGGACGCCGGGGCGCCGCTGCGCCGGCTGCGCTGCCAGCAGGCGCTGTCGCTCGTCGGCGCGGAGGCCGAGCCCGCACTGCGGGAGGTCCTCGACGACGCGGAGCTCGGCGGACTCGCCCGGGTCTGGCTGACCGAGCACGGGGCGTCCGACGTGCCGGCGCCGTCCCAGGCGATGGTCTTCTGGCTGACCATCGACACGATCGCCGCCCAGCTGGCCGCCGAGGGCAACTCCGAGGAACTCCGGGGGCTGGTCCAGGGGCTGGCCGCCCAGCACGGCCGGTTCTTCGAGGCCGCCTGGCGCGTCGACCACCCCGCCACCGCGGATGTGCTGGAGGCCATGGGGCGGCTGCACCCGGACAAGCGGATCGCGAAGGAAGCACGGAAGGCCGCCTTCAAGGCGCGTTCACAGCACGGTAGTTGACCGCCTCCGTTCGGCCCGCGACCCGTGTTCGGTCCGTGTCGCGTGTTCGGTCCGCGCCCCGGGCTCGGCGTGGGGCGCGGGCCGGTGTCCTCGCGGGCGAGGTGCGGGGGCGGTTCACTTGCGCGCCTCCTCGGGCCCGGCTCCTCCGGGGTCCTGGGGCCGATCAGCGCCATTTGGCGTACTTCGATCTCCTTCGTGAAGTTCCGCCCGACCAATTACCGGGGCACAAGGAATTTTTGGATCCCGTGGTCTGGTGCGTACGGATTCTTGGAAGCGTGTCTGTGTGCGTCGCCCGGTGTTCAACTCCCGTTCAGACGTGGGCGGGACGGTGGCGCCGACCCGAGGTCGCCACCCTCCACGGCATAACCACCGTCACAGGAGACACCATGTCGCTCACTCGCAGGGACTTCGCCAGAAAATCCGCGGTCACCGGTGCCGGTGTCGCGCTGGCGGGCAGCGTCGGCGCCCTGGCCACCGCCCCGAACGCCCTTGCGTCCACGGAGACCGAAGACGTCGAGGGCGCAGCCGGGACGTCGGGGCACAGACACGGACACGGCGGCGTCGGGTACGGACCGCTCGTCCCCGACCCCGACGGCATCCTCGCCCTCCCCGCCGGCTTCGAGTACCGCATCATCACCTACAGCGGCAGGACCAAGCTGGAGTCGGGCGAGTTCACCCCCTCCAAGCACGACGGCACCGCCACCTTCGACGGCCCGCGCGGCGCGACCCTCCTGGTCAACAACCACGAGCTGAAGGGCCCGCGCGCCAACTGGCCGCACCCCGTCCCGCTCACCGAGGGCCTTGTCTACGACCCCGCCGCCTCCGGCGGCTGCACGGTCGTCGAGGTGCGCTGTGACCACGTCGCCGAGTGGGTCGGCATCGCCGGCACCGCCACCAACTGCGCGGGCGGCAGCACCCCTTGGGACACCTGGCTCACCTGCGAGGAGACCGAGGACAAGGCCGGCCAGAACGGCATGACCAAGGACCACGGCTACGTCTTCGAGGTCGACCCCGCCGACCGCCGGGCCAACCGCGACCCCAAGCCCATCAAGGCGCTCGGCCGTTACGCCCACGAGGCCGTCGTCATCGACCCCAAGCGCGGCCACGCCTACCTCACCGAGGACGCCGCCGGCCCCAACGGCCTGCTGTACCGCTGGACCCCGCCGGAGGACTTCCACCACGGCCGCGGCAAGCTCCGCACCCTCGCCGACAACGCCGGTGTCCTCCAGGCCTCCAAGTGCTTCGACTCCGGCGGCAAGTTCGTCGACGACCTCTCCCGCGCGACGAAGATCGGCACGGTCTACGGCGTCGACTGGGTCGACGTCCCCGACCGTGACGCCAGGACCACCTCCGTCCGCAAGCAGTTCACCGACGGCCAGGTCACCCGCGCCCGCAAGCTCGAAGGCATGTGGTGGGGCGACGGCGGCGCCTACATCGTCTCCTCCTTCGCCCGCGCCGAGAGCCCTGTCCAGCACGACGGCCAGGTCTGGTTCTACGACCCCAAGCGCCGCACCCTGACGCTGAAGGTCCTGCTCGGTGTGAACCCCGACCCGTCCCAGGACGGGGCCTTCGACGGCCCCGACAACATCACCGTCTCCCCGTACGGCGGCCTGGTCATCGCCGAGGACGGCGAGGGCGTCCAGCACCTGTTCGGCGCCACCGACAGCGGGCGTACGTACCCCATCGCCCGCAACGAACTGAACATCGGCACGGAAGAGGCTCCCGAGTACAGCGAGTTCACCGGCGTCACGTTCTCCCCCGACGGCAGGACGCTGTTCGCCAACATCCAGACGCCGGGCATCATGCTGGCGATCACCGGCCCCTGGAAGCGCCAGAAGCGCGGCTGAGGCTCCGCCGTGGCCCGCACTTCTCCGGGGGTGCGGGCCACACCCTTGTCCGTCGGCATGATTGACATCTAACATTTCAGTCATGGAGTCGATACGACCCGTCCAGCGCACCCTCCTGAGGGACCGTGCCTACGAAGTGATCCGGGACGCCATCGTGGCCGGCGAGCTGGAACCCGGCGCGGTCGTGCGCGACGGTGATCTCGCCGAGCGGCTCGGGCTGTCCCGGGCGCCGGTGCGGGAGGCCTTCTCGCGGCTGGTGGACGAGGGCCTGCTGGAGAGCAAGCCACAGAGCTACACGCGGGTCACCCCGGTCGTCGCCGCCGACGTACGGGACGCCGCCGCCGTGGTCGGCGCCATGCACGAGCTGGTCACGCGGATCGCCGTGCCCCGGATGTTCGCCGCGGACGTCCAGGCGATGCGCGCGGCCAACGAGCGGTTCGCCGCCGCCGTCGGCGCGGGTGACGTCGACGGGGCCCTGCGCGCCGACGACACCCTGCACGACGTCCTCGTCCGCGTCGCCGGAAATCACGCGGCCGCCGCCACCATCGCCCGCTACACCCCTCTCATCCGCCGCCTGGAGCGCCGCCGCTTCGGGGAGAGCACCTGCCGTTCGGCGGGACTCCACGAGCAGTTGATCGACGCCTGCGCGGCGGGATGCGCGGACGACGCGGTCCGTATCACCGCGGAGATCTGGCGCACCCTCGCCGACCTCGCCGATCTCGACGACGGCGACTGATCCCGACTCCGGGAGTACCCATGTCCCTTTCCTCGTACGACCGTTACCCCCTTCTCTTCGGACCCTCGCCGGTGCATCCGCTGGAGCGGCTCACCGCCCACCTCGGCGGCGCCTCGCTCTGGGCCAAGCGCGAGGACTGCAACTCCGGTGTCGCCTACGGCGGGAACAAGACCCGCAAGCTGGAGTACCTGGTCGCCGACGCGCTCGCCCAGGGCTGCGACACGCTCGTGTCGATCGGCGGGGTCCAGTCCAACCACACCCGCCAGGTCGCCGCGGTCGCCGCCCGTGCCGGGCTCAAGTGCGTGCTGATCCAGGAGAGTTGGGTCGAGTGGCCCGACTCCGTGTACGACAAGGTCGGCAACATCCTGATCAGCAGGCTGGCCGGAGCGGACGTACGGCTGGTGAAGGCGGGGTTCGGGATCGGGTTCAAGGAGAGCTGGGAGCAGGCGCTCAGGGAGGTCGAGGAGTCGGGCGGCAAGCCGTACGCGATCCCGGCCGGCGCCTCGGACCATCCGCTCGGCGGTCTCGGGTTCGCCGGATGGGCGTACGAAGTCGCGGAGCAGGAGCGGGAGTTGGGGGTCTTCTTCGACACCGTGGTGGTGTGCTCGGTGACCGGGTCGACCCAGGCGGGCATGGTCGCCGGGTTCGCCGCACTGGAGGAGGCGGGCGCCCGGCCGCGCCGCGTGCTCGGCATCGACGCCTCGGCGGCGCCCGTCCGGACCCGGGAGCAGATCGCCCGGATCGCGCAGAACACCGGCCAACTCATCGGCGTCAAACGGGAGTTGACCGAGGCGGATGTCGAGCTGGACGAGCGGTACCACGCGGGCACGTACGGCATCCCCGACGAGTCCACCCTTGAGGCGATGCGACTCGCGGCCCGCACCGAGGGGATGGTCACCGACCCCGTGTACGAGGGGAAGTCGATGGCCGGAATGGTGGACCTGGTCACGCGGGGAGAGATCGCCCGTGAGTCCACCGTGCTCTACGCCCATCTGGGCGGACAGCCGGCGCTGAACGCGTACAGCGCGCTCTTCTAGCCGTCCTGACCCCTGCCCCTGCCCTCTTCTGCCCCCTGAGCCGGAGCCGCGGTCGGGTCTGCGGGCCGCCGGGCGCCCCCTCTCGCCGGGGGCGCCCATCACCGTCGTACGGTCGGCACTACAGCGCCTGGGCGGCCGGCTTCACCATGTTGCGGACCGTGCGGGCCTTGACGAAGTCGCCCATGGCCGTCATGTCCCACTCGCCGGAGAACTGGCGGATCAGCTTGGCCATCAGGACGCCGGTCTGGGCCTCGGCGCCGGTGAGGTCGAAGCGGACCAGTTCCTCGCCGGTCGCCGCGTCGATCAGGCGGCAGTAGGCCTTGGCGACCTCGGTGAACTTCTGGCCGGAGAAGGAGTTCACCGTGAAGACGAGGGCCGTGACTTCCTGGGGGAGCCGGCCGAGGTCGACCACGATCACCTCGTCGTCCCCGCCGCCCTCGCCCGTGAGGTTGTCGCCGGAGTGCTTGACCGCCCCGTTCAGGATGGTCAGCTTGCCGAAGTAGCAGCTGTCGATGTGGTTGCGCTGCGGGCCGTAGGCGATGACCGAGGCGTCGAGGTCGATGTCCTTGCCGCGGAAGGCCGGCTCCCAGCCGAGGCCCATCTTGACCTGGGCGAGCAATGGGCGGCCGCCCTTGACCAGGGACACCGTCTGGTTCTTCTGGAGGCTGACCCGGCCCTTGTCGAGGTTGATCTTCCCCGCGCCGGGAGCGGGGGCCGCGGGGGCGGGCGGGGCCACCGGGGTCTGGACGGTGGGCGTCGGCGGGGCGACCGGCTGGGGCGGGGCGGCGGCCGGGGCCGGCTCCTCGACCGTCACGCCGAAGTCGGTGGCGATGCCCGCGAGGCCGTTGGCGTAGCCCTGGCCGACCGCACGGGCCTTCCAGGCGCCGTTGCGCTGGTAGATCTCGACGACCACGAGTGCCGTCTCCGTGCCGAGCTGCGGGGGCGTGAACGTGGCCAGGACGCTGTTGTCGTCCGCGCCGCGGATGGTGGCCGTCGGTTCGATGCCCTGGAAGGTCTGGCCGGTGGCGTCCGGGCTGGCGGTGACGACGATCTTCTCGATGCCCGGGGGGAGCGCCGCGGTGTCGACGACGATCGCGTCCGGAGCCGTACCGCCCCCGGACCGGTAGGTCACGCCCGGTCCGGCCGGCTGGTTGTAGAAGATGAAGTCCTCGTCGGAGCGCACCTTGCCGTCGGCGGTGAGCAGCAGGCCCGACACGTCGAGCCGCACCGGGGCGGCGACGTCCACCGTCACGCGCGCGACGGGGAGAGGGATGTTCGAGCCAGGGGTCATAGCTGTCATGCCGGGTGAACGAGCGACACCGCTTTACCGTTCCCTTACCAAGCGGCCAATTCGCCGGGGCTTGCCGTCTGCGGGGCTTGCCGTCCCCGGGGGGCTGCCGCCCCCAGACCCCCGCTTCGGCCTGAACGGCCTCGTCCTCAAACGCCGGACGGGCTGAAAAGATCAAGCCCCGGCCGGTGAGAATCAGCCCCTCCGGCGTTTGAGGAGCGGGGGCCGGGGGCCGGGGGCCCGGCCCCCGGGTCGGGACGGGTAGGGGGCGGCGGGGCGGAAACCCTACGGCACCACCACGATCTTGCGGCCCACCCCCGAGGCGAACTGGTTCAGGGCCTGTGGGTACTGGTTCAGTGGGATGCGGTCGCTGATGAAGACCTCCGGGTCCAGGACGCCGTTGGCGAAGAGTTCGGCCGCGCGTTCGAAGCTGTGCAGGACCGCCATCGAACCGGTGATCGTGATCTCCTGGTTGTAGATCCGGTACGGGTCGATCGTCACGCGGGTGGCGTAGTCCGCCACCCCGAACTGGAGGAACGTGCCGGCCTTCGCCACCCGCTCCAGGCCGTCCTGGATCGCCGCCGCGTTGCCGGTGGCGTCGATGACGACGTCCCAGCCCTGCGGCCGGTCCAGCTCGTCGGCGCCGGCTGCCGACGCCGAGACGCCCAGCCGTCCCGCCGTCTCCAGGCGGGCCGGATTCAGGTCCACCACGTCCACGCTCGCCGCGCCCGTGCGCTTGGCCAGCTCCAGCATCATCAGGCCCATCGTCCCCGAGCCGTAGATCAGCACATGGGCGCCCAGACGGGAGCGCAGCACGTCGTAGCCGCGGACGGCGCACGACAGGGGTTCCACCAGCGCCGCGTCCTGGGTGCGCACGTGCTCGGGCAAATTCACGCAGTTGGCCACCGGCGCCACCGCGAACTGCGCCGCGCCTCCGGCCGTCGTGACACCGATCGCGGCCCACCGCTCGCACAGGTTGTTGTGGCCCGTACGGCAGTAGCGGCACTCGTAGCAGTAGAGGGACGGGTCCACCGCCACCCGGTCGCCGACCGCGATCTCCGTCACCTGGGTGCCGACCCCGACCACCTGGCCCGCGAACTCGTGCCCCGGCACGATCGGCAGCTTGGGTGCGAACTCGCCCTGGAGGATGTGCAGGTCGGTGCCACACAGGCCGCAGGCGGCGACCTCGACGACGACCTCGCGGGGACCGGGCGTCGGGTCGGGGACCTCGGTGACGACGGCGCGGCCCACGGACTCGATGACGGCGGCCTTCATTTCACGGCTCCAAGCGACAGGCCCTGGACCAGCTTGTCCTGGGCGGCGAACCCCGCGGCGAGCACCGGCAGGGAGACGACGAGCGACGCGGCGCACACCTTCGCCAGGAACAGGCCCTGGCTGGTGATGAAGCCGGTCAGGAAGACGGGGGCGGTCTCCGCGACCACGCCCGTCAGGACCCGGGCGAAGAGCAGTTCGTTCCAGCTGAAGATGAAGCAGATCAGGGCGGTTGCGGCGATGCCGGGCAGGGCGATCGGGGCGACCACGCGCGCCAGGATCGTCGGCAGGCGCGCCCCGTCCACCCGCGCCGCCTCGATGATCGCCACCGGGACCTCGGCGAGGAACGACTGCATCATCCACACCGCGATCGGCAGGTTCATGGACGTGTAGAGGATGACCAGCAGCCAGATGTTGTCCAGCATGTCCGTGTTCTTGGCGAACAGATAGATCGGCAGCAGGCCGGCCACCACGGGGAGCATCTTCGTCGACAGGAAGAAGAACAGGACGTCCGTCCACTTCTTCACCGGGCGGATCGAGAGGGCGTACGCCGCCGGGAGGGCCAGCAGCAGGACCAGGACCGTCGAACCCACCGACGCCACCACGGAGTTGACCAGAGCGGCCCAGGGGCTCGCGCCGCCGCCCGTGCCGAAGAACTCGCGGTAGCCGTCCAGGGTCAGGGCGGCCCCGAAGGACGGCGGGTTGGTCGCCGCGTCGGACTCCGAGTGGAAGGACGTCAGCGCCATCCACGCGATGGGCAGGAAGAAGACGATCCCGAGCAGCCAGGCCACCAGGCCCAGGCCGACTCCCTTGCGGCGGGGGGAGGTTGAGCGGGGTGATGCGGCGACCGTGCTCATGCGCGGGACACCTCCTCGCGGAAGAGGGACGACACGACGCGCAGGGCGAACGTCGCGATGATGATCGAGCCGATAACGACCAGGACGCCCGCGGCCGAGGCGAGGCCGTTCTCGTGGGCCTGGTAGAAGCTCTGGTAGACGGTGTAGGGCAGGTTGGCGGTGCCCAGGCCGCCGGACGTGATCGTGAAGACCGCGTCGAAGTTCTGGACGATATAGATCGAGCCGAGCAGCGCGCCCAGTTCGAGGTAGCGGCGCAGGTGCGGCAGCGTCAGATGGCGGAAGATCTGCCAGTCGTTCGCGCCGTCGACCCGCGCGGCCTCCACCTGCTCGTTGTCGCGGCTCTGCAGGCCGGCCAGCAGGATCAGCATCATGAACGGCGTCCACTGCCAGATCAGGGATGCCTCCACCGCGAGCAGCGGGGTGGTGGAGATCCAGTCCGGCTGGGGGCCGCCCACATAGTGCAACAACCCATTGAGGAGGCCGTATTCGGGGTTGTAGAGCACATGCTTCCAGAGGAGGGCCGCCGCTACGGGGACCACCAGGAAGGGCGCGATCAGGAGCGTACGGACCACGCCGCGGCCCTTGAACCTGCGGTCCAGAAGCAGCGCGAGTGCCAGGCCCAGTACCAGGCTGGCCAGGACCACTGTCACCGTCAGCAGGACCGTCGTCCACACCGAGTGGCGCAGGTCCGCGTCGGTGAGAACCTGCTGGTAGTTGTCGAGGCCGGTGAAGTGGCGTGCCTTTGGGTACAGGGCGTTCCAGTCGAAGAACGAGATCACCAGGGTGGCCACGAACGGCAGCTGGGTCACCGCGACCATGAAGACCAGGGCGGGCAGCAGCGGGGCCCGGGTGGACCAGGCGCGCAGCCGGGCGGAGGGCCGGCGGGTCGTGCGTACGGGAGTTGCCGCTATCGGGGCGGTCGTCGTCGCGCTCATCGTCCCTCGTACTCCTTCGAGATCTTCTCGGCGAGCTGCTGGGACTTCTTCAGGGCCGAGTCGACGGACTGGCGTCCGGCGATGGCCGCGCTGATCTCCTGGGAGACCTTGGTGCCGAGATCGGTGAACTCGGGGATGCCGACGAACTGGATGCCGGGCGCGGGGCGCGGCTGCACCCCCGGGTCGTTGGGCCTGGCGCCCTCGATGGCCTCCTTGGTCATCTCCTGGAAGGCGCCGGCCTCCTTGCGGTAGTCCGCGTTCGTGTACGTCGACGCGCGCTTGCCGGCGGGCACGTCGGACCAGCCGCTGGTGTCGCCGACCAGTTGCTCGTACTGCTTGCCGGACGCCCAGGACACGAACTTCCAGGCCTTGTCGGAGTTGCGGGACGCCTTCTGCATGCCCCAGGCCCAGGTGTAGAGCCAGCCGGAGGAGTCCGTCCTCTCGACCGGGGCGGGGGCGTAGCCGAGCCTGCCCTTGACGGGGGAGCCCTTGGCCTCCAGGGATCCGGCCGCGGACGTGGCGTCGTACCACATGGCGACCTTGCCCTGGGTCATGTTGTTCAGGCACTCGGCGAAGCCGGACTGGGCGGCACCCGACTCACCGTGCTTTCGCACCAGGTCCACGTAGAACCTCGTCGCCTTCTCGAACTCGGGGGAGTCGAGGTGCGCCGTCCAGTTCCTGTCGAACCAGGTGCCGCCGAAGGTGTTCACCACGGTGGTCAGCGGGGCCATCAGCTCGCCCCAGCCGGGCAGGCCGCGCAGACAGATGCCGCGCATCCCGGACTTCGCCCCGTCGACCCCGGCGGCGATCTTCGCCACCTGGTCCCAGGTGGGGTGGGCGGGCATGGTCAGGCCCTTCTCGGCGAGGATGTCCTTGCGGTACATCAGGAAGGACGACTCGCCGTAGAAGGGCTGGCCGTAGAGCTTGCCGTCGTCGGCGGTCAGGGACTGCCGCATCGGCCCCAGGACGTCCTGCTCGTCGTAGGCCGGGTCCTTGGCCACGTACGAGTTCATCTCGTGCAGCCAGCCGTTCTTGGCGTAGATCGGTATCTCGTAGTTGCTGAGCGTCGCCACGTCGTACTGGCCCGCCTGGTTGGCGAAGTCCTGGCTGATCTTGTCGCGGACGTCGTTCTCCGGCAGCACGGTGAAGTTCACCCTGATGCCGGTCTCCTTGGTGAAGTGCGCCTTGGTGAGTTTCTGCAGCTCCACCATCTGCGGGTTGTTGACCATCAGGACGTTGATGGAGTCGCCGCCGGAACCGGACCCGCCCGCCCCGACCCAACAGCCGGAGAGCAGCGGGGCGAGCAGCGTCCCTGCGGCGGCCATGGCGAGCGTGGCTCGCGGTGGCCGTCGTCGGCTCTGGGTGCGCATGAATCGCTCCTGGACATAGGGGGATATAAGGGGCGTTCTTGGGTGTGGGGATGCCCTGGGTGACAGCTCGGTGGACAGGTCAGACCCTGATGACCTGTGGTCCCAGCAGGGAGTAGCGGTGGGCCTCGGCCGAGGGGAGCAGCGTGCTCGTGACAATCGTCTCCAGCGCGCCGATCTCCGCGAAGCGGCAGAAGCTGACCGCCCCGAACTTGGTGTGCACGCCCGCGAACACCGTGCGGCGCGCCGCACGGATGGCCTGCGCCTTGACCTCGCTGACCGCGGGGTCGGGGGTGGTCAGGCCGTGCTCGCGGGAGATGCCGTTGGCGCCGATGTAGGCGAGGTCGATGACGAAGCCGGCCAGCATCTTCGTCGTCCAGTGGTCGACGGTGGCGAGGGTGCCGGGGCGTACCCGGCCGCCGAGCAGCAGTACGGAGACGCCGTCGGCGTCGGCGAGCGAGCCCGCGACCGGCAAGGACGCGGTGACCACGGTCAGCGGCCGGTCCCCGGGCAGTGCCTCGGCGATGAGCTGCGGGGTGAAGCCCTCGTCGACGAAGACCGTCTCGGCGTCCCCGATCAGCTCGGCCGCGGCGGCCGCGATCCGGCGCTTCTCGGGTACGTGGCTGGTGGCGCGGAATTCGAGCGTCGTCTCGAAGCCGGCGCTCTCCACGGGGTAGGCGCCGCCGTGGGTGCGGCGGACCAGGCCGTGGTCCTCCAGGGCGCGCAGATCCCGCCGTACGGTCTCCTTGGCCACGCCCAGTTCGGTGGCGAGCGCGGTGACGTCGACGGAGCCGGCGGTGCGCGCGGCACGCACGATCTCCCGCTGGCGTTCCTCTGCCGACTTCGCAGTGTTCGCCGTCATCGCCGCACCTGCTTCCTCGCCCACTGCCCGTTCGGGCCCGGTGAGGCCCACGGGGGAAGTTCTACCCCCGGCGTGCGTCACTGACCAGGCCTGTTGCAGGTCCGATGCTGCCCGTATGGGTCCGTTTGCGGAGCGGAGTGCCCGCCTCGGACCTGCGTGACTGTGAGCGGGGGCGTGAGATCGGGCAGGCGTGGTGCCCGAATGCGACGGCGGGCGGGCCCGTTCGGTGCCCGCCCGCTGCCGCGAACGATCGTTTCGGGCCGCTCGGCGGCCTCGGTGCGGGATGTCAGTACGGCCAGATCGGCGGGTCGTTCACGAAGGCGCCGCCCAGGTAGGCGTGCCCGATGTTCTCCGGGTCCAGCTCGCCCTGCTCGGCGATCAGCTTCTGCGCGTACGGCTCGGAGTCGTCCTGCGGCTCGTAGCCCAGCGCCCGTGCCGTCGACAGGTCCCACCACAGGCGGGTGTTGGCGGAGGAGCCGTAGACGACGGTGTGGCCGACGCTCTGTGCGGTCAGGGCCGCGTGGAAGAGGCGGGCGCCGTCGGGCGGGCTCATCCAGATCGACAGCATGCGCACGCTGGTGGGCTCGGGGAAGCAGGAGCCGATGCGTACCGACACCGTCTCCAGGCCGTACTTGTCCCAGTAGAGCTGCGCGAGGTCCTCGCCGAAGGACTTGGACAGGCCGTAGAAGGTGTCCGGGCGGCGCGGGGTGTCGATGGGGATCAACACGCCTGGATCAAGAGGTGTGTCGCCACTGGGGCGCGGGGTGAAGCCGACAGCGTGGTTGGAGGAGGCGAAGACGATACGGCCGACGCCCTCCTCGCGCGCGGCCTCGTACAGGTTGTACGTGCCCTCGATGTTCGCCGCGAGGATCTTGTCGAAGGGGGCTTCCAGGGAGATGCCGGCGAGGTGGATGATCGCGTCGACGCCCCGTACGGCCTCGCGCAGGGCCTTCTTGTCGGCGAGATCCGCGGTGACGGCGTCCGGGTCGCCCTCGATCGGGCGCACGTCGAGGAGGCGCAGCTCGTAGCCGAAGGCCGGGAGCAGGTTCCGCATCAGGGTGCCGAGCCCGCCGGCGGCGCCGGTGAGCAGAACGGTGCGTGGGGCTGGCATCCGCGCTTCTCCTTCGGTTGAGCGGCTGTATGCGTGCACGCTATTCACATCCGTGGACACGCTAGGGAGCCGGAGCCGGGCCCGTCAAGTATCCCGCAGACGGCGCGCAGGCGGCGGAAATCCGCTGGCGTGATGCGGGTTGGTGCGCTTGACCGGCCCGGAAGGGGCGGCTTAGCGTGTAGATGTTCAGAAATATAGACGCCGATCATAAACATGGAACCGGGAGCGCCCGTGACGCCAGCCCCCCTCGCCGCGCGACTCAGCATCCCCAGCGGGCCGCTGTTCTTCCCGGTCACCGCCTACGGTCCCGACGGCTCCGTCGACCTCGATGCGTACCGCGCGCATGTGCGCCGCGGGGTCGAGGCCGGGGCGGCCGCGGTCTTCGCGTGCTGTGGCACCGGTGAGTTCCACGCGCTCACGCCGGAGGAGTTCGAGTCCTGTGTGCGGGCGGCCGTCGAGGAGACGGCCGGACGCGTGCCGGTCGTCGCCGGCGCCGGATACGGCACCGCGCTCGCCGTGCGCTACGCCCGCCTCGCCGAGGCCGCCGGTGCGGACGGCCTGCTCGCCATGCCGCCGTACCTCGTGGCCGCCGGACAGCAGGGGCTGGTGCGGCACTACCGGGAAGTGGCCGCGGCGAGTGGCCTGCCCGTCATCGTCTACCAGCGCGACAACGCCGTGTTCACTCCGGAGAGCGTCGTCGAGCTGGCCCGTACCGACGGGATCATCGGCTTCAAGGACGGCCTCGGCGACCTCGACCTCATGCAGCGCATCGTCAGCGCCGTACGCACCGAGGCCCCCGGCGACTTCCTCTACTTCAACGGCCTGCCGACCGCCGAACAGACCCAGCTCGCCTACCGCGGCATCGGCATCACGCTCTACTCCTCGGCGGTCTTCTGCTTCGTCCCCGAGATCGCCCTCGCCTTCCACCGGGCCCTCCGGACCGGCGACGACGCCGTCGCGCACCGCCTCCTCGACGGCTTCTACCGCCCGTTCGTCGAGCTGCGCGCGCAGGGGCGCGGCTACGCCGTCGCCCTGGTCAAGGCCGGTGTGCGGCTGCGCGGACTGGACGTGGGAGAGGTCCGGCCGCCCCTGCACGAACCGACGGAGGACCATGTGAAACAGCTCGCCTTGCTGATCGACCGCGGATACGAGCTGCTGGAGGGAGGCAAGTGAAGGCGTCGACGTTCGTCTACCCCTGGGACGTCAACGGGGACCCCGAGGCCGCGGCACGCATCGCCGGGCTCGGCGTGCGGCAGGTGACCCTCGCCGCCGCCTACCACTCCACGCGCGCGCTGACGCCCCGCCACCCGCGCCGCCGCATCGTCACGGCCGAGCACGCGGCGGTGCTGTATCCGACCGACGGCCGCTGGGACGGGCGTGCGCTGCGGCCGTACGCGGCCGGGGACTGGGCGCCGGGGGACGCCTTCGGCGAGGCCGCGGAGGCGCTCGTGGACGCCGGTCTGGAGGTGCACACCTGGGTCGTCCTCGCGCACAACTCCCGCCTGGGCGCCGAGCATCCGGACACCTCCGTCGTCAACGCCTACGGCGACCGCTACCCCTGGGCCCCGTGCATCGCCCAGCCCGCCACGCGCGCGTACCTCGTCGACCTGGCCGCCGAGGCAGCCGTACGACCGGGGGCGCGCGGCACCGAACTGGAGTCGCTCGGCTGGTACGGGCTCCAGCATCTGCACGCCCACGACAAGACCGGCGGGGTCCCGCTCGGTGACGCCGGGATGTACCTGATGGCGCTCTGCTTCTGCCCCGCCTGCCGGGAGGGCTACGGCGAACAGGGCCTGGACGCCGACGAGTTGGCGGCCGCCGTGCGCGAGGCGCTTGAACCGCTGTGGCAGGGCGCACCCGACGACGGGGACTGGGCCGGGGTCGAGAAGCTGCTCGGCGAGGAGAAGGCAGCCGCCACGCGCGCGTGGCGCGACCCGGTCGCCCGCACCCTCCAGGAGACGGCGGTCCGCGCCGTGCGCGACGCGGCGCCCGAGGGCTTTCAGGTGCTGCTGCACGCCGACCCGGTGACGTACCACGTCGGCGCCAACCCGGGCGTCGACCCCGAGCACATCCTGTCCGTCGCGGACGGCGTCGTCGTGCCGTGCGCCGACGGTACGGGCTCGTTGAGCCCCTTCGCCGAACAGGGCCGGGAAGAGGCCGTCATCGCCGCCAACTTCCCCGTGGTCTCGGGGATGGGCGGCAGCCCGGACACGCTGGCCGCGGACGCGGCCGAGGCCCGGGGCCGGGGGGCCACGGAACTGCGGCTGTATCACGCCGGGTTGGCGTCGGACGGGGACCTGGAGGCGGTGCGGTCGGCGCTCGCCGGGCTGTGAAACAGCGGGAGCGCCGTAGCCAGCATTCCCGCTCCCAGGATCAGCAACAGCAGCCGGTAGTCGACGAGTTCGACCAGTAGGGAACCCACGGCCAGCCCGATCACGTTCGGCGTGAACATCAGCGTGTTGGCCGTGGCGGCCGTACGGCCGAGCAGCGCGTCCGGCGTCTCGCGCTGCACGGCCGTCAGCGCCGCGATCAGAACGCACGGCAGTCCCGCTCCGCTCGCTGCGCTGCACGCCAGGGTCACCGGATCGGAGGGAACGGCCCGCAGCGCCACGGCGACGGCGGCGAGGGCGATGCCGCACGCGGCGAACCGCCGCTCGCCGAGAAGGCGCAGGGCGGGCCCGGACAGCAGCCCGACCGTCACCGAGCCGGCGCCCTGGACGGCGTACAGCACACCGGCGTAGGCGGGCGAGTGCCCGAGGCCTGCGACGACCGCATAGAGCAACGCGCCGCCGACGCCCGCGAAGAGCATCATGGCGCCGCCCGCCAGGACCAGCGGGCGCAGACGCGGGTGGTGCCGGAGATGGCGGACGCCTTCCGCCGTCCGTTCGCGCCAGGTGCCGACGGGCGGCTCAGGTCTGCGCTCGGGGACACGGAGGCGGCAGAGCACACCCGTGGCGAGCACGAACGTCACGGCATCCAGGAGGGCGACGCTGCCGCCGCCGTACGCCGAGTACAGGCCCGCCCCGGCCAGGGGTGCCAGCAGCTTCATGCCCTCGGTCCCCGTCATGCGCAGCCCGTTGAAATCGCCGAGCAGGGGCGCGGGGACCACCGCGGCGACGAGAGCGGACTCGGCCGCGTCCTGGACGACGCCCGCGGCGCCGTAGACGAACAGGACCGCGTACAGGAGCCACAGCCTCCTTGGGGAGTCGACGGTGAGGAGGGTGAGCAGGAGGGCGGCCAGAAGCAGGTTCGAGCAGATCAGGAGGGGTTTGCGGCGGGTACCGTCGGCGAGGGTGCCGAGCGCCGGCCCGGCGAGGGCCGGCGCCCACATGGCGAGCAGGCACAGCGCGGCCAGGCCGTCGGAGCCGGTGAGGTCCTTGACCCACACGCCGGAGGCCAGCCACAGCGCCGAGGTGCCGAAGCCGGAGACCACCACGCAGGTGAGATACAGCCGCGCATTGCGCTCCCGCAGGACGCGGGGCGCCGCCCAGGTCGATGTCGTCATGCCTGGCCATCGTGGAGCTAAGGCCCTGACCGGGGGATGGGGCAGGTGCCCTATGTCCCCACCGCGATGAGTTTTCGGTCGTCGGCCGGTCTACTCCTCCAGAACCAGAACCAGAACCAGAACCAGAACCAGAACCGTGAGGAGTGCTGCGGATGACTGATACGACCCTCGACCTCGGACCACAGACGCGTGTGATCGCTCGGCTCGTGGAGGGCGTGCGCGAGGAGCAGCTGACGGCGCCGACGCCCTGTCCCGGCTGCGCGGTGCACAACATGCTGGGCCATCTGCTCGGCCTGTCCGTCGCCTTCCGCGACGCCGCACGCAAGGACCTGGGCGCCACCACCGATACCGCGCCGGGCGCCACCGCACCCGACATCGGCCCCGACTGGCGCACGGAGTTCCCGAAGGCTCTCGACGAACTGGCCGACGCCTGGCGTACCTCCGACGCCTGGACCGGGATGACCCGCGCGGGCGGAGTCGACCTGCCCGGCGCGGTCGCCGGTGCCGTCGCGCTCGACGAGCTGGTGATCCACGGCTGGGACCTGGCCAGAGCCACCGGCCGGCCCTACGACCCCGACCCGCCCGCCCTCCAGGTCTCCCACGACTTCCTCCTGGCCGCGGCGAATGACCCGAGCCGGGGCGGCGGCATCTTCGGCCCCGTGGTCCCGGTCCCCGCGGACGCGCCCCTGCTGGACCGCGCGGTGGGCCTGAGCCGACGGGACCCCGGCTGGCCGAGGCGGGCCCAGGAGGCTTAGCCCTGGCCGACCTGGAGCGAAGCATTGACGAACTCTGCGCCCCCTCCTACCTTCAACACGTCGGACTTCATACGTCATATATGAGACGCGATACACGAGATCAGGTACGCGAGGTCGGACACCCGCCCTCTACGTGCTGTGCGGGAACCCCCTGCTCGGTCGGATGCTCGACGAGGTCCGCGACCAGGCCGCCCTTGTCGCCGCCGTGGCCTGGGCCGCCCAGCCGTCCTGGGAGCGGGAGGCCGCCGAGCACCGCGAGATCCTGCGGCTCGCCGTGGAGGGTGACGCGGACGCGGCCGCGGGTGCGCTCGACGCCCACATCGCCTCCTTCGTCCAGCGGTCGTTCCCCGAGTCGCCGCAACAGGAAGGCCAGGAATGAGCAGCGTGACGTTCGGGACCCAGCGGGCGGCTCTGGCCGACGTGGTGGCGATCCCGGTGACGCCGTTCGCCGAGGACGGCACCGTCGACCAGGACGCCCACCGGGCCCTGCTGCGCCGGCTGCTCGACGGCGGCGTCAGAATCCTCACCCCGAACGGCAACACCGGCGAGTTCTACGCCCTCACCCCCGAAGAGCGCCGCCTGGTCACGGAGTTGACCGTCGACGAGGCCGGTGACCGCGCCGCGATCCTCGTCGGGGTGGGTCACGACGTGTCCACCGCCGTCGCCTCCGCACGCCACGCCCGCGATCTCGGCGCCCGGATGGTGATGGTCCATCAGCCCGTCCACCCGTACGTCTCCGAGGGCGGCTGGGTCGACTACCACCGCGCCATCGCCGAGGCCGTTCCCGAGCTGGGCGTCGTCCCGTACATCCGCAACGCCCAGCTGCCCGGCGCCCGCCTGGCCGAACTCGGCGACGCCTGCCCGAACGTCATCGGCGTCAAGTACGCCGTACCGGACGCCGTCAGGTTCGCCGCCTTCGCGCGGGACGCGGGGCTCGACCGCTTCGTGTGGATCGCCGGGCTCGCCGAGCCGTACGCCCCCTCGTACTTCTCCGCGGGCGCCACCGGTTTCACCTCCGGACTCGTGAACGTCGCCCCGTCCGTCTCGCTGAGCATGTTGGAGGCGCTGCGATCCGGTGACCACGCGGCCGCCATGAAGGTCTGGGAGCAGATCCGCCGCTTCGAGGAACTGCGTGCGGCCGGCGGCTCCGCCAACAACGTCACCGTCGTCAAGGAGGCCCTCGCCTCGCTCGGCCTGTGCCGCCGCGACGTCCGCCCGCCGAGCAGCGCCCTGCCGGAGGACGAACGCGCGGAGGTCGCCGCCATCGCCGCGGAGTGGTCCCTTTGAACGCCCCGGGCAGAAAGCGCCCTGAAGAACTCAGAAGCCATCAGTGGTACGGCGCCGAGGGCCCGCTGCGCACCTGGTCGCACAACGCCCGTATGCGTCAGCTCGGCTACGAGGCGGAGGAGTACCGGGGCCGCCCGGTGATCGCGGTCCTGAACACCTGGTCCGACATCAACCCCTGCCACGTCCACCTTCGTGAGCGCGCGCAGGCCGTCAAGCGCGGGGTGTGGCAGGCCGGGGGCTTCCCGCTCGAGTTCCCGGTCGCCACGCTCTCCGAGACCTACCAGAAGCCGACCCCGATGCTCTACCGCAACCTGCTCGCGATGGAGACCGAGGAACTGCTGCGCTCCTATCCGATCGACGCGGCGGTGCTGCTCGGCGGCTGCGACAAGTCGACGCCGGCGCTGCTCATGGGCGCGGCCTCGGCCGACGTACCGTCGATCTTCGTCCCCGCGGGTCCGATGCTGCCGGGACACTGGCGCGGCGAGACCCTCGGGTCCGGCACCGACATGTGGAAGTACTGGGACGAGCACCGCGCGGGCAACCTGACGGACTGTGAACTACGCGAACTGCAGGGCGGGTTGGCACGCTCTCCCGGTCACTGCATGACCATGGGCACCGCCTCCACGATGACCGCGGCGGCGGAGGCCCTCGGCATGACACTGCCGGGCGCCTCATCGATTCCGGCCGTCGACTCCGGGCACGAGCGGATGGCCGCCGCCTCCGGGCGCCGCGCCGTGGAGCTCGCCTGGACCGGGCTCAGGCCGTCCGGGATCCTCACCCGCGAAGCCTTCGAGGACGCCGTCACCACGGTGCTCGCGCTCGGCGGTTCCACCAACGCGGTCATCCATCTGATCGCGATGGCGGGACGCTGCCAAGTGCCGCTCACCCTCGACGACTTCGACCGCATCGCGCGTACCGTGCCGGTGCTCGCGAACGTCCGGCCCGGCGGACGGACGTACCTCATGGAGGACTTCCACTTCGCCGGCGGCCTGCCCGCCTTCCTCTCGCGGATCACCGAACTGCTGCACCTGGAGAGGCCGACCGTGGGCGGCACCCTGGGGGAGCAGATCGAGGGTGCCGTCGTGCACGACGACGACGTCATCCGCACCCGCGAGAACCCGGTCGCCGACGAGGGCGGGGTCGCGGTCCTGCGCGGCAACCTCTGCCCCGACGGCGCCGTCATCAAGCACATCGCCGCCGAGCGGCACCTGCTCAGGCACACCGGTCCCGCGGTCGTCTTCGACGACTACCGGACCATGCAACGCACCATCAACGACCCGGAGTTGAACATCACCGCCACCTGTGTGCTGGTGCTGCGCAACGCCGGTCCCAAGGGCGGCCCCGGCATGCCCGAGTACGGGATGCTGCCGATCCCCGACCATCTGCTCAAGCAGGGTGTGCGGGACATGGTGCGGATCTCCGACGCCCGGATGAGCGGCACGAGTTACGGCGCGTGCGTGCTGCACGTCGCGCCCGAGTCGTACATCGGCGGACCACTCGCCCTCGTCCGCTCCGGGGACCTCATCACCCTCGACGTCGAGGCGCGTGCCCTGCATCTCCACGTGGACGACGAGGAGTTGGAGCGACGCAGGGCGGACTGGACGCCGCCGCCCACCCGTTACGAGCGCGGCTACGGCGCGCTCTACAACGAGCAGATCACCCAGGCCGACACCGGCTGCGACTTCAAGTTCCTGGCCCGCCCGGGCAGGGTCGCCGACCCGTACGCGGGCTGAACCACCGCACCACCCCGGCGGCGCCGTGCTCCGCCATGCCCCGCGGCCTCCCGTGCCTGCTGATCGGAGCCGGACGCCTACCCTGCATACAAAGATCGGCAGCGTCGCGGTGGCCGACCGTCAGGGGGCGTGCGGCGCGTGGCGCAGGGAGGACCCCCATGACCGTCCCCATCGTTCTCGCGGGCGCACGAGGCCACGGCCGCTGGCACCTCGACAACATCCGCCGCCTCCAGGACAAGGGGGTCGTCCGGCTGGCGGGCATCTGCGAGCTGACCCCGCTGACCGGGGACGAGATCCCGGACGGCCTCGGCACACCCGAGCAGTCCGCCGACTTCGGCGCGCTCCTCGACTCCACCGGCGCCCGGATCGCCGTCGTCTGCACGCCGATCCCGACCCACACCGACCTGGCGCTCACCGCCGCAGGGAAAGGTGTGCACCTGCTGCTGGAGAAGCCGCCCGCGCCGTCGTACGCCGAGTTCCGCCGGATGGCCGACGGGGTCGCCCGGGCGGGCGTGGCCTGCCAGATCGGCTTCCAGTCGCTGGGCTCGCACGCCGTGCCGGCGATCCTCGGGATGGTCGCCGAGGGCGCGATCGGCGAGGTCGTCGGGGTCGGCGGGGCCGGCGCCTGGGCGCGGGCCGAGGCCTACTACCGGCGGGCGCCCTGGGCGGGCAGGCGGCGTCTGAACGGCGTCGACGTGATCGACGGAGTGCTGACCAACCGTTCCTAAACAGTGTCCAGGAGTGACATTTGCTGCCAGCTCCTGGAACTGCGCGCATCCCGAACGGTGTTGGATGCGCTGGTCTCCCGCGTTCGCTGTGTCCCCGTCCGGCTGCGTGCATCGTGTGCACGCTCCGTGACGGGTGGGCGGGTTCCCTCATGCCCTCGTGCGCCTGGTCCGGCCTGGGCGGTCCGATGCCCCACAGCATCGCTCTGGTGCTGCGGGGGCGGTGCCGTCCGTCGCCGGATCGGGTGCCCGAGGGCGCGTCGCCCGATCGCGACGCTCGCGGCGTCGTGCCGGGACATCTTGCGAGTCTTGCCGGCCAGGGGCTTACGCCAATGCTGGTCGCCCCACATCGACGTGTACGCCGGGTCGACCGCGACGATCGACAGGCCGTGCTCGGCGGCCATGGACACCAGACGGGCCTTGAGCTTGCCTGTCGGGATGCCGGAGATGAGCTGCCGGAACCGCTTCTTGCGGCCGTGCTTCTCGCGGGTCTTCTCGGCGGTGAAGTCCAGGTTCTCGATACCGATCGCCTTGACGCCGCACCGGTTGGCCCAGTGCAGCAGCCGGCTGATGGCGTGCCGGATCTGCGCGTCGCGGTGGTCGGCGGTGCCGGACAGGTCGTAGAAGAACCGCTTCGGGTCGCCGACCGGGTTGCCGTTGCGGTCGAGCCGGTAGGCGGCGAAGTGGTCAGCGTTCGTATCGACGCCGACCATGCCCTGGGCGCGGGCTGTCTCCAACGGGACCGTCTTCACCACGGGCTTCGTCCACGAGGCGGTGATGTACCAGCGCCCGCGCTCCACATCGAGGTGGATGCGGTAGGCGACAGCACGGTTGGCTTCGACGCGGTCGCGCCACTGCGCGCCCCGGTGCTGGAACTGGACCCTGCAGGAGAGGACGTACCGGCCGAACTTGCCGTTGGCCAGATGGGCCAGTGGTGCGGGCAGCTTGATGGAGACCTCGCCATCGGGGGTGACGCGGATCGTCTCGTTCCCGTACCGCTTGCCGGACTCGCCGTCAGCAGCGAGGAACCAGCGTTCGGCTTCCCAGCGCCGGCGCCACTGGGCCTCGCTGAGCTGCGCATCCTGGAGGTTGTTGCGGTTGCCCAGCAGGCGCCGGCCGCCGCGCACGACGTGCACGACACCGGCCTCACGCTCCACGCGGGCGACATCGAGGCGGTGTTCCAGGGTCGCCAGACGGCGGGACTTGTGGCACCACTCGCCCCGACTGCGGTATCCGCCGGGTGCCCGCTTGGTGCCTTTCTCCCCGACCGGCTGCGCCAGTCGGTGCATCAGCGTCCGCACACCGGCCTCAAGCCCTTGGATGTGGGCGAGCTGACAGCGGCGGGACAGCGCCCACTGATCGTGAGTGGCCTTCGTGATCGAACCGGCCCACCGGGACGAGGAGTCGGCCGTCAGGCCCTGCTTGCGGGCGGCCCACGTGTCGCTGTCGTGGTCCAGGCCGTCGGCGCAGCGGTTCTTGAGGTCCAGCGAGGCGAGGCGTCCGAGGTGTTCACCGACCAGCCGCAACACCTTGTCGTCCACGTCGGTGAGGTGCTTGAGGCGGTCGCGTATCGCCACCCCGGACGGCCCGGGCGCGACGAACGGTGCGTCGATGGTGCGGAGCTGCTTCTTCGCCTCACTCATCGCCGGCCGCCGCTTCGAGAGCCTTCCTCGCCCGGTTCTTCGCCGACCGACGGCCGTACAGGCGGGCGCAGAACGACGTCAGTACCTCCACCATGTCCCGGACCAGGTCGTCTTCGACTTCGCCGTCATCGAGGACGACCAGTCGGCGGCCGGTCGCGGACAGGGCGGCCTCGATCAGCTCCACGTTCATCCGCCCGAGGCGGTCCTTGTGCTCGACCACGACCGTGGTCACCGCCGGATCGGCCAGCAGCCGCTTCACCTTCGCGCGGCAGCCGTTCATACCCGAGGCGATCTCGGACTCGATCCGCACAACCTTCTGTCCCGCCTCCGCCGCCCATGCCGACAGGCGAGCGGTCTGCCGCTCCAGGTCCGGCTTCCGATCGTGCGAGGAGACGCGGGCATACAGACCTACACCACCGGTCACGGAGGGTGAGGTGTTCGCTTCGATGTTCACCAGGATCGTGCGCGGCCCCACCCGGCGCGCGGGCACCGGCAAGGCGCCCTCATGAAACCAGCGATATGCCGTATGCGGGTTCACCCCCTGCGCCCGCGCCCACTCCGTCAGGTTCATATGCTGATAACGCCACCACTCCCTCATGGTTACGCACACTCAACAACCCTCCGCTGCCAGCAGTTGGCAACCCCTCACGCACGCCGTCGCCACCGCCCTGGCCCTCAACGGCACCACGCGCGCCGAGGACGTCACCGGGATCGAGACCGAGCTGCTGCGCGCCAACGACATCGAGTCCGACGACACCTCCTGCGTCCGTGTGACCACCGCCCACGGCGGCCGGGTCACCGTCGCCGCCACCCTGTGCGCCGAGGACCCCGGCGAGCCGTATGTCGTCGTGCACGGCACCGGCGGCCGGATCACCTTCTGGTACAAGCAGGACCGCGTCCTGCTCCAACGCGCCGGCCACGGTCCCGAGGAGTACGAGTACGGCAGCACCGACCTGCTGGAGAACCTGGCCGACCATCTCACCGACGGCACCGGACTGCTGGTCACTCCTGCTTCGACCGGCGCTTTCATGAAGGTCGTTGAGGCGATTCGGCTGGCCCCCGACCCGGCCCCGCTGCCGGCCGGGGCCTGGCACCTGATCCCCGACGAGGACCGCAGGGTCGTCCCCGGCATCGACGGCCTCGTCGCGGCCGCCGCCGACACCCTCGCGCTCTACTCCGAGCTCGGCGCTCCCTGGGCCCTGCCGAACGAGGTGAGCACCTGATGCGCCCAGGGCGCTTGACCCGTTTTTTGCCTGTGGAAGAGATATCGATCGGGCAACGAGTCTCGCGCCCACGGGGGTGACGCGCGTAGAAACCTGTCATGCATAAGCCACTGCGTATCGCGGCAATCACCGCGGCGTGTGCCCTCACCGGCGCCGCTCTCTACGGGGCCGGTGCGGCCACGGCCGGACAGTCCACGGCCAACTCCACCCACGAGCCCTACAACATCGGGCTTCTGGTGAAGGACATCGACACCTACTACGGCACCACGGCGGACGCGGACGGCGTGTACCAGGCGTCCGCGTACAGCCCGTACGCCAAGGATCTGGCGCGTATCGACTCCGCCGCCCGCAAGAACATCGACCAGGCGGCCCGCAAGGCCCACCACCGGGGTGACAAGCCCGCGGTCGTCTTCGACATCGACGACACCCTGCTGCTCAGCCTCGACTACGAGAAGCGCTACAACTACACGTTCAACCCGACCACCTGGGCCGACTACGTCAACAAGGCCGACCGCCCGGGCGTCTTCGGCAGCGCCGAGCTGGTCCGGTACGCCGAATCCAAGGGCGTCGAGGTCTTCTACAACTCGGGTCTGAGCGAGGCGCAGCGCACCGCCGCCGTCGAGAACCTGAAGAAGATCGGCGCCGATGTGAACCTCGACGCCGACCACATGTTCCTCAAGGACAAGGCGAACCCCCCGGCCTACCTGAGCTCCTGCGCCACCCCGGGCACCTGGACCTGCACGACCGTGCAGTACAAGTCCGGTACGCGCAAGCACATCGAGAAGGACCTCGGGTACGAGATCGTCGCCAACTTCGGGGACCAGTACTCGGACCTGGACGGCGGGTACGCCGACCGGACGTACAAGATCCCGAACCCGACGTACTTCGTCAGCTAGAACGCACCGGCCCCACCGATTCGAGGGTCGGCAGCACCGGCTCGATGGTGCCGTCCGCCGCGAACGTCAGGCGGTCGACGGTCGTCTCGCGGTGCATGCCGTCACCGCCGGGCTTCCCGGGGCCGTTCAGGGCGAACCGGTGATAGGCGATGTACCAGTCGTCGGTGCCGGGGGTGTTCACCACGGAGTGGTGGCCGGTCCCGAGGATCCCGTACTCGGGCCGCTTCGAGAGGATCGTTCCCCGCTCGGTCCACGGGCCGAGCGGGGACGGTCCCGTCGCGTAGGCGACGTGGTAGTTCTCGCTGCGGGTGTCGTCCTCGGACCACATGAAGTAGTACGTGCCCCTGCGCTTGATCACGAAGGATCCCTCGCGGAAGTTGTGCGGGGTGATGTCCTTCACCTTCGTCGCGTCGTACGACACCATGTCGTCGTTCAGCGGCACGACGTACCCGTGACCGTTGCCCCAGTAGAGATACGACGTCCCGTCGTCGTCCGTGAAGACGGCCGGGTCGATCATCTGGCCGCTCAACTTCCCCTTGGCCACAAGGGGTCCGCCCAGCGCGTCCTTGAACGGACCGGCCGGCGAGTCGGCGACCGCGACCCCGGTCTGCTGCTCGGCGCAGAAGTAGAAGTAGTACCTGCCGTCGCGCTCGGCGACCGCCGGGGCCCACGCGTACGTGTCCGCCCAGGACACGTCCCGGGCCAGGTCCAGGACGACCCCGTGGTCCTTCCAGTGGACCAGGTCCCTCGACGAGTACGCCGTGAACCGTGTCCCGCTCCAGCCCGGGAAGCCGTCCGTCGTCGGGTAGATCCAGTACTGGCCGTCCAGATGGTGCACGTCCGGGTCGGCGTTCAGGCCGGGCAGGACCGGACTGCGCGTGGGCACCGCCTCGACGGTCCAGGCGCGGCTCGTGCCGTCGGCCGCCGTCACCGTGTACGTCTGCGGCGTGCGGAAGTCGCGCCGCGTACCGGACCCGGGGCTCACGGTCGCGCCGGCAGCCACGTCGATCCGCGGGGCGAGGCGGGAGAGATCGGCGTCCGGCCGCATCGGCAGCACGACCTTCGAGGAGGCCTCCGTGACGACGGCGTACCCCCTCTGGTCCTCGGCCGTCGCGTCCACGACCGAGGTGGACGCGGCGGGATACGCGGCCAGCAGCCGGTCGTACTCGGCCTGGGTCACCGGCATCACCGTGCCGTGTCGCGGACTTGCCGGCAGCTGGTGGTTCCTGGACAGCGTCCACCTGCCCGAGTCGAGGTCGGTGGTCTCGAAGGGGACATAGCCGCGCTCGCCGAACTCGTCGATGAACAGGTACCACTTCTGCTCGGTGTTGGACCTGAAGACCGTGGGCCCCTCGCCGCGGTCGATCGAGCCCCTGCCGACGCAGTCGGAGACGAGGCCGTACGTGGTCGACGTCAGGCTCGTCGACTTCTCGCCCGTGATGAACTGCGAGCACGGCGAGCCGGAGGACGGGTCGCGCTCGTCCTTGGTGTAGCGGTAGTAGGTGTCCTCGTACTTCACGACAGTCGAGTCGATCACCGAGTGGCCGGGGTCGTTCCAGACCTTCGGCTCGCTGAACGTGCGGAAGTCCTTCGTCGTCGCGTACAGCATCCTGTTGTACGTCGATCCGGTGTGGCCGGGGTCGTCGTCGGCGTACAGCTTCGACGCCCAGAAGACGACGTACTCACCGAGGCTGTCGTCCCAACAGGCCTCCGGCGCCCAGGCGTTGCCCGCACGGTCCGGAGCCACCTTCACCAGACGCCCCTCGGCCCAGTGGACGAGGTCGGTGGACTCCCAGATCATGATCGACTTGCTGCCGTGGCGCTGCACGTCGTCCCAGCTGCCGCTGCTGTTGTCGTACATCCTGAGGTCGGTGGCGATCAGATGGAACGTGTCGCCCTTCGGGGAGCGGATCACGAACGGATCGCGCAGCCCCCTCTCGCCGGTCGTCGATGTCAGGACCGGCTTGCCCTGGTTGAGCTCGCGCCAGTGCAGGGGGTCGTTGCCGCGGCTGAGGGCGTAACGGATCTGCTCGCCGTCCGCGGTGCCCTCGCCGGTGAAGTAGGCGAAGAGATAGCCGGCGTAATCGGGGTGGTTCACGGGTGGGGCTCCTGGATGCGCGGTGCTGGGCGGGGCGGTGAACGGACTGCGGCGCCATCGGAGTGTCACCAGCGGGGAAACAGCACGTCAACCGGTGAACGCGGAGGGAGAGCCGCCGAAAGTTTCGCTTGCTTTCGAGGGCGGCAGCGGCAACCTCTTGTGGCCATGGCGGCGACTGGGGAGCAGAAACGGGCCGGGCGGCCCCCCTCCGGCCCGTTTCGTCCCTGTCTCAACGGCAACGGCTTCAAACCCGGCGGCGGGGGCGTCGCGGTCGCGCACGTCGTCAACGACCACGGAAGCCGAAGCGCCCCCGCCGGCCGTCGCCGGCGGGGGCGCTCTGTCGCCGACGAGGGGGGCTCAGTCGGCGGCTGCCGGCCGAGGGGGGCTCAGGCCGGCAGGTACAGGTGGTGTTCGTGTGCCCCGCACTGGTAGGGACGTCGAATGCGGACGTCCGGTTGGCCGCTGACGGCGATTACCGTCTCGAAGATCACGGTCAGGATCACGGTCCTGAAACCTCGCGCTTTCTGGTCGCCACCGGCGAGGAAAGGGTTGCCGCGGCGGCGGAACTTTCTTACGAGTGACCCTCGGCGTCCGCGTGAGCCGCGAAGCCGCCGCTCACCGCGTACTGCTTTCCGTCCGCCGTGGCCTTGACCGTGTAGCTGTCGTCCTTGGCGTTGCGGGCGCCGCCCGCGTGGTTGTACTGCCCGGCGAACTCCCACTCGCCCTTGGGGACCGTACGGCCCTCCTTGAGCACCCATGTGTAGACCAGGAAGCCGTCCTGCTCGCCGACCGTGAGGTCGAAGTCCCGCTCCGGCAGCGCGCGCCAGGCACCGGTCGAGCTGACCCCGCCGGATTGTGCCACCTTCACCTGCACGGTGAGGGACGAGAGTTGCTCGGCGTTCTTCAGGATGAGATCGCTCTGCGCCCAGAATTCGTTGCTGTGCGGGTCCACCGAGCCCTCCGACCCCAGCGGACCGTCCTGCTCGCCGGCCGCGGGCGGCAGCATGGAGGAAGAGGGCTTCGTGGAGGGAGTGTTGCCCGCCCCGGAGGACCCGGACGATCTGCTCGGCGCCGGTTCCACCGGCGGGACGGGCGCGCGGCTCAACGTCGCGTCCGGCGACGGCGTGGGCGTCGGGGAGACCGTGACCGTCTGCTGCTGAGGGTGAGTGTCGTCCTTCACCGCGGACGCCACCGCGTAACCGCCGACCGCGAGCATGCCCGCGACCGCGGCCGTCGCACCGACCACGCGCGCCCAGCCCCACACCGGCGGACGGGTCGCCCGGTGGCCGGCGCGGTCGCTCATGCCCCGCTCGCTCATGCCCCGCTCGACACGCGCCAGGATCTTGGCCCGGTTGGGCTCGTACGTCTCCGCCGCCTCGTGCAGCCGGGCGCGCAGCTCGTCGTGCACGTCCTGCTGCTTCATCGGTCCGTTCCTTCGCTCTTGCCGCCACGCGCCATCGCCGCGTGCACCCTTTGCGGCGCGCCCTGGGAGCCCAGCAGACTGCGCAGCTCGGCCATCCCCTTGGACGTCTGGGACTTAACCGTACCCACGGAAACACCCAGGGCGAGAGCGGTGTCCTTCTCCGACAGATCGAACGCGTGCCGCAGCACCACACACGCCCGCTTCCGGAACGGCAGTCTATGCAAGGCCTCCTGAACGTCGACGGTGCCCGCTATGTCGGGATTCTCGGTTTTCTCCTCGCGCTGCGACCAGAACAGCGAGATCCGCCGGCGCTCGCGCACCGCGCTGCGGATCCGGGTGCGGGCCAGGTTGGCGACGACTCCGCGGGCGTAGGCGACCGGGTGGTCCGCCGCGCGTACCCGGTCCCAGCGGTGCCACAGGGCGAGCAGCGCGTCGGCCGCGAGGTCGTCGGCGGCGTCCGCCTCGCCGGTCAAGAGGTGGGCGAGCCGGGAGAGTTCGGCGTAGTGCCGCTCGAAGAAGGCATGGAACTCCACGGAGGCTGCGTCGTCGACGACAGTGCCCACGGGCGAACCTCCCTGTGCGTGTCATGCGAATGACATGTGATCGTCCGGTGTGGCCCGGTCAGGATCCGGAAGCGTAGCAGTGATCAACCCCTTGCTTCGTACAGGACTTCGAACGCAGTCTGACGGGTCGACTCCGATTCCGTAACACGGAGAAAACCTGAAACCCGTTCAAGACGGGAACAATCCAGCCAGCATCCGCACACTGATCAATCAGGCAACGAGGAGTACCCGCCATGTCCGACACCCAGAAGACGGCCGACCGGCCAAGTGCCGCGCCACCAGCGGCGAACGGCGTCGACCGGTTCTTCAGGATCTCCGCGCGGGGGTCCACCTTCGGCCGGGAGATACGCGGCGGCTTCGCCACGTTCTTCACGATGGCCTACATCCTTGTCCTGAATCCCATCATCCTCGGCAGCGCGAAGGACAAGTTCGGCCACACCCTCGACACCGGCCAGCTCGTCACCGCCACCGCCCTGGTGGCCTGTGTGATGACGATCATCATGGGTGTCGGCGGCAACCTCCCGCTCGCCATCGCGGCGGGCCTCGGCCTCAACGCCGTGGTCGCCTTCCAGCTCGCCCCGCTGATGAGCTGGCCGGACGCGATGGGCCTGGTCGTCCTCGAAGGCATCCTGATCTGCGTCCTGGTGCTCACCGGGCTGCGCGAGGCGATCATGAACGCCATTCCGCAGCAGCTCAAGCAGGCCATCGGTGTCGGCATCGGCCTGTTCATCGCGTTCATCGGCTTCGTGGACGCCGGGTTCGTCAGCCGGATCCCGGACGTGGCCCATACCACCGTGCCGGTCCAGCTGGGCGCGGTCGGCCGGCTGACCGGCTGGCCCGTTCTGGTGTTCTGTCTCGGTGTGCTGCTCACCATCGCGCTGCTCGCGCGCAAGGTGAAGGGCGCCATCCTGATCAGCATCGTGACCATGACGATCGTCGCGATCATCATCGACGCGGTGGCGGACATCAAGAGCTGGGGCCTGACCACCCCGCACGTGCCCGACAAGATCGTCTCCACCCCGGACTTCGGACTCGTCGGTCACTTCAGCCTGTTCGGCGGCTTCGCGAAGGCCGGCATCCTCACCGCGGTCCTGCTGGTGTTCACGCTGATCCTGTCGGACTTCTTCGACGCCATGGGCACGATCGTCGGCATCAGCGCCGAGGCCGGGCTGCTCGACGAGGACGGGCAGGTGCCGGGCATCGGCCGGGTGCTGTTCATCGACGGCGCCGCGGCCGTGGCGGGTGGCCTCGGGTCGGCCTCGTCCAACACCGCCTACATCGAGTCGGCGGCGGGCGTCGGCGAGGGCGCGCGGACCGGATTCGCGAACCTGATCACGGGCGGGATGTTCGGCCTCGCGCTGTTCCTCACCCCGCTGCTGACGATCGTGCCGCTGCAGGCCGCCGCGCCCGCCCTGATCGCCGTTGGCTTCCTGATGATGACCCACGTCAAGCACATCGACTGGGACCGGTACGAGATCGCCATCCCGGCGTTCCTGACGATCGCCACGATGCCGTTCACGTACTCGATAACGGACGGCATCGGGGCGGGCTTCCTGGCCTACGTCCTCATCAAGGCGGTGCTCGGAAAGGCCAAGGAGGTGCACTGGCTGCTGTGGGCGGTGTCGGCACTGTTCCTGGTGTACTTCGCGATCGATCCGGTGGAGCAGATCCTGGGCGTGAAGTAGCCGACCGCGCTCAGTTCTTGAGGGCCGCCTCCATCATGGCCCTGGCCACGGGGGCGGCCAGGCCGTTCCCGCTGACCTCCGAGCGGGCCGCGTTCGACTGCTCGACGAGGACCGCCACGGCGACCTCCTTGCCGCCGGCCTTGCCGTAGGACGTGAACCAGGCGTACGGGGTCTGGCTGTTGTTCTCGCCGTGCTGCGCCGTGCCCGTCTTGCCGCCCACGGTCACGCCCGGGATCTGCGCGTTCGTACCGGTGCCCTTCTCCACGACCGTCTGCATCGCCGACTGCAGTTGCCGGGCCGTCCCCGAGCTGACGATCTCCTTCGTGCTCGCGTCGTCGTCGTAGTTCTTCAGCACGTCACCGCCGCTGTCGGTGATCTGCGAGACCATGTGCGGCGAGACCAGCTTGCCGCCGTTCGCTAGGGCGGCGGAGACCATGGCCATTTGGAGCGGGGTCGCGGTGACGCTGTACTGGCCGATGCCCGTCAGGGCGGTGGAGGACCTGTCCATGCCGGAGGGGTAGACGCTGGTGTAGGCCCGCACCGGCACATCCTGCTTCGTGTCGTTGAAGCCGAACTTCTCGGCCATCGCCCTCACCTTGTCCTGGCCCAGGCCGACGGCCATCCTGGCGAAGACGTTGTTGCAGGAGTACTCCAGCGCGGTGCGGATCGAGGCGTTCTCGCAGGGCGCGCTCGGGTTCTCGTTCGACAGCTCCCTGGTGGTGCCCGGCAGGGTGTACGGGTCGGGGCTCTTCGTGTTCTCGTCCACCGACGAGTACAGCCCGTCCTCCAACGCCGCCGCCGCGACGACCAGTTTGAACGTCGAGCCCGGCGGCAGCGGCTGGCGCAGCGCGCGGTTGGTGAGCGGCTTGTCCGCGTCGGCGTTCAGCTGCTTCCAGGCCTTGCCCGCCGTGTTGGCGTCGGTCAGCGACGACGGGTCGTACGAGGGCGTCGACACGACGCCGAGAATCCTGCCGGTCCTCGGGTCGATCGCGACGGCCGCGCCCTTCTTGTCGCCGAGCGCGTCGTACGCCGCCTTCTGCACGTCCGGGTCGATCGTCGTGACCACGTTGCCCGGATCGGCGCGCTTGCCGGTGACCGTGTCCATCACGGTGTTGAGGCGACTGTCCGTGCCGTCGAGGAGGTCCTGGTAGATGCCCTCCAGCTGGGTCGGCGCGTAGGCCTGCGAGGCGTAGCCCGTCACCGCCGCATACAGCTTGCCGTCCTTGTACGTGCGCTTGTACTTGAGGTCGCTGTCCTTCGTCGCCGCGGAACCGGTGATCGAGTCTCCGGCCACGATGATGTTCCCGAGCGGCTCCGCGTACGTCTTCATCGCGTTGCGCCGGTTGTCGGTGTCGTCCGCGAGGGCCTTGCCGTCGTAGAACTGCACCCATGTCGCCCTGAACAGAAGAGCGAACACGAGCAGCAGTGTGAAGACGGAGGCCCGCCTGATCGTCTTGTTCATCCCGCTCGGAAAGACGAGCGGAAGGGCGCGAACCGTTCCCGTCCGCCCCGATTTCTCATCGGGTGTTCATGAAGCCGGCCTCGTAGGCCGCGATCACCGCCTGGGTACGGTCCCGGGTGCCGGTCTTCGCCGGCACCGCCGCCACATGCGACGTCACGGTGGCGGGACCGACCTCCATCCGGCGCGCGATCTCCGCGTTCGTCAGCCCGGCCGCCATGTGGCGCAGCACCTCGCTCTCCCGGCCGATGAGCCTCGCCACCCGGGCCGGGGGCGTGGCGTACACACGCGCGTGCTCGGCGGCCGGCGTCCGCACCGCCGACGGCAACTGCAGGCTATCGCTGCGCACGACGAGCCGTACGGCCTGGACGAGCGCCTCGGCCTCGGCCCGCTTGAGCAGGGACCCGGCGGCTCCGGCGCACAGCGCGGCGTACAGACGACCCGTCTCCGCCGGACGGGGGAGAGGCGCTCGTCCGGGCCTCACCCCTCCAGCGTCAGCACGACCTCGTCGATCTCCTCGCCTCGTGCGTTCGCGAACCCCGACGCCCGGGCGGTGAGCCGGAAACCGCACTTCTCCAGGACCCGCCGCGAACCGGCGTTGTCCGCCGCGGCGCGCGCGTACAGCGGGCGCTCGCGCACCTCGTCCAGCAGCTCCCGCAGCGCGGCCGTGGCCACGCCCCGCCCCCAGTACGCGCGATCCACCCAGTACGTGACCTCGCGCTCGCCCGGATGTCCGTACACCGCCGTGCTGCCGACCACGTCACCGTCGGCCAGGATCGTCCGCGCGGTGGCGTCCGACGCCCGGATCCGTTTCCAGAGGGACGTGAAGGCGTCCCAGTCGGCCGGATCCTTCGGGGTGAAGGCGGCCATGCGCTGGGCCTCCGGATCGTTCATCTGCCGGTAGAAGACCGGCAGATCGCTGTCATGGGTCTCGCGGAGAACGACGTCCATGGAGCCAGAGCCTACTGCCGGGGCACCGGCCCTCAGAGCCTGCGGGTCGCCAGGGTCAGCCGGTCCCGCGCGTCGAACAGCGCGTCCTTCACCAACTGCTCGTGCGCGGGAGTCAGCCGCGCCACCGGAACCGAGCAGCTGATCGCGTCACGCGCCGGAGTGCGGTAGGGGATGGCGACCCCGAAGCAGCGCAGGCCCAGCGTGTTCTCCTCGCGGTCCACGGCGAAGCCCTGGTCCCGGATCTGGCGCAGCTCCTCGATGAGCTTCTCCCGGTCCGTGACGGTGTTCTCGGTGAGCGCCGGGAGCGTCTCCGGGAGCAGCTTGCGGACCTGCTCGTCCGTGTACGTGCTCAGCAGCGCCTTGCCGAGCGAGGTGGAGTGCGCGGGCAGGCGGCGGCCCACCCGCGTGAACGGGCGCAGATAGTGCTGCGACTGGCGGGTGGCCAGGTACACGACGTTCGTGCCGTCCAGGCGGGCCAGGTGGATCGTCTCCGTGGTGTCGTCCGACAGCCGGTCGAGCGTGGGCCGCGCAGCCGCCACCACCTCGTCGCCGTCGATGTACGAGGTGCCGACCAGCAGCGCCCGCACCCCGATGCCGTACCGCGTGCCCGTCGCGTCCGTCTCCACCCAGCCCAGCTCCACCAGGGTGCGCAGTAGCATGTACAGGCTGGATTTGGGATATCCGACGGCCTCCTGGACCGACGCCAGGGAGTGCATACCGGGGCGACCGGCGAAGTACTCGAGCAGTTCAACGGTCCGTACCGCGGACTTGACCTGCGCCCCGCCGCCTGTCTCGGCTACCGACATCGCCCTTGACCCCTTCGTTGGACGGGAAATAGTCTCCAACAGCATATTCATCATCAGAGACAGCGTTCAGTATATCGAACGGGCCTGGTGAATGACCCAGATATACCTGGAGGGACCCGCGGTGGCAGCAGCACCAGTCTGGAGTGTCGACCCCCGTACCGGGAAGCAGCGTGAACAGGTTGCGGTGGAGGCCACAGCGCAGGAGGTGGACGCCGCCGTCCGGGCCGCGCTCGCGGCGCGCGGCGCGCTCGCGGACCGTGCGGTTCGCTCGGCCTTCCTGCGCACTGCCGCCGAGCAGCTCGAAGCCGCGAAGGAGTGGCTGGTCGAGACTGCCGACGCGGAGACCGCGCTCGGCCCGGTCCGCCTCACCGGCGAACTCGCCCGCACCTGCTACCAGCTGCGGGCCTTCGCGGACATCGTCGACGAGGGCGCCTTCCTCGACGTGATCATCAACCACCCGGACGGCACGGCGACCCCGCCGATCCCGGACCTGCGCCGCTACAAGGTGCCGCTGGGCGTCGTCGCCGTCTACTCGGCATCCAACTTCCCCTTCGCGTTCTCGGTCGCCGGCGGCGACACCGCGAGCGCGCTCGGCGCGGGCTGCCCGGTCGTCGTCAAGGCCCACCCCGACCACCCGGCCCTGTCCGAGCTGGTCGCCAAGGTGCTGCGCCGGGCCGCCGCCGCGCACGGCATTCCCGAGGGCGTCATCGGCCTGGTCCACGGCTTCGAGGCGGGCGTCGAGCTGGTCAAGCACCCGCTGGTCTCGGCGGCCGGCTTCACCGGTTCCGTACGGGGTGGCCGTGCCCTCTTCGACGCGGCCGCCGCGCGGCCGGTGCCGATCCCCTTCCATGGCGAGCTGGGTTCCCTGAACCCCGTGGTCGTCACCGAGGCCGCTGCGGCGGAGCGTGCGGAGGAGATCGGCACGGGGCTCGCCGGGTCGATGACCCTGGGCGTCGGGCAGTTCTGCGTGAAGCCCGGCCTGGTGCTCGCTCCGTCCGGTGCGGCGGGCGACCGCCTGGTGAAGTCCCTGACGGACGCGGTGAGTGACACCGAGGCGGGGGTCCTGCTGGACCACCGCATGCGCGACAACTTCATCGCCGGAGTCGCCGAGCGCACCGAACTCCCCGACGTGGACTCCCCGGTGACGCCGGGCGCGGGCGGCGAGCACACGGTGAGCGCGGGCTTCCTCACGGTGTCGGCGGACAAGCTGGCGCAGGAAGGCCAGTACGACCTGCTCCTCGAGGAGTGCTTCGGGCCGGTGACGGTCGTGGCCCGCTACGAGGACGAGGCCGAGGTCCAGGGAGTGCTGTCGCGTCTGCCCGGCAACCTCACGGCGACGGTTCACCTGTCTTCGGAGGAGGCGGCCGGCGAGGGCCGCGGCGCGGAGCTCCTGGCCGAGCTGACCCCGCTCGCGGGCCGTGTCCTGGTGAACGGCTGGCCGACGGGTGTCGCGGTCGCGGCCGCCCAGCACCACGGCGGTCCGTACCCGGCGACCACCTCCACGTCGACGTCCGTCGGCGGTACGGCGATCGAGCGCTGGATGCGGCCGGTGACGTACCAGACGGCGCCCGAGGCGATCCTGCCGCCCGAGCTGCGGGACGACAACCCGCTGGGGCTGCCCCGCCGCTTCAACGGGCGTCTGGAACGCTGACGGGCGGGGGCGCGGTGGACGCAGCCCCGCGCCCCCTGGCGGGCACACTCGACTGAGAGAATCGGTGGATGGACGTCGAACTTCCCGAACTGCCCTTCTCCCTGCGCACCTACGGCCCCGACGGGCACTGGTCCTATGAGGACGGGATCCTCAGCGGATGGGCAGGGTCCCGGCAGGACCGCTTCGTTCCGCCCACCGACGAGGCCCTGGAGCCCGCCTCCGACGCGCCTCGCCTGCTCGGGGCGCCCGAAGGCGACTTCCAGTTGATCGCCCGCGTCACGGTCGGGTTCGCCAAGGCCTTCGACGCCGGGGTGTTGTACGTCCACGTCGGCGAGCGGGCCTGGGCCAAGCTCTGCCTGGAGTACTCCCCGGACGTCCCCACCGTCTGCACGGTGGTCACCCGGGGGCACTCCGACGACGCCAACTCCTTCAGCGTGGACGGCAGTTCGGTGTGGCTCCGAGTGAGCCGCACCGGACGTGCCTTCGCCTTCCACGCCTCCCGCGACGGCAAGCACTGGACCTTCGTCCGGCTCTTCACCCTGGGCCCGGAGAAGGAGTCGGGCGCCGCCCTGGTCGGCTTCATGACGCAGTCGCCGATGGGGGAGGGGTGCGTGGTGACGTACGACCACATCGAGTTCAGGGACAACTGGCCGGCAGACTTGAGAGACGGCAGCTGAGACCACTGCAACGTGGCCTGTAGGCCACTGCAACTCAACCCGTCGGTTCTTCGGACACGCCGGTCCCTGCAACTCAGCCCGTCCGGCGTTTGAGGACGAGGCCCTTCAGGGCCGAAGCGGGGGTCTGGGGGCGGCAGCCCCCAGCACTACCGCAACCGGGACGTAGCCGCACCCGTCAGCACGAGCGCCGCCGCACTGATCACCAACGCCAGCCGCATCCCCTCGGCGAACCCCCCGGACACCAGCGTCCCGAAGACGGCAATCCCAAGGCCCCCCGCCACCTGCCGCGCGGCGTTGAGCACACCGGCCGCCAGTCCCGCCCGCTCCACCGGCACCGCGTCCAGCATCACGGCGGTCAGCGGCGGCACCGCCAGCGCGCACCCCAGCGCCAGCGGCACGAGCAGCACGGCCACCAGCACGGAAGACGTGCCGGCATCGACGTACAGCAGGACGAGCAGTCCTACGACCGCCAGCGCCTGCCCCACCAGCATCGGCAGCCGCGCGCCGTAGCGTCCCGCCAGCTTGCCCGCCACCAGGTTCGTCACCGCGATCAGGCCCGTCATGGGCAGGAACGCCAGCCCGGCGCGGAGCGCGGACAAGCCCTGGACCTGCTGGAAGAAGAGCGAGAAGACGAACACCACGCTGTAGAAGGCCACGCTGACCGCCGCTCCCGCGGCGACCGCCACGGCCACCCTCCGATTGCGGAACAGGCCGAGCGGCACGACCGGATGAGGGCTGCGGGCCTCGACCCGCCAGAACACGACGGCCGCCACGACGGCCACGGCAAGCGCCGCCCGCCCGGCCGCGCCACCCTCGATCACCGCGAACGTGAGGGCCGTCAGCGCCACGACCGCCGTCACCTGCCCCGGCAGGTCCAGCGGTGCCGACCGGCGCTCCGAGCGCGGGGCCCGTACCAGCAGGGCCAGAATCAGCGCCCCCAGCGGCAGATTGACGAAGAAGATCCCGCGCCAGTCCCAGGCCGTGGTCAGCAGACCGCCCGCCACCGGGCCCAACGCCACCGCCGTCGAACCGCCCGCCGCCCACGTGGCCACCGCCCGCGCCCGCCGCGCCGGTTCAGGAAACGCCTGCCGCACCAGCGCCAGCGAGGCCGGGAGCACCACGGCCGCCGCCATGCCCTGCACCATCCGCGCGCCGATGAGGGCCGGCATGTTCGGCGTCAGTCCGCAGGCCGCCGAGGCGAGCGTGAAGACCGTGGTGCCGAGCGCGAACGCACGGCTCGCCCCCGCCCGGTCCGAGAAGGCGCCGGTGGACAGCATCAGCGCGGCGAACGGCAGGGTGTAGGCATCCACCACCCACTGCAGGCCGCCCATTCCGCCGCCGAGGGAGGAACCGATCGCGGGCAGGGCCACGTTCACCACGGACGCGTCGAGGCAGATCAGCGCGAAGCCGAGGAGGGCGGCGGTGAGGGTGAGCGCGGGAGAGGGCCGCTTGGGCTCCAACTCGCGCGCGGAGGAGGCGAGTTCATCACCCCTCTGGATCTGGTTCGTCGTCATGCGTCCATGCTGCGGATCCCCGCCGTCGTACAGTAGTGGCCCGAATGCCATGCACCCGGAGGTTCTGGCCATGTCCGAGGAGCTTGTCGCGCACCGCATCGCCGTGATCGCGCCGTCGCCCGTCTCGATGTTCAACCTGGCCATCCCCGAGCTGCTGTTCGGCAAGGTCCGGGTGGAGGGGCGGCCGGGCTACGAGGTGGTCATCTGCGCCGCCGAGCCGGGGCCGGTTCCCACCAGCGGAGGGCTCGACCTGTACGTGCGCCACGGCCTCGGGGCCGTGCTGGAGGCGGACACGGTGGTCGTCGCGGGCACCGGTGCGCCCTACGAGCCGGACCCGCGGATCGTGGCCGCCGTGAGCGAGGCGGACCACGCGGGAAAGCGGATCGCGTCCCTGTGCACCGGCGCCTTCCAGCTGGCCGAGGCCGGCCTGCTCCAGGGCCGCAGGGCCACGACGTACTGGGCGCACGCCGAGGAGCTGCGCAGGCGGTACCCGCAGGTCGACCTCCAGGGCGACGTGCTGTACGTCCAGGACGGCCCGTACGTCACGGCGTCCGGCTACGCCGCCGGCATCGACCTCTGCCTGCACGTCATCCGCACCGACTACGGCGCCGCCGTCGCCAACGAGGTCGCCCGGCTCACCCTGGTGGCCCCCGTACGGCCCGGCGGCCAGACCCAGTTCGCCCACACCCCCCTGCCGCCCGAGCGCGGCCATGCCTGCGCCGACACCCGCGGCTGGGCCATGCGCAACCTCGACAAGCCCCTCACCCTGACCGACCTGGCCCGCCACGCGGGAGTCTCGGTGCGCACCCTCACCCGCCGCTTCCACGCCGAGAGCGGTGTCAGCCCCCTGCAGTGGCTGCTGCACCAGCGCATCGAGCGCGCCAGGGAACTCCTGGAGAGCACCACCCTGCCCATGGACCAGGTGGCGCGGGCCTGCGGTCTGGGCACGGCCGACTCGCTGCGTGCCCACGTGGTCCGCCGGACGGGTCTGACGCCGAGCGCGTACCGGGTGCAGTTCACCCGGCTGGGAACCGCGACCGCCGAGGGCACGTCCTCCGCTGCATGATCAGAGCGAACCGGACCGTCGACTCCCTGATGATCAGAACCGCCCTGGCGGCGGAATCCGCGGCCGTCGCCGCGCTGCACCTGCGCGCCCGCTCCACCTACTACCCGGACGGCCCCCCGGACGACGGCCACGACTGGCCGGCCGCCTGGAGCCGGGCCATCGAGCGGCCCGACGGCCAGGTGCTGTGCGCGGTGCGCGACGCCCGCCTGGTCGGCCTCGCCTCCTTCCGCACCGCGGAGGGCGCCCCCGCGGAAACGGTCAAGCTGTTCCAGTTCCACGTCGACCCCGACCAGTGGCGCTCCGGCGTCGGCACGGCCCTGCACGCCGCCTGCGTCGAGCAGTGGCAGGCCGACGGCAGACGCACGGCCGTCCTCGACGTCCACGCGGACAACGAGCGCGCCCAGGCCTTCTACGCCCGCCAGGGCTGGACCCCGGACCCGGAGAACCCGCCGATGCCCGGGGACCATCACCGGTATCTTCGGTATGCGGTGCCCGGGGAATGATCCTCGCTGCTTGAACGTTCATCCACTCGGCGGAGGGAACCTCCGTACCCGTACGAGCTGGAGAGAACATGAAGGTCGAGATCTGGTCGGACATCGCCTGTCCCTGGTGCTACGTGGGCAAGGCCCGCTTCGAGAAGGCACTCGACGCCTTCCCGCACCGCGACCAGGTCGAGGTGGTGCACCGCTCCTTCGAGCTGGACCCGGGCCGCGCCAAGGGCGACGTCCAGCCGGTGATCACCATGCTCACCAAGAAGTACGGCATGAGCGCGGCGCAGGCGCAGGCGGGCGAGGAGAACCTGGGCACGCAGGCCGCCGCCGAGGGCCTGGAGTACCGCACCCGGGACCGCGACCACGGCAACACCTTCGACATGCACCGCCTGCTGCACCTCGCCAAGGACCGGGGCCGGCAGGACGAACTCATCCAGGCTCTGTACAAGGCGAACTTCGCCGAGGAGCGGTCGCTGTTCACCGAGGGCGACGAGCGGCTGGTGGAACTGGCCGTGTCCGCCGGCCTCGCGGCCGAGGATGCCCGCAAGGTGCTCGCCGACCCGGCCGCGTACGCCGACGAGGTCCGCGCCGACGAGCGCGAGGCCGCCGAGCTCGGTGCGAACGGTGTGCCCTTCTTCGTCCTCGACCGCAAGTTCGGCGTCTCCGGCGCCCAGCCCGCAGAGGTCTTCACCCAGGCCCTGGCCCAGGCGTGGGGCGAGCGCTCGCCGCTGAAGCTGCTCGACGACGGCGCGGCGGGCGGCGCGCAGGCATGCGGCCCGGACGGGTGCGCGGTGCCGCAGCACTGATACGTGCAGGTGGGGGCGGATCCATAAGCACCGCTTAGCGGTACCACGCATAAATCGGCAATGGACTATGACTTCTCCTGGGCTCACAGTGGAGCCATGGAGACGACCTTCGAGAGCCGCGTCCGTGCCGAGTTCGCCCCGAAGAAGACCTATCTGAACACCGCGAGCACCGGGCTGGTACCGGCGCGCACCGTGGCCGCCATGCGCACCGCCGTGGCGGCGGCCGCGGTCGGCGACCCGACCGACATGTTCGCGGACGTCGAGGCGAGCCGCGCCTCCTACGCCCGGCTCGTCGGCGTGTCCGAGAGCCGGGTGGCGGCCGGCGCCTCCGTCGCCGTCTACAGCGGACTGATCGCCGCCTCCCTCCCGGAGGGGGCCGAAGTCCTCACCGCCGAGGGCGACTTCAGCTCCGTGGTGAACCCCTTCCACGTCCGGTCCGATCTCAAGGTGCGGATCGTGCCGCTGGAGCGGATCGCCGAGTCGGTGCGGCCCGGCACCGCCCTGGTCGCGGTCAGCGCCGCGCAGTCCGCCGACGGGCGGGTGGCCGACCTGTCCGCGATCCGGGAGGCGGCGCGCGAGCACGGGGCGCGTACGTACGTGGACGCGTCCCAGGCCACCGGCTGGCTCGACTTCGACGCGGACGCCTACGACTACTCCGCCTGCGTCGGCTTCAAGTGGCTCGTCTGCCCGCGGGGCGTGGCCTTCCTGGTCGTCCCGGAGGACCTCGGGGGCCTCACCCCGCTGTTCGCCGGCTGGGTGGCGGGCGAGCACCCCTGGGACGCGTGCTACGGCCCCATCGACGAACTCGCCGACTCCGCCCGGCGGTTCGACGAGAGCCCCGCCCTCTTCTCCTACGCGGGCGCCCGCCACTCCCTCGAACTGCTGGAGGAACTCGGCACGGACGCCGTACGCGCCCACGACCTCGCCCTCGCCGACCGCTTCCGCGCGGGCCTGGCCTCCCTCGGCCACCAGAGCGTCCCGTCCCCCGGCTCGCCGATCGTCGCGGTACCCGGACTCGGCTACCGCCAGGGCGAGTTGAGCGGCGCCGGGGTGGAGGTCTCCGACCGCGCGGGCAACCTGCGCGCGGCCTTCCATCTGTACAACACACCCGCCGATGTCGACCGCCTGCTGGACGTCCTGTCGCCCTGAACCACTGGCGCGGTCCCGGCCGGGACGCCAGGAAGGTCACGTGGAGTCCACGGGCAGTGGCCCCGTGCAGCCGCCGGTGCTGTTCACCGTCGACGGCGGCGGGCTATGGGTGCCGGGCTCGGCGGACGGGCCGGTGCGGGCCGAACCCGCCCTGGATCCGGTCGACTTCTGCTTCCTGGCCGGCGGCCGCCACGCCCCCGGGGAGGTGCCGCGCCGCGCCACGGGGGGACGAGGGCGCCGTCCGCAACGTACTGGAGCGGGCGGCGTCACTGGCATGGTGTGAAGCCAGTGACGCCGCCCGCAGCGCAGAAGGTCACCGGACGGGCGTGAAGTCCCTCGCCCCGATGAACTCCGGCCGACGGATGGGTGCCGCGAACGGCTCCACGGCCTCGTTCTCCACGCTGTTGAACACGATGAACACGTTGCTGCGCGGGAACGGGGTGATGTTGTCGCCGGAGCCGTGCATGCAGTTGCAGTCGAACCACGTCGCCGAACCGGCCTTGCCCGTGAAGAGCTTGATGCCGTACTCGCCGGCCATCTTGGTCAGCGCCTCGTCCGACGGCGTGCCCGCGTCCTGCATCTGCAGCGACTGCTTGTAGTTGTCCTTCGGCGTGGAGCCGGCGCAGCCGAGGAACGTGCGGTGCGACCCCGGCATGATCATGAGGCCGCCGTTGGTGTCGTGGTTCTCGGTCAGCGCGATCGAGACGGAGACCGTGCGCATGTTGGGCAGGCCGTCCTCGGCGTGCCAGGTCTCGAAGTCCGAGTGCCAGTAGAAGCCGCTGGCCCCGAAGCCCGGCTTGACGTTGATCCGCGACTGGTGGACGTACACGTCCGAGCCGAGGATCTGCCGGGCCCGGCCGACGACCCGCTCGTCGCGCACGAGCCTGGCGAACACCTCGCTGATCCTGTGCACCTCGAAGACCGAGCGGATCTCCTTGGACTTCGGCTCGATGATCGACCGCTCGTCCGCCCGGATCGCCGGGTCGGCGATGAGCCGCTCCAACTCCTGGTGGTAGACGGCGACTTCGTCGTCCGTGATGAGCTCCTCGATGGCGAGGAAGCCGTCACGCTCGAACGACTGGAGGCCGGTGGCCGGGATCGGGCCGGGGTCGCCCGGGGCGCCCCAGACGACGGGGTCCTGGCGCGGAACGGACACCTCGGTGGTGCCGCGGCTGGGGTAGAGATCGGTGACGGTGGTGGTCACGGTGATGTCACACCTCCTCGGGCTCGGGTTCGGTGAGCAGCGGGTAGATCCCGTTCTCGTCGTGGTCCTCCCGGCCGGTCACGGGCGGGTTGAAGACACAGATGCAGCGGAAGTCCTCCTTGATCCGCATCGTGTGCCGCTCGTGCCCGTCGAGGAGGTACATGGTGCCGGGCGTGATGGTGTACTTCTGCCCGGTCTCGTCGTCGGTGAGCTCGGCCTCGCCCTCGACGCACACGACGGCCTCGATGTGGTTCGCGTACCACATCGACGTCTCCGTACCCGCGTACAGGATCGTCTCGTGCACGGAGAAGCCGACCCTCTCCTTGGCGAGGACGATGCGTTTGCTCTCCCAGGTGCCGGACGCGGCCTTCACATGGCGGTCGGTGCCTTCGATGTCCTTGAACGAACGGACGATCACGGTGCTGCACTACTCCTTTTTGCTAGACGGTTTCGCGTACGGCGCGGGCGAGGATGCTCAGACCCTCGTCCAGCTCCTCGGCGGTGATGGTGAGTGCCGGGAGCAGCTTGACGACCTCGCTCTCCGGGCCCGAGGTCTCGATGAGCAGCCCGAGTTCGAAGGCGCGCTTGGCGACCCGCCCCGCGCGCTCCTTGTCGTGGAACTCCAGGCCCCACACGAGTCCGCGGCCGCGGTACTCCCTGACGTCGGCGAGGTTCTCCTCGGTGATCGCGATGAAGGCCTGCTCGACCTGCTCACCGCGCGCCCGGGTCTGCTTCTCCATCGCGGACCCGTCCGCCCAGTACGCCTCCAGGGTGGCGGTGGCCGTGACGAAGGCGGGGTTGTTGCCGCGGAAGGTGCCGTTGTGCTCGCCCGGCTCCCAGATGTCCAGCTCGGGCTTGAACAGGCACAGCGACATGGGCAGTCCGTAGCCGCTGATCGACTTGGACACGGTGACGATGTCCGGCGTGATGCCCGCCTCCTCGAAGGAGAAGAAGGCACCGGTACGACCGCATCCCATCTGGATGTCGTCGACGATGAGCAGCATGTCCTGGCGCTCGCACAGCGCGGCGAGCGCCTGCAGCCACTCCCGGCGTGCGACGTTGATGCCGCCCTCGCCCTGCACGGTCTCGACGATCACGGCGGCGGGCTTGTTGAGCCCGGAGCCCTGGTCCTCCAGCAGCCGCTCGAACCACAGGAAGTCCTCGACCGTGCCGTCGAAGTAGTTGTCGAACGGCATGGGCGTGCCGTGCACCAGCGGAATCCCGGCGCCGGCCCGCTTGAAGGCGTTGCCGGTCACGGCGAGCGAGCCGAGCGACATGCCGTGGAAGGCGTTGGTGAACGACACGATGGACTCGCGCCCCTTCACCTTACGGGCGAGCTTGAGAGCCGACTCCACGGCGTTGGTCCCCGTCGGGCCCGGGAACATGACCTTGTACGGCAGGTCGCGCGGCCGCAGCACCAGGTCCTGGAAGGTCTGCAGGAAGGACCGCTTGGCGGTGGTCGACATGTCGAGCCCGTGCGTGACGCCGTCCCGCTCCAGGTAGTCGATCAACGCCCGTTTCAGGACGGGGTTGTTGTGGCCGTAGTTCAGCGAACCGGCCCCGGCGAAGAAGTCCAGGTACTCGTGGCCGTCCTCGTCGTACATCCGGCTGCCCTGCGCGCGGTCGAAGACGGTGGGCCAGCCGCGGCAGTAGCTGCGTACCTCGGACTCGAGGGTCTCGAAGACGCTGAGGTCGGGCTGGGTGATGGTCACGACGAATCGCTCCTCGTTGCGTGGGGGAGTGCGTGGGGGTCGTCAGGGGGACTCGGGGGAGGTCGGTGGAAACCGACGGGCGGCGGTGGGGGCTCGCCGGAAGTCGGGGGTTCGGCGGAGGGCAAGGGCCTCACAGGGAGAGGGGGCCGATGCGGTACAGGACCTCGGGGTCGTGCGGCCCGTCGGGGAACAGGCCCTCGTCGAACAACACCTCGCGCTCCACGAGAGCACCGTGCCGCTCGGCGAACGAGGTGAACAGGCGCTCGGAGCCGGTGTTGCCCGGCGTGATGGTGGTCTCGACGGCGGTGATCCGGTGTGCGGCACCGGCCCGGGCGACCAGCCCGTCGAGCAACGTGCCGGCCAGCCCGCGCCCGCGGTACGCCTCGTCCACCGCCACCTGCCACACCAGCAGGGTGCGCGGACGGTCCGGCCGTACGTACCCGGTGACGAAGCCGACCGGCCGGCCGTTGTCGTCACGGGCCACGGCCGAGGTGGCGGCGAAGTCGCGACACCACAGCAGATAGCTGTACGACGAGTTCAGGTCGAGGGCCTTGGAGTCCTTGGCAATCCGCCACAACGCGGCTCCGTCCGCGACCTGCGGACGGTCGATGTGGAGATCTGCTTGCGCGGCAGTCATGCGAATTGAATTTACCGAGGGAAATTTAAAATTGCATCGCCGGTGCGGGTTACGAACGGCTGGTCCCTGTGTTATCACGCGGGCGCGGGCGGCCGCACAAGACAGGGTTGAAATGGGGGAATCTGTCCAGAAAATAGGGGGCAAATCGACCGGCATGTGTAACGCGTCACAAGCAGGTAACCCCCACGAGATCTGCCCGAATTCCCCCGATTGACGTTCGCAGAATCTTTGCGTTTAGGTCGAGGAGAAGCGGGCAGAAGAATACGGGAAGCTATGCTGAATTGAATTCCAGAATTATGCCCGGAATTATGCCGGAGTTGGCCTCGGAATGAGCATGGGGTGCCGGTTGCCCCGTGGAGGAGAACCGGTGACTACCGCCTGGTGTCCTCCAGTGCGGCGCCCAGCGCTGCCAGGCACGCCTGCACCACCCCGACCGTCGCGTCGGCCCCGTAGTGGTTGACCCGGATCATCTCCTTGGCCGGCGCGCCCCCGCCCGCCGCCAGCGGCAGAGTGGGATCCGACTCAAGGGCCCGCGCCACCAGCTCCGACGCGACGACCCCCGAAGGCGTCCTCAGCGTCGTGGCGACGGGCGCCGCCTCCCGGGCCTCGTGCACATACGGCTCCAGGCCGGCGCCCAGAGCCACCGCGCCGGTCCGGGCCGCGGCCGCGGCAGACGCGTGCCGTGCCATGACCGTCTCCGGCCCCGCCGTCTCGATCCGCTCCAGACACGCCTGAAGTGCCAGCATCTCCAGCTGGGCAGGCGCGTGCGGCAGCGCCTTCCGTCCGCCGTCGATCCACCGCTCCTTCCAGTCCAGCAGCGAGAGGTACGACCGTCGCGGCGCCGCGGGGTTCGCCTCCATCCGTGCCCACGCCCGCTCGCTCACCGACACCGCGGAGACCCCGGCCGGCCCGCCCATCGCCTTCTGCGCCCCGATGACGCACAGGTCGACGCCCCACGCGTCCGGCAGCACCGGCTCCGCCCCGATGGAGGCCACGGCGTCCAGATAGAACAGCGCCCCCTGCTCCCGTACGGCCTCCCCGATCTCCGCGACGGGGTTGGTGTTTCCGGTCGCCGCCTCCGCGTGCACCAGGGAGACGAAGTCGATCTCCGGGTGCTCGGCGAAGGCCTCCCGGATCTGCCCGGCGCTCACCGCCGTGTGGAAGGGCACCGCGAGGTCGATCACCGTCGCCCCGCAGTCCCGCAGCCAGTTCCCGAAGGTCTGCCCGTACGGCCCGGTGATGATGTTCAGCGCCGTCGTCCCGGGACCGGCCGTCCCCCGGATCGCGCCCTCCAGCGGCAGCAGCGCCTCGCCCTGCATGATCACGACGTCCTGCTCGGTGCCGAGCAACCGCGCCACGCGGTCCTCGATCGCGGCGAAGTGCGCGGCGCTCAGCGGGGGCAGATCGAGGAAGGGGTGGGTCACGGCGGTGCTCTCTTCGCTCATGAGTGGTCGACTCGGTTGAGGGTATCCGCCACTCGTGACCCTCCCTTCACATGCCTTCACTTGCGACTTCTTAGGCCGGACAGCCTCGTAGCCATCGGTTTGATTTGAGAGACCCAAACTTCTCCTTATAATCGGAACCCATCAGTTCCCACACAGGAGGCCCACCCGTGAAGAAGTTCTCCGGGCGCCGGACCCGAATTCTGGCCGCCACCACCGCGACGGCCGGGCTGGTGCTCGTGGCTGCCACCGCCTCCGGCTGCACCTCCAGCGGCAACGGCGGCAGCGGGAGCAGGACGGCCGCCGGCGGGGTCGAGCTCGTCAAGGCCGGACAGCTCACCACCTGCACACACCTGCCGTACCCGCCCTTCCAGTCGGAGATCGACGGCAAGGTGCAGGGCTTCGACGTCTCGCTGATCGACCTCGTCGCGAAGAACCTCGGCGTGAAGCAGCAGATCCTCGACACGCCCTTCGAGAACTTCAAGACCGGCGCGTTCCTCAACTCCGGCGAGTGCGACCTGGCCGCGGCCGGCATGACCATCACCGCCGAGCGCAAGAAGAACGTCGACTTCTCCGACCCGTACTTCGACGCCACCCAGGCCCTCCTGGTCGCCAAGAACAGCGGCATCACCTCGCTCGCCGACGCGAAGGCCAAGAAGGCCAAGCTCGGCGCACAGGCGCAGACGACCGGCGAGGACTACGCGAAGAAGCAGGGCTTCGACCCGGTCTCCTTCGAGACCTCGGACGCGGTCCTCAACGGCCTGCGCACCGGCCAGGTCAAGGCCGTCATCATCGACTACCCGGTCGTCCAGGGCTGGCTGAAGAACAAGGCCAATTCGGATGCCTTCAGGCTGGCCGGCAACATCAACACCGGTGAGCAGTACGGCTTCACGGTGAAGAAGGGCAACACCAAGCTCCGCGACGCCATCAACAAGGCGATCAAGGACGCCAAGGCCGACGGCACCTACAAGAAGCTGTACGAGAAGTGGATCGGCCCCTACACCGCCTCCGCCGCCTCCCCGTCCACCTCCGCGTCCTGACCCATGGCCGATACGGACGTACCACTCCAGCCGAAGAAAAAAGGCCTGACCCGGCGTCAGAAGCGAAGCCTGTCACGCGCCGCCCAGTACGCCGTCTTCGTCGCCGCCGTGATCGCCTTCGCGGTCGGCGCCGACTGGGGCCGGCTGAAGAACCAGTTCGCCCAATGGGACATCGCCCGGCAGATGTTCCCGGACGTCATCACCCTGGCGCTGAAGAACACCGTGCTGTACACCGTGTCCGGGTTCGTCTTCGCCCTGGTGCTCGGCCTCGTGGTGGCGCTGATGCGGCTGTCGTCCGTCGCCCCGTACCGCTGGGTCGCCGGCGTCTACATCGAGATCTTCCGCGGTCTGCCCGCCCTGCTGATCTTCATCTTCATCGGCGTCGCGATCCCGCTGGCCTTCCCGGGCACGGAGATCGTCGGCGGCACCTACGGCAAGGCCGCCATCGCGCTCGGCCTCGTCGGCGCCGCCTATCTGGCGGAGACGTTCCGCGCCGGCATCCAGGCGGTTCCCAAGGGGCAGACGGAGGCGGCGCGTTCGCTCGGCTTCTCGCCCGCCCGGACCATGGTCTCGATCATCATCCCGCAGGCGTTCCGCATCATCCTGCCGCCCCTGACCAACGAGTTCGTGATCCTCTTCAAGGACTCCTCCCTGGTCCTGCTCCTCGGCGTCACCCTGGAGGAGCGCGAACTGTCCAAGTACGGCCGCGACCTGGCCAGTACGACCGCCAACTCCACGCCGATCCTGGTCGCCGGACTGTGCTACCTGCTGGTGACCGTCCCGCTCGGCTTCGTCGTGCGCCGCATGGAGAAGAAGGCCCAGGAGGCCGTGAGATGAGCCGACCGGAGATCCGGGTCAAGGGCCTGCACAAGTCCTTCGGCGACAACGAGGTGCTGCGCGGCATCGACCTGGAGATCGGCCAGGGCGAGGTCGTGTGCGTCATCGGCCCGTCCGGCTCGGGCAAGTCCACGCTGCTGCGGTGCGTGAACCTCCTGGAGGAGCCCACCAAGGGTCAGGTGTTCGTGGGCGGCACCGAACTCACCGATCCCGACGTCGACATCGACGCCGTACGCCGCCGTATCGGCATGGTCTTCCAGCAGTTCAACCTCTTCCCGCACCTCACCGTCACCGAGAACCTCACGCTGCCGCAGCGCCGGGTGCTCAGGCGGGACAAGGCGAAGGCGGCACGGGTGGCCGCCGAGAACCTGGAGCGGGTGGGCCTGTCGGAGAAGGCGGACGCCTACCCCGCCGCCCTCTCCGGCGGCCAGCAGCAGCGCGTGGCGATCGCCCGCTCGCTGTCGATGGGACCCGAGGTGATGCTCTTCGACGAGCCGACCTCGGCCCTCGACCCGGAACTGGTCGGGGACGTCCTCGCGGTCATGCGAAGACTGGCCAGGGAGGGCATGACCATGATGGTCGTCACCCACGAGATGACCTTCGCCCGCGAAGTCGCCGACCGGGTGGTCTTCATGGACGGCGGGGTGATCGTCGAGGACGGAAGTCCCGACCGGGTCATCACGAACCCGGCCCACGGCCGCACCCGCCACTTCCTGTCCCGGCTCCTCGACCCGGCGATGGCCGAGGTGGAGGAGGAGACGTCCGAGCAGGCGGGCGGGGACGACTGAAACGCCAAGGGGCTCGGGGCGTAGGCCTCGAACCCCGCCGTTCCTGACCTGGGCGGCCCACCCGGGCGCAGCCGCGCTCGGCGTCGAGGCCGCGGTCCTCCACGCCGTGTTCATGCTGGGCTTCGAAGGGCCCCCGCCCTGGGAACAGTGACGCCCGGGCCCGCTGGTTAGGGTGCAGTCCATGAGCGATCACGCGGTGCTGCACGTGAAGGGCCGGGTCCTGGCCGGGCCCGACGACGTCCGTGACGAACTGTGGGTCGTCGGCGGCCGGATCTCCTACGACCGTCCCGTCGGCGCCCGCGACATCCGTACCGTCGAGGGCTGGGCCCTGCCCGGCCTGGTCGACGCGCACTGCCACGTGGGCCTCGGCCCGCACGGCCCGGTCGAGCAGGACGTGGCCGAGAAACAGGCGCTGACCGACCGCGAGGCGGGCACCCTGCTCATCCGGGACGCGGGGTCGCCCTCGGACACCCGGTGGGTCGACGACCGCGAGGACCTCCCGAAGATCATCAGGGCGGGCCGCCACATCGCCCGTACCCGCCGCTACATGCGGGGCTACGCCTGGGAGATCGAGCCGGAGGACCTGGTCGCGTACGTCGCACGGGAGGCCCGCCGCGGCGACGGCTGGGTGAAGCTGGTCGGCGACTGGATCGACCGCGACCTCGGCGATCTGGCCCCCAGCTGGCCGCGGGACGCGGTGGAGGCGGCCATCGCCGAGGCCCACCGCCTGGGCGCCCGCGTCACCGCGCACTGCTTCGCCGAGAACTCCCTGCGAGATCTGGTCGAGGCCGGCATCGACTGCATCGAGCACGCGACCGGCCTGACGGACGACCTCATCCCGCTCTTCGCCGAACGCGGCGTCGCGATCGTCCCCACCCTCGTCAACATCGCGACCTTCCCGCGGCTCGCGGACGGCGGCGAGGCCAGGTTCCCGCAGTGGTCGGCCCATATGCGACGGCTGCACGAGCGCCGCTACGACACCGTGCGGGGCGCCTACGACGCGGGGATCCCGGTGTACGTCGGCACCGACGCCGGCGGTCACCTCGCCCACGGCCTGGTGGCCGGCGAGGTGGCGGAGCTGGTCGCCGCCGGCATCCCGCCCGTCGAGGCGCTGTCGGCGACGACTTGGGGCGCGCGGAAGTGGCTCGGGCGGCCGGGGCTGGAGGAGGGCGCACCGGCCGACCTCGTCGTCTACGAGGACGATCCACGGGCCGACGTACGGGTGTTGGCGGCGCCGCGGCGGGTCGTGCTGAACGGGCGGGTCGTCGGCGGGTTGACGTGACACGCGCCGGCGTGCGCGCCGATAGGTCAACCGTCGTATTCGGACAGAAGGCGGTGCGGCGGTGAATGCGTGGAACGCTTGTGCCGTGGGATTCGAAAATGTTCACGGGGAACGCACGATGGGGTGAAGTGGCGCCGGAATGCCGTCTGTTCACTCGTCGTGCGTAATTCTTGGCGGGTCCCGAGCACATCTCCTCCGAGGGGTCCCCGCCTTGAACGGCAAGAACTTCCCGCTGCCCGCACGCCGTCTCGTCACCGTCGCGGCGGCCACGGCCCTCGCCGCCGGTCCCGCGGCCCTGGCCGGCGCGGCTTCCGCGCAGGCGACCGGCGACCAGGGGCGCGCCAGTGCCGTGGTCCTGCGCACCGGGCTCGATGTGTCCCTGCTCAACAAAGCCGTGAACGTCCCGCTCGCGGTCTCCCTCAACCAGGTCGAGGCGCCGCGGAGCGCCGAAAAGACGGCGCTGACCGCCACGCTGGACGGCGTGGACGGCGGAAAGCCCTTCAACGTGCTGGCCGCGAAGGTGGCGACGGCGAAGGCGTCCGTCACCTCCGCCGCGGCCGAGGGCTCGACCGACCTCGCCCACGCCAGCCTCCATGTCCCCGGCCTGCCGCTGCTGTCCCTCATCGACATCGAGAAGGTCACCTCCAAGGCGACCTGCGTGCCCGGGAAGAGGCCGGTGGCCTCCTCGAACCTGCTCGGCTCGGTGACCGTCCTGGGCAAGAAGGTCACTTTGACGACCGGCGGCACCACGGACGTCAAGGTGCCCGGCGTCGGCGAGGTACGCCTCGACCTGTCGAAGACGGAGACCACGTCGCGCACGGCGGCCGCCACCGCACTCGAACTCAAGGTCTCCGTCAACCCGTTGAAGCTCAACGTGGCCGACGTCGAGGGCACGCTGACCCTGGCGAAGGCGACCTGCGAGGCACCGGCCGCGGCGGCGGGGAAGCCGGGCGCGGATCCCTCCGGTGGTGTCGGGGTGCAGGGTGCGCCGGGTGAGGAGGCGGGTCTTGCCGAGACCGGGGGTGGTTCCATGGCGCCGTATGTCGTGGGCGGTGCGGTCGCTCTGCTCGTCGCGGGTGGGGGAGCGGTGGCGCTGGCGCGTCGCGGCCGGAGCTGAACCGGGCCTCGGTGGGTCAGTGATGTGCTGCGATCCCTCCGGTGGTGTCGGGGTGCGGGGTGCGCCGGGTGAGGAGGCGGGTCTTGCCGAGACCGGGGGTGGTTCCATGGCGCCGTATGTCGTGGGCGGTGCGGTCGCTCTGCTCGTCGCGGGTGGGGGAGCGGTGGTGCCGGCGCGTCGCGGCCGGAGCTGAACCGGCCCCGGTGGGTCAGTGATGCGACGCCAGCGTCAGCGCCCGGTCGAGTGCCTGCAGAAAGGAGTTGACCGTCGCCCGGTCCCGCACCGCCAGCCGCAGCCACTCCTCGCCCAGCCCCGGGAACGTGTCACCTCGCCGCACGGCGAAGCCCAGGTCCCGCAGATGCCGGCGTACGGCCGTTGCCCTGGGCAGCCGTACGAGGACGAAGGGGCCCTCGGCCGGTTCGGCGACCCGCAGCCCGTCCGATCCGAACTCCCGCAGTCCGGCGACCAGATGGGCCCGGTCCCTGGCGATGCGGTGCGCCGCGTGGGCCGCCTCCGCCAGTGCCTGCGGGCCCACGCAGGCCTCGGCGGCCGCCAGCGCGGGCGTGGACACCGGCCACAGGGGCTGGGCGCGCTCCAGGTCGGCGATCGTGTCGGGGGCGGCGAGGACGTAGCCGATCCGAAGTCCCGCCAGCCCCCACGTCTTGGTCAGGCTGCGCAGGACCACCAGACCCGGCACATCCGTCCGGCCGGCCAGCGCCTCCCGCTCACCAGGCACCGCGTCCATGAACGCCTCGTCGACCACCAACGTGCGCCCAGGGCGGGCGAGTCGGGTGATGACCGAGGCGGAGTGGAGGACGGAGGTGGGGTTCGTCGGGTTGCCGATCAGCACCAGGTCCGCGTCGTCGGGGACGGCCGCAGGGTCCAGCCGGAAGCCGTCCTCCGCCCGCAGCAGGACCCGGTGCACGGAGTGGCCCGCGTCCCGCAGCGCCGCCTCCGGCTCCGTGAACTGGGGGTGGACCACCACGGGCCGGCGCACCTTCAACGCCCGGGCCAGCAGCACGAAGGCCTCGGCCGCACCTGCCGTCAGCAGCACCCGCTCCACGACGAGCCCGTGCCGTGCCGCCACCGCGGCCCGCGCGGCTCGCCCGTCCGGATAGGCAGCGAGCGAGCCGAGTGAACGGGCGATGCGCTCGCGCAGCCAGGCCGGCGGTGTGTCCGCGCGGACGTTCACCGCCAGGTCGACCAGCGCGGAACCGTCGTCACGGACCTCGGCGTCCCCGTGGTGGCGCAGGTCGGGCCCGGCGCCGTCCTCAGTGCGCATGGGCGTGTCCGCCGTGGTGGTGCCCGTGGTGGTGATGGTGACCGTCGTCGTCCGGGTGGAAGTGCGGCTGCTGCGGCAGACCGACCTTGTCCTCGAAGCCCGGCAGCGCGATGCGGTACACGCACGAGTCGCAGTTCATCCGCAGATCACCCTTCACGGCCTCCTCGTACCGCTCCATCACCAGATCGAGCAGCTCCGGCTCCGGGCCGATGACGTCCGCCGAGCCCACCTCGACCTCCGGGTGCGCGGCCGCCCAGCCCTCGGTCTGCTGCTTCACCCGGTCCGGCAGGATGCCGGTGAAGAGGAAGTACGGGAGGACCACGATCCGCCGGGCGCCCAGCTTGACGCACCGGTCCAGGCCGCTGGGCACGTCGGGTGCCGCCAGTGACACGAACGCCGTCTCCACACCCGCGTACCCGCGCCCCTCCCACAGCAGCCGCGCCGCCTTGTGCACCTCGGCGTTGGCATCGGGGTCGGTGGATCCGCGCCCGACCAGCAGCACGGTCACGTCGGCGCGGTCCTCGGGCGAGCGCACGGTGGAGCCGAGCGCCTCGTCCAGCCGCCGCTCCAGGACCGCGAGCAGTGAGGGGTGCGGGCCCAGCGGACGCCCGTAGGTGTACGAGATCCCCGCGTGCCGCTCCTTCTCGCGGGACAGCGCCGCCGGGATGTCCCCCTTGGCGTGCCCGGCGGACACCAGCATCAGCGGCACGGCGGCGAAACGCCGTACCCCCCGCTCCACCAGCTCGGTGACCGCCTCGCCCAGCGGCGGCGGAGACAGCTCGATGAAGCCGCCCGCGACGGGCAGTTCGGGGTGGCGGGCTCCCAGCTGCCGTACGAAGTCGCGGAACGCCTCGGCTCCGGCCTCGTCCCGGGTGCCATGACCGGCGATGAGCAGGGCGGGCGGCGGGGTGGTCACGATGTCTCCTCGGGATGTACGGTGGCGGACTGCTCTGCGGGCACTGACTCGGGTGGGGAAACGGGGTGGCGCCGGACGACCCGGGAGGGCCGCCGGACCGGCGGGAGCACACGGTTCACCGAACGTCTCCCTGCCCCTGCCCCGCGGCGGGGCCGCTCGTCGACGAGGTGTCCTGCCAGCGGTAGCCGCGCGGGGTCACCATGCGGCCCGCGATCTCACGGGTCGCCGTGTTGCCCACGGTCACCACCGTCATCATGTCGACCGTCGCCGGGTCGAGGGAGACCAGGGACGTGACCCGGCTGGACTCGTCCGGCCGGGACGCGTTGCGTACGACACCGACCGGAGTCGTCGGCTCCCGGTGCTCGGCGAGGATCGCCAGCGCCTTCGGCAACTGCCAGTCCCGGCCCCGGGAACGGGGGTTGTAGAAGGTGACCACGAGGTCCGCCTCGGCCGCCGCGCGGACCCGCCGCTCGATGACCTCCCACGGTGTGTGCAGGTCGGAAAGGCTGATCGAGACGTGGTCGTGGCCGAGCGGTGCGCCGAGGATCGCGCCGGCCGCGAGCGCGGCGGTGACGCCCGGCACGCCGATCACGTCGATGTCGTCGGAGGCCTCGGCGAGCGCGGGCGAGGCCATCGCGTACACGCCGGCGTCGCCGCTGCCGATCAGCGCGACGGCCTGCCCGGTCCGGGCCTCGGCCACCGCGGTCCGCGCCCGTTCCTCCTCGGCGCCCAGCCCGGACTCCAGGATCCGGGTGCCGGGCCGCAGCAGGTCGCGGATCTGGTCGACGTACTGGTCGAGGCCCACGAGCACGGAGGCGCGCCGCAGTTCGGCCGTGGCGCGCGGGGTGAGCAGATCGCGGGCGCCGGGGCCGAGTCCGACGACGGCGAGCCGGCCGCGCGCGGGACGTCGTACGACGGCGCAGGTCGCCATCGAGGCGTGCCCGTCCGCGCGTGCCGACTTCCGCTTGGGGACGAGGAGTTCGCCGCCCCGTACGAGCGCGGCGGCCTCGGCGACGGAGGGGGTGCCGACGGCCGAGAGGGGCGCGTCGGAGGGGTTGGGGACCTCGACCCCCGTCAACTCCTGGGCGGAGTACGTCATCACGGGCACCCCGAGCCGTGCGGCCGCCTCGACGATGCCGGGCTCCTCGCGCTTGGCGTCCACGGTGGCGAGCCAGGCGACGCTGCGAGGCGACAGTCCCGCGTCCCGCAACGCGTCCTCGACCAGAGCGAGCACCTCGTCGGCCGGGGCGCCCCTGGACGCGCCGACGCCGACGACGAGGGACGGCGGACGCAGCAGCACCTCACCGTCGGCCGGTTCGACCGCGCGATCCGTGAGCCGGACGGTGTGCGTGCCCCGCGCCGCGAACGGCAACGGCGGCAGCGGCCACGCCACCTCGGCGTCCAGCGCGACCGGCTCACCGTCCAGCAGGGCCCGCGTCACACCGGCGACGTCGCCCTCCAGGGGAAGACCGAGCGTGTCCAGGCCGGGGATGCCGACGGCGTCCGTCGCCGTGGTCACCACCGGCTCGGCACCCAGCAACCCGCCCACCTCCAGGGCGAGTTCATTGGCGCCGCCCCCGTGCCCACCCAGCAGCGACACGGCGAACCGCCCGCCCTCGTCGACGCACACCACACCCGGGTCGGACGCCTTGTCGCCCAGCAGGGGCGCCACGAGCCGTACGACGGCCCCGGTCGCCAGGAAACACACGAGCTGCTCGCACTGCTCGAACGCGGTCCGTACGGCGTCCTTGACGGGACCCTCGTACACACGCGTGCGGTCCGGCCATGCCGCGGCCAGCCGGTCGCGTGCCGCCGCCCCCGCCACGGTGGCGGAAATGAGGCCGATCACAGAGCAACTCCTTCATGAGAGACGGGGGTTCGTGCACCCCACAACAGGAAAACGGGATTGGTCGCCGCCAGCCGGGACACGTCCCCCGGCAGTGGTGCGAGCCGGGACGACTGCAACAGCACCCCGTCGCAGTCGAAACCGGCGCCGGTGAGCGCGGCGCGCACCGCGGGCACCCGGTCCAGTGCGGCCAGGGCGACCACGACCGTCCGCCGGGCCCGCCGCGCGCACGCGCCGACGATCCCGGGCAGCTCGCGCCCGCCGCCCCCGACGAACACCGCGTCGGGATCGTCGAGTCGGGACAACGCCGCGGGCGCCTCCCCGTGCACCACGTGCACGTCGACACCGTGCGCATCCGCGTTGGCGCGGATCCGCTCCACCCCGTCCGGGGCCTTCTCGACCGCGCTGACCGCGGCGCCCAGCCGCGCGCACTCCACGGCCACGGATCCCGAGCCGGAGCCGACGTCCCAGACCAGGTCGCCGGGGCGCGGCCCGAGCCGCGCCAGGGCCAGCGCCCGCACCTCGAACTTGGTGATCATCGAGTCGCGGTGCGCGAAGTCGCCCTCGTCCAGCGCCCACCCGGCAGGCGGCAGGGCGGCCGCGCCCGCGAGCGTCCGTACGGGGCCGAGCACCCGCGTCTCGTCCAGGCACAGGACGACACTCACCGCCGTACCCCAGTCGCGGCCCGCGGCCTCGGCGGGGGAGACCCGCTCCAGGCTCTCCTCCTGAGAGCCGAGCGCGGAGGCGACGACGAGGACCCGCCCTGGCGCCGTGCGGGCGAGCGCGGCGCCGAGTTCCGCCGGACCGGCACCGGGACCGGTCAGCACGGCGACCTTCGGGTGCGCCCGGCACACGTTGACGGCCGTGCGCGGATCCCGCCCGTGCGCGCTGACGACGACCGCGTCGTCCCAGGTCAGCCCCAGCCGGGCGAAGGCGGTGGCGACGGAGGAGACACCGGGCCGCACGTCGAGGCGCCGCGCACCGAAGCGTTCGGCCAGCGCCCGCACGATCCCGAAGAACCCGGGGTCCCCGGAGGCCAGCACGACCACGCGCCGGCCTTTGCCGAGGTACTCCTCCATGGCGTCCAGGGCGGGCGCGAGCGGCCCGAGCACGATGCGCTCGGCGGTCTCGGGCAGCCGTACGGCGTCCAGGTGCCGTCGCCCGCCCACGACGAGCTCGGCCCCCGCCACCGCATCGAGCGGAACCGGCGCGCCCGTCCCCGTACCGACCACCGTGATCACGTACTGGCACCCCGCGAGCGCAGGGCCTTGCGGGCCTCCGGGTCGGCCTTGCGATAGCCGTGGAAGTGACCGGGGTGGTACAGGTGCGAGCGCGTGCCCTCGGCGCCCAGCGCCGGCCCGACCAGGAAGAGGGTGTGCTTCCAGAGCTTGTGCTCCTTGACCGTCTCCTCCAGCGTCGCGATCGTGCAGCGCACCACCAGCTCCTCCGGCCAGGTCGCCTGGTAGGCGACGACGACCGGCGTGGTCGTCGGATAGCCGCCCTCCAGCAGCTCCCGCACCAGCTGCCCGCTGCGGGCGGCGGACAGGAAGATCGCCATGGTCGTGCCGTGCTTGGCGAACTCCCGCACCTCCTCCCCGGGCGGCATGGGCGTCTTGCCGCCGCCGAGCCGGGTGAGGACCACGGACTGCGCGACCTCGGGAATGGTCAGCTCGCGCTGCGCGAGGGCGGCGACGGCCGAGAACGCGGACACCCCCGGCACGACCTCCGTCCCGATGCCGATCCGCGCACACCGGTCGAGCTGCTCCTGCGTACCGCCCCACAGGGCCGGATCACCGGAGTGAATGCGAGCGACGCGCAGGCCCTCGTCCCGGGCCCGCTCGTAGACGGCGACGACGTCCTCCAGCGACATCGTCGCCGAGTCGAGGATCTCCGCGCCCTCGCGCGCGTGCTCGAGGACCTCCGCCTGGACCAGGCTCGCGGCCCAGATCACCACGTCGGCCTCGGCGATGGCGCGCGCGGCACGGAACGTCAGCAGGTCGGCGGCGCCGGGGCCGGCACCGACGAAGGTCACCTTGCCGGTGGGGGCATCGGCCATGGAAATCGGTCCTCTCTCGTACAAAAGGTCTTAACGGTGGCGCCGGAGCGGCTGCCGGATGTGCGCGAACGGGGGTTGATCGGATAGCAAGGGCACATGGCGGTCTTCGTCGCGCTCGGCGCGTTCCTGATGACGCTGGCCGGCGGGTGGACGGCACAGCGGGTGACCGACCGTCGCCATCTGGTCCTCGGCCTGGCCGGTGGTCTGATGCTCGGTGTGGTCGGCCTGGACCTGTTGCCGGAGGCGCTCAAGACGGCGGGCGGCCAGGTCTTCGGCGTCCCGGCGGCCCTGCTCCTGTTCGTGGCCGGATTCCTGCTGGCCCATCTGGTGGAACGGCTGCTGGCCGCCCGCCAGGCCTCCCACGGCGGCGAGGAGACCAACGGCCGGGCGCCCGAGGTGGGCCTGACCGCGGCCGCGGCGATGGTCGGGCACAGCGCCATGGACGGCGTGGCGATCGGCGCGGCCTTCCAGGTCGGCGAAGGCATGGGCACGGCGGTCGCGCTGGCAGTGGTCGCCCACGACTTCGCGGACGGCTTCAACACGTACACGATCACGAGCCTGTACGGCAACGCCCGCCGCAAGGCGCTCACGATGCTGTTCGCGGACGCGGCGGCACCGGTCGTCGGCGCGGCCTCGACCGCGTTCGTCACCATCCCGGCGGGCCTGCTCGGCGGCTATCTGGGTCTCTTCGGCGGCGTACTCCTCTATCTCGCCGCGGCCGAGATCCTGCCCGAGGCGCACCACGAGCACCCCGCCCGCTCGACCCTGCTGTGCACGGTGGCGGGCGTGCTGTTCATCTGGCTGGTGGTGGGCATCGCGAGCTGAGACGGGCCCTTCGCCGAGTCTCACAACTTGCCGCCCCGCCCGCCGTCACGCCGCGCGGGCGCGATGAGCGTGGACAGGTACGGCAGCGGGGCGCCGTCGAGCTCGGCGGCCGGCCGGATCGACTCGGAGTCCAGCCCCAGCGCCGACCCCCACACCGCGTCGGCGAGCCGCCCGGTCTCGCGCAGCGCCTCGACGACCTCGCCGGCCTGCCGCCCGAACTTGTAGGCGACGACGGTGCCGGGCCCGCTGAGCGCGTCCTTGAGCACGGCCGCCCCGGCGGTGACGGGCACCAGGGTGAGCGGCTCGGTGCCCTCGGTGAGCACAGCGCCCGACCGCGCCGCCAGGTCCTGCATCGCGGTGATCCCGGGAACGGTCTCCACCACGGTCCCCGGCACCAGTTCGGCGATGGTCAGCGCGAGATAGGTGAAGGTCGAGTACACGTTGGGATCGCCGATGGTGGCGAAGGCGACGGTGCCGCGCTCCCGCAGCAGTCCGGCGACCCGCTCCCCGGCCGCGTCCCAGGCGGCCTCCCGCCGCGCCCGGTCGCTGCGCTCGTTGAGGGCGAACACGACCCGGACGACCTTCTCCTCCGGCACGTAGTGCAGCACGGTGGCCTCGGCCCGCCCGCGCTCCCCGCCGTCCTTCCCGTCCGGCGCGGCCATCACGGGTACGACGACGACATCGGCCGCCCGGAGGGCGCCGACACCCTTGACGGTCACCAGCTCCGGATCCCCGGGACCCACTCCGACCCCGATCAGCCTGCTGCTGCTCATGACGTCCGGCACCTCTCCACGAACCGACGGGCGACACCGGGCTCGGACGCCCAGTGCGTGTGCACATAACTCGCGTGCACACCTTGTTGTACGAAACCTTCGACGCGCGGCGCCGGGGAGCGCACGCCCCATGCGGGGGCCGCCCCCGCCCCGGGCTCGACGACCGTCCGATGAAACTCGTGCCCCCGCATCCGGGTCCCGGCGGCGGCCAGCACACTGTCGCTCACGGCGACGGCATCCCGGTACCCGAGGGTGAGCCGCTCGGACATCCGCGCGCCGGCATCGAGCACCCCGCACATGGGCAGCCCGTCGATCTCCCGGCACAGATACAGCAGCCCGGCACACTCGGCGGCGACGGGAGCGCCGCTCGCCGCGAGGTCCGCGACGGCCTTGCGCAGGGGTTCGTTGGCGGACAGCTCAGCGGCGTACACCTCGGGGAATCCACCCCCGATGACCAACCCGCTCGTGCCGTCGGGCAGTTGCTCGTCCCGCAGCGGATCGAAGACGACGACCTCGGCACCGGCGGCAGCCAGCAGCTCAGCATGCTCGGCATAGGAAAACGTGAACGCTGCCCCACCGGCAACGGCAATCCTGAGCCCGTGCGGCGTTTGAGGACGAGGCACTTCGGGCCGAAGCGGGGGGCTGGGGGCGGCGGCCCCCGGGGACGGGACGGGAAGGGGCGGCGGGGGCGAGGAAACCCCTGCCACTGCCTCCGCCGCATCCCAGCCGGCACACGACAACGCACCCGCACTCCGCGCCAGCCCCACCAGCGCCTCCAGATCGCACCCGTCGGACACCTGCCCCGCCATGGCAGCCACAGCCTCCACAGCGGCAGCACCCCGCTCGGCGACCGGCACCAACCCCAGATGCCGAGAAGGCGTATCCACCTGCGCGACCCGTCGCAGCACCCCCAGCACGGGCACTCCGGCCGACTCCAACGCCTCCCGCAGCAACTCCTCGTGCCGGTCGGACGCGACCTTGTTGAGGATCACACCCCCGACCCGCACCTCGGGGTCCCAGGACGCGAACCCGTGCACCAGCGCCGCCACGGACCGGGACTGCGACGAGGCGTCGACGACCAGCACCACCGGCGCCCCGAGCAGCTTCGCCACATGAGCGGTGGACGCCAGTTCACCTTCCCCCGCGGCCCCGTCGAACATCCCCATCACACCCTCGACGACGGCGATGTCACACCCGCGGGCCCCGTGCAGGAACAACGGCCCGACCAGCTCCGGCCCGCACAGGTACGCGTCGAGGTTCCGCCCCACCCGCCCGGTGGCGAGCGCGTGATACCCGGGATCGATGTAGTCGGGGCCCACCTTGTGCGCGGACACGGCGAGCCCCCGCGCGGCGAGCGCGGCCATCAGACCCGTGGCGACGGTGGTCTTGCCGCTGCCGGACGTCGGCGCGGCAATGACCAGCCGGGGCACAGCAGTTACCACTCGATGCCCCTCTGACCCTTCTGGCCCTCGTCCATCGGGTGCTTGACCTTGGACATGTCGGTCACGAGGTCGGCGAACCCGACGAGCTTCTCGGGCGCGTTCCGCCCGGTGATGACCACGTGCTGGGTCCCCGGCCGCTCCCGCAGCACCTCCACGACCTCGTCGGTGTCCACCCACCCCCAGTGCATCGGGTACGCGAACTCGTCGAGCACATACAGCTTGTAGGTCTCGGCGGCGAGGTCCCGCTTGACCTGCTCCCAGCCCTCCCGGGCCTTCTCCTCGTTGTCCATCTGGGAGTCCCGCTGAACCCAGGACCACCCCTCGCCCATCTTGTGCCAGTCGACGCTCCCGCCCTCGCCGGAGGCGCCGAGCACGCGCAGCGCGTTCTCCTCGCCGACCTTCCACTTGGCCGACTTGACGAACTGGAACACCCCGATCGGCCACCCCTGGTTCCAGGCCCGCAGCGCCAGCCCGAAGGCGGCCGTGGACTTGCCCTTCCCGATGCCCGTGTGCACGACGACCAGCGGCCGGTTACGTCGCTGACGAGTAGTCAGTCCGTCGTCCGGCACCACACTCGGCTGCCCCTGCGGCATTACGCGGCCCTCCTCGAAGTCCCCTGCGTGCCCTGTACATCCCTCACCAGACCGGCGATCGAGTCCGCCCGCAACGCGTCGAGCGTCACCGCCGTACCGCCGAGATCCCCGGCGAGCCGACCGGCCAGCCCCAGCCGCACGGGACCCGACTCGCAGTCGACGACCACGGAGGCGACCCCCTCGGCCGCGAACAGCCGGGCCGCCCGCCCGGCGAGCGCGACCGGCTCAGGGCCGCCCGTGGCCCGCCCGTCGGTGACCACCACGACCAGCGGCCGCCTCGCCGGATCCCGCAACCGCTCCACCCGAAGCACGTCGTGCGCCTTCAGCAGCCCGGCCGCGAGAGGCGTACGACCACCGGTCGGCAACGTCTCCAGCCGGACGGCCGCCGCATCCACGGACGACGTAGGCGGCAGCGCGACATCGGCGGCCGCCCCCCGAAACGTCACCAGCCCCACCTTGTCCCGCCGCTGATACGCATCCAGCAGCAGCGAGAGCACGGCGCCCTTCACGGCACTCATCCGCTGCCGGGCCGCCATCGACCCGGAGGCGTCGACCACGAACAGCACGAGGTTCCCCTCGCGCCCCTCCCGGGTCGCCTGCCGCAGATCGTCCCGCCGCACGACCAGCCCTCGCCCCGAGCGCCCGCGCGCCCGCTGATGCGGCGCGGCGGCCTGCACGGTCGCCGCCAGGTGCAGTTTGGTGAGCGCGCCCCGGGGCCGTCGGGCCCCCGTCGTCCGGCCGTGCTCCGTCCGCGCCCGCGAACGCCGCCCGGACGCGCCCTCACCGATCCCGGGCACACTCAGCACCTTGGTGCGGAACGGCTCGGCGGCGCGTACGGCGGACTGCTCGGCCGCTCCCGAGGCCTGCGGCTCGCCGCCCTCCCCGGGCTCGGGCCGGGCGCCGGTGTCACCACCCTGCGGACCGTCCGACTCGGAGGGCGGCTGCCCGCCACCCCCGCCACCGGGCCCGTCCGGCCCCGGATCGTCGTCCTCGGGCTCCCCGAACTCCTCCAGCGTCTCGTCGAGCTTGTCCTCGTCAAGTCCCGGAGCGTCAAAGGGATTACGCCGCCGCCGGTGCGGCAGCGCGAGCAGCGCCGCCTGCCGCACGTCCTCGGCGAGCACCTCGGTCCGCCCGGCCCACGCCGCCAGCGCGGTCGCGGTACGGGCCATCACGATGTCGGCCCGCATGCCGTCCACCTCGAAGGCGGCACACGTCGCCGCGATCTGCCGCAGCGCCCCGTCGCCCAGCCGCACCGACGGCAGCAACTCCCGTGCGGCGACGATCCGTTGACGTACAGAGGTCTCCTCGTCCGCCCAACGGGCCACGAACGCGGCCGGCTCGTCGTCGTAGGCCAGCCTGCGCCGTACGACCTCCACCCGCTGGTCCGGCTCCCGGGACGCCGCGACCTCGACGGTCAGCCCGAACCGGTCGAGCAGCTGCGGCCGCAGCTCGCCCTCCTCGGGGTTCATGGTGCCGACGAGAAGGAAACGGGCGGCGTGCCGGACGGAGACACCCTCGCGTTCGACATAGGAGGCGCCCATCGCGGCCGCGTCCAGCAGCAGGTCGACGAGGTGGTCATGAAGGAGATTGACCTCGTCGACGTAGAGGATCCCGCGGTGTGCGTCCGCGAGCAGGCCGGGCTCGAAGGCCTTGACACCCTCGGCCAGCGCCCGCTCGATGTCGAGGGCGCCGACGAGCCGGTCCTCGGAGGCGCCGACGGGCAACTCGACCATCCGCGCGGGCCGTTGAGTGCCGGACCCGGCCTCGTGCGGCCCGTCCGGGCATTCCGGGTCCGGCTGCGCGGGGTCGCAGGAGAAACGGCACCCGGGGACGACCGCGACCTTGGGCAGCAGCGCCGAAAGCGCGCGTACGGCCGTCGACTTGGCGGTGCCCTTCTCGCCGCGCACCAGCACACCGCCCACGGCCGGCGACACGGCGTTCAGCAGCAGCGCGAGCCGCAGGTCGTCCTGGCCGACCACGGCCGTAAAGGGAAAGGGGGTGGTCACTGGTCGCCCTCCAAGTCGCCTTCCAGCTCCAGGTACGTGGCGCGCAGCTGCTCCAGCGTCTGCGCGTCCGGCTCGGCCCACAGTCCGCGGTCCGCGGCCTCCAGCAGGCGCTCGGTGATCCCGCGCAGCGCCCACGGGTTGGACTTCTTCATGAACTCCCGGTTCTCCGGGGCGAAGACGTACTCGGCGCTGAGTTTCTCGTACATCCAGTCGTCCACGACGCCGGCCGTGGCGTCGTAGCCGAAGAGGTAGTCGACGGTCGCCGCCATCTCGAAGGCGCCCTTGTAGCCGTGCCGCCGCATCGCCGCCATCCAGCGCGGGTTGACCACGCGGGCGCGGAAGACGCGATGGGTCTCCTCGCCCAGGGTCCGGGTCTTCACCTGGTCCGGGGTGGCGGAGTCACCGACGTACGCCTCGGGACTCTCGCCCGTCAGATGCCGCACCATGGCGACCATGCCGCCGTGGTACTGGAAGTAGTCGTCGGCGTCGACGAGATCGTGCTCGCGGGTGTCGACGTTCTTGGCGGCGACGGCGATCCGCCTGAACGCGGTCTCCATGTCCCCGCGCGCCGCCCGCCCGTCGAGCCCGCGCCCGTAGGCGTAACCGCCCCACACCGCGTACACCTCGGCGAGGTCGGCGTCGCTGCGCCAGTTGCGGGCGTCGATCAGCGGCAGCAGCCCCGCCCCGTAGGCCCCCGGCTTGGAGCCGAAGACCCGGGCGGTCGCGCGCCGCCGGTCGCCGTGCTCGGCCGTGTCCTCGTCGGCGTGGGCCCGCACGAAGTTGCGGTCGGCGGGCTCGTCCAGGTCGGCGACCGCGCGGACGGCGTCGTCGATCAGCCCGACGACGTGCGGGAACGCGTCCCGGAAGAAGCCGGAGATACGGACGGTGACGTCGATGCGCGGGCGACCGAGCTCCGCCAGGCCGACGACCTCGAACCCGGTCACCCTGCGCGAGGCGTCGTCCCACACCGGCCGGCAGCCCAGCAGCGCCAGGATCTCGGCGATGTCGTCGCCCTGCGTGCGCATCGCGGACGTGCCCCAGACCGTCAGGCCGACGGACTTCGGATAGTCGCCCGTGTCCTGCAGATACCGCTGGACGAGGGAGTCGGCGAGGGACTGGCCGACCTCCCAACTCAGCCTGGAGGGGATGGCCTTGGGGTCGACGGAGTAGAAGTTCCGGCCGGTCGGCAGGACGTTGACCAGCCCGCGGGTGGGGGAGCCGGAGGGGCCGGCGGGAACGTATCCGCCGTCGAGGGCCTTGAGGATGTGGCCGATCTCGTCGGTCGTCCGCGCCAGTCGGGGCACGACCTCGGTGCAGGCGAACTCCAACACCGCGACGGCGTCCGGGAGTTCGGTGCCCAGGACGTCACGTGCGAGGGCGCGGCTCTCGGTGACGGCCCACTCCCTCTCCTCCATCCCCTCCGCGATCCGCCGGCACAGCTGCTCCAGCAGGTCGATGGCGTCGGCGGCCGTACGGGACGGCCCCTCGACGAGGTCACTCAGCTCCACCGGAACCTTCACCGGCGCACCCGGCTCGGCGAGCAACTCCTTCTCGACCAGCCCGAAATGAGCCGCGAGCGAAGCCCTGAGCCCCGGCAGCGCGTTCGCCTGCCCGCCCCACACCTGCGAGGCACGCAGCACGGCGAGTACCAGATTGACGCGCGGCTCACCGACCGGTCCGCCGCCGAGAATGTGCAGACCGTCCCTGATCTGCACGTCCTTGATCTCGCACAGATAGCCGTCGATGTGCATGACGAACTCGTCGAAGTCGCCGTCCTCCGGCTGCTCGTCCACGTGCAGGTCGTGGTGCAGCTCGGCCGCCTTGACCAGCGTCCAGATCTGGGCCCGCACGGCAGGCGCCTTCGTCGGGTCCAGGTCGGAGACCAGCGCGTACTCGTCGAGCAGCTGCTCCAGCTTGGCCAGGTCGCCATAGGTGTCCGCACGGGCCATCGGCGGTACGAGGTGGTCGACGACCGTGGCGTGCCCGCGCCGCTTGGCCTGGGTGCCCTCGCCGGGGTCGTTGACGATGAAGGGGTAGATCAGCGGCAGTTCGCCGAGCACGGCGTCCGGCCCGCACCCGCGTGAGAGCCCGAGCCCCTTGCCCGGCAGCCACTCCATCGTGCCGTGCTTGCCCATGTGGACGATCGCGTCGGCGCCGAAGCTGTTCTCCAGCCAGCGGTAGGCCGCCATGTAGTGGTGCGAGGGCGGCATGTCGGGGTCGTGGTAGATCGCGATCGGGTTCTCACCGAAGCCGCGCGGCGGCTGGATCATCACGACGACGTTCCCGAACCGGAGGGACGCCAGCACGATGTCGTCCCCGTCGACGTAGAGGGAACCCGGCGGCTCGCCCCACGCCTCCAGCATCCCGTTTCGCAGCTCGGGGTCGAGCTTGTCGAACCACGCCTGGTAGTCCGCGAGCGGCACGCGGGCGGGCGCGGAGGCCAGCTGCTCCTCGGTCAGCCACTCCACGTCGTGACCGCCGGCCGCGATGAGCCGGTGGATCAACTCGTCGCCGCCCGCCGGGTATGCGGTGACCCCGTACCCGGCGTCCTTCAGGGCGTCCAGCACCCGGACCGCCGACGCGGGCGTGTCCAGGCCGACCGCGTTGCCGACGCGCGAGTGCTTGGTCGGGTAGGCGGTGAAGACGAGCGCCAGCTTCTTGTCCGCGTTCGGCTTGTGCCTCAACTCTGCGTGCCGTACGGCGATTCCGGCGACCCGCGCGGCCCGCTCCGGGTCGGCGACGTACACGGGCACGTCGTCGGGTCCCTGCTCCTTGAAGGAGAACGGAACGGTGACGAGGCGCCCGTCGAACTCCGGGATCGCGACCTGCATCGCCGCGTCCATCGGGGACAGCGCGGCGTCCGACTCGTCCCAGGCGTCCCGCGAGGAGGTGAGGCACAGGCCCTGCAGGACAGGGACGTCGAGGTCGGCGAGCGCGCCGATGTCCCATGCCTCCTCGTCGCCGCCGGCCGAGGCGTGGGAGGCGTGCGTGCCACCCGCGGCCAGGACGGTGGCCACCAGGGTGTCGGCCTTCGCGAGGGTCTCGTACAGCGCCGGGTCCGCGCCGCGCAGCGAACCGCAGTACACGGGAAGGGCGTTGGCGCCACGCGCCTCGATCGCGTCGCACAGGGTGTCCACGAAGGAGGTGTTGCCGCTCAGTTCATGGGCCCGGTAGAAGAGCACGCCGACGGTCGGCCGGCCCTCGGTGAACTCCCGCTCGCCGTGGACGCCGTGTTCGGGCATCTTCTGCGGTTCGAGGAAACCCTCACCGGTCAGCAGCACGGTGTCGGACAGGAACCGGGCCAGCTCGACGAGGTTGGCGGGCCCGCCCTCCACGAGGTACTTGAGCGCCTCGGCGACCACACCGGCGGGCACCGACGACTCGGCCATCAACTCCGCGTCCGGCACGGTCTCTCCGCCGAGCAGCACGGTCGGTACGCCGGACGCCCTGAGCGCGGCGAGCCCGTCCTCCCAGGCCCGCTTCCCGCCGAGCAGCCGTACGACGGCGATGTCCGCGCCGTCGAGCAGCCCGGGCAGTTCCTCCGCCACGTCCACGCGGGTCGGGTTGCCGATCCGGTAGTCGGCACCGGAGGCGGCCCGGGCCGCCAGCAGGTCCGTGTCGGCGGTCGACAACAACAACACTGTGCTCATGCGGGTGCTCCCGGTGGAATGAAAGGCAGTCCTTGCGGCGCGCCCGACTCGATGAGCCGCCACAGTGCGTCCGTGTCCGCGTGCTGTTCGATCAGGTCGCCGAGCCGGTCGAGCTGCTCCTCGCGCAGCGCGGCGAACGAGGTGTCGGGCGCCGGCACGAAGCGGCGGCCCGCGGCGGCCGCCACCTCACGCAGGAAGGCCCGCCGGAACCCGTCCGACTCCAGCGAACCGTGCCAGTGCGTGCCCCAGGTCCGGCCGACCCGGCAGCCGTCCAGGCTGCGTCCGCCGCCATCGGAGATGAACGCTTCTCCGCCGGTGACCTCGGCGACCCCGTGATGGATCTCGTACCCCTCGACCGGCTCGCCGAGGGCCTGGCCCACCGGCCGGGTGAGTGTCTTCTCGCGGGCGAACCGCACCCGCACGGGCAGGACTCCGAGGCCCTCGACGTGTCCGCGCCGGCTCTCGACCTCGTCCTCGATGTGCTCGCCGAGGATCTGGTAGCCACCGCAGATGCCGAGGACGGGCCGTTGCTCGATCGCCCTTCGTACCAGGACGTCCGCAAGGCCGCGTTCCCGCAGCCACTCCAGGGCCTTCACCGTGCCCCGGGTTCCCGGAACGATGACGAGGTCGGCGTCGGCCAGCTCCTCGGGCCGGTCCACGAACCGCACGACGACACCCGGTTCGGCGGCCAGCGCGTCCACGTCGGTGAAGTTGGACATGAGGGGGACCGCGCAGACGGCGACGCGCAGCACGTCCTCGCCGACGGGCGGCGCGACGTCCGACTCGCGCACGGTCCCCCGCAGGGCTGTGTTCGGTCTGAAAGCGGGCCGCAGCCCGTCCTCCTCGTCGATGCCGAGACCGTGCCGGAAGGGCAGGACGCCGTAGGTTTGCCGCCCGGTGAGGCCGTGCAGCATGTGGAGCCCGGGCTCCAGGAGGCTGACGTCTCCCCGGAACTTGTTGACGAGGAACCCGGCGACGAGTTCCTGGTCCTCGGGCGACAGGAGTGCGACGGTCCCGAAGAAGGAGGCGAAGACGCCGCCGCGGTCGATGTCCCCGACCACGAGCACGGGAAGCCGTGCGTTCCGGGCGATCCCCATGTTCACGATGTCGGTACGCCGCAGGTTGATCTCGGCGGGAGAACCCGCCCCCTCACAGATCACGGCGTCATACGTGCCCCGCAACTCGGCGAGGCAGTCGAGAACGGTCCCGAGCAGTTTCTGCTGCCGCCCCCCGTGGTACCCCCGCGCGCTGAGCTCGCCGACCGGCTTGCCCATCAGCACGACCTGACTGCTCTGCTCTCCACCGGGCTTGAGCAGCACGGGATTCATGAGCGCGGTGGGCTCGATCCGGCAGGCCTGCGCCTGCATGGCCTGAGCCCGCCCGATCTCGGCGCCCTCCCGGGTGACGAACGAGTTGAGCGACATGTTCTGCGCCTTGAAGGGCGCGACCTTGACGCCCTGCCGCACCAGCCAACGACAGATCCCGGCGGTGACGACGCTCTTGCCGGCGTCGGAGGTGGTACCGGCGACGAGTAGACCACCGCTCATTTCCCGAGTCCCTTCACCATGAGGCGCGCGGCGACACTGACGCCGAGCGCGAGCATTCCGACGCGCCGCGAGAGCCGTACGGCCCGCTCGATGTCGGGCACGGCGACGGCGCGGCCTTCCCGGTTCAGGACCGGCCGGTGCTCCACCCGCCCCCCGTACGACAGGGTCCCGCCGAGTCGTACCCCGAGCGCCCCGGCGAACGAGGCCTCCACGGGACCGGCGTTGGGGCTCGGATGGGCGCCGGCGTCGGCACGCCAGGCCCGTACCGCACCACGCGGGTCACCGCCGGCGACCGTCGCCAGTACGGCGGTCAGTCTGGCCCCCGGCCAGCCCGCCACGTCGTCCAGCCGCGCGGAAGCCCACCCGTAGCGCCGGTACGTGGGCGACCTGTGCCCGACCATGGCGTCCAGGGTGTTGACGGCCCGGAACCCGAGCAGCCCCGGCACCCCGCCGACGGCCCCCCACACCAGGGCGCCCACCACCGCGTCGGAGGTGTTCTCCGCGACGGACTCGACGACGGCCCGCGCGATCCCGTCGGCGTCCAGAGCCTGCGGATCCCGCCCGCACAGGTGCGGCAGCCGGGCCCTGGCGGCCTCGACGTCACCCGACTCCAGCGCGCGCCCGATGCTCCGGGCCTCACGAGCGAGTGAAGTCCCCCCGACGACGGCCCATGTGGCGGTGGCGGTCACCGCGACGGAGGCGGCGGGGGAGCGTCGTACGGCGGAGACGGCGACCGCCCCGATCCCGACGGCTCCACCGGCGCACACGAGGGCATGCAACGCGCCCCACCCGCGGTGGTCACGCCACAACACCCGTTCCACGGCACCGGCGGCCCGCCCGAACGCGGCGACCGGATGCCCACGGCGCGGATCGCCGAGCAGAAGGTCACCGAGAAGGCCGGCGGCGGCGCCGTACGCGAAGACGCGGTCGGCACGCACGGGGCTCAGCCGATCGCCGGGTCGGGTAGGGCTCGGGCCAGTGCCGCGGCAGGCAACGTCTGCCCGTCGACGAGCGGCGTCCGGTGCGTGCTCTCGGCATGTCGGCCGGAAGTCCTCGTACGGGACGTACTCGGGCTTTCGGCCGGTGCGGTGAGTGGGGGCACCTCCCACGCCCTTGAGGCGGTGGGGGAGTGTGCCGGGCGTCGCGACGGGGCGAACGTCGCCTGTCGCGGCACTGGGTCGGTGCCTCTCAAACGGCAGCCGCGCATGGCGATTTGTCCTCACTCAGGGTGTCCACGCCCTGGTTCGACGAGACCGACGGTGAGAGTTCCTGGCTTCCGGGACTACCTACCCCGGTGACAGTGGCGGGACCGCGCCGGACTTCCACCGGCTTCCTCTCGCGCCGTCGTACATGGCTCCGGCAGTCCACCACGGGCCCGGAAGGGCAGTCAACTTGCTGTTGACCTGGGACGGAGGAGTGTGCGCAGGCCCACATCCAAGAGGTCGCCGGGGTCATGCAAACGCGGGGTGCCGGGACGGATCGCCGTCCCGGCACCCAAGGGGTCCAAGGCCTCAGGCCTTGGCCACCACCAGATAGATCCCGTACGCCACCGCCGCCGCGCACGCCGCGAAGCACACGTAGGCGGCCGTGACCGCGACCGCGGCCGAGTCGCCCTGCACAGCGGCGCGTTCGCGGCGTGACAGGCCCACGATGCCGAGGGTGAACACGGCCACGAGGCCCACGGTGACCGCGAGGCTGACGCCGAAGACGGAGCCCAGAGCTGCCCAGTCGATCTTCATGCTGCTTCTCTTCCTTCGTGCCGGGTGCGCGGGCTCAGACGGCCGCGGCCGGCGGGATCGCGGGGTCGGGGGCGGTCGTGGCGGTCGTGGCCGGGGCGGGGATCGTGGCCGTCAGGCCCTCGGTCACCGTGCCCGCCGGGGGCGGGGCCACCGCGGCGATCGCCGTGGTCACCACACCGGCCGGCTCCTCGGCCTCGTTGACGTTCGTCGCGTCGACGACCTCGCGCCGGGAGAGCTTCCAGATGGCCGCGCTGGAGGCGATCAGGAAGACGGCGACGGCGGCCGTGCCCCAGGCGCCGAGATCCGTGACCGACTCGGCCAGCGCGCCCACCAGGGCCGCGGCCGGCAGCGTCAGGCACCAGGCCACGAGCATCCGGGTCGCCGTCGACCAGCGGACCACGCCGCCCTTGCGGCCGAGGCCCGCACCCATCACCGAACCGGAGACGACGTGCGTGGTGGACAGGGAGAAGCCGAGGTGCGAGGAGGCCAGGATCGCCGTGGCCGCGCTGGTCTGGGCGGCGAAGCCCTGCTGCGGCTGGAGTTCGGTCAGGCCCTTGCCCATGGTGCGGATGATCCGCCAGCCGCCGAGGTAGGTGCCGAGCGCGATGGCGAGCCCCGTGGAGAGGATGACCCAGGTGGGCGGGTCGGAGTCGGGGGCGACGGCGCCGCCGGCGACCAGGGCGAGGGTGATGATGCCCATCGTCTTCTGTGCGTCGTTGGTGCCGTGGGCCAGCGAGACCAGGCCCGCGGAGGCGATCTGCCCGGCCCGGTAGCCCTTCGCGGCGGCCTTGCCGTCGGCCTTCTTGCCCAGGGTGTACGACAGCCGGGTCGCGAGCATCGCCGCGAGGCCCGCCACGATCGGGGCGGCGAGCGCGGGGATGAGCACCTTGGTGACGAGCACGTCGCCGTGCACGGCGCCCGTGCCCGCCGAGGCGACGGTGGCGCCGATCAGGCCGCCCATCAGGGCGTGCGAGGAGCTGGAGGGGAGCCCGACCAGCCAGGTCAGCAGGTTCCAGAGGATCGCGCCGACCAGCGCAGCGAATATGACCTCGGGACGTATGCCGGTCTCGTCGACGAGACCTTTGGAGATCGTGTTGGCGACCTCCACCGAGAGAAAGGCGCCAACAAGGTTCAGCACGGCGGACATGGCCACCGCGACCTTGGGCTTGAGCGCGCCGGTCGAGATGGTGGTGGCCATCGCGTTGGCGGTGTCGTGGAAACCGTTCGTGAAATCAAACGCGAGTGCGGTTACCACCACAATCGCGAGGATCAGCGAGAAGCTTTCCATTTACCCAGGCAATCGTTCGAAGTCGTCGGTCGGTTGACCGTAGGAAACCTGAGTGAACGGAAGATGAACTGGGGCGGTCTCTGGAGTGTCCGGATGAGGGGGTCGCCGTACCGTTCGATCCCGGCGACCCTCTCGTCCCTTTCTGTCCCTTGGTCAGTGGCCCCGGGCGAACTTCCTCAGCTGCGTCTGGGAGCCGTTGAAGAGATTCTGGTCACCCGGCAGGCCGCCGCTGTTGTCGTACTGCCAGAAGGTCCAGAACGACCATCCGGCCGGCAGTGATCCCGCGTCCGCCGAGTCGTGGCGGGCGATCCACAGCGCGTGGTCGGAGGCGAAGGCGCGGCTGCCGCCGGTGCACGTGTTCCACCAGCGGGCGGTCGTGTAGATCACCGGGCGACGGCCGGTGAGCTGCTTCAGCTCCTTGCTGAACGACTTGACCCAGTTGACCATGCCCGCCTTGCTCAGGCCGTAGCACTTGTGCCGGGAGTCGTACGGGTTGTACTCGATGTCGAGCGCGGGCGGCAGAGTCCAGCCGTCCGCGCTCCACCTCCCGCCGTTGCGCACGAAGTAGGCCGCCTGCGTCGCGCCCGACGACTTGTTCGGCAGCGCGAAGTGGTACGCCCCGCGGATGATGCCGGCGGTGCGGGCGCCGTCGTACTGCCGGCTGAAGTACGGGTTGCGGTAGTTGGTGGACTCGGTCGCCTTGACGTATACGAACCTGGCGCCCCTGGCCTTCGCGCCGGACCAGTCGACGTTCTTCTGGTGGGAAGAGACGTCGTGCCCCTTCGGCGGGCTCGCCGCCGAGGCAGGAAGCTCGGCGAGGGCGGACGTCCCGATGGCGAGTGCGGCCGCGCAGACCGCTGTGACGCGGGTGCGACGGCGGAACGGTTTGCGATCACGAGCCATGTTTCCCCCCGGAATGGCGACGTGCACGACAAAACAACCGGAGATTACTGGAAGGTCATTGAATGTTCGTCGATCTCCAGCCAAGCACGGAGAGGGGAGGATATATCCGTGTACGGGGACTTTCGGAGGTTCGGCTTCCGCCCTAAAGTGCCCCTGCCCGGCGGCGGGTTGGGGGTGCGCCTGACAGGATCGCCGCATGGGTGAGCGGCGGCGGGACCAGCGGGGCGAACGGGATGCGAGAGAGGGTGCGCGGGATGTGCCGCGGAGGCGGGGGAGGGGTGTGGGTGACGAGGAGGCGCGCGCCTGGGACGCGCTCGTCGCGGCCGCCCGCCGCACGGTCCTCGACGGTCTCGTCGTCGGCACCTCCGGCAACGTCTCGGTGCGCGTCGGGGGCACCGTGCTGGTCACGCCGTCGGGCGTGCCCTACGACCGGCTCGGGCCCGCGGACGTGACCGGCGTCGACCTCGACGGCCGGCAGGTGCTCGGCACCCTGACCCCGACCAGTGAGCTGCCCATGCATCTCGCCGTCTACCGCACCACCGACGCCCGCGCCGTCGTCCACACGCACGCCGTACACGCGACGGCCGTCTCGACGCTCGTCCCCGAACTCCCGACGATCCACTACATGGCCGGCGCCCTCGGTGGACCTGTCCGAGTTGCGCCCTATGCGACATACGGCACCGATGAGTTGGCCGAGAACATGCTCCACGCCCTCGCCGACCGCACCGGCTGCCTCCTCCAGAACCACGGCATGATCACCTACGGCACCACCCTGGACCAGGCCTACGACCGCACGGCCCAACTGGAGTGGATGTGCCGCCTGTGGCTGACGGCGTCGTCGGTACCGGGCATGTCGCCGAGACTGCTGTCCCGCGAACAGATGGCGGAGGCGGGCGAGAAGCTGCGGGGATACGGGCAGCGGGGCTGAGCCCACCGCGCCCAGTGGCGGTGCCGGGCACCCCGCCCCGGGAGTGCCGGTCCCGCAACCGGCTTCACCCCGTTCCGCCCTCCCGCTGGCCCGTGACCGGGTTGGCCAGGACACTGGACGGGTGCGCACCGTCAAAACAACGGCCGCTGCCGTCACCGTGGCCCTGGCAGCCGGCGCAGCCTCCGTGGCCGCCGGCCGGTTCGCGAGCGACGCGGCACTCAAGGCGTCCCCGGGCAGGCCGCTGCCCACCGAACCGCGGCTCACCGTGCACGCGACGGCCGCCGGCCAGATCGCGCTCACCCGCGACCTGGCGGCCCTGCGCCCCGGCACCTACGGCCTCTCCGGCGATGGCAGCCATGCCGTCGTCGGCCCCGTCCTCGACACCGCCACGCACTCCGCCGACACCGTCGTCCGCCGCCTGGAACGGGTCACGCACGGCGCCCTGGAGCCCGGCGACAAGGTGTGGCTGACCCCGAACGTGCACATCGGCGACCCGAGCACCGCCCTCGGCCTCGACCACACCGACGTGGACATCCCCGGCGAACTCGGCTCCCTGCCCGCCTGGTTCGTGCCCGGCGTCCGGGACACCTGGGTGATCACGGTGCACGGCCTGGGAGCCACCAGGGAACACCCCATGAACGTGATGGAGTTCCTGCACCGGCAGCGCTTCCCGGTGCTCGACCTCGCCTACCGCGGCGACCGCGGCGCCCCCCGTTCCCCGGACGGTCTGAACCACCTCGGCGAGACGGAGTGGCGCGACATGGACGCGGCGATCCGGTATGCCGTGAACCACGGTGCCAGGCACGTCGTGCTGCACGGCTGGTCCACCGGTGCCACCATGGCGCTGCGCGCCGCCGCGCACTCCGCGCTGCGGGAGAGCATCTCGGGGCTGGTCCTGGACTCCCCGGTCCTCAGCTGGGCCACGACACTGCGCGCCCTCGCCTCGGCCCGCCGCACGCCGGGCGCGCTGCTGCCGCTCGCCGTGCGGGCCGCCCAGGGGCGCACGGGCATGGAACGCGATCGCACCGCCGGGGCCGCACAGCTCACCGTCCCGACGCTGATCTTCCACGGCCCCGACGACACACTGGCCCCCTGGGAGCACTCCCGCCGGCTCGCGCACGCCCACCCCAACCTGATCGCCCTGCGCACCGTGGCGAAGGCCGGGCACGGTGCGATGTGGAACGCCGACCCGAAGGCCTACGAAGAGGCGTTGCGCCGCTTCCTGACCCCGCTGATGTGACCCCGCCGAGGTGACCCTCCGCCAGGCCCGGTCGCAGTGGAGCTGAACAACAAGCGCGATTCCGTTTAAGGCCGTACCACTGGCCGGTTCTCGGCCCCGAGCCGCTCGCCGGCCCCGTCCGTTGGCCAGTCCCGTAGCCCGCCGTGACATTCCGTTTGGGTTTTCGGACCGTCAACCGGAAGACTGCACCCGTGACGTCCCGTATCCCGCGCGACTCCAGGCTTCGACTCGTCCGCCCGCGACCCCTGGCCGCCGCCCCCTCAGCTGTGAACCAGCGGCGCCCGCGCCGCGCCGCGCCCCGCCCTCCGGAGGGCACACCGGCGCCCGCGGAGCTGGCCAGAATGGCGCGCTCCGGTCTGGCCGCCGCGGCCCGCGTCGCCCGCTGGGCGGACGCCGCGTTCGGCCCGGGCGGCGACAGCGCGACAGCCGACGGCAAGGCCACCCTCGCCGAGGCGACCGCGGAACGGGCCTCCCGCGACCTGGGCCTGACAGCGGCTCAGGTCCGTGCCGACTGGGACACCGCCCGTCTCGCAGGCCTCGTCGAGGTGCACGGCGACAGCGCCCGCCCCGGTTGGCGGCTGCGTGCCTGGGACCGCGACGACAGCGCCGTACTGCGCGGCTGGGTCGCCCTGTTCGACGCCTGGTCGCTTGCTCACGCCGAGCCGGCGGAGCACGAGCCCGCGGCCGTCGCCGAGGTCGTCTCGGCCATGCCTCAGGTGCTCTCCTTCCTCCAGCTGTCCGCCGGGCCCGTCCCGGTCGACCAGCTTCTGGACCTGCTGGAGCAGCGGGTCACCGAACTGCGCACCGAGCGCTGCGAGATCCCCTACGGGCCGCAGCCCGACTCCCTGCAGCAGCCGCAGGCCCTCGACACCCCGCTCGCGCCCCTCCTCGACTGGGCCCTGCACGCCCTCGGCTCCGTCGGCGCCCTCACCTACGGCGACGGACAGGCCACGCTCACCCCGCTCGGCAGCTGGGCGGTCTGGGTCAAGCTGGAGCAGATCTGCGTCGCCGCGCAGAGCCCCGCCGGGAACATCGAGCAGGCCGCCGAGGACATGCTCCGCGGCTGCGCCCAGCTCCGCCCCAACGCGGCCCGCGCCGAGTACCGCGCCTGGCTCGCCGCCCGGCCCGTCGGCAGCGCCGTCAGCGAACTCATCGACGCGGCCCGCGGCGACGACGCCCTGCTGCGCGGCCTCGCCTTCGAGGCACTGCGCGTGGTCGGCGCCCCCGCCGAGCCCGACGTCAGAGCCGTGGCCGACGAGCCCACGCTGCGGCCCTACGCCTTGCTGTGGCTCGCCGAGCACGACGGCGTCGACCCCGAGGACGCCCACGAGGTCCTCACCCGGCAGGAGGCCACCTGGCTGTGGGTCGACACCGCGGCCGCCGTCGCCGACCACGGCGAGTCCCCGATGCTCGTACGGCACCTGGAGTCCGCCGTGCAGCCGACGGTCCCCATGCTCCTGGACGAGGTGCGCGCCGTCGGCCACCCCCGCACCGTGCAGGTCCTGGTCGCACTCGCCGCGGCGCACCCGGACCCCGCCCTGGCGAAGGCCGTGCGCCGCGCCGCCTTCCAGGTGCACACCGGCGGCAATTAGGAGCCGTCGGCGGGCATCCGGGGCGCGTACGCGCCAAAGCTCCGGATGGTGCCCTCGGCGTCCCGGGCCAGGCAGCTCCGCGAGCCGTGGCCCTGGCCCGTCGGGGGCGTCAGGGTCTCCACGGACGCCGACCCGCTCCACCCAGCCGTCGACGAGCGCGTCCTCCTGACGCGCTTCGAGCAGGCGCCGGCCCGTGGGGAGCCGGGACAGCAGGCGCAGGGCGAGGTTCTCGGCCCCGCTGAACTCTCCGCCGACGCCGCGCGCCGGGGGAGTGTGCGTCGACGGCGTCCACGACGACGTACACCCCGCTCGGGCCCGCGCCCTTCCTCGCCGAGCGAGTCGAAGACGCCGCCGCGGCCCTTGGAACCGACCGTCACCGCGCCGCTGCCCTGTGCCGGCTCGGCGCGCGTCACCGAGCCGTCCTCGCCCTCGGACACCGAGATACGGAGATCTCGGCCCGCGGCCGCCCACCGGCGCCGGCGAAGAGCCGAACGGGGGACGCGCCCGCCCACCCCGCCGTGTCATGTCGCCACACCCCGGCCGCCGCCCCCGCGCATGGCTACGCTCTGCGCCGGATCCGAGGGTGATGGGCGCGGAAGGGGGCACGGTGGGCGATCTGCCGGTCAAGACGACGAGGGCGCGCCGCGCCACCCCGGAGACCGGTGAACTCCCGGGCGCCCGCCGCGTGACCCGCCGCCTCGTCGCCACCCTGGTCCTCCTCCTGGCGGTGCCCGTCCTGGCCGCCGTCCACGAGTCCCGCCCCGCCCCCTACGGAGACCACTTCACCGCCGACGCGCGCTACACACGCGACGGCCGCCGTCCGCTCGCCGTGCTCCTCGCGCGCGGGGACACCATCACGCTCTGGGACGACGGACTGGTCACCGCCGCCGACGGCGCCACCGTCCGCTGGCACCGAGCCCTCCCCGCGAGCGCCGACTGGCTGCCCGCCCAGGGCGGCACCGGCGTCCTGCGCCCCCTCGGCCGTGGAATCCTCGCCGTCGTCACCCCGCCCCGCATCGCCGCCTACCGCATCGCCGACGGCGACCTGCGCTGGGTCGTGCCCGCGCGCGGTGGGTGCGCCTTCGCACCCGAGCGTGCCGTACGTCACGCCGCCGGAGCGCTGCTCGTCGCCCAGCCCTGCCCGGAATCGGCGTGGACGTCCCAGCTCATCGCCGTGGACGACCTGGGCCGGATCACCCCGCACCGTGCGCCTCTCGGCAACGGCCTCCCGGACGGGCGGCCCGAACACCCGAGCACAGAAAAAGTGGTTGCACAGCCCCGTTAGACTTGGCCCATGGCCATTCTCCTCGCGCATTAGACGGCGGGAACGTCCTCAGTCGCCCACCCGTCACCCCAGTCTGCCCTGGAGCCTGTCCGTGATCTCCGCCTCCGGTATCGAGCTGCGCGCCGGTGCCCGCGTCCTCATCGAGTCCGCCTCTTTCCGTATCGCCAAGGGCGACCGCATCGGACTCGTCGGCCGTAACGGCGCCGGCAAGACCACCCTCACCAAGGTCCTCGCCGGCGACGGCATCCCCGCCGGAGGCACGGTCACCCGCTCCGGCGAGGTCGGCTACCTCCCGCAGGACCCGCGCACCGGCGACCTCGACATCCTCGCCCGCGACCGCGTCCTGTCCGCGCGCGGTCTCGACGTACTGCTTCGCAAGATGCGCGAGAACGAACAGCGGATCGCCAACGGCCAGGGCGCCACCCGCGAGAAGGCGCTCAAGCAGTACGAGCGCAACGAGACCGAGTTCCTCACCAAGGGCGGGTACGCCGCCGAGGCCGAGGCCGCCACCATCGCCGCCGCCCTCAACCTGCCCGACCGGGTGCTCGGCCAGCCGCTGCACACGCTCTCCGGCGGTCAGCGCCGCCGTATCGAACTGGCCCGCATCCTCTTCTCGGACGCGGACACCCTGCTGCTCGACGAGCCGACCAACCACCTCGACGCGGACTCGATCGTCTGGCTGCGCGACTACCTGAAGACCTACCGCGGCGGATTCATCGTCATCTCCCACGACGTCGACCTGGTCGAGACGGTCGTCAACAAGGTGTTCTACCTGGACGCCAACCGCGCCCAGATCGACATCTACAACATGGGCTGGAAGCTCTACCAGCAGCAGCGCGAGGCCGACGAGAAGCGCCGCAAGCGGGAGCGGGCCAACGCCGAGAAGAAGGCCGCCGCACTCCATTCGCAGGCCGACAAGATGCGCGCCAAGGCCACCAAGACGGTCGCCGCGCAGAACATGGCCCGGCGCGCGGACAAGCTGCTCTCCGGCCTGGAGGCGGTGCGCCAGAGCGACAAGGTCGCCAAGCTGCGCTTCCCCGAGCCCGCGCCGTGCGGAAAGACGCCCCTGACCGCCGAGGGCCTGTCGAAGTCGTACGGCTCGCTGGAGATCTTCACCGACGTCGACCTGGCCATCGACAAGGGTTCCCGCGTCGTCATCCTCGGCCTGAACGGCGCCGGCAAGACCACCCTGCTCAGGCTCCTCGGCGGCGTCGAGACACCCGACACCGGCGAGGTCGTCGAGGGCCACGGCCTCAAGCTCGGCTACTACGCGCAGGAGCACGAGACCCTCGACCCGGAGCGCACGGTCCTGGAGAACATGCGGTCCGCCGCCCCCGACCTGGACCTCGTCGAGGTGCGCAAGACGCTCGGCTCGTTCCTGTTCTCCGGCGACGACGTCGACAAGCCGGCCGGTGTCCTCTCCGGCGGCGAGAAGACCCGCCTGGCCCTGGCGACCCTGGTGGTCTCCTCCGCGAACGTCCTGCTGCTGGACGAGCCGACCAACAACCTCGACCCCGCCAGCCGCGAGGAGATCCTCGGCGCCCTGCGCACCTACAAGGGCGCGGTCGTCCTCGTCACCCACGACGAGGGCGCCGTCGAGGCGCTGCAGCCGGAGCGGATCATCCTGCTGCCGGACGGTGTCGAGGACCTGTGGGGCGCCGACTACGCGGACCTCGTCGCCCTCGCCTGAGAGCCGGCACTGCGTGATCGACAGCGTGATCCACGGCGTATGGATCATTCGGCCGATCCGTGATCCATCATCTGTGTGAGATCTCCTCGTACCGAGGTGTGTCCTACATCGAATTCCCGGCCGAGCCCTTTATCGACAAGGGCTCGGCCGTTGTACGTCTCTGACCTGCTGCTTCGCGAAATAACCCGTTCGGCGGTACGAACGCCCATGGGGAGAATCACAGATTCCGCTTGTGGGGATGCGCTCCTGTCGTCAAAACCCTGTCTCACGGACCTTGCCGAATGGGTGGCCATGAACGCCCGGAGGGGTGATCATGAGGGGACCAGAGCGCACTTCCCACGAGGAGGCACGGGTGGCCGAGACTCTGAAGAAGGGCAGCCGGGTAACCGGCGCCGCGCGCGACAAGCTCGCGGCAGACCTGAAGAAGAAGTACGACTCCGGTGCGAGCATTCGGGCGCTGGCCGAGGAAACCGGCCGCTCGTATGGCTTCGTGCACCGGATGCTCAGCGAGTCGGGCGTCACGCTCCGTGGGCGTGGCGGGGCGACGCGGGGCAAGAAGGCCGCCTCGTCCTGATCTCGGGAGGCTCATCGGCTTCGATGGTGGCCACCCGGTCGGTCGGCAGATCGGCCGGGTGGTTACTGTGCAGTCACTTAGCTTCGCTCTGCTGACCGCACTCATCGGAGGCATTCCATGGCTTCGCCTGCCCAGGACCTCGGTCCGCTGCTCGACAAGGACGGCGTACGGCTCACCGTCGACGACGCGATCGCCACGGTGACGCTGGACAACCCGACCAAGCGCAACGCGCAGAGCCCCGGCATGTGGCGTGCGCTCGCCGAAGCCGGGCGGGTCCTGCCGGGGTCGGTCCGTGTCGTCGTGCTGCGCGCCGAGGGGCAGTCGTTCTCCGCCGGGCTCGACCGGCGCATGTTCACGCCCGAGGGAATCGAGGGCGAGCCGACGTTCGTCGACATCGCGCGCAGCAGCGACGGCGAACTCGACGCGATCATCGCCGAGTTCCAGGCCGGATTCACCTGGTGGCGGCGCAGTGACCTCGTGTCCATCGCCGCCGTGCAGGGGCATGCCATCGGCGCCGGCTTCCAGCTGGCACTCGCCTGCGACCTGCGCGTGGTCGCCGACGACGTGCAGTTCGCCATGCGCGAGACCAGCCTCGGACTCGTACCCGACCTGACCGGCACGCATCCGCTCGTCGGACTGGTGGGCTACGCCCGCGCACTGGAGATCTGCGCGACCGGCCGCTTCGTCCTGGCCGAGGAGGCCGTCAGCACCGGCCTCGCCAACCTCGCGGTACCCGCCGAACAGCTTGAGGGCGCCGTGCACGACCTGGTGTCGGCTGTCCTGGCGGCACCCCGGGACGCGGTGATCGAGACCAAGGCACTGCTGCGCGGGGCGCAGGGCCGGGACTACGACGCCCAGCGCGCCGCCGAGCGGGCCGCGCAGGCACGGCGACTGCGGGACCTGGCCGGCCTGGGCGAGTGAGCCGACCCGGCGAGTGGGCCGACCGCACGGACGTCGCCACGACCGCTCGCCCACGGCAGTGAGCAGCGCACGGCTCTGATCAGCCCACGGCTGTGATCAGTACCGCCACCGTCAGGTGATCCGCCGGCGACGCGGAGACCGCCGCGCGCACCTCCCGGGCCACGTCCACGGCCCGGTGGCCCGCGTCCACCGCCAGCTCCACGCGCGCGTGGCGGTGCGGCAGCGCGCCCTCCTCGTGCCGCTCCTCGATGTGCACGGACCGGCCGAGGCCGCCCGTCAGACGGGCGACCCCCGGGACGGCGAGGGCGGCAGCCGCGGCGCGGCCCTCGTCGCCCGTCCCGGACCCGGCGGCGGGCGGTGGCTCCGGCGGCCGCACCGGCACGGCCTCCGGGTCCTCGTCCAGCAGCGCCGTGACCCGCAGGTCCACCTCCGCCACCACCAGGCCGAGCAGCCCGGTCGCCGCGGCCGTCAGCGTTGTACGCAGCAGGGTCGCCGTCGTCGGCAGTGGCTGCGCGGCCGTCGCCGCGAAGTCCGCCGTCAGCCGCAGCGGTCCGGGCGGCAGGGCGCTCGGCGGGGGCGGTACGGCGGGGTCGGCTGCGGAGTCCGGGTCGGCGAGCGCGATCCGTAGCCCGTCCAGCCGTACCCAGCGCAACTCCCCGGCCGCGCGCCTGAGCACCGCCTCGGCCGCCGTCTCCGAGATCCACGCGCCCTCGCGCGGTCCACCCAGGGGCAGGAGTCTGCCCAGGCCCAGTTGATGCCGTACCTGTTGCGCCCACCGTTCCGCCGTCATTCCTCCAGCCTGCCGCATCCCCGGCGCGCGGTGGCGCAACCCCACTTACCGTGGTGAAAGGAGGACGAATCGAAGGGACGTACGGCGATGACCGACATGACGGAGCAGAACCGGACGAGGAGCCCTGGAGAAGCGGGCGAGGCCCCGGACAGCCCAACGCTGCGGAAGTCGGCGCGGCGCGGCGGGGGAGACCCGGCCACCCGGGGACGTACGACGATCGCCGACGGGGTCGTGGAGAAGATCGCCGGACTGGCCGCGCGCGACGTGGTCGGCGTGCACGCCCTCGGCAGCGGGATCAGCCGCACCTTCGGCGCCGTGCGCGACCGGGTGCCGGGCGGGTCGAAGTCCGTGACACGCGGCGTGAAGGCCGAGGTCGGCGAGGTGCAGACGGCGCTCGACCTGGAGATCGTCGTCGACTACGGCGTCTCGATCTCCGACGTCGCCCATGACGTGCGCGAGAACGTCATCGCGGCGGTGGAGCGGATGGCCGGCCTCGAGGTCGTGGAGGTCAACATCGCGGTCAGTGATGTGAAGCTGCCGGAGGAAGAGGACGAGGAGCCGGAGACGCGGCTCCAGTGACATCGACATCCCGGAGACCGGACAACCGCACCGCTGAGGGGAGTGCACGATGAGCATGGCCGTGGTCGGCATGATCGCCGGAATGGCGCTGGGCTTCGCCGGGTACTTCGGCGGCTTCGGGGCCTTTGTGCTGGTGGCCGCCCTGGGTGGCATCGGTTTCGTCGTCGGCCGGTTCCTGGAGGGGGACCTGGAACTCGGCGACTTCTTCCGTACGCGTGACGACCGCCGGCGGTGACACCAGTGAGCGAGGGTGCCGCTGAGCCTCGCAGACGCCCGGCCACCGTCGCGCCGGGCGAACGCGGTGCCACCAGGATCGCCGACCGGGTGGTCTCGAAGGTCGCCGCTCAGGCCGCCCGCGAAATGCTCGCCGGCCAGTCCGGGGACACCACGCCCGCGCAGGCCGCCGTCGTGGTCCACCATGGCGCCGCCCATGTCCGCCTGCACGTCGAGCTCGACTACCCCTGCGACATCGGTGCGCGGTGCGCGGAGGTGCGTCGGCATGTCGCTTCGCGGGTAGGCGCGTTGGTGGGCATGGAGGTGCCGGAGGTCGCCGTTCACGTGGAGCGGCTGCATCTGACCCCGGCACACGGCGCGGCACAGGGGAGGACGCGATGAGCGAGCCCCAGGGCTTTGAGGGCACCACACAACGACTGCCGGTCATCGAGAAGGCGCCCGGAGGCGACCTGGACCACGCACCACCGCCCCCGCCGGCGGCCGACGACGCACGCGAGGGACGCTTCTGGTCCGCGCGCCGCATCCCCGCGGGCATCGTCGCGGTCCTGGTCCTGGCGGTCGCGGGCATCTTCCTCTACGACGTCGCAGCCGTGCGCGCCGGCCGGCCCGCGATGAGCTGGCGCCGCGAACTCGCCCGGCAGCTGGCCGAGCGCCCCCTCGACGACACCTGGGTGCTCGTCGGCGCGGGCGTCGCCGCGGTCCTCGGCCTCTGGCTGATCGTGCTCGCCGCCACGCCGGGCCTGCGCGGCGTCCTGCCGATGCGGCGCCCCGACACCGACGTACACGCCGGTCTGTACCGGGAGGCGGCCGCGCTGGTGCTGCGCGACCGTGCCATGGAGGTCGCCGGTGTGCAGTCGGTACGGGTGCGGGTGCGCCGGTCCCGGGCCGACGTCTTCGCCGTCTCGCACTTCCGCGAACCGGACGACGTGCGCGCCGACCTGGACACCGCGCTCGCGGAGGCGGTCGACGGCCTGGGGCTGTCCCGGCCCCCCGCGCTGTCGGTGCACGTACGGCGTCCCGGACGGAAGAGGTGAGGGCGATGCTCAGGACCGTCAACCGCGTGCTGATCGGGATCGTCGGGCTGGTGCTGCTCCTGCTGGGCGGCTCCGTACTGGCCGTGGGACTCGGCCTGAAGCCCCCCTCCTGGTGGATCCACGACGGGCGGCACGACGTGCTGCTCAGCGACGCCGAGCGCACCCGCTGGCGGGACGCCGGCTGGTGGTGGCCCACCGTCATCGCCGTGCTGGCCGTCCTGGTCCTGCTGGGCCTGTGGTGGCTGACCTCGGTCCTGCGCCGGCGGCGCCTCGCCGAGGTCATGGTCGACACCGGCGACGGCGAGGGGGCGCTGCTGCGGGGCCGGGCCCTGGAGGGCGTACTGGCGGGCGAGGCGGGCGAGCTGGACGGCGTGGCGCACGCCCACGCCCGGCTGACCGGCAACCGCGACGCCCCGAAGGCGCGCGTACAACTCCACCTGGAACCGCACGTGGACCCGGTAGCCGCCCTGCACCACCTCACGGACCAGGCCCTGATGCACGCACGCAATTCGGCGGGCCTCGCGGCCCTTCCCGCGGAGGTGCGGCTGAAGGGCGTCAAGCACCGTGCGGAAAGGGTGAGTTGACCGGGCCGGGCGTCAGAACCCGTGCCGCATGCCGCCGTCGACCGGCACCATGATGCCCGTCAGATAGGAAGCGGCCGGCGACAACAGGAAGGCGGCCGTCCTCCCGAACTCCTCCGGCAGCCCGTAGCGGCGCAGCGGGATACGGGACTCATGGGCCGCCCGTGTGGCCTCGGGGTCGGCGGACAGGCCGTCCAGCTCGCGCACCCGGTCCGTGTCGATACGGGCCGGCAGCAGCCCGACGACCCGGATCCCCCGCGGTCCCAGCTCGTCCGAGATCGATTTGGCGAACCCGGCCAGGCCCGGCCGCAGCCCGTTCGAGATGGTCAGTCCCGGAATCGGCTCGTGCACCGACCCGGACAGCACGAACCCGATCACACCCCCGGCCTCGAGCTCCGCGGCCGCCGCCCGCGCGAGCCGGACCGCTCCAAGGAACACCGACTCGAACGCCGACTGCCACTGCTCGTCCGTGTTGTCCGCGACGAACCCGGGTGCGGGCCCGCCCACGCTGATGAGGATGCCGTCGAAGTCGCCGAACCGCTGCCGCGCCGCCTCGACGAGCCGCGCGGCCGCGTCGGTGTCCGCGTTGTCGACGGCCACTCCGGCCGCGTTCGGTCCCAGCGCGGCCGCCGCGTCGGCGACCCGCTTCTCGTCCCGCCCTGTGATGACCACCTTCGCGCCGTCCGCGACGAGTTCGCGCGCGGCGGCGTGGCCGAGGCCGCGCGTGGCCCCGGTGACGACGTACACCCGGTCCTTCAGTCCAAGATCCATGGCTCTTATCCTGCCTCGTCGTCCCCGTACAGGGCGAGGGCGGTGTGCACCAGACCGACGTGACTGAAGGCCTGCGGGAAGTTGCCGAGCAGACGGTCGTCCACGGGGTCGTACTCCTCGGACAGCAGGCCCACGTCGTTGGCGAGCCCCAGCAGCCGTTCGAACAGGTCCCGCGCCTCCTGCTTCCGGCCCGTCCTGTGCAGTCCGACCGCGAGCCAGAACGAGCAGACCAGGAAGGTGCCCTCCTCGCCGGGCAGCCCGTCGATCGTCGTCTCGTCGGTGCTGTAGCGGCGCAGGAAGCCGCCGTGGCCCAGGTCTTCGCGGATGGCGTCGATGGTGCCGACCACGCGTGGGTCGTCGGGCGGCAGGAAGCCGACGCGCCCGATGAGAAGGAGCGCGGCGTCCAGTTCGCGCGAGCCGTAGTACTGCGTGAAGGTGTTCCGCTCGCGGTCGAAGCCCTTCTCGCACACCTCGCGGTGGACCTCGTCGCGCAGCGCGCGCCAGCCGTCGAGATCCCCCTCAAGGCGCGGATTCTCCTCCAGCGCCCTTACGGCACGGTCCGCGGCCACCCACACCATGACCTTGGAGTGGACGAAGTGACGCCGGCCGCCGCGTACCTCCCACAGCCCCTCGTCGGGCTGCCGCCACTCGGACTGCAGCCACTGCATCAGCGCGGCCTGGATCGACCACATGTGCGGTTTGGTGGACAGGCCCGAACTCCGGGACAGCGACAGCGAGTCCATGACCTCGCCGTACACGTCCAGCTGCAGCTGGTTGACGGCCCCGTTGCCGATGCGTACGGGTGTCGACCCGGCGAAGCCGGACAGCCACGGCAGCTCGAACTCGGGCAGCCGACGCTCGCCCGCCAGGCCGTACATGATCTGCAGGTCGGCCGGATCACCCGCGACCGCGCGCAGCAGCCAGTCCCGCCAGGCCTCGGCCTCCTCGTGGTAACCACAGGTCAGCAGTGCGTCCAGGGTGAACGTGGAGTCGCGCAGCCAGCAGTAGCGGTAGTCCCAGTTGCGCACCCCGCCCAGCGCCTCCGGCAGGGACGTGGTGGTGGCGGCGACGATGCCGCCGGTCGGCCGGTAGGTGAGCGCCTTGAGAGTGATCAGGGAGCGCACCACGGCGTCCCGGTGGGGACCGTGGTAGCGGCACTGGGACGCCCATGCCTGCCAGTCCGCGACGCTGGCGCGCAGCGCCTCGTACGGGTCGATCTGCGGCGGACGCTGCCGGTAGGAGGGGTGCCAGGTGAGGACGAACGCGACCTTCTCGCCCTCCTCGACGGTGAACTCCGAGTGCGTGGCGAGGCCCTCGCCCCAGGTGTGCACCGAGGGGTCGCTGCGCAGCCAGACCGAGTCCGGTCCGGCGACGGCCACGCGGTGCTCGCCGGATCTGCGCACCCACGGCACGATCGACCCGTAGTCGAAGCGCAGGCGCAGCGTGCTGCGGACGGTCACCCTGCCGCGCAGGCCCTCGATGACGCGCACGAGATCGGGGGCGCGTTCGCGCTGCGGCATCAGGTCGGTCACGCGCACCGCGCCCTCGTCCGTCTCCCACTCGGTGTCCAGGACGAGGGTGTCGGGGCGGTAGGCCCGGCGGGTGCAGGGACCGTCGGCGCCCTTGGGGGCGATGCGCCAGTGGCCGTTGTCCTCGTCGCCGAGCAGCCGGGCGAAGCAGGCCGCCGAGTCGAAGCGCGGCAGGCAGAGCCAGTCGACGGAGCCGTCCCGGCCGACCAGGGCCGCGGTCTGTTCGTCGCCGATGAGGGCGTAATCCTCGATGCGTGGGTGCACGGAGTTGCGGGTTCCCGGTGCGGCCGTGGGGCAATCAGGGGTGAGGCCGGGGGAGTGAGGGGTGGCTCACCGCGGTCGTCGAGAAGATCACGCCCGGGTGCGAAGGTGTCTGGTTGAGCACCCACAGGCCGATCAGCGTGGCCAGGGCGAAGACCACGGCGATCAGGACGGCGAGGACGAGCCGGCGCCGGCGTTCGCGGCGCAGCCACTCGCCGCGTGCCGTGCGGTAGGCGTCGGGGGCGGCCTGCACCTCGTCGGCGAGCGCGGCGAGGGCCTCGCTGAGTTCTCGCTCCGTGCGGCTGGGACCGGTGTCGTTCATCGCCGGGCCTCCATCGCCTGGGTCAGAGCGGCGATGCCGCGTGCCGTGTGGGTCTTCACCGAACCGGAGGAGATTCCCATCGCGGCGGCGATCTCGCTCTCCTTCAGCCCGAGCCAGTGTCGCAGCACGAGCGCCTCGCGCTGCCGGGCCGGGAGTTGCTGCAGCGCGTCGATCAGCACCCGCTGGTCGTCGCGGAGCAGCGCCGTGCTCTCGGCGGAGGCGACGGCCTCGTCCGGGAGAACGGGCGGATTCTCCACGTGCTTGCGGGCGACCTGGAGATGTCGTATCCGCATCCGGGTCAGATTGCACACCGTGGAGCGCAGATACGCCTCCGCCGCCTCGACGTCCCGCAACCGCCGCCACTTGCGGTAGATCTGGTAGTACGCCTCGGCCACCACGTTCTCCGGGTCGTCCGCGCCGAGCAGCACCGCCAGGCGCAGCATCGAGGAGTAGTGCAGCTCGAAGAGCCGGGCGAGCGTGGCCTCGCGCTCCAGGTCGGCCGGGTCGGCCGGCGCGGGCGCGAGGGGCTCGCCCGGCAGCTCCACATGGGGCTCCGGTGCGGGGGTCGGATGTCTGCGTCTCACGGTCGGTTCGCTCCGGTCTCCGGGCGCCGCCTGACGGTCAGGCGGGACGGCAGGTCGGTCAGGTCGGCGCCGCGCGGGACGCCGAGACGTTCGAGGACGGCGGTGGCGGCCACCGCGACGGTCAGGTTGAGGAGCAGGGCGGCGAGGCCGGCGTAGATCTCCAGCGGTCCGGAACCGAGCGGCACGATGGACGAGAACCCCTCGCGTACGACCAGGTAGGTCCCGGCCGCCATGCCCGCGCCCCACCCGGCGAGCAGTGCCCGCGGATGCAGCCGTCCGGTGAACAGGCCGATCGCCACGGCCGGGAAGATCTGCAGGATCCAGACCCCGCCGAGCAGTTGGAGGTTGATCGCGTCCTGGTCGCGCAGCCCGAACACGAAGGCCACCGCCCCCACCTTCGCGGTGAGCGAGACGGCCTTGGCGATCCGCACCTGCCGTTTGGGGGTGGCCGTCGGATGCACGTACTCGACGTACACATTGCGTACGAAGCTCGTGGCGGCCGCTATCGACATCACCGCCGCCGGGACCAGCGCCCCCACGGTGATCGCGCCGAACACCAGCCCGGCCAGCGGCCCGGGCATCAGCCGGTCCACCAGCATCGGTACGGCGGCCTCGGCGCCGCCCTTCGGTGCGCGCACGCCCGCCGCGAGGGCCGCGATGCCGAGGAAGCCGAAGAGGGCGAGCAGCCCCGTCCAGGCGGGCAGGGCCACGGACACCTTGCGCAGGGTGCGCGGCCCGTCGGCGGCGAACCCGGCCGTCAGCACGTGCGGGTACATCAGCAGGGCGAGCGCGGAGCCGAGGGCGAGGGTGGCGTAGGCGGGCTGCTGGGCGGGGGAGAGGAGCAGCGCCGGTCCGCCGAGCCGTCGCGCGGCGCCGTCGAAGACGGGCCGCGGGCCGCCGAGCCGCTCCAGGACCAGCCACGTCACCGCGGTGAGCGAGACGAAGACGGCGACCGCCTTGAGCGCGGAGATGACCGTCGGTGCCCGCAGCCCGTGGCGGTACGTGGCCACCGCGAGCCCCGCGAACAGCGCCACCATCACCAGGTCCCCGGTCGCGCCCCGCGGGTACACGCCCCCGGCCGTCAACACCGCCCGTATGCCGAGCAGTTGGAGCGCCAGATACGGCATGGTCGCGAGGATCCCGGTCAGCGCGACCACCAGGGCCAGCGACGGGGAGCCGTAGCGTCCGCGCACGAAGTCGGCGGCGGTGACATAGCCGTGCTCGCGGGCCACGGTCCACAGGCGGCTCAGCAGCACGAAGGCGATCGGGCAGACGATCACCGTGTACGGCACGGCGAAGAAGGCGGGCGCGCCGTTGCCGTACGCGAGTCCCGGTACGGCGGTGAAGGTGTACGCGGTGAAGATCGTGCCGCCGAGCAGGAACCAGGTCCACACCGGTCCCAGACTGCGGTCGGCCAGCGCCCAGCCCTCCAGTGAGGGCAGCCGGTCGCTCGGGTGCAGACGGCGTGCGGTGACGGCGAGCAGCGACGCTCCGCCGATCACGGCGAGGAACGTCGCGGTCATGGCGCCATCGGCCATGGGTCACCGTCCTTGGTGTGTGCCCTCGCGGGAGAGTTGCGCGGGCGACCGGAACGGATGACACGGAACCGGCGGGAAATTTCCCGGAAATTCGCTGTCAACCGGTCTCGGGGGGTGGGCAACTCTTGCACAGACCGACAGCGAGCGGGAGAGGAGCGCAGGTCATGGCACGGACCGGTCATCACCGGCTGCGACGCGTCGCGATCGCCGTACTGCTCCTCGCGCCCGCGGCAGGCCTGCTGTGGGTCCCCTGGTACGCCGGCGCGGAGCCGCGGCTGGCGGGGACGCCGTTCTTCTACTGGTACCAGCTCGCCTGGGTGCCGGGGTGCGGCCTCTGCCTGCTCGCCGCGTACGCGCTGACGGACCGACATCGCCGCAGCTGATCCCAGCGCACTTCCCATCACACCGTCGAGGTGAGGAACCGCCATGCCCGCATCCGCCCTTCAGGCGCCCGAAAAGCGTGAAAAGTCGCGCATATCACCGCGGTCGGTCCTGCTGTGGGCCACCGTCTCCCTGCTCAGCGCGGTCGCCTGGGGCGTCCTCGCCCTGGCCCGGGGCGAGAAGATCTCCGCGGTCTGGCTGGTGGTCGCCGCCCTCGGCTCGTACGCCATCGCCTACCGCTTCTACTCCCGCTTCATCGTCCGCCGCGTACTGAAGCCGGACGACCGCCGGGCCACCCCCGCCGAACGCCTGGAGGACGGCGTCGACTTCCACCCCACCGACCGCCGGGTGCTGCTCGGCCACCACTTCGCCGCGATCGCCGGCGCCGGACCGCTGGTGGGTCCCGTCCTCGCCGCCCAGATGGGATATCTGCCGGGCACGCTCTGGATCGTGGCCGGGGTGATCTTCGCCGGGGCGGTTCAGGACATGGTGGTGCTGTTCCTGTCGATGCGGCGGGACGGCAAGTCGCTCGGGCAGATGGCGCGTGACGAGATCGGCCGGGCGGGCGGGGCGGCGGCGTTGATCGCGGTCTTCGCGATCATGATCATCCTGCTGGGTGTGCTGGCCCTGGTCGTCGTCAACGCCCTCGCGCACTCCCCGTGGGGCACCTTCTCCGTCGCCATGACCATCCCCATCGCCCTGTTCATGGGCTTCTGGCTGCACCGGATCCGCCCGGGCCGGGTCGTCGAGACCAGCTTCATCGGCGTGGCGCTGCTCCTGCTGGCGATCATCGGCGGCAGCTGGATCCAGGACTCCTCACTGGCCTCCGCCTTCACCCTCGGCCCGACGACCCTCGTCTTCTGCCTGATCGGCTACGGCTTCGTCGCCTCCGTGCTCCCGGTGTGGATGCTCCTGGCTCCGCGCGACTACCTCTCGACCTTCATGAAGATCGGCACCATCGCGCTGCTCGCGGTCGGCGTGGTCGTGGCCGCTCCGGTCCTGCACGCGGACGCGGTCAGCAAGTTCGCGAGCTCGGGCGCGGGCCCGGTCTTCGCCGGCTCCCTCTTCCCCTTCCTGTTCATCACCATCGCGTGCGGCGCCCTGTCCGGCTTCCACGCCCTGGTCTCCTCGGGCACGACCCCGAAGCTGATCCAGAAGGAGTCGCAGGTCCGGATGATCGGCTACGGCGCCATGCTGATGGAGTCGTTCGTCGCGATCATGGCGCTGATCGCCGCGGCTGCTCTGGAGCCGGGCCTGTACTACGCGATGAACGCACCCGCCGGACTCCTCGGTACGACGGCGGAGTCGGCGTCCCACGCGGTGGCGGGCCTCGGCTTCACCATCACGCCCGACCAGCTCACCCACGTGGCCGGCGCGGTGGAGGAGCAGACCCTGATCGCCCGCTCCGGCGGCGCCCCGACCCTCGCGGTCGGCATGTCGGAGATCTTCTCCGGCATCTTCGGCGGCACCGCGATGAAGGCCTTCTGGTACCACTTCGCGATCATGTTCGAGGCACTGTTCATCCTGACCACCGTCGACGCGGGCACCCGGGTCGGGCGCTTCATGCTCCAGGACATGCTCGGCAACGTGTGGAAGCCGATGGGCCGGGTCAACTGGAAGCCGGGCATCTGGCTGTGCAGCGGCCTGGTCGTCGCGGCCTGGGGCTACTTCCTCTACAGCGGCGCCACCGACCCACTGGGCGGAATCAACCAGCTCTTCCCGCTCTTCGGCATCGCGAACCAGCTCCTGGCCGCCGTCGCCCTCACGGTCTGCACGACGGTCCTGATCAAGTCCGGGCGGCTGCGCTGGGCCTGGGTCACCGGGATCCCGCTCGCCTGGGTCACCGCGGTCACCTTCACCGCGGGCTGGCAGAAGATCTTCTCCGACGACCCCAAGATCGGTTTCTTCGCCCAGCGCACCAAGTACGCCGACGGCATCGACGCGAAGGAGGTCCTGCCGCCCGCCAAGACGCTCGACGACATGCACACCGTGGTCACCAACTCCACCGTCGACGGTGTGCTGATCGCCCTGTTCCTGCTGCTGGTCGCGGTCGTGATCGTGAACGCGGCGGTGGTGTGCGTACGTGCGGTGCGCAGTCCCGTGGCGCTTCCGACGGCCGAGGCGCCGTACGTCGAATCCCGTATCGACCTGCCCGAGCAGACCGGCGAACCGCTGGTGGGGGCCCGGACGTGAACGCCCGGCAGTGGGTGCGGACGGTGGGCTGGTACCTGCGGGAGCTGACCGGGGAGGCCGAGTACGACCGGTACTGCGAGCGCCACCGGCGCCACCACCCGCTCGCACCGGTCCCGACCCGCCGCGAGTACCAGGTGCTGCGCACGCTGCACCGGGAGAGCCATCCGCAGGGCCGCTGCTGCTGACCCGGCCCGACCCGCCGGACAGATCCCCGGGGCGGGCGCCCGACCGGCGCGCCCGCCCCTCGGGCAAGCGACCCAGGAGTCAGGGAAACAGGACCGATGTTCAGACGCCGCCCAGCCCTGCTGATCCGCCCCGAACTCGACGACGACGCGCTGCGTTCGACCCTGGACGAACTCCGCCCCGGCCGGCAGCTCCACGGTCTCGGCGCGGGGCGCACACGTCCGGTCTGGGAGCCGGTCGCCGACCTGCTGGGGGACACGGGGCGGGACTGGGACCGCCGGGTGCACCGGGTCTCCGTGCTGGCGCGGAACCTGCCGCCCCTGGTCTCCGAGCGGTGGTCCGCCGACCGGCCCGGCGACGGGGACGCCCTGGTGCTGGGGGCGTGGGCGCGGTCGGTCCGGGCCGTGACCGAGGGACGGGGCGCCGCCCGGGAGGCCGAGCGGGCGTGTCTGCGGGCGGCCGAGTGCTGCCCCGAGGACCCGACTCCCTGGCTGGCGCTGCTGGAGTTGATGTACGCCTTCGCCGTCCCGGTCCGTGACGCGGTCCCGGTATGGAGCGAGGCCGTCACCCGCGCCCCCTGGCACCGGACCGCCTACCACCAGCTGCTGCGCTATCTGTCCCCGCGTGGTCACGGCACGGTCGTCGACATGCTGGACTTCGCCCGGCAGGGCGCGGCCCGCGCACCGCACGGATCACCGCTCGCCCTGCTCCCCGTCGCGGCTCGCGTGGAACTCGTCGCGCACCGGGAGCGGCAGATGTCGCTCGGGGCCGGCGGCCACTGGCACGAACCGCGGGCGGCAGACGAGGTGGCCGCGGCCCTGACCGGCTGGTTCGGCACCGCAGCCGGGCCTCATGCCGAGGTCGTCGCCGACCTCAACGTCCTCGCCTTCGCCCTGATCCGGATCCACCGCCCGGCCGAGGCCGCCGCCGTCTTCGGGCGCATCGGTCGCTACATGACACCCCATCCGTGGGACCTGCTGCCGGAGCCGGAGCGCACGTTCCTGTACTGGCGCGACCGTCTCGCAGGGTGAGGGACACGGCGCGAGAGGCACACGACGAACGGTACGGCGCGAAGCTCACACCGCGGCCGGCTCCGCTTGCTCCGCGGCCTCCTTGGCCGCCGCCTCCGCCCGGTCGCGGCGCTCCCGCCGTACCAGGACCCACCAGCCGTACGGGACACCCGCGGCGAACAGCCACCACTGGATCATGTACGCGTAGTTCAGCGGGGCGTCTTCCTTGCCCGGGTCGGAGATCTGCTCCGGGGCGCTGCCCTTCGGCTCGGGCGCCGTCTGCTGGATGTAGCCGCCGAGGACCTCGGCGTGCAGGCGCCGGGCCTGCTCCTCGCTGTTGATCAGCATGATCTGCCGGTCCGGCAGCCCCTTGAGATCCTTGATGCCGCTCGCCGCGGTCGTCTCGTCGGGCATCAGCCGGCCCTCGATGGTGACCTGGCCGCTCGGCGGCGCGGGCACCTCGGGGAACGCGGTCTGGCTCGGCCCGTTCGAGGGGATCCAGCCCCGGTTGACCAGCAGCACCTTGCCGTCCGCCAGGAGGAACGGGGTCAGCACGTGGTACCCGACCTCGTCGTCGGAGTTGGTGCGGCGGCGGACGACGACCTCGTCCTCGGTGTCGAAGCGGCCCTTCGCGGTCACGGTGCGGTACCGGTCGTGCGTGGTGACGGTGTGTCCGGCCGAGGTCAGCCGCTCCACGGGCGCCGGCTTCGCGCCCAGTGCGTCGGAGACCAGCTGGTTGCGGGCGCTGCGCTCCTCGTAGCGGTGCATCTGCCAGATGCCCAGCCTGATCATCGTGGGGATGAGGAGGAGGGCGACCAGCGTGAGGATCACCCACTGCCGGGACAACAGGAAGCGGTACACCCCACGACCGTACAACTCGGGCCGCGGGGTGCTGTCGGAGGGGTGTGTTCAGGCTCGGTCGACGATGCCCACCTTTCCCTCCTCGCGGGCGCAGTGCGCGCCGCAGAACCACTGGCCCTCGACTTCGACGCCCTGTCCGATGATCTGCACGCGACAGTGCTCGCAGATCGGTGCCATGCGGTGGATCGCGCAGGAGAAGCAGTCGAAGACGTGCACCGCGCCCTGCGCGTGCACTTCGAAGGTCATTCCGTAGTCATTGCCGCATACTTCACATCTCGCCATGCGCCACAGGGTGAGCCGTCACCGCCGCGCGGGCGAGTGAGCGCCGGGCGAGTCGTACGACAATCACCCGTCCGTACGGGTCATTCGCCCGCGGGTTCGACGTCCCGGAGCAGCTGCCCGAACGCCGCCTCGTCCACCACCGGCGTCCCGTACTGGCGGGCCTTGACCACCTTCGAGGTGCCCGAGTCCGGGTCGTTCGTGACGAGCAGGCTGGTCAGCCGGGACAGACTCGTCGCGACGTGCAGCCCGGCCTCGACCGCGCGGTCCTCCAGCAGGTCGCGCTCGACCGAGGTGTCTCCGGAGAAGGCGATCCGCATGCCCTGCGTGAGCGGTTTGCCGTCCTCGTAGCGGCCCGGGTTGGGGTAGGGGCACACGGGCCTCTTGCGGGCCGGGCGCCAACTGGTCGGCCGGTAGCTGCCGTAGCCGCCGGACTGGCGCGGCACCGGCCGGTCGCTCCACTCCGTCAGCGGCCGGCACTCCAGCAGCGGCAGCCGTACGCCGCCCGCGGCAGCGGCCCGCAGGCTCGGCCGGAACGCCTCCGCCAGCACGCGCGCGTCGTCCAGCGCGTGGTGCGCCCGCTGTTGTACGACGCCGAAGTGGGCGGCCAGCGACTCCAGCTTGTGGTTGGGCAGCGGCAGGCCCAGCTCCTTGGAGAGCGCGATGGTGCACAGCCGCTGCCGTACCGGCGCCTCCCGCTCCGCGCGCGCGTACTCCCGGGCGATCATCTGCCAGTCGAAGACCGCGTTGTGCGCGACGAGCACACGGTCCTCCAGCCGGGCCGCGAACTCCTCGGCGACGTCCCTGAAGAGGGGCGCGCCCTCGAGCACCTCGCTCGTCAGACCGTGGATCCAGACCGGGCCCGGGTCCCGCTCCGGGTTGACCATCGTGTACCAGTGGTCCTCGACCTCGCCGCGCGCGTCCAGCCGGTAGACGGCCGCGGAGATTATCCGGTCGTCCCGGGCCAGGCCGGTGGTCTCCACGTCAACGACCGCGTATCCCTGCGGATACGCGGCCGGCCACGCTGTGGGGCGGGACGCTGCGGTCGGAAGGTCTTCGAGCATGGTCCCTGAGGATACGGGCCGGCACTGACAGTCCTGTCCGTCAGGTCGCCTGTCGCGGCGGCCCGTTCGAATGTCCCGAATGCCCTTGCGTGTGGCTGTGGACCTTTTCACCGCCCGGTGCGAGCGTGCTGCCCGCCCGGCGTGTGACGGTCGACGGAAGGGCGGTACGGCGTATGGCACGCGTACGGTACGGCGCACGGACCGAGGCGGAGATCGCCGCCGCGCGCACAGCGAGCGCAAAGCTTCCCGACATCTGGTCCACCGGCGTGGTGGCCCTGTGGGAGACCGACCCGGACGCACTCGCCGCGGTCCTGCCACCGCCCCTGAAACGTCCATGTGGGTCGACAAGGAGCCGTACCACGACCGCCGTTACGACCCGGTGTGGGCTGCGGCGGCCGAGTGCGGAATACCGGTGGTGACGCACTCGGGCGCGGCGCCGCGGCACGAGTACGGCGACCACCTCGGGATCTTCGTCTCCGAGGTCACCTGGTGGCCCGCCCGGCCGCTGTGGTTCCTTCTGTGGTCCGGCGTCTTCTAGCGCCATCCGGGGCTGAAGTTCGGTGTGGCGGAGTCGGGTTGCCGGTGGCTGCCGAACCTCCTGTGGTTCATGGACCGCCTCTTCCTGGGCGCGCACGGCGGCAAGGAGCTGTCCCCGTTCCAGGAGGTGAAACGCCCGCCGCACGAGTACCTGGACCGCCAGGTGTTCATCTGCGCGACCAACACCAAGCGCCGTGAACTGGCCCGGCGTTACGAGATCGGCCTCGACAACATCCTCTGGGGCAGCGACTTCCCGCACCCCGAGGGCACCTGGCCCGACGCGCGCGCGTGGCTGCGCCGCACCTTCCGCGACATCGCGGTGACCGAGACCCGCCGCATGCTGGGCCTGGCGGCCGCGGAGGTGTTCGGCTTCGACGTCGGCGAACTGACCCCGCCGGCCCGCCGCATCGGCTCCACACCGGCCGATCTCGGCCAGCCGGACGACCAGGCGTCCGTGGCGGCGTCCTGGGCGCGTTCGCGCGAGGTGGGCCGGCACTGGCTGACCGACCACGACTTCCCGGCCCTGGGAGTGGACCGATGACCGCGGACGACCGCTACACCGTCATTTCCGCCGACTGCCACGCGGGAGCCGACCTTCTGGACTAGAAGCCGTACCTCGAACGGCGCCACCACGACGAGTTCGACGTGTGGGCGGCGACCTACGTCAAGCCGCGACGAAGGCGACCACCGCCGAGTCCAAATTCGGCGCGGGCCTGGCCGCCCGCATGGGCAAACCCCCCTCCGAGTGGTGGCACGACAACTGCTTCGTCGGCGCCGGCTTCATGCGCCCCCACGAGGTGCCCCTGCGGGACCGCATCGGCGTCGACAAGATCACGTGGGGCAGCGACCACCCGCACGACGAGGGGACGTACCCGTACTCCAGGGAGGGCCTGCGCATCGCGTACGCGGGCGTGCCGCGCGACGAGGTCGCGGCCATGAACGGCGGCAACGCGGCCCGCGTGTACGGCTTCGACCTGGACCTGCTGGACCCGATCGCGGCGAAGGTGGGGCCGGCCGTGGCGGAACCGGCCGAACCGCTGGCGAACCCGTCGGCCGACGCGACGAGCCCGGCGTTCGCGAAGGGGGCGTCGGTGCGGGTGTGGTGAGACCCGGGGTGGGATCCTCCACGGGTGACGGAACCAACGCACGACGAGGCGCACGGGGGCTCGCTGGGCACGCGGCTGAACTGGCTGCGGGCTGCCGTCCTGGGCGCGAATGACGGCATCGTGTCCACCGCGGGTCTCGTCGTCGGCGTGGCCGGCGCGACCGACGACCGCTCGGCGCTGCTCACCGCGGGGCTCGCCGGCCTGCTCGCCGGGTCGATGTCGATGGCCGCGGGCGAGTACGTGTCCGTCTCCACCCAGCGGGACTCGGAGATGGCGGCCCTCGCCCTGGAGCGGCGGGAGCTGCGCGAGCAGCCGGAGGCCGAGCTGGAGGAACTGACCCAGCTGCTCCAGGAGCGCGGGATGTCGCGCGAGGTGGCCAGGGAGGCGGCCGAGCAGCTGACGGAACGCGACGCGCTCAGGGCGCACGCGCGCGTGGAGCTCGGCATCGACCCCGACGAGCTGACCAATCCGTGGCACGCGGCGTGGGCGAGCTTCCTGGCGTTCACCGTGGGGGCACTGCTGCCGCTGCTGGCGATCGTGCTGCCGCCGTCGGACTGGCGGCTGTGGGTCACGGTCGTGTCGGTGCTGGCCGCCCTCGCCGTCACCGGCTGGTCCAGCGCACGGCTCGGCTCCGCGGCGCCCGGGCGGGCGATCCTGCGGAACGCGGTGGGCGGAGCCCTGGCGATGGGGGTCACCTACGCGGCGGGGACGCTGCTGGGGGTGGCCGGGGTCTGACCACCCCCCCCGACGGACCTCGATGCGCGGCCGCCCCCGGTCGCGACGTACGGCGAAGTGCGCTCGCCACCCCTGTGCGCAGCCACGCCACCGCACGAGAAGGATCCTCGCCATGCGCGCCACCACCATCCACGCCCCACTGACGTTCACCTTCCGGGCGTCGGACCGGCATCCATCGTCCGGGCATCCGCCGGCGTTCACCATCTGATGGGCAGTGGCAGCGCCGTCAGCAGCCCCGACACCACGACCACCACCCCCAGGGCGACGACCTCGGCGCGCGCGGGGCCGCAGGCGGCCAGTGGATCGGGGGCACGGCGCAGCCGGACCCGCGCCCACAGAGCGAGCACGGCGACGGCGGCCACGAGGATCACCTTGGCGAGCAGGGTGCGCCCGTACGCCGTCGTCGTCAGCTGGTCGAGGATCGTGTGGGGCGGCATGCGGCGCAGCGAACTCCACACCCCGGTCGCGGTGATGAGGGCGAGCAGAACGGCCGCCACGCGCGCGTAGAGCCCCAGCAGGGCAGGGCCCGCCGCCGAAGGCCCCCACCGGCGCAGCGTGCGCAGGACGTGCAGCAGACCGCCCGCCCACAGCGTCGCGCACGTCAGGTGAACCAGCGTCAGCCCCGCCCCGGGCAACGGTCCGTGCTCGGTCGCGGGATGCGCCCGCAGCGCCTCCGCCACGACCACCGCGGCCAGCGGCCACGCCTGGGTCGCCGGCCGGCCCGAGAGGGCACACAGGCCGGCCGCGAGGAAGCCGTTGACCTCGACGAGCGCGAGCCTGCCGTCCCGTGAGTCGGACAGGCCGCCCACGTCGATCTCGGAGAGGCCGTGCGGCACCAGGTTGCCCGTGGCCACCACCGAGGCCAGCCCCAGGGCGGCGACGAAACCGGCGGCGGCCGTGTACGGCGCCCAGCTGCGGGGCGCGTCCGCGGGGGCGCCGGGCAGCGAACGGGCCAGACGGTTCACGAAGAGCTCGCCCACCGGGACGCACAGCGCGGCGAACAGCACCGCCCGCAGCAGCGCGATGCCGCCGGCGCCGGGTGCCGCGGCCTCCCCGGTGCCGTGCAGCGTGGCGGACCGGCCGAGCAGCGGTATCAGCGTCGCCAGCGCCACCAGGACGAGCACGGCGAAGGCCCGGCCGACACCGGGACGCCGTACCGGCCCGCTCGCGTCGGCCGCCCCGGCCTGTCGTCTCATCAAGGTCACCTCAAGATCTTCACCAGCCGTCACAGAACCGGGCAAGTGAAGGCGAACAACTGGCGGTGCGGCATTCCGCCCATGGGTACGTTTTCGGTCGCCCCCGGACTCAGAGCCACCGCGCGGGATCCGTACCCCAGCGCACCGGCGGCCGCGCCCAGTCGACGGGCCCGCCCGCGAAGGACACCGGCGGCAGCGCGTACCGCAGCCGGCCCAGCGCGCTGTCCGTCCCGGCGAGCCAGGGCCCGGGCCCGTCGTACGCCTCGTCCCCGGCGGCACCGGCCCCGATGCCGTGCACGAGCCACTGAGCCGTCCGCGCCAGCGCCAGCCGGACGAACCGGCTCCCGCCCTCGTACGACTGCTCGGTCAGCGCTCGCAGCACCGCGGCCGCGAGCAGATAACCCGTGCCGTGGTCGAGAGCCTGCGCGGGCAGCGCACCCGGCTGCTCCCCGGAGCCTTCGGTGGCGGCGATCCCCGAGGCCACCTGCACCAGGCTGTCGAAACCACGCCGGTCGCCCCACGGCCCGTACGCGCCCCAGGCGGACACCTGCGCGACGACGATCCCCGGGCGCCGCTCGGCCAGCGCCTGCGCCGACAGCCCGAACCGGTCGAGGGCGCCCGGCCGGTACCCGGTGACGACGACGTCGGCCTTGGCGAGCAGATCCTCGAAGATGCCCCGGTCCGCCGCCAGGTCGAGGGTCGCCGACCGCTTCCCGAACCCGGTGTCGGCGTGCTGGTCGGGCAGTTCGGGCAGCTGCGGCGCATCGAGGCGCAGTACGTCCGCGCCCAGCAGGGCGAGTGTGCGGGTGGCGACCGGGCCCGCGAGGACCCGGGTCAGGTCCAGGACGCGCAGCCCGGCGGCGGGCAGCAGGGGAGAACCGTCGACGGGCGTGAGCACGCGCGCGGGCGCGGAGTCGAGCCGCTCGCGCTCCACCAGCGGTCGCGCGGACACGGCGGCCGCCTGCTCGTGCGCGGCCCACTCCTTGGGCGTCCGCAGGGCCACGGCCAGACCTCCGGCGGCGTACACGGCCTCCTCGACGTCGACCGCGGACCGCTCGGAGAGGGCCGCCCCGACGGCGCCCACGTCCTCGGACGACACCCCCACCACGTCCAGCAGCCGGGCCCGGTGGTGCGGATAGTTCGCGTGCGTCCGCACCCACCCGTCCGCCGTCCGCCAGAACCGCGACAACGGCGAAGCTGACCGGCGCCCGCCCGTCGACCAGCAGGATCCGCTCACTGTGGAAGGCCGCGGCGGCGGCCCCGTCGTCCACCACCACCCCCGGCACCTCCGCAGGCCCGCCCCGCCGCGCCCCCAGCTCCGCAGCAGCCAACGCACACGCTCCGACACACCCCCGCGCCAGCTCCCGCACCGGAAGCCGCGCTTCGAGCGCTCCCCGGCGCACGACGACGGCGACTCGTGAGGCGAGGACGGGATCTCCGCCCAGCGCCGACCACGCCGACTTGATGCTGTTGATGTCAGTCATGACAACACTACGCAGTATTGATTTGATCAATATGATGGCCGACGGCACCGGGCCCGACCCCGGCCGACGCCGACCGTTGTCACGTGGAAGGGCCGGACGGGGTGGGCGGCCCTTCACCTCGTTCGCGCAGGTCCTACTTCACCGCGCGCAGCGCGTTGACGATGCCGAAGCCGTAGAAGCCGTTGACCCGCTCGCCGCCCACGCAGGTGGCGTCGACGACACCGTCGCCGTTGCCGTCGTACGGGCCGGTCGGGCAGCCCGGGTTGTCGGCCTGCGCCTTGAGGAGCGCCTGCAGGCGGGCCGGTGACGCGTGCGGGTGCGTCGACTTGAGCAGCGCGGCCACAGCCGCGACGTGCGGCGAGGCCATCGACGTGCCCTGGAGGTATCCGTACTGGTTGTTCGGCAGAGTCGACAGGATGCGGCCGTTCTTCGACGGGGTGTCCGCCGCCTTGTACTTGTCACCGCCCGGCGCCGCGACGTCGATGACGCCGTCACCGTAGCTGGAGTAGTACGACTTGGCGCTGGTGACGCCCGTCGCGCTCACCGTGACGACACCCGGCAGCTGCGTCGGCACGTCGAAGCACTCGTGCGGGTCGACCGTGCGGGTCGCCGGGGTCGAGTCGTCGGGGCTGGAGGCGTCGGTGAGGGCGTTCGAATCGAGGTCGTCATTGGAGTTGCCCGCCGAGGCGACATTGAGCGTTCCCTTGCGCTGCGCGTACAGCTGGGCCCTGTTGACCGAATCAACGATGGCACGTTGATCGGGGTCGTCCATGCAGTTGTACAGCCACGGGTCAACGTAATAGCTGTTGTTGGTGACTTCGACGCCGTGATCGGCGGCGAACACGAAGGCGCACACGACGCTCTCCGGGAAGAACAGCGAGTTCGCGTCCGGCTGCGCCACGGTGATGCTCGCGACCTTCACGCCGGGTGCGACACCCGCGACGCCTATGCCGTTGCGGGCCGCGGCGATCTCGCCGGCCACGTGCGTGCCGTGGTAGTGGTTGCCGTCGTTCACCGGCCGCCAGGAGCCGTACGTGGTGTCCGCCTTGCCGCTCGCACAGTTCGCGGACTGCGAGGCGGAGAAGTTGGGCGCGATGTCCGGGTGGGTGTCGTCCACACCGGTGTCGATGACGGCAACGGTCACCTTCTCGCTGCCCGGGTCGATCAGGGCGGCCTTGTCGGCGCCGATCGCCCTGAGGTCCCACTGGTCGGCCTCGAGCGGTTCCTGGCCGGTCGCCGAACTCCTGGCGACCGTCGCGGCCTCGGCCCCGGAGAGGTACTGGACCGCTCCCTCGTCCGTCGTCCCCGCGGCGGTCACCGGCGACGTACGCGAGGCACCCGCCGACTGGACGCCTCGCACCGTGCGTATCCGGCGTGCGAAGTCGGGGTTCGTGGAATGGGCGACGAGCACGCCGATCCTGTCGTACGCCGCGACGACGCTGCCACCGGCGGCGGTGATCGCCTTCTTGACCGACTCGATCGTGTGACGGTCCGTCCTGGTGTTGACGAGATACGCGAAATTCTCCGCGTCGGCCGACGGGGCCGTGGACTGCGCGCGCGGGGCGGTCTGCGCGGCCGCCGGCAGGAAGCCGAGCGAGGCGGTCAGCGACAGCACGACCGGCACCGCGAGGGCGAGCCGACGTCTGGAACGCAGATGAGCCATGGGATCTCCACATCATCCGGAAACGAAACCGCCCGAGACACGGTGGCGCTCGGGCAGGTGCATGACGGGTCGTGCAGGCAGAAGTTATCCCCGGAAGCCGCTGGTCAGCAATGAGTTCCCCAAGGCGAGTTCGGAAACTGGTCAAGCGAGTTGAACCCGCCCACGCGTGGCGCCGTGACCTTGGACAGGGAGCACTAGGACACTCGCCCCCGATCCCCGTAACACACCGCATCCGCAACTCGAGGAGACTCCGTGGCCACCGAGACACCTCCCCCCTCGAAAACCCAAGCCCGGCTCCCGTCCAGCGAGGAGTTCGTCGCGGAGCAGGAGAGTGCGGAGTTCGGTGAACTGCGCCGCTCCCACCGCTCCTTCGCCTTCCCGCTGACCGTCGCCTTCATCGCCTGGTACCTGCTCTACGTCCTGCTGTCGAACTACGCGGACGATTTCATGGGCACCCAGCTGTTCGGCAACATCAACGTCGCCCTGGTGCTCGGCCTCGCCCAGTTCCTCACCACGTTCCTCATCGCCTGGTGGTACGCGCGGTACTCCGCCGCGAAGCTCGACCCCAAGGCCGAGGCCATCAAGTCCCGTATGGAGGGCGACGCATGACCATCGCACAGCAGACCGTGCTCGCCGCCGGTGAGGCGAGCGAGCACCGGCCGCTGATCATCGGCCTGTTCTCGGTCTTCGTCCTCGCGACCCTCGTCATCACCGTGTGGGCGGGCCGCCAGACCAAGGACGCCGCCGACTTCTACGCCGGCGGACGGCAGTTCACCGCCTTCCAGAACGGCCTCGCGGTCTCCGGCGACTACATGTCCGCCGCGTCCTTCCTGGGCATCGCGGGCGCCATCGCCCTCTTCGGGTACGACGGCTTCCTGTACTCCATCGGCTTCCTGGTCGCCTGGCTGGTCGCCCTGCTCCTGGTCGCCGAACCGCTGCGCAACTCCGGCCGGTACACGATGGGCGACGTCCTCGCGTACCGGATGCGACAGCGCCCGGTCCGTACGGCGGCCGGCACCTCCACGATCGTCGTGTCGATCTTCTACCTGCTGGCCCAGATGGCGGGCGCCGGCGTTCTCGTCTCGTTGCTGCTCGGCATCACCAGCGACGCGGGCAAGATCGGCATCGTCGCCCTGGTCGGCGTCCTGATGATCGTGTACGTCACCATCGGCGGCATGAAGGGCACCACCTGGGTGCAGATGGTCAAGGCCGTCCTGCTGATCGCGGGCGCCCTGCTGCTCACCTTCCTGGTGCTGCTGAAGTTCAACTTCAACATCTCCGACCTGCTCGGCTCGGCCGCATCCAACAGCGGCAAGGGCACACCCTTCCTGGAGCCGGGCCTCAAGTACGGCGCGACCTCCACGACCAAGCTCGACTTCATCTCCCTGGGCATCGCCCTGGTCCTCGGCACCGCGGGCCTGCCGCACATCCTGATCCGCTTCTACACGGTGCCCACGGCCAAGGCCGCCCGTAAGTCCGTGAACTGGGCGATCGGCCTGATCGGCGCCTTCTACCTGATGACGCTCGCGCTGGGCTTCGGAGCCGCGGCCCTCATCAAGCCGGACGAGATCATCGCCTCCAACAAGGCGGGCAACACGGCCGCGCCCCTGCTGGCTCTCCATCTGGGCGGCGTCGACTCCAACTGGGGCGCCATCCTGCTCGCCTCCATCTCCGCGGTCGCCTTCGCCACGATCCTCGCGGTCGTCGCCGGCCTGACCCTGGCCTCGTCCTCGTCGTTCGCCCACGACATCTACGCGAACGTCATCAAGAAGGGCCAGGCCACCGAGAAGCAGGAACTGCGCTCGGCCCGCTGGGCGACGGTCGCCATCGGCGCCGTCTCGATCTGCCTCGGGGCCCTGGCCCGCGACCTGAACGTGGCGGGCCTCGTCGCCCTCGCCTTCGCGGTCGCCGCCTCCGCCAACCTGCCGACCATCCTCTACAGCCTCTTCTGGAAGCGGTTCACCACCTCCGGAGCCCTGTGGTCGATCTACGGCGGCCTGATCACAGCGGTCGGCCTCGTGCTGTTCTCGCCGGTGGTCTCCGGCAAGGAGACGTCGATGTTCCCCGACATCGACTTCCACTGGTTCCCGCTGGAGAACCCGGGCCTCATCTCGATCCCGGTCGGCTTCCTGCTGGGCGTCATCGGCACCTACCTGTCCAAGGAGCAGCCGAACACCGACAAGTACGCCGAACTGGAGGTCCGGTCCCTGACCGGCACGGGCGCCCACTGACAGCCCGCGCAGTCCGTCCCCCGAGCGACCGCGTCGTAGATCCCTACGACGCGGCCGCGTCGTACCTCGTGGGATCGGGCCGATGTCGTTGTCAGCGGTGTCACGTAGGCTCGCAGGTGACGGAAGACAACTGATCCGCGATCCACACTGATTCGCTACGAGGGAGGGGGCCCACGTGCTCATCGACACCTACGGCCGAGTGGCCACCGACCTGCGGGTCTCGCTGACCGACCGGTGCAATCTGCGATGTACGTACTGCATGCCCGAAGAGGGCCTGCAGTGGCTGGCCAAGCCCGATCTGCTCACCGACGACGAGATCGTCCGCCTGATCGACATCGCCGTGACCTCACTGGGCATCGAGGAGGTCCGCTTCACCGGCGGCGAACCCCTGCTGCGCCCGGGTCTGGTCGGCATCGTCGAGCGGGTCGCCGCTCTGCGCCCCCGCCCCCAGATGTCCCTGACGACGAACGGCATCGGCCTCAGGCGCACCGCGACCGCCCTGAAGGCGGCGGGCCTGGACCGGGTGAACGTCTCCCTCGACACCCTGCGCCCCGACGTCTTCAAGACCCTCACCCGCCGGGACCGGCACAAGGACGTCATCGACGGCCTGGAGGCCGCCCGCGCCGCGGGCCTGACCCCGGTCAAGGTCAACACCGTTCTGATGCCCGGCCTGAACGAGGACGAGGCCCCGGACCTGCTCGCCTGGGCGGTCGAGCACGACTACGAACTGCGCTTCATCGAGCAGATGCCCCTGGACGCCCAACACGGCTGGAAGCGCGAGGGCATGGTGACCGCGGGCGACATCCTCGCCTCGCTGCGCACCCGCTTCGAGTTGGCCCCCGAAGGCTCCCAGGAGCGCGGCTCGGCCCCCGCCGAGCGCTGGATCGTCGACGGCGGCCCGCACCGCGTCGGCGTCATCGCCTCCGTCACCCGCCCGTTCTGCGCGGCCTGCGACCGCACCCGCCTCACCGCCGACGGCCAGATACGCACCTGCCTGTTCGCGCAGGAGGAGACGGACCTGCGCGCCGCCCTGCGCTCCGACGCCCCGGACGAGGAGATCGCCCGCATCTGGCGACTGGCCATGTGGGGCAAGAAGGCGGGCGCGGGCCTGGACGACCCGTCCTTCGTCCAGCCGGACCGCCCGATGTCGGCGATCGGCGGTTAGCGCCCCGACAGGCAACGTTCGCCCCGTCGCGACGCCCGGCACGCCCCACTGCCTCAAGGGCGTGGGGACGTGCCCGACTCGCGGCACCGGGCACAGATCCAAGTACGTCAAGTACGAGGGCCCGCAACCGGTTTTCCCCCAGCCTCCGGCCCGGGGGCCCAGAGCACGCACCAACGCCGCTCCTCAATGGGCGAACGTCGCCTGCCGGGGCCTAGGAACCCTCGGGCGCTTCCCAGTCGTCGAGCTTCACGACGTCCTTCAGGAGGCCCCGCACTCCGAGGAACTGCGACAGATGTTCCCGGTGCCCCTCACACGCCAGCCAGGTCTTGCGCCGCTCCGGAGTATGGATCTTCGGGTTGTTCCACGCGAGCACCCACACGGCGTCGGTACGGCAGCCCTTGGCGGAGCAGATCGGGGTCTCGTCACTCACGGATTCGTCTCACAGGCGGGCCGGAAGGGCGCTGAACAAGGCGACGCCGAGCAGCCACGGGGGGAGCTGCCCGGCGTCGGTCTGTCGCTCCGACGGGGGATGCGGAGCGCGTACGAAGTATGTCACGGGGAACCTGCCGCCCGGCACTGGAACAGCATGATTGATCTGAGCTTTCTTGAGCTTGGCGCGGAGTCGACTGCCGTCCGCGACGCTGCCGCAGCGCTCACGCGCGATCGTGCGGTTCGCTTCGTGCACCCGGTGCGGGCTCGGCCGCGACATCTTCCGGGTTCGGTTCCGCGAAACCGTCGTTCGTCCCCTGCGGCGCGATCATCGGACGCATCGGGGCGCTCACGAACGTCGACGGAAGCGATGGCGCGTTCTCCCGCCCCGCGTTCGCGATCACGACGGCGATGTAGGGAAGAGCCGCCCCGAGCACCAACGCCACGATCGCGACGTGCCGTTCGACGTTCCACAGCGTGGCCGCGAGGATCACCGCCACCGTTCGGATCGACATCGAGATGATGTAGCGGCGCTGCCGCCCGCGAACGTCCTCGTCCAGGCTCGTCCGTGCGCCGGTGATCCGGAACACCTGGCCGTTGGCACCGCCATGCAGCTTCCGCATCACATTCCACCATCCGCCCGCATCGGACACTCCCCGTCCCCGTGCCCGGTGCATCCCCGTCGGGAGACGACACCCGGACATCTCCACGGTACGCCGCGCCTGCGCCGCCTACGAGACCGGGTCACCTCCCGCCTAGGCGGACGACCTCAGCCCTGGCACGTACGGCCGTGGCCGACATGCGTCGTACGGCGCACGGCCCGACACTGGGAGTAATGCTCACGTCGAGCCGTACGAGGAGGCAGCCATGGGCTGGTTGTGGGCGATCATCGTGGGATTCGTGCTGGGCCTGATCGCCAAGGCGATCATCCCCGGCAAGCAGCACAGCCCCCTCTGGCTGACCACCATCTGCGGCATGCTCGGCGCCATCGCCGGCAACGCCATCGCACGTGCGTTCGGCGTCGAATCGACCCGGGGCATCGACTGGAGCCGGCACGCGTTCCAGCTCGTCGCCGCGATCATCATCGTCTTCCTCGTCGACATGGCGTACATGGCGACGATCGGCAAGAGAAAGCAGACGGCCTGAGGGCAGGCACGACGAAGGGGACGGACATCCCATGCGAGAAAGTCCGCCCCCTTCGTGTGTGCCTAGGCTCCGGTGACCTCGACCGCGGCCAGGTTCTTCTTGCCCCGGCGCAGCACCAGCCACCGCCCGTGCAACAGATCCTCCTTGGCCGGCACGGCGTCCTCCGCGGCGACCTTCACGTTGTTCACGTAGGCGCCGCCCTCCTTCACGGTCCGGCGCGCGGCGGACTTGCTGGCCACCAGGCCGACCTCGGCCAGGAGGTCCACGACGAGCCCCAGCTCGGCGACCTGGATGTGCGGCACCTCGGAGAGGGACGCGGTCAGGGTCTTCTCGTCGAGGTCCGCCAGCTCGCCCTGCCCGAACAGGGCCCTGGACGCGGCGGTCACGGCGGCCGTCTGGCCGGCGCCGTGCACCAGCGTCGTCAGCTCCTCGGCCAGCGCACGCTGAGCGGCGCGGGCCTGCGGACGCTCCTGGGTCTGCTTCTCCAGCTCCTCGATCTCCTCGCGGGAGCGGAAGCTGAAGATACGCAGGAACTTGGAGACGTCCCGGTCGTCCGCGTTCAGCCAGAACTGGTAGAAGGCGTACGGCGTGGTCATCTCGGGGTCGAGCCAGACCGTGCCGGACTCCGTCTTGCCGAACTTGGTGCCGTCGGCCTTGGTGATCAGCGGCGTGCCCAGCGCGTGCACCACCGCCTCCGGCTCGACCTTGTGGATCAGGTCGGTGCCCGAGGTGAGGTTGCCCCACTGGTCGCTGCCGCCGGTCTGCAGCGTGCAGCCGTACCGCCGGTACAGCTCCAGGTAGTCCATGCCCTGCAGGATCTGGTAGCTGAACTCCGTGTAGCTGATGCCCTCCTGGGACTCCAGGCGCCGGGCGACGGCCTCCTTCGCGATCATCTTGTTCACGCGGAAGTGCTTGCCGACGTCCCGCAGGAACTCGATGGCCGACATGCCCTGGGTCCAGTCCAGGTTGTTGACCATGACCGCCGCGTTCGGGCCCTCGAAGTCCAGCAGCGGGGCGATCTGGCCACGCAGCCGCTCGACCCACTGGGCGACGACCTCGGGGGCGTTGAGCGTGCGCTCGGAGTTCGGCTTCGGGTCACCGATCAGGCCGGTGGCACCCCCGACCAGGCCCAGCGGAGGGTTTCCCGCCTGCTGGATCCGGCGCATCGTCAGGATCTGCACGAGATTGCCGAGGTGCAGGCTGGGCGCGGTCGGGTCGAAGCCGCAATAGAACGTGACAGGACCGTCCGCGAACGCCTTGCGCAATGCGTCCTCGTCAGTGGAGAGGGCGATCAGCCCACGCCACTTCAGTTCGTCGACGATGTCCGTCACGGTTCTCGTATCTCCTTGTTGATCATCGGGCAGCCGGGCGACTACCGGCTACGAGGTTATACGCCCTGACTGACAGAGCTCATATTGAAGTCCGGCACCCGCAGCGCGGGCATCGCAGCCCTAGTGAACCAGTCGCTCCACTCCCTCGGCAGCGTCTTTTCCGTGCGTCCCGCCTCCGTGGCCCGCCCCAGCACGTCGATCGGCGACTCGTTGAACCGGAAGTTGTTCACCTCGCCCGTCACCTCGCCGTTCTCGACGAGGTACACGCCGTCCCTGGTCAGGCCGGTCAGCAGCAGCGTCGCCGGATCCACCTCGCGGATGTACCACAGGCACGTCAGCAGCAGACCGCGCTCGGTCCCCGCGAGCATCTCGTCCAGGGAGCGGTCGTCGCCCCCGGTCAGGACGAGGTTGTCGATGGCCGGGGCGACGGGCAGCCCGGTCAGGCCCGCGCTGTGCCGGGTGGTCGTCAGGTGCCGGAGCTCGCCCTCGCGGACCCAGTCGGTCGCCGCGAGCGGCAGGCCGTTGTCGAAGACCGACTGGTCGCCGCCGGAGGAGTGCGCGATCACGAAGGGAGCCGACTCCAGTCCCGGCTCGTTCGGGTCGCTGCGCAGGGTCAGCGGCAGCTCGCTGAGCCTGTCGCCCACGCGCGTGCCGCCACCCGGCCTGGAGAACACCGTGCGGCCCTCGACCGCGTCCCGGCCCGAGGCCGACCACAGCTGATAGATCAGCAGGTCCGCGACGGCGGTCGGCGGCAGCAGCGTCTCGTAGCGCCCCGCCGGCAGCTCGACACGTCGCTCGGCCCAGCCCAGGCGCACGGCGAGCTCCGCGTCCAGCGCCGCCGGGTCGACGTCCTTGAAGTCCCGCGTGGAGCGGCCCGCCCACGCCGAGCGCGTACGGTCCGGCGACTTGGCGTTCAGCTCCAGCGTCCCGTTGGGCTGGTCGTGACGCAGGCGCAGACCCGTCGACGTACCGACGTAGCTCGACACGAGCTCGTGGTTGGCGAAGCCGTACAGCTCCCGACCGCCCGCACGCGCGCGTGCGAAGGCCTCGCCGAGCGCCGGGGCGAAGTCGGCGAACACGGCGGAGGTCGTCTCCGCGGGCGCGTCCGTGAAGTCCGGCGCCTGCGTCACGCCCGTGACCAGCGGCTGCGCGTCCTCCGCGGGCCCGGCGGCGCGCGCGGCGGCCTCGGCGGCCCGGACCAGCGGCTCCAGCTCGTCCACGGTCACGGCCGAGCGCGAGACGACACCCGAGGCGGTGCCCTCCTTGCCGTCGACGGTCGCGATGACGGTGAGCGTGCGCCCGCGCGTGACACCGTTCGTCGTGAGCGTGTTGCCCGCCCAGCGCAGGTTGGCGGTCGAGCGCTCGTCGGCGATCACGACGCAGCCATCGGCGGCGGACAGCTCCAGGGCCCGCTCGACGATGTCGTGCGGCTTGTTGGTGCGGGCACTCATCGACCGGCCTCCTGTGTGGTGTTGAGACTGTGCTTTCCCGGGGGGTAACCCCCGGACCCCCGGCCGATCCTGGACTCGACGCTCATCGACCGGCCTCCTGCGTGGTGTTGAGGAGGTTGACGCCCTTGAAGAGCGCGGAGGGGCAGCCGTGCGACACGGCGGCGACCTGGCCCGGCTGGGCCTTGCCGCAGTTGAAGGCGCCGCCGAGGACGTAGGTCTGCGGGCCGCCCACCGCGGCCATCGAGCCCCAGAAGTCGGTGGTCGTCGCCTGGTACGCGACGTCCCGCAGCTGCCCGGTGATCCGCCCGTTCTCGACCCTGAAGAACCGCTGCCCCGTGAACTGGAAGTTCTCCGCAGGGTCAGGGGGCATACCCCTCTGATCGGCGTTTGTGCAGGTCAGGCGGTTATTCACGGTCTACCCTCAATCCCTGTTCATGCGGGTTGAAACCGGACGTTACGGGGGTCTGGTGATGACTTGGTGTCGACCTTCGGGTCCGCCTGGGGAAGCGCCGAGATGGACCACTGGAAGCGGCACTGCGGATCAATGCAGAGACTACCCATCGGGTGCTTGGCGTGGCGCAGTGTTTCTCGCCAGAGCGAGAGCGAGGCTTGCCCTGACCAGGGAAGTTCGACCGGTCATGCTCGGATCTGCGAGTACCGTGTAGCTACACGAACCCGCTCCAGAGTGACCTGAGTGCGGTATATTTCTTCCTGTCGAATCGGGGTGGGTCCGATTGCAGCCATCCCGTACAACACTGAAGGGCCCGATCCGGGCAGCACCCCGAATCAAGCCCTCCAGCGCAGTTCACAAGCCCGGTCGCCTAGGTGTCGACCGGGCTTTGTGCGTTGCAGCCCTGGTCGCGACCGTACTCGTGTGTGGGGCTGCTAGCGCACAAATTGCCCCACAGTGGCGATGACCGCCACGACGAGTCCTGCTACGGCTAGGTAAACCTGCCACTTATCGGCATTGCTCCACCTTCCCGTGCGGGACTTCGCATCGCCTTCATCACTCACTGTTCCTCCTCGTTCCTCAGGAGCCCCGTTGACGATCCGTCAGCGAGGTTCCCGCGGGACGCGGAGCGCGCCCCCCCGCGGACCCCACCGACGGACCGTCAGCGGCGTCCTCGGGGGATGCGGAGCGCGTACGAAGTATGTCACGGGTAGCTCATCGCCCGGCACCGGAACAACATGATTGATCTGAGCTTTTCTTGAGCTAGCGCGGCAGGTGACCTGCGATTTCGGCGGGTCCTCTGGTCAAGTGAGGCCTCTGCGCGAGCCCGTCCGAGAGGGCTGCTGGGGTGTCATGAAGGCGGTGAATTCGACGTGTGGACACACCTTCGGCGCTGCCTATTTGCGCACGTCGTTGATGCCGTTGCCTGGGGATGCGCGACCGTGCAAGACGGTGGGCGGCGGGAGGCGTGTGGCTGCGCCAACCCCGCGGTAGCGGAGCCACTTTCAGTCGCCGCCGACCTCTTCACTGCCCCACGCAGGGACAGCTTCCACGTTACGCCGCGCCTGCGACGTGCCGTTCGACGTTCCACAGTGAGGCCGCGACAATCACAGACGCCGTGCGGATCGACATCGAGATGACGTACCGGCGCTGGCGGCCGCGCACGTCCTCGTCGGGGCTCGCCCGAGCCCCGGTGATCCGGAACACGTGGTTGTTGCCGCCGTCATGCTGCTTCCGCATCACATTCCACCGTCGCCTGCATGGATGCGTGTCTCTCGCCGTACGCTCGAATCATGAGTGCCGACATTGGCAAACGGCTTCAGGAAGTACGAAAGCGGCGTGGCCTGACGCAACGTCAGCTAGCGAGTGAGTCCGGCGTATCCCTGTCCTTGATCAGGAAGCTGGAGCAGGGAGAGCGGGCCGACACGCGACTGGAGACCGCTCGCCAGCTGGCACAGGCGCTCCGGGTACCGACTACGAACCTCATCGCCGGCGGCGCCAGGGGCTGGTGATCGCTGGGAGGCTGTCCGGAGTGCGCTCGTGGCTCCTGTGCGGGCGGATGGGGTGGCCGAAGAGCCGACCGTGACAGGCGTGCAAGAAGCCCTGGAGTCGGCGCTCCCGCTCTTTTCTGGTGATCGTTTCGCAGAGTTGAGTGTGATCCTTCCGTCCTTGCTGCGGGATGCTGATCTCATCGCCGAGAGCGGTCCCGAGGGGCGTGCAGTGCGTGTGCGGCTGTCGCAGCTAACGGGCTGGCTGCTCACCCAGACGAGACAGTTCGATGCGGCGGACGTCGCCTTGTCCCGGTCCCTGGAGGAGTCCTCGGACCGGCTTCAGGCGGCGGCGACAATTAGCACACAGTGCTGGCTTCTGCTGAGGCGTGGTCGGCCGGCTGAGGCGCGGGAACTGGCGACCCGGTGGGCGGATGAGGTGGAGCCGCGCATCTGGCGTGCGACTCCAGCGGAGCTGAGCGCATGGGGCTGGTTGCTGCTGCGGGCCTCCGCTGCGGCGATCCGGGACAACCGGCCCGGAGAGGCCGAGGATGCCTTGCGCCACGCCAACTCGGCAGCGGTGGCGATGGGGCGGGAGTTCGCTCCGCGTGACGACTTCTTGCAGGCGTTCGGCCCGGTCACGGTGACCTTGAAGCGCGCCGAGAACGCAATGATCGTCGACAAGCCGGACTTGGTACTCAAGCTCTCGGCGCGCATCCCGACCGGCGGTATGCGGCCCACGTCCAACAACTCTTCGAGATCGCAGCGTGGGTGGGGCACCGGACCACGAGGACGACGGAGCTGGTCTACGGGCACCTCGTCCGCCGGGCCATGGACCGGGGCGCCCGCACCATGCACAACCGTCTGGGGCTGAAGCTGGAGCCCTTCAAGGGCCTGATCGTCCCGCCCTCGCTGACTCCCTCCGAGGACGATGTTGAGGACTGGGACGACGTGGCGTAGGGGGTTCGCTGTGATCGCGTGTCGACCTGGTGCAGACTTCGAGCCGGAACGACGGCCCTGTCAGGGGCGGCCTGACTCGTTCGCAGTGTTCAGGATGTTCACACTCCGAAACAGTGCAGACGGGCATCCGTGCGACACGGCAGCGACCTGCCCCGGTTGGGCCTTTCCGCAGTTGAAAGCCCCTCCGAGCACGTAAGTCTGGGGGCCTCCGACAGCTTCCATGGAGCCCCAGAACTGGGGGGTGACCCCCTGATATGCAAAGTCCCGGAGCTGCCCCTCAAGGCGGCCGTTCCGGATCATGTATGCCCTCTGTCCCGTGAACTGGAAGTTGTAGCGCTGCATGTCGATGGACCAGGACCGGTCCCCGACGACGTAGATCCCGCGGTCGACCCCGCCGATCAGGTCCTCGGTCGACATCCCGGCCGGATCCGGCTGCAGTGACACGTTGGCCATGCGCTGCACGGGCACATGCCCGGGGGAGTCGGCGAACGCACAGCCGTTGGAGCGCTCGAAGCCGGTCAGCTTCGCGATCCGCCGGTCCAGCTGGTAGCCGACCAGCGTGCCGTCCTTCACCAGGTCCCAGGACTGGCCCACCACGCCCTCGTCGTCGTAGCCGATGGTCGCGAGGCCGTGCTCGGCGGTGCGGTCACCGGTGACGTTCATCAGCTCGGAGCCGTAGCGCAGCTTGCCGAGCTGGTCGAAGGTGGCGAAGGAGGTGCCGGCGTAGGCGGCCTCGTAGCCGAGCGCGCGGTCCAGTTCGGTGGCGTGGCCGATGGACTCGTGGATGGTCAGCCACAGGTTGGACGGGTCGACGACCAGGTCGTACAGGCCCGCCTCGACGCTCGGCGCGCGCATCTTCTCGGCGAGCAGCTCCGGGATCTGCTCGAGTTCGCTCTCCCAGTCCCAACCGGTGCCGGTGAGGTACTCCCAGCCGCGTCCGACCGGCGGCGCGATCGTCCGCATCGAGTCGAACTCGCCGCTCGACTCGTCGACCGCCACCGCCGTCAGCTGCGGATGCAGCCGCACGCGCTGCTGCGTCGTCACGGTCCCCGCCGTGTCGGCGTAGAACTTGTTCTCGTGCACGGTGAGGAGCGAGGCGTCGACGTGGTTGACGCCGTTGGCGGCGAGCAGCCGTGAACTCCAGTCCGCCAGCAGCGCCGACTTCTCCTCGTCGGGCACGGAGAAGGGATCGATCTCGTACGACGAGATCCAGGTCCGGTCGGTGTGCACGGGCTCGTCGGCCAGCTCCACGCGCTCGTCCGAGCCGGCCGCCTTGATCACCTGGGCGGACAGTTTCGCCATCGCCACCGCCTGCGAGGCGACCTTGGCGGCCGCGTCGAGGCTCAGATCCACCCCCGAGGCGAAGCCCCAGGCACCGCCGTGCACGACGCGCACCGCGTACCCCAGATCGGTGGTGTCCGACGACCCGGCGAGCTTGGTGTCCCTGAGCCGCCAGGACGCGCTGCGCACCCGCTCGAACCGGAAGTCCGCGTGCTCGGCGCCCAGCGCACGCGCGCGTGCGAGCGCGGCGTCGGCGAGGGCGCGTAGGGGAAGTGCCCTGAAGGCTTCGTCGATGGTATGAGGCACCTGCGTCTCTTCCTGTTGGCATGACAGTGACCAGCGGTTGCTCCGATCATGTCGTGGCGACCGGTCGGCGGACCACACGTTTGCCGGTGCGGTCGGCACCTTTCTGTAGGGATCCGACAGCGAGTCCCCTAAGCCACTGTCGGTGCCCGATTGTCCGCGGGCGGCCCGGGCCCGATAGGTTTCCGAGGAAGCCGCCTGTCATCCAGGTGTTCGGGCGGGGGTATTCAGACCGCAATCGAAAGGGTGATCCGTTGAGCCGCTCGGTTCTCGTCACCGGAGGCAACCGGGGCATCGGCCTCGCCATCGCCCGCGCATTCGCCGACGCCGGCGACAAGGTCGCGATCACGTACCGCTCGGGTGAGCCGCCGGCGGGCTTCCTGGCCGTCAAGTGCGACATCACCGACACCGAGCAGGTGGAGCAGGCCTACAAGGAGATCGAGGCCGAGCACGGCCCCGTCGAGGTCCTCGTGGCCAATGCCGGCATCACCAAGGACCAGCTCCTGATGCGCATGTCCGAGGAGGACTTCACCTCGGTCATCGACACCAACCTCACCGGCACCTTCCGTGTGGTCAAGCGCGCCAACCGCGGCATGCTGCGCGCCAAGAAGGGCCGCGTCGTCCTCATCTCCTCGGTCGTCGGGCTGTTCGGCGGCCCCGGCCAGGCCAACTACGCCGCCTCCAAGGCCGCGCTCGTCGGCTTCGCGCGCTCCCTCGCCCGTGAACTCGGCTCACGCAACATCACGTTCAACGTCGTCGCGCCCGGCTTCGTCGACACCGACATGACCAAGGTGCTCACCGACGAGCAGCGTGAGGGCATCGTGAAGCAGGTGCCGCTCGGCCGCTACGCGCAGCCGGAGGAGGTGGCCGCGGCGGTGCGGTTCCTCGCCTCCGACGACGCCTCGTACATCACTGGAGCCGTCATCCCTGTTGACGGCGGACTGGGAATGGGTCACTGATCACCATGAGCGGAATTCTCGAGGGCAAGCGCGTCCTGATCAGCGGTGTGCTGATGGAGTCCTCCATCGCCTTCCACGCCGCCAAGCAGGCCCAGGAGCAGGGCGCCGAGATCATCCTGACCGCGTTCCCGCGGCCCACGCTGACCGAGCGCATCGCCAAGAAGCTGCCGAAGCCCACCAAGGTCATCGAGCTCGACGTGACGAACGACGAGCACCTCGGCCGTCTGGCCGACGTCGTCGGTGAGGAGCTGGGCGGCCTCGACGGCGTCGTCCACTCCATCGGCTTCGCGCCGCAGGACGCGCTCGGCGGCAACTTCCTGAACACGCCGTTCGAGTCGGTCGCCACCGCCATGCACGTCTCGGCGTACTCCCTGAAGTCGCTGACCATGGCCTGCCTGCCGCTGATGCAGAACGGCGGCTCGGTCGTCGGCCTCACCTTCGACGCGCAGTACGCCTGGCCCCAGTACGACTGGATGGGCCCGGCCAAGGCCGCCCTGGAGGCCACCAGCCGCTACATCGCGCGCGACCTGGGCAAGCAGAACATCCGCTGCAACCTCATCTCCGCGGGCCCGCTCGGCTCCATGGCGGCCAAGTCCATCCCGGGCTTCAGCGACCTGGCCGCCGTCTGGGACGAGCGTTCCCCGCTGGAGTGGGACCTCAAGGACCCGGAGCCGGCCGGCAAGGGCATCGTCGCCCTGCTGAGCGACTGGTTCCCGAAGACCACGGGCGAGATCATCCACGTGGACGGCGGTCTGCACGCCATCGGCGCGTGATCGCTGCCGCTGCGGCTGCCGTTACGGTCTGACCTGCGATCCAGGGCGCGCGTCCTGCCGGGCGCGCGCCCTGGGCGTATCACCCGTTCGGCCTATCCGGCCGGGCGGGTCCGGGCTCAACTGCGCACTCTGGATTACGTGTTCAGCACGTGATTCCCTCCCCAGCACGGCCGAGGAGGTCTCCTTGTGCGCCTGTTCCGCAGTCTGGCCTCAGTGACCGTCGCCGTCGCTCTCGTGATGTTCCTGCCGTGCGAGGCTCTTCCCCACGCGCGCGTGCAGCCCGGGAAACCCCCCTCCCCGCAGCCCTTCGGCGCGGCGTGCCGCACCAGGATCACCGGCTCCCATGTGACCGTGTACTGCCACAACCCGTATCCGCAGACCGACGGCGTCAGCCTGCATGTCGAGTGCGCCCGGTGGTGGGACCTCGACACCGACGGCGCCCGGGTCGACACCGGGCCGGCCATGACCGTACGGCTCACCGGACGGTGCTGGGAGGAAGTCCGCTCGGTGTGGATCAGTCACCAGAAACGGTGAACCGTCCGGGACGGCACAGGAACGGATAACTCGCCGCCTCGACGCCGGCCGCCTCGGCGTCGCCCGCGCGGATCGCGTCGACCAGCCGGGTGTGGTCCATGTACGTCTCCGGTGTCAGCTTCGCGCCGACGTCCTCGCGCAGCCAGTCCCGCAGCACCTCGCCGAGGTCCGCGTACATCGCGCTCATCACGTCGTTGTGGGACGCCGCCACCACCGCCAGGTGGAAGGTCGCGTCCGCCGTCACGAACGCCTCCGTCTCCCCGGATTCCCAGGCCTCCTCGCGCCGCAGGAGCAGCGTGTCGAGCTGCTTGAGGTCCTTCTCCGTGCGCCGCCCGGCGGCCAGCCTCGCGGCCGCCGACTCCAGCGTGGAGCGCAGCTCGGCGATGTGCCGCGGGTCCGCGTCGGCGAAGCGGCGGTGCATCACACCCGCCAGCTCACTGGTCGCCGCGACATAGGTGCCGGAGCCCTGGCGGATGTCCAGCAGGCCGTTGTGCGCGAGCGCGCGGACGGCCTCACGGACCGTGTTCCGTGCGACGCCGAGCTGCTCGACCAGCTCCGGCTCCGTCGGGATGCGTGAGCCGACCGGCCACTCGCCCGAGGTGATCTGGTGCCGCAGCGCCGCGATGACCTGCTCGGACAGTGCGGAACGGCGGGGGTGACTCAGGGGCATGGCACACCTTCGCACGCGATGGCCGGGAGCGGCCGACCCGGAAGTGGACAACCAATCATCCCATGATTCTATGATGGGTGTCATGGCAAGCCAGGAAACCAGGACGACGACATCCGAGGCCGTGCGCAGTGCGGCCGCGGACGAGCTCCAGCGACCCGCCACGCGCGCGTGGACGATGCGACTGCTCGTGATCGGCATCGTCCTGTCGGCGCTCAACCTCCGCCCCGCCATCACCAGCCTCGGCGCGCTCCTCGAAGAGGTTCGCGACGGGCTCGGTATGAGCGGCAGCGTGGCCGGACTGCTCACCTCCGTGCCCCCGCTCTGTTTCGCCGTCTTCGGCGTGATGGCCGCGCGCCTCGCCCGCCGTTTCGGACCCGGTGCGGTGGTGTGCGCGGGCATGGTCGCCATCACCGCGGGCCTGCTCATACGGCCGTACACGGGCAGCACGGCCGGCTTCCTGGCCGCGAGCGCACTCGCCCTCATGGGCATCGCGGTCAGCAACGTCCTGATGCCGGTCATCGTCAAGCGCTGGTTCCCGGACCGGGTCGGCTCCATGACCGGCCTCTACTCCATGGCCCTCGCCCTGGGCACGGCGGCCGCGGCGGCGGTGACCGTGCCCCTGACGAACGCGCTGGGCGGAAGCTGGAAGTCGGGGCTCGCGGTGTGGGCGGCTCTCGCCATGACGGCGGTGGTGCCGTGGATCCCGTTCGTACGGCAGCGAGGAGCGGAGCCCGCCGAGCAGCCGGCCGGACCGCAGGAGCACGCGCGCGTGGAGGCACCCGCGCTGCGGATCACCCGGAGCCGCACCGCCTGGGCGCTGGCCGTCTTCTTCGGGCTCCAGGCCACCGCCGCCTACATCACGATGGGCTGGATGGCGCAGATCTTCCGGGACGCGGGCGTGCCCGCGGGCACGGCGGGGCTGCTGCTCGCCGTCACCATGGTGATGGGCGTGCCGCTGGCCTTCGTCATCCCGCGGGTCGCCGCCAGGCTGCCGCACCAGGGGCCGATCGTGATCGCGCTGGGCGCCTGCGGACTCGCCGGCTACGTCGGCCTGTATCTCGCACCGGCCGCCGGGGCCTGGGCCTGGGCGCTGCTGCTCGGCATCGCCAACTGCGCCTTCCCGCTCGCCCTCACGATGGTCGGCATGCGGGCCAGGACCGGCGCGGGCGTCGCCCGGCTGTCGGCCTTCGCGCAGAGCACCGGCTATCTGATCTCCATCCCCGGCCCCCTCCTGGTGGGCGTGCTCTACCAGCACAGCGGCGGCTGGGGTCTGCCGATCGCGCTCATGGCCGCGCTGATGATCCCGCAGATGCTGGTCGGCGTCCTGGCGGGGCGCAATCGCACCGTGGAGGACGAGGCGGCCCGCTGACCCCGATGCCCCCCGCGCGAACCGTGGCGGGCGCGTGGTGCGAGACTTGCCGTATGCCAGTGCTCGACCCGAATCCCCAGAACGGCCAGAAGAAGATGCTGCTCGTCTTCGGCTCGTTCCTCGCCATCTTCGTGATCATCGCCGTCATCGCGACGATCGCCTCGCCGTGACGATCGCCTCGCCGTGACGATCGCCTCGCAGTGACGCCCCGGGAAGGGAACCGGTAGCGGGACCCGGTAGCGGGACCCCATGGTGGTGCTAGCCCCACCATCCCCTAGGGGGCGAGTGTCAGGGTCAACTGGGTGGATCTCCGGATGGGTTGAGGACCGCGGAGTCCGTAACTTCGAAGTGTGGCCGCGAGAGGCGGGCCACCGACCACTCGAAGACCTGCGGAGGCATCCATGTCGGCCCATACGCACACGCGGCCCCACCCGGCGTCCACGGGTGGCGTGGACATCCGGCTGCCCTGGTGGGCCCTCGTTCTGCCGACGCTCGCCTTCATCGTGCTCCTGGCGCTGATGCTGAACCCGACGGACGCGCAGGCGGCGGCGAGCGACCCGGCGATCACCCACCTGTTTGAGCGGGCGCAGCAGCTCGTGGCGCGTTGAGCACCGGCTGGACCGCTGGTCAACTACCCGAGCCCCATGGCCTGTTTCATGCGAAGCTGGATCCCATGAGCGTCGCAGAACCCCGCAGGATCGTCCTTTTCCGGCATGCGAAAGCCGACTGGCCACAGGTCGCGGACCACGAGCGCCCCCTCGCGGAACGGGGCCGCTCGGACGCCGCAGTCTCCGGACGCAAGCTGGTCGACACCGGCATCCCCTTCGACCTGGCCCTTTGCTCCACCTCGGTCCGGACCCGCGAGACCTGGAAGCTCGCCGTCCACGAGTTTCCGCACCGGCCGAAGACCGTCTACGAGGAGCGGATCTACGAGGCCTCGCCCGGCGAGCTGATCGCGCTGCTCAACGAAGTCCCGGACGACGCGCAGAACGCCGTACTGATCGGTCACAATCCGGGCGTGCAGGGCCTCGCCGAGGTCCTGGCCGGTTCGTCGGACGGCGACGCCCGCGAGCGGATGAACCGCCGGGGCTTCCCGGCCGCCGCCTTCGCCGTCCTGTCCTTCGAGGGCTCCTGGAAGAGCCTGGAGCCGGCCGTGGCCACGCTGCTCGACTACTGGGCGCCGACCGAGTAGCCGACACGACGACCGAGGGGCCCGGCACCACCACGGTGCCGGGCCCCTCCACGTACGGGACGCCTACTCCTCGTCGTGGGTGTCCGCCGCCTCGACCTCTTCGCGGGTGACGCCCAGCAGGTACAGGACCGTGTCGAGGAAGGGCACGTTCACCGCGGTGTGCGCCGCCTCCCGTACGACCGGCTTGGCGTTGAAGGCGACACCGAGACCGGCCGCGTTCAGCATGTCCAGGTCGTTGGCTCCGTCGCCGATCGCCACGGTCTGGGCGAGCGGTACGCCCGCCTCGGCGGCGAACCGGCGCAGCAGCCGTGCCTTGCCCGCGCGGTCGACGATCTCACCGGTGACCTTGCCGGTCAGCTTCCCGTCGACGATCTCCAGGGTGTTGGCCTGGGCGAAGTCGAGCCCCAGCCGCTCCTTGAGGTCGTCGGTGACCTGGGTGAAGCCACCGGACACCACACCCACTTGGTACCCGAGCCGCTTCAGCGTGCGGATCAGCGTGCGGGCACCGGGTGTCAGCCGTACTTCACTGCGCACCTTGTCCACCACGGAGGCGTCGAGCCCCTCCAGGAGCGCCACGCGCGCGTGCAGTGACTGCTCGAAGTCCAGCTCGCCGCGCATCGCCGCGGCGGTCACGTCGGCGACCTTGTCCTCGCAGCCCGCGTGGGCGGCGAAGAGCTCGATCACCTCGTCCTGGATGAGCGTGGAGTCGACGTCCATGACGACCAGCCGCTGCGCCCGCCGGTGCAGCCCCGCCGCGACGACCGCCACGTCGACACCGAGTGCCGCCGCGTCCGTCACCAGCGCGGTGCGCAGGGGTTCGGTCTCGACACCGGAGACCGCGAACTCGACCGCCGTCACGGGGTACTTCGCGAGGCGGAAGATGCGGTCGATGTTGCCGCCGGCCTTGGTGATCTTGGCGGCGATCCGGGCTGTCGCCTCCGACGTGAGCGGATGCCCGAGCACGGTGACCAGTGAGCGTCCGTGGCCTCGTGGCCGGTTGTCACCATGCCCGGAGATGATCTCGGCCTGCATCTTCATCGACTCGGCCCAGCTGTGGACGGTCGCCCGCAGATCCCCCTCGAGTCCGTCCGCCGGAGGGGTCACGAGTGCGCACAGCACGATCCGGCCACGGGTGACGACCTGCTCGATGTCGACCACGTCGACGGAGTAGGCGGCGAGGGTGTCGAAGAGACCGGCCGTGATTCCCGGCCTGTCCTTGCCGAAGATCTTGACGAGGAGAGTGGGAACGTCAGAGGTCGAGGTCTGAGATGCGCTCATGGTGTACCCACCGTATCCGGCACGCAGTGCCTACCGCCGCCGCGGTCCGCCTGGCGGACACGGAACAGTGGGTGTCGGTCGGATGACGGCGGACTGAAGAGGCGGCCACGTCCGCACCGACTGCCGCGGTCGACGACGGGTGACCAGGGAATCACCCCGGCACCACCGACGTATACGGCTCACGGGCGGCCCTTGGGCCTTCCCGGCGGAGGAGGCGGAGGCGGAGGCGGGGGCGGCCCCTCGTCCGGTGAGGAAGGCGACCGGTTTCCGGGCCGGGGCCGGGACGGACGGCGCGGCGATCGAGGAGGCGGGCCCCCGAACGGCCGCGCCACCGTGGGCGCGCCGTACACGCCGCTGTCGCCGGCGTCGGGCGGCGGCTTGCCCGGTCCCTGCCTCTCGCCGGACCGCGGCCGTACGTCCTCCGGTTCCGGTTCCCGCAACTCGTCCGGCAGCTGCAGATACGGATTGGTGGCGGGGTTCGGAGCGCGGTACGACGCACTGGGCGTGTAAGGCCCCGACGCGTCTCCCGGCGTCCCCGCCTCGCCGGCAGGCACCCCAGACCCAGCACCGGCCCCGGCCTCGCGCGCGTACTGCGGACGATCGGCGCCCCCGGCCGGCGCCGCCCCTGTCGCGCCGCTCAGCGCAAGTGGCGCCGCCCGCCTCCCCGCAGCACCGGACGCCCAGGCCAGCAGCGCTCCGACGGCCCCGGCGCCCGCACCCCACAGAGCGCCCAGGAGCAGCGCCATGCCGAGGTGCCCCTGCAGCTCGATCCCGGCGCCGAACGCATCGAAGCCCAGCACCGACAGCGAGGCGTCCACCGACACCTCCGTGAGCCACGCGAGCAACGGCAGGGTCAACGCGGTGACGACGCCCAGCCGCACCGCACACCGCCCCGCGTAGCCGAGGGCGCCCGGCCCCCGTACGCCCGCAGGGCCCGCACCCGCCGGGGCACCCCCGACGGAGACCGGCGTCCGTACCGCGGTCAGCACCCCGGCCAGGAGCATCAGCACGGCCGCCGCCACCGCCAGCAGCCACACGCGTCCGTCCAGGTCCGCCAGCCGCCCCAGCGTCACCGACTGGTCGGTCTTCGCGGTGAGCAGGTCGTCGAGCGGGTGGGGCAGGACCTTGGTCAGCGCGCCCGTCGCGTTGCCGTCGTACGGAACGAACAGGCCGATCGGGATGCCGAGCCAGGTGCCGTTGGGTGCGCCCAGCAGTGCGGCGCCGAAGATCCGTTTGGGATGGTCGTCACTGATCGCCGCGTACACCGCCGCCGCGCAGCCCGCCGCCACCGCCACCAGCATCACCGCGACGATCGCCGACACCGCCGGCCGGACGACCCTGTGCACGGCCTCCCAGCCGCGCGGCAGAGGGGTGCGGCGCGAGGCCAGCAGGGCGATCAGCAGGATGCCGGCCGACCAGCCGAGCCCGCCGAGCAGCGTGGGCGCCGTGTCGACGGTGAAGCCGACCGCCGCCTTCGCGTGGATGAGGTTGCCGATGTTGTCCGGCAGCAGCCCACCGATGTCACCGATGTCGCCCAGACCCGGGATGTCGACGCCGCCACCGCCACCGCCACCGGGCAGCTTGTCCAGGCCCAGCGAGCCCCCGTCGATCGTGATGACGTCGTGACCCGCCCAGGCAAGTCCCCCGAGCGTCGCCACGAACAGCGCCACCACCGCGCCTGCGCGCGCCAGGAGTTCGGCCGGCGCGATCACAACTCCGGCCGCGCGCAGGGACCGTAGGAAGAACCAGGACAGCAACAGCGCGCCGACGAGGCTGACACCCAATGGCGTGATCGTGACGGCCGTGTGGGCCTCCGCACCTTTCAGTCCGAACGCGGACACATCGCCCGACGGGGTGACCGAACCGCCGGCCCCAAGTGCCACGACCGCCGCGGTCATCGGGCCGAGCGAACCCGACGCGTCCGCCTGCAGCAGATGCAGGCCGAGCGCCGCCGTGCCCGCCATCCCTATCAACGCCCAGCTCACGGAGGCGATCGAGGACAGCACAACATCTCCCCACGGCACTTGTGTGCCGCGCGTGCCGTTCTTCGCGGTCCCGAACCTCGACGACGCGCTCATGGCAGACCCCCCGATCCGCAGCACGGCACGGCGGCCGCGCATGTCCCCCTCGCGTGGATTACCACTCTCCGGGTCGGTTTCAACCCCGTCAACGGAACCGGCCGATGCGTACGTGCGTGGTCTTCACGAGGCCCGACTTTCGGTCAGGGGGGCGAGCCTGAAATAGTTCCCGACGATGTTCGACATCCCTAGACTCCCTGTGATGGGGGTAACTCGGGGGACTACTCAGTGGGGCTGGAGTGCCGGAACTCGTACTGGAATTGAATGGACGCACCTGGACGCTCGATCCGTCCAGGCCGTACACCCTCGGACGCGATCCGCAGGGCGACATCGTGCTCGACGACGCCAGGGTGTCCTGGCGTCACGCCACGATCAGCTGGGGCGGCCGTAGTTGGGTCATCGAGGACCACGGCTCCACCAACGGCACGTTCGTGCAGGGGCAGCGGATCCATCAGATGGAAATCGTGCCCGGCTCGGCGGTGCACCTCGGCAACGCGACCGACGGCCCGCTCGTGAGCGTCGGCGGCGCGGCGGCCGGCGTGGCCTCACCGCAGGCTCAGCCTCAGCAGCAGCCGTACGCCGCCCAGGGCGCGAGCCCCGGCTGGGCGCAGCAGGCACCACCGCAGCAACAGGCACCGCAGGCCGGCTGGCAGCAGCCGCAACAGGCCGTGCCGATCCCCCAGCAGCAGGGCCCCGGTGGTGGCGCGGGGGCGCCGCCGGTCTACGGCGACCGCAGCCCGACCACGTTCCACCAGTTCTCGCTGGGCCGTGTGATGCGCATCGGCCGTGCGCTGGAGAACGAGCTGGTCGTCTCCGACCTGCAGGTCTCCCGCCACCACGCCGAGTTCCACGCCACGCCCGACGGCCGCTTCGAGATCCGCGACCTGGGCTCGCACAACGGCACGTACGTCAACGGCCAGCCGATCACCAAGGGCGGCTCCCAGCTGCTCGGCCCGAACGACATCGTCGGCGTCGGCCACTCCACGTTCCGGCTGGTCGGCGACCGCCTCGAGGAGTTCGTCGACACCGGTGAGGTCTCCTTCTCGGCCCGCCACCTGACCGTCACGGTCGACGGCGGCAAGCAGATCCTCAAGGACGTCTCCTTCGGCGTCCCGGAGAAGTCGCTGATCGCGGTCATCGGCCCGTCCGGCTCCGGCAAGTCGACCCTGCTCAAGGCGCTCACCGGCTACCGGCCCGCCAACCAGGGCGACGTCCTCTACGACAACCGGAACCTGTACAAGCAGTTTGCCGAGCTGCGCCAGCGCATCGGTCTGGTTCCGCAGGACGACATCCTGCACAAGGAACTGACCGTCAAGAAGGCACTCAAGTACGCGGCCAAGCTCCGCTTCCCGGCCGACACCACGACCGCCGAGCGCGAGGCCCGCATCGACGAGGTGCTGCGCGAGCTGAAGCTGGACATCCACAAGGAGAAGAAGGTCACCTCCCTCTCCGGTGGCCAGCGCAAGCGCGTCTCGGTGGCCCTGGAGCTGCTCACCAAGCCGTCGCTGATCTTCCTGGACGAGCCGACCTCCGGTCTCGACCCGGGCATGGACCGCGATGTCATGCAGTTGCTGCGCGGCCTCGCCGACGACGGCCGCACCGTCCTCGTCGTCACCCACTCGGTGGCCGAGCTGGCGATCTGCGACAAGCTTCTGGTGATGGCGCCGGGCGGCTCGGTCGCCTACTTCGGCCCGCCGGAGGAGGCACTGAACTTCTTCGGCTACGACACCTGGGCCGACGTCTTCTCCGCCTTCGAGAACTACCGCGACTACGACTGGGCGGGCCGCTGGAAGGGCTCGCAGCACTACCAGATGTACGCCGCGGACATCGACGCCGTTGCGCCGCAGTCCGTACAGATGCCGCCGATGCAGGCGATGAAGCCGCCCAAGCCGCAGGGCTGGATGTCGCAGTTCGTCACGCTGGTTCGCCGCTATACCTCGGTCATCGCCTCCGACAAGGGCTTCCTGGCCCTGACGGTGATCCTGCCGCTCGTCCTCGGCTCGGTGAGCCTGCTCATCGACTCGGGGAAGGGCCTGCTGCCCAACCCGATGATCAACCAGACCACCGGACAGCCCGTTCCGAACGGCACGGCCACCACGGTCCTGCTGATCCTCGCGGTCGGCGCCTGCTTCGCCGGCGCCGCGAACTCCGTCCGTGAGCTGATCAAGGAACGGGTCATCTACGAGCGGGAGCGCGCCACCGGCCTGTCCCGCTCGGCCTACCTGATGTCCAAGGTCTTCGTGCTCGGCGTGGTCACCGTGCTGCAGGGCCTGATGGTCGGCGTCATCGGCTTCGCCAGCCGCGAGATCCCCAAGGAGGGTCTGGTCTTCGGCAGCGCCACACTGATCGAGCTCTCCGTGCCGATCATGGCGCTGGGCTTCAGCTCGATGATGTTCGGCCTGATCATCTCGTCGCTGGTGAAGACGGCCGAGAAGACCATGCCGCTGCTGGTCATGTTCGCGATCATCCAGGTCGTGTTCACCGGCTGCCTGTTCACCCTGAACGGCTCGATCGGCGCCAACCAGATCTCGTACCTGATGCCGTCCCGCTGGGCGGTCGCCGCGGCCGGCGCCACGCTCGACTTCAACAAGATCAGCCCGCCCGGCAAGGACAAGAGCAACGACCCGCTGTGGCAGCACACCGTCGGAGCCTGGGGCATGGACATGGCCGCCCTGATCATCCTCGGCGTCATCTGCGGCTTCTTCGTGGCCCGCTTCCTGCGCCGCCACGAGCCGGAGGTCATGCGCAAGTAGTTCCGACTCCGACAACAGGTCGTGCGCAAGAAGTTCTGATACGACGGCGAAGGGCGGCACCCGTCAGGGGGTGCCGCCCTTCGGCGTTCACGTGCAGAGGTCCGCGCTGACCTCAGTACGCGCTGTTGACGTTGTCCATCGAGCCGTACTTGTCGGCCGCGTAGTTGGCGGCGGCGGTGATGTTGGCGACCGGGTCGTAGATGTTCCAGGACGTGCCGGCGACGTGGTACGCGTTGAAGGTCGGCGGGATGACCTGCAGCAGCCCCTTCGACGGGATGCCGTTGATGGCGTTGATGTCCCAGTCGTTGATGGCGTTCGGGTTGCCCGAGGACTCCCGCATGATGTTGCGGTAGAGGCCGTTGTAGGAACCCGGGATGCCCTTGCTCTTCATGATGTCGAGGCTGTGCTTGATCCAGCCGTTGAGGTTGTTGGCGTAGTACTTCGGCGCGGCCTTCCTCAGCGCGGCGCGCTTGGCGGACCGGCTCGCGGCCTCCTTCGCCCTGTGCGCGGCGGCGGCCCTCTTCTTGGCGGCGGCCTTCTTCTTGGCCGCGGCCTCGGCGGCCGCCTTCTTCTTCGCGGCGGCGGCGGCGGTCTTCTTCTTGGCGGCGGCCTTGGCCTCGATGGCCTGGGCCTTCAGGTTGGCACCGGCGAGCTGGTCGGTGACGCTGGCCTTGACGTCCTTCACCTGGCCGGAGCCGTACTCCACCTTGGCCGTGGAAACGGTGGCCTCGTTCGTGGTCGTCTCGGCGTTGCTGGGGACCGCGGAGAACGCGATGGCGGCGGCACCGAGGGTGGCGACACCGGCTATGGCGATCTTGTGGTGGCGGTTCAGCGAGCGACTGAGTCGGCGAAAATCAACGTTCTTGGGCATGGCAGCGGACCTCTTCGAATAGCGCGGAGTCGCTCTCCGTCCGGCGGGGGACACGGGTCCTTCCCGCACAAACGCCGCGGTGGGAACCCGCGGCGCTGAGCGACGACAGCCATTCTTAGCGGCCGCAAAATGCAGTGGCAAAGGTGTGACGTACGATCCCCGATAGTGGATCGGGGAAGGGCAAAACGGGACAGACCAGACCGTCTGTCCCGCTCAAAAGGGGATGGTTTATCTCCTAACGTGCTTCGTACGTGATCTGCGCCCTATGCGCGGGCTCACATCGGCCCCCCAGTAGTCTCACCGGCAGTTGCTGGAGCAATGCTCTGTGTGAGGAGACTCCTCCGGGAGGATCAGGTGGATGTCCCCGAACTCGTGCCACAGGTAGAGCCCGTGCAGTGCCTCCTCGTAGCTGCGGTCGACCGCGGCCCGGCCGGCGATCGCCTCCAGCATCAGCAGATGCGAGGCCTCCGGCTCGTGCAGCCCGGTCAGTAGTCCGTCCACCACCCGCACCCCGCGCTCCGGGGTGACGACGAGGTCCGTCCACCCTGCACCCGCGCGTACGACCCCGTCGGTCCCGGCCGCCGACTCCACGGCCCGTACGGCGGTCGTTCCCACGGCGACGACCCTGCCGCCTCCCGCCTTCACGGCGTTGATCAGCCGAGCCGACGCCCCCGGCACCGAGAACCGCTCCGGATACGGGGGCTCATGCACCTCCGCCGAGGCGACTCCGGTGTGCAGGGTGACCGGCGCGAACTGCACACCCCGGCTCACCAGCTCCGTGACCAGCCGCGCCGTGAAGGGCCGGGCCGCACTCGGCATCTCCGCACTGCCCGCGCCGTCGGCGGACGGCAGGGCGAACACCGTCTGGTACGCGGACAGCGGCTGGTCCCGCTCCGTATAGGAGTAGCGAATGGGCCGCCCGTGCTCCCGCAGCATCCCGAGGACCTCCGCCCCCGAAGCCCGCGCCCACCACAAACGCTCGCCCCCCACGCTCAGCGGCCCCTCCAGGACGAGCCGCACGCCGCCGGGCAGACACACCTCCTTCCCCGTGGGCCCGCCCGCACGCGCGCGTGTGGTGCCCTTCCCGTCGGGATCCCGCAGCTCCACCGCCCACCGGCCGTCGTCCCCACGCGTGGAGAAGTGCACCACCACGCGCGCGTGCCCGACCCACCCGTCCGCGGCGGCCGCCAGCGTGGGCGAGGTGTTCACGACCAGCAGATCCCCGGCCCGCAGCAGCCGCGGCAGCTCCGTGAACGCGTGGTGCGACACCTCGGTCCCACGCGACACGAGCAGCCGTACGGCGTCCCGGTCGAGCCCGGACCCACGCTGCTCGACCGGGAGGCGGGCCGACAACTCCTCCGGCACCTCTACCGCCACCGTCATCGCTGCCCCTCCAGCAGCGTCGGAGCCGCGTAGCGGCCGCTCGCCGGACGCTCCTCCAGCAGCCGGAGGAAGGCCGGCACCACACTGGCGGGCGCAGGCCGCGGATCGTGGTCCTCCGGTACGGCCGCCGCGTACAGGTCCGTGGCCATGTCCCCCGGATCGACCGCCCACACCCGCAGCCCGGGCTCCTCCTCGCCCAGCACCGCCGCGAGCTGCTCCAGGGCGGCCTTGGACGACCCGTACCCGCCCCACGTCTCGTAGGCCTCGGAGGCCGCATCCGAGCTGACGGCGATCACTGTGCCCGCCTCGGACGTGCGCAGCAGCGGCAGCGCCTCCTGGACCAGGCCCAGCGCCGCCACCACGTTCACCTCCAGCGCCCGCCGCAGCCCCTCAAGGGCCAGAGCCTCCAGCCGTACGAGCGGCTCGGAGCCCAGCGCACTGGCGTTGCTCACCAGCAGATCCACGCCGCCCAGCTTCCACGCGGCCGCCATCAGCTCGGCCCGGTGACCGGCGTCCGTGACGTCCCCGGGCACGGCGGTCACGCGCGTGCCGTACGCCGACACGGCCCCCGCCGCATCGGTGAGGGCCCCCTCGTTCCTGGCGTCGAGCACCAGATCCCAGCCGCGCGCGGCCAGCGCCTCGGCGAGCGCCCGCCCCAGCCCCTTCGAGGCCCCCGTGATGATCGCTACCGGCATGACACGTCCCCTCGTCCAGCCCGCCTGTCGATCGGCGGTGACATCACCGTAGGAACGGGGCCGCCCGCGCCGCCTCGGACGGGGGCCGCAAACAGCCGGGGCCCTTCGGCCTAAGCCGCGGGCCCCGGACTCGGGGCCTAGGCCGGCGGTCCTAGGTCCACCGGCGCAGGCCGCGCCGTCACAGGTCCGATCCGCGGTGTCACACCCCGCCGGTACCTTGAGGACATGAGTCAAGGCCCCCGGTCCGGCCTCGCAGCGGTGAGTTCCGCGCTGCTGGCCATGAGCAGGCATCTCGAGGTGCGTGACGTCCTCAAGACGATCGTCGCCTCGGCCCGCGAACTGCTCGACGCGCAGTACGCGGCGCTCGGCGTCCCCGACGACCACGGCGGCTTCGCCCAGTTCGTGGTCGACGGCATGAGCGACGCCCAGTGGAAGGCCATCGGCCCGCTCCCGCGCCAGCACGGCATCCTCGCCGCCATGCTGCAGGAGGCGAAGATCGAGCGCCTCGCCGACGTGCGCAAGGACCCCCGCTTCGAGGGCTGGCCGTCCGCCCACCCCGACATGTCCGACTTCCTGGGCCTCCCCATCAAGGACGGCGACGAGGTCATCGGCGCGCTCTTCCTCGCCAACAAGACCTGCCCGAAGCCGGAAGGCGGCTGCGGCTTCACCGAGGAGGACGAGGACCTGCTCGCCATCCTCGCCCAGCACGCCGCGATCGCCCTCACCAACGCCCGCCTGTACGAGCGCAGCCGCGAGCTGACGATCGCCGAGGAGCGCTCCCGCCTCGCGCACGAACTGCACGACGCGGTCAGCCAGAAGCTCTTCTCCCTGCGCCTGACCGCCCAGGCCGCCGCGGCCCTCGTCGACCGTGACCCGTCCCGCGCCAAGGGCGAGCTGCAACAGGTGGCCGTGCTCGCCGCCGAGGCCGCCGACGAGCTGCGCGCCGCCGTCGTCGAGTTGCGCCCCGCGGCCCTCGACGAGGACGGCCTCGTCGCCACCCTGCGCACCCAGATCCACGTCCTCGACCGTGCCCACACCGCGCGCGTGACCTTCGACAGCTGCGGCGTGCGCGCACTGCCCGCCGCCCAGGAGGAAGCCCTCCTGCGCGTCGCCCAGGAGGCCCTGCACAACGCCCTGCGGCACTCCGGGGCGGAGCAGGTGGACGTGGCCCTGGCCCGGCGCGGCACCGGAGCCGTCCTGCGCGTGACGGACGACGGCAGCGGCTTCGACCCCCAGTCGATACGACGGGCCGGACGCCACCTGGGCCTGGTGTCCATGCGTGACCGCACGAGCGGGGTCGGCGGCAGTCTGACGGTGCAATCGGAGCCCGGCAAGGGCACCACGATCGAGATGGAGGTCCCCGGTGGCTGACGCAATCAAGGTGCTGCTCGTCGACGACCACCAGGTGGTCCGCCGCGGCCTGCGCACGTTCCTCGAAGTGCAGGACGACATCGAGGTGGTGGGCGAGGCGGCCGACGGGGTCGAAGGAGTAGCGCGTGCGGAGGAGTTGAAGCCCGACGTCGTCCTGATGGACGTCAAGATGCCGGGCATGGACGGCGTCGACGCGCTCCGCAAGCTCCGCGAGCTGGCGAACCCCGCACGCGTACTGATCGTCACCAGCTTCACCGAACAGCGCACGGTGGTCCCGGCCCTGCGCGCGGGCGCCGCCGGTTACGTCTACAAGGACGTGGACCCGGACGCGCTCGCCGGAGCCATCCGCTCGGTCCACGCCGGGCACATCCTGCTCCAACCCGAGGTGGCCGGCGCCCTGTTGTCCCAGGAGGAGGCCAACTCGGGCCAGGGGAGAGGCGGTTCGCTCACGGAGCGGGAGCGCGAGGTGCTCGGCCTGATAGCGGACGGCCGCTCGAACCGGGAGATCGCGCGGGCCCTCGTCCTGTCCGAGAAGACCGTGAAGACCCACGTCTCGAACATCCTGATGAAGCTCGACCTGGCGGACCGCACCCAGGCGGCGCTGTGGGCCGTACGCCACGGCGTGACCGGCTGATACACGCCGCTCGCGCCCGTACGTCACGGCAATACGGAGGGTTCCCTTCCGGGCTGAGATTCATACCGTCGTGGGAATGTCCCCCGGATGGCGCATCCTTCGCGGATCTCCGCCGTTCTCCAGTGCGTGCTGCGGCGATTGCCGCGGCTACCGCTAGGGAGGGCTTAAGAAAGTGAAGAACCTGAAGAAGGCTGCGGCAGTGACGATGGTGGCCGGCGGCCTGCTCGCCGCTGGTGCCGGCATGGCCTCCGCCACCGACGCGCACGCCGATGGCACGGCCGTGAACTCCCCGGGCATCGTCTCGGGCAACCTGGTCCAGGCCCCGGTTCACATCCCGGTGAACGCGGTCGGCAACAGCGTGAACGTCATCGGCGTCCTGAACCCCGCCTTCGGCAACCTGGGCGTCAACCGCTGACGACCGCCCCACGCCGCGCATAGACCTCCGGCCTTCCGGGCGCTCCCGGGAGGCCGGTCAGTTTTTCGCAGGTCTCCCGCAGACTTTTCCAAAGCCGGTCGGGCACTGTCAGCCCGTCCGGCGTTTGAGGACGAGGCCGTTCAGGCCGATACGGGAGCCTGGGGGCAGAGCCCCCAGGATCGACCACCCAAACTCCGGTCACCCAGCACGAAGAGGCTCACCGAACCCCCCGCTCCCGCTCCTCCACAACGGAGTTGTACGCAGCGACCTGAGCCCGCCGAGCCACCCGCTCCACCGGCCGCAACACCCCGGACCGGGCCGCCATCTCGGCGGAGCTGACCGCGCCCCCGTGCCCGTTCTCCTGGGCGAGGGAGACCAGCAACCCGATCCGCTGCGCCAGCTCCAGCACCCGCACCGCCCGCGGCGGATACCCGGGAGCCAGCACCTCCCGCCCCCGCTCGGCCCGCGCCCGATACGCATCGATCGCCGCCTCCGCCACCGGCCCCGACGCCGCCACGTCCAACCGGGCCAGAACCTCGGTGGCCTCCCGCAACGCCTCGGCCAGCTCCCGCTCAGCCTCGCCCAGCGAGGGCACGTCGGCCGGCGGAGCCTCCCGCACCGCCAGACAGTGCCAGACGACCTCGACATGCACATCGCCGGCCGGCCCGGCCTCGGTCACCTCGGGCACCAGCCCGAGCGCGGCGCCGTAACAGACGACCGCCTCCTCGGCCTCCATCGCCCGCGCGTTGAACTCCGCCGGCCCGCTCAGTCCCAGCGGATGCCCCGGCGCGGGCAGCGCGAGCCGCAGCCCCGTCACGCCGAGCGCCCGCAGCCGCCCCAGCGCGAGCGTGAGCCCGACCGGCCCCGACTCCCCGGGCAGCCCCTCCATCCGGTGCACGGCATCGTCCCCGACGATCGCGAGCACGGCGTCATCAGGTGAGACAAGTCCGGCCAAAAGGGCGTTTCCCCAAGCGGCAAGGCGTCCTGAACGTGGTTCCGAAAGCATGCCTCCACCCTAAGGACCGGACCGATGGAATGGAGCGGCCGACCGGTGGCGTAGATTTCTTCGAGGGCGGCGCCACAGGCGCCCGCGACCGCCGAGACGCCGAGACCGGTCACACTGCAAGGGGAGACAACGCGCTCATGAGCGATGTTCTGGAGCTTCAGGACGTATCCGTGGTCCGTGAGGGCCGGGCTCTGGTGGACCAGGTCTCCTGGTCGGTCAAGGAGGGCGAGCGCTGGGTCATCCTCGGCCCGAACGGCGCCGGCAAGACCACCCTCCTGAACGTCGCGTCCAGCTACCTCTACCCCAGTACGGGCACGGCGGCCATCCTCGGCGAGACCCTCGGCAAGCCCGGCACCGACGTCTTCGAACTGCGCCCGCGCATCGGCATGGCCGGCATCGCCATGGCCGACAAGCTCCCCAAGCGCCAGACCGTCCTGCAGACCGTGCTGACCGCCGCGTACGGCATGACCGCCGGCTGGCACGAGGACTACGAGGACATCGACGAGCAGCGCGCCCGCGCCTTCCTCGACCGCCTCGGCATGACCGAGTACGTGGACCGCAAGTTCGGCACCCTCTCCGAGGGCGAGCGCAAGCGCACCCTCATCGCCCGCGCCCTGATGACCGACCCCGAGCTCCTCCTCCTCGACGAGCCCGCCGCGGGCCTCGACCTCGGCGGCCGAGAGGACCTCGTACGCCGCCTCGGCCGGCTCGCCCGCGACCCGATCGCCCCCTCGATGATCATGGTGACCCACCACGTAGAGGAGATCGCCCCCGGCTTCACCCACGTCCTGATGATCCGCCAGGGCAAGGTCCTCGCCGCAGGCCCGCTGGAGCTCGAGCTCACCTCACGCAATCTCTCCCTCTGCTTCGGCCTCCCGCTCGTCGTCGAGCAGGTGGGCGACCGCTGGACCGCTCAGGGCCTGCCGCTGTCCTGACTCCGTCCTGACTCTGTGAAGTACCCGCGAAAACACGGGTAAGAAGCCCTTCCCGTCACATCGCGCCCTGTCGGAGGCAGGACCCGCGGTCCTACCATGACCATGTGAACGACATCGACGCATGGGTGTGGTGGCTCGTAGGCGCGGCCGCGCTCGGAATCCCGCTCGTGGTGACAGCGATGCCGGAGTTCGGCATGCTCGCGGTGGGCGCCGTCGCCGCCGCCGTCATCGCCGGACTGGGCTTCGGAGCGGTGGCCCAGGTACTCTCCTTCGTCGCCGTCTCGGTCGCCCTCATCGCCGTCGTGCGGCCCATCGCGGCCCGGCACAGTGCACAGCGCCCTCAACTCGCCACAGGCGTCGAGGCGTTGAAGGGCAAGCAGGCCGTCGTACTGGAGCGCGTCGACGGCTCCGGAGGACGGATCAAGCTGGCCGGCGAGGTCTGGTCGGCACGCTCGCTCGACACCGACAGCGCGTACGAAGTGGGGCAGGAAGTGGATGTCGTGGAGATCGAAGGAGCCACCGCGATCGTCATCTGACCTCGTGCGACTCAACTGAACCGAACGGCCCACGAGTTGTGCGTGGGTCTGTCAGACTCGACCAGCAAGATCTTCAACAACCATAAGATCTTCCGAAAGAGCCGAGGCGGAGAAGGGTACGGGGAACGACGATGGAACCGGTCATCATCGTCCTGATCATTCTGGTGGTGTTGGTGTTCATCGCCCTGATCAGGACAATCCAAGTCATTCCACAGGCCAGCGCCGCCATCGTCGAGCGCTTCGGCCGCTACACGCGGACACTCAACGCAGGCCTCAACATCGTTGTCCCGTTCATCGACACGATCCGCAACCGCATCGACCTGCGCGAGCAGGTCGTGCCGTTCCCGCCCCAGCCGGTGATCACCCAGGACAACCTTGTCGTCAACATCGACACGGTCATCTATTACCAGGTGACCGACGCACGGGCCGCCACCTACGAAGTGGCCAGCTACATCCAGGCAATTGAGCAGCTGACGGTCACCACCCTGCGCAACATCATCGGTGGCATGGACCTGGAGCGGACCCTGACCTCCCGCGAGGAGATCAACGCGGCCCTGCGCGGTGTCCTCGACGAGGCCACCGGCAAGTGGGGCATCCGCGTCAACCGCGTCGAGCTGAAGGCGATCGAACCGCCCACCTCCATCCAGGACTCGATGGAGAAGCAGATGCGCGCCGACCGTGACAAGCGCGCCGCGATCCTCACCGCGGAAGGTACGCGCCAGGCCGCGATCCTCACCGCCGAGGGCGAGAAGCAGTCCCAGATCCTGCGCGCCGAGGGTGAGGCCAAGGCCGCCGCCCTGCGCGCCGAGGGCGAGGCCCAGGCGATCCGCACCGTCTTCGAGTCCATCCACGCCGGCGACCCCGACCAGAAACTGCTCTCCTACCAGTACCTCCAGATGCTCCCGAAGATCGCCGAGGGCGACGCCAACAAGCTCTGGATCGTCCCCAGCGAGATCGGCGACGCACTCAAGGGACTGTCCGGGGCCATGGGCAACTTCAGCCCGTTCGGCGGCAATTCAGGCGGAAACTCAGGCGGCGGAGGCAACTCCGGCGGCTCGGAACGCCGAGAGAAGCCGTCCATCGACTGACCCCACCTTCCAGAACTACGTCAGACCCCGCGCCCCCTCTTTGAGGGGGCGCGGGGCTGTAGCCCGGCAGACGCCTAAGCGGCGTCCCGCGCCAACCAAGCCGGCAACGCCTGAAACTCCTCGGCCCCCAGTGTCAGCAGCATCGCATCCTGCGGCGTCGGCTCGAACGGCTGCCGCAGCAGCGGCATCCCCGCCTGCTCCGGAGTCCGGTCCGCCTTACGGTGGTTGTCCTCCGCACACGAGGCGACCGTGTTGAGCCACGAGTCCCGACCACCCTGAGCCCGAGGCACCACGTGGTCCACCGTGGTCGCCCGGCGACCGCAGTACGCGCACCGGTGCCGGTCCCTGACCAGCACACCCCGCCTCGACCACGGGGCTTGTCTTCGGAACGGCACCCTCACGTACCTGCACAGCCGGATCACCCGGGGCACGGGTATGTCGACCGCGGCTCCGCGCATGCGCAGTTCGGGGTGGGCCTGCTCGACAACGGCCTTGTCCTGCAGCACCAGAACGACGGCTCGATTCAGAGTCACCGTCGACAGCGGCTCGAAGCTCGCGTTCAGCACCAGCGTGTCCCGCATCCAGCCCACCTCCCATGCGCACCGGCCCACCCTCTGGCGGGCTTGGATCAACTCTGGCCGGGCACGCCGAGATGGACAACGCAATAAAAAATGCCCGCCTCCGATCACTTCCATGACCAGAGGCGGGCAAACGTTCAATGAACGCTCTGCTTACTCAGCTCTCCGCGGGACTCTTGTACTCGCCGATGAGCTGGGCACGCGCGATCGCGTGGAACCGCAGGTTGAAACCGACGACGGCGGGAGAGGCGTCGGAGTCCGGCCCGAGCTTTTCCTGGTCTACCGCGTACACCGTGAACACATACCGGTGCGACCCGTCCCCGGGCGGCGGAGCAGCCCCGCCGAACTCCTTGCTCCCGTAGTCGTTGCGCGCCTGCACGGCACCCTCGGGCAGCCCCTCGAACTTGCCACTGCCCGCGCCCACCGGAAGCTCGGTCACCGAGGCCGGGATGTCGAACAGGACCCAGTGCCAGAACCCGCTGCCCGTCGGGGCGTCCGGGTCGTAGCAGGTCACGGCGAAGCTCTTGGTCTCCGGCGGGAAGCCCTCCCACCGCAGCTGCGGTGAGGTGTTGCCGGCCGCGTAGACCTGAGCGTCCCTGAGCGTCGCCCCCTCCTCGACGTCCTCACTCGTGACCGTGAACGACGGCACGGGCGGATGGAAGTCATGGGGGAGCGGCCGCCTCTTGAGCTCGGTCACGTCGGTACCTCCTGATCGATTACTGGAATCAGCAGTTCCCGAGCCTAGAACCAGCTGCGCTTGCTGCCGACCTCGGACAGCCACTGGTTGAGGTACGCCGCCCAGTCGGTCCCGTGGAAGTCGTGCAGACCCACCTGGAACGACCGGAACGTGTCACTGCCCTCGCTGAACAGCCCCGGCTTCTTGTCCATCTCCAGGATGACGTCCATGGCGTGCTCGTCGGCCACGAAGCTCAACTCGACCTGGTTCAGCCCCCGGTACTGCGACGGCGGGAAGAACTCGATCTCCTGGTAGAACGGCAGCTTCTGGCGCGTGTTCCGGATGTGCCCGCGCTCCATGTCCGCGTTCTTGAAGCGGAAGCCCAGCTGGATGAACGCGTCCAGGATCGCCTTCTGCGCCGGCAGCGGATGCACGTTGATCGGGTCCAGGTCACCGGAGTCCACCGCCCGCGCGATCTCCAGCTCGGTCCGCACACCGATGTGCATCCCGCGCAGGGCCTGCCCGTCGATCGTGGTGACCGGCGTCTCCCAGGGGATCTCCAGCCCGAACGGCACGGCGTGCACGGCCCCGGCCTGCAGCTCGAAGGCGCCACCGAGCCGCACCTTCGTGAACTCGATGTTCTGCTTGTACTCCTGGTCGCCGCTCTCGACCTCGACCTGCGCCTGCAGGCCCACGGACAGGCCCTCGATCTCCTGGTTCACGGACCCGCCCTGGATCCGCACCTCGCCCTGGACGACGCCGCCCGGAACGACGTTGACCTCGGTCAGCACCGTCTCGACCGAAGCCCCACCGGCCCCCAGGCTCGCGAGCAGCTTCTTGAACGCCATGTCTCTCCTCTTACGTGTGGACCCTTGATCCCTACAAACGCGATCCGGGCGTGCCCGGTTCCGCGCCCTCACCCTGGCAAGCAGACGGAACCTTGACCACCCCTTGGCCCCCACCCGTCTGGACTAGGCTCGGGCGCCATGATCGCTTCACCGGACCGTATGCCACTCCCCAGGGAGTTCTTCGACCGACCCGTACTGGAAGTCGCCCCCGACCTCCTGGGCCGGCTCCTCGTGCGTACGACCCCGGACGGTCCGATCGCCCTGCGCCTCACGGAGGTCGAGGCCTACGACGGTGCGAACGACCCGGGCTCCCACGCCTATCGCGGCCACACGCCCCGCAACGGAGTGATGTTCGGTCCGCCCGGGCACGTGTACGTCTACTTCACCTACGGCATGTGGTTCTGCATGAACCTGGTGTGCGGCCCCGAAGGACGGGCAAGCGCGGTCCTGCTCCGGGCCGGCGAGATCGTCGAGGGTGCCGAGCTCGCGCGTAAACGTCGACTCTCGGCCCGAAATGACAAGGAACTGGCCAAAGGGCCCGCACGCCTGGCCACCGCCCTGGACGTGGGCCGGGACCTGGACGGCACGGACGTATGTACCTCCGGGGACACCCCCCTCCGCATCCTGACGGGCACGCCGATCGCTCCCGACCAGGTACGCAACGGTCCCCGCACCGGCGTGGCCGGCGACGGGGGCGTTCACCCGTGGCGCTTCTGGAGCGCCAACGACCCGACGGTGAGCCCTTATCGGGCCCACGTCCCGAGGCGCCGCCGAAGTTGACTCGCCCTGGGAAGGTGCGTAACGTGGCCCGAGCCGCTGAACCGGGTATGGCAATCGCCAGCAACCGGAAGCGGCCAAACCACTACCTACGATCACCCCTCAGCGGGGGCGAATTCGGCGTGCCCGCATGCCTGAATTCAAACTCGCGGAACTCGATTATGAGTTGCCGAGGGAATCGGCTAACGTAGTGAATGTCGAAAGGCCCCGCCGACAGGGAATCAGGCCCGAAAGGATCTGATAGAGTCGGAACCGCCGGAAAGGGAAACGCGAAAGCGGAAACCTGGAAAGCACCGAGGAAATCGGATCGGAAACGGTCTGATAGAGTCGGAAACGCAAGACCGAAGGGAAGCGCCCGGAGGAAAGCCCGAGAGGGTGAGTACAAAGGAAGCGTCCGTTCCTTGAGAACTCAACAGCGTGCCAAAAATCAACGCCAGATATGTTGATACCCCGTCCGCCGGAATCTTCCGGTGGTCGAGGTTCCTTTGAAGTAAAACACAGCGAGGACGCTGTGAACGGCTGGGCTTATTCCGCCCGGCTGTTCCGCTCTCGTGGTGTCATCCCGATTACGGGACAACATTCACGGAGAGTTTGATCCTGGCTCAGGACGAACGCTGGCGGCGTGCTTAACACATGCAAGTCGAACGATGAAGCCCTTCGGGGTGGATTAGTGGCGAACGGGTGAGTAACACGTGGGCAATCTGCCCTTCACTCTGGGACAAGCCCTGGAAACGGGGTCTAATACCGGATATCACTGTCACTCGCATGGGTGGTGGTTGAAAGCTCCGGCGGTGAAGGATGAGCCCGCGGCCTATCAGCTTGTTGGTGAGGTAATGGCTCACCAAGGCGACGACGGGTAGCCGGCCTGAGAGGGCGACCGGCCACACTGGGACTGAGACACGGCCCAGACTCCTACGGGAGGCAGCAGTGGGGAATATTGCACAATGGGCGAAAGCCTGATGCAGCGACGCCGCGTGAGGGATGACGGCCTTCGGGTTGTAAACCTCTTTCAGCAGGGAAGAAGCGAAAGTGACGGTACCTGCAGAAGAAGCGCCGGCTAACTACGTGCCAGCAGCCGCGGTAATACGTAGGGCGCAAGCGTTGTCCGGAATTATTGGGCGTAAAGAGCTCGTAGGCGGCTTGTCACGTCGGGTGTGAAAGCCCGGGGCTTAACCCCGGGTCTGCATTCGATACGGGCTAGCTAGAGTGTGGTAGGGGAGATCGGAATTCCTGGTGTAGCGGTGAAATGCGCAGATATCAGGAGGAACACCGGTGGCGAAGGCGGATCTCTGGGCCATTACTGACGCTGAGGAGCGAAAGCGTGGGGAGCGAACAGGATTAGATACCCTGGTAGTCCACGCCGTAAACGGTGGGAACTAGGTGTTGGCGACATTCCACGTCGTCGGTGCCGCAGCTAACGCATTAAGTTCCCCGCCTGGGGAGTACGGCCGCAAGGCTAAAACTCAAAGGAATTGACGGGGGCCCGCACAAGCAGCGGAGCATGTGGCTTAATTCGACGCAACGCGAAGAACCTTACCAAGGCTTGACATACGCCGGAAAGCATCAGAGATGGTGCCCCCCTTGTGGTCGGTGTACAGGTGGTGCATGGCTGTCGTCAGCTCGTGTCGTGAGATGTTGGGTTAAGTCCCGCAACGAGCGCAACCCTTGTCCTGTGTTGCCAGCATGCCCTTCGGGGTGATGGGGACTCACAGGAGACCGCCGGGGTCAACTCGGAGGAAGGTGGGGACGACGTCAAGTCATCATGCCCCTTATGTCTTGGGCTGCACACGTGCTACAATGGCCGGTACAATGAGCTGCGATACCGTGAGGTGGAGCGAATCTCAAAAAGCCGGTCTCAGTTCGGATTGGGGTCTGCAACTCGACCCCATGAAGTCGGAGTTGCTAGTAATCGCAGATCAGCATTGCTGCGGTGAATACGTTCCCGGGCCTTGTACACACCGCCCGTCACGTCACGAAAGTCGGTAACACCCGAAGCCGGTGGCCCAACCCCTTGTGGGAGGGAGCTGTCGAAGGTGGGACTGGCGATTGGGACGAAGTCGTAACAAGGTAGCCGTACCGGAAGGTGCGGCTGGATCACCTCCTTTCTAAGGAGCATCTAGACCGCCAGGCGTGCCTGGTGGTCCAGGGCCATTACGTCGGCACACGTTCGACGGTGGTTGCTCATGGGTGGAACGTTGATTATTCGGCATCTTCGGTCATCTCAGGCTGTGAGTACTGCTCTTCGGGGCGTGGAAAGCTGATCATGAGTGGTGGGGGGTGCCGGGCACGCTGTTGGGTGTCTGAGGGTACGGCTGATTGTTAGCTGCCTTCAGTGCCGGCCCCAGTGAACTCGCCGAGTGTGGCGGGGTGATGGGTGGCTGGTCGTTGTTTGAGAACTGCACAGTGGACGCGAGCATCTGTGGCCAAGTTTTTAAGGGCGCACGGTGGATGCCTTGGCACCAGGAACCGATGAAGGACGTGGGAGGCCACGATAGGCCCCGGGGAGTCGTCAACCAGGCTTTGATCCGGGGGTGTCCGAATGGGGAAACCCGGCAGTCGTCATGGGCTGTCACCCTTGCCTGAACACATAGGGCAAGTGGAGGGAACGCGGGGAAGTGAAACATCTCAGTACCCGCAGGAAGAGAAAACAACCGTGATTCCGGGAGTAGTGGCGAGCGAAACCGGATGAGGCCAAACCGTATGCGTGTGAGACCCGGCAGGGGTTGCGTATACGGGGTTGTGGGATCTCTCTTTTACGGTCTGCCGGCCGTGAGACGAGTCAGAAACCGTTGATGTAGGCGAAGGACATGCGAAAGGTCCGGCGTAGAGGGTAAGACCCCCGTAGTCGAAACATCAGCGGCTCGTTTGAGAGACACCCAAGTAGCACGGGGCCCGAGAAATCCCGTGTGAATCTGGCGGGACCACCCGCTAAGCCTAAATATTCCCTGGTGACCGATAGCGGATAGTACCGTGAGGGAATGGTGAAAAGTACCGCGGGAGCGGAGTGAAATAGTACCTGAAACCGTGTGCCTACAAGCCGTGGGAGCGTCGGAATGTGCTTGCACATTCTCGTGACTGCGTGCCTTTTGAAGAATGAGCCTGCGAGTTTGCGGTGTGTTGCGAGGTTAACCCGAGTGGGGAAGCCGTAGCGAAAGCGAGTCCGAATAGGGCGTTTTAGTAGCGCGCTCAAGACCCGAAGCGGAGTGATCTAGCCATGGGCAGGTTGAAGCGGAGGTAAGACTTCGTGGAGGACCGAACCCACCAGGGTTGAAAACCTGGGGGATGACCTGTGGTTAGGGGTGAAAGGCCAATCAAACTCCGTGATAGCTGGTTCTCCCCGAAATGCATTTAGGTGCAGCGTCGTGTGTTTCTTGCCGGAGGTAGAGCACTGGATAGGCGATGGGCCCTACCGGGTTACTGACCTTAGCCAAACTCCGAATGCCGGTAAGTGAGAGCGCGGCAGTGAGACTGTGGGGGATAAGCTCCATGGTCGAGAGGGAAACAGCCCAGAGCATCGACTAAGGCCCCTAAGCGTACGCTAAGTGGGAAAGGATGTGGAGTCGCACAGACAACCAGGAGGTTGGCTTAGAAGCAGCCACCCTTGAAAGAGTGCGTAATAGCTCACTGGTCTAGTGATTCCGCGCCGACAATGTAGCGGGGCTCAAGCGTACCGCCGAAGTCGTGTCATTGCAGCATGAGGGCCAACGCCCGCTGTGATGGGTAGGGGAGCGTCGTGTGCCGGGTGAAGCCGCGCCGGAAGGCAGTGGTGGACGGTTCACGAGTGAGAATGCAGGCATGAGTAGCGATACACACGTGAGAAACGTGTGCGCCGATTGACTAAGGGTTCCTGGGTCAAGCTGATCTGCCCAGGGTAAGTCGGGACCTAAGGCGAGGCCGACAGGCGTAGTCGATGGATAACCGGTTGATATTCCGGTACCCGCTGTGAAGCGTCAAACATTGAATCAGGCGATGCTAAGTCCGTGAAGCCGTTCCGGACCCTTCGGGGAATGGAAAGTGGTGGAGCCGACGGACCAGACTTGTAGTAGGTGAGTGATGGGGTGACGCAGGAAGGTAGTCCAGCCCGGGCGGTGGTTGTCCCGGGGTAAGGGTGTAGCCCGTCATCCAGGTAAATCCGGATGGCATGTGGGTGAGACCTGATGCCGAGCCGATTGTGGTGAAGTGGATGATCCTATGCTGTCGAGAAAAGCCTCTAGCGAGTTTCATGGCGGCCCGTACCCTAAACCGACTCAGGTGGTCAGGTAGAGAATACCGAGGCGTTCGGGTGAACTATGGTTAAGGAACTCGGCAAAATGCCCCCGTAACTTCGGGAGAAGGGGGGCCATCACTGGTGATGACATTTTCTGTCTGAGCTGGGGGTGGCCGCAGAGACCAGCGAGAAGCGACTGTTTACTAAAAACACAGGTCCGTGCGAAGCCGTAAGGCGATGTATACGGACTGACGCCTGCCCGGTGCTGGAACGTTAAGGGGACCGGTTAGTGCGCTTTCGGGCGTGCGAAGCTGAGAACTTAAGCGCCAGTAAACGGCGGTGGTAACTATAACCATCCTAAGGTAGCGAAATTCCTTGTCGGGTAAGTTCCGACCTGCACGAATGGCGTAACGACTTCTCGACTGTCTCAACCATAGGCCCGGTGAAATTGCACTACGAGTAAAGATGCTCGTTTCGCGCAGCAGGACGGAAAGACCCCGGGACCTTTACTACAGTTTGATATTGGTGTTCGGTTCGGCTTGTGTAGGATAGCTGGGAGACTGTGAACTCTGGACGCCAGTTCAGGGGGAGTCGTCGTTGAAATACCAGTCTGGTCGTGCTGGATGTCTAACCTGGGTCCGTGATCCGGATCAGGGACAGTGTCTGATGGGTAGTTTAACTGGGGCGGTTGCCTCCTAAAGAGTAACGGAGGCGCCCAAAGGTTCCCTCAGCCTGGTTGGCAATCAGGTGTTGAGTGTAAGTGCACAAGGGAGCTTGACTGTGAGACCGACGGGTCGAGCAGGGACGAAAGTCGGGACTAGTGATCCGGCGGTGGCTTGTGGAAGCGCCGTCGCTCAACGGATAAAAGGTACCCCGGGGATAACAGGCTGATCTTCCCCAAGAGTCCATATCGACGGGATGGTTTGGCACCTCGATGTCGGCTCGTCGCATCCTGGGGCTGGAGTCGGTCCCAAGGGTTGGGCTGTTCGCCCATTAAAGCGGTACGCGAGCTGGGTTTAGAACGTCGTGAGACAGTTCGGTCCCTATCCGCTGCGCGCGCAGGAATATTGAGAAGGGCTGTCCCTAGTACGAGAGGACCGGGACGGACGAACCTCTGGTGTGCCAGTTGTTCTGCCAAGGGCATGGCTGGTTGGCTACGTTCGGGAGGGATAACCGCTGAAAGCATCTAAGCGGGAAGCCTGCTTCGAGATGAGTATTCCCACCCACTTGATGGGGTAAGGCTCCCAGTAGACGACTGGGTTGATAGGCCGGATCTGGAAGCCCAGTAATGGGTGGAGGTGACCGGTACTAATAGGCCGAGGGCTTGTCCTCAGTTGCTCGCGTCCACTGTGTTAGTTCTGAGGCAACGACTGTTGCCGGCTTTGAGCTGATAAACAAGTGAAGAGTGTGCTTGTTCGCTCGAAACCATTAGGGTTTCGGTGGTTATAGCGTGAGGGAAACGCCCGGTTACATTTCGAACCCGGAAGCTAAGCCTTACAGCGCCGATGGTACTGCAGGGGGGACCCTGTGGGAGAGTAGGACGCCGCCGAACAATCTTTGGAGGACCCCTGGTCCCAGCGTCAAGCTGGGACCAGGGGTCCTTTCGTTTTTCTGAAACAAACACAGCCCGAAGCGCGCCAGATACCCGGCTGCGCGAGAATGACTTGCGGTACCGAAGACAGGAGTCACCCATGTCCACCAACTCTCCCGACGACCGACCGGAGCGCGACCAGCGGCGACGGGACAGTGGGGACCGCGGTGACCGTGGGGGTTACCGTCGGGACGACCGTCGCGGTGACAACCGCGGTGGCGACAACCGTGGTGGGCCCGACCGCGCTGGTGACAGCCGCGGTGGGTCCGACCGTGGAGGCTTCCGTAGGGACGATCGCCGTGGTGACAACCGCGGTGGCGGGTACGGCCGGCGAGACGACCGGCGTGAGGGCGACGGTGGTGGACGTCCGGCGTTCCAGCGAGACGACCGTGGGCCGCGTCGCGACGACCGCAAGGACGACCGTGATCGCGGCTTCCGGCGCGACGACCGCGGAGACCGTGGAGGAGACCGGGGCGAGCGGCCTCCCTTCCGCCGTGACGACCGAGGAGACCGGGGCGAGCGGCCTCCCTTCCGCCGTGACGACCGAGGAGACCGGGGCGAGCGGCCTCCCTTCCGCCGTGACGACCGAGGAGACCGGGGCGAGCGGCCTCCCTTCCGCCGTGACGACCGAGGAGACCGGGGCGAGCGGCCTCCCTTCCGCCGTGACGACCGAGGAGAGCGGCGCGACAACGACCGCGGTGGCTTCCGGCGTGACGACAATCGTGGTGGCGGGTACGGCCGTAGTGACGACCGTCGGAGTGATGACCGCGGTGACCGTGGCGGTTTCCGCCGTGATGACCGTAGGGACGACCGGCGTGACGACAACCGCGGTGGTTCCGACCGTGACCGTGGTAGCTACGGTCGTCGCGACGACCGCAGGGATGACCGCGACCGTGGCTTCCGTCGTGATGACCGTGGAGATCGCGGGGAGCGTCCCTCGTTCCGTCGTGATGACCGTGGAGATCGCGGGGAGCGTCCCTCGTTCCGTCGTGATGACCGTGGAGATCGCGGGGAGCGTCCCTCGTTCCGTCGTGATGACCGTGGAGACCGCGGGGATCGCCCGTCGTTCCGTCGTGATGACCGTGGCGATCGTGGCGAGCGTCCCCCCTTCCGTCGTGATGACCGTGGGGAGCGCAGGGAAGGCGAGCGCGGGGGGTTTCGGCGGGACGACAACCGTGGTGGCGGGTACGGCCGTAGGGACGACCGGCGGGGCGATGATCGTGGTGGACGCGGCGGTCCCCGTCGTGATGACCGCGGTGGTCGGCCCGGAGGTTCCGGAGGCTTCCGGGGGCGGGACGACCGGCAGGGTGGTGGCGGACGGTTCCGTGACGAGCGGGATCGTGACCGTGAGCCGATCAAGCGGCTGCCCATCCCCGAGGACGTCACCGGCGAGGAGATCGACAAGGACGTACGGCAGGAGCTGCAGAGTCTGCCGAAGGGGCTCGCGGAGGACGTCGCCAAGAACCTGGTGATGGTCGCTCGGCTCATCGACGAGGACCCCGAGGGTGCCTACGGCTACTCCAAAGTGGCGCTGCGTCTGGCGTCGCGTGTCGCCGCGGTGCGTGAGGCGGGTGGGTTCGCCGCGTACGCGAACCAGAAGTACGCCGAGGCGCTTGCCGAGTTCCGGGCCGCGCGGCGCATGTCCGGCAGCGCGGAGCTGTGGCCCGTGATGGCCGACTGCGAGCGTGGGCTCGGGCGGCCGGAGAAGGCGCTGGACATGGCCGGGGCGCCCGAGGTGCAGAGGCTGGACAAGGCCGGGCAGGTCGAGATGCGGCTCGTCGCGGCCGGCGCCCGGCGCGACATGGGGCAGCTCGACGCGGCCATCGTGACGCTGCAGAGCCCCGAGTTGGCCTCCAACTCGCTGCAGCCGTGGACCGCGCGACTGCGGTACGCGTACGCCGACGCGCTGCTCGCCGCCGGTCGCAAGGACGAGGCGCGGGAGTGGTTCGCGAAGGCCGTCGAGGCCGACAAGGACGGCAGCACGGACGCCTCTGACCGGCTTGCCGAGCTGGACGGTGTGGAGTTCGTCGACGCCTTCGAGGAGAGCGACGAGGCCGAGGCCGAGGTAGAGGTCGCGGCTGAGGACGACGGCGAGGTCGAGGTCGAGGACGACAAGGACTGATCCGGGTGTGAGGGGCGGGGCCGTGTGGTCCCGCCCCTTTCGCATGTCAGAGGTCCAGTGCGCGCAGCACCAGTCCCGAGGCCGGCTTCGGGCCGAACGACGTCGACTTGCGGGGCATCGTCACTCCCTGGCGGGCCAGGTCGCGGACGACCTCCTCGCGGACCGGGTGCATCAGGACGGCCGTACCGCCGTCACGTTCCGCCTTCTCGACCGTGGCCGCCGTGTCGTGGATGTACGCGATGTGGGCCGGGGAGTCCTCGGGGATGTGCCAGACGTGGTCGAGGAGCGTGGAGTGCAGGACCGTCGCGTCAAGGGTGCGCCAGGCGGCGGGGCGGTCGGCGGGGATCGTACGGGCCAGGAGGTCCGGGTCGGGGCGGTCGACCAGGTGGAAGGCGCCGTCGCCGGCCAGCAGGAAGGCGTTGCCCGCGCAGGCGCTGTCCGCGAGCGCGGCCAGGGCTTCCGACAGCGGCACGGGCAGGTGACGTATCCGGAAGAGGCCCTCCATCGCGGCGAGTGCGTCGGCGACCGGCAGGCCGTGCAGGAGGCGGTGGATGGCGCGGACGCGCAGGGGGTAGCGGGCCGTGTCGACCAGGAGGACGAGGCCGTAGTCCCAGGCGCTGGGGGAGGTGTGCTCACCGCGAAGGCGGCGGTACGTCGCCCAGCGGTGGTGGCCGTCGGCGATCAGCGCCTGGTGCCGGGCCAGGTCGGACTGGATGCGGTCGAGGGCGGCCGGGTCGGTGACCGACCACAGGCGGTGGCTGAAGCCGTCCTCCGTGGTGGTGGCCAGGAGCGGGGGCCGGGCGGCGACCTGTTCCACGACGTCTCTCGCGGCCGACGCCGAGCCGTTGCCGCGGTAGGTCAGGAGCAGGGGTTCGAGGTTCGCGGAGGTGGCGCGCATCAGCGCAGCCCGGTCGGCGACCACATGCGGCATGACGTCCTCGTGCGGCAGCACCACGCCCTCCGAAGGATCCGAGACGCGCAGGGCGCCGATGATGCCGCGCTGCAGCATTCCGTTGCCGTCCTGCTGCTCGTAGACGTACAGGCCCGGTTGTGGGTCTGCGGCCAGTACGCCCTCCGACAGCCAGCGGCGCAGGGTGTCGGCGGCCTGTTCGTTGCGCGCGGTGGGCGTGGTGGCCTGCGGCAGGATCAGGCGGACGATGTTGTACGGGTCGGCGGACTGGAGGTGGTGCAGGCCGTCGGGGCGTACGACGACGTCGTACGGAGGGGACGTCACGGCGGCCAGGCTGCCGACCCGGTCGGGGTCGTAGCGAAGGCCTCGGAACGGGGTGAGTTCCAGGCCTCGGCGCGCCGTTGGTTCCGAGTGACCTGCTGTGTTCATCCCGGCATCGTACGTGTGTCAGAGGCGTGAGGGATGATCGAGGGAAAGCCGTCGAGCGAGGAGCGATGTGGAATGAGCCAGAGCGTCAGGACGAGGCCCGAGGGCAGTGGCCAGGCCCTGAGCGAGGCGTACGACACGGCGCTGCTCGATCTGGACGGGGTGGTGTACGCCGGGGGCAACGCCATCGCGTACGCGGTCGAGTCGCTGGCCACCGCCCGGGCGGGCGGGATGCATCTCGCGTACGTCACCAACAACGCGCTGCGGACGCCGGACACGGTGGCCGATCACTTGACCGAGCTGGGGATCCCGACCGGCGCGGATGACGTCATCACCTCCGCGCAGGCGGTCGCCCGGCTGATCAGCGAGCAGGTGCCGGCGGGGGCGCGCGTGCTGGTGATCGGCGGGGAGGGGCTGCGGGTCGCGCTGCGGGAGCGGGGGCTTGAGCCCGTCGAGTCGGCGGACGACGATCCGGTGGCGGTCGTGCAGGGCTACGGAGGGCCCGAGTTGCAGTGGGCACGGTTCGCCGAGGCCTGCTTCGCCATCGCGCGCGGGGTGCCCTGGTACGCGTCGAACACCGACCTGACGATTCCGAGCGCGCGCGGGATCGCGCCGGGCAACGGCGCGGCGGTGGAGGTCGTAAGGATTGCGACCGGGGCCGAACCGCAGGTCGCGGGCAAGCCGTTGCCGCCCATGCACCGCGAGACGATCCTGCGGACCGGTGCCGAGCGGCCGCTGGTGGTCGGGGACCGGCTGGACACGGACATCGAGGGCGCGTTCAACGGGGAGGTGGACTCGCTGCTCGTCCTCACCGGCGTCACCGACGGCGCGCAGCTGCTCGCCGCGCCGCCGCAGCACAGGCCCACGTATGTCGACGCCGATCTGCGCGGGATGCTGACGGGACAGCCCGAGGTCAGCGAGGCGGGAGAGGGTTTTCGGTGCGGCGGCTGGACGGCGACCGCGGGCACGGACCAGCTGGAACTGGACGGTGACGGCGAGGCCCTGGACGGACTGCGGGCGTTGTGCGCGGCGGCCTGGACGGCTGCCGGTGAGGGGGTGTGCAAGCTGGACGCGGGGAAGGCGCTGGCACGCCTGGAGTTGTGAGCCGACCCGCATGGCGGGCGGGGAGCGGGGAACCTGTGCGTCGCATGGCCGCCGCGACCGGGGATCGGGCGCCAAGGCGAGGTTAGGCTAACCTAACCATGTGTCGCCATCCATCTGCTCGCCTGGAAGCAGGGCGTGCACGGTTACCGACCGGTCCTGGTCGGTATCGGCGTCTCCGCGATCGTCACGGCCGTCAACGGCTATCTGCTCAGCGTCTCCGACATCGTCGACGCCACCCGCGCGGTCGTCTGGATGACCGGGTCCCTCAGTGGTCGCGACGGGGACCAGGTCCGGCCGCTGCCCGGGCTGTGCGCCGTGCCCGTACCGCTCGTCCTCGCACCGGAGTGCTCGGCGGCGTCTACCTGCTGTGGCTGCTGGTCACCGAGCGCAGGGCGGGCCGGATATGAGTGCCCACGGCACCACCGTCGGCGGGCCGAACAATCGAGCAGACCGGACAACGGGGCCGAACAACCAAGGGAGCACCGTGAACCGGCTGTCCGCCGAGAACGTCACCCTCGCCTACGACCAGCGGGTCATCGCCGAGCAGCTCGCGGTGGAGATTCCTGACCACTCGTTCACCGTGATCGTCGGGCCCAACGCGTGCGGCATGTCGACGCTGCTGCGTGCCCTGTCGCGGATGCTGAAGCCGAGCCGGGGCCGGGTGCTGCTCGACGGGCAGGTCATCCAGTCGATACCGGCGAAGAGGGTCGCGCGGACGCTGGGCCTGCTGCCGCAGTCGTCGATCGCGCCCGACGGGATCACCGTCGCCGACCTGGTGAGCCGCGGAAAGTACCCGCACCAGGGCGTTCTGTGCCCGTGGTCGACGGAGGACGAGCGGGTGGTGCAGGAGTCGATGGCGCAGACCGGGGTCGCCGAACTCGCCGATCCGTATGCCGACGAACTGGCGGGAGGGCAGCGGCAGCGCGTGTGGATCGCCATGGCGCTCGCCCAGCAGGCCCCGCTGCTGCTGCTCGACGAGCCGACGACCTGCCTCGACATCCAGCACCAGATCGACGTCCTCGACCTGTGCGCCGAGCTGCACGAGGAGCAGGGGCACACGCTGGTCGCCGTACTGCACGACCTCAACCACGCCGCCCGGTACGCCACCCACCTGATCGCGTTGCGCGAGGGGCGGATCATCGCCGAGGGCGCCCCGAAGGACATCGTCACGGCCGAACTGGTCGAGGAGGTCTTCGGTCTGCGCGCGCTGCCAGGTCATCGACGACCCGGAGACGGGGACACCGCTGGTGGTGCCGGCAGCGCGGCGGGCGCGGGCGGAGGCGAGGGCCGATCTCGGGAAGATGGCTGCTACAGAAGCTTTCTGAGCTGGAGCAGGTCGCGCAGGCCGGCCTCCAGCTTCACCCGGCCCGAGCCCCAGGCCCTGGCGAAGTTCAGCTCGCCGTCGACCAGCGCCACCAGGTCGTCGCCCGCCATGGTCAGTCTGATCTGGGCCTTTTGGGGCGGTGGCCCCTGGATCGTGTCGTGCACCACGATCCGGCCGCCGGTGAGCCGGCCCATGAAGGTGACGTCCAGGTCGGTGATCCGGCAGCTCACCGAGCGGTCCAGGGCAGCGGCCGTGCGGACGTCCCCTTCGGCGTGCTGCATGTTGTCCGAGAGCTTTTCGAGTGCGGCGCGGCACTCCTCGATCGTGGCCATCGCGATCGACGGTACCCCAGGGCTTCGGGGTAGCGTCTGGGCATGAGCGACACAGTGCCGGAGGGCGTGGCTCCCCAGGAGCCGGTGGTCGAACCCGCGTACGACCCTGCCGCCCCCGCCCCGCTGAACGTGCCCCGGCCCCCCACCGGCAACGCCGACGTGGACGCCCAGCTGCAGCGGCTCACCGACGCCGACCACCTCGCCACCGACGGGCATCTCGAGGTGTACGAGGATGTACACCGGGGGCTGCGCGACGCGCTCACCGCGCTCGACGCCCGCCCGGGACCTCCGGCGCCCTCACCGACGTATGACACGAGGGCGCCCTCACCCTCGTACGGAAAGAGGAGCTGAACCGAACGTGGCAGGAGTCGCACGCCGCCGGCTGGACGCGGAGCTGGTCCGCCGGAAGCTCGCGCGCTCGCGTGAGCATGCCGGCCAGCTGATCGCGGCCGGACGGGTCACCGTCGGCAAGACCGTCGCGACCAAGTCCGCCACGCAGGTGGAGACCGCGGCGGCGATCGTGGTCACGGCCGACGGCAGCGATCCCGACTACGTGTCCCGGGGTGGGCACAAGCTTGCGGGCGCGCTGCAGGCGTTCGTACCCCAGGGGCTCGTCGTCGAGGGACGGCGGGCGCTCGACGCCGGCGCCTCCACCGGCGGCTTCACGGATGTCCTGCTCCGCTCGGGGGCCGTACACGTCGTCGCCGTCGACGTCGGATACGGACAACTCGCCTGGACTCTTCGCAGCGATGAACGCGTCACCGTCAAGGACCGTACGAACGTACGCGAGTTGACGCTTGAAGAGATCGATGGGGAGCCTGTGGATCTTGTCGTGGGGGATCTGTCCTTCATCCCGCTCGGGCTGGTTCTGCCCGCTCTGGTGCGGTGCGTGAAGCCGGACGCAGACCTGGTGATGATGGTCAAGCCGCAGTTCGAGGTGGGGAAGGAACGACTGGGGAGCGGGGGAGTCGTACGGAGTTCGCAGCTGCGGGCGGAAGCCGTGCGGGGTGTGGCCCACAAGGCGTGGGAACTCGGGCTCGGGGTGAAGGGTGTCACCGCCAGTCCGTTGCCCGGACCATCCGGGAATGTCGAGTATTTTCTGTGGCTGCGGGCCGGGGCACCCGAACTGGACCCGTCCGATGTTGACCGTGCAGTGGCGGAGGGGCCGCGTTGACACAGAACCGAGCTCGTACTGTTTTCCTGCTCGCCCACACGGGGCGGCCGGCGGCCATCCGCAGCGCCGAACTCGTGGTCAAGGGGCTGCTCCGCGAGGGCATCGGCGTGCGCGTCCTGGAGTACGAGGCCGCCGATCTGCCGCTGCCCGAGGAGGTGGAGCTGGTCAAGGAGGCCACTCCGCAGTGCCTCGACGGGTGCGAGCTGCTCATCGTGCTGGGCGGTGACGGGACGCTGCTGCGCGGCGCCGAGTTCGCCCGGGCCTCCGGGGTGCCGATGCTCGGCGTCAACCTCGGGCGCGTCGGATTCCTCGCGGAGGCCGAGCGGGACGATCTCGACAAGGTCGTCGACCGGGTGGTGACGAAGGCGTACGAGGTCGAGGAGCGGATGACCGTCGACGTCGTCGTTCACCGCAACGGCGACATCGTGCACACGGACTGGGCGCTGAACGAGGCCGCCGTGCAGAAGGTCTCCGCCGAGAAGCTCCTCGAAGTCGTCCTGGAGATCGACGGACGGCCGGTCACCGGGTTCGGCTGCGACGGGATCGTCCTGTCGACGCCGACCGGGTCCACGGCCTACGCGTTCTCCGCGGGCGGGCCCGTGGTGTGGCCCGAGGTCGAGGCGTTGCTGATGGTGCCGATCTCGGCGCACGCGCTGTTCGCGAAACCGTTGGTGACGTCGCCGGACTCCGTGCTCGCGGTGGAGGTCCTGCCGCACATTCCGCCGGGTGTTCTGTGGTGCGACGGACGGCGCACGGTCGAGCTGCCGCCGGGGGCCAGGGTCGAGGTGCGGCGAGGGGCCGTGCCGGTGCGGCTGGCCCGGCTGCATCACGCGTCGTTCACGGACCGGCTCGTGGCGAAGTTCGCGTTGCCGGTCTCGGGGTGGCGCGGGGCTCCGCACTAGGGCCCGGTCGCCCTGGGAAACCTCCACCCGGCCGGGTGATAATGCGCGGCCGATGCACATTCGTCACCTGCACCTTCACACAACGAGCCCGGGGGCCGTCGCACTCCCCGGTGCCGACCTCGTAAGGTCGTAGCCGTGCTGGAAGAGATGCGGATACGGTCGCTCGGAGTCATCGACGACGCGGTCGTCGAGCTGTCGCCCGGGTTCACTGCCGTCACCGGTGAGACGGGTGCGGGCAAGACCATGGTGGTCACCAGCCTCGGGCTGCTGCTGGGTGGGCGGGCGGACCCGGCGCTCGTGCGGATCGGGGCCGGGAAGGCGGTCGTGGAGGGGCGGATCGCCGTTCCCCCGGGCGCCTCGGCCGTCCTGCGCGCCGAGGAGGCCGGGGCCGAGCTCGACGACGGGGCGCTGCTCATCAGCCGTACCGTTTCCGCCGAAGGGCGGTCCCGGGCGCATGTGGGCGGGCGCAGTGTGCCGGTCGGGCTGCTCGCCGACCTTGCCGACGACCTCGTGGCGGTGCACGGGCAGACCGATCAGCAGGGGCTGCTGAAGCTGTCCCGGCAGCGGCAGGCGCTCGACCGGTACGCCGGGGACGCCGTCGCCGGGCCGCTCGCGAAGTACGGCGAGGCCTACCGTCGGCTGCGGGCCGTCTCCGTCGAGCTGGAGGAGATCGTCACGCGCGCGCGTGAGCGGGTCCAGGAAGCCGACATGCTGCGCTACGGGCTCGACGAGATCGCGGGTGTCGAGCCGCGCGCCGGGGAGGACGTCGAACTGGCGGAGGAGGCGGAGCGGCTCGGGCACGCGGAGGCGCTGTCGTCCGCCGCCACGGCCGCCCACGGGGCGCTCGCGGGCAACCCCGAGGACCCCGAGGGCATCGACGCCGCCACGCTCGTCGCGGGGGCCCAGCGCGCGCTGGACGCCGTACGGTCGCACGACCCGTCGCTGGCCGCGCTCGCCGACCGGATCGGGGAGATCGGGATCCTGCTGGGCGACGTGGCCGGGGAGTTGGCGGGGTACGCCGACGATCTGGACGCGGATCCCCTGCGGCTGGCGGCGGTTGAGGAACGACGGGCCGCGCTCGGGGCGCTGACACGGAAGTACGGCGAGGATGTCGCCTCGGTGCTGGCGTGGGCCGAGCAGAGTGCCACGCGGCTGACGCAGCTGGACGGTGACGACGAGCGGATCGACGAGCTGACCGCCGAGCGGGACGCCTTGCGTACCGAACTGGGCGGACTGGCCCAGGCGTTGACGGATGCGCGGGCGGAGGCGGCGGAGCGCTTCGCGGCCGCCGTGACCGCGGAGCTCGCCTCGCTGGCCATGCCCCACGCGCGCGTGTCGTTCGAGATCCGGCAGACCGAGGATCCGGAGGGCGTGGAGGTCGGCGGTCGTACCGTCGCCTACGGCCCGTCCGGAGCCGACGAGGTCGAACTGCTGCTGGCCCCGCACCCGGGGGCGCCGCCGCGGCCCATCGCCAAGGGCGCGTCCGGTGGTGAGCTGTCGCGCGTGATGCTCGCCGTGGAGGTCGTGTTCGCGGGGACGGATCCCGTGCCGACGTATCTCTTCGACGAGGTCGACGCCGGCGTCGGCGGCAAGGCGGCGGTCGAGATCGGGCGGCGGCTTGCCAAGCTCGCCAAGTCCGCGCAGGTCGTGGTCGTGACCCACCTTCCGCAGGTGGCCGCGTTCGCCGACCGGCAGCTCCTGGTCGAGAAGACGAACGACGGGTCCGTGACGCGGTCCGGCGTGAAGGTGCTGGAGGGCGAGGAGCGCGTGCGCGAGCTGTCCCGGATGCTGGCCGGCCAGGAGGACTCGGAGACGGCCCGGGCACACGCGGAGGAGCTGCTGGCCACGGCTCGGGCGGACGGCTAGCGCGGGCAGTATGCGCGGGGGCGTCGACTCGGCTGCTGCGCCCGGGCGCCGGCGCGGAACTGGCGGCCGTCGCGATGGGCGCCGCCGCGGCCGTCCTGCCCGACGACCTCGGCGAACGCGCGATGCTGGGTGGCACCGGGGCACACGCGCTCGGCGCGCCGCTCGGCGCCGTCGTCGTCGCGGGATGGGGGTCCCCCGCTCAAGCGGAGCCGAGAGTGGGGGAGGACGCGCCGGCCTCCTCGCCCACGCCGCCGCCCTCGTGGCCGCAACGGCGTACGGCGACAAGGTGAGCGAGGCGGCGAAGGCGTGGTGATCGATCTCGTGAGAGGTGTCACGGCCGACTTGCCTCGAAGACATTCAGCACCCCCATCCCGCACAGAAACCGCCCCTTCTCACTCGTGTGAGTGACCAACCCCACGGCCCTGCCGCCCCCGCGCCGCCGCCACGTTGCCGGAACACCCGTGCGTGCTGGCATCCTTGGCGTAGTACGTGGAGGAAAGCGCGCGGTTCACCCCCTCCGCCCGATCCTTCTGTACTTTCTTCGTGACCGCCCGACGCCGAACCAGGAGCCCCGGCCACGTGAGCCCCGTGAGCAGCCACTCACCGCACGGCCAGTCGTCGCTGCGCACCGTGCAGGTGCTGGGCGGCGGCAACGCCGGCAGCAGCGCCCATGTGCGTTCGCTGGCTTCGGGGCTTGTCGCGCGGGGCGTGCGGGTCACCGTGTGCGCCCCCGACGAGGCCGATCGCACCTACGACTTCACGGGAATCGGCGCCGAACACGTGCACGTGCCGCGCAGCAGCGATCCGGGATCCGTGGCCGCGCTGCGGGAGGCCTGCAAGGACGCCGACCTCGTGCACGCGCACGGGCTGCACGCCTCCTTCCGCGCCGTGCTCGCCCTCAGCGGGCGGCGGACCCCGCTCGTCGTCACCTGGCACAACCGCACGCAGGCCGAGGGCGCGCGGGCGCATCTGCTGCGTCTGCTGGAGCGAAGGGTGGTGAAGGCCGCCACGGTGGTCCTCGGCACCACCTCGGACCTCGTGGACCGGGCCCGCCGGACCGGAGCACGGGACGCACGGCTCGCCGCCGTCGCGATGCCGGGACCGCGCCGGTCCGCCGAGCAGGAGGACCCCGAGCGGATCGGTTCCAAGATCCGGGCCGAACTCGGCTCCACCGGACGCCCGTTGCTGATGGCCGTCGGCTCGCTCGACCGGCATCGCGGTTACGACACCCTGCTGGACGCCACGCGTACGTGGCGATGCCTCGACCCCGTGCCGCTCGTGGTGATCGCGGGGGAGGGCCCGTTGCGCGCCGATCTGCAGCGCCGTATCGAGGACGAAGGGCTGCCGGTCCGGCTCATCGGACGGCGTGACGACATCGCCGACCTCCTCGCGGCGGCCGAGCTCGCGCTGCTGCCCAGCAGTTGGGAATCGCGTTCCGTGCTCGCGCAGGAAGCCCTCCATGCGCGCGTGCCGCTCGTCGCCACCCGCGTCGGCGGCATCCCCGAACTCGTCGGCGACGCCGCCGAACTCGTCCCGTACGGCGACGCGGAGGCCCTCGCCGACGCCGTCGCCGGTCTCCTCGGGGATCCGGAGCGCCGCGAGCTGCTCAGGGAGAAGGGCACCCGGCAGGTCGCCACCTGGCCGAGCGAGGACGAGACCGTGGCCCAAGTGCTGAGCGTCTACGACGAGTTGACCCAGCACCGGCCGTTCGCCTAGGGGACGTGCCGGCGCGCTCGCAGAGCCAGGCTCAACGCCAGTACCGTCTGCGGGTCGTCGAGGTCCGTGCCGAGCAACTCGCCGATCCGGGCGAGGCGGTTGTAGAGGGTCTGCCGGTTGAGGTGGAGCTCGCGGGCCGTCTCCGCCTTGCGGCCCGCGTGCGCCAAGTACGTCTCCAGGGTGGGCAGAAGGGGCGGCCGGGAGCGGTTGTCGTGGTCGCGCAGGGGCCCGATCGCCCGCTCCACGAAGGCCGCCAGGTCCGGATGGTCGCGCAGACGCCACAGGAGCAGGTCGATGTCCAGGCGGCGGGCGTCGTACCACGTCCGGTCCGACAGGCCCTGCGCCGCCGTCGCCGTCTCCGCCGCGTGCCGCATTCCCGCCGACGCCGCCGCCCAGCCGCCCGCCACCCCGACGACCACCACCGGCGGCTGCGCCCCGGGCCGCTGCATCCCGGCCCGCTCCACACCCGCCCGCAGCGCCGCCGCGACCCGGTCCGCGACCGCCGACCGCTCCGACTCCGAACGCAGGCCCAGCAGCACCGGGACCCGGCCCTCGACAGGTCGTACGCCCAGCAGGACCGGAACCCCCACCGAGGCCAGCTCCTCCGCGACCGCGCGCGCCAGCACCGCCCAGCCCCCGCCCGGTGACACGGTGTCGCCCAGCCGCATCACGACCGGCAGCAGCGGACCGTGGCCGGGCTTGAAGCCCAGCACGCGGGCCTGCGCGGGCGCGTCCTCCGCGGCGATACGGCCCTCGGCGAGATCCGTGAGGAAGTCACCGCGGCCGCGCGCCGCCAGCTCCTCCTCCTGGCGCGCCTGCATCAGGACCACGGCCAGGATGCCGGCGGCCCGTTCGGCCGCGATCCGGTGCACCGGGGCCAGCGGGGCCCGTACGGGGAGGAGGACCAGGCGTGCCCGTACCGACCCCGACCCCGCTCCGCCCCCGGGAACGTCCACGAGGGCCGACCCCGACGGCGGCGGGCCGTCCTTGTGCTGGCCGCGCAGCCCCTCCCACACCTGGAGCGGGTCGGCCCCCTCCGGACCGGCGCCGGCCGCGTACAGCAGTTGGCCGTCCGTGGTCTCCAGGAAGACCGGGTTGCCGCTGAAGTCGGCCAGGATGCCCAGCACCTGGGGCACCCCACCGCCGCCGAGCAGGGCCTCGGTACACCGTCGGTGCACCTCCTCCGCCTGCTGCAGCAGCGCGTAGTGGCCGTTGACGATCTCGGTGTGGACCTCCTCCGTGACCGCCACGAAGGGCACCTCGCGGTGCAGCTGGACCAGCGGGAGCCCCGCCGAGCGGGCCGTGTCGACGAGCGCGGCGGGCAGGCGCGTGAAGCGCGGGCCGAGTTCCACGACGAGGGCCGCGATGCCCCGCTCGGCCAGGGTGCGGACGAACGCCCGCTGGTCGGCCGGCCGGGTCCCGAGGCCGTACCCCGTGGTCAGCAGCAGTTCGCCGCCCTTCAGCAGCGAGGCGATGTTCGGCACCTCGCCCGCGTGCACCCAGCGCACGGTGCGCTGCAGCCGGTCGGCGCCCGCGAGGACCTCCGGCAGCCCGCTGCGCAGGCCGGGCAGCTCCAGCGCCCGCTGAACGGTGATCCCCGCGCCCTGGGTGTCGAATCTGCTGCCCGCACCGCTGTCCGTACTGCTGTCCATGAGCCGGACGCTACCTGCGCCCGCGCCTGTGGGACATCTCCGGGCGGGGTTGGGGCTCGGCCGGCCGGGTAGCGGCCCGAGCATGGACTTCGGTGTGGTCGCCGTGGGACGGGAGGACGACAGCGCGGTGGACGAGCCGCTGCGGGTGGCGGCGGTGGCCGACCGGCTCGGATACCGGGAGGTGTGGGCCGGGGAGGGACCGACCTGGGACTCCTTCGTGCTGGCCGCCGCGATCGGCCGGGTCACCGAACGGGTCGCGCTGACCGCCGGGCCCGTCCCGATCGATCCGGCGCCTCAGCCGCTCGCGCAGGTCCTGGGGAGCATCGCCGGCTGTCTGACCGTGCCGGGGTACAGCGACGGGTTCACCGGCGCCGGCTTCGGCGAGGCCGTGCGGCTGGCCGCCGACGGCGCCGATCGCGGCACCCTGGTCCGGGCGCTGCCGGCGGCGGCCGCCGGCACCGTCGGTCTGGTCGGCGACCTCGACACCGTGCGCGCCCGTGTCGACGCCTACGCCGAGGCCGGGCTCGACGAGATCGCCCTGGTGCCGGCCACGGCGGCCGATCCGGCGGGGGAGCACACGCTGGGGGCGCTGGAGGCTCTCAGGACGGCTTGATGTTGTGGTTGAAGCGGAACACGTTGTCGGGGTCGTACGACCGCTTCACGTCCGCGAGCCTGCGCGCGTTCTCGGTGCCGAGGCCTGCCACGACCCGGTCGGTGCCCTCGTCCCCGATGAAGTTGAGGTAGACCGCGCCCGTGCTCCACGGCTGCACGCCCGCCCGTACGTCCCGGACCCACTGGATGCATCGCTCGTCGTCCGCCGGGTCCTCCCACAGCCCGAAGGGGTGCACGGCCCACGGCGCGTCCCGGTAGGGCACCGGGTACTCGTGCGGACCGGTGCCGATCGCGCCGCCCTGCGGGAACAGCGCGTGCAGGGTGCCCGTCGGCGTGGGCAGGGCCAGACCACTGGCGCAGAACGCGTCCACCAGGTCGTCCGGAGCGCCGGTCAGATACTCCGCCGACCAGTAGTTCCGCATTCCCGGAGGATCGTCGAGCATGCACTGCACGTCGGCGTACGGCATCGCCCCGACGATCTCCGACTCATGCGGCAGCGCCAGCAGCGGCTCGGCCAGTTTCCGCAGGTCCGCCTCGGCGCCGGCGTAGGTCAGCAGCACCCCGCACAGCAGCGAGCCGACCAGGTGCGGCGGGACGAAGTCCTCGGGCGGGCCGGTGACGTAGATGACGGCACCGCTCGCCTCGTCCGGGCCGGCCGTGATCACATCCCGGTAGGTGCGCGTGGCCTCCGGCCCGAACTCCGGCAGATACAGCACGAACGCAATGGAGAACTCGGGCAGTTCGTGCAGTTTCAGGGTGAGCGCGGTGGCGATGCCGAAGTTGCCGCCACCACCGTGCAGGGCCCAGAACAGGTCGGGGTTGTCGTCGGCGTTCGCATGGATCAGCTCGCCGTCGGCGGTGACCAGTTCGACGCCGAGGAGGTTGTCGACGGCGAGTCCGCAGCAGCGGTCCAGCCAGCCCGAGCCGCCGCCCAGAACGAAGCCGCCGACACCGGTCGTGGAGGCGCGGCCGCCGGTCGTGGCCAGGGCGTGGGGCTGGCAGGCCCGGTCCAGCTCGCTCATGGTGGCCCCGCCCGCGATCCGTACCGCCTCGGCGGCCGGATCGACGGTGACCGTGCGCATGTGGCGCAGATCGACCACGAGGGCGCCGTCGCCCACTGCCATGCCCGCCACGCTGTGCCCGCCCCCGCGTACCGCGACCGGCAGGTCCAGCTCACGGGCGAAGCGCACCGACCGCACGACGTCGGCCTCGTTCACGCACTGTGCGATCACGGCCGGACGCCGGTCGATCATCGCGTTGAACACGATCCGGGCCTCGTCGTAGCCCGGATCTCCCGGGGCGAACACGTCGCCGACCAGATCCTCGCGCAGCGCGGCGACGGCCGCGCCCGCCTTCGATGGGGAAGCCATGCGGCGCCCCCTTCCGTGCAGGGGCTGTTGGCTCCAGCGTAGGCGGGCCCGGTCCGGCGGTCCTGTTCAGCCGCCGTCGGTCACCGATCCGTAAGGTTCAGCCGCCGTACGCCCCCGACGCCGTCAGGCGCAGCGCCGTGTCGATCAGCGGGACGTGGCTGAAGGCCTGCGGGAAGTTGCCGACCTGGCGCTGGCGCTTGGGGTCCCACTCCTCGGCGAGCAGGCCCAGGTCGTTGCGGAGCGCGAGCAGCTTCTCGAACAGCTTGCGGGCCTCGTCCACGCGGCCGATCATCGCCAGGTCGTCCGCCATCCAGAACGAGCAGGCCAGGAAGGCACCTTCGTCGCCGGGGAGCCCGTCGACGCCCTCGCTCTCGCCCTCGGTCGGGTAGCGCAGGATGAAGCCGTCCGGCGTCGACAGCTCGCGCTGGATCGCCTCGATGGTGCCGATCACCCGCTTGTCGTCCGGGGGCAGGAAGCCCATCTGCGGGATCAGCAGCAGCGACGCGTCCAGCTCCTTCGAGCCGTAGGACTGCGTGAAGGTGTTGCGCTCCTTGTCGTACCCCTTCTCGCACACGTCCCGGTGGATGTCGTCGCGCAGCTCGCGCCACCGCTCCAGCGGGCCGTCGGCGTCACCGGACTCGATGAGCTTGATCGTGCGGTCCACGGCGACCCACGCCATGACCTTGGAGTGCACGAAGTGCCGCCGCGGGCCGCGCACCTCCCAGATGCCCTCGTCCGGCTCGTCCCAGTGCCGCTCCAGGTAGCGGATGAGCTTGAGCTGGAGCAGGGAGGCGTAGTCGTTACGGGCCAGGCCCGTCATGTGGCCGAGGTGCAGGGCCTCGGTGACCTCGCCGTACACGTCGAGCTGGAGCTGGTGTGCCGCGCCGTTGCCGACGCGCACGGGAGCCGAGTTCTCGTACCCGGGCAGCCAGTCCAGCTCCGCCTCGCCGAGCTCCCGCTCGCCTGCGATGCCGTACATGATCTGCAGGTTCTCGGGGTCGCCCGCCACCGCCCGCAGGAGCCACTCGCGCCAGGCGCGGGCCTCCTCGCGATAGCCGGTGCGCAGCAGTGAGGAGAGGGTGATGGCCGCGTCGCGCAGCCAGGTGTAGCGGTAGTCCCAGTTGCGGACGCCGCCGATGTCCTCGGGGAGGGAGGTGGTGGGGGCGGCGACGATGCCGCCGGTCGGGCCGTAGGTGAGCGCCTTGAGCGTGATCAGCGAGCGGATCACCGCCTCACGGTAGGGACCGTGGTACGTACAGTGCTCCACCCACTCGCGCCAGAACTCCTCGGTCGCCTGCAGCGACTGCTCCGGCTCCGGCAGCGCGGGCGGTTCCTTGTGCGAGGGCTCCCACGAGATGGTGAACGCGATCCGGTCACCCGGGGCGACCGTGAAGTCCGCGTACGTCGTGAGCGACTTTCCGTAGGTCTCGGCCTCCGTGTCGAACCACACCGAGTCCGGACCGGCGACGGCGACCGTACGGCCCTCGTGCTTGTGCACCCACGGCACCACACGGCCGTACGAGAAACGCATCCGCAGGGCCGAGCGCATCGGGACGCGGCCCGAGACGCCCTCGACGATGCGGATCAGCTGGGGGGCGCCGTCACGCGGGGGCATGAAATCGGTCACCCTGACCGTGCCGCGCGGGGTGTCCCACTCGGATTCCAGGATCAGGGAGTCGCCGCGATAGCTGCGCCGGGCCGCGGTGGGCGGCTGCGCGTCGGACGCGTGGGCGGGGCCGAGCCGCCAGAAGCCGTGTTCCTCGGTGCCCAGCAGGCCGGCGAAGATGGCGTGCGAGTCGAAGCGGGGCAGGCACAGCCAGTCCACCGTGCCGTCCCGGCAGACCAAGGCAGCGGTCTGCATGTCTCCGATGAGTGCGTAGTCTTCGATGCGCCCGGCCACGTGCAACTCCAGTCGAACGGCCACGTCACCCCCAAAGGGGGCTGTCGCTGATGCGGTCAAGGGGTCGTTGTAATGCGTCGTTGAGCGGTGAAGCAAAGCAGGCGTCAAGCCGTGTGGCAAAACGACGATCTCTACTCAACGAACTGACGAGCTCACGTTGTTCCGGTGCGTACGGGCGGGGGTGGTGCCGTGTTGCCGGCCGGGCTCGGTAGCGAGTGTCCGAGCAGGATACGACGCACGTAGATGATCTGCGTGCCGCTCCCGGCAACCCGGATAGGCCGAACGGGTGAGCAACGGGTGAAAAACATGTACGCCTGTGCACGTTCGTGGTGACTCGTGTACAGAGCGTGGCCGGAAGCCGTGCCGTCCGGGCGCTGATACCCTGGTAGCCCGTGGACCGGTGGGCACGAAACCCCCGAACCGCAGCGACGGCAGCACCGGAAATCTCCGGTCGGCAGCCGCACAGCACCCCAGACCGCGACCACGGGAGCCCCCCTTTGGCCATGCCGCCCGCTGCTTTCCGAAACAGCACAGCCACGACGACCAAGCACATCTTCGTCACCGGGGGTGTCGCCTCCTCGCTCGGCAAGGGCCTCACCGCCTCCAGCCTCGGCATGCTGCTCAAGGCGCGGGGACTGCGCGTCGTGATGCAGAAACTCGACCCGTACCTGAACGTCGACCCGGGCACGATGAACCCCTTCCAGCACGGTGAGGTCTTCGTCACCAACGACGGCGCCGAGACCGACCTGGACATCGGACACTACGAGCGCTTCCTCGACCGCGACTTGGACGGCTCCGCCAATGTCACCACGGGCCAGGTCTACTCGACGGTGATCGCCAAGGAGCGGCGCGGCGAGTACCTCGGCGACACCGTGCAGGTCATCCCGCACATCACCAACGAGATCAAGCACCGCATCCGCCGCATGGCGACCGACGAGGTCGACGTCGTCATCACGGAGGTCGGCGGCACGGTCGGCGACATCGAGTCGCTTCCCTTCCTGGAGACGGTCCGCCAGGTCCGTCACGAGGTCGGCCGTGACAACGTCTTCGTCGTCCACATTTCCCTCCTGCCGTACATCGGCCCGTCGGGAGAGCTGAAGACGAAGCCGACCCAGCACTCGGTTGCGGCCCTTCGGAACATCGGTATCCAGCCGGACGCCATCGTGCTGCGCTGCGACCGCGAGGTCCCGACCGCGATCAAGCGCAAGATCTCGCTGATGTGCGACGTCGACGAGGCGGCCGTGGTCGCCTGCCCCGACGCCCGTTCGATCTACGACATCCCGAAGACCGTGCACGGCGAGGGCCTGGACGCCTACGTCGTCCGCAAGCTGGACCTGCCCTTCCGCGATGTGGACTGGCGGACCTGGGACGACCTGCTCGACCGCGTCCACAACCCCGACCACGAGATCACCCTCGCCCTGGTCGGCAAGTACATCGACCTGCCCGACGCGTACCTCTCGGTCACCGAGGCGCTGCGCGCAGGCGGCTTCGCCAACAAGGCCCGCGTGAAGATCAAGTGGGTCACGTCCGACGACTGCAAGACCCCGGCCGGTGCCGCGGCGCAGCTCGGCGACGTCGACGGCATCTGCATCCCGGGCGGCTTCGGCGACCGCGGTGTGCTCGGCAAGGTCGGTGCGATCAAGTACGCCCGCGAGAACAAGATCCCGCTGCTCGGCCTCTGCCTCGGCCTGCAGTGCATCGTGATCGAGGCCGCGCGCAACCTGGCCGACATCCCGGACGCCAACTCCACCGAGTTCGACTCCGCCACCGGCCACCCGGTCATCTCGACCATGGCCGAGCAGCTCGACATCGTCGCCGGCGAGGGAGACATGGGCGGCACGATGCGCCTGGGCATGTACCCGGCCAAGCTGGCCGAGGGCTCGATCGTGCGCGAGGTGTACGACGGCAAGGAGTACGTCGAGGAGCGCCACCGTCACCGTTACGAGGTGAACAACGCCTACCGCGGGGAGCTGGAGAAGAAGGCCGGCATCCTGTTCTCCGGCACGTCGCCCGACGGCAAGCTCGTGGAGTACGTGGAGTACCCGCGCGAGACGCACCCCTACCTGGTGGCGACCCAGGCGCACCCCGAGCTGCGCTCGCGTCCGACCCGGCCGCACCCGTTGTTCGCGGGCCTGGTGAAGGCCTCGGTCGAGCGGAAGAATTCCAACTGACACGAGAGTTGTACGGTGACCGGGGTGCTCGCATTCAAAAGGTGAGCACCCCGGCTTCATGTGCCGTGTCGTCTCAATGCGTGCGGAAGGACTGGGCATGACGATCAAGGACTCCCCCGAGGAGTGGGAGATCCGGGCGACGGAGACCCCCTTCGTGGGCAACAAGACCTCCGTGCGCACCGACGACGTGGTCATGCCCGACGGGCATGTGGCCCGCCGCGACTACCAGGTCCACCCCGGCTCGGTCGCCGTCCTCGCCCTCGACGGCACGGGGCGGGTCGTGGTCATCCGCCAGTACCGCCACCCCGTGCGCCACAGGCTGTGGGAGATCCCGGCCGGCCTGCTCGACGTGCCCGGCGAGAACCCGCTGCACGCCGCCCAGCGGGAGCTGTATGAGGAGGCGCACGTCAAGGCCGAGGACTGGCGGGTGCTGGCCGACGTCTACACCACCCCCGGCGGCTGCGACGAGGCCGTGCGCATCTTCCTGGCCCGCGACCTGTCCGAGGCCGAGGGCGAGCGCTTCGAGGTCGAGCACGAAGAGGCCGACATGGAGCTCGCGCGCGTGCCCCTGGACGTGCTCGTGCGAGGCGTGCTCGCGGGCGAGCTGCACAACAACTGCCTTGTCGTCGGCGTCCTTTCGCTGATCGCCGCGCAGAACGGGGACGGGCTCGACGCCCTGCGCCCGGCCGAGGCCCCGTGGCCCGCGCGGCCCTTCGAGTCCTGAACGCATCCGCGCGCCTACCGGTGTGACCATCGGCTGATCCGATCGAGGGACGCGTCCGCCGCGCTCCGCCCGGTAGGTAGCAGAGCGTGAACTAGGCTCTGAGCACGCCCGAACCGGAGTCCCGGCGGGCTTGCGCGTGCGGTGGGACGGGAGCGTGGCCCGTGACGGATCAGGCGGTGGACACAGACGGCGCAGAGCGGTCGAGGCACGCCGCTGACGAGGGCCGGTTCCTGGGCCGTACAAGGGAGTTGAAGGAACTGCGCGCCGACATCGAGCGCGCGGGCCTGGACACCCTCTCCGGCCGCAAGGCCCCTCGCGCGCGCGTGCTGCTGATCGCCGGCAGACCCGGATCCGGTCGCACCGCACTCGCCGAGGAACTGGTCCGGCAGGTTGCAGACCGTTACGACGACGGGGTGCTCCGGGCCCGTCTGAGTGAACACGACGGCACGCCCGTCCCCGTCGAGCGCACCGCCCGCGAACTGCTCTCCGCACTGCGGCTGCCCACCCCCGCCGGAGCCGCCGACGACGACCTGGCCGATGCGCTGCGCGCCGCCCTCGCCGATCGCCGGGCCCTGGTCCTGCTCGACGACGCGGCGCACGCCGAGCAGGTCGACGCCCTGTTGCCGGACACGCCGGAGTGCCTGGTCGTGGCCGTTTCCGAGGGTCCCCTCACCGGCATCTCCGACGTCCGCCCCTGCACCCTCGGCGGCCTCGACACCAAGTCCGCCCTGGAGCTGCTCACCCGGCACATCGGCTCGGTCCGCATCACCGTCGACCCCCGCGCCGCCGAGGGTCTGGTCGAGGTGTGCCAGGGCCAGCCCGCCGCGCTGGTGCTGGCCGGTGGCTGGCTCGCAGCCCGCCCCAAGGCGGCGGTCGCCGACCTCGCCAAGCAGCTGCACACGGAGGGTGACGAGGGCACGCCCCTCAGCCGGGTCTTCGGGCTCGTCCACAGCTCGCTGCCCGCGCCGACCGCCCGGACTCTGCGGCTGCTCGCCCTCGCCCCGGCGGGCCTCGTCGACCCGCACACGGCGTCCGCGCTCGCCGGCTGCTCGGTGAACGACGCCCGCACCGCGCTGGACGGCTTCGTCGACCTCGGCCTGCTGCGGGCGACGGACTCGCCGCTGCCGCAGTACGAGGTGCCGAGCTGTCTGCAACCCCTGCTGAAGGCGCTCACCGGGACCCAGGACCGTCCCGGCGAGCTGCAGCTGGCCCGTGCCCGCATGCTGGAGCGGACGGTGCGGTTGCTGCAGTCGTGCCGGACGATCACCGAGACGGACGACCCCGAGGCGCGCGAGAAGCTCCAGGACATGCCGCGCTCCCTGCGCTTCTCCACCCCGCGCGCTGCCGAGGACTGGCTGCGCGTGCGCAGGCCCGCCCTGCTGGCCGCCGCCCGGCTCGCCGTGGCCGACGGGGAACTGGACACACTCGCCCGCCGCCTGATGTCCCAGCTGGTCAAGGCCATGGTCGCGCACTTCGGCACCCAGGCCGCCGCACCCGACCTGTACGGCATCCACCGGCTCGTCCTGGATGTGGCCGAGCGGCGGAAACTGCCCCGCGAGAAGGCCGCCGCCCTGCTGAACCTGGGCGACCTGGACGCCCAGACCGGCCGTACCCGGGAGGCACTGGCGCGGTATCGGGCCGCGCTGGACGCCGGACGGCAGGCGAATGACCCGTATGCGACCGGTCGCGCGATGGAATCCGTAGGCGGTGCGCATCTGGAGGTGGGGGACTACGACCGGGCCGCCGACTGGTTCGGCCGCGCCCTCGCCGAGCGCCTGGCCCGGGACGAGCGCACGGGCGCCGCCCGCCTCTACGGCCGGATCGCCGTGGCGCACACCTACGCGGGCCGCTACGGGGAGGCGCTGCGCTGCTGGCGCGCGGCGGTCGCCGGATACCGCAAGAGCGGCGATGTCGCCGCCCACGCGCGGGCGTTGAGCGAACTCGCGCGGGTCCAGGAGTACGCGGGACGGCACGAGGAGTCGCTGCGCACCTGCCAGGAGGCGGTCGAGCTGGCGCGGCGCGCCGAGGACGTACGGCTGCAGGCGGCGCTGCAGCTGCGGCTCGCCGACACGCTGGAGCGCCTGGGCGATCCCGCCTCGGCTCAGCTGCACCGGGGCACGGCCGAGCGGCTGCTGGGGGAGGAGCGCGAGGAGGGAGAACCGGGGCTTGAACCCCTTGATCCACAGCAACAGGACGTTAACGCCTACGAAATCCGTAGTGCTTCCGATAAAGATTGACGCAATGAAAGGCTAGACAGAGAGAACGCCTTCATTAGACTGGCTCTGCCGCACCTTCTCCTGCGGTGTCTCCCGGTGTGCCCATGCATGCCTGGGTATGTGTTGTATTGCCCTACACCCACTGAGCCAAGGACCGTGATCCACGTGAAGGTCGGCATCCCCCGCGAGGTCAAGAACAACGAGTTCCGGGTGGCCATCACCCCCGCCGGTGTGCACGAGCTGGTGCGCCACGGCCACCAGGTCGTCATCGAGCGGGGTGCCGGCATCGGCTCCTCGATCCCGGACGAGGAGTACGTCGCCGCCGGCGCCCGGATCCTGGGTACCGCCGACGAGGTGTGGGCCACCGCCGACCTGCTGCTGAAGGTCAAGGAGCCCATCGCCGAGGAGTACCACCGCCTCCGCAAGGACCAGACGCTCTTCACGTACCTGCACCTGGCCGCCTCCAAGGAGTGCACCGACGCGCTCATCGAGTCCGGCACCACGGCGATCGCCTACGAGACCGTCGAGCTCCCCAGTCGCGCGCTGCCGCTGCTCGCCCCGATGTCCGAGGTCGCGGGCCGGCTGGCCCCGCAGGTCGGCGCCTACCACCTGATGCGCTCGGCAGGCGGCCGCGGTGTGCTCCCCGGCGGCGTCCCCGGCACCCAGCCCGCGAAGGCCGTCGTCATCGGCGGCGGCGTCTCCGGCTGGAACGCGACGCAGATCGCCGTCGGCATGGGCTTCCACGTCACGCTGCTCGACCGCGACATCAACAAGCTCCGCGAGGCGGACAAGGTCTTCGGTACCAAGGTCCGGGCGATCATGTCCAACACCTTCGAGCTGGAGAAGGCCGTCCTGGACGCCGACCTCGTCATCGGCGCCGTCCTCATCCCGGGCGCGAAGGCCCCGAAGCTGGTCACCAACGAGCTCGTCTCCCGCATGAAGCCGGGGAGTGTCCTTGTCGACATCGCGATCGACCAGGGTGGCTGCTTCGAGGACTCCCGTGCGACCACGCACGCCGAGCCGACCTTCACGGTCCACAACTCGGTCTTCTACTGCGTCGCCAACATGCCCGGCGCGGTGCCCAACACCTCCACCTACGCGCTGACCAACGCCACCCTGCCCTACATCGTCGAACTCGCCGACCGGGGCTGGGTGGAGGCGCTGCGCCGGGATCCCGCGCTCGCCAAGGGCCTCAACACCCATGAGGGCAAGGTCGTTTACCGCGAGGTCGCCGAGGCGCACGGCCTTGAGCATGTGGAGCTCGAGACCCTCCTCGGCTGAACCCCGACCGGGCTGTTCGTCGCCGAGCCGCTAAGTCACCATTCGGTAAAAGGCGATACGTCAACACAGGTCGTCAACCGTGCGCACCAGGCCGGACCTTGCCCGACAAGGTCCGGCCGGATGTGTGTATGGTCACTTTGCGGCTCTCGGCCAACTCGCCTCGAACGTAACCCTTTGGTCGATTCGCACACCGGTGAAACCTGCCGTGCGACGGCCGTACGCCCTTGACAGAGGGATGTTTCATTGCCGACACATCCTGCCGGGTCCGGCGGATTGTGTTGCTGCGGATGCCCGACACGCCATAGAGTCGCCAACCGTCGGCTTGGTGTCACGCCGACCTGTCTAGAAGTTTCCTGGTCACCAAGGAGGTAAGACGACTTGTGAATGAGTCGACATTTTCTCCCGGGGGTGGTCAACCAGGAACGCCTGTACGGGACCAGGGTCCCGCGGGGTTCGAGGCTGTCGGCTCCGTTGCTGTGCGTACCTTCGCAGCCCGACAGAGCCCGGGTCCGCAGGTGATCCGGACAGCACACAAGAGCATGGATGGCCATCACGTGAACGCCATGGCCGGCGACGGAAGTGGCGCGCCCCACAACCACCTCGCCGTCTACGACGAACTGCCCGAAGGGCACTTCTACGATCCCGACGCGGAGTACGAGCCGGATCCCGAGTACGCGGCCACGCTCGCGCCCGACGCCGCCCGGCAGCGCCGTGAGCGTGTCGGCCCGACCGGGCGCCCGCTGCCGTACTTCCCGATCCCGGGCCCGCTGACCGACCACGGCCCCGCGAAGATCATCGCGATGTGCAACCAGAAGGGCGGCGTGGGCAAGACGACGTCGACCATCAACCTGGGTGCCGCGCTCGCGGAGTACGGCCGGCGCGTGCTGCTCGTGGACTTCGACCCGCAGGGCGCGCTGTCGGTGGGCCTCGGCGTCAATCCGATGGAGCTCGACCTCACCGTCTACAACCTGCTCATGGAGCGGGGCATGGCGGCCGACGAGGTGCTCCTGAAGACGGCGGTCCCGAACATGGACCTGCTGCCCAGCAACATCGACCTGTCCGCCGCCGAGGTGCAGCTGGTGAGCGAGGTCGCGCGCGAGTCCACGCTCCAGCGCGCCCTGAAGCCGCTCATGGCCGACTACGACTACATCGTGATCGACTGTCAGCCCTCGCTCGGCCTGCTCACCGTCAACGCGCTGACGGCCGCGCACAAGGTGATAGTGCCGCTCGAGTGCGAGTTCTTCGCGCTGCGTGGTGTCGCCCTGCTGACGGAGACCATCGAGAAGGTCCAGGAGCGGCTCAACCCCGAGCTGGAACTGGATGGCATCCTCGCCACGATGTACGACTCGCGCACCGTGCACAGCCGTGAGGTGCTCGCGCGTGTCGTCGAGGCGTTCGACGACCACGTCTACCACACGGTCATCGGGCGCACCGTCCGCTTCCCGGAGACCACGGTCGCCGGTGAGCCGATCACCACGTACGCCTCCAACTCCGTCGGCGCCGCCGCCTACCGTCAGCTCGCCAGGGAGGTGCTCGCCCGGTGTCACGCCGAGTGAGTCTGCCGGGGGCCGACGAACTCTTCCGTACGACAGGGGGAACGGCGCTCCAGCCGTCCACTCCGCGGCGGGGGGCCAACGGCGAAGCCCGTGTGCCCGCTCCCGCGGGGGAGAGCGACGGGGCCGCGGCCGCGTCGTCCGAGGACGCCCCGCAGTCGGTGCCCGTGCAGGGCGGCGACGGCGAGGGGGCGGAGCATGTGGCCGCGGAGTCGGAGTCGGCCGACGGCGGGGAGTCCCGCAGCCGGGCCGCGACCGGGGAGAGCTCCGGGCGACGTCAGGGGGCGCAGGAAGGTTCTGCCGCGGCCTCCGGCAACGCCCAGCCCCGCAAGCGCGGACGGAGCCCCTCGCGTCGGCCCAGCGGGCGCGAGCGGCACGACGAGAAGATCACCGTGTACGTGTCCGCCGAGGAGCTCATGGACCTGGAGCACGCGCGCCTGGTGCTCCGGGGCGAGCACGGGCTGGCGATCGACCGCGGGCGGATCGTCCGTGAGGCGGTCGCCGTGGTGCTGGCCGATCTGGAGTCCCGCGGGGACGCGAGCATTCTCGTACGCCGACTGCGCGGGCGGTAGCGGTAGCCTGCGGAGGCCATGACCTCCAACGACGTTCCCGCCCCCGGCGCCTCCGCCGGCCGTCGGCGTGCGCTGGGGAGGGGCCCCGCAGCGGGCACTCCGCGGGCCGAGCCCACGGCACCGTCCGCGGTGGAGCCGCCCCTCGCGGAGCCTCCGGCCCCGACGGAGGCGAAGGCAGAGGCGCTCGTCCCCGAGCCGGTTCCCGGGTCGACGACGCCTGTGGCGCCGGTGCTGGAGGCGGAGGCGGTCTTCAAGCCGGAGGTCCTGACGCCGGAGCCCGTGCACGTGCCCCAGGCCGTGGTGCCCGAAAGCTTCGTCGAGTCCGGCGTCGGAGCAGGGGTCCCGGAAGCGGGAGGGGTGTCCGAAGGGGCTTTCCGTGATCCCGACGAACCCGGCGACGGTGTCTTCAAGGTCCGGCTGTCCAACTTCGAGGGCCCCTTCGACCTGCTCCTCCAGCTGATCTCGAAGCACAAGCTGGACGTCACCGAGGTCGCGCTGTCCAAGGTGACCGACGAGTTCATGGCGCACATCCGCGCGATGGGGCCGGACTGGGATCTGGACCAGACGACCGAGTTCCTGGTCGTCGCGGCCACACTGCTCGACCTCAAGGCCGCCCGGCTGCTGCCCTCCGCGGAGGTGGAGGACGAGGCCGACCTCGCGCTCCTCGAAGCGCGCGACCTGCTGTTCGCGCGGCTGCTGCAGTACCGCGCGTACAAACAGATCGCGGACATCTTCAACCGCCGCCTCGACGAAGAGGCCCGCCGCTACCCCCGTACCGTCGGCCTCGAACCGCACCACGCCGAGCTGCTGCCCGAGGTGGTCATCAGCATCGGCGCGGAGGGCTTTGCGAAGCTCGCCGTCAAGGCGATGCAGCCCAAGCCCAAGCCGCAGGTGTACGTCGACCACATCCACGCGCCCCTGGTCAGCGTGCAGGAACAGGCCGGGATCGTGGTGGCGCGGCTGAGGGAACTCGGCCGGGCCAGCTTCCGGGTGCTGGTCGAGGACACCGAGGACACGCTCACCGTCGTGGCGCGCTTCCTGGCGCTGCTGGAGCTCTACCGGGAGAAGGCCGTGGCGCTGGACCAGGAGACGGCTCTCGGCGAGCTGATCGTGCGCTGGACCGGTGGGGACGGCGACGAGACGCCCAGGGTGACGGACGAGTTCGACCGACCGCCCGAGGAGCCCAAGGACGGCAAGGGTGACAAGGGCGGTCAGGACGGCAAGGGCGAAGGCAAGGAGGAGAAGGCGTGAGCGAGGAGACCACCGACGTTCCGGCCGGGCTGCGCACCGTCGCCGACCTCGACCTCAAGCCCGCTCTGGAGGCCGTCCTCATGGTCGTGGACGAGCCCGCCACCGAGGAGCACCTCGCGAAGATCCTCCAGCGGCCCAAGCGGCAGATCGGGGACGCGCTGCGGGAGCTCGCCGACGAGTACACCGTCCAGGGCCGCGGTTTCGAGCTGCGGCTGATCGCCGGCGGCTGGCGTTTCTACTCCCGCCCCGAGTACGCGGCGGCCGTGGAGGGCTTCGTACTGGACGGCCAGCAGGCCCGCCTCACCCAGGCCGCACTGGAGACACTGGCGGTCGTCGCCTACCGCCAGCCGGTGAGCCGCAGCCGCGTCTCGGCCGTACGAGGAGTCAACTGCGACGGGGTCATGCGCACCCTCCTGCAACGCGGTCTGGTCCAGGAGGCGGGCACGGAACCCGAAACAGGTGCGATCCTGTACACGACGACGAACTACTTCCTGGAGCGGATGGGCCTGCGCGGTCTGGACGAGCTCCCGGAACTCGCGCCCTTCCTCCCGGAGGCGGAGGCGATCGAGGCCGAGACGCTGGAAGGGGTCCCGTCGTTCGATCCGGACGCACCGGATGCAGATGCAGACGACACGACGACGACGGAACTTTGATGCGAAGCAGTGGCAGCGGCAGTGGCAGGAACAACGGGCGCGGCAACCCCCGCGGTAGCGGTGGGGGCGGCTCCCAGCCGAAGGGCGGGGGAGGGCGCGACGACAGGCCGAAGCGCGCGGGCAAGCCCCGTCCCGAGGAGCGCCGCTACGACGTGGGCCCCGGCGCCACCCACGAAGGACCGAAGTCCGGGCGCGGCGCCTCCGCACGGGGAGGTGCCAAGGGCGGGCCCAAGCAGGGCCAGGGCACCGGGCGCGGCCGTTCGGTCCCGGCGACCTCCCGCGAGTACGAGGCGAGGGCCGAGGAGCGCAACCGCGAGCGGTACGCGGGCAAGAAGGACGTCAAGCTGCCCAAGACCTTCCCGGGCGCCGAGCAGGAGGGCGAGCGGCTGCAGAAGATCCTCGCGCGCGCGGGCTACGGCTCCCGGCGTGCCTGCGAGGAGCTGATCGAGCAGGCCCGCGTCGAGGTCAACGGCGAGATCGTCCTGGAGCAGGGCAAGCGCGTCGACCCGGAGAAGGACGAGGTCAAGGTCGACGGGCTGACGGTCGCGACGCAGTCGTACCAGTTCTTCTCGCTGAACAAGCCGGCCGGCGTCGTCTCGACGATGGAGGACAACGAGGGCCGGCAGTGCCTCGGCGACTACGTGACGAACCGCGAGACGCGGCTCTTCCACGTCGGCCGGCTCGACACCGAGACCGAGGGCGTCATCCTGCTCACCAACCACGGCGAGCTGGCGCACCGGCTGACCCACCCCAAGTACGGCGTGAAGAAGGTCTACCTCGCGCACATCGTGGGCCCGATCCCGCGCGACCTGGGCAAGCGGCTCAAGGACGGCATCCAGCTGGAGGACGGGTACGCGAAGGCGGACCACTTCCGGGTCGTCGAGCAGACCGGCAAGAACTACCTCGTCGAGGTCACCCTGCACGAGGGCCGCAAGCACATCGTCCGCCGGATGCTCGCCGAGGCAGGCTTCCCCGTCGACAAGCTGGTGCGGGTCGCCTTCGGGCCGATCACCCTGGGCGACCAGAAGTCGGGCTGGCTGCGGCGGCTGTCCAACACCGAGGTCGGGATGCTGATGCAGGAAGTCGACCTCTAGAGATCCTCTGGAGATTCGTCTCCAGCGATCCGTTCTCCAGCGATTCGTTTTCGCTCTCTCGCCGGTCTGTACTGCGTGACCGGCGAGAGGAGTGGGCAGGCATGGCTGCTACGACGACGGACCGCGACGAGTTCGTCCGGCTGACGGACCCCTACCGGCGGGAGCTGCTCGCGCACTGCTACCGGATGCTCGGCTCGGTGGACGAGGCCGAGGACCTGGTGCAGGAGACGTATCTGCGGGCCTGGCGGTCCTACGACGGCTACGAGGGCCGGGCCTCCCTGCGGACCTGGCTCCACCGCATCGCCACCAACACGTGCCTGACGGCGCTGGAGAGCCGTGCGAGGCGTCCCCTGCCCTCGGGGCTCGGCGCGCCGTCCCAGGCGCCTGAGGAGGCGCTCAGGGCCCCTGTCACGGACGTTCCCTGGCTGCAGCCGCTGCCCGACTCGCTCGTCGACCCGGCGACCGTCGTGACCGCCCGCGGCAGCCTGCGGCTCGCCCTGGTCGCCGCGCTCCAGCATCTGCCCGCGCGGCAGCGGGCCGTGCTCATCCTGCGGGACGTCATGGCCTGGCGGTCGCACGAGGTCGCGGCGCTGCTCGGGACGTCGGACGCGGCCGTCAAGAGCGCCTTGCAACGCGCGCGTGCCCGGCTCGACGAGATCGCCCCGGACGAGGATCTCGTCGTGGAGCCCGAGGGCGCGGCGGACCGTGACGTCCTCGACCGGTACATGGCCGCCTTCGAGCACGCTGACATGGACGCGCTGCTCGACCTCCTCCAGGACGGCGTCGAGCTGGAGATGCCGCCCCACCTGGAATGGTTCCGCGGCAAGAAGGACGTGCTGCTGTTCCTGCGGTCCCGGGGGCACGGGGAGGGCCGCTACCGGATGCTGCCCACGCGCGCGAACGGGCAGCCGGCCCTCGTCATGTACGTGCGCGGGGCCGACGGCGTCCTGCGCGCGCACTCCGTGCAGGTGCTCACCGTCGAAGGCGGCACGGTGGCCCGCATCACGGCCTTCATCGACCTGGACCAGGTCGTCCGCTTCGGGTTCCCCCGGGCGATGTCGTGCAGTGAGTCCGCGCCCGAGCCTGCAGGGCAGGGTGGACTCCGGTGAACGCCGGGGATCTGCTGGAGCGTTCGCTCGCGTATGCGCTGGGGAGCGTCGCCGGGGTGGCGCCCGGTGGGCTGGGCCGGGGCACGCCGTGCGGGCGGTGGGACCTGCGGGAGTTGCTCGCGCATCTCGACGACTCGCTGGACGCCCTGCACGAGGGGCTGACGGGCGGGCGGATCGGGGTGTTTCCCCGGGAGCCGGAGGCCGTCGACCCCGCGTGCGCGTTCCGCACGCGCGCGTGTGCCGTGCTCGGTGCCTGGGCGGCCGGGCCCGGGGAGCGGGTCCTGGTGGGTGAACTGCCGCTGGACGTGCGGGTGATGGCCGCCGTGGGGTCCGTGGAGATCGCCGTGCACGGATGGGACGTCGCGCAGGCCTGCGGGCGGCCGCGGCCCATCCCGGCCCCGCTCGCGGCCGAGCTGCTGCCCGTCGCGCGGTGCGTGGTCGCCGACGAGGACCGGGGCGTGCGGTTCGCCGAGCCGGTCACCGTGGCGGCGTGCGCGCCGCCTCAGGTCCGGCTGCTGGCCTTTCTGGGGCGGCGCGATTCCTTTCCGGGATGAGGGTGGTCTGCCTTCCGTGAGCGACCTCAAGAGCTCACGGAAGGAACCCCCGTCATGACCGACACACTGCGTGTCTCCGTAACCGAACCACCCACCGAAACGGCCCCGGCCCGACCGGTGTGGACCGTCGTCCTCGCCGGACTGGGCGCGCTGCTCTGCTCCCTGGACGTCGTGGTGGTCGCCACCGCGCTGCCCGCCCTGCGGGCCGATTTCGGGGCGAGCCTGTCGGACCTGGAATGGACGATCAACGCCTACAACCTGGTCTTCGCCTGCCTGACCCTGACCGGCGCCGCGCTCGGCGACCGGTTCGGACGGCGGCGGATGTACCTCGTCGGGCTCGCCGTCTTCACCCTCGGCTCCGCCGCCTCCGCGCTGGCGGGCGGCCCCGGGCCGCTCATCGGCGCGCGCGTGGTGCAGGGCGCCGGCGCGGCCGTACTCCTCCCGCTCACCCTGACCCTGATCAGCGACGCGTTCCCGGCCGAGAAGCGGGGCGTCGCCATCGGTGTGTGGGGCGGGGTGACCGGGCTCGGGGTGGCCGCCGGACCCGTGCTCGGCGGGGCTGTCACCGAGGGCCTGTCCTGGCAGTGGATCTTCTGGCTGAACGTGCCGATCGGGCTCGCGATGCTGCCCCTCGCCGCCACGAAGCTCCGCGAGAGTTACGGCACCCGGCCCCAACTCGACCTGGTGGGCCTGGTGTTGGCGGCCGTCGGCCTGACGGGCCTGGCCTGGGCGCCGGTGCGGGCCCCGCAGGCCGGGTGGGGGAGCGCCGAGGTGCTGTCCGCGCTGGCCACGGGGGTCGTGTTCACGGCGGCCTTCCTCGCCTGGGAACGCAGGGGCGCCCGGTATCCGATGCTGCCTCTCGGGCACTTCCGGAACCGCGGCTTCTCCACCGCCAACGCGGTCGCCTTCCTTCTCTTCGGGTCCCTGCTGGGCGCCCTCTTTATGATCACGCAGCTCTTCCAGACCGGGCTCGGCTACTCCCCGCTGGAGGCGGGCGTGCGCATCCTCGTCTGGAACGCCATGCCGCTGCTGGTCGCCCCGGTCGCGGGCGCGCTCGCGGACCGCTTCGGCACCCGGCCCTTCCTGCTCGCCGGCATGGTCCTGATGGCCACCGGCCTGGCCCTGCTGGCCTGGCAGGTCGAACCCGGCGTCGGATACGGCCAGTTGGTCGTCCCGCTGATCATCGCGGGCATCGGCATCTCCATGGTGTTCCCGAGTGTCGCGAACGCCGTGACCTCGTCCGTGCCCCTCGGCGACGCGGGCGTCGCGGCCGGCGTGAACAACGCGCTGCGCGAACTCGGCGGAGTCTTCGGCGTCGCCGTCGCCGCTCTCGTCTTCACGCAGTACGGCGGCTACGGCTCGCCCGCCGCCTTCCTGGACGGCTGTGCGCCGGCGCTGTGGGTGTCGGCGGGGGCCGCGGGAGCCGGGGCGGTGGTGGCGGCCTTCGCCCCCTCCCGCACGCGCGCGTGATCTCGGTCCGTGCCGTCGAGCAGCCGCTGCGTGCTCTCGGCGGCACGGACCGCGGCCGTACCGCAGCAGTTGTTGAACAGCACGTGGAGCTGGTCGACGCGCGTGGCCAGCGCCCGCAATCGCGGCAGCCACCCGACGAGTTCGTCCTCGCCGTAGTCGAACCGGAACCGGTCCTCCTTGCTCCCCGACCCCCAGGCGGCGCTCCGCCCGTGGAACCGGACGACGGACAGCCGCCGCGAGGTGACCGGCGTGACGGGCGGGACGGACGAGGGCAGCGTCTGCGTCATGTCGACCGCGATGGCGGTCATGCCGTACCGGGTGAGCAGCGCGCGGGTCGCCTCGGCCCACTCCTCCCGCCACCAGCCGGGATGCCGGAACTCCACGGAGACCGGCCACCCAGCGGTCCGCTCGGCGCACTCACGGAGGAACTCGCCGGCCCGCCGCCCGGGCCGGACCCACGGCGGTAACTGGAACAGCACGCTGCCGAGCCGGCCGGCCGCGCGCAGCGGCCCGATGCCCTCGGTGAACCGCGCCCACACCTCGTCGAGCGCCTTCGGGTCCCCCGGATCGGCGGGCAGCCCGTCCGGCATCACCGAACTCCGCGTCGGATGGCCGGTGAGCAGCGAGAACGCCTTCACGTCGAAGACGAAGCCGTCCGGTGTGCGCTCGGCCCACAGCCGGCAGGTGCGGGCGCCGGGCAGCGCGTAGTACGCCGAGTCGACCTCGACGACCGGGAACCGCCCGGCGTAGTGCCGCAGTCTCCCCTCCGCGTCCCGCCGCCCCGGCGGATACCAGCCGCTGCCGACCAGCGCCCGGTCCGTCCATGAACACGTGCCCACCAGCATTTCGCCCATGGGCCCCCGGTTACCCCCGCGGGGGTTGTGGAAGCACACCGGGTCTGTTTATAGTCGCAATGACTATTAAGGGGGCGGGTGAACATGGTCCACGACAAGGGGAGTTACGACAGGTACGCCTACGAACCCTTCGCCGTCACCGTGGACCTCGCTGTCCTCACCGTCCGTTCCGGCGTGCTCCATGTGCTGCTCGTCGAGCGCGGACACGAGCCGTACGCCGGACGCTGGGCGCTGCCCGGCGGCTTCGTGGAGCCGCGTGAGTCGGCGGAGACGGCCGCCCGGCGCGAACTCGCCGAGGAGACCGGCCTCGCGGACGTCACCGGTCTCCACCTGGAGCAGTTGCGGACGTACAGCGAGCCCGACCGCGACCCCCGGATGCGGGTCGTGTCCGTCGCCTTCACCGCGCTGCTGCCCGACGCGCCCGAACCGCACGCCGGCAGCGACGCGGCGCGGGCGAGCTGGCTGCCGTACGACGCGGCGGGCCCGCTCGCCTTCGACCACGACCGGATCCTGGCCGACGCCCACGAACGCGTCGGTGCCAAGCTCGAGTACACCTGCCTCGCCACCACCTTCTGCCCGGCCGAGTTCACGCTCGGCGAGCTGCAGCAGGTCTATGAGACGGTGTGGGGCACCGCCCTCGACCGTCCCAACTTCCGCCGCAAGGTGCTCGCCACGCCCGGCTTCGTCGCCCCGGTCCCCGGTGGTGCGCGACTGACCGGCGGCCGCGGCAAACCGGCCGCGCTCTACCGCGCGGGCCCGGCCACCAGCCTCTCTCCGCCGCTTCTGCGACCGCCCCCGGAAGGACGCCCCGCATGACCGCGACAACCGTCAGGAAGCAAGCCGCCACAGGTGCGTTGACCGGACTCGCCCTCGGGGACGCGCTCGGTTTCCCGACCGAGTTCAACGACGTGCCGTCGATCCTCGCCACATGCGGGCCGTGGCGGGAGATGCGGCTGCCGACGCCGGCGATCGTCACCGACGACACACAGATGACGCTGGCGCTGGGGCGGGGTCTGCGGACGGCGATGGACCGGGGAGTGCTCGGGCCCGAGCACATGACCGAGGCTGTTCGGCGGGAATTCGTCGCCTGGAACCGCTCGCCGGAGAACAACCGCGCACCGGGCAACACCTGCGTCAGGGCGTGCGAGCTGCTGGAGCGCCCGGACCTGGTCTGGCAGGACGCCGGCCAGATCGGCTCCAAGGGCTGCGGTGCCAACATGCGGGTCGCTCCCGTCGGGCTCGCGCCCGGTCTGAGCGATGAACAGCGGGCGGGCGCAGCCCAGTTGCAGTCCGCGCTCACGCACGGGCATCCGACGGCCCTGGCCGCCTCCGACCTCACCGCGCGTGCCGTACGGCTGCTCGCGCAGGGTGCCCGGCCGGCCGAACTCGTGGACCTGCTGCAGCTGTACGCGCACGACAACCGCAGTCAGTACCACCACCGCTGGCTCGGCGACCTGTGGACCCGCGCCGATGACCCCACGCCCGAGCAGTTCATCGCCCGCGGCTGGGACGAGTGCCTGGAGATCCTCGGCCGCCTTCGCGACGCCGTGCACTCGGCCGACCCGGAGGCCGACCCGTGTCTGGCCACCGGTGCCGGCTGGATCGCCGAAGAGGCCCTGGCGACCGGCCTGTTGTGCTTCCTGCTGTTCGTCGACGAACCGGTGACGGCCGTCCGGAGGGCCGCCTGCACCTCCGGCGACTCGGACTCCATCGCCTGTCTGACGGGGGCCTTCGCGGGGGCGTGGCTGGGCGCGGACGCCTGGCCCACCGAGTGGGTGGACCGGATCGAGTACCGGGGCGACCTGCTGACCTTCGGAGCCCTCTGGGATTCTTGAGGCATGATCGACGCCCTGGACATCGACCTGACGCCTGTGGTGGCCGAGCAGCCCGACCCGGTGCTGTTCGCCACCATCTCCGGCGCCCACCTCTACGGCTTCCCGTCCCGCGACTCGGACGTCGATCTGCGGGGCGTGCACCTGCTGCCCGCGGCGGACCTGGTGGGACTGCGGGAGCCGGAGGAGACCCGGTCCCGGATGTGGGACCGGGACGGCGTCGAGATGGACCTGGTCACCCACGACCTGCGCAAGTTCGTACGGCTGATGCTGCGCCGCAACGGCTACGTCCTGGAGCAGCTGCTCTCGCCCCTGGTCGTGCACACCACCGAGGCCCACCAGGAACTGGCCGCGCTCGCTCCCGGCGTCCTCACCAGCCACCACGCCCACCACTACCGGGGCTTCGCCGTGACCCAGTGGCGGCTGTTCGAGAAGACCGGCGAACTCAAGCCACTGCTCTACACGTTCCGGGTGCTGCTCACCGGTATCCGTCTGATGCGCGGCGGCGAGGTGCAGGCCCATCTGCCCACGCTGCTCGGTGAGGTCGGCGAGGCGCCCGCGTATCTGCCGGAACTGATCGCTGCGAAGGCGGAACACGAGCACGGGGCCGCGGATGTCGACCACGCGCGTGTGCAGGCCGACGTCGAGCGGCTGCACGTGGTGCTGGACGAGGAGCAGGCGACCTCGGCCCTACCCGACGCCCCCGGCGTCCACGACGCCCTGCACGACTTCGTCGTACGCATCCGGCTCGACCGGCCGGAGGGCTGAGGTACGGCGGACGCGGACGAGGAAGTCCTCGACGCGGCGGTGGTCCGGCTCCTCGGGCAGTGGGCTGTGCAGGGCCGCCTCGTCCGCCTCGCCCGCCAGGCGGTTCATCCAGGACTCGACGTCCGGCCAGGAGACCTCGCCACGCCTGACCGCCAGCAGCGGCTCGCGCCGGTCGCCGACGTCGATGGTGAGGGCGCCCGTGCGCAGCAGGTCGCGGGAGGTCATCAACAGGCGCAGCAGGTGCATGGCGTGCTTCCAGCGCGGGGCTCCGTGCGTGCGGACGTCGGCCTCCAGCTTCCTGTGCTGGCCGAGGGCGTAGCGGGTGAACGTCGCGTGGGCCCGGCGGGACAGGAACGCCCCGCGCAGCGCGAGGAGTTCACGGCCCGTGTCGTCGACGTACTCCACGAGCGGGGAGTGCAGGCACTCCAGGATGTTCGGGTTCGCCCGCAGCGCCAGCTCGCAGAAGCGCTCCAGCTCCCAGCCGAACTGCTCCTCGGCCGGGCCCTCCACGTGCGTCGGCGGCTTCTCGAAGCGCCAGAACAGGGGAGTGGGGGCCACGAACACGCCCCGGCGATCGGTGTCGCTGCCCTCCGTCGCCAGACCGAAGGCACGCGAACCCATCACGCACGCGTAGATCGTGTGGTCGCGTACCAGGGTCTCGGGGTGCATGCCCGGGAGCGTACGCGGAGCCTCACGCCAGGCGGATCGAATTTCCCTCCACCTTGATCTGCTTCGCGGGCAGCGGCTTGGGCGCGGGACCGCCGGCCACCGAGCCGTCCGTGACGCGGTACTTGCTGCCGTGGCAGGGGCAGTCGATGGTGCCGTCCACGACCTTGCTCACCGTGCAGCCCTGGTGGGTGCAGACCGCCGAGAAGGCCTTGAACTCGTTCTTCGTCGGCTGGGTGACCACGACCTTCTCGTCGTTGAAGATCTTGCCGCCGCCGACCGGGATCTCGGACGTCTTCGCCAGCTCCTGCCCGCCGGAGGCGTTCACGGAGGAGGACCCGGAGTCGCTGTTGTTGTCGCCGTACTTGCTGCAGCCCGCGGCGAGCGTGGCCGCGCCCGTCGCGAGGAGAACCGTGCGCCGAGTCGAGCGGTGGGTCATGTCGTCACTCCGAACGTACGGAAGAACCAGAGGGCGGAGGTCAGCCAGATGAGGGTCAGGGCGGTGAAGACCAGCCCACCGACGAGCGGCAGCAGCCAGTCGGGCAGCCGCTGCGAGCGGAGCAGCAGCATCTTGGCGCTGAACGCACCGAAGAAGAAACAACCCAGGGCGGAGTGCAACAAAACGCGTGTTTCGTACGTCTGGTAGCCCAGCGCGTAGAGGCAGTGCACGGCGACCGGGACCGCCACCAGGAACGCGATGCGGCCCGACCAGCGGTGCAGTGCGGGCGCCCAGCGAGGGCCCGGCAGCTTGCCGTACACCATGAACGCGCTGACGACCTGGACGAGCGCGAAGAAGAAGGCGGTCGTGGCCAGCCACGACTTCACCGCGCCCGTGCTGCTGAACCCCGCGATGTTGTAGGCGGTCCCGGCCGGGTCGTGGGTCTTGCCGTACACGCCGAGACCGACGGCCACCGCGGCGGCGACGAGGGCCGGCACCAGGTAGCGGGCCGGGCCGGGCGCGCGGTGGGCGGGCCCGGGCGAGGGGAAGTTCTGGGTGGCGGCGTTCGGGTCGACGGTCATGGTCGGCTCCCTGGAGCGGACGACGGTGTCAGGGGGTGGCGGGACGTGCCGTGAGCTTCTGTCCGTCGACCGTCACCGCGCCCGTCTCCGGGGCGATGGTGGGTGCGGCCGAGGCGCGTCCGTCGCGGGTGACGATGCCGACCTGCCTTCCGCCCGGCAGGACGATCCAGCCGCCGTCGAGCCTGGCACCGCGCACCGTCGCGGTCGCCCGGTACAGCCCGGACGGCTTCTTGGCCTCGTCGGCGGTGAAGGCGTAGTGTCCGCCGCCCACGTCGACCGAGCCGTGGATGCGCTTGCCCTGCTGGAGGGTGCCGTTCAGCTCGTCGCCGTTCTTGCCGGTCAGCCGCATGCTGCCGTCGTCCTTGACGTCACCCCTCAGCCACGACTCCTTGGAGCGGCCGTCGCAGAAGTAGGCGATCGCCTTACGGTCGCGCACCGTCACGGCGACGGCGGAGGAGTCGTCGTCGGTCCGGCCGGCGTAACTGGCGTCGGGCACCGGTACCCGCGAAGGCGACGGGCTGGGCGAAGCGGTGGTCTTCCTGGGGGCCGGCGACGCCGCGGCGGGCGGCGACTCCTTCTTGGGCGTGGACGAGACGGTCTTCGTACCCGTCGTCGCGTTGAGCGACAGCATGAACAGGCCGAGCAGCAGTCCCGCGAGCAGGGTGATCAGCGGTCCAGGACGCTTCATACGGGCCTCCCCCGAGGCGAGTGTCCTGCCATCAGAGCGGACCGGCGGGCTGCCGTAAAGAGGCGCAGAGGGGCATCTCGCGCCAAGTAGCGAAATCGGGGCGATTCGGTGACATTGGCAATGTCTCCGGTACGCGCGGCGAGCGGTGTGCGCGGTGCTCTCCCGTCTCAGCGGGCGGGCGTCGCGTACGTCGCCCGTCGTGGGCTGGCTAGGCTGGACGGCCGTAGAGCCGATCCGTACATCAGCAAGGAGCCAAGCCGTGGCGGTACGAGCGGTCCGGGGAGCCGTCCAACTGGAACGGGACGAGGCCGGCCACATGGACGAGCAGGTCGGAGCCCTGCTCACCGCCGTCCTCGAGCGGAACGACCTGACCGGCGACGACCTGATCAGCATCTGGTTCACGGCGACGCCCGACCTGCACAGCGACTTCCCGGCGGCCGCCGCCCGCAAGCTCGGCATCGTCGACGTACCGCTGATCTGCGCCCAGGAACTGGACATCGAGGGCGCGCTGCCCCGCGTCGTCCGCGTCCTCGCGCACATCGAGTCCGAGCGGCCCCGCGCCGACATCGCCCATGTCTACCTCGGCGCCGCGGCGGCCCTGCGCAAGGACATCGCCCAGTGAGAACCGCCCTCGTCATCGGCACCGGGCTGATCGGTACGTCCGCCGCCATCGCCCTGTCCCAGCGGGGCGTCGTCGTCCACCTGGCCGACCACGACCCCGGGCAGGCCCGTACGGCCGCAGCGCTCGGCGCCGGCACCGACGAGGCCCCCGACGGGCCGGTAGACCTCGCGATCATCGCAGCGCCGCCCGCGCACGTGGCCGGGGTGCTCGCGGACGCCATGCGCCGGGGCGTGGCCCGCGGATACCTGGACGTGGCCAGCGTCAAGGGCGGCCCGCGCCGCGAGCTGGAGACTCTGGGCCTGGATCTTTCGGCCTACATCGGTACGCACCCCATGTCCGGCCGGGAGAAGTCCGGTCCGCTGGCGGCGACCGGCGACCTCTTCGAGGGCCGCCCCTGGGTGCTGACGCCCACCCGGGACACCGACACCGAGGTGCTGAACCTCGCCCTGGAGCTGGTCTCGCACTGCCGTGCCGTGCCGGTCGTCATGGACGCCGACGCGCACGACCGCGCCGTCGCCCTGGTCTCCCACATGCCCCACCTGATGTCCAGCATGGTGGCCGCGCGCCTGCAGAACGCCGACGAGGCGGCCGTACGGCTGTGCGGTCAGGGCATCCGCGACGTGACCCGGATCGCCGCCTCCGACCCCGGGATGTGGATCGACATCCTCTCCGCGAACCCCGGCCCGGTGGCCGACCTGCTCTCCGACGTCGCCACCGACCTGGAGGAGGCGTTGCAGGCGCTGCGGTCCCTGCAGTCCTCCGACGAGGCCAAGCGGCGTGCGGGCACGTCCGGCATCGAGGACGTCCTGCGGCGCGGCAACGCCGGGCGGGTCCGCGTCCCCGGCAAGCACGGGTCCGCTCCGCGGGCGTACGAGGTCGTGGCCGTCCTCATCGACGACCAGCCGGGTCAGCTGGCACGGATCTTCGCGGACGCCGGCCGGGCCGGGGTCAACATCGAGGACGTACGCATCGAGCACGCGACCGGGCAGCAGGCGGGTCTGGTCCAGCTGATGGTGGAGCCACAGGCGGCGCCGGTACTGACGGCGGCGCTGCGGGAGCGGGGCTGGGCGATCCGGCAGTAGGTTCTCGCCCCCGCCGCCCCTGTGGTGCAGCGACGAACCTCGGCCAAGGACCACTCGTCCGGTCGAGTGGTCCGCACCCAGTAACCTTGTGCAGGGCACGATCCCGCCCCACACTCCCACCGCACCGCACCAGGAAGGTGTCCCCCCGTGGAAAACGGCGTCGCCAAGCCCGTGATTGTCGCCATCGACGGCCCGGCCGGCACGGGCAAGTCGAGCACGTCGAAGGCCGTCGCCGCACAGCTCGGACTGAGCTACCTGGACACCGGCGCCCAGTACCGGGCGATCACCTGGTGGATGGTGAGCAACGGGATCGACATCGACGACCAGTCCGCGATCGCCGCCGTGACGGGCAAGCCCGAGATCGTCTCCGGCACGGACCCGGCCGACCCGACCATCGAGGTCGACGGCACCGACGTGGCCGGCCCGATCCGCACCCAGGAGGTCTCCTCCAAGGTCAGCGCGGTCAGCGCGGTGCCGGAGGTGCGCACCCGGATCACCGAGCTGCAGCGATCGGTGGCCGCCGCCGCGGAGCACGGCATCGTCGTCGAGGGCCGCGACATCGGTACGACCGTGCTGCCCGACGCCGACCTCAAGATCTTCCTCACCGCCTCCCCGGAGGCCCGCGCCGCCCGCCGCAGCGGTGAGCTGAAGGGCGCCGACGTGCACGCCACCCGCGAGGCGCTGATCAAGCGCGACGCGGCCGACTCCTCCCGCAAGACCTCGCCGCTCGCCAAGGCGGACGACGCGGTCGAGGTGGACACCACCGAACTCACGCTCCAGCAGGTCATCGAGTGCGTCGTCACCCTCGTCGAGGAGAAGCGGGCCGGCAAGTGACCGCACCCTCCCTCCCCTCCGAGAAGGGCGCCGAGGTCGGCCGGCGTATCGGCGTCGGCCTGATGTACGGGCTGTTCAAGCCCCGTGTGCTGGGTTCCTGGAAGGTGCCCGCGAGCGGCCCGGTGATCTTCGCCGTCAACCACTCGCACAACATCGACGGCCCGATGGTCATGGGCGTGGCGCCCCGGCCGACGCACTTCCTGATCAAGAAGGAGGCGTTCATCGGCCCGCTCGACCCCTTCCTGCTCGGCATCGGGCAGGTGAAGGTCGACCGGTCGGGCGCCGACCGCGGGGCGATCACGCAGGCCCTGGACGTCCTGTCGGCCGGGGGAGTCCTCGGTATCTTCCCCGAGGGCACCCGTGGCGAGGGCGACTTCGCCGCACTGCGCGCCGGGCTCGCGTACTTCGCGGTCCGCAGCGGTGCCCAGATCGTCCCTGTCGCCGTCCTGGGAAGCTCCGACAGGCCCGGACGGTTGATAAAGGCGCTGCCTCCGCTGCGCACCCGCATCGACGTCGTCTTCGGCGACCCGTTCGAGGCGGGCGACGGAAGCGGACGCCGTACACGCAAGGCGCTCGACGAGGCGACCGAACGCATCCAGAAGCAGCTCACCAGCCACCTGGAAAACGCCAGGCGCCTCACCGGGCGCTAGGCGACACTGAGTAGTGGATCAACCGGCGAAAACCGGGTGTTCCACCGACCACCACGAATGAACGACGAGGTACGGACTTCATGAACGACCACATCCACTCCGACGGCTCGGGCGAGGAGCACGACCACGGAGCGCTTGGCGACGCCGAGTACGCGGACTTCATGGAGCTCGCCGCGGAAGAGGGCTTCGACATCGAGGACGTCGAGGGCGCCATCGAGGCGGCGGGTCACGGCCCGCTGCCCGTCCTCGCCGTCGTCGGCCGCCCGAACGTCGGCAAGTCGACACTCGTCAACCGCATCATCGGCCGCCGCGAGGCCGTCGTGGAGGACAAGCCGGGCGTCACCCGCGACCGCGTGACCTACGAGGCCGAATGGTCGGGCCGCCGCTTCAAGGTCGTCGACACCGGCGGCTGGGAGCAGGACGTCCTCGGCATCGACGCCTCCGTGGCCGCACAGGCCGAGTACGCGATCGAGGCCGCCGACGCCGTCGTGTTCGTCGTCGACGCCAAGGTCGGCGCGACCGACACCGACGAGGCGGTCGTACGACTGCTGCGCAAGGCCGGCAAGCCCGTCGTGCTGGCCGCCAACAAGGTGGACGGCCAGAGCGGCGAGGCGGACGCGGCCTACCTGTGGTCGCTGGGCCTCGGCGAGCCGCACCCGGTCTCCGCGCTGCACGGCCGCGGCACCGGCGACATGCTGGACGCCGTCCTGGAGGCGCTGCCGGAGGCGCCCGAGCAGACCTTCGGCACCGCGGTCGGCGGTCCCCGCCGCATCGCTCTGATCGGCCGGCCGAACGTCGGCAAGTCCTCGCTCCTGAACAAGGTGGCGGGCGAGGAGCGCGTCGTCGTCAACGAGATCGCGGGCACCACCCGCGACCCGGTCGACGAGCTCATCGAACTCGGCGGCGTGACATGGAAGTTCGTCGACACCGCCGGTATCCGCAAGCGCGTCCACCTCCAGCAGGGCGCCGACTACTACGCCTCGCTGCGCACCGCTGCCGCCGTCGAGAAGGCCGAGGTCGCGGTCATCCTGATCGACGCCTGCGAGTCCATCTCGGTCCAGGACCAGCGCATCGTCACCATGGCCGTCGAGGCGGGCCGCGCGATCGTCCTCGCCTTCAACAAGTGGGACACCCTCGACGAGGAGCGCCGCTACTACCTGGAGCGCGAGATCGAGACCGAGCTGGCCCAGGTCGCGTGGGCGCCCCGGGTGAACGTCTCGGCGCGCACCGGCCGCCACATGGAGAAGCTGGTCCCGGGCATCGAGACCGCCCTCGCCGGCTGGGAGACCCGCGTCCCCACGGGCCGTCTGAACGCCTTCCTCGGCGAGCTGGTCGCCGCCCACCCGCACCCGATCCGCGGCGGCAAGCAGCCCCGCATCCTCTTCGGCACGCAGGCCGGCACCAAGCCCCCGCGGTTCGTGCTCTTCGCCTCCGGCTTCATCGAGGCGGGCTACCGACGCTTCATCGAGCGCCGGCTGCGCGAGGAGTTCGGCTTCGAGGGGACGCCGATCCACATCTCGGTGCGGGTGCGCGAGAAGCGCGGCAGGAAGAAGTAGCGCAGACATGGCGGAGGGGCGGCCCCGACCGGGGCCGCCCCTCCGCCATGTCTCACACGCCGTGTCTCACAGGATGCTGCGCGGACCGGGTGGCAGTGCGGCCGGCACATGGTGCATTCCCGTGCCCGGCTGCCCGCTCTGCCCGACGCGCTGCCACTGCGACTGCTGCCGGGCGCTGAAGGCCCCGGCGCTGTAGGCACTGTACGAGCTGCTGAACGACCCCGGCCGGTGCCCGTCGTGCGGCAACGAACTGTTCGGGATGTTCCCGAAGGCGGTGAACCCCAGGTTCTCCTCGCCGCTGCGGTCTCCCGGCAGTGTGCGGAAGGACTTGACGTACTCGGAGTAGAGCGCGTCGTAGATGGGCGTGGCCGAGGGGCCGCCCGACATGTCCTGCGCCGACCGCGCGGACGGAATCGGCTGAAGGGACTGGCGGCGGGGAACGTCGTATGTGTGCACGTATGTCCAAACGACCCCGAAGTTCAAGGGATGCGGTTCGGACGTGCCCCTTTGGGGGCTCTCACGTCCCCGCCAGCGGCATGGCGACGCCGACCAACTTCCCGTTCGCCGCGGCCTTGTCCAGTGCGCCCCGCAGCAGGTCCTCGCGGGGCTGACGTCCGATGGACCCCACCGGGGCGGCGAACATGAGCACCTGCTGGTGCTTGTTGGCGGCGGCTCGCCAGCCCTCGGTCACCTGCAGCGGCTGGTGCGCCTGCCACCAGGCGACCGGCTGACCGGCGTTCGCCCCGGGCTGCAGGACGGCGTGCAGCCGGCCCATGGCGAGCAGCACCGACCAGCCGTGCAGCACGGGCGGCACCTCGGTCAGCTGCGTCAGCGGCATGAACCCCTGCTCGATGAGCAGCGGCAGGAAGTCGTCGCCGAGTCCGGATGCGCCCGGCCGCACGATGGGCCCGGTCGGCTCGACGACCAGCGCCGGGTGCAACTCCCCTGCGATCAGGACGAGTCCGCTGGTCACGCCGAGCACGGCCGGCTCGGGGGCGACCTGGTCGGGGTCCAGGTCCACGGTGTCGCCGGAGATGGACCGCACCGCCCCCCGGAGCTGCTCCTCGGTGACCTGGACGACCTGCGAGGGCAGACAGGTGGCGTGGGCGAAGGCGAGGACGGCGGTCTCCTCGCCGATGAACAGGACGGTGCTGGTGCGCTCCTGTTCGGAGTCGCCCGGAGTGCGGCAGGACGTGCAGTCGTAACTGCCAGGGGCGTTGTCTCCGGCGAGCAGCCTGTCGGCTTCTTCGTCGCCGATCTCGGCGCGTACCTCGTCGCTGACGTCGAGCATGCGCGGCACGGTGGCTCCCTCGGGGGTGCGTGACGGGGCCGGGTGGCTCCCGGCCCGTGAACCGGGTGGGCCCCGGGCTCATGAAGAAGACAACGGGTGATCTGTGGCCGGAGTCACGCCCCACGGCGAACGGAATCGAACCATCCACCGCACAGGGTCACCACAGGTGCGGAAGCGGGCACTCACCGTCAACTCCTGGGAAACCAAAGGAAGTTGATTGCGTGAAGTGGGTCACAGGTTGGGTGGGCAAGTGGTCGACAAATCACGAAATCGGCGAATGAAGTGGGTGACCGAAAATGGTCGATACCCGGGGTAACGGCGAACTGGCCTGGAATGACAAGCAGTTGCTTGCTGACGCCTCGCCGGCATCTCTACATTCCTCGGCCGTGTGCAACGAGCACCGCTCGGGAACGTCCGCCGGCCGCACCAGGCCAGCCAGCACCACCACTCCGGCGGACGGGGCGGAGCGCGACGACCGCGTCCATGCGTGGGAAGCGCGCCCCCGCTCTGGGGGACCCCGGGTTGTTCGAGAGGGAACTTCATGTCCGAATGTGCCGATACCACTCACGGCAAGAATCGTCACGACAGCGCCGGCAGCGACAACGCTCGTAAGGCACAGTCTCGTACGACGGCGGTCCTCGCCGGGGCCGCGTTGCTCGCCGCCCCGCTCGGACTGCTGGCCGCGGCCGGCAACGCCGCCGCGGCGGACGGCGGAGTGTGGGACCGCATCGCCCGGTGCGAGAGCGGCGGCAACTGGCACATCAACACAGGCAACGGCTACTACGGCGGGCTCCAGTTCTCCGCCGGCACCTGGCGCGCCTACGGCGGCACGGCCCATGCGCCGACGGCCGACCGGGCCTCCAAGGGGCAGCAGATCGCGGTGGCCACCAAGGTCCAGCGCGCCCAGGGGTGGGGCGCCTGGCCGACCTGCTCGGCACGGGCCGGAGCGTACGGGAGCGCACCCGCGGCCTCCGCCGGCTCCGTGACCGCCAAGAAGTCTTCATCGGCCGCAGCGTCGAAGTCGTCGAAGCCGTCGAAGGCGCCGGCACGGTCGACGGGCCACACGAACCGCGGCGCCTCGCGCGGCGACTACACCGTCCGCACCGGCGACACCCTGAGCAAGATCGCCGCCCGGCACGGGACCACCTGGCAGCGGCTGTACGCCGCCAACAAGGACGTCATCGGCGGTGATCCCGACATGATCGTGGCCGGGCAGCAACTCGCACTCTGAGACGCTCCCCCTCCCCGAGTACGGGCTCCGTCCGGTCGTCCGACCGGGTGGGGCCCTCGGGCGCACCGGACGCGCCGAAGCGGCCGCGAGCCACCCAGTGCTTACCGTGGCCCGATGTTCCGCACGCATCGCAGGCCACGCACGCACCGCATGCACCGCACACCGATCGTCCTCGTCCTGGCCGCCGTCCTGCTCGGCGTCCTCGCGCCCGCCGCGGCCCAGGCGGCGCCGCCACCCCCGCGGCCCGGAGCGCTTCCGGCGACCGTGTCCCTCGACTGCGCCAAGGACCACTGGCCCTGGGGCTGTCTCGCGGAGTGCGAGAGCGGCGGGCGGTGGGACGCCAACACCGGGAACGGCTACTACGGGGGCCTGCAGTTCTCGCCGGCCACCTGGAAGGCGTTCGGCGGCCTGAAGTACGCCGCGCGCGCGGATCTCGCCACGCGCGAGGAACAGATCGCCGTGGCGGAGAAGGTGCTGGCCGCGCAGGGCTGGGAGTCCTGGCCCGTCTGCTCCCAGCGGTACAAGCTCGAAGGGCGCATGCTCATGGTGCAGCGCGGCGACACGCTGGTGTCGATCGCCGGCATGTACGGCGTCCACGGCGGCTGGCGAGGGCTCTACCGGGCCAACAAGGACATGATCGGCCGACGTCCGGACCGGGTGAACGCCGGCACGCTGCTGGTCATCCCGAAGGACTCGGCCCGCGCCGGGGAGCCGCATCGGGCCCCCGCGGTGTTCGGCCCGCCCCTGGCCTCCGTTCCCGCTCGCCCGCCTCTCCGCTGAAGACGACGGCGCCACGCCGCAGTTCGTGGACGAAGACCCCCTTCCGGTCCCGGAGCCCGGGCGGCAACCGCTGCTCGGCGACGACCACACACGCGTCGAGGGCGCTCAGCAGGTCGTACGTGCGGGCCGAGACCGCGGGCGACATGCCCTGCGCGGGCTCGTCGACGAGGACCACGCGCGCGCGTGCGAGCAGCGCGCGGGAGAGAGCGAGCATGCGCTGCTCGCCACCGGAGAGGGTGCCGGCGCGACGCGTGAGCAGGGGCCGCAGCTGCGGGTAGGCGTCGAGGGCGAAGTCGTAGTCGCCTGAGGCAAGTTCGAGGTTCTCGTGCACGGTCAGGGAGCCGAACACGGCCTGTCGTTCGGGAACCAGGCACAGCCCACGGCGTGCCCGTTCGTGGGCCGGCATCCGGCTCACGTCGACGCCGTCCCACACCACCGCGCCGCCCGACAACGGCACGGTTCCGGCCAGCGCGCGCAGGGCGGTGGTGCGGCCGGATCCGTTGCGGCCGAGGAGGACGGTGAGGCCGGGGCCGGGGCCGGGGGCGGCGAGGGTGACGCCGTGCAGGGCCTCCAGGGGGCCGTAGCGCACGCGCGCGTGGCGCAGGGAGATGCCGCTCATGGGCCGGCCTCGTCCAGTACGCGGCCGGGCGGGCCGGAGGCGACGATGCGGCCCCCCGTCATCACGTGCACGACGTCCGCGAGGTCGGCGACCAGGTCGAGGTCGTGCTCGACGACGAGGAGGGCGGTGCCGTCGGCCGCCAAAGCCTTCAGCACCCGGGCCAGCGCGGCGACTTCGGCGCTGTCGAGACCGGCGGCGGGCTCGTCGAGCAGCAGCACGCGCGGACTGCCCGCGAGGGCCCGGGCCAGCTCGACGCGGCGCAGCGTGCCGGTGGGCAGGCCCGCGGCGGGCAGTGCCCGTACCGGTCCGTTAAGTGCCAGCAGCCGCAGGGCACGCTCCACGGCTCCCGGGTCGCTCACCCGGCCCTGCTCGGCACCCACGCGGACGTTCTCGGCGACGGTCAACGACGGGAAGACGGCGAGCTGTTGGAAGGTCCTCGCGATGCCGAGGCGGGTGCGTGCGTGCGCCGTCAGCCGGGTGATGTCCCGGTCCCCGAGGCGTACGTGCCCGCGCGCGGGGCGCAGGGTGCCGGCCAGGCAGTGGAACAGGGTGCTCTTTCCGGCGCCGTTGGGGCCGACGACGGCGGTGACCCGGCCGGGGCCGACGTCGAGATCGACGCCGTCGAGCGCGGTGAAGCCGCCGTAGCGGGCGTGGAGGTGACGGACTGTGAGGCTCGGCGCGGGCGGGCGGGGGTGCACGCGGTCCCGGGCCGGGAGCCGATTCCCACGCGCACCATCCGTGCGACCTTCGTGGTCGGGGGCCGGGGGCACCGGCGGGGGGTGAGCGCCGTCGGTGGCCGCGAGTCGGTTGTGAGGCGCGGGTCGATTCCGGGGTTCGGTGCCCCCGGAGGCATCGGCGACCCCTTGGCCGGGTCGCCCCGGCGCGCGGGCACGGGAGGCCGGGGTCGCCCCCGCCAGGGCCGGCCCGCACGCCGCGCCCGCTTCCTCCACCGGCCGCAGCCGCGCCCGCACCCCCGCCCCCACCGTCGTCAGCCTCGCACTCCGCCGCGGCCGCAGGCGGGCACCCGCCGTCCGCAATGCCCCGTACGGCCCTCCGGGGAACCGCCCGACGAGTACGGCCAGCACCCCGATCAGCGCCGCCGCCACCCCACCCCGCGCCCCCGCGTCGAGCCCGACCAGCAGCGCCGCCGCGGCCAGCGCGCCCAGCGTGCTGTCGGCGCCCAGTACCACCACCGCGGCGAACCACAGCAGGCCGCGCACGGGGTCGTAGGCGCCGGGGTCGAAGGCTCGCAGGCCCATGCCGAGCATGCCGCCGCCGAGCGCGGCGAGTGCGGCGCCGCAGACGAAGGCCAGCAGCTTGAGGGAGGGGACCTGGACGCCGGCCGCCGCGGCCCCCGGCTCGTGGTCGCGCATGGCGGCCAGGGCGCGACCCGTGCGGCCCGTGCGCAGGGCGCGTGTGGCGACCAACGCGGCTGCCAGCAGGGCCAGTTCGAGGACGTAGTAGGCACGGTCGCCGTCGAAGCCCGCCGGGCGGTCCAGCGAGAGGCCGGACGTGGCGTACGGCTGGGCGAAGACGAAGCGGCTCACCCCGACGCCCACCGCGAACGTCGCCAGCGCGAGCGCGAGGCCCCGGCGGCTGATGGCCGGCCAGCCGGTCAGCAGGCCCAGCGGGGCCACCAGGACGACGGCCACGGCCAGCGCGGCCAGTTCGGGCAGCCGCGGCAGACCCGGGAAGCGGCCCGCGGCGAGCAGCGCCGTGAACAGGGCGCCGAGGCCCGCGTACGCCGCCTGGCCGAGTGAGATCTGGCCGCCGCGTCCGGTGACCACCACCAGCGACAGCAGGACCACACCCAGCGCCGGCACCTGGACCGACGTGTGCAGGTCCGAGCCTGCGAAACCGAGCGGGAGCAGGAACAGCACCACGGCGACGATCCAGACGCCCGGCGGTGTCGCCACGCGCGCGGTGGCCGTGCGCGGCAGCGCGTCGCGCGTGCCGATGCGGGGCAGCACCAGAGCCGCGACCAGCAGGGCGACGACGAACAGGTTCGCGCCCACCGCCTGCAGCAACGGCTCGCCCCAGCCCCGTGGATGCAGCCGCGTCAGCTGGCTCTGCGCCACCCCGATGCCCAGCGCCACGACGACAGCCACCGGCAGGCTGCGCATCCGCGCCGCCACCGCGACCGCCACCACCTCCATGACGAGCAGCGGCAGCCCGTACGGGTCCAGACGCACGAACGGCGCCAGCAGCACGCCCGTCAGGCCCGCCGTGAACGAACCGAACGCCCAGCCCGCCGCGGCCACCCGGTCCGCGTCGATCCCGACCAGCACCGCGAGCTGCCGGTCGTCGACCACGGCCCGCAGCTCCCGCCCGAACCGAGTCCAGCGGATCACGGCCCCGACCCCCGCGGCCAGCACGACCACCACGGCCAGCTGCCCCCAGGGGTCCTGCGACACCAGCTCCGGCGCGTCGTCCCGCGCCCCCTGCCCCCACACCAGGGCAGCCCCGCCCACCAGCAGCACGAACACCCCGATGGAGGCGACCAGCGTCTGCGCGGGGTCGCCGCCCAGGACCGCGAGCGGCCGGAAGACGAACCGCTCCAGCGCCACGCCGACCGCAGGTGCCAGCAGGACGAGCGTCACCGTCGCCCCCAGCCACAGGGGCCAGCCCCACTCGACCACGCACTGCCGCAGCGCGTACGCGCACACCATGGCGATCGCGCCGTGCGCGAAGTTGAGGACGCCGGTCGCGCGGTACGTCACGATCAGGCCGATCCCGGTGAGCGCGGCCGCGCTGCCGACCGAGAGACCGGCGAGCGTGAGGTCGTACGTCAGCGAGGACATCAGTCGGTCTCGTCGGCGGGCTCGCAGATCGGGCAGGGGCCCAGCTCGCCGCCGGTCAGCAGCTTCGCGTCGACCGGCACGGCTTCCGCCTTCCCCGCGACCAGGGGGCAGTCCGCGCGGTGCCACAGGGTGCCGCCGGGCACCATCAGCAGGTCCCCGCTGACCGCGAGGGGCAGGGTGACGGCCTGACCGGGCCCGTCGGTGTCGGTGGCATCCGCGGCCACCAGGAGGCCGTACAGCTCCTCCACGCGCGCGGCGGCGAGGGCGTTGCAGCCATGGGTGAGCAGCACCGACCCGGCGATGATCAGCGCCGCGCCGGGGACCGTGCAGGAGGCGAGGTAGGGAAGTTGGCGCTCGGCGTACCGCTCGCCGGAGATGCCGTACCAGCCGATGACACACAGCACCGCGCCTGCGGCGAGCGCGGCCCAGCCGGCCCACAGCACGGGGTGTGCACTCCGCAGTCGGCCTGTCCGCATCGCTGGCTCCCACACGTCGCATGTTCGTGCATGTGCCTGCCGCTATTCCATGTAAGCCAATGGACTTGCACTATGCCTCCTGGAAGCTGACCCTGAAAGCACCGGGTGCACCTTGCCCGGACCGACACCCGGTGGTGAGCCAGATGGTTCTCGGGAGCGACCTCAGGCGGGGGAACGCAGGCAGGGGGCGCGGTCCAAGGGCGGCGGGACGGGGCCCGGTGTTCGCGGCCGCCCTCGTTCTCGTCCTCGCCCCGGTCCTCGCGGCGTGCAGTGACGACAGTGGCGGTGGCAGCGAGACCCCGCCGCCCACCCCTTCCGTCCACAGGACGACGACGAGCGCGCCGGCCACGGCCCCCGCCGACCCGGCGGCGGCCAAGCAGGAGATCTCCAGGAACTGGCAGACGTTCTTCGACCCGAGGACGTCCCTGGCGGACAAGCAGAAGGTCCTGGAGAACGGCGAGGAGATGGCCCCGGTCCTGAAGGCCTTCAGCGGCGACAAGCGCGGCGGGCAGGTGCAGGCGAAGGTCCGGAAGATCGAGTTCACCAAGGCGACCGCGGCGACCGTCACCTACGCGCTGACCCTCAACGGCGCCACCGCCCTGCCGAACGCCTCCGGGACCTCGGTCGAGCAGAACGGCACCTGGAAGGTGTCCGTCAACACCCTGTGCGCGCTGGTCCGGTTGAGCGGCGATGCGTCGGCTTCGCCGGCCGCGGGCTGCTAGCCCCGGGACCCGGAGCGCCGCCGCCGCGGCGTTGCTGCTCCTGCTGGGCACGGCCTGCGGCAGCCGCCTGCCGGAGAGCGACTTCGAGCACGGCGGCCGGTCGAACGCGCCCGCGCCCAGCGCCGGCACGCCCCTGCGTGTCGGGATCGTCACCAGCGCCACCAGCCCGGTCGGCGGCAACGCCTTCACCGGCCCGCGCGACGGAGCCAAGGCCTTCTTCGACCGGCTCAACGCGCACGGGGGCATCGACGGACATCCGGTCGAGGTGAGCGAGTGCGACGACGGCGGCAGCGGAGTCGGCAACAACGCCTGCGTGCACCAACTGATCGACGAGGACAAGGTGGTCGCCCTGGTCGCCACCACCGCACTGGACTACGCGGGCGCCTCCCGCGTCTCCCACGCGCGCGTGCCCGACATCGGCGGCCAGCCCATCGGGGCCGCCTACGACACCTGGCCGCACCTGTACGGCATCTACGGCAGCCTCGCGCCCAGGAACGGCACCCCCGGCTGGGACGGGAAGCTGTACGGCGGCACCGAGGTCTACCGCTACTTCAAGCGCGAGAAGGGCGCCCGTACGGCCGCCGTCGTCTCGTACAACCAGGCCTCTTCGGCCGCCTACGCGCGGCTCGTCGAGCAGGGCCTGAAGGCCGAGGGGTACAAGGTGGTCACGGAGCAGGTCGACTTTGCCCTGCCCAACTTCGGTGCGGCTGCCGCCGACTTGAAGGAACAGGGCGCGGACCTGGTCTTCGACGCCATCGACACGCACGGCAACGCCCAGCTGTGCAAGGCGATGGACGAGGTCGGTGCGAAGGTGATCGCCAAGGTCACCAACGTGCAGAACTGGACGTCCACCGTCGTGGACGACTACAAGGACTCCCCGCGCTGCCGCAACGCCCTCTGGGCGACCGGATCCAGCCGCGACTACGAGGACACGGACAACCCGGCCGTACGGCGGTTCCGGGACGCCACCGAGGGCCTGAAGACGCACTCCCAATGGCAGTTGGAGGGGTGGGCGGCCGCCATGTGGTTCAGGGACGCGGCGAAGTCCTGCGCCCGGACGGGCATCACGCGCGCGTGCGTGGACGCCTTCATGAACCGCGGCGGGAACCGCACCGCGGACGGGCTGCTGGTCCCCGTCACGTTCCGGCGACTGGCCGAGCCGCCGAAGACCCGCAGGACCTGTCTGTCGGTGGCCCGCTGGCAGGACGGCAGGGGCTGGGTGTCCCAGGGGGACATGAACAGCACCTGCTTCGACGTGCCGCAGCTCCCCTACCGGCCGTAGACCGGGCCCGGGTAAAGGGCAACCAAAGGGCCTGTTCGCAGGTCTGACGGAGCAGGACGGACCGGGAAGGAAACCGAGAAGGGATCCGTGCCGCATGACGACGTTGGCTCCGCAGTCCACACCGCTGCGCGCCGACTGCATCGCCGACTCGGCGGGCGGGCTGACGTTCGACGTCGCCGCGGCCTGCGACAGCGGCGCCGCCCTCCTGGTCCTGCGCCGCCGTTCGGGACACGACGAGGTCTGCCTGCCGCTGACCCCGGCCGCGGACGGCCGGCTGCGTGCCGCGCTGCCCGGCATCGTCGCCCTCCCCGAGGGCCGCTGGGACGCCTACGCGCGCGTGGACGCCGAAGAGCCGCGCCGTCTGGTGCCCGGCGCCACCGACCTGCGCCCGCTCGCCGCACGCACCCCCAGCGGCTCCCGCGGCCATGTCGCCGTCCGCATCCCGTACGCGACCCGGCAGGGCAATCTCTCCGTCCGCAGCTGGCTGCGCGCCCCGCACGCAGAGGCGGGCGAACTCCGCATCGGACAGGGTGTGTTGACCGTGACCGGGCGCGTGTACGGCATCGGGCTCGGCCCCCGCGCGTACGCCGAGGTACGCGGGCGCCACGCATCCGTCCCGGCACGGCGGAGCGAAGTCCTCGCCGACCGGACCGAGTTCCGCTTCAAGGTGGCGTACGGCGCCCTGGAGCCCGGCGTGTGGGACCTGTGGCTGCGGCCCGCGGGGGAGACGGGGCCGGCGGTGCGCATCGCCCGGCTGCTCGACGACGTGGCCGACAAGAGGTCCGTGTTCACCTGTCCACGCGTGCGCGTGGACGCGTCGTACGGGCCGGTGAAGGCCGGGCCGTACTACACGCGGGACAACGACCTGTCCGTGTCCGTCACCGAGGTGTCCCACACCGGGCACCCTTGAGGACCATAACTGTCCGCAATCCCTGGCAGACTCGGCGCCATGTTGGAGACCTCGGCACGACTGCTGCGCCTGCTCTCGCTCCTCCAGGCCCACCGTGAGTGGTCGGGCGCCGATCTCGCCGGCCGTCTCGGCGTCACCCCGCGCACCGTGCGCCGGGACGTCGACCGGCTGCGAGAGCTGGGCTACCCCGTCAACGCCAGTCCCGGTACCGGCGGCGGCTACCAGCTGGGCGCGGGCGCCGAGCTGCCGCCGCTGTTGCTGGACGACGACGAGGCGGTCGCCGTCGCCGTCGGGCTGCGCACGGCCGCCGGACAGGGCATCGAGGGCATCGGCGAGACCTCCGTCCGGGCCCTCGCCAAGCTGGAGCAGGTGCTGCCCGGCCGGCTGCGCCGTCGTGTCGGCGCCCTCAACGCCTTCACCGTGCCGATGCTGCGCGGCCCCCAGCCCGACGCCGTCGACCCGGCGGTCCTCACCGAGGTGGCCAATCTGTGCCGGGACTCCGAGCGCCTGCGCTTCGAGTACCGCAGCCACGACGGCGTCTCCACCCGCCGTACCGTCGAACCGCACCGTCTGGTGTGCACCGAGCGCCGCTGGTACCTGGTCGCCTGGGACCTGGACCGCGACGACTGGCGTACGTTCCGCGTCGACCGCATCACGCCCAAGCCGCCGCACGGCCCGCGCTTCGCCCCGCGCACCCCGCCTGCCGAGGATCTCGCCGCGTATGTCTCGAAGGGCGTCTCCACGCGCGCGTACGCCTCGCACGCCGTCGTCCGGCTGCTCGTACCGCTGGAGGAGGCCAGGGAACGCGTCTCGCCCTCGGCCGGCCGACTGGAGGCGGAGGGCCCGGACAGCTGCATCCTGCGCACCGGGGCCGCGAGCCTCGACGTGATGGTGATTCACGTGATGCTGATGGGTTTCGAGTTCGAGGTGCTGGAGCCGTCCGAACTCACCGAGGCGATCAGGACCGCTCGGGACCGGCTGTCTCGCGCTCTTCTCCGCGAGGCTCCTCACGACTCGCCGCGAACTCGGGATGGTGCAGGTCGAACGCCGGGGACTCGGAGCGGATCAGGGGCAGCGTCGTGAAGTTGTGCCGAGGCGGCGGGCAGGAGGTCGCCCACTCCAGGGAGCGGCCGTAGCCCCAGGGGTCGTCGACCTCGACCTTCTCGCCGTACTTGGCGGTCTTCCAGACGTTGTAGAGGAACGGCAGCGTCGACGTGCCCAGCAGGAACGCGCCGATCGTCGAGATCGTGTTGAGGGCCGTGAACCCGTCCGCCGCGAGGTAGTCGGCGTACCGGCGCGGCATACCCTCCGCGCCCAGCCAGTGCTGCACCAGGAACGTGGTGTGGAAGCCGACGAACAGCGTCCAGAAGTGGATCTTCCCCAGCCGCTCGTCGAGCATCTTGCCGGTGAACTTGGGCCACCAGAAGTAGAACCCTCCGAAGATCGCGAAGACGACGGTGCCGAACACGACGTAGTGGAAGTGCGCCACGACGAAGTAGGTGTCCGAGACGTGGAAGTCCAGCGGCGGCGACGCCAGGATCACCCCGGTCAGACCGCCGAACAGGAACGTCACCAAGAAGCCCGTCGCCCACAGCATCGGCGTCTCGAAGGACAGCGAGCCCTTGATCATCGTGCCGATCCAGTTGAAGAACTTCACACCGGTGGGCACGGCGATGAGGAACGTCATGAAGGCGAAGAACGGCAGCAGCACCGCCCCGGTGACGAACATGTGGTGCGCCCACACCACCACCGACAGCCCGGTGATCGCCATCGTCGCGCCGACCAGCGTCAGATAGCCGAAGATCGGCTTGCGGCTGAAGACCGGGATGATCTCCGAGATGATGCCGAAGAACGGCAGCGCGATGATGTACACCTCGGGATGGCCGAAGAACCAGAACAGGTGCTGCCACAGCAGCGCCCCGCCGTTGGCCGCGTCGAAGACCTGCGCCCCGAACCGCCGGTCCGCCTCCAGGCACAGCAGCGCCGCCGCGAGCACCGGGAACGCCATCAGGATCAGGATCGACGTGAACAGCGTGTTCCAGGTGAAGATCGGCATCCGGAACATCGTCATGCCGGGGGCGCGCATCCCGATGATGGTGGTGATGAAGTTGACCGCGCCGAGGATGGTGCCGAAGCCGGCCAGCGCGAGCCCCATGATCCACAAGTCGGGTCCGACCCCGGGTGAGCGCACCTCGCTGTTGAGCGGAGCGTAGGCGAACCAGCCGAAGGCGGCGGGGCCGCCGGGCACGATCAGCGAGCCGAGCACGATCAGGCCGCCGAACAGGAAGAACCAGTAGGACAGCATGTTCAGGCGCGGGAAGGCGACATCGGGGGAGCCGATCTGCAGGGGCATCAACTCGTTGGCGAAGCCCGCGAACATCGGCGTCGCGAACAGCAGCAGCATGACCGTGCCGTGCAGGGTGAACAGCTGGTTGAACTGGTTGTTGTCCATGATCTGCAGTCCCGGCCGGGCGAGTTCGGCGCGCATCAGCAGCGCCATCACCCCGCCGATCAGGAAGAAGACGAACGACGTGATCAGGTACAGGTGCCCGATCTTCTTGTGGTCGGTGGTCGTGAGCCAGTCGACGATCACCCGCCCCTGACCGGTCGGCACGGGCCGCGCCGCCGTCTGCACCGTCTGGGTCCCCATCGCTCGCTCGCCCTTCGCTCGTCGCGCCCCGGGTCCGCCGAAGCCCGCGCACGCGTACCCACGAGCTCACGTCATGATGCTCGCGTCGCCGCGCGCTCCGACAGCGGGTGCGCGGGGGTTGTGTGCTGGAACCGTGCATTTCCTATGCGGTGTCAGCTCCCGCGAACCCGCCCGGAATCGGAGGGAAATCGAATCCGGGAGTGCCCCGGTGGCGGTACTCACGGCACTTTCCGTCCGGCTATTCGACAAGCCGTGGCGACACGCGGGAATTACGTTCGATTGCCTGCGTAAGGCGTACGGAACCGCTCGTACGTGTGAGTGAGTCGAGCCGAAACACCTGTCGTTGTCCTGTGACAGAAGTGTGACCGGAGGGGTACCCGTGGCCCCTGGGACCGGGCCGGGCTTCCCCGGTCGCCGGGGAAGGCCTAGCGTGGCGGCATGGCACCGATTCCCACTCCTCAAGCGGAGCCCCAGGACAGTCCGGACGGGTACGTCGGCCTCGAAGCGGCCAGGGCCGAGCGGCTCGCGCGCGAGAAGGGCTGGCCCACGGTGCGCTCACTGCCACCGGGCGCGATCATCACCATGGAGTACCGCGTCGGGCGGCTGAACTTCGAGGTCAAGGACGGCACCGTGGCCCGGGCCTGGAAGGGCTGAGCCGGCCGACGCACGACGAAGGCCCCGGTTCCTGGACGGGAACCGGGGCCTTCGTCGTGCGGGGCTTGGCTGTGCGTACCGGACCCCGCTGTCCTGGAGGCTGTCCTGTGGGGTCAGCCGCCCGTGAGCGGGCGGGCCGTGGAGGCCGTCGCGCCGCGTGGCATGCGGTCGGAGTGCGGTGGGCGGCGGCTGCCGACCGGAGTGACCGGAGTGCGCTCCGAGCGGGCCGTGTGCGGGCCCGGGGCCAAGAAGGCGGGCGCCCGGGCCGAGCGGGGCGAGGAGGAGACCGACTCGCGGGCCGCGACCTCCTCCTGCGCGGCCGACCGCCGCTTGAGCAGTACCGGGGAGCCGACCGGAGCGGCCGGTGCAGGGGCGCCACCGCGGGCGCGCCAGCGGTCGCGCAGGTCGAAGATCGCGACCTCGGCCCTGGCGATCAGCGGCTCGCACCACGGAAGGGCCAGCAGGATCAGCAGGCCGGCGGCCCAGCCGAGGAGCACGTCGCTCAGCCAGTGCGTACCGAGGTAGACAGTGGCCATCCCGACGCCCAGCGAGGTCACCGCGGAGACGGCGGACAGCCAGCGGCGGGCTCGCGGTGTGGAGGCCAGATAGGCCAGGATTCCCCAGGTCACCACGGCGTTCGCGGTGTGGCCGCTGGGAAATATATCGCCGCCGAGACCCATCTCGTTCGAGCCGATCGTGGTCGCGTAGTGCGGTCCCAGACGGCCCATGCCGAGTTTGGCGGCGCCGACCGTGATGTTCAGCAGCAGCAGCGAGGCGCCCAGCGTCAGCAGCGGGCGCAGTGTGTGCTGCCGCCAGGAGCGCCAGCCCAGCCAGGCCGCGACCATCACCGCGGTCGGGCCGCGCTGGCCGAGAACCACGTAGTAGTCGACGAACCAGTGGATGCCCTGCCACTGCTGGTACGGCCGGAAGAACATGACCTGCCAGTCCAGGCGGACCAGCCAGGAGGTGGTCACGACGGCCCACACGATCGCCAGATAGAAGGCCAGGGTCCCGGTCAGCAACGCGACCCTGTGCCTGCTCATCTTCGGCACATCGATGTGGGCCGGCCGTTCCGGCTCCCGGTCCAGCCTCGCGAACACCCGGTCCAGACGGGTGAGGTTTCGTTCGGTACGCACCCAATCGACGTTACAGCGGGGGAGCTCAGTTCTCCGTCGAATCAGCTGCTTTGTGATGACGATGTGATGTGGGATTCCTCTCAGGAGGCCCTTTATTTCCAAGGAATCCGCAATGCCGGACGATGCTTCCCTTCAATTCCTTTGATCATTCTGCGAATCAGTTTAATGGGACTTATGAATTCGTTCACCGAATGCTGGGGCGGATTTTTCCGGACGCTCACCGGGCCGGCGGGCGGATCATGGTGGACCGGAGCCGTTCAGCCAGAACGCTCCGTACACGGCCGATGCCAGTGCGGCACCGCCGACCACCAGCGCCGACCTGGGGATACGCAGTCGCGCCAGGGCCGTGGCGAGGGGCAGCAGAAGCGGGAAGGCGGGCAGCAGCAGGCGCGGTTTCGAGCCGAAGTAGCTCGACGCGCACAGGGTGAGCGCGGTGACCACACCCGCGTACACCAGCAGCACAAGCGGCTGACGCTGCCGTACGCAGGCGACGTACAGCCAGACCACCAGCCCGACCCCGACGATCAGTCCGACACCCGCCAGGGCCGACGGGAACGACGTGAACTGGTCGGCGACGAAGCGGGCGAAGGCGGCCCCGCCGTCGAAGCCGTTGCGCCAGCCCGCCTGGACGTCCAGATAGCCCAGCGGGCCCTTGCCGGTGTGATGGCCGACCCACAGGACGTAGCCGGCGGTGCCGAGCGGGGCCAGCAGCATGGCCAGGGCGCGTCGTACGGCACTGGGGGCGCGCGCCGCGTCCCGCGCGCCGTCGAGCGCGGCCACACGCTCTGCGGGGCCGTCTCCGGACGGCGCTGGGGCGCGTTCGCCCGAACGAGCGACCCTCCCGTCCGCCGTGCTGCGCTCTCGCCCGAACGAGGCGACCCCGGCCACCCATACGGCCGCGACGACGGCGAGCCCGACCGGCCGGGTCAGCCCCGCCAGCGCGGCCAGCAGGCCCGCCGTCAGCCAGCGCCCGGTCAGCACGGCATACAGCGACCAGGCGGCGAGCGCCGTGAACAGCGACTCGCTGTACGCCATCGACTGCACGATCCCGACCGGCAGCACGGCCCACAGCAGCACCGCGCAGACGCCCACCCGTCTCCCATCGCCGCCCTTCCCAGGCCGCGCTTCGCGCCCTTCCTGATTCCTGCTGCCGTACACATGGTCCGCGACCGCGAAGATCCCCCAGGCCGCCGCGAGCGAGGCGAGCAGGCTGACGACGAAGCCGGCGTCGGCGTACGGCAGGGGTGTGACGGCGTGCAGCAGCCGCTCAAGCCAGGGCAGCAGCGGGAAGAAGGCCAGGTTCGAGTGCAGGTCGCCGTTCGGCAGGCGCACCTCGTAGCCGTAGCCGAGTTCGGCGACCCTCGTGTACCACAGCGCGTCCCAGCGGGCCGTCAGCAGTGTGTACGCGCTCTTGTCACGCGCACCGCTCCACAGGACCAGGGTGAGCAGGCCCAGGCAACGCACGGCCGCGTACCCGAGCAGGGCCGGGGCCGCTCTGCGCAGGGCTGTGTCGCCGGGGGCTGTCACGCGCGTCGCAAGATCGGTCACGGGCTCGATTATCGACGGCCCACGGAACCGGGGGGCCGGGCGGGGCGTGGACGAGGGAGAGGGGGAGTGGCGTACGCCACACGGGTGGGTGCGAAGTCTGAGAGGTCCGCCACGTGACCCTGGCGCGAACTCGCGTACGCTGACGTGTCACTCGCCTTCGTTGCGCGGGCCGGAGACCACCGCTCCTCTCCGGCCGAGACCACGGGGAGTCCCCACCCCGTGTGCCCGCCGACCGCGAGGGAACATCTGGGAGGTACGTACATGTCCGGGACGACCACGGCCGCCGCTGCACTGCGCCGTCGGGCGGCCGGGGCCGGTGCAAACCGCTGGGTCGTCCTCTTCGTCCTCTGTACGAGCCTGCTGCTGGTCGCGGTCGACGCGACAGTGCTGCACGTGGCGGTGCCCGCCGTCACCGAGGACCTCAAGCCCGGCGCGATATCGCTGCTCTGGATCGTCGACGTCTACCCCCTCGCCTGCGCCTCGCTGCTGATCCTCTTCGGCACGCTCGGCGACCGGGTCGGCCGCAGACGAATCCTCCTTCTCGGTTACGGCCTCTTCGGCGTCGCCTCCGGTCTCGCGGCCCTCGCCCACGACCCGCTGGTCCTGATCCTCGCGCGGGCGCTGCTCGGCGTCGGCGGCGCGATGATCATGCCCGCGACGCTCTCGATCCTCCGCCAGGTCTTTCCGGACCGGCGCGAGCGGGCCGTCGCGATCGGCGTCTGGAGCGCCGTCGCCGCGGTCGGCGCCGCGGTCGGGCCGCTGCTCGGCGGCTTCCTGCTGGAGCACTTCTGGTGGGGCTCGGTCTTCCTAGTCAACATCCCGCTGATGCTGGTCAGCCTGCCGGTGGGCCGGCTGCTGCTGCCCGAGTCGCGGGGCGCAGGCGACGGCCCCTGGGACGTCGTCGGCGCGCTGATGGCCGCCGCCGGACTGTTCGGCGTGGTCCTGGGCGTGAAGCAGCTCGGCGGCGGCGATCCGGGCGTGCTCGCCGCGGTGCCCCTGGCCGTGGGTGCGCTGCTGCTGGTCTTTTTCGTACGACGGCAGCGGCGCCGTACGCATCCGCTCGTCGACCTCGGAATGTTCGCGCGGCCCGCTTTCAGCACGGCCGTGGGGTGCATCGTGCTCGCGATGCTCGCCCTGGTGGGCCTTGAGCTGATCGCGGCGCAGTATCTGCAGCTGGTGCTGGAACTGTCACCGCTGGAGACGGGACTGCGACTGCTGCCGCTGACGTTCGCGGCGATGGCGGCGGGCCTGGCGGGAGCGCGCATGCTCCGCCGTTTCGGCCCGCGCCGGATGGTCTGCTTCGGGTTCTGCCTCACCGCTGTGGCCGTACTGGTGCTCACGGCGATGGGCGCGACCGACAACACGGGCCTGCTGCTGGTCGGGTTCCTCCTGCTGGGCTTCGGCCTGGAGACGACGCTCTTCGGGGCGTACGAGTCGATGCTGAGCGAGGCACCGCCGGCTCAGGCGGGTGGCGCGGCGGCGATCGGCGAGACGTCGTACCAGCTCGGGGCGGGCATGGGCATCGCCCTCCTGGGCACCGTCATGAACGCGGCCTACGCGCCCGGGCTCTCGAAGGTGCCCGGCGTCCCCGCGTCGGCGTCCTCGGCCGCGGGGCATTCGCTGGGTGAGGCGTACGACGTCGCCGCACATCTCGGCGGGCCCGTCGGAGTGGCGCTGCGACGGGCGGCCCGGGACTCCTTCGTGCACGGGCTGCATGTGACCCTGCTGGTCAGCGCGGGACTGCTGCTGCTCGGTGCGGTGATGGCGCTGCGGTTGCCGCGGGTCATGCAGTGCGGCGAGCCCGCGGCGCCGCCGGTGGAGCTCCCGGCGCCCCGCGAGGTCGCGGACTCCCGCGTTTCGGCCTGACCTCTCCCACTGGACGTACGGGACACTGCGTCGTAACGTCACCTCGAACTGTGACTAGCGGTGCTAGTTTTCATGCGTGCCGGAGGGTGTCCCATGTCCGCGTCCTCGAAGTTGCCCCCCTTCGATCCCGCCGACCCGCTCGGGATCGACGACCTGCTGGAACCGGAGGACCTGGCCGTCCGCGACACGGTGCGGGCCTGGGCCACGGACCGCGTGCTGCCGTTCGTGGCCGACTGGTACGAGAAGGGGGAACTGCCACAGATCAGGGAACTCGCCCGTGAGCTCGGCGGCATCGGTGCCCTCGGCATGTCGCTCACCGGATACGGGTGCGCGGGGGCGAGCGCCGTGCAGTACGGGCTCGCCTGCCTGGAACTGGAGGCCGCCGACTCCGGGATCCGGTCCCTGGTCTCGGTGCAGGGATCGCTCGCGATGTACGCGATCCATCGGTTCGGGAGCGAGGAGCAGAAGCAGACCTGGCTGCCGCGCATGGCCGCCGGTGAGGTCATCGGCTGCTTCGGGCTGACCGAACCCGACCACGGCTCCGACCCCGCCGCGATGCGGACGTACGCCAAGCGGGACGGCGGCGACTGGATCCTCAACGGACGGAAGATGTGGATCACCAACGGCTCGGTCGCCGGGGTCGCGGTGGTCTGGGCACAGACCGATGACGGGATCCGCGGGTTCGTCGTGCCCACCGGGAGCGCCGGGTTCGCCGCGCCCGAGATCAAGCACAAGTGGTCGCTGCGGGCCAGCGTCACGAGCGAACTCGTCCTCGACGACGTACGGCTGCCCGCCGACGCCGTGCTGCCCGAGGTCGTCGGCCTCAAGGGCCCTCTCAGCTGTCTCTCGCACGCCCGTTACGGCATCGTCTGGGGAGCGATGGGCGCGGCACGCAGCTGTTTCGAGGCCGCCGTCGACTACGCGAAGTCGCGCGAGCAGTTCGGGCGGCCCATCGGGGGGTTCCAGCTCACCCAGGCCAAACTCGCCGACATGGCGGTCGAACTGCACAAGGGGATTCTGCTCGCCCACCATCTGGGGCGGCGCATGGACGCCGGCCGCCTGCGTCCCGAGCAGGTCAGCTTCGGCAAGCTCAACAACGTACGAGAAGCGATCGAGATCTGCCGTACGTCACGCACGATCCTCGGCGCCAACGGGATCTCGCTCGAATACCCCGTCATGCGGCATGCGACCAACCTCGAGTCGGTGCTGACGTACGAAGGCACCGTCGAGATGCACCAGCTCGTGCTGGGCAAGGCGCTCACCGGACTCGACGCCTTTCGGTAGACCCTGCGCGGGGGCAGGGCCGGTGAGCGGCCCTGCCTCAGCTCTGGTTGAAGAAACCGTCCGCACGGCGCGCGGCCGGTTCCCCGCTCACGATCTCCGTGTCGGCCGGAGTGAGCAGGAAAACGCGGTTGGACACACGGTCGATCGAACCGCGCAGGCCGAAGATGAGCCCGGCCGCGAAGTCGACGACGCGCTTGGCGTCGCCCGCCTCCATGGCGGTGAGGTTCACGATGACCGGCACACCCTCACGGAACAGCTCGCCGATGGCGCGGGCGTCCCGGAAGCTGTCCGGGGTCACCGTGCCGATGCGACGGTCCTTTTCCTCCGCGGCTTCCGAGGCCACCTTGACCCGCGGGTCCGTGACCCAGGCCTCCGCGGGCTGCTCGGTCCCTTCGGAGTAGTCGTCGTCGTAGTAACGCTCGTCATCGTTGTCGTCGACGAGGCCAAGCCAGGCACTTGCCTTGCGTACCGATCCCATGGACGCCTCCTCTCACAGCGGTCCTTCTGCTTTCCGCACCCCTATGGTCATCCATGATGCGGTTGGCGCGCCAAGTGGATAGACGCCGCGCGGGGGGTTTGTGACGGTACTGGTGCAGAGCGAATCCGTCGAGAGCCCGGGTATCCCAAGGGCGTTGCAGTATGCCGATGCTGACTGTGAGTGAAATATGATTCTTCACGGCGTACGGGTGACGGGCGGGGCGTACGGGTGAACGGGGTGGTCGATACGATGCCGCCGCTCAACGCCGCATCAGAAGTCACATGCGTCACGGGGGGATCATCGTGTTCGGAATCGTCAGGCCCTGTAGCCATCGGCTCGGTGAGCGTCTCAAGTCCCAGTGGATGGCGCACTTGTGCGGGCTGTGTCTCGCGCTGCGCAAGGACCACGGGCAGTTCGCGCGGGTCGTCACCAACTACGACGGACTGCTCATATCGGTTCTGACGGAGGCTCAGGCGGAACGGGCCGGGGAATGGCGGCGTACGGCAGGGCCCTGTCCGTTGCGCGGGATGCGTACCGCGTCCGTCGCGCAGGGAGAAGGAGCGCGGCTCGCGGCCGCCGTCTCGCTGGTGCTCGCCTCGGCCAAGGTCAGGGACCATGTCGCCGACGGGGACGGCCTGCTGGCGCGCAGGCCGGTCGCGCTCGCCGCACGCCGGGTGGCGTCGGGCTGGGGCGCGGCAGGGGCCCGTACGGGATCCGAGGTCGGGTTCGACACGGCGGTTCTGGTGGACGCCGTGGAGCGGCAGCTCGGCATCGAGGCGCTCGCCGGGCTCGGGACGCCGGTACTGACCGTCACCGAACCGACGGAGACGGCCACCGCGGCGGCCTTCGCGCACACCGCGGTCCTGGCGGGACGGCCGGGCAACGCCGAGTCGCTGGCCGAGGCCGGGCGGCTGTTCGGCCGGCTCGCGCATCTGCTGGATGCCGTGGAGGACAAGGAAACTGACGCTGCGTCGGGTGCCTGGAACCCGCTCACCGCGACCGGGACCTCGCTCGCCGAGGCCCGGCGGCTCGCCGACGACGCCCTGCACGGGATACGGCTCGCGCTGCGCGAGGTGGACTTCGAGGAGGGCAGGCTGGCGCATCGGCTGCTCGTGCACGAGCTGCGCGTCTCCGTCGACCGGGCCTTCGGTGCGGCGGCCTGTGCGCACGGGTCGGCCCCGACGCCGGCCGGGTCGTACGCGCCGCCCGGTGGTCCGCCACTGCCCCCTCAGCCGCCTCGGCGCGTCAGGCGCGGGCTGCTGGCGGGCTGTGCGGTGTGGGCGGGGCTCGCCTGTACGTGCCAGATGTGCTGCGGCGAGTACGACGATCCGTGGAGCCGTGAGCGCAAGGACGGATTCTGCAAGGACACGGACTGCGGCGATTGCTGTGAGTGCTGCAGTTGCTGTGACTGCGACTGCTGTGATGGGTGCGACTGCTGCGACTGCGGGTGTGACTGCTGAACCGGGGCACCGCGGTTTCGGGGCGTCCTAGCTGAACGGGGAACGGCCCATGGACGTAAAGCCTGTTGGGGATGTGACAGTCGTGCTCGAAAGGATCGGGGATCATGTCCGGGCGCTCTGACAGGATCGTCCCGCTCGCCGTGAAGGTCGTGGTGAGCGGGGGGCTCGGGGTCGGCAAGACCACGTTCATCGGGGCGATTTCGGAGATCGAGCAGCTGGACACGGAGGCTGCGATCACGCAGGTCTCCGTGGGTGTCGACTCGCTCGAAGGGGTCGAGTCGAAGACGACCACGACCGTTGCGCTGGACTTCGGGCGGATCACTCTTGATCCCACGATCGCGCTGTATCTGTTCGGCACGCCCGGGCAGGGGCGGTTCTCCTTCATGTGGGAGGAGCTGGCGGAAGGGGCCCTGGGGACGGTGGTCCTCGCGGACACCCGACGGATCGAGGACTGCTTTCCGGCTGTTGACTACTTCGAAGCCCGGGGCGTGCCTTTTGTGCTTGCCGTGAATCTGTTTGACGGGGCCGAGCGCATCGAACTCGACGAGGTCCGGGAGGTGTTGGGGCTGCGTGAGGATGTGCCGGTACTTGAGTGCGATGCGCGGGAGCGGTCCTCCGTGCGGGATGTCCTGGGGGTGTTGATGGATCGGGTCCTGGGTGTTCGGGATGCGCCCGGAAGAGGCGTGATGTTGGTGCGTTAGCGGGTGCGGGCCGGTTTTTTCAGTTCCGGCGGGGAGATGTGGGACTTATCGATCGCCGAGCCCGTCGTGCCCCACTTTTTGAGGATCTTCGCGTAAGTGCCGTCCGCTATCAGCTTGTTCACCGCCGACTGGAAAGCGGGCGCGGGTTTCGTGTTCTTCTCGGAGGCGAAACCGACATCGAGGCGGTGGTATTCGTTGAGGAACTTCACGCCTTGCTGGTGGGCCACCGCGTAACGCAGGCCATTGACGGTGGGCATCACGACATCGCTGCGACGGGCGGGAGCCGACGTTCCAGGTCGCGGTCCAGGGCGACGTCCTGTGGGCGGGCTTCGCCGACGTGTCCAGCGGGAGGGGCAGTTACCGGTTCCGGTTCCTCCACCCGGCCCCTCCCCGACGCCGAGGGCCGTACGACCGTCGGCCTCAACCGCGCCCTGCTGCCGCCGTGTGCCTTCGCCGACCACTTCATCTGCCCTTTCCCACCGCCCGGGAACGCCCTGGACGTCGCGGTCGGGGCGGGGGAGCGCAACTTGGTCTGAACCAGGCATGTGTGGCTAAAACTGATAGTTCGTTCAACGGTTTGCGGCCGAAAGGCGCCCTTGCGCCTACCGGCCGTTCGGCCGAATACTCCCCGCAAGCGCTTGTCAGGGGCACGGCGTGTCCGGAATCCGGACGATCAGTGCCCCGGCTGCGCCTCACGGGCCCCGACCCCACGCGGGCCCCTTACTTCCCCTTGGGAGGAACGAACGTGAGGATCAAGCGCACAACCCCCCGCAGTGGTATCGCGAGACGGACCCGGCTGATCGCCGTCACCACCGGACTCGTGGCCGCCGCAGCGATCGCGGTCCCCAGCGCGAACGCGTCCACCGCCACCCCCTTCAGCACCGCCCAACTCAAGAGCGCCAACGCCTCGGTGCTGAAGGCCGACGTGCCGGGCACCGCCTGGGCCGTCGACAACAGGACCAACCGTGTCGTCGTCACCGTCGACAGCACGGTCTCCCGGGCCGAGATCGCGAAGATCAAGAGCCAGGCCGGCGGCAACGCCGGTGCCCTGACCATCAAGCACACCCCGGGCACGTTCAAGAAGCTGATCACCGGCGGCGACGCCATCTACGGCGGCCAGTACCGCTGCTCGCTCGGCTTCAACGTGCACAGCGGGAGCACCTACTACTTCCTGACCGCCGGCCACTGCGGTGAGGTCGCCTCGACCTGGTACTCCAACTCCGGCCACTCCACGGTGCTGGGTACCAACGTCGGCTACAGCTTCCCGACCAACGACTTCGCGCTGGTGCGCTACACCAACTCCTCGGTCGCGCACCCGAGCGCGGTCGGCGGCCAGACCATCTCCAGCGCGGCCACTCCGAGCGTCGGTACGACGGTCTATCGTCGCGGCTCCACCACCGGCACTCACAGCGGCCGGGTCACCGCCCTGAACGCCACGGTCAACTACGGCAGCGGCGACGTCGTCTACGGCATGATCCAGACCACGGTCTGCGCCGAGGGCGGCGACAGCGGCGGTCCCCTGTACGGCGGCAGCGTGGCCTACGGTCTGACCTCCGGCGGCAGCGGCAACTGCAGCTCCGGCGGCACGACCTTCTTCCAGCCGGTCACCGAGGCGCTGAGCTACTACGGCGTGAGCATCGGCTGACGGGCCGGCCGGTTCGGCAGCGAGGCGGCCTGCGGCCCGTGGCAGGCAGCAGTAGCCGGTAGCAGTCAGCAGAAGACGAGCCCCCGCAGGCAACTGTCGTGCGGGGGCTCGCCCTTGTCCGGCCCCGGAGTTACCTTCGACGTACAGGCGGAACTCCTCTGTAATACGCCCACTCGGACCCTGGGGGCCGGCATGGTCGAGGAGCTGGTGGCGGCGGGAGTGACCCTCGCGTCCGCCGGTGTGGTGTACGCGATGGCGGCAGCTCGGGTCGTCAAGCAGTACGAACGGGGTGTGGTGTTCCGCCTCGGCAAACTCCGATCCGAGGTGCGGGAGCCCGGGTTCACGATGATCGTGCCGTTCGTGGACAAGCTCCAGAAGGTCAACATGCAGGTCGTGACCATGCCCGTGCCCGCGCAGGAGGGCATCACCCGGGACAACGTCACGGTGCGGGTGGACGCGGTCGTCTACTTCAAGGTGACCGGGCCGTCCGAGGCGATCGTCCGGGTGGAGGACTACCGGTTCGCTGTCGCGCAGATGGCGCAGACCTCGCTGAGGTCCATCATCGGCAAGAGCGAGCTGGACGATCTGTTGTCCAACCGCGAAAAGCTCAACCAGGGCCTGGAGTTGATGATCGACAGCCCGGCCGTGGAGTGGGGTGTGACGATCGACCGGGTCGAGATCAAGGACGTCTCCCTGCCCGAGACCATGAAGCGCTCCATGGCCCGGCAGGCCGAGGCCGACCGTGAGCGGCGCGCGCGGGTCATCAACGCCGACGCCGAACTCCAGGCGTCGAAGAAGCTCGCCGAGGCGGCCCAGCAGATGGCGGACACTCCGGCCGCGCTGCAACTGCGGCTGCTGCAGACGGTGACGGCGGTGGCCGCCGAGAAGAACTCCACGCTCGTTCTGCCGTTCCCGGTGGAGTTGCTGCGGTTCCTGGAGAGGGCGCAGCAGAACACCGGGGTGCCGCCGCAGGTCGTGCAGCAGCCGGTGCAGCCGGTGGAGCAATCGGTGCGGCAGCCGGTGCAGCAATCGGTGCAGCAATCGGTGCACGAGCAACTGCCTTCTCCTGTGACCCGCTTGGATCCGGAACCCGGAGGGTCGAAATCCGGACAGGACTAGACCTCACAGAGTGCGCACAGGCTACTCGCTCGTAGTGTTTGCGGAGCGAAGACGTGGGGTGACCGTGGACTGTCAAAAAATGAGGGGCGCGCGAAGCGGGTTCTACGCGCGTCCTGAAGAAGCCCTTGTGTGCTCCCTGTCGGCCTCGGGATAGTAGGCGCAGTTCAACGCCTTCCGGTTCGCGGGATCCCCACAATCTCGCGGGCCGACCCCCCACAGGAGGACGCGAGTTGAAGCACCGACGCATACCCAAGCGACGTGTGGCCGTGGCAGGTGCGGGCATCGCCGCGCTGGTCGCCGCGGCAGTCACCTTCCAGACTGCGAACGCCAGCGAGGCCCCGAAGACCTCCGCGCCCCGGACCCTGTCGGTCACGGCGGCCGGAAAGCTCGCCTCGACCCTCGGCGAGGACCTCGGTACCGACGCGGCGGGTACGTTCTACGACGCGAAGGCCAAGAGCCTCGTCGTCAACGTGCTGGACAAGACCGCCGCCAAGGCCGTCGAGGCGGCCGGCGCCAAGGCGAGAATCGTCGAGAACTCCCTCGCCGAACTCAAGAGCGCCCATGCGACGCTGAAGCAGGACGCGACCATCCCCGGTACCTCCTGGGTGACCGACCCGACCACCAACAAGGTCGTCGTCACCGCCGACCGCACGGTCTCCAAGGCCGAGTGGGCCAAACTGACCAAGGTCGTCGACGGGCTCGGCTCGGTGGCCGAAGTCCAGCGCACGAAGGGGGAGTTCAAGCCCTTCATCGCGGGCGGCGACGCGATCTCCGGCTCGGGCGGGCGCTGCTCGCTCGGCTTCAACGTGGTCAAGGGCGGCCAGCCGTACTTCATCACGGCCGGGCACTGCACCGAGGCCATCTCCACCTGGTCCGACTCCAGCGGCAAGCAGATCGGCACCAACGAGCAGTCCAGCTTCCCGGGCAACGACTTCGGCCTGGTCAAGTACACCTCCGGCGTGGCTCACCCGAGTGAGGTCGACCTCTACAACGGTTCCTCGCAGGCCATCACCCATGCCGCCGCCGCCACGGTGGGCGAGAAGGTGACCCGCAGCGGCTCCACCACCAAGGTGCACGGCGGCACGGTCACCGGCCTGGACGCCACCGTGAACTACGGCAACGGCGACATCGTCAACGGCCTCATCCAGACCGACGTCTGCGCCGAGCCCGGCGACAGTGGCGGCTCGCTCTTCGACGGCGACGCGGCGATCGGCCTCACGTCCGGTGGCAGCGGTGACTGCACGTCCGGTGGGGAGACCTTCTTCCAGCCGGTCACCGAGGCGCTGTCGACCTTCGGTGCCGAGATCGGCTGACCGTCACACCGGTTGTGTGAAGTCCCGCCCCGCGCGCGAGGGGCGGGACTTTCGCGTGCGGGTGCGCGTGCGGGTGCAGGTTGGGGGGGGGCGTATGCCTGCGGCGCCTGTGCGGGGGTGGGGGTGCGTGTAGCGCCTGTGGGGTGGGGGAGTCGGGGCCGGGGCGGGGGTGTCCGTCCTCGGTCCGGCGGTGCTGTTTGCCGAGTTGTACCCGGTGATGGACGCCGGCCGCTGCGGGCGGGCACCCTCGCCCCGTCCCCTTCCCGCCGTGGGCGGCTGACGGTCATGCGTAAGCCGTACGTCGAATGGCGCGCCTCCGCTGCGGGCGGGCCCCCCGCCCCGTCCCCTTCTCGCCGTGGGCGACCAGCCGTACGTCGGATGGCGCGCCTCCGCTGTGGGCTTACGGTGGCAGGTCGGCAGCCTGGCGTCTGGTGCGCAGGGTTGCTGCCAGGAGTGTGATGACGATTCCGGCCGCAGGTGCGTGTAGCGCCTGTGGGGTGGGGGAGTCGGGGCCGGGGCGGGGGTGTCCGTCCTCGGTCCGGCGGTGCTGTTTGCCGAGCTGTACCCGGTGATGGACGCCGGCCGCTGCGGGCGGGCACCCCCGCCCCGTCCCCTTCCCGCCGTGGGCGGCTGACGGTCATGCGTAAGCCGTACGTCGAATGGCGCGCCTCCGCTGCGGGCGGGCCCCCCGCCCTGTCCCCTTCCCGCCGTGGGCGACCAGCCGTGCGTCGGAGGGCGCGCCTCCGCTGCGGGTTCACGGCGCTCGTGGTGGCTGGTCGGTGGTCCTGCGTCTGGTGCGCAGGGTTGCTGCCAGGAGGGTGATGGCGATTCCGGCCGCCGCCCAGGCCGACAGCACCAGGAGGGCGCCCGTTGTGGCGTTGCCCTGGAAGTACGCGATCGAGCGGGCCACCCATGTGCCGGCGCCCGGCGGCAGCGCGGGGCCGATCGCCTTCCAGAACGGCGGCAGCAGCGGAAGGGGGAAGGCGCCCCCGGCGCTTGGGTTTCCCGCGATCACCACGAGCAGGATGGCCAGGCCGATGCCGGCGATCCCGAAGACTCCCTGGAGGGCGAGGGTTGCCGCGCCGACCGAGAAGGTGACCAGGGCGCCGAGTCCCCGGAAGGCCATCACGCTGCCCGGCAGGGCGCCCAGGATCGGGCCGATGATGACCGCTCCGCCGAGTCCGCCGATGATCGAGACCAATGCCATGACGGTCAGTCGGATCACCGCACGGCGCGGGTTGGCGGGGCGGGCGCCCGTGCTGATCGCCAGGACCGAGGCGGACGGGTAGCCGCCGACGCACCAGCCCACCACCGCGTAGAAGGAGGACAGCCCGTCGAAGTCCTGGGAGGAGGCCGGGGCCACGTCCAGCGTCCGGACGGTCCGCTGCTGGGAGGCCTCCAGGAGGGTGAGGTATCTCTCCAGGGTGGTCGCGAGGACGGTGCCGCCGCCACTGGCGACCAGGAGCGTGTCGGTCGTCAGGGCCGGGTTGATGACCAGTGCTCCGTCGATGTCCCGGTTCAGGATCTGCTTTCGGGCCGTCGCCTCGTCGGCCACCACGCGCGGGTCCAGTGGGGACCCCGGCAGCTGCTCCAGCCGGGTCACCGCCTGCTCGGCCGCGGACCGGGGCGCGACGACTCCGAAGGGCACGTCCTTGGGCTTCGGGTCGTGCAGCGCCCACATAGGAGGCGATGAACAGCAGCTGGAGCGCGATCACGCCGATGACCAGCAGCGTGGTGCGCGGGGTGACCGCGTCCGTCACCTCGGCGAGAAAGCTCCTCTGTGTCATGTCCCCACAGTCCGAGGCGGTGGACGTTTCCGCAGGTGGGAGAGGGCCGAACGGCTGTCGTACATGTATTCGATTTTTGGTCTATGGTGGGGGTGAGGTGATTGGGAACAGGTGTTCGAGAATGGGGGTGTGGATGTCCGGTTTCACGCATCTGCGCACCGTCTCCGGGTTCTCCATGAGGTACGGGGCCTCGCATCCGGAGCGGTTGGCCGAGCGTGCCTCCGAGCGGGGCATGGATGCCCTGGCCCTCGCCGACCGCGACACCCTCGCCGGCACGGTCCGCTTCGCCAAGGCCTGTGCGAAGGCGGGCGTCCGCCCGCTGTTCGGCGCGGACCTGGCGGTGGAGCAGCCCGCACGCGAGTCCGTACGACAGGAAAGGCGCCGCACCCCTGTACGTGGCGGTGCCTTCATCGACGAGTCGACACCCCGCGTCACCTTCCTCGCCAGGGACGGCGCCCGCGGCTGGGCCGACCTGTGCCGGCTCGTCACGGCCGCCCATGGCGCCGAGGGCGCGCCCCTGCTGCCCTGGAGCGGCAACCACGCCGACGGCCTGACCGTTCTGCTCGGGTCCGACTCCGACGTCGGCCGCGCGCTGGCTGCGGGACGTCCGGACCGAGCCGGGAAACTCCTCGCGCCCTGGCGTGAGATCTACGGCGACGCCCTGCGTCTGGAGGCCGTCTGGCACGGGCGCAAGGGCACCGGCCCCGGCTCACTGCGGCTGGCCGCCCGCACCGTGGGTTTCGCCGCCGAGCAGGGGATCCGGCCGGTGCTCAGCAATGCCGTGCGCTACGCCGACCCCGGCCTCGGCCCGGTCGCCGACGTCCTGGACGCGGCCCGCCGTCTGGTCCCCGTCGACCCGGGGAAGGAACTGGACTCCGGGGAGGCGTGGCTCAAGGCCACGGGCGCCATGCTGGATGCCGCCGAGCGGATCGTCGAGGCCGCGGGCTACCGGCGCGACACCGCCCACCGCCTGCTGGAGCAGACGCGGGCGACGGCCGCCGAGTGCCTGGTCGACCCCGAGGACGACCTCGGCATGGGCGCCGTCCACTTCCCCGAGCCGCACCTCGTCGGCGCCGGCCGGCGCACCGCCCAGCGGACGCTGGCGTCGAGGGCGGCGGCCGGGATGGTGGCGCACGGCCACTCCGGGAAGCGCGCCTACTGGGAGCGGATGCACCGGGAGCTGGACATCATCGCCCACCACGGCTTCGCTTCCTACTTCCTGACGGTCGCTCAGGTAGTGGACGACGTACGGGGGATGGGTATTCGGGTTGCCGCGCGTGGCTCCGGCGCGGGCTCGTTGGTGAACCATCTCCTGGGTATCGCGAACGCCGATCCGGTTGAGCACGGGCTGCTGATGGAGCGCTTCTTGTCGAAGGAGCGGGTGGTGCTGCCCGATATCGACATCGATGTGGAGTCCGCGCGGCGGCTGGAGGTCTACCGCGCGATCATCGGCCGGTTCGGCGAGGAGCGGGTCGCGACCGTCGCCATGCCGGAGACGTACCGGGTCCGGCACGCGATTCGTGACGTGGGGGCGGCGCTGTCCATGGATCCGGCCGAGATCGACCGTGTCGCCAAGTCCTTCCCGCACATCCGGGCGCGCGATGCCCGGGCGGCGCTGGAGGAACTGCCCGAACTCAAGGCGCTGGCGGGGGAGAAGGAGCGGTACGGGCGGTTGTGGGAGCTGGTCGAGGCTCTTGACGCCCTGCCCCGCGGAGTCGCCATGCATCCGTGCGGGGTGCTGCTCTCCGACGCCTCCCTTCTGTCCCGTACGCCGGTCGTGCCGACCAGCGGCGAGGGCCTGCCCATGTCGCAGTTCGACAAGGACGACGTGGAGGACCTCGGGCTGCTCAAGCTGGATGTGCTGGGGGTGCGGATGCAGTCGGCGATGGCACACGCGGTCGCCGAGGTGGACCGGGCGACGGGGGAGCGGATCGACCTGGATGCGTTGCGGGGCGGCGATCCGGCGACGTATCGGCTCATCCGTTCGGCCGAGACGCTGGGATGCTTCCAGATCGAGTCGCCGGGGCAGCGGGATCTGGTGGGGCGGCTGCAGCCGGCCACCTTTCATGACCTCGTCGTCGACATTTCGCTGTTCCGGCCCGGCCCGGTCGCCGCCGACATGGTGCGGCCGTTCATCGAGGCGCGGCACGGGCGGGCGCCGGTGAGGTATCCGCATCCGGATCTGGAGGAGCCGCTGAAGGGGACGTACGGGGTCGTCGTCTTCCACGAGCAGATCATCGACATCGTCGCCATCATGGCCGGCTGCGGGCGGGGGGAGGCGGACCGGGTGCGGCGCGGGCTGTCCGACCCGGAGTCGCAGGGGCGGATCAAGGTGTGGTTCGCGCAGCACGCGGCGGCCAACGGCTATGACGTGGAGACGATTCAGCGGACCTGGGAGATCATCGAGGCGTTCGGCAGCTACGGCTTCTGCAAGGCGCATGCGGTCGCCTTCGCCGTGCCGACGTACCAGTCGGCGTGGCTGAAGGCCCATCATCCGGCCGCCTTCTATGCCGGGCTGCTCACGCACGACCCCGGGATGTATCCGAAACGGCTGCTGCTGGCGGACGCGCGGCGGCGCGGGGTGCCGGTCCTGCCGTTGGACGTGAACCGGTCGGCGGTCGCCCACCGTATCGAACTGGTGTCTGAATCAGAGGGATCGGAATCGGGACCGGGCGTCTGGGGGCTGCGGCTGGCCCTCTCCGACGTGTACGGCATCAGCGAGGCCGAGGCGGCGCGGATCGCGGAGGGGCAGCCGTACGCCTCGCTGCTGGACTTCTGGGAGCGGGCACGTCCGAGCCGGCCGCTGGCCGGACGGCTGGCCCAGGTCGGCGCGTTGGACGCCTTCGGCGCCAACCGCCGTGATCTGCAACTGCACCTGACCGAGCTGCGGCGGAGTGCAGGGGGTGCGGGCGGCGGTCAACTCCCGCTGGGGGGTGGGCGGAAGACGGCGCCTGCGGGGCTGCCGGATCTGTCCGACGCCGAGAAGCTCAGCGCCGAGCTGGGGGTGCTGTCGATGGACGCCTCGCGCCACCTGATGGACGATCACCGGGCCTTCCTCGACGAGCTGGGAGTGGTGCCGGCACGGCGGCTGCGCGAGGCCCGGCACGGCGAGACGGTCCTCGTGGCGGGCGCCAAGGCGGCCACCCAGACGCCGCCGATCCGCTCCGGCAAGCGGGTCATCTTCAGCACCCTGGACGACGGTACGGGCCTGGTCGACCTCGCCTTCTTCGACGACTCCCACGACGCCTGCGCCCACACCGTCTTCCACTCCTGGCTGCTGCTGGTGCGCGGGGTGGTGCAGCGGCGCGGCCCGCGCAGCCTCAGCGTGGTGGGTGCCGCCGCCTGGAACCTCGCCGAACTGGTCGAGCTGCGCGCCGAGGGCGGCCTCGACGAGGTGGCGGCACGGCTGGCGGAACCCGTGCCGGAAGGGGCGGGCGGAGATCCGGCACGGGGCCGGCGAATCCACATGCCCACCGGATACGAGATGAACCCGTGGGCAGATCTGCGGCCGGCCGGTCAAGCGCCTTCACAGGTACGGAAGTTGTGGCACCAGAGCCCGGGGAGTGCGGGATGACCATCGTGTGCGTACGTTTCCAGCTGCCTCTGGAGCGCGAGGCCGCTCTGCCGGGGCTGCTCGGGTTGCTCGAGGAGTTCACTCCCGTCGTGGAGGCGCTGCCGCCGGACGGTGCGCTGGCCGATCTGCGGGGCGCCGAACGGTACTTCGGGCGCAGCGCGATCGAACTGGCGGCGGTGATCCGCGTCCGCGCCCTCGCCCTGCACGGCGTCGACTGCGTGATCGGCGCCGGGCCGGGCCCGATGCTGGCCCGTGTGGCCCTGCGCGACGCCCGCCCCGGGCTGACGTGCGAGGTCCCCGGCGATCCGGACGGCATCGCGGCGTTCCTCGCGGACCGTCCGGTCACCGCGCTCCCCGGCGTCGGCACGGCCACCGCACGCACCCTGCGCGAGTACGGTCTCGACACCCTGGGCCGGGTCGCCGCCGCACCGCTGTCCACGCTGCAGCGGCTGATCGGTGCGAGGGCGGCCCGCGAACTGCACGAGAAGGCGAACGGTGTCGACCGCGGCCGGGTCGTCCCGAACGGCGTCGCCCGTTCCCTCGCCGCCGAACGCCCCTTCACCCGAGACGAGTTGTCCCCGGACCGGCACCGTCGCGCGCTGCTCTCCGCCGCCGGGGAACTGGGCGCCCGCCTCCGCGCCCTGGACAAGGTCTGCCGCACCCTCACCCTCACCGTCCGCTACGCCGACCGCTCCTCGACGACCCGCACCCGCACCCTCAAGGAACCGACCGCCCACTCGGCCGCACTGGCCGGGGCGGCCTACGACATGTACGAGGCCCTCGGCCTCCAGCGCGCCCGCGTCCGCAGCCTCACCCTCCGCGCCGAATCCCTCACACCCGCCGAACAGGCTTCGCACCAGCTCACCTTCGACCCCGCCGACGAGAAACTCCGCCGTGTGGAGGAGGCCGCGGACCGGGTGCGGGCGAAGTTCGGGCCGGGGGCTGTGATGCCGGGGACGTTGGCGGCGTAGGGCTCAGTTGGCCCAGGGCGGAGTGATCCGGGTGCCGTCGGCCAGTTCGGCCTCCAGACCGATGGAGGTGGTGACCCAGGAGATCGCCGTCTGATCGGTGCGGTTCTCGACGCCGAGGGCCGCGCCCGGGTTGACGATGACCGTGTCGCCCGCGGTGACGCGGTCGGTGCGGCCGTCGAGGGTGATGAACAGTTCGCCGACGAGGAGGTGGAAGATCTCCTCTCGGGTGACGGTGTGCACGGGTGCCTTGGTGCCGGGAGGGATCTCACCGCGCCAGGCGCACAGCTCCTTGCTCCCGCTGAGCGGGGTGGCGTACGAGACGAAGCGGGCGCCGTGGATCTCGTGGGTGACGGCATCGGACGTGCGGATGACGGGCATGGGTGGCCTCCGGGTTCGGGAGTCTCGTCGGATGGTCAAGCTGCTTGACTATATGGTCAAGCGGCTTGACCAATTCGTCAAGGGTGTTTCAATGCCCCCGTGCACAACTCCGAGGCCATGGCCCTGTCCGCCGCCCTGCTCGCCGTCGCCGGTGAACTCACCCAGCGCATCCATGAGGGTGTCGTCGCCCGTGGATTCGAGGGGCTCAGGCCCGCGCACGGCTTCGCCTTCGCGCGGCTCGCCCCGGACGGCGCGACCGTCACCGAGCTGGCCGCTCACCTCGGCGTGACCAAGCAGGCCGCCAGTCAGCTCGTCGACGAGATCGTGCGGAAGGGGTATGCCGAGCGCCGGGCGCATCCCGTGGATGCGCGGGCCCGGCTGGTCGTGCTGACCGAACGGGGGTGGGCGTGCACCCGGGCTGCGGAGGAGGCGGCCGCCGCGGTCGTGCGGGGGTGGGCCGGAGTGCTCGGGGAGGGTGAAGTGCGGGCGTTGCGCGATCAGTTGGCGCGCATTGCGCCCCATGGCCCCATCAGGCCCGCCTGGTGACGCTTCGTCAACGACCGCCGCGGAGTCGGTTACCACTGGAAGTTTTTACTGACGCGTAACTTCACACTTGGGCTACTCGTCCGTAACTTGACGAGTGAACAGCATCCTTCGTGATCCGGATCACAGGGCGTAAGGCCATCGCAACTCCCTTGAGCCGCAAGGAGATCACACGATGCTGCCCTGGAAACGAGTGCTCAGACCCCTGGCCGCGCTGCTGATGACCGCAGCGGTCGCCACGGTCCCCGCCACGACCGCCCACGCGGCCGCGACCTCGTCACACGGCTGGAACGACTACTCCTGCAAGCCCTCCGCCGCCCATCCCCGCCCCGTCGTCCTGGTCCACGGCACCCTCGCCAACTCCGTGGACAACTGGCTCGGCCTCGCGCCCTATCTGGAGGACCGTGGCTACTGCGTCTTCTCCCTCGAATACGGCCAACTGCCCGGCGTCCCCGTCTTCCACGGCCTCGGCCCCATTGACAAGTCGGCAGAACAGCTCTCCGCGTACGTCGACAAGGTGCTCGCCGCGACCGGCGCCGCCAAGGCCGACCTGGTCGGTCACTCGCAGGGCGGCATGATGCCCCGCTACTACCTCAGGTTCCTCGGCGGAGCCGCCACGGTGAACGCCCTGGTCGGCATCGCGCCCGACAACCACGGCACCGACCTGGACGGGCTCACCAACCTGCTGCCGTACTTCCCCGGCGCCGCGGACTGGATCTCCGCGTCGACGCCCGGGCTGGCCGACCAGATCGTCGGCTCGGCGTTCCTCACCAAGCTCAACGCGGGCGGCGACACCGTTCCCGGCGTCCACTACACGGTCATCGCCACCAAGTACGACGAGGTCGCCACGCCGTACAGCAGCCAGTACCTGAGCGGTTCCGACGTGCGCAACGTGCTGCTGCAGAACCTGTGCGCGGTCGACTTCTCCGAACACGCCCTGATCGGGCTGACCGACCGGATCGCCTTCCACGAGGTGGCCAACTCCCTGGATCCGGCGCATGCCACCGCCACCACCTGTGCGTCGGCGCTGAGCTGACGCACTTCTCGGGGCCTGTCCGACCTGAGCCGCCGGACAGGCCCCGCGCTTTTCGCCCCGGTCAGCGGCCGTCCGACGTCAGGGCGAGCGGGGCGGCACCGAGGACGGCGACGGCGGCGACCGTGCGGCGGCCTGCGGGCATGCGGAATCTCCTCGGGACGGTCCTGATGCGTGGGGCGGGTCCCGTGGGGCTGAATCCCGTGGGGCGCGATCAGAAGCTAGCCCCAAGAAACCGTGGAATCGCCTGCTGGGGGCGGGTGAGGGAGATCCTTATGGTGGCGTTAAGGGAGCGCTCAGACTGGGATCAGGTAGGTACCGTGCGCGGCATGGAAGAGCACGAGATCCGGCCTGCCGTCGCCGCCGACGTACCGGCCGTGAAAGCCGTGACCGATGCCGCCTACCACCGCTACGTCGAGCGGATCGGGGTGGTGCCGGTGCCCATGGCGGCGGACCACGCGGCGAACGTGGCCGCGGGGAAGGTGTTCGTGACGGGAGACCCCGTCATCGGCCTGGTCGTGCTGGAGGAGCACGGCGACCATCTGTTCCTCGACAGCATCGCCGTCCACCCCGACGCGCACGGCGGCGGCGTGGGGCGGCGGCTGCTGGGGTTCGTGGACGCACGCGCGCGTGACCTCGGGCTGCCCGAGGTCAGGCTCTACACCAACGCCATGATGTGGGAGAACCAGCAGATCTATCCGAAGTTCGGTTACGAGGTCGTGGAGCGCCGGGTCACCGGTCCGTACGACCGCATCCACTACCGCAAGCGGCTGGACTGACTGCCGTCAGCCGTCCGGCCACCACGTGCGTGCGATGTCCTTGCGGACCTCCGGGCGTCCGCCAGGACGCTCGTCGGCCTCCTCGCGGACCTTGCGGGAGTCCGTCCTGCTCAGGGGCTTCTGCACAGTGGTCCGGCGCATAACTGCCTCCTTCGGTGTCTACCGAGTTCCCGTCTTCACACGGAGGTAGACCCTTTTCGGGAGAGTGACTCATCGGTTCGGGTCTGTCAGTGGCGGCTGTCACGATTCGACTGTCAGTGGCGCGTGTCACTCTGGGGCGCATGACGGATGACATCGAGCGCCTGACCGGGGCGGATGAAGAGCGGTCCGACTGGGACGCGCGGGCCGCCTCCTTCGACGACGAACCGGATCACGGGCTGCGCGACCCGAAAGTGCGCCAGGCCTGGGCCGGCCGGCTCCTCTCCTGGCTGCCCGCGCGGGCGAGCGACATCCTCGACCTCGGCTGCGGTACCGGCAGCCTGTCGCTCCTCGCCGCGGAACAGGGACACCGCGTCACCGGCGTCGACCTGTCGCCGGCCATGGTCGACCTCGCGAGAGCGAAGCTGGCCGGACGTGACGCGGTGTTCCTCGTCGGTGACGCGACGGCACCGCCGGTGGGGGAGCAGCGCTTCGACGTCGTCCTGGCGCGGCACGTGCTGTGGGCGCTCCCCGACCCCGGCCGGGCCTTGCGGCACTGGCGCGAACTGGTGCGCCCGGGCGGCCGGCTCGTGCTGGTCGAGGGCGTGTGGGGCACGGTCAGCCCGGTCGGCATATCCGCCGGCCTGCTCACCGACCTCCTCACCCCGCTCACCGCGGACCTGCGCGTCGAGCGACTGTCGCAGGACGCGGTGCTGTGGGGGAAGGAGGTGGCGGACGAGCGGTACGCGGTGGTGGCACTGGTGTGAACCCCGGACGCGCGCACCGTTGCCGGGCTGGGAGCTCCTCAGGTCAGGAGGGCGTCGAAGCCGCCATGGAGGGCAAGCCTCTCCAGCTCGTCCAGGGCGGCCACGGCGGCGGCCGCGGCCTGCGGGTCCCGCTGCGCCAGACCGCTCTCGGCGAACTCGTCCTCGTCCAGGCGCAGTACGTCCTTGCCGTCGGCGGAGCGCCACAGGTCCAGGTCGAGGTCCTCGACGATCAACTCGGTGCCGGAGAGCACGGCGGGGCGGGTGATGTCGCAGTACCAGCCCTTCACCACACCCGCGGCGTCACGGACCTCCTTCACCGCGTACCAGCGGTCCCGCCAGTAGTACTCGGTGAAGACGTCGCCCTTCTCGAAGCGGACGAAGCCGAAGTCGCGGACGCCCTCGCCCGCCCAGGGGGCGTGGACCGCGATGCGCGTACCGTCGTCGCGGATCAGGCCGGCCGCGTAACGGATCTTCGTACGGCCCGCCTTGACGAGGAGGACGTCCAACTGGCCTGTCGGATCAGCTGAGTTCGCGGACATGGCGCACCTCCGTCGCGCAGATCTCGTACCCGAACCACTTGTTGATCGCGAGCATCGGGCCGTTGCCGTCGTCGTTGCCGGTGAGCGCCTCGGTGAAGCCGGCCGCCCGGGCGCCGTGCAGGGAGGCGTTCTTGGCGAGCTTGGCCAGGCCGCGGCCGCGGAAGGCGCGGGCGGTGCCGGTCATGGCAGTGGCGTAGCGGCCGGTGGCGACGTCCGTCCAGGCCACGCTGAAGGCGGCGGGGCGACCCTCGACGAGCGCGACCTTGGTCAGCTCCCGGTTGAGCAGCGGTTGCTTCCAGCTCTCCTCGATCCAGTTCTCGTAGTCGGTGAACTCGGTGTCCACGTCGCTCGGTTCGTCCCGCGTCGTCTCCGCGTCCAGCTCGAACAGCGGACGCGGATCGTCCGCGAAGTCGGCCGCGCTGCGCAACTCGACGCCGGGCGGAGGGGTCTGGAGCGGCGGCAGCGTGCCACCGGTCAGGTCCAGGCGGAGGAAGTGGGCGGAGCGGCTGGCGCCGTAGCCGTGCCGCTCGGCGAAGGCCCGGTTGGCGGGCTCGTCCAGCACCCAGGCGTACAGCTTCGTCGCGCCGTGCTCGACCAGGTACGCCTCGGCGGTGCGGACCAGGAGGCCCCCGGCGCCGCGGCGGATCCTGTCCGGGTGCACATAGATGTTGAGCATCCCCAGGCCCGGTTCCGGGCTGTCGTACGCCAACTGCACCTGCGCCGTGCCGATGACCTCGCCGTCCTCCTCGGCGACCAGCGAGACGAAATGCGCGTCGGGGTGGGTGTGGGCGAGGCGGTGGACGACGGCGTCCGGGGTCCACAGGATGTGGGGGAGGGCCAGGTGCCGTACCCGGGCGAAGGCCTCGACGTCGGCCCGGTCGTCGGGGCGCAGGGCGCGCACGATCACAGTCATGAAGGCGCACGCTACGTGGGGACGAGCGCGAGCGCCCCTCATTTTCCGGCGGGTGCGGGACAATCGAGCAGTGACCTTGAAGATCCACATCGACGACAGTGCCGCCCCCTACGAGCAGGTGCGGGCGCAGATCTCCGAGCAGGCCCGGTCCGCAGTGCTGCCGGTCGGGTACCGGCTGCCGACCGTGCGGGGGCTCGCCGAGTCGCTCGGGCTCGCGGCCAACACGGTGGCCAAGGCGTATCGGGCGCTGGAGAGCGACGGGGTGATCGAGACACGGGGGCGCAACGGCACGTTCGTGGCCGCCGCGGGCTCGGCGGCGGAGCGGGAGCTGGCCCTGGCCGCCCAGGCCTACGTGGAGCGGGCTCGGCGGCTGGGATCGGACGAGGGCGCGGCGCTTGCCGCGGTGAGTGACGCCCTGCGGGCGGCTTACGGCAAGAGCTGAGCGCTCCGCTGGAAACCGCGGTGACGAACGCGCGGGCCGGTGGCGGCCGGTCGCACCCGCGCGGCGGAGCCGCGTATTGATACGGCCCCGCGCCCTTCAGGGGCGCGACACCGCACCTGAAGGCAGGTGTTCCGGTGTGCGGGTGACCGCCCGGCCCATCGAGCGAGCCGCCCCCGCGAACGCCACCGCGTCCTCCACTGCCGCCCCGGTCGCGTCGTTGTTGAAGTACGCGTACACATCGGCGTCGGCCGTCCACGACTCCGCGATCCGCCCGGCCCACGTCTCCAGCGCTCGCCGCCCGTAGTGCGGCCACGCCCGTGCGCGGCCCTCGTGGAAGCGGACGTAACCCCAGTCGGTGGTGCGCCACAGGGGCGTCACCGGGCGGGAGCGGGCGTCGGCCCAGCACAGCGCCGCGCCCCGCGCTTCCAGCACCTTCCGTACCGCGGGCGTCCACCACGAGTCGTGCCGCGGCTCCACCGCCACCCGCGTGCCGGACGGGAAGCAGCCGAGGCACTCGTCCAGCAGGTCCGCGTCCTCCTTCAGCGTCGGCGGCAGTTGCACGAGCACCGGACCCAGCCGGTCGCCCAGGCCTGCCGCGTGGCTCATCAGGCGGTCGACCGGTTCCCGCGGGTCCTTGAGGCGCTTGATGTGGGTCAGATAGCGGCTCGCCTTCACCGCGACCACGAAGCCCTCCGGGACCCGGTCCCGCCAGGCTGCGAAGTTCTCGCGCGTCGGCAGCCGGTAGAACGCGTTGTTGAGCTCCACCGTGGTGAAGTGCTCCGCGTACTCCTCCAGCCACAGCCGTGTCGGACACCCGGCCGGGTACAGCACGCCCCGCCAGTCCTTGTACTGCCACCCCGACGTCCCGACGAACAGGGTCATACGACCATCAAAGCACCGCAGGGTTACAGATACAGCCCCGCGTCGGCCCCGTCCCGCGGCTCCGGCAGCGCCGTCGGCGAGGTGCCCCGGCGCAGCGCGTACAGCTCCGCCAGGGTGGCGCCCTCGCGGCCCACACCCTCCTCGGTGCCGAGCCAGCCCACGGCCTCCCGGCGGGTCAGCGCGCCCACCTCGATGCGGGCCAGACAGCGGCCGGGGCGGACCACGGCCGGGTGCAGGCGCTCCAGGTCCTCGTTGGTCGTCACACCGACCAGGACGTTGCGGCCCTGGCCGAGCAGGCCGTCGGTGAGGTTCAGCAGCCGCGACAGCGCCTGGCCCGCGGTGTGCTTGGCCTCGCCGCGGATCAGCTCGTCGCAGTCCTCCAGGAGCAGCAGCCGCCAGCGGCCCTTGCCCGTCCCGTCCTCCTCGCCGATCGCGATGTCCATCAGATAGCCGACGTCGGAGAACAGGCGCTCGGGGTCGAGCACACAGTCCACCTGGCACCAGTCCCGCCAGGAGCGGGCGAGGGTCCGCAGCGCCGAGGTCTTGCCGGTGCCCGGCGGGCCGTGCAGCAGCAGCAGACGGCCCGCGATGTCCTCGGGCGTCGTCTTCATCAGGCTGTCCATCGCGTCCGCCACCGGCGCGGTGTAGTTCTCCCGCACCTCGTCCCAGGTGCCCGCCGAGATCTGCCGGGTCGTGCGGTACGGGCCGCGCCTGGGGGAGACGTACCAGAACCCCATCGTCACGTTCTCCGGCTGGGGCTCGGGCTCGTCCGCCGCGCCGTCCGTCGCCTGGTCGAGGATCTTCTGCGCCAGCTCGGCGGTGGTCGCCGTGACCGTGACGTCCGCGCCGCGGTTCCAGCGGGAGACCAGCAGAGTCCAGCCGTCGCCCTCCGCCAGCGTCGCGCTGCGGTCGTCGTCGCGGGCGATGCGCAGCACATGGGCGCCCGCCGGCAGGAGCGTCGCCCCGGACCGGACGCGGTCGATGTTCGCCGCATGCGAGTACGGCTGCTCGCCCGTCGCGAAGCGGCCGAGGAACAGCGCGTCGACGACATCGGACGGTGAGTCGCTGTCGTCGACGTTGAGCCGGATCGGCAGAGCGTCGTGTGGGTTCGCAGACATGGCGTCCATGATCCGGCACCGACGCACTCCGCGCACGGGATTTCCCCCGCCCTGTCCCCGGTGTCACGCCATGCGCCGAGTTCGCCGACCCCCTGCCGGGGCCCGGCCCCGGCGCAGCCGCGATCGAATGCGTGTCCCCTGAAAATGCAGCAGAGCTGTGCTTTCACAACATCTGCCCTACTTGGCGTCCACGCGGTTAGTGTTGCCCTCGATGGGACGTCATGAGTGGACTTCGGGGGCACGACGGTGGCGGCTCACCGCGCTGCTCGGCGTGGGTGTTGCGGCGCTGGCCCTGATCGTCACCCTGATCAGCACGCTTCCCGGGGGCGGAAGCACCGCGGGCACCTCGCGCAACGGCGACACGGTGCACGGCACTCCGGCGACCCCTCCCGACCAGGACAAACCCGAGGTGGGCTGGGGCTTCACCCACACCCAGTACAGCGCCGACGAGGGCAGCTCGGCTGCCACCGCCCGGGTCGAGGGGCTGCTCTCGGACGCCGGGGGGATGCCGCAGGACCAGGCGGTCATGGGCTGGGGCGCGGACAATCCGGAGCCGGTGAAGGGGCGTTACGACTTCGACGCGATGGACCGCCGTATCGACTTCATCCGCAAGTCCGGCGGAACCCCGGCCGTCACCCTGTGCTGTTCTCCGGACTGGATGAAGGGCGGCAAGGCCGGTGTCGACAACACCGACTGGAGCCAGTCCGCCCTGGAGACGGCGCCGCAGCCGGAGCACTACGCCGACTTCGCCGCGCTCGCCGCGACGGTCGCGAAGCGCTATCCGGACGTACGCCACTTCATCGTGTGGAACGAGTTCAAGGGCTTCTGGAACGACGCCAAGGGCCGCTGGGACTACGAGGGTTACACCAAGCTGTACAACCTCGTGTACAAGGCCCTGAAGAAGGTCGACAAGGACATCATGGTCGGCGGGCCGTACCTGGTCATGGACAGTGTGGACCCGCGTGCGGACGAGGCCTCCTCGACCTTCAAGGGACCCTGGGGCGCCATGGACCAGCGCATCCTCGACGCCTTCGACTACTGGAACAAGAACAAGGCGGGCGCCGACTTCGTCGTCGTGGACGGCTCCAGCTACACCAACGACGACGAGATGCTGCCGAACGAGTTCGCGGCAACCGACAAGTTCACCGCGGTCGGCAGGTGGGTGCGGAAGCAGGCGGACAACCTGCCGCTGTGGTGGGCCGAGTACTACGTCGAGCCCGCCGACGGCAACGACGACCGCAAGGGCTGGTCCGAGACCCGCCGGGTCGCCGTCCAGGCCGCCGGAATGATCGCCATGGTCAAGGGCGGCGCCTCCTCGGGCTTCTACTGGAACCCGGAGGACGAGAAGGGCAGCGACTGCCCCGGCTGTCTGTGGACACCTACCGACGGTTCGAACGGCGGCAAGAAGCTGCCCATGTTCCACCTGGTCTCCCGCTTCCACCGGGAGTTCCCGCCCGGCACGACCTACAAGACCGTCGCGGTCGCCGCGGACGACGTGCCCAACGTCCGCGTCCTCGCCACCGACAAGTCCGTCCTGGTGGTCAACACCCTCGACCGGTCGATCAGCGCGAAGGTCGACGGCAAGCGGTTCGAGATGCAGGCCTACGAAGTGAAGTGGCTTACCAGGTAAGCCCGGTAAGCCACTTCGGCGACGACGACAGCGACAGCGCCCGCCCCTGCGCCATGGTCACTTCATGGTCAGGAATCTCTGCACCAGCGCGGCCAGTAGCACCGCCAGCAGCGGCAGCGAGAACCAGAAGCTGCTCTGCAGTCGGCGCAGTTGCCGCACGCTCGGGCGCGTCGCGACCCGCACCACCTCGCGCGCCGTCAGCAGCACGATGAGCGCGAGGGCGGCCAGGGCGCCGACGACCGACCACGGCGTCCAGGTGATCTGCGGTCCGATCGGACCCGGATCGGGCGCCGGCACCTTGCCCTCGGGCTGCTTCTTGAGGGCGTAGAGGGTGGCGTCGGCATTGACGTAGACCTTCTTCAACTCGGGCCGCTGGTCCAGGTTCTGGAGGAGCCGGGGCTGCCAGGTGTCCGAATAGCCCACGTCCATCCGGAGATAGGTCATCTGGCCGGCGTTGATCATCAGGTACGAGTTCGGGCCCGCGTCCTTCAGCGCCTTGACCAGGCTCGACACCAGCACCGGGTCGGCCGGGGCCAACGTGGGCACGTAGTTGACCCGCTCCATGTCCTTCGCGCCCCACGGCATCGCCGGCGTCACGTCGTTGACCGTGTCGTTGCTCAGCCACAGCAGCCGGACGGTCGGCTTGTCGTGCGCGTACACGTAGTCCATGGCCGCGACCTCCCCGGGCCGGACCCGCTCGAAGGGCTCGTTGCCCCAACGGGCCACCAGGAAGCCGCCCATGAGCAGCAGCCCGGCCAGGAGTGCGGCCAGCGGGGCGAGGCTGACCCGGTCCTTGTCCCGCTCCTCGGCGGTGACGCCGGTGCGCGGGAACAGGGCGAGACCGGCCAGCAGCGCCGCGCCCGGCACGGCGAACATGAAGACGCGCAGGGCCATCTCGCCGCCGTAGGACTGCATGCCGAAGCCCAGGAACGGGACGAACGTCAGTACCAGCAGCGACCGCTCGCGGTACTTGTGGTCGCGCCGTCGCCACCAGCCCCAGCAGGCGAACGTCATCACGCCGCCGGCCAGCAGTACGCGCGTGTACAGCACGAGCTTGTGGGTCGAGTCGCCGCCCTGGATACGGCCGGAGACCGACGTGGACACATTGCTGCCGACGCCGCCGACGCCGCCGAACAGGTCGTTGAAGTGCCCCGACCAGTACGGCTCCGCCATGAAGCCCAGCCAGCCGATGACCAGGACACCGAACAGGATGGGCAGGCCGCGCAGTTCGGACCGGCCGGTCATGACGAGCACCGCGAGCACGCCCAGCATCACGAACGGCGTGAGCTGGTGGGCCGGGACGCTCGCCGCGAACAGCCCGATCACCACACCGAGCAGGACGGCCTTCTGGCGGCGGCTGGCCGGCTCGACCTCCGCCTCGCCGGGCCGCCGCTTCGCCCAGATCACCCGCGGCGCCCGGAACCAGACCAGCAGGATCGCCACGAACGCCAGGTAGAGGAGGAAGGTGAAGCCCTGCGGCGAGAAGTAGTCCTGCCCCACCCAGCCGCTGAGCACGAAGATCCAGATGCCCGTCCACTTGGCGCGCCAGCTCGCCCGCATCGAGCGCACGAGCAGGAACATCGGTGCCAGGTAGAGGAGTTGGATGATCAGCGGCCACCAGCGGATGAGGTCGGTGAGGTCCGTCATCCCGCAGGCCCTGGTGACGAACGCGGCCACCGCGAAGAATCCGGGCCAGCTCCAGCGCGCGTCCAGGTCCGGTACGGCGGACCCGGTGCGGTCGATGTAGTCCAGGAACCCGAGGTGCTGCCAGGCCGTCGGGAAGCGCGGCTCGGTCTCGAGCACCGCGGGAAGCGCGTGCAGCGACACCACGGTCGCGAGCAGCGTCACCAACAGCAGCGCCTTGTGCTCCCGGCCGAGCCAGAGCAGCGAGGCGAACACCGCGACCAGCAGCGCCGCGCCGACCAGGGTGGGCAGCGGCAGGATCGAGATGAGGCCGAGCCCGCCCATCTCCTCCAGGTCCGCCTCGCCCAGCCGCAGCGCGGGCACCCAGTAGAGCAGCAGCGCGGCCGCCAGCAGACAGCCGAGGACGACGCCGAAGCGGGTCGGCTGAAGGCGCTCGCGCAACGACTGCTCAGACGGCGCGACGGGCACCGGCACCGGCACCTCTTCGCGCACGGGCGCCTCCTCACGGACGAGCGACGCCTCGGCCGCTCGTACGGCCTCCTCGTCGTCGCCCGCCTCGAAGCCGGCCCCGAACTCGGCCTCGAACGGCGCGTCCACCTCCACCTCGGCCGGTCCCAGGGATGCCTCGGAACCCGGCTCCCGCTCCTCCACCGGCAGCCCCAGCTCCGGGTTCTTCGCCCAGGCCGGCCGGTGGTCGGCGGGCGTCACGGGGGTGCCGGTCGGCGGTGTGCCGGGACCCGGGCGGACGTCGGGACGGCGTTCCTGGTGGTCGAAGTCGACGTGGATGCCGAGCGCCAGGGTGTCGCTGTCCAGCGCCCAGGCCGGCCCGCGCCGGCGCGTCGTCTCCGAGGCCGGGGCGGTGGGGGTCCCCCCGCTCGACCGAAGCCGAGAGGTGAGTGCCCCCAGGTCGGCGAGGTCTCCGTCGGGTGCCGCCGCTTCGGGGACGGCGGGGGCCGGTGCGGCCCTGAGCGTGCGGTACAGCCTGGGCGCGGCGATCAGGACGATCACCGAGAGCGAGGAGATCTCGGCGACGCCGGCGCCGGTCAGCCCCATCCGGGGGAGCAGCAGCAGCGTCAGTCCGAGTACCAGGACGCACAACAGGCCCTGCAGCCAGGCGAGTCCGGCGGTACGGCTCTGCGCGCGCAGCACCGCGAAGTACGTCTCCATGACGACCCGGAGCAGCGCGCCGGCGGCGAACCAGCGCAGCAGCGGGGTCGCCGCGTCCGCGTAGCCCGCACCGAAGACACCGAGGATCCACGGCGCCCCGACGAACAGCAGCCCGCAGATCGGCAGCATGATCCGCGCCATGCGCTTGAGCGCGGCGCGCGTGTTGGCGGCCAGCCGGCCGGGGTCGTGCGAGCCCTCGACGGTGAGCGAGGCGCCCATGTTGATGGCGAGCAGGTTGACCGTGCCGCCGATGGTGGTGGTGATGTAGAAGTAGGCGTTGTCCTCGGAGCTGACCTGCGAGGCGATGATCACCGGGACGAGATAGACGACGGCGAGCGAGAACAGCGAGCCGGTGTAGTCGCCGGCCAGGAACCTGCCGATCTCCTTCAGAGTCGGTGGCTTCGTACGGTCCGCCGTGGCCTCGATGTGCCGGGGGACCAGCTTCCGGAACACCAGGATGCCGAGCGGCACCACGGAGGTGGCGATCGCCAGCACCCAGGAGACGAACACGCCGGTCGTCGGCATGCTGACGGCCAGTCCGACCAGCAGCGCCAGCTTCACCGCGGAGAACACCGTGTTGCCGACCGGCACCCACGGCGCACTGCGCAGCCCGGTCAGCACCCCGTCCTGCAGCGTGAGCAGGTTCCAGGAGGCGACGGCCATGATGAAGCCGAGGCCCTTGATGGACCCGTGCAGGAAGCTGTACGACGGCCCCCAGGAGTCGAGGGTCAGCAGGAAGATTCCCGCCGCGAACGACACGACGACGCAACTCGCCGCGTACGTACGGAAGATGAGGCGCCCGGTGGCGCGCCCGGCGACGGGGATGAAGCGGGCCAGGGCGCCCGTCAGGGCCACCGCCGTCAGACCGGCCAGCAGCTTCATCGCGGCGATCGCGGCCGAACCCTGGCCCACCGCGGACTCGGAGTAGTAGCGGGCGGCGATGAGCCAGTACCCCAGGCCCAGCACCGCGGAGATGCCGGTGTTCAGCATCAGGGCGTAGGCGTTGCGGAACAGGGGGCTGCCGCCCCCCTTGCCCATTCCGGGCAGCCGAAGACGGCGCCCCGACTGCTCGGGCGCCTCGGTCACGGGCTGTGAGGCCTCGGTCGTGGTCGTCGTGTCAGACACGGGAACGGATGGCCTTCCGGCGGACCTGTCGTGCTCTGCGAACCATGGCGTACCCCTTGGTGAGGGCACGGTCCCTGGTGAAGTTGCGGGCGATCGCGCGGCCCTCGACCAGCTGCTCGAACTCCTCGATGCCCGTGCTGCGGCGCACGGTCACCCGCTGCAGGGCGTACGGGCCCTGACGGCGGCGCGCGAGGCCGTTGCCGACGGCGAGCGCCTGGGCGTACCCCGTGGCCCGCACCGCCTCGCGCACCCGGCGGCTGGAGTAGCCGTACGGGTAGGCGAACGAGGCCGGGACGGCGCCCAGTTCGTCGGCGACGATCTCCTTGCAGTGGATCAGCTCGTGCCGCAGTGAGTCGTCGTCGAGCTGGTCGAGCTGCGGGTGGGTATGGCTGTGCCCGCCGATCTCCACGTCCGCGGCGGCCAGTTCGCGCACCTGCGCCCAGTCGAGCATGGTGTCGAGGCCGCCCCCGGTGTCGTGGGCGCCCTTGATCCAGCCGGTGGAGACGAACAGCGTGGACGCGAAGCCGTGCTTGGCGAGCACGGGCAGGGCGTGCCGGTGCACACCCTCGTAGCCGTCGTCGAAGGTGATCAGGACCGGGCGCGCCGGCAGCGAGCGGCCCGAGCGCCAACATGCCGCCAGATCAGCCGTGGTGACCGGGGTGAGGCCCCGGTCGCCGATGAGTGCCATCTGCTCGGTGAACGCCTCGGGTGCCACGGACAGCGCCCGCGTGGCGTCGTTCGGAGCGGACGCGACCGAGTGGTACATGAGAACCGGCACGGGCGCTTCAGTCATGAGATCCCCCCTGAGCTCCGCCGCTGATCTCCACCACCGAGAACGTGGCACCGCCCCTGCGGGCCCGCACGCTCCCCACCACGTACCCGCCCGCCGCCGTGAGGACCCCGGCGACGATCGCGCCGGCCCGGCCCGCACCGCCCGGCCGGGCCAGCGCGGCGTCGCGCAGACCGCGCACCACACCGGCCGGCAGGACACGGGTGGTGTACCGGCGCTCGGACTCAAGTCCCTTGTCCGCACCCACGCTTCGCGCCACCAGCGCCTTGGACAGGCCCTCGGCGTACGCACGCGTGCGGAAGTACCCGAAGTGCTCGCGCGCCTCGGGCACCCGGTGATGGATCACCGCACGGTCGTCGATCAGCAGGATCGCGTCCGGTCTGGCGCGCGTGAGACGGATGCACAGCTCCGTCTCCTCACAGCCCAGCGGCCGCTTGTCGCCGTCGCGCCCGATGCCGGTCGCGAAGCCGCCCGCGGCGTCGAACGCCGTACGACGGAACGAGGCGTTGCCGCCCAAAACGTTGCGCACCCGGACCAGGCCCGGCGGCAGCCCCCTGTAGGTGCAGCCCACCACCCAGTCGAACTCCTCGGGGAACCAGGCGGGACGCCGGCCCGACGCCCAGATCGGCATCGTACGGCCGCCGACGGCCATCACCCGTGGGTCGGCGAACCCCTCGGCGAAGCGGCGCAGCCAGTCCCGCTCGGCCACGGCGTCGTCGTCGAGGAAGGCGATGACCTCGCCGCGCGCGGCCGCGATCCCGGTGTTGCGGCCGGCGGACAGGCCGCGGGGGCCCGCGTTGGCGAGCACGCGGACCTCGCCGCTCGCCTCGAACTCCTTGTACTCCTTGGTGAGCCGGTCCAGCAGGGCCGGATTGTGGTCGACGGACAGCAGGGTCTCCAGGGCACGGTGGGACTGCGACCGCACCGAGGCGACCGCCGCGAGGATGTCCTCCCAGCGGTCCTCGGTGTAGACGCAGATCACGACGGAGATGTCGAGATCGCTCAAGACACCTCTCCCCGGACCGAGTCGAGTTCGGCCGAGCCGAGTTCGACCGAGTCGAGCCCGACAGTGTCGAGCATCGGCGAGTGGTGCTCCTGTCGGCGCAACTCCCGCCGGTTGGACCGCTCCTTGAGGATCACCTTGAGCACCCGGAACCCGTCCCGCACGGCCCGCAGATTGCTCGCGCCGTGGATGCGCAGGTACTCGTGGCTCGGGATCTCCTGCACCTTGAGCCCGGCCTTGACCACCCTGATGTTGATCAGGGTCTCGATCTCGAAGCCGGTGCAGTCGAGGTCGATCTTGTCGAGGCAGTGCCGCCAGAACGCGTTGTACCCGTAGCAGAGGTCGGTGTAGCGGGCGCCGAACTTGCGGTTGACGACGGTGCACAGCGCCCAGTTGCCGAGCTTGCGGATGAACGTCATGTCGTCGGTGCCGCCGCCGTTGGCGAAGCGGGAGCCCTTGGCGAAGTCCGCGCCCGACACCAGGGCGGAGACGTAGCTGACGATCTCGTTCCCGTCGGCCGAGCCGTCTGCGTCGACCATCACGATGATGTCGCCGGTGCAGGCCTCGAACCCGGTGATCAGGGCATCTCCCTTGCCCTTGCCATGCTGCTCGACGACCTTGACGTTCGGCCACAGCTCGCGCGCCACCTCGACGGTGTCGTCCGTCGAGTTGCCGTCCACGAGGACGACTTCGTGTATCCAGTCCGGAAGTGTCTTGAACACGTACGGGAGATTCTCCGCCTCGTTCATGGCGGGAATCACCACACTCACCGGTGGCGCGATGGCCAGGTGAGAAGAGATCGGCCGGTATTTGCTGGCAGTTGACGGATCCAGGTCCGTGGCCGCCGGCCGCAGAACAGAACTCATGAGTCTGGTCCCTCTCGTCCGGTGGACCGCCCGCCCCTGGGCGGCCCGGCATTGTGTCCGGTTCGAAAGGGGGGTTTCACGCCTGTGGCATGACGAAATGGATCTACGTGCACGCCGAGGCGAGCTGGCAAAGCTGGCCGCCTGCCGCCTTGACGGCAGCCGGTCGCGCGGCACGACTCGGTCACAAGTGCGGTCACCGAGCACGGCACCCCCCTACCGCGCCCCACGCCGGATCCATCGCGGTCCTTGAGCCCTCCCCTAGAGCCGCTTGATGATGGACCGATGTGGGTGAGATGTACGACGGTATTGATGATTGAACCCGTATGGCAAGACCTGGAACGAGGCCTCACGTTTTTGTTGGTTTGACCGTTACACAGCCCAGAAGCAGCAGAAGACTGATCACGGTCACGGCGATGATTCCGCCCCGCACCGACCAGCGGTGAACAGCCAACATGCCCTGCGCCACCAGCATGTTGAGGACGATTGCGCCCGCGACCGCGGCAATGGTGCGGCCGCGGGGCTCCAGCCCGCGCAGCGCGGCCCCGAGGGCCGTCGCGGGCGCGGCGAGCAGGAAGAACAGGGTGAGCGGGCCGCGCAGGGGTGAGTCCGAGTCGACGAGCGCCAGAAGCGCGCCGAATCCCCCTACGGCCGTGGCGGCGCCCGCGAGCAGTGGCGACAGGTCCCTCCCCGGTCCTGGTCGCGCCGGCTCGGTGCCGTCGGTCGAAGGTCTCTTGATACGGATGGTCTGCATTGGCGACTTTGCCCCCCAGCGCGCCGGATGCCGGACTTCAATGTCGCGCAGGGCGAGAGCGGCCGTCAAGACGTGGAATCGGCCTGTACCTGTCCTTGTCGATTCTTAAACATGTGTTCGCCCGGACGGGGTGACTGTCGGACGAACCGAACCGCCTTGACATGGACACTTCCGATCAACACGCGTAGTTGGTACGACGGTTATGGCAGAGATCCTGCTAAAGGGAGGTTCCATGAGACGTTCCCGAATTGCCGTTTTCGTGAGCTCGATCCTCCTCGCCGCCGGCACGGCCCTCACCGGGGCCACGGCTGCGCAGGCATCCGGGCAGGCCGCAGCAACCGGCTATGTGGCCCTCGGCGACTCCTACTCCTCCGGGGTCGGGTCGGGCAGCTACATCAGCTCCAGCGGCGACTGCAAGCGCAGCACGAAGGCCTACCCCTACCTCTGGGCCGCCGCCCATTCACCCTCGACGTTCGACTTCACCGCCTGCTCCGGCGCCCGAACGGGTGATGTTCTGTCAGGACAGCTCGGCCCGCTCAGCGCCTCCACCGGACTGGTGTCCCTCTCCATCGGCGGCAACGACGCAGGCTTCTCCGACGTCATGACGACCTGTGTGCTCCAGTCCGAAAGTGCCTGCCTCTCCCGGATCAACACCGCCAAGGCCTATGTCGACTCGACGCTCCCCGGACAGCTGAACAGCGTCTACTCGGCGATCAGTGCCAAGGCCCCGAACGCCCACGTCGTCGTCCTCGGCTACCCCCGCTTCTACAAGCTCGGCGCCACCTGCATCGGCCTCTCCGAGACCAAGCGGAAGGCGATCAACGACGCGGCCGACTATCTGGACACCGCCACCGCCAAAGCCGCCGCGGACCACGGCTTCGCCTTCGGTGACGTCCGCACCACCTTCACCGGCCACGAGATCTGCTCCGGCAGCAGTTGGCTGCACAGCGTCGAACTGCTCAACATCGGCGAGTCCTACCACCCGACCGCGGCCGGCCAGTCGGGCGGCTACCTGCCCGTCATGACCAGCGCGGCCTGACCCGTCAGGGCGAGGGCGACTCGGAAGTGGAAGGGGAGGAGGAGGTCCCGTCAGTCGGGGTCTCCTCCTCGCAGGACAGCGAGAACGGCACCGAGTCGGACGTCGCGTGAACGGGATCGCGGACCTCCACGCTGATCACGTCCTGGAAGGTCCCGCTGCTGTCGCGCGTGGTGATGAACTGCCTGTCCTGCTGGGACCTTTCGCCGTTCGCCGGGAAGGAGACCGTCTTCCAGTTCCCGGACAGCGAGCCGTTCTCGGTCACCCAGCGGTAGGTCACCGTGGCCGGAAGCCGTCCGACCGTCAGCGTGGCCGTGAAGGTCGGGGCCTCGGACTTCGAGGGCGGACAGGTGCCCGAGTAGTCGGTGTTCGCGCCCGCGAGGCTCACCTTCACGGACTGGGGTGTCTTCGTACGACTGCTGCTGGGGCTCGGCGTGGGGCTCGCGGCCCCGCCGCCGGGTTTGCTTTCGGCGGCGGTCGGCGAAGTCCCCGCCCCGGAACGGGTGTTACTGCCGTTGTTGTCGTTCCCGCCGCCGTTGTCCCGGTTCAGCAGCGCGTACGTCAGTCCTCCCAGCGCCAGCGCGAGGGCGAGCACGCCGACGACCAGGACGGCGGCGGCCCTGCGGTTGCGCTCCGGCGGCGCGGTCGTGGCCGAGGTCCCGGGCGCGGCCACGGGCCCGGTCCGCGCGGCCGCGTAAGGAGTCGGCGGGGCCGGCGTCCCGCGCCGCGGGTATTCGGCGATCGTCGGCGCGTAGGGCGCGGTCGGCAGCACCTCCGTGCGGGGCGTGCCTCCCGCCCCGATGATCCGCAGGTCCTGCTGGGCCCGGTCGGCCGTCAGCCGCTCGGCCGGATCCTTGCGCAGCAGCCCCTCGATGACGGGCGCGAGCGGTCCCGCCCGCAGCGGTGGCGGCAGCTCGTCGTCGACGATCGCGCGCAGGGTGTTGAGCGGAGTGGCCTGGCGGAAGGGGGAGTTGCCCTCCACCGCCGCGTACAGCAGCACGCCGAGCGACCACAGGTCGGACTCGGGACCCGGTGTGCGGCCCAGCGCCCGCTCCGGTGCGAGGAACTCGGGCGAGCCGATGACCTCGCCGGTCATCGTCAGCGCCGAGCTGCCCTCCACCATGGCGATGCCGAAGTCGGTGAGCACCACCCGGCCGTCGCTCGACAGCAGAACATTGGCCGGTTTCACGTCCCGGTGCAGCACTCCGGCCTCGTGTGCCGCCCGCAGCGCCGCCAGCACCTCGGCACCGATGTGCGCGGCCCGCTCCGGCGGCAACGGGCCCTCTGCGTCGAGGAGTTCGGCGAGGGAGATACCGCGGACCAACTCCATGACGATCCACGGCCGGCCGTCCTCGGTGGCCACGTCGTACACCGTCACGACGTTGCGGTCGGCGACCCGCGCCGCCGCCCACGCCTCACGCTCCAGACGGGCGTACATCCGCTCCACGTCCGAGGCCGGCAGCCCGGCGGGCGCGCGTACCTCCTTCACGGCGACCTCGCGGTGCAGCACCTCGTCCCGGGCCCGCCACACCGTCCCCATGCCACCCTCGCCGAGCGGGGACAGAAGACGGTAGCGGCCCGCGACCACACGCTCACTGCCCGGTTCTTCTGACACGGGCGTCCCCCCTTCGCATCCGCGTGTTTTCTCCACTGCGCGTGATTTCTCCACAAACGTAGCTCAGCCGAGTACGGATGCCGCCCCCTTGAGCACCAGTCCGACACCGAGGGCGACAACGAGGAACGCGGACGCCAGCGGGGCGGTCCTGCGTACGAGGGTCGCCATCGGGTGGGTGGTCCAGCGGGGGCGCCTGTCCAGCACACGGTTCATTCCCGTACCCAGCTTGACGACGGCGAACCCGGCCGCGGTGAGGGTGAGGGCGAGCCCGACGCCGTACGCGACGACGAGCAGCAGCCCGAACCAGGCCTTCCCGAGCGCCGACGCTCCCACGAGCACGACGACGGCGGAGGGACTGGGCACCAGACCGCCGGCGAAACCGAGCAGGATCGTGCCGCGGAGGGTCGGGGCCGTGGAGTGGGTGTGGGTGAAGCCGCCGTGGGTGTGCTCGACGGTGTGGGAGTGACTGTGGCTGTGGCTGTGGTCGTGGTCGTGGTCGTGTGTATGACCGTGGTCGTGATCGTGCGGGTTGGTGGACGCGCGCCGGTGTGAGTGGGCCTCGGTGGTCGACGAGGCGTTCTCGGTGTGGGCGGCGACCAGGACCAGCTCGCGCTCCTCGGTCCCGTCGGTCCCGTTGGTCCCGTGCGTGTGGGTGTGCCCGCCGAGGCCGTCCGGGTGCGGGTGCGGGTGTGCATGGGGATGCGGATGGTCGTGCCCGTGCCCGTGCCCGTGCCCGGGCTCGTGGCCGTGGGGGTGCCGGGGTGTGCGGTTGCGCCAGACCCGGCGTACGAGGGTCGCGCCCGCGCAGGCCACCATGACGCCGCTCGCGATGCCCAGCCAGGCGATCACCGAGGGCGCCGCCGCCGAGCCGGCCGTCACCAGGAGGCCGAGGGCGACCACGCCCAGGGTGTGGGTGACCGTCACCGAGGCGGCCAGCGGCATGACGTCCTTGAGGCGCGCACGGCCGCCGCGGGCGGCTGCCGTCGCGGCCATCAGGGTCTTGCCGTGGCCCGGCGCGAGCGCGTGCATCGCGCCCAGGACGATCGCGACGAGCAGCGCGAGTGCCGCGAAGCCGAGGGTGAGGTCGTGGCGGGCGACCAGGGAGTCCAGGGCGCGGGTCCAGCGGTCGGCGCCGCGCGGCAGCACGGAGGCCGCGGGGGCGTCCCGCCGCTTCTCGACCAGGGCCGGTCCGCCGGCGCGCACCCGCAGGGACGCTGCCGAGGTGTCGGCGGGGGAGGAGAGCAACTCCTTGGGATAGCTGGTGAGTTCGTGTGAGACCGAGGTCTTCGGTACGTCCGTCGCGGTGAGCGTCATACGGTCGCCGCGCGCGGTGATCTCCCGCCAGCCCGGCCCGGAGGAGGCGCCCGCGCTGTGGAAGCCGAGGCGCACGGTGTCGCTCTTCGGGAGCGGCGCGGTCAGCCCGCACTCCACCCGGAGCGTGTTCAGCCCCGCCTGCCCGGGCCGTAGGTGCGCCTGGCCGCTGCCCACGGTCAGGGCGGTGGCCCGTCCGTCGACGGTGACCTTGCTGCCGTCCGCCGCCTTCGCGCACCGCTGTCGCGCCCACTCGCTCATGCCGAGCCGCTTGATGTCGGGCCTGGCCTGGGTGGCCGGGATCTCGGCGAGGTCCTCGACGTGGTCGACGCGCAGTGTGCCGGGGGCGGCGACGAGGCCGTCGTACCGGTTGACGGTGAAGTTGCCCAGGGGGTGCGCGCTCGCGCTGGTGGAAGGGAACAGCGCGAGCGCGCAGGCCGCCGTGAGGACGGCCCCTGTGGAGGCGAGCAATCGACGGGCTATCACTTCGCCGCCTCCAGGTCCTTGAGCGCCTTGCGGGCCTCGCCGGCGCCCAGTGGCGAGAAGCCCGGGTTCAGCGTGAGTGCCGCCCGCAGCGAGGCGCGGGCCTCCTTGGTGTGGCCGGTGGCGCGCTCGATCACGCCGCGGTGGTAGAGGAACGAGGCGTTGCGGTAGCCGGTGGCCGTCGCCTGGCGGGCGTAAGGGAGGGCTTCCGCGTCCCGGCCGTTGACGTGCAGGGCCCAGGCCAGGGCGTCCGCGGTGTGCACGGTGTGCCGGCGGGCCCACTCGGCGCGGGCGGCGCGCAGGGCGGAGGTCCTGCTGCCGTGGTCGGCCGCGGCGAGCGCGGTGTCGAGGTCGGCGTTGACCCCGTTGGCGCGGGCGAGGGCGATCCAGGCGTCGACCAGGGCGTACTGGTCGCGGGCCTTCTCCTGGTCACCCTCGGCGCCGCGCTCCTCGTACATCTCACCCAGCTCGACGAGCGGCTGCGGCAGCGGGTAGCGGGCGACCACCTGCTCCATGCCCTCGACCGCGGCCGCCTTGTCCCCGCTCCCGTACTGGGCGCGGGCGCGTCCCTCCAGGGCCGGGAGGTAGTTCTCGTCGGCGGCGAGGGCGCGGGCGTAGTAGGTCAGCGCGCTCTTGTAGTCACCCTGGTTCCAGGCGAGTTGGCCGAGCTGGGCGGCCACGTAGGAGATGTCTCCGCGGGCGGTGGAGGTGGCGAGGGCCTGCTCCAGTACCCGCCGGGCCGTCTTCACGTCCCCGCGCAGTTCGTGGACGTACGCGTACCGGGTGAAGACCGGGACCCCCGGGCGGCGGGAGTCGGCGGTGTCGGCGGCCTTCGACGCGTCGGCGTAGCGGCCGAGTTCGACGAGGGCGTCGATGCGGGAGGAGAGGGCGTTCTGGCTGTAGGGGTTCTCCTTCAGGACCTGGTCGGCGTACTTCAGGGCGTTCTTGAAGTCGTGTTGGGCCGCGGCGAGGGCGGCCTGGCCGGTGAGGGCCTGCTCGTTGCCGGGCCTCAGGTCGAGGGAGCGCTTCAGGGCCTTCTGCGCCTGCGGGTAGCGGGAGGGGTCGCCCTTGGTGCGGGCCTGCTCCACGTACGCCAGGCCGAGGGTCGCCCAGCTGCCGAAGTCCTTGGTCTGCGACCGGAGTTGGGCCTGCAGAGCGGCGATGCTCGCGTCGAGGCTGCCGCTGGAGAGCAGAGCCGGCGACAGGGCGCCGGCGGCGGAGGCGGCGACCGTCGTGCCGCCGTTGTCCCGGATGGCCCCGTAGGCGATCGACCCCGCGGTGAGTGCGACGGCCAACAGCACGGCGGTGCCGCCGAGTTGGAGCGCCCGCATCCGCCGTCCGGCTTCGCCCACCCGGCGAACGGCGTCGACCCGCTGCCGGGCCGACGGGTCGGTTCCGGCCTGCGCGGGGTCGCCGGGGCGTGACGGCTTCTCCTCTGCCTCACCCTCGGCGCCCGCCGCACGGGACACCGCCTCGACGGCGTGTTCCGCGACCTGCCCACGCGACGGTGCATCCGGCACCTGCGCGGGGCTGCCTGCCGGGGCGCCCGGGGCCGCGAGGGGAACGGTTTCGGCGGCCGTCGTCCTGGCCACCGCCTCCGTGACGGGCCGTGCCGTCCGGTCGGTGCGAGGCCCCTCCACCGGGCCGCCTTCCGGGATGCCGGCCGACGGCCCGGTGCGGGGGCCCTCAGCGGGGTCGTTCTCCCGGACGTCGGCCGGGCCGCGCCGGGGGGCGGCGGTGTGTTCCGTGGCGGGCCGTGCGGTCCGGTCGGGATGTGGGCTGGTGGTGGGTGCCTGGGTGGTCGGGGTGTTCTCGGGGGCGTCGGCCGTCGTGGTGGAGGGCTCCGGCTCGGGGGCCGGGGTGCCGGGCTCGGTCCGGGACCGCTCGGCGGCCGGTGCAACCTCGGGGTCCGGTGCGGTGAGCGGCGTGCTGCCGTTCTCCTTCTCCGGCTCGGTGCCGTTCGTACGCGGGGCCATGCCCTCTCCTCAATCGGCGTGCGGTGAAAGGAAGATGCGGGGAGTGCGGCGCGGCCCGGCCGTGGGGGATGGATACGAGCGGGCCGCGCCAGTCGGTGGGGCGGCCGGGCGGCGCTGTTCAGGAGCGACGCCCGGCCCGCGGGGGAGGGCCTAGTAGGCCCGGCTCCGCATCCGGCGCCACCACATCAGGCCCGCGCCGATCAGCGCGATCCCGGCGGCGCCGGCTCCCGCGGAGGCGGCGATCAGACTCGTGTCGGTCATGCCGCCGGAGGAGGAACCGGCCGGCTGCAGCGCGTCGCCCAGCTGGTTGCGGACGTCGTTGCCGCTGGTGACACCCTTGGCGGTGGCACCGCGCGAACCGGCCGTCGGGTTGGCCAGGTACGGGAACGAGTGGCCGAAGTTCTTGTCGTTCTTGTCGACCGCGTCGCCCAGGTCGTTCTTGGAACCGACCAGTTCACCCTCGACGACCTGCAGCGCCTCGTCGATCACGTCGTCGGTGAGGCGACGGCCGTTCGGGAAGCCCGCGTTGTCACCGTCGAGCACGCCCAGCCGCTTCGGGTAGGCGGTCGGCTTGATCGAGGTGTTCAGGCGCAGTTCCTCCGCCGGGCGTACGTTCGGCGGCTGGTTGAGGCCCTTGACGCCCTTCAGGAAGACGTCGACCAGGTCGTTGCGCGGCTCGGCGGGCGCCTTGATCTTGTAGATCCCCTCGATGAGCTTGGGCAGCTCCGGGTTGGTCACGTTCTTCAGGAACTGCGCGTCGTACCACGGCGAGGACGCGTTGAACTTGTCCTTGTCCTTCAGCGGGTTGACGACCTCGTTGACCAGCGGGTTGCCCAGGCGCGAGACCTGCTCGTAGTAGCCCTGTGCGTTCCTGCGCTGCGTCGTCGACCAGACGCCGACGACCGGCTGGTGCTTCGACTCCGTGATCATGTCGGTCGGGACCTGCAGGGCGATCGAGTTGACGTTGTAGCCCTTGAGGGTGTCCCGGCCGACCTCGGAGAGGTTGCCGCCGTAGAGCAGGTCGAAGACGCGCAGGTCCAGGAAGAACGGGTCGTCGGCCTGCCCGGCGAACGTCTGCGCGCCGTTCGCCAGCTTGTAGACCGCCTGCTTGCGCAGGGTGTTGTAGTCCGGCATCGACGCCTTGCCGACGTTCGACGGCGCCACCGGCACGTTGTCGGCGAGCTTCGTCTTCGACATCACCTTCTGGTTGTGCAGCTTGACCAGGTCGATGTCGTACGTCTGCGTGACGTTCAGGTCGGGGTCGTTCAGGCTGGTGACCGCGCCCGTGTTGTAGAGGAACGTGTTCTTGTTCTTCGTATGCGTCTTGAAGGTGTAGCGCAGCAGCAACTCGCCCTGCGCGTCACCGTTGTTGTCGATGTGGATGTCGTACTGCGCGTCGTCCGCGAACGTGAAGAAGTTCGGGCCGCCCGCCGGGTCCTCGAAGGGGATCCAGTTGGCGATGATCGTCGTCGTGTCCGGCTTGTCCGGGCTGACGAACGCGTAGACGTCCGTGTTGTCGTACTGGGGCTGCCCCGAGATCAGCGGAGCCTCCCGGTGGCTGGAGGCGGAGGCCGCCCCCGGTTCCAGCGTGGCCACGCCGGCGGCTGCGAGCCCCCCGGCGGCCAGCGCGCCGGCTATCAGGGTCGCGATGCTCCTGCGTCCCGCACCGCTCCTGGAGATAGGTGTCATGCCGTCCGTCCTCAGTCCCAACTTGCCTGACGAACGCTGATTCGGAGCGGTCGGCAGGGTGGATTGGTCGAATCCCAAACGTTCTTACGGCGAACTTGGAATCTTGTTTCAGACGAGCCGGGAATCTTGTGTCGGCGAGCGTGGATTCATGGAGAGCGGACCCGCGTTTTGGGCACGGCGATCCGTAACCCCATCCGGAGGTGCGTTCGTTGCGAATGCCTGGTGTGACGGGACGGGGCCCATGCGGCCGGAGAGAGGGGGACCGAGTGGAGGCGGACGAGCTTCTGGTACTCGTGGCAGGCGGAGACCAGAAGGCATTCGAGAAGCTGTACGGGATGGTGTCGGGCCCGGTGTTCGGACTGGTCCGACGTGTCGTGCGGGATCCGGCGCAGTCGGAGGAGGTGGCCCAGGAGGTGCTGCTCGAACTCTGGCGGTCCGCCGCGCGGTTCGACCCCGGACGTGGCAGCGCCCTGTCCTGGATCCTCACCCTCGCCCACCGCCGAGCCGTCGACCGGGTGCGCAGCGCCCGCGCGGCCGGCGAACGCGAGCAGCGCGAGGCCCGCCGGTCCCACAACCCCGCCTTCGACCAGGTGACCGAGGAGGTCGAGGCGGGCCTCGAACGCGAGTGGGTCCGCCGCTGCCTGGACCGCCTCACCACCCTGCAGCGCCAGTCCGTCACCCTCGCCTACTACGACGGCTACACGTACCGTGAAGTGGCCGAGCGGCTCTCGCTGCCGCTGGGCACGGTCAAGACCCGTATGCGCGATGGACTCACCCAGCTGCGCAAGTGCCTGGGAGGTTTCGCATGAGTCTCCTCGACAAACTGCTGCGCCGCGGGGACCTGCACTCGCTCGCGGCCCCCTACGCACTCGACGCCCTGGAGCCCGCGGAACGGCTCCGCTTCGAGAAGCACCTCGCGTCGTGCGACGTCTGCGCCGCCGAGGTGCGCGCCCTGTCCGAGGACGCCGTCCGCCTCGCCTGGTCCACGGCCGCCCCAGCGCCGACCGCGATGCGCAACCGGGTGCTGGCCGCCGTACGGGCCACGCCGCAGGAGCCGGGGGCCGTACGGGAGCACACCCCCCAGCTGCCGCCGCACGTGTGGGGTACGCAGCCGCCGCCGGCACGCTCCCGTGCGCCTCGTGAGCGCCGCCCCCTCTTCGTACCGTTCGCCACGGCGACCGCCGCCGCGGCCCTCGTCGTCGCCTCGCTCTTCGCCGTCCAGGCGAACCAGACCCAGGACACCCTGAACGCCGAACGCTCCCAGGCACGTGAGATCGCCCACGTTCTCGCAGCTCCCGACGCCCGCGCGAACTCCGGCAAGGACGCCCGGGGCCGAAGTATCTCAGTGGTCGCCTCCGCATCGGAGGGGCAGGCCATCGTCACGCTCAGCGGATACGGTGAGCTGCCCAGCGGACGCGTGCACCAGCTGTGGCTCATGCGCCCCAACGTGCAACCGCGCTCCCTCGGGCTCTTCAAGGGCGGCGACACACCCTTGGTCGCGACCGACCTCAACAAGTCCGCCACGTCACTCGCTGTGACCGTCGAGCCCGACGGTGGCTCACCGCAGCCCACCAGCCAGCCGATTGTCCAACTCGCCCTGAAATCGGTTGGATTCGGAGAGTGACGAACGAAGAGTCGTCAACACCCTTACGGGGAAGGTGAATCCTGTGACCGCGATACACGAGTGCCCCGACGGGGCGATAGGGTTACCCTGCCCGGGCCGGGTGGACTCGTACGGGTGGGGAGTGACATGGAACAGATAACAGTGAGCAGCAGGGCCAGGGTCCCTGCGATCACGTGCGGGAGCAGCGCGACCAGTTCGCGCCTCGACCGCCATCTCTCGGTGCTGGCGGGTCCTGCCGTCCCGCAGCGGGAGACGGCCGAGGCGACCTTGCTGATGCGTGAGCTGACGGCGCGTGACACCCCGCGTGAGCGCAGTGCAAGGGGCAAGCGCGTGAGTCGTGTCCTGCTCTTCGCGCCACTGCGCCGACTGCGTCGTTCGCTGTTCGGCGGGCGCTGAGCGAAACCGGCGTTCGTTCCGCGAGGGCCGCGCCCGGAGCACCGCGTCGTCCGGCGCGACGCCGCGATCCCGTCGTCCGTCATCCCCACGGCATGCAGCGACGCCCGGGCCTGCGCCCGGGCGTGGCCACATCTCCCGATCCATCACCTCCGGTACGTCCCACCCGCTCGGTACCCGAGGCGACACCCCCTGTGTCTCCGGCCGTTGAGGTCAGCGCTCCCCGCGCGCATACCTGCGCACCGCGAGCGGCAGGAACACCGCGATCAGCACGGCGCACCACATCAGTGACCCGGCGACCGGGTGCGCCACCGGCCAGGCCGCGTCCCCCGGCACCGGAGCGTTGCCGAAGAGGTCCCGCAGGGCCGTCGTCACCGCGCTGATCGGATTCCACTCGGCGACCGTCCGCAGCCAGCCCGGCAGACCCTCGGTCGGGATGTAGGCGTTGGACAGCAGCGGCAGCATGAAGGTCGCGCCACCCAGCTGACCCGCGGCCTCCTCGCTCCGTGTCAGCATGCCGAGGAAGATCCCGACCCACGTCGTCGCGAACCGGAACAGCAGCAACAGGCCGACGGCGCCCACCGCTTCGAGCGCGCTCCCTTCGATACGCCATCCCACGGCGAGTCCCACCAGAAGGAACGGCACGGTCCCGGCGGCCGTGACGACGACGTCCGCCACGGCCTGACCGAGCGGCACGGCCGTCCGGCTGATCGGCAGCGTCCGCAGCCGGTCCATGACGCCCCGGTGCGTGTCCTGGGCGGCCTGGAACATACCGGTCATGATGCCGTTCGCGGCCGTCGCCACCAGCAGTCCCGGCACCAGGAAGGACCGGTACTCCCCGCCCGGCATGGCCAGCGCGCTGCCGAAGACGTACCCGAAGAACAGCAGCATGCTGATCGGCATCGTCTGGGAGAGGATCAGCAGCCCCGGGTTGTTCCGCATCCGCCGCAGCTGACGACCCAGCAGGGCTGTTCCGTCGTACGCCATCGTGCTCATGCCGCACGCTCCTTGTCGTCTTCGGTCAGCCGGAGGAACGCCTCGTCCAGCGTCGGCGGTCGCAGGCTCGCGTCGAGCAATGGCACGCCCGCCGCGTCGAGTTCGCGCACCAGGCGGGGCAGCGTGAGTGTGCGGTCCCGGGTGACCGCGCCGACGGCGTATCGCTCGCGGTCGAACGACGGCTCGGCGCCCGTGAGTTGGTCGATCACGCCGGCCGCCTTCGCCATCATGTCCGCATCCGTGACGATGACCTCGACATACGTGCCGATGACCGCCTTGAACTGCGAGGGCGACCCCGTGTGCGCCACCCGCCCCCGGTCCACCAGGGCGATGTCGTCGGCGAGTTGGTCGGCCTCCTCCAGGTACTGCGTGGTCAGCAGCACCGTCGTGCCATCGGCCGTCAGCTCACGCACCGCGTCCCAGATCAGGTTGCGGCTGGAGGGGTCGAGCCCGGTCGTCGGCTCGTCCAGGAACAGCACGTCGGGGCGGCGGATCAGGCTGGCCGCCAGGTCCAGCCGGCGCCGCATGCCGCCGGAGTACCCGGACGCGGGCCGGTTCGCCGCCTCGGCCAGCCCGAACCGGTCGAGGAGCTCGTCGGCGCGCTGTCCGGGCGCCCGCACCCGGTGCAGCCGCGCGAACAGCCGCAGGTTCTCGCGGCCCGTGAGGTCGCCGTCGACCGACGCGTACTGCCCGGTGACGCCGATCCTGCGCCGTACGGCCGCGGGCTCCCGGACGAGGTCGTGGCCCGCGACCCGAGCCGAGCCCTCGTCGGGCCGCAGCAGCGTCGTCAGCAGCCGTACGGCCGTCGTCTTGCCCGCCCCGTTGGGCCCGAGGACACCGCAGACCGTGCCCTGGGCCACCGCGAGATCCAGCCCGCGCACCGCCTGCACCTTGCCGAACCTTTTCTTCAGACCTTCACTAAGTACAGCGTACGTAGAAGTCATGTCCCGACCATAGCGCACTACGTACGCTGTACGTAACTAGGATGGTGGCCGAGGTGATGATCGATGGCGGGCCGAGCGGCGGTACCCGAAGTGATCTGGGCGCGTCCCGAGCGGACGGGCCGGGGGCCGAGGCCGGCGTACACACGCGCCGACATCGCGGCGGCGGCGGTGCGCGTCGCCGACTCCGGTGGCCTGGACGCGGTGTCGATGCGGCATGTCGCGGCCGAGCTGGGCTGCGGGACCATGTCGCTGTACAACTACGTCCCCCGTAAAGAGGACCTGTACGAGCTGATGGTGGACGCGGTCAGCGGCGAGCACGACCTGTGGGAGCCGTCGGGGGACTGGCGGGGCGACATGCGCCGGGTCGCCGGGCAGACGCGGGCGCTGATGCACCGGCATCCGTGGATGACCCGGCTGATGTCACCGGTCTACGGCTTCAGCCCGAATGCCCTGCGCTACCTGGAGCACTGCCTGGTCTGCCTGGATCCGCTCCAGGTGCGCTACGGCATGAAGATGCAGCTGGTCGGCATGTTGAACGGGTGCGTGACGTCGTACGTCGCGACGGAGCTGGCCGCCGCCGAGCGGACGCGGTCGCTGCCGTGGTCGGCGGAGGAGGAGAGCGCGGTGCGGATCGCCTACCTGGGGAGCCAGGTGGCCGGCGGCGCCTATCCGCGGATGGCCGCGGCGTTCACGGAGGATCCGGGGCCGATCGATCTCGACGGGGCCTTCGAGCTGATGGTGGAGCGGATACTGGACGCCTTCGCGCCCGGGAACTAGGGGCCCCGGCAGGCGACGTTCGCCCCGTCGCGACGCCCGGCACGCTCCCCGCTGCCTCAAGGGCGTGGGAGGTGCCCCCACTCGCCGCGCCGGGCACAGGCCCAAGTGCGTCCCGTAGGGGCCCGCACCCGGCACGGGCGAGAGCACGCACCGGACGCCGCTCCTTGACGGGCAGACGTTGCCTGCCGGGGCACTTGGCGCGGGAACCAGAAGGCGTGGGAACGGGGGCCGGGGGCTAGATCAGCGCGAACTGGCCCTCGGGTCCCTCCTCGTGGTGATCGAGGACCGAGGCCGGCTTCCGTGTCGTCTCCGGCGCCGGGAGCACTCCCGCCTTGTGCAGGTCGGAGGCGGTGACGGGTGCCGTCACCGTCAACTCCTCCTGCTGTGACCGCAGTTCGGCCAGCAGCGCCAGGACCGTGATCAGCTCCAGCAGCTCCGAGGTCCACGTCTGCGGCCATGTCGCCGGCCGGATCGCCGTCAGTGTTCCCGGCTCCGCCCGGGCCGTGCGGGCCGTGAACCACTGCTCCAGGACCCGGACGCCGGCCGCCTCGAAGTCCCAGGCCTCGGGTGGCACCGGGGAGATGCGGCCCTCGTCGAGCAGCAGCGTCTCCTCGTCGCGGTCGTAGTCGATCGTGAGCGGCCGTGAGGGCAGCGGGGCACGCACATACGGCCTGCGGCCCCCCGGCAGCTTGGGACGGTCGCCGTCCCGGCGCATCAGCCAGAGCGTGCGGCGGCCCAACTCCACTCCGTGCGACCAGAGTTCCGCGTCCCCGGTGAGCGGGACCGTCAGGTCGGGCCGTACGGCCGACAGCGTCCAGGCGAGGAAGTCCGGCGCCGTGGGGGAGTGGCCGAGCCGGGCGCCCAGGTGGTCGAGCAGCCCCGGCGCGAGGTTGGGTTCCGTGCCGCCGGGGCGGCGGTACAGGGGACGGATGCGGCCGGGGCGGAGGAGGGAGAGGCAGGACGTGGCCAGGACCCGGGGTGCGGTCGTCTCCGACGGTGTCTCCACCACGAAGATCTGCCGCTCGTCGGCCACCCGCCACAGCTCGGGACGGGCCGCGTCGATCAGCCGGTGGTCGGGGATCAGCCACTGCTGGTCGAAGGGGGCGTGCAGGACCCGTACGGGGTCCGGGCAGGGGCCCGCGGCACGGATCAGCTTCTCGGTGCCGCTCGACTGGCCCGGGAGCCGGCCGACCGCCGTGTGCAGGGTGCGCGAGCGGGTCGGCTCGAACAGGGCCTCCCGGTCCGGGCCCTCGGCCTTCAGCAGGGCGTCCCAGCGGGCTTTCAGGGATGCGGCGTCGGGGCCCGTCGGCCACCCCCGGCCGAGCCGCGGCGGTGCGACGGACCACGGCATGAGGTCCGCCAGCAGCGGAGCGTCGTCGTGCGTCACGCTCGGCATCGTACGGCGTGGTACGGGCACTGCGGTCATGTGGCGTCCAGGGTCACCGTGAAGGAGAAACGGTCGCCGCGGTAGTGGATCACCGCCGCGTCCAGGACTCTTCCCTGTGCGTCGTAGGTCACACCCGTGTAGTGCAGGATCGGGCTGAGCAGCGGGACTTGGAGCAGCCGGGCGGTCTCCGGGTCCGCCAGACGGGCCTCCACGGTGTCCGTGATGCGGCTGATGTCCGCCAGCATCACGTCACGCAGCACCTTGGTCATCGGCCAGCGCAGCAGGTCCGACGGGTCGATGCGGGCGGCCAGTTCGGGCCGGACGTAGTTGCGGGCGTGGTTGGTCGGCTCGCCCGTCTTCTCGTCGCCGCGCAGACGGTGGTACGTGCCCACCTCGTCGATCTCCGGGAAGTACTCGGCGAGTTCGGGCGGCACGGGCGCCGGGCCGTGGCCCAGCAGCTCGGTCGTCATCCCCGACTGCTGGGCCACGATGGCGTCCACCGAGCCGAGCAGGCGGACCGGGGCACCCCGTCTGGCCTGCGGCTCGATGAACGTGCCCCGGCGGCGGTGGCGCGTGATCAGGCCCTCGTCCTCCAGCTCCTTCAGCGCCTGCCGCATGGTCAGCACGCTGACCCCGTAGTGCCCGGCCAACTGCTCCTCGGTGGGCAGTCGCAGCGGGTCCCGGGGCGAGCGGCCGAGTATCGAGGCGCGCAGGGACTGCGACACCTGGTACCAGAGCGGCAGCTTGCGGTTCAGGACGATCGAGTCCGGGGCGAAGGAGGTCACGGGGCCATCCGTACCGGTAGTGAATCTTCAGTGCAAGGGGCGGAAATGCCTCTCCAGGCCCTGCCACACGTCGTCGTAGCGCTGCTGCAGGTGCTCCGCGCCCGCCGCGTGCGGGGTGAGCGTCACCGGCCAGCGCGTCTCGAACATGAACGCCAGCCCGTCGTCCACCCTCTGCGGCTTCAGTTCGGCCGCGCTCGCCCGGTCGAACGTCTCCCGGTCCGGACCGTGCGCCGACATCATGTTGTGCAGCGACCCGCCGCCCGGCACGAAGCCCCCCTTCCCGGCGGTCTTGGCGTCGTAGGCGCCCTCGATCAGGCCCATGTACTCGCTCATCACGTTCCGGTGGAAGTACGGCGGCCGGAAGGTGTCCTCGCCGACCAGCCAGCGCGGCGCGAAGACGACGAAGTCGACGCCGGCCAGGCCCGGGGTGTCGGACGGCGACGTCAGGACGGTGAAGATCGACGGGTCGGGGTGGTCGTAGGAGATGGTGCCGATGGAGTTGAAGCGGCGCAGGTCGTAGACGTACGGGACGAGGTTGCCGTGCCAGGCGACCACGTCGAGCGGCGAGTGGTCGTACAGGGCCGTCCAGAGGTTGCCGCAGAACTTGTTCACGACCTCCACCGGGCCCGCCGTGTCGGTGTCGGTCTCGTAGGCCTCGTACGCGGCGACGGGGGCCTGGAAGTCGCGGGCGTTGGCGAGGCCGTTGGCGCCGATCGGGCCGAGGTCGGGGAGGCCGAAGGGGGCCCCGTAGTTCTCGCACACATAACCGCGGGCAAAGGCGTCCAGCAGCTCCACACGGAAGCGCACCCCACGGGGAACCAGCGCCACATGTCCCGGTTCCACATGCAGAAGCCCGAACTCGGTGCGCAGCAGCAGCCCGCCGCGCTCCGGGACGATCAGCAGCTCGCCGTCCGCATCGCTGAAGACGCGCTCCATCGAGGAGTTGGCGTGATACAGGTGCACCGCCATGCCGGCGCGCTGCGTGGCGTCGCCGTTGCCGCCGAGGGTCCACAGGCCCGCGAGGAAGTCCGTACCGGACGCGGGTTCGGGCAGCGGGTTCCAGCGCAGGCGGTTGGGGTCGGGCACCGACTCGGTGAAGGGGGCCGTACGGATCGAGCCGTTGTCCGTGCGCGTGAACGCCGGGTGCGCGGCCGACGGGCGGATCCGGTAGAGCCAGGAGCGCCGGTTGTGGGCCCGCGGCTCGGTGAACGCCGTACCGCTGAGCTGTTCCGCGTACAGCCCGAGGGGCGCGCGCTGTGGCGAGTTGCGGCCCACGGGCAGGGCGCCGGGGACGGCCTCGGAGCTGTGCTCGTTGCCGAAACCGGTCAGGTAGGTCAGCCCCTCGGCCGTCTTGCGCGCTCCCCCGCGCTCGAACCCGCTCGTGCGGGCGGTACCCCCATCGCTCATCGTCGCTCCCTTGCGAACTGCCGCGGCCTGATTCCTGCGCATCTGATTCCTATGTATCACCGTAGGATTGCGGTTTCGTCGGCGCAAGGGGGCCTGGGGACCTCCTCACCAGGGAGGAACCGGGGAGGAACGAGAACCAGACTCCAGGGGGATCCGGCGGCCGGACCGGTGTTCTAGTCTCCCGGGCATGTCGTGGACGCGGGGTCTCCTGGCCGTGCTCGCGGTCTGTGTCCTGCTGCTGACCGGATCCGCGAGCTGCGGCTCCGGTGTCGCCCGCGAGGGGAAGAACGGGGAGTCGGTCTCCCCGGTGGGCAAGGTCCTGCCCCATACGGACAAAGAGGGCCGGCACTACCGTGAGGTGCAGAAGAAGGGCGCGCCCGAGGTCGGCATCGAGGTGCAGCCGGACGTCCATGACACCTGGGACGTCCGCCTGACCGTCCACAACTTCCGCTTCTCTCCCGGCGATGCGTCGCCGCGGGCGAGGGCGGGCCGAGGCGTCGCCTACGTCTTCGTCGACGACCGGCTCGCCACCCGGCTCAGTGGCCTCACGTACCGCCTCCCGGCCCGGCTCGTGCCCCGCGGCACGCACCACGTCACCGCCCGGCTGTACGCCGACGACGGCACCGTGTGGGCGGTGAAGGGCGAGCCCGTCGAGAGCACCGCCGACATCACGGCGTCCGAGGCGGCGGGCGCCCCGGGCGGCAGTCCGGCCGCGCGCGCGTTGAGTGCACGTAGCACCTATACGCGTACTGGGGGGCGAGGTTCTCCGGAGCGCGCCGGAAAGGCATCATGAAGCCCGTGCCCCACGCGACATCGCTACGCCGTGCGCCTGTGCAGCGGCGCAGTGCAGAACGTCTGACCAAAATCCTCGACGCCTGCGCCGACCTCCTCGACGAGGTCGGTTACGACGACCTGAGCACCCGGGCCGTGGCCCAGCGCGCCCAGGTCCCCATCGGCTCGGTCTACCGTTTCTTCGGCAACAAGCGGCAGATGGCCGACGCGCTCGCCCAGCGCAACCTGGAGCGCTTCACCCAGCAGGTCACCGAGCGGCTGAAGTCGGCCGGTGACGGGGGCTGGCGCTCGGCGATGGACGCCGTCCTCGACGAGTACCTGGCCATGAAGCGCACCGCCCCGGGCTTCTCCCTCGTCGACTTCGGCAACCAGATCCCGGTCGGCGCCCGCAACGCCGAACCCAACCACCGGGTCGCCGACCGCCTCACCGACCTGCTGTCCGGCTATCTCGACCGGGAGCCGGACGAGGATCTGCGCCGCGCCTTCCTCATCGCCGTGGAGACCGCCGACACCCTGGTCCACCTCGCCTTCAGAATGGCGCCCGAGGGCGACCCCAAGATCATCGACGAGGCGCGGGAGCTGTTGCGGGCCTATCTGGCGCGGGTGCTGGACTGAGAGCGGTCCGAGAGTTCCGGGCGGTCCGATGGCGGTCGGGAGCGGTCCGGTGTGCGCCTCGCAGATTTCCGACCTCATCCCCGACGGGGCCTCCCGCACTTGCATACCAGTCGGTATGCTCGGTCGGGCCCAGCGTCGTCGCCCATCGGGAGGACCCCGTGTCCCGCACCGCTCTGCGTATCTGTCCCCTGTGCGAGGCCACCTGTGGGCTGACCCTCACCATCGAGGGAACCCGGGTCACCGGCGCCCGAGGCGATCGCGACGACGTGTTCAGCAAGGGGTTCATCTGCCCCAAGGGCGCCTCGTTCGGTGCCGTCGACGGCGACCCCGACCGGCTGCGCACCCCGCTCGTACGCAAGGACGGCGAACTGCGCGAGGCCACCTGGGAGGAGGCCTTCGACGCGGTCGCCGCGGGCCTGAGGCCCGTCGTCGAGCGGCACGGCCCGCACGCGGTGGGCGTGGTCCTCGGCAACCCCAACGTGCACACCATGGCCGGCGCCCTCTACCCGCCGGTGCTGCTCGCCGGCCTCGGCACCCGCAGCGTCTTCACCGCGTCCACCGTCGACCAGATGCCCAAGCACGTCTCCAGCGGCCTTCTCTTCGGCGACGCGAACGCGATCCCCGTGCCGGACCTGGACCACACCGACCATCTGCTCCTCATCGGTGCCAACCCCCTGGAGTCCAACGGGAGTCTGTGCACCGCCGCCGACTTCCCCGGCAAGCTCAAGGCCCTCAAGGCCCGCGGCGGCACCCTCACGGTCATCGACCCGCGCCGCACCCGCACCGCGAAACTCGCCGACCGGCACCTCGCGATCCGCCCCGGCACCGACGCGCTCCTCCTCGCGGCCATGACGTACGTCCTGTTCGAGGAGGGCCTCGTCGATCCCGGGGCGCTGACCCCGCACCTCCAGGGCCTCGACGAACTGCGCGAAGCGGTAAGGGACTTCACTCCCGAAGCGGTCGCCCCGGCCTGCGACGTGGACGCCGACGTGACGCGCGCCCTCGCCCGTGAACTCGCCGCCGCCCCCACCGCCGCCGCGTACGGCCGCATCGGCAGCTGCACCGTCCCCTACGGCACGCTCGGCAGCTGGCTCGTCGACGTCCTCAACATCCTCACCGGCAACCTCGACCGCCCCGGCGGCGCCCTCTTCCCGCAGGCGGCAACCGACAGGACGCCCCGCCCGGCCGGACCGAGCCACGGCTTCACGCTCGGCCGCTGGCACTCGCGGGTGAGCGAACACCCCGAGGCGAAGGGTGAGTTGCCGCTCTCCGCGCTCGCCGAGGAGATCGACACCGCCACCGAGCAGGGCGAGCCGGTCCGGGCGCTGGTCGCCGTCGCCGCCAACCCGGTGCTGTCCGCGCCCGACGGCGACCGGCTCGACAAGGCCCTGGACTCCCTGGACTTCATGGTCAGCGTCGACCCCTACCTCAACGAGACCTCGCGCCACGCCCATGTCGTCCTGCCGCCGCCCCCGCCCTCCCAGAGCCCGCACCACGACTTCGCCTTCAACACCCTGGCCGTACGCAACCAGGTCCGCTACACCCGCCCCGCCGTCCCCCTGGAGCCCGGCCGCCTCGCCGAGACCGAGATCCTCGCCCGGCTGGTCCTGGCGGCCACCGGCATGCACGGCGCCGATCCGTCCGCCGTCGACGACATGGTGATCGCGCAGACCCTCGGCAAGGCGGTCAAGGAGCCGCACTCCCCTGTGCACGGCCGCGACCCGAAGGAACTCGCCGCCGACCTCACCGGTGTGAGCGGCCCCGAGCGACGGCTCGACATGATGCTGCGCCTCGGCCCCTACGGCGACGGCTTCGGCGTACGACCGGACGGGCTGAGCCTGGAGCAGCTCCTCGCGCACCCGCACGGCATCGATCTCGGTCCGCTGCGGTCCCGCCTCCCGCAGCCGCTGAAGACGAGGAGCGGCAGGGTCGAACTGCTGCCGCAGCCGATCGCCGGCGACCTGCCCAGGCTGAAGCGGGCCCTGGAGGAGCTCCCCGACGGACTCGTCCTGGTCGGCCGCCGGCACCTGCGCTCCAACAACAGCTGGATGCACAACGTCCCCGCCCTCACCGGCGGCACCAACCGCTGCACCCTGCACATCCACCCCGAGGACGCCGAGCGCCTCGGTGTGCTGGACGGCGCCGCCGTACGCGTGAAGGGCGCCGGGGGAGAGGTGACCGCCCCCGCGGAGGTCACCGACGCCGTGCGCCCGGGGGTGGTGAGCCTGCCGCACGGCTGGGGCCACGACCGGCCCGGCACCCGGATGAGCCATGCCGCCACCGACCCCGGCGTCAACGTCAACCAGCTCCTCGACGGCAGCCTGCTCGACCCGCTCTCGGGCAACGCGGTCCTCAACGGAGTGCAGGTCGACATCACGGCCGCGGCCGAAATGGTCATGCCTCTGACCTGAGAAAAGCCCTGACCTGCAGTTTTGCGCTTATTGCTCACAGGTCAACGTCTTGTTAACGCCGTTTGAAGGGACCTAACGTCGTCGCACCGCCTGCCCGGTGGGATGTTCAAGGGCGAACGTTAGGTATCCACTCATGCTGACCATCCTCGGCTTCGCCATGATCGCGACCTTCCTGGTCCTGATCATGCTGAAGAAGATGTCGCCGATCGCGGCACTCGTGCTGATCCCGGCACTGTTCTGCGTCTTCGTCGGGAAGGGGGCGAAGCTCGGCGACTACGTCCTCGACGGCGTCACCAGCCTCGCCCCCACCGCGGCGATGCTCATGTTCGCGATCGTCTACTTCGGCGTGATGATCGACGTCGGCCTCTTCGACCCGATCGTTCGGGCCATCCTGAAGTTCTGCAAGGCCGACCCGCTGCGGATCGTCGTCGGTACGGCCGTCCTCGCCGCGATCGTCTCGCTCGACGGCGACGGCTCGACCACCTTCATGATCACTGTCTCGGCGATGTACCCGCTGTACAAGCGCCTGAAGATGAGCCTGGTCGTGATGACCGGTGTCGCCGCCATGGCCAACGGTGTGATGAACACCCTGCCGTGGGGCGGCCCGACCGCCCGCGCTGCCACCGCGCTCAAGCTCGACGCGAGCGACATCTTCGTCCCGATGATCCCGGCGCTCGCCACGGGCCTGGTGTTCGTTCTCGCGCTCTCGTACGTCCTCGGGCGTCGCGAGCGCAAGCGGCTCGGCGTGCTGACGCTGGACGAGGCGCTGGTGGAGGAGAAGGAGACGGAGACGGAGACCGTGTTGGTCGGCGCCGGCTCCGGTTCGGGTGTGGGCTCCGGTACCGGCAAGTCCCTTTCCCGCAACGGCGGTTCGGGCTCTGGCACGGACGCGGAGCTGCCCAAGGAGGAGGACGAGGGCTTCCAGGGCCTCGACCCCGACCGGGCCACCCTGCGCCCGAAGCTGTACTGGTTCAACGCCCTGCTCACGGTGACGCTCCTCACCGCCATGATCATGGAGTGGCTGCCGATCCCGGTGCTGTTCCTGCTCGGTGCCGCGCTCGCCCTGACGGTCAACTTCCCGCACATGCCCGACCAGAAGGCCCGCCTCGGCGCGCACGCCGAGAACGTCCTCAACGTCTCCGGCATGGTCTTCGCCGCCGCCGTCTTCACCGGCGTCCTGCAGGGCACCGGCATGGTCGACCACATGGCCAAGTGGCTGGTCGAGAACATCCCCGACGGCATGGGCCCCCACATGGCCTTCGTCACCGGCATCCTGAGCATCCCGCTCACGTACTTCATGTCGAACGACGGCTTCTACTTCGGCATCCTGCCGGTGCTCGCCGAGGCCGGCCAGGCCCACGGCGTCTCGTCCCTGGAGATCGCCCGCGCCTCCCTCATCGCCCAGCCGCTGCACATGTCGAGCCCGCTCGTCCCGGCCGTCTACGTCCTGGTGGGCATGGCCAAGGTCGAGTTCGGCGACCACACCAGGTTCGTCGTGAAGTGGGCCGTGCTCACCTCACTGGTGATCCTCGGGGCGGGAATCCTCTACGGCATCATCTGATCCGGCCCGCACGCCGTCCGGCCCGGCCGGACACGGTCCGATTCGGCCCGCACATCGTCTGGAGGACTTCACCATGAGGCCCGGTGGGAACCGCGGCTGGCTGCTCCGCCTCGTCATCGCCTTCGGCTTCGCGCAGGGGGCGGTGTCGATGGCCCGGCCCGCCGTCTCCTACCGGGCCCTCGCGCTGGGCGCCGACGAGCGGGCGGTCGGCGTCATCGCGGGCGTCTACGCCCTCCTCCCGCTCTTCGCCGCCGTACCGCTGGGCCGTCGCACCGACCACGGCCGCTGCGCACCGCTGCTGCCGGTCGGCGTGGTCCTGATAGCGGGGGGCTGCGCACTGAGCGGCATGGCGGGCTCCCTGGGGACGATGGCGGTCTGGAGCGGGGTGATGGGCCTCGGCCACCTCTGCTTCGTGATCGGCTCCCAGTCCCTCGTCGCCCGCCGGTCCGCCCCGCACGAACAGGACCGCAACTTCGGCCACTTCACCATCGGCGCCTCGCTCGGTCAGCTGGTCGGCCCGATCGCCGCGGGCGTGCTCATCGGCGGCCCGGACATGGCCGGCACCAGCGCACTGGCCCTCGTGGTGGCGGGCGCCGGTGCCGCCGTCGCGTTCACCTCGCTGTGGCGCATCGAGGACCGTACGGCAGTGAAGTCCCGTACGGGAGAAGCGGTTCGCGTGCCGGTCGGGGACATCCTGCGCGCCCGGGGCGTGCCCGCGGGCATGCTCGTCAGCCTCTCGGTGCTGTCGGCCACCGACATCCTCACCGCCTATCTGCCGGTGGTCGGCGAGCACCGGGGCATCGCGCCGTCGGTGATCGGTGTGCTGCTGAGCGTGCGTGCGGGGGCCACCATCGCCTGCCGCCTGGTCCTCACCCCGCTGCTGCGGCTGCTCGGCCGGCCGGCGCTGCTGACCGTGACCTGTCTGCTGGCGGCCCTGCTGTGCGCCGGGATCGCCCTGCCGATGCCGGTGTGGGCGCTCGGTGCACTGCTGGCCGCCCTCGGCTTCTGCCTCGGCGTCGGCCAGCCGCTGTCCATGACGACCGTCGTCCAGGCCGCCCCGGACGGCGCGCGCTCCACGGCACTCGCGCTGCGTCTGACCGGCAACCGCCTCGGTCAGGTCGCCGCGCCGGCCGCGGCGGGCCTGGTCGCGGGGGTCGCGGGCGTGGCGGCTCCGTTCGTGATGCTCGGGGCGCTGCTGTTGCTCTCGGCGGGCAGTGCTCTGCGTGGCCCGGCCGCCCCGGGCGGCGGCCAGGTAGCCCGGACCGCTTCGGACGGGCGCCCGGCCGGAAGCCGATTGCGCCGGTCGAGCGATATCTGACGGCGCGTCGGGTGACGTTGCCGCAGGGCGAGGGCTGGATGTGAAAGAGAGTCAGGTGAAAGAGCGATTTGTATGAAAATCGTCTGACTCGGAGGAACGTCCATGCCCACCTTGATGCCCCCGTCCGCCGGCGCCCGTCTCGGCGCCGTCGCCCTCACCGTACTCACCGCGGCCGGGGCCTCCTGGTTCGCGCCAACGGCCGCTGTGGCCGCCCCCGGCGACGGTGCCGACATCAGGATCCACGAGGAGCGCGTGCCCTACGGTGTCTCGAAGGACGACCCCGCGGTCTGCAGGTTCTACCTCGACGCCGCGAACTTCGGCGACGTGAGCAGCGTCTCCTACTCCATCACGGCACAGCCCCCGCTGCCCACCGCGGCCACCGTGAGCGGCACGATCTCCCTCGCCGGCGGGGCCGGTCACACGGACACCCTGGGTCTGGCCGACGGCAGGTACACGCTGGTGTGGACCTTCACACCCCTCACGCCGCCGAACGCCCTGCCCGTCCGTTCCAAGGAGAAGATCTTCACCGTCGACTGCCACAGCAGGCGCGACCCGGAACGCGGCCAGCAGGGCCCCAACCGGACGATCGAGGACCACGCCGGTCCGGGCGGCCACCAGGACGGCGGGCCGAAGGGCGGCGTGCACGCCGGGGGCGGCGGTCTCGTCGACACCGTGCAGTCGTACAACCCGCTGAGCGCGGCCGCGGGCGTCGGCCTGGTGGCGGTCGGCGGAGCCGTCTACGTCCGGGTGCTGCGGCGCCGCCGCTCCCACGGTGCCGCGTAGGCGCCGACGCAGGCCGTGGTACCGGACCCGCGCCTACCGCCTCGCCAGGACGGCCATGATCGTGGCCGTCCTGGTGACGGTCGTGCGGTGCGGGGGGCACCACCACCCGGCCGCGCCCGTCCGGGCCGGGGGGCCGGCGCCCGCCGAGGCACCTGCCGAGCCGGCCCCCGGCGTCGCCGACGGACGGCCCCGGGCCGTCGAGTCGACGCCCTCGGCCACGCCCGCCCCGCCGCCCCGGCCGCTGCCCCGGTCGCCGGCGACCGGCCTGCGCGTACCGTCTCTGGGGATCGACGCGCCGATCGTCGCGGTGCGGGTCGGCCCCGACCGCCGGCTCGGCACCCCGCCGCTGGACAGACCCAAGCTCGTCGGCTGGTACCAGGACGGGCCCTCACCGGGCGAGACCGGCACGGCCGTCGCCGTCGGACACCGGGACACGAGGACCGGCGCCGCCGTCTTCGCCGCGCTCGCGCAGGTGCACCCCGGCGGCCGGATCGAGGCCCGGCGCGCCGACGGCCGCACCGCGGTCTACACCGTGGACCGCGTACGGGTCTTCGACAAGGCCCGCTTCCCCGACAAGGAGGTGTACGGCCCGAGCCGGCGCCCCGAGTTGCGCGTGCTCACCTGCGGTGGTCTCTTCAGCCACCGGACGGGCTACAGCAGCAACGTCGTCGTCTTCGCCCATCTGACGGCGACTCGCTGAGCCGACTGAATCTGAGCGTCCGCTTTCTCGGTGGGCGGAATGAGGAGCCCGATTCCGTCCTTTGCCTTCCCCCGACCGCGTACAGTCCGTTAACTTCCGTGACTCACAGCCCGTACGACCCGCACGGGCCATTCGACCGCGGAGCATCAGCGCTCGCTCAGTACGCCCCCGGGGGCAGTGTCATGACACGCGCCATCTCTCTGCACGACGTGAGCAAGACCTACACGCGAGGCGTTCGCGTGGTGGACCGGATGTCGCTGGACATCCGGCCGGGTGAGTTCCTCGTGCTGCTCGGTCCGTCCGGCTGCGGCAAGTCCACCGTGCTCAGAATGATCGCCGGGCTGGAGGAGATCACGGAGGGCAAGCTGCTGCTGGACGGCGAGTACTGCAACGACCTGCTCCCGTCGGACCGGAACATGGCGATGGTCTTCCAGAACTTCGCCCTCTACCCGAACATGACGAGCCGCGGGAACATCGGCTTCCCGCTGCGCGTCGAGAGCCCCGGCGAGGACCCGCGCCCGCGCGTGGACGCCACCGCCCGCATGCTCGGCATCGAGGACCTCCTGGAGCGCTTCCCCAACCAGCTCTCCGGCGGCGAACGCCAGCGCGTCGCCATGGGCCGGGCCATCGCCCGCCACCCCTCCGCCTTCCTGATGGACGAGCCGCTGTCCAACCTCGACGCCAAGCTCCGCAACCATCTGCGGGCCGAGATCTCCAAGCTCACCCGCGAGTTGGGCGTCACCACCATCTACGTCACCCACGACCAGGCCGAGGCCATGTCGCTCGGTGACCGGGTCGCCGTGCTGCGCGGCGGGGTGCTCCAGCAGGTCGGCACCCCGCGCGTGGTCTACGCCCTGCCCCGCAACGTCTTCGTCGCCGCCTTCATCGGCACCCCGCGCATCAACCTGCTGCGCGGCCTGGTCCGTGCCCCGCTCGACGGCGCGATGACCATCAGTCTCGGCAAGCAGTATCTGCGGCTGCCCGAACCCCTGTGCCTGGACCACCAGTTGCTGCGCGTGCAGCAGGGCCGGGAGGTGATCGTCGGGCTGCGCTCGGAGGCCGTGCGCATCGCCGAGCGCTCCTCGGCCCGCCCCGGCGAGGTGCCGATCACCGGCCTGGTGGAGCACGTGGAGTTCCAGGGCCACGAGGTCCTGGTCCACTTCAACACCGGCTCCCAGCCCGCCTTCGTACCCGACCTCGAGGCGCCGCGTCCCGCCGTACGGCCCTCCCGGCGCCGCCGCCGGGAGGGCGGCCCGACCGTCCTGGAGCGCATGCGGGAGCGTGCGGGCGCCCTGCGTGCCGGCCCGGTGGTGGTCATGGACGAGCCGGACGACGCCCCCTCCGCCCAGCCCGCCTCCGCCGAGCCCCGCCTCCCGGGCGACCTGGTCGTACGCACCACCCCCGACATCGAGCTCCGCCACGGGATGCAGGTCCCGCTCCTGGTCGACATCGCCCATCTGTTCGTCTTCGACCGGCACGGCGAGCGCATCTGCCCGTCCCCGGCGCGCCTGCCGGACCTGGAGGGGTAGGCCTCCGGCGAGGGGGTGCCCGGCGTCCGAAAACTATCGCCGCTAGTTTATGTGGCGGTGGGTCGGTAGGTTTGACACGGACGACGCACCCACGCGGACGACGCACCCCGCCCCCGGAGGAGCACGATGAAGGCACACGACGGGATGTACATCGACGGCGCCTGGCGCCCTGCCGCGGGCGGGGAGGTCATCGAGGTCGTCAACCCGGTCGACGAGCGGGTGATCGGCCGGGTTCCGGCCGGCACCGCCGCCGACGTCGACACCGCCGTACGGGCCGCCCGCGCCGCCCTCCCGGCCTGGGCCGCGACCCCTCCGGCCGAGCGGGCCGCCCGGCTGGCCGCCCTGCGGGACGTCCTCGAGGCCCGCAAGGACGAGATCGCCGAGACGGTCACCGCCGAACTCGGCTCGCCCCTGCAGTTCTCGCGGCACGTCCACGCCGCCGTACCGATCGCGGTCGCGGGCTCGTACGCCGAGCTGGCGGCGACCCACGCCTTCGAGGAGAAGGCCGGCACCTCGATCGTCCACCTGGAGCCGGTCGGGGTCGTCGGCGCGATCACGCCCTGGAACTACCCGCTGCACCAGGTCGTCGCGAAGGTCGCCCCGGCGCTCGCGGCCGGCTGCACGGTGGTGCTCAAGCCCGCCGAGGACACCCCGCTGGTCGCCCAGTTGTTCGCCGAGGCGGTGCATGAGGCGGGTGTCCCGGCGGGTGTCTTCAACCTTGTCACCGGCCTCGGGCCGGTCGCCGGACAGGCCCTCGCCGAGCACCCGGACGTCGACCTGGTCTCCTTCACCGGTTCGACGGCGGTGGGCCGGCAGATCGGCGCGACCGCCGGCGCGGCCGTGAAGAGGGTCGCCCTGGAGCTGGGCGGCAAGTCCGCCAACGTCATCCTGCCGAGCGCCGACCTGGCCAAGGCGGTCAACGTCGGCGTCGCCAACGTCATGTCCAACTCCGGGCAGACCTGCAGCGCCTGGACGCGGATGCTGGTGCACCGGGACCGGTACGAGGAGGCGGTCGCTCTCGCGGCCACCGCCGCCGCGAAGTACGGCGAGCGCATCGGCCCCGTGGTCAACGCCAAGCAGCAGACGCGAGTGCGGGGTTACATCGAGAAGGGCGTGGCGGAGGGGGCCCGGCTGGTGGCCGGCGGCCCCGAATCACCGTGCGAGCAGGGCTACTTCGTCTCCCCGACCGTCTTCGCGGACGTGACGCCCGAGATGACGATCGCCCAGGAGGAGATCTTCGGCCCGGTCCTGTCGATCCTCCCGTACGACGACGAGGAGGACGCCCTGCGTATCGCCAACGGCACGGTCTACGGCCTCGCCGGCGCCGTCTGGGCCGGCGACGAGGCGGAGGCGGTGGCCTTCGCGCGCCGCATGGAGACCGGCCAGGTCGACATCAACGGCGGCCGCTTCAACCCCCTTGCCCCCTTCGGCGGTTACAAGCAGTCGGGCGTCGGCCGCGAACTCGGCACGCACGGCCTCGCCGAGTACCTCCAGACCAAGTCCCTGCAGTTCTGAGGAGCGTATCCGTGGTTCGCGCAGCAGTACTTCCCGGCGTGGGCGCCCCGCTGGAGATCACCGGCATCGACCTCCCGGACCCCGGCCCCGGCCAGGTCCGCGTCCGGCTCGCCGCCGCCGGGGTGTGCCACTCCGACCTGTCCCTGTCCAACGGGACCATGCGGGTGCCGGTCCCGGCCGTCCTCGGGCATGAGGGCGCCGGCACGGTCGTCGCCGTCGGCGAAGGCGTCACGCATGTCTCACCCGGCGCCGAGGTCGTCCTCAACTGGGCTCCGTCCTGCGGAAGTTGCCACGCCTGCTCGCTCGGTGAGGTGTGGCTGTGCGCCAACGCCCTGAACGGCGCCGCGGACGTGTACGCCCACCGCGCCTCGGACGGCTCCGACCTCCACCCCGGCCTGAACGTCGCCGCGTTCGCCGAGGAGACGGTCGTGTCCGCGGGCTGCGTCCTGCCCCTGCCCGAGGGGGTGCCTCTCACCGACGCGGCCCTCCTGGGCTGCGCGGTCCTCACCGGTTACGGCGCCGTCCACCACTCGGCGCGGGTACGGGCCGGCGAGACGGTCGCGGTGTACGGCGTCGGGGGAGTGGGCCTGGCGGCCCTCCAGGCGGCCCGGATCGCGGGAGCCGCGCGCATCGTCGCCGTCGACGTCTCCCCGGAGAAGGAGGAGCTGGCACGCGGCGCGGGCGCCACGGACTACGTCCTCGCCTCCGAGACGACGGCCCGCGAGATCCGGGGCCTGACGGACAAGCAGGGCGTCGACGTGGCCATCGAGTGCGTGGGCCGCGCGTCGACGATCCGCACGGCCTGGGACTCCACCCGCCGCGGCGGCCGTACGACGGTGGTCGGCATCGGAGGCAAGGACCAGCAGGTCACCTTCAACGCCCTGGAGATCTTCCACTGGGGCCGGACCCTGGCGGGGTGCGTGTACGGCAACTCGGACCCGGCGAAGGACCTGCCGCTGCTGGCCGGACACGTGCGGGCGGGCCGCCTGGACCTCGGCGCGCTGGTGACGGAGCGGATCGGCCTGGACGGAATCCCGGCGGCGTTCGAGAACATGCTGGCGGGCAAGGGCGGACGGGCGCTCGTCGTCTTCTAGCGCGTCCGATTCGGCCCGCCCGATTCAGCCCGCCCGGCGTTCGAGGACGCGGCCACTCAGGACGATGGGCATCTGGGGGCGCAGCCCCCAGATGCTCCATACACGCACCATGCACACCCGTTGACCCCATACCGTCCGGTCAGTATGTTCCCGGGAACGTCCCCACCGCACCCACTGGAGTGTGCACGCATGGACACGTTCCCCTCCGCTCACCCCACTCCCACCCCGACCGCCCTCCCCCCGGTCAACCGCCGCCGCGTCGCCACCGCCGCAGCGCTCGCCTCGGCCGTCGAGTGGTACGACTACTTCGTCTTCGGCATAGCCGCCGCCCTCGTCCTCGGTGACCTGTACTTCCCGGCCGGCAGCTCCACCGCCGGAGTACTCGCCGCCTTCGCCACCTTCGCCGTCGGTTTCCTGGCCCGCCCGATCGGCGGCGTCATCGCGGGCCAGCTCGGCGACAAGCGGGGCCGCAAGCCGATGCTGGTCCTCGCGCTCACGCTCATGGGCGTCGCCACCACCGGCATCGGCCTGCTGCCGACGTACGACACGATCGGCGTCGCCGCACCGATCCTGCTCGTCCTGCTGCGCGTCGTGCAGGGCGTCGCGGTCGGCGCGCAGTGGGGCGGCGCGATGCTGCTGGCCACCGAGTACGCCCCCGAGGGCAAGCGCGGCGTCTACGGCAGTGTCGTCCAACTCGGCGTCCCCATCGGGGTGGTGACCGCCAACACGGTCTTCCTGATCGCCGGGGCGTTCACCAGCGACTCCGCGTTCGCGGCCTGGGGCTGGCGACTGCCGTTCCTGGTCGGCCTGCTGGTCCTCGCGCTCGCCTGGTACATCCACCGGCATGTCGAGGAGACCCCCGAATTCCGGCAGGCCGAACGGGAGCTGGCCGAGAAGGAGAAGTCCGAGCAGAACTCGCCGCTGCGCACGATCCTGCGCGAACACCTCGGCACCGTGTTCCTGGCCGGCGGTTCCTTCGCCGTGAACACCGCGACCTTCTACATCCTGATCACCGGCGTCCTCGACTACACGACGCGTGACCTGGGCATGAAGCGGGACGCGGTGCTCACCGTCTCCCTCTGCGTCAGCCTCACCCAGCTCGTGCTGATCCCGGCCGCCGCCGCCCTCTCCGACCGTGTCGGCCGCATCAGGATCTATGCGTTCGGCGCGGTCGGCATCGCTCTGTGGGCCGTACCGATGTTCCTGCTGATCGACACCGGTTCACTGCTGTGGCTGGCGGTCGGCACGTTCGTCGCCGGCTGCTTCCTCAGCATCATGTACGGCCCCCAGGCCGCCCTGTTCGCCGAGCTGTTCACGCCCGAGATGCGCTACACGGGAGCCTCCCTCGGCTACCAGATCGCGGCCGTGCTCGGCGGCGGCCTCGCGCCCTTCGTGATGGTGCTGCTGCTGGAGGCGACGGGCACCTCCATGGCCGTGTCCGGCTACATCATCGCCCTCGCGGTGATCGCCCTGCTGTCCATCAAGGTCCTTGCGGGCAGGGTGCGTTCAGGCTGATTCGGGGGTCTGATGGGGCCGCGGCTCCGGAGTGCTCTGCGGCGCCGCGGCCCGCGCGAGACCCTTCCGGGGCCGCGAAGCCTTCCGGGGCCGCGACCGCGACACCGCCACACCCGCCAGACACAGAGCACCACCGGCCAGCGTGAGCAGCCCCGGCACCTCGCCGAGCACCAGCCACGACATCAGTACGACCAGCGCGGGCACCGCGTACGTGGTCGCCCCCATGCGGGAGGCGGTCGTACGGGCGAGGGCGTACGCCCAGGTCGTGAACGCGAGAGCGGTGGGGAACACGCCCAGATAGACCATGTCGAGCGTCGCCGACACGGGCGCGTCGGCCGCCTCGCCCACCAGCTGCCCGGCGAACGGCAGGCATCCCACCGCACCGACGAGGCAACCGAACGTCGTCACCTGCAGCGCACTCGCCCTGCCCAGAGCCGGTTTCTGTGCGACGACGCCGCCCGCGTACCCGACCGCGGCCAGCACGCACAGCACCACTCCGAGCACCGAGGATCCGCCGCCGCCCGACATCGACAGCCCGACCGCGACCGCCCCCGCGAACGACACCGCCATTCCCGCCAGCAGCCGCGGCGGCATCGGATCACCGAGCAGCCGGGAGCCGAGCAGGGCGATGAGTATGGGCCCGATGTTCACCACCAGGGCGGCAGTCCCGGCGTCCACCTGCTGCTCGCCCCAGTTCAGGACCACCATGTAGAACCCGAACCACAGCACCCCGGACAGCGCGATCCCCCGCCAGGCCGCCCGAGGCGGCACTCCTTCTTTGCGGACGACCAGCATCACCCCGAGCACCAGCGCCCCGGACAGCAGCCGCCCGAGCGCCAGCGCCCCCGGGGAGTAGGCGTCCCCCGCACTACGGATCGCCACGAAGGCGGAGGCCCACAGCACGACGGTGACGGCGGCGGCAGCGGGGGCCAGCAGGTCGGTACGACGGGGGTTCATCATGCTCCAGAGGCTAGGCAGGGTCAGGGGGTGAGAGCTCGCGGATTTCGGACGGGGTGTGGCTGCGGGTGCGTTGTGGCTTGTCGCGCGGTTCCCCGCGCCCCTTTGGGGCGCTCAGCGCAACGCCGTTGTCTCGATTCCCAAGAGCGTGGCCAGTGCTTGCTCACCTGTCGGTGTCACCCTCACCGCGCGTTCGGTGCCGATCCGCACACACCACCCGGTCTCCAGTGCATGTCGGCACAGGGCCGCGCCCGCGACACCGGCGAGATGCGGTCGGCGTTCGGTCCAGTCCAGGCAGGCACGGGCCAGCGGACGCCGTCCCTTCCGGTCGAGCGCGATACCCGCAGCGCCGAACCAGCGGACGCCCGCATCGGTCAGCGCGAACCCGGTGTCCTGCCGCAACAGCCCGTGCAGCGTCAACGCATCGGTCACGGCGATCCCGAGCCGCCCCGCCAGATGGTCGTAGCAGGTACGCCCCCGCGCCATCGCCGACCCGGCACTCGACTCCCGCAGACTGCGCGGCCGGGCGACCTCACCCGGCTTCACCTGCGCGGCCAGGTCCTCCACCAGCTGGGCGACCCGGGCGTCGGCGAGGCGCACGTACCGGTGCCGGCCCTGCCGTTCCTCAGCCAGCAGCCCGCCCGCGACGAGCTTGCCCAGATGCTCGCTCAGCGTCGACGCGGCGACCCCCGCGTGCCGCGCCAGCTCACCCGCGGTCCACGCCCGTCCGTCGAGCAGCGCCAGCAGACACGCGGCGCGCGTCTCGTCGGCGATCAGCCCGGCGAGCCGGGCCAGCTGCGGTGCCTGGGGGTCCCTGGTCGTCATGGGTTCCAGCATGCGGCACGGACACTTCGGCGACCGCCGAACTGTCCCTACCGCTCCTGGACCGTCCGCTTCACCTGCTCGTACTGCTGGACCAGCCCGTCGAGGAGCGCCGTGAGCCCCGTCTCGAAGGCGCGCTCGTCGATCTTCTCCTGCTGCTCGGCGAGCAGGTGGGCCTGTCCGAGGTGGGGGTAGTCGGCGGGGTCGTACGCGCTCTCGTCGTCCACGAAGCCCCCGGCGAAGGAGCCGAGCGCGGAGCCCATGATGAAGTACCGCATCAGCGCGCCGATGGAGGTGGCCTGCGCGGGCGGCCAGCCCGCGTCGACCATCGCGCCGTACACCGCGTCCGCGAGGCGCAGACCGGCCGGCCTGCGGCCGGGCCCGGTGGCGAGGACGGGCACGATGTTCGGGTGGTCGCGCAGTGCGGCCCGGTAGGACACCGCCCAGTCGTGCAGCGCGGTCCGCCACTCCCGGCCGTCCTCGAACATCGACAGGTCGACCTGTGCGCTCACCGAGTCGGCGACCGCCTCCAGGATCTCGTCCTTGGTGCGGAAGTGGTTGTAGAGCGAGGGCCCGCTCACCCCGAGCTCCGCCGCGAGCCGACGCGTGGAGACGGCCGCGAGGCCCTCCGCGTCCACGAGCACACGTGCCGTCTCGACGATCCGGTCGGTGCTGAGCAAGGGCTTGCGCGGTCGGGCCATGGCGCACATAGTAGGGCTGCAACCAGAAACTAGCAGTGCTAATTTAAATGTACGGCTTTCAAGGACCGTCAGTGATGGGGTGACTCGGCATGAACCTAGAGCTCAGCGAGGAGCAGACCGCCGTCCGGCGGCTCGCCCGGGACTTCGTGGAACGCGAGATCACCCCGAACGTCATCGCCTGGGACCGCGCGGAGGACGTGGACCGCTCCCTGGTGAAGAAGCTCGGCGAGGTCGGCTTCCTCGGTCTGACCGTCGACGAGGAGTACGGCGGCAGCGGCGGCGACCATCTCGCGTACTGCCTGGTGACCGAGGAACTCGGGCGCGGTGACTCCTCCGTGCGCGGCATCGTCTCCGTCTCGCTCGGGCTGGTCGCCAAGACGATCGCGGCCCGGGGGAGCGAGGAGCAGAAGCGGCGGTGGCTGCCGGGGCTCACCTCCGGCGATTCGGTCGGCTGCTTCGGCCTCACCGAGCCCGGCACCGGCTCCGACGCCGGCAACCTCACCACCCGCGCGGTGCGCGACGGCGGGGACTACGTGATCAACGGCACCAAGATGTTCATCACCAACGGCACCTGGGCCGACGTCGTCCTCCTCTTCGCCCGCTCCACCGACGCCCCCGGCCACAAGGGCGTCTCCGCCTTCCTCGTGCCGGCCGACACCCCCGGCCTGACCCGCCGCGCCATCCACGGCAAGCTCGGCCTGCGCGGCCAGGCCACCGCCGAGCTGGTCCTCGAGGACGTGCGCGTCCCCGCCTCCGCGATGCTGGACGAGGAGGGCAAGGGCTTCTCGGTCGCCATGTCGGCGCTGGCCAAGGGGCGGATGTCGGTCGCGGCGGGGTGCGTGGGCATAGCCCGGGCCGCCCTGGAGGTGGCCGTGGCGTACGCGGGCGAACGTGAGCAGTTCGGCAAGCCCATCGCGCAGCACCAGCTGGTGCAGGAGCTGATCAGCGACATCGCCGTGGACGTGGACGCGGCCCGCCTGCTGACCTGGCGGGTCGCCGACCTCATCGACCGCGGGCAGCCCTTCGCCGTCGAGTCCTCCAAGGCCAAGCTCTTCGCCTCGGAGGCCGCCGTCCGCGCGGCCAACAACGCCCTCCAGGTCTTCGGCGGCTACGGCTACATCGACGAGTACCCGGCGGGCAAGCTGCTGCGCGACGCCCGCGTGATGACCCTCTACGAGGGCACCAGCCAGATCCAGAAGCTGCTCATCGGGCGGGCGCTGACCGGCGTCTCGGCGTTCTGACCGCCCCTCAGTTCTGAGTACCACCTAGGTACGTCGGCGGATGTGGCGGCGGCCACGTCCGCCGACGCTTGTCCCATGAGTGACACACCGGTCAAGCAGCAGAACACGGCCGCCTTCTACGGCCAGGCCGTCGCCTCCTTCGGCGTCGCCATGGCCGCGACCGCCATCGGCATCTTCCGGCTCAGCGCCGACGCCTGGGTGCGCGGCTTCCTCGCCATCGCCGTCCTGTACCTGGTCACGTCCGCCTTCACCCTCGCCAAGGTGATCCGGGACCGGCAGGAGGCGGGGCAGATCGTCAGCCGCGTCGACCAGGCCCGGCTGGAGAAGCTGCTCGCCGACCACGACCCCTTCGAGAAGCTCTGAGGCCCTTGGCCACCAAGCCCTGAAGCCGCCAAGCCCCGAAGCCGCCGAGCCGAGAAGCCCCGAGCGGGCACACTAAGCGCTCGCTCAGCTTGGGCGGTATGGTGTTGTCCTTGTCGGTGAGAGGGGCAGCGAGCGATGAGTACGGCGGAGGAGACGGCCGGTGACGAGGCGTCGGCGTGGGGTGAGGTCACGCCCGACGCGGCCAGGCGGCTGCTGATCGCCGCGGTGGAGGCCTTCGCCGAGCGCGGGTACCACGCCACGACGACCCGTGACATCGCGGGCCGCGCGGGCATGAGCCCGGCAGCGCTCTACATCCACTACAAGACCAAGGAAGAGCTGCTCCACCGGATCAGCCGGATCGGTCACGCCAAGGCCCTGGAGATCCTGCGGACGGCGGCCCGGCGCGAGGGCACCGCGACCGAGCGGCTGGCCGACGCGGTGAGCTCCTTCGTCCGCTGGCACGCGGGCGGCCGCACCACCGCCAGGGTCGTGCAGTACGAGCTGGACTCGCTCGGTCCCGGCGCCCGTGCCGAGATCCTCGCGCTGCGCCGGCAGTGCGACGCGGAGGTGCGCGGGATCATCGAGGACGGCATCGCGTCCGGCGAGTTCGATGTGCTGGACGTCAAGGGCACGACCCTCGCCGTCATGTCGCTCTGCATCGACGTCGCCCGCTGGTTCAACATCGACGGGCCCTGGACGCCGGACGAGATCGGCGCGCTCGACGCCGACCTCGTGCTGCGCATGGTGGGGGCCAAGTAGCCCCCGGGGTCGCTCAGAGGTAGAAGCGGGCCACCGACTCGGCCACGCAGACGGGCTTGTCGCCGCCCTCGCGTTCCACGGTGTAGGCGACGGCCACCTGGATGCCGCCCGGCACGTCCTCGACGCTGCTGATCTTCCCGGTCGCGCGCAGGCGTGAGCCGACCGGGACCGGCGCGGGGAAGCGGACCTTGTTGGTTCCGTAGTTGACGCCCATCCGCACGCCATCGACCGTGATCAGCTGCGGCCCGAACAGCGGCAGCAGGGACAGGGTCAGATAGCCGTGCGCGATGGTCGTGCCGAACGGTCCCGCCGCCGCCTTCTCCGGGTCCACGTGGATCCACTGGTGGTCCCCGGTCGCCTCGGCGAAGAGATCGATCCGCTTCTGGTCGACCTCCAGCCAGTCGCTGTACCCCAGTTGCTCGCCCACCGCCGCCTTCAGGTCGTCGGCGGACGCGAAGATCCTCGGCTCTGCCATGTCCCGGCCTCCCATCGGTCAAAAGTCTAAGCGACTGCTTAGCATGGTCGGGCGGGAATCCAATGTCAACGGATGACGGCCCCGACGGCGTGGGTAGGGTTCGAGGAGTGCCCCAGATTCCAGAGAAGATCCACGAGCTCACGGTAGGCCAGCTCGCCGCGCGAAGCGGCGCCGCCGTCTCCGCCCTGCACTTCTACGAGTCCAAGGGTCTGATCAGCAGCAGCCGCACCGCGGGCAACCAGCGCCGCTACCACCGCGACGCGCTGCGCCGGGTCGCGTTCGTACGGGCCGCACAGCGCGTCGGCATCCCCCTGGCCACGATCCGCGAGGCACTCGCCGAGCTCCCCGAGGAGCGCACCCCCACCCGGGAGGACTGGGCCCGTCTCTCCGAGGCCTGGCGCTCCGAACTCGACGAGCGCATCAAGCAGCTCAACCGCCTGCGCGACCACCTCACCGACTGCATCGGCTGCGGCTGCCTCTCCCTCGACGGCTGCGTCCTGTCCAACCCGGACGACGTGTTCGGCGAACAGCGGGCGGGATCGCGTCTGCTGGTCGAACGAGCGGCGAACCGGCTGCGGCAGCAGCAGAGTTAGGGAAGGTGCCTGCCTGCCGGGCCACCCCGTTCACTCGAACTCCGTGCCGCCCTTCCTGGTCAGATAGGCCGCACTCACCGCCTTCGCGATCGCCCGGCCCCCGGTCACGGGGCTGTACCGCTCGGCCGCAGGACGGATCACGACCCCTTCGCGCAGATGCAGCTCCCGCCCGGACACGGTCTCCCGCCCGCTCGCGATCTCCAGCACCCGGCCGATGTCGTACGGCCCCTCGTACAGCCGCGGCACCAACGGCAGCTCTCCGCCGAGCAGTTCGGCCGCGTCCAGCCATCGCACCGTGCCGTCGATCTCCGCACTGACGTCGAACACCGCATACCCGAGGGTGGTCCGGCGGCCGTCGGCGCCGTACGTCAGGTCCTGGACCCCCGCGCCGTACACCTCACCGAAGATGCCGACCCGGCGGGCGCCCACCCGCTCGGCGAGCCGGGCGGCGGCCTCGGCGACGCCGTGGCCGTGCACCGCCCGCCAGTACAGATTGCGCGGATCCTCCTTCAGGGCGAGGGACTTGGCGCCGAAGCCCTTGGACGAGACGTACACGCGGCCCTCGTCGGCGAGGTAGGTCAGCAGACAGGCCGAGCCGTGCAGCTTCTCGGTCAGGACCACAGCCTCGCCCGGTGAGAAGGTGTCCGGAAACCGCTGGATGTTCTCGATGTCGACCCAGGGCAGCAGATCGGGCGCGGACTCGACCTCGCCGTCCATCGTGGGCGGGATCGGCGGCACCCACTTGGTGATGCCGAGCCGCTCGGCGAAGTCCGTGCCGTCCAGGGCGGCCCGCGCCAGGTCGACGGCCGCCAGCGCCTTCGGGCGGCACACGATGCCCTGCGACAGCTCACCGCGCAGCCGCACCGCCTTCACCCGGTCCGAGCCGCTGCCCGCCAGCCGTCCGGTCAGCCCCAGCTCCTCGATCAGATCCGCCGGCAGCACGGACTGCTCGGGGATGTAGAGGGCGGCGTCGCCGGTGCGGTACGCGCCCTTGGCGACGACGGCCCGGTACAGGCCCACCTGGGCCAGTTCGAGGGCATCGGCGTTCGGATGCTCGTGGACGGTCAGCACTTCGGCGGTGACGCGCAGCGTCGACATCGGGACTCCTCGTTCCGCAGGTGGTTCTCAGGTGTGTTCCATCGCCTCCCAACTGTCCGGACGGGAAAGGGGTGGAGCGAGGGGATTAGCGACTGCTAGCGTCGGGATCTTCGGCCGGCCCGCACGCCGTGCACGGAGTCCTGACGGGACCGACTCCCATGATTTCAGCCGCACTTGACGCCGCCCTCGCGGACATCGACACGGTCACCGGACTCGCTGACCTGCGCACCTGGCCGGCCGGCCCGGGTGCCGCCCGGCTGCACGCCCACGGCGAGCCCGATCTGGCCGTCCGCGCCGAACTCCTCGCCCTGCCCTACGACGAGCGCTGGGCCCACCCGTACTGGGACAGCCCCTCGGCCACCAACTGAGCGTTGGACAAAGCTCGTTCCCCGTCCGGCAGCAGCAGCGTGTCCTCCAGGCCGATCCGGGTGGCGAGCCCCAGCCGCCCGGCCAGCCGCAGCACCGGCCACACGCTGCCGTCCTCGCCGTGCAGCAGCACGGGGCGGCCGTGGGCGGAACCCAGGTCGGCCAGGAGGGCATCGGCGGTGTGCTCCGCCGTGTCCTGAGAGGTGTCCGTCACCTCGCCCAGCACCCGCCGCACCCGCGGGCCGACGGGCGAGACGGCGAACCGGGCGGCCCCGTCCGTCCCCGACCAGATGCCCGCCTCGACCCCCACACCGAGGTCGATCAGTGCGGCGGCGATCTCCTCCGCGCCCTCCTCATGCCAGTTGACCGAGGCGTGGTCGGGCGGCTCGGACAGCATGGACCAACTGCGAACACGCTCCAGGCGTGCGGCCGGGCCCGGTTCGGCCCAGGCGCCCGTGGTCACGCCGACCGGCACCGACACCCGCGCCCTGATCGCGTCGAGCGTCGGCGCGAGGACTCTGGGCGAGAGGGAGTCCTGTCCGCAGGGGCCCTTGGGGTGGACATGGATGTCCGTCGCCCCGGCCGCGACCGCATACGCCGCCGACTCGGCCATCGCCTCCGGCGACAGCGGCACGCGCGCGCTGTCCAAGGCGCTCCGAGATCCGTTGAGACACACCTGCACCATGTCCCGATGGTGCCAGTCGTGACAAGGGCGGACAAACAGGGGGTGCGGCATCCCCGGCGCACCCCCCGGCCGTGTTGTCGTCGGTCGCCGACCCTCCGCGTCGACTCCCGCCTCCGCCTTGCGGCTGCACGTTCCCCCACTCCCGGCGTCGCGCGTGCGAGGGGCCCCCACTGGCCCCGCTCGGGTCAGTCAGGAGGTTGTCTTGTCCTGCAGCCGGCTCGATCCGTCGGCCGGAACCTAGGCCGACACGAGCAGCCTTCCGCGCCTTGCGTCCGCCAGGGCCTCGGCTCTGAGCACGGGCCGTGGCACGAGAATTCCGCAGTGAGTGCAGACCGGACCCGTGGAGGGTTCGTGGTCCAGGTCGTACTTCCAGATCAGGCGCTGCGCACCGCACACCGGGCAACCCGAACCCGGCTCGCGCTCCAGGCCGGTGATCAGCCGGCGCAGCACCTCGGCGAGCGGTTCACGGGGGTGCACCCGTGGGTCGTCGCACCAGGCGACACCGAACCCGCCCCAGGTCAGGCGGTGCCAGTCGTCCACGGTGCCCGGCCGACGCAGCCCGTCGTGCTTCTCCTTCTTGCGCCGCTCGGCGAACTCGACCTCGTAGGCCAGCCAGACCGAACGCGCGTCTTCCAACTCGTCCAGCGCGGCCACGAGCCGCACCGGGTCGGGGGAGCGGTCCTCCGGACCGAACCCTGCCCGGGAGCACAAATGGTCCCAGGTCGCCCTGTGCCCGTAAGGAGCGAACCGCTCAAGGCACTTGCGCAGTGAATAGCGCCGCAGTGCCAGATCGCACCGCGGATCGCGGACCTGTCTCGCCAGACTCCGGAAACCGGCCATCGCCCTGCACCTCCGTCACACCTGCACCTGTACTTCGGTCACTTCGGCGTCGCCGCGCGGACGTCGCGCGACGTTGACGAATAGACGTATCGACATGCGATTCGGCTCCATCCGTTTTCCGATGACCTCCATAAGCCGCCCTGACTACTCCAAAACTTGACGCATGTTCATCTTCACTCTCGGGGCTACCGGCGGTAACGTCCCGGCTCACCCCCGTCGGTAGGAGCTGCCATGCCTCGGCGTCCCTCACGTATCGCCCCACGCAGACTGAGAACTCCCGGCAGACTCGCCGGGTTCCTGAAGGCCGCATCCATATGCGTCCTGGTTGCCGGCCTCCTGTCCCCGCTCACCCAGGCGACCGCGGTCGCCGCCACCGCCTCGAACGACTACTGCGGCGGCCAGTGCTCCGACATCACGCCGCCGGGTGAGAACGGCAACGCCACCCTGGCCCAGATCGTCCTCAACCAGGCCTTCGGCACCCAGCCCAGCCATGCCGAGGACCAGCTCGGCCCGTACGCCGACCTCGCCACGGGCCACTCCACCCTCACCGACTCGAAGATCAACACCTTCTTCAACGACGCGTCCTTCGGGGTCTCTTCCGATCAGGTCGCCTCCTCCGAGAAGCCGGCCGGCCGGACCGACGTGACGATCGTCCGCGACAAGAAGGCGGGCATTCCCCACATCACCGGTAGCACCAGATACGGCACGGAGTTCGGCGCCGGGTACGCCGCGGCTGAGGACCGGCTGTGGCTCATGGACGTCTTCCGGCACGTCGGACGCGGCCAGCTGACGACGTTCGCGGGCGGCGCCCCCTCCAACCAGGGCCTGGAGCAGGAGTTCTACCGCAGCGCCCCGTACACCGAGGCCGATCTGCAGGCCCAGATCGACAACGCCGTCGCCGACAACGGCGCCCGCGGGAAGCTGGCCCTGGACGACGCCAACGCCTACCTGGCCGGCATCAACGCCTACATCGACGCCTCCGACACCGGCCGTTACTTCCCCGGCGAGTACGTCCTCACCGGGCACAAGGACTCGATCACCAACGCCGGCACCATCGACCACTTCAAGATCACCGATCTGGTCGCGCTGGGCTCTGTCGTCGGCACGCTGTTCGGCTCCGGCGGCGGTGGCGAGGTCAACAACGCGCTCTCCCTGATCGCCGCCCAGTCCAAGTACGGCGTGCAGGAGGGCACCAAGGTCTGGGAGTCCTTCCGCGAACGCAACGACCCCGAGGCCGTCCTCACCGTCCACAACGGCGAGAGCTTCCCGTACGCCTCCAAGCCCGCAGACCCCCAGGGCGAGGCCCTGCCCGACGCCGGTTCGGTGACCCAGGAGCCACTCGTCCACGACCGCACGGGCAGCGCGGCCACGGCCGGCTCCACCGGCGCCTCGGCCACGGCGGCGGCGACCACCCTGAGCTCGGCCAAGCGCGGCATGTCCAACGCCCTCGTGGTGAGCGGCAAGTACACCGCCAGCGGCCACCCCGTCGCCGTGTTCGGGCCGCAGACCGGCTACTTCGCCCCGCAGCTCCTCATGCTCCAGGAGATCCAGGGCCCGGGCATCAGCGCCCGCGGCGCCTCCTTCGCGGGCCTGAGCATGTACGTCGAACTGGGCCGCGGCCAGGACTACTCCTGGAGTGCGACGACCTCCGGCCAGGACATCATCGACACCTACGCCGTAGAGCTGTGCCAGGACGATTACCACTACCTGTACCACGGCACCTGCACGGCCATGGACAAGGTCGAGCAGGCGAACTCCTGGAAGCCCACCACGGCCGACGGCACCGCTGCGGGCTCGTACACGATGCGGGTCTGGCGCACCAAGTACGGGCCGGTGGAGTACCGGGCGACCGTCGGCGGCAAGAAGGTCGCCTACACCACCCTGCGCTCGTCCTACATGCACGAGGCCGACTCGATCATCGGCTTCCAGATGCTCAACGACCCGGACTACGTGAAGAGCCCGCAGACCTTCCAGAGCGCGGCGCAGCACATCAACTACACGTTCAACTGGTTCTACGCCGACTCCTCGCACACCGCGTACTACAACAGCGGCAACAACCCGGTGCGGGCGAGCGGCGTCGACGCCGAGTTCCCGGTCTGGGCGCAGGCGGCGTACGAGTGGAGGAACTGGGACCCGGCCACCAACACGGCCGACTACACGGCGGCCTCCGCGCACCCCAACTCCATCGACCAGGACTACTACATCTCCTGGAACAACAAGCAGGCCAAGGACTACACGACCGCGCCCTGGGGCGACGGGTCCGTGCACCGTGGCAACCTGCTCGAGGACCGGGTGAAGAAGCTCGTGGCCGCGGGCGGAGTGACGCGGTCGTCGCTGGTGAAGGCGATGTCGGACGCGTCACTGGCCGACCTGCGGGCCGAGGACGTGCTGCCGAAGCTGCTCAAGGTCGTCAACGGCAGTCCGGTCACCGACTCCACGGCCGCGGCCGCGGTGAGCACGCTGCAGGCGTGGGTGACGGCGGGCGCCAAGCGCACGGAGACGTCGGCCGGTTCGAAGAAGTACGCCGACGCCGACGCGATCCGGATCCTGGACGCGTGGTGGCCGCTGCTGGTCAAGGCCGAGTTCGAACCGGGCCTCGGCAGCGACCTGTACACCGCCTTCGGCAACAACCTTCCGATCGACGAGTCCCCGTCGGCCGCCCACGGGCCCACCGGCTCGCACGCGGGAAGCTCCTTCCAGTACGGCTGGTGGAGCTACGTCGACAAGGACATCCGGGCGGTGCTCGGTGAGCCGGTGCAGGGGCCGCCGGCGGCGAAGTACTGCGGCGGCGGCAGCCTGAGTTCCTGCCGGGACATCCTGATCAGCACCCTGAAGTCGGCGGCCGGCACGTCCGCGTCGTCCGTCTACCCCGGCGACTCGCTCTGCTCGGCGGGCGACCAGTGGTGCGCCGACTCGATCGTCCAGCGCACCCTCGGCGGCATCAAGCACCGCAACATCAGCTGGCAGAACCGGCCCACCTTCCAGCAGGTGGTGGAGTACACGTCCCATCGGTGACAAGTGACCTTCCACCACCCCTCGGTGGAAGGTGACACACCACTGGCGGCGGGTCAGCGCACGCGGCCCGCCGCCAGCACCACCTCGGCCAGTTCCCGGTGCACGATGTCGCTGTGCGCGCCGGAGGGCGGCCCGCCCTTCCTGACCACGGCCGCCGCGTCGACGTTGACGCAACCCGAGGCGGGCAGACCGGAGTCGAGGACGTCCGCGAGCTTGCACGCACGCGTGCCGGGCACCGCCTGCACGCCGTCGTGCCCCATCGCCCCCCACTTGGCGCCCAGCATCCCCGCGATGTCGAAGCCCTCGGCCACGCCCTGCGCGTCGTTCGCCATACGAGAGGCCAGCGGGTAGATCGTGCCGAGCGCCGAGTCGAAGTGGGAGTAACAGCACACCAGGGGGCCGTCGATACGGTTCTGCTGGCCCTGCAGCACGCCTCCCGCGTGTGCGTCGTGCGGCAGCCGGGCCGCGAACGCGTAGTGCGAGAAGGCCCCTTGGAGCAGCGTCACCGACTTCACCGTGTGCACGCCCTCGGGCAGACCGCGCAGCGCGAACGACACCAGCCTGCCGCCGAAGCTGTGCCCGACCAGGTGCACACGCACGTCCGGCGCGGACGAGGCGAGCTGCCCGACCACCCGGCCGAGCCCGCGCTCGCCGACCGTCCCCGCGCGCCGCTTCATCGCGTAGTACGTCGCCTGCCGCAGCAGTTCGTGCGCACCGTCCCAGGGGTCGGGCAGAGTGAACGAGGCCTGTGCGCCCGGGGATTCGAGCTGCGCCAGCGCCTGCGCGAACTCCTCGCAGACCTCCGCCGCGGGCCGCGAGAACATGTCCGGCTCGTTCTCCGGCGCCCCGTTCGCCAGGGTGTCCGCGGCGAACAGCGGTTGCGGCCCCGGCGGTACCACCTCCACCAGCAGCCGCACCAGCCGCCCGAACTCCGCCAGCTCGGCCTCCTCGCCCGTGTGCTGGTCCAGCAGCCGGGCGAGCTGGTCGATCACGGTGGCCCGGCCGGGGAAGGTCTCCAGCAGCGCGTGCCGTGTGTCCTTGTCGAGCGCGGGACGCGCCGGCGCGTCGGCCGCGACGGACCGCGGGAAGTCCGGGATGGGCTCGTCCGGGAACCGCATCGACGGCCACAGGACGCCCACGTACCCGAGCCTGGCCGTCGGCGCGAGGCCGGGGATCGGCGCGAAGAAGCTGCTGTAGAGGCGGGTCGCGCCCGAGCGGTCGTTGTTCCAGCCGTGCGCGAAGACGATCAGGTCACGGACACCGCGCCGGGTGACCTCGGCCAGCAGCCGATCCCGCTCCGGCCCGTCGACGTCCCCGTCCGCGTCGAAGGTCAGCTCCCAGAAGGGAGACACGCTCATTGCCGGCTGTGCCATGACAGGCCCCCTCGTCCCCCGCAGCTCTGCGATGTGGGCGCATCGTCCTGCTACCGGACAAGGAAGGCCATAGGTCGTGAGTCATCCGTAGAGGAGGTATTCCTTTCGAATCCGCCGGAACGCCGCCAGTTCCTCCTGCCAGCCCGCCACCACCTCGTCGGTGCTCGCGCCCGCGTCGATCGCCATACGCACGCGCGCCGAGCCTGTGAGCTTGTCGATCCAGTTGTCCGGCCGCCAGCCGAAGCCGCTCCACACCTTCTTGGCGGTCACCAGAAGTGCGACGCCGGTACGCACGGGGTCGTACGCGGCCCGGTCGTGCACATGGATCTGCACGCCGCCTACCGTCCTGCCCTGGAACTTGGAGAAGGTCGGCGCGAAGTACGCCTCCCTGAAGTGCACGCCGGGCAGGCCCAGTTCACCGACCGCCGCCGCCCACCGCCCGTCGATCCCCTCCGCGCCGAGCAGCTCGAAAGGGCGGGTCGTACCGCGCCCCTCCGACAGGTTCGTGCCCTCGAACATGCAGGTCCCCGAGTACGCCAGGGCGGAGTCGGGCGTCGGCATGTTCGGGCTCGGCGGCACCCAGGGCAGCGACCAGGCGTCGTAGAACTCCGACCGCTTCCACCCCGTCATGAGGACGGTCTCCAGCGGCACCGGCGTCTTGAGGAACTCCCCGTTGAACAGCCGCGCCAGCTCGGCCACGGTCATCCCGTGTGCCTGGGAGATCGGCTGCCGGCCCACGAAGGTCGCGAACTCCTTGTGCAGCACCGGGCCCCGGGCCGCGCGCCCGGTCACCGGATTCGGCCGGTCCAGGACGACGAAGCGTTTGCCGGCGAGCTGGGCTGCCTCCATGCAGTCGTACAGCGTCCAGATGTACGTGTAGAAGCGCGCGCCGACGTCCTGGATGTCGAAGACGACGGTGTCGACACCGGACGCCGTGAAGACGTCGGCGAGGGGCCGGCCGCTCTTGAGGTACGTGTCGTAGACGGGGAGCCCGGTGGCCGGGTCGTCGTAGCGGCCCTCGGAGCCGCCGGCCTGCGCGGTGCCGCGGAAGCCGTGTTCGGGGCCGAAGACGGCCGTCAGGGTGACGCGGGGGTCCGCGTGCATCACGTCGACGATGTGACGGACGTCTCGGGTGATGCCGGTGGGGTTGGTGACGATGCCGATGCGCCGGCCGCTGAGCTGGGCGTAGCCGTGGGCGGCAAGTTGTTCGAACCCGGTGCGGAGAGGGGATCGACGTGGTGCCGCGTCGGCCGCGGTCGCGCTGGACAGAGATGTCGCTGCCGTTGTCGCTGCGAGCAGGGCTCGTCTTGAGAGGCGCATGAGGGGCAACGTATTGCGCCCGCGGGTTGTGCGGAAGCTTTCCGTTGTCTGCGGGTCGCGCGGTTCCGCGCCCCGGAGGGGGTGGTCATCACCCCTTTCCTGTCACATACCGACCGGTTAGTCTGGGCCCGCAGCAGAGCCGCAGTCGAAGGAGACCGATGGTGGAAGCCGTGCAGGATGCCGGAGTGGTCGTCACCGGAGCCGGAGGCGGGATCGGGGCTGCCCTGGCCCGGCGGTTCGCCGCCGAGGGGGCCCGGGTCGTGGTCAACGACCTGGACGCCGGGCGGGCCGCGGCGGTCGCCGAGGAGATCGGCGGCATCGCGGTGCCCGGAGACGCCTCCTCGATCGTGGCCGACGCCCGGGACGCGCTCGGTGGCACGGTCGACGTGTACTGCGCCAACGCGGGCGTCGCCTTCGAGGGCGCCGAGCTCGGGCAGCCGCTCGACGAGAAGCCCTGGGAGCTTTCCTGGGACGTCAACGTCATGGCCCATGTGCGTGCCGCCCACGAACTGCTCCCCGACTGGCTGGAGCGCGGCAGCGGCCGGTTCGTGTCCACCGTCTCCGCCGCCGGACTGCTCACCATGATCGGCGCGCCCTCCTACAGCGTCTCCAAGCACGGTGCGTACGCCTTCGCCGAGTGGCTGTCGCTGACGTACCGGCACCGGGGCCTCAAGGTCCACGCCATCTGTCCCCAGGGCGTCCGCACGGACATGCTGGCCGCCACCGGCAGCGCGGGCGAACTGGTGCTCCAGCCGACGGCGGTCGAGCCGGCGGACGTCGCGGACGCCCTGTTCAAGGGGATGGAGGAGGACCGGTTCCTGATCCTCCCGCACCCCGAGGTCGCCGGGTACTACCAGGCGAGGGCCGCCGGCCCCGACCGCTGGCTGACGAACATGAACCACATCCAGCAGAAGTGGGAGGAGATGCGGTGACCGGCTCCCCGTACGCCGCCCAGCCCTGGGTGGCTCTGCTGAACGCCGCCCAGCGGGCCCCGATCGACCCCGCCGACTCTCTGGTGCACGCCCTGCGCCGGTCCGCCGCCGAGGCCCCGGACCGGGCCTTCCTCGCCTACTTCGACGGGCGGCTGAGCTACCGCGAGGCCGACGAGCTGAGCGACTCGGTCGCCGGGCATCTGGCCGCCCGCGGCCTGGAGCGCGGCGACCGGGTGGCGATCCTGCTGCAGAACTCCCCGCACTTCGTTCTCGCCCTGCTGGGCGCGTGGAAGGCGGGCGCGATCGTCGTGCCGGTCAACCCCATGTACAAGGCGGGGGAGGTGGGGCACGTCCTGCGGGACGGCGAGGTGTCGGCTCTCGTCTGTTCCGATCGTGCCTGGGAGTCGTATCTGCGCGACGCCGCCGCCGACTCCTCCGTGCGGACCGTGCTGACCGGGTGCGAGCTGGACTTCCAGACGCGCGACGACGCGCGCGTACTGGCCTTCGAGCGGCTGCCGCACGGCGACGACGCCGACGACCTGGTGGCCGTGGCACGCGCCGGGCACAAGGCGCCGGAAGGCCGGGACCCCGGGCCGTCCGACATCGCGCTGATCAGCTACACCTCGGGCACCAGCGGCACCCCCAAGGGCGCCACCAACACGCACGGCAACATCATGTTCAACGCCGAACGGCAGCGCACCGGCCTCGCCCTGCCCAACGCGCCGGTCTACTACGCGATGGCGCCCCTGTTCCACATCACCGGGATGGTCTGCCAGCTCGGCGCGTGTCTCAACAGCGCGGGCACGCTCGTGCTGACGTACCGCTTCGAGGCGGGTGTCGTGCTCGACGCGTTCGCCGAGCACCGGCCGCACTACACGGTCGGCCCGTCGACCGCCTTCATGGCACTGGGCGCCCACCCGGACGCCACCCCGGACCACTTCTCCTCCTTCGTCAACATCTCCTCCGGCGGCGCCCCCGTGCCGCCGGCCCTGGTGGAGAAGTTCCGGGCCGGCTTCGGGCCGTACATCCGCAACGGCTACGGGCTGACCGAGTGCACCGCTCCCTGCGCCTCCGTCCCGCCCGGCCTGGAGGCACCCGTCGACCCGGCCTCCGGCACCCTGGCCGTGGGCCTGCCGGGCCCCGACACGATCGTGCGGATCGTCGACGACCGGGGCCGCGAGGTCCCCCTGGGCGAGCAGGGCGAGATCCTCGTCCGCGGACCGCAGGTCGTGCCCGGCTACTGGCGGCGGCCCGACGCGACGGCCGAGACCTTCCCGGACGGCGAACTGCGCACGGGCGACATCGGCTTCATGGACCCGCAGGGGTGGCTGTACGTCGTCGACCGCAAGAAGGACATGATCAACGCGTCCGGCTTCAAGGTGTGGCCGCGCGAGGTCGAGGACGTGCTGTACACGCATCCCGCGGTCCGTGAGGCGGCGGTCGTCGGGGTGCCCGACGGGTACCGGGGGGAGACCGTCAAGGCGTACATCAGCCTCCGTCCGGGCGCCGACACGGACCCGGGTGAACTCGCGGCGTACTGCAAGGAGAGACTGGCCGCCTACAAGTACCCGCGGCAGGTGGAGATCCTGCCCGACTTGCCGAAGACGGCAAGTGGGAAGATCCTCCGTCGGGAGCTTCGTTCCCGACCGCGGGACAGTGCTTAGAAGCAGACCGAGAGCTTGGAAGGCAGGTGGCGGCACAAGTGCCCAGGACGACGGACGGTGACGGTACTCCCGTCCCTCAGCGGCTGCTGGCCGCCGCCACCCGCCTCTTCGCCGAGCGGGGCTACGACCGCACCTCGGTGCAGGAGATCGTCGAGGCGGCCGGCGTCACCAAGGGGGCGCTGTACCACTACTTCGGCTCCAAGGACGACCTCCTGCACGAGGTGTACGCGCGCGTGCTGCGCGTCCAGCAGGAGCGCCTCGACGCCTTCGCGGACGCCGACGAGCCGATCGAGAAGCGGCTGCGGGGCGCGGCGGCCGACGTCGTGGTCACGACGATCGACAACCTCGACGACGCGAACATCTTCTTCCGCTCCATGCACCACCTGAGCCCGGAGAAGAACAAGCAGGTGCGGGCCGAGCGCCGTCGCTACCACGAGCGCTTCCGCGCGCTGGTGGAGGAGGGGCAGCAGGCGGGCGTCTTCTCCAAGGCGACTCCGGCCGACCTGGTGGTCGACTACCACTTCGGCTCGGTCCACCACCTGTCCACCTGGTACCGGCCCGACGGCCCGCTCAGCCCGCAGGAGGTCGCCGACCACCTGGCGGACCTGCTGCTGCGCGCGCTGCGGCCGTAACCGCGATACGGATCGGGCACAGGTTCAACAGGTCCATACGGGCACAGGTAAGGGGCGGCTGCCACGCGCAGCCGCCCCTTGCGCCTGACCCATGCGGGGTCACCCCGCATGGGTCATGGGGTCACACGTACTTCTTCAGCTCCCGTCGAGCCAGCGACCGCTGGTGGACCTCGTCCGGGCCGTCGGCGAGCATCAGGGTGCGGGCGCTCGCGTACAGCTCGGCCAGGGGGAAGTCCTGGCTGACACCGCCCGCGCCGTGGAGCTGGATCGCGCGGTCGAGGATGTCGACGACCGTGCGGGGCGTGGCGATCTTGATGGCCTGGATCTCGGCGTGGGCGCCCTTGTTGCCCACGGTGTCCATCATCCAGGCCGTCTTCAGGACCAGCAGGCGCAGCTGCTCGACGGCCACACGCGCGTCCGCGATCCAGTTCTGGACGACGCCCTGCTGGGCCAGCGGCTTGCCGAAGGCCGTACGGGAGACGGCCCGGCGGCACATCAGCTCGATCGCCCGCTCCGCCATGCCGATCAGCCGCATGCAGTGGTGGATGCGGCCCGGACCGAGCCGGGCCTGGGCGATCGCGAAGCCGCCGCCCTCCTCGCCGATCAGGCTGGACGCCGGTACGCGCGCGTGGTCGAAGACCACCTCGGCGTGGCCGCCGTGGGAGTGGTCCTCGTAGCCGAACACCTGCATCGCGCGCTTCACGACGACTCCCGGGGTGTCCCGCGGGACCAGGATCATGGACTGCTGGCGGCGGATGTCCGCGCCGTCCGGGTCCGTCTTGCCCATCACGATGAAGATCTTGCAGTCCGGGTTCATCGCCCCGGAGATGTACCACTTGCGGCCGGTGATGACGTACTCGTCCGTGCCATCGGAGGCTCGCTCGATGTGCGTGGTGATGTTGGTGGCGTCCGAGGAGGCCACCTCGGGCTCGGTCATCGCGAACGCCGAGCGGATCTCACCGGCGAGCAGCGGCTCCAGCCACTGCTTCTTCTGCTGCTCGTCGCCGAACTGCGCGAGCACCTCCATGTTCCCGGTGTCGGGCGCCGCGCAGTTCGTGGCGGTGGGTGCCAGATGCGGGCTGCGGCCCGTGATCTCGGCGAGCGGCGCGTACTGCAGGTTGGTCAGTCCGGCGCCGTGCTCGGCGTCCGGGAGGAAGAGGTTCCACAGGCCCTGCCTGCGCGCCTCGGCCTTCAGCTCGCCCACCACGGCCGGGGTGTCCCACGGGGAGGCCAGCGCGGCCCGCTGCTCCTCCGCCACCGCCTCGGCCGGGTAGACGTACTCGTCCATGAAGGCGAGGAGTGTGGCGCGGAGTTCCTCGGTGCGTGCGTCGAACGCGAAGTCCATGACTGATCAGCCTTCCTGAAGAGTGGTCAGGCCGTGCCCGATGAAGACGGGCACCAGGTCGCCGATGCGGTCGAAGCCCCGGCCGACCGTCTGGCCCAGCGTGTAGCGGTAGTGGATGCCCTCCAGGATCACGGCGAGCTTGAACCAGGCGAACGCCGTGTACCAGGAGACCGAGGAGACGTCGCGCCCCGAGCGCGCGGCGTACCGCTCGATCAGCTCGGCCGGCTCCGGGTGCCCGGGCGCCTCGGCCGTGGTGGAGACGGGGGAGTCCGGCATGCCGAGCGGCATGCTGTACATCACCAGCAGCCCGAGGTCGGTGAGCGGGTCGCCGAGCGTCGACATCTCCCAGTCGAGGATCGCCTTGATGCGGTCGTCCTCGCCGATGAGGACGTTGTCGAGCCGGTAGTCGCCGTGGATCACGGTCGGCGCGGGCGACGGGGGGAGCTGTCGGCCGAGCGCCGCGTGCAGCTCGTCGATGCCGGCCAGCTCACGGTTGCGGGAGGCGTCCAACTGCTTGCCCCAGCGCCGCAGTTGCCGGTCGAGGAAGCCCTCGGGGCGGCCGAAGTCGGCGAGGCCCACCGCGGCGGGGTCCACCGCGTGCAGCTCGACCAGCGTGTCCACCAGGGACAGAACGGCGCCCCGGGTGCGCTCCGGGCCGAGCGGGGCGAGCTGGTCGGCCGTGCGGTACGGCGTGCCCTCCACGAACTCCATGACGTAGAGAGGAGCCCCGAAGACCTCGTCGTCCTCGCACAGCAGCACCGGGCGCGGCACCGGGACGTCCGCCGGGTGCAGGGCGCTGATCACGCGGTGCTCGCGCTTCATGTCGTGCGCGGTGGCCAGCACATGGCCGAGCGGGGGCCGTCGTACGACCCATGTCGAGGTGCCGTCGGAGACCGCGTACGTGAGGTTCGACCGTCCGCCCTCGATCAGCCGGCCGGTCAGGGGGCCGTGCACCAGGCCGGGCCGCTCCTGGTCGAGCAGGCCGCGCAGCCGGTCGAGATCGAGGCCTGGCGGATGGTCGGGGCTCATCGGTGCTCCTAACGGGCGCGTAAACGGTTCCCGACTATGATGCCGACCGGTCGGTATGTCGTCCAGTGTGCGAGGCGAACGTGATCTGAGCCACGATAGGCCGACAGCTCCCCGCGCAGTACCGCGGGGAGCTGTCGGGGGGCCGGTCCTGCCCGATTCAGTGGTCGTCCCAGTGCCCGTCGTGCGGGGCGTGCCGGTGGCCGTCGTGCAGGTAGTCGACGTGGTCTCCGTGCAGGACGCTCTCGTGTCCGCAGCCCTCGCCGTGCCGGTGGTCGTGGGCCTCGTGCGGGGCGTGGCCGGCGGGCTCGCACTCGTCCCAGTGGTCGCTGTGCTCGCGGTGCAGATGCCCGTCGTGCGCGTAGTCGACGTGGTCTCCGTGCGGCACCGGCGTGTGTCCGCAGTCCGGGCCGTGCGCGTGTGTGTGGGAGGGGTGTTCCATGTGGAGGGTGGTCATGGGGCTCACCTTCGGGGGTACGGGTGGTGACGACGGACAGGCTGCCACGCGATTGGTGCATATCGGGGCATTCGGGTTGCGTGGCGCCCGGGCACCCCGGAGGGTCGGTGTCATGAAAGGCATCAGCTACAGCCGGTACGGCGGACCGGACGTGCTCGAGTACGGCGAGGTGCGCGATCCGAAGATCGGCCCCGACGCCGTGCTGGTCAAGGTTCGCGCGGCCGCAGTCAATCCCGTCGACTGGAAGTGTCGCGAGGGCTACCTCGACGCAATGCTCGACCCCGTCTTCCCCGTGGTGCCCGGCTGGGACGTCTCCGGCGTGGTGGTGCAACCGGGCGTCTCCGTCACGGAGTTCACCGCCGGGGACGAGGTCATCGGCTACGTGCGCGAGGACTTCCTCTCCCGCGGCACCTTCGCCGAGTACGTCGCCGCCCCCGTGCGCGCCCTCGCCCGCAAGCCGCGCAACCTCACCTGGGAGGAGGCGGCCGGGCTGCCGCTGGCGGGGCTCACCGCCTACCAGGTGCTGGTGAAGGCGCTCCAGGTCGGGCGCGGCGACACGGTCCTGGTGCACGCGGCCGCGGGCGGGGTCGGCTCCGTCGCGGTCCAGCTGGCCCGGCATCTGGGCGCCCGGGTGATCGGCACGGCGAGCGAGGGCAACCACGACTTCCTGCGGGGGCTGGGCTGCGAGCCCGTGGAGTACGGCGAAGGGCTGGCCGAGCGGATGCGCGGGCTGGCGCCCGAGGGTGTGGACGCCGTGTTCGACACCGTCGGCGGCGAGGCCCTGAAGACCTCGGCCGAACTGCTGGTCCCACAGGGCCGTCTGGCGTCGATCGCCGACGGCGAGGTCATCGGCTACGGCGGCCGGTACTGCTGGGTGCGCCCGGACGCCGAGGACCTGCAGCGGCTGACCGAACTGGTGGAACAGGGCGTCGTGTCCGTGCATGTCTCGGAGACGTTCCCGTTGGAACGCGCGGCGGACGCCCACCGCCTCAGCCAGGAGGGCCGGACCCGGGGAAAGATCGTGGTGACGGTGGACTGGGAGGTGGAACCGGCGGGTTAGAGGCCGAGGCCCGCCCCGCACACCGCGAAGGCGATCGCGCACAGGGCTGCCGTGGGCGAGGAGCGGGAGGCCAAGCGAGGGGATGGGGTACGGGGTGCGGGCCGCGACGGTGGCCGGGGCATCGCGGTGCGGTGCGGTGTTTCCGGTCAGAGGACGAGGGCGGCTCCGCATGCTGCGAGGGCGATGGTGCACAGGGCCGCTGTGGTGGCGTGGCGGGGGGTGAGGGCGTGGGGGCTGTCGGGCGATGCCGGGGTGCGGGTTCGGTGGTGGGCGAGGAGCGGGAGGCCAAGCGAGGGGATGGGGTACGGGGTGCGGGCCGCGACGGTGGCCGGGGCATCGCGGTGCGGTGCGGTGTTTCCGGTCAGAGGACGAGGGCGGCTCCGCATGCTGCGAGGGCGATGGTGCACAGGGCCGCTGTGGTGGCGTGGCGGGGGGCGAGGGCGTGGGGGCTGTCGGACGATGACAGGGTGCGGATTCGGCGGTGGGCAACCAGGAGGAAGCCCAGCCAGAGGGCGCAGCACAGGGCGCAGGCCACGACCGCGACCGGGGAGGCGTCGCCGTGCAGCGCGGTCCTCACGGCGAGAACGGCGGCCACGGTGCTCGCCAGCGTCGTACGCCGCCAGGCCAGCCGGGTCCGCTCCGGCTGCAGCCCGGGGTCGCGCTCGGGCGCCGCGTCGGCGGTCATCCCTCCCACCCGACGAGCACGACGACGACCATCGCCACGGCCACGACGGCGACGACCACGCTCAGCACCGCCGGGAACCGTGAGACCGGCAGGTCCTCGCCGCGGCGCATCGCACGCTCGCAGCGCATCCAGTGATTGACCGCACGCAGGGAGCACAGCACGCCCGCTCCGAGCAGCGCGAGCGCGAGCCCGACCCGCCAGGCCCAGCGCAGGTCCGGCAGGAACTGGTCCACCGCGAAGCCGCCGCCGATCAGGGCGAGCGCGGTGCGCAGCCAGGCCAGGAAGGTGCGCTCGTTCGCCAGCGAGAAGCGGTAGTCGGGGGTGCGGCCGTCCTGCCGGACCTGTTCGGGGGCGAACCAGAGCCGGATGTTTCGTGCAAGGTCGATCACGTTCAGGACTTTATCGGCCCTGAACGGGCCTCGTCCCCAGACGCCGGGCGGCCGGATGCGCCTCGGAAGGCCTTCAAGCGCTCGTACGCGGCCAGCCCGTCCGGCACCCACTCCCACTCCGGCAGACGTCGCTCCACCTCCGCCTCCGGCAGGAACGCGTGCCAGGCCACCTCCTCGGCCTGCGGGTCGACCGGCAGATCGCAGCGGACCTCGTACACCGCCGACCACCAGGTCCGGCCGGCGCCGTCGTCGTACAGGAACTTGAAGAGGAAGCCCGGGTCCGGGAGGCCGGAGACGCCCAGTTCCTCCTCGGCCTCGCGCAGCGCCGCGTCGTCGTAGGACTCGCCCGCGCCGACCACTCCGCCGACGAACATGTCGTAGAGGGAGGGGAAGACCAGCTTGATCGGGGTGCGGCGGTGGACGAAGAGGCGGCCTTGCGCGTCCCTGGCCTGGATGAAGACGCAGCGGTGGCGCAGGCCCTCGGCGTACACCTCGCCGCGCGGGGACCGGCCGATGACCTGGTCGTTCTCGTCGACGATGTCGAGGATCTCGTCTGCGGGGCTCGTCATACGGCCATCCAAGCAGGACGGCGTCAGTTCGGCTGCAGGTCCCGGACCCGCTGCGGCTTCGCCGCGCCGCTCGGCATGCACGGGTGCAGGCCGAGCAGGACGATGCCGCCGACGATCGCCGCGAGACCGGCCGCCTCCCAGGCGAGCGCTCCCGTGTCGGTGCGCAGACGGTCGCCCAGGAAGCCCACTCCGCAGATGATGCCGGCGAGCGGCTGGGCCGCGGTGAGGGCGGGCAGCGACATGCGCAGGGGCGCCGTCTCGAAGGCGCTCTGGACCAGGATCAGGCCGGTGACGCCGAGGGCCGCGACGCCGTACGGCTCCCAGCCGGTGACCAGCTCGGTGAGGCCGCCCTCGGAGAAGCGCTGGCCGCTGACCCGGGTGAGAGCGTCCTGGACGCCGTAGAGGAGGCCCGCGGCGAGGGAGAGGAGGACCGGGGCGGAGCTGAGGCGGGAGCGCTTCGCGTACGTCGTCAGGAGCAGCGCGAGACCGATCATGGCGCCGATGATCAGCCAGTGCCGGAAGGGGTCGCTGACCGCGCTGCCGCCGTGCGGCCGGCCCGCGACGATGAAGGCGGTGACGCCGCCCGCGAGCAGTGCGAGTCCGCCCCAGCCCTGGCGGCCCAGCGGCTGCCTGGTCTGCTTGCGGGAGAGGGCGAGGGCGAAGAGGAGGTTCGTGGCCAGCAGGGGTTCGACGAGGGAGATCTCGCCCTGGCTCAGCGCGATCGCGCCCAGGACCATGCCGGCCACCATCAGGCCGATGCCGCCCAGCCAGCGCGGCACCTGCATCAGGTCGAAGAGCAGACGCAGCGAGAGGAAGTCGCTCAGGGGTGCCCGCTGGGCCGCGTTCTGCTGGAGCACGAAGCCGAAGCCCAGGCAGCAGGCGGCGCTCACGGCGAGAATCAGAACCAGAACGGACACGCTGCGTACCTCGATCGTCGGGCCGGGCCTCGGGGTGCGTTTGGGTGACTGTAGCGTCCCGGCGCCCGGCATGCTCCTGGGAGTACCCGGATCCGGGGAGTCGACTCCGTCACGGTGCCCCGACGGTCGAAGGACGATCAAGGACGGTGACGTGGCCGTCCCGTCATGGTGAGGTGCCGGAAGCGGGGGCGCCATGGCGTACGCCACATCCGTGAGCGCACATACCGGGCCGCGGCGCGCAACCTGATCACAAGTGCCCCTTCAGTAACGGATGTTGACGCGTGTAACAGCCGTACATCCCTTGACGCAAAGCAATGGCGGCGGGTTTGCTGTGCGTGACCAGTCGACGGCAAGCCGAAACCGGACGACGAGCCGTGTCGCGTGAGGAAGTTCCCGCGGTGTCCCCACCCCCGCCACCCCTCGGCCGGGGCCGCAAGCGTGTGGCCGCCCAGGCGCTCGACGCGGTCCTGGACGACACCGAACTCTCCGGCGCCCGCGCCGCGTTGGCGCAGGGGCGTTGGCAGGCCGTGCGGTCCCTGCTCATGCACACCGGCGACGACTGGGACCGTCGCGGGCACCGGATCACCGTGCTGGCGCTGGAGCCCTACAGCGCCGCCTGGGCCGGGGACTGGCTGCTCGCCGAGCCCGACTCCACCGACGCCGCCGTGCTGCTCGCGCTCGCAAAGGTCCAGCGCGCCCTGCGGGGCAAGGAGAAGCCCGACCGTGCCCGGGAGGCCTGCCGGGACGCGGCCGCCCTCGTGCCCGCCGACCCCACCCCGTGGCTGGGCCTGCTCATGCTGGAGCGCGACGGGGGCGCGGACGAGGAGACCGCACGGCTCTTCGACCAGGTCCGCGGCCGGTACGCCGACCACCACCACGCCCACCACCTGATGGTCGCCCACCTCGCCGAGCGGCACGCGAGCGCCGGCCCCGACCCCCTGCACGAGGTCTACGACTTCGCCAACTGGGCCGCCGAACAGGCCCCTGCCGACTCCCCGCTCGCGATCCTGCCGGTCGTCGCCCACGCCGAGCGCTACCGCGTACTGGCCGCCACCGGACAGGAACCGGCGGAGCCGGCCGCCTCCGGGCACTGGACCGGCCGCCGGGCCCGCCAGGTCATGAAGACCGCCTTCGACTGGTGGCTGGAGTGGGAGCACGAGGGCCACCCGCGCCGCCTGGTCGACCTCAACTTCCTCGCCCACGCCAAGGTCTGCGAGGGCCGGGGCGCCGAGGCCGCCGCCCTCTTCCACCGCATCGGCGAGCACGCCACCCCGGCACCGTGGTCCTACCCGGACCGCGATCCCCACTCCGCCTTCCGTGCCGCGCGCGCCGCCGCGATCGGCACGGCATGACACTCCCGACGCCAACCAGAAGGACGGTCCTGCGATGACCACGGGCAGTTCCCACGCGAGCAGATCTGCCGCCGACGGCATCAGTACGTATCTGGGGCAGGAGCGTGCCCTGCGCGCCGACCGCCTCGGCACGGGAGGGCTGCTGCTCTCCGTGCTCGCCGCGACCGCCCCTCTCATGGTGGTCGCGGGTGTCATGCCCACCACATTCGCGGTGATGGGGATCGTCGGTCAGCCCCTCCTGTTCGTCGGCCTCGGTGTGGTGCTGGTCCTCTTCAGCGTCGGCTATGCCGAGATGAGCCGGCACGTCCACAACGCGGGCGCCTTCTACGCGTACATCTCCCGGGGCCTGGGCGGCACCGCCGGCGCGGGCGCCGCCCTCGTGGCCCTGGTCGCCTACAACGCCCTGCAGGTCGGCATCTACGGCATCTTCGGCTTCGAGGTCTCCGGGCTCTTCTCCACCTACGCCCACCTGGAGATCGCCTGGTGGATACCGGCGCTGGCGGCACTCGCGGTCGTCGGCCTGCTGGGCTGGCTGAAGATCGACGTCAACGCGCGCGTGCTGGGCGTACTGCTGGTCGTCGAGGTGATCCTGGTGGTGGTCTTCGACATCGCGGCGATCGGCGACCCGGCCGGGGAGGGCACGTCGCTGCACGCCTTCAACCCGGACACGCTCAGCGGCGCCGGGGTGGGTACCGCGCTCTGCTTCTGCATCGCGGCCTTTCTCGGCTTCGAGCAGGCGCCCGTGTACGCGGAGGAGACCAGCAAGCCGCACATCCTCGTGCCGCGCGTGATGTTCCTCGCGGTGGCAGGCGTCGCCGTCTTCTTCGCCGTCAGCAGCTGGGCCCTGACCGTCGCCGCGGGCCCCACGCAGGTCGTCGGCGTGGCCCGCAAGGAGAGCGCCGGAATGCTCTTCTCGCTCACCGAGTCCCGGCTCGGCTCCACCTTCACCGACGTGCTGCACGTCCTGTTCGTCACGGGCATGTTCGCCGCCATGCTCAGCTTCCACAACGTCGTCGCCCGCTACACCTTCGCCATGGGGCGCGAGGGCCTGCTGCCGCGCACCTTCGGCCGTACGACCGGTTCGAGCGGCGCTCCCGGCAGCGGTTCCCTGCTGCAGACGGCCGTGGCGGCGGTCGTCGTGATCGCCTTCGCGATCGCCGACGACAAGCCCACCGGCGACCCCACCGAGCCGGTGCTGCACCTGTTCACCTGGTTCGGCAACATCGGCGCCCTCGGCGTGATCCTGCTGATGGCGGCGGCCTCCGTGTCGGTCATCGTCTTCTTCGCCCGCCGCGGCGCCCTGGGCGCCCAGTGGTGGCGCCTGGTGACCTCCGCGCTCGCCGCGGTCGCCCTGCTCGTGATCGCCGGCTACACCGTCAAGGACTTCGACGTGCTGGTCGGCGCCGGCCCCGACTCGGCCCTGAGCTGGGCACTGCCGGGCATCATCGGCCTCGCCCTGGTCGTCGGCCTGGCCCAGGGCCTGGTCCTGCGCTCGCGGGTGCCCGAGGCACACGCCCGGATCGGACTCGGCAACGAGGCCTTCCAGCTGGACAGGGCGGCGCAGGAGACGCCGTAGGCACGCATGCGGAGCAGGCACGCATGCGGAGCAGGCACGCATGCGGACCGGCTTTTCGGGCGCCGGTTTCTGAGAACGCCGTAAGAAGTGATTACGGAACCCTGACGAGCACCCTCGATTCCTGGTCCCGCCGGGGTCGCGGGTGTTCGAATGGATACGTGAACCCCGAACAACCCGAGGAGCCCGGCAGCCCGAAGGCACCCGAGGAGCGCGGCACACCGATCGGGCGCCGTGTCCTGCTCGGCACCATCGGCCTGGGTGCCCTCGGCGTGATCGCCGCACCCACGCTGCAGAACGCCCTGGAGGGCTTCCTCGGCGCGGCGGCCGACAAGGACCCCACCGGTCTGACCGGCCTGCTCCCCAACGGCGGCGGGTTCCGCTACTACTCGGTCGCCTCCTCCGTGCCGCACAGGAACGCCGCGAACTACCGCCTCACCGTGGACGGACTCGTCGACCGCCCGAAGACCTACACGCTCGACGACCTGCGCGCCCTGCCGCAGACCAAGCTGGTCAAGGACGTCCAGTGCGTCACCGGCTGGCGGGTCCCCGACACCCCCTTCGAAGGCGTACGGCTGTCCCGGCTGCTGGACGCGGCGGGCGTGCGGGCCAAGGCCGGGGCCGTGCGCTTCACCTGCTTCGACGGCACGTACACCGAGAGCCTCACCCTCGCCCAGGCCCGCCGCTCCGACGTCCTGGTGGCACTGCGCATGCAGAACAAGGACATCGGCCACGCCCACGGCGGCCCGGTCCGCCTCTACGTGGCGCCGATGTACTTCTACAAGTCCGCCAAGTGGCTCTCCGGGATCACCGTCACCGAGGACGTGAAACCGGGCTACTGGGAGCACCTCGGCTACGACGTCGACGCCTGGGTCGGCAAGTCGAACGGGCGGGACGATGACCCTACGAGCTGAGGCACACACCCCGGCGGCCACCGGGGTCCGCCGGTTCGGCCCCGTCCAGCGCTGGGTGCACCGCACGACCGCCGCACTGATGGGCGTGTGCGTGGTGACGGCCGCGTTCCTCTACATCCCGCAGTTCGCCGAACTCGTCGGCCGCCGCGAGCTGGTGGTCCGGGTCCACGAGTGCGCCGGGCTCGCCCTGCCGGTACCCGTCCTGCTGGGGCTGGCCTCCCGTTTCTTCCGCGCCGACCTGGGCCACCTGAACCGCTTCGGGCCGCACGACAGGGACTGGCTGCGCGCGGCCCTGCGCCGCGACAAGCGCCGCTCCTCGCGCCCGGCGGCCAAGTTCAACGCCGGGCAGAAGATCTACGCGGCCTGGATCGCCGGAGCGACGCTGGTGATGCTCGGCACGGGCCTGATCATGTGGTTCACCCACCTCACCCCGATCATGTGGCGCACCAGCGCGACCTTCGTCCACGACTGGCTGGCCCTGACGATCGGCATCGTCCTCGCCGGGCACATCGGCATGGCGATCGCGGATCCCGAGGCGCGCGGCGGGCTACGGACCGGGAAGGTGAGCCGGGAGTGGGCCGAGCGGGAGCACCCCCTGTGGCGACCCTGACGGGCCACCGGGTGACGGCAGGGCGGCGGGTGCCACGACCGTGAACGCGTCCATCAGCCGCGCCTCGGTGGTCCCGTACCGGACGACCACGTCGACCGAGAGCGGGTAGCCGCCCAGGGACGGCACCACCGCGGACAGCACCAGCCCCTCGCCCGCCCGCGACCGCGGCACGGGCGGCCCGGCGAGTTGCCGCCCGCCGATGAACACGCTCCCGAACCGCAGCAGTTCGGCGGGGTCGAAGCAGATGTCCCGGAGTTCGATCGCGACCGTGTCGCCGGGTTGCGCCTCGCCGTCGCCGCCGGTGTCCACGCCCGTGACCCGGTAGGCGCACGCGGGCGTGCCGCCCGAGGCCTGCAACCGCACGGTGGCGCCCGGGTGTCGCCGGTGGAAGTCCAGCAGCCCGCCGAGTACGGCGTAGCCGGCGCGGCCCTTGCAGGTGCCCGCCTTCCCGGCCGGGCCGGCGTACTCCCTGGTCGCGCTCTCCCAGCTGCCGCCTCGGCCCTGAACCGCCAGGCAGGCCGTCGCGAGCGCGCGCACGACCCGCCACTCCGGGTCGGCCGAGGCCGCCGGGACGACGTCGAGGGCGGCCCGGCACTGGTCCGGGTCCCGGAGCTCGTCGTAGACGCCGGCCGGGTCGGGGGTGGGGTCGGCATCGGGCGAGGCCGGGCCGGGCGGGAGCCAAGCGGGGCTCAGGAGAAGGCTGTTGCTGTGGGTGGGGGAAGGGGTGGGGGAGGTGCCGGCCGGCGGTGTCGTGATGCGGTGGGTGTGGCCCGGGGTGCTCGGCAGCGCCGTGGGGCCCGCTTCCCCGGCGGGTGACTGCCGGGGAACGGGAGGCAGGGGCGACGCGGCGGAACGGGCACCGTCCGACGGCCCGACCGTCACGATCGTGCCGTTCCCGCCCCCTCTGACCGGCGCACCACTTCCGTCACCGGTGAAGGCCGCGACAGCCACCGCCACCGCTCCGACCACGAGCAGCCCCGAGATGCGCATCCCGAGGGAAACCGCCATGACGCCCCCCGACACGGTCGCCCCCGGAGGCCGTGTCCGGAGGTCTCCTCATGATGAGCCCGAGCGGGCCGCCGGGGAAGCCGATTCAGGCACCGAAGTCCAACAGGACCTTGCAGGACCGGCTCCGGTCCGCGGCGAGCGTGAACGCCGCCTCGGCGTCCGTCACCGGCACCACCGCGCTGACCAGCCCGTCGAAGGCGGGCTCGGCGGCGAGCAGCCGCAGCGCCTCGTCGAACTCCGTGTCGAAGCGGAACGCTCCCCGCAGCTCGATCTCCCGGCTCACGACGAGGTTCCCGGCGAACGGACTCGGTCCGGGTGGCAGCATCCCCAACTGTACGACGACCCCGCCGCGCCGCACCAGACGCAGACACGTGTCGAGGCCGGCGGCCACCCCTGACGCCTCGACGGCCACATCCACCTCGTCCGCCTCGGACGGCCACCCGGCGTCGGCCGGATCGTCGGCCCGTACGACGGTGTCGGCGCCCGCGGCACGTGCGTACTCCAGAGCCGCCGGGAGAAGATCGGTGACCGTCACCCGCGCGGCACCCGCCGCCTTCGCCGCGGCGACCACGAGGCACCCGATGGGGCCGGCGCCGGTGACCATCACATGCCGTCCGCTCATCTCCCCGGCCCGCCGTACCGCGTGCAGGGCGACGGACAGCGGCTCGGCGAGCGCTGCCCGCCGCAGTTCGAGGCCCGCCGGAAGCGGCCTCAACTGCTCAACGGGTACGACCACTTGGGCGGCGAAACCGCCCTGCACGTGCGGGAAGCGCGCCGCGCTGCCGAGGTAGCGGGTGTCCCGGCAGACGTTTCGGCGTCCGGCCGCGCATTCCGGGCACGAGCCGCACGGAGTCGCGGGGTGCACGGCCACCGGCGTACCGACGGCCGGACCCGACGCGTCCGGGGAGCCGTACGCCAGGACCGTCCCGACCACCTCGTGCCCGAGCAGCATCGGTTCCCTCAGGTGGAAGTCGCCGACCCCGCCGTGCCGCCAGTAGTGCAGGTCGGAGCCGCAGACGCCCCCGTAGCGGACGGCGATCAGCGCCTGCCCGGGGCCGGGCTCGGGGACCGGCAGCCGGTCGACCCGCAGGTCTCCCCGACCGTGGATCACGCAGCCGGGCATCTCTGTCATGTCAGCAGGCCCTCTCACAGCACGCTCGTCATTCCGCCGTCGACGTACAGCACCTGTCCGCTGACGAAGTCCGCGGCGGGCGAGGCGAGGAACAGCACCCCGCCCACCAGGTCCTCGGTACGGCCCCAGCGGCCGGCCGGGGTGCGGCGGCGCACCCAGGCGCTGAACTCCTCGTCCTCGACGAGGGGCCTGGTCAGTTCCGTCTCGATGTAGCCCGGGCCCAACCCGTTGACCTGCACGCCGTACGGGCCCCAGTCCGCGCACATGCCCTTGGTGAGCATCTTCAGGGCGCCCTTGGTGGCCGCGTAGGGCGCGATGCCGGGGCGGACCACCTCGCTCTGCAGCGAGCAGATGTTCACGATCTTGCCGTGGCCGCGTTCCGTCATCCGGCGGGCCGCCTCACGGCCGACCAGGAACGCGCTGGTGAGGTTGGTGTCCAGGATGCGGTGCCAGTCCGTGTCCGTGAACTCCAGGAGCGGGGCGCGCAGTTGCACGCCCGCGTTGTTGACGAGGATGTCGACCGGCCCGACCCGCTCCTCGACATCCGCGATCCCCGCGGCGACCGAGGGGCCGTCGGTCACGTCGAACACGGCCGTGTGGACGTCACCGGGCAGTTCCGCGGCCGCCTTGGTGAGACGGCCGGCGTCGCGGCCGTTGAGGACCACCGTGCAGCCGGCCTCCGCGAGGCCCCGGGCGAGGGCGAGACCGATGCCGCGGCTGGAGCCGGTGACCAGGGCCGTGCGGCCGCTGACGTCGAACAGGGGGTGACTCATCCTCGTACTCCTAGATGACCAGCGAGAGGAGCAGGACCAGACCGCCGGCGACCACCGAGATGATCGTCTCCATGACGGACCAGGTCTTCAGGGTGTCGCCGACGCTGAGGCCGAAGTACTCCTTGACCAGCCAGAATCCCGCGTCGTTGACATGGCTGAAGAAGAGCGAGCCGGCGCCGATGGCCAGGACGAGGAGCGCGGTGTGGGCGGTCGACATGTCGGCCGCGAGCGGGGCGACCAGCCCGGCCGCCGAGACCGTCGCCACCGTCGCCGAGCCGGTCGCCAGGCGGATGGCCACCGCGATCAGCCAGGCCAGCAGCAGCGCCGGGATCGACCAGTCCTTGGAGATGTCCAGGATCATCTGGCCCACGCCGGAGTCGATCAGCGTCTGCTTGAAGCCGCCGCCCGCGCCGACGATCAGCAGGATGCCGGCGATGGGCGCGAGCCCCTTGTCGACGAGCGGCGTGAGCCGCTCCCTGCCGAAGCCGGCGGGCCGCAGCAGCGTGAAGATGCCGACGAGCACGGCCGCGAGGAGGGCGATCAGCGGATTGCCGATGACGTCGAAGACGCGCTGGGTGCGGTTCGCGGGGTCGTCGATGACGATGTCGACCAGCGCCTTGGCCAGCATCAGCACGACCGGCAGCAGCATGGTGCCCAGGGTGGCGCCGAAGCCGGGGCGGTTCTCCAGCTCCTCGGAGACCCGCGGCGGCAGCATCCGGTCGGGGACCGGGGCGTCCACCCAGCGGGCCGCGACCTTCGAGAACAGCGGACCGGCGATGATCACCGTCGGGACGGCGACGAGGATGCCGAGCGCCAGCGTGACACCGAGGTTGGCGCCCACCGCGTCGATCGCGACCAGCGGGCCGGGGTGCGGCGGGATCAGGCCGTGCATCACGGACAGGCCCGCGAGGGCCGGGATGCCGATGCGCATCAGGGAGTAGTTGCCGCGCTTGGCGACCATCAGCACGACCGGGATCAGCAGCACGATGCCGACCTCGAAGAACAGCGGCAGGCCGATCACCGAGGCGATCAGCACCATCGCCCAGGGCATCGCCCGGCCGCCCGCCTTCGCGAGGATCGTGTCGACGATCTCGTCGGCGCCGCCGGAGTCGGCGAGCATCTTCCCGAGGATCGCGCCGAGGGCGATCAGCACGCCCACGCCGGCGACCGTGGTGCCGAGCCCGGTGCTGAAGCTGAGGATCACCTTGTCGAGCGGGGCCCCCGCGACGGCGCCGAGCACCAGTGACCCGATGGTCAGGGACAGAAAGGCGTGAAGTCTGAACTTGGTGATGAGCACGACGATGACGGCGATGCCCACCAGAACGGCGATGCCCAGCTGAGCGTGACCGGCGGAGGTGATCGGTGCCGGTGCGTCCGCTGCCAGGATCTCGACGTTGAGTCTGGTCACGGTGGTGTCCTTGCAGGTATGGGGGAGGGCGGACTTGAGGGAGAGGGCTCGGGGGAGAGGGCTTGGGGGAGGGGCCGGGAGGTGTTACCCGGCAGGGTGGGGGAGCGCGTCCAGTGCCTTCACGGCCCGTGCGGTGATCTCCTCGGGGCTGCCGGTGACGTCCACTGCGATGCCTGCCTCGTCCGGCTGAAGCGGCTGGAGCGTGGCGAACTGGGAGTCGAGCAGCGCCGTGGGCATGAAGTGGCCCTGCCGGTGCGACATCCGCTCCTCGATGAGGGCACGGTCGCCCGTCAGGTGCACGAAGACGACCCCGGGAGCCGCGGCCCTGAGCCGGTCCCGGTAGGTCCGCTTCAGCGCCGAGCTGCTGACCACCCCGCCGAGTCCGGCCCTCCCGTGCGCCCAGGCGCCGATGGCGTCGAGCCAGGGCCACCGGTCCTCGTCCTGCAGCGGGGTCCCGGCCGACATCTTGGCGATGTTGGCCTGTGGGTGGAAGTCGTCGCCCTCGGCGTACGGAACGCCGAGACGGGCCGCGAGCAGGGGACCGATGGTGGTCTTGCCGGTGCCCGCGACGCCCATGACCACGACGACATGGGGGGTGCGCAGCTGCTGCATCGTGCTCTCACTGTCTTCTTCGACATCTGGACGCCATCCGGCGTCGACGACACTGAAACCGATTAGGTACGACTAGTTCAAGGGTCTGTGGCAAATAAGTCTGACTTTTTGATTCTGTAAACCTCCCCGTACGCTGAGTGCATGAGCACTCTGGGCCGGGGGCTGCACGGCCGCGTACTGGACTCCCTCGGACCCGCCATCACGGCGGGGGAGTACCCGCCGGGCAGTGTTCTGCGCACCGACGAGCTGGCCCAGCGCTTCGACGTGTCACGCTCGGTGATGCGCGAGGCGGTACGCGTGCTCGAATCCATGCACCTGGTCGAGTCACGCCGACGGGTGGGCGTGACCGTGCGCCCGAAGTCCGAGTGGAACGTCTACGACCCGCAGGTCATCCGCTGGCGCCTGGCCGGCGCGGACCGCCCCCACCAGCTGCGCTCACTGACCGTCCTGCGCTCGGCCGTCGAGCCGGTCGCCGCGGGCCTGGCCGCCCGGCACGCGTCCGCCGAGCAGTGCGCCGAACTCACCGCGTGCACGCTCGGCATGGTCGCCAACTCCCGCGGCCACCGGCTGGAGGAGTACCTCGTCCACGACATGGCCTTCCACCGGGTCGTCCTCGTCGCGTCCGGGAACGAGATGTTCGCGCGGCTCGGTGACGTCGTCGCCGAGGTCCTCGCGGGCCGTACCCACCACGAGGTCATGTTCGAGGACCCCGACCCGGCCGCCGTCACCCTGCACGTCCAGGTCGCCGAGGCGATCCGGGAGGGCGACGCGGCGCGTGCGGAGCAGCTGACCCGGGAGATCACGGTCGGGGCCCTTCAGGAGCTCGACATCCTCGCTCCCTAGCGTCGGGACACTGGCTGGTCGAGGAACTCCCCGTCGACATACACCCAGGCGCCGTCGACCCGTTCGAACCGGCTGCGCTCGTGCAGCGCGCCGCCCCGGTACGAGGCGCGGAAGGTCACCGTGCCGGTGCTGTGGAACGCCGAGCCGTCGCCGGTGCCGAGGATCTCCAGGCCGCTCCACCGCATCCCCGGATCGAACTCGACCTGCCCCGGCCGTGTACGCGGATGCCAAGTCCTCAGCAGGTACTGCTCGTTGAGTTTCACGAATGCGCTGTAGCGCGATCGCATCAGCGTCTCGGCGGTCGGTGCCGCGGCCTCACCCCGGTGGAATCGGCCACAGCACTTTTCGTACGTCTCCGCAAGACCGCAAGGGCAGGAGGGGTTGTCAACAGGGGCGGAGCCGTGCTTCCGCCCAGGATGCGAGGTACGTCGGGACATGCGCCCCATTCTCCTGCACCACTCGCTGTGTGAGATCCGTGAAGCACCTGATCCGACACGCGCACATCGTGTGCGGGTCATGCACCACACCCTTCATCGAACCTCCCTTCGAACTGGCGCGAACGCGCCTTGCTCCTGCACCTGCCAACTCACAGGGTGGGCAGTGCACTTGAGCATCAGGAGTCACAAGCGTGCGTGCTTGACCCGGGCGGCCGTCCGTCCGGGCACTGACGGGGGAAAACTGATACGGGGTGTGCGGACCGGCGCGACAGGGCGTGTCGGAAGACTTCCGCGCGCCGCCGTGCCGAAACCTCTCCCTCTGCCGCCTCTTGGTGCCTTTCACCGGTGCCTGAGATCAGGGATAGGAGGGGGAATGCCGACGAATGCCGTGAGCGCCGCGAGGCCGACGTATCCGGGCGTCTATGTCGAAGAGCTTCCCAGCAGCACCCGCGCCATCTCCGCCGTGACCACTTCGGTGACCGCGTTCGTGGGACACACCCGGCGCGGTCCGCTGAACGAGCCGGTGCGCGTCACCGGCTTCGCCGACTTCGAGCGCCGCTTCGGCGGGCTGAGCGCGCAGAGCCCGCTCGCGTACGCGGTGCACCAGTTCTTCGGCAACGGCGGCTCCGTCGCCGTGATCGTCCGGGTCGCCAAGGCGGGCAGCGGCAAGGCCGCGTGTGTCGTCCTGGAGTCCACCGAGGGCCACAGCGAGAGCCGCGTCCTGGAGGTCCACGCCAAGGAACCCGGCGTCTGGGGCAACGGTCTGCGCGTCGCCGTCGACTACGACACCCCGGACTGCGAAGAGACCTTCAACCTGCGGGTCTACGACGCCAAGGGCGACGCCCGCGAGAGCTTCGCCGGCCTGTCCATGGACGCCGGCAGCGGGCGGCACGCGCCGACCGTGATCAACGCCGGCTCCCGGCTGATCCGGGTCGAGGCCGTCGGCGAGGGGCGCCCCGACCCGTCCGGCACCGTCTCCAAGCCGTTCGGGCACGAACTGCCCGACCTGGCCGTCGACCTGACGGTGAAGATCGGTGACGTGGAGCGCGAGTTCAAGCTCTACGACCCCGACTGCGACGGCGAAGCCCCGTCCTCCGTGGCCGAGTTGGCGCTGCTCCTGGAACGCAAGCTGCGGGCACTGCCCGACGCGCCCGGCAAGCACGCCTTCGCCGGCGTCGAGGTCACCGCCTTCGGCCGCCGTGTTCAGGTGGTCGCCGGTTCCACCGACCCCGGCGACGTCGTCCGCTTCCTCGGCGAGTGCGCCAACGACCTGGGCCTGGAGGCCTCGGTCAACCCGCCGGTGTTCCCGCTGGAGGGCGGCGAGGACGGCGAGGCCCCCGGCCCGCGCGACCTCATCGGCTCCGAGGCCGCCAAGACCGGCATCCAGGCACTGCGCCAGGTGGCCGACGTCAACCTGCTGTCGCTCCCGGAGCTGGCCTCGTACGAGAAGACCGAGGACGCGCTCACCGTCGTGTCCGCCGCCCAGCGGCTGTGCGAGGAGCGGCGGATCTTCCTGCTCGTCGACGCGCCCAGCACCTGGGTGAGCGTGGACTCGGCACGGGCCGGCCTGTCGGCCTTCGACCCGGTGCGCGGCAACCACGCCGGCCTGTACTTCCCGCACATCCAGCTCACCGACCCGCTCACCGGCCGGCTGCGCGCCTTCCCGCCGTCCGGCGCGGTCGCCGGCGTCATCGCGCGCACCGACTCCGAGCGCGGTGTCTGGAAGGCACCGGCCGGCACGGAGGCGCAGCTCGTCGGAGTGCACTCGCTCACCGTCGACCTGACGGACCGTGAGACCGGGCTGCTCAACCCGCTCGGCGTCAACTGCCTGCGCACGTTCCCGCTCACCGGCCCGCTGGTGTGGGGCGCGCGCACGCTGGAGGGCTCCGACGCCCTCGACAGCGCATGGAAGTACGTGCCCGTGCGGCGGCTCGCGCTGCATGTGGAGGAAAGTCTCCAACGCGGCCTGCAGTGGGTCGTGTTCGAGCCCAACGACGAGAGCCTGTGGCAGCAGATCCGCCTCGGCGCCTCCTCGTACCTGCACACGCTCTTCCGCCAGGGCGCCTTCAAGGGCAGCACCCCGCGCGAGGCGTACTTCGTCAAGTGCGACAGCGAGACCACGACGGACGAGGACGTGGCCAACGGCATCGTCAACGTGCTCGTCGGCATCGCGCCGGTGAGGCCGGCCGAGTTCGTGGTCGTCAAGTTCCAGCAGACCTCCGGTCAGTTCGCGCTCTAGCGGCCCCGGAATCTTGGAGAGCTGAAGGAATCGGATGGCTGAGTTCACGGTCAACGCGCATCGCTTCGACCCCTACAAGAACTTCAAGTTCCTTGTGCTGTGGGACGGTCGGACGGTCGCCGGCATCAGCAAGATCAGTCCGCTGAAGCGGACCACGGAGGTCGTCAAGCACCGTCACGGCGGCGACCCCTCCTCCCCGCGCAAGTCGCCGGGCCGCTCCGAGTTCGAGGGCATCACCCTCGAACGCGGGGTGACCCACGACCCCGAGTTCGACCGCTGGGCCAACAAGGTCTGGCAGGTCGGGGCGGGCCTCGGCTCCGAGGTGTCCCTCGCGGACTTCCGCAAGGACATCGTGATCCAGGTCCTCAACGAGGCCGGTCAGGTGGCCGTCTCGCACAAGCTCTACCGGACCTGGCCCAGCGAGTACCAGGTCCTCGGCGAGCTGGACGCCAACGCCAACGCGGTGGCCATCCAGTCGCTGAAGCTCGAGTGCGAGGGCTGGGAGCGGGACTACGAGGTGCCCGAGCCGGAGGAACCCTCGTTCCTCAACCCGGCCTGAGCGAACGGTAGTTCAGGGAAACGGGGAGGGACATGGCGATCACCGGGGCGGCCGAACTGCTGGCCGCCTGGGAGGCCGGGCTCGGCGAGCCGCCCGTCGGGCGGGCGCTGCTGCTGCACCGGGCGGCGCGTCCCGACGTCGACACCGGGAGGCTGCCGCAGCTGCCGGTCGGCGAGCGCGAGGCTGACCTGTTCGCCCTGCGCCGGGCGCTGTTCGGCGAGCGGATGCAGGTACGCCTCGGGTGCGCCGCGTGCGGTCAGGACATGGAGTTCGACCTGGACGCCGGTGAGCTCGCGGGGTCGCTCGGCGGACGCGGCGACACGGTCGTACGGGTCCGACAGGACGGCTGGGACGTCGAGTTCAGGCTGCCCGGCGTCGCCGACCTGACGGCGGCGGCCCGGGCGGCCGACCCGCGTACGGCGCTCCTCGACCGGTGCCTCGTCTCGGCGGTGCACGAGGGGACCGCCGTGGCCGGCCCGGCGCTGCCCGCCGGCGTGCAGCGCCGGATCGCCGAGGCGGTCGAGGCCGCCGACCCGGGCGCCGACCTGGCGCTCAACGTCGCCTGCCCCGAGTGCGGTACGGCCACCCGGGCCGAACTGGACATCGCCTCCTACCTGTGGACCGAACTGGACGCCTGGGCACGGGACGTACTGCTCGACGTCCATCTGCTCGCGACCGCCTACGGCTGGAGCGAGCCCGACATCCTGGCGCTCAGCCCGACGCGGCGCCGCTACTACCTGGAGCTGTGTGCGGATGTCTGACACCCCGCCCGGCGGCAGCTCGGAGCCGGACTTCCTGGACCGGCTGATCGCCCGGCACACCGCCCCGCGACCGGCCACGTCACGGGTACGGCCCCGGCTGCCCGGCCCGTTCGAACGGGTCGAGGCGGTACGGGCCGCCGCGCCCGCGCCGGACGAGGACGTACTGCTGTGGCCCACGGCCACACCCTCGCCCGTTCCCCCGGCCGAGAAGCCGGGCCCCGCGGCCGCGCAGGCGCGCACGCACACGGAACGCGAGTGGACCGTCGTACGCACCGAACGCGACCCCTTCGACCCGGCCCCGCCTCCCTCGGCGCCGCTGCGCGCCGAGGCGCCATCGCTGCGTCCCGCCGCGCCGGTCGCCCCCGGGCGGCCGCGCTCGCTGCCCGATGCGGGGCGGCGGACGGGGGGACGGGGGCGTGCGGAGCCGGGCCGGGCGCAGACCTCGGCCTTCGTGCCCATCCCCCCGGGCCCGGAGGCTGCTCCCCGAGCCGTGTCGGCGGCGCTGCGACCCGGCGCCGCCGACACGGCGGCAGCACGTGACGCCGTGCGGCAGGCCGCGGCCCGACGGCCGGCGCGGGCCGCCGAGCAGGTGGTGCAGGTACAGATCGGGCGGCTCGAAGTGACCGCCGGCGGGGCGCAGTCCGGCGGCGGGCGGCAGCGCACGCCCGCCAAGGAGCGGACCGGGGCGGCCCTGAGCCTCGCGGACTACCTGGAACGGGGGCGCGAGTGAACGGCACGCACCCGGCGGGACGAGAGAGGAACGAGGAACCGGCGTCATGAGCAACGCACTGGCCATCGCCCATGTCACCCAGGCTCTCGCCCTGCTGATCGAGAACAACGTGGGTCCGGAGTTCGGCGAGGCCGTCAAGGTCGAGCCGCGCAAGCCGCCCGCCGATCCGCAGCTGGAGCAGCCCACCATCTCCGTGTTCCTCTACCAGGTCACGCCCAACACCTCGCAGCGGAACAACGACCTGCCGACCCGCGCGGCCGACGGCACCCTGGTCAAGCGGCCGGCCGCGGCTCTCGACCTGCACTATCTGATCAGTGCGTACGGCGACGAGAGGGAACTGGTCGGCCAGCGGCTGATCGGCTCCGTCGTCCGCACGCTGCACGAGATCCCGGTCCTGCCGAAGGACGTCATCGACCAGGCGGGCGAACGGCCCTACCTGGTGGGCAGCGACCTCGCCGAGGCGGCCCAGCGGGTGCGGTTCACGCCCACGGTGATGGACGTCGACGAGACGTCCAAGCTCTGGGGAATGCTCTACCAGACGCCCTACACCCTGTCGGTGGCCTACCAGGCGACGCTCGTCCTCATCGACGGACGGCAGACGCCGGTGCCCGGGAAACCGGTGGAGCGGCCCACGGTCCGAGTCCTGCCGTTCGGAGCGCCGGGCGCGCCGGTCCCTCCGGGCCCGCCGGTCCCTCCGGGCGCGGAGCCGAAGGGCGACGCCCCGTCGACTGAGGCCGCAGGTACGGATGTTGCGCAGGACGGACCCGAGCAGGCCGGCCCGGCGAACGCCAGAAAGGCCGCGAAAACGCCCGCGAAGGCCGTGGCGAAGACCGCCGCGAAAGCTCCCGCCCGGGCTCGCAGGTCCACGCCCCGCACGGGCGGCTCGACGCAGCCGGAACCCCGTAGGAACGCTCCCCGCAGGTCGGGCGACGACGGCACCGAGGACTGAGGCGGCATGGAGACGACGGGGGCAGGTGAGGGCATGGAGACGCACGAGCACGAAGCACGGGCGACCGGGACGACGCTGACCGCCGAGATCCGGCGCGTCCTGGCCCGCGTCGACGCACACGCGGCACGCGGCCCGGAGAGGGGCGGCACCGCACCAGGGGCCGAACTCGCTCCCGTCCCCGGCCCCGGCACCGCCCCCCTCGACGCCCTCGTCTCCTGCTTCAGCTTCACGCCCTTCGAGCGGGACGTCCTGCTCCTCGCCGCCGCCCACGAGTTGGAGCCCACGGCCGCCGCCCGGTGTGCCGCCGCCTGCGGTGACCCCGAGCGGGCGTACCCCACCTTCTCGCTCGCGCTGGCCGCGCTCGCCGAGCCGCACTGGAGTGCGCTGACGCCCGTGGCACCGCTGAGGCGCTGGCGGATCGTCGAGCTGGACGACGAGTCACGGCTGACGGCCTCCCGGCTGCGGCTCGACGAGCGCATCCTGCACTTCCTGCTGGGCTCGCCCTATCTGGACGCGCGACTGCACGGCCAGTTGCGCCGCACCCCGGTGCCCGGGGCACTCACGCCGTCGTACGACCTGGCGGCGACCCGGCTCGCCGAGGGCTGGACGACGGGAGGGGCCTGCGACGCCCCGCTCGTCGAGGTGACCGGCGGGGATCTGCGCAGCAGGGCCGACATCTCCGCCGCGGCGGCCGCCCGCTCCGGGCTCGGGCTCTACTCGATGAGCGCCGAGGACGTTCCGTCCGACCCCGTCGAACGCGACCGGCTCGCCCGGCTGTGGCAGCGCGAGGCGATCCTGCTGCCCTCGGCGCTGCTCGTCGAGGTGGCCGAACTGGACCGCGACCAGCGGGCGGCGACCGAGTCGTTCCTCGCCGGGGCCGCCGTACCCGTGGTGGTGTCGAGCGAGGACCCGCTGCGCTCGGAACAGTCCTACCGGGCGCGGGTGAGTGTGCCGCGCCTGGACGACGAGGAGCAGTTCGGGCTCTGGGGCGAGTCGTTCCGGGACGTCGTCGAACTCGACGACGGCGAACTGCGGTCGCTGGTCGCCCAGTTCCAGCTGCCGCCGCACGTGGTGCGCTCCGCGGCCGCCGCCGTACGCCGCAGGCTGCCGCACGAGGACGAGCTGGACGCCGTCGAACTCGCCTGGCGGGCCGGACTCGACGAGGCGCGGATCGGCATGGACGAGCTGGGGCGGCGGATCGCGCCGCAGGCCGGCTGGGGCGACCTGGTGCTGCACGAACGGCAGACGAGCGTGCTGCGGGAGATCGTGGCGCATGTACGGCAGCGGGCAACCGTCCACCAGGAATGGGGATTCGGTGCCACCCTGCGCCGAGGACTGGGCGTCACCGCGATGTTCGCGGGCGGCTCCGGCACCGGAAAGACGCTGGCCGCCGAGGTCATGGCGAAGGAACTCGGCCTCGACCTGTTCGTCATCGACCTCTCGCAGGTCGTCAGCAAGTACATCGGCGAGACGGAGAAGAACCTCCGCCGGGTCTTCGACGCCGCCGAACGCGGCGGCGCGCTGCTCCTGTTCGACGAGGCCGACGCCCTGTTCGGCAAGCGCAGCGAGGTCAAGGACAGCCACGACCGGTACGCCAACCTCGAGGTGAGCTACCTGCTGATGCGGATGGAGGCCTACCGGGGCCTCGCGATCCTCACCACCAACATGAAGAACGCCCTCGACACGGCCTTCCTGCGCCGCATCCGCTTCGTCGTCGACTTCCCCTTCCCGGCCGAGCACGAGCGCGCCGAGATCTGGCGGCGCGTGCTGCCGCCGCAGGCGCCGGTGAAGGACATCGACCCCGCGCTGCTCGCCCGGCTCACCGTCGCCGGCGGCTCGATCCGCAACATCGCCCTGTCCGGGGCCTTCCTCGCCGCCGAGGAGGGCGACCGGCTGCAGATGCGGCACATGCTCGCCGCCGCCCGCACCGAGTACCTGAAGCTGGAGCGCTCACTGACGCCCACGGAGGTCCGCGGATGGGTGTGAACCCCGGGCCCGGGAAGGAGCCTTCGGCGATCCGCGTCGAGATCGGAGAGCTGGTCCTCGACGGCTTCCGGGCCGACCCGGAGCGCGTCTCGGCTGCCTTCGAGCATGAACTGACCCGTCTGGTACGGCTGCACGGTGTGCCGCTGGCCGCGGACGGGCCGCTGGCCGTCGACGCGCTGTCCGGGCTGCCGACGCTGCCCGCCGGGCTGTCCGCGCGGCGGCTCGGACAGGAGCTGGCGCGTGCCGTGCACGAGGGACTGAGCGGACACGGGGAGGCGGACCGGTGAGCTCTCAGACCCAGGACTCCCGCGCGGAGCAGGCCGCCGAACAGCGCCGCAAGAAGCGCAAGGAGAAGGCCGCGGGGTCCCGCACTCCCGAGCCGAAGAACATCGTCAGCGGCGCCGGACAGCCCCTCGACCCAGGCCTCAGACGGGAGCTGGAGGAGCAGCTCGGCCACGACCTCGGGCGGGTACGGCTGCACACCGGCCGCGACGCCGGGCAGCTGACCGAACTGCTCGGTGCCGACGCCGTCGCCGTCGGCCAGGACGTCTTCTTCCGCGAGGGCGCCTTCCGGCCCGGCACGGACGAGGGCCGCCGGCTGCTCACCCACGAACTGCAGCACACGGTGCAGAACCCGCACGGCCTCGGCGCACTGCGGGCCGGCCGCGAGCTCGGCGCGGTGAGCCTGCCGCAGCAGGCCATCGAACGGGAGGCGGAAGAGGCCGCGCAGGCGGTCGTACGGCCGGGTTCCCTTCAGCCGTCGGAGGCTGCCCCGCAGGTCGAGGAGGGGCAGGACACCCCCGGCTGGCTGCGCTACGCCACCGTCGACGCCGACCGGATGCGTGCCGAGGCCGTCGACCCGGCGACCCTCGTGGACCGGCTCGCGGGCAATGTGCAGCGCTCCCTGCGCGGCGACCCGACCGACGCCTCCGGGCGCGTACGCCTCCAACTGGCCCGGATGTCCGAGGAGTTGGAGGACGCGGTCGTCGAGCGGCTGGAGAACCGGCTGCTCACACCCGAGTACGACCGGCTTCTGGAGATCGCCGACCAGGCCCGCCCCGGACCCGTCGAACTCCAGCCGGCCGAAACGCCGTTGCCCGAGATCGACCTCTTCGAAGAGCTCGGTGTCGAGCGCACCCAGTGGCAGAAGAAGCAGGAGTCCGGCCGCCGGTCCGCCGACCGGCGTGCCGCCGACTCCCGCGAGGAACAGCAGGACGCCAGGTCTCGCGACCAGAAGAGCAGCAGTGACCGCAGCCGGGCCACCGCGGATGCCGCCACCGAGGAGCAGGACTCCGCTCGGCGCACCGAGCAGGAGGACGAGCGCAACGCCTCCCGGCAGCAGGCCAAGGAGGAGGAACAGCAGGGCGAGGAGCAGGCGGCCGGCGACCGTGAGCGCACCGACCAGGCCGCCGACCAGCGCACTCAGGGGCAGCAGAAGGGCACCGAGCAGGCCAAGGAGGAGCGCAAGGAGCAGCGCGAGCGCGAGGAGGCCGACCCGCAGCAGGCGAGCGCGCCGGGCGCCGACAAGCGCAAGCAGCGCGACGACCAGACGCAGCCGGGCGCCGGTTCCAAGCGCGAGGAACCCGACCCGAAGCAGAAGGCCCAGCCCGGTCCCGTACGCCCCGAGAAGGTCGACGAGCGCGCCGAGCAGCCCGACTCCGCGCTGTCCGAGCACGGTCTGAACGAGAAGGACGAGGACGGGGGCCCCGAGGCCGAACCGCGCGAGGAGGAGCGGCCGCTCGGCCTCGAAGCGGGCGCCGACCAGGACGTCGCCGGCGGCGAGGACGAGGGCGGCGGGGCAACGGGTGAGCAGGACGAACCCTCGCTCAAGCCAGAGGACTACCTGCCGGACGCCGACCTCGACCTGTCCGCCGTACCGACCGCGGACAAGCTCGGCCCGGGCGCCGCCGAACCGTCGCTGCCCTCCTTCCCCACTCCGCCGCCGACGAAGGCGGAGAAGACCGAGCAGGAGCGGGAGAAGCGGGAAGGCGAACAGGACGAGGACGACGCCGGGCCCGAGCAGAAGGCCCCCGGCCAGGACGAGGGTCCCGTCGAGGGCGAGGCCCCGCAGCCCGAGAACGGGCCCGCCGCACAGGCCCAGGACCGCGGCACCAGGGACCTCCAGGAGACCGAGAAGCCGCTCGACCAGGAGGTCGGCCAGGACCCGGCGACCCAGGACAAGGAACAGCCCGAGGCCGAGGCCGAGAAGCCCGACCCGGAGCAGCAGCAGGAGAAGGAGCAGAACAAGGACCCGGAGTCCGCCGACGGTGACCGGGCGGACGACGACGAGAAGCCGGACGCCGAGGACGCGGAGGCGGAGAAGAGCGAGCAGCGGGATCGTACGGCTGCGGAGTCCCGTACGGGTGCCGGGTCCCCGTCGGTCGCAGGCGGCCCCGGGGCAGCGCCCGCTGTCGCGACTCCCGTGGCGGCCGCCGTGGCCAGGCCCGCCGGTGCACAGACCCCCAGGACGCCGGTCGAGGACCGCGATCCCTCGCCCGCCACCCGGCGCGGTGCCGAACCGCCCCGCTCCGAGCGCGAGGCACCGCAGGCCAAGAGCCAGGTGCCCAAGGAGACCGGGCCCGGTGCCATGCCGCGCGGACCGGTGGGTGCCGCCGAGAAGACCGGGCCGACGACCGCTGCCGGACCCGGTGCGGCGCCGTCCGTCGCCCAGGCGGCGGTGAGCCCGGCCGCCGAGCAGACCGACGGGCCTGGACAGACCGCGCAGACGGACGCGCCCCGGCCCGAGGCTTCCCTGGAGAAGGACGGCGGCGGCTGCGCGCCACCCGCGCCCGCGCCCGAGAAGGACGAGGGCGGGCAGGGCAGTTGCGGAGGGGGCGGCGGCGAGGCCGCGCCCGAGGAGAAGCAGCAGGACCCGCCGGACGTCTCGGGGCAGGACCCCAAGGCCGCCGTACAGACCGTGAGCAAGCTGGCGCCCGACCAGGCCGCCGCCGCGATGCCCGGGGTCGACAAGGCCGCGGACAAGAAGATCGGCGAGGAGCAGAAGCGGCTCGACGCGGCCCCGCCGTCGCGGGAACGTCCTTCGGGGGCGCCGCAGACGCGTTCGGCGCCCCCCGAGGCCGCGCCCGAGGCCGCGCAGGTCACCGGCAAGGTGGAGCGGATCGGCCCGGAGGACCAGGGCGACAAGCAGAAGGCCAAGGGCGGCGACAAGGCCGAGGGCAAGGAGGCCACCGCCGACGTGCCGCCGCCGGCGGCTCCCGCCGTGCCCGACAAGGGGCTCAGCGAGGCCGAGGCGAAGAACGTCGAGGCGGCGGCCGACGCGGTCCCGACGACCGACCCGGAGCTGGAGAACAAGACGGTGGGCCCGGCGCCCAAGATCCGTCTCGAAGGCGCCAGCGACCCCACCCGCACCGACGATCAGGCCAAGGCGCTCAAGGACAAGCAGTCCGATCTGCAGACGACGGGCCGCGACGACGCGGCCAAGCCCCTCGGCGAGGACCAGATCTTCCCGAACGCTCCCCGCGAAGAGCTCAGGGGCAAGGCCTCCGGCGGTGCGGGCGGCAAGGCGGGCGCGCTGGAGGCAACTCCCGCGCCGAAGGCCGGCGTCGGCGCGGTCGCCAAGCAGGAGAAGGGCACCGAGATCACCGCCGGCGCGGGCAAGGCGCAGGGCGACCTCGATGCCAAGGACAAGGAACGCCAGCAGAGCGAGCAGCAGGCCAAGCAGGACAAGCAGACCGAGATCGACAGCGAGGTCGAGCGCAACACCGCGCAGCAGACGGCCGAGCGGGGCCGGGTCGCCCAGGAGACGCAGAAGCAGCGCGAGGACTGGCGGGGCGAGCAGGACAAGAAGATCGAGGACGCGGACAAACAGTCCGACGACGAACACGGCAAGAAGAACAAGGAGATCGTCAAGGCCCGCGACGACAAGGACAAGGAGGTCGGCGAGCGCAAGGACAAGGACAACGCCTCGATCGACACCGAGCGCGAGAACGCCGAGAAGGAGGCCCAGAAGAAGAAGGAGGAGAAGAAGCCTTCCGGAGGCCTGTTCGGCTGGATCGCGGACAAGGTCGCCGACTTCTTCAAGGGCCTGCTCGCGGCGGTCACGGCGGTCTTCGACGCCGCCCGCAAGGCCGTCAACGGCATCATCGACCAGTTCAAGGAGTGGGCCAACCAGGCGATCGACTTCGTACGGGACCTGGCGGTCAAGGCGATCAACGCGCTGGCCGATGTCCTGATCGCCATCGGGGACACGCTCCTGGCGGCCTTCCCGGAGTTGAGGGACAAGTTCCGCAAGGCGATCGAGGGCTTGCGGGACGCGGCGATAGCGACGGTCAACAAGCTGGCGGACGGCCTGAAGAAGGCGGTCAACACGCTGCTGGACGCGCTGGCGGCGGGCCTGAACAAACTCCTGGACGTGCTCGAAGCCGGCGTAAAGGCGGTGATCAAGGCCTACCAGGCGATCATCGAGGGCGCGATCAAGTTCGCGCAGGCGGCGATCGAGGCGCTGGGCAAGTTCGCGGCGCTGGTGGCGGACATCGCGCCGGACCCGGGCGGCTGGATCTCCAAGGCGGGCAGCGCGGCCAAGACCGGCATCACGGACCACCTGTGGGGCGCCATCAAGGTGGCGGTCAAGGGCTGGTTCGACACGAAGGTCGAGGGCATCCTCGGCCTCGGCAAGGCGGTCATCGACGTCCTGGTGAAGGGCTGCGTGTCGATCAAACAGATCGGCAAGATGGCCTGGGACGCGATCATCGCGTCGCTGCCGATGATGATCGCAACTTTGGTCATCGAAAAGGTCGTCTCGATGATCGTCCCGGCGGCGGGCGCGATCCTCACGATCATCCAGGGCCTGATGGCGGCGTGGTCGACGGTGAGCTCGATCCTGTCGGCGTTCGGGAAGTTCTGGGCCTACCTGAAGGCGGTCAAGGCGGGCCCGGCGGCGTGCCTGTTCGCGGAGGCGGTCGCCGCGGGTGTCGTGGCCCTGCTCGACTTCATCACCAACTTCCTCCTCCAGAAGCTGTCTTCGGCGACCAAGGGCGTCGGCAAGCGCCTCAAGGGCATGGCCCAGAAGATCATGGACGGCCTGAAGAAGGTCGGGGGCGGGGCGAAGAAGGCGGCGGGTTCGGCGGTCAACTCGGCGCGGGGGGCGATGCGGAAGGCCAGGCAGGCCCTGTCCAGGGACGGCGCCGAGCCTAGGCCGAAGGGCCGGCCCTCACCGGAAGAGAAGTCCCCGGTGAAGCCGAAGGACCACGCTACGCCGAAGGGGCCGGCGAAGAAGCCGGACCCGGCGGAGGCTGGGCCGAAGGACAAGAAGCCGGAGACAGAGCGGCCGAACAGAGACGGGACCACCGACCGGACTCAGAGCGCCAGGAAGGACGCCGCTCCGGAGAAACCGACCAAGAACAAAGAGGTCGAGGGTCCCAAGCCAGCAAAGCCGAAAAAGCCCAAGTCCCCTGTAGGCAAGGCCCTTTCGAAGGCCAAGGGCGCTGTCAAGTCTGCCCTGAAGAAGGTTGGCAACGCAGCCAAGACCCTCGGCCGGAAGCTGAAGAAGTCGAAGCTGGGCAAGGCTCTCAAGAGTGGTGCGTCGAAGCTGCGAAACGCGTACAAGAACAAGCGCGACCGCTTGCGGGAGAACAAGAGGAGGCAGGCAGAGCACAAGAGGCAGAGCCGCAAGGACCACAAGAATAAGAAGAATTCGAGAGAGTCCAAGGACGCCCGCCTCAGGCAGATCGTGGCCCGCATCCGACGTACGCTCACTCCGCTGCTCAAACGAGGGATCCAGGGCCCCGTGTACTACGCCCTGCTCCAAGGGCTGAAGACCTGGTATCGCCTGACCGGGCTCAGCTCGGCGGGACGTCCCAATTTCCGCATTCTCGCCACACTCAATCCGAGCGAGCCGGTCCTGCCGGGAGAGTGGGAGGAGGAGACCGCCTACTTCGACACCTTCGACGTGGACGACCGGCATCGGAAGTCCAACAAGAAGGACAAGGAAAAGAAGGAGGACGATCCGAACGTTGCGGCATTCCGCGCGGCGGTGCGGACACACCTCGGCGGCCTGAAAGAGAACGCCTCAATCGAAGACGTGATGGAACTCTGTAGTGAGGTCGCTGACCGTACGAAGGGGATCAACCGCGGGCAGCTGGACTGGAAGCAGATGCCCTCGTATTGGCTACTTTCACTACACCATCAAGGCGCCGCCATAAAACCCGTCGGAATGTTCCGCGAGCCGAACATGTACCAAATGGTCGCCATGGGCAAGGCGCAGCCGATTTACAAGGACGTCAACGACAAGGAACTTGTTCGCGACGCGAAAAACCAGTACGTCCCTCGCTTTGTCACCAGGAACATAGCGGCCGAGGACAAGGTGACTCACAAGCGAGGTCAGGGGATCATCCCTCGGGGGTACAGGGACGACAAACTCAAACCGAAACCGGACAAACAGCGGGCGGACAACGAGGCCTGGGAGCATGTGACAGGCACGGAGGCATCGCAGTTCATTTCGACCACCAAGCTGGAGAGTCAAAAAATTGTCGATCCTCAGGGCCTTCCGTGGAGCACGGCCAAGGGGCAGAAATTCCACGGCATGGCTCGAATCGACCTCTCCTATGTCAACCCGAAGAACATCTTCGACCTCACAACCACTGTCGGGCAGCGCGAATGGAAGCTGGACTCACCGGGCACCGCCGTCTTGCAGCAGGCCCTGCGAGACGTCATACGAACGCAGGAAGTGCTGATCAGGGGAGTCATCCCGCAAGGTGCCATCAAGATGCTCTAGCAGGCATGGAAGGAGGACCGCGATGAGCCGGTTCGGAACGTATCACTGGCAAGGGGTGACGCTCGGTGACCCCTCTCTCGACGCCGCGCGGTCCGAGCTCGCGAACCCATCCGATGAGGATGCAGCCCTGCGGGCCTTCGTCGACCTTCTGCGGAGCGGGGACACGGCAGCCGTGGGGATCGCTCTCGATCACTATCACTACGCGATCTCCATGGAGCGGCACGGCTTTGGCAGTGTGCTCAAGTCCTACGGCGACGAGGTATTGCAGAGCGCGCGACAGATCCTTCGTGGGGCGCCTTCTCGTAGTTCGGAAACGGGTGCGTCGATGGATGGCGCGGATTACGCGAGCGCACTCCTTATCATGATCAACAGGGCGGAGGAGGGAGACGCGGATCTGATCGCCGGTGCACTGGGCGCACCGCCCAACTACGACGCCGAGTCGGCGGCGTTCAGGTCGGCGGGCAGAATTCTCCAGTTGTCGACCGGTGCGGACGAAAGGCTGGTGACGGCGTTGGCGCGAGTGGTTTTCGATGACGGCAGGGACGTCGACGACCGCCTTGAAGCACTTCAAGCGCTCTCCAAGAGTTCGGTCCCGCAGGCTCTCGCCAATTTCAAGAGGGCCATGGGGCTGGATGATCTCGAACTGCAGGCAGCTGCGGCACGTGCACTCGCCCGGCATGACCTCGCGACCCACCGGACCCTCATCGAGACAAAGGCCGCCACGTGGCCCGAGGACGCTCCGTATCCGGCCTCCGACGTGAGAGATCTCCTGGCCGAAAGCGACGATTCCGCGGAGGACGAGTGACCCGCTACGCAGACATCCCCAAACCCATCCGCTCCGGCATAGTCGTCGTGGACCCCGACCGCGGCACTCCCCAGCGCGTCATCGTGCTGCAGTTCAACCCGGACACCCTGGAACGCAGCATCGCGCCCCAGTCAGCCGGAGACAGCGGAGACGGCGGCGGAGGAGGCAGTGGCGGCGGGGACAGAAACGAGGCGCTCCGGCTCAAGGGCCCCGCCCAGGAGACCTGGAAGTTCACCGCCGAGATCGACGCGACCGACCAGTTGGAGATCGCGGCTCCCGACGGGATCCACCCCCAACTCGCCACCCTCGAAATGCTCGTGCAGCCCACCACCGCGCAACTCCGCGCCGCCAGTCGGCTCGCGCAGAACGGGACCATCGAGATCAGTCCCATCGAGATGCCGTTGACCCTCTTCACCTGGGGCAGCAAGCGGGTCATGCCCGTTCGGCTGACGGAGCTTTCCGTCAACGAGTCCGCCTTTGACGTGAATCTCAATCCGATACGGGCCTCGCTGAGCATCGGCATGAAGATCCTCACCGTCAGCGATCTGCCTGCCGGGCACCGCGGTGCCGATCTCTACATGGCCCACCTCGCGCAGAAGGAGCGGCTCGCCGCTGCCGCGCGCGGCGGGAGTCTCGGGGCCCTCGGGCTGCCGGGTGCCGACGTACTGAGTGGAAGGGGTTGAGCCCGAACTCATGGCTGACATCGAGTCCTACGAGAGTGCCCTCAGCGCGATACCCGGGGCCCATCCCTATCCGCGCAGCAGTCGGTATCACGACGTCGAGATCGGTATTCACCGGCTGCCTGACGGGACCGAAGTGCGGTACGCCAAGCGCCGGTTGCTGCCCCCTCTGGACGTCCAGGAGACCCAGGAGCATGTCGTGGGGGCAGGGGAGCGGCCCGACCTGCTCGCCCAGCGCTTCTTCGGCGACCCCGGTCAGTGGTGGCGGATCGCCGACGCCAACCCCGTACTCGATCCACGGGAGTTGACGGACGAGGCCGGACGTGTCATCGACGTTCCCGAGCCCGGGGGACATCGGCGTGTCTGAACAGCCCGTCGGGCAGGGGCCCGTTCATATAACGCTCCTCATGGGGCCCAAGCTCGCCCGCCCCGTGCCGGCCGAGGTCACCGAGGCACTGCTGTCCGCCCAGATCACCGCCACCGCCGGTGAACGCAGCGGGTTCCAGCTCGCCTTCGACCTCACCAAGACCGGGGTCATCAACAGGCAGCTGCTGCCCGAAGGGTTCTTCGATCCCAAGACGCGGCTCATCGTCACCGTCAGCGTCCGGGGCACGCCGGATGTCCTCTTCGACGGGCTGATCGTCCGGCAGGAAGTGGGTGCCAGCAACCAGCCCGGGCACTCCACCCTCACCGTCACCGGCGAGGATCTGACCCTGCTCATGGACCTGGAGGAGCGGACCGCCCGTTACCCCAATCTCCCCCCTTCCGAGCGGGTGTTGAACATCCTTCGGCGGTACTCCGACTACGGCATCCGGCCCGACGTCTACGCCGAGAAGATCGCGCAGCCCCCGCACCAGGACCTCCGCGTCCACTACCAGACAGGCACCGACCTCCAGTACGTCACCGACCTCGCCCGCGCAAACGGCTACACCTTCTACCTCGACCCCGGTCCCAACCCCGGCCAGTCCTCCGCCCGTTGGGGCCCCGAGGTCCGCCTCGGCATCCGTCAGCACGCCCTCAACGTCAACATGGACGCCAACACGACCGTGGACCAACTCACCTTCGCCTACGACGGGACTGCGCGCGAAGAGCCGCAGGCCCGGTGGCAGGATCCGGGAACCCGCGTGTCCACCCTCCTGCCCCAGCCGCCCATCAGTCCGCTGCGACCGCCCCTCGGCCTGCGCCCCACCCCCGCCCTCAAGCGCAAGACCCTCTCCGGTACCGCCAAGCAGCAGCGCGAGCAGGCCGAGGCCGAACTCCTCGCCCGGGCCGCCGTGTCCGCCGATGTCGTGTCCGGGTCCGGGTCGCTCGACGTCAACCGGCACGGATACATCCTGCAGCCCCGTCAGCTGGTCGGCGTGCGCGGCTCGGGACGGGCGTACGACGGCGACTACTACGTCAAGTCCGTCACGCACAACCTGCGGCCGGGCTCCTTCCAGCAGAACTTCACCCTCTCCAGGGAGGGCCTGGAGGCGCGCAGCGACTACGTCCGGCCGTAACGCCATCACGCGGTGACCCCAACCGCCCACCCACCAGGAGCAGTTCAGCATGGCGGCACCCAACAATCGCTACCTCGGCAAGTTCCGCGGCCGCGTCGTGAACAACAACGACCCGCTGCGTATCGGCCGTATCACCGTCGAGGTACCCGACGTCCTCGGTGACGAGCCGTCCACCTGGGCGCTGCCCTGCCTGCCGTTCACCGGGCCCGAGGCGGGACAGTTCGTGGTGCCGCCGCCGGGCGCCGGCGTGTGGGTGGAGTTCGAACAGGGGGACCCCAGTTTCCCCGTGTGGACCGGGTGTTGGTACGGGGCCGCCGAGGAGCTGCCGCCCGACGCGCGCCGCGCGCTGCAGGCGGACTCGCCGAGCAAGCCGGTCGTGGTGCAGACGCCGGGCGCCCACAAGATCGTCATGAACGACACCGCCGGTGCCGAGCAGGGGATTCTGCTCCAGGCGCAGGGCGGCGCGTACATCCGCATCACCAAGGAGGCCGTGGTCATCGCGACCGGCGCAGGCGCCGAGATCGTGCTCCGCGGCAGAGAAGTAACCATCAACGAGGGCCAGTTGACCGTGCTCTCGAAGCGATAGAAGACGGGGGACGCACCAAGTTGTCCGGGAGTCTGCTCGACGCCGGCGCCGTGATCGGCTGCCCGCACGGCGGCCGGGTCACCGCCGCCACCACACCCTCCGGTGGCGTACGCATCGGGGGAGCCGCCGTCGTGACGGCCTCGCACGCGTACGTCGTCACCGGCTGCCCGCACACCGTCGGCGGTGTGCCCACGCCCTGCGTCTCGGTCCGCTGGACCGCCGACGGCAGCGGCGTCACGGTCGACGGCGCCCCCGTGCTGCTCGACACCTCCGCGGCCCAGTGCCTGACCGCGGCCTTCGTGCCGCAGGGGCCACCCGTCGTCCAGGCCGCACCGCGAAAGGTGACCGTCCGATGAGCCCACGCACCCACCCCCCGCGCAGCGACATCGCGTTCCCCTTCCGCGCCGACCGCCGGGGGCGCTCCGCCCACGCGGCCCACGCCGCGCACGTCCACGACCTGATCGAGCAACTGCTGTTCACCAGCCCCGGGGAGCGCGTGATGCGCCCCGACTTCGGCTGCGGACTTCTCGATCTCGTCTTCGCCCCGAACAGCCCAGAGCTGGTCAGCACGCTCGAACTCTCCGTGCAGGCCTCGCTGCAGCGCTGGCTCGGCGACCTCATCGACGTGATCGCCCTCGACGTGGTGAGCGACGAGAACGCCGTACGTGTCTATCTGTCGTACGTCCTGAGGGCCACCGGGACCCGGGCCGACGACGTCTTCGAGGGGAGGGCCGCCGCATGACCGCCGGCACCACCATGTCCCGCCGCGCCAAGGTAAGAGCCGCTCAACTCAACGGAGTCGACGCGGTCGAGGTCGGGGACGACGGGCTGCTGCTCACCGTCACCTTCCTCGGCAAGGCCCCGCACGGCCTCGGCCCCGAGAACGTCCGCATCGACGGCGGCCGCCGCGTCACCGGCATCACCGCCGTCGACGTCAGCGTCGAGCGCGAGGACGACCCGGAGCTCGACGACCGGCTCTACGTGACCCTCGACCGGGCCGGCGACACCTCGCGGTACGTGTTCGCCCTCGTCGAGACCGACCCGTACGGCCGGCCCGGCACCGAGCCCTTCCGCGGCTTCGACCAGCGCTACCACCGCGCCTCCTTCTCCTTCCGGCCCGACTGCCCGACCCCCTTCGACTGCAAGGAGGAAGAGCAGTACGAGCCGGACTTCCCGGCCGCGCCCGTCGTCGACTACACCGCACGCGACTACGACACCATCCGCAAGCTGCTCCTGGACCGGCTCGCCCTCACCACCCCCGACTGGGTCGAACGCAACCCCGCCGACCTGGGCGTCACTCTCGTCGAACTGCTCGCGTACACCGGTGACCAGATCAGCTACCAGCAGGACGCGGTGGCCACCGAGGCCTACCTCGACACGGCGCGCCGCCGGGTCTCCGTGCGGCGGCACGTCCGGCTCATCGACTACGCGATGCACGACGGCTGCACGGCGCGCGCCTACGTCACCGTCCGGACCGCGGGCGACACCACGCTCGCCCCGGGCACCTTCCGCTTCGCCTCCGTCGACGTCCGCGCCCTCGACCCGCACGACCGGCCCGAACCGGGCACGGTCATCGACGAGAACGACCTCGGCGACCTGGACGAGCGCGGCTCGGTGGAGGTCTTCGAACCGGTCGTCGCCGCCGACCCGTTGGAGCTGAAGGCCGCGCACAACGCGATCCGCCTGTGGACCTGGGGCGGCGAGGTGTGCACCCTGCCCAAGGGCGCCACGTCCGCCACCCTGCGCGACGAGTGGGACGACCCGGAGACCTGCCAGGACCGTCAACTGGCCCTCCGCCCCGGCGACCTGCTGGTCCTGGAGGAGGTGAAGGGCCCGCGCACCGGCACCCCCGGAGACCAGGACCCGAGCCACCGCCAGGCCGTACGCCTCACCTCCGTCACCCCGGCCGTCGACCGCATCGAGGACCAGCCGGTCCTGGAGGTCACCTGGGCCGCCGAGGACGCGCTGCGCTTCCCGCTCGGCCTCACCACGCGCGGCGGCCGCGACTGCCTGCCCGTCGAGGACGTGACCGTGGCCCGCGGCAACGTCGTCCTCGTCGACCACGGCCGCACCCTCACCGGGCTTCCCGAAACGGCCACCGTGCCGCCCGAGCCGGCCGTCGCCGCCTCCTGCGACCCTCCCGCCTTCGGCTGCTACGACCGCCGGGAGGGCAACGCACCCGCCCGGCTCATCAACTCCCTCACGGACAGGGCGGAGAGCGGCGACGCACTCGTACCCGACGACGTCCGTGAGCTGTTCGGCGTCGTCGGTGAGGCGGCGACCGTACGCGCCGGACTCGGCCTGGAGCGCGCCGGGCAGCGGCATGAGCGCGTCGTGCCCGGCACGGCGTACGCCCAGGCGGCCGCCCTGCGCACCCTGCTCGCACAGTCCGTCTACCCGGGCATCGCACCCCGCTTCCGACCGGTCCTCGGCCGATCCCCGGTCGTCCGGGCGGTGCCCTTCCCGGACGCGCAGGTCGTGGCCGCCGGGCAGGCCGAGCGGATCGCCGCGATTCCCGGCCGGGTGCGGCAGCGGCTCGTCGAGCTGTGGCGCAGCGCCCGCGACCGCGACGGCCTCGCCGACGAGGAGATCGGCGAACTCACCGTGATCTACGGCCTGAAGGTCGTCGAGCGCCTCGAACTCCGTACGCATCCCGTCCGTGCACTGCGCGAACTCCTGTACAGAAACGACGAGTTGCTCGACACCAAGCTGTGCCGGGTGGACATCCTCGTGTCCAGGGCCCGCGCCGGAGCGGTCCTCGACGGGCACATCGCCTGGGAGATCGCGCACAGTTGGGGTCCGGCGTACGCGGCCGGGCTGCACCCGGAGGAGCCGCTGCTGCGGGGTTCGGCGACCGCCGCACTCGGCCAGGACCCGCGCTGCGCGCTGCCCGCCGTACGCGTCGAGGACGGCGACCTGACCTGGCTGCCCCGCCTCGACCTGCTGCGCAGCGGCCCCCGCGACCGGCACTTCGTCGGTGAGCTGGAGGACGACGGCCGGCTCGCCCTGCGCTTCGGCGACGGCCGGCACGGCGCCCGGCCGGCGCCGGGCCACCGGCCGGCCCTGCACTACCGGCTCGGCGGCGGCATCGCGGGCAACGTCGGTGCGGAGGCCATCAACCACCTCGTCATCCAGAGCGACTGCGAGCGGCCACCGGTCGCAGTGGTTCGCAACCCGCTGCCCGCCACCGGCGGCGTCGAGCCCGAACCCGTCGAGCAGGCACGCCAGTTGGCCCCCCTCGACCTGCGCCGCACCCGACTGCGCGCGGTCACCGCCGAGGACTACGCCGCCCTCGCCGCGCAACTGCCCGGCGTACAGCGTGCCGCCGCGGAGATCCGCTGGACCGGCAGCGTCCAGGAGGCCCACGTCGCGATCGACGCGTACGGCAGCGCCCAGCCGTCGGCGGAACTGCTCGCCCGGGTCGAGCAGGCCCTGGAGGCGTACCGGCGCATCGGCCACGACCTCGTGGTCGGCCCCGCCCGCCCGACACCGCTCGACGTCGCGCTGAGCGTGTGCGCCGCACCCGGCCACCAGCACGGGCAGATCCTGGCCGAGCTGTACCGCGTCCTCGGCAACGGCCGCCTCGCGGACGGCCGGCTCGGGTTCTTCCACCCGGACGCGCTGACCTTCGGCGAGCCCGTACGGCTCAGCCGTCTGGTCGCCGTCGCCGCCGCCGTACCGGGCGTGCGGAGCGTCGAAGTCACCAGGCTGCGGCGGCTGTTCGAGCAGGACCGAGGAGAGAGGGAGGACGGCGTGCTGCGGCTCGGCCCGCTGGAGATCGCCACCTGCGACAACGACCCGGACAGGCCGGAGAACGGCCTGCTGGCGATATCCCTGGGAGGTGCCCGATGACCGTGACCGACTCCCTGACCGACGAGTGCGGGTGCGGCGGCGCCTGCCGCGGCGGCCACGACGAGCGCCTCGCGCCCGCCCCGCCGCACAACCCGCCCGGCCGCACCGCCCTCGACTACCGCGTCGGCGAGTACGGCTCCTTCCTGGCCGCGCTCCTCGACCGGCTCGCCTCACCGGCGTACCCGGCGCTGAGCGAAGCGAAATGGGGGTCCCCCCGGCCGAAGGCTGGGGGAGGCCTGACCGTCCGCACCCCCGACGACCCGGCGATCGGCCTCCTCGACGCCGCAGCCGTCCTCGGTGACCTGCTCACCTTCCACTCGGAGCGGATCGCCGACGAGGCCTACATCCGTACGGCCGACGAGCACCGCTCGCTGGTGCTGCTCGGGCGGCTCGTCGGCCACCGGCCGCGGCCCGGAGTCGCGGCCGCGACGCATCTGGCGTACACCCTCGAACGCGACCCGCGGGCCGACACGCTGCCCGTCGTGATCCCGCGCGGCGCGCGTACCCACAGCGTGCCCGCCTCCGCCGAGGAGGAGTCCGTGACCTTCGAGACCAGCCGGGACCTCACGGCCCGCTGGGACTGGAACGAGCTGACGGTGCGCAGGCGCCGGCCGTCCCTGGTGACCCCACAGGACCTGGAGCGCCGTTCCGAACTCTTCGTCGAAGGCACCACCAACTCCCTCCGGACCGGCGACCAGTTGCTCTTCGTCTTCGGTGAACAGGCGGGCGGGAAACGGACGTTGCTGCCCGTCGGGGACGTCCGCATCGACCGGGACGACGACATCACGGCGATCACCCTGCCGCACTCGGCGCCGCCGACGCTGAAGGAACTGGTCGACGAGGTGCGGCGGTGGACCGCGGAGCCCGCGGCGCCGGGCGAGCCGGGGGACGAGCCGCCGACCCCGGAGGTCCCGAACCCGCGGCCGGTGAGCCGGCTGATCGAGGACTTCGAGGACCAGGTGCTCGCGCCGCTGCGGGCCGCCCTGGACGGGGTGAAGACCCCGGAGCAGCTCGCGTCCTGCCTCGCGGAGCCCGCCGCACGCCTCGGCGAGGCGCAGGTGCTGGCCGAGCCGTGGGAGGACGTGTCGGACTGGTTCGAGCAGCTGCAGGCCGTTCTTGCCGAACTGGCCGAGCGCGCACTGGAGTTGGCGCCTGCACAGAGCTCTGACGAGAGTGCCGCGGCGGGTGGTCTGTTGACCGCGGCGCCGTCGGCGCTGGTCGCGCCCACGCGGCCGAGCCGCACATCGAAACGGCCCGCGCCCCCTGCGGGGGATGCGCGTACCGCCGCTTTCCAGGCCCTGGCCGCCGTCCTCCCCGCCTTGCGTGGCCAGACTCCCGTCGCCTCCGCAGCCACCGGCGCCCAGCTTCCCGGGACGGACACGGCCCGTCTGCTCGCGGCACTCAACCCCGGCCTCGGCGCCCTCTACCCCGCCTGGCGCAAGGCGGCCGCCCCCACCACCGCGCCGCTGCTGCGCGCGCTGCTCGCCATGCGGGTCACCGCCGCCCCCTTCGGCGCCACCGCCCCGCTCAAGCCCGTCCAGGACGACAAGGGCCGGGTCATCCGCAGCGCGGACTGGCCGCTCACCGGGGCCGTGCTCACCGGTATGCGGGTCGTCTACGACACCGCGGGCAAGGCGCCGGTCCGGGCGGAGTTCCAGTACGTGGAGGGCAACAGCTCCGACCAGCGGGCCGTGACCCTGCCCCTCACCCAGCAGGTCGGCTTCGCTCTCGGACCCGGTCAGGTCGACCTGTCGACCCGCACCGCCCAGGACCACGACCTCAGCTGGTTCACCCTCCCGCACTCCCGGACGGCCTCCAGCGGGGGGACCGCCGTCCCCGCCGGCTCCCAGGGGCCGGGCGTCACCGTCCGCCTCCGCGACGGCCTGCCCGAACGCACCCTGTTCGTGTCCCGTCCCGACGACGACGGTCTGATCCACGTCGGCATCAACAACGGCACGGCGCAGCAGATCTCCCTGCGGCCGGGCTCCACCGAGCAGTTCACCCACGGCGAGTACGAGGTGAGCCTGCGCTACACGGTGGGCAGCACCGAGCCCAACGTCGAGGCCGTCATCGCCAGCAAGCCCGCGCCCCTCAACCGCCGTGTGCTGCAGCTCGACAGCGTGCACACCGGGATCACGGTCGGCAGCTGGGTCGCGATCCAGCGCCCCGCCAAGGGCGCCCAGGACGGCATCCCCGGCGACCCCGGGCTCGCGTTCGTCACCACCCAGGTCGTGTCGGTGCGCACGGCGGCGTACACCAACTACGGCATCACCGGCCGCGGCACCGAACTCACCCTCGCCGACCCCTGGCTGGACGAGTTCGACGTACTGCTGTCGCACATCCGCGACACCACCGTGTACGCGGCCGGCGAGCCGCTGCGCCTGGCCGACGAACCGCTCGGCGAGGACGTGCACGGCAACGAGATCGAACTCGGCGAGCTGTACGACGGGTTGGGCGCGGGCCGGCTCCTCGTCGTCACCGGCGAGCGCAGCGACATCCCCGGCACGACCGGCGTCCCGGCCACCGAGGTCGTCACGATCGCCGCCGCCGACGCGACCGTGGACCCGCAGCTGCCCGGCGACCGCGTCCACACCAGCCTGACCCTGACCACCGATCTCGCCCACCGCTACCGCCGTGAGACGGTCCGCATCCTGGGCAACGTCGTCGAGGCCACCCACGGCGAGAGCCGGCAGGAGGCCATCGGCAGCGGCGACTCGGACCGCACGAACCAGACCTTCGCGCTCTGGCAGTCCCCGCTGACCTGGCTCGCCGACGACAACCCCCTCGGCGCCACACCGGTGCTCGAGATCCGGGTCGACGGCGTGCTCTGGCACGAGGTCGACAGCCTCGCGGGACGCGGCCCGCGCGAACGCGTCTACATCTCCGGCACCGCCTCCGACGGCCGCACGACGGTCACCTTCGGCGACGGCGTGCACGGTGCCCGCCTGCCCACCGGTCACGAGAACGTCCACGCCCGCTACCGCTTCGGCACCGGCAAGGCCGCCAACGTGCCCGCCGACCGTCTCACCCAGCCCCTCACCCGCCCGCTCGGCGTCACCGCCGTCACCAACCCCCGCCCGGCGAGGGGCGGCGCCGACGCGGACGGTCCGGGCCTGACCCGCCGTACGATCCCGCTGGCCGTCTCGGCCCTCGACCGGCTCGTCTCACCGGCCGACTACGAGGACTTCGCCCGCTCCCGGGCCGGCATCGGCCGGGCCGCCGCACGCGAACTCTTCGACGGACGCCGGCGCGTGCTGCACGTGACGGTCGCCGGCACCGACGACGTCCCCCTCGCCGGGGACAGTCAGGAATCAGACACCCTGCGGGCCCTGCGCGGCGCGCTCACCGAGTACGGCGACGGCAGCCTCACCGTCCGCGTGGACGTACGGGAAACCGTTCTGCTGCTGGTCGCCGCCCGGGTGAAGGTCACCCCCGACCACGCCTGGGAGTTCGTCGAGCCGAGGCTGCGACAGACGCTGCTCGCCCGACTCGGCTACGAGGGGAGGGAGTTGGGACAGCCCGCCCGCCTCTCCGACCTCCTCGCCGCGGCCCACACCGTGCCCGGGGTCGACTACGTCGACGTCGACGTCTTCACCGGCGTACCCGCCTCCGCCACCGCGGAGGAACTCGCCGCTCTGCTCACCGATCCCGGCGCCCCGAAGGCCTCGGTACCGGCCCACCCGGCGACGTACGACGAGAAGATCCACACCGTCCGGGCCGCGAACGGCGAGACGCTGTCGGAGATCTGCGCGAGCCAGGGCATCCCGCTCGCCGAACTCCTGCGCCTCAACCCCGACATCACCGACACCCGGCGCCTGGCGAAGGGCCGCTCGGTGTTCGTCTTCCGCGGCATCCGCCCCGCCCAGCTGGCCCTGCTGTCCCCGCGGGCCGCGGACACCCTCATTCTCACGGAGGTGAAGTGATGTCTGCGAACCCGGCGGATGTCCAGTTCGACACCGAAGCCCCGGCGACATCCCGCCAGCCGGACGGCCTCGCCGCCCTGCTGCCCCGCTGGCACCTCCTGCGCGACGCCGAGGAGGGCGAGCCGCTGCGCGCGCTGCTCGCCGTCATCGCCGAGCAGCTCGACCGCGTCCGCGACGGCGTCGAGCAGGGGTATGAGGACCTGTTCGTGGAGACGGCGGCGCCCTGGGCGCTGCCGTACCTCGGCGACCTGGTCGGCTACCGCACGCTCCCCGGCTACGAGCGCGTCCTGACCACCGGCCTGCACGAGGGAGGGCGCGATGCCCTCGCCGAGGCCATCGCACCGCGCGCGGACGTGGCGGCGACGGTCGCGAGCCGCCGCCGCAAGGGCACCCTGCACCTCCTGGAGGAGATCTCCGAGCAGGTCGCCGGCTATCCCGCGCGGGCCGTCGAGCTGTCCCGGCTGGTCGCCGGGAACCAGTCGGTGAAGCTGTACCGCGACACCGGCAGGGGCCGTACCGTCGACCTCCGCGACGGCTCGGCGCAGGCCCTCCAGGGCGGCCCCTTCGACACCACGGCCCGCACGGTCGACGTCCGCCGCGCCGACTCCGTGCGCAGGCAGGGCGGTTGGACCCCGGCCGGAGTCGCCCTCTTCGTCTGGCGGCTCAAGGCGTACCCGCTGACGTCCTCCCCGGCGTACTGCATCGACCGCGCCCGCAACCTGTACACCTTCTCCATCCTCGGCAACGACAGCCCCCTGGTGACCAAGCCGGTCCCGGAGCCGTCGCCCACGCACATCGCCACCGTCGACAACGTCCCGGCCCTCATCACCCGCCGCCTGCTCCACGACCGACTGCTGGACTACTACGGCCCCGGCAAGAGCTTCGTCATCCGGCGCGACGGCGAGGACAGGCCCGTACCGCCGTCCGACATCGTGGTCGCCGACCTGTCCGACTGGCGCTACCGGCCGGGGCGCGGTCAGGTCGCCGTCGACCCCGAGCTGGGGCGGATCGCGTTCGGCGCCCGGTCGGCGCCCCGGCAGGGCGTGTGGGTGGACCACCACTACGCGTTCGGCGCGGACATGGGCGGCGGAGAGTACGAGCGCCCCGACCGCGTGGACCGGCCCGATGCCGCCTTCTACCGGGTCGGCCCAGGTCAGCCGCACCGACAGATCATGGACGCCTACCGGGCCTGGCAGCACGACCGCCGGGCCGGCCGCACGGGCCCGGACGGCATCATCGAGATCACCCACAGCGGCGCCTACCAGGAGCAGCTGGACTTCGACCTCGACCCCGGCGACCGCCTGGAACTGCGCGCGGCCGAGGGCACCCGCCCGGTGATCCGCCTGCTCGACTGGTACAGCAACCGCCCCGACGCCCTCAACATCCGTGCCGTGCACGACGACTGCGCCCCGCACGAGCGGCCCCGCATCGTTCTCGACGGGCTGCTGGTCGCCGGACGCGGCATCAACGTCACCGGACCGATGGGCGCCGTCGTCGTACGGCACACCACCCTCGTACCCGGCTGGTCCCTGGAACCCGAGTGCGAGCCGCACTCGCCCGACGAACCCAGCATCGTCCTGGACCGCACCACCGCCTGCCTGCAGATCGAGCACAGCATCCTCGGCACCATCGAGGTCATCGGCGACGAGGTGAGCGAGGACCCCCTCGACATCCACCTCCGCGACAGCGTCCTGGACGCCACCGGCCATGACCGCGAGGCCCTGTCCGCCCCGGACTGCCGCCACGCCCACGCCGTGCTCCACGTGCACCGCACGACCGTCATCGGCGAGATCCACACGCACGCCGTGGAGATCGCCGAGAACTCGGTCTTCACGGGGAAGCTGCACGTGGCCCGGCGAGGCATCGGCTGCCTGCGGTACTCGTACGTCCCCGCCGGCTCGCGCACGCCACGACGGCACCGCTGCCGGCCCGATCTCACGCCGGGCGTACGGCCGTTGTTCGCCGCCGTGCGCTACGGGACGCCCTGGTACGCGCAGTTGGCCGACGGCTGCCCCGAAGTGATCCGGCGCGGCGCGGACGACGGCGCCGAGATGGGCGCCTTCCACGACCTGTACCGGCCGCAGCGCGAGGACGGTCTGCGGGCGCGGCTCGCGGAGTACACGCCCGCGGGCGCCGACGCCGGGATCTTCTTCGTGACGTGAGCCGCATCCACCGACTTCGCGTACCCGCACTTTCCTGAACCAGGGGGACCCCCTTCATGCACGCTGATCTCTCCCGTCTCACCTTCCGCCCGGAGCGGCACTACTCCGCGGTCGTGGCCCAGCAGGGCCGCGTCCAGCTCGACGCCGACGCCAACGAGCAGACCGCGATCCACCTCCACCAGGCCCGCACCCTCGCCGCCGACCTGATAGGCCGCTACGGCGGTCCGCGCGACGTTGCGGGCCGCGTCGTGCCGGGCTTCCGCATCGAGTACGTGGGCGGCAGGCACGACATCGACACCCTCTACATCCACGGCGGCCGCTACTACGTCGACGGCATCCTGGTCGACGCGGACCGCCCGGCGCCCGGTGTGCCCGTACCGGACGAGGACGCCGAGGACGCCGAGCAGGACACCGCGGCGCCGCCGTCGTACTGGACCTACTGGGACCAGCCCGACGCCTACCGCGACCCGGAGAAGCCCGGCGACCGGCTGCCCTCTCCCGCGGGGGCGCCCTTCGTGGTCTACCTGAACGTGTGGGAGCGCTCGGTGAACGCGGCCGAGGACCCGGCGCTGCGGGAGGTCGCGCTGGGCGCGACGATGCCCGACACCGCCGCCCGCGTGAAGGTGGTCTGGCAGGTACTGCCGCTCTCCCTCGCGGAGTTGGCGATCGAGGACGCCGACCCGTCGAAGGAGGTCGTCCGCGCCGCCTTCGACAAGTGGGCGCAGCGCCAGGCGGCGGCCACCGGCCGGCTGGCCGCCCGCAGCGAGCGGCCCGACCACGCCGACGAGGACCCGTGCCTGGTCAGGCCCGACGCCCGCTACCGCGGACCGGAGAACCAGCTGTACCGGGTCGAGGTGCACGCCGGCGGCGAGGCGAAGGACGCCACCTTCAAGTGGTCCCGCGAGAACGGCTCCGTCGTCTTCGCCGTCGACGAACTCGACGGAACCTGGGTGCAGTTGGCGTCCCTCGGCCACGACGACAAGCTGGACCTGGACGTCGGCGACCACGTGGAGTTCACCGACACCGCGTACGCCTCCCGGCTGGAAGCCCTTCCCCTGCTGCGAGTCGAGGAACTGGACCTGCCGGGCCGTCGCGTGCGGCTGTCCGCCGAGCCCGAGCCGGGCGTCGGCCGGCTGCCGCACCTCAACCCGTTCCTGCGCCGCTGGGACCACCAGGAGGGCCCCCGGCGCAAGGGCCGCACGGCGGCCCTGAAGGGCGGCGCCGTCCCCGTCACGGAGGGGGAGTGGCTGCCCCTGGAGGACGGCGTCGAGGTCTACTTCGCCAAGGGCGGCGGCTACCGCACCGGCGACCACTGGCTGATCCCGGCCCGCACCGCCACCGGCAGCGTCGAATGGCCGGCCGACCCGGCACGCCGCCCCCTGCTGCAGGGACCCGCCGGCATCGCCCGCCACCTCGCCCCGCTCGCCCTGGTCAAGGGCGAGGAGAGCGCCGTCGACCTGCGCCTCGCCTTCGGCCCGCTGGCCGGCAGCATCCCGGCCGCGGACGCGGCGACGCTCGCGGCCGAGGAGCAGGCGCGCCGCGAGGAGCTGGCGGCCGAGGATCCCTCCCACGGGAGGTCGCAGACGACGGTGGAAGCGGAGGCCGCGGTGGAAGGAGACAACTGATGGCCACACCCCTGAGCGCGTCCAAGCTGGTGGAGATCCTGCGAGCGGAGGGCCTGACGGTTGTGGAGGTGCGCAACTGGCGTACCCACAACCGCAATACGAAGGGACCGTGGGGCCCGGTGAACGGAGTGATGATCCACCACACCGTCACCTCGGGCACGGACGCCTCCGTGAACATCTGCTACAACGGCTACTCGGGCCTGCCGGGGCCGCTGTGCCACGGCGTCATCGACAAGAAGGGCCACATCCACCTCGTCGGCAACGGCCGTGCGAATCATGCCGGGCTGGGCGACAGTGACGTACTGCGCGCCGTCGTCAACGAGTCGAGACTGCCGCACGACAACGAGGCGGACACCGACGGCAACCGGCACTTCTACGGCTTCGAGTGCATCAACCTCGGCGACGGCAGGGACCCCTGGCCCGAGGTACAGAAGGAGGCCATCGAGAAGGTGTCCGCCGCGATCTGCCGCCACCACGGCTGGAGCGAGCGGTCGGTCATCGGGCACAAGGAGTGGCAGCCCGGCAAACAGGACCCGCGCGGCTTCACCATGGACGGCATGCGCAGACGCATCGCCGACCGGCTGGCCGGCAAGGGGTCCGGCGGCGGCAAGGACCCCGATCCCAGGCCCACGCCGTCCAAGCCCTCGTACGCGCCCTTCCCGGGCTCCGGCTTCTTCCACGTCGGACAGAAGTCGGCGCTCGTCACCGCCATGGGCAAGCGCCTGGTCGCCGAGGGCTGCGGCCACTACGAGGAGGGGCCGAGCCCCGAGTGGACCGAGGCCGACCGCAAGTCGTACCAGGCCTGGCAGCACAAGCTCGGCTTCAAGGGCAAGGACGCCGACGGCATCCCGGGCAAGGTCACCTGGGACAGGCTGAAAGTGCCCGCGAGCTGACGCCGGGCGGCGCCCGCCCGCCTACGCCGAGTCGGCGTTGGTGGGCGGGTGCGCGGGACGCGCCGGAATCAGCGTGGGCATCGACGGCAGCGCCGCGCCGTACACCCAGGCCTGGAACAGGCCCTCCAGCGGCTCGTCCGCGAACCGGGCCGCATGCGCCGTGAACGTCGCGGTCGTCACCGCGCCGCCGCGGTGCAGCCCCGCCCAGGCCCGCAGCATGCGGAAGAAGGCGTCGTCGCCCATCGCGCAGCGCACCGCGTGCACGGTCAGCCCGCCGCGCTCGTAGAGACGGTCGTCGAACATCGACTTGCGCCCCGGATCGGCCAGCCGCAGATCCTGCGGCTGGGAGGACAGCAACCGGTGTGCGGCCGCCGCGAGTTGATGCGCGCTACGGCCGCCCGAGCGCTCCGACCACAGCCACTCGGCGTACTTGGCGAACCCCTCGTTCAGCCAGATGTGCCGCCAGTTGGCGATGGAGACGCTGTTGCCGAACCACTGGTGCGCCAGCTCGTGCGCCACCAGCCGCTCCGAACCCCGCGCCCCGTCCACGTGGTTGGCGCCGAACAGCGACAACCCCTGGGCCTCCACGGGGACATCGAGCTCCTCCTCGGTCACCACGACCGCGTACTCGCCGAACGGATAGGGGCCGAACAGCTCCTGGAACAGGTCCATCATCTGCGGCTGCCGGGCGAAGTCCCGTGAGAACTCCGGCAGCAGCTGCGCCGGGATGTGCCCGTGCTGCGGCACCCCGCCCGGCCCCGGGTCACCCAGCAGCACCGTCTCGTACTTGCCGATCGCCAGGCCCACCAGATAGCTCGACGTGGGCGCCGACTGCTCGTACACCCACGTGGTCGTCGACGCGCGCGTGGTACGGGTCAGCAGCCTGCCGCCCGCCACCACCGCGTACGCGGACGGCGTGGTGATCGAGATCTGGTACGCCGCCTTGTCGGCGGGCCGGTCGTTGCACGGGTACCAGGACGGCGCCCCGATCGGCTGGCTCGCCACCAGCGCCCCGTCCTCCAGCTCCTCCCAGCCGAGCCCGCCCCAGGGACTGGTGACCGGCTTGGGGTTGCCCGCCCAGTGCACCTCCACGGTGAAGGCGGCACCGGGCCGGACGGGCTTGGCGGGGCGGATGCGCAGCCGGCCGCCGCGATGCGTGTAGTGCGGCTGCCGGCCGTCGACCCGGACCCGCCCGATCTTGAAGTCGGAGAGGTTCAGGGTGAATTCGCCCAGCGGTGAACGGCCCGCGATCGCGTTGATCCGAGCCGTCCCGGCCAGCCGGTTGGGGCCCGGCCGGTAATCGAGCGCGAGCTCGTACCGGTGCACCCGGTAACCGGAGTCACCGTGATCCGGGAAGTACGGGTCCGAACCCGCCGACGTCTGAACTGCCACTGCTGCTTCTGCTCCCTGCGCTGCGCTGCCACTCTTCGCCGCCGATGCGACGCCCACCGACTCCGAGTGGCCCGCGTTCAGGGCCGCCATGCCTCGATCGGGTTGCCGAGCCAGCGGGTGTCGTCCGGGACGGACTCCGCAGCCATGACGAGCGACGCGGGACCCAGTGTGGTGCGGGCCCCGATCATGCTGCCGGGCAGCACGATCCCGCCAGGGCCCAGCGTGGCGCCCTCACGGAGAACAACAGTATCCGTCCGCAAGATCCGGTCGTGGAAGAGGTGGGTCTGCAGCACGCAGCCACGGTTCACGGTGGCCGCGTCCTCCAGGGTCACCAGGTCCGTCTCGGGCAGCCAGTAGCTCTCCACCCACACGCCCTTGCCGATCTTGGCGCCCAGACCGCGCAGCCACGCGGTCATCACCGGCGTTCCGGGCACCGAACCGGCAAGCCACGGCACGGCCACGACCTCGACGAAGGTGTCCGCGAGTTCGTTGCGCCACACGAAGCTGCTCCACAGCGGGTGCTCACCGGTGCGGTGCCGCCCGACGAGCAGCCACTTGGCGACGAACGAGACGACAGCGGCTGCCGCGCCGGTGCCCAGCAGCACCAGACCGGACAGCAGGGGAGCCCAGGGGCCCAGCAGACACAGCGCCGCCACCGTCAGCACCGCGAGGCCGGCCGAGCAGAACACCGGCACGATCCGGAACAGCTCCACCAGCCCGCGCGCCCACAGCAGTCGCGTCGGCGGGTCGTACGTCAGACTCTGGTCGCCCGTCTCGGCGCTGCGCGGCAGCTTCACCGGCGGCAGCCCCAGGTACGAGCTGCCCTTCTTCGCCTTCTTCGGCGTCGCCGACAGCACGCCGACGAGTCCGCCGTCGGGCACGCTGCGCCCCGGCGCGGTCATCCCCGAGTTCCCGAGGAACGCCCGCCGCCCGATCTCCGCGCGCCCGATCCGCATCCAGCCACCACCGAGCTCGTACGGCGCCGTCAGTGTGTCGTCGGCCAGGAACGCGCCCTCGCCGACCGTGGTCAGGCTCGGCAGCGCGAGCACCGTGGACACCTCGGCGCCCCGCCCGATCCGCATGCCGAGCAGCCGCAGCCACACCGGCGTGACCAGCCCCGCGTACAGCGGGAACAGGGTCTCGCGCGAGCGGTCCATCAGCTGCGTGACCGTCCAGGCCTGCCAGCCGATCCGGCTGTGCGTGGGATGCGTGCCCTCACGCAGGCCGAGGCTCAGCAGCCGTACGGCGACGAGGATCAGCAGCGCGTACACCGCCCCGAACGCCAGCGTGGCCGGGACGAGGGCGAGCGCGGCACCCCGCAGGGGCGCGTCCGCGCCGATGAAGGCGTGCGCCACGAGGAACGCGGCCCCGCCCGCCAGCAGCGGCAGCGCGGTCAGCGCGAGGCCCGTCAGGCCGTACATCACACGCCAGTACGTGCCGCGCTGCGGACGATCCTTGGGCCAGTTGCGCTTGGCCTTGCCGAGCTTCACCGCGGGGGCGCCGGCCCAGCGCTGACCGGTCGGGATCTGACCGGTGACCGCCGAACCCGGCGCCACCTCGGCCCGCTTGCCCACGCGGGCGCCCGGGAAGAGGATGCTGCGGGTGCCGACGGTGGCGTGCGCACCGACCTTGACCGCGCCGATCTCCAGCCGGTCGCCGTCCAGCCACCAGCCGGACAGGTCGACCTCGGACTCCACGGCGGCGCCCCGGCCGAGCTTCAGCAGCCCGGTGACCGGCGGCAGCGAGTGCAGGTCGACGTCCTGGCCGATCTTGGCGCCCAGCGCCCGCGCGTACCGCTCCAGCCACGAGCCGGTCAGCGAGGTCGCCCCGCTGAACTCGGCCAGCCGCTCGGCGGTCCACAACCGCAGATGGATGCTGCCACCGCGCGCGTACCGGCCGGGCTCGACGCCCCGCAGCAGCAGCCGCGCCCCGCCCGCGGCGATCGCGAGCCGTCCGGGCGGGCTGAACAGCACCACGGCGCCGGCCGCGACCAGCCACCAGGGAGCGGACGGCAGCCAGGAGTAGGCGGGCAGCAGGTTCCCGAGCGCGGCCAGCGCGACCGTCCAGCGCAGCCCGAGCAGCGTGAACAGCGGGACGAGGAGCAGCAGCTGGATCACCTTGGCGCGGGTCGGCACCGGCGCGATCGTGCGCTGGGCGCCGTCGTCCTGGACCGACGCCTCCAGCCGGCGGGCCAGCTTGCGCAGGGTGGGCTGCTGGTAGATGTCGACGACGGCGGCGCTGGGGTAGCGGGTGCGCAGCTTCGTCGTCAGCTGGGCGGCGGCCAGGCTGCTGCCGCCGATCGCGAAGAAGTCGTCACGGGCACTGGAGACCGGGATGCCGAGGACTTCCGTCCACTGCTCGGCCAGCCAGGCCTCGGTGCCGTAGAGCTGCTCGGCACGGCCGCCGGTCTCCAGGCCCTCCAGGGGCCAGGGCAGAGCGTTGCGGTCGACCTTGCCGGACGTGCGGGTCGGGAGGTCCTCGACCGGCGCGAGCAGCGGGACGAGCGCGGCGGGCAACTCGGCGCGCAGCTTCTCGACCGCGGCCGCGTGGTCCCAGCCCTCCTGGGTGACGACGTAGCCGACGAGGAGCTGGTTGCCGCTGCGGGCGGTGCGTACGGCGGCAGCGGCGCCCTGGACGCCGGGCAGCGCCTGCAGGGCCGCGTCCACCTCACCGAGCTCGATCCGGCGCCCGCCGAGCTTGATCTGCTCGTCGGCCCGCCCGAGGAACACCAGCCCCTCCGGCTCGGCCTTCACGAGGTCACCGCTGCGGTACGCACGCTCCCAGCCCAGGGACTCCAGCGGCGCGTACTTCTCCGCGTCCTTCTCGGCGTCGAGGTACCGGGCGAGACCGACCCCGCCGATCACCAGCTGGCCGCTCTCGCCCATCGGCACGGGCTCCCCGGCCTCGTCGACGACGGCCAGCTCGTAGCCGTCGAGCGGCAGCCCGATCCGAATGGGCTCCTCGCCGGACATGAGCGAGGCACAGGCCACGACGGTCGCCTCCGTCGGCCCGTACGTGTTCCAGACCTCGCGCCCCTCCGTCACCAGCCGCTGCACCAGCTCCGGCGGGCAGGCCTCGCCGCCGAAGATCAGCAGGCGTACGTCGTTGAGGGTCTCCGGCTCCCACAGGGCCGCCAGCGTGGGCACCGTCGAGACGACGGTGATCTCCTGCTCGACCAGCCAGGGACCGAGGTCGGCCCCGCTGCGGACCTGCGACCGGGGCACGGGCACCAGACAGGCCCCGTAGCGCCACGCCAGCCACATCTCCTCGCAGGACGCGTCGAAGGCGACGGACAGACCCGCCATGACCCTGTCAGCGGGACCGATGGGGTCCTCGGTCAGGAACAGCGCGGCCTCGGCATCCACGAACGCGGCGGCGCTGCGGTGGCTGACGGCGACACCCTTGGGCTTCCCGGTGGAGCCGGACGTGAAGATGATCCACGCGTCCTGCTCGACGCCGGGACGGGCGGCGGGAACGTCGCTGCGCCCGTTGACCGTGAGCGCGTGCCCCGCGCCGACGGCCGCGCGGACATCAGCCTCGCCGAAGACCAGCTCGGCCCGCTCGTCCGGGTCCTCCGCGTCCACGGGAACATAGGCGGCACCGGCGGCCAGCACGGCGAGGATGGCGACGTAGAGGTCGTTGGTGCCGGAGGGAACCCGGACCCCCACCCGGTCGCCCAGGCCGACCCCGGCGGCGGCGAGCTCGCGCCGCAGCCGCTCGACCTCGCCGGCCAGCGCACGGTAGGTGAGCCGCGTCGTACCGTCATCGAGAGCGAGCTCGTCCGGGTACGACCTGACGGATGCGTCGAAGATGTCGACGAGCGTGCGCGGGGAGGCCGCCTGACCTCCGGAAAAGCGCGCCGTGTCGCCGAACTGCTGGTGGATCTCTGCGCTGAGCTCTTCGTCGAGCAGGCCGAGAGCACTGCTCTCGTCTATCGCTGCCATCCGGTCCTCGCGTCTCGATCCCGGAAAACTCCGGGGTGCTGGCGGGCCCGCAGGTCTGCCTGGGGTTGTCCTCCTCCAGCTCCGTTCCGTAACAAGCCGGAAATTTTAGTACGAAGCTAGGTTCCGGACGGCTGATCGGCCACTCGGGAGGACCGTTCGGGGTGGATCAAGGACCGGCCAACCGTCTGTGACCTGGGGCTTTCACTCGGGGGAGAGATGGCCCACACGGTGAGTGAGGAGCGCCTTCCCGGGGCGGAAAAGGACTGGTGGGGCGGAAACGACGAAGTCCCCGGCCGCTGAGCGGCCGGGGACTTCGGCTGGTGTCCGAGGGGGGACTTGAACCCCCACGCCCGATAAAGGGCACTAGCACCTCAAGCTAGCGCGTCTGCCATTCCGCCACCCGGACAAGGTGTCTGTCGTGCGGGGTTGCCCCGCGGCGACGAGGGAAACATTACCAGCTTTCGAGGGCGCCCTGGTCACCCCCTGTCCGGCGTGAACGGCGTGTGACGGGCGGGGTCAGGTCTTGGGGTGCGCCCGGGGTCGGAGGGAGGATGAGGGGAACCACCAGCAGTGACAGCGGGAGGAAGCAGCGTGAGCGAGACGGACACGGCCAGGGGCGTCACCGGCGAGGACGAGGTCGTGGACCTCTGTCGCGAGCTGATCCAGATCGACACCAGCAACTACGGCGACCACTCGGGTCCGGGTGAGCGGGGGGCGGCCGAGTACGTCGCCGCGAAGCTCGCCGAGGTGGGTCTCGAACCGGAGATCTTCGAGTCGCACCCGGGCCGGGCCTCCACGGTGGCCCGCATCGAGGGCGAGGACCCGTCGCGGCCCGCGCTCCTCATCCACGGCCACCTCGACGTCGTACCGGCCAACGCCGACGACTGGACCCACCACCCCTTCTCCGGCGAGGTCGCCGACGGGTGCGTGTGGGGGCGCGGGGCCGTCGACATGAAGGACATGGACGCGATGACCCTCGCGGTCGTACGCGACCGGCTGCGCAGCGGGCGCAGGCCCCCGCGCGACATCGTCCTCGCCTTCCTCGCCGACGAGGAGGCCGGCGGTACGTACGGCGCCCGGCACCTGGTCGACAAGCACCCCGGTCTCTTCGAGGGCGTCACCGAGGCGATCAGCGAGGTCGGCGGCTTCTCGTTCACGGTCAGCGAGCAGCGGCGGCTGTATCTGATCCAGACGGCCGAGAAGGGCATGCACTGGATGAAGCTGACGGTGGCCGGCACGGCCGGGCACGGGTCGATGATCCACCGGGACAACGCGATCACCGAGCTGTCGGAGGCCGTCGCGCGGCTCGGACGGCACCGGTTCCCGGTACGGGTGACCAAGACCACCCGGGCCTTCCTCGACGAACTCGGCGACGCGCTCGGCACCGAGCTGGACCCGGAGGACATGGAGGGGACGCTGGCCAGGCTCGGCGGCATCGCCAAGCTCATCGGCGCGACCCTGAGCAACACCGCCAACCCGACGCAGCTGGGCGCCGGCTACAAGGTCAACGTCATCCCCGGCGAGGCCACGGCGCACGTCGACGGGCGCTTCCTGCCCGGGTTCGAGGAGGAGTTCCTCGCCGACCTGGACAAGATCCTCGGCCCCACGGTCAGGCGTGAGGACGTGCACTCCGACAAGGCCGTGGAGACGACCTTCGACGGGGCGCTGGTGGACGCGATGCAGTCCGCGCTGGTGGCCGAGGACCCGGCCGCCAAGGCGATCCCGTACATGCTCTCCGGCGGCACGGACGCCAAGTCCTTCGACGACCTGGGTATCCGCGGCTTCGGCTTCGCCCCGCTCAAGCTGCCCCCGGATCTGGACTTCGCCGGGATGTTCCACGGTGTCGACGAGCGGGTGCCGGTCGACGGCCTGAAGTTCGGCGTGCGCGTGCTCGACCGCTTCATCGACGCCTCCTGATCGCTTTTGGCGTCCGGTTTTCGTCAGTGAAACGAGACTTCAATAATCGTGCGCCCGTGCGGTAGTGACTGAGAAGAGTGAATGCGACCATAAGCTCGTAGCTCGATTACTCCCTCCTCGTTACAGCTCATGTGATCCGCTACTTGGGATCGCATTTGCCAACAAGGAGGAATAATGATCAAGAAGGTCGTCGCCGCTGCGGCTGCCACTGGTGGTCTGGTTCTCGCGGGTGCGGGCCTGGCCGTCGCCGACTCGGGTGCTCAGGGTGCCGCGGTGCACTCCCCGGGCATCGTTTCCGGCAACGTCGTTCAGGTGCCGGTTCACGTCCCGGTGAACGTCTGCGGCAACACGGTCTCCGTGATCGGGCTGCTGAACCCCGCCTTCGGCAACACCTGCATCAACAAGTGACGTCGACCCGCTGAGGGTCGTTCACGCCCGTCGGCTCCGGAGCGCGTCCCATGCGCTCCGGGGCCGACCGGCCTTTGTCGCGGATTTCTTCGTGGGATCCGCGGTATTCCAGGTCAGGATAGAAGGCAGGGAGAATTCAGCAATGCGACAGGTCACCCGCAAGGGCCTGATGACCGTGGCGGCCGCGACCGGCGTGCTCGCGGCAGCGGGCGGCTACGCCCACGCCGACTCGGGCGCGAGCGGTTCCAGTTCGGGCTCGCCCGGCGTGCTGTCCGGCAACACCGTGCAGGCTCCGGTGGATGTGCCGGTGAACGTCTGCGGCAACACGGTCAACGTCATCGGGATCCTCAACCCGGCGATCGGCAACGACTGTGCCAACAAGGGCGGAGGCGCGTCCGGCGGACACGGCTCGGGCCATGGCTCGGGCCATGGCGGTTCCGGCGGGTCCCAGGCAGGCGGGCACGCCGGCGACTCACCCGGTGTCGGCTCGGGCAACCACGTCCAGGTGCCGGTCGACGTGCCGGTGAACGTCTGCGGCAACAGCGTCAATGTCGTGGGCATCGGCAATGCCGCCAAGGGCAACGACTGCGCCAACGGCGGAGGTTCGGGCAGCGGACACACCACGCCTCCGGGCGGAGGTCACGAGACGACGCCGCCCGGCAACCCCGGGCACCCGGGCAATCCGGGCCACCCGAGCCACCCGGGCAACCCCACGGAGCCCGGTCACCCCGGCACCCCGAGCACGCCGCCCAGCACGGGCGGCAAGACGCCGGGCGGCTCCTCGCACGCCAACCACCCGGGCGCCCAGTCGGCGGTCACTCAGCCCCAGGGCACCGCACAGCTCGCGCACACCGGCAGTGACATGCCGCTGGGTGTCGTGCTCCCGGTGGGCGCGGGTGCGCTGCTCGCGGGAGCGGTCATGTACCGCAAGGCGCGCGCTTCGGTCTGAACCGGCGCATTGCCATGAACACCGCGTACCTCTGCGCCGGTGCGCAGAACGGAGCGGGCCCCGCCTGGTGGGGCCCGCTCCGTTTCGGTCGTTTCCGTCCTCGCCTCAGCTCACCACGTGGCGCGAACCTGGCGGATGATCCGCCGACGCAGCCGCACCCTGCGGCTGCCGTCGCGCATCAGGCTCAGACGGTCCAACTCCCAGTGTCCGTACTCGGCATGGTCCGTCAGCAGACGAGTGGCGTCCTTGCGGGAGACCCCGCGCGGCACATACACGTCGACAAATTCGTATTCCGGCATCGCATCTATTCTGCGGGCTGGGGCCCGGTACGGATAGCGTCTGCACTATGTCTGATGCTGCGCAGCCCACCGCTGCCGAGGTACGAGCCGCCGCCGAGGCGGTCAAGACCGCGCTCGACCGCCACCTGGCCGCGGTCGAACGCAGGTCCGGGGAGGACGACCCGGCCGTCTACGAAGCGTTCAACGAGCTGGCCGCGGCCGCCGAGACCTACGACGAGCTGCTCTACGACCGCTACGACGAGGTCACGCCCTTCGAGATCCCCGGTGCGGAAGACTCGCTCCCGCCGTACACGGGCCCCGAGGAACCGAACGCACTGAGCGTGCTCATCCGCCGTGACTACGCCGTGGCGGAGCCGCACCGGCTGCTGGCACAGGCCCAGCGGGTGGAAGCCGTGGACGACGACGGGCGCGGGGCGGAGGCCTCCGCGACGGTGCACGGGGCGCTGGGCATCCTGTTCGGCGAGTTCGAACCGGACGAGATCGCCTCGCGGCACAAGGAGTTCGGGCTGGAGGAGGGCGACTCCACGCTCTGGGTGACGGCCACGGACGAACCGGCCGAGCCCGGCGAGTGGCTGGAGACGCCGTTCGACCAGATCGATCCGCAGCGGGTGGTCTGCCGCTTCGACGTCAGCGCGGTCTTCGACGACGAGATCGACGACGTCCGTCTCTCCGGCCTGGACGACGACCTGGACCCGGACCTGGACGGCGAGGAGGACCTGGAGCCGCTGGACGCCGATCGCAGACGCTGAGTGCCGGCGTACGTCGGCCGAGACGGGCCAGGACGTACGTACGGCCGAGACGGCGGCGGTCCCGGGGCGAGAAGCCCGGGGCCGCCGCCGTCGCCGTTCGGTGGTGGAATCAGCCGACGGCAGGCACCTGGGTCGCCAGCAGGAGCGGCAGGCGGGTGGTGCGCGGCTTCGCCGGGACCTCGGCCACGGCCCGGGGGAGTGCCTGCTCCACGCCGTGCACCACGGACAGATGGCGGTCCGCCCGGCCGAACGAGGTGTAGATCCACGGCCGGCTCAGGGACTGCGCCGCGTCCCCGGGCAGCACCACGACCACCGCGGGCCACCGGCCGCCCACCGCCTGGTGCGCGGTCAGCGCCCACCCGTGCCGCACGGACTGCTCCACCCGCTCCTTCGGTACGACGACGGGATCGCCGGAGCACGACAGGTGCAGTCCGTCGGCGTCGGCGTTCACCACGCTGCCCGGCACTGTGCGGCCCGGAGCGGGGGAGTAGGCGATCCGGTCGCCGGGGTCGAAGCCGCCGAAGCGGCCGGGGCCGGGGTTGAGGCGTTCCTTGAGCGCCGCGTTGAGCGCGCGGGTGCCCGCAGCGCCGCCGTGGCCCGGGGTGATCACCACGGTCTCCTCGGGCGGGATGCCGATCGCCCGTGGCACCGAGTCCGCGACGAGCTGCACGGTCCGGTGCACGGCCTCGCCCGCGTCCCGCACGGGGACGATGACGACTTCCTTGCCGGGCGCCTCGACCTGGGTGAGTTCTCCGATTCCGATCCCGGACACCAGCTCACCCAGCGGACCCGGGTCCGGCCGCCGGGAGGCGACCCGGGGACAGACCTGTGCGCCCAGCAGATCGGCGAACACCCGGCCCGGCCCGGCCGACCACAGCACCGCCGGGTCACCGGCCAGCACCAGCCGGGCCCCGTCGGGGAGCGACTCGATGAGCAGCGCGCCCGTCTCGACGTCCAGCTGAGGCGCGTCGAGCACGACGAGCAGGTCGAGATCCAGCGCACCGTCGACCTCCCGCCCAGGACCCTCGGCACCCGAGAGCAGACCGGCGACGGTGACGACCGACAGGGCACTCGCCTCGGTGTCCGGTCCGGCCCCCGACGCCGCGAACCGGTCCCGGCCGGTGGGGGTGTGCGTGGCGGCCCAGGTGCGCAGGCCGAGGGCGGCCGCCGCCCGGAGCAGTGCCGCCGGTTCGGCCCGGGACGCCTCGCCTCCGGTGTGCAGCACCAGGCCGTGGCCCGCGACCGCGCGGACGAGTTCGGCGGTGGAGCCCTGTGCGGAGGCGGCGGCGCGCTCCCAGGCCTCGGCCGAACCGTCGTCCTTCGGCACCGAGTTGACCAGGCGGGCCAGGCCGTCCGCCAGGCTCTCCTCGGCGAGTGCATACCGCTCCAGGCCGACCAGGACCCGCACCGGGAGTTCCTCGGCCTCCTCGCCCTCATCGGCCTGCGCGTTCGCCTCCGGGGCCGGCGCGGTCGGGTCGAGTGCGTCCTGGAAGACCAGCGCCTCGCCCTCGGCGACGGCACTCTGTACGGCCGCGTCGGCATCGGGCACACCGCGCTGGGCCAGCGCCGCGGTGAGAGCCGGCATCTCCAGGGCCGTGTGTCCGGCGAGGGCCGCCTGCTCCAGTAGCCACCCGGTCAGCGCCCGCCCCCGCCGCTCGTCGTCCGGCCCGCACTCCGCACCGAGCAGCGCCCGCGCGAAGCCGTCGGCCTGCTCGGGCCGTACGCCGCCGACCCGCAGCAACGACCAGGGATCCGCCCGCAGGACGTCGTCCGCACCTTCGCCGAGGGCGGCGGCGGCCTGCGGGGCCAGCGTGTCCGGTGCGCCGCCGTCGGCCAGCGCCCGCCGTACCGCGTCGACCGCCTCCGGCGCGGGTGCCCCGGCTGTCGCGGCCGTCAGCGGTGTCCGTGGTGTCTGCGGCTGCCGCGCAGGCTCGGGCGCGGCGCGCCGAGGAGTGGGCTCGGGATCGCTGAAGACGGTGGCCACGGGCTGCTCGCCGCTCTCCACCGCACGTACGGCGGCGAGCAGATCGGCGGCCTTCCCGCTGAGCTTCGTCCCGGCGTCGATCGGTCCCGCCTTCTCGGACTTGCGCCGCTCGATCCGCTCCCGCTCCAACCGCTGGGCGGCCAACTCGGCCTCGGCCTCGGACAACTGACCGCCGGACCCGCCGTCACCGCCCGCGACGGCAGCCGCGGCCTCCCCCTCGCCGCCGACACCGTCTCCCGTGCCCACGGTGCCGGGTTCCGCCGCGGCCGGGTGGGTAGTGTCGTCCGGTTCGCCGCTCTCCGTGGTCTCGGGGTCCGTGCTCACAGCGTGCTCCAGTCGTGATCGGGATAGCGGTGCACGGGCGCCGACACGTCGTCGAGAGCCCGGCAGATCTCGTCAGGAAGACTAAGGGCCTCCACTGACAATGCCGCCGTGAGCTGCTGCGAGTTGCGCGCGCCGACGATCGGGGCGGCCACACCCGGTCGGTCGCGGAGCCAGGCGAGGGCGACCTGGAGCGGCGTCACCGCGAGTCCGTCCGCCGCGGTCTGCACCGCCTCCACGATGTGGCCGGCCGTGTCGTCGAGGTACGGCGCGACGAAGGGCGCCAGATGGTCCGAGGCGCCGCGCGAGTCGGGGGGCATGGCGTCGGCACGGTACTTGCCCGTCAGGACTCCTCGGCCCAGCGGCGAGGACGGCAGCAGGCCGATGCCGAGGTCCAGTGCGGCCGGCAGCACCTCGCGCTCCACGCCGCGCTGCAGCAGCGAGTACTCCACCTGCGTGCCCGCCAGCCGGGTCCGGGTGCCGGGTGCCGCGAGCTGCCAGGTCGCCGCCTTGGCGAGCTGCCAGCCACAGAAGTTGGAGACGCCGGCATAGCGGGCGCGACCGCTGCTGACCGCCATGTCGAGGGCCTGGAGTGTCTCCTCCAGCGGGGTGTACGGGTCGAAGGCGTGGATGTGCCAGATGTCGACGTGGTCCGTGCCCAGCCGGGTGAGTGAGGCGTCCAGCGCGGAGAGCAGGTGCCCGCGCGAGCCGTCGACGCGGCGGTCCGGGTCCGGGATGCTGCCTGCCTTGGTCGAGATCACCAGGTCCCGGCGCGGGACCAGGCCTTCTATGAGGCGTCCCAGCAGATACTCGGCCTCGCCGTCGCCGTACACGTCCGCGGTGTCGACGAGGCTTCCTCCGGCCTCCCAGAACGTCTTCAAGAGGTCCGCGGCGTCGTGCTCGTCGGTGTCCCTGCCCCAGGTGAGGGTGCCGAGTCCGATACGGGACACGCGAAGGCCGGTGCGGCCGAGATACCTCTGCTCCATGAACGCCGACACTACTGGCCTGCACCAGTGGCGTGGGGGCCTGTGGACAACCAGTTTCCACACGCTAGGGTCTCCCGAACAGGGACGTTACTGATCGGTAAGGGGATCGGCATGCAGCTCGGGATCAACCTCGGCTACTGGGGTGCCGGAATGGACGGGGACAACCTCGCCGTCGCCAAGGAGGCCGACCGGCTCGGGTACGCGGTGTGCTGGGCCGCCGAGGCCTACGGATCGGACGCGGCCACCGTGCTCAGCTGGGTCGCGGCCCAGACCGAACGCATCGACGTCGGCTCCGCCATCTTCCAGATCCCGGCCCGCCAGCCGGCAATGACCGCGATGACCGCAGCCACCCTCGACTCGCTCTCCGGCGGCCGCTTCCGCCTCGGCCTCGGTGTCTCCGGGCCCCAGGTCTCCGAGGGCTGGTACGGCGTCAAGTTCGACAAGCCGCTGGCCCGCACGCGTGAGTACGTCGAGATCGTGCGCAGGGCGATGACGCGCGAGCGGCTGTCGTACGACGGCGAGCACTGGACGCTGCCGCTGCCCGGCGGCCCCGGCAAGCCGATCAAGCTGACCGTGCACCCGCAGCGCGAGCACATCCCGCTGTACATCGCCGCGATCGGCCCGAAGAACCTCGAACAGACCGGTGAGATCGCCGACGGCGCCCTGCTGATCTTCCCCTCCGCCGAGCACCTGGAGGACACCACGATCAAGTACCTGCGCGCCGGGCGCGAGAAGGCGGGCAAGACCCTCGACGGCTTCGACGTCTGCCCGACGCTCCCGCTTGCCCTGGGCGAGGACAAGGACGTGTCCACGCTCGCCGACGCCTTCCGTCCCTACACCGCGCTGTACGTCGGTGGCATGGGCAGTGCCAAGCAGAACTTCTACAACCAGCTTGCCCAGCGCATGGGGTTCGAGGCCGCGGCCGCCGAGGTCCAGGAGAAGTACCTGTCCGGCGACAAGCAGGGCGCCGCGGCCGCCGTTCCGCGCGACCTGATCGACAAGACGACGCTGCTCGGCTCCGTGGACCGCATCGCGGACCGGATGAAGGAGTACGCGGCGGCCGGAGTCACCACCCTGAGCCTCAACCCCGCCGGATTCACGCTCGACGAGCGGATCGCCTCGCTCCGCGCCGGCACCGAGGCCCTGGAGCGCGCCGGACTGGCCTGACACAGGTCACGTACGCGGGCTGGAATGTCTGCGGCCGTGGTGGGGGCTCGGGGGTCTTCCCCGCCACGGCCGTCACGGGGAACAACGCGCCCGAGCCCGTGCGGTTACGCCCCCGATGTGACCCCGTGGGTCCTCCTTTTGGCGGAGTTGTCGGACACAGCTGTTGCAACACCTCCAAAGCCGCATTTGACTCGTTCTTTGCGGATCCGGCGGAATCCGGCGGAAATCTGCGAGTCTTGCAGAGAGGTGCCCACGATGATTTCGGCAAAGAGCCTGTTCCAGGAGATCCTCGACGACGACGACTCCTTCGCGCTGTTCTGCTCCATCGCGGCCAGCGGGGAGTCACAGGGCGGGTGGGAGAACGCCCGCATCGCCACGCTCGTACCGGAGGGCGAACGCGCGCTCGCTCCCAAGATCACCCGGCACGGCGCGGACGAGGACAAACACGGCCGGATCTTCAACGCCCTGATGAGGAAGCGTGGGCTCGATCCCGTTCCCGTACCGCCCGAGACGGACTACACGATGCTCCTGGAGAAGCACGGCATCGGCCTCGCCCACGAGAAGCTCAGGAGCGAAGAGGCGCTCACCGTGCAGGACATCGTCACCTACCTCGCACACAGCCGGGTCACCGAACAGCGCGCCTGCGAGCAGATGGAACTCCTGCGCAGGTACTTCGCCGACCACCCCGACATCGGGCGCGCGGTGAAGATGATCTCGAAGGACGAGGACAACCACCTGGCCTACTGCCACGAGGAGTTGCTGCGCTTCGCGTACGCAGGACACGGCCGGGCGATCCAGCAGACGCTGCGCGAGTGCGCGCTCGCCGAGATCCGCGTCTACCGGGACGTCAGCCTCGCCGTCATGGACCACATGGGACGCATCCTCGGCTGGCCGAGGGCCAAGTCGGCGGTGCTCGCCGCCGGTATCCACGCCGTCTACGCCTACGAGCGGGCCGCGGGCTGGCGGCGGATGGTGAGCCTGCGGATGCCCGAGCGCCGCGACGCACTCGGCGGATCCGCCACGGCCGCGCCCGAGTTCGCCTGACCTACAGCCATCCCCGGCGCTTGAGCAGCCTGAAGAGCAGCACTTCGAGAACGGCCATCGCCAGGACCACCGCCGGGTAGGACACGGTCCAGTGCAGCTCGGGCATGTGGTCGAAGTTCATGCCGTAGATCCCCGCGATCATCGTGGGCACCGCGGCCATGGCCGCCCACGCGGAGATCTTCCGCATATCGTCGTTCTGCCGGACGCTCATCTGCGCGAGATGCGCCGACAGCACGTCCGAGACCAGCCGGTCCAGGCCCTCCACGGACTCGTTCACGCGCGTGAGGTGGTCGCTGACGTCCCGGAAGAAGGGCCGTGCCTTCTCGTGCACGAAGGGCACCCGCCCGCTGAGGAAACCGCCGCCCCCGAGGCGGTCCAGCGGCTGTGCCAGCGGGCCCGTGGCCCTGCGGAACTCCAGGATCTGACGCTTGAAGGAGTAGATGCGGGACGCCGTGTGCCGCGAGCCCCCGCCGGTCGGCGAGAACACCTCCGCCTCCAGTTCCTCCAGGTCGGTGCTCAGCTCGGCCGCCACCTCCAGGTAGTGGTCGACCACGGCGTCGGCGATCGAGTACAGCACCGCCGTGGGCCCGTGCCGGAGCATCTCGGGCTCCTCCTCGAGCCGTTGCCGCACGGCCGCGAGCGGCGCCTCCTCTCCGTGCCGCACGGTCACCACGAACGAGTCGCCGATGAAGACCATGACCTCGCCGGAGGTGACGATGTCGCTCTCCCTCTCGTACCCGACCGGCTTGAGGACCATGAACAGCGAGTCGTCGTACACCTCGAGCTTGGGGCGTTGATGCGCGGTGAGGGCGTCCTCGACGGCCAGCGAGTGCAGCCCGAACTCCTCGGTGACCCGCTCGAACTCCTTCTCCGTCGGCTCGTACAGGCCGATCCAGACGAAGGCGTCCCGTCCCCGACGGCACTGCTCCAGGGCATCGGAGAAGTCCTCGGGCCCCTCCGTGCGGCGCCCGTTCCGGTAGATGGCACAGTCGACGATCACGGAGCGTATTCTCCCGCCGTCCGCCCGTGGACGCACCCGGGCGTGCGCCTACCCTTGGCCGCATGCCCACGCTGATCCTGGTCCGGCACGGACGTTCCACCGCCAACACCGAGGGCGTGCTCGCCGGCTGGACGCCCGGTGTCGCGCTCGACGAGCGCGGCGCCGCGCAGGCCGCCGCGCTGCCCGGACGGCTCGCCGGGCTGCCGATCCGCGAGGTCGTCAGCAGCCCGCTGCAGCGCTGCCAGGAGACGGTGCGACCGCTCCTGGACGCCCGTCCCGAGCTGACCGCCCACAGCGACGAACGGATCGGCGAGGCCCACTACGGCGACTGGTCCGGCCGCAAGCTCGCCGAGCTCGCGGACGAGCCGCTGATGCAGGTCGTTCAGGCGCACCCCTCCGCCGCCGCGTTCCCCGGCGGCGAGTCGATGCGCGCGATGCAGACCCGCGCCGCCGAAGCCGTACGTGAGTGGAACGCGCGCGTGGAGCGCGACCACGGCGCCGACGCCGTGTACCTCATGTGCTCGCACGGCGACGTCATCAAGTCTCTTGTCGCGGACGCACTTGGACTTCATCTCGACCTCTTCCAGAGGATTTCCGTAGAACCGTGTTCCATCACCGCCATCCGTTACACACGCCTGAGGCCGTTCCTCGTGCGTCTCGGTGACACCGGCGATTTCACGTCCCTGGTGCCGCGCGAGGAGCCCCCGGCCGAGGACGCCACGGTCGGGGGCGGTGCGGGCGCACCGTGATCGTCGGGCGCAGTAGGGTGAAGCGGTCGCAGTAGCCCCGCACCCATCCACGAATCCAGGAGACAGGACGTGTCCCGTCAGGTGTTCCTCTTCGACCCCCCGGACCGCTTCGTGGCCGGTACGGTCGGTATGCCCGGACGCCGTACGTTCTTCCTCCAGGCCATCGCAGGCCCCCGTGTGACCAGCGTGGCCCTGGAGAAGACACAGGTCGCCGCCCTTGCCGAGCGCATGGACGAACTGCTCGACGAGGTCGTACGGCGCAGTGGCGGCAGCGCCGCCGTCCCGGCCGTGGCCTCCACCGAGATCTCCGACACGGACCCGCTGGACACCCCCGTCGAGGAGGAGTTCCGGGTCGGCACCATGGCCCTCGCCTGGGACGGCGAGGAACAGCGCATGATCGTCGAGGCGCAGGCCCTCGTGGAGCTGGAGGCCGACTCCGAGGAGGACCTCGCCGAGGCCGAGGAACGCCTCCTCCAGGACGAGGAGAACGGGCCCCCGATGCTGCGGGTCCGGCTGACCGGCGTGCAGGCGAGAGCCTTCGCCAAGCGCGCCCTCGACGTCGTCAACGCCGGGCGGCCGCCGTGCCCGCTGTGCAGCCTCCCGCTCGACCCGGAAGGACACGTATGTCCGCGCCAGAACGGATACCGCCGCGGAGCGTGACGCCCGTCGAACTGCTCACCAGCGGCGAGCTCACCGTGCGCGGCCGTATCCGCGAGGCGTCCAACGCCGCGCTGTACTGCACGATCTCCCATGAGGGCCGGGAGGTTGCCTGCATCTACAAGCCAGTCGCCGGAGAGCGGCCCCTGTGGGACTTCCCCGACGGCAACCTCGCCCGGCGCGAGGTGGCCGCCCACGAGGTCTCCGAGGCGACCGGCTGGGGGCTCGTCCCGCCCACCGTGCTGCGGGAGGGGCCGTACGGCGAGGGGATGGTCCAGCTGTGGATCGAGGTGTCCGCCGAAGGGGACGCGCCGGAGCTGCTCGCCCTGGTGGACGGTGAGGAGCCCGAGCCGGGCTGGAAGGCGATCGGCCTCGCGGAGGTCGGGGAGGGGCGGACGGCGCTGCTGGTGCACGCCGACGACGAGCGGCTGCGCCGGCTCGCCGTGCTCGACGCCGTGATCAACAACGCGGACCGCAAGGGCGGCCACCTGCTGCCGACGGCCGAGGGCCGGCTCTACGCGATCGACCACGGGGTGACCTTCAACACCGAGAACAAGCTCAGGACGCTGCTGTGGGGGTGGGCGGGGGAGCCGCTGACGCCCGAGGCGGTCGACGTCCTCAAGGGCCTCCAGGAAGCCCTGGGGGAGCAGGGAGCGCTGGCCGGCCGGCTCTCCGCGCTGATCACCGACACCGAACTCGACGCCACGCGCGCACGTGTCGCCGTACTCCTTCGGACCGGCAGGCACCCGGAGCCGAGCGGGGAGTGGCCGGCCATTCCGTGGCCGCCCGTTTAGCAGCACGCTGTCCGGTACCGCACCAGCACACCGGCCGGGAACACACAAGACCGCCTTACCGGCCATCCGGCCCGGTCCGGTTCGTATACGGAACATCCGTCCGGTTAGGCTCATGACATGCATGCCTGGCCCGCTTCCGAGGTCCCCGCCCTGCCTGGTCAGGGCCGCGACCTGAGGATCCACGACACCGCGACCGGCGGTTCGGTCCCCCTGGACCCCGGTCCCGTCGCCCGTATCTACGTCTGCGGCATCACGCCGTACGACGCGACCCACATCGGTCACGCGGCGACCTACAACGCGTTCGACCTCGTTCAGCGCGTGTGGCTCGACACCAAGCGGCAGGTTCACTACGTCCAGAACGTGACCGACGTCGACGATCCGCTGCTGGAGCGGGCGCACCGTGACGGCATCGACTGGGTCGCCCTCGCCGAGCAGCAGACGGCCCTGTTCCGCGAGGACATGACCGCCCTGCGGATGCTGCCCCCGCAGCAGTACATCGGCGCGGTCGAGGCGATACCCGGCATCGTGCCGCTCGTCGAACGGCTGCGTGACGCCGGTGCCGCCTACGAACTCGAGGGCGACATCTACTTCTCCGTCGAGTCCGACCCCGACTTCGGCAAGGTCTCGGGCCTCGACGCGGCCGCCATGCGGCTGCTGTCCGCCGAGCGCGGCGGCGACCCCGAGCGTCCGGGCAAGAAGAACCCCCTCGACCCGATGCTGTGGATGGCCGCCCGCGAGGGCGAGCCCAGCTGGGACGGCGGCTCGCTCGGCCGTGGCCGGCCCGGCTGGCACATCGAGTGCGTCGCCATTGCCCTGGACCACCTCGGCATGGGCTTCGACGTGCAGGGCGGCGGCTCCGACCTCGTCTTCCCGCATCACGAGATGGGCGCTTCGCACGCCCAGGTGCTGACCGGCGAGTTCCCCATGGCCAAGGCGTACGTCCACGCCGGCATGGTCGCCCTCGACGGCGAGAAGATGTCCAAGTCCAAGGGCAACCTGGTCTTCGTGTCGAAGCTGCGGCGCGACGGCGTGGACCCGGCCGCGATACGGCTGGCACTGCTCGCCCACCACTACCGGTCGGACTGGGAGTGGACGGACCAGGTCCTCCAGGACGCCGTGGCCCGCCTCGGCCGCTGGCGCGCCGCCGTGTCCCGGCCCGACGGGCCGCCCGCCGATGCCCTCGTCGACGAGGTCCGCGAGGCCCTCGCCGACGACCTGGACGCCCCGGCCGCGCTCGCCGCGGTCGACCGCTGGGTCGCGCGGCAGGACGCCGAGGGCGGCAGCGACATCGGCGCGCCCGGTGTCGTATCGCGGGCTGTGGACGCGCTGTTGGGCGTCGCCCTGTAGTCACTGCCGTCGCAGGCACGGAAAGGGGCGCTTCCTTTGCCGAGGAAGCGCCCCTTCGTGGTGCGCGCCGTCATTCAGGCAGCGGTCAGACCCGCTGGATGCGGACGCTGCGCAGGACGTTCGGCGAGTTGGAGTCCCAGACGCCGATCACCTGGTGGCCGAAGGCGAAGGCCTCCTGGATCTGCTGGTGGATCTGCGGGGTCGGGTTGTTGAGGATCCGGAACTGGTTGTTGATGCGCAGGAAGATCTGCTGCGGCTGGCCCGGGAGCGGCTGGACGATGTCGACGAAGCCGTTCGCCACACCGGCGGCGAGCGCCTGCTGCTGTGCCTGCTGAACGACCTGCTGGATCACGGCCTGCGCGAGCTGCTGAAGCTGCTGCTGGGTCTGCTGCTCCTGTTGCTGTGCCTGCTGGTCCAGCTGCTGCTGACCGTGAGGTTGCTGCTGGCCCTGACCGAGCTGGTGCAGCAGCTGCTGGAACGGCTGCTGCTGGCCGAGCTGCTGCAGCTGCTCCATCGAACCGCCCATCCCCACGGGCTGCTGCTGTCCGAAGCCCTGCTGCTGCCCGAACGGCTGCTGCTGGTACTGCTGGTAGGGCGACGTGCTCGGGAACTGCTGGCCTTGCTGCTGTCCCAGTTGGCTCATCTGCGGGGTGGTGCTCATGCGTGTGCCACCTTCCCTTGATGGTTGGGATGCGTCAGCCCGTGACGACCAGGCCGACGATCTCGTCGTCCGAGAACCACACTCGGACGTCGGGCCGTCCCCCCGCGAAGGCGGAGTGCACCGCCTGGCGGATCTCGGGGGACGGATGGTTCAGGTTCCGCCAGGCGCCCGCCACGAACAGCCGGAGCCTCGGCGGGAGTTCGCGCGGATACGGCAACAGCTCGTCCCAGTACCGTTCGGCCTGGCCCGAGCCGACCGCCTGCGGCAGCAGATGGGTGACCGCCGCCTTGATGTCGGGCCGGTTGCCGATCCGCTGCGAGGCGGGCCGGCCCGGCGCGTCCTGCTGCGGGGAACCCGTGGCCCGCAGCACCGCGCGGGCACGCTCCGGGGACATCGGTTGCTGGGCTGCCGCCTTGAGCATGCCCTGCAGCGCGGCCACCGCGCCGACCACCACGGGGGAGGCCGAGGAGGTCCCGGAGAACGTGTCCGTGTACCAGGCGATCTCCTCGGGCCCGCCCTGCAGATCGCCGGGCTTGTCCCAGAAGCCGCCGGTGGTCGTGACCTCGCGTCCCCAGCCCTGCGCGTCCACGCGGGCACCGTAGTTGGAGAACGCCAGCCTCGACCGGTCCGGGCCGTGGTCGCGGCCGTGCGTGCCGGGCGGCGGTGCGCCCGCGCCGACCAGGACGGCTCCGGATGACTGGTTGGAGGGATTGAACGGGTTGCGCCACGACTGGGGGAATTCGTCGGGGCGGCGCTCGTAGGCCGCGTCGTCCAGCGATTCGCCGCCGTTGCCGGCCGCCTCGACGACGAGGACGCCCTTGGCGGTGGCGTACCGGATGGCCGCGAAGTCGTCCGGCCACCACTCGACCGCGACATAGCCGCGCTGGTCGTCGCGCTCGGCGTACTCGAACCGCGGTCCGGGGCGGTGGAGTTCGATCAGTACGACGTCGCCGGGGCCGAGCCGGTCGGCCGCCGCGTGGATCGCGGCCGCCGTGCCGATGCCCTGGAAGGACGCGGCGGCGGTCACCGCCTCGGGCACGATGCCGTTGACGCCGTACTCGCCCCGGTCGCCGCCGATCACGCCGATCACGGCGGTGCCGTGGTTGCGCCAGGCGAGGTCGGTCAGCGGGGTGCCGACCACGACGCCGGCCAGCTTGGCGGCCAGGTCCTCATGGCCCAACTGCCAGGCGCCCTCGACGTCGATGACCGTCACCCCCTGACCGGACCCGCCGGGCCGCTGCCACGCCCAGTGGGCGTCGATCCCCTCGGGCGCCGGGGCCAGATAGCCCTGGCGGCTGCTGAAGTCGGGGGTGACCGGGGCGCCTTCCTTCAGGCGGCGGTCGTCGTCGGCCACCGTCGCGGGAACGGCGCCCGGTTTCACGTACGCCGTGTCGATCCCCGGCAGGGCGGCGATCCGCGACCGCAGCTCCTGGGCGCGGCTCTCCCCGCCCCGCACCCGGTAGAACAGCGCGAGGTCGGGCACGTTCTGGTCGCTCGGCGTGGCGGAGGTCTGCTGGAGCCGGTCCTCGCTGCCGAACAGCGGCTGCAGTACGAGCTGTTCGTCGCTGAGGAACATGGTGAGTGCGGAGACATCGGCACCGGCCGCCGAACGGACGCCCTCGGTGCGGGCGCGCAGCCGGGTCTCGGCACTGGCGACGACGATCAGTTCCTGCTCGGCTCCTCGATAGGTGAATCCCGCTCCGTCGGGTCCGGGACCACCGGCCCCGGGGCCCTGTGCCGGCTGTACCTGGTCGCTCATCGGTACCGCTCCCTTCGGTTCGGTCCGTGCGGGTGCGCCGTCGCTGCACAACCAAGCACGCGCGCGCCGAGGCGTCCAGAGTGTTTTCACCAACTCGGTTTGATACAAGTTGAATTGGGTAACGTGTGCAATCCGGCCGGAAGTAGATGTCACGCCGCAATCCGGCCAAAGGTGCCGATCTTCAAGCGCGTCGGCGCGGCCGTGCGGGCAGCACACGCCGGCCTCCGGGCAGCAAGAAGGGCGGTGCGCCCGGCGCACCGCCCTTCACTCGCTCACTCCTCCGGGGACTCGTCGTCCTCCGGATCCGGTTTGGGTGGCTTCGGTGGTTTCGTACGGCCGCCGGGGTTGTCCCGCCGGTACGACGGGCCGTCACTGCCGTCCGCGGTCGCGTGCCCGCCGCTCGACGGACCCGACCCGTCCCGGCGCCGCAGATACCGCTCGAACTCGCGGGCGATCGCCTCGCCCGTCGCCTCCGGCAGCTCCGCCGTGTCCCGGGCCTCCTCCAGCGTCTGGACGTACTCGGCGACCTCGCTGTCCTCGGCGGCCAGCTGGTCCACGCCCACCTGCCAGGCGCGCGCGTCCTCGGGCAGCTCGCCCAGCGGGATGCGCACGTCGATCAGGTCCTCCAGGCGGTTGAGCAGGGCCAGCGTCGCCTTCGGGTTCGGCGGCTGCGACACGTAGTGCGGCACCGCTGCCCACAGAGAGACGGCCGGGACGCCCGCGTGCGTGCAGGCCTCCTGCAGGACGCCGACGATGCCCGTCGGGCCCTCGTACTTGGTCTCCTCCAGGTCCATGCGCTGCGCCAGGTCCGCGTCGGACGTGGTGCCGCTGATCGGGACCGGACGCGTGTGCGGGGTGTCGCCCAGCAGGGCGCCCAGCACCACCACCAGCTCCACGCCCAGCTCGTGCGCGAAGCCCAGCAGCTCGTTGCAGAACGAGCGCCACCGCATCGACGGCTCGATACCCCGGACGAGGACGAGATCGCGCGGCTTCTCACCGCCGACGCGGACCACCGACAACCTTGTCGTCGGCCACGTGATCTTGCGCACGCCGCCGTCCATCCACACCGTGGGGCGGTTCACCTGGAAGTCGTAGTAGTCCTCGGCGTCCAGCGCCGCGAACACCTCGCCCTTCCACTCCCTGTCCAGGTGCGCGACCGCGGTGGAGGCGGCGTCGCCGGCATCGTTCCAGCCCTCGAACGCGGCCACCATGACCGGGTCGATCAGCTCGGGAACCCCCTCGAGCTCGATCACCCAGGCCTCCTTCCGACGTGCCCTCGCTTGACCACCCAACCTTACGGCGTGCGGCGGGGGCGCCCGCAGCCCCCTTGCACGGGGGAGTGAACGCATCACTGCCCCGTTCGCCACCTCTGAACACCCTTGGCCGTCCGAGCCGTACCCCGGGTGCCCGGGCCCTCAGAGCGTGGAGCGAAGCCACTGCTCCACGCTCGCGATGTGCACCGTCGCCCAGGACCGGGCGGCCTCCGCGTCCCGGTCGCGCAGTGCGGCCAGGATCGCCCGGTGCTCGTGCAGGGTGCGGCTGACCGCGTCCTCCTGGGTCAGGCCGCGCCAGATACGGGCCCGGGTGGTCGGCCCCGACAGGCCGTCCATGAGCGAGCAGAGCACCGAGTTGCCGGAGCTCTGCACGATGCCCCGGTGGAAGTCGAGGTCGCAGGCGACGAGTTCCTCCACCGACGGTGCGTCCCCCAGCTTGTCCAACTGGGCCGAGAGCGCGCCCAGTTGCTGCTCACTGATCCGGGAGGCCGCCATCGCCGTGGCGGCCGGCTCCAGGATGCGCCGCACCGCCAGGAACTCAAGGACCGTGTCGTCGCGGTGGAAGTCCACGACGAAGCTCATCGCCTCCAGCAGCAACTGCGGGTCGAGGCTGGTCACATACGTGCCGTCGCCCTGCCGTACGTCCAGGATCCGGATCAGCGACAGGGCGCGCACGGCCTCCCGCAGGGAGTTGCGGGAGAGGCCGAGTTCGGCGGCCAGCTCGCTCTCCTTGGGCAGCCGGTCGCCGGGGCGCAGCGCGCCGGAGACGATCATTCCCTTGATTTTCTCGATCGCCTCGTCGGTGACTGCCATGGCCGGCCTCCCTGCCGTTCAGACCTGTCGTTCAGACATCCGATGTCTCAGGCCATTATGGAGGTTCCCAGCGGTTCGGTGGGCTGAACGGGGCACCGAATGCTCAGCTCAGGGCGAGAATCTCCAGGTCGGAGAATACGGCGGCCTGAGGGGTAAGGGTCTGTATCCCCGATACACCGGCATGCGGAAAGGGGCGGCTCCGTCGGCATGGAGGCGCCCCTCTCCGCGGATCCGGTCCCCAGGGGAGAGGGGCCGTTCACCGGTCGTGCCGGCCCTGGTCAGGGAGGGGGCCGGCGCGAGGTCTACTTCTTGTCGAGCAGGTCCTGGACCTTCGCGCGGACGTCGTCCGTCGCCAGACCCCGGATGGTCAGCGTCGTACGGCGGCGCAGCACGTCGTCAGGCGTCTCGGCCCACTCGTTGTCCCGGGCGTAGACGACCTGCGCCCAGATCTCCGGGGCGTCGGGGTGGACGCGCTCGGCCAGCTCCGGGTTGTCGTTGGCCAGACGGGCGATGTCGAAGGCCAGCGAACCGTAGTGCGTGGCAAGGTGCTTGGCGGTGTCGGCGGCCATGCGCGGACCCGGCGCGGGGTGGTCGACCAGCAGCCGGTGCGCGACCGCGCGCGGGTTGGCGACGCCGGGAAGCGGCAGCTTCTTCGGCAGCGACGAGACCGGCTCGAAGTCGTCACCCAGCGGAGCGCCCGGCAGCGCCTCCAGCTTCTGCATGACCGTACGGCCGATGTGCCGGAAGGTCGTCCACTTGCCTCCCGCGACGGACAGCATCCCGGCACGGCCCTCCGTCACCACGGTCTCGCGCTTGGCCTTCGCCGTGTCGCCGGGGCCGCCCGGCAGCACGCGCAGACCCGCGAAGGAGTACGTGATGAGGTCACGCGACAGCTGCTGGTCGCGGACCGAGAACGCGGCCTCGTCCAGGATCTGGGATATGTCCTTCTCGTTGACCGCGACGTCCGCCGGGTCACCCTCGAACTCCTCGTCGGTCGTGCCGAGCAGCAGCATGTCCTCCCAGGGGAGGGCGAAGGTGATGCGGTACTTGTCGATCGGGGTCGCGAGCGCGGCCTTCCACGGCGACGTCCGCTTCAGGACCAGATGCGCGCCCTTCGACAGCCGGATCGACGGGGCGGCGTTCGGGTCCTCCATGCGACGCAGGTGGTCGACCCACGGGCCGGTCGCGTTGAGCACCAGCCGGGCGTTGACGCCGAACTCGTCGCCGCTGGTGCGGTCGCGCAGGTCGGCACCGGTCACCCGGCCCTTGGTGAACCGGAGCCCGGTCACCTCGGCGTGGTTCAGGACGACCGCGCCCGACTCGACGGCCGCACGGACCGTCATCAGCGCCATGCGCGCGTCGTTCATCTGGTCGTCGCCGTACACGGCGACGGCCTTGAGGTTCTCGGTGCGCAGCTCGGGCACGTCCTGCGCCGCCTTGGCGGGGGAGAGGAGGTGGCCGACACCGTCACCGAACGCGGAGAGCGCGGAGTAGGCGAAGACGCCCGCCCCGAGCTTCGCAGCGCCGTGCGGCCCGCCCTTGTACACGGGGAGGTAGAACGTGAGCGGGTTCGCCAGGTGGGGGGCCACCTGACGAGACACCGCACGGCGCTCGAAGTGGTTCTCCGCCACCAGCTTCACCGCGCCGGTCTGCAGGTAGCGCAGACCGCCGTGGAGCAGCTTGGAGGAGGCGGAAGAGGTGGCGCCGGCGAAGTCGCCGGCGTCGACCAGAGCCACCCTGAGGCCGGACTGCGCGGCGTGCCAGGCGGTGGAGATGCCCAGGATGCCGCCGCCGATCACGAGAAGGTCGAACGACGCCTTGGAGAGCTGCTCCCGGGTCTCGGCTCGGCTCGGGTTCGAGGCGGAGGCCGGGTGCGTACCCAGGGCAGGCACGGACTGCAGGGTGGACTGGCTGGTCATTTCGGGTTCTTACTCCTCATCAGAGCGTGCGAGAGCCGTCAGGAGCTCTCGTCAGCTCTCGTCGTCCTCGAGCCAGCCCATGGTCCGCTCGACGGCCTTGAGCCAGCTCTTGTACTCACGGTCGCGCTTCTCCGCGGCCATGTTGGGGGTCCACTCGGCGGCCCGGCGCCAGTTGGCACGCAGGTCGTCGGTGCTGGTCCAGAAGCCGACGGCGAGACCGGCGGCGTAAGCGGCACCGAGGCAGGTGGTCTCGGCGACCATCGGACGCACCACGGGCGCGTCCACGAAGTCCGAGAGCGTCTGCATCAGCAGGTTGTTGGAGGTCATACCGCCGTCGACCTTGATCGCCGCGAGCTCGACGCCGGAGTCCTTCGTCATGGCGTCGGTGATCTCACGGGTCTGCCAGGCCGTGGCCTCCAGGACGGCGCGCGCGAGGTGCGCCTTGGTGACGTACCGGGTGAGGCCGGCGATCACACCGCGGGCGTCGGAGCGCCAGTACGGGGCGAACAGACCGGAGAAGGCCGGCACGAAGTAGGCGCCGCCGTTGTCCTCGACCGTGAGCGCGAGGGTCTCGATCTCGGCGGCGGTGGAGATCAGGCCCATCTGGTCCCGCATCCACTGCACCAGCGAACCGGTGACGGCGATCGAGCCCTCCAGGGCGTAGACCGCCTTCTCCTCACCGATGCGGTAGCCGACCGTGGTCAGCAGGCCGTTGTACGAGTTGACCGGCTTGTGACCGGTGTTCATCAGCAGGAAGGTGCCGGTGCCGTACGTCGACTTGGCCTCGCCCTCCGCGAAACAGGTCTGGCCGAACAGGGCCGCCTGCTGGTCGCCGAGCGCGGAGGCGACCGGGATGCCACCGAGCAGGTCGCCCAGCTTGCCGCCGCTGATCTCGCCGTACACCTCGGCGGAGGAGCGGATCTCCGGCAGCATCGCCAGCGGGACGCCGATGGACTCGGCGATCTTGTCGTCCCACTCCATGGTGTGCAGGTTCATCAGCATGGTGCGGGAGGCGTTGGTGACGTCGGTGACGTGCCGGCCGCCGTTGACACCGCCGGTCAGGTTCCAGATGACCCAGCTGTCCATGGTGCCGAAGAGGATGTCGCCCGCCTCGGCGCGCTCGCGCAGCCCCTCGACGTTGTCGAGCAGCCAGCGGGCCTTGGGGCCCGCGAAGTACGAGGCCAGCGGGAGGCCGGTCTCGCGGCGGAAGCGGTCCTGGCCGACGTTGCGGCCGAGCTCCTTGCACAGGGCGTCGGTGCGGGTGTCCTGCCAGACGATGGCGTTGTGGACGGGCTCACCGGTGTTCTTGTCCCAGAGCAGCGTGGTCTCACGCTGGTTGGTGATGCCGATGGCCTTGATGTCGTCACGGGTGATGCCGGCCTTCTGGACGGCTCCGGCGACGACCTCCTGGACGTTCGTCCAGATCTCGTTGGCGTCGTGCTCGACCCAGCCCGGCTTCGGGAAGATCTGCTCGTGCTCCTTCTGGTCGACGGAGACGATACGGCCGTCCCGGTCGAAGACGATGCAGCGGCTGGAGGTGGTGCCCTGGTCGATCGCGGCGATGAAGGGGCCGGCGGTGTGCGCGTCGGTCACTGTGTGCTCCTGGAGTTCCGTGGATGTGTGGCTGTCTGTACGGCGCGGTGCTGTTTAAGTGCGGTGAAGCCCGGTGCTCTTAAGCAAAAGCGACGTTGTAGATGCCTGCGGCGATGGCCCCGCCGATCAGCGGACCGACCACCGGGATCCAGGCGTAGCTCCAGTCGGACCTGCCCTTGTTGGGCAGGGGGAGCAGGGCGTGCACGATGCGCGGGCCGAGGTCACGGGCCGGGTTGATCGCGTAGCCGGTCGGGCCGCCGAGGGACAGACCGATCGAGACGACCACGAGTGCGGTGATCAGGGCGCCCAGGGTGCCGAGGCCCTTGCCGCTGTCGTTCAGGCCCTGCGTGAGGACGGCGAGCACCAGCACGATCGTGCCGATGATCTCCGTGGCGAGGTTCTGCCACACGACGCGGATCTCCGGGCCGGTGGAGAAGATGCCCAGCACCGGGCCTGCGCCCGCCTCCTGGGCTTCGACGGCCTTGACCTTCGTGGCCTGCGCGCCCGGGCCGCCGACGATCTCCTTGTCGGTGAGGTGCGCGTGGAACTGCCCGTAGTAGGCGACCCAGACCAGGCTCGCGCCGATCGCGGCGCCGAGCAGCTGTCCGGCCCAGTACACCGGGACGTTGCCCCAGTCGCCGTTCTTGATCGCGAGTGCGAGCGTCACGGCCGGGTTCAGGTGGGCGCCGGAGAGCGGCGCCGACGTGTAGACCGCCGTGAGTACCGCGAAGCCCCACCCGAAGGTGATGGCCAGCCAGCCGGCGTTACGGGCCTTGGAGGCCTTCAGCGTCACGGCGGCGCAGACGCCGCCGCCGAGCAGGATGAGTATGGCGGTACCGATGGTCTCGCCGATGAAGATGTCGGAGCTGGACACCCGCGACTCCTTTGTCCTTCGTCCAGGGGACCGAACCCCGGGTCCCTCCGGGAGTTCGAGCTGCCCTCGGGGGTGAGAGCGATGCCGGCCCTTGGCGTTGTCACACTCTAGCGCGTATTGCCGGTAGGTGTTCGACAATGCCGACCGATGGACGGGAGTCTTGCCCCGGCGTCGCATGCGAGTCAAGAGCTCTGTTGTCGAAAGTGCGATCGTTACTGAACGCTGTGAGCTCTCGATCTTGCAGGTCAGCTGCGTACGGCGGGGTAACAAGCACGGTGCGTACCGGCTGGACGGTTCGCCGTGCTACGTCCAGGTACGACGGATGCCGGAACGCCGTTCGGCGTTCCGGCATCCGTCCATGCCTCTCAGAACCGCCCGCCACCCAGGTCCCGCGACACGGCACGGGCACAGTCCCGCACCGCCGCGATCAGCTCGGGGCGCAGCTCGCCGTCGCGGCAGAGCCGCTCCACGGCGCCGGTGATGCCCACCGCGCCCACCGGCATCCGCCGCCGGTCGTGGATGGGCGCGGCGGCGGACGCCACGCCCTCCCAGGTCTCCTCGACGTCGGCCGCGTAACCGCGCGCGCGCGACATGTCGAGGATGTGCTCGAAGTCCTCCAGCCCGCACACGGTCCTGTCGGTGAAGGGCTTGCGGTCGGCCTCGACGGCCTCGCTGTGCGCGACCGGGTCGTAGGCCGACAGGACCTTGCCCAGGGCCGTGGAGTGCAGGGGCTGCATGGCCCCGATCTCCAGCACCTGACGGCTGTCGTCGGGCCGGAAGACGTGATGCACGATCAGCACACCCTGCTGGTGCAGGACGCCGAGATACACGCTCTCCCCGCTGGACCTGGCCAGGTCGTCCGTCCACACCAGGGCCCGCGCCCGCAGCTCGTGCACGTCGAGGTAGGTGGTGCCCAGGCGCAGCAGCTCGGCGCCCAGCTGATAGCGCCCGGAGGCATCGTCCTGCTCGACGAAGCCCTCCTGCTGGAGGGTGCGGAGAATCCCGTGGGCGGTGCCCTTGGCGAGGCCCAGTGACGAGGCGATGTCCGAGAGGCCGAGCCGTCGCTCGCCGCCCGCGAGCAGCCGCAGCATCGCGGCCGCCCGTTCGAGCGACTGGATGTTCCGTGCCATCGCCGTGCTGCCTCCGTCCCCTTCGGCCGTCGACGTGCGACGCCGCTGCCGCCGTTCGGCAATGTCGAACACTACCGGTCGATGTCGACCTCCCGCTAATGGTTGGTCGTCATCCGTCGTGATCTGTTGTGTCACTCGTATCCCCTGAGTGACCCGCCCGTCACACGGGTCCGCCCCGTGGACGCCCTGACCATCCCGGTGCGGACCCGGTTACCCTGGCGAGGTGTGCCCGCCGCGGGAGATCCACGGAGGGGTGCAAAGCCGACAGCCGTCGCACTCAAGGGAGCCCCTTAAATGGCCTCGTCGCCACTGACCCCTTCCGCCGACAGCCGGACCCGTGCGTCCGCGCTCCGTGAGGCGCTGGCCACCCGAGTGGTGGTCGCCGACGGAGCGATGGGCACCATGCTGCAGGCGCAGGACCCCACGCTGGACGACTTCCAGCAGCTGGAGGGCTGCAACGAGGTCCTCAACGTGACCCGCCCGGACATCGTCCGCTCGGTGCACTCCGAGTACTTCGACGCGGGCGTCGACTGCGTGGAGACCAACACCTTCGGCGCGAACCTCACCGCCCTGGGCGAATACGACATCCCCGAGCGCGTCGCCGAACTGTCCGAGGCCGGTGCCCGCATCGCCCGCGAGACGGCGGACGAGTTCGCCGCGCGCGACGGCCGCCAGCGCTGGGTGCTGGGCTCGATGGGTCCCGGCACCAAGCTGCCCACCCTCGGCCACACCACCTTCAACGTCATCCGCGACGCGTACCAGCAGAACGCCGAGGGCCTGCTCGCCGGCGGCGCCGACGCGCTGCTGGTGGAGACCACCCAGGACCTGCTGCAGACCAAGGCCTCCGTCCTGGCCGCCCGCCGGGCCATGGAGACGGCCGGGTACGAGGTCCCGCTCATCGTGTCGGTGACGGTCGAGACGACCGGCACCATGCTGCTCGGCTCGGAGATCGGCGCCGCGCTGACCGCGCTGGAACCGCTCGGCATCGACATGATCGGGCTGAACTGCGCCACCGGCCCGGCCGAGATGAGCGAGCACCTGCGCTACCTGGCCCGCCACTCGCGCGTTCAGCTGTCCTGCATGCCCAACGCGGGCCTGCCGGTCCTCGGCCGCGACGGCGCCCACTACCCGCTCACGGCGCCGGAGCTCGCCGACGCCCAGGAGACCTTCGTACGCGAGTACGGCCTCTCCCTCATCGGCGGTTGCTGCGGCACCACCCCCGAGCATCTGCGCCAGGTCGTCGAGCGGGTCCGCGGCACCGCCCCGACCGAGCGGCACCCTCACCCCGAGCCGGGCGCCGCCTCCCTCTACCAGACCGTGCCCTTCCGCCAGGACACCTCGTACCTGGCCATCGGCGAGCGCACGAACGCCAACGGCTCGAAGAAGTTCCGCGAGGCGATGCTGGAGGCCCGCTGGGACGACTGTGTGGAGATGGCCCGCGACCAGATCCGCGAGGGCGCCCACATGCTGGACCTCTGCGTGGACTACGTCGGCCGCGACGGCGTCGCCGACATGGAGGAGCTGGCCGGCCGCTTCGCCACCGCCTCCACCCTGCCGATCGTGCTGGACTCCACCGAAGTGGAGGTGCTCCGGGCGGGGCTGGAGAAGCTGGGCGGCCGCGCTGTCATCAACTCCGTCAACTACGAGGACGGCGACGGCCCGGAGTCCCGCTTCGCGAAGGTCACCAAGCTCGCGCAGGAGCACGGGGCCGCGCTGATCGCCCTGACCATCGACGAGGTGGGACAGGCCCGCACTCCCGAGAAGAAGGTCGAGATCGCCGAACGGCTCATCGACGACCTGACCGGCAACTGGGGCATCCACGAGTCGGACATCCTCATCGACACGCTGACCTTCACCATCTGTACCGGTCAGGAGGAGTCCCGCAAGGACGGCATCGCCACGATCGAGGCGATCCGTGAACTCAAGCGCCGTCACCCGGACGTACAGACCACGCTGGGCCTGTCGAACATCTCCTTCGGCCTCAACCCGGCCGCCCGCATCCTGCTCAACTCCATCTTCCTGGACGAGTGCGTCAAGGCGGGCCTCGACTCCGCGATCGTCCACGCGTCGAAGATCCTGCCGATCGCCCGGTTCAGCGAGGAGGAGGTGCAGACGGCTCTCGACCTGATCCACGACCGTCGCGCCGAGGGGTATGACCCCCTCCAGAAGCTGATGGCGCTGTTCGAGGGTGCCACCGCCAAGTCGCTGAAGGCGGGCAAGGCCGAGGAACTGGCCGCCCTCCCGCTGGAGGAGCGCCTCAAGCGCCGCATCATCGACGGCGAGAAGAACGGCCTGGAGGCCGACCTCGACGAGGCGCTGACCACCCGCCCCGCCCTCGACATCGTCAACGAGACCCTCCTGGACGGCATGAAGGTCGTCGGCGAGCTGTTCGGCTCCGGCCAGATGCAGCTGCCGTTCGTGCTCCAGTCCGCGGAGGTCATGAAGGCCGCGGTCGCCCACCTCGAACCGCACATGGAGAAGTCCGACTCCGAGGGCAAGGGCACCATCGTCCTGGCCACCGTGCGCGGCGACGTGCACGACATCGGCAAGAACCTCGTCGACATCATCCTGTCCAACAACGGCTACAACGTCGTCAACCTCGGCATCAAGCAGCCGGTCTCCGCGATCCTCGACGCCGCCGCGGAGCACCGGGCCGACGTCATCGGCATGTCCGGGCTCCTGGTCAAGTCCACGGTGATCATGAAGGAGAACCTGGAGGAGCTCAACCAGCGCGGCCTCGCGCCGGACTTCCCGGTCATCCTGGGCGGTGCGGCCCTCACCCGCGCGTACGTCGAGCAGGACCTGCACGAGATCTACGAGGGCGAAGTCCGCTACGCCCGCGACGCGTTCGAGGGCCTGCGCCTGATGGACGCGCTGATCGGCGTCAAACGGGGCGTGCCCGGCGCCAAGCTGCCCGAGCTCAAGCAGCGCCGGGTGCGGGCGACTTCGGCCGTCGAGGTGGAGGAACACCCGGAGGAGGGCCACGTCCGCTCGGACGTCGCCACCGACAACCCCATCCCCACCCCGCCGTTCTGGGACACCCGCGTCATCAAGGGCATCCAGCTCAAGGAGTACGCGAGCTGGCTGGACGAGGGCGCGCTGTTCAAGGGCCAGTGGGGCCTCAAGCAGGCCCGTACCGGCGAGGGACCGACGTACGAGGAACTCGTCGAGACCGACGGCCGGCCCCGGCTGCGCGGCCTGCTGGACCGGCTGCAGACCGACAACCTGCTGGAAGCGGCCGTCGTCTACGGCTACTTCCCGTGCGTCTCCAAGGACGACGACCTGATCATCCTGGACGAGCACGGCAACGAACGCACCCGCTTCACCTTCCCGCGCCAGCGCCGCGGCCGCCGGCTGTGCCTCGCGGACTTCTTCCGCCCTCAGGAGGCGGGGGAGACCGACGTCGTCGGCCTCCAGGTCGTCACCGTCGGCTCGCGGATCGGCGAGGAGACGGCGCGGATGTTCGAGGCGAACGCCTACCGCGACTACCTCGAACTGCACGGCCTGTCGGTGCAGTTGGCCGAGGCGCTCGCCGAGTACTGGCACGCGCGCGTGCGGTCGGAGCTCGGCTTCTCCGGTGAGGACCCGAGTCAGATGGAGGACATGTTCGCCCTGAAGTACCGGGGCGCCCGCTTCTCCCTCGGCTACGGAGCCTGCCCGAACCTGGAGGACCGCGCCAAGATCGCCGACCTGCTCCAGCCGGAGCGCATCGGCGTCCACCTCTCCGAGGAGTTCCAGCTGCACCCCGAGCAGTCCACGGACGCGATCGTGATCCACCACCCGGAGGCGAAGTACTTCAACGCCCGCTGACGTAGGCCCGTCCGGGACACGTACGAGGGCACATTCGGGGACACATCGGCGCACGTCAGGACGCCCCCCGGCGGTATGCGCGGAGTGCCCAGGACAGGCTCCGGTCAAACGAGGCACTTCCCTCGCGGGAGACGTACACTGGTCGGTCCACTGCAGGCCGGTTCCCCCAGCGGGAACCGGCCTGGTCGTCCCCAAGGAGGTGCGCCAGGATGACCAGTACGGTCCCCGCGCTCGGAACCCGTACGGCCGAAGGCTCAGCGCTGCAGGCCGTGCTCCTCGACATGGACGGAACCCTGGTGGACACCGAGGGCTTCTGGTGGGACGTGGAGGTCGAGATCTTCGCGGGCCTCGGCCACGTCCTCGACGACTCGTGGCGCCATGTCGTGGTCGGTGGCCCCATGACCCGCAGCGCGGGGTTCCTCATCGAGGTCACCGGCGCCGACATCGCCATGGCCGAGCTCACGGTCCTGCTCAATCAGGGTTTCGAGGACCGCATCGACCAGGCCCTGCCACTGATGCCGGGCGCCGCCAGACTGCTCGCAGAGCTCTCCGAGTACGAGATCCCCACCGCCCTGGTCTCCGCCTCGCACCGGCGCGTCATCGACCGGGTGATCGGCTCGCTCGGAGCCCACCACTTCGCCCTGTCGGTCGCCGGCGACGAGGTGCCGCGGACCAAGCCGCACCCCGACCCCTACCTGCTCGCGGCCGCGGGACTCGGCGCGGATCCGGCCAGATGCGCGGTCATCGAGGACACCGCGACCGGCGTCGCCTCGGCCGAGGCCGCCGGCTGCCACGTGGTCGCGGTCCCCTCGGTGGCCCCCATCGCCCCCGCCGTCCGGCGCACCGTCGTCACCTCCCTCGAAGACGTCGACCTGGCATTCCTGCGCGGACTGATCGCCGCCTGATGACGGAAATGCGCCGAGCGTTCACCCAGCGTGCAGCACCGATAGGACTTGAATTCCAGAGCTGGTGTGCGAGGGAATTCGATTCACGGCGGATGGCCGAATTCCGGTACCCATCCCCGCCGTTGGGAATGTGAGGTTCCCCACTTATCCGAGCCTCGACAGGTCGCGCGCGATGTGCTGTTCGCCCCCTTACGGGGTGCGTCGGCATGCCCTTGTGTCCCGATTCATGGAACGCTGCACTAATCCTTCCGCTGTCGGGTTTTCGGTCTGTCCACGGCCGGTTTCACTGCGTGATGGGGCCCCAAGTCCGGTGACTTCGAACCGCCGTGCAGGTGCGGACTAATCTCGTGCGGGAACCTTCGCCCCTACCCCCGTGATCCGCTGCGACACCCCTGCATGCCGGGTACACGGACCTGAACAGCTCTGGAGAAACACCCGCATGAACCGCAAGACTTTGGTGCTGCCGGCCGTCGTCGGCCTGCTCGCACCCGTGCTCGCCGCGTGTGGGGGTTCCGGCAGTGGCAGCAGCGGTGGGGACGCGATCACCGTCGGTACCACCGACGCCTCCACCGCCACCAAGGACGCACCGGCGCCGCTCGATCCGGCGTACGCGTACGACGTCGGCACCTGGAACATCCTGCGCCAGACCGTGCAGACCCTGATGATCCAGCCGAAGGGCGAGGGAGACCCCGTGCCCGAGGCCGCTCAGAGCTGCGGCTTCACCGACTCGGGCAGCGAGCGCTACGCCTGCAAGCTGCGGGACGGCCTGAAGTTCTCCAACGGCGACAAGGTCACCGCGGCCGACGTGAAGTACTCCATCGACCGCGCGCGCGCCATCAAGGCCGACTCCGGCGTGTTCGCCCTGCTGTCCACCATCGACACTGTCGAGACGCAGGGTGACAACGAGGTCATCTTCCACCTCAAGACCGCGGACGCCACGTTCCCGTACAAGCTGTCGACTCCGGTCGCGGGCATCGTCAACCCCGACGACTACGAGAAGAACAAGCTGCGTGACGGCTTCGACGTGGACGGCTCCGGCCCGTACTCCCTCTCGACCGAGGTCAAGGGCGACGCGATCGTCAAGGCCACCTTCACCAAGAACCCCAACTACCAGGGGACGCTGAAGGTGAACAACTCCAAGGTCGACATGATCTCGTACGCGGACGCCGAGAAGATGGGCACCGCGCTCGCCAAGGGTGACATCGACGTCATGACCCGCACCATGACGCCCGAGCAGATCCAGAAGCTGTCCGACGACTCGGACCCGAGCGTCGACCTGGTCGAGCTGGCCGGCCTCGAGATCCGCTACCTCGCCTTCAACACCAACGCCCCGAGCGTGAAGACCAAGGCCGTCCGCCAGGCGATGGCCCAGCTGATCAACCGCGGCGAACTGGTCTCCAAGGTGTACGGCACCCAGGCCGAGCCGCTGTACTCCCTCGTCCCGGCGAGCATCACCGGCCACTCCAACTCGTTCTTCAACAAGTACGGCGACCCGAGCACAGCCAAGGCCAAGGCCCTGCTGGCGGGCGCCAACATCACCAGCCCGGTCAAGCTGACGCTGCACTACACGACCGACCACTACGGCTCGGCCACCAAGCAGGAATTCGAGATCCTTCAGAAGCAGCTCAACAGCAGCGGCCTGTTCGACGTCAGCGTCCAGGGCGCGCCCTGGACGACGTTCGTCCCGGCCGAGCGCAAGGGTCAGTACGACGTCTGGGGCATGGGCTGGTTCCCGGACTTCCCGGACGCGGACAACTACCTTGCGCCGTTCCTCGACAAGGACAACTTCCTCAAGTCGCCATACCGGAACAGCAAGATCATCAACAGTCTGATCCCGGCGTCCCGCCGCGAGGCCGACCGCCTCGCGGCGTCCTCCAACCTCACGGAGATCCAGGACATCGTTGCCGACGACGTCCCGATACTCCCGCTGTGGCAGGGCAAGCAGTACGTCGCCGCACGCGACGACGTGACGGGGACCGCCTATGCTCTCAACTCCTCCTCGACCCTTCAGTTGTGGGAGCTCGGCCGTGGAGTGAGCGGCTGATCTGTCTCGCGTTCGGGGCCAAGGGACGGCGGCCCCGGGGGTCCCGATCCCGACGAGAAGGCATTGCAGTGAATATGCGCAACCAGTGGCCGGTCCTGCCCGTAGTGGCAGGGCTGGCCTCCGGCCTTTTGACCGGCTGTGGAACGGGCAGCGGCGATTCCCGGGGGCCCGGTTCCTCCGTGGTCATGGGAATGTCCGACGACGTCCTGGCCACCGACCCCGCCTCCGGCTACGACCCCGGCTCCTGGCTGTTGTTCAACAACGTCTTCCAGTCGCTGCTCAGCTTCCCCAACGGAGGCACGGAGCCCCAGCCGGAGGCGGCCAAGGCGTGCGGCTTCACGGACACGTCGACCACGGTCTACAAGTGCACGCTGAAGGACGGCCTCCAGTTCAGCAACGGTGACGCGCTCACCTCCGAGGACGTCAAGTTCTCCTTCGACCGCACACTCAAGATCAACGACGCCGCCGGTCCGGCGATCATGTTCCCCATGCTGGACAAGGTGGAGGCGCCGGACGAGAAGACGGTCGTCTTCCGCCTGAAGGTGCCCGACGCCACCTTCCCCAGCAAGATCGCCTCCGGCGCCGGCTCCATCGTCGACCACAAGCAGTACGACGCCGGCAGGCTGCGCAAGGACGGCGAGGCGGTCGGCTCGGGCCCATACAAGCTGGACTCGTTCGGCGACGACAAGGCCGTCTTCTCCGTCAACGACAGCTACAAGGGCACCGCGAAGGTGAAGAACTCCGGCGTCACGCTGAAGTTCTTCCACGGAGACCAGTCAGCCCTGAAGAAGGACCTGCTGGACAACAAGATCGACATCGCGTACCGAGGCCTCAGCGCGGGCGACATCGCCGACATCCAGAACGCCGACAACAGCTCGAAGGTCGAGGTCGTCGAGGGCAGTAGCGCCGAGGTCCAGCACCTGGTCTTCAACATGCACGACCCGGTCGCCGGAAAACTCGGCGTACGCAAGGCCATCGCCTACCTGATCGACCGCGACGCCCTGATCAAGGACGTCTACGAGGGCACCGCCACCCCGCTCTACTCGATCATCCCGGCCGGCATCGCGGGCCACAACACGGCCTTCTTCGACACCTACGGCGCCAGCCCCTCCCCGGCCAAGGCCGCCGCCGCCCTGAAGGACACGGGCATCACCGGCAAGGTGAAACTGACCCTGTGGTCCACCCCGTCCCGCTACGGCCCGGCCACCGACCAGGAACTCAAGGCGATAGCGAAGCAGCTCAACGCCAGCGGTCTCTTCGAGGCCGACGTGAAGTCCGTGGCCTTCGGCCAGTACGAGAAGGACATCGCCAAGGGCAGGTACGGCGTGTACGTGAAGGGCTGGGTGCCGGACTACCCGGACGCCGACAACTTCACGGCCCCCTTCTTCGGTCACGGCAACGTGCTGAGCAACAACTACAGCAACAACACCATCACCGGCACGCTCATCCCGCGCACCGCCGCCGAGGTCGACCGCGCCGCGACCGACAACGACTACGGCAGGCTGCAGGACATCGTCGCCGACCAGCTGCCCGTTCTCCCGGTCTGGCAGGCCAAGCAGTACGCGGTCTCCCGCGAGAACGTCTACGGCCTCGAGTACTGCCTCGACGCCTCGACGGTCTTCCGCTTCTGGGAACTCAGCAAGGACTGAACGACTGAGAGAAGCACTCACAGACCGGTGCACGAGAAAGGGCGCCCCCCTCCCGAGGGGGGCGCCCTTGTTCGCCACGACGCCTACTGCGCGCCGGGGCGCACCAGCCCGCTCTCGTACGCGTACACCGCGGCCTGCACCCGGTCGCGCAGCCCCAGCTTGGTCAGCACATGGCCGACGTGCGTCTTGACGGTGGTCTCACTGACGAAGAGATCAGCCGCGATCTCGGCGTTGGACAGCCCACGGGCCACCAGCTTCAGCACCTCCACCTCACGGTCGGTGAGCGTGTGGAGCGTGTCCGGCACGGGCTCGTCGCCGGAGGGCAGATGCGTGGCGTACTTGTCGAGCAGCCGCCGGGTGATGCTCGGTGCGAGCATGGCCTCGCCGCCGGCCACCACCCGGATCGCCTGCACCAGCTCATTGGCCGGCGCGTCCTTCAGCAGGAAGCCGCTGGCACCCGCCCGCAGCGCCTCCACCACGTACTCGTCGAGGTCGAAGGTGGTCAGCACCAGCACCTTCGCCGGGCCGTCCCGCTCGGGACCGGTGATCTGCCGGGTCGCCTCCACCCCGTCCATGCGGGGCATACGGATGTCCATCAGAACCACGTCGGGCTGCAGGGCCCGCACCTGGTCGAGAGCCTGGAGGCCGTCTCCGGCCTCGCCGACGACCGCAAGGTCCTGCTCGGCCTCCAGAATCATCCGGAAGCCGGTACGCAGCAGCGGCTGGTCATCGACCAGTAGGACGCGGATGGCCACGTAAGTCTCCTTCGCTAGTCCGGCCCCATTCTGCCCTGCGTGACGTCTGTCGACTCGGCCGCCCTCACCGGCAGCGGATAGGGCGGAGGAGTGCCGCCGAATTCCGGGCAGTGCGCCTGGTGGTCGCACCAGCCGCAGAGCTTGGTGGGCCGCGGTCGCCAGTCCCCCGACTCCGTCGCCTGCCGGATCGCCTCCCACAGTGCGAGCAGCTTGCGCTCGACGCGCTCCAGGTCGGCGAGGACCGGATCGTAGGTCAGGACGTCACCGCTGCCGAGATACACCAGCTGCAGACGCCTGGGGACGACGTTCTTCAGGCGCCACACCACCAGGGCGTAGAACTTCATCTGGAACAGCGCGCCCTCGGCATACTCGGGCCGGGGCGCCTTGCCCGTCTTGTAGTCGACGATCCGCACCTCGCCCGTGGGCGCCACGTCGACCCGGTCGATGATCCCGCGCAGCGTCAGCCCGGACTCCAGCTCGGCCTCGACCCACAACTCCCGTTCGGCGGGCTCGAGCCGGGTCGGATCCTCCAGGGTGAACCAGCGCTCGACGAGTTGCTCCGCCTCGCCCAGCCAGCGCGCCAGCCGCTCGCCCTCCGGATCGTCCTCGAACAGCTCCACCACTTCCGGCCTCGTCTCGCGCAGCCGGTCCCACTGGGCGGGGATCAGGGACTTGGCACGCGGCGCGGTCCGCTCCACGGCCGGCGCGTCGAACAGCCGCTCCAGAACCGCGTGCACCAACGTGCCCCGCGTCGCCGCCTCGCTCGGCTTCTCGGGCAGCCGGTCGATGACGCGGAACCGGTAAAGCAAGGGGCACTGCATGAAGTCACTGGCCCGCGAGGGCGACAGACTGGCGGGCGCTATGGCCGAACGCGGGGTCGCACCGACCGCGTCGACCGCCGTCGGGTCGGCCTCGACGACCGCTGCCGTCGGGCCGGCCTCGATCACGACTGCTGCCGGGTCCGCCTCGACCGCGACCGCCGTCGAGTCGGCCTCGACGACCGCTGCTGTCGGGTCCGCCTCGACCACCACTGCCGCCGATTCCGCCGGCACCGGCGCAGCCGCCTGCGCCGTACCGCTGCTGTGGGCCTCCGCCGCGCCCTCCGCGCTCGTCTCCATGTCCCAGACCATACGGCCCGCCACTGACAGTGACCCAGCCGCGGCCGCGACGGGTGCGACGCCTGTGGAAACACAGGGGGTGCCGGGGCGGAACGCGTCGCCACGGCCGCATACCATCGACCCGAGACCCTTCCGCCCGGCAGGCGCGGAAGACGCTTCGAACGAGGGGACATCGTGGACGAGAGCGGCGGGAGCGGGCAGCCGCGGTCCGGCACGGACGAGCCGGCCGAGCACCACGCGGGGTCCGAGACCCCGGCCGCCCCCACACCCACCCCGGCCGACGACCAGCCCACGAAAGCCACCGAGGGCGACGACGGCGGCCCCACCGACGGCGACGCCGCCGACCGGGCCGGGCCCCACGGCGCAGCCCCGGAAACGAACCCCACGGACAACCCCGGGCACGGCCCGACGGACAAGCCCCCCGCGGACAACGCCTCCGCGAGCCACCAGTCGGCGGGGAACAGCTCCACGGACGACCCCACCATCGGCACCGACGGCCACCCGGGCACCCACACCCCCGCCCACGGCGACCGCACCCTCGCCCACTCCAGCACCTCCAAGAACCCCCCGCCCCAGCGCCCCGAATCCCCCCGGGGCGGCCTGCTCATGGGCCGGCCCTTCGGCGTGCCCGTGTACGTGGCGCCCAGCTGGTTTCTCGTCGCCGCACTGATCACCTGGGTCTTCGGCGGCCAGCTCGACCGCGTGCTGCCCGAACTCGGCGCCGCCCGCTACCTCGTCTCCCTCTTCTTCGCGGTGGCCTTCTACGCCTCCGTCCTCATCCACGAACTGGCCCACACCGTCGCCGCCCTGCGCTTCAAGCTCCCGGTCCGCCGCATCCAGCTCCAGTTCTTCGGCGGCGTCTCCGAGATCGAGAAGGAGGCCGAGACCCCCGGCCGCGAGTTCGTCCTGGCCTTCGTCGGCCCCCTGCTCTCCCTCGTCCTCGCAGGCCTCTTCTACGTCGCCCTGCAGCCCGTCGAGCCCGGCACCGTTCCCGGCGTCCTGCTGGCCGGCCTGATGATCTCCAACCTCATCGTGGCCGTCTTCAACCTCCTGCCCGGCCTGCCCCTCGACGGCGGCCGCATGCTCCGCGCAGTCGTCTGGAAGATCACCGGACGGCCGATGAGCGGCACCATCGCCGCCGCCTGGGTCGGCCGCGCCCTCGCCGTCTCCGTCCTCATCGGCCTCCCGCTGCTCACCCAGTCCGGCGCGCTCGGCTCCACCGCCGAGGACAGCGTCGGCATGGACACCGTCACCGACGCCCTGCTCGCCGCGATCCTCGCCGCGATCATCTGGACCGGCGCCGGCAACAGCCTCCGTATGGCCCGGCTCCGGGAACACCTGCCGGAACTGCGCGCGCGCAACCTCACCCGCCGCGCCGTCCCCGTGGAGACGAACACCCCGCTCTCCGAGGCGCTGCGCCGCGCCAACGCCGCCGGGGCCCGAGCGCTGGTCATCGTCGACCCCGAGGGCAACCCCCTCTCCCTCGTCCGCGAGGCCGCCATCGTCGGCGTACCCGAACACCGCCGCCCCTGGGTCGCCGTCAGCGGCCTCGCCCAGGACCTCACCGACGGCATGCGCGTCTCCGCGGAACTCGCGGGGGAGGACCTCCTCGACGTCCTGCGCGCGACCCCGGCCACCGAGTACCTGGTGGTCGAGGAGACCGGCGAGATCTACGGCGTCCTGTCCGCCGCCGACGTCGAGCGCGCCTTCGTGAAGGCCATGGCCAGGCCGTCCTAGTGGTCGGCGGCCCCGCCAAACCCCGGTAGGCTGTTCACATGTCCGAACCGACCGGTGCCGCCCGCAGGCGCGGGCCCTTCAAGGTCGGGGACCAGGTTCAGCTGACCGACCCCAAGGGCCGCCACTACACGTTCACGCTCGAGGACGGGAAGAACTTCCACACCCACAAGGGTTCCTTCCCGCACGACGAACTGATCGGCGCACCCGAGGGCAGCGTTGTCCGCACCACCGGGAACGTCGCCTACCTCGCGCTGCGCCCCCTGCTCCCCGACTACGTCCTGTCCATGCCCCGCGGCGCTGCCGTCGTCTACCCCAAGGACGCCGGGCAGATCCTCGCCTTCGCCGACATCTTCCCCGGCGCCCGTGTCGTCGAGGCCGGCGTCGGCTCCGGCTCACTCAGCAGCTTCCTGCTGCGCGCCATCGGCGACCAGGGCATGCTGCACAGCTACGAGCGCCGCGAGGACTTCGCCGAGATCGCCCAGCAGAACGTCGAGCGCTACTTCGGCGGCCCGCACCCCGCCTGGCAGCTCACCGTCGGCGACCTCCAGGACAACCTCTCCGACACCGACGTCGACCGAGTCATCCTCGACATGCTCGCCCCCTGGGAATGCCTTGAGGCCGTCTCCAAGGCGCTCGTCCCCGGCGGCATCGTGTGCTGCTACGTCGCCACCACCACCCAGCTCGCCCGGACCGTCGAGTCCATCCGCGAGATCGGCTGCTTCAACGAGCCGACCGCCTGGGAGACGATGATCCGCAACTGGCACATCGAGGGCCTGGCCGTCCGCCCCGACCACCGGATGATCGGCCACACCGGCTTCCTGCTCACCGCCCGCCGCCTCGCGGACGGCGTCGAGCCCCCCATGCGCCGCCGCCGCCCCGCCAAGGGCGCCTACGGCGAGGACTACGACGGCCCGAACGCCGACGGGGGCGGCCGCTGACGCGACCGCGTACCGCAGCCAACGCATCGGCGCTGCGGTCGAGTTCCCGGAAACCAACCGGAACTCGACCGCAGCGCCTTTCTGTTGACACCCCACCACAAACCACCCAATTCAGGCGGCCCGTGTTCGGCACCTCGGACCCCACCGTTCCGACGCGCTGTGACGTGTGGCACGATGCAGGCCACCCCCACCGGCACAGCCCTCACAGGAGACGCTCCTAGTGCAGCAATCCGCCGTTCCGGAACTGGCACACACGGACACCCGCCCGATCCACTGGGTCGCCACCGCCACGGCCGTCACGGGCGTGATGGCCCTCTCCTCGTTGCTGCAGCCCAACCCGGCGACGGCCGCCCAGCCGGCCGACACCCGCCCCAGGACCGCCCACGCAGCCACCGCACCCGGCACCACGGGCGTCGACTTCCCGATCACCTGCGGCCCGGTGAAAGCCGTCGTCCAGAAGAAGGCCAGCGGAGACCTTGACGGCGACGGCACCCCCGAGACCGTGGCCGTGGTGCACTGCGACGCCCCGATGGGCACCCCGCCCGACGGCGTCTACGTCATCACGCGCGCGCGTGCCGGCGACGAGCCCCACGTAGTGGCCACCCTGGTCGACCCCAAGGTCGGCGACACGGTCGGCGACTTCACCGTCCGCGACGGCACCGTCCTCGCCACGCTCCTCGGCTACTCGTCGAACGACGTGCCCCGCTGCTGCCCCGACGTCACGGACAGTGCGAAGTGGCAGTGGAAGAACGGCGCGTTCGTGCGCTCGACACCCGCCGGCGCACACAGCGTCTGAACCACGCAAGCTCGGCGTGTGAGATATCAGACAGCGGTAACAGGACGCACCCGGCAGGTCACTCGGCGTCCGGACCGTAGACCTCGACCCCGTCCGAAACCCGCCGCACATGGATGCAGTCGCCCGGACACTCCTTGGCCGAGTCCACCACGTCCATGAGAAGCGGCAGCGGCACAGCCGTTGTGGCCCCCTCGGCCTGCAACAGCTCGTCGTCCGCCCCCTTCACGTACGCCAGCCCGTCGATGTCCAGCTCGAACACCTCGGGTGCGTACTGGGCACAGATGCCGTCGCCGGTACACAGCGACTGATCGATCCAGACCTCCAGCGCCTCACCGTCGGCCCCGGCCTCCTGCTGCACGCTCATGTCTCCTGCCGTTCAGATGTCGGGCCAAACCGGGAATCCGGCCAGCTCTGACGGGTGTTGAACACTTCGACCCTACCTCCGGCGGCTTCCCAATCATGTTCGGTGGGTATTCCCCTGGCGTGAGGGAGAGCGCAAGGGTGAAGATCGGACACACCTCGACAGTCTTTGTGATCTAGGGGTTTCAATCGACACCCACCCAGGTAGGGTCTGGAAGCGTCCAGCTCCCCTTGGAGGAGGTGAGGACCGTGGCAGCCCACGACGACGACATGAACCGCGGCATCCGCCCGGGACGCGGGTCCGACGACCCGGCCGGGCAGATTGCCTACCTTGAGCAGGAGATCGCCGTCCTGCGACGTAAGCTCGCCGACTCTCCGCGACACACGAGGATTCTCGAAGAGCGGATCGTCGAGCTGCAGACCAACCTGGCCGGCGTGTCCGCACAGAACGAGCGACTCGCCAACACGCTCCGTGAGGCCCGCGACCAGATCGTGGCCCTCAAGGAGGAAGTCGACCGGCTCGCACAGCCACCGGCCGGCTTCGGAGTCTTCCTCACGGCGAACGAGGACGGCACGGCCGACATCTTCACCGGCGGCCGCAAGCTCCGGGTGAACGTCAGCCCGAGCGTCGAGCTCGAAGAGCTCCGACGCGGCCAGGAAGTGATGCTCAACGAAGCGCTCAACGTGGTCGAGGCCATGAAGTACGAGCGCGTCGGAGACATCGTCACCCTCAAGGAGATCCTCGAGGACGGCGAGCGCGCCCTGGTCCTCGGGCACACCGACGAGGAGCGGGTGGTACGGCTCGCCGAGCCACTGCTCGACGTCAACATCCGTCCCGGCGACGCCCTGCTTCTCGAGCCCCGTTCCGGCTACGTCTACGAGATCGTTCCCAAGAGCGAGGTCGAGGAACTCGTCCTCGAGGAAGTGCCCGACATCGGCTACGAGCAGATCGGCGGCCTGGGCGGCCAGATCGAAGCCATCCGCGACGCGGTCGAGCTGCCGTACCTCTACCCGGACCTGTTCAAGGAGCACGAACTGCGCCCGCCGAAGGGCGTCCTGCTCTACGGACCCCCCGGATGCGGAAAGACGCTCATCGCCAAGGCCGTCGCCAACTCGCTGGCCAAGAAGGTCGCCGAGGTCACCGGCCAGGCCGCCGGCAAGAGCTTCTTCCTCAACATCAAGGGCCCCGAGCTCCTGAACAAGTACGTCGGTGAGACGGAGCGCCAGATCCGCCTCGTCTTCCAGCGAGCCCGGGAAAAGGCCAGCGAGGGCACACCCGTCATCGTCTTCTTCGACGAGATGGAATCCCTCTTCCGCACCCGTGGCTCCGGTGTCAGCTCGGACGTGGAGAACACCATCGTCCCGCAGCTGCTCGCCGAGATCGACGGTGTCGAAGGCCTGCAGAACGTGGTCGTGATCGGCGCCTCCAACCGCGAGGACATGATCGACCCCGCCATCCTGCGCCCCGGCCGCCTGGACGTGAAGATCAAGATCGAGCGTCCCGACGCCGAGGCCGCCAAGGACATCTTCGGCAAGTACCTCACCGAACGCCTCCCGCTGCACCCCGAGGACCTCGGTGAGCACGGCGGCAGCAAGACGACCACCGTCGAAAGCATGATCCAGACGGCCGTCGAGCACATGTACACGGAATCCGAGGAGAACCGCTTCCTGGAGGTCACCTACGCAAACGGTGACAAGGAAGTCCTCTACTTCAAGGACTTCAACTCCGGCGCCATGATCGAGAACATCGTGGGCCGCGCCAAGAAGATGGCCATCAAGGACTTCCTCGACGACAAGCAGAAGGGCATCCGCGTCTCGCACCTCCTCCAGGCCTGCGTGGACGAGTTCAAGGAGAACGAGGACCTGCCCAACACCACCAACCCGGACGACTGGGCCCGAATCTCCGGCAAGAAGGGCGAACGGATCGTCTACATCCGTACGCTCATCACCGGAAAGCAGGGCGCCGACACCGGACGCTCCATCGACACGGTGGCGAACACCGGGCAGTACCTGTAAAAGACAGGGCGGCTGCGGGTGCCCTCGCCGGGTACCCGCAGCCGACTGTTTTTCAGGCCACGGCTGGAGCAAGGCAATGACGCAAATGATCTCCCCACCAGCGCAAAGCCGTTCTAGGCTCTTCGGTACCGCCGAGTCGCGCAGTGCGGGGACGGGCACCGCACACGCACCGGAGCGCCAGCGGTACTTGAGCGCCGCCCCCGACCGAGGGCAGCGCCGGGCAAGGAGGGCCGCATGACCGTACGGCGAGTAATGGGCATCGAGACGGAGTACGGCATCTCCGTCCCCGGCCACCCCAACGCCAATGCCATGCTCACCTCATCCCAGATCGTCAACGCCTACGCGGCGGCGATGCACAGGGCCCGCCGGGCCCGCTGGGACTTCGAGGAGGAGAATCCGCTGCGCGACGCGCGGGGCTTCGACCTCGCCCGCGAGGCCGCCGACTCCAGCCAGCTCACCGACGAGGACATCGGCCTCGCCAACGTGATCCTCACCAACGGCGCGCGACTCTACGTCGACCACGCGCACCCCGAATACAGCGCACCCGAAGTCACCAACCCCCGCGACGCCGTCCTCTGGGACAAGGCCGGCGAACGCATCATGGCCGAGGCCGCCGAGCGCGCCGCCGCACTCCCCGGCGCCCAGCCGATCCACCTCTACAAGAACAACACCGACAACAAAGGCGCCTCCTACGGCACGCACGAGAACTACCTGATGAAGCGGGAGACCCCCTTCTCGGACATCGTGCGCCACCTCACGCCCTTCTTCGTCTCCCGCCAGGTCGTCACCGGAGCCGGCCGCGTCGGCATCGGCCAGGACGGACACGAGCACGGCTTCCAGCTCAGCCAGCGCGCGGACTACTTCGAGGTCGAGGTAGGCCTCGAGACGACCCTGAAGCGCCCGATCATCAACACCCGCGACGAGCCGCACGCCGACGCCGAGAAATACCGCCGCCTGCACGTGATCATCGGCGACGCGAACCTCTCCGAGATCTCGACCTACCTCAAGCTCGGCACGACCGCGCTCGTCCTGTCCATGATCGAGGACGGCTTCATCGCCGTCGACCTGGCCGTGGACCAGCCCGTCCGCACCCTCCACCAGGTCTCCCACGATCCGACGCTGCAGCGCCTGGTCACGCTCCGCAGCGGCCGCACACTCACCGCGGTCCAACTCCAGATGGAGTACTTCGAACTGTCACGCAAGTACGTGGAGGAGCGCTTCGGCTCCGACGCGGACGAGCAGACCAAGGACGTCCTGGCCCGCTGGGAGGACACCCTCAACCGCCTCGAGAACGACCCCATGAGCCTGGCCGGCGAGCTGGACTGGGTCGCCAAGCGCGAGCTCATGGAGGGCTACCGACGCCGCGACGACCTCGACTGGGACGCCGCCCGCCTGCACCTCGTGGACCTCCAGTACGCCGACGTACGCCCCGAGAAGGGCCTCTACAACCGTCTGGCGGCCCGGGGCCGGATGAAGCGCCTGCTGGACGAGAACGAAGTCGAGCGGGCCCGTACGAAGCCGCCGGAGGACACGCGCGCGTACTTCCGCGGGCGCTGCCTGGAGCAGTACGCGGACGACGTCGCGGCGGCCTCCTGGGACTCCGTGATCTTCGACCTCCCGGGCCGGGACTCGCTCCAGCGTGTCCCAACCCTCGAACCGCTTCGCGGAACGCGAAATCACGTCAAGGAACTCCTGGACCGATGCCGCACGGCAGAAGACCTGGTCAAGGTGCTGTCGGGCGGCTGAGCGGGCAGCCGGGCCGGACGGCCGGACAGGGTGGAAAACCCGGCGGCAGGGAATCATCGAGTTGGTCCCCGTACGTTGTAGGAACTGCGGGGCCGATGTCGGACCCTGCTTGTAGGGTCTGATCAAGAACGTCGAACCGAGCGGGGTGAGGGTTATGGCGACCAAGGACACCGGCGGCGGCCAGCAGAAGGCCACGCGCTCTACCGAGGAAGTCGAGGAGCAGGCGCAGGACGCGCAGGCGACCGACGACCTCAAGGAGCGCCAGGAGAAGCTGAGCGACGACGTGGACTCGGTGCTGGACGAAATCGATGATGTGCTCGAAGAGAACGCAGAGGATTTCGTGAGGTCCTTCGTTCAGAAGGGTGGAGAGTGATTTCGCCTTCGATCTGAGGGTGAAATCGGGGGATGCTCGGAGTGAACGAAGGGTCGGGGTCGAGGTGCTGTTCGCGGTGCAAGCAGTCCATGCCGCGGGCAGCGTTCGCGAGGAACAAGTCCATGCCCGATGGCCTCCAGGCGTATTGCCGGGAGTGTGCGGCCGAGTATTACCGGCAGCGCCAGGAGGCCAAGGGGAAGAAAGTCCGGGATAAGGTTCCGGTCCAGCCGGGACGCAAGCGGTGTCCACGGTGCGAAGAGGTGAAGCCGCACTCTGAATGGGAGCGCAACAAGTCCTCGTCGGACGGCTGGGCGAGCTATTGCCGTGAGTGCCGGGCGGAGCGGAACCGAGTCAGCTACTTCAAGCGCAAGTACGGCCTCACGCCGGCGGAGTTGGATACGCTGACGGCTGAGCAGCAGGGCGTCTGCTGTATATGTCTTGCCGCCCCGGCCGTACATGTGGATCACTGCCACAAGACGGGTAGGGTCCGAGGCGTACTGTGCTTCAGCTGCAATGCCGCGCTGGGGCAGTTCAAGGATCGGCCCGATGCCATAAGGCGGGCTGCTGCTTACGTGGAAGGAATCGCGTGGAAGCCAACACTCGTAGCACCGGGCGTCTACCAGCTGCCTTCCTGACGCCTGGGTCGTCGTCCTTCATGGACTTCCTGTCGGAGCACCAGCCGGAGATGCTTCCGGGGAAGCGGCAACTGCCGCCCACTCAGGGTGTCATCGAGGCGCCGCACGGCACGACCATCGTGGCCGTGACCTTCCCGGGCGGTGTCGTGCTCGCCGGTGACCGTCGGGCCACCATGGGCAATGTCATCGCGCAGCGGGACATCGAGAAGGTCTTTCCGGCGGACGAGTACTCGGCTGTCGGCATCGCGGGAACGGCCGGTCTGGCTGTCGAGATGGTCAAGCTGTTCCAGCTGGAGCTGGAGCACTTCGAGAAGGTCGAGGGGGCGCAGCTCTCGTTGGAGGGCAAGGCGAACCGGCTGTCGACCATGATCCGTTCCAACCTGGGCATGGCCATGCAGGGTCTGGCCGTGGTTCCTCTGTTCGCGGGGTACGACGTGGACCGCGGGCGGGGTCGCATCTTCTCGTACGACGTGACGGGTGGCCGCTCCGAGGAGCACAATTTCTCGGCCACGGGCTCGGGCTCGGTCTTCGCGCGCGGTGCGATGAAGAAGCTCTTCCGTGGCGACCTGACCGAGGAGCAGGCCACGACTCTCGTGGTGCAGGCCCTCTACGACGCGGCTGACGACGATTCGGCGACCGGTGGTCCCGATGTCGCCCGCCGGATCTATCCGATCGTCACCGTGATCACCGAGGACGGCTTCCGTCGGCTCACTGATGACGAGTCCTCCGGGATCGCCCGTTCCGTGCTGGAGCGGCGGCTGGAGCAGCCCGACGGTCCGCGGGCCGCGCTGCTCTAGGCCGGCGTCCGGTTGTTAACAAGGTGATCGCGTGAATTCGACGGAACTCCCGGAAGAAAGGGACGGATAACCGGTGTCGACGCCGTTCTATGTCTCCCCCCAGCAGGCGATGGCCGACCGGGCGGAGTACGCCCGCAAGGGCATCGCTCGTGGTCGCAGCCTGGTCGTGCTGCAGTATGCCGACGGCATTGTCTTCGTCGGCGAGAACCCGTCCCGTGCGCTGCACAAGTTCAGTGAGATCTACGACCGGATCGGTTTCGCGGCCGCCGGCAAGTACAACGAGTACGAGAATCTGCGAATCGGCGGTGTGCGGTATGCCGATCTTCGTGGGTACACCTACGACCGTGACGATGTGACCGCCCGTGGTCTCGCCAACGTCTATGCGCAGACGCTGGGCACGATCTTCTCCAGTGCGGCGGAGAAGCCGTACGAGGTGGAGTTGGTGGTCGCCGAGGTGGGGGAGACCCCCGAGGGTGACCAGATCTACCGGCTGCCGCACGACGGTTCCATCGTGGACGAGCACGGTTCGGTCGCGGTGGGTGGCAATGCCGAGCAGATCAGCAGCTATCTGGACCAGCGTCACCAGGACGGCATGACCCTGGCGGAGGCCCTCAGGCTGGCCGTCCAGGCGCTGTCGCGCGACACGAACGGCAGTGAGCGGGAGATCCCCGCCGAGCGCCTGGAGGTCGCGGTGCTGGACCGTATGCGTCCGCAGGCGCGCAAGTTCAGGCGGATCGTGGGCCCTCAGCTCTCCCGGCTTCTGGAGGGCGAGGGAGCGGCCGCCGAGGCGGAGAACGGCTCCGAGGGGTCGGACGACGAGTAGTCGGCCCCTGATTTGTCCTCGCCTGTGCCCCGGCCGTCGCTACGGCCGGGGCACAGGCGTTCAGGACGCGTTCGGCGGTGCCGTGGAGCCTCGTACGACGAGTTCGACGGGGATGTCGCCCGCGTCGGGCGTACGGCTCTCCAGGACGGCCAGGAGTGCCCGCATGCCCTGTTCGCCGAAGAGTTCTGCGTCGAGGCGTACGGTCGTCAGTTCGGGGTCGAGGGCGGTGGCCAGGGCCAGGTCGTCCAGGCCGGTGACGGAGAGGTCGTCGGGGATGCGCAGGCCGAGGCGGCGGGCGGCTTTGTAGGCGCCGGCCGCCAGCTGGTCGTCGTCGCACACGAGCGCCGTGGGTCGGGGTCCGGGCGCCGACAGGGCTGCTTCGGCGGCGGTGAGGGCGCCCTCGATGGAGATCGGCGCGCGGGTCGTGCGTACGGACGTGCCCGGGACGGTGCCGATCCGGGCGGCCAGTTCGCGCGCGCGTACCTCGAAGGTCCAGGACGCCACGTCCGCCGCGAGGTGCAGGAAACGCCGGTGTCCCAGGCCCAGGAGGTGTTCGGCGACCTGTTGGACGCCGCCCGCGATGTCCAGGTTCACCGTCGCGGCGCCCAGGCTGCCCTCTGGGTCGCTGTCGAGCATCACGAGGGGCAGTTGGTCGCCGCGGATCGTGGTGAGGGCGTCGGCGGCCATGGAGGAGGCGATGACGCCGTCCAGGGCGGCCTGGGCGGAGGCGAAGGGGTCGCGGGCCGGGCCGATGCCTTCGGGGGAGGGGTAGAGGACCACGCCGAAGCCGTGTTCGGCGGCGACTCGGGCGGCGCCGGTGTAGACGCCGGCGAAGAACTCCGTGGTGAGGGCGGGGACGACGAGGAGGACGGTGCGGGTGCGGCCGAGTCGCAGGTTGCGGGCGGCGAGGTTGGGCCGGTAGCCGAGGTCGCGTGCGGCTTCCCGGACGCGTTGGGCGGTGGCTTCCGAGACGCGGCCGCGCCACTTGTCGCCGAGGACCAGGGAGACCGCGGCCTGGGAGACGCCGGCGGCCTGGGCGACGTCACGGCTGGTGGGGCGGGTGCTGCCTGGTGCCACCGTCGGCCTGCTCCTTCGTCTGGACTGGTGAACAGCGCACATGGTACGTATGAGAGGCGACGTTATACGTAAAACTTCCGCGGGCGACGCGGGCGACGCGGGCGAGAGGAAGCGGACATGGCTGCGGGATACGTGGAGATCCTCAGGACCAGGCATGCCGCGCGGCTGCTCGCGGGCACGCTCGTGGGACGGCTGCCGTGCGCCGTGGCCGCGATCGCCATCGTGCTGTTCGTCCGTGCGGAGGGCGGCACGTACAGCCTCGCCGGCGGGCTCGCGGCCGTGTTCGGGGTCGCCAACGCGGTGGGCCAGCCGCTGCTGGGGCGGCTCGTGGACCTGTATGGGCAGCCGCGCGTCCAGTTGCCTGCCGCGCTCGCCTCGGCGCTCGCCATGTCCGCCTTCGCCTTGGTGGGCACGGGTCCGCTGGCGTCGGCGTACGCGTGCGTGGCGCTCTCCGGACTGTTCACGCCGCCCCTGGAGGGCGGTCTGCGGGCGCTGTGGTCCTCGGTGCTGCGCAGCGAGGGGCAGGTGCAGACGGCGTACGCGATGGACGCGGTGGCCCAGGAAGTGCTGTTCACCGTCGGCCCGTTGCTGGTGACCCTGTGCGTGTCGCTGTGGTCGGCGCAGGCGGCGCTGGTGCTCATCAACGTCGTCGGCGTGCTGGGTGCCCTGTCGGTGGCCCTGTCGCCGCCCTCGCGCGGGTGGCGTTCGGCGCCGCGTGAGGCGCACTGGCTGGGCGCGCTGCGCTCGCCCGGACTGCTCGTCCTGCTCGGCGCGTTCCTTGCCGTGGGGATCGCGCTCGGCTCCATCGCGGTCGCCGCGGTGGCGTACGCGGACGACCATGGCGGGGACGCGGTGTACGGGTGGCTGATGTCGGCCATCGGCCTGGGGGCGCTCGTGGGGGGCACGGCGTACGGCGCGCGGCAGTGGGGTGGTGCGCCGGAGCGTCGACTGCGGGTGCTCGTGGCGCTTCTGGCGGTGTGTTACCTGCCGCTCGTCCTGACGCCGGGTCCGGTGGCCATGACGGCGCTGGCGGCCGTCGCCGGTCTCTTCCTCGCGCCGTGTCTCGCCTGCGCGTTCGTCCTCGTCGACCGGCATGCGCCGCGCGGGACGGTCACCGAGGCGTTCTCCTGGATCGTGACGACGTTCACGGTGGGTTCATCGGTGGGAACGGGCCTGGCGGGCCCGGTCGTCGAGCGGGGCGGTGTGGCGTGGGGCTTCGCCGTGCCGAGTGCCGCGGGGGCCGTGTCGTTGCTGGTTCTGCTGGCCACCGGGCGGGTCCTCGCAGCTCCCGCAGGGGGTGCGGTGGTTGCGGCTTCATCGGAAAATGATCCAAACCGTGCCGTCGAACCCCGTTTCAGCTCAGGGGATCGGGCGTAATGTTCACTCATGGACCGCCGCATTTTCGGGCTGGAGAACGAGTACGGCGTCACGTGTACGTTCAGGGGACAGCGGCGCCTGTCTCCCGACGAGGTGGCGCGGTACCTCTTCCGCCGTGTCGTGTCATGGGGCCGCAGCAGTAACGTCTTTCTGCGAAACGGCGCACGCCTCTATCTCGACGTGGGCTCACATCCGGAATACGCGACACCCGAATGTGACAACGTGACCGAACTGGTCACCCACGACAAAGCAGGCGAGCGCATTCTCGAAGGACTCCTGGTGGACGCCGAACGACGCCTGCACGAGGAAGGAATCGCGGGCGACGTCTACCTCTTCAAGAACAACACCGACTCGGCCGGAAACTCCTACGGCTGCCACGAGAACTATCTCGTGGCGCGTCACGGGGAGTTCTCCCGGCTCGCGGACATCCTCATTCCGTTCCTCGTCACGAGGCAGCTTCTGTGTGGCGCCGGCAAGGTGCTGCAGACCCCGCGGGGCGCGGTGTACTGCGTCAGCCAGCGGGCCGAGCACATCTGGGAGGGCGTCTCCTCGGCGACGACCCGCTCCAGGCCGATCATCAACACCCGCGACGAACCGCACGCGGACGCCGAGCGCTACCGCCGCCTGCACGTCATCGTGGGCGACTCGAACATGTCCGAGACGACCATGCTGCTCAAGGTCGGCGCGACCGACCTGGTGCTGCGCATGATCGAGGCGGGCACGGTGATGCGGGACCTGACCCTGGAGAACCCGATCCGGGCGATCCGTGAGGTCAGCCATGACATCACCGGCCGGCGCAAGGTGCGCCTGGCCAGCGGACGTGAGGCCTCCGCACTGGAGGTGCAGCGCGAGTACTACGAGAAGGCCGTGGACTTCTGCGAGCGCCGCGGCATCCGCACCGGCACCGTGGAGCAGGTCCTGGAGCTGTGGGGCCGCACGCTGGACTCGATCGAGGCCGAGGACCTCGACCGGATCGGCACGGAGATCGACTGGGTCATGAAGTACAAGCTCATCGAGCGGTACCGGGCCAAGCACAACATGACCATGTCGCATCCCAGGGTCGCGCAGATAGACCTCGCCTACCACGACATTCACCGCCGTCGTGGCCTGTACTACCTGCTCGAGAAGAGGGGTCAAGCAGCCCGGATCTGCAATGACTTGAAGATCTTCGAGGGCAAGTCCGTTCCCCCGCAGACCACTAGGGCCCGGCTGCGCGGTGACTTCATCCGAAGGGCCCAGGAACAGCGCCGGGACTTCACCGTCGACTGGGTCCACCTCAAGCTCAATGACCAGGCGCAGCGCACGGTGTTGTGCAAGGACCCGTTCCGTTCCGTGGACGACCGGGTGGAGAAGCTCATCGCGGGAATGTGAGCAATGGGAGGAACGCGTTCCGGTGAAAGGCCGGAACGCAACACGGGCGCCGTACGTTCCCAGTGCGGCGCCCTTCTCACGCCGTAGAGTTGCGCGCACGCCATCAACAAGATCGACCGATACGAGGCCCCCACCGTGCGCCGACGCTCCCTACTCATCGCTGTACCCGCAGGACTTGTCACGATCGCCGGATGCGGCGACGACAAGTCCGACTCGAGCAAGGCCAAGGAGAGCCAGAGCCCGTCGCCCTCGGCGTCGGCCACGTCCGCCGCGCCGCCGCCGAAGATCGTCGACGGTCCGCTGCCGGCCATCACCGCGGGTACGAAGTTCGGTGAGAAGCCGACCGTCGCCAAGGGCACCGGCGACCCGTCGAAGAACCTCGCGGTGAAGACGGTCATCGCGGGAGCCGGCAAGACGGTCGCGGAGAACGACTACATCCAGGCCCACTACCTCGGCCAGGTCTGGGACACGGCGAAGGTCTTCGACAACTCCTACGACCGCAAGACCCCGCTGCTCATCCAGCTCTCCCAGGGCAGCATCATCGACGGCTGGCGGTACGCCCTGGCGGGTAAGAAGGCCGGCAGCCGGGTCCTGTTCTCCGTGCCCCCCACCTGGGGCTACGGCAAGCAGGGCAACGCGCAGGCGGGCATCAAGGGCACTGACACGCTGGTGTTCGTCGCCGACATCCAGGCCACGTTCAACGCGAGCAGCTCCGCCAAGGGAACCGACGTCGCACAGAACGACGCGAACCTGCCGAAGGTCGGTACCAACACCGACGGCAAGGCCCCCACCATCGACATCCCGAAGGCGGACGCGCCCACCAAACTGGTGGCCGAATACGTCATCGAGGGCGACGGCGACGTGGTCGAGGCGAAGGACAGCGTGCTCGTCCAGTACAAGGGAGTGTTCTGGGACGGCGGCAAGGAGTTCGACTCGACGTACAGCCGCAAGGCGCTGACGTCGTTCGGGCTCCAGCAGGTCGTCAAGGGCTGGGCACAGGGCCTGACCGGCAAGAAGGTCGGCAGCCGGGTCCTCATCGTCATCCCGCCGAAGCTGGGTTACGGCGACAAGCCGCCGGCCGGCAGCGGCATCAAGAAGGACTCCGTCCTGGTCTTCTCGGTCGACATCCTCGCGAAGATCTGACGTCGTCGAGGTGTAAGACTGTGCGTGTTGCCTTTCCGCAGACAAGCAGGAGCTAGAGACGTGAGCATCGAGAAGCCCGAGATCGACTTCCCGGGCGGCGAGCCCCCGGCGGACCTCGAGATCAAGGACATCTGGGAGGGCGACGGCGCGGTGGCGCAGGCGGGCCAGACCGTCACCGTCCACTACGTCGGCGTTGCCTTCAGCACCGGCGAGGAGTTCGACGCCAGCTGGAACCGCGGCACGCCCTTCCGCTTCCCGCTCGGCGGCGGCCGGGTCATCAAGGGCTGGGACCAGGGCGTGCAGGGCATGAAGGTCGGCGGCCGTCGTCAGCTGACCATCCCCGCGCACCTCGCCTACGGCAATCAGAGCCCGACGCCGGCGATCAAGCCGGGCGAGACCCTGATCTTCGTGGTCGACCTCGTCGGGGTCTGATCGCCGCAGCGACCGGACCCGATCACCTGGGGCCCATGCCTGTCTGGCATGGGCCCTCGGCTTTTGTCCCGCCACTTCGGGGCGGTACGGTCATCGTCGTAAAGCACCATAGGGAGGCGAAGGGCGTCGATGGCCATTGCCAAGGCCGAGCGGCTGATGAACCTGGCGCTGTGTCTGCTCGGGACGCGGCGGCCGCTCAGCAAGCGCGAGCTGCGTGAGTCCATCGAGGCCTACCTCGAAGCGGGATCCGACGACTCCTTCAGCCGCATGTTCGAGCGGGACAAGGACGATCTGCGCGAACTCGGCCTGGTCATCGAGACGGTCGAGAACCTCGACGGTGAGGTGGGCTACCTCGCCCGCCGCGACAGCAACCGGCTGCCGCCCATCACCCTCGACGCCGAGGAGGCCGCGGCCCTCGGTCTCGCCGCCAAGGTGTGGCAGCAGGCCCGGCTCGCGGGCGCGGCCAGTGGCGCCCTGCAGAAGCTGCGCGCGGCAGGCCTCCCCGAGGACGTGGATCCGTACGAGGCGCACGGCGCGCTGGAGCCCCGGATCCCTGTGCACGAGGCCGCGTTCGAGCCGCTGATGCTGGCCTGCCGCGACCGCCGCCCGGTCGTCTTCGACTACCGCAAGGCCACCGCCGCACGTCCCGAGCCCCGGCATGTGGAGCCGTGGGCGCTGGAGTGCTGGCGTGGCCACTGGTACCTGGCAGGCTGGGACCGGGACCGCGGAGCCGAGCGGGTCTTCAGGCTGTCCCGCATCACCGGCAAGGTGCGCAGTCGCAGCGGGCAGTTCACCGCCGAGATCCCCGATGTGGTGACGGTCCGTGAGACCGTCGCGAGCTGGGCGGGGGAGACCGCCGACCGCTCCGCGCTGATCCGGCTGCGTTCGGAGGCGGGGTACCCCCTTCGGGCGAAGGCCACCGCGGTGCGGGAACTCGCCGACGGCTGGGACGAGTTGGAGATTCCGTACGGGCACGGGCTGGATGCCTGGCTGGTGGAGTTCGGGCCGGACGTGGTGGTGCTGGAGCCGGCCGAGCTGCGTGCGGACGTGGTCGACCGGCTGCGTGCCGTGGCCAAGGGCTGAGGGGGAGCGGAGCAAGACAGTGGCAGGCAAACCGGTCAGGCCCGTGAACGCCATCGACCAGACCCGGCGGTTGCTCTCGCTGGTGACGTATCTGAAGGAGCGCCCCGGAGCCCGGGTCGAGGACGTCGCCCGTGCCTTCGGTATCACCGAGGACGAGCTGGTCTCCGACCTCGACGTGCTGCCCATGTGCGGCACCAGCTTCCGCGGTGGCGACCTGCTGGACATCGACACCGACGGCGAGCGCATCTGGTGGCACAACCCCGCCGCACTCGGCGAGGAGACGGCGGAGCCGCTGCGGCTGGCCGCCGACGAGGCGACGGCGCTGCTGGTGGCCGCCCGCGCGGTGTCCACCCTGCCCGGCCTGCGGGAGAGCGACCGGCAGGCGCTGCTGCGGGCCACCGCCAAGGTGGAGACCGCGGCCGGCGAGGCGGCGGGCGCCAGCTCCCGGCTGTCCGTGACCTTCGAGTCCGAGGGCGGCGTCTTCGCCGACGTCGACCGTGCGATCTCGGAGCGCCGCCGTCTGTGGATCCGCTACTACTCGCCCGCGCGCGACGAGCTCACCGAGCGCGAGATCGACCCCATCCGGCTCGTCAGCGTCGGGCACACGTACGTGGAGGCCTGGTGCCGCCGCTCCGAGGCGCGCCGTACCTTCCGGCTCGACCGGGTCGCCGAGATCAAGATCCTGGACGAGCCGTCGGCGCCGCCCGAGATCGAGCTGAGGGATCTGTCGGAGGCGTTGGTGCAGCCCGCCGCCGAGGACCCGGAGGTCGTCGTCGAGGTCGGTCCGGGTGGTCGCTGGGTCGCGGAGTACTACCCGCACGACAGTGCGGATGAGCTTGCGGACGGCGGGCTGCGTATCACCTTGCGCACGCCCGACCCGACCTCGCTCAGGCGGCTGGCGCTGCGGCTCGGGCGCGACGGCCGGATCGTCGCCCCGCGCGACCTTGCCGACAGCGCTCGGCAGGCGGCCCGTGAGGCGTTGTCGGCGTACGACGGGGTCGAGGCGCAGGGGGCGCAGGCCGTTCAGGACGGGCAGCACGACAGGCAGGAGCAGGGCCTTTGAGCGAGTCGTCGATGTCTGATGTGCAGGGCATGTCGGTGGCAGCAGCCTTCGGCGGGATGCGAAGCGTGTCGCCGGTGACGTTCAGGGCGGGCTGCCCGGACTGCCGCGGCAGCTTCGAGCTCGCCGCCGCTGCCCTGCGCCTCGCGATCGGCGCCACGAGCCGCACCACCTTCTACTCCTTCATCTGCCCCGACTGCGGCGCCTCGGTACGCAAGCCGGCGGGGGAGCGGATCGTGGAGCTGCTGACCGGCGGCGGCGTCAGGACACTGCGACTGCACGGCACGGCTTAGCGCGCGAACTGGGCGGGTTACGCGTGCCTGTGTCTGCTCGGGTCCTCGGCCCCCGCGGGAGGACGAAGCCTCTCGGAACCGTCTAGGCTCGGCTCATGTTCTGGGCGATGTTCGCGGTAGCTGTGGGTTTTCTGGGTCTCTCGGTGCTCGGGATCCTCGCGGTCCGGGTGTTCCTGGAGGCACAGCGTCTGGGCAGGCAGGTCACGGACTCCGCGCGCCGTATCAACAGGGCCGCCGAGGATCTGGAGCGGGCCGCCGCGAGTACCGCCCGCGCGGTGGACTCCCTCTAGGCATGCCTGCGGCGCGGGTGAGTCCTGCGCCTGAGGCGGTTTGGGTCACTTCGACCTGTCACCGGGGCACCCCTGCCAGGTACGCTGCTGGTCGCGGCCCGGAGAACGAGGCCCGGACCGCGAATCGGGAGTACGCACGGGGATTGCCTGACGTTTACCCCTGAGCGTTACGATCGCTGTCAACACGGTCAGTCGGACATATGTCCGACCGGTCGGACAGGACCGCACCCCCAGTCGCCTCGGTGAGAAGGTAAAGACTTATGTTCGGAAGGCTCGGCGCCCCCGAGATCATTCTCATCCTCGTCGTCGTCATCCTGCTGTTCGGCGCGAAGAAGCTTCCCGACATGGCGCGCTCGCTCGGCAAGTCCGCCCGCATCCTCAAGAGTGAGGCCAAGGCGATGAAGGACGAGGGCAACAGCACGGCCACCCCGGCCGGCCCGCCCAACACCGACGAGCAGCCTCCGGCTCAGCGCACCATCCAGGCCTCTCCCGGCGACGTGACCAGCTCGCGCCCGGTCACCGAGCCGACGGATTCGACCAAGCGCTGACGCAGGGCCGGACCCTGTGGGTCCGCCGCACGAGATGAGGACGTGGGTTGCTGAAGCCTGCCCCCAACAAGGAGAAGGATCCCGAGGGGAGGATGCCCCTCGCGGATCACCTTCGTGAGCTCCGCAACCGGCTCGCGAAGGCCATGCTGGCCATCATCGTCGTCACGACGGTGGCCGCCTTCTTCTACAACGACATCATCAATCTGCTCACCAAGCCGATCCTCGACTCGGTCGGCTGTGATCAGACGTTTGCGCAGCTGGCGAAGTCGAGGTCCGGTCACCCCTGCGCGCAGATCACCATCAACGGTCTGCTGGCGCCCTTCACGCTGGCGCTGAAGGTGTCACTGATGGCGGGTGTCGTGCTGGCCTCGCCGGTCTGGCTGTACCAGCTGTGGGCCTTCGTCGCGCCCGGTCTGCACAGGCACGAGAAGAAGTACGCCTACGCGTTCGTCGGCACCGGCGCCCCGCTCTTCATGATGGGCGCCTACTTCTCCTACTCGGTGCTGCCCACCACCGCGAAGGTCCTGCTCGGTTTCACGCCGCAGGGCACGTCGAACCTGCTGCCCCTGGACGACCTGCTCGACCTGGTGCTGCGGATGGTGCTGGTCTTCGGTCTCTCCTTCGAGCTGCCCCTGCTGCTGGTCTTCCTCAATCTCACCGGGTTGATCACCGGCAAGCGGATGCTCGGCTGGTGGCGTGGAATGATCATGGCGATCACGGTGTTCGCGGCCGTCGCCACTCCGAGCACCGACCCGCTGACCATGCTGGCCCTCGCCGGACCGATCTGGGTGCTGTACTTCGGCGCGGTGATCTTCTCCCTGCTCAACGACAAGCGCAGGCGGCGGCGCGAGGCCGAGGGCCCCGACGACGACGAGGCCTCGGACCTGGACCTCACCCCCGAGGACGTCGGCGAGGTCGAGGCCGTCTCCGCCAGCCGGGCGCTGCCCGAGCAGGCGAGTTCGGACCGGGTCAACGGCTATGACGACGTGACCTGAGCCCCCGATCAGACCGCACACCGAGAGGTGCCCACGTCCCTGGTGACGAGGGCACCTCTCGGTGTTTGGCGGCCCATGTTCCGGATAATGATCGTCCTGTTGTCAGTGGGGCCCGGTACGCTCGAAAGCACGATGACAGAGGACCTCTCCCCGGCTGAGCGGTACGCGGCTGCCCGCAGGCGCGCTGCCGACCAGGCCACCGCTCTCGCCTCGTTCCGCGAGATGTACGACTTCGGCCTCGACCCCTTCCAGATCGAGGCCTGCCAGGCACTCGAGGCGGGCAAGGGCGTGCTGGTCGCCGCGCCCACCGGCTCCGGCAAGACGATCGTGGGCGAGTTCGCCGTCCACCTCGCCCTCCAGCAGGGCAAGAAGTGCTTCTACACGACCCCCATCAAGGCACTGTCGAACCAGAAGTACGCCGACCTGTGCCGCCGTTACGGCGCGGACAAGGTCGGCCTGCTCACCGGCGACAACAGCGTCAACTCCGATGCACCGGTCGTCGTGATGACCACCGAGGTGCTGCGGAACATGCTCTACGCGGGCTCGCAGACCCTCCTCGGCCTCGGACACGTGGTCATGGACGAGGTGCACTACCTCTCCGACCGCTTCCGTGGTGCCGTATGGGAAGAGGTGATCATCCACCTGCCCGAGTCGGTCACGCTCGTCTCGCTCTCGGCGACCGTCTCCAACGCCGAGGAGTTCGGCGACTGGCTCGACACCGTACGCGGCCACACCGAGGTGATCGTCTCCGAGCACCGTCCCGTGCCGCTGTTCCAGCACGTACTCGCCGGGCGGCGGATGTACGACCTGTTCGAGGAGGGTGAGGGCAACAAGAAGGCCGTCAACCCCGACCTCACGCGGCTGGCCCGGATGGAGGCGCAGCGCCCGTCGTACCAGGACCGCCGACGCGGCCGCGCCATGCGCGAGGCGGACCGCGAGCGGGAGCGCAGACAGCGGTCGCGGGTCTGGACCCCGGGGCGCCCGGAGGTCATCGAGCGGCTCGATGCCGAGGGCCTGCTGCCCGCCATCACGTTCATCTTCAGCCGCGCCGCCTGCGAGGCGGCCGTACAGCAGTGCCTGTACGCGGGACTGCGGCTCAACGACGACGAGGCGCGGGAGAAGGTGCGCGGCCTCGTCGAGGAGCGCACCGCCTCGATTCCGACCGAGGACCTGCATGTCCTCGGGTACTACGAGTGGTTGGAGGGCCTGGAGCGCGGTATAGCGGCCCACCACGCGGGCATGCTGCCGACGTTCAAGGAAGTCGTCGAGGAGCTCTTCGTCCGTGGCCTGGTGAAGGCGGTGTTCGCGACCGAGACGCTGGCGCTCGGCATCAACATGCCCGCCCGCTCGGTGGTGCTGGAGAAGCTCGTCAAGTGGAACGGCGAGCAGCATGCCGACATCACACCCGGCGAGTACACACAGCTGACGGGGCGCGCGGGGCGCAGGGGCATCGACGTCGAGGGCCATGCCGTGGTGCTGTGGCAGCGCGGGATAAGTCCCGAGCATCTGGCGGGGCTTGCCGGCACGCGTACGTATCCGCTGCGGTCCAGCTTCAAGCCGTCGTACAACATGGCGGTCAACCTCGTCGAGCAGTTCGGCCGGCACCGCTCGCGTGAGCTGCTGGAGACGTCCTTCGCGCAGTTCCAGGCCGACAAGTCGGTCGTCGGTATCTCCCGGCAGGTGCAGCGCAACGAAGAGGGCCTGGAGGGCTACAAGGCCTCCATGACCTGCCACCTGGGCGACTTCGAGGACTATGCGCGACTGCGCCGTGAACTCAAGGACCGGGAGACCGAGCTGGCGCGGCAGGGTGCGGTCGAGCGGCGTGCCGAGGCGGCCGTCGCGCTGGAGAAGCTCAAGCCGGGCGACGTCATTCACGTACCCGCGGGCAAGTACGCCGGTCTGGCACTGGTGCTGGACCCGGGCCTGCCCGCCGGGCGGTCCAACGGCCACCGCGGCTTCGAACACCACGACGGGCCGCGTCCGCTGGTGCTCACCGCCGAGCGCCAGGTCAAGCGGCTGGCCTCGATGGACTTCCCGGTGCCGGTCGAGGCGATGGAGCGGATGCGCATCCCGAAGTCCTTCAATCCGCGCTCACCGCAGTCCCGTCGGGACCTCGCCTCCGCGCTGCGCACCAAGGCCGGCCACATCCCGCCGGAGCGGGCCCGCAAGAAGCGGTCCCAGGCGGCCGACGACCGCGAGATCGCACGGCTGCGGACCGCCATCCGGGCGCATCCCTGCCATGGGTGCAACGACCGGGAGGACCATGCGCGTTGGGCCGAGCGGTATCACCGCCTGATGCGGGACACCTCGCAGCTGGAGCGGCGTATCGAGGGCCGGACGAACACGATCGCGCGGACCTTCGACCGGATCGTGGCGCTGCTGACCGAGCTTGACTACCTGCGGGCCGACGAGGTCACCGAGCACGGCAAGCGGCTGGCCCGGCTGTACGGCGAGCTCGATCTGCTGGCGAGTGAGTGTTTGCGGGCGGGGGTCTGGGAGGGGCTCTCACCTGCCGAACTGGCCGCCTGCGTCTCGGCGTTGGTGTACGAGTCGAGGGCCGGCGACGATGCGATGGCGCCGAAGCTGCCGTCCGGCAGTGCGAAGGCCGCGCTCGGTGAGATGGTCCGGATCTGGGGGCGGCTGGATGCCCTGGAGGAGGACTTCCGGATCACGCAGACCGAGGGTGTGGGCCAGCGTGAGCCGGATCTCGGGTTCGCCTGGGCCGCGTACATGTGGGCCGGCGGGAAGGGGCTCGACGAGGTCCTGCGGGAGGCCGAGATGCCCGCGGGGGACTTCGTGCGGTGGTGCAAGCAGGTGATCGACGTGCTGGGGCAGATCTCGGCGGCGGCTCCTGTCTCCGGTGGTGGGGCGTCCACGGTCGCGAAGAACGCGCGCAAGGCCGTGGAGCTGCTGCTGCGGGGGGTCGTGGCCTACTCGTCGGTGGGGTGACGGCTCGGATCGCCGGGGAGCTGCTCGTCCAGGCGATCGCGGTACGAACGCCAGCCACCGTACGACGTGATGTCCTCGGCGTCCGCGAGGGCGGATGGCTCGCACAGGAAGCCGGGGACCTGGCTGCTGTCCGCCAGTTCGACGCTCCCCAGCGTCATCGGGCGGGGGAGGGTGGCCAGGAGACGGCCCAGGCCCTCCGCCGGAAGGCGCCACACCTCCGTCTCGATCTCCGCGCCTCCCTCGCCGATGTGGACCAGACCCGGCTTGGGAGGGGCTGTGCGCAGGGCGTGCAGGCGGTACACCGGCGCCGTCGTGGTCGTCCGGTCCAGGCGGGCGCCCAGTGCGAGGAGCTGGGCGTTGAGAGGCTGGCCGGTCAGGTGGGCGCCCACCACCGCCACCCGGGTCTCCGGCTGGAGCAGGCCCGCGATCCGGGCCAGCCGGTCGTCCGTGAACGCCGGGCCGATCAGCATCACGCCGAAGGGGAGGCCGTTCACCTCGCCGGCCGGGACGGCGACCGCCGCCAGGTCGAAGAGGTTCGTGGAGTTGGTGAAGCGGCCCAGGCGGGCGTTGGCGCCCAGGGGGTCGGCGGCCACCTCGGCGAGGGTCGGATGACCGGGCGTGGTGGGGAGCAGCAGCGCGTCCGCGTCGGACAGCTCGGTCAGGGCGCGGCTGCGGAGGGCGGCCAGGCGGTCGGTGTCGGCGTAGAGCCGGTGGGCGGGAATGTCGCGGGCGCGGGTGATGATGCCGGCGACCGTGGGGTCCAGGCCCTCGACCCCGTCGGCCATCGCCTTGTCGACAAAACTCCCCACCGCCGTGTAGCGCTCGGCGACGAACGCGCCCTCGTAGAGCATGGCGGCTGCCTCGGTGAAGGGGGCGAGGTCCAGGGGGCGGATGTCGGCGCCGGCCGCTTCGAGCCGCCGTACCGCCGCCTCGTACGCCTCGGCCCAGTGCTCGTCGAGTTCGCCGAGCCGGCCGGGCGCCGGGACGGCGACACGCCAGGGGCCCGGGGTGCGCTGGGGGAGGGGTGGCAGGGCGCGGTCCGGCGGGGAGGTCATGAAGGAGAGTGCCTGTTCGGCCTCCGGGAGGGTGCGGGCGAACACCGTCACGCAGTCGAGGGAGGCGCAGGCCGGGACCACTCCCGCCGTCGGGACCAGGCCGCGGGTCGGCTTGAGGCCGACGATGCCGTTGAAGGCGGCCGGCACCCGGCCCGAGCCCGCGGTGTCCGTGCCCAGGGCGAGGTCGACGATGCCGAGAGCCACGGCGACCGCCGAGCCTGAGCTGGAGCCGCCGCTGATGCGTGAGGGGTCGTGGGCGTTGCGCACCGCCCCGTGCGGCGAGCGCGTGCCCACCAGGCCCGTCGCGAACTGGTCCAGGTTCGTGGTGCCCAGCACGATCGCGCCGGCGGCGCGCAGCCGGGCGACCACCGGTGCGTCGGTCTCGGGCCGGTAGGCGTACGCCGGGCAGCCCGCGGTGGTGGGCAGGCCGGCCACGTCGATGTTGCCCTTCGCCGCGAACAGGCGCCCGGCGAGCGGGAGTCGCTCACCCGCCGCCACGCGTGCGTCGATCGCCCGGGCCTCCGCCTCGACCTCGGCCCGCGGGCGCAGGTCGATCCAGATCTCGGGGCGGTCCACGGCCTCGATACGGGCGTAGGCGGCGCGGACACGGGTCACAACGGACATCTCATACTCCTCGGTGTGTGTCAGTGCGCCGCCGGGGCCAGGACGATCAGTGCCGTCCCCGCCTCCACCTGGTCGCCCGCCCTGGTCAGGATCTCCGCCACCACGCCGTCCATCGGCGCGTGCACCCTGGACTCCATCTTCATCGCCTCCAGGGCGAGGAGGGGCTGCCCGGCGGAGACCAGGTCGCCGGGCTCGACGTTCAACTGCCAGACGGAGGCGGCGAATTCGGCCTCGACCAGTCGGCCGCCCGGCGGGATCGTCACCTCGGCCGAAGCAGCCGGTGGCGCGGTCACCGCCTCGGCCCGGGCGAACTCGCCCGCGGCCTCCCAGGCGTCCCGCTCCGCCGAGAACGCCGCCTGCTGCCGGGCCCTGAACTCCCCGATGGATACGGCGTTCCCGGCGAGGAAGCCCTGGTACTCGGCCAGCGAGAACGTGCCCTCCTCGATCCGCGGCACGAAGCGGCCGGACGTGATGTCGGCCCGCAGCTCCAGGAGTTCGTCCGCATCGACCGGATACCACTTGATGCGGTCGAAGAACCGGAGCAGCCAGGGCGAGCCCGGCTCGAACGCGCCGCGCTGCTGCCACCCCGACCACACCTGCGTCGTACGGCCCACGAACTGGTAGCCGCCGGGGCCCTCCATGCCGTAGACGCACAGGTACGCCCCGCCGATGCCGACCGAGTTCTCGGCCGTCCACGTGCGTGCCGGGTTGTACTTCGTGGTCACCAGGCGGTGGCGGGGATCGAGTGGGGTGGCCACCGGGGCGCCCAGGTACACGTCACCCAGGCCCAGCACGAGGTATTCGGCGTCGAAGACGGTGTCGTACACGTCGTTCACCGACTCCAGGCCGTTGACCCGGCGGATGAACTCGATGTTCCACGGACACCAGGGCGCGTCGTCGCGGACGCCCGCCATGTAGCGGGCGATCGCCTCGCGGGTCGCCGGGTCGTCCCAGGAGAGGGGGAGGTGGACGGTGCGGGAGGGGACCACGAGTGCGTCGGTGGGCGGGAGTGCCGCAGTGATCTCCCGTACCACGGTGAGGAGTTCGTGTTGCGCCAGGCGACCGGGGTCCGTCTGGATCTGCAGGGAGCGGATGCCGGGTGTGAGGTCCGTGATGCCGGCGGGCCCCTGTTCGGCGACCGCTTCCATCAGGGCGTGGACGCGCATGCGCAGGGCCAGGTCGAGCTGCATGGGCCCGAATTCGACGAGCAGGTTGTCGTCGCCGCTGCGGCGGTAGGTGATGTCGCCGTCCCGGGCCAGCACACCGCCGTCCACGATGTCCGCGCGAGGCGAACCGTCGACGGCCACCGGCGCGAAGCGCACCGTGTCGCCCGGCCGCAGCTGGCCCAGCTTCCACCGCTCGCCGCTCAGCACCGTCGCCGGGCAGACGAACCCGCCCAGCGAGGGACCGTCCGGGCCGAGCAGCACCGGCATGTCGCCGGTGTAGTCGACGGCGCCGACGGAGTACGGGGTGTCGTGGATGTTGGACGGGTGCAGGCCCGCCTCGCCACCGTCGGTGCGCGCCCAGCGCGGCTTGGGTCCGACCAGCCGTACGCCGGTGCGGGCCGAGTTGAAGTGGACCTTCCAGTCGGCGGCGTAGAAGTCGCGGATGTCGTCCTCGGTGAAGAACTCCGGTGCGGCGTGCGGGCCTTCGACGGCGCCCACCCGCCATACGGCGGTGAAGGAGGGGCGGTTCTCCTCGGGCACGAGGACGCCTTCGGTGGCCGTACCGCCGTGCAGTACGTCGCCTGTGCGCAGCACCCGGCCGCCGTGTCCGCCGAACCGGCCCAGCGTGAAGGTGCTGGCGCTGCCCAGGAAGGCCGGCACGTCGAGACCGCCGGCGAACAGGACGTAGGTGCGCAGGCCGTGCCGGGTCGGCGCGCCGATCTCCAGTACGGCGCCCGCGGGCACCGTCACCGGCTCCCATTGCGCGACGGGGGTGCCGTCGAGGGTGACGTTGGCCGGAGCGCCCGTCACGCACACGGTGGTGGGGTGTGTGAACCTCAGCGCCGGTCCCTGGAGGGTGCATTCGAGGCCGGGCGCGCCCTCGCCGTTGCCGAGCGCCCGGTTGCCGAGCCGGAAGGACAGGTCGTCCATCGGGCCACACGGGGGCACGCCGACCTGCCAGTGGCCGATGCGGCCCGGCCAGTCCTGCACGGTGGTGAGGGTGCCGCCGGCGACGACCTCGATACGGGGCGTCGGGTCGCTCACGGAGGCCAGCGTCGCCGTGGAGTGCGAGGCGCCGGCGAAGTCCTGGTCGGCGAGCGCCGCGCGCACCAGGCCGAGGTTGGTCTCGATGCCGTCGACACGGGTGCGGGCCAGCGCGTCGTCGAGCCTGCGGAGCGCGCGCTCGCGGTCGGGGCCGTACGCGATGACCTTGGCGAGCAGGGGATCGTACGACGTCGTCACCTCGGTGCCGGTCTCCACCCAGCCGTCGACCCGGACGCCCGGCGGGAACTCGACCCGCGTCAACAGGCCCGCGCTGGGCCGGTGTTCACGCGAGGGGTCCTCGGCGTAGAGGCGGGCCTCGACGGCGTGGCCCCGTGGCTCGCCGGGATCGCGTACGACGTCCGCCTCGCCGCGGGCCAGGCGCAGCATCCAGGCGACGAGGTCGACACCGTAGATCTCCTCGGTGACCGGATGCTCCACCTGGAGACGGGTGTTGACCTCCAGGAAGTACGCCTCCTCGCGGACGGCGTCGTAGACGAACTCGACGGTGCCGGCGGAGCGGTAGCCGACGGACGCACACAAGTCACGTGCGGACACGGTGAGTTGTTCCCGGACGTGGGCCGGCAGGCCCGGCGCCGGGGCCTCCTCCACGACCTTCTGGTTGCGGCGCTGGAGGGAGCAGTCGCGGTCGCCGAAGGTGACGACCCCGCCCTCCCCGTCGCCGAAGACCTGCACCTCCACATGCCGGGCGTCCTCGACGAGCCGCTCCAAGAAGACCCCGGCCGAGGAGAAGGAGGCGGCGGCCACGCGCTGCACCCGCTCCCAGGCGTCGGTCAGTTCACCGGCGGAGCGACATGCCGACATGCCGATACCGCCGCCGCCGCCGGTCGCCTTGAGCATCACCGGGTAGCCGATCACCGCGGCCTGCGCGAGGGCCTCGGCCGACGACCCCAGCAGCCCGGTGCCCGGCGCCAGCGGCACCCCCGCCGCCTCGGCCGCCGCCCGCGCCGTGTGCTTGGCCCCGAACAGCTCCAGCTGCCGAGGCGTCGGGCCGACGAACACGATTCCGGCGTCCTCGCAGCGGCGCGCGAACGCCGCGTCCTCCGACAGGAAGCCGTAACCGGGATGGATCGCGCCCGCACCGGTGTCCTTGGCGGCCTTCAGCACCAGGTCGGCATCGAGATACGACTCCTTCGCGGGCGCCGGGCCGAGCCGGACCGCCTCGTCGGCGAGCCGGACATGGGGGGCCGAGCGGTCCGGGTCGGCGTACACGGCGACCGTGCGCAGTCCCAGTTCGCGGGCGGTGCGGATGATCCGGACCGCGATCTCGCCCCGGTTGGCGACCAGCAGCGTGTCGAAGGTCATGCGCCTTCCCCTTCGACGGCGTCCGCCGCGGTGATCGTCATCTCCACGGCCGTCGGTTCGAAGCCGTTGCAGGGGTTGTTGATCTGGGGGCAGTTGGACACCAGCACGAGGACCTCGCGCTCGGCGCGCAGGCTGACCTTGCGGCCCGGTGCCGAGAGGCCGTCGACGATGCCGAGGGTGCCGTCCTTCTCGACGGGCACGTTCATGTACCAGTTGATGTTGGAGACGAGGTCGCGCTTGCCGAGACCGTGCCGCGCGCCCTCGGCGAGGAAGTTGTCCACGCACGCGTGCTGGGACCAGGTGTGGTGCCCGTACCGGAGGGTGTTCGACTCCTTGGAGCAGGCCCCGCCGACCGTGTCGTGGCGGCCCACCTCGTCGGCGGCCACGGACATCAGCGGGGTGTGCTCGTTGGACATCAGCACGCTGCCCGTGGTCAGGAAGATGGTGCCCTGCGCGTGGATGGTGTCGGGGGCGCTGTAGCGGACCGACGTGTCCTGGGCGTCGTACACGAGGAAGTCGACGGCCTGGTTGCCGTGCAGGTCGGTGATGGTCAGCGTCTCCCCCGTGCGGACGACGGACGACCAGGCGGCGCGGGCCGGAACGACGGTCGAGGACACGGTCGTCGGCGTGCTCATGCGAGCCCCCTCGTGGCAAGGAATTCGGCGGTGTTCAGGAAGGCGCGGCGGCCCTCGGGCGTTGCCTCCCACAGCGCGTCGCCCGGTGCGGTCGGCGCGGCGCGCCAGGCGAGGACCTCCAGCGGGGTGCTGACGTAGTCGGGGCGCGGGTCGGCGGGGTGCGGCACGTTGACGATCAGGACGGTGAGGTCCTGCTCGGCGCGGAGCGTGACGCTGCCGCCGGGGCCGGCGGAGCCGGTGAAGTCCAGGGTGCCGTCCTCGCGCACCTCGACGCCCTGGAAGAACGACAGCGACGGCGGCAGGTCGCGCGGCTGAAGGCCGTTCTTCGCGGCTGCCAGTTTCAGCAGCTCGCGGCCCGCCGGGGAGGCGGACTGGGGGGTGCCGTCGCCGTACCGCTCGGTGTTGCGTACGAGGCTGGAGGTGCCGCACAGCGCGTCGTGCCGCCCGGAGGTGTCGGCGACGACCGACGCCAGGACCCGGCCCTGGTCGGACAGCAGCAGCCGGCCCTCACCGAGGTAGGCGTTCCACTGGACCTTCACCGTGTCGGCGACGTTCAGCCGCTCCCAGGGCCGGTCGGCCACGAACAGCACGAGGTGGGCGCAGGCGTCGCCGCGCAGGTCGGTCAGGCGCAGCTCCGTGCCGCGGGCCAGCACCCGGTGGGTGTAGTTGCCGCCCGCCACCGTCTCGGCCCAGACCAGGTGGCCCGCCTCGCAGGGCGGGTCGGGCCAGTCGGCGGACGGGACGACGGGCATGGCCTCGGCGCGTGCGCCCTCCTGGGCGCGAGCGTGGTCGCGGGCTCCGTGTGTGGTCGCTGTCGCCATGGCGGGACCTCCGGCTCCGGTGTTGTCTCTTCCGGCGTTGATGGGCTGCGGTATTTCTGTCGCCCGACAGAAATTAGGAGGCGGGCGGGTCGCGGGCATTGCCCGTGTGTTGCCGCTCGGTTACCGAGCCCTCACGGAGATCGTCCGGAGCCCTCGCGGAGGTCGTCCCGCGGGCGCCCGGCGGTCGCCCGGAGATCGTCCCGACCGGCCGTGTGCGAGGATCGAGCGCATGGGAACGCCGGGTGGAGGAGTCGGCCGCCGAGTCGGCAGGCCACGGGCCGCGCAGCGGCCGGACAGCGGTCTGCAGCCGCGCGAGGAACTGCTCGCGGCCGCCGCCGAGTTGTTCACCACCCATGGCTACGCGGCCACCACCACCCGTGCGGTCGCCGAGCGCGCGGGCATGCGCCAGGCCTCGATGTACCACTACGTCTCCGGCAAGGAGGAGCTGCTCGCAGAGCTCCTGGAGTCCACGGTCACGCCCTCGCTGACGTACGCCAGGCAGCTCCTCGCCGACGACGCGACCCCGCCCGAGGACCGGCTGTGGGAGCTGTGCCGGACCGACGTGGAGCTGCTGTGCGGCGGCCCGCACAACCTCGGCGGGCTCTATCTGCTGCCCGAGGTGCGCGCCGAGCGGTTCGCCGGCTTCCATGCGGTGCGCGCCGAACTCAAGGACGCCTACCGGCAGTTGCTCGCCGCCACGGCCGCCGGGGGTGTGCTCGCCAAGGGCGGGCTCGAACTCCGTACGGATCTGTTGTTCGGCTTGATCGAGGGCGTGATCCTGGTGCACCGCTCCGACCCCGAGCGCTCGGTGTCGGTCTTCGCGGAGGCCACGGCGGACGCGGCCCTGCGGATCGCGGGCGTCTGACCGACCGGAGTTGAAGCCGGTCCCCGCCGGCCTCATCACTCGTCACGGTGAGTGTTTTCGTATGTCTGTACGCCGTGACGTGCCGTGTTCGAACGAATCCGAGGCGTGCAAATGGAGCCGAGGGTACTCCTTGGACCCGCCCCGTTTCAGGTGCTTGCTGAATATGACACGGCGATGATCCGGTCGGACTAAGCTCGCCCGCAGCGCACCGAGTTGAGGTGTATTCGTGCGCTTGTTCCCAAAAAATACCGAAGATTCAGTGCAGTCCTATGCGTACCCCACTTGCAAGCTCCCCAGACACCCAGCCGATCTCTTTCAGAGGGCCTACATGGTGAGTGTTCAATCCCCTCCCCAGCGCCGTGAACTTCCTTACGCGCGCGTGCTGTTGCTGCCCGCCATACTGATGGCCGGGGCCACCGGAGCAGCGGTCGCCATGGTGGCCGTGCCGGCCCGGGCGGCCGTCGTCTGGTGCGGCGCCGTCGCCACGCTCCTGGTGATCGCCACGGCGGCCGAAGCGGTACGACGAGGCCGCGCCCTGCGGATCCTGCGCGAGACGAGCGCCCGTCACAGTGCGTATCTGGAACGGCGCCTCGCCGGACACGAGCAGGAGTTGTACCGCCTGGGGCACGAGATCACGCCGACCGCCATCTACTACCTTCGCGGCGGCAATTCCCCCACAGAGGTGATTCGCCAACTCGGCAACATCGACCCCTCCTACGGCGAACTGTCCGAAGCCCAGGTGGCGTTGCTCAAGCGGACGCTCGACATCGTCGACACCGAGGACGCCATGCGGGACTCCTCGCAGCGCTCCTTCGTCAGCATCGCCCGCCGCGTCCAGGCGATCGTGCACCAACAGGCCAACGAACTCCGGGAGATGGAGGAGGACCACGGCCGTAACCCCGAGGTCTTCGACGACCTGCTGCGCATCGACCACGGCACCGCGCTGATCGGCCGCCTCGCCGACTCGATCTCCGTGCTCGGCGGCGGCCGCCCGGGCCGTCAGTGGCCGGCGCCCGTCCCGCTGTACAGCGTGCTGCGCGGCGCCATGTCCCGCATCCTCGAATACCGGCGCATCTCGCTGGACTCGATCGCCAAGGTCAACATCGGTGGCACCTCCGTCGAGCCGATCATCCACGCCTGCGCCGAACTCCTCGACAACGCCACGCGCTACTCGCCCCCGCAGACCAAGGTCCACGTCACCGCGACCGAGGTGCAGACCGGCATCGCCATCGAGATCGAGGACGCCGGCGTCAGCCTCAGCGAGGAGGCCCGCGCCAAGACCGAGAACATGCTGGAGCGCGCCAAGGCCGGTGTCGACCTCCAGGACCTCGGCGAGTCCCCGCGCCTGGGCCTGGCCGTCGTCGGCCGCCTGTGCAAGACGTACGACATGCAGATCTCGCTGCGCTCCTCGGCGTACGGCGGTGTCCGCGCCGTCCTGGTCGTGCCGCGCGTGATGATGACGAACGACCCGGCGCCCGGCCTCGCCCACGGCGTCGGCGCCACCGCCGCGCCCAAGCTCGACCTCGGCGACATCGAAGGTCCCAAGCGCGCCCCGAAGCGGCGTCGTCCCACCAGCCCGCGCATCCCGGCCGGCGTGTCCATGGAGGACGAGGTCCCCGAGGTCACCGAGTGGACCGCCGGCGGGCTGCCGCAGCGGCGCAGCCGCGTCAAGATCCCGCTCAGCCAGCGGCTCGCCGAACAGGCCGCCGCCGAACGGGCCGAGCGGGAGGTCCGTGCGACCCGGCCCGCCTGGGCGACGCCGGTGCCCGACCCGGAGCCCGAGCCGGAGACGAAGGAACCCGAACCGGGGCTCTGGGTCGAGGCGTTCTGGGAGGGACTCAGGGGCGACATGGACCCGACCGCACTCAGTCAGCCGACCACCGAGCCGGCCCGTATCGAGGCCGACGACGAGAGGGACCACAAGTGATCCAGCAGCGAGCCAATTTCGACTGGATGCTCAAGGATCTCGCCGACGGAGTACCGGGCATCGAGATGATCGTGGTGCTCTCCGCCGACGGCCTGCGCATCGCTCGCTACGGGGGCGATCCGGACGCCGCCGACCGTGTCGCCGCGGCCTGCGCGGGGCTGCAGAGCCTGGCGGGCGCCGTCGCCCACGAGATCCCGGGCAGCGACGGCCGGATGAAGCTGGTCATCATCGAGATCAACGGCGGCTACTTCTATCTGATGGCCGCGGGAGCCAACGCCTACCTCGCGGTGCTCTCCGACGTGGTCGCCGAACCCGGACTGATGAGCAACCGCATGCGCGACCTCGTCGTACGCATCGGGGCCCATCTCACCAGCCCGCCCCGGCGCAACGGGCAGACCGTATGACTCCTCCGCAACGCCGGCGGCGACATCCCAAGGAAGAAGCACCACCACCCCCACCACCCGCCAAAGAGGGCAAGGCCCCGGAGCGGCTCTATGTCGTGGCCGGGCCCGACGGGGAGCGCGCCGACATCGACCTCGTCACGTTAATCGTGGCGCGCGCCGACCCTCCGCCCTCGGCCACCCCGGAGCAGACGGCGATGCTCCGGCTCTGCACGGCACCCCTCTCGGTGGCCGAACTCTCGGCCTATCTGAGCCTGCCGTTCAGCGTGGTGACCGTGCTGCTCACCGAGATGCTGACGGCAGAACTGGTACAGGCACGCGCCCCGATCGTCCGTCAGGCGCTCCCAGACCGTTCCCTCCTCGAAGCGGTGATGCATGGACTTCAAAGGCTCTGACACCATCCCCGGACCACGTTCGGAAGATCATCTGCCGCACTCGGCGCAGGCCGCGGTGAAGATCGTGATCGTGGGCGGCTTCGGAGTCGGCAAGACGACGATGGTCGGTTCGGTCAGCGAGATCAGGCCGCTGACCACCGAGGAGACCATGACGCAGGCCGGCGTCGGCGTCGACGACAACTACGGCTCCGACACCAAGACGGCCACCACCGTGGCCATGGACTTCGGCCGCATCAGCATCACCGAACAGCTGGTGCTCTACCTCTTCGGCACCCCCGGCCAGGAACGCTTCTGGTTCCTGTGGAACGGGCTGTTCGAGGGTGCGCTCGGGGCCGTCGTACTGATCGACACCCGTCGGCTCGAAGTCAGCTTCGACGTCATAGGGCGTCTGGAGGAGCGCGGCGTGCCCTTCGTGGTCGCCGTCAACTCCTTCCCGGACGGGCCCCGTTACCCCATCGACGACCTTCGCAGCGCGCTCGACCTGGCGGACGAGATCCCGATCATCGAGTGCGACGCGCGCCGCCGCGCCTCCAGCCGGGACGTCCTGATGACCCTGATGCGCTTCCTGCACTCGCTCGCCCTGACCGGCGCGCTCACCTGAGGCCCTGGTGCCCCGACCGGCAATGCTCGCCCCGTCGCGCAGACATCGCCTGCCGGGGCACCAGCACCCGCACCCGGCACCCGCATCCGTCCAACTCCCCAGACACCGGATCCACTTCGGAGCGACCACCGTGACGCCTGAACACCAATCCCTGACCGGCATGGACCCCACGCTCGGCCCGCCGCCCGGCTGCCCCGCCCACGGCCGTGGCCCCGGCGGGCTGCGCCGGCTCTACGGTCCCGAGGCGGAGGACCTGGCCTCCCTGTACGAGCAACTCCGCGAGGAGCACGGCCCCGTGGCGCCCGTGCTGCTCCACGACGACGTGCCCATGTGGGTGGTGCTCGGCCACACCGAGAACCTGCACATGGTGCGCTCACCCTCGCAGTACTGCCGGGACAGCCGTATCTGGAACCCGCTGGGCGAGGGCATGGTCAAGCCCGACCACCCTCTGATGCCGCACATCGCCTGGCAGCCGATCTGCTCCCACGCCGAGGGCGACGAGCACCTGCGCCTGCGGGCCGCGGTCACCGGCGCCATGTCGACCATCGACCACCGCGGCGTCCGCCGTCACATCAACCGCCACACCCAGGGCCTCGTCAACCGCTTCTGCAAGGAGGGGTCGGCCGACCTGGTCGGACAGTTCGCCGAGCACCTGCCGATGGGCGTGATGTGCGAGATCCTCGGCATGCCCGACGAGTACAACGACCGGCTCGTGCAGGCGGCCCGTGACGCGCTCAAGGGCACCGAGACCGCGATCGCCAGCCACACCTACGTGATGGACGCGCTGAGCCGGCTCACCGCCAAGCGGCGCGCCCGGCCCGAGGAGGACTTCACCAGCCACCTCATCACCCACCCGGCGGGACTGACCGACGACGAGGTCCGCGAGCACCTGCGCCTCGTGCTCTTCGCCGCCTACGAGGCCACGGTCAACCTCCTGTCCAACGTGCTGCGCATGATCCTCACCGACCCGCGCTTCAGGGCCCAGCTCAACGGCGGCCAGATGACGGTGCCGGAAGCGGTCGAGCAGTCCCTGTGGGACGAACCGCCCTTCAGCTCGGTCTTTGCCTACTTCGCCAAGCAGGACACGGAGTTGGGCGGCCAGCACGTCCGCAGGGGCGACGGGCTGCTGCTCGGGATCGCGCCGGGCAACGTCGACCCGCGGGTCCGTCCCGACCTCGCCGCGAACATGCAGGGCAACCGCTCGCACCTCGCCTTCGGCGGCGGTCCGCACGAGTGCCCCGGTCAGGACATCGGCCGTGCCATCGCCGACACCGGTGTCGACGCACTGCTCATGCGGCTGCCCGACGTCCAACTCGACTGTGACGAGGACGAGCTGGAGTGGCGGCAGTCGATCTCCTCACGGCATCTGGTGGAGCTTCCGGTCCGCTTCGAGCCGAAGCCGGAGCAGGACGTGAAGGCCAAGCCGGGCCACGCCCCCGTCCCGCCGCAGCGCGCCACCTGGCAGGTCGGCTCCACGCAGCCAGAGCCCGCCGCCGCTGCCGCCCCGGCGCCCCAGCCGGCCGCACCGTCCCAGCAGCCGGCTCTGGCGCCCGAGGAACCGGCTCGCCCCAAGGGTGCCTGGCGCCGCTTCCTGCTCTGGTGGCGCGGTTACTGACCGGCCCAGTCGCCGTAGGAGGACCAGGCCAGGAGCGCTCGCGTGCTCAGGAAGCGGTGCTCCGCCCCCGTGACCGGATCGGTGAACTCCAGTGCCCGCGCCAGCAGTTGGAGCGGACGCCGGAAGTCGCCGGCCGGCACGGGGTCGGCCACCACGGGGTAGAGCGGATCGCCGAGAACGGGCGTGCCGAGCGCGTTCATGTGGACGCGGAGCTGGTGGGTCTGCCCGGTGCGGGGCACCAGCCGATAGCGCCCCAGCCCGTCGCCGCGGTGCTCGGCCAGCTCGATGCCGCTGACGGCGTTCGGCTCGCCCGCCACCTCGTAGGCGGCGAGCACACCACGCTCCTTCACGATGCGGCTGCGCACGGTCCGGGGCAGGGCGAGCCCGGGATCGTACGGGGCGATCGCCTCGTACTCCTTGCTCACTCGCCGGTCGCGGAACAGCGACTGGTACGCGCCGCGCTCCTCGGGCCGCACCGTGAACAGCACGAGCCCGGCGGTGAGCCGGTCAAGCCGGTGCGCGGCGCCGAGTGCGGGCAGGTCCAGCTCCCGTCGCAGACGCGCGAGCGCGGTCTCGGTGACATGGCTGCCGCGCGGGGTGGTGGCCAGGAAATGGGGCTTGTCGACGACGACGATGTGCTCGTCGCGGTACACCACCTCCAGCGGGAACGGCACCGGCGTCTCGGCGGGCAGCTCGCGGTGGAACCACACGAACATGCCGGGTTCGTAGGCGGCGTCCGGCGCGACGGCCCGCCCGTCGGCGCCGACGATCCTCCCCGCGTCGAGCATCCCGTCGACGACTCCCGCGCCCGCTCCGCTGAGCCGCTCGACGAGGTGCTCGCGAACGGTGGCCCACGGCCCCTCGACGGGCAGCCGCACCCGCACGGGGTCGACCCCCTGCCGTTGGGGCAGCGGAGCGGGCGGGATCCGTGGCTTGCGACTCATCACGATCAAGCCTACGGCGCCCGGAAAAGCCGTTGGACCGGCCGCCGCCCACGGGCAGGATGCCGGTCATGCCCTACGTCACCAGCCCCGTCCTGCCCGCCGAAACCCTCTCCCGCATCCCGCAGCCCCTGCTCCGCACCGGCGACGGACTGCTTCTGCGCCCGTGGCGGGCCCAGGACGCGCCCGCCGTCCACGAGGCCTTCCAGGATCCGCTCATGCACCAGTGGCACATCCGGCGCAGCGACTCGGAGGCGGAGGCCGCCGGCTGGATCGAGGAGTGGCGGAAGGCGTGGGAGAGCGAGCGGACCGCGCAGTGGGCCGTCACGGACGCGGACGGCGACCGGTTGCTGGGGCGGGTGGCGCTGCGCGAGATCGTGCTCGGGGACGGCGTGGCCGAGGTCGCGTACTGGACCACGGCGGCGGCCCGCGGCCAGGGCACAGCCGCCCGCGCGACGACCGCCCTGTCCCGCTGGGCCTTCGACGAGATCGGCTTCCACCGCCTGGAACTGATGCACGCCACCGCCAACCGGGCCTCCTGCCGGGTCGCCGCCAAGACGGGCTTCGCCCTGGAGGGCACCAAGCGCAGTGCCCTCCTCCACCCGGACGGCTGGCACGACATGCACCTGCACGCGCGCGTACGGGGCGACCGACCTACGCCGCGGCCTCCGTGACAGCCGTCTCCGATACGGCACTTCGGGCGGCGGTCCGCTTCCGGTACGCCCGGTAGGCGCCGCCGGCCAGCAGTGTGACGGCGAGGAACAGCACCGTGAACCACTGGAAGTACCAGTGCCCGCCCGTCGGGTCGTACACCGCTGCTCGTGGCCAGGCCAGGTTGACGGTCATGAGGAGGCCGTAGAGGAGGGCCAGTGCGTTGACGGGGATGCCCCAGCGGCCGAGGGAGAAGAGCTTCGCGCCCTTCTCGTCGGTGCCGCCGGCGGCGAACCGGCCTCGCAGGCGCCGGATCAGGAGCGGGCCGGTGACCATCGCGTAGGCCAGGTACAGCATCACGATGCAGGTGGTGCCGATGGCCAGGAAGGCGTCCGGCGAGGCGAAGTTGAGCAGCAGGAGGGCCGCCGCGAGGACGCCGACGACCAGGGCGGGGGCGCCGGGCATGCCGGTGCGCGGGTTGACGTGCGCCAGGCGCCCGGAGAACGGGAGCCCGCCGTCGCGGGCCATGGAGAACAGCATCCGGCAGGCCGCCGTCTGGATCGCGAGGGTCGCCACGGCGATCGCCACCACCACGTCGGCCAGCAGCACCCTGCCGACCCCGTCACCCAGGCTGCTGGTCAGGACGTAGCTGAGGCCGTCGACGCCGAGGTGGCCGTCGGTCAGGCTGGGCGCTGCGAGCAGCCCGCCGAGGATGACCAGACCGCCGAGCAGGCCGGCGGCGCCGAGCGCGGTGAGGATCGTGCGGGGCGCCGTCCGCCGCGGATCGCGCGTCTCCTCGCTCATCTCGCCCGCGCTGTCGAAGCCGATCATCACGTACGCCGCCGTGAACGAGCCGACGAGCAGTGCCCCCAACAGGCCGGAACCCGCCGCCCCTTCGGTGTGGAAGGTGATGCCGGGAGAGCGCTTGGAGTGGGTGAGCAGGAGGACGACGATCAGGACGGCGCCGATGATCTCCGCGGTGACGCCGACGCGGTTGATCACGGACAGCACGCGGTTGTCCATGATGTTCACCAGCGTGGTGAGCACCAGCAGGATCACGCCCAGGACCGCCGCGTTCGCCGCGCCGTCCGCCGACGTCGGCGCGGAGTCGGTGCCCACCAGCTGGAAGCCGGACCAGATGGCCGGCAGGACCATCTGCAGCGCCAGCGCCGCCGCCGCGACCACCACGATCTGACCGATCACCATGATCCAGCCGGCGAACCAGCCGAAGGTGGGGTTCGAAAGGCGCGAGGACCACTGGTAGATCGCGCCCGAGATCGGATAGCGGGCGGCCAGTTCCGCGAAGCACGCGGCCACCAGCAGCTGCCCGACCAGCACCGCCGGCCAGGCCCAGAAGAAGACGGGGCCGCCGAACGCGTACCCGAAGGCGAAGAACTGGAAGACGGTCGTCAGGACCGAGATGAAGGAGAACCCGGCCGCGAAGGAGGCGTACCGGCCCAGGCTGCGGTGCAGCTCCTGGTGGTAGCCGAACTCGGCGAGGGAGTGGTCGTCGGGGGAGTGGGGCGGGTCGGGGCGTATGTCGGAGGGGGCTGTGGTCGTCACGGCGGCACCTGCCTTCGGCGCGGGAGCGGAGCGGAGTTCCTGTCGGGCGACAGAAATTAGGGGCGGGCTGTTTCGTGGGCGTCACGCCGGCATGTCCGCGGCGGGCCCAAGTCCTCACGCCCTTGCCGCGTCCCTCATTCGCGATACATCGTGTGTATTGACGCTCCGCGCTGGCTCGCGATATGTTCGTGCACGGATATTCGGTAGCGAGGTGTGAAAGTGAGGTGCCGGCCATGGCGATGAAGCGCCGCAAACTCAGCAACCCCCTGGCGCTCGCCGTGCTGGTGACCCTCTGGCAGAAGCCGATGCATCCGTACGAGATCGCCCAGACGTTGCGCCGTCAGGGCAAGGACACCAGCACGAAGATCAACTACGGCTCGCTGTACACGGTCGTCCAGAGCCTCGAAAAGCATGGATTCGTCGAGGTCACCGACGTGGAGCGGCAGGGCAACCGGCCCGAGCGCACGGTGTACGGGCTCACCGAGGCCGGCCGCGAGGAGATGACCGAGTGGTTGTCGGACCTCGTCGCCGTCCCCGCGAAGGAGTACCCGATCTTCGAGACCGCCCTCTCCCTGCTGGGCGCGCTGCCCCCCGACGAGGTGGTGCGGCTGCTGGAGGAGCGGCTGAACTCCCTGGAGGTGCAGGCGGCAGGCGCACGTGGAGCGCTGGCGAAGCTCTACGAGACGCTGCCGCGGCTCTTCCTGATCGAGACCGAGTACCAGTTGCACATGATCGAGGCGCAGGCGGAATGGGTCCGTGGCTTCCTGGAGGAGATCAGGAAGGGCTCACTGCCCGGCGTCGAGGGGTGGCGGAGGTTCCACGAGACCGGGGAGCTGCCACCCGAGTTCAGATAGAAGAAAAAGACCCCGGCCGGGCTGTTGCAGCAGCCCTGCCAGGGTCTCGAACCCCGAGCTGAATCCGCCGTGAGGCAGTCCAGGCGATCGAGGTGCGGCACACCCAGGATAGCCCGGCGCTCCTTGCACGGACGGATCAGCTGTCATCCGCTCATCAGGAGAGCAGTCGTCATGAGTACTACCCGTGCGCCCGCAGTGGAGGCGCGCCAGCTGATCAAGACCTACTCCGGTGATGTCACCGCCCTGTGCGGCATGGACGTCACCGTCGAACCCGGCACCGTCTTCGGGCTCCTCGGGCCCAACGGCGCCGGCAAGTCCACCACCGTCAAGATCCTCACCACCCTGGCGCGCCCCGACTCGGGCTCGGCGACCGTCGCCGGACACGACGTGCTGCGCCACCCCGGCCGGGTGCGCCGCGCGATCGGCGTGGTCGCCCAGAGCTCCGGCGCCGACCCTGTCGCCACGGGCCGCGAGAACCTCCAACTGCAGGGCAGGCTCTACGGGTTGAAGGGTGCCGCGCTCAACACCCGCGTGACCGAGCTGCTCGACCGCTTCAGTCTCGCCGACGCCGGTGGCCGGCAGGTGAAGGGCTACTCCGGCGGGATGCGACGCCGTCTCGACGTCGCCCTCGGTCTGGTGCACCGGCCCGAGGTGCTGTTCCTCGACGAACCCACCACCGGTCTGGACCCCGAGGCGCGCACCGCGATGTGGGACGAGATCGACCGGCTGGCGGGGGAGGAGGGGCTGACGATCCTGCTCACCACCCACTACCTCGAAGAGGCCGACCGGCTCGCCGAGCGCATCGCCATCGTCGACCGCGGCCGGGTGGTCGTCCAGGGCACACCGGACGCGCTCAAGGGTGAACTCCGCGGTGACGCCGTCCACCTGAAGCTGCGGGAGGCTGTCGGCGAGGCCGGCCGCACCCTGCTCATGGGCGCCCTCGGTGCCCTGCCCGGCATGCACGAGGTGCTGGTCGAAGGGCGCCGCGTCAGCGTCCGCGCCGACGACGGAGCGGCCGCCGTACCCGCGCTGCTCGGGGCGCTGGAGCGGGCCGGGGTCGCCGTGGCCGCCGCGACCGTGGCCCGGCCCTCCCTCGACGACGTCTACCTCCGCCATGCGGGCCGCCGTTACTCCGAGGCCGACACCGAAGCCGGCACCGAGAACCTCGTCCTCGCCGGAGGTGCGCGATGAGCACGGCCGTCTCCCAGACCTGGTACATGACGCAGCGTCAACTCATGGTGTTCACACGGCAGCCCGCCTACGCGATCATCACCCTGATCCAGCCGGTGATCTGGCTGTTCCTGTTCGGCAACCTCTTCAAGAAGGTCGTGGAGCTGGGCGGCTTCGGGACGACCACCTACCTCGACTACCTGGTCCCGGGCGTCGTCGTGATGAGTGCGCTCGGCTCCAACATGTGGGCCGGCATGGGCACGTTGGAGGAGATCCAGCGGGGCACGCTCAACCGCTTCCTGACCACCCCGGTCAGCCGCGCCGCGCTGATGAACGGCAACGTCGTCAACAACGGCCTGATCACCGCCTTCCAGTCGGTCGTCATCGTGCTGCTCGCGCTGGCGGGCGGCGCCGACTACCCGGGCGGCATCGGCGGCATCGCGATCCTGGTCCTCGCCGCCGTGCTGCTCGGCACGGTCTTCGGGGCGCTGTCCAACGCGCTGGGCATGCTGGTGCAGGAGCGGGAGTCGATCATCGGCATCAACACCTTCCTGCTGCTGCCGCTGACCTTCCTGTCCTCCGCCTTCATGGCGCCGTCCCAGATGCCCTCCTGGATGCGGCACATCGCCGACTTCAACCCGCTCAACTGGGCGATGGTCGCGGGCCGTTCGGCCCTGTCCGAGCACCCCGACTGGGGCGACGTGCTCAGCCGTGGCGGGGCGCTGGTGGTACTGGCGGTGGCAGCGGTATGGCTGTCGATCCGGACGTTCCGGTCGTACCAGCGGTCGGTGTGAGCCAAGCGTGAAGCGGCGGCGCCTCGGTGAGGTGCCGCCGCTTCGGGCATGTCGTCGGGTGTCTCAGGCGGCGGGGGCCGCGCCCTCCTGCTCCGTCTCGATCCGTGCGTTCCAGTCGCGCTTGGAGGCCTGCCAGCCGTCCTCGTCGTGGCCGAGCCGCCAGTAGCCGGAGATCGACAGGTCCTCGCGCGGGATCTGCAGCTCGACGCGCAGCAGTTGGCGCAGCTCCTTCACGAAGTGCGCCTCGCCGTGCACGAACGCGTGCGGACGGCCCTCGGGGAACTGCAGCGTCCGTACGGCCTCGCACAGCATCTCGCCGACCGGCCGGTCGCCGCGGTGCAGCCAGACGACCTCCACGTCGGAGTCGACCTTCTGCTCTTCCTCAGGCCCATGGACCTCTACGAAGGCGTGCGCGGTGACGCCCTCGGGCAGTGCCTCCAGGGAGCGGGCGATCGCGGGCAGGGCGCTCTCGTCGCCGACGAGCAGATGCCAGTCCGCGCTCACATCGGGGGCGTAGGCGCCACCGGGGCCCATGAAATGCACGGTCTCGCCCGGCTGGACACGCTTCGCCCACGGCCCGGCCAGCCCCTCGTCGCCGTGGATCACGAAGTCCAGCGTCAGCTCACGGGACTCCGGGTCGAAGGCCCGCACGGTGTACGTCCGCGTCACCGGCCACTGCTCGCGCGGGAGCTCCTCGCGGATGCGCTCCACGTCGAAGGGCTCCGGATAGGTCACGCCCTCGGCCGGGGGGAACAGCAGCTTCACATAGTGGTCGGTGCAGGTGTCGGCCGTGAAACCGGCCAGTCCCTCGCCACCGAGGACCACACGCTGCATGTGCGGGGTCAGCCGTTCTGTGCGGACGACCTGCGCGGAATAGGGCTTCCGCGGCCTCCGAGCCGGACGTTCTGCCATGACGGCCTCCCATACTTCCCTGCTTAGGCTTACCTAAGTTAGCACCTCGCTCTCGGACAACGCCCTACAGGCGGCCGTATTCGCGAAACATTGTTCACGTGCCGGTGCGCGCGCCGCTTTACGCGCCGAGCGTGGTGAGCAGCCGCTGCAGCGACCCGCCCAGCCCCCAGCGAGCCGCCAGCTCCTCCAGGGCCGCCGGGTCGCGCGGCGCGTGCGGCAGGGCCGTGTCGACGTCCGGCAGCGGGACGTCGTCGGCGACCTTGACCACCTTCGGCGCCACCGCGACATACGGCCGCGACTCGTCGAGCCGCCTGCGCTGCGACGGCGTGAGCTTGGCCTTCGGGTCCTCGATGGCCGCCATGATCCCTGCCACGTCCCCGAACTCGGCGAGCAGCTTCGAGGCCGTCTTCTCGCCGATGCCGGGCACGCCCGGCAGTCCGTCGCTCGGGTCGCCGCGCAGCAGCGCCAGATCCGCGTACCCCCTGCCGTCGACCCCGTACTTCTCGCGCAGCCACGCCTCGTCGGTGAGCTGCAGCGTGCCGACGCCCTTGAGCGGGTACAGCACGCGCACCCCCCGCTTGTCGTCCACCAGTTGGTACAGGTCGCGGTCGCCGGTGACGATGTCGACCGGGCCCTTCGCCCGAGCGGTGAACGTGCCGATCACGTCGTCCGCCTCGTACTCCGCGACACCGACGCGCGCGATGCCGAGCGCGTCGAGGACCGCCTCGATGACGGGCACCTGCGGGGAGAGCGTGTCCGGCACCTCCTCCTCGTCAGGCCCCGCCTCGCGCACCTCGGCGACGCGGTGCGCCTTGTAGGAGGGGATGAGATCGACCCGCCACTGGGGACGCCAGTCGGCGTCCATGCACGCCACCAGGTGGTCCGGGCGGTGGTCCTTGACGAGGCGGTCGATGAATTCGAGGAGCCCGCGCACGGCGTTCACCGGAGTGCCGTCGGGGGCCTTCACGGACTCCGGCACGCCGAAGTAGGCGCGGAAGTAGAGCGAGGCGGTGTCGAGGAGCATCAGTCGTCCGGTCACGCCTCGCATCATGCCGTACGGCACTGACAGTCACCGTGCGACCGCCGCCGCGTTGCACTTGTAAGCGCCTTGTGAAGTGGACCACTGGCGCGTTTGGCCTGAACCGCTCGGGGCAGGCGCCGCCCCGGAGCGATGGCGATTGCATTTTCAACCGGTTATGGCCTGTCGTCTCCCTTTCCCCGCCGCCGAGACGAGAAGGTACGCGTGTCATCCAGGCTTGAGGCCGAACATCTCTACAAGGTGTTCGGTAGACGACCAGACGACGCAGTCGAGCGGCTCCAGAAGGGAGCCGACCGGGAGGAGCTGCGCGCAGACGGCACCACCGCCGCGGTGATCGACGCCTCCTTCACCGTGGAACCGGGCCAGATCTTCGTCGTCATGGGCCTGTCCGGTTCCGGCAAGTCCACGCTGCTGCGCATGCTCAACGGCCTGCTGGAGCCGACCGCCGGGCACGTCCGCTTCGACGGCGACGACCTGACCGCGCTCGGCGACCGCGAGCTGCGGGCGGTCCGCGCGAGGAAGATCAGCATGGTGTTCCAGCACTTCGCGCTGTTTCCGCACCGCAGCGTTCTGGAGAACGCCGCCTACGGCCTGGCCGTGCAGGGCGTGCCCCGCGGCGAGCGCGAGCAGCGCGCCGCCGAGGCGCTGGCCCTGTGCGGTCTGGCCGGGTGGGAGAAGTCCTGGCCGGACGAGCTCTCCGGCGGTATGCAGCAGCGTGTCGGCCTCGCCCGCGCCCTGGCCACCGACGCCGACCTGCTTCTGATGGACGAGTCGTTCAGCGCCCTTGACCCGCTGATCCGCCGTGACATGCAGGACCAGCTGCTCCAGCTGCAGCAGACCCTGAAGAAGACGATCGTCTTCATCACCCACGACCTCAACGAGGCCATGCGCCTGGGCGACCGCATCGCCGTCATGCGCGACGGCCGCATCGTCCAGATCGGTACGGCGGAGGACATCCTCATCCGGCCGGCCAACGACTACGTGGCCTCCTTCATCCAGGACGTCGACCGCTCCCGGGTCCTGACCGCGTCCGCCGTCATGGACACGGACGTACGGGGTGACGAGGCCGACTGCGGGTGCGAGAGCGACTGCGCCACGGCGACGCCCGACACGCCGTTCACCGAACTCTGTGCGATGAGTGCCCGGTCGACGCATCCGGTGGCCGTACTGGACGACGAACGCACGCTCGTCGGAGTGGTCCCGCAGCAGCGCCTGGTCGGCTTCCTCGGCGACGAGAAGGCGGTGACCCATGCCTAGGATCCCGCTCGGCGACTGGGTCAACGACACCGTCGACTGGCTGCTCGCCCATGTGTCCTGGCTCTTCGACTTCTTCAAGGCCGTCTTCACGGGCACCTACGACGGCATCAACGCCGTCCTCCAGGCCCCTGAACCCCTTGTGCTCGCGGGCATCTTCGCCGTGCTCGCCTTCTGGCTGCGCGGCACGCTCGCCGGTGTCCTCACCTTCGTGGGCTTCGCCTTCATCGACTCCCTCGAACTGTGGGACGACGCGATGGTGACCCTGTCGCTCGTCCTGGTCGCCACGATCATCGCGCTGGTGATCTCGGTGCCGGTGGGCATCTGGGCCGCCCGCTCCAACCGGGTCAGCGGAATCGTCCGGCCGGTCCTGGACTTCATGCAGACGCTGCCCGCGATGATCTACCTCATCCCGGCGATCCTGTTCTTCGGCACCGGCGCCTCCGCGGGCATCGTCGCGACCCTGATCTTCGCGCTCGCCCCCGGCGTGCGCATGACCGAGCTGGGCATCCGCCAGGTCGACAAGGAACTGGTCGAGGCCGCCGAGGCGTTCGGCACCACCCCCCGTGACACGCTCCTGCGCGTCCAGCTGCCGCTCGCCCTGCCGACCGTGATGGCCGGCGTCAACCAGGTCATCATGCTCGGCCTGTCCATGGCCGCGATCGCCGGCATGGTCGGCACCGGCGGCCTCGGCGGCGACGTCAACGAGGCCATCGGCCAGCTCAACGTCGGCCTCGGCTCCGAGGCCGGTGTCGCCATCGTGATCCTCGCGATCTACCTGGACCGCATGACCGGCGCCCTGGGCACCCATGTCTCCCCGCTCGGCCGTCGCGCCGCCGCGAAGGCCCGTGCCGCCCAGGGCCTGAAGATCTGGTCCTACCGGCCGCGCCCGCAGGTCGCGGTGGTCGGCGTCGTGATCCTCGGCCTCGTCGCGGGCGGCATGGGGATCTTCGGCGGCAGCGGCGACTCCGCCGACGTCGCCGCAGGCCAGGACGTCGGCCAGGGCAAGAAGATCAGCATCGGCTACATCCCGTGGGACGAGGGCGTCGCCTCCACCTTCCTGTGGAAGGAGATCCTCGAACAGCGCGGCTACCAGGTGGACGCCAAGCAGTTCGACGCCGGCCCGCTCTACACCTCCCTCGCGCAGGGCAGCGTCGACTTCCAGACCGACGCCTGGCTGCCGACCACGCACGCGCAGTACTGGAAGAAGTACGGCAACGAACTCGACGACCTCGGCGCCTGGTACGGCAAGACCTCGCTGGAGCTGAGCGTCCCCTCGTACATGAAGGGCATCGACTCCCTCGACGACCTCAAGGGCAAGGCCGCCACGTTCGGCGGGAAGATCACCGGCATCGAGTCCAGCGCCGGCGAAACGGCCCTGCTCAAGAGCAAGGTCCTCAAGGCCTACGGCCTCGACAAGGAGTACAAGGTCGTCGACAGCTCCACGCCGGCGATGCTGGCCGAGCTGAAGCGGGCCTACTCCCAGAAGGACCCCGTCGTCGTCACGCTCTGGTCGCCGCACTGGGCGTACAACGACTACAAGCTGAAGAAGCTCAAGGACCCCAGGGGTGCGTGGGGCAAGGGCGACGGTGTGCACACCCTGGCCCGCAAGGGCTTCGCGGGCGACAACCCGGTCGTCGGCAAGTGGCTGAAGAACTTCAAGCTGGACGAGAAGCAGCTCACCAGCCTCGAAGCGGAGATCAACAAGGCGGGCAAGGGCAAGCAGCAGGACGCCGTTCGCACCTGGCTGCAGGGCAACCCGGGCCTCGTCGACAAGCTGGCCCCGGTCCCCGGCGGCTCCGGCGCGACCCCCACCGAGGCCAAGCGGCCCGTGAACGTGGCCTGGTTCCCCTGGGACGAGGACATCGCCGTCAGCTACCTCTGGAAGAACGTCCTGGAGCGGCGCGGCTACAAGCTCAACCTCAAGCAGATGGACGTCGGCCCGGTCTACACCGGCCTCGCCTCCGGCGACCTCGACGTCAACTTCGACGCGTGGCTGCCGTACGCGCAGAAGAACTACTGGGACAAGAGCAAGGACAGACTCAAGGACCTGGGCACCTGGTATCAGCCGACCTCGCTGGAGGTCGCCGTGCCCTCGTACGTGAAGGGCGTCAACTCCCTGGAGGACCTCAAGGGCAAGGCGAGCACCTTCGACGGGAAGATCATCGGCATCGAGCCGGGCACCGGTGAGATGAACCTCCTCAAGACGAAGGTCCTGCCCGGCTACGGCCTGGACAAGGAGTACAAGGTCGTCGACGGCTCCACGCCGGCGATGCTGGCCGAGCTCAAGCGCGCGTACGCCAAGAAGGAGCCCGTGGCCGTCGTGCTGTGGTCGCCGCACTGGGCGTACAGCCAGTACGGCCTCACCAAGCTGAAGGACGACAAGAAGCTCTTCGGCGAGGGCAACACGATCCGCACCATCACCAACGAGAAGTTCCCGGAGCAGTACCCGCAGCTCACCAAGTGGATCAAGGGCTTCCATATGAGCGAGGGCGAGCTCGGCAGCCTGGAGGCCGAGATCAACAAGCGGGGTCAGGGCCACGAGGAGGAGGCCGTCGGCGCCTGGCTGAAGGAGCACCCGGACTTGGCGGCCCGGATGACACCTCAGTAGAAGCCACCGAGGAGCACGCGCGTGGGCGGTCCGTTTCGCGACGGGCCGCCCACACGCGCGTGAAGGGCGTACGAAAAGGATCCGGCCAACCACATAGAGCTACGCCCCCGCCCAAGCCTCACCGCCCTCCCCAGCGGACTTGCCGACCGCACATGCGGCCCGCGGCGTACTCCGACTCGCCGGCCCGGGATCACGTCGACGTGGGGCGACGACCCGGGCCCCACCGGTCCCACCGGTCCGACCGCGACCCGGGCCGCCAACCGGGCGCCGTACGAACGGAGTTCGTGACCCGGTGGGCAACGCCTGATCACAGGCCTGATCGCGGTGGGAGGGCACGGGGAGCGTGCGGGAACACAGGGGGCCGCAGGCGCATTGAAAGTAAGAGAGGGAAGCCGCGCGGAGCGAGGAACAGCGGCGCTGCGGGGCGCGTGGCAGCGGGTGCCCGTGCGCCCACGATTCCCGCACCGGACGGGGCGGCCGGCCGCCGGTACGTGTGGCGGGGGTGACCGCGCCCCCGCCGGCCCCCGTCATGGCTGCGGACGGCCTTTTGGCCCTCCTGGTCAGCGTCTTCGTCCCGAAGGAGGAATCCGTGCCCCGCGACTCGGAAGAGGCCAACCAATCGCGACAGTTGGCGAATTGACCGCACGCGGTGTTTACGGGGATGTGACGGGCGCATGAAACAGTTTGCCGAACCTGCGTAAGGTGCAGAGAACTCATCAGTGAGAACTCGTCCGACAGACCGCGACCACGAGCGAAGGAGGGAGCCGGAGCGATGGGCGACCACAAAGACGACCACAAGGATCGGCCCCTGCGAGTGGGCGCGGCCGTGCGGCGCCGGCGCCGGGCGCTGCAGCTCACCCTCGCCGTCGTGGCCGAGCGCAGCGGCCTGTCGGTCCCGTTCCTGAGCCAGATCGAGAACGACCGGGCCCGGCCCAGCAGAACGTCCCTCGAAAAGGTCGCCGACGCCCTTCGTACGACAGCCGTGGAACTCCTCGCGGCGGCCGACCCGGCGTGCAGCGTGGACGTGGTGCGGGCCGAGGCGGCCGAACCGGCTCCCGAGCCGCGGGTGCGTTCCCTGGTGCGGGGTCATCACCAGATGCACGCCTCGGAGTTCACCGGCGACCACGACGCGGGCCGCGAATTCCAGTACCGCAACGACCAGTTGATGTACGTCGCCGACGGAGCGGTGGAGATCGAGGCGGAAGGGCGCGCCTACCGTCTCGGCCGCGGGGACACGCTGTACCTGACGGGCGGCGTGCGCCACCGGTGGCGGGCGACGGTGTCGGACACGCGCGTGGTCGTCGTCGCGGTGGCCGAACACGTCGAGGCGGTCCAGAACCGGACGCGGTAGTGCGGACGCGCGTCGTCTCCCTCGTTCCGTCGCTCACGGAAGCGGTGGCGGTCTCGGTGCCGGGCGTCCTGGTCGGTGTGACGGACTGGTGCAGCCACCCCGCGGCCCTCGACGTCCCCCGCATCGGCGGCACCAAGAACCCCAAGCTCGACGACATCCTCGCCCTCGCTCCCGACCTGGTGGTCGCCAACGAGGAGGAGAACCGCGAACCCGACCTGACGGCCCTGCGCGAGGCGGGCGTCGAGGTCCTGGTCACCGAGGTACGGAACGTGCCGCAGGCGTTCGGGGAACTGGCCCGGGTGCTTGGGGCGTGCGGGGCGGCGTCCCGGCCGCGCTGGCTGGACGAGGCGGAGACGGCCTGGTCGAACCTGCCGCCGCCCGAGCGCCGAACGACGGCCGTGGTGCCGATCTGGCGGCGGCCCTGGATGGTGCTCGGCCGCGACACCTTCGCCGGCGACGTGCTCTCCCGCCTCGGCGTCGACCACCTCCACGCGACCCACCCCGACCGCTACCCCCGCGTCCCGGTCGACGAACTGCGGGCGGCCGCCCCGGACGTCGTCGTCCTGCCCGACGAGCCGTACCGATTCACGGCCGACGACGGCCCCGAGGCCTTCCCGGGCCTGCCCTGCGCCCTCGTCAGCGGACGTCACCTGACCTGGTACGGGCCGTCGTTGGCCGAGGCGCCGCAAGCGTTGGGCGAGGCGCTGCGAGCAGCGCTCCACTGAGCAGACCGCGGGCCGTGTGCAGGGCGGCGGTGCCCCAGGCGGCGACGAGCAGGACGTACAGTCCGACCGCGAGCCAGTCGTACACGACGAGCCCGGTGTGCCGGGCGAGCGCCTCGGCACCCGTGACACACGTCCCGACGGGGAAGGTGAACGCCCACCACGTCATCGCGAAGCCCATGCCGTGCCGGCGCGCCCGCAGCACATGGGCGGTGGCGAACACCAGCCACAGCAGCGCGAAGCCCATGACGGGCACGCCGTACAGCACGGCGAGGACGACGAATCCCTCGCTGTACGGCGCCGGTACGACCCCGGGAGCGAAGTCCGCGAACTTGCCGACCGCGGTGGTGGACTGGCCGAGCGGGCCGAGCACCAGGAACAGCGTCGGGGCCAGGGCGAGGGGCAGCGGCCCGCCGGTGATCAGCCGGGCGAGGATCAGGGGCAGCATCAGCAGGGTCGCGAGGAGGCTGAGCCCGAACATCGCGAAGCAGGCCAGCAGAAGGGTCGCTCGGGGCTGCCCCGGCGGCAGGTGCGGCACGAGGAGCGGCCCGAGCGCCGCGGAGACCATGGGCGCCACGACGGGCAGCAGCCACACGGGCGTGGCCTGCTCCGGCGCCACCCTGTGCCGTACGGCCATGAGGTACGGCACCGCGACGGCGGCCGCGAGCCCCACCAGCGTCCCGGCGGTGAACAGCACGGCGTCGAGAACGAGCGCGTTGTGCGGCCCGGTCCAGTCCCGGCCGACGACGACGGCACCGCCGCCGACGGCGAGCAGGGCCATGGACAGACACCCGTAGAACGGAGCCGTGGCCGGGTCGAGGAGGTGGGCGCGGGCCTGGTCGCGATGGTGCGTCCAGTGCAGGGCGCGGGCGGCGAGCAGCACGACGAGCAGGCCGAGGGAGAGAGCCCACGCTGCCGTGCAGACGGTGCGCAGGCCGGGGACGTGGAGGGGGAGCGCCGCGCCTGCGGTGCCGACGATGGCGGTGCCCATGACGGACGCGTACCAGTTGGGTCCGAGGTGACGGACGGCGGCGGCGCGCGGAACGCGTGCGGTGACACGCGGAAGGGGCTGGGCTGCGGTGACCATGCCTTCACGGTCTCGCCGCCGGACCTCCGCGACCAGGGAGTACGTCTCTATGAGGGCATAAGCTGGAGTTATGAGCGAGGCGAACGCGGAGGGCCGGGGCACTCCCCGGCCCGGTACCGGTCCTGGTCCTGGTCCCGGTACCGGTACCGGTCACGGCGGTGGGGGTCCGCTGGCGCATCGGGTGCCGGATCTCGGGGCGCTGGAGCTGCTCCTTGCGGTGGCGCGGCTCGGCAGTCTGGGCGGGGCGGCGCGGGAGATGGGCATCAGCCAGCCGGCGGCCAGCAGCCGGATCCGGTCGATGGAGCGCCAGTTGGGGGTGGCGCTCGTCGACCGTTCACCGCGCGGCTCCCGTCTCACGGACGCCGGGGCGCTGGTCACGGACTGGGCGCGGCGGATCGTGGAGGCGGCCGAGGCCTTCGACGCCGGGGCGCAGGCCCTGCGGGACCGGCGCGACTCCCGGCTGCGGGTGGCGGCGAGCATGACGATCGCCGAGTACCTGCTTCCCGGCTGGCTGCTCGCGCTGCGCGCCCAGCGCCCCGACACCGCGGTGTCCCTGCTCGCGGGCAACTCGGCGGTGGTGGCGGAGCGGCTGCTGTCCGGCGGGGCGGACCTGGGCTTCGTGGAGGGCGTGAGCGTTCCGCCCGGTCTGGACTCCGCGGTCATCGCCCACGACCGCTTGATCGTGGTGACGGCCCCGGGGCACCCGTGGGCCCGCCGCCGACGTCCGCTGGAGGCCTCGGAACTCGCCGCGACACCGCTGATCCTCCGCGAGAAGGGTTCGGGAACCCGGCAGGTCCTGGACGCGGCGCTGGGCGGCCTGGCGCGCCCCCTGATCGAGCTGTCCTCGACGACGGCGGTGAAGGCGGCGGTGGTCAGCGGCGCGGGCCCGGCGGTCCTGAGCGAACTGGCGGTGGGGGAGGAGCTGGCGATGCGGCGACTGGTGCGGGTACCGGTGGAGGGGGTGGCCCTGGCCCGGGACCTACGAGCGGTGTGGCCGACGGGGCATCGGCCGGTGGGGCCGGCACGGGAGCTGTTGTCGTTGACACGGGGGTGAGGGGTTCTTCCGCGTCCCGGCGAAAACCCTTGGCGTGGTGGCGCCGTCGGCTCGCACCATGAACCGCATGACCGTAACCGCCCCGCCCGCCACAGGCGTCCGCACTCCCTGGGAAGCCCTCCCGGCCACCGTGCGCGCCGTGGTCGCCGACGTCCTCGGTGGCGCCCCCGTCGTCCAGGCGGTCACCCAACCCGGCGGCTTCTCCCCGGGCGTGGCCGCCCTCATCCGCACCGCCGACGGCCGACGAGCCTTCGTCAAGGCGGTCAGCGCGGACACCAACCCCGACAGCCCCGCCCTGCACCGCGCCGAGGCCCGCAACACCGCCGCCCTCCCGCCGCACGTCCCCGTCCCTCGCCTCCTCGGCACCCACGACGACGGCACCTGGGTGACCCTGGTCTTCGAGGAGGTGGCCGGCCATCAGCCCCAAGTCCCGTGGTGCGAGCCGGAGTTGCGGCGAGTACTCGACGCGGTGACCGAGCTGGCCCGTACCCTCACCCCCTCTCCGGCAGCCGCCCCGCCCGCCGGCGAAGCACTCGCCGACGCCTTCGCGGGCTGGCAACGACTGCACGCACAGCCGGAACACGAGCTGCGCGGCCGCCTCGACGCCCGCACCCTCGCCGAGCTGCCCCGCCTCGCCGCCCTCTGCGCGGACTGGGCGGACGCCGCAGCCGGCGACACCCTCGCCCACGCCGACCTGCGCGCCGACAACATGCTGCTCACCGCCGACGACCGCGTCGTCTTCGTCGACTGGCCGCACGCCCTGCGCGCAGCACCGTGGTTCGACCTGCTGGTCATGCTGCCGTGTGTGCGAGCACAGGGCGGACCGGACCCGCAGGAGGTGTTCACGACGCATCCGCTGGGCCGGGACGCGGAACCGGAGGCGGTCACCGCGACCCTGGCCGCGCTGACCGGGTACTTCGTGGAGAGCGCCCTGCAGCCGGCCCCGCCCGGCCTGCCCACCCTGCGCGCCTTCCAGCGCGCCCAGGGCGACGCCGCCCTTGCCTGGCTCAGGAAGCGGCTGAAGGCGTCGTAGACGCAGAGCGCGTGGATGCAGACGCCGTGGCGGCCTCGACCAACGCTCGCATCACCCGCACGTCGTCCCCCATCTCCGGATGCCACTGCACCCCGAGCACCCAGCTCGCCGCGGACGGCAGTTCCACCGCCTCCACCGTCCCGTCCTGCGCGAACGCCGTCGGAACCAGGCCCGTGCCGAGGCGGTCGACGGCCTGGTGATGGTAGGCGGGCACCGCCGTCTCCTCGGGGACGGCCCCGGCGTACAGCGTTCCCGGCACCGGTTCGACGGGGTGCCGGCCGAAGACGCCGACGACCTCCGCGTGGCCGTCGAGGTGCTGGACGAGGGTGCCGCCGAGAGCGACGTTCAGGAGCTGCATGCCCCGGCAGATACCCAGCAGGGGCACGCGCGCGGCCAGGGCCGCCTCGATCAGCGCCAGCTCCCAGGTGTCCCGGGCGCGCGCCGGCGGGCCGGTCCGCGGGTGCGGCTCGGCGCCGTAGCGGACCGGCTCCACGTCCGGACCGCCCGCGATCACCAGCCCGTCGAGCCGGGCGACGGTCGCCGTCGCCCGCTCCGGATCGTCCGGCGGCAGCATCGCGGCCAGACCGCCCGCCCGCTGCACGAGCCGCGGATAGCCGACCGGCAGCAGCGCAGCCTCCAGCTCCCACACGCCCCAGCGCGCGCCGGACTCCAGGTACGTACTGACACCGATCAGCGGCCTGTCCGCCATACGTCCTCCTGCCCGAGGCAATGGATCCCGTTCATACCTTTGCCGACCTGGCCCCCGCAGGGCAAGGTCACGCCAGGAACCCCCTGAGCAGTGCCGCGGTCCCGGCGCAGTGCTCCCGCATCATCTCCCGCGCCCCGTCCGCGTCCCCGTCCAGGACCGCTTCCACCAGGGCGACGTGCTGGCGCTGCGAGTGCTCCAGGTTGCGCACCAGGAGGGGGATGCAGTCGAGCAGGTCGTTCACCGTCGCCCGCACCGCCGCGTACTGCGCGGTCAGGGTCGGCGATCCGCACAGTTCGGCGAGGGTGAGGTGGAGCAGCGTGTCCAGCCGGCGGTACTCGGCGAGCGGTGCGTCCCCCGTGCGGGCCAGCGCCTCGCGCAGCCGGTCCGCCTGCTCGTCCGTGAGGCCGTGCGCCGCGCACAGGCCCGCCGCGCCCACCTCCAGCACCTCCCGGAAGCGCAGCACGTCCTCGATGTCGCCCTCGGCGACCCGGCGCCGCAGCTCGTCCTCGCCCCCCGCGTCCGGCCTCGGCAGCACGAACGTCCCGCCGTACCGCCCGCGCCGCGACTCCACCAGGCCCTGGTCCTGCAGCACCTTGAGCACCTCGCGCAGCGTCACCCGGCTGATCCCGAGCCGCTCGGCCAGCTCCCGCTCGGCCGGCAGCCGTTCGCCCCCCGGCACCAGGCCCAGCCGGACGACCTGCAAAATCTGCTCCAGTGCCTCCTCGAAGCCGTTGCCCGCCCGCACCGGCCGCAGCACAGGTGTCAACCGGTCCTCCAAACTGCCGTCCGGATCCAGCGACATCCCGCCGCACCCCCTTCCCAAGCAATGGTTCTCGGCAATACCTTATGGCTTCCGGCTGACCAAAGAAGCCGAAGGAGGCTTTCCCGTGGCAGACCGCACACCCCCGCTCGGCGTCGAGGAGCTGCATGCCCTCGTCGCGAGCGGTGAGATCGACACTGTCGTCCTGGCCTTCCCCGACATGCAAGGGCGCCTCCAGGGCAAGCGGTTCGCCGCACGCTTCTTCCTCGACGAGGTCCTGCACCACGGCACCGAGGGCTGCAACTACCTCCTCGCCGTCGACACCGAGATGAACACGGTCGACGGATACGCCATGTCCTCCTGGGACCGGGGCTACGGCGACTTCGCCATGCACCCCGACCTCAGCACCCTGCGCCGCGTGCCCTGGAACGCGGGCACGGCCATGCTCATCGCCGACCTCGCCTGGAGCGACGGATCACCCGTGGTCGCCGCCCCGCGCCAGATCCTGCGCCGCCAGCTGGACCGCCTGGCCGAGCACGGCTTCACCGCCCAGGTCGGCACCGAGCTGGAGTTCATCGTCTTCAAGGACACCTACGAGCAGGCCTGGGACGCCAACTACCGCGGGCTCACGCCGGCGAACCAGTACAACATCGACTACTCGGTGCTCGGCACCGGGCGGATCGAGCCCCTGCTCCGCCGTATCCGCAACGACATGGCGGGCGCGGGTCTGACCGTCGAATCGGCCAAGGGCGAGTGCAACCCCGGCCAGCACGAGATCGCCTTCCGCTACGACGACGCCCTGGTCACCTGCGACCAGCACGCGATCTACAAGACCGGCACCAAGGAGATCGCCGCCCAGGAGGGCGTGTCCATCACCTTCATGGCCAAGTACAACGAGCGCGAGGGCAACTCCTGCCACATCCACCTCTCCCTCGCGGACGCGGCCGGCAACAACGCCATGGCGGGATCCCCCGGCGACCCCGACGGCATGTCGGACGTCATGCGGTACTTCCTCGCCGGACAGCTCGCCGCACTGCGGGACTTCTCCCTGCTCTACGCCCCCCACATCAACTCCTACAAGCGGTTCCAGCCGGGCTCCTTCGCCCCGACCGCCGTCGCCTGGGGCCACGACAACCGCACCTGCGCCCTGCGGGTCGTCGGCCACGGCCGCTCGATGCGCTTCGAGAACCGGCTGCCCGGCGGCGACGTCAACCCGCACCTCGCGGTGGCCGGGCTGGTGGCGGCGGGCCTGTACGGCATCGAGCAGAAGCTGGAGCTGCCCGAGGCCTGTGCCGGGAACGCGTACACGGCCGAGTACGAGCACGTCCCGACGACCCTGCGCGAGGCCGCCGAGCTGTGGGAGAACAGCCCGATCGCCAAGGCCGCCTTCGGCGACGAGGTCGTCGCGCACTACCGCAACATGGCGCGCGTCGAGCTCGACGCCTTCGACGCCGCGGTCACCGACTGGGAGCTGCGCCGCTCCTTCGAACGCATGTGAGGCCCTTCTTGTCTGCCGAGTACACACTCGAAGTACTGAACCCCGCGACCGAGGAGACCGTCGCCACCGTTCCGGGCGCCACCGCGGCCGACGTGGACGCGGCCGTCGTACGGGCCACCGGCGCGCAGACACGGTGGGCCGCACTCCCGCCCGCCGACCGGGCCCGGCTGCTGCGCCGGTTCGCGGTCGCCGTCGACGAACACCTCGAAGAACTCGCCGGGTTGGAGGTCCGGGAGGCGGGCCACACCATCGGCAACGCCCGCTGGGAGGCGGGCAACGTCCGCGACCTGCTCGACTACGCCGCCGGGGGAGTGGAACGCCTGACGGGCCACCAGATCCCGGTCGCGGGCGGCCTGAACGTGACGATCCAGGAGCCGCTGGGCGTCGTCGGCGTCATCGCGCCGTGGAACTTCCCCATGCCGATCGCCGCCTGGGGCACCGCTCCGGCGCTCGCGGCCGGCAACGCCGTCCTCCTCAAGCCCGCCGAGACGACCCCGCTGACCGCCCTGCGCCTCGCCGAACTCGCCCTGGAGGCAGGCCTTCCCGAGGGCCTGTTCCAGGTGCTGCCCGGGCACGGCCCCGTCACGGGCAACGCCCTGGTCGAACACCCGGGCGTGGCGAAGATCGTCTTCACCGGGTCGACGGCCGTGGGCAGGCAGGTACTGGCGAAGGGCTCGGCGCTCCTCAAGCGCGTCACCCTCGAACTCGGCGGCAAGAGCCCCAACATCGTCTTCGCCGACGCCGACCTCAAGACCGCCGTCGACCCCTTCTCGTTCCTGGACAACTCCGGCCAGGACTGCTGCGCCCGCACCCGGATCCTGGTCCAGGAGGCGGTCTACGACGAGGTCCGGGAACTGCTCGCCGACACGCTGTCCGCCGTGGTGGTGGGCGACCCGGCCGACGAGAAGACCCAGATGGGCCCGCTGATCAGCCGCCGGCAGCTGGACCGTGTACGGTCGTTCGTTCCCGACGGCGCCCAGGCCCTGCGGGGCACCGCCCCCGACGGCCCCGGCTTCTGGTTCCCGCCGACCGTCCTCACCGGCGAGCGGCCCGACTCCGCCGCGGCCCGCGAGGAGATCTTCGGCCCCGTCGCCGTCCTCCTCCCCTTCACCGACGAGCAGGACGCGATCCGGCTCGCCAACGAGACGCCGTACGGCCTCTCCGGCTCCATCTGGACCCGCGACGTCGGCCGTGCCCTGCGTGTCTCGCAGGGTGTCCGGGCCGGCAACCTGTCCGTCAACTCCCACTCCAGCGTCCGCTACTGGACACCCTTCGGCGGCTTCAAGCAGTCCGGGCTCGGCCGTGAGCTCGGCCCGGACGCCCTGGCCGCCTTCACCGAAACCAAGAACGTCTTCATCAGCACGGAAGGCCCCGCACAGTGACCGCATCGTCCGCAGAGAACATGTGCCGGCGGCTCGTCGGCCGCACCGCCGTCATCACCGGAGCCGGCAGCGGCATCGGCCTCGCCACCGCACGCCGGCTCGCCTCCGAGGGCGCGCACGTCGTCTGCGGCGACGTCGACGAGGTCCGCGGCAAGGCCGCCGCCGACGAGGTCGGCGGAACCTTCGTCAAGGTCGACGTCACCGACGCCGAGCAGGTCGAGGCCCTCTTCAAGACGGCGTACGACACCTACGGCAGTGTCGACATCGCCTTCAACAACGCCGGTATCTCCCCGCCCGACGACGACTCCATCCTGGAGACCGGCCTGGAGGCATGGAAGCGGGTCCAGGAGGTCAACCTGACCTCCGTCTACCTGTGCTGCAAGGCCGCCATTCCCTACATGCGCAGGCAGGGCAGGGGCTCCATCATCAACACGGCGTCCTTCGTCGCGAGGATGGGCGCGGCGACCTCCCAGATCTCCTACACGGCCTCCAAGGGCGGCGTGCTCGCCATGTCCCGCGAACTGGGCGTGCAGTTCGCCCGCGAGGGCATCCGCGTGAACGCCCTGTGCCCGGGCCCGGTCAACACCCCGCTCCTGCAGGAGCTGTTCGCCAAGGACCCGGAGCGGGCCGCCCGCCGCCTGGTCCACATCCCGGTCGGCCGGTTCGCCGAGGCCGAGGAGATCGCGGCCGCCGTCGCCTTTCTCGCCAGCGACGACTCGTCCTTCGTCAACGCCACCGACTTCCTGGTGGACGGCGGCATCGCGGGCGCGTACGTCACGCCTCTCTAGACAACCGAGACAACCGGGACAACCGTGTACTGATCTTCGGCGCCCGTCCTAGAGTGCCGGAATGAGCATGTCGCCCCCGCCCGGCTGGTATCCCGACCCGTCGGCCCCCCACCTGCAGCGCTGGTGGGACGGCACGGCCTGGACGGAGCACCGGAGCACGCCCACCGTGCCCGGGCAGCCGCCGTCCGGGGGCGGCGGTTCCGGCCGGGCGAAGGTCGTCGCGCTCACCACGGCCGGGGTCGTGCTCGTCGCGGCGATCGTCACGGGAGCGGTCTACCTCCGCGACGACGACACGGGTGGCGCGGACGTGCAGACCGTGCCGAACTCCGTCGAGTCCTCCGCCCCGCCGGCCACCGGCGGCCCCTCGCCCTCGGCATCCGCCTCGGAGAGCTCCGCCGACGACCCGGCCGTCGTCGACCAACTCAACGGCATCACGCTGCCGTTGCCCGACGGCTGGGTCAGGCCGCAGTACGTCGCCGAGGACGACGTCGTCATGACCACGGACGGCACCTACGGCTGCCCGGGCGACTCCGGCGTGTGCCGTCACGGCCTCGTCATCTCCCGTACGGCGACCGATACCGACGAGACCTCCCCCAAGGCACTCGCCGAGCAGGACATCCCGGATGCGGCCGACGCCGCCTACGACCGGGACCTCATCGGCGGGCGGCCCTTCGGCGGCATCGAGTCCCACCGGCAGGTCACGTCCGGTCAGATCGCGGTGGCGGGCCGCGCCGGGTACTTCGTGCGCTGGCGCGTGACGACGGCCAAGGGGCCCGGCGGCTACGTCGAGTCGCTCGTCTTCCCCTCCAGCGTCGGCACGGAGGCGCCGGTGATCGTCCGGTTCGTCTTCGACGCGGGCGCGGACGGCCCGCCGCTCGCCGACATGGACCGCATCGCCAAGGGCATCCGGCCGCTCGACGACGCGTCGACGAGCGGCGGAGTGGGCAGCAGCATCGGCCCGAAGACCTGACCCGGAGCACTGATCCGACGTACGAATACGACGTACGACCGGCGTACGAATACGACGTACGAATCCGAAGTACTGACTCGACGAACCGGCCCGGCAAGCTGATCGTTCGGCCGTCCGGCCGGTCGGCGGGCTACTACAGGAAGGTGTGGCCTTCCCCGCGGTACGTCGGCGCGGTCGCCGTGACGGCATCGCCCTCGATCAGGTGCAGCGCGTCGAACCGCTCGCACAACTCGCCGGCCTTGGCGTGCCGGAACCACACCTTGTCGCCGATCAGCAGGTCGTCGGCGGGCGAGCCGAGCAGCGGCGTCTGCACCTCGCCGGGTCCCTCCTGGGGGTCGTAGCGCAGCCCCTCGGGCAGGTAGGGGACGGGGAGCCGGTCGGGCCCGGGCGCACCGGAGGCGGGGTAACCGCCGCCCAGCACCGTCACGACCCCGACTCCCGGCCGCCGCACGACGGGCTGGGCGAACAGCGCGGCCGGACGCCCGCTGAACGAGGTGTAGTTGTCGAACAGCCGCGGCACGTACAGGCCCGACCCCGCGCCGATCTCCGTGACGGCGTCCTCCGCGGCGGTGTGCTGCACACTGCCGGTGCCGCCGCCGTTGACGAACTCCAGATCCGGTACGACGGCCCGCACCGCGCGCACCACCGCGCCGCGCCGCTCCGCGAGCTCCCGGCGGGCCGTGGCCTGCATGAGCCGTACGGCACGCGACCGCAGCGGCCGCCCGGCGACGGAATCACCGACGCCCGCGATGTGCCCCTCGTACGCCATGATCCCCACGACCTTGAACCCGGGCCGCCGTGCCACGGCGCGGGCCAGGTCCGCGACCTGGGCGGGGGAGTGCAGCGGGGAGCGTCGCGCCCCGACGCGTACGCGCCCTCCCAGCAGCTTCAGCGAGGTGTCTAACTCCAGGCAGACGCGGATGACTTCACGCCCGCCGGCGCGCGCCTCGTCGATGAACCCGAGCTGCGCGGGATCGTCGATCATGACGGTCACGGCGGCGGCGAGCTTGGGGTCACCGGCCAGCTCGGCGAAACCGCCGCGGTCCGCGGACGGATAGGCGAGAAGGACGTCGTCGAACCCGCTCCGCGCCAGCCACAGGGACTCGGCGAGGGTGAACGACATGATCCCCGCGAAGCCGTCCTTGGCGAGCACCCGCTCCAGCAGGGCCCGGCAGCGGACGGACTTGCTGGCGACGCGGATCGGCTTGCCACCCGCGCGGCGCACGAGATCGTCCGCGTTGGTGTCGAAGGCGTCCAGGTCCACGATGGCGAGAGGGGCGTCGAGATGGGCGGTGGCCCGGTCGTAACGGACTCGGTCTGCGGCGCGAGCAGTCATGAACGAAGCCTGCCAGACGGGATTACCGCAGGGTAGGGGGACGTTCCGGGCAGATGCCCCGGGCTCGTGGACTGGTTCCCGTTCCGGCAGGGGCAACCCGTAGAGTGACGCGCACGTACGGCGGACGACCACGGCTGCACATCCCGCACCTGGATGCCGGTCCATCCGTACGGGTATGCGTGTCCGGGACGGACAGATCCGGCGCCGAGCGGTTGAGCGCAAGGACGACGGCCCGCGTACAGGTAGTCGGCCCGGGCGCGAGGAAACGGGGGGTGCATGAGCACGGACGCGCAGCACGCCTCCATCCCACCGCGCCCGCCCCAGCCCCCGACGGTCGGGCGGGGCCCGGCGGACCGGCAACCACAGGAGACCACCGCGCCCCCGCCCCACACCGACCCCACGCTGGACTCGACCGCCGAGCCCACCGGCGTGTGGTCCCCCTGGAGCGGCTCCGAATCCTTCAACGCGTTCGCCCCGCGCCGCCCCACGCCCACCCCTTCCCCGCCTCGCAACGAGCGTGAGGCCGCGGACGAGGGCTGGTCGCCGTGGAGCGGCCGCGAAGGCGATGGGGAGCCGTGGCCATGGAGCGGCGGCGAAGCCGATGGAGGCCCGACGCCCCGGACCGGCAGCAACTCCGACGGCGTCTCGCCGTCCCGACCGATCACCGAGGCCGACACCGCTGGACCGGCCGTCGACGGCGACGGTGACGCCGTCTGGCCGTCCCGGTTCGATGGTGGGGCTGAAGCGGGTTCGTCGCGGGGCGGTGGTGGCTCGGGCGGGGGTACGGCGTCCTGGCCGGGTGGCGGGGTCGAGGGCGGCTGGTCGTCCCGGTTCGGCGGTGGGGCTGAAGCGGGTTCGTCGCGGGGCGACAGTGGCTCCGGCGGGGCAACCACGTTCCGACAGGGCTCTCGGGCCGGCGAGAGCTGGTCGTCCTGGGGCGGCGATGAAGATGAAGGTGACGAAGGCTCCCCGGTCCGAGGCGACAGTGCGGCCGAGAAGGGTTCGTCGTCCCAGCAGGGCAGTGCGGCCGACGAGGGTTCGTCGTCCCGGCAGGACAGCTCGGCCGGCGAGGGTTCGCTGCCTCGGGGTGTCGGTGCGGCTGACGGAGACGGCGTACCGGCGTCTGCGCGAGGCGGTCGGACCGACCGGAGCCGGGCCACGGAGAGCCGTCCCCGGACCGAACCGGGCTCGGCATCCGGGCTGCGTTCCGACACCCCCGCGGACTCGTCGCGCGGCCCAAGCCCGGCGTCCGACCCGGCCGGCTCCCCGGACATCCGCCCCCACTTCCCGAACCTCCGCGTGCCCTCCGCACGAGACGCCGGTCCGCTGCCCGCGCCCCCGCCGCAGGCCTCGGCCCGCTTCCCGGACGCCCCTCCGACGACCGGCCGCGGGACACGCAGCGACGGCGCCGCTACGACCGGGCGGACCGCCGACGCCACCCCCACGCAGCCGGCTGCCGGCACCGTGGTGCAGGGCGCCGACGGTACGAATCCGCAGACCACGGCCGGTTCGACCGCGCGCGGTGCCGCCGGTACGAGCGCGCCGGGCAGCGCCGTACCGCCACGCCCGAGCCACCGCCCCACGCCGCCGCCCCGCCCCACGAGCGCTCCCGAGGAGACGGCCCAGGAGACCACCAGGCGCCTGCGGCCCATCCGCCCGCAGACCCCGCCCGAGGCGCCTGCCCGTCCGGCCACCTCGCCCGCCATGCCGGACACTGGCCGCATTCCCACGTCGGCCCACCCCCTCCGCCGCCCGGGTACGACCGCCCCGCCCGTGCCGGAATCCCGTCCGGGTTTCCGCTCGGGTTCGACTCGTTCGGCCGCCTCGGCGAGACCGGATGCCCCCGCCCTCTCGGCCACATCCCCGGGGACGCCAACTCCCGCCTCTGCCGAACCGGTTCGGCAGGCTGACTCGGCGGTGCCGCCGATGCCGGGCGCCCGCCCCGCCTCCGCGCCCGCCGATCCCGGCCGTCGCCCCGGTTCGGTCACGCCGCCCATGTCCGAGTCCGGCTCGGCGGCCACCGCTCCTCTTCGGCGCCCCGGCGCCACCCCGCCGTCGGCAACGAGCACCCGGCCCGATCCGGCCGTACCGCCCATGCCGCCGGCCCGCCCGAGCTGTACCCCCAGCCCCACCCTCACCGCGGCCGACGCGCCACAGCGTCCGGGTCCCGGTGTGGGCGCAGGGCCCGACCCCGCTCTCTCCTGGAGTACTCCGATGGTGCCCGGTGGGACGCTGGGGGCCGGGCGCCCCGTTGTGTCGTTCGCGGAGCCCGAGGGGTACGACGAGCACGCCCGGCCGAGGCCGCTCGCTCGGCGGGTGCGGCCGCGTACCGCCGCGGCCGCCGCCTGTCTGGTGCTCGGCGTCGGGCTCATCGGCGGCGCCTTGACCGGGAGTTGGCTGGTAGGGGACTCGGGGGACGGCGGCGCGCGGGACACGTTCGCAGCGGCCGGAAGCCTGTGGCACAGCGTGCCCGTGGACCGCTTGTTCCCGCCGACCGTGGAGGGCACCGGTGCCGGCCCCGGCGGCGCCGACCGGACCTGGACACGCGTCGCCGTCGCACCGGACAGCGGATGCAAGGACGCCTTCGACCCGCTGCTGAAGAAAGCCCTCGCACCGGTCGGCTGCCAACGTCTCCTCCGCGCCACCTACACCGACGCCACCCAGAGCTTCGTCACCACCGTCGGCCTGCTGTTCACCGACGCCGACGCCGCATCCATGGACGCCCTCGCCAAGCGCTTCCAGAAGGAGGGCCTCGGCAGCCGCACGGACCTCATGCCCCGCCCCTACGCGGCGAAGGACACCGCCGCCGCCCGCTTCGGGACCGAGCAGCGCGCGTCGTGGACCATCTCCGTGCTCACCGACGCCCCGGTGGTCGTCTACGCCGTCTCCGGCTGGGCCGACGGCCGCAGTGTCGACACCCCGCTCTCCGCCGAGCAGGCCATCCAGTCCGGCGCCTCCTCGGCCCCCGCCCAGGCTGGCCTCGGCAACGAGGCCCAGGGCCTCGCCGACCGCATCGAACGAGCCCTGCGCAAAGACGTCACCTCGCCCACGGAGAAGCCCTCGTGAAGCGCCGTATCCGAGCGAAGAGCAGCAGCGGAGCCAGGCACCGTGTCGGAGCGGTGAGTGTCCTCCTCGCCGCTTCTCTCGCCCTCGTCCCGCCCACCGTCGCGCACGCCGACGGCATACGGGCCCAGCAGTGGGCCCTCGACGCCATGCACACCCAGCAGGCCTGGCAGACCACCAAGGGCAGGGGCATCACCGTCGCCGTCCTCGACACCGGTGTCGAGGCCGACCATCCCGACCTCGTCGGGAACGTCCTGCCCACCAAGGACATGATCGGCTTCGGGGCGAGGCAGGGGGACCGGGCGTGGGCCCGGCACGGGACCGCCATGGCCGGGATCATCGCCGGGCACGGACACGGCCCCGGCGACGACGAGGGCGTCATGGGCATCGCCCCAAAGGCCAAGGTCCTCCCCGTTCGCGTGATCCTGGAGGACGGCGACTCGGCCCGCAGCAAGGCCCGCTCCTCCCGCGGCAACGCCCTCGCCGAAGGCATCCGCTGGGCCGCCGACCACGGCGCCGACGTCATCAACCTCTCCCTCGGCGACGACTCCGTCTCCGCCCACCCCGAACCCGCCGAGGACGAGGCCGTCCAGTACGCCCTGAAGAAGGGCGTGACCATCGTCGCCTCGGCAGGCAACGGCGGCGACAAGGGCGACCACGTCTCCTATCCGGCCGCCTACCCGGGCGTCATCGCCGCGACCGCCGTCGACCGCTTCGGCACCCGCGCCTCGTTCTCCACCCGCCGCTGGTACGCCACCGTCAGCGCCCCAGGCGTCGACATCGTCATCGCCGACCCCGACCACAAGTACTACGAGGGGTGGGGGACCAGTGCCGCCTCGGCGTTCGTCTCGGGCGCGGTGGCGCTCATCAAGGCCGCCCACCCGGGGCTGACCCCCGCCCAGATCAAGCAGCTCCTCGAGGACACCGCGCGCAACGCCCCCGTCGGCGGCCGCGACGACTCGCGCGGCTTCGGCCTCATCGACCCGGCCGCCGCCATCAAGGCGGCCGGCCGCCTCAAGCCGGAGGGCCTGCAGGCGGCGTCGTACGGCGACAGGTACTTCGGCTCCGGCCCGGACGCCGCCGAGTCAGACGACGACACCAGCGGCTGGGCCGCCCCACTCGCGGGCAGCCTCGGCGGGGTCCTGCTCGTCGCGGCGGTCGTCCTGTGGCGCGGCCGCCGCAGACGCTTCGAGGACTTCTAGCCGCCGACCCGCTACCGGCCCGCTATCGGGCGGCGGAGGGGGACGCGGAGGCGGTCGCAGCCGAGCGGGTCCCGGACAGCGAGTCGACCGCCGCCTTCGCCGCCGTCTCCACCAGCGAAATCCCCTTCTCCTTCGTCGAGTTGCCCTTCGACAGCACCGTCACCAGGCAGTCGCGGCCGTCCACCGTCACGCGCCCGATGCTGTTGATGTCCCACAGCCCGGTCGTGCTGCGGGCCAGCCACCCGTTCTTCAGCGCCCACTCGGACCCCTCGGCCGCGGCCGACACGCCCCAGTGCTGGTCGGCCGCTACCTGCCCCATCAGCCCCTGCAGATACGTCCGCGAGGCCTCACCCAACTGGGAGCCGTCCCCGAACACCTGCTGCAGCAGGACGAGTTGATCGGCGGCCGTGGTCTGCGTCAGACCCCACAGCATGCCGTCGCCGCCCTCCGTGTCCGTGAGACCGAGACGCTCGTTCGCGGCGTCGAGCCCGTCCGCCCTGCCGATGATCCGCCACAGGGCCGACGCGGAGTCGTTGTCGCTGTTCTCGATCATCGTGGTGGCGTACGACTTCTCGCTCGCCGTCAGGTGCCGGCCCGCGTCCTGCGCCTGCAGCAGCAGCGCCGCCAGGATGTCGACCTTGACGATGCTCGCCGTGTCGAAGGCACCGTCCCCGTACGAGGCGCTCGCCCCCGAGTCCAGGTCCAGCACCGCCACCGACACCTTCGCGTCGCCCTCGACGGACACCGACCTCATCGCCCCGGCCAGCACCGCCGCGTGGTCCACCGTCGGCTGAGCCACAGGTTCCACCGATTCCTCCCCGTCCGCCGTGGCCGACGACGATACGGGGCCCGCACCGGGGTGCGCCTGAGCCTTCACATAGACGGTCCCGGCGGCCGTACCGCCCACGACGGCCACCACGGCGAGCGCCGTGCAGAGCAGGGGGCGCGTCCTGGACGGACGAGCGCGGCGGTTTCGGCGGGCTCCGGAGGACTCCATGCCGCGATGCTCGGGGCGTGGACTGTGCGCGCCGTTAGGCGAAGGTTAGATGTGTGTCAGGAGATGCTGAGAAAGCCGTGAAGGCTGTGAACCACCGGTTTCCGGGGCCGCACAAGCCCAGCAGCATCCTGCCGATATCCGCCCGATAGGGTCGGTGACCGTGGCGAACAAGAACATTCCCGACTCCGGCTTCTCCGACGACGACGGCACCGCCGACCCCCGGCTGAGCGCCGCGCTCGCCGCCTGGGCCGAGGACCGCACCGCCGTGGGCCCCGTCCTGGAGGCCCTCAAGGGCGCCCGGCTGCTCGTCCCCGTCGTGGCCATCCTCGGCGAGGTCGAGGAGGTCAGTGAGGAGGAGCGCGAAGCTCCTGGGAAGGGCGGAGGTGGGAGACGAGAGGGCGGGCTGCGCCGCGAGAAGACCAGCGACATGGCCGTGCCGACCCTCAAGGCCGGATCCCGCACCGCACTGCCGGCCTTCACCTCCACCGACTCGCTGGCCCGCTGGGACCCGGCGGCCCGCCCCGTCGCCGTACCCCTGCACCAGGCGCTGCAGGCCGCGGCGCACGAAAAGGCGGACACGGTGGTGCTGGACCTGTCGGGGCCGGTGCCGTTCGAGCTGACCGGGCCCGCGCTGCTGGCCCTCGCCGAGGGGCGTACGACGACCGACCCCCTCGCCGACCCCGCCGTACAGGAAGCCGTGCGTACCGCGGTCGCCGCCGAACCCGCCGTCCTGCGCGCCCACCTCGGGCCCGGACAGGCCGACGGCACGCTCGCCCTCGTACTCGATCAGACGGCCGCACCCGCCGAGACCGCCCGCGCGGTCGCCGAACGCCTCGCCGCCGACGAAACACTGAGGGCCCGCCTGGTGCGCGGCCTCGACCTGGCACTGCTGCCGGCCGGGGCGACGCCACCGGGCGAGCCCTTGTACGTACGCTCGGATGCGTCGTGACGCCGGCGGTCTAGCCGTAGATCGGGCCGGTGTACTTCTCTCCCGGGCCCTGGCCCGGCTCGTCCGGGACGAGGGACGCCTCGCGGAAGGCCAGCTGCAGCGACTTCAGGCCGTCGCGCAGCGGCGCCGCGTGGAACGAGCTGATCTCGGTCGCGCTCGCGTCCAGCAGGCCCGCCAGCGCCGTCACCAGCTTGCGCGCCTCGTCCAGGTCCTTGTACTTGTCGCCCTCCTCGGTCAGACCGAGCTTCACCGCGGCGGCGCTCATCAGGTTCACGGCGACGGTCACGATCACCTCGACGGCGGGGACCTCGGCGATGTCGCGGGTCATGGCGTCGAAGTCGGTGGGGGACTCAGGAGGGGTGTCACTCATGCCCCACAGCGTAGGCCCCGGTGCACGACGGTTCGCACCACCCCCGGGCAGCTGCTAACCTTGTGTGACGACCGGCCGGACACGCCCCGAGAAAGATCGCGTGACCGGCCCACAAGTGGAGGCTCCGATCTCCCACCTGACCGTCCTCCGGGACGGCGGGTCACCCCGGTCAGGCGGCCGCCATCGTTCCGTACGGACGATGGAGTCGCCCGAAAGCGCGCCCCGCGACCTATCGCGGCGGTGCTCCGGTAGTGCTTTGGAGCCCCGCCCGTGATCGTCGTCCGGGGCATTTTTTGTGCTTCGGCGCGGTTAGGTCTGTCGAAAAGAGACAAAACGCGGCTGTCCGCCAGACCGCCGTGTGGTGCTAACCGAGGAGGATCCATCAGCGCCGAGCCCCGCATCAACGACCGGATTCGCGTTCCAGAGGTGCGACTTGTCGGTCCCAGTGGCGAGCAGGTGGGCATCGTCCCCCTGGCCAAGGCACTGGAGCTTGCGCAGGAGTACGACCTGGACCTGGTCGAGGTGGCGGCAACCGCCCGTCCGCCTGTGTGCAAGCTCATGGACTACGGGAAGTTCAAGTACGAGTCGGCCATGAAGGCCCGTGAGGCGCGCAAGAACCAGGCGCACACGGTCATCAAGGAGATGAAGCTCCGGCCGAAGATCGACCCGCACGACTATGACACCAAGAAGGGTCACGTCGTCCGGTTCCTCAAGCAGGGCGACAAGGTCAAGATCACGATCATGTTCCGTGGTCGCGAGCAGTCCCGGCCGGAGCTCGGCTACCGACTGCTGCAGCGTCTCGCGGAGGACGTCCAGGACCTCGGGTTCATCGAGTCGAACCCGAAGCAGGACGGCCGAAACATGATCATGGTTCTCGGTCCGCACAAGAAGAAGACCGAGGCGATGGCCGAGGCCCGGCAGGCGCAGGAAGCCCGCAAGGCAGACGCGAAGGCCAACCCCGGCAAGTCGCAGAACGCCGCGGAGTCCGAGCACGTCGAGGCTTCCGAGGGCGCCGAGGCTTCCGAGGACGCCGTGGAGACCGAGGCTCCTGCCGAGGCTTCCGCCGAGGCGTGATCCCGGGGGACAGCAGTCCCCAGGACGTAACCGATACAAGAGCGACGCTCCACCGTGCCCGGTTTGACGACCGGGCACCGGAGCGCCACCGACGAGGAGAGAACGGCGCTATGCCGAAGAACAAGTCGCACAGCGGTGCCAGCAAGCGCTTCAAGGTCACCGGCTCCGGCAAGGTGCTCCGTGAGCGCGCCGGCAAGCGCCACCTGCTCGAGCACAAGTCGTCGCGCCTGACGCGCCGCCTCACCGGCAACGCCGAGATGGCCCCGGGCGACGCCAAGAAGATCAAGAAGCTTCTCGGCAAGTGACGTGAGCGGCGCCTGATCGTCCGATCGCCGAGCGCCGTACGTCTGGACCGGGACCCAATCGTTTCCGGGCCGTGTGAGTCCAACCACGGCCCCGCTACAAGGAGTTAACAAGTGGCACGCGTCAAGCGGGCAGTCAACGCCCACAAGAAGCGCCGGGCGATCCTCGAGGCGGCCTCCGGCTACCGCGGTCAGCGTTCGCGCCTGTACCGCAAGGCCAAGGAGCAGGTCACCCACTCGCTGGTCTACAACTACAACGACCGCAAGAAGCGCAAGGGCGACTTCCGTCGGCTGTGGATCCAGCGCATCAACGCCGCCGCCCGCGCCAACGGCATCACGTACAACCGCTTCATCCAGGGTCTGAACGCCGCGAACATCGAGGTCGACCGCAAGATCCTCGCCGAGCTGGCCGTCAACGACGCCACCGCGTTCGCCGCGCTGGTCGAGGTCGCCCAGAAGGCGCTGCCGGCCGATGTCAACGCGCCGAAGGCCGCGTGACGCTGCGCCGGCTTGAGCCGTGATGTGAAGGACCCGCAGGTTTTCAGGCCTGCGGGTTCTTTGCTGTCAGCCCCGGTCCGGTAGTTGTTCGGTGCGGGTCGTTCGCGGCTGGTCGCGCAGTTCCGCCCCCGCCTCCAGGGGGTTGTGGTCGTCCTGAGATCTTGAAGGTGAAGCAGAACATGTCTCCTGCCGGTCCCGAACTCATTTCTCCCCGTTCGCCTCGGGTGGCTGCCGCTCGGCGGCTTGCGCGGCGGAACTTCCGGGGCAAGGAGCGGCTGTTTCTGACCGAGGGGCCGCAGGCCGTGCGGGAGGCGGCGGGGTACAAGGACACGCTCGTCGAACTGTTCGCCACCGGCGAGGCCGCCGAGCGGTACGCCGACATCATCGGCGAGGCCCGTGACGCCGGTGCCCGGGTGCACCTTGCCGACGAGCAGGTGATTGCCGACATCTCCACGACCGTGACCCCGCAGGGGCTGGTCGGGATCTGCCGATTCCTCGACACCCCGTTCGAGGAGATCCTCCGGGCCCGCCCGAAGCTCGTCGCCGTACTGGCGAACGTGCGCGATCCCGGCAACGCCGGCACCGTCCTGCGCTGCGCCGACGCCGCCGGTGCCGAGGCCGTCGTACTGACCGACGCGTCCGTCGATCTCTACAACCCCAAGGCCGTACGCGCGTCCGTGGGCTCCCTGTTCCACCTGCCCGTCGCCGTCGGGGTGCCCGTCGAGCAGGCCGTGGCCGGGCTCAAGGACATCGGTGTGCGCATCCTCGCCGCGGACGGCGCCGGGGCCGACGACCTCGACGACGAGCTCGACAAGGGCACCATGGGCGGGCCGACCGCCTGGGTGTTCGGGAACGAGGCGTGGGGGCTCCCGGAGGAGACCCGCGCACTCGCGGACGCCGTGGTGCGCGTTCCGATCCACGGGAAGGCCGAAAGCCTGAACCTCGCCACCGCGGCCGCCGTATGTCTCTACGCGTCGGCCCGTGCACAGCGCGCCTCCGGAGGGTGCCGCTCCGTCACCGAGAGCTAGTAGGGTGACCAGCTCAGGGGCCACCTGCGCCGTCTGAGAGGTGGGGTACGGGGATGAGTGTCGGCACGAGCGGTGCGGAGAAGGCACTGCGGGCACAGGACGTGCGACGTGCGCCCGCGCCCCGGCACGGCGACCTCACCGAACTCGGCATCGACCCCGACGAGCTGCCCGACGGCCTCGTCGTCGCCGACGAAAACGGCCACGTCATCTGCTTCAACGCAGCCGCCGAGCGCATCACCGCCGTCCCCGCCGAGGAGGCGCTCGGACAGCGGCTGGAGAAGGCGCTGCCGTTAGAGGACCTGGAGGGGCGCCGCTGGTGGCAGCTGACCGACCCCTACGGCGGTCTCGCCACCCGGGTCCGCCAGCCCGAGCGGAACCTTCTCCTCCCCGGTGGGCGGGAGGTCCTCGTATCGGCCCGGTACGTCCGTGGTGAACCCACCGGCCCCGTCCGCCGCCTCGTCGTCTCCCTGCGCGACACCGAGGCCCGCCGCCGCACCGAGCGCAGCCACGCCGAGCTGATAGCCACGGTCGCCCACGAACTGCGCTCGCCCCTCACGTCCGTGAAGGGCTTCACCGCCACCCTCCTCGCCAAGTGGGAGCGCTTCACCGACGACCAGAAGCGGCTCATGCTGGAGACCGTCGACGCGGACGCCGACCGCGTCACCCGGCTCATCGCCGAGCTGCTCGACATCTCGCGGATCGACAGCGGGCGGCTGGAGGTCCGGCGCCAGCCCGTCGACATGGGTGCGGCCGTGGGGCGGCACATCCAGGCGTACGTCGCCGCGGGGCAGCCCGCCGACCGGTTCCTGCTGCGCATCGAGCAGCCCCTGCCCGACCTGTGGGCCGACCCCGACAAGGTCGACCAGGTGCTCAGCAACCTGCTGGAAAATGCCGTGCGCCACGGCGAGGGAACCGTCACGATCGATGTCACGGCCACGGCGTCCCCCCGCGAAGGGGAAGGCCATGAAACCGCAGCCACGTCGGTCACGGTGAGCGACGAGGGGCCCGGCATCCCGGAGGAGTCCATGAACCGCGTCTTCACCCGCTTCTGGCGGGGCAGCAAGCGCGGCGGCACGGGCCTCGGCCTGTACATCGTCAAGGGCATCGTCGAAGCCCACGGCGGCACCATCGCGGTCGGCCGCGCCCCTCAGGGCGGCGCCGAGTTCCGATTTACGTTGCCCGTGGCAGCCCCGGCGTATCTCGCCTAGCGGCCCACGGGCGCATTCGTACACCTCCACCCCGTTAGACTCGGCCTTTGGCACCTTTGTGTCCCATGGACGGCCCTCTGACCTCTGCGTGAGTCGGTGACGGGGACCTTCAGCCAGCCAATCGGAAGCACGGGAAGAGATGTCGGCACCGAATAAGTCGTACGACCCTGTCGAGGTCGAGGCGTTGAAACCGGAAGAGATCGAGCGCATGCGGGACGAGGCGCTCGCCGCCTTCGTCGCCGCGGACTCCCTCGACGCGCTCCAGGAGGCCAAGGTCGCCCACACCGGGGGCACCTCACCGCTGGCCCTCGCCAACCGCGAGATCGGCGCCCTGCCCCCGCACGCCAAGGCGGCCGCCGGCAAGCTGGTCGGCCAGGCCCGAGGCGCCGTCAACAAGGCCCTCGCCGCCCGCCAGACGGAGCTGGAGGCCGAGCGCGACACACGCGTGCTGGTCGAGGAGGCGGTGGACGTCACGCTGCCCTACGACCGTGTGCCGGCCGGCGCCCGCCACCCGCTGACCACGCTCTCGGAGCGCATTGAGGACGTCTTCGTCGCCATGGGCTACGAGGTCGCCGAAGGCCCCGAGCTGGAGGCCGAGTGGTTCAACTTCGACGCCCTGAACATCGGCCCGGACCACCCGGCCCGCGGCGAGCACGACACCTTCTTCGTCGAGGGCCCACAGGGCGGCACCGAGTCCGGTGTCGTGCTGCGCACCCACACCTCACCGGTCCAGATCCGCTCGCTGCTCAGCCGTGAGCTGCCGGTCTACGTGATCTGCCCCGGCCGTGTGTACCGCACCGACGAGCTGGACGCCACGCACACGCCGGTCTTCCACCAGGTGGAACTGCTCGCCGTGGACGAGGGCCTGACCATGGCCGACCTCAAGGGCACCCTGGACCACATGGTCCAGTCGCTGTTCGGCGAGGGCATGAAGACCCGGCTGCGACCGAACTTCTTCCCCTTCACCGAGCCGTCCGCCGAGATGGACATGGTGTGTTACGTCTGCCGCGGCGAGTCCGTCGGCAACCCCGACCGGCCCTGCCGCACCTGCTCCAGCGAGGGCTGGATCGAGCTCGGTGGCTGCGGCATGGTCAACCCCAAGGTGCTGACCGCCTGCGGCGTCGACCCGGAGAAGTACAGCGGGTTCGCCTTCGGGTTCGGCATCGAGCGGATGCTGATGTTCCGCCACAACGTCGAGGACATGCGAGACATGGTCGAGGGTGACGTCCGGTTCACCCGGCCGTTCGGGATGGAGATCTGATGCGGGTCCCGCTTTCTTGGCTGCGGGAGTACGTCGACCTGCCGGCGACGGAAACCGGCCGCGACGTCCAGGAGAAGCTCGTCTCGGCGGGGCTCGAGGTCGAGACCGTCGAGCACCTCGGCGCCGACCTCAAGGGCCCCCTCGTCGTCGGCCGGGTGCTGACGATCGAGGAGCTGGAGGGCTTCAAGAAGCCGATCCGCTTCTGCACCGTCGACGTCGGCCAGGCCAACGGCACCGGCGAGCCCCAGGAGATCGTCTGCGGCGCCCGCAACTTCGCCGTCGGCGACAAGGTCGTCGTGGTCCTGCCCGGCGCCACGCTGCCCGGCGGTTTCTCCATCTCCGCGCGCAAGACGTACGGCAAGACGTCCCACGGCATGATCTGCTCCGGCGACGAGCTGGGCATGGGCGACGACGGCAGCCACGGCATCATCGTGCTGCCGCCCGAGATCGAGGTCGGCAAGGACGCCATCGAGCTCCTCGAACTGGTCGACGAGGTCCTGGACATCGCCGTCACCGCCAACCGCGGCGACTGCCTGTCCATCCGCGGCGTCGCCCGCGAGACCGCCATCGCCTACGGCCTGCCGCTGCGCGACCCGGCGCTGCTCGACGTACCCGGCCCGAACGCGTACGGCTACCCGGTCCAGGTCTCCGAGCCCGTCGGCTGCGACCGCTTCACCGCCCGCACGGTGACCGGCCTCAGCCCCGAGGCGCGCTCCCCGATCTGGCTCCGGCGCCGGCTGCAGAAGGTCGGCATGCGCCCGATCTCGCTCGCCGTCGACGTCACCAACTACGTGATGATGGAGCTCGGCCAGCCGCTGCACGCCTACGACCGCTCCCTGGTCCAGGGCACCATCGGCGTGCGCCGGGCGGAGGCGGGCGAGAAGCTCGTCACGCTGGACGGCGTCGAGCGCAAGCTCGACACCGAGGACCTGGTGATCACCGATGACCGCGGCCCCATCGGGCTCGCGGGCGTCATGGGCGGCGCCAACACCGAGATCGCCGACCACGAGAACCCCGAGAACACGGCGGACGCGACGACCGACGTGGTGATCGAGGCCGCGCACTTCAACGCGGTCTCCATCGCCCGCACCGCCCGCCGGCACAGGCTCTCCTCCGAGGCCTCCCGCCGCTTCGAGCGCGGCGTCGACCCGCAGGCCGCGTCCGCCGCGGCCCAGCGCACGGTCGATCTGCTGGTGCTCCTCGCGGGCGGCAGCGCCGAGGCCGGAGTCACCGAGGTCATCGCGCCGTCGGCGCCGCACACCATCACCGTTCCGGCCGACCACCCGGACAAGGTGGCGGGTGTCGACTACGGCCGCGAGATCGTCGTACGGCGGCTGCAGGAGATCGGCTGCGACGTGTACGGGCAGGACGAGCTGATCGTCACCGTCCCGTCCTGGCGGCCCGACCTCCTGGAGGTCAACGACCTGGCCGAAGAGGTCATCCGCCTGGAGGGCTACGAGAACCTTCCGTCCACGCTGCCCAAGCTGCCCTCGGGCCGCGGCCTGACCCACCGTCAGCGGCTGCACCGCCGCGTCGGCAGGGCGCTGTCCGGTGCCGGGTACGTCGAGGCGCCGACCTACCCCTTCATCGGCGAGCAGGTCTTCGACCAGCTGTTGATCGAGGCCGACGACCCGGCGCGCCGTGTGGTGAAGCTGACCAACCCGCTCAGTGACGAGGAGCCCGCGCTCCGCACCTCGCTGCTGCCGGGCCTGCTCGGTGCGCTGCGCCGCAACAACGGCCGGGGCTCGCACGACCTGGCGCTCTTCGAGACCGGGCTGGTCTTCCTGCCGCGCGAGGAGCAGAGGACCGCCGCCGCCCTGCCCGTCGACCGGCGTCCCACCGACGAGGAGATCGCCGAACTCGACGCCGTGCTGCCCGAGCAGCCGCGCCATGTCGCCGTCGTCCTCGCGGGCGCCCGCGAGCAGGCCGGCTGGTGGGGCAAGGGCCGGCCTGCGGACTGGGCCGACGCGGTCGAGGCGGGGCGGGTCGTCGCGCGGGAAGCCGGCGCCGAACTGATCGTCCGCAAGGGTCAGTACGGGCCCTGGCACCCCGGCCGCTGCGCCGAGTTCGTGGTCGTCGTGGACGGCACGGAGACGGTGGTCGGCCACGCGGGTGAGCTGCACCCGCGTGTGGTGAAGGCCCTGGCGCTGCCCGAGCGCACCAGTGCGATGGAGATCGACCTGGACGTGCTGGAGAAGGTCGGCAACGACACTCCGCAGGCGCCGAGCATCTCCACCTTCCCGGTGGCCACGCAGGATGTCGCGCTGGTCGTCGACACGTTCGTGCCGCACACGGATGTCGAGGCGGCGCTGCGTGAGGGCGCGGGTGCGCTTCTTGAGGGCATCCGGCTGTTCGACGTGTACGAGAACGACGACCAGCTCGGTGAGGGGCGGAAGTCGCTGGCGTATGCGCTGCGGTTCCGTGCGGCGGATCGGACGCTGACCGTGGACGAGGCATCTGCCGCCCGGGATGCGGCGGTTGCCCTCGCGGGTGAGCGGACGGGTGCGGTGCTTCGGGGTTAGGTCGCCCAAGGGGCGGGGAGCCGGGGTTCGTTGGCGGCTGCGGGTTTGTCGTGGCTTGTCGCGCCCACGCGGCGGTAGCCGCACATGCACCACAGCCCCGCCCCCCTGACGGGGCGCTGCACATCGCGATGTGAAGATGTGCCCTCATCTGCACAAATGCGGGTGGCGGGGGAGTTGTCACTCATTCGAGTGGCACGTCGGGGTGATCTGGCCCATTACGGCCATGCGGGTCGACAGAATCGGACCGGCCTTTCGAGGCCGGTCCGATTCTGTGCTTTCGGGGCCTGTATGGGGGGCCATCGGCATGATTCGCAGCAGGGCTGGAGTCTTCCGCAGGCGCTTGCCGGCGCTGGGGCTGCCCATCGTGTGGGGCGCCATGGCGATCTCGTACAAACTGGCCTGTCCGCTCGCCCAGCAGAACGGGCTGGGCGCGCGCATCGTCAGCAGTGCCGTCTTCTTCGCCGTGGGGACCGGACTGGTCCTCAACGTCCGGCATGCGCTGGTGCGTGAGCTCAGGGAGGTCCGGCAGGTCGCGGGTGCCGCACAGAGCGCGCTGCTGCGGCCGCCGCCGCCGTGGATCGACGGGCTGAACGTCGCCGCCGCCCAGCTGTCCGCGGACCGCGGTGCGGCCATCGGCGGCGATCTGTACGAGGTCATCGCCACCGAGCACGGCGTGCGGATCGTGATGGGTGATGTGCGTGGGCACGGGCTCGCCGCCATCAGCACGGTCGCCGCCGTGCTCGGCAGCTTCCGCGAGGCCGCGCACGACGAGGCCGAACTGGGCTGTGTGCTGCGGCGGTTGGAGCGGGCGCTGGCCCGGCATCTGGGGGAGCGGGCCGGCGCCGGGCATCCCTCGGCCGGACCGGAGCCGGACAGTCCGGTCGCCGAGGAGTTCGTCACCGTACTGCTGCTGGAGATCGGGGCGGACGGCGGGGTGCACGTCCTCAACTGCGGGCACCCCTGGCCGTATCTGCTGGGGCCGGCCCGGGCCGAACCGCTGACCCGGGCCGAACCGCTGCCCCCACTCGGGACGTTCCCGTTGCCCGCCGAGTTGCCCGCTGTCCGCTGCGGCCAACTCCTGCCCGGTGAGGCGCTCTTCCTGCACACGGACGGTGTCGAAGACGCCCGTGACGGCCGTGGCCGGTTCTTTCCGCTGGCCGCCGCGCTCGCCGAGGCCGTCGCCGCCGGGCCGGTCTCACCGCAGTCGGTGCTGCGCGCCGTCCTCGCCGGGCTGCTGCGGCACGCCGGGGGACGGCCCGCCGACGACGTCGCGCTGCTCGTGCTGCGCAACGACCGGCGTCATGTCGTACGCACACCCGGTGAGCCGGTCGGACACCGGGCGCACCGCCTCACATGACGTCGAGGCCGCGAATCGCCACGCTCCCCCACGGTGCGCCCGGCGCTCCCGCGTGGTCCGGGCGGGGCCTCATCGATGTGTGTCGTGCCTGCGCGGCACGCCGTCCGCCCCGCCACGGAGTGTCGGGCAGGCAGCTGGGCGGACGGCGCGGAAGCGGGCCGCCGCACTGTACGAGGGGGAGCCGGCGGCCCGGCCGGCCTCTTGCGAGGCATTTCAGTCAACCGGCTGGAAACTCTCCGCGACAGTGCGCGCACGCTGCGAATCCGAGCACTCCGTTCACACCCCGTGCGAAGGCGTTCGCACTACGCTGACGGCACCGAGCCACCCGGGGGGCACCCATGCAGCCCAACACTCTGCTCGACGCGATCCTGGACGAGGCGGGGATCTCGCATGCGGGGCTGGCAGCACACGTCAATCAGGCGGGGCGGGCGCGCGGCCTCGCGCTCCGGTACGAACACACCGCCGTAGCACGGTGGTTGAAGGGGCAGCGGCCGCGCGGTCAGGTGCCCGACCTGATCTGTGAGGTGCTCGCGGGCCGTCTGCACCGGCCGGTCACGCTGGACGACATAGGCCTCGGCGTGCCCGGCGAGCCGTCCACCCCGCACGGCATCACCCTCTCCGGCTTCGTGGAGCGTGCCACCGCCCTGTGGCGCTCCGACGAGCAGCAGCGCCCGCACATCCTGGGCGCGCCCGCGGTCACCGGCACGCCCGCCGTCATGCCCGTGTGGGAATGGGAGAACCCGCCCGAGGACGTGGACGTCTCGCGCGGCGGCCGGCACCGGGTCACCGCGAGCGACATCGAGATGCTGCGCGCCGCCCGCACCCACTATGAGCAGATGTACCGCAAGGCCGGCGGCATAGCGACCCGCGCCCGGATCGTCGGCTTCCTCAACGCCGAGGCCGCCCCGCTGCTGCGCGGCAGCTACACCGACGCCACCGGCCGCCAACTGCACCGGGCGACGGGCGGGTTGGTGGCGATCGCCGGCATCTGCGCCTACGACTCCGACGCGCACGGTCTCGCCCAGCGCTACTTCCACCAGGCCCTCAGGCTGGCGAAGGCCAGCGGGGACCGGGGCCTGGGCGCGTATGTGATCGCCCTGCTGGTCAACCAGGCCCTGTTCATGCGGGAGTACCGGCAGGCCGTCGCCTTCGCGGAGGCCGCGCTGCGGGCCGCCGGCAGACACATCACGCCGGCGCTCGCCTGCGACCTCTACGCGATGCAGGCGAAGGCGTACGCGCACCTGGGCGACGGTACGACCGCGCTGTCCTGCATCCGGCGGGCGGAGCAGGCCGCCGAACGCATCCGGCGCGGGTACGAACCCGACGAAACCGGCTATGTCCAGCCGGGGTTGGTCAACGTCCAGGTGGCGGAGGCCCTGCTCAGCCTGGGCGAACTCGTGGCGGCGGGGGAGCACGCGGCCGCCGCCGTCGACAATCCGGCGCACGACCGCGGCCGGGTGCACCGGCTCGCCATGCTTAGCACGATCGAACTGCGCCAGGGCAATGCCGACAAAGCCGTGGCCACGGCCGTGCAGATGGCCGAACAGGCCCGCGGAATGGAGTCCCAGCGGCTGCGCGACAGACTCAGGGCGGTACGCGACCATCTGGTGCGCAGCGGCTGCGCGGGCACCGCCGAAGCCGCCGAACTGATCGACGGAGCACTGCGCGTACCGCTGTAGACGGGTTCCTGAGGGCCGCCGCTCCACAGTCCCTGCTGCGATATTGCCACTTACTCGATGGAAGGTGGCAGAACCGTGCAGTGGACGAAACAGAACGAACAAACTGTGTACTCAAACCGCTGGTTCAGCGTCAACCTCGCGGATGTCGAGCTGCCGGACGGCCGGCATCTCGACCACTTTCTGATACGGCTGCGGCCGGTGGCCGTGGCGACGGTGGTCAACGAGGCCAACGAGGTCCTCCTGTTGTGGCGCCACCGCTTCATCACCGACAGCTGGGGGTGGGAACTCGCCGCGGGTGTGGTCGAGGACGGTGAGGACATCGCCGTCGCGGCCGCCAGGGAACTCGAGGAGGAGACCGGCTGGCGGCCGGGACCTCTGCAGCACCTCATGAGCGTGGAGCCGTCCAACGGCCTCACCGACGCACGGCACCACATCTACTGGACCGACGAGGGCGAGTACATCGGGCATCCCGTGGACGACTTCGAGTCGGACCGCCGGGAGTGGGTCCCCCTCAAGCTCGTCCCCGACATGGTCGCCCGCGGCGAGGTCCCGGCCGCCAACATGGCGGCCGCGTTACTTCTGCTGCACCACCTCAGGCTCGGGCAGGACGCGTAGGCGCTCCGCCGGGCGGGCCACGACGGGCCGTCATTCCTGTGCGGCCCCGTCGTGGCCGGTCGCGCCCACGCGGCGCAGCCGCGTACCGGCGGCGCCCCGCGCCTTTGTCCGTCAGCGGCCCAGGGTCTGCCATACCGTCACGACGAGCGCGCCCACGGCTGCCAGGGCCGCGACCGCGGGCAGTGGCCAGCGGGCGTGCTCCAGCGCGACGATCCGTGCGCTCAGGTCGTCGAGTCCCTTGTCCGTCTCCTCAGTGCGATGGTTGAGCAGAGCCAGCCCTCCCTCGACGCGCGCGTACGCGACATCGAGGCGGCGGCGTAACTCTGCGAGTTCTCCATGGACCACGGGATGCTCCGGGTCGGCGGTCACAAGTCCGCTCCTTTCCGTAGTCGTCACATCCCTTGCATGCGCATGGTGAGTCAACTCGCCTGGTGGACACGTGGGGAGAGTGTGCGAGGGGCATATGCGTGCCCGGCGCGCACACGGTGTGTGAATGACGCGGGCCCGGCACCATCAAAGGTGCCGGGCCCGCGTTCGTCGCACTGTGTAGTCAGCACCCTGGAACGGGCACTGTGCAACCGGCCGTTGGTGTCGGCCGAGGCGTCGGTGTCAGCTGTAGCTGTAGAAGCCCGAGCCGGTCTTCCGGCCGAGCCGGCCCGCGTCGACCATGCGCTGCAGGAGCGGGGGAGCGGCGTACAGCGGCTCCTTGTACTCCTCGTACATCGAGAAGGCGACCGAGGCGACCGTGTCCAGGCCGATCAGGTCGGACAGCTTCAGCGGGCCCATCGGGTGGGCGCAGCCGAGCTCCATGCCGTTGTCGATGTCCTCGCGGCTGGCGATGCCGGACTCGAACATCCGGATGGCGGAGAGGAGATACGGGATCAGCAGCGCGTTGACCACGAAGCCGGAGCGGTCCTGGGCACGGATGGCGTGCTTGCCCACCGTCTTCTCCGCGAACTGCTGGGCGCGGGCGAGCGTGCCCTCGGAGGTGGTGAGCGCCGGGATCAGCTCGACGAGCTGCTGCACCGGGGCCGGGTTGAAGAAGTGGATGCCGACGACCTGGTCGGGCCGCGAGGTGGCGACCGCCAGCCTCACCAGCGGAATGGAGGAGGTGTTGGAGGCGAGGATCGCGTCCGGCCGGGTCACGACCTGGTCGAGCACCTGGAAGATCTCCGTCTTGACCTGCTCGTTCTCCACGACGGCCTCGATCACCAGGTCGCGGTCGGCGAACTCGCCGAGGTCGGTGGTGAAGCTGAGCCGCGCCTGCGTCGCGTCGAGCTCCGCCGCGCTGATCTTGCCGCGCTCGGCCGCCTTCGACAGGGAGTTGAACAGCCGGGTGCGGCCGATCTCCAGGGCCTCGCCGGTGGTCTCGGCGACCTTCACGTCCAGCCCGGAACGGGCGCACACCTCGGCGATGCCGGCTCCCATCTGGCCGCAGCCCACGACTCCGACGCGCGCGATGTCTCCCGCCGCGATGTCTGTCACATCGTCCCCTTCGCTGGTCCACGGGTGTGCGGCAGGACTCCGCTGGTTCGGCGCCTGCTCCGATCGTGCACGTTACCCCCAAGTATCGATGATCGATCGTGCGGGTAGGGGCATCCTGGGCGGCGGAGACGATCCGTGACCGCGCGGATCCGCACAGTATGGGGGTGTTGTCACCATGGGGCGACTGTCACGCAGGGCGTTCGCGCTGGCCGCGCTGGCGACTCTGGCGACCGCGCCGGACGCGAGCGCCGTGCCGGGTCGCCGGCGCGCGGTCACCGGGATGCGGGGCGTGTGGCTGGCCACCGTGGCCAACCGTGACTGGCCCTCCCGGCCGGGCCTGACCGCGGCCGAGCAGCGCAGGGAACTCATCGGCCACCTCGACGTGGCGGTCCGGAACCGCCTCAACACCGTGATCTTCCAGGTGCGTCCGACCGCTGACGCCCTGTGGCCCTCGCCGTACGAGCCCTGGTCGGAGTACCTCACCGGAACCCAGGGCAAGGACCCCGGCTGGAACCCCCTGGAGACGGCGGTCGAGGAGGCCCACGCCCGCGGCCTGGAGCTGCACGCCTGGTTCAACCCGTACCGCGTCGCCGTCCACACGGACCTGACGAAGCTGGTCGCCTCGCACCCCGCGCGCAGACATCCGGACTGGGTGGTGGCGTACGGCGGGAAGCTCTACTACAACCCGGGGCTGCCCAAGGTCCGCGCCTTCGTCCAGCGGGCGATCCTCGACGCGGTGAAGAAGTACCCCGTGGACGCCGTGCACTTCGACGACTACTTCTATCCGTATCCCGTGGCCGGCCAGACCTTCGACGACGACGAGGCCTACGCCCGCCACGGCGCGGGTTTCCCGGACCGGGCCGCCTGGCGCCGCGACAACATCGACAAGCTGGTGCGCGAGACGGCCGCCTGCATCCGGCGGACCCGGCCGGGCACGCGCTTCGGCATCAGCCCGTTCGGAGTGTGGCGCAACGCCGCCACCGACCCGCTCGGCTCCGACACCCGGGCGGGCGTGCAGACGTACGACGACCTGCACGCGGACACCCGCAAGTGGGTGCGCAAGAACTGGATCGACTACATCGCACCGCAGATCTACTGGCACCTCGGCTTCGCCGCCGCCGACTACGCCAAGCTGCTGCCCTGGTGGGCGGAGGTCGCGCGGGGCAGCGGGACGCAGTTGTACGTGGGGGAGGCGCTCTACAAGGCGGGCGACCCGGCACAGCCCGCCGCCTGGCAGGATCCGGCCGAACTCTCCCGGCACCTCACGCTGGCGGAGGAGCACCCGCAGGTGCGAGGTCATGTCTTCTTCGCCGCCAAGGACGTGGCGGCGGACCGCATCGGGGCGATGGCACGGGTCGTCGCCGACCACTACCGGCAGCCGGCGAGGCCCCCGCGCTGATCTACTTCTGCGCTTCCTTGTGTCGGATCTCGGTGTCGGGGCCGGGTGAGCACACACCCACGTGCCCGTCCTCGAAGCGGACGCGGAACGGAGGGTTGCCCTCCTGGCCCAGTACTTCGACGATCTCGCCGACCTTGTCCTGCTGTCCGACCACCCTGCCGTGCTGGACAAGCTGGTCGCCCACGGTTGCGTGCATGTGTAGGGCCTCCTCACCAAGTGCGGGAGCAGCGGTCCGTGGCCTTGAGTCTACGGCGCGGGGCCTTGGTTGGGACCGGCGCGTGCACGCCGCTCAGCCTCGCGCCCGCTGGGTGACGGCGATGCACACGAGTACCGCCGCGGCCGTCAGCGGCGCGGCCACCGTCAGGTGCTCGCCCAGCAGCAGCACCGACCACACCAGTGTGAGCAGGGGCTGGGCCAACTGCAACTGGCTGGCCTTCGGGATGCCGATGGCCGCCATGCCCCGGTACCAGACGACCAGGCCGAGGAACTGCGAGCCCGCCGCGACCCACAGCAGTCCGGCCACGCTGTGCGCGGTCAGCCGCACGGGTTCGTACGACAGCGCCAGCGCGGCGGCCAGCACGCTCAGCGGCAGGCACAGCACCAGCGCCCAGCCGATGACCTGCCAGCCCGGCATGACACGGGCGAGTCGGCCGCCCTCGGTGTAGCCGGCCGCGCACACCACCAGCGCGGCGAACAGATACAGGTCGGCGGTCGTCAGGGCGCCGCCGCTCTGCTGCACCGTGAAGGCGACGACGGCCGCCGCACCGGCGAGGGCCGCCGTCCAGAACGTGCGGGAGGGGCGGGTGCCCATGCGCAGGGCGGAGAACAGCGCGGTCGTGAGCGGGAGCAGGCCCACCACGACCGCCGCGTGCGCGGTGGTCGAGGTCTGCAGGGCGAGGGTGGTGAGCAGCGGGAAGCCGACGACGACACCCGCGGCGACGACCGCGAGTCCCGCCACGTGCCGCCGGTCCGGCGGTGAAACGCGCAGGGCGAGCAGACACGTGCCCGCGATCAGGGCTGCCAGAACACTGCGCACGGCCACCAGGGACCAGGGCCCGAAGCCCTCCAGGCCCCAGGCGGTGGCGGGGAAGGTGAGGGAGAAGGCGGTGACGCCGAGGGCGGCCTGGAGCGTGCCGGTGCCGGCTGCCGTCCCGGGCGGGGTGGCGACCGCTATCCGCGGGGTGGCAGTAGCGCTATTCTGTGCTGTCATGCAAGAGCGTAGCAGTGTGGGCGAACTGGCGAATCAGCTGCGACAGGAAGTCAACCGCTACTCTCCTGGTGGAAAGCTCCCGTCGAGCCGGTCCCTCGTGGAACGGTTCCGGGTCAGCCCGGTGACCGTCTCGCGGGCCCTGGCGCAGCTGTCCGCCGAGGGCCTGGTGGTGACCAGGCCGGGAGCCGGCGCCTTCCGCGCACAGCCGCGCGGCACGGCCGCTCCCGCCGGCGACACCTCGTGGCAGGAGGTCGCCCTCAGCGCGGACGGCGCCGCCGACCTCGTACCGCGTTCCGTCGACGCGTCCGGAGTCACCGTGTCGCTCGCCGCACCGCCGCCCGGAGTCGTCGAGTTCAACGGCGGCTATCTGCACCCGTCGTTGCAGCCCGAGCGGGCGATGGCGGCGGCCCTGTCCCGGGCGGGACGGCGCCCCGGTGCCTGGGGGCGGCCGCCCATGGAGGGGCTGCCGGAGCTGCGGGAGTGGTTCGCGCGCAGCATCGGGGGAGGGGTCACCGCCGCGGGGGTCCTCATCAGCGCGGGTGGCCAGTCCGCACTCACGACCGCGCTGCGGGCGCTGGCCCCGCCCGGAGCGCCGGTGCTCGTCGAATCGCCCACGTATCCGGGCATGCTGGCGATCGCGCGGGCGGCGGGTCTGCGGCCCGTCCCGGTCCCGGTGGACGCGGACGGCGTGAAACCGGCTCTGCTCGCCGACGCGTTCCGGGCGACGGGCGCGCGCGTCTTCGTCTGTCAGCCCCTGTTCCAGAACCCGACCGGCGCCGTGCTCGCCCCCGAGCGCCGCGGCGACGTGCTCCGCATCGCCCGCGAGGCCGGCGCGTTCGTCGTCGAGGACGACTTCGTGCGACGGCTCGTGCACGAGGACGCGGGACCGCTGCCGAGCCCCCTTGCGGCGGACGACCCCGACGGAGTCGTCGTCCACGTCTGCTCGCTCACCAAGGCGACCTCGCCCAGCTTCCGGGTGAGCGCGCTGGCCGCCCACGGCCCGGTCCTGGAACGACTGCGCGCCATCCAGGTCGTCGACACCTTCTTCGTCTCCCGGCCGCTCCAGGAGGCGGCCCTCGAACTCGTCGGCTCACCCGCCTGGCCGCGCCATCTCCGGGCCATCTCCGCGGAGTTGAGGACCCGCCGCGACACGATGACGGCAGCCCTGCGCCGCGGCCTCCCCGAACTCTCCCTCCCCCACATCCCGTCCGGCGGCTACCACCTGTGGCTGCGCCTGCCCGACGGCACGGACGAAACCGCCCTGACGGCGGCGGCCCTGCGCGCGGGAGTCGCCCTCACGCCCGGCCGCCCGTACTTCAGCGCGGAATCCCCGGCACCGTACCTGCGGTTGAGCTTCGCGGCGGTGGCAGGGACTCGGGAGATCACGGAGGGGGTACGGCGGCTGCGCACGGCCTGCGACGAGGTGCTCTAGCCGAAGGGCGGCGGGGCCGGGCGGGCGCGGGGAAGACCAGGAAAACCAGTCGACTCCCCGCCTCCCGGCCTGCGAGTCTCCCGCCATGACCGACACCACCCCGGGCCTCCCCGACGGCTACGAGATCTCCGCCGACCCCGATCGCATCGACACCGAGCGCGTGCACCGATGGCTGTCCACCGACGCGTACTGGGCGCTCGGGCGGACGCGGGAGAAGCACGAGTCGGCGATGGCAGGTTCGCTGAACTTCGGGGTGTTCGAGGTGGTTTCGGGGGATCAGGTGGCGTATGCGCGGATCATCACCGACCGGGCCACCTTCGCCTGGCTCTGCGACGTGTACGTCGACCCTTCCGTGCGCGGCAAGGGTGTCGGTACGGCGATGGTCGCGGCCGTCCGTGACCACCTGCGCCCGTACGGGCTGCGCCGCATCCTGCTCGCCACCCACGACGCCCACGGGGTGTACGAGAAGCTCGGTTTCCGGGAGCTGGCGAGGCCCGACCAGTGGATGGCGCTCGTCTCCGAGTGACGTGTGGGTGAGGTGTTTCGGGTGAGTTGTCCGCCAGGTCCTGACCTGGAAGTAAGATTTCGGGCACCCTGGGTGACTCCTTGGTAACGCCCCTTGACCTGCACACTTTCCCGACTGACGATCGCCGCATGCAACTACGGGTCACTTTCGTCGCCGCCGCGCGCAGTTCCCCGCTGCTCGCCGAGCGCTTCGAGGACGACCGTCCGCTCGACCAGGCAGGCTGGGACGAGGTGCAGCATGTCGCGCACGACCTCATCCCGCTCGCGGCGGCCGAGCTGCGCTACTGCTCGCCCACGCCCCGCAGTCGCGCCACCGGTGACGCCCTCGGCTACGCGCCTCTTGTACAACTCGCCCTGCGGGACTGCGACATGGGCCGCTGGCGCGGACTGACGCTCGGCGAGGCGATGGCCCGCGAGCCGGCCGCCGTGGACACCTGGCTGGGCGATCCGCGGGCCACCCCGCACGGCGGCGAGTCGCTGCTCGCCTTCGTCTCCCGGGTCGGGGGCTGGCTCGACACCAGGCCGGCCGAGGACGGCGGCCGCATCGTCGCCGTCGCAGAGCCGTCCGTCATCCGCGCGGCCCTCGTCTACGCCCTGAAGGCGCCGCCGTCGACGTACTGGAACATCGATGTGCGCCCCCTGTCGACGACCATCGTCACGGGCCACGCAGGCCGCTGGAACCTCCGCTTCGACGGGGTCCCGGTTCAGCCCTCACGCGCGTAGTCGGTCGTGAGCAGGAGGTCCTTGGCGGGTCCGCCCACCCGCCACACCGACCGCCAGTGGTCCGCGTCCCGGACGGTGAACTCGCCGCGGTAGAGGTCCGCCGCGCAGGGGTGGCCGGCGACATGGTGCCCGGTGGTCAGGTCCAGGCAGTGGAAGGGGCGGCCGTCGGCGAAACGTACGTCCGCGCTGCCCGGTGAACTCCCCCGCAGGAAGCGCAGGGTTCGCTCGGCGGGCCGCGCGACGCCCTGCCAGGTGAACGTGCCGGTCTCCTCGTGCAGCAGACCGCCCTCCGGCAGCGGGATGAAGACCGTGGTGCCCTCGAAGTGCCCCTCGTCCCCGCTCGCCAGGTCCCGCACGGTGCGCCGCACGCGCCAGCGCCCGGCCAGATGGGCCAGCACGTCGGGCACGGGCCACGGCTCGCCCGTCATCGGCCCTTTTCCATGAGGTCCGGCAGCAGCGCGTCCATGCCGTCGACCCTACGTCGTCCCTCGCGGGCCCCATTGACGTGCTCACGCCCCTCCCTTTAGCTTGCCGTCCGAAGTGCTGACCGCTGCCTGATATTTCGAACGATCGAGCCGTCGAGAACGACCCCCAAGAGCCGCGGAGTATCCATGTCACGCACCACCCGCAACCGGCTGAGACTCGGCCTCGGAACAAGCGCTTTCCTGCTCGCTGCCGGTCTCCTCCCGTCCCCGGCCCACGCCGAGGACGTCACCGACTACGCGATCACCGTCGACCCCGCCGCCAAGGGCGCGAAGATCGACGACACGATGTACGGCGTCTTCTTCGAGGACATCAACCGCGCCGCCGACGGCGGCCTCTACGCCGAACTCGTGCAGAACCGGTCCTTCGAGTACTCCACGGACGACAACACGTCGTACACGCCGCTGACGGCGTGGACGGTGTCCGGCAGTGCGCACGTCGTGAACGACGACGGCCGGCTGAACGTCCGTAACCGCAACTACCTCTCCCTGGGCGCCGGTTCGTCCGTCACGAACTCCGGTTACAACACCGGCGTTCGCGTCGAGGCCGGAAAGAGGTACGACTTCTCGGTGTGGGCCCGCGCCCAGAGCGGCACGGCGCTCACGGTCTCCCTCGGGGACGCCGACGGCTCGCTGGCCGCCGCCCGGCGGGTTGCCGTGCGCAAGGGCGGCTGGGCACAGTACAAGGTGAGCTTCACCGCCGCCCGCAGCGGTTCCGACGGCCGCCTCACCGTGGCCTCCTCCGCCGCGGCCGCGCTCGACATGGTCTCCCTGTTCCCGCGCGACACCTTCCGGCACGAGGCCAACGGCCTGCGCAAGGACCTCGCGGAGAAGGTCGCCGCGCTGCACCCCGGCTTCGTGCGCTTCCCGGGCGGCTGTCTGGTCAACACCGGCTCCATGGAGGACTACAGTGCCGCCTCCGGTTACCAGCGCAAGCGCTCGTACCAGTGGAAGGACACCGTCGGCCCGGTCGAGACGCGCGCCACGAACTCCAACTTCTGGGGCTACAACCAGGGTTACGGTCTCGGCTACTACGAATACTTCCGCTTCGCCGAGGGCATCGGCGCCATGCCGCTGCCCGTCGTGCCCGCCCTGGTCACCGGTTGCGGCCAGAACAAGGCCGTCGTCGACGACGCGCTGCTCAAGCGGCACGTCCAGGACACCCTCGACCTCATCGAGTTCGCCAACGGCCCGGTGACGAGCGAGTGGGGCGGCAAGCGCGCCCGGATGGGCCACCCCAAGCCCTTCCACCTCACCCACATCGAGGTCGGCAACGAGGAGAACCTCCCGAACGAGTTCTTCGCCCGCTTCCAGCAGTTCCGTGCCGCGATCCAGGCGAAGTACCCGCACATGCAGGTCATCTCCAACTCCGGCCCGGACGACTCCGGTTCGACCTTCGACACGGCCTGGCAGCTCAACAGGGACGCCAAGGTCGACATGGTCGACGAGCACTACTACAACAGCCCGCAGTGGTTCCTGCAGAACAACAACCGCTACGACTCCTACGACAGGAGCGGGCCCAAGGTCTTCCTGGGCGAGTATGCCTCCGGGGGCAACGCCTTCAAGAACGGCCTCGCCGAGGCCGCGTACATGACCGGCCTGGAGCGCAACGCGGACGTCGTCGAACTCGCCTCGTACGCACCGCTGTTCGCCAACGAGGACTATGTGCAGTGGAGCCCGGACATGGTGTGGTTCAACAACCACGCCTCCTGGGGCTCGGCGAACTACGAGGTCCAGAAGCTGTTCATGAACAACGTCGGCGACCGGGTCGTCCCCTCCACGGCCACCGGCACGCCCGCGCTGCTCACCCCCATCTCCGGCGCCGTCGGCCTGTCGACCTGGGACACCACGGCGGCGTACGACGACGTGAAGGTGACGGACGCCGACGGGAACACGCTGCTCACCGACGACTTCTCCGGTGACGCCTCGAAGTGGACGCACAGCGGGGCCGGCAGCTGGAGCGTCCAGGACGGGCAGTACGTCCAGACCTCCGAGAACGCCGAGAACACCATGGTGTCGGCCGGCGATCCGTCCTGGCACGACTACGACCTGCGGGTGAAGGCCACCAAGAAGTCCGGCAAGGAGGGCTTCCTCGTCGCCTTCGGCGTCAAGGACACCGGCAACTACTACTGGTGGAACCTGGGCGGCTGGGGCAACACCCAGTCCGCCGTCGAGCAGGCCGTGGACGGCGGCAAGTCGACCCTCGTCTCCAAGGCGGGGTCGGTCGAGACCGGCCGTGCCTACGACGTGCACGTCAAGGTGCGCGGCCGTCAGGTGACCCTGTACCTCGACGGCCAGGAGTGGGGCAGCTTCACGGACGACAAGCCGGCCGAGCCGTTCCGCCAGGTCGTCACCGAGGACCACAAGACCGGTGACCTGATCGTCAAGGTCGTCAACGCCCAGTCCTCGGCGGCCCGTACGACGATCGACCTCGGCGGCGCGAAGGTCGCGTCGAAGGCCAGGGTGACCACGCTGGCCGCCGCGCCCGGCGCGGTGAACAGCGAGACGAACAGGGCCGTCGCGCCGACGGCGTCCACCTTCCCGGGGGTCGCCGACACGTTCACCTACACCTTCCGGGCGAACTCGATCACCTTCCTGCGGATCAGGCAGAGGTAGTCGCCGGCGCCGAGTCCGCGGGCTGCTGTCCGAGCGGCAGCAGCCCGCGCTCGGCGAACACCTTCTTCGCGGCGAAGGTCGCGTTCAGGGCCTTGGGAATGCCGCAGTACACGGCGGAGTGCGTCAGCGCCTCGACGATCTGCTCGGGCGTGAGGCCCACGTTCAGGGCCGCGTTGACGTGCACGTCGAGCTGGGCCTCGCAGCCGCCGAGCGCGGTGAGCATGCCCAGCGTCACCAGCTGCCGGTCGCGCGGGGCGAGTCCGGGGCGGTCGTAGATCTCGCCGAAGGCCCAGGCGACGACCTGGTGGCCGAGCTCGGGGTTGATGTCGGAGAGCGAGTCGACGACCCGCTCTCCGGCCTCGCCGTCGACCCTCTTCAGGACCTCCAGGCCGTGGGTGAAGCGCTCTTCACGGGTGGTGCTCTCGCTCATGTCGGTCTTCCGTCCTCCGGCTGCTCGTGCATGGTGCCGAGCAGCCGTTCGTAGTGGTCGATCTTGTCGTCCAGCGCACCGGCGTTGCGGCGCAACGCCCTGATGCGGTCCGCCAGTTCGGCGCGGTGCTCGTGGAGCATCGCCAGCCGGTCGGCGACCGAGACGTCCCCCTTGGCCCGCAGCTGGGCGTACCGCTGCATGTCGGCGATCGACATGCCGGTCTCGCGCAGCCGCAGCACGAACTCCAGCCAGGCCAGGTCGGCCGCGTCGTAGCGGCGCTGGCTGCCGGTGGTCCGGCCGACCCGCTCGATCAGGCCGGCCTTCTCGTAGTAGCGCAGCGTGTCGTGCGAGAGGCCGGTGCGCTCGACCACCTCGGCGATGGTCAGGGTCGGCTCCCGGTCCTGCGGGAGGGGGTGTCCGCTGGTCATGACATGAACCGTAGAACCTGGAGCGCACTCCAGGTCAAGCCGCCCCCCGGCGGACTCCTCGCCGTGCGCACGGCACGATGGGTTCACCATTAAATTACCTGCCCGGAAATTTCTGTTTCCCGGATGTTCACCATTTTATTCTCGTAAGCCTGCGGATTCATTCGGAACAAGCTGTGCCACTTTCCCCGGGCGGCACAACCGATCGGAAACTCGGGCCGTCTTAGTCGGCGAATCAATTACCTGCGGGGAGTAACAAGGAATGGATCGCTCGACCCTGTCCAAAGCCGTTTCGGGCGGCCATTTCTCGCCGAAGAAGGCGGCGGCCCTGCTCGCCGCGGCCCTCACGGTCGCCGTGTTCTGCGCCGCGGACACCATCGCCCGCAGCTACCCCTTCGGCCCCCGCACCCGCAGCGTCAACGACCTCGGCAACCAGTACGTGCCCTTCCACGCCCACCTGTGGGACCTGCTGCACGGCAGGGCCGACGGCGGCCTCTTCGTCAACTGGCAGTCCGGCTTCGGCTCCAGCTTCCTGCCCGACCTCGGCACCTACCTCAGCAGCCCGTTCGCCCTGCTCGTCGTGGTGTTCCCGCGGGACGAGATCGACCTCGCGGTGTATGTGATCACCGTGCTGAAGACGGCGTCCGCCGGCGCGGCCATGGCCTGGCTGCTGCTGAGCCTGCGGCCCGGCCGCTGGTGGGGGGCCGGGCTGCTGGGAGCGTCCTACGCGATGTGCGGCTGGAGCGTCGCGGTCGCCTCGTACAACCCGATGTGGCTCGACGGCCTGGTCGCCCTGCCGCTGCTGTGCCTGGTCGGCGAGTGGGCGATGCAGCGCCGCCACCCGCTGCCCGGCGTGCTGATCGTGGCCCTCGCCTGGATCGCCAACTTCTACACCGCGTACATGGCGACCATCGCCGCCGGACTGGTCCTGCTCCTGCGGCTGTTGCTCTCCGGGTTCTCGAACCGGCAGCGGCTGAGGACGCTGGGCCGTTCCGTCGTCACCGTCGCGCTGGGAGTGGGCCTGGCCGCCCCGCTGGTGATCGTCGTGTACTTCGGCACCAAGCACGCCTACCCCGGCCGAGTCGTCCAGTTCAAGCCGGTGTCGACGCAGGACCTGCTGGCGCGGTTGCTGCCGACCTCGTACAGCTTCAACAGTCCGGCCGTCTACGTCAGCACCGCCGCGCTGCTGCTCGCTCTCTCCCTGCCCTTCCACCGGGCCGTTCCGCGGCAGGTGCGCGCCGGATGGACGCTGCTGGTCGCCGCGGTGGCCCTGTCACTGCAGTGGGGGCCGACCCACCTGGTCTGGCACGCCTTCGCCACACCACAAGGCAGTGCCTACCGTCAGGCCTTCGTGCTGTGCGCACTTCTGGTGATCGCCGCGTGGCAGGCGCTCTCGTACGGCCCGCCCGACTGGCGTGCCCTCGGCGCGGCGGGCGCGCTGCTCGTGCTGATCAGCGTCGTCGCGAGCCGGAGCACGCTGGTGCGTCCCGTCGGCTGGGGAGTGCTGCTGCTCGCCGTCATCGGCTCGGTCGGCGGACTGGCGCTGCTGCGGCACACGGACGCGGACGGGCCTGCGGGTCCCGCGTCGACCGGCAGGCGCCGTACCGTCCTGGCCGGGCTCGCCCTGGCGCTGCTGTTCGGCGGGCAGTTCGGCGAGACGGCCGCCACCTCCGCCGTCGCCACCCGGCTCCGCCTCGGCCAGATGGACGACTACGCGCCCTGGGGAGCCCGGCAGCGGGCACAGGCGCAGGAGATCGCGCAGGCCGACGGCTGGCCCCGGTACCGCACCGACCCGGGCCGTGAGCAGACCGCCGGCAACGACCCGATGCTGGTCGGCGGCCAGGGCGTCCAGTACTACAGCAGCCTCACCTCCGACGTCCTCAGCCGTACGCTCACCGCCCTCGGCGGCGGCTGGACCTCACGGGGCCGCAGCGTGCAGAGCCTCGACAACGACGTCACGGACGCGATCTTCTCCGTCGGCGCACGCGTACACTCCCCGCCGGACCCGCACCAGGGCTGGTTCCCGCAGGACGGCACCGGGCCGACCGTGTCCCGCGAGGACGTACCGCCGCTGGTCACGCTGCGGCCGCACGGCGCGTCCGCGGCCGGCTTCGGCCCGTCGCCCTACCGCAACCAGGAACTCCTGCTGGGCAGCCGGGTCTACACCGTGCCCCCCATCACCGTGCGGACCGGCAGTGGCAAGGCCCCGCAGGCCGGGGACAGCGCGCACCCCGGGATGCTGATCGCCGCCGCGTCCGTGACCGCGCGCAAACCGACGATCACCGCGCGGTGCCGGGCCGGTGACGAGGTCTACCTGTGGGCGCCCCACTACTCCGGCACGGCCACGACGGGCGACGGGCCGACCGGCCGGTTCAGGTCCGACGCGCCCGTCACCAAGATCGCCGCCATGCAGCGGCTGGGCAGGGTCCCGGTCTCCGGACGCCTGACGATCGAGCTCGCCCCCCTCCTCGGCGGCCGCGTCCCCGACGGCGCGGTCGGCTGCCTGGACACCACCCGGCTGCACGACGCCGTCGAGCGGCTCAGGTCCACCGGCGCCACCCGCGTCACCGTCTCCGGCAGCACGATCCGGGCCGAACTCCCGGCGGGCAGCAGGGGGACCGCGGTCGTGGCGGCGCCGCGCATCGCGGGCTGGCGCTGCGCCGCGGGCGACGCCGACGCCGTACCGGCGGGGGAGTTCCACGGCCTGATCGCCGTGCCCGTCGACTCCTCCACGACCAGCGTCTCCTGCACCTTCCACCCGCCCGGCCTGCGCCTGGGCGCCACCGTCGGGGCCGCAGCGCTGCTGACCGTGATCCTGCTCGGCGCCTTCACCGCCGTACGCCGACGGCGTGCCGCACCGCCGTCGGCTCCACCGACCACGACCACCCGCCCGCGCGAGCCCGTGACCGGCGCTCTCTGACCGCGTCCCCAGGGGGAAACCATGCTCATATCGATCGTCGCGCCCTGCTACAACGAGGAAGACGTCATAGAACGCTTCCACGACCAGGTCCAGAAGGTCGCGGAGGAACTGCTGCCGCTGGGCCACGACATGGAGTTCGTGTACGTCGACGACGGCAGCCGTGACCGTACGCTCCCCGCCCTGGAGCGGCTGGCCGACCGCGACGCGCGCGTGCGGTACGTCTCCTTCAGCCGCAACTTCGGCAAGGAGGCGGCACTGCTGGCCGGCCTGCGCCATGCCACGGGAGACTCCGTGATCGTCATGGACGCGGACCTGCAGCACCCGCCGGAGCTGATCAAGCGCATGGTGGACCTGCGTGCGGACGGCTACGACCAGGTCATCGCCAAGCGCACCAGGACCGGCGACAGCGTGCCCCGCACCGTCACCGCCCGCCTCTACTACCGGCTCATCAACCGCCTCGTCGACGTGGAACTCGTCGACGGCGTGGGGGACTTCAGGCTGATGTCGCGCCGCGTGGTGGACGCGATCCTGGACCTCTCCGAGTACAACCGCTTCTCCAAGGGCCTGTTCGCGTGGGTGGGCTTCCCGAGCACGACCTTCGAGTACGAGAACGCCGTGCGCGAGGCCGGCCGCAGCTCCTGGACCTTCCGCAGCCTGCTCAACTACGGACTCGACGGTCTGCTCTCCTTCAACAACAGGCCGCTGCGCGCCGCCCTCTACCTCGGCATGGGCCTGCTGCTGTGTGCCGGGCTGTACACGGCGTGGATCGTGGGCGCCGCGCTGGTCAACGGCGTGCAGACACCCGGCTATGTCACGATCATCACGGCCGTCACCGGCGTCGCCGGAGTGCAGATGATCATGCTCGGGGTCATCGGCGAGTACACCGGCCGCATCTACTACGAGGTGAAGCGGCGCCCTCACTTCCTGGTGAAGGCGACCAACGTGAAACGGACGGAGGACCGGACCGCGTGCGACACGACGAAGGATCTCATCCCCTGATATCGAGGCAGATGCTGACCTTCGCCGTCATCGGCGTCGTCAACACCGGCACGTATTACGCTGCTTACCTGCTGCTCCTCCCTCGTTTCCCGTACCTTCTCGCCCATATTCTCGCGACCGTGATCAGCATGACCGGATCATTCTTCCTCAATGCTCGATTCACGTATCGGACGCGCCCGACCCTGCGTAAATTCCTGATGTTTCCCCTGACGAACGCGGCGAATTTCGTGGTCACGACCGCGGGCGCCTATGTGCTGGTCGACCTCCTGCACCTCGGCAGCCGGTACGCCCCTCTGCTCGCGTCCCTGGGGGCGATTCCGGTGACGTTCGTGGTGTCCCGCCGGATCATGCTTCCCAGGGCGGAGACCACCGAGATTGCATAAACGTGCAGCGAAACGTATAGTCATGCCCTCCAGGAGGAGGATGACATGGCGGTACGTGCGGCAGTGGCCGGAGCGAGCGGGTACGCGGGCGGAGAGCTCCTGCGTCTGCTCCTGGCGCACCCCGAGATCGAGATCGGGGCCCTGACTGGCAACTCCAACGCGGGCCAGCGGCTCGGCGCGCTCCAGCCGCACCTGCTGCCCCTGGCCGACCGGGTGCTGGCGGAAACCACCCCCGAGGTCCTCGCGGGCCAGGGCCGTCGGCATGATGTGGTCTTCCTCGCCCTGCCCCACGGCCAGTCCGCCGCCGTCGCCGAGCAGCTCGGCCCGGACGTCCTCGTCGTCGACATGGGCGCCGACTTCCGGCTGAAGGACGCGGCCGACTGGGAGCGGTTCTACGGCTCCGCGCACGCCGGGACCTGGCCCTACGGCCTCCCCGAACTGCCGGGTGCCCGCTCCGCGCTGGAGGGGTCCAGGCGCATCGCGGTACCCGGTTGCTACCCGACGGCCGTCTCGCTGGCCCTCTTCCCGGCCTACGCGGCGGGACTCGCCGAGAACGAGGCCGTGATCGTCGCCGCCTCCGGCACCTCAGGCGCCGGCAAGACCCCCAAGCCGCACCTGCTCGGCAGCGAGGTCATGGGTTCCATGACGCCGTACGGCGTGGGCGGCGGCCACCGGCACACGCCCGAGATGATCCAGAACCTCAGCGCGGCCGCCGGTGAGACCGTCAGTGTCTCCTTCACGCCGACCCTCGCGCCGATGCCCCGCGGCATCCTCGCCACCTGCAGCGCGAAGGCCAGGCCCGGTGTCACCGCCGAGTCCGTCCGCGCCGCCTACGAGAAGGCCCTCGCCGACGAGCCCTTCGTGCACCTGCTGCCCGAGGGCCAGTGGCCCGCCACGGCGTCCGTCCACGGTTCCAACGCCGTTCACATACAGGTCGCGTTCGACGAGGCCGCGGGCCGCATCATCGCGATCAGTGCCATCGACAACCTGACCAAGGGCACCGCGGGCGGTGCCGTCCAGAGCATGAACCTCGCCCTCGGACTCGACGAGTCCACGGGGCTTTCCACGATCGGAGTCGCACCGTGAGCGTCACGGCAGCCAAGGGATTCCGGGCTGCGGGCATCGCCGCCGGAATCAAGGAGAACGGCAACCCGGACCTGGCCCTCGTGGTCAACGACGGTCCGCGCCGCGCCGCCGCCGGTGTCTTCACGTCCAACCGTGTGAAGGCCGCGCCCGTGCTGTGGTCCGAGCAGGTCCTCAAGGGCGGACAGGTGTCCGCCGTCGTCCTCAACTCCGGTGGCGCCAACGCCTGTACGGGACCGAAGGGCTTCCAGGACACGCACGCGACGGCGGAGAAGACCGCCGAGGTCCTCGGCCGCGGCGCCATCGAGGTCGCCGTCTGCTCGACCGGCCTCATCGGCGTCCTGCTCCCGATGGACAAGCTGCTCCCGGGAGTCGAGACGGCCGCCGGGCAGCTGTCCGAGCACGGCGGCGAGAAGGCCGCCATCGCCATCAAGACCACCGACACCGTCCACAAGACGTCCGTCGTGACGAAGGACGGCTGGACCGTCGGCGGCATGGCCAAGGGAGCGGGCATGCTCGCGCCCGGCCTCGCCACCATGCTCGTCGTCCTCACCACCGACGCCGTCCTCGACGACGACGTACTGGACAAGGCGCTCCGGGCGGCGACGCGCACCACCTTCGACCGCGTCGACTCCGACGGCTGCATGTCCACCAACGACACCGTGCTGCTGCTCGCCTCCGGAGCCTCCGAAGTCACCCCGGAATACGAGGAGTTCGCCGAAGCCGTACGGCAGGTCTGCGACGACCTCGGCCAGCAGCTGATCCGCGACGCCGAGGGCGCCAGCAAGGACATCAAGATCGAGGTGGTGGGCGCCGCGACCGAGGACGACGCCGTCGAGGTGGGCCGCTCCATCGCCCGCAACAACCTCCTCAAGTGCGCCCTCCACGGCGAGGACCCCAACTGGGGGCGTGTCCTCTCGGCGATCGGCACGACACGGGCCGCCTTCGAGCCGGACCGGTTGAACGTCGCCATCAACGGCCTCTGGGTCTGCAAGAACGGCGGCGTCGGCGAGGACCGCGACAAGGTCGACATGCGCTACCGCGAGGTCCACATTGTGGCGGACCTCGCGGCAGGCAATGAGTCTGCGACGATCTGGACCAACGACCTCACGGCCGACTATGTCCACGAGAACAGCGCCTACTCCTCTTGACGTGCCCGCTTGGTTGTCGCGGGTCCTCGTCGTAGCCGACGAGGGTTCCTGGTTCACAGGCGGCCGCTCGCCCTCGGACGAGTCCGGGGCAAGTCTTACGCCGCCTCCACAGGCCAACACCGCCCGTCCGGCGGCTGATCCAAGATTCTTCCGAAAGTCGGCTATGACGGTCAATCACTCAGAAGAGCGAAAGTCCTCGACCCGCAAACACACGGCACTGCCCAAGGCCCAGATCCTCATCGAGGCGCTGCCCTGGCTGGTCAGGCACAACGGCAAGACGGTCGTCATCAAGTTCGGCGGCAACGCCATGATCGACGAGGACCTGAAGGCCGCCTTCGCCCAGGACGTCGTGTTCCTGCACCACGCCGGCCTCAAGCCGGTCGTCGTGCACGGCGGCGGCCCGCAGATCAGCGCCGCCCTCGACCAGCACGGCATCGTCAGCGAGTTCAAGGCCGGCCTGCGCGTCACCACCGAGGACGCCATGGACGTCGTACGGATGGTGCTGGCGGGCCGGGTCCAGCGCGAGCTGGTCGGGCTGCTCAACCAACACGGCCCGCTCGCCGTCGGGTTGACGGGCGAGGACGCGCACACCATCACCGCCACCAAGCACCAGCCCGAGATCGACGGCGAGTTGGTCGACATCGGGCGGGTGGGCGAGATCACCGAGATCGACACGGGCGCGATCGAGGCACTGCTCGCCGACGGCCGCATCCCGGTCGTCTCGTCGATCGCCCGTAGCCAGGACGATGGACATGTCTACAACGTCAATGCTGATACGGCGGCTGCGGCACTCGCTGCTGCGCTGGGCGCCGAAACCCTCATGGTCCTCACGGACGTCGAGGGTCTCTATGAGGACTGGCCGCACAGCGACGAAGTGATCAGCCGCCTCACGGCTTCCCAGCTGGAGAAGCTGCTGCCGGACCTGAGCTCCGGCATGGTGCCGAAGATGGAGGGCTGCCTGCACGCCGTCCGCAACGGCGTCACCACCGCCCGGGTCATCGACGGCCGGGTCCAGCATTCGATCCTGCTGGAGATCTTCACCGACGAGGGCATCGGCACGATGGTCGTGCCCGACGAGCAACAGGGGGATGCCGTATGACCGCCCATCAGGAGTACGCCCAGCGGTGGCAGGGCGCGCTGATGAACAACTACGGCACCCCGCTGCTTCCCCTCGTGCGCGGCGCGGGCACCAAGGTGTGGGACGCCGACGGCAAGGAGTACCTCGACTTCGTCGGCGGTATCGCGGTCAACGCGCTCGGCCACGCCCACCCGGCGATCGTCGAGGCCGTCAGCCGGCAGATCGGCTCGCTGGGCCACATCTCCAACTTCTTCATGGCCGACCCGACCGTGACGCTCGCCGAGCGGCTGCTCCAGCTCTTCGGCCGGGACGGCAGGGTCTTCTTCTGCAACTCGGGCGCCGAGGCCAACGAGGCCGCCTTCAAGATCGGCCGGCTGACCGGGCGGACCCACGTGGTCGCCACCGAGGGCGCCTTCCACGGGCGCACCATGGGCGCCCTCGCGATGACCGGCCAGCAGGGCAAGCGGGAGCCGTTCCTGCCGCTGCCCGGCGAGGTCACGCACGTGCCGTTCGGCGACGCGCAGGCCCTCGCGGCCGCGGTCACCGACCAGACGGCGCTCGTCATCCTGGAGCCGATCCAGGGCGAGCTCGGCGTCGTCACCCCGCCGCCCGGCTACCTCAAGGCCGCCCGCGCGATCACGGCCGCCACCGGTGCGCTGCTGGTCCTGGACGAGGTGCAGACCGGAATCGGCCGTACCGGGCACTGGTTCGAGTACCAGGCCCACGAGGGCGTGCTGCCCGACGTCGTCACCCTCGCCAAGGGCCTCGGCGGCGGACTGCCGCTCGGTGCCACGGTCGCCTTCGGCCGGGCCGCCGAACTGCTCCAGCCCGGGCACCACGGCACCACCTTCGGCGGCAATCCGGTGGTCTGCGCCGCCGGCCTCGCCGTCCTCGACACCATCGAGAACGAGGGGTTGCTGGAGAACGTCAAGCGGCAGAGCGAGAAGTTGCGGGAGGGAATCGAGTCACTCGGCCATCCGTCGATCGCTCATGTCCGGGGCGCGGGCCTCCTCCTGGGTATCGTGCTCACCGAGCCGCTCGCGCCCAAGGCGCGCCAGACGGCTCAGGAGGCCGGATTCCTGGTGAACGCGCCCGCGCCCGACGTCGTACGGCTGATGCCGCCGCTGAATCTCGGCGACGACGAGGTGGATGCGTTCCTCCGGGCACTCCCCGGCGTCCTGGACCTTGCACACGGGGACGGATCCGGAGAATGAGACGACGATGAGTCACGCGCAGGACGACGCACAGCACGCCGGGCCTGCCGTGCCGCAGACCCGCACCGCACGCCACCGCCGGATCGTGGACATCCTCAACCGGCAACCGGTGCGCTCCCAGAGCCAGTTGGCGAAGCTCCTCGCCGACGACGGGCTGAGCGTCACGCAGGCGACGCTCTCCCGGGACCTGGACGAGCTGAACGCGGTGAAGATCCGCAACAACGAGGGCGACCTCATCTACGCGGTACCGAGCGAGGGCGGCTTCCGCACCCCGCGCGCGCCGCTGGGCGAGTCGGCCAAGGAGGAGCGGATGCGCCGGCTGTCCCAGGAGCTGCTGATCTCCGCGGAGGCCTCGGCGAACCTGGTGGTCCTGCGGACGCCTCCCGGGGCCGCCCAGTTCCTGGCGTCGGCCATCGACCAGGCCGAGCTGCACGACATCCTCGGCACGATCGCGGGCGACGACACCCTGATGCTGATCAGCCGCGACCCGGCGGGCGGACAGGCGCTCGCGGAGCACATGCTGCGGCTGGCGCAGAACGGCCACTGAGAGGGCCACCGAGAGGGCCACTGCGGGGTGTGGAGGTCGTGTCGCCCGCCGAGTGCAGGTCGGCGGGGGCCTGTCGCGCCCACGCGGTGGAGACGCAGGCCGATACAGCCCCGCGCTCGTTGGGTGATCCGGTCATCCGAGTCGGGAGGCCAGACCCCCCGTACACCTCACCTCGTCGCCCGCCGTGATCAGCAGCGCCTCCACGTCCGGCAGGGACTCCAGCCAGCGCAGCCCCTGCGCCGACCCCATCGCGAAGGCCGCCGTGGCCCAGCAGTCCGCCCAGGTCAGCTCGGGTGCCACCACCGTCACCGCCACCAGGTCGGTCACCGCGGACCGGCCGGTGCGCGGGTCGACGATATGGGTGCCCCGCTCGGCGGTGCCGGACGTGGCCACCGCCAGCTCGTCCGCGCCCGCCGCGGAGACGACCGCCGCGAGGCCCCCCGGGCGCAGCGGGTCGGCCACTCCGACCCGCCACGGCCGGTGCGGCTCGGGCGTCCCGAGCAGCTGGACGTCCCCGCCGCCGTTCATGCTCACACCGCTCACCCCGGGGGTCGCCGCGAGCTGCCGTGCCGCCCGCTCGGCGGCCCAGCCCTTGACGATCCCGGTCGGGTCCAGCCGCCCTTCGTAGTGCAGGCTGAACCAGCCGTCGCTCACCCGCTCCGCCTCGGCGCCCAGTTCGAGCACCTCGGCGACCTCGGGATCGCACTCCTCGACGGTCAGGTCGCCCCGCGCGAGCCGGGAGACCTGGCTGTCGTCGCGGTAGGTGCTGAACACCTCGTTCACCCGGTGCAGCCCGGCGATCGCCTTCTCCAGCGCCCTCCGCACCGCACCGGGGTCCCCGCCGCGGACGTCGAAGGAGAAGACGGTCCCCATGACCTCCTCCGCATGACGCACCGCGGCGGGAGCTTCTGCCCGTTCGGCCACCGACTCAGCCACCGGCCTGGTCCAGCGCCGACTGGAGCGACTGCTTGTAGCCGGTGCTCGTGTACGTCGCACCCGACACCGTGTCGATGTTCGCGCTGCCGGCCGCCACCGCCTCCTGGTTGAGCCTGGGGACGGACAGGGCGGTCTTCTGGTCGCTGGTGCCGCCCTTGGGCGCCTGCACCGCGTCGGCCTTGGTGATCTTGCCGTTGCTGACGGTGATCCGGACCTGGACGGCCCCGTACTGGGTCTGGACGACCTTGCCGGTCACGGTCTTGGCCTGGGTGGCGCCACCGCCGGAACCCTGCGCCGAGCCGCTGCCCTGTGAGGAGCCGGAGCCCTGTGAGGCGCCGGAGCCCTGGGAAGAGCCCGCGCTCGCCTTCATCCTGTCGATCGCCGACTGCAGCGACTGCTTGTAGCCGGTGCTCGTGTACGTCGCCCCGGACACCGCGTCGATCTGCGCGCTCTGTGCGGCGACCGTCTCCTGGGTCAGCTTGGGGATGGACAGGGCGGTCTTCTGGTCGCTGGTGCCGCCCTTGGGCGCCTGGATCGCGTCGGCCTTGGTGATCTTGCCGTTGCTGACGGTCAGCCGTACCTGGACCTTGCCGTACTGGGTCTGGACGACATTGCCGTCGACCGTGCCGTTTCCGGTCGCCGCGGCGCCGCCCTGGGGCGACTCCTGCGCGGCCGCGGTCTGCTGGGGGGCGGCGCCCGCGGCGGCCTCGGCGTTCGGGTCGGACGCCGGTTTCAGCGACAGCAGCAGTACGACGCCCGACACGGTGGCGGCGGTGGCCAGCACGACACGCCGGATGGGGTGACTCTTCCTCATCGCTTTCCTAGGCTCCTGAAGTCCCGTCGCTCACATCTCGAACGACTCGTGATGGATGCGGCGGGCGGGCACTCCCGCACCGCGCAGTGCTTCGTACACGGTCTGCGCGAAGCCGGCCGGCCCGCACATGAACACGTCGTGCTTCTCGATGTCCGGCAGCTTCTGCTGCAGCCGCTCCGCCGAGATGTCGGGGCGCTCCCCGTCCGGACTGTTGACGGCGTACATCAGCCGGGCGCCGCGGTCGTCGGCGATCGCCGCGAGCTCGTCCCACAGGGCCAGGTCCTGGGTGGTGTTGGCCCGGTAGAGGAGGGTGATGTCGCCGGCCGCGCCGGGCAGCGTCTCGAACAGTGCCCGCATCGGCGTGATGCCGACGCCGCCCGCGACCAGCAGCACCTTGCCCCGGCTGCGCCGCTGCGCGGTCATCGCGCCGTACGGGCCCTCGGCCCACACCCTGGTGCCGGGCGTCAGCTCGCGCAGCCGGGCGCTGTGGTCGCCGATCGCCTTCACGGTGATCCGCAGCATGTCGGGGCGGGGCGCCGCCGACAGCGAGTACGGGTGGGAGCTGAACCGCATGCCCGGCGCGAGGAACCGCCAGCGGAAGAACTGCCCCGCCTCCGCGCCCATCCGGTGCAGCTTCCGCCCGCCGATGAGCACCGACACGATGCCCGGCGTCTCCTCGATGACCGCCTCGACGCGCATACGGTGCCGCATGTTCAGCCGGATCGGGACGAGGACGCGGTACCAGACCACCAGCGCGGTGACCGACCCGTACAGCGCGTACCAGAAGGTCTTCGCGGTCGGCTCGACGGCGAAGTCGTTGCCGGTGGTGATCTGGTGCCAGAACGTCAGGAACACGGCCGCGTAGGTCAGCAGATGGACGTGGTACCAGGTGTCGTACGGGATCCTGCGGCGCACCGGGCCGATCGACGTCAGCCCGATGAGCACGAACAGACCGGTGCCGATGGCCGCCTTGCCCATGTCCGGCAGCTGGTTCACCGAGTCGATCGTCTGCTGGACGATGTCGCCGAGCGACTTGCCGGCCTGCAGCGCGTAGCCCCACATGATGAGGAAGACGTGCGCGAAGACCAGGCAGAGGGTGTAGCGGCCGCTCATCGCGTGCCAGCGCGCGACCCGGTCGGAGCCGACACGCCGCTCCAGCGCGGGCACCCGGGCCATCTGCAGCACGACCAGCGCCATCAGATAGCCCGCCAGCAGGCCGGTGATGCGGCCCGCGTTGAGGATCTTGCCGTTCTGGTCGGCGATGGACGGCGTGTTGTGCCACCACAGCCACAGCACGCCGACCGCGCCCGCCCATACGGCGAGCAGCAGGACGGTCGCCGGGGAGCGGCGCGGGCGGATGCGGCGCATCGTCTGGCGGCGGGCGGCGCGGCCGCCTGCGAGCGTGGTGGTCACTGTTCCTCCGGGGCGGGGGCAAGGGGGTTGGCGTGGTCCCTTGGCCCAGAGATACGTGCCGCGCCGCCCGTGCGTTCAGCTGCGCGCCGAGTCCAGTGCGGACTGGAGTGACTGACGGTAACCATCACTTGTGTACGTGGCTCCCGAGACGGTGTCGATGGTCGCGCTCTGGGCCTGGAGGGCCTCGCCGCGCAGCCGGGGGAGGGCGAAGCTGTTGATCTCCTGGTCCCGCGGGTTGTCCGTCGGGTAGGCGACGGCGGTGACCTCGGTGAGCTTGCCGTTCTTGAGGGTGATCCGGACCTGGACGGGGCCCCAGCGGGTCTGGACCGTGTCGCCGGTGACGGTCTTCGCGCCGGTGGAAGGACCGGCGCCCGCGCTGCCGGACGGCGCGGGCACAGCCACCGCGACGGCGGGCGTGGAGTGCGGCTTCAGCGACAGCAGCAGCACCGTCCCACAGACCGTGGCGGCGCTCGCCAGCACGATGCGGCGCAGCGGACGGTTCTTCTTCAGGGCGTGCACGTCAAGGGCCTCACAGCTCGAACGACTCGTGGTGGATACGGCGGTCCGGCACGCCGGCGGTGCGCAGCGCCTCGTACAGATCGCGGGCGAAGCCGTGCGGGCCGCACAGGTACACGTCGTGCGCGGCGAGGTCGGGGAACGTCGCGCCCAGCGACTGGGCGGTGAGGCTCGGACGCCGTCCGTCCGCCCCGTTGAGCGCGTACAGCACCCGCGCGCCCCGCCATCGCGCGATCGCCTCCAACTCCCCGCCCAGGGCGAGGTCTTCCGCCGTACGAGCCCGGTAGAGGAGGGTGACCTCGCCGGGGAGGGTCTCGAACAGGGCCCGTAGCGGTGTGATGCCGACGCCGCCCGCGATCAGCAGCGACCTCTGTGCGGTCTGCCGGTCCTGGGTGAGCGACCCGTACGGGCCCTCCGCCCACACCCGTGTCCCCGGCCGCAGCAGGGAGACCGCCGCACTGTGGTCGCCGAGTGCCTTGACGGTGATCCGCATCAGGTCCTGGCGCGGCGGTGCCGACAGCGAGTACGGCGTCGACGTCCAGCCCATGCCCTCGCCGAGGAACCGCCAGCGGAAGAACTGCCCCGCCCGCGCGCCCAGTTCGTCCAGCCGCCGGCCACGCACGACGACCGAGTACACCCCCGGCGCCTCCTTGTGCACCGACTCCACCCGCAGCCGGTGCCGCAGGTTCAGCCGCACCGGCGCCAGGATCCGGAACCACAGGACCAGGGAGGCGACGCCCAGGTACAGCGCGTACCAGGCGGCCGTGGCCGCGGAGTTGCCGTTGAAGTCGTTGCCCAGCGACAGCTGGTGGAAGAAGGCGAGGAAGACGGCCCCGTAGGTGAGCAGGTGGACGTAGTACCAGAACTCGTGGCTCAGCCGTCGTCGCGCGGCACGGACCGAGGTGATGCCGGCCGCGAAGAGGAGCAGCGTGCCGAGTGCGGCCTTCAGCATGTCCGGATAGTCCAGGACCACGGTGACCGTCTCGTGCCACAGCGAGGCGCGGTCCTGGGCGGCGTACCCGAACAGGATCAGCACGATGTGCGCCAGCAGCAGACAGACCGTGTAGCGGCCGGCCATGGCGTGCCAGCGGGCCACCCGGTCCGAGCCGACCCGCCGCTCCAGCAGCGGCACCCGCGCCATCAGCCCGACGAGCACCGCGCAGGCGTACCCGCACAGCAGCCCGGCGATCCGCCCGGCCCCGGTCAGCCAGCCCGCCGCGCCGACCACGGAAGCGGTGTCCGCCCACCACAGGGCGACCACGGCCGCCGCTCCGGCCCACAGCAGTGCGAGCACGGCGCCCCCGGGGGAGCGCCGTGCGGCCGGCGCCACGGGCGGTGCCGCCCGCCGCTCGTGCACGGTGGTCATGGGTGCGTCCTTTCGCCTGTACTGGACGCAACTGTGACGCCGCAACCTCTCAGGGCGCTCTCAACGGGCATCCTCTGAGCCCACTCAGAGGAAACTCAGAGCGACGAGGGCCGCCCGCCACCTCCGCCAGGTGTGATCCTGGTAGCGCGATGAACACCACCCGGTCCGGCCGCCCCGCCCTCACCCGCCCCGACGGCACCCCCCTGCGTGTCCTCGTCGTCGACGACGACCCCGACCTCGCCGAGGTGCTCTCCGGTGCCCTGCGCTACGAGGGCTGGCAGGTCCGCGCGGCCGGGGACGGCGCCACCGCGCTCACCGAGGCCCGGGAGCTGATGCCGGACGCCGTCGTCCTGGACGTGATGCTCCCGGACACCGACGGCTTCGCGGTGCTGCGCTCCCTGCATGCCGTGAAGCCCGACGTGTGCGTGCTCTTCCTCACCGCGCGGGACGCGGTGGAGGACCGTATCGCGGGCATCACGGCGGGCGGCGACGACTACGTCACCAAGCCCTTCAGCCTGGAGGAGGTCGTCGCCCGGCTCCGTGGCCTGCTGCGCCGCGCGGGCATGGCCCGGCAGCTGGACGAGGGCCCGCGACTGAGTGTCGGCGACCTGGTCATGGACGAGGAGGCCCGCGAGGTGACCCGGGCCGGCGAACTCGTGGAGCTGTCCCCGACCGAGTTCGAGCTGCTCCGCTTCCTGATGCGCAACCCGCGCCGCGTGCTCAGCAAGGCGCAGATCCTCGACCGGGTCTGGTCCTACGACTTCGGCGGCCGCGCCCACGTCGTCGAGCTGTACATCTCGTACCTGCGCAAGAAGGTCGACGCGGGCCGCGAGCCGATGATCCACACGGTGCGGGGAGCCGGGTACGTGCTCAAGCCGGTGGCCCCATGAGGCCCGTCCGCCACCTGCCACGCCCGCGGACGCTCCGGGCGCGGCTGACCTTCGGCCTGGTCGTGCTGCTCGCGGTCAGCTGCGCCGCGGTCGGCGTCGCCGCGGTGATCGAGCTGAACGGCTTCCTCATCAGCCGCCTCGACCAGCAGCTCACCCAGGCGGGCGACCGTTTCCCGGAGAGCCTGGAGCACAAGGGGCGGCCGCCCGACGACCACGACGGTGACGAGCACGGCGACACACGCCGGCAGCCGACGGGCACGTTCGGGGCCAGGCTGGTCGGCGCCACGGTCACCAACGCGGACGTCGTCGGCCCCGGCAGTGTCACGGACGTACCCCTGAGCGCGAGGGACAGGGAGCAGCTGCTCGCGGTCCCGGCCGACGGCAGGGGGCACAGCGTCGATCTCTCCACGCTGGGCGCCTACCGGGTCGTGGCCGGCCGGGGCATCGACGGCGACGTGCTGATCACCGGCCTGCCGCTGGAGCCGGTGGAGGCCACAGTCCACCGCCTCGAACTCGTCGCCGGGATCGTCTTCGGCGCCGCCCTCACCCTCACCGGCGTCGCCGGCGCCCTGTGGGTGCGCTGGTCGCTCAGGCCGCTGAGCCGGGTCGCCGCGACCGCCACCCGGGTCAGTGAACTGTCGCTCGCCAGCGGCGAGGTGACCCTGCCGCCGCGCGCCCCCGAGACCGACCCGCGCAGCGAGGTGGGCCGGGTCGCCGGCGCCTTCAACCGGATGCTGGGCCACGTCGAGGACGCGCTCACCAAACGGCACGCCAGCGAGGAGCGGCTGCGCAGCTTCGCCGCCGACGCCAGCCATGAGCTGCGCACGCCGGTCGCCTCGGTACGCGGGCACGCCGAACTCGCCCTGCTGCACCCGGGCCCGGTTCCGCCCGAGGTCACCCGTGCCCTCGAACGCATCGCCGCCGAGTCCGGCCGTATGGGCGCGATGGTCGACGACCTGCTGCTCCTGGCCCGCCTGGACGCGGGCCGGCCCCTCGAACGCCGCCCCGTCGACCTGACCCGCCTGGTCCTGGACGCCGTCACCGACGCCCGGGCGGCGGGCCCCGGCCACCGCTGGACCCTGGACCTCCCCGAGGAGCCCCTCATCGTCACCGGTGACGAGCACCGGCTCCACCAGGTGCTGGCCAACCTCCTGGCCAACGCGCGCGTGCACACGCCGGCCGGCACCAAGGTGACGGTGGCCCTGGAGACCGACGACTCCTTCGCGGTCCTCACGGTCCACGACGACGGACCGGGCGTCCCCGAGGACATCGAGTCCGGCGTCTTCGAGCGCTTCACCCGGGCCGAGCACCGCCGCCGCGCGGACGCCCCCGGCGGCGGGGCGGGCCTGGGCCTGTCGATCGTCGCCGCGGTGGTGGAGGCGCACGGCGGCAGCGTGGCCCTGAACAGCACACCGGGTTCGACGCGGTTCACGGTCGCACTGCCCGTCCAAGGGACGCGGAGCTGACTCGAGGACCCGCACCCGCTCAGTACCGAGTGATCGCCGTACGCCCGCCGGCCGTGCCGATCGCGATGTGCGGCTCGCTCCAGGGCCGCACCCACGCAAGGATCCGCCGCATCGCGTCCACCGGGACGGACACACAACCGGCCGTCGCCCCACGGCCGTTGACGTGCAGGAAGATACCGGCGCCGCGTCCGTGCACCCGCTCGTGGTAGTTGAAGCCGATGACGAGGGCGTACGCGTACTGCGTCGGGTAGGAGACGAGGTGCTCGGACTCCGACGCCCGGCAGTCGGCCGGCCGTGGCTGGGTCCAGCGGTTGTAGGAGCGGGAGGCGTTGTCCTCGCACCACCACGAACTCCGCCGCACCGGGCGGTACTTGTAGCGCGTCCCGTGCGGCGCGGCCTTGATGCCGAAGGCGTACGGCAGGTCGTGGAGCCCGGTGGGCGTGGTGTTCGTGCTCTGCTTGCGCGAGACGCCCTCGACGAGCCCCTTCGCCCCGAACCGGGCGGCCGCCGAACCGGCCCGCACCCAGTGGCCGTGGCGCAGGTCCCACCAGGTGACCGTGCCCGTGGTCGAACTCGGCTCCGGGGCAACGGCGGTGATCAGCTGCGTGCCGCCACCCGTGTCGGCCATCCGGGCGGGAAGAGACACGGCGGCGGTCGTCGCGGCCGGCGTGGCCGACGCGGCACCGAGCACGAGCAGAGCGGCGGACACCAGAGCGCCGGCGGCGAGAGCTGATCGCATGGCTCAGACCGTAGAGGGCGGCAGCGGCAACGGCAGCCCGGGTAGGCCATCCAGGCTCGTGGCCACATGGTCCTTCTTGGCGAAGTACTCGCCGAGTGAGGCGTCGTCCTCGCGCGCGAAGCGCTTTGAGTGCAGGTCACGGTCCGTGTCGTAGGTCATGAAGGGCACCGCGTAACCGCAGGTGTCGCGGACGAGCTCGGCCGTGACCACGATGATCGCCCGCAGTCCGTGAGCCGTCGGGTCGATGTCCGGGAAACGGGTGAGCAGCTCCCGAAAGCGCGGGTCGTCACGGAAGACCGGCTCGCCGTGCCCGTGCACCCGCACGATGTTCGGCGGCCCCTGGAAGGCGCACCACATCAGCGTGATACGGCCGTTCTCGCGCAGATGTGCGATGGTCTCCGCGTTGGATCCGGCGAAGTCCAGGTAGGCCACGGTGAGTTCGTCGAGCACCGCGAAGGAGCCCTTGAGCCCCTTGGGGGAGAGGTTGACCGTGCCGTCGCCCGACAGGGGCGCGGTCGCGGTGAAGAACACGGGCTGCGCCTCGATGAACGTGCGCAGCCTGCCGTCTATGCACTCATAAGTTTTTCCCACGTCCGACGATTATGGGCGCAGGCCTTTCGCCTGTCTAAGGAATTACGGCGTCCGGTTGCCGCTCCCTCACCGGCGGGGCCCGCCGTGCCCCACACCGGCCCTGCCCGACACCGGCCGTGGCCGCCCCGGCCGGCGCTGCATCGGGGCGGCCACAGCGCCTGTCACCTCACTTGGTGAGCGTGCAGGCGGCCAGCGAGTCGAGGCCGGCCGGCTTCTCGGCCGTGCGGCCGATGGCGGTCGCGATGCGGTCGACGGTCGACTTCCGCTTGTCGGCCAGCGGGCCGAGGATCGCGTTCTGCACGAAGTTCGGGCCGCCCTGGCCGACCGTGGACGCGAGCCGCTTGTTGGCCTCGTCGATCTGGGTGTTGAGGAGCGCGAGGTTGCGGTCGACCTCGGCCTGGGCGGAGGCCGGGATCGCGGGCAGCTGCGAGGCGACGTCCGGGCAGGTGATGGTGCCCGCACCGGTGTTCCCCGACCCGTTGGCGGCGGCGTCCCCCGCCGCGGCACCGCCCGCTCCGTCCCCCGCGGCGTCCGAGGCCGTCGCGCTCGGCGCGGCCGTGGCCTGCCGGCCCGCGCCCGCTTCCTGGCCGGTGCCCGCCCCCTCGCCGGCGCCCGCCTCGCCGCCCGCGCCGGCGGCCGCACCGCCGGCGTTGAGGGCGCAGGGCGCGAGCGCGTCCAGGCCCTGCGGCTTGTCGGCCGTGCGGCCGATGGCGGTGGCGATGCGGTTGACGGTGGAGATCCGCTTGTCCTTGAGCGGTCCGAGGATGGCGTTCTGCACGAAGTTGGGCCCGCCCTGGCCGACCGTGTCGACGAGCCGCTTGTTGGCCTCGTCGATCTGGGTCTGCAGCAGGGCCAGGTTGCGGTCGACCTCGGCCTTCGCGGACGCCGGGACCGCCGGGAGCCGAGAGGCGACGTCCGGGCAGGTGATGGTGCCGGGGGAGGCCAGCGTGCGGGCGTCGTTCCCGCTGCTCTTGGCCGGCGTACCGGCGAGGGCGGAACCGGCGATCACGGCGCCGGACAGCACCACGGCGGCGGCGCCGCCGATGATCGCGACGCGGCGCTTGTCGTACTTCGGAAGAGCCCTGGACATGCGGATGCCTCACTTGGGTCAGGAGTGGGTGTACAAACGCGGCGCCGGCGTTCGGGGGGAAGTACGGGTAAGCGGTTTCGTTTGTTCAAGCTCCCTTCAAAACTTCTCCACGCCGGCCCCGGATTGACGAATCATGCAGAGCGCTGCATACTCATGCATGTCAGTGAATGCGGTGCAGTGAAATGCGGTGTGAGGAGAACCCCGTGACCGAGCGCGTCGTACTCGCCTACTCAGGCGGTCTGGACACCTCCGTCGCCATCGGCTGGATCGCCGAGGAGACGGGCGCCGAGGTCATCGCCGTCGCGGTCGACGTCGGCCAGGGCGGCGAGGACCTGGACGTCATCCGCAAGCGCGCCCTCGCGTGCGGCGCCGTGGAAGCCGAAGTGGCCGACGCCAAGGACGAGTTCGCCGAGGAGTACTGCCTCCCGGCGATCAAGGCCAACGCCCTCTACATGGACCGCTATCCACTGGTCTCCGCGCTCTCCCGGCCGACGATCGTCAAGCACCTCGTCGCCGCCGCCCACAAGCACGGCGCCACGACCGTCGCCCACGGCTGCACCGGCAAGGGCAACGACCAGGTCCGCTTCGAGGCCGGCATCGTCGCCCTCGCCCCCGGCCTCTCCTGCATCGCCCCGGTCCGCGACTACGCGATGACCCGTGACAAGGCCATCGCGTTCTGCGAGGAGAAGAACCTCCCGATCGCGACCACCAGGAAGTCCCCGTACTCCATCGACCAGAACGTCTTCGGACGCGCCGTCGAGACGGGCTTCCTCGAGGACATCTGGAACGCGCCGATCGAGGACGTCTACGAGTACACGCAGAACCCGGCCCTCGCCCGCGAGGCCGACGAGGTGATCATCACCTTCGAGCAGGGCGTCCCGGTCGCGATCGACGGCAGGCCCGTCACTGTCCTGCAGGCGATCCAGCAGCTCAACGAGCGCGCCGGCGCCCAGGGCATCGGCCGGATCGACATGGTCGAGGACCGGCTCGTGGGCATCAAGTCCCGCGAGGTGTACGAGGCCCCCGGCGCGATCGCCCTCATCACGGCCCACCAGGAGCTGGAGAACGTCACGGTCGAGCGCGAACTCGCCCGCTACAAGCGGCAGGTCGAGCAGCGCTGGGGCGAACTGGTCTACGACGGCCAGTGGTTCTCCCCGCTCAAGCGCGCCCTGGACGGCTTCATCCAGGAGGCGAACCAGCACGTCAACGGCGACATCCGGATGACCCTGCACGGCGGCCGCGCGGTCGTCACCGGCCGGCGCTCCGCCACGTCGCTGTACGACTTCAACCTGGCGACGTACGACACGGGCGACACCTTCGACCAGGCCGCGGCCAAGGGCTTCATCGACATCTACAGCCTGTCGTCGAAGATCGCGGCGCAGCGGGACCTCGCCTGAGCGGTCGTGACCTCGCGCAAGCAGTAGCGTAATCGCCGCCTCCCCCTGCATGGCGTGGGGAGGCGGTGGCACATCGACACCCTCTCTAGGAGCAACGCAAGTGAGCAGCAACAGCGGTGACGTACGGCTCTGGGGCGCCCGTTTCGCCGATGGTCCCGCCGAGGCCCTGGCGAAACTGTCCGCGTCCGTCCACTTCGACTGGCGGCTCGCGCCCTACGACATCGCCGGTTCGCGTGCCCACGCGCGCGTGCTGCACAAGGCGGGGCTGCTCACGGACGGTGAGCTGACGACCATGCTGGCCGGTCTCGACCAGTTGGCGGCGGACGTCGCGGACGGCTCCTTCGTCGGCACGGTCGCCGACGAGGACTGTCACACGGCCCTGGAGCGCGGTCTCCTGGAGCGCCTCGGCCCCGACCTCGGCGGCAAGCTCCGCGCGGGCCGGTCGAGGAACGACCAGGTCGCGACCCTCTTCCGCATGTACCTGCGGGACCACGCCCGGATCATCGGCGGTCTGATCGCCGACCTCCAGGACGCGCTGATCGGCCTGGCGGAGGCCCACCCGGACGTGGCGATGCCCGGCCGCACCCACCTCCAGCACGCTCAGCCGGTGCTCTTCGCCCACCATGTCCTCGCCCATGTGCAGCCCCTGTCCCGGGATGCCGAGCGCCTGCGCCAGTGGGACGAGCGCACGGCCGTTTCGCCGTACGGCTCGGGTGCCCTCGCGGGCAGCAGCCTCGGCCTGGACCCGGAGGCGGTGGCGAAGGACCTGGGCTTCGAGCACGGCAGCGTGGGCAACTCGATCGACGGGACGGCTTCCCGTGACTTCGTCGCCGAGTTCGCCTTCATCACCGCGATGATCGGCGTGAACCTCTCCCGGATCGCCGAGGAAATCATCATCTGGAACACGAAGGAGTTCTCCTTCGTGACCCTGCACGACGCCTTCTCCACGGGCTCGTCGATCATGCCGCAGAAGAAGAACCCGGACATCGCGGAGCTGGCGCGCGGCAAGTCAGGCCGTCTGATCGGCAACCTGACGGGCCTCATGGCGACCCTCAAGGCCCTCCCGCTCGCGTACAACCGCGACCTCCAGGAGGACAAGGAGCCGGTCTTCGACTCCTGCGACCAACTGGAGGTCCTGCTCCCGGCCTTCACCGGCATGATGGCCACCCTCACCGTCCACCGCGAGCGCATGGAGGAACTGGCACCGGCCGGCTTCTCTCTCGCCACCGACATCGCCGAGTGGCTGGTGAAGCAGGGTGTGCCGTTCCGTGTCGCGCACGAGGTCGCGGGCGAGTGCGTGAAGGCCGCCGAGGCCGAGGGCAAGGAACTGGCCGACCTGACGGACGACCAGTTCGCGAAGATCTCCGCCCACCTGACCCCGGACGTACGGAGCGTCCTCAACGTCCCGGGCGCCCTGGCCTCCCGCAACGGCCGCGGCGGCACGGCCCCGAGCGCCGTCGCCGTCCAGCTGGCAGAGGTCAGGGCGTACGTGGCGGCACAGCACGAGTGGGCGACGGCCAAGAAGAACTGACCGGGAGCACCGGGTTCCGAGGCGGGAGTCGAAGGTCATCACGGGTACGTTGGTCGCAAGCCGTACCGGAGCCGACCGAACGGAGCCGCGATGCCCTTCGCCCGCCTGGCCACAGCAACAACCCCCACCTGCCACATCGGACTCGGCCTCGCCGCCGTCGGCCGCCCCGGCTACATCAACCTCGGCCGGGACCACGACCTCGGGGACAACCGCAGCGTGGAGACACTGCGCCGCCGCACCCACGAACTCCTCGACGCGGCCCACGCCCAAGGCGTCCGCTACTTCGACGTGGCCCGCTCCTACGGCCGCTCCGAGGAGTTCCTCGCCGACTGGCTGAGCGCCCGCCCCGACATCGACGACATCGTCGTGGGCAGCAAATGGGGCTACACCTACACGGCCGGCTGGTCGGCGGACGCCGAGACGCACGAGGTCAAGGACCACAGCGCCCCGACGTACGAGCGGCAGCGCGCCGAGACCGACGTACTGCTCGGCGACCGCCTCGACCTCTACCAGATCCACTCGGTGACCCCGGACAGCCCGGCCCTCACCGACAAGGAACTCCACGCCAAGCTGGCGGAGGCAGCCGCCCGCGGCACCACCATCGGCTTCTCCACCAGTGGCCCCGCCCAGGCCGAGGCCATCCGGGCCGCCCTCGCCGTGACGGTCGACGGCGAACCGCTCTTCCGCACCGTCCAGTCGACGTACAACGCCCTGGAGACCTCGGCCGCTCCCGCTCTCGCCGAGGCGCACGACGCCGGCCTGACCGTGATCGTCAAGGAGGGCATGGCCAACGGCCGCCTCGCGGACCCGTACGCGCCGGACGCCCTGAAGGCCGTGGCCGCAGAAACGTCTCTCGGCTGCGACGCGGTCGCCCTCGGCCTGATCCTGCGCGAGCCCTGGGCCGGAGTCGTCCTCTCCGGCGCGGCGACCGTCACCCAGCTCGCCTCCAACCTGCACGCGGCGGTCGTGGACCTGGACGAGGACCAGCTCGCCCGGCTCGCAACGCTGGTGCAGGAGCCGGCCGCCTACTGGGAGCAGCGCGGCCGCCTGCCCTGGCACTGACCGGCAGACCCGGTAGACGCGATAGACCCGGTAGACACCACCCGACCAGCCGTGCTGAGTCACGCATGCCTATTCTGAGACAATAATGTCTCAGATGGTCTATCCTTGTCTCATGGCTGTCGACCGTGACCATGTACTCCGCACCGCCGCGGCCCTGCTGACCCGGAAGTCCACCGCGACGATGGACGAGGTCGCCAGGGCGGCCGGAATCAGCCGGGCCACGCTGCACCGTCAGTTCGCCGGACGCGACGCGCTCGTACGGGCGCTGGAGTCGCTCGGCATCGCGGAGTGCGAGGCGGCGCTCGACGCGGCGCGCCTGGAGGACGGGCCGGCGAGCGAAGGCGTACGGCGTCTGGTGCGGGCGGTCGAACCGTCCGCCGCGCTCCTCGCCTTCCTCTACACCGAGAACCAGCTGTTCGAGGGCGGCACCCAGAACACGGGCTGGACCAGGATCGACGACCGCATCGCGGCCCTGTTCCGGCGCGGTCAGACGGCCGGCGAGTTCCGTATCGACCTCACCCCGGCCTGGCTCACCGAGGCGCTGTACGGCCTGCTGGCCTCCGGCGCCTGGGCGGTGTCGGAAGGCCGCGTCGCCCCCAAGGACTTCACCCACATGATCGTCGAGCTGCTGCTCGGCGGCGCACTGCGCCAGGACACTTCACGGAGAGAGGAATCATGACCAGCACCCTGCGGCCGGCGACCACGACCGAGGCGGGGAAGCGTCCGGGCCGTTGGCTCGCGCTGTCCGTCCTCGTGCTCGCCGTGCTGCTGGTGGCCGTCGACGCGACCGTCCTCGGCCTCGCGACCCCCTACATCAGCGAGGACCTGAAGCCTTCCGGCACCCAGCTCCTGTGGATCGGCGACGTCTACTCCTTCGTCATCGCGGGCCTGCTGGTGTCGATGGGCAGCCTCGGCGACCGCATCGGCCGCAAGCGGATCCTGCTCGGCGGCGCCACGGCGTTCGGGGCGATATCCGTGCTCAACGCCTATGCGACGACACCCGAGTTGATGATCCTGGCCCGCGCCCTGCTCGGCGTCGCGGGCGCTACCCTCATGCCCGCCACCCTCGCCCTGATCCGCAACCTCTTCCACGACCCGCGCGAGCGCAGTCTGGCCGTGGGCATCTGGGGCGCGACGGCCTCCGCGGGTACGGCGATCGGTCCCATAGCCGGCGGCTTCCTCCTCGAACACTTCTGGTGGGGCTCGGTCTTCCTGATCAACCTGCCGGTGATGGCGGTCCTGGTGCTGGTCGGCGCCAAGCTCCTGCCGGAGTCGAAGAACCCGAACCCCGGCCCCTGGGACGTGATCAGCGTCGTCCTGTCCCTGGTCGGCATGATCGCCATCGTGTACGCGGTCAAGGAAGCGGCGACGCACGGCTTCTCGGGGACTGCCGTCGGTGTGGGTCTGGCCGGCGCGGCCGCCCTGTACTGGTTCGTCCGCCGCCAACTCACGCTCCCCACCCCGCTGCTGGACATGCGCCTGTTCCGCAACCGCGGCTTCAGCGCGGCGGTCCTGGCCGACCTGCTGACCATCCTCGGCCTGTCCGGCCTGGTCTTCTTCCTCTCCCAGTACCTGCAACTCGTCCAGGGCCGACGCCCGTTCGAGGCGGGTCTCGCCGAACTGCCCGCGGCGGTCGGCGCGGTGGCGGCGGGCCTGCTCGCGGGCCGCGCGGCGCGCCGCTTCTCGGTCCGCGCGGTCGTCTCGGGCGGCCTCGCGGCGATCGGCCTCGCCCTGGCCGCCCTCACCGTGCTCGACCGGTCGACGGGCTACCCCCTGCTCGGCACCGCGCTGCTCTTCGTCGGCATCGGCGCCGGCTTCTCCTTCACGGTGACCGCCGACGTCATCCTTTCCTCCGTACCGAAGGAACAGGCGGGCGCCGCCTCCGCGGTCTCGGAAACGGCGTACGAGCTGGGTGCGGCCCTCGGTATCGCGGTTCTCGGCTCCATCGTGACGGGCGTCTACCGGGACTTCGCCGCCCCGGCCGGGACCCCGTCAGGAGCACACGAGTCACTGGGGGGCGCGGTGGAGGCGGCGAGGCACCTCCCGTCGGACACCGCACAGGAACTGCTGACGTCGGCCCGGGAGGCCTTCGTCCAGGGCCTCGCCCTCGCGGCGGGCGTGGGCGCGGCGGTCCTGCTGGCGACAGCGGCGGCGGCGTGGTTCCTGCTGCGCGGCCAGCGGCTGGACGGGAGCTCCCCGCGGCCGTCGATGATCGTGGCCGGATCCGCCACCGATGCCCAGCACTCCGAGTGCTCGGAGCGCACCGAGCACTCGGACAGGAACCACGAGGTCACTCGCTGACTCGACCACCCGCGTGAACGCGTGAACGGTCGGTGGCGCGGAACGACGAGCCCACCATCGCTGTAGCGCCTTCGCGCCTTCGCGCCTTCGCGCCTTCGCGCCTTCGCGCCTTCGCGCCTTCGCGCCTTCGCGCCTTCGCGCCTTCGCGCCTTCAGGCCACGAAACAGCCGTACGCACCCTCGCAGGTGCGTACGGCTCCGGAATACCCGTCGGCTCAGGCAGCCTTGGCCTTGGTCGCGTACATGTCCACGTACTCCTGCCCGGACAACCGCATGACCTCGGCCATCACGGAGTCGGTCACGGCGCGCAGCACGTACCGGTCCCGGTCCATGCCGTCGTAGCGCGAGAACTCCATCGCCTCACCGAAGCGGACAGTGACCCGCCCGGGCCGGGGCATCCCCGCCCCGCCCGGCTGCAGCTTGTCCGTTCCGATCATCGCGAAGGGGACGACCGGCGCCCCCGTCATCAGGGTGAGCCGGGCGATGCCGGTGCGGCCGCGGTAGAGGCGGCCGTCGGGGGAGCGAGTGCCCTCGGGGTAGATCCCGAAGACCTGTCCCTCCTCCAGCACCCGGCGGCCGGTCATCAGCGCGGCCACACCGCCGCGGCCGCCGTCGCGGTCCACCGGGATCATGCCGACGCCGGTGAAGAACCAGGCCATCAGGCGGCCCTTGAGGCTCTTGCCGGTGACGTACTCGTCCTTGCCGATGAAGACGACCTGACGGTCGCAGACCAGCGGCAGGATCATCGAGTCGATGAAGGTCAGATGGTTGCCGGCCAGGATGACCGGACCGTCACCCGGGATGTGCTCCGCACCCTCCACCCGTGGGCGGAACATCAGGCGCATGATCGGTCCGAGCACTGCCTTGATGAGCACGAAGCGGGACAACGGGCCCTCCGGTGTCAAGGGATTCGGTATGAGTATGTGCAGGTGAGGACGATACTCGCGGTTCCCGGGGTCTTGCACATCGGGTTCACCCAGGTCTTACGCACTGTTGACGCTGGTTCACCTGCGGTGACGCCCCGGTGCCTGACGGTAACAGGCCCGCAATGATGTGACGGACGTCGCTTCCGCCCTGTGGGGGAACTCCCCCGAACTCCCCGAAACGGCTGACACCGACCGGCTACCCCGCCCCGGGGCGCCGATGCCGACGGGGTGTCAGACATTCGTTCCCATGTGACATCACGAGTCACCCGTGTGTTCCGGCCAGGGTCTCCCTTGCGTCATGTTCACGACCCTACGATCGGCGCGCTGATGGAAGAGATCGAGCCGAGGTCAGGGGAGGCGCTCATGGGAACGCAGGAGAACGAGCAGTCAGGCATCACCGGACGACGGGCGCTTCTCGGCGCGGCGGTCCTGGGCGCGGGCGGAGCCGTACTCGGCCTGTCCGGTACCGCGAGAGCCGCCGAGGCCGGCCGGCACGGGGGCGGCGGGCTGAAGAGCCTGCCCAAGCCGACGATCATCGGTCACCGCGGCGCCAGCGGCTACCGGCCCGAGCACACCTTCGGCTCGTACAACCTGGCCCTCGACCTCGGCGCCGACATCGTCGAGGCCGGCGACCTGGTGCCCACCAGGGACGGTCATCTGGTCTGCCGGCACGAGCCGGAGATCGGTGGGACGACGAACGTCGCCGACCACCCCGAGTTCGCCGGCCGCAAGACCACCAAGGTGCTCGACGGCGTCTCCACCACCGGCTGGTTCACCGAGGACTTCACGCTCGCCGAGCTGAAGACGCTGCGCGCGATCGAGCGCATCCCGGCCAACCGCCCGCACAACACCCTCTACAACGGCCGCTGGGAGATCCCCACCTTCGAGGAAGTCCTGAAGTGGCAGGACGAGCAGACCCGCAAGCGCGGCAAGCAGGTCTGGATCTACCCCGAGACCAAGCACCCCACCTACTTCCGCAAGCTCGGCCTGGGCCTTGAGGAGCGGGTCGCCAAGCTGCTGCACAAGCACGGCAAGGACAAGCGGAACTCGGCGGTCATCCTGCAGTCGTTCGAGCCGAGCAGCATCCAGCGCCTGAACACGCTGGTCGACAACCCCCTGGTGGTGCTGCTCTCCGCGGCCGACACCCGGCCGTGGGACTTTGTCGAGGCGGGCGACCCGCGCACCGTCGCCGACCTGATCACCCCGAAGGGCCTCAGGGAGATCGCCGGCTACGCGCAGGGCCTCGGCCCGACCCTCGACCTGGTCATCACGAAGAAGGCGGACGGCAGCCTCGACAAGAGGACCACCCTCGTCTCCGACGCGCACAAGGTCGGCCTGATCCTGCACCCGTACACGATGCGCAACGAGAACCCCTTCCTGCCGGCTGAGTACCGCAGGGGCACCGACGCGGACGCCTACGGCGACGCCTTCGGCGCCTTCAAGACGTACTTCGGGACCGGCATCGACGGCGTCTTCTCCGACAACGCGGACACCGCGGTGCTCGCCCGCGAGGCCTTCGTCAACAGCTGAGCCTCCGACCCCGGTTGGGGTGACAGCCGGCCGTCCGGGCAACCCAGCGCCGGGCGGCCGCGTCGTGCTGAATATGACGCACGACCTGGTTGCCGCCCTGCGCCCCCTGCTCGCCGCCGAGGCGTCGGCGGAGGCACATGCCTCCGGCGCCGAGCCCGGCGACCTGGAACAGGCGGTCTGGCTGCGCCTCCTGGAGCGTCTCGCGGTGGACGGCCCACCGCTCGACCCGCATCGCTGGCTGCGCAGCGCCGTACGTTCCGAGGCGCGCCGCACCCGCCGTACGAGCCGCGTCGAGCGGCCGTACGGCATTGAGCCCGTCGGCGACGTCGAGAGCGACCCCGAGCTCCTGGCCCTCGCGGCGGCCCGCCGCCGGGCGCTGCGCGAGGCGGTCCGCCGGCTGCCCGGCCGCTGCCCCCGTCTGCTGGAGGCCCTGCTCTCCCCGAAAGACCTGACATACCGGGAAATCGCGGGGGAGTTGGGTATCTCACAGGGCAGTCTCGGCCCGGAACGTTCCAGATGCCTGGGATGTCTGCGACGTTTGCTCCCGCCGGAGGTTGCGGCACGCCGAGCACGGGGATAGGAGTGTTTACGACCGGCGATCAGGTGAGCGGGAGGCGTGCGCACATGGGCATGAGCGTGACCATCTCGGTGGCGACCGAGCAGGATGCAGAGCAGATCTTCAAGCTCCAGTACCTGTGCTTCCAGAGCGAGGCGGCGCTGTACGGCAACTACCGCATCGACCCGCTCGTCCAGAGCCTCGACTCGGTCCGTGAGGAGGTGGTCGCGGACTGCGTCTTCGTGGCGCGGCTCGGCGAAGAAGTCGTCGGCTCGGTGCGCGGCCGTGTCACCGAGGACGGCTCCGCCGCCATCGGCAAGCTCTGCGTCCACCCCCGCCTCCAGGGCCACGGCATCGGTGCCCGGCTCCTGCGCGCGGCCGAGTCCGCCCTCGCCGAGCAGCGCGGCGCCACCCGGTTCCGCCTGGAGGCCGGCCACCGCAGCGAGGGCAACCTGCGGCTGTACCGCCGCGTCGGCTACCAGGCCGTGGGCACGTCCCAGGGCCAGGACGGGGTACCGATGGTCGTCCTGGAGAAACCGGCGCAGGCGTACGTGGCTACTGCGTGACGGAGCGGTTCTTCCGGAGCCAGTACAGCGCGGACAGCGGCAGCAGTACGGGGATGAAGACGTACCCCATGCCGTAGTCCGACCAGACCGTCGCATCCGGGAAGGCCGACGGATCAACCAGGGTCCACGTGCCGACGATCAGCACACCCGCGAGTTCGGCGGCGCAGCACACCTGTGCCGCCCTGCGGGCCCGCTCGCCGCCGCGGACCAGCGAGTACGTGATGAACCCGTACACCACACCCGCCACCGCCGACAGGGAGTAGGCCAGCGGCGCCCGGTCGAACTCGGTGGCGATCTGGTAGACGGAGCGCGACACCGCGCCGACGACCATCACGCCGTAGAACCAGACGAGCAGCATGCCGGGCCCGCTGATGAGCCGCTTCGGCTTCTGTTCCACGCTGGTCATCTCACCTTCCCCAGATGTCATAGAGCCGCACCTCCAGCACGGCCAGCACCACACCGCCGGCGGCGACCGTCACCGATCCCCAGCGCGTGCGCTCCGCCAGCGACATGAAACCCGCCGCCGGGACACAGGCGAAGGCGCCGATCAGATACGCCACGAAGATCGCCGTGCCCTGATCCGCCTTCTCGCCCCGCGCCAGCTGCACGATCCCGATCACCAGCTGCACCGTGGCCAGCAGCGACACCACGGCCATGCCGATGAAGTGCCAGTCCTTCGTCGGCTGGTCGCGGTAGGCGGCCCAGCCGCACCAGGCGGCCAGCAGCAGCGCGGCGACACCGGTCACCAGCGTCAGGGCATTGAGCATGCAGCGACCTTAATACGGTCCAAACGACCTGGTACGCGCGGCCCCGGCGGTCAGTCGGCCGGCTCCCCGGCGACCAGCCCGGCGTTCACGCACCGCTGCCACAGCCGGTGCTGCCACTCACCGGCAGCGGGTCCGGGCCGGACGGTGAGGACCGGGTTCGGTCCCGTTGCGGGTCGGCGACCAGGGGATGGAGATCCGCGTCCGCGGCTGAAACGCGTCCGCCGCTGTCCAGCATGCGGACAGCGGCGCTTTGTCAGGACCGTACTTCTGTTTTACTGATCGCATGACCACGACGAGCAGCCGCATCCTTGCGACCGAGGCGACCATGACGCCCGGTGCTCGTTGTATGTGTCGAATGTGCGCCTTCTAGAGGGCCCCAGCACGACCTGAGCCTCGCGCCCCGAAGCGAGCCGCCGCGGCATGTCCGTATGACATCCAGTACGTGATGCCGCCGCCCGCGCGCATGTTCTCCCCGGTCCCGCTGCCGCGCACGAGAACCGCGCCGCGTTCCGACCGAATGCACCCGTGCCCGGGCACACCCACGCCCGCGCACTCGACAGTGACGGAAACCCCAGTGATCACCACAACGGGCCTGACCAAGGTCTACCGCTCGCGCGCCCGTGAGGTCACCGCCCTCGACGGCGTCGATCTGCACGTCCGCGAAGGCGAGGTGTACGGCGTCATCGGCCAGTCCGGTGCCGGCAAGTCCTCGCTCATCCGCTGCGTCAACCTGCTGGAGCGCCCCACGGCCGGCACGGTGACCGTCGCCGGGCAGGACCTCACCGCCCTCGCCGGCCGCGGCCCGCGCGCCGGCAAGGAACTGCGGCAGGCGCGCAGCCGTATCGGCATGGTCTTCCAGCACTTCAACCTGCTGTCCTCGCGGACGGTCCAGGACAACGTCGAGCTGCCGCTCGAAATCCTCGGCACGTCCGGCAGGGCGCGCTCCCGCAGGGCGCTGGAGCTGCTGGACCTCGTCGGGCTCGCCGACAAGGCCGGGGCCTACCCCGCCCAGCTCTCCGGCGGGCAGAAGCAGCGCGTCGGCATCGCCCGCGCCCTGGCCGGCGACCCCAAGGTCCTCCTGTCCGACGAGGCCACCAGCGCCCTCGACCCGGAGACCACCCGCTCCATCCTCCGGCTGCTGCGCGACCTGAACCGGCAGCTGGGCCTGACCGTTCTGCTCATCACCCACGAGATGGACGTCGTGAAGTCGATCTGCGACTCGGCCGCCCTGATGGAGAACGGCCGCATCGTCGAGTCGGGGACGGTGAGCGAACTGCTCGCGACGCCCGGCTCCGAGCTGGCCCCCGCCCTCTTCCCGGTGAGCGGCGATGCCTCGGGCGAGGACCGCACCGTCGTCGACGTCACCTTCCAGGGCGAGAGGGCCACCCAGCCCGTCATCTCCCGGCTCTCGCGCACCTACAACATCGACATCTCGATCCTGGGTGCGGCCATCGACACCGTCGGCGGCCTCCAGGTCGGCCGGATGCGCATCGAACTGCCCGGCCGCTACGAGGACAACGTCGTGCCGATCGGATTCCTGCGTGAACAGGGCCTGCAGATCGACGTGTTGGGCCAGGAGCCCGTACTGCTGAAGGAAGGCGCCAAGTGACCTGGTCCGATTGGTCTGCGATGCAGCCGCTGTTGTCCCAGGCGTGTGGGGACACCCTCTACATGGTCGGCTGGTCCACGCTGATCGCCGTCGTGGGCGGCCTTCCGCTCGGCATCCTGCTCGTTCTCACGGACCGGGGCGAACTGCTCCAGAACGTCCTGGCCAACAAGGTCATCGGGCAGGTCGTGAACATCGCCCGGTCGATGCCGTTCATCATCCTCATGGTCGCGCTGATGACCTTCACACGCTGGATCACCGGGACGACCATCGGCCGCGAGGCCGCCATCGTGCCGCTGGCGATCGGGGCCATCCCCTTCTTCGCGCGCCTGGTCGAGACGGCTGTCCGCGAGGTGGACGGCGGGCTGGTCGAGGCGGTGCAGTCGATGGGCGGCAACACCTGGACGATCGTCCGCAAGGTCCTCGTACCCGAGGCCCTGCCCTCGCTGATCGCCGGCACCACCACCACGATCGTCGCCCTCATCGGCTACTCCGCGATGGCCGGCACCGTCGGCGCCGGCGGCCTCGGCGACATCGCCATCCGCTACGGCTACCAGCGCTTCGAGACCCAACTCATGTGGATCACCGTGGCGATCCTCGCCGTGGTCATCTCGCTCATCCAGTTCGCCGGCGACTTCACGGCCCGCTCGCTGCACCACCGCGGCGGACGCTCCGGCCCGGCGCCCAGGCTGCGCCTGCTGAAGGCCAAGGACCCGGCCTCGGCCGACGTCGGCAAGGTCGCGTAAGCACCCCCACAGACTCCCCGCACCATCAGCCGCGGGGCCGCTCCACCCATAAGGAAAGGCACTTTTCGTGCGTAACGCCGCAAAGCTCAGCACCGCTGTCCTCGCCGCCGGAGCCCTCACCCTCGGGCTCACCGCTTGCGGCTCGGGCACGGACTCCGTCTCCGGCTCTTCCGACCACAGCGGACCGCTGGTCGTCGCCGCGAGCCCGACGCCGCACGCCGAGATCCTCGACTACGTCAAGGACCACCTGGCGAAGAAGGCGGGCCTCGACCTGGAGGTCAAGGAGTTCCAGGACTACATCGTGCCGAACACGGCGACCGAGGACGGCTCGGTGGACGCCAACTACTTCCAGAACCAGCCGTACCTCGACGACTTCAACAACAAGCGCGGCACCCACATCGTGCCCGTCGTCACGGTGCACCTGGAGCCGCTCGGCCTCTACTCCCACAAGGTCGAGAAGGCCGACACACTCAAGAGCGGTGCGACGATCGCCGTCCCGAACGACGCGGTGAACGAGGCGCGCGCCCTGAAGCTGCTCGCCGACCACGGGCTGATCACCCTCAAGGACGGCGTGGGCAGCGAAGCGACCCCGCAGGACATCTCCAAGAACCCGAAGAACCTCAGGTTCAAGGAGGTCGAGGCGGCCCAGACCGCGCGCTCCCTGGACGACGTCGACGCCGCGGTGGTCAACGGCAACTACGCGATATCCGCCGGGATCAAGCCCGCCAAGGAGGCCCTCGTCCTGGAGTCCGCGAAGAACAGCCCGTACGGCAACTTCCTCGCGGTGAAGAAGGGCAACGAGAAGGACCCGCGCGTGAAGAAGCTCGCGGGGCTCCTCACCTCGCCCGAGGTGAAGAAGTTCATCGAGGACAAGTACCAGGGCTCGGTCATCCCGTCCTTCTGAACCGGCTGCCGGACCGGCCGCTGAGCCGGGTCACTCTCTCCCGACGGGGGCGTATACGGCGTATCGCCACGCACGGGGTCCACTCGCTCACCAGGTGTGGACCCCGTGGTGCGGTTCGGTGCTTTCATGCTGCATGCTGGGCAGTTCAGCAGGCCTGAACATTTTCCAGAGGTTACGGAGCGGCGCATGGCTGGCACCTTCCCCAACATCTCCATCAGCACGGAGCGGTTGGTGCTGCGTCCCCTCGACGAGGACGACGTGCCCGCACTGGCCGAGATGATGAACGATGAGCAGGTCGGCGCCTGGACGAGTGTCCCGCAGCCCTACACCGAGGCCGACGCCCGCACCTGGATCACCGAACTCGCCCCGGCCGAACGCGCCGAGGGCCGTGGCGTCGTCTTCGCCGTCACCGAGTTCCTCACCCAGCGGCTGGTCGGGATGGTGCACCTGCAGAACACCGACTGGCGCGTGCGCGCCGGCGAGATCGCCTACGTCATCGCCCCCTGGGCCCGCGGTGAGGGCTACGCCACCGAAGCGGCCCTCGCCACCGCACAGTGGCTCTTCCACGACCAGAAGTTCGAACGGATGGAGCTGCGCACCGCCGCCGACAACACCGCCTCCCAGCAGGTGGCCCAGAAGATGGGCTGTATCAGCGAGGGTGTCCTGCGCAACGCCTGGATAGCGCGCGCCAGGTCCGGGGGCGGGGAGTGGATCGACGTGCGTACCGACGTCATCCTCTGGAGCCTGCTGCCGGAGGACCTGGCCGGGGTCAGTGAACAGCTGGCCGACAGCGGCGGTTTCACGTCCTTCCCCGACTGGAACTGATCCCTGGGGGCATGAGGGGAACAGCGCCGCCGCAGTGGGCGGCACCGTCCACCAGGTACCCTCACCAAGCCCGCCCGGGCAGCCCCGACGAACTGCGCAAAACCCCTGGAGACTGACGACGATGGCCGACCGCGTCACGGTGATCGGCTGGGACGGCTCGCCCCTGACCGCCGCGGCCCGCTCCGCGCTGAGCGCCGCCACCCTGGTGGCCGGTGCCGCCCACCACCTGGCGCTTCCCGAGGTGCCGCCGACCGCCGAGCGCATCCGCCTCGGCAGCGTCGCCCTCGCCGCCCGTCGCATCGCCGGCCACCGTGGCACCGCGGTCGTGCTCGCCGACGGCGACCCCGGGTTCTTCGGCGTCGTACGGACCGTGCGCGCACCCGAGTTCGGCCTTGAGGTCGAGGTCGTCCCCGCCGTCTCGTCCGTGGCCGCGGCCTTCGCCCGTGCCGGTATGCCCTGGGACGACGCCCAAGTGGTCGTCGCACACCGCCGCACCCTGCGACGCGCGGTGAACGTGTGCCGCGCCCACACCAAAGTCGCCGTTCTCACCTCCCCGGGCGCCGGACCCGCCGAACTCGGTCTGCTCCTGGAGGGCGTCCACCGCACCTTCGTCATCTGCGAGGAGCTCGGCACCGATCGCGAACAGGTCACCGTCGTCACCTCCGACAAGGCCCCCGACCACATCTGGCGCGACCCGAACGTCGTCATCGTCATCGGCGGACCCGCGGGGCCGAACGTCCCGGGCGAGGGCGGCGGGTGGCTCGCCGGACGTGACCCGGGAGCCGGACCGCGCGGCTGGACACAACCCGCCCAGGCCTACGACGGACCGCTCGGCGAGGGGGAGACGGACCTGCTGCGTGCGGCCCAGCTCGCCCGCCTCGGACCGCGCGTCGGCGACCTCGTGTGGGACATCGGCTGCGGCAGCGGCGCCTTCGCCACCGAGGCCGCACGGGCCGGCGCCGCCGTGATCGCTGTCGACCGGGACCTCACGGCCTGCACCCGCGCGGATGCCGCCGCCCGCCGTTTCGGCGTCCAGCTGCAGATCATCCGTGGCCTCGCGCCGCACGTCCTGGAGAACCTCCCCGAGCCGGACGTCGTCCGCGTCGGCGGCGGGGGAGCGGCCGTGGTCTCCGCGGTCGCCGACCGCCGCCCGCAGCGCATCGTCACGCACGCCGCGACCCGCGACGCGGCCGAACTCATCGGCCGGGACCTGACGGAGCACGGCTACCGGGTCGAGTGCGCGCTGCTCCAGTCCGTCGAACTCGACACCAGGGCCTGGACGGAGACGGAGCGGAGCGTGGTGTTCCTGCTCACAGGGGAATTGGAGCGGCGCGAAGGGCCTCGCTGAGGGGAGGCGGCCGGGTAGCGGGCGCGAGTGCTCCCGGAGCGCGTGTTGTGCCCCCTCTGCCGTCCCAGTGATCCTGTTTTCTGCCCCACCGGTGATCCGCTAGTCGTACCGCTCGCGGTAGGCTGGCCGATCGTTGCACTGCACTTGTGGCCCGGCACTTCGTTCGTCAATGTCCGGAAAACGCGCCCCTTTTGGGGTGGGTGTGGTACGGCAGAACCGGAGGACGCGCAACGTGGCGCAGTCCACAGCAGGCCGTTGCGGATCAAGCTGTCGTGACGGTGGAACGGCCGGGACAATGCCACTGAATGGCTTTGTCGCCTTTTAAGGGCGGGTCGTTCGTGCCGCTGGGCATGCACGCTCGTTCTTCACTGCGGGGGCGGTCAGTGCGCCGTTCCCGGTGGGCTGGACGTAGAAGCACTAACCGATGGGCGAGGGGTACGCATGACCGACACCGGCCAGGTCCCGGGCGAGGGACTGCCGGAGAGCGTAGGCATGGTGGAGCAGCCGGGCGTCCCCGCGCACGGTGCGTACACCTACCTCTCCGAGACCACCGCCGAGGACGAAGACCTGTTGCTGCTGCCGGGCGCCCAGAGCCCCTGGGGCAACGAGGTCGCCCCGCCCGCGCCGGAACCGGTCGTCGAGACCGTCCACGAGCCGGGCCCGCACGAGACGGCAGGCCGCGACAGCGGCTCGGTCGACCTCTCCGGCGTCCGCCTGCCCAATCCCACGCTGCCTCCGACGTCGGTCCCGCCGCGCCGGCCGCTGCACCTCGGCCCGCCCATCCCGGACGCCTCGGCGAGCCCGGTCCGCTCCCTCGCCGACCGCGGCCCCGCGGGCGCGCCGGTCCGCCAGTCCGGCCCGCCCGCCACCGGCCCCGAGTACTTCGACGCCCCCCAGCTCCACGAGATGTCCCCGCAGGGCGCGGTCCCGTGGGGTGCCCAGGCACCGGCCGCCGTGCAGACCCCGGTCGACACCGAGGCACCGGCTGCCGAAACGGTTGTTCCCGCGCCCGAGCCGACGCCGGAACCGGTCGGCGCGGCCCAGGCCGTCATGGCCCGCATCGCGACGGACGCCGCACCGCAGCAGCACGACGGCGAGCCCGGTCACGCCGCACAGGCCGCGCAGAACGGTGAGGCCAGGTACGCGGCGGAGGCCCTTGGCGCTGCGTACGACCCGGAGGCGGGGCAGATTCCGGTGGGAGTGTCGGCCGTCGAGGGCGCCCAACTCGCCGGTGCCGGGGCTGCCGACGTCGCTCCGGGCGGGTTCGCGGTGGAGGGCGGGTTCGACGCTCCGTCCGGACCTGCCGCCGAGAGCGGGGCCGACGGTCTGCCCGAGGGCGGCGGGGACGACGGATCCGTTGCCCCGACGGCTGTTGCTGCGGACGCGGACCAAGGTCCTGTTCCCTCGGCTCCTTCGGACACCGGGCAGGCCGATGTGGCCGGTGCTGTCGCGGAGACCGGTATGGCGCCCGGCGCCGGAGTTGCCGCGGCGCACGAGTACGCCGAGGCGGCCGTGCCCGGTTCGGAGGCTGCACAGGCAGCGGAAGCCGAGTCTGCGCCGGAGGCCGGGCAGGTCCTGGAAGCGGCGCACGCCGTCGCGGCTCCGACCGCGCCGGAAGAGGTGCCCGCGGCTGAGACCGCGCCACTCGCCGAGAGTGCCGCCTCCGATGGTGCGCCCGCTGCCGACGCCGTCATGCCTGAGGACGTGCAGCCCGTCGCCGAGGCGGCCGAGCCCGGAAACGGACAGGTTGCGGAGGCCGTAGCGCCCGAGGATGCCCAGTTCGTCGACGAGACCGCACCCGGCGACGGTCAGCTGCCGAATGTGACCGCGCCCGGAAACGGCCCGCTCCCCGAGCAGGCCGTGCCCGAGGAACTCGCGCCCGAGGCCGGTCAGTTCCCCGCAACCGGTCAGCTCCCCGAGGCCGTTCCGCTCCCCGAGCCCGCTCCGCTCCCCTCGCCGGCTGTGACCGAGACCCCTCAAGGTCCTCAGGCGATGGCGATGGCGATGCCTGCGGCGATGGTTCCGGATGGCGGTCAGCCTGCCGAGGCCACCGCCGTCGACGCAGCTCAGCCCGTTGTCCCCGACCCCGCCGAGGCCGGCACAGCCGAGGAGCCTCTTCGGGCTGCCGACGCAGCGACTGCCCGGACGGCCGATACGGCTGTGCCCGCGCAGCCCACGGACGCCTCCGCGGCACCGGCCGTAGACGCCGCCACCACCACCACCGCGCCCGAGCCGTCGCTCCAGCCCGTGGACGCTCCCGCGCCCCAGGACCAGAGCCCGCACCCGGCCCAGCCCACGCCCGACGCACCGTCGCCCGCCACGGACGCCGACACACAGCCGGTCGCCGCCGACCGGGCCACCCCCCTGACGCCGCCCGCACTCCTCGCCCCGGCCGTCTCCCAACCGGCCGACGCCCAACCGTCCGAAGGGGGATCCCCGACGCACTGGGCGAACCCCGAGGACGCGCTCGCGCCCGAGGTTGCCGCGGCCTCCGCCGACGTCTCGCCCCCGCTTCCCGCCGACGCGGTGGCCGCCGACCCGGCTGCCCAGTCCGACCCCGGCTCGGACACCCTGCCGCCACTCGCCGCGGGCCCCCAGCCGGCCGCCGCGGACCCCGCGGAACACCAACCCACGGAGCCGGTCGGACAGTTCGTCCCCGTCGAGGGCTCCGTGCCGACCACCCCGCACCTCGCCCCGACCCCGCCGCACGCCCTGGTCCTCCCCCCGGAGGACGCGCAGGCGCCGGAGCCGGTCGCCACGGTGCCCGCCCCGCGCGACGGCGACTCCGAACTCGTACAGCACGCGGAGGACCTGGACACCAGGGCCGCCGACCAGGAAGAGGAGAGCGCGGCCGCAGTGGAAGAAGCGCGACAGTCCACCGGCCCGGCCGCGCCCGCCTACGACGACGCCGAGCGCGAGGCCGTCCTCAAGGTCATGCGGGAGCGACGCGACATCCGCAACGGCTTCCGCAGCGACCCCATCCCGCACGAGGTGCTGCTCCGCGTCCTGGAGGCCGCGCACACCGCCCCGTCCGTGGGGCACTCGCAGCCCTGGGACTTCGTCGTCATCCGCTCCGCCGACACCCGGCGCAGCATGCACGAACTGGCCATGCGCCAGCGCGACGCGTACGCCAAGTCCCTCCCCAAGGGCCGGGCGAAGCAGTTCAAGGAACTGAAGATCGAGGCCATCCTCGACACCCCGGTGAACATCGTCGTCACCGCCGACCCGACCCGCGGCGGGCGCCACACGCTGGGCCGTCACACGCAGCCGCAGATGGCGCCCTACTCCGCCGCGCTCGCGGTCGAGAACCTCTGGCTCGCCGCCCGCGCCGAGGGCCTCGGCGTCGGCTGGGTCAGCTTCTTCGACGAGCGTGAGATGGTCCGCGCGCTGGGGCTGCCCGAGCACCTGGAGGTCATCGCCTACCTGTGCGTCGGGTACGTCGACGAGTTCCCGGACGAGCCCGAGCTGATGCAGGCGGGCTGGTCCAAGCGGCGCCCGCTGTCGTGGGTCGTGCACGAGGAGACGTACGGCCGACGCGCGCTGCCCGGCGAGGAGCCGCACGACCTGCTCGCCGAGACCGTCTCCCAGATCCGCCCGCTGGACGCCAAGGCGCTCGGCGAGGCCTGGGAGCGGCAGAAGCGCATGACCAAGCCGGCCGGCGCGCTCGGCATGCTGGAGATCATCTCCGCGCAGCTGTCCGGCCTGTCCCGGCAGTGCCCGCCGCCCATCCCGGAGCCCGCGGCCGTCGCGATCTTCGCGGGCGACCACGGTGTGCACGCCCAGGGCGTGACCCCCTGGCCGCAGGAGGTCACCGCCCAGATGGTGGCCAACTTCCTCGGTGGCGGAGCGGTCTGCAACGCCTTCGCGGGCCAGGTGGGCGCCGAGGTCTGCGTCGTCGACGTGGGCGTGGCCGCCGACCTGCCCGCCACCCCCGGTCTGCTGCCCCGCAAGGTCCGCGCGGGCACGTCCGACATGACCACCGGCCCCGCGATGACCCGCGAGGAGGCCAAGCAGGCCATCGAGGTCGGCATCGAGACGGCCCGCGACCTGGTGGCGGCCGGCAACAAGGCGCTGCTCACCGGTGAGATGGGCATCGCCAACACCACGGCGTCCGCCGCCCTGATCTCGGTCTTCACGGACACCGACCCGGTCGACGTGACCGGCCGCGGCACCGGCATCAACGACGAGACCCTCGCCCGCAAGACCGAGGTCGTCCGTCGCGCGATCGAGGTCCATCAGCCCGACCCGGCCGACCCCATCGGCGTGCTCGCCGCGATCGGTGGCTTCGAACACGCCGCGTTGGTCGGCCTGCTCCTCGGCGGCGCCTCACTGCGTACGCCGGTGATCCTGGACGGCGTCAGCGCCGGCGCCGCGGCCCTGGTGGCCCGCGCGATCGCCCCCGAGGTCCTCGCGGCCTGCATCGCGGGCCACCGCAGCGCCGAACCGGGCCATGTGGCCGCGCTGAACAAGCTCGGCCTGCGCCCCCTGGTCGACCTCGACCTCCGTCTCGGCGAGGGCACCGGCGCCCTCCTGGCCCTCCCTCTCGTGCAGAGCACGGCCAGGGCCATGCACGAGGTCGCGACATTCGACTCGGCGGGCGTCACCGAGAAGTGACCCCGAACCGGGGTGGGGCACGCGTTCCTGCGTGCACCCCACCCCGGCCGTAATCTGAACCCGTCTCTAAAATCCGCACGTCAGGGCTGCTCCAGAGCCGTAGCACCCATCGCATTGCCAGCACGAGGAGCCGCACCTCATGGCCGAAAACCCCGCCTACCCCGTAGGACTCCGCCTCACCGGTCGCACCGTGGTCGTCCTCGGCGGCGGCCAGGTCGCCCAGCGCCGCCTCCCGGCACTGATCGCAGCGGGCGCGGACGTCCTCCTCGTATCCCCGGAGGTGACGCCCTCCGTCGAGGCCATGGCGGACGCGGGCGAGATCACCTGGCAGCGACGGCCGTACGCCGAGGGCGACCTGTCGAACGCCTGGTACGCCCTGATCGCCACCAGCGACACGGAGGCCAACACCGCCGCCTCCGCCGAGGCCGAGCGGCACCGGGTCTGGTGCGTCCGGTCCGACGACGCCGACGCCGCCACCGCCTGGACTCCGGCCACGGGCACCAGCGAAGGTGTCACGGTCGCCGTCCTCACCAGCCGGGCCGGTGGCCGCGACCCCCGCCACACCGCCGCCATCCGCGACGCGGTGGTCGAGGGCCTGCGCGACGGCACCCTCGTCGCCCCCCACCACCGCACCCGCACCTCGGGCGTCGCCCTCGTCGGCGGCGGCCCCGGCGACCCGGACCTGATCACGGTCCGCGGCCGTCGTCTCCTCGCCGAGGCCGACGTGGTCATCACCGACCACCTGGGCCCCCGCGACCTGCTGGCAGAACTGCCCGCGAGCGTCGAGGTGATCGACGCGGCGAAGCTGCCGTACGGCCGCTTCATGGCCCAGGAGGCCATCAACCACGCGCTGATCGAACACGCCAAGCAGGGCAAGTCGGTCGTACGGCTGAAGGGCGGCGACCCGTTCGTCTACGGCCGCGGCATGGAGGAGGTCCAGGCGCTCGCCGAGGCCGGTATCCCGTGCACCGTCGTCCCCGGCATCTCCAGCTCGATCTCGGTGCCGGGCGCCGCCGGCATCCCGGTCACCCACCGGGGAGTCGCCCACGAGTTCACGGTGGTCAGCGGGCACATCGCCCCCGACGACGAGCGCTCCCTGGTCGACTGGCCCGCCCTGGCCCGGCTGACCGGCACGCTCGTGATCCTCATGGGCGTCGGCACGATCGGGAAGGTCGCCGAGACGCTCGTCGCCCACGGCAAGTCCGCCGACACCCCGGTCGCCGTGGTCCAGGAGGGCACCACGGCCGCCCAGCGCCGCGTGGACGCCACCCTCGCCACGGTCGCCGAGGCGGTCCGTACGCACGAGGTGAAGGCCCCGTCGGTCATCGTCATCGGCAAGGTCGTCACCGTGGGCCCGCAGGCATCCGCGTAACCCCGGGTAACACAACCCGTTCCCAGCCGTTGGCACCGCACCCAGGACAAGGCAGTATCACCCTGTGGCCGATCTCATCACCGTTGAGGATCCCGACGACCCCCGCCTGCGCGACTACACGGGCCTGACCGACGTCGAGTTGCGCCGCAAGCGCGAACCGGCGGAGGGCCTGTTCATCGCCGAGGGCGAGAAGGTCATCCGCCGGGCGAAGGACGCCGGGTACGAGATGCGCTCGATGCTGCTGTCCGCGAAGTGGGTCGACGTCATGCGCGACGTCATCGACGAACTCCCGGCCCCGGTGTACGCGGTCAGCCCGGACCTGGCGGAGCAGGTCACCGGCTACCACGTGCACCGCGGCGCGCTCGCCTCCATGCAGCGCAAACCCCTGCCGACGGCCGCCGACCTCCTCCAGACCACCCACCGGGTGGTGGTCATGGAGTCGGTCAACGACCACACCAACATCGGCGCCATCTTCCGCTCCGCCGCGGCCCTCGGCATGGACGCGGTGCTCCTCTCCCCGGACTGCGCGGACCCCCTCTACCGCCGCAGCGTCAAGGTCTCCATGGGCGCGGTCTTCTCCGTGCCCTACGCCCGCCTCGACACCTGGCCCAAAGGCCTGGACTCGGTCCGCGAGGCCGGTTTCACGCTCCTCGCCCTCACCCCCGACGACAAGGCCAGGTCCCTCGACGAGGCCGCGCCGCACAGGATGGACCGCGTCGCCCTGATGCTCGGCGCCGAGGGCGACGGCCTGTCCACGCAGGCCCTGGTCGCCGCCGACGAATGGGTCCGCATCCCGATGTCCCACGGCGTCGACTCCCTCAACGTGGGCGCGGCAGCCGCGGTCGCCTTCTACGCGGTGGCCACCGGCCGCCCGCAGGGATAGCCGTGGCTCAGCGGGAGGCGATCGTCGCGGTGCTGCGCCGGGCCGACCGGGTGCTCGCCGTCCGGCGCGGCCCCGCCGTCTCCCGCCCCGGTTACTGGCAGCCCCTCAGTGGCAAGGTCGAACCGGGCGAGACCCAGGAACAGGCCCTGGTCCGCGAGGTCATGGAGGAGGTGGGCCTCACCGTCTCCCCGGGCGCGAAGGTCTGGGAGTCGGAGACCGACGACGGTCACTTCCGCCTCCACTGGTGGACGGCGGACGCGGACAGCGGAGAGGTCGTCCCCGACACCGTGGAGGTCGCCGAGGCCCGCTGGGTCACCCCGGAGGAATTCCTGGCCCTCAACCCGGTCTTCGACGGCGACCGAGAGTTCTTCGAACGGATCCTGCCGGACCTGTGACGCCCCAGCGCCTCAGCCCACCGTGACGCGGCCCGGCTCCCCGAGCTGCCCATGGTGCTGGTGCCGTACGACATCGACGTGGCTGCCCAGCCCCCGCGCCGGACCCTGACAGCCCTGGGCGGCGGCGATGCCGAGGGCCACGAGCAGCGTGACGACGACGAACACGAACAGCCGTTGCCGCAGCAGCCGAGGGTTGGCCGGCCTACGACCCGTCCCCGTGGTCCTGGGCCCCGGACGACCGGTGCCGCTGCGCGGCGCGGGCCGGCTCCCGCTGCCCGAGCGCGTCATGTTCCGCGAGGCAGACGTGTTCCGTGACCCCGAGCGCTGGGACGCCGCCGGACCACTGCGGGAGGCGCTGCCGCCCGGCGAGGGAGCAGCCCCGCCCCGGACCGGAGAGGACCCGCGCGACCCGGCGGAAGCACCCCGCGGCGGCGGAGTCCCGTGCGGACCCTGGGGCCGGCGCTGTTCGCGCTGCTGCTCCGGGTAGGTGTCGGCGAGCCGCCCCGTGGGCCGGTCCGCCTCAGCTGTGCGGGGCGCGGGCGGACGCGGGTCGGGGAGTCCCTGTGTCTCCCGGGCGGCGATCTCCTTGAGCCGCAGTGACAGTTGCAGCGTGCTGGGCCGCTCCTCGGGATCCTTCGCCAGACACGCGCGCACGAGCGGCGCCAGCGCGTCCGGCACGCCGTGCAGCTGCGCCTCCTCGTGGACGACGCGGTAGAGCATCACCTCGGAACTGCCGTGTCCGAACGGTGAATCGGCCATCGCCGCGTACGCCAGGGTCGCCCCCAGCGAGAACACGTCCGTGGCCGGCGTGACGGCGGCACCGCGCACCTGCTCCGGTGCGAGGAAGCCGGGGGAGCCGACGGCCGTACCGACGTGCGTCAGCGTGGACGCCCCGGTCGCCCAGGCGATACCGAAGTCGATGATCCGCGGCCCCTTCGGGGACAGCAGGATGTTGGACGGCTTGAGATCCCGGTGCACGACGCCCGCCTCGTGCACGGCGACGAGCCCCTCCGACAGGGCGGCACCCACGGCCGCGACATCGGCCGCACTCAGCGGCCCCCCGTCGGCCACCTTGTCGTGCAGCGAGGGCCCGGGCACGTACTGGGTGGCGAACCAGGGCCGGTCGGCATCGAGATCGGCCGCGACCAGCCGGGCGGTACAACCGCCCCTGATCCGTCGCGCCGCCGAAACCTCCCTCGCGAACCGAGACCGGAACTCCTGGTCCTCCGCCAGATCAGGCCGGATGACCTTCAGCGCGACCCGCTGCCCCTTCTTGTCGGAGCCCAGGTACACGACGCCCATCCCGCCCGCGCCGAGCCGTCTGTGAAGCCTGAACGAGCCGACGACGCGCGGGTCCTCGCGCCTCAGGCGCATCATCGCCATGTTCATCCCCGCTGCCCGGTCCGTGTGACGTGGCACAGCTTACGTTTCCACGGCCGCCCGCGCGCAGAGGCCGCGCCCTCTCGGCCCGATGGATTGTCAGTGCCGGGTGGGACACTTGAAGAGTGGTCAGGGAGCCGGTGAGCAGGCGGATTTCGGCCGGTTCGTGACCTCAACCACCCATCGCAGAAGGGGGATTGAACACGTGAAGGGTGATCGCGTGGAAATAGTCGTGGATGCGGGGGACACGACCCGCACATACGAGGTGGTCGCGAGCAGGGCGGGCCGCCGGGTGGAGACAGCGGTACGCCGAGGTGTCGTGGAAGTGAGTGAAGTCACCCGCAACGGCTCCGTGGTGCGCACGGCCCGCTTCATGGCGAACCGGGTGCTGGCCCTGGTCGAGCAGCCGATACCCCGGGAGGACAGTTCGGAAAGGCCCGGACACGCCGCGCGCCCCCTCCGGGAAGACTCTGAGGCCTAGGTCCACGTCTCCACCCAGGGGAGTACTCACCGTGTCATGGCTCATCCTCCGGGAGGCCCGGCAATCGGTACGAGGGCATGACGTGCGACAAGCGCCGGACGCCTAGATTTGAGGTCAAGCGGCGGGTGCAGCACTCGTCCCCCGAGGTCAGACACCCGCCGCTGCCAACGACAACTGAGACGGTCAGGAGAGGGACCATGGCCCTGACGGCACCGCGGGCACTGATCCGCACCCAGGAGAGAAACACACTCCGCCGCCGCACAGGCCGTCGCCATCCGCTGGTGGCGACACTCATGGCCCTTCCCCTGGCGGCCCTGCTCTTCTTCGTCTTCGACGGCTGGGAGACAGTGGCTACACAGGCGTCGTCCGTGGGCGTGATGCTGGGGCGCTGAGCGGCGACCCCAGGCCCGGAAGAGCGGTCCGGGCGGGGACATCCACCCATGAAACCCCGTGGGGACGGGGGTGCGGCGGACGGCAAAAATGCCGGCGCAGCTGGGGAGCTGCGCCGGCATTGCTCTGCCCGCACACAACCGAGAACGCGACCACCTTCTCGAACCCGCTCCGCGCATTCGGCCTGTCCGGCGAGGGACCGGCACTGCTGAGCGCCCGTCGGTGTCTTTCAGCCCGTCCCGGCGGTTGCGGACGAGGACTTTCCGTCCCGAGCTTCCACCCACCCGGCGGGGACCGGCGCTTCTGGGCGCCGGTCCCCGCATTTCAGCCCGTCCGGCGTTTGAGGACAGGGCCGTTCAGGCCGATCGGGGGTCCAGGGCCGAGCCCCGGGAGGGGCGCAGGGGAAGCAGTCCCCGCCGGGAGGGCCAGGGAGGGCAGGGGCGAAACCCGCCGTGACCGGCTGCAGCGCCGGGCGCCCAAGACCCCGCCGCCCTCCCCCGTACCCTCACGACAGACCCACATCGCCCCAGGGAGCCCCGTGACCGCCACCCCCTTGCTCGCCGCCCTCACCGCCCGAGCCAAGGCCAAGGCCCACACACGCACCGCCCCCTGCCCCTGCGCCGCGGCCACACTCGCCGACCGCCCCGACGCCACCGTCGTCCGCCACGCCGACACCGTCGCCAAGGCCCACGCCCCGGACACCCCCCTCACCGACCTCACCCCCCGCCTCACCACCGCCACCCACCTCCCCGGCATCCTCCTGCCCCCACTCACCCCGACGCCCGTCGACCTGCACGGCCGCCTCGTCACGTTCTGGCCCTACGGCACCCCCGTCGACCCGGACACCCCCGAAGCCGCCCCCTGGGAATCAGCCGCCACCCTCCTCGCCCACCTCCACCGCACTCCACCCCCGACCTCCCTGCCCGCCATGCGAGGCCCGGTCAAGGCCGCCCGAGCCGTCGCCCGGCTCGAAACAACAGCCCGCACCCACCCCGCCACAGCACCGGTCCTCCAGGCCTGGGCCACCCTCCCCGCCTGGGCCAGGGCCGAGACCTCCATGCCGGACACCACCACCCTGTGCCACGGCGACCTCCACCTCGGCCAGCTCGTCCGCCACCCCACCCCCGACGGCCCCTGGCTGCTGATCGACGTGGACGACCTCGGTACCGGCATCCCCGCCTGGGACCTGGCCCGCCCGGCCGCCTGGTACGCCTGCGGGCTTCTCCCGCCCGACGAATGGACCCGCTTCCTGACCGCCTACCGCGCGGCCGGCGGCCCGGCCGTCCCCGCCGACGGCGACCCCTGGCCTGCCCTGGACGTCCCGGCCCGCGCCCTCACGGTGCAGACGGCCGCCCGAGCGATCGCGAAGGCGGTGGCGGAGGACCGTTCACTGGACGAGGTCGAAGTGTCCATGATCGACGCATGTGCCCGAATGACTTCCCTCCCGCCGGAGTTGACCCAGGGTTTCGCGACGTAAGGTGCAACCGACCGCAGCCGGACAGTGTCTGTCCTGGCGTAACGCGAAGCAGGTCCGACCGGCGAGGAGTTGAGCCGACCATGCAGTGTCCGAAGTGCCATGCGCCGATGCACACCTACAACCGCAACGGTATCCAGATCGAGCAGTGCAGCGGCTGCCGCGGGATCTTTCTCGACTACGGCGAACTGGAGGCGCTGACCCGCGTGGAGTCGCAGTGGTCCCAGCCGGCGCCGCCGCCGAGTGCCCCGCAGGCGTACCCGGCCCCGCCCGCGCCCGCCTGGGGCGCCCAGCACGGCGGTCACGGTGGTGGCCACTACGGCGGACACCACGGCGGTCACCACCGCCACAAGAGCTTCGGCCACATGCTGTTCTCCAGCTGACCGCAACCACCGGTCCGAGCCACGCAGAAGCCCCCGGCCGCAGGGCCGGGGGCTTGAGTGTGTGGACGATACTGGGATTGAACCAGTGACCTCTTCCGTGTCAGGGAAGCGCTCTCCCGCTGAGCTAATCGTCCTCGGGACCGCATGTACTGCGTGATCTACATGATCTACCGCGTGCGCGATACTGGGATTGAACCAGTGACCTCTTCCGTGTCAGGGAAGCGCTCTCCCGCTGAGCTAATCGCGCGGGTCGAAGCCTTGCGGCTCCAGTGGACGATACTGGGATTGAACCAGTGACCTCTTCCGTGTCAGGGAAGCGCTCTCCCGCTGAGCTAATCGTCCTTGGAGGTGGAGACGGGATTTGAACCCGTGTAGACGGCTTTGCAGGCCGTTGCCTCGCCTCTCGGCCACTCCACCAGGAGTGCTAGGGGTTCGGGAAGATCCCCTTGATCCTACGAGCGGACGACGAGGTTCGAACTCGCGACCTCAACCTTGGCAAGGTTGCGCTCTACCAACTGAGCTACGTCCGCCTGTCGTTTCGGACCGCTCTCGCGTCCCGGCGACGAGTTGAACTCTAGCGGATTCCGGGGCCAGCACAAAAACGCGTTTGCGCAGCGTGCTGCGCTGCACCTGCTCACGGACGCGGCCGGGGTTCCCGGAGTGACATGGCTGGGCCACCTTCACGACACCCGCCCTAGACTCGACTGTGTGCTCCACCTGCCTCCTCTCGCCCGCTTCGGTGATCGCGTCGCCACCGGACTCATGGATGTCACAGGCGATCCCGCGGCCCTCGAATCCACCGGTTTCTGGGCCGTCGTGGCGGACTTCGAGGGCCGGCTCACCTGCGCCCGCTTCAGGGACGTACGGGAGGAGCCCGTGCCCGCGCCGGTGCCGGGGGAGTGGCGGGGGCCTGCGGTCGGTGACTGGACGTCCTCACTCGACCATGCCGCGTACACGGCCGGTGTGCGTCGGATCCGCGAGCACATCGCGGCCGGCGAGGTCTACCAGGCGAACCTCTGCCGGGTGCTGGCCGCGCCCGTCGCGCCCGACGCCGACGTGGACGCCCTGACCGCCCTGCTGGCCCGCGGCAACCCGGCACCGTATGCAGGAACGATCCGGCTGCCGGAGCACGGGGTCGAGACAGCCACGGCCTCGCCCGAGCTCTTCCTCCGGCGCCACGGTCGTCTCATCGAGTCCGGGCCGATCAAGGGCACCGGGCGCACCGAGGCGGACCTTCTGGAGAAGGACTACGCCGAGAACGTGATGATCGTGGACCTGGTCCGCAACGACGTCGGACGGGTCTGCGCCACCGGCAGCGTGAGCGTCCCCGACCTGTGCGCGGTCGAGAAGCATCCGGGGCTCGTCCACCTGGTGTCGACGGTCCGCGGCGAACTGCGCGCGGACGTCGGCTGGCCCGAACTGCTCGACGCCGCCTTTCCGCCCGGCTCCGTCACCGGTGCTCCCAAGTCCAGTGCACTCAGGATCATCGACCAACTCGAGACGGTGCCCCGCGGTCCGTACTGCGGTGGCATCGGCTGGGTCGACGCGGACCGCGGAACCGCCGAGCTGGCCGTCGGCATCCGCACCTTCTGGATCGACCGCGCGGAGGGTGTCCTGCGCTTCGGGACGGGTGCCGGCATCACCTGGGGTTCCGATCCCGAGGCGGAGTGGCGGGAGACCGAGCTGAAGGCGGCCCGACTCCTCGCGGTAGCGTCGGGGACGTACGAGGCGAGTGGAGAGGGACAGCAGACGCGCTGTGACGGCCCGGCGGACGACAGCCCCCGGACCCCAGGCCGATGCGCACCCGGTACGGACTTGCGAGGTAGCGACCAATGAAGCTTTGGCTCGACGGCGGGCTGCAGGACATCGAGTCCGCCCGCGTCTCCGTCTTCGACCACGGACTGACCGTGGGCGACGGCATCTTCGAGACGGTGAAGGCGGTGGACGGAAGGCCGTTCGCGCTCACCCGGCACCTCGACCGGCTGACCCGCTCCGCGCGCGGCCTCGGCCTGCCCGATCCCGACCACGACGAGGTCCGCCGCGCCTGCGCCGCCGTCCTCGAAGCCAACCCGATGCCCCTCGGCCGGCTGCGCATCACCTACACCGGCGGTCACGGCCCCCTCGGTTCCGACCGCGGCGAGCACGGCCCCACCCTCGTCGTCGCCCTCGGCGAGACCACCCGCCGCCCGGACTCCACGGCCGTGATCACGGTCCCATGGACCCGCAACGAACGCGGCGCGCTCACCGGCCTGAAGACGACCTCGTACGCCGAGAACGTCGTCGCCCTCTCCCGCGCCCACCAACACGGCGCGTCGGAAGCCCTGTTCGCGAACACCGTCGGGAAACTCTGCGAGGGCACCGGCTCGAACGTCTTCGTGGTCCTGGACGGCGAGCTCCACACCCCGCCGGTCGCCTCCGGCTGCCTCGCGGGCATCACGCGCGCGCTGGCGGTCGAATGGACCGGCGCCCGGGAGGCCGACCTGCCGCTCGACGTCCTGCAGCGCGCGGACGAGATCTTCCTCACCTCCTCCCTGCGGGACATCCAGGCCGTGCACCGCGTCGACGACCGCGAACTGCCGGGCACGGCGGGCCCGGTGACCGCCAAGGCCATGCGGGTCTTCGACGAGCGGTCGGGCCACGACCAAGATCCGTAAGAGCCCGACAGAACGTGAAGGCCCGAAAAAATGAGCAGACTTGGGCGTCGCCGACGGGTACAACACCCCTGATGACCACAACTCTGCGGCCGACCGAGCCGCTTCAGCGCAACGGCGATGGCACGCGTTCACGCCGCTTCCAGGTGTGCGTGAACAGCCGGCCCGTCGGCACCCTCCATCTCGGCACCTCACCGGGCTTCGGCGACAGGGTGGCCCGCATCGTCGGTCTGCGGATCGAGGAGCCGGACCGTCGCCGGGGCCGGGGCACGGTGGCCGCGCTGGCCGCCGAGGAGGTGGCGCGCGGCTGGGGATGCCGGGAGATCGAGGTGGTCGTGCCCGGTGGTGCCGAGCCCGCCCTGCGGCTCGTCCACGCGCTCGGCTACGTCCTGCGCAACCGCGGCATGGAGAAGCTGCTCGGCGACACCCCGCCCGCCCTGCCCGAAGGCAGCCGGGGCCGGTCCATGACCGAGGCCGAGTACGAGGCGTGGTTCGCCCACGAGTCCGAGCACTACGCGCGCGTGTGGATGGAACGGGGCGTGCCCGAGACGGAGGCGTACGAGAGGTCGCGGCGCGACCACGAGCGGCTCCTGCCGCAGGGGCTCGCCACGCGGGACATGCACTTCAGCCTCCTCGAACACGAGGGGACGCCCGTCGGCACTCTCTGGGTGGCGCTGCTGGAGGACAAGGCCTACGTCTACGACGTCGAGGCCGACGCCGCCCACCGCGGCCGCGGGCACGGCCGTACGCTGATGCTCCTGGCGGAGGGCCGGGCGATCGCCGCCGGCCGACGCGTGCTCGGTCTCAACGTGTTCGCCGGCAACACTCCGGCCGAGCGGCTCTACGAGTCACTCGGTTACGAGACGACGCAGTACTCCCTGTACAAGCCGCTGCTCTAGGAGCGATCAGGCCCCCTGCTCGGCCAGCAGCCGGTCCGCGATCCCCTCGATCCGCTCCCGCAGTCCCTCCTGGCTCTTGCCGCCGTCCAGACGCTCACCGCCGATGACGTACGTCGGTGTCCCGGTCACGCCGATCGCCTTGCCCTCGGCCTGGTCGGCGTCGACGATCAGGATGTGCCGGCCGTCGATCAGAGCGGTGTCGAACTCCTCGGCGTCCAGGCCGAGTTCACCGGCCACCTTGACCAGGAAGGGTTCTCCGTCACGGTCCAGCTCCTCGACCCGCCCCAGCACGGCTTCGACGTAGTCCCAGCCCTTCCCCTGTTCGAGGGCCTCCTCGGCGGCCTGCGCGCCGGCGAACGCGTGCCGGTGCTTCTCCAGCGGGAAGTGCCGCAGCCGCAGCTCCAGCCGGTCGCCGTAGCGGGCGCGCAGGGCGCGCAGATCGTCGAGGGCGCTACGGCAGTCGGGGCACTGGAGTTCGCACCACACGTCGAGGACGGGCGGGGCGGGAGGTACGGGGGAGGAGTCGCTCATGACGCCAGTCTCCCAGCTCGATCACGGTCGACCCAATCCAGGCCCGGCCTCCCATCCAGGCACGACTGCCTCATCCGGGCCGGGCCGGCTCATGCAAGCCCGACCGCCTGGCCGAGGTCTGACCGCCTGGTCCGGGCCCGACCGCCCGGTCCGGGCCGGGCTGCCTCGTCCACCCGCCACGGGCCGCCCGGCCACGCCCGCCGCGCCTACCTTCACCCGCGACCCCGATCTGCTTCACCCGCGATGCCGATCTGCCCCTGATCCGCCCCTGATCCGCGCCCCTGATCCAACCCGGAGGAGTGTCCGGGACCGGCACCTGCGGAGGATCCGACCCGGAGATGTCCCTGATGTCCGCCCGGACCATGGCCGCGCGGGGGCCGGGCGGTGCAGGATGGAAGGGACGAAGTGCCCCGTGACCGACCGAGCCCTGCCTGGAGGACCGGATGATTGCCGAGACCGTCTGTTCCGCCCTGTCCGTGGCCGGCCTGGGCATCGCGGCGGTCACCGCGTACCGCAAGCGTTTCCTCTCGGCCGCGCGTATCGCCGCCTACTCGCTCGTGCCCATCGGCCTGGTGATGACGGGCATCGTGCAGTGGCTGGCGAACACCGCCTTCAGTCCGACGGCGTGGGCGGGGTTCGGCGTGCTCGGCGCTGCCTGGCTGCTGTTCTCCACCACCCGCGCGGTGGAGCGCCGCCGCGGTGGCACCCGCAAACAGCGCAGGGATGCCCGGTCGGCGGAGCGGAACGAGGTGGTCGCGCCGACGGCTTCGGCGCCCTCCCTCGGCCCGGGGACCCGTGCGGCGTCCCGGCCCGCGGCCGGGCCGCGTACCGGGGCCGCGGACGACTTCAGCGACATCGAGGCCATCCTGAAGAAGCACGGCATTTGACCTGCGCGTGACGACTGGCATGACCGCTGGCGTGACGCCTTGCATGACCACTGGCATGACGGCTGAAACGACACAGTGGATCAAGGCTGTGCCGCGAAGCGATCACGACCGGAAGCAGACTTCACGTAATTCGGCGAACAGGCGCTCAATCCGGGCGTGTTGATCGCGCCGGACGTGCTGTCTGCGTCATCATCGCCGCGAGATGCTGGACACGAAACACGGCGATGCCGCGCCGCCGAAGGACGAGCCGCGCGGATGCCTCTTCGCCCTTTCCCAGCCACCGCTGATGATCTTCCTTGCGGTGATCGGGTGTCTGCTGCTCATGGCCTCGTTGCACGACCTGCTGATGCTGTGAGCCGTACCCGTGGTCCCCGGCGTCACCCGCCGGGGACCACGTCGACACCACTCTCCGGTCCGGGCGTCAGCCGGCCGCCTCCTTGCGCCGTGCCCGGTACGCCGCCACATGCAGGCGGTTCCCACAGGTCCGGCTGTCGCAGTACCGCCGCGAGCGGTTGCGGGAGAGATCGACGAACGCGCGCCGGCAGTCGGGGGCCTCGCAGCGGCGCAGCCGCTCCTGCTCGCCCGCCACGACGAAGAACGCCAGCGCCATCCCGCAGTCGGCCGCCAGGTGGTCGGCGACTGAGGCGCCGGGCGCGAAGTAGTGCACATGCCAGTCGTAGCCGTCGTGATCCGTGAGGCGGGGAGTGGTGCCGGCGGCGGCGACCAGCTCGTTGATCACCACGGCAGCGGTCCGGGCGTCCGGCGCCGCGAAGACCGAGGCGAACCGCCCGCGGATCTTCCGCACGGCCGAGAGGTCGAACTCCGAGAGTGCCCCGACATCGCTGATCTCGTGGTTTTGCACGAAGTCCTCGAGAGCCGCGAGGACGGGCAGCCCGTCCGGCGTTGCGCCGTCCTCCGGTGCGGTGTTCACCAGATCCACCACGGTGTCGAGCGCGCACCGGGTGTCGTGGGTGATCAGCACGTTTCGCTCCCTGGCCCTGGGGGTCGGGCGGACGCCCGCCCCATGCTGGCCGATGGTAGTGGCTCGCGCCCGGCTGCGGGCGGTCGTGCCGCCGGTACGGCTCCCACGGCCCCCAGCACGCACACCGGCGCCGCCCCACGACGGAAGTCGTGGTGACGGCGCCGGTGCCTACCGTATGCAGTTGTCCAAGCCCGAGCCGTCTCCCCGAGTCGACGGCGCCGGGCGGCTTCGTGGTGCCTCGCCCTAGCTCTCCGCCAGGATGTGCGAGAGCTCCTGATCGAGATCGAAATGCCGGTGCTCCGTGCCGGGAGGCACGGCGGCGTCGGTGCGCTTCAGGAAGGACTCCAGGGCCCGCGCCGGGGCTTCCAGCAAGGCTTCGCCCTCCGGAGAGCTCAGGGCGATGCACACGACGCCCTGACCGTGACTGCGCGACGGCCAGACGCGGACGTCGCCGGTGCCGGTGGGCCGGTGGAGGCCTTCCGCGAGGAGGTCGCGGGCGAACACCCACTCGACGGTCTCCTCGGCTCCGGTGTGGAAGGTGGCGTGCACGGCGTAGGGGTCGGCCGTGTCGTACCGCAAGCCTGCGGGGACAGGCAGGGAGGACTCGCTCGACACAACGAGGCGCAGGTGCAGCTCGCAGCTGACCGTGGTGTTCATAAGCGCCAGGGCCTTTCGCTCAGTGTGCGCTCGGGGATTCGCACGTCGGCGAAATCGACATGCCACCTACGGTGCCGTTGTAAACCCCTCTGAGTGTTTTGCGTGTCTTTACGTAACTCTTCCGGCCGAGGGCGTGTTCGCGAGGTTCGGCCATTCTGGTGACTGGTTTCCGCTCCGTAAACCAAGGTAAAGTTTGGCCGTATGGATACGGGGAGTGACCAGCCGGGCGAGGTCGCCGTGGCATCGGACGAAGCGAAGCCGGACGGAGTGAGGGACGAGCAGGGGCTCGGCTCCAAGGCGCCGGCATTCATCAAGAGGCGTCGTGCGCTGCATCTGAGCTGGCAGGTCGGCGTCTTCGTCATCGGGCTCGCGGTCGTGGCCGCCGGCATCGTCATGCTGCCGCTGCCCGGGCCCGGCTGGGTCGTGATCTTCGGTGGCATGGCCATCTGGGCGACCGAGTTCGTCTGGGCCCAGCTGGTGCTCCGCTGGACGAAACGCAAGGTCACCGAGGCGGCCCAGCGAGCCCTCGATCCGACGGTCCGGCGCCGCAACATCACGCTGACGGCGATCGGCCTCGTGATCGTGGTCGCCTTGGTCGGCGTCTACCTGTGGAAGTTCGGCCTCGTGATGCCCTGGAAGATCAAGGACCAGTGATCCGCGGGCGGGGCGCGAAGGCCCGCCGGCGAGGGTCCGCGCTGTCACAGGCACCCCCTGACATGGGGTAATGTTCTCCCTGCGTCCGGGCGATTAGCTCAGTGGGAGAGCGCTTCGTTCACACCGAAGAGGTCACTGGTTCGAACCCAGTATCGCCCACCCGGATCGGCGGCCCGTCTGCGAGAGCAGGCGGGCCGTTGTCGTGTGAGTGCCGTCGTCGCGTAAACGGGCCGGTCGCGGTCGTGGGAACCCCTTCCCGGCGAGCCGCCGCGCTCCGGTGGGTTCGGTCGGACAACGTCCGCGTGCGCAGGGCCAGTTGATGTTCGGCCTGTCGATCGCGCACGCCTCACCTGCGGCGATCCCCCTCCTGCCGCGAGCCCTGTCTCTGACCTGCAGTCAACTCGCCCGGCCGACCTGCGAGAAATTCCTGTCCGAATCATTGACGCGCCCCGGGGCCCTCCGTAGCTTGTGCCAGCAAGCGCTTACTTGAAACGATTCATGCAGGCACCAACGACGCCGGGGAGGTCCCGACTGTGGGAACCAGCAGGAATGTTGAGAGGCGTACGGTCCTGAAGGCGGCCGGGGCATCGGTGGCCACGCTGGGGCTGGCGGCGACGACGGGCTGCGGCGGCGACGGCGGCACGTCCGCCGACGGGACGGTGACGATCCGTTACTCGTGGTGGGGGGCCGACGAGCGGGCCAAGAAGATCAACCAGACCATCAAGCTCTTCGAGAAGAAGTATCCGAAGATCAAGGTGAAGACGGACTTCCAGGACTACGTTTCTTTCTGGGAGAAGTTCCAGACGCAGGCGGCCGGTGGAAATCCCCCGGACGTTTTCCAAAACGCCGTCACATTCCTTCGGAAGTACGACAAGAGAAGCGTCCTGCTCGATCTCAGGTCCCAGATCGACGCGGGGAACCTGAGTCTGGACAACTTCCGTGCGGGCGTCACCAAGGTCGGCGAGGTCGACGGCAAGCAGCTCGGCGTCCCCGTCGGCTCCAACACCATGGCGCTGGTCATCGACAAGAAGGTCTTCAAGAAGGCGGGCGTCGAGCCGGAGACGGGCTGGACCTGGGACGACTACTTCAAGGCCCTCAAGACCATCCATGACAAGACCAAGGTGCCCGGCGACACGGGCTACTTCAGCATCATGTACCTGTACGACCTGTACCTGCGTCAGAACGGAAAGGCGTTCTACACCAAGGACGGACTCGGTTTCGACCAGGCCGATCTGACGGAGTGGTGGCAGGACGGCTACAACCGGACGAAGGCCGGCCTCATCACCAGCCCGAAGACCGTCGCGCAGGACCGCCCCAAGTCCTCGCTGTCCGCCGGGCACGGAGCCTCGGAATTCACCTGGGACAACTTCACCGTCCGCTACACGGCCGAGGGCGACAGCGACTACGGCCTCGCGCCCATCCCCACCATGAACGGCAAGGACACCGGGCAGTACCTGGCGTCCCTGATGCTGAGCGCCTCCGCGCGGACCTCGCACCCCAAGGAAGTCGCCCAGTTCATCAACTTCATGGTCCATGACCCCGGCGTCGGCAGGATCATGGGATACGACCGGGGCATCCTCGCCGCCACCGAGCAGTACGACGCCTTCAAGCCGACCGACCCGGTCAACAAGGAGATCGCGCAGTACGAGGCGGACACCGCCAAGGCCGGCGTCCTCGGCGCGATCACCCCGCACCCCTCCGGCGCCGACACCATCGAGGCCGCCTTCCTGCGCATCGGCGGAGACCTCGGCCTGGGCAAGGTCAGGACCTCGGCCGCGGTGAAGCAGTTCTTCGACGAGTCGCAGGCCGCCTTCCAGGCCTGACCGGACCTGACCTGACCGGAACCGATGGGGAAGCACCGTGACGCTCGTCAAGGACTCACCGCCCGCCACCCGGAAGGCCCGTTCCGCCGCCCCTGCCGCCGTCAGGCGGCGGGGCCGCCGGGAGAACCTCGCCGGCTATCTCTTCATGTCCCCGTGGATCGCGGGCTTCGTGCTCCTGACCGCGGGCCCGATGGTCGCCTCGCTCTATTTCGCGTTCACCGACTACAACCTCTTCAACAGCCCCAAGTGGATCGGCTTCGACAACTTCACCAAGATGTTCGACGATCCACGGTGGCAGAAGTCGGTCGAGGTGACGGCGAAGTACGTCATCATCGGCACGCCCCTGAAGCTCCTGCTCGCCCTCGGGGTCGCCCTCCTGCTCGCCCAGAGCCGGCGCGGACAGGCCTTCTACCGGGCCGCGTTCTACGCCCCCTCGCTCATCGGCGCGAGTGTCTCCGTCGCCTTCGTCTGGCGGTCGCTCTTCTCCGACAACGCCGTCGTGGACCGTACGATGTCGGTCTTCGGCTTCCATGTCGGCGGCTGGGTCGGCAACCCCGACTGGATCCTCTACTGCCTGGTCGCGCTCACCGTCTGGCAGTTCGGTGCGCCCATGGTCATCTTCCTCGCCGGGCTCAAGCAGGTGCCGAAGGAGTTGTACGAGGCCGCCGCGATGGACGGCGCCGGACCGCTGCGCCGCTTCTGGAACATCACGCTGCCGATGATTTCACCGGTGCTGTTCTTCAACGTCCTGCTGGAGACCATCCACTCGTTCCAGATCTTCGGCTCGGCCTACGTCGTCTCCAACACGTACTGCGGTCCCGCCGACGCCACGCTCGTCTACACCTGCTACCTGTACCAGCAGGGCTTCAAGAACGCCCAGATGGGCTTCGCCTCCGCGATGGCCTGGATGCTGCTGCTCGCCGTGGCGCTGGTGACCGCCGTCCTGTTCTGGTCGCAGAAGAAGTGGGTGCACTACGAGAACAACACAGAGGACGCCCGATGAGCGCCACCACTCCCGCCACCCCGAAACCGTTTGCCGGTCCCGGCCGGGGGCGCGCCGGCTCACTCGCCTGGCACGTCGGCTCGCTGCTGGTCCTCGCGGTCGTCCTCTATCCCGTCGTCTGGGTGATCGGGGCGTCGTTCAAGCCGAGCAAGGACATCATCAACAGCCTGCAGCTGTTGCCGGCCCGTCCCATCCTCGGGAACTTCAAGGGCCTGGCCGACGGCATCGCCGACATCTCGATCTGGACCTTCTTCCAGAACTCCCTCCTCTACGCGGGCGGCGCCGTCGTCGGCATCCTCGTCTCCTGCTCACTCACGGCGTACGCCTTCGCCAAGATCAGGTTCGCGGGCCGCAACCTGCTGTTCGCCCTGATGATCGGCACGCTCCTGCTGCCGTACCACGTGCTGCTCATCCCGCAGTACGTGATGTTCCAGAAGCTGGAGCTGGTCAACACCTACGTCCCGCTGCTGCTCGGCAAGTACCTGGCCACGGAGGCCTTCTTCGTCTTCCTGATGGTGCAGTTCATGCGGAATCTGCCGCGTGAGCTGGACGAGGCCGCCCGTATCGACGGCTGCGGGCACCTGCGCATCTACTGGTCGATCGTGCTGCCGCTGTGCCGGCCCGCGCTCATCACCAGCGCGATCTTCACCTTCATCAACGCCTGGAACGACTTCATGGGTCCGCTGATCTACCTCAACGAGCCCGGCAAGTACACCGTCTCGCTCGGCATGATGATGTTCCGTGACTCCGACGGCGTCGCCGCCAACTACGGCGGCCTCATCGCGATGTCGCTGGTCGCGCTCCTCCCGGTGCTTCTCTTCTTCCTCGCCTTCCAGCGCTATCTGATCGACGGTATGGCGACCTCCGGGCTGAAGGGCTGAGGCGGTCACCATGGCCGAGGTGCGGGTGAAGGCGCGCAAGGAGTCGGTGTTCGCGGAGCGGTTCGGTGTCTTCGCCGAGTGTCTGCTCACCGGGGTGTGGATCGCGGTGGCCTCCGCGGGGGTGGTGACGTATGCCGCCGCCTTCGCCGCCGGGGCGCGGCATCTGCGTCGCCGTACGACCCATGAGGGCGGCGGTTGGCGGGAGTTCGTCGGGGACTTCCGCACGGCCCTGCGGCGCGGGTGGGTCGTCGGGCTCGCCGGGTGGGTCGCGGCGGGCCTGGTCTGGGTGGACGTCCAGGCGGTGCGCGCCGGGCTGCCCGGGGGGCCGCTCGTCGGGGCCGCCGGTCTGTTCGCGCTGATCGGCGCCGCGGTGGCCGGGCTGCGTGCGACGGCGGTCTGGGAGCCGGGGGAGAGCTGGCGGGCGCTGCTCGCGGCCGCCGGTCGCCGTACCGTGCTCGACCCCGCCGGATCTTTCCTGCTCGTCGGTGGAGTGGTCCTCGTCGTCTGCTCCGCCCTGCTCATCGCGCCGCTCGCGGTCCCCGTCCTGGGGGCCGTCGCGGCGGCCGCCGTCGCCGTGGAGGAGCGGTGCCGGCGTCGCTGACGGGCCGCGCTCCCAGTAACCAGGCCGGCGCCCGGGCGCCGCGTCTCTCGCTGTCATGCCCCTGACCAGTTGCATAGGTCGCGCCAGCTGCACCAGTCGCGCCGGTTGCACGGAACGACATCCCGCACGGAAAGGAAAGGCTGAACTCTCATGTCTCCCATCCCCCGCAGGTCCCTTCTCAGGGCGGCCGCCGTCGCCGGAGCCGCCGCGCAGTTCAGCTGGGCGGCAGGAGCCAGGAACGCACAGGCCGCGCCCAGAGCCGATGCCGTCGGTGCAGCCGAGGCCGCCGATGCCGATCCGGTGACCCTGGACTGGCTGGAGGACGGCGGTCGGGGCGCCGCGCCCGGCTCGACGGTGGGTGTTCCCTGGCCGAAGGGCGCCTACCGGCCCGACCAGACCTTCGCGCTCACGGACGCGGACGGCAGGGCCGTGCCCGTGCAGTCGTGGCCGATCGCGTACTGGCCGGACGGATCGCTCAAGTGGTCGGCCCACGCCGTGAGTTCGGACTCCGGGAAACTCACCCTCGCCGCCGGCGACGCGGCCGCCCCCGCCAAGAAGGTCACCGTCCACAAGAGCGGCGGCACCATCGACGTCTCGACCGGCGTCATCACCGCGAAGATCGGCAAGAACGGATCCACGATCATCAAGTCCGTCACCCGTGGGCCGACGGAGATCGCCAAGAACGGCCGGCTCGTCCTCATCCGCCAGCCCGAGATCGAGGACGAGGACCAGGGCACGGTGAAGACCGAGCGCTTCGACGGGGCGATCGGGGCGGTGACGGTCGAGCAGGACGGGCCCGTCCGTGCCGTCGTCCGTATCGACGGCAAGCACCGCAAGGGCGGCCGGAGTTGGCTGCCGTTCTCCATCCGCTTGTACTTCTACGCCGGCGCCGACTCCTTCCGCATGGTGCACACCATCACCTACGACGGCACACAGGAGCCCGGCAGGGCGAGCGGCGACTTCATCCGAGGCCTGGGCGTCCGCTTCACCGTGCCGATGCGGGACGAGTCGTACGACCGGCACGTCAGGATCGGCGGCGAGGGCACCGGTCTGCTGCGGGAGGCCGTGAAGGGCGTCACCGGGCTGCGCCGCGACCCTGGTGCGGCCGTGCAGGCGGCCCAGTACGCGGGGCAGAAGCTGCCCGATCCATCGACCTGGGACCAACGGGTGACGTCCCGGCTGCAGTACATCCCGGAGTGGGGCGACTACACCCTCGCCCAGCTCTCCGCCGACGGCTTCACGCTGCGCAAGCGGACCAGGAAGGGGTACGGCTGGGTCGGCGCCGGCGGCGGCAGACGGGCCTCCGGCTTCGGCTACGTCGGTGGCGTCAGCGGCGGACTCTCCTTCGGCCTGCGGGACTTCTGGGAGAAGCACCCCGCCCAGCTCGACATCCGCGACGCCCACACCGATGAGGCCGAGGTCACCCTCTGGCTCTGGTCGCCCGAGGCGCAGCCCATGGACCTGCGCTTTTATCACGACGGCATGGGGCAGGACACGTACGCGAAGCAGCTCGAAGGCCTTGAGATCACCTACGAGGACTACGAGCCGAAGTTCGGCACCCCGTACGGCATCGCCCGCACCTCCGAACTCCTCTTCTGGGCCAACGAGTCGACCCCGGCCGCCGAAAAGCTCGCCGAACAGGCCGAAGCCGTACGGGTGTTGCCGCAGCTCGCCGCTCCGCCCGGGCAGCTCATCAAGGCCAAGGTGTTCGGACCGGGCCTGTACTCCGAGCCCGACCGCTCCACGGCCGCCAGGGCGAAGATCGAGGACCACCTCGACTTCCTCTTCACGTACTACAAGGACCAGGTGGAGCAACGCCGTTGGTACGGCTTCTGGGACTACGGCGACTTCATGCACTCGTACGACACCGTGCGCCACCAGTGGCGCTACGACATCGGCGGCTACGCCTGGGACAACTCCGAGCTGTCGCCGGATCTCTGGCTCTGGTTCGCGTACATCCGCTCGGGCCGTTCGGACATCTTCCGCTTCGCCGAGGCCCTGACCCGGCACACGGGCGAGGTCGACGTGTACCACCTCGGCGACTGGGCCGGCCTCGGCACCCGGCACGGCGTGCAGCACTACGCCGACAGCGCCAAGCAGCAGCGCATCGCCAACACCACCTACCGGCGCTACTACTACTTCCTCACCGCCGACGAACGCGTCGGCGACCTCATGCACGCCAACGTCGACTCCGACGAGACCTTCCTGGTCCTGGACCCGCTGCGCAAGGTGCGCACCGACCCCTACACGCCCGACCGGCACGCCCTGTCGGTCGGCTTCGGCACCGACTGGAGCGGCCTGGTGTCGGCGTGGCTGACCGAGTGGGAGCGCAAGGGCCCCAAGTGGGAGAAGGCCAGGGCGCGCGTGCTCTCGACGATGGAGGGCATAGCCGCCCAGCCCAACGGCTTCGTCCAGGGCAGCGGGCTGTACGACCTCGACACCGGCAGGTTCGCCGTCGCCGGCAAACCCGTGGTCAGCGTCTCCCACCTGTCGGCCGTCTTCGGCCTCAACGAGCTGTGCGCCGAGCTGATCGACCTCGTCGACATGCCGAAGTTCAACGAGGCCTACTTCGACTACTGCCGCTACTTCAACGCCACCAAGGCCGAACAAGCGGCACGCTACGGCTCCAACTTCGGCACCCTGCTGCTCTTCCAGGGCCATTCGCGCCTCGATGCGTACGCTGCCGTCCGGACCGGCGACGAGACCCTTGCCGAGCGCGCGTGGACGAAGTTCTACGACTCCGACGGATACAAGGAGTCGTCGCCGTGGAAGACGGAGAAGCTGAGCGGGCCGGTCACGTTGGTCGCGGGGAGTGAGGCCGCGTGGGTGTCGTCGAACGACACCGCGTTGTACGGGCTCGCCGCGATCGAGAACCTGGCGCTGCTGGGCGACAAGATGCCGTAGTGCCGTAGTGCCCGAGTGCGTGGAAGGGCCGTGGGGGACTGCCGGGCCGTTGTGGCTGGTCGCGCGGTTCCCCGCGGCCCCTTCGGGGCGCTTCAGTGCATGTTCGTCAGGAGGTTCCGTACCCGGCGGGCGTCTCGCAGGCGGCGTTCGTATGTCGCGCCCAGGGCGAGCAGGAGCAGACCGGCCAGGGCGGGTGGTACCCAGCCGGGGAGGGTGCCGGCCAACTGGGCCAGGTACGGAGTGAGTTCGTGCAGCGCGTCCAGGACCAGTACCGAGCCGCCGAGCACGAGGGGTGCCTGGAGGCGATGGCGGGCGCCCAGCAGGGTGGTCAGCAGGGCCGCCACGCCCAGCAGCAACGGGCGCGTCCCGTGCGCGTCGTTCCAGGCCGCGGCGAGGCCGGGCAACAGGGTGGCGGCGAGACCGGGGCCGTACGCCGTCCAGGACGACGCCAGCGGATCACGGGACCTGCGCCACACGCCGACGCACAGCGCCGGGACGGTGACCGGGAGCGTGTACGCCTCCACGGTGCCGACGTCCCAGGCGGACAGCCGTACCCATGAGGCCAGCAGGAACAGTACGGCCGCCGCGTAGCCGACCGGCCTGCGCTCGGGGCGTACGGCGGTGCCGGACGCGATCACTCCGCACAGGGCCAGCACCAGGGCGAGCATCGGCGGGGCGGTGATCGTGAGGCCGATGGCGTGCAGAGCGGCGGCCGCTCCGGTCGCCTCGACCGGCACGCGCGCGTGCGTGGCGCCCAGGCGTGCGGCGAGCAGGGCCGCGGCCACCGGGACCGCCAGGACCAGCAGCGCCGTGTGCTGGGCCTGCCAGCCCGCCGCCGCACCTGTCGCGCACGCGAGCGCGGCGGCGTACACGAGCCCGGCCGGCGCGGTGACGGGCGTGAGGTGCGGCCGCAGCGAGGCAGCCGCGAACAGGGCCGTCAGGACCGACAGCACCGTGAGCGTCGCCGTCTGGGAGGGCAGGGAGAGGAAGGTGAGGAGGACGGAGCTGATCAGTGCGAGAGCGGTGGAAGTCCTCGCCAGGACGAGGAAGGCTGCCCCCACGAGGGCCGTGGCAGTCGCCGCCCCTTGTATCAACAGGGCTGCGGGGTAGGGGAGTTGGAGCACAGCCGGCACGGCCATCACGGTGACCCAGGCGAGGCAGGCCGCGCCGGTCGACACCCATGGCCGACGGGCCTCGCCGCGGACCAGGAGGGCGAGCGCGGCGACGACCAGCGGGCCGAGGAGCAGCTGGCCCGGGTAGGGCGGCCACGGCATGTGGACGGTCACCGCGGCCCGCGCGTCCGACGGCGCGCCGGACCACGGTTCGGCCGCCCAGCCCAGCGGACCCGGCAGCGCGACCAGGACCAGCGGCAGGGCGCAGGCGACGGCGCCCGCCTGCACGGCACCGGAGGCCTGGACGACACCACGCCGTACGGGCTCCGGGAGCCGCAGCACCCGCACCACCGCCAACAGTGCGACACCGCAGGCCAGATACCCCGGCACGGTCCACCCGGCGGGCAGTGCCACCCGCAGCACGCCACCGCCCGCCGCGACCAGGAGCAGACCGCCCGCCACCGCGTTGCCCGTCGCCGCGGCCGGATTCGGCAGCTGCCGGGCGGCGCCCAGTGCGATCGCCGCCGAGAGGAGGAGGAGCGCCGCCGCACGGGCGGCGGCGCTCGGGCCGGCTGCGTCCCAGGAGAGCCAGCCGGCCGCCAATGCGCCCCAGGCACCGGTGCCGTACGCGCCGAGGGCGGCGAGGACGCGTACGGCCCTGGTGGTCACGCGGAGCGCCACACCTGTGTCGAACCCGGCCGTCACCAGCAGCGCGGCCGTGATCCAGTACGGACCCGACGCGGCCGAGACCGTCCAGCAGAGCAGCGGGAGTTGGGCCGCGGCCAGCGCGGCGGGCAGGGGCAGCCGCAGCTCGGTCGCCCGCGGCAGCAGGCCGTATGCCGCCCAGAGCCCGGCCAGCAGCGTCGCGGCGACCGCCGTGTACCCCGCGCCCCCGGTCCCCGCGAAGGCGACCTGGTGCACGGCGTACGCGTCCAGCACCGTCAGTGCCAGCCCCAGACCGGCCACCGACTCGGCCGTCGAACGCAGTCCGCGCTTCAGCAGGAGCACCGGCGCGCCGAGCGCCGCCAACGTGATCGCGCCGAGGACGAGCGCCCGCCCCGCGATCCCCATGTGCCCCCAGCTGACCAGCGTGAACACCATGGCCGCGACGGTGAGCAGGACGCCGCCGAGCAGCAGGAGCACGTTCTGCACGCCGGGCGCCGTGGCCTCCGTGCGGGCCGGTCCGGCAGGCGCCGACGGCACCGGGCCGACCGGGCGCTTCGGCTGGAGCGCGGCGACCAACCAGGCACGGCGATGCAGCAACTGGGCCCTGCGGGCGTCGAGTTGCCAGAGCTCGGCATCCAGGAGCCGCAACTCCTCGGCCGGGGGCGGAACATGCGTCATGCCACGGAGTGTGGTCGGCGTCACGTCGTACGACATGAGTGCCGGTACTCAGAAGGTACTCAGATCCCGCGCAAACGCCCTGCGTACGGGCACACTCACCCCATGGACTGGACGCACTACCGCTTCCGCAGCCGGTGGGCCCTGCCGGCGCCGCCCGCCACCGTGTACGAGGCGCTGGAGCGGGCCGAGGAGTACCCCCGGTGGTGGCCCCAGGTGCGGGAGGTGACCCGGCTCGACGACACCACCGGCGTCATCCGGATCCGGTCCCTCCTCCCGTACGACCTGCGGTTCACCGCCCATGAGACGCGCCGCGATCCCGCCGCGGGGGTCCTGGAGATCGCCATGTCCGGCGACGTCGAGGGCTGGGCGCGCTGGACGGTCACCGCGGCCGGCACCGGCACCCTCGCCCGCTACGAGCAGGTCGTCGACGTGCACAAGCCGCTGCTGAGGCGGCTGGCCGTACCGGGGCGGCCGGTGTTCCGCGCCAATCACCGGCTGATGATGCGGGCCGGACGGCGAGGCCTGGCCGCCCACCTGGAAGCGGTTTGAACGAAGCCCGCGGGGACCTGTATTGTTCAGTCCGTTCCCGGGCGATTAGCTCAGTGGGAGAGCGCTTCGTTCACACCGAAGAGGTCACTGGTTCGAACCCAGTATCGCCCACGCTCGGGAGAGCGACGTGGGTCCGCAGAACACGCGGACCACGTCGCTCTTTGTGTTGTGCGCCGGCTTCGTCATGCTGCCGCAGGCAGGTCCGGCCGCAGTGGCCACGCGGTGTTCACCACCTCCGGCGTGCCGCTCTTGGCGAACCACGCCTGCAGGCCGCGGGCCTGGGCGGCGTGCCACGTCGTCTGCAGGGTGTGCAGTTCGGCCGGGGAGAGACGCTCGAGCCGGGTGGCGAAACGGCGTCCGAGGGCCCGTACGACATCCAGCGCGGCCAGTGCGTCCGCGGCCGCGTCGTGCGCGCCCTCCAGGGTGACGTCGTAGTGCGCGCACAGGTCGGTCAGGGTGCGGCGGCCCTTGCGGTAGCGGTCCAGGTGTTTGTCGAGGACGCGCGGATCGAGGACGCGTAGCGTCGACGCCTCGAACCAGCGGTCGAGAGACGAGGCGCGATGGCGGCGCAACTCGCGGTCCAGGAGCGTCAGATCGAAGGGCGCGTTCATCACGACCAGCGGGCGGGCCATCGCCGCCTGCTCGGCCAGCGCCTCCGCTATCTCGTACACCACCGGCGCCGGCCAGCGGCCGTTGCGCTGCAGGTGTTCGTCCGTCAGCCCGTGCACCGCCGTCGCCCCTTCGGGGACGGGCACACCCGGGTTGACCAGCCAACGGGACACCCGGGGCCGTGCGCCCGGGGCGTCCTGGACGACGACGGCGGCCGACACGATCCGGTCGGTCTCGACGTCAACGCCCGTGGTCTCGGTGTCGAAAGCGGCCAAGGGCCCCTCGTACCAGCACGTCATGCCAACACAACTCCTCGTTCACCCACGGCAGCTGACGTCCCGTCTTCTGCCTGTTTGGTGATACCCGGGCTGTTTGCGCCGTACGCCGGAAGGACACAACAGGAGTACGGGTCTTTGCAGTTCAGCGGCCCGATACGGGGATTCCCTTGGCTTGGAAGGCTGTTTGGTCATGGTGATAGCGCAGCCCGAGCGGGGCGGGCTGCTGCCCGAACGCACGGGCCCCCTTCGCGGCACCCTCGCCACCACCGCGTGCATGGAGACACTGCAGGTGGGCTATCTGCACGCCGTCGCCGCGGCGGCCGGCTGCTCGCTGTCACAGCCCTTTCCGGACAACGGCATCGACTGGCACGTCAGTCACGGCTCACCCGGGCACACCGTCGACGACGAGGTGACCATCAAGGTGCAGCTGAAGTGCACCTACCAGGTCCCGCCGAATCCACCGGGCCGCTCCTTCTCCTTCACGCTCGACAACGACCACCTGCGCAAACTCGCGCGCACGCCCGTCTCGGTGCACAAGATCCTGGTCGTGATGCTCGTCCCGAGATCACAGGACGACTGGCTTCGGGCCAGCCACGACCGCCTCGACCTGCGGCACTGCTGCTACTGGGTCAACCTCGCCGGTCAGGCGGTCACCGGCCGGACCCGGACCACCGTGCGGATACCGACCTCACGCATCTTCGACGACCGCGCGCTGTGCGAGATCATGACGCGGGTCGGGACGGGAGGCAGACCATGACGCACCGCCCCCTTGAGGAGCCGGCCCGGCCGGTGAGGCCGCACCCGGACGACATCGCCGCGGCCGCCTGGCACCGTCCCCCCGAGCCCGGCCAGGTCGACCCCGCCGTCCTCAGCGCCCTGCTGCACCGGCACGGCTGGCAGCGCCGCGGCGGAGCCGCCGGACGGTACGGCCGCTGGACCCCGCCCGGCCCCGGCGGCGGCGGGACGAGCCTCCTCGTGCCCGAGAGCCGCGCCTTCCCCGACAGCGACGACCTGCTCGGCGAGGCGCTGCTCGCCCTGACCCGCAGTGGCACGCCCTCCGCGCGCGAGGTACTGGTCGGACTCGCCGTGCCCAGCGACGAGATCCGCTGGTGGCGGGACGCACCGACCGGACCGGCCGACTCCGCGCCCTGGACCGTCGAGGAACAACTGCGCGCCGCCGCCCGCCAGACGCTGCTCGCCGCGGCGCTCGCCACGCGCGCACGTGCGGGCTACTACGGCGTACGGCACCGCCGGGCCGCCGCCGCTCTGCTGGAGAGCGTCCTCGTCGGACCCGCGGCCGGTGACGGCCGGCTCACCGCGTTCGTGCCCGTGGGCACGGGACGGCCACTGGCCGTACGCCTCCACCAGGCCCTGTACGCCGCCCGCGAGGCCATCGACTACCAGCGGGCCACCGGCGGCATGGACGCTTTCGACGGCGCCGTCGAAGCGGGTGTGAGCCGGGAGCTCACCGAAGCGTTGATCGCCCTGGTGCGCGGCACGGAGGGCGCCAGGATCGGAGTGGAGTGGGCGCCGGCCGCCGGGGTTCCGGAGGGCTGCGCGGCCACCGCCGAGCCGGTCGAGTTCTCGCCCGGCGACCTGCCGGCGCTGCGCGAGGCCGGGGCCCGCTATCTGCGCGAGGAGCCGTCCGTGCCGGTCCGGATCACCGGCACGGTGGTGCGGATGCGCAGGTCGGGGACGCGTGGCGAGGGCAGCGTACGACTGCGCGTGATCGCGGGAGCCGAGGTCCCGCACATCCGGATCACGCTGGACGAGGAGGACTACCGCATCGCGGGCCACGCCCACCTCGTGGGACTGCCGGTACGGCTGCACGGGCGGCTGGAGAGCCGGGGCGGCTTCCGGCGGCTGACGGGGGCCTTTGGGGTCGCGCCGGTACAGGTCGAGGAGGCGGAGCGGGACCGGCTCATGAAGTCGCTGCAGGAGAATCTCGACTTCTTCGAGGAGGCGTGCAGCGGGGACGACTGCGACTGATCCCGGACTGATCTTCTCCAAAGGCAACCGTTTCGCGGTCGGAGGGTCGGGGTCGGTACGATCCCCTATTGCGCGCGTTCCCGGTATGGCGCCGCAGCCCACCTTCAGTCAGGAGAGACCGGTGTCAGACGTCCGTGTGATCATCCAACGCGATTCCGAGCGGGAAGAGCGCGTGGTGACGACGGGGACTACGGCCGCCGAGCTCTTCGCCGGCGAGCGCTCGATCGTCGCCGCGCGCGTGAGTGGCGACCTCAAGGACCTGGCCTATGTGCCGGCCGAGGGCGAGGTCGTGGAGCCGGTGGAGATCACCTCCGAGGACGGCCTGAACATCCTGCGCCACTCCACCGCGCACGTATTGGCGCAGGCCGTGCAGGAGCTGTTCCCCGAGGCCAAGCTGGGCATCGGCCCGCCGGTCAAGGACGGTTTCTACTACGACTTCGACGTCGAGAAGCCGTTCACGCCCGAGGATCTCAAGGCCATCGAGAAGAAGATGCAGGAGATCCAGAAGCGGGGGCAGCGTTTCTCCCGCCGTGTCGTCTCCGACGAGGCGGCGCGCGAGGAACTCGCTGCCGAGCCGTACAAGCTGGAGCTGATCGGCCTCAAGGGCTCGGCCTCTGTTCAGGATGGCGGCGACGGCGCGGACGTCGAGGTCGGCGCCGGTGAGCTGACGATCTACGACAACCTGGACGCCAAGACCGGCGACCTGTGCTGGAAGGACCTCTGCCGCGGTCCCCACCTGCCCTCCACCCGGAACATCCCGGCGTTCAAGCTGATGCGCAACGCGGCCGCCTACTGGCGCGGCAGCGAGAAGAACCCGATGCTCCAGCGCATCTACGGCACCGCCTGGCCCTCCAAGGACGAGCTGAAGGCGCACCTCGACTTCCTCGCCGAGGCCGAGAAGCGCGACCACCGCAAGCTGGGCTCCGAGCTGGACCTCTTCTCGATCCCCGAGCAGATCGGCTCCGGCCTCGCCGTCTTCCACCCCAAGGGCGGCATCGTCCGCCGCGTGATGGAGGACTACTCGCGCCGCCGCCACGAGCAGGAGGGCTACGAGTTCGTCTACACCCCGCACGCGACGAAGGGGAAGCTCTTCGAGACGTCCGGGCACCTGGACTGGTACGCCGACGGCATGTATCCGCCCATGCAGCTCGACGAGGGCGTGGACTACTACCTCAAGCCCATGAACTGCCCGATGCACAACCTGATCTTCGACGCGCGCGGCCGCTCCTACCGTGAACTGCCGCTGCGCCTCTTCGAGTTCGGGACCGTGTACCGGTACGAGAAGTCGGGTGTCGTGCACGGCCTGACCCGCGCCCGCGGCTTCACCCAGGACGACGCACACATCTACTGCACCCGTGAGCAGATGTCGGACGAGCTCGACAAGACGCTCACCTTCGTCCTCGGCCTGCTGCGCGACTACGGCCTGACCGACTTCTACCTGGAGCTCTCCACCAAGGACCCGGAGAAGTTCGTCGGTTCCGACGAGGCCTGGGAGGAAGCCACCGAGACCCTCCGCCAGGTCGCCGAGAAGCAGGGCCTGCCCCTCGTTCCCGACCCGGGCGGCGCCGCCTTCTACGGCCCGAAGATCTCCGTCCAGACCAAGGACGCCATCGGTCGCACCTGGCAGATGTCGACGATCCAGCTTGACTTCAACCTGCCGGAGCGCTTCGACCTGGAGTACACGGGTCCGGACGGCTCCAAGCAGCGCCCGGTCATGATCCACCGCGCGCTGTTCGGCTCGATCGAGCGGTTCTTCGCGGTGCTCCTGGAGCACTACGCGGGCGCCTTCCCGGCGTGGCTGGCTCCGGTCCAGGCGGTCGGCATCCCGATCGGCGACGGGCACGTCGAGTACCTGGAGAAGTTCGCCGCGGCCGCGAAGAAGCAGGGGCTGCGGGTCGAGGTCGACTCCTCCTCCGACCGTATGCAGAAGAAGATCCGCAACGCCCAGAAGCAGAAGGTGCCCTTCATGGTCATCGCGGGCGACGAGGACATGGCGGGCGGCTCGGTCTCCTTCCGCTACCGCGACGGCTCACAGGAGAACGGCATCCCGTTCGACGAGGCCATCGCGAAGATCGCGAAGGTAGTGGAGGACCGGACGCAGGTCTGATCCATCGCTCTGTACGAAGGCTCTCGGGAGGTCAGCTTCCCGGGGGCCTTTCGTCGTCCTCCCGGGCGAACACCTGCAGCAGCCAGGAGGCGAAGGTGCCGGTCACCGCGCCGAGCAGCGCCAACCCGATGGCCATCATGCCGACCGCGATCAGCCGTCCTGTCGGCGTCACCGGGGTGATGTCGCCGTAGCCGACCGTGGTGAGGGTTTCGCAGGTCCACCAGAGTGCGTCCCCGAACGTCCGCATCGACGCCCCAGGCGCCCCGCGTTCCTGCTGGTAGACGGCGAGTGCGCCGGCGAAGCCGAGCAGTACCGTCGCCAGCCCGGAGTACGCGATCACGCGTGCGTGCAGCGCGAGTCGTGGCTTGCCGTGGCGCCGCTGCACGGCTTCGTACACCTTGACGACCCGCAGGGGTCGCAGCAATGGCAGCGCGAGCACCACCGTGTCCAGCAAGTGCGTCCGTACGAAACCCAGCCTCTGTCCGCTCAGCCTCCAGGCCACCGCGTAGTCGACGGCGAACAACGCCCAGGAGGCCAGCAGCACCGCGAGACACAGGTCCCGCCACGCGTCGGACAGGCCGGGGCCCAGGACCAGGACCGCGTACGAGGTGAGGAAGGCCAGGGACGCCAACGCCAGCGGGAGTTCCGTGCGCCGCTGCCAGCGGGCCACTCGACTGTCATCGTCCACTGCCCCAGCTTCGCCCGGCGGGCTTTTCCCGCAACCCCGCCGACACGCCGCGAACGGGCGACGCAATATGCTGCACTGCATGACGAGTGAGCCGGAGCAGCAGTGGGGAGTGGGGACCCAGGACGCGTTCCAGCGTCTGTGGACGCCCCACCGGATGGCCTACATCCAGGGCGAGAACAAGCCGACCGGCCCGGGTGCCGACGACGGCTGCCCCTTCTGCTCCATTCCGGCCAAGTCCGACGAGGACGGACTGATCGTGCGACGCGGCGACCAGGTGTACGCCGTGCTCAACCTCTACCCGTACAACGGCGGCCACCTCATGGTCGTGCCCTACCGTCACGTCGCCGACTACACGGACCTCACGGACTCCGAGACGGCCGAGCTCGCCGCCCTGACCAAGCAGGCGATGACGGCCCTGCGCACCGCGTCCGGCGCCCAGGGCTTCAACATCGGCATGAACCAGGGTTCGGTGGCCGGCGCGGGTATCGCCGCCCACCTCCACCAGCACATCGTTCCGCGCTGGGGCGGCGACACGAACTTCATGCCGGTCGTCGGCCACACCCGGGTGCTGCCGCAGCTGCTGGCGGACACCCGGAAGATGCTGGCGGAGGCCTGGCCGACGGCCTGAGCACCATCAGCCGAAGCGGTTCCTGAGGGAGACAGCCCCCAGGAACCCACGGAACCCACGAACCAACGGAACCTACGCGTCGTAGACGTCGGCCTTCTTCGGAGTCGGGTCCTGCACAGCCGTACTCAGGAACGCGGACCTCGTGCCGAACTTCTCCGTCTCCACGCCGTTCTCCCCCAGCACCCGAATCGCCGCGGCGTGCACCACCCGGAGCACCGGCGTCGCGGCGCGCAGCGCGTCGTCGGCCATGAAGCGGTGGCGCCAGGGCTGGTCGGCCCAGGCATGCCGGAGACCGAAGGGCTCGGGCAGGGTTATCGTGCCGCCCAGCCAGTTCAGCAGGGGCGGGTACCAGGAGATCGGGGCACGGACGGCCAGCCGTACGACCTCGTCGGTGTTGACCAGCGGCAGCGCCACCTTGCGGGTCTCCCAGGGCTTGAAGGACTTCTGGACCTCCTTCGTCGGGGCCTCCGGCTTGCCGGTGAACAGGCCGTTCACGGGACCCAGCGCATGCCCGGTGACCTCGATCCGCAGCGTCTCGTGCAGCACGGTCACCGTGATCATCATGGTGATGACCAGCTGCCCTTCCCACAGCGTCCACTGAACGCCCAGATAGTGCCGGTCACCCGCGCCGAACTGCTGCTTGTTGCAGATGTCCTGTATGGCGTGCGACTTGACCTGGTAGGCGTCCACGTCGGTGCCCTCGGGCCGGGACACCGCCTTCGTGCCCTCCGCGATCGGCGTGACGATCCAGTGCCGTACGGACGGGGTCGGGAAACCGCCGGTGTTCAGCGTGTTCCGCTCCAGCATGCGCAGCTGGTCGTGGATCGCCCGGATGACGTCCCAGCTGCGGAAGGGATGGATCTCCCGCGTGGGATCCGCCGACACCAGGTCCTCGGCGAGCTGCCAGCTGCCCCAGCGCGTGCCCATGCCGAGGATGCCCTTGGGGCCCGCGTAGAAGACCGAGTTGGACTGCTGCTCGGCGCTCAGTTTGGCGAGCGCCTGGCGCAGCTGGTCCGCCTTGGTCTCGCCCGGGCTGGTCGGCACCGCCTCGGGCACCTTGGCGCCGATGCTGCTGCCGGCCAGCAGGCTGTCCCAGCGCCCGCGCAGGTCCTTCGCCGTGCGCTCGCAGATCTGCTTGGCCCAGAACCAGCCGATGACGGGCATGACGACACAGGCCCGCGCGTACCAGGCCCAGAACCCGGTGAAGGGCATCCGGATCAGGAAGAGCACGGCCAGTGCGCCCACCGCCACCAGCAGCGTCGTCGCCATCGCGCCGGCCCGCTTGTCCTCCCGCTTGGAGACCGTGGTGCGGATCGAGAAGACCAGCAGCCACACCAGCAGCCCCGGCAGGAACAGCACACCGCACAGCACCATGACGATGCTCAGCATCTGGTCTCGGGCCTTGCGGATGTTGTTCGCCGCGAGGCAGTGCTCGACGGTGACCTGCGGCTCGGCGCCGAAGGACTGGATGAGCGGCTTGCGGCCGGGGCCCACCATGCGGTCCACGACCGCCCGGGAGAAGGCCTCACCCAGGTTGGGCCGGAATATCGTGCCCCACTTCAGGCCGGGCTTCACGGTGGTCTGGTGCCACTCGTTGTCAGCCTTCTTGATGTCTATGACCGGGTTGTCCCGGTATGCCGCAGAGGCCAGCGCGAACGTCGCCGTCTGTGCCTGGTCGCCCGTGCGCGGCACCTGTGGACCGAAGATGTCCCCGTAGCCGCTGTCAACGGTCATTCCCGCCCCCGATCGCTGCCGGATGTCGCCTCTGCGGCTTTCCCGACTTCCTTGCTTCGCACACCTGTTGATCAGGTCATCAGCGTATCCGCAGGCGCCGACATTCGTCGGCGGACGGCCGAAGCCGCCCGCCGACGCGGAGGGGAGCGTTCCACAAAAGCGACTTGAGAGCGCCCGGCGCCCAACTACGAGGCGGCGCGCACCTCTTCACGAATCCTTTCTGCGACCTGCGGCGGCATCGGCTCGTGCCGCGCGTACGCACGGTTGAAGCGCGCGGTGCCGTGCGAGACGGAGCGCAGATCCACCGCGTACCGCCCGATCTCGATCTCGGGCACCTCGGCCCGTACGAGCGTCCGGCTGCCGGTGGTCTGTTCCGTGCCGAGCACCCGGCCGCGCCGTCCGGACAGGTCGCTCATGACGGCGCCCACGTAGTCGTCGCCGACCAGAATGGTCACCTCCGCCACGGGCTCCAGGAGGTGGATCTTCACGTCGGCCGCGGCCTCCCGCAGTGCCAGCGCGCCGGCCGTCTGGAACGCCGCGTCGGAGGAGTCCACGGAGTGCGCCTTGCCGTCCAGCAGCGTCACGCGGACGTCGATGAGCGGATAGCCCGCGGCAACTCCCTTGGCCGCCTGGGCCCTTACCCCCTTCTCGACGGACGGGATGAACTGCCGCGGCACCGCGCCGCCGACGACCTTGTCCACGAACTCGATGCCCGAACCGCCCGGCAGCGGCTCCACCTCGATCTCGCAGATCGCGTACTGCCCGTGCCCGCCGGACTGCTTCACATGGCGCCCGCGCCCACCGGACTTGGCCGCGAACGTCTCCCGCAGGGAGACCTTGTGCGGTACGACGTCGACCTGGACGCCGTAGCGGCTGCGCAGCCGCTCCAGCGCGACGTCGGCGTGCGCCTCGCCCAGGCACCACAGCACCACCTGGTGGGTGTTCGGGTTCTGTTCGAGCCGCATGGTCGGATCCTCGGCGACCAGCCGGGACAGGCCCTGCGAGAGCTTGTCCTCGTCCGCCTTGCTGTGCGCCTCGATGGCGAGCGGCAGGAGCGGGTCGGGCATCTCCCACGGCTCCATGAGCAGCGGGTCGTCCTTGGCCGAGAGGGTGTCGCCGGTCTCCGCGCGGCCGAGTTTCGCCACGCACACCAGATCGCCCGCGATGGCGTGTGTCACCACGCGCTGCTGCTTGCCGAAGGGGGTGGACAGCCCACCGACGCGCTCGTCGACGTCGTGGTCCTCGTGCCCGCGGTCCGCCAGGCCGTGTCCGGAGACGTGCACCGTCTCGTCGGGGCGCAGCGTGCCGGAGAAGACGCGGACCATGGAGACGCGGCCGACGTAGGGGTCGGAGGCGGTCTTCACGACCTCGGCGACCAGCGGACCCTCGGTGTCACAGGGTTTGATCTCGCGCGGCTTGCCGTTGATGGTCGTGACCCCCGGCGTGGGGTGCTCGAACGGCGTCGGGAACCCGCCGGTGACCAGCTCCAGCAGCTCGACCGTGCCGATCCCCTGCCGGGCGCCCTCGGCCGCGGGGGCGGCGGCCAGCACCGGGAAGAAGACCCCGCGCGCCACGGCCCGCTCCAGGTCCTCCACGAGCGTCCTGAAGTCGATCTGCTCGCCGCCCAGATAGCGGTCCATGAGGGTCTCGTCCTCGCTCTCCGAGATGATCCCCTCGATCAGCCGGTTGCGTGCCTCCTCCATCTCGGGCAGCTGGTCCTCGCCCGGTTCGGACTCCTTGCGCTCCCCGGACGCGTAGTCGAAGAGCTTCTGCGACAGCAGCCCGACCAGCCCGGTCACGGGCGCGTGCCCGTCGGGCCCCTGCGGGCCGTGCAGCGGCAGGTACAGCGGGATCACCGCGTCCGGGTCGTCCCCGCCGAAGGCCTCCGCGCAGGTCCGCGTCATCCCCTCGAAGTCCGCCCGGGCGGACTCCAGGTGTGTGATCACGATCGCCCGGGGCATGCCGACGGCCGCGCACTCCTCCCACACCATGCGGGTCGAGCCGTCCACGCCGTCGGAGGCCGAGACGACGAAAAGGGCCGCGTCCGCGGCTCGCAGACCGGCCCTGAGTTCCCCGACGAAGTCGGCGTATCCGGGGGTGTCGAGGAGATTGACCTTGATGCCGTCCCATTCGACCGGCACCAGGGAGAGCTGTACCGAGCGTTGCTGCCGGTGCTCGATCTCGTCGTAGTCGGAGACGGTGCCGCCGTCCTCCACACGGCCCGCCCTGTTCACTGCTCCCGCCGTCAGCGCGAGAGCTTCCACCAATGTCGTCTTGCCCGATCCGGAGTGGCCGACCAGCACCACATTCCGTACGGACGCGGGGTGGTCGGCCGCCGTTGCCCTGCCGGCGGCTCCGGAGTGTGCATTTGCCTTGTCGCCCATGGCCTTGCCTCCCGTGCACGGTGAGGTCACTGTGGGCGCGGGCATGCCGGGCCGCGTGCGGTGGCGGCTCGATGACGCCCGCGGTTCTTCGAGCTTTCCACTCCCTTCACGGTGCGTCCATACAGAGGACGCGATCGCGCCGCCTGCCGTCGGCTGCGGGCCATCCGCCGGATCTCCGCACAGACGTCCGGGTGCCCGGCCGTCGCACAAGCGCGCGCGTGGCTACGATGGGCCAGCCGGTGGCCAGCAGGGGCCGCGGCCACACCGACCGTCGGGAAGGCCATGCTGAACAAGTACGCGCGTGCATTTTTCACGCGTGTCCTCACACCGTTCGCCGCGTTTCTCATCCGGCGGGGCGTGAGCCCCGACACGGTCACGCTCCTCGGTACCGCCGGCGTGGTCGCGGGCGCGCTGGTCTTCTACCCCATGGGCGAGTTCTTCTGGGGCACGGTCGTGATCACGCTGTTCGTGTTCTCCGACCTCGTCGACGGCAACATGGCGCGCCAGCTGGGCCGTAGCAGCCGCTGGGGCGCCTTCCTGGACTCCACGCTCGACCGGGTCGCCGACGGCGCGATCTTCGGTGGATTCGCCCTCTGGTACGCGGGCGGCGGAGACGACATCGCCCTGTGCGCCGTCTCGATCTTCTGCCTGGCCAGCGGCCAGGTGGTGTCGTACACCAAGGCCCGGGGCGAGTCGATCGGCCTGCCGGTCGCCGTCAACGGTCTCGTGGAGCGAGCCGAGCGCCTGGTCATCTCCCTGGTCGCGGCCGGGGTCGCCGGACTGCACAAGTTCGGCGTGCCGGGGGTCCAGTACCTGCTGCCCGTCGCGCTGTGGATCGTCGCCGTGGGCAGCCTCGTCACGCTGATCCAGCGGGTCGTCACGGTCCGTCGTGAGTCGGCGGAGGCGGAGGCGGAGGCCGGGGCGGCCCCGCCGGAGAACGCCTCGCAGGGGAGTGAGGCGGCGAAGTGAGCGCCCGGGATCAGCTCACCGACGCCCTGTACGGCCTCGGCTGGGGCACGGTCAAGAAGCTTCCCGAGCCGGTCGCCGTACGCCTCGGGCGCACCATCGCCGACCTTGTCTGGAAGCAGCGCGGCAAGGGCGTGCAGCGCCTGGAGAGCAACTACGCGCGCGTGCTGCCGGACGCGAGCCCCGAGCGCCTGGCCGAGCTCTCGCGCGCCGGCATGCGCTCCTACCTGCGCTACTGGATGGAGTCCTTCCGGCTCCCGGCGTGGCACGCGGACCGCATAAGGAACGGCTTCGACCCCAAGGGCCTGCACCACCTGACCGACGGGATCGCCTCCGACCGGGGCGTCGTCCTCGCGCTGCCGCACATGGCCAACTGGGACCTCGCGGGCGCCTGGGTCACCACGAAGCTGGAGACGCCGTTCACGACGGTCGCCGAACGCCTGAAGCCGGAGACGCTGTACGACCGCTTCGTCGCCTACCGCGAGGGCCTCGGCATGGAGGTACTGCCGCACAGCGGCGGCACCGCCTTCGGCACCCTGGCCAGGCGACTGCGTGACGGCGGCCTGGTCTGCCTCGTCGCCGAGCGCGACCTGTCGTCCTCGGGCGTCGAGGTCCGGTTCTTCGGCGAGGCCACGCGGATGCCGGCCGGCCCCGCCCTCCTCGCCCAGCAGACCGGCGCACTGCTCCTGCCGGTCACCCTCTGGTACGACGACTCGCCCGTCATGCAGGGGCGCGTGCACCCACCGGTCGAGGTGCCCGAGACAGGCAGCCGGGCCGAAAAGACGTCTGTCATGACACAGGCGCTGGCCGATGCCTTCGCCACGGGGATCGCCGACCATCCGGAGGACTGGCACATGCTCCAGCGCTTGTGGCTCAAGGACCTCGAACCGCGACCAGCCGACGGTGCGACCGGGGAGCGGCCGTGAGGATCGGCATCGTGTGCCCGTACTCCTGGGACGTGCCCGGCGGCGTCCAGTTCCACATCCGTGACCTCGCGGAGTACTTCATCCGGCTGGGCCACGAGGTCTCCGTCCTGGCGCCCGCCGACGACGACACCCCGCTGCCGCCGTACGTCGTCTCGGCCGGCCGCGCGGTCCCGGTGCCGTACAACGGCTCGGTGGCCCGGCTGAACTTCGGCTTCCTGAGCGCCGCCCGCGTGCGCCGCTGGCTGCACGACGGCGAGTTCGACGTCGTGCACATCCACGAACCGACCTCCCCGTCGCTGGGCCTGCTGACCTGCTGGGCGGCATCCGGCCCGATCGTCGCCACCTTCCACACCTCGAACCCCCGCTCGCGGGCGATGATCGCCGCGTACGCGATCCTCCAGGCGGCCCTGGAGAAGATCAGCGCGCGCATCGCGGTGAGCGAGTACGCCCGCCGCACCCTCGTCGAACATCTCGGCGGCGACGCGGTCGTCATCCCGAACGGCGTCGACGTCGACTTCTTCGCCGGGGCCAAGCCCAAGCCCGAGTGGCAGGGAGACACCATCGGCTTCATCGGCCGCATCGACGAGCCCCGCAAGGGCCTGCCGGTTCTGATGAAGGCGCTCCCGGCGATCCTCGCCGCCCGCCCGCAGACGCGCCTGCTGGTCGCCGGCCGGGGCGACGAGGAGGAGGCGGTCGAGACCCTGCCCGCCGAACTCCGCTCCCGCGTCGAGTTCCTGGGCATGATCAGCGACGAGGACAAGGCCCGCTTCCTGCGCAGTGTCGACCTCTACGTCGCCCCCAACACCGGCGGCGAGAGCTTCGGCATCATCCTCGTCGAGGCCATGTCCGCCGGCGCACCCGTCCTCGCCGCCGACCTGGACGCCTTCGCCCAGGTCCTCGACCAGGGCGCGGCGGGCGCACTCTTCGCCAACGAGGACTCCGGCGCGCTGGCGGAGGCGGCCCTGCGGCTGCTGGGGGACCCGGAGCGCCGGGCCGAGCTGCGCGAGCGGGGGAGCGCGCACGTACGGCGCTTCGACTGGTCGACCGTCGGGGCGGACATCCTGTCGGTGTACGAGACGGTCACGGCGGGCGCGGCCGCGGTCGCGGCGGCGGACGACGACCGCGGGCCGGGGCTGCGGGCGCGGCTGGGGCTGGCACGGGACTGACGACGGCAGGTCCCGGCGGCTGACCCCGGCGGTGACCGCGGCAGTTCCCGCGGTGAACGCGGCGGGTTCCGGCGGTGACCACGGCGGGCGGTGGCGGGCCACGGCGGTTCCCGGCGGTGACCCCGGCGGGTCCGGCGGGTCGACCGGAATCCCGCCGGACTTCCGTCACGGCTGATCACAACTGCCCCTCGGTACCCCGGTAACGTGACCGCCCGTGACAGCAACCCTCATCTGGATCCTCGCCGCCCTGCTCGCGATCGGCCTCTACCTGAGCTGGACGGCGGGCCGGCTGGACCGGCTGCACGCCCGGATCGACGCAGCCCGTGCCGCGCTCGACGCGCAGCTGCTGCGCCGGGCCTCCGTGGCCCAGGAACTCGCCACCTCCGGCGTCCTCGACCCGGCCGCCTCGATCGTCCTGTACGAGGCCGCGCACGCGGCCCGGCAGGCCGAGGAGGAGCAGCGGGAGGTCGCCGAGAGCGAGCTGAGCCAGGCACTGCGGGCCGTGTTCGCGGTGCCGCAGCAGGTGGAGGTGGTGCGCGAGGCACCCGGCGGGGACGAGGCCGCCCACGAACTGACCGAGGCGGTGCTGCGGGTCCCGATGGCCCGACGCTTCCACAACGACGCCGTGGGCGCGGCCCGCAGGCTGCGCGAACACCGCAAGGTGCGCTGGTTCCGGCTGGCCGGACACGCTCCCTTCCCGATGGCCTTCGAGATGGACGACGAGCCGCCTGCGGCCCTGGCCGACCGGGTCGCCCAGCAGCCATAACCCCACCGCGGTCCGCAAAAGGATCCACCGGCTTGCCATTGGCCCTTGCTGTGGACTGGCCCATTCGCGTTTCCTCGGTGTCTGCAGAAACCCTCTTTCACCGAGTGAGGTCAACCCGTGTCCAGCACGCTCTCCGAAAACCAGGCCCCCGAGACCGGCACCGCGCGCGTGAAGCGCGGCATGGCCGAGCAGCTCAAGGGTGGCGTGATCATGGACGTCGTCACGCCGGAGCAGGCGAAGATCGCCGAGGACGCGGGCGCCGTCGCCGTCATGGCCCTGGAGCGGGTCCCGGCCGACATCCGCAAGGACGGCGGCGTGGCCCGTATGTCCGACCCGGACATGATCGAGGGCATCATCGAGGCCGTCTCGATCCCGGTCATGGCCAAGTCCCGCATCGGCCACTTCGTCGAGGCCCAGGTCCTGCAGTCCCTCGGCGTCGACTACATCGACGAGTCCGAGGTCCTCACCCCGGCCGACGAGGTCAACCACTCCGACAAGTGGGCGTTCACCACCCCCTTCGTCTGCGGTGCCACCAACCTGGGCGAGGCCCTGCGCCGTATCGCCGAGGGCGCGGCCATGATCCGCTCCAAGGGCGAGGCCGGCACCGGCAACGTCGTCGAGGCCGTCCGCCACCTGCGCCAGATCAAGAACGAGATCGCCCGCCTGCGCGGCTACGACAACAACGAGCTGTACGCCGCCGCCAAGGACCTGCGCGCCCCGTACGAGCTGGTCAAGGAAGTCTCCGAGCTCGGCAAGCTCCCGGTGGTCCTGTTCTCCGCCGGTGGCGTCGCCACCCCCGCCGACGCCGCGCTCATGCGCCAGCTCGGCGCCGAGGGCGTCTTCGTCGGCTCCGGCATCTTCAAGTCGGGCGACCCGGCCAAGCGTGCCGCCGCCATCGTGAAGGCGACCACGTTCTACGACGACCCCAAGATCATCGCGGACGCGTCCCGCAACCTGGGCGAGGCCATGGTCGGCATCAACTGCGACACCCTCCCCGAGGCCGAGCGCTACGCCAACCGCGGCTGGTAATCACCCATGAGCACTCCTGTCATAGGCGTCCTGGCCCTTCAGGGCGACGTCCGGGAGCACCTCGTCGCCCTGGCCGCGGCCGATGCCGTGGCCAGGCCGGTGCGGCGCCCCGAGGAACTCGCCGAGGTGGACGGCCTCGTCATCCCCGGCGGCGAGTCCACGACCATCTCCAAGCTGGCCGTCCTCTTCGGCGTCATGGAGCCCCTACGCGCGCGCGTGCGTGACGGCATGCCCGTCTACGGCACCTGCGCGGGCATGATCATGCTCGCCGACAAGATCCTCGACCCGCGCTCGGGCCAGGAGACCATCGGCGGCATCGACATGATCGTGCGCCGCAACGCCTTCGGCCGCCAGAACGAGTCCTTCGAAGCGGCGGTCCACGTCCGGGGCGTCGCGGGCGATCCCGTGGAGGGCGTCTTCATCCGCGCCCCCTGGGTCGAGTCCGTCGGCGCCGAGACCGAGGTGCTCGCCGAGCACGAGGGCCACATCGTCGCGGTCCGTCAGGGCAACGCGCTCGCCACGTCCTTCCACCCGGAACTGACCGGCGACCACCGCGTGCACTCCCTCTTTGTCGACATCGTGCGCGCGAACCGGATGCCGTAATCCTTGTAGGATCTCAGGCGTTGGTTGCAGAGATGGGTTACGCGAAGGAGACAGGCAGATGTCCGGCCACTCTAAATGGGCTACGACGAAGCACAAGAAGGCCGTGATCGACGCCAAGCGCGGCAAGCTCTTCGCGAAGCTGATCAAGAACATCGAGGTGGCTGCCCGGATGGGCGGCGTCGACATCGAGGGCAACCCCACTCTCTACGACGCCATCCAGAAGGCGAAGAAGCAGTCGGTCCCGAACAAGAACATCGACTCCGCGGTCAAGCGCGGCGGCGGCCTCGAGGCCGGCGGCGCCGACTACGAGACGATCATGTACGAGGGTTACGGACCGAACGGCGTCGCGGTGCTCATCGAGTGCCTCACCGACAACCGCAACCGCGCCGCCTCGGACGTGCGCGTCGCCATGACCCGCAACGGCGGCAACATGGCCGACCCCGGCTCGGTGTCGTACCTCTTCAACCGCAAGGGCGTCGTCATCGTCCCCAAGGGCGAGCTGAGCGAGGACGACGTCCTCGGGGCCGTCCTGGACGCCGGCGCCGAGGAGGTCAACGACCTCGGCGAGTCCTTCGAGGTGCTCAGCGAGGCCACCGACATGGTCGCCGTCCGCACCGCCCTCCAGGACTCCGGGATCGACTACGACTCCGCCGAGGCCAACTTCGTCCCGACCATGCAGGTCGAACTGGACGAGGAGGGCGCCAGGAAGATCTTCAGGCTGATCGACGCGCTCGAGGACAGCGACGACGTGCAGAACGTCTTCGCCAACTTCGATGTCAGCGACGAGGTCATGGAGAAGGTCGACGCCTAACACGGCCTCGAACGCGGCGGTTTCGGCGGGCCGGTGGGACACGTCCCACCGGCCCGCCGCTGTTGTCGGTGGCAGCGGATAGCCTGGCGTGAAGTCAAAGATCACCGAGGGGAGGGGCACGTGCGCGTACTGGGGGTGGACCCCGGATTGACGCGGTGCGGCGTGGGCGTCGTCGAGGGGGTCGCGGGCCGGCCGCTCACCATGGTGGGCGTCGGCGTCGTACGGACGCCCGCGGACGCCGACTTGGGCCACCGCCTCGTCGCCGTCGAGCAGGGCATCGAGCAGTGGCTGGACGAGTACCGGCCCGAAGTCGTCGCCGTGGAGCGGGTGTTCAGCCAGCACAACGTACGGACCGTGATGGGCACCGCCCAGGCCAGCGCCGTCGCCATGCTGTGCGCTGCCCGCCGCGGCATCCCCGTCGCCCTGCACACCCCCAGCGAGGTCAAGGCCTCGGTCACCGGCAGCGGCCGCGCCGACAAGGCACAGGTCGGCGCCATGGTCACCCGACTGCTCCGGCTCGACGCGCCCCCCAAGCCGGCTGACGCCGCGGACGCCCTCGCGCTCGCCATCTGCCACATCTGGCGCGCCCCCGCCCAGAACCGACTCCAGCAGGCCGTCGCCCTGCACGCAGCCAAAGCACCGACCCCGTCGAAAGGCCGTACGGCATGATCGCCTTCGTGAGCGGCACGGTCGCCGCCCTCGCCCCGGACGCCGCCGTCGTCGAGGTCGGCGGTGTCGGCATGGCCGTGCAGTGCACCCCCAACACGCTCTCCACCCTCCGCATCGGCAAGCCGGCCAAGCTCGCCACCTCCCTGGTCGTCCGCGAGGACTCGCTCACGCTGTACGGCTTCGTGGACGACGACGAACGCCAGGTGTTCGAGCTGCTGCAGACGGCGAGCGGAGTCGGCCCCCGCCTGGCCCAGGCGATGCTGGCGGTGCACTCCCCGGACGCGCTGCGCCGAGCCGTCTCCACCAGCGACGAGAAGGCCCTCATCGCCGTCCCCGGCATCGGCAAGAAGGGCGCCCAGAAGCTGCTGCTGGAGCTCAGGGACCGGCTCGGCGAACCGATCGGCGCCCCGGCCGTCGGTACGGCGGTCACCTCCGGCTGGCGCGACCAGCTGCACGCCGCCCTGATCGGCCTCGGGTACGCCACCCGCGAGGCCGACGAGGCCGTGTCCGCCGTGGCACCGCAGGCCGAGGCGACCGAGGGCACGCCCCAGGTCGGTCAGCTGCTCAAAGCGGCCCTGCAGACCCTCAACCGCGCCCGCTGACCCACCTGCACGAGCCCAGCTAGGAGATCTCAGTGAACTGGGACGACCCGACCGACACACCCGCCGCCGAGCGGCTTGTCGGCCCCGCCGCGGATCGGCTGGTGGACTCTGCTGCCGACGGCGAGGACCAGGCCGTCGAGGCCGCCCTGCGCCCCAAGGACCTGGACGAGTTCATCGGACAGGAGAAGGTCCGCGAGCAGCTCGACCTCGTGCTGCGCGCCGCACGCGCGCGTGGCGCCACCGCCGACCACGTGCTGCTCTCCGGCGCCCCGGGCCTGGGCAAGACCACCCTCTCGATGATCATCGCGGCCGAGATGGGCGCCCCGATCCGCATCACCAGCGGACCCGCCATCCAGCACGCCGGCGACCTCGCCGCGATCCTCTCCTCCCTCCAGGAGGGCGAGGTCCTCTTCCTCGACGAGATCCACCGCATGTCGCGGCCCGCCGAGGAGATGCTGTACATGGCGATGGAGGACTTCCGCGTCGACGTCATCGTCGGCAAGGGCCCCGGCGCCACCGCCATCCCGCTCGAACTGCCCCCGTTCACCCTGGTCGGCGCCACCACGCGCGCGGGCCTGCTGCCGCCCCCGCTGCGCGACCGCTTCGGCTTCACCGCGCACATGGAGTTCTACGAGCCCGCCGAGCTGGAGCGCGTCATCCACCGCTCCGCGAACCTGCTCGACGTCGAGATCCAGGCCGACGGCGCCGCCGAGATCGCCGGCCGCTCCCGCGGCACGCCCCGTATCGCCAACCGCCTGCTGCGCCGCGTGCGCGACTACGCCCAGGTCAAGGCCGACGGATTCATCACCCGCGACATCGCCGCGGCCGCGCTGAAGGTCTACGAGGTCGACGCCCGCGGCCTCGACCGCCTGGACCGCGGAGTTCTGGAGGCCCTGCTCAAGCTGTTCGGCGGCGGTCCCGTCGGCCTGTCGACACTCGCGGTCGCGGTGGGGGAGGAGCGCGAGACCGTCGAGGAGGTCGCCGAACCGTTCCTCGTCCGGGAGGGCCTGCTCGCCCGCACTCCGCGCGGACGGGTCGCCACCCCCGCGGCGTGGGCGCATCTCGGACTCACGCCGCCCCGGTCGGCAACTGCGGGAAACGGACAACAGGACCTGTTCGGGACGTGATGGGTTCGTGACGGCGAGGACATTGGCCCGGTCAGGAACCCAGGTGCCATGCTGAGCGTTGTTCCCTGCGCGTGGACTCGCTTAGACTCCGCCGATGCCGCCTTTGTCGGCGGTATACACACCCCCATCCATGAGGCCGCTTCCATCGCGGTCGTGCGAAGGAAATACCGTCCCGTGAATATCACCATGCTCCTCCCCTTCATCGTGCTTATCGGGGCCATGTTCCTCATGACCCGCTCGGCCAAGCGCAAGCAGCAGCAGGCCGCCGCGATGCGCAACGAGCTGCAGCCCGGCAGCGGCGTCCGCACGATCGGGGGCATGTACGCGACGGTCAAGGAGGTCAACGACGACACGGTCCTCCTCGACGCCGGCCCGGGAGTCGAGCTCCTCTTCGGGAAGAACGCCATCGGTTCCGTGCTCAGCGATGACGAGTACAACCGCATCGTGCACGGCATCGAGCACGACCTGAAGTCCGACACCGACGTGGTCCCGGACGACGCCTCCTCCCTCACCGAGTCCGACGACTCCGCCGACGAAGCTGCCGCCGCCTCCGACGACAAGTCCGTCGACCTCGGCAAGAAGGACGCGACCGAGGAGCCGGCCGACGACACGACGGCCGCCGAGGCCACGTCGGACGCAGAGCCGAAGAAGACCGACGGCGACTCCGAGGCGAAGTAGCCATGCCCCAGGGCGTGCGGTCCGCTTCCGCGCGCCCCGGATCATGCGCAGCTCGCACGGGATCCCGACACCATGTCATGGCCGTCCGCCCGAAGATCCGGCGCGGAGCGGCCCGAGAGGGAGTACGAGAAGGTGGCAGCACCTAAGAAGGGCCGAAGCGCGAGCGCCCAGAGCAAGCCAGGGCGCTCGCTGGCCCTCATCCTGATCGCCATCGTGGCGCTCGCCGGAGGAATGTTCGCCTCCGGAAACGACACTCCGCGTCTTGGTATCGACCTGGCCGGTGGTACGAGCATCACGCTTCAGGCGCAGAACGAGCCGGGCCAGCCCAACGCGATCAACAAGACCAACATGGACACCGCGGTCGCCATCATGAACCGCCGTGTCAACGGTCTGGGCGTGTCCGAAACGGAGGTTCAGACCCAGGGCACCAGCAACATCATCGTCAACATCCCCAGGGGCACGAACTCCGAGGAAGCGCGTCAGCAGGTCGGCACCACCGCCAAGCTGTTCTTCCGCCCGGTGCTCGCCACCGAGGCCTCCGGAGCCGCCGCCACGACCAGCCCGTCATCGAGCGCCTCAAGCAGCCCCTCGGGCAAGGCGACGGACAAGCCGAAGGCGACCTCGTCCTCCTCCGCGAGCCCCTCGGCCACCGCCACTTCGCAGGGGCGCGCCGTCACCGACGCGCTGAAGGCCGGCTCGACGCCGAGCGCCACCGCCTCCTCCAGCGCGAAGGCGTCACCCAGCCCCTCCCCGTCGGCGAGCGGCAGCTCCGCCGCCAGTGACGCAGCCGCCAAGCTGAAGGCGCAGTACGCCGCCCTCGACTGCACCAAGCAGGCTGTCCGGACCACCGCCGGCCAGGGCGCCAAGCCCACCGACACCACCGTCGCCTGCGGCCAGAACGCGCAGCACCAGTGGCAGAAGTACGTCCTCGGCCCCGCCGCCGTCGACGGCACGGACGTCAGCAAGGCCCAGGCCGTCTTCAACACGCAGACCGCCTCCGGCTGGACCGTCACCATGGACTTCACGTCCAAGGGCGCCAAGAAGTTCGCTGACATCACCGGCAAGCTGGCCCAGAACCAGACCCCGCAGAACCAGTTCGCGATCGTCCTCGACGGCAACGTGGTCTCCGACCCGTACGTCAAGCAGGCGCTGACCGGCGGCAACGCGGAGATCTCCGGCAGCTTCACCCAGCAGGAGGCCCAGAGCCTCGCCAACATGCTGTCCTACGGCGCGCTCCCGCTCTCCTTCAAGGTGGCCACCATGACCACCGTGACCGCCGCCCTCGGCGGCGAGCAGCTGCACGCCGGTCTGATCGCGGGCGCGATCGGCCTCGCCCTGGTCGTCATCTACCTGCTGGCCTTCTACCGTGGTCTGTCGATCGTCGCGATCCCCTCGCTGCTGGTGTCCGCGATCCTCACCTACGTGATCATGTCGCTGCTCGGCCCCGCGATCCACTTCGCGCTGAATCTGCCGGCCATCTGCGGTGCGATCGTCGCGATCGGCATCACGGCGGACTCGTTCATCGTGTTCTTCGAACGCATCCGGGACGAGATCCGCGAGGGCCGCTCGCTGCGCCCCGCCGTCGAGCGGGCCTGGCCGCGCGCCCGGCGCACCATCCTCGTCTCCGACTTCGTGTCGTTCCTCGCCGCCGCGGTGCTGTTCATCGTGACCGTCGGCAAGGTCCAGGGCTTCGCGTTCACGCTCGGTCTGACCACCGTGCTCGACGTGGTCGTCGTCTTCTTGTTCACCAAGCCGCTGATGACGATCCTCGCGCGTCGCAGGTTCTTCGCGGGCGGCCACAAGTGGTCGGGGCTCGACCCGAAGGGCCTGGGCGCCAAGCCCCCGCTGCGCCGCACCCGCCGTCCCGCCGGCCCCGTCGCCGGTCCTGTCGACTCGAAGGGAGCGTGAGCGATGTCGAAACTCGGCAACCTCGGTGCCCGACTCCACCGCGGCGAGATCAGCTACGACTTCGTCGGCAAGCGCAAGATCTGGTACGGCGTCTCCATCCTGATCACCATCACGGCCATCCTCGGCCTGGCGGTGCGCGGCCTGAACATGGGCATCGACTTCCAGGGCGGCGCCGTCTTCACCACCGGGAAGACCAGCGTCTCGGTGGCCCAGGCGGAGACCTACGCGTCGCGGGCCGCCGGCCACGACGCGGTCGTGCAGAAGCTCGGCAACGGCTCCCTGCGCATCCAGATCGCCGGCATGGACACCACGAAATCGGGCGCGACCAAGGCCGAGCTGGCCAAGGACATGAACGTGTCTCCCGAGTCCATCGCCGCCGACCTGGTCGGCCCGAGCTGGGGTGACCAGATCGCCAACAAGGCCTGGGAGGGCCTCGGCATCTTCATGGTCCTCGTGGTGATCTACCTGGCGATCGCCTTCGAGTGGCGAATGGCGCTCGCGGCCCTGGTCGCGCTGATCCACGACATCACCATCACGACAGGTATCTACGCCCTCGTCGGCTTCGAGGTCACACCCGGCACGGTCATCGGTCTGCTGACGATCCTCGGTTACTCGCTCTACGACACGGTCGTCGTCTTCGACAGTCTCAAGGAGCAGACCAAGGACATCACCAAGCAGACCCGCTTCACCTACAGCGACATCGCCAACCACTCGATCAACGGCACCCTGGTCCGTTCGATCAACACCACGGTGGTCGCGCTGCTGCCGGTCGCGGGCCTGCTGTTCATCGGTGGCGGCTTCCTCGGCGCGGGCACGCTCAACGACATCTCGCTGTCGCTGTTCGTCGGCCTCGCGGCCGGTGCCTATTCCTCGATCTTCATCGCCACGCCGCTCGTCGCCGACCTGAAGGAGGCCGAGCCGCAGATGAAGGCCCTGAAGAAGCGCGTCCTCGCCAAGCGGGCCCAGGCCGCGGCGAAGGGCGAGCCGCTGGAGCCCGAGACCGTGGACGCGAGGCACGACGACGAGCCCGAGGACGCGGCGCACGCGGTCGTCGGTCCGCGCAACCAGCCCGCGTCCCGCAACCGCGGCCGGGGCCGTCCGTCCGGGAAGCGCCGATGACGGACATCAAGGAGCTGCTGCTCAGCCGCATCCGGGATGTGGCCGACTACCCGGAGCCGGGCGTGATGTTCAAGGACATCACCCCGCTCCTGGCGGACCCGGCGGCCTTCACGGCGCTGACGGACGCGCTGGCCGAGATCGCCGCGGACACCGGTGCCACGAAGGTCGTCGGCCTTGAGGCCCGCGGTTTCATCCTCGGCGCTCCGGTCGCCGTCCGGGCCGGCCTCGGCTTCATCCCCGTACGCAAGGCGGGCAAGCTTCCCGGAGCCACCCTCGGCCAGGCCTACGAGCTGGAGTACGGCTCGGCGGAGATCGAGGTGCACGCCGAGGACCTGACCGCGGGCGACCGCGTCATGGTCGTCGACGATGTCCTCGCCACCGGCGGCACCGCCGAGGCCTCCCTCCAGCTCATTCGCCGGGCGGGCGCCGAGGTCGCGGGTCTCGCCGTCCTTATGGAGCTGGGATTCCTGGGCGGACGGGCTCGCCTGGAACCGGCTCTCAGGGGCGCCCCCTTGGAGGCCGTACTCACCATCTGAGCAGAGTTTCGGAAATGACGCAGTCCCGAGTGCGACTTCAATGCGCACCCGGGACTGCTTCATTTTCTTTCCGCGCTATTTATGCAATCCGGCTGATGGCGAAATCAGCAGTCCTCGATGTCGTTGGTTATGATGGTGCCGGGCTCCTTGCGGTGACCCTTCTCATCACCCGAGGCGGTGATGCGGTGCAGGTTGTTCTCCTGGCCGTCCTTCCACCAGACACACAGGTGCTTCGTCGTGCTGCACGTGTTGTGGTAGTAGATGGTGGTCGTGCTGGTCCCGTCGGCCCAGGACCAGTTGAAGCACCCCGAGCTGCCTCGGTGCGTCGACATGGGGGCCGCGGTCGCCGCCTGGGCGGGAAGCGCGAAAGCCGCACTCAGGCCCACTGTCAGAGCCGCAGCCGCCACTGTCTTTGCGAGTTTCATTCTCATCCCGTTTCTTTTTCTTTAGAAGCGGAACAGGTCAATTTCTTCCGCTTCCAGGTCGAAGTGGATCTTATGCGGCCCCTGATGTTCGAGTCAACGGCATTAATGGCCTTGAATTATCCACTCTGGTCCAATTGGTGACTTTTGAGAAAAGGGTTCCCTGGGCTCCGATGTGCGGACAGGGAACCGGCGGCAGCGGTCCGTGTGACCGGGGTGGACCCCGGTCACATCGGCCTGAAGGCGATCCTGCGGCCCAGCATCGCTACCATGGGGTCTCCGGAGCCTGACCGGGGGACCCGGATCGCGCACGAGGAGTCCTCTTGCCAGACGAGGCCCAGCACCTGACCGCCGCCAAGCCCGAGTCCGCCTCGGCGGCCGCGGCCAAGCCCGCGCCGAGCACGCCCCACGCGAAGAACGACAGCGCCGGGCCGGTCGAGCACGCCCAGTCCGCGCCCGTCGACAAGTCGGCCGAGCAGTCGCGCCCCAAACCGGTCCCGCCCGAGAGCCCGGCCACGCCGCCCGTGGTCCGCCCGAACACCGGCCAGCCCGCCCGCTCCGGCTCCTCCAATCGCGTCCGCGCCCGGCTGGCCCGCCTCGGCGTCCAGCGCTCCAACCCGTACAACCCGGTGCTGGAGCCGCTCCTGCGGATTGTGCGCAGCAACGACCCGAAGATCGAGACCGCCACGCTGCGGCAGATAGAGAAGGCCTACCAGGTCGCCGAGCGCTGGCACCGCGGCCAGAAGCGCAAGAGCGGCGACCCGTACATCACCCACCCGCTGGCCGTGACCACGATCCTCGCCGAGCTGGGCATGGATCCGGCCACCCTCATGGCCGGTCTGCTGCACGACACCGTCGAGGACACCGAGTACGGCCTCGACCAGTTGCGCCGCGACTTCGGCGACTCGGTCGCGCTGCTCGTCGACGGCGTCACCAAGCTGGACAAGGTCAAGTTCGGCGAGGCGGCGCAGGCCGAGACCGTGCGCAAGATGGTCGTGGCCATGGCCAAGGACCCGCGCGTCCTGGTCATCAAGCTCGCCGACCGCCTGCACAACATGCGCACCATGCGCTACCTCAAGCGCGAGAAGCAGGAGAAGAAGGCGCGCGAGACGCTGGAGATCTACGCGCCGCTCGCCCACCGCCTCGGTATGAACACCATCAAGTGGGAGCTGGAGGACCTCGCCTTCGCGATCCTCTATCCCAAGATGTACGACGAGATCGTACGGCTGGTGGCCGAGCGGGCACCGAAGCGTGACGAGTACCTGGCCATAGTGACCGACGAGGTGCAGCAGGACCTGCGGGCCGCACGGATCAAGGCGACCGTCACCGGCCGCCCGAAGCACTACTACAGCGTCTACCAGAAGATGATCGTCCGCGGACGCGACTTCGCGGAGATCTACGACCTGGTGGGCATCCGTGTCCTCGTCGACACGGTCCGCGACTGCTACGCCGCCCTCGGCACCGTGCACGCGCGATGGAACCCGGTCCCCGGCCGGTTCAAGGACTACATCGCGATGCCCAAGTTCAACATGTACCAGTCGCTGCACACGACGGTCATCGGCCCCAACGGCAAGCCGGTCGAGCTGCAGATCCGCACCTTCGACATGCACCGCCGCGCCGAGTACGGCATCGCCGCGCACTGGAAGTACAAGCAGGAGGCCGTCGCCGGCGCCTCCAAGGTGCGCTCGGACCAGCCGAGGACCACCGGCAAGGACGACCACCTCAACGACATGGCGTGGCTGCGCCAGCTCCTCGACTGGCAGAAGGAGACGGAGGATCCCGGCGAGTTCCTGGAGTCCCTGCGCTTCGACCTGTCGCGCAACGAGGTCTTCGTCTTCACGCCGAAGGGCGATGTGATAGCGCTCCCGGCCGGCGCCACCCCGGTGGACTTCTCGTACGCGGTGCACACCGAGGTCGGCCACCGGACCATAGGAGCACGGGTCAACGGCAGGCTCGTACCGCTCGAATCCACCCTGGACAACGGCGACTTGGTGGAGGTCTTCACCTCCAAGGCGGCCGGCGCGGGTCCCTCCCGCGACTGGCTGGGCTTCGTGAAGTCGCCGCGCGCCCGCAACAAGATCCGGGCCTGGTTCTCCAAGGAGCGCCGCGACGAGGCGATCGAGCAGGGCAAGGACGCCATCGTCCGTGCGATGCGCAAGCAGAACCTGCCGATCCAGCGCATCCTCACCGGCGACTCGCTGGTGACGCTCGCGCACGAGATGCGTTACCCGGACATCTCCGCGTTGTACGCGGCGATCGGCGAGGGCCACGTCTCCGCGCAGAACGTCGTGCAGAAGCTCGTCTCCGCGCTCGGCGGCGAGGAGGCGGCCACCGAGGAGATCGACGAGTCGGTCCCGCCGACCAGGAGCCGCAGCCGCAAGCGCCGCTCCAACGCCGACCCGGGCGTCGTCGTCAAGGGCGTCGACGACGTGTGGGTCAAGCTGGCCCGCTGTTGTACGCCGGTCCCCGGTGACCCCATCATCGGTTTCGTCACGCGCGGTAGTGGCGTATCGGTTCACCGCAACGACTGCGTGAACGTGGACTCACTGTCCCGCGAGCCCGAGCGCATTCTCGAGGTCGAGTGGGCGCCCACCCAGTCCTCGGTCTTCCTGGTCGCCATCCAGGTCGAGGCACTGGACCGCTCCCGGCTCCTGTCGGACGTCACCCGTGTCCTGTCCGACCAGCACGTCAACATCCTGTCCGCGGCCGTCCAGACCTCCCGCGACCGCGTCGCCACCTCACGCTTCACCTTCGAGATGGGCGACCCGAAGCACCTCGGCCATGTCCTGAAGGCCGTGCGGGGCGTGGAGGGCGTGTACGACGTGTACCGGGTGACGTCGGCGCGCAGCAGGTCGTAGAAGCCCTAGGGAACAGACAGGCAGGGAAAGGGCCCCGTACCTCGGGTACGGGGCCCTTTCCCTGCGTCTCGTCAGCCTGTCAGCCGCCGAACTCGTGCAGGCCCTTGAGGGCCTGGTCCAGGAGTGCCTGGCGGCCCTCCAGCTCCCGCTCGAGCTTGTCGGCCCTGGAGTTGTTGCCCTGGGCCCTGGCCTGCTCGATCTGGCCCCGCAGCTTGTCCACGGCCGCCTGGAGCTGGCCGGTCAGACCCTCGGCACGCGCGCGTGCCTCCGGGTTCGTCCGGCGCCACTCGGACTCCTCGGCCTCCTGGATGGCGCGCTCGACGGCGTGCATCCGGCCCTCGACCTTCGGCCGGGCGTCGCGCGGCACATGGCCGATGGCCTCCCACCGCTCGTTGACCGAGCGGAACGCGGCGCGTGCCGCCTTCAGGTCCGTGACCGGGAGGATCTTCTCGGCCTCCCCGGCCAGCTCCTCCTTGAGCTTCAGGTTCTCCGACTGTTCGGCGTCCCGCTCGGCGAAGACCGAGCTACGGGCGGCGAAGAACACGTCCTGGGCGCCACGGAAGCGGTTCCACAGATCGTCCTCGTGCTCGCGCTGGGCGCGGCCCGCGGCCTTCCACTCCGTCATCAGGTCGCGGTAGCGCGCGGCCGTCGGACCCCAGTCCGTCGAACCGGACAGCGCCTCGGCCTCGGCGACCAGCCGCTCCTTCGTCCTGCGGGCCTCCTCGCGCTGCGCGTCCAGCGACGCGAAGTGGGCCTTGCGACGCTTGGAGAACGCCGACCGGGCATGCGAGAAGCGGTGCCACAGCTCGTCGTCCGACTTGCGGTCCAGGCGCGGCAGACCCTTCCAGGTGTCCACCAGCGCCCGCAGCCGCTCACCGGCCGACCGCCACTGGTCGGACTGCGCCAGCTGCTCCGCCTCGGTGACCAGATCCTCCTTGGCGTGCCGCGCCTCGTCCGAGTGCTTCGCCCGCTGCTGCTTGCGCTCCTCACGGCGCGCGTCGACCGTCTGGACCAGCTTGTCCAGACGAGTCCGCAGGGCGGCCAGGTCGCCGACCGCGTGGTGCGCGTCGACCTGCTCGCGGATGTGGTCGATGGCGGTCTGCGCGTCCTTCGCGGACAGGTCGGTGGTCTTCACTCGCTTCTCGAGGAGGCCGATCTCGACAACCAGGCCCTCGTACTTGCGCTCGAAGTAGGCCAACGCCTCCTCAGGGGAGCCGGCCTGCCAGGAACCGACGACCTGCTCGCCGTCGGCCGTACGCACGTACACGGTCCCCGTCTCGTCGACGCGGCCCCACGGGTCGCTGCTCACAGCGCCTCCTCCACATGATGCCTGCGAAGGGCCTCACTGCCCCCGGGCATCGTCCACAGTTTCGTCACGGCCAACATAGGCGACCGGCGGGTTGCCTGTCCGCATCCCGCGCGACCGAAATTCCGCACTTGACGCTCAGGATTTGGTGACCGTCGCCTTGTTGATCACCACGGTCGCGTTCGGTGCCGTGTTGCCCGTCGTGGGGTCCGCGGCCTGGGCTCCGGCGGCGGCGATCTTCTTGAGGACCTTCATGCCCGCCTTGGAAATCGTGCCGAACGGGGTGTAGTCGGCCGGCAGCGGACTGTCCTGGTAGACGAGGAAGAACTGGCTGCCGCCGCTGTTGCGGCCCTGCTTCGTCTGGGCGTTGTACTGGTTGGCCATGGCGACCGTGCCCGCCGGGTACACCTGCCCCTTGAGGATCTTGTCCTTGAGGTTCTCGTCGGGAATCGTGTAGCCGGGACCGCCGGTACCGGTGGCCGTGGGGTCGCCGCACTGCAGGACGTAGATGCCCTGGGGGACCAGCCGGTGGCACTTGGTGTGGTCCAAGTAGCCCTTGCCGACAAGGAAGTTGAACGAGTTGACGGTGTGCGGCGCCGCTGCCGCGTTCAGCGCGATGTCTATGTCACCGCACGTCGTGGCGAGATCCATCGTGTACTTCGCCGACTTGTCGATGGTCAGCGCCGGCTCCTTCTTCCAGCTCAGCTTCTTCACCGAGCCCCCGGCCGGCTTCGCGCACGGGTCCGGCGCCTTGCTGGTCGGGGGCGCGCTGGGCGTCGTCTGCGCGCTCGCCTTGGCCTTGCCGTCGTCCTTGAGCGCACCGGTCGTGTAGAGCGCCACACTGCCGATCACGATCACGCCGAGCACCGACGCGATCACCGAGTTGCGCATGTTCGCCTTGCGGCGCGCGGCCGTGCGCCGCTGTTGCTGGCGCAAGAACTTCTCCCGGGCGAGCTGACGCTTCCGCTGTTCCTGGGTGACCACCGGGTTTTCTCCTCGTGCGTCTCGTACGTCGACTGGGGCGCGTGCGTCTTGTGAGTCGACCGCCTGCGTGTGCCCCGTACCGTATATGGGTTCGCTGAGGATTCGGCAGCGCCGGTAGGCTCTGGCAGAGGCCGTAGCCGTTCGTTCACAGCTGCAGCGGCTGCCCGTATCGACACAACGAAGGACGATCGTGCTCATTGCCGGGTTCCCCGCCGGGGCCTGGGGGACGAACTGTTATCTCGTCGCCCCCGCCGCCGGAGAGGAGTGCGTGATCATCGACCCGGGCCATCAGGCCGCCCAAGGCGTCGAGGAAGCGCTGAAGAAGCATCGGCTCAAGCCCGTCGCCGTCGTCCTCACCCACGGCCACATCGACCATGTGGCCTCGGTCGTCCCGGTGTGCGGCGCGCACGACGTGCCGGCGTGGATCCACCCCGAGGACCGCTACATGCTGGCGGACCCGGAGAAGGCGCTCGGCCGATCCATCGGTATGCCGCTGATGGGCGAGCTGACGGTGGGGGAGCCGGACGACGTCAAGGAGCTGACCGATGGCGCGCGCCTCGCGCTCGCGGGTCTGGAGCTGTCCGTCGCGCATGCGCCCGGACATACCAAGGGGTCGGTGACCTTCCGGATGCCCGAGACCACGGAGATCCCTTCCGTGTTCTTCTCCGGGGATCTGCTGTTCGCCGGCTCCATCGGACGCACCGACCTGCCCGGTGGCGACATGGCCGAGATGCTCGACTCGCTGGCCCGCGTGTGCCTGCCGCTCGAGGACTCGACCGTGGTGCTGTCCGGACACGGCCCCCAGACGACCATCGGCCAGGAGCGCGCCGCCAACCCGTATCTGCGGCAGGTGGCCGCCGGCTCGGGAGCCGGCGCCGACGCTCCCCGACGAGGAATGTGACGAGACCTTCCGTGAGCACCTTCAAGGCCCCCAAGGGCACGTACGACCTGATCCCGCCGGACAGCGCCACGTTCCTGGCGGTCCGCGAGGCGATCGCCGCACCGCTGCGCAACTCCGGCTACGGCTACATCGAGACGCCCGGCTTCGAGAGCGTCGAGCTGTTCGCGCGCGGTGTCGGCGAGTCCACGGACATCGTGACCAAGGAGATGTACGCCTTCGAGACCAAGGGCGGCGACAGGCTCGCCCTGCGGCCCGAGGGCACCGCCTCCGTGCTGCGCGCGGCCCTCGAGGCCAACCTGCACAAGCTGGGCAACCTCCCGGTCAAGCTCTGGTACTCGGGCTCCTACTACCGCTACGAGCGCCCCCAGAAGGGCCGCTACCGGCACTTCTCGCAGGTCGGCGCCGAGGCGATCGGTGCGGAGGACCCGGCGCTGGACGCCGAACTGATCATCCTGGCCGACCAGGCGTACCGCTCGCTGGGCCTCAGGAACTTCCGCATCCTGCTCAACAGCCTGGGCGACAAGGAGTGCCGTCCGGTGTACCGGGCGGCCCTGCAGGACTTCCTGCGCGGCCTGGACCTGGACGAGGACACCCTGCGCCGCGCCGAGATCAACCCGCTCCGCATCCTGGACGACAAGCGCGAGTCGGTCCAGAAGCAGCTCGGGGACGCGCCGCTGCTGCGGGACTACCTCTGTGACGGCTGCAAGGCGTACCACGAGGAGGTCCGCGAGCTGATCATGGCGGCCGGCGTCGCCTTCGAGGACGACCCCAAGCTGGTGCGCGGCCTGGACTACTACACCCGTACCACGTTCGAGTTCGTCCACGACGGTCTGGGTTCCCAGTCCGCGGTGGGCGGCGGCGGCCGGTACGACGGGCTGTCGGAGATGATCGGCGGCCCCGAGCTGCCGTCCGTCGGCTGGGCCCTCGGCGTCGACCGCACGGTCCTGGCGCTGGAGGCGGAGGGCGTCCAGCTCGAACTCCCCTCCACGACCAGCGTGTTCGCGGTCCCGCTCGGCGAGGAGGCTCGCCGCATCCTGTTCGCCAAGGTCACCGAACTGCGCAAGCTCGGCATCGCGACCGACTTCTCCTACGGAGCCAAGGGCCTCAAGGGCGCCATGAAGAACGCCAACCGCAGCGGCGCCCGCTACACGATCGTCGCCGGTGAACGCGACCTGGCCGAGGGCGTCGTCCAGCTCAAGGACATGGACTCCGGCGAGCAGACGGCGGTCGGAGTGAACGAGATCGTGGCGGAGCTGGAGTCCCGGCTCGGCTAGCCCGTCCGCCAGGCTCGTCCATCACGTCGTCGAGGGCGCCGGATGCCCGCAGGGGCACCCGGCGCCCTCGTCATGGGTCGAGCAGCCCGAAGCGCATCGCACCCGTCACCGCCGCCGTCCGGTCGTCGACCCCCAACTTGCCGAAGGCGCGCAGGAGACGGTCCCAGGACTGGCGCCGGGCCGCCGGGTCGAAGCCGGTCGTCGGCTCGTCCAGAAGCAGCAGCTCGGAATCGCCGATCACCCCAGGGCCACGTCGAGGCGCCTGCGCCGCCCGCCCGACAGCTCCTTGATCCGGCCGCCCGCCTTCGCCTCCAGCCCCACCAGGCCGATGACCTCCTCGGGGTCCCGCGGACGCGGGTAGTAGCGGGCGAAATGCCGTACGGTCTCGCGGACCGTCAACTCGGCGGGTGCCGATTCGTCCTGCCAGACGATTCCGACACGCGACCTCCACACGCGGGTGCCGGCCGCCGGGTCCGACCCGGGCACCGACACCTCGCCCGCGTCCCTGGAACGGCTGCCCTGGAGGATCTCCACCGCGGTGCTCTTGCCCGCGCCATCGGGTCCCAGCAGGCCGAACACCTCGCCCTTGCGGATCCTGCGATCGATGCCGTCCACGGCGGCCACGTCCCCGTACTGCTTGCCTAGCCCCCGTACGTCCACCGCGAGTTCGTTCGCGTGTGCTGTCATGCCGCCCAGCGTCGTCCGGAACCGAACGTTCAGGGACGACCGTGCGTACTTCCTTATGCCCACCGAACGGTGGACAGGGGCCACGGTGCGGCACAATGGCCCTGCCCGAAGAAGGTCCAACTCTCAAGCAGACGGAATCGGCGTGATGAGCAAGACCACTGTCAAGGACGTCTCCACCGAGCCCGAGCCCGCTCCGGATCACGACCCCGCCGGACCGCGCACAGTGGGCGGCAACCGGGCGTTCGCGCTCCTCCTGGTGATCACGGGCGCAGCCGGTCTGCTCGCCGCGTGGGTCATCACGATCGACAAGTTCAAGCTGCTCGAGGCAAAGGTCGCGGGCAGGACATACACCCCGGGGTGCAGCCTCAACCCGGTCGTCTCCTGCGGCAGCGTCATGGAGTCGAAGCAGGCCGCCGCCTTCGGGTTCCCCAACCCGATGCTCGGACTGGTCTGCTACGGCATCGTCATCTGCGTCGGCATGAGCCTGCTCGCCCGCGCCCGCTTCCCGCGCTGGTACTGGCTCACCTTCAACTTCGGCACGCTCTTCGGCGTGGCCTTCTGCACCTGGCTGCAGTTCCAGTCGCTCTACCGCATCAACGCGCTGTGCCTGTGGTGCTCCCTGGCCTGGGTCGCGACGATCACGATGTTCTGGTACGTGACCTCGTTCAACGTCCGCAACGACCTGCTGCCCGCCCCGCGCTGGCTGAAGAGCTTCTTCGGCGAGTTCACCTGGGTCGTGCCGGTGCTGCACGTCGGCATCATCGGCATGCTCGTCCTGACCCGCTGGTGGGACTTCTGGACCAGCTGACCCCTGGCCCCCAGGGGCCCGGAGGGATTGTCAGTGCGTTGAACTAGGGTTTCAGCGTGGAGCCCGACCTGTTCACCGCCGCCGCAGAAGAACGCCAGGAGAAGGATCCGGCAGGAAGCCCCCTGGCGGTGCGGATGCGCCCGCGCACCCTCGACGAGGTGGTGGGCCAGCAGCACCTGCTCAAGCCCGGCTCGCCCCTGCGCCGACTGGTCGGCGCGGGCGCGGGCGGCCCGGCCGGACCGTCCTCGGTGCTCCTGTGGGGCCCGCCCGGCACCGGCAAGACGACTTTGGCGTACGTCGTCTCCAAGGCCACCGACAAGCGCTTCGTCGAGCTCTCGGCGATCACCGCGGGCGTCAAGGAGGTCCGCGCGGTCATCGACGGCGCCCGCCGCGCCACCGGTGGGTACGGCAAGGAGACCGTCCTCTTCCTCGACGAGATCCACCGCTTCAGCAAGGCCCAGCAGGACTCCCTGCTCCCGGCGGTCGAGAACCGCTGGGTGACCCTCATCGCGGCGACGACGGAGAACCCGTACTTCTCGGTGATCTCCCCGCTCCTGTCCCGCTCCCTCCTCCTCACCCTCGAACCCCTCACCGACGACGACGTCCGGGGCCTGCTCAAGCGGGCGCTGAGCGACGAGCGCGGCCTCAAGGGCGCGGTCACCCTCCCCGAGGACACCGAGGACCACTTCGTGCGCATCGCCGGCGGCGACGCCCGCCGCGCCCTGACCGCTCTGGAGGCGGCGGCCGGGGCCGCGCTCGACAAGGGCGAGACGGAGATCTCCCTCACCACCCTGGAGGAGACGGTCGACCGGGCGGCGGTGAAGTACGACCGCGACGGCGACCAGCACTACGACGTCGCCAGCGCCCTGATCAAGTCCATCAGGGGCTCGGACGTCGACGCCGCCCTGCACTATCTGGCCCGCATGATCGAGGCCGGCGAGGACCCCCGCTTCATCGCCCGCCGCCTGATGATCTCGGCGAGCGAGGACATCGGCCTGGCCGACCCCAATGCCCTGCCGATCGCGGTCGCCGCCGCCCAGGCCGTCGCCATGATCGGCTTCCCCGAGGCCGCCCTCACCCTCAGCCACGCCACCATCGCCCTGGCCCTGGCCCCCAAGTCCAACGCCGCGACGACCGCGATCGGCGCCGCGATGGACGACGTACGCAAGGGACTGGCGGGCTCCGTGCCCCCGCATCTGCGCGACGGCCACTACAAGGGCGCCGCCAAGCTCGGGCACGCGCAGGGGTATGTGTATCCGCACGACCTGGCCGAGGGCATCGCCGAGCAGCAGTACGCCCCGGACGCCATCAAGGACCGCGAGTACTACACACCGACCCGGCACGGAGCCGAGGCGAGATACGCGGACGCGGTCGAATGGACCAGGAAACACCTCGGTCGCAAGCGGTCCTGAGCACCCTGTAGACTTCGCCGAAGTGCTGAGTCCTGCGCTGTCAGAGCGGGACAGTCAGCCGGAGACCGGTCCCTCGTGGACCGCCTCCAGGAGCGTCGCGCACCGTCGATCGGTGTCGCGGGCAGCCCACCACCACCCGGGGTTCCGGGACCGGTCGGTGGGCCACTCGCGTGCTGCACGTATGTGCCCAGACCAGGGGAGCGGCTGCCCACCCCGTCCGCCAGGACGAGATGGGTTTCCCCGGCTGCGGATGCGACCTCCCACCACCCTGGCAAGCCGGAAAACTGAGAAAAGAGACAGACACAGTGGCGAACCAGTCCCGCCCCAAGGTCAAGAAGTCGCGTGCCCTCGGCATCGCGCTGACCCCGAAGGCCGTCAAGTACTTCGAGGCCCGCCCCTACCCGCCGGGTGAGCACGGCCGTGGCCGCAAGCAGAACTCGGACTACAAGGTCCGTCTGCTCGAGAAGCAGCGTCTGCGCGCGCAGTACGACGTGTCCGAGCGCCAGCTCGTCCGCGCCTACGAGCGTGCCTCCAAGGTCCAGGGCAAGACCGGCGAGGCCCTGATCATCGAGCTCGAGCGCCGTCTCGACGCCCTGGTCCTGCGTTCGGGCATCGCCCGCACCATCTACCAGGCCCGTCAGATGGTCGTTCACGGCCACATCGAGGTCAACGGCGGCAAGGTCGACAAGCCGTCGTTCCGCGTCCGTCCCGACGACGTCGTGATGGTCCGCGAGCGCAGCCGCGAGAAGACCCTCTTCTCCATCGCCCGTGAGGGCGGCTTCGCCCCCGACGGTGAGACCCCGCGCTACCTCCAGGTGAACCTCAAGGCCCTGGCGTTCCGCCTGGACCGTGAGCCGAACCGCAAGGAGATCCCGGTGATCTGCGACGAGCAGCTCGTCGTCGAGTACTACGCCCGCTGATCACCAGCAGGCGGTAGCACCACCTCAGCCCGCCGTCTCCCCGCCCTTTCGGGTGCGGGAGGCGGCGGGTTCGTGCATGTTCACCCTCGCCGTCGCGTACCGCACCGGCCCGCGCGGCGACGGGACGGCGTCCAGCGGCCGCTCCAGCGCCCTCGACACCGCCGCCTCCCGCACGAGCCGCGTCCCCTCCGCCACGCAACTCGCGTACCGCCGGTCGCCCAGCCGCTCCCGCGCCATCGCCTCGCACAGCTCGTGCGGGGCGTTGTAGTACGCCGAGCCGAACAGCGGCAGACCCACCGACCGCCACATCCGCGCCGCCGCGCCCTGCAGCACCGCCGCCTCCGCCGCATCGCCCTGCACCGCCGTGACCAGGGCCAGCAGCTCCACCGCCAGCACCGAGCCGAGCAGGTCGTGGAAGGCGTGCGCGCCGGCGAGGCAGTCGGCCAGCAGGGCGCGGGCTCCGGCCGGGTCGCCGCCGGCCCAGGCCGCGTACGCCAGCACGTACAGCGCGTATGTACGGGTCCACCGCTCCCCGTGGTCCTCGCACAACTGCCGTACGTCCTCGCACAACCGCACCGCGTCCGGCAGATCGCCCTGGAACGCGCGCGCCATCGCCAGCTCCACCTGGCCCATCAGCACGTTGCTGTTGAGCTCGCCGATCTCGTGATAGCGGTCCAGCGCCGAACACAGCAGCGTTTCCGCCCGAGCCATGTCGTCCATCACCAGGGCCAGACATCCGGTGCGGTGCTCCGCGTACGCCAGCGCCGTCGGATCGCCCGAGCGCTCCGCCTCCTCCCGGCACTCCTGCAACGCCGCCAGCGCGGGCACCGTGTCGCCCTGCAGGATCGCCACATAGCCGAGCACCCACAGCGCCCTCAGCCGGGACTGCTCATGGCCGGAGTCCAGCCGCACGACCTGCTCCAGCCAGCGCCGGCCCTCCGACAGCCGCCCGCAGCCCGCCCAGTAGAACCACAGGGAGCCCGCGAGGTACTGCCCCAGATGCGCCTCGTCCGGCTCGGCCAGACAGTGCTCCAGTGCACAGCGCAGATTCGGCAGCTCCACCTCCACCCGCGCGGCCACCTCGGCCTGACGCGGCGAGAACCAGTCCAGCTCGCACCAGGTCGCAAGGCCCAGGTACCAGTCGCGGTGCCGCCGCCGCAGCCGGGCCGCGTCCCCCGTCGCCTCCAGCCACTCGGCTCCGTACGCCCGGACCGTGTCCAGCATCCGGTAGCGCACACCCGCCGGCGTGTCCTCGCGCGCGAGCAGCGACTGGGCGAGCAGTTCGGTGAGCACGTCGAGGACGTCGTCGGCCGCCAGACCGTCCCCGCTGCACACGTACTCGACCGCCTCCAGCTCGAACCGCCCGGCGAACACCGAGAGCCGCGACCACAGCAACCGCTCGCGGGGCGCGCACAGTTCATGGCTCCAGCCGACGGCCAGACGCAGGCACTGATGGCGCGTCAGTGCATCCCGCCCGCCACCGGTGAGCAGCCGGAACCGGTCGTTCAGCCGCTCCAGCAGCTGCCCGGGGGACAGGGCCCGCAGCCGGCCCGCCGCCAGCTCGATCGCGAGCGGGATTCCGTCCAGGCGCCGGCACACCTCACGCAGCTCCGGGCCGTCCGTCACGGCCGCACCCTGCTCCGCCGCCCGGTTCAGCAGCAGCTCGGCCGCCTCGTCCTCGCCCAGCGGGGGCAGCGGGCACACGCGCTCACCCGCCACGGCCAGCGGTCTGCGGCCCACCGCGAGCACCCTGAGCCCGGGCACCCGGCCCAGCAACTCGCCCACCAGAGAGGCACACGCCTCCACCAGATGCTCGAACCCGTCCAGAACCAGCAGGAGTTGACGCTCGGCGAGATGCGCGAGCAGCGTCTCGCGCGGAAGCCGCGTCGTGTGGTCGGTCAGCCCCAGCGCCTCCACGACGGCGTAGTCGACGAACTCCGGATCGCGCACAGTCGCCAGCTCCACCCGCCACACCCCGTCACGCGGTGCGCACCGCACGGCCGCCCGCGCCGCGAGCCGTGACTTGCCGACGCCGCCGGCGCCCGTCACCGTCACCAGGCGCGCCGCCCCGAGTGCCCGCGCCAGTCCGGCCAGTTCGGCCGAGCGCCCCACGAACGAGTTGAGCTCCAGAGGCAGATTGCCGTCCGCCCGGCCGCCGCCGTGCTGATGATCCCGCATGGAACACGGAGCGTACTGAGCCGCATTCGGTCCGTACAATCCCCTCCCGCGACGCGGCGCCGCGCAGAGGGGTAATCCGGTGCGGAGCCCCATCCCCGGCGCGATAGGCTCGGCCCACGACTTTTCTCGATGTTCAGGCACGTTTCAGGGAGCGGGTGCACGTGGTGTCCGGTGGAGAGGTGGCCGGGATCCTGGTGGCCGTCTTCTGGGCGATCCTGGTCTCCTTCCTCGCTGTGGCACTGGCGAGGGTGGCCCAGACGCTCAAGGCGACCACCAAGCTGGTCGCGGACGTGACCGACCAGGCCGTTCCGCTGCTGGCCGACGCCTCCGCGGCGGTGCGCTCCGCGCAGACCCAGATCGACCGGGTCGACGCGATCGCGACCGACGTCCAGGAGGTCACGTCGAACGCGTCGGCGCTCTCGACCACCGTCGCCTCCACCTTCGGCGGCCCCCTGGTCAAGGTCGCCGCCTTCGGCTACGGCGTCCGCAGGGCCCTCGGCGCCCGCCGGGACGACGTGCCCGCCAAGGAGTCCCGGCGTACCGTGATCGTGGGCCGGACGGTCCCGGCCGCGCGGCGGGAGAAGCGCAAGGATCGCGAGAACCGCGGGAAGAGGGACTGAGCGAACCGATGTTCCGCCGTACGTTCTGGTTCACCACGGGCGTCGCCGCCGGCGTGTGGGCGACCACCAAGGTCAACCGCAAGCTGAAGCAGCTGACCCCCGAGAACCTCGCCGCCGCAGCGGCCAACAAGGCGCTAGAGGCCGGTCACCGCATCAAGGACCGCGCGGTCGGCTTCGCCCTCGACGTCCGCGACAACATGGCGCAGCGGGAGGAGGAACTGGGCGACGCGCTCGGGCTGAACGCCTCCGTCGACCCCGAACTCCCCGCACCCCGGCGGTACGCCGCCATCGAGAACCGCAACAACCCGAAGTACGTCGAGGGCTCGACGTACCAGACGTACTCGTACAACCGGAATGAGGACCACTGATGGAGTCGGCCGAGATTCGCCGCCGCTGGCTGAGCTTCTTCGAGGAGCGCGGGCACACCGTCGTCCCTTCGGCGTCGCTCATCGCGGACGACCCGACTCTGCTCCTGGTCCCCGCCGGCATGGTGCCCTTCAAGCCCTACTTCCTGGGTGAGGTCAAGCCGCCCTTCCCGCGCGCCACCAGCGTGCAGAAGTGCGTGCGCACGCCCGACATCGAAGAGGTCGGCAAGACCACCCGGCACGGCACCTTCTTCCAGATGTGCGGAAACTTCTCCTTCGGCGACTACTTCAAGGAAGGCGCCATCAAGTACGCCTGGGAGCTGCTCACCAGCCCCCAGGACAGGGGTGGTTACGGCCTGGAGCCGGAGAAGCTCTGGATCACCGTCTACAAGGACGACGACGAGGCCGAGCGCATCTGGCACGACGTCGTCGGCGTGCCGAAGGAGCGCATCCAGCGCCTCGGCATGAAGGACAACTACTGGTCCATGGGCGTCCCCGGCCCCTGCGGACCCTGTTCCGAGATCAACTACGACCGCGGCCCCGAGTTCGGCGTCGAGGGCGGCCCCGCCGTCAACGACGAGCGGTACGTGGAGATCTGGAACCTCGTCTTCATGCAGTACGAGCGCGGCGAGGGCATCGGCAAGGACAACTTCGAGATCCTCGGCGACCTTCCGAGCCAGAACATCGACACGGGCCTCGGCCTCGAGCGACTCGCCATGATTCTGCAGGGCGTGCAGAACATGTACGAGATCGACACCTCCATGGCCGTCATCAACAAGGCCACCGAGCTGACCGGTGTGGCCTACGGGGACGCGCACGGCTCGGACGTCTCCCTGCGCGTGGTCACCGACCACATGCGTACCTCGGTGATGCTCATCGGCGACGGCGTGACGCCCGGCAACGAGGGCCGCGGCTACGTGCTGCGCCGCATCATGCGCCGCGCCATCCGCAACATGCGCCTGCTCGGCGCCACCGGCCCGGTCGTCAAGGACCTGATCGACGTCGTCATCGGCATGATGGGCCAGCAGTACCCCGAGCTGGTCACCGACCGTGAGCGCATCGAGAAGGTCGCCCTCGCCGAGGAGAACGCGTTCCTCAAGACGCTGAAGTCCGGCACCAACATCCTCGACACCGCGGTGAGCGAGACCAAGGCCTCCGGCTCCGGGGTCCTGCCCGGCGACAAGGCGTTCCTGCTCCACGACACCTGGGGCTTCCCGATCGACCTCACCCTGGAGATGGCCGCGGAGCAGGGCCTCTCGGTGGACGAGGACGGCTTCCGGCGCCTGATGAAGGAGCAGCGGGAGCGCGCCAAGGCCGACGCCCAGGCCAAGAAGACCGGCCACGCCGGCACCGGCGCCTACCGCGAGATCGCCGACAAGGCCGGCGAGACGTACTTCGTCGGCTACAGCGACACCGACACCGAGTCGACGATCGTCGGCATCCTGGTCGACGGCGCCTCCTCGCCGGCCGCCACCGAGGGCGACGAGGTCGAGATCGTCCTCGACCGCACCCCGTTCTACGCCGAGGGCGGCGGCCAGATCGGCGACACCGGCCGCATCAAGGTCGACACCGGTGCCGTCATCGAGATCCGCGACTGCCAGAAGCCGGTCCCCGGCGTCTACGTCCACAAGGGTGTCGTCCAGGTCGGCGAGGTCACGGTCGGCGCGAAGGCCCAGGCCTCCATCGACCAGCGCCGCCGCAAGGCCATCGCCCGCGCCCACTCCGCCACGCACCTCACCCACCAGGCCCTGCGCGACGCCCTCGGCCCGACGGCCGCGCAGGCCGGCTCCGAGAACCAGCCCGGCCGCTTCCGCTTCGACTTCGGCTCCCCGTCCGCCGTCCCCACGGCCGTGATGAGCGACGTCGAGCAGAAGATCAACGAGGTGCTCGCCCGCGACCTCGACGTCCGCGCCGACGTCATGGGCATCGACGAGGCGAAGAAGCAGGGCGCCATCGCAGAGTTCGGCGAGAAGTACGGCGAGCGCGTCCGCGTCGTGACCATCGGCGACTTCTCCAAGGAGCTGTGCGGCGGCACGCATGTGCACAACACCGCCCAGCTTGGCCTGGTGAAGCTGCTCGGCGAATCGTCGATCGGCTCGGGTGTCCGCCGTATCGAAGCGCTCGTCGGCGTCGACGCCTACAACTTCCTCGCCCGCGAGCACACGGTCGTCAACCAGCTGACCGAACTGCTCAAGGGCCGCTCGGAGGAACTCCCCGAGAAGGTCTCCGCCATGCTCGGCAAGCTGAAGGACGCCGAGAAGGAGATCGAGAAGTTCCGCGCCGAGAAGGTGCTCCAGGCCGCCGCCGGTCTGGTCGAGTCCGCCAAGGACGTGCGCGGCGTCGCGGTCGTCACCGGCCAGGTCCCGGACGGTACGACCCCCGACGACCTGCGCAAGCTGGTCCTCGACGTGCGCGGCCGCATCCAGGGCGGACGGCCCGCGGTGGTGGCCCTGTTCACGGTCAACAACGGCAAGCCCCTCACCGTCATCGCCACCAACGACCCCGCCCGTGAGCGCGGTCTCAAGGCCGGCGACCTGGTCCGTACGGCAGCCAAGACCCTCGGCGGCGGCGGTGGCGGCAAGCCGGACGTCGCCCAGGGCGGCGGCCAGAACCCGGCCGCGATCGGCGACGCCGTGGCCGCGGTCGAGCGTCTTGTGACCGAGACGGCGAAGTAGGGCCGAAGAGATGCGCAGAGGCCGTCGACTCGCGATCGACGTCGGGGACGCCCGGATCGGGGTCGCCTCGTGCGACCCCGACGGGATCCTCGCGACCCCGGTCGAAACCGTCCCCGGCCGGGACGTTCCCGCAGCTCACCGACGGCTCAAGCACATCGTCGAGGAGTACGAGCCGATCGAGGTGGTCGTCGGCCTCCCTCGCTCCCTCAAGGGGGGCGAGGGCCCCGCGGCGGTAAAGGTTCGTGGATTCGCCCAGGAGCTCGCCAAGGAAATCGCCCCCGTCCCCGTCCGGCTCGTCGACGAGCGGATGACCACGGTGACGGCCAGTCAGGGACTGCGCGCCTCGGGCGTGAAGTCGAAGAAGGGCCGCTCCGTCATCGACCAGGCCGCCGCTGTGATCATCCTCCAGCAGGCCCTCGAATCCGAACGGGTGTCAGGTAAAGCACCCGGCGAGGGCGTCGAAGTGGTCATCTGATCGCGATACGGTAACGTTCCGCGCGACTGCGCCGCTGTTCGAACAGCGGCTGCACAGCAAGAGGCGGGACGGAAGCCTGGCCAGAAGCCGCGTAACTGCCGCCTCGCGGCTCTAGGGGATCGATGACTGAGTATGGCCGGGGCGAAGGCCCCGAACCGTGGCACCCGGAGGACCCGTTGTACGGGGACGACGGGTGGGGCGGACAGCAGGCCCAGGTGGGCCCGCAGTCCCCCTACGGCGGCCAGCCACAGCACTATCCGGAGCAGCCGCAGCAGCACTACGGTGACTGGGGCGACGGCGGGCAGTCCTCCTACGGACAGGCGCAGCAGTATCAGGGCTACGACCAGCAGTACTACGCCGGTCAGGGCCAGCGGGGTTACGACCAGGGGCAGCAGGGCCACGAGCAGGGTCAGCAGGGTTACCACCAGGGGCAGCAGGGACACGGCCAGGGTCAGCAGGGACACGGCCAGGGTCAGCAGGGACACGGCCAGGGTCAGCAGGGTTACGACCAGACCCAGCAGTCGTACGACCAGAGCAGCTGGGGCACTGGCACCCACACGCATGCCCCATACACGGACCCCTCGGACCCGTACGGCCAGCAGGCCGCCTCGTACGCCGCGGACCAGCCCGACTTCTACAACGTGCCCGACGCCTACCCGCCCCCTGAGCCGCCCAGCCGCAGGCAGGCCGAACCCGAACCGCGAACCGACTGGGACCCCGGACCCGACCAGGGCGAACACGCCTTCTTTGCGGGCGGGAACGAAGGCGAAGACGAAGACGAAGATAGCGACGACCCCCGGGCCGCCCGCAAGAACCGCGGCGGCAAGAAGCCGAAGAAACGTCGCAGCGGATGTGCCTGCCTGGTACTGGTGGCGATCTTCGCCGGAGGCGTCGGCGGGGCCGGCTATTTCGGCTACCAGTTCTACAAGGACCGTTTCGGCACAGCACCCGACTACGTGGGCGACGGCGACGGCGCACAGGTCACCGTCGTCATCCCCAAGGGTGCCGGCGGCTATGTGATCGGCCAGAAGCTCAAGGAAGCCGGCGTCGTCGAGAGCGTCGACGCGTTTGTCTCCGCGCAGCAGTCGAATCCGGACGGCAAGAAGATCCAGGACGGCGTCTACACCCTGCAGAAGCAAATGTCGGCCGCGAGCGCGGTCGAACTGATGCTCAGCCCGAAGAGCCGCAGCAACCTGATCATCGCCGAGGGCTACCGCAACACGGCTGTCTACAAGCTGATCGACACGAGGCTGGGAGTAGCCGAGGGCACCACCGCGAAGATCGCGAAGAAGGACTACAAGAAACTCGGCCTGCCCGCCTGGGCGCTGGACCACCCGAACGTGAAGGACCCGCTGGAAGGGTTCCTCTACCCCTCCAGCTACGCGGCCACGAAGGGGCAGAAGCCCGAGACGGTCCTGAAGGAGATGGTCTCCCGGGCCAACGACACCTACGAGGAACTCGGCCTCGAGAAGAAGGCGAAGAGCCTGGGACTCGACAGTCCCTGGCAGCTGCTCACCGTGGCGAGCCTGGTGCAGGCCGAGGGCACGAGCCACGACGACTTCCGCAAGATGGCCGAGGTCGTCTACAACCGCCTCAAGCCCGGCAACCCCGAGACCTACGGCTCGCTCGAGTTCGACTCCACGTACAACTACGTGAAGAACCAGAGCAAGATCGACCTGAGCATCGCCGAGCTGCGGAAGTACAACAACCCGTACAACACGTACTACATCAAGGGCCTGCCCCCCGGCCCCATCGACAACCCCGGTGCGGACGCGCTCAAGGGCGCGCTCGCCCCGACGCACGACGGCTGGTACTACTTCATCTCGCTGGACGGCAAGACCAGCAAGTTCACGAAGACGCTCGCCGAGCACAACAAGCTGGTCGACGAGTTCAACGCGTCGAGGAAAAAGAGCTGATGACGACGACCCGCAGGGCAGCCGTGCTCGGCTCGCCCATCGCCCACTCGCTGTCCCCGCGGCTGCACACCGCGGGATACCGGGCACTCGGCCTGGAGGGCTGGTCGTACGACAGGTTCGAGATCGACGAGGCCGCGCTGCCCGGATTCCTCGCACAACTCGGCCCCGAGTGGGCCGGGCTGTCTTTGACGATGCCGCTGAAGCGGGCCGTGATCCCGCTGCTCGACGAGATCACCGACACCGCGGCCTCGGTGGAGGCCGTGAACACGGTGGTCCTGCGGCCCGACGGGAGCAAGGTCGGTGACAACACCGACATCCCCGGACTGGTCGCCGCGCTGCACGAACGCGGAGTGGAGAAGACCGAGTCGGCGGCGATCCTGGGCGCCGGCGCCACCGCCTCCTCCGCCCTTGCGGCGCTCGCCCGGATCTGCACGGGCGAGGTCACCGTCTACGTGCGCAGCGAGCGGCGCGCCGACGAGATGCGGCAGTGGGGCGAGCGGCTCGGAGTCCAGGTCCGCCCGGCCGACTGGTCCGACGCGGCACGGGCCTTCGAGGCACCCCTGGTGATCTCCACGACGCCCGCCGGGGGCACCGACGCGCTGGCCGCTGAGCTGCCTGCGCACATCGGCACCCTCTTCGACGTCCTCTACGACCCGTGGCCGACCCCCCTCGCCGCGGCCTGGGAAGCGCGGGGCGGGCACGTCCTCGGCGGCCTCGACCTGCTGGTGCACCAGGCGGTCTTCCAGTTCCGCCAGTTCACCGGCGACGCGCGTTCCCCGCTGGCCGCGATGCGCGAGGCCACCGCCCTGCGGGACTGATCGGTCCGCTCCTTGCTGTCCGTCTGCCGGACTCGGATCGGAGCGGCCTGCCGGACGTGGGAGGATCGAGGGTGGCGGGCCAGGGCCGCGCACCTGGTCGAGCCGTCGACGTACGCGAGGACGTGCGTACACAGGGGAGTACCAGGGCGCGAGCACTGAGGAGCACCGTTGAGCAGGTTGCGCTGGCTGACCGCGGGGGAGTCCCACGGTCCCGCACTCGTGGCGACGCTGGAGGGCCTTCCGGCCGGTGTGCCGATCACCACGGAGATGGTGGCGGATCACCTGGCCCGGCGCCGGCTCGGTTATGGACGCGGTGCGCGGATGAAGTTCGAGCGTGACGAGGTCACGTTTCTTGGTGGTGTGCGCCACGGTCTGACTCTGGGTTCGCCGGTGGCGGTCATGGTGGGCAATACCGAGTGGCCGAAGTGGGAGCAGGTGATGGCGGCCGATCCGATCGATCCGGAGATCCTGGCGGGTCTGGCCCGCAATGCCCCGCTGACCCGGCCGCGTCCGGGTCACGCAGACCTCGCGGGCATGCAGAAGTACGGCTTCGACGAGGCGCGGCCGATCCTGGAGCGGGCCTCGGCACGGGAGACCGCGGCCCGTGTCGCGCTCGGCGCCGTGGCCCGGTCGTTCATCAAGGAGACGGCCGGGATCGAGATCGTCAGCCATGTCGTCGAGCTGGCCTCGGCGAAGGCGCCGCAGGGTGTGTATCCGACGCCGGCCGATGTGGAGAGGCTGGATGCGGACCCGGTGCGCTGCCTGGACGCGGACGCGTCGAAGGCGATGGTCGCGGAGATCGACCAGGCCCACAAGGACGGTGACACGCTGGGCGGGGTCGTCGAGATCCTCGCGTACGGCGTTCCCGTCGGGCTGGGCTCGCATGTGCACTGGGACCGCAAGCTGGATGCCCGCCTCGCCGGTGCCCTGATGGGTATCCAGGCGATCAAGGGTGTGGAGATCGGTGACGGGTTCGAGCTGGCGCGGGTGCCGGGTTCGAAGGCGCACGACGAGATCGTGAAGACCGGTGAGGGCATCAGGCGTACCTCGGGTCGTTCCGGTGGCACCGAGGGGGGTCTGACGACAGGGGAGTTGTTGCGGGTGCGGGCGGCGATGAAGCCGATCGCGACGGTGCCGCGTGCCCTGCGGACCGTCGACGTCGCCACCGGTGAGGCCACCCAGGCGCATCATCAGCGCTCGGACGTGTCGGCGGTGCCGGCGGCCGGGATCGTGGCCGAGGCGATGGTCGCGCTGGTCCTCGCGGACGCGGTGGCGGAGAAGTTCGGTGGTGACTCGGTGACCGAGACCCGGCGCAACGTGCGGTCCTACCTCGACAACCTGGCCATCCGGTGAGCGCAGTGCCTGTCGTGGTGCTGGTCGGTCCGATGGGTGTGGGCAAGTCCACCGTCGGACAGCTGCTGGCCGAGCGGCTCGGTGTCGGCTACCGGGACACCGACGACGACATCGTGGCCGAGCAGGGCCGCGCCATCGCGGAGATCTTCGTCGACGAGGGCGAGGCCGCCTTCCGGGCGATCGAGAAGGCCGCCGTGCACCGGGCGCTGGCCGAGCACGAGGGTGTCCTCGCCCTCGGCGGCGGCTCGATCCTGGACGCGGACACGCGCGCGCTGCTGGGCGGGCAGCGCGTGGTCTACCTCTCGATGGACGTGGAGGAGGCGGTCAAGCGCACCGGCCTGAACGCGGCCCGTCCGCTGCTCGCGGTCAACCCGCGCAAGCAGTGGCGCGAGCTGATGGAGGCCCGGCGCTCGCTGTACGAGGAGGTCGCTACGGCGGTCGTGGCGACCGACGGCCGTACGCCCGAAGAGGTCACCCAAGTCGCCCTGGACGCACTGGAGTTGAAGGAAGCATGAGCGAGGCAGTCACCCGGATCCAGGTCGGGGGCACGGCGGGGACCGAGCCGTACGAGGTCCTGGTCGGACGTCAACTCCTTGGAGAACTCGGCGGGTTGATCGGGGAGAAGGCCAAGCGCGTCGCGGTGGTCCACCCCGAGGCGCTCGCCGAGACGGGCGAGGCGTTGCGGGCCGATCTGGCCGGGCAGGGCTTCGAAGCCGTCGCCATCCAGGTGCCGAACGCGGAGGAGGCCAAGACCGCCGAGGTCGCCGCCTACTGCTGGAAGGCGCTGGGCCAGTCCGGGTTCACCCGCTCCGACGTCATCGTCGGCGTCGGCGGCGGATCCACCACCGACCTCGCCGGTTTCGTGGCCGCCACCTGGTTGCGCGGCGTGCGCTGGATCGCGATCCCGACCACCGTCCTCGCGATGGTCGACGCGGCCGTCGGGGGCAAGACCGGCATCAACACAGCCGAGGGCAAGAACCTCGTCGGCGCCTTCCACCCGCCCGCCGGCGTGCTGTGCGACCTGGCCGCGCTGGACTCCCTCCCGGTCAACGACTACGTCTCCGGGCTCGCCGAGATCATCAAGGCCGGTTTCATCGCCGACCCGCAGATCCTGGAGCTCATCGAGGCCGACCCGCAGGCCGCCCGCACCCCGGCGGGCCCGCACACCGCCGAGCTCATCGAGCGCTCCATCCGGGTCAAGGCCGAGGTCGTCTCCTCCGACCTGAAGGAGTCGGGGCTCAGGGAGATCCTCAACTACGGCCACACGCTCGCCCACGCCATCGAGAAGAACGAGCGCTACAAGTGGCGGCACGGCGCCGCGGTCGCCGTCGGCATGCACTTCGCCGCCGAACTCGGCCGTCTGGCGGGCCGGTTGGACGACGCGACGGCCGACCGCCACCGCACCGTCCTCGAATCGGTCGGCCTGCCGCTGCACTACCGCTACGACCAGTGGCCCAAGCTGCTGGAGACCATGAAGGTCGACAAGAAGTCCCGCGGCGACCTGCTGCGCTTCATCGTCCTGGACGGCCTGGCCAAGCCGACCGTCCTGGAAGGCCCCGACCCGGCCGTCCTGCTGGCCGCGTACGGCGAAGTGGGCGAGTAAGTCCGGCGGAGCGCGATCCATCCGATTTGCCTTACGGGCATGGGCACTTCGGGGCGTCCCCGGCCGTTCACCAAACGGCGGCCGGGGAAGGTACCGTTCGGTAAGGAGCGGGCTTCGCGGCCCGCTGCCAGCGCCAATTGCCTGTACGAGACGGAGTGGCACCGGATGCAGCATGCAGTGGGTTCTCCGCTGCCGCCGCCCCATCAGCCGGGGCAGGGACCGGCCGCAGGCTGGTCACCGGCCGCACACCAGCCGGGTCAACAGCAGGCGGCTGGGCACCAGGGCCCCGCCCCCGTGCCCCCGCCGCCCCCTGCACCGGGCTACCCCCAGGTGCCCCCGGCGCCGGCCCCGCCCGCCCCGCACCACTCCCCGGCCCCGGACACCACCGGCCATGTCCCGCTGCCGCCCGGCGGCCCGGTCGCCATGCCCAGCGCACCGCCCGCCACCACGGTGCCGGACGCCACCAGCACGACCCTCGCGGTGCTGCTGATCGGCCCCGCGGGTGCCGGCAAGACGAGCGTCGCCAAGTACTGGGCGGACCACCGCCGGGTCCCCACCGCACACATCAGCCTCGACGACGTACGCGAATGGGTCCGCTCGGGCTTCGCCGACCCGCAGTCGGGGTGGAACGACGGCTCGGAGGCGCAGTACCGCCTGGCCCGCCGCACCTGCGGCTTCGCAGCCCGCAACTTCCTGGCCAACGGCATCTCCTGCATCCTCGACGACGCCGTCTTCCCCGACCGTCCGGTCGTCGGCCTCGGCGGCTGGAAGCGCCACGTGGGCCCCGGCCTTCTCCCGGTCGTCCTCCTCCCCGGCCTGGAGATCGTCCTGGAACGCAACGCGGAACGCTCCGGCAACCGCCGCCTCACCGACGAGGAGGTGGCTCGCATACACGGCCGTATGGCGGGCTGGTACGGCTCGGGCCTGCCGATCATCGACAACTCCCAGTTGGACGTCCCCCAGACGGCGAGGGTCCTGGACGACGTACTGGCACGGTCCATCGCCAGCCCGCCGAACTGGTAGCCGCCGGGAGGCTGACCGGCTTTCAGGGGCGCGAGACCGTCCCGGCATGCGGCTCCGCCGCCTGGTCGGGCGCAACCTCCCACCGCGATCAACCCCCACCTCGCACACGACAGGACCCGGCACCCCATCCCCCAATCGGCACCCCAACCGGCACAAATCCCCCACCGCTTCTACGCTCGTGTCATGTCAGAGGTGTACGCAGTCCGCCGAGCAAGACTGAGGGAACGCTGCAAGGCCGGCGGCAGCCAGGCCGCGCTGATCTCCCGCCCCGCCAACGTCCGCTACCTCGCGGGCACCGCCCCACAGGGCGCCGTTCTGCTCCTGGGCAAGACCGAGGACCTTCTCCTGTGCGCCGGCCCACCGGACGAGAGACCCCCGCAGGGGCGAGGGGATGATTCGCTGCGCCTGCAGGCCCTGCCCGGCAGCGCGGGCGATCCCGCCGTCGCCGCCGCCGATCTCGCCGAGGCCCAACGCGCCGACACCCTCGCCGTGGAGGAACACCACCTCACCGTGGCCCGGCACCGGGAGATCCGCTCGGTCGTCCCGCGCCTGCGCCTCGCCGACCTCGGTGGCGCGGTCGAACAGCTCAGGGTGGTCAAGGACGAGGAGGAGATCTCCTGCCTCCGCATCGGCGCCGAAATCGCCGACCAGGCTCTCGGTGAACTCCTGGAGTCCATCCTCGTCGGTCGCACCGAACGCCATCTCGCCCTCGAACTGGAGCGCCGCCTCGTCGACCACGGCGCAGACGGCCCCGCCTTCCCGACCTCCGTGGCCACCGGCCCCAACGCCGGCAGGCGCGCGCACCGGCCCACCGATCGCCGCGTCGAGGAGGGCGACTTCCTCTCCGTCTGTCTGGGCGCCGCATACCGCGGCTACCGCTGCGAGATCGGCCGCACGTTCGTCATCGGTACGTCTCCCGCGGACTGGCAGATCGAGCTGTACGACCTGGTCTTCGCCGCTCAGCGTGCCGGACGGGAGTCGCTGGCGCCGGGCGCGGCCTGCCGCGATGTGGACCGTGCCGCACGTCAGGTACTGGACTCCGCGGGATACGCGGAAGGGCTGACGGCCCTGACGGGGCACGGCGTGGGGCTCGAAATCGACGAGGACCCGCAGCTGGCCCCTGCGGCCATGGGTAAACTGGACGCCTGCGTGCCGGTCACCGTCGAACCGGGGGTCCACCTCCCGGGCCGGGGTGGTGTCCGGATCGATGACACGCTCGTCGTCCGCCCCGAGGCGGACGGCGGACCCGAGCTACTCACCATCACGACCAAGGAGCTGCTCGCGCTCTAGCTTGTCGGCTACGCGCGTGCGCCGGGGTCGTCCACGTCAGTCCAGGAGATTCCGCAACCGTGGCTTCCACGAACGACCTCAAGAACGGCCTTGTGCTCAAGCTCGAAGGCGGCCAGCTCTGGTCCGTCGTCGAGTTCCAGCACGTCAAGCCCGGCAAGGGCCCGGCCTTCGTGCGCACCAAGCTCAAGAACGTGCTCTCCGGCAAGGTCGTCGACAAGACCTTCAACGCCGGCGTCAAGGTCGAGACGGCCACTGTCGACAAGCGCGACATGCAGTTCTCGTACATGGACGGCGAGTACTTCGTCTTCATGGACATGGAGACGTACGACCAGCTCATGGTCGACCGCAAGGCCGTCGGTGACGCCGCCAACTTCCTCATCGAGGGCTTCACGGCCACCGTCGCGCAGCACGAGGGGGAGGTGCTCTTCGTCGAGCTGCCGGCCGCCGTCGAGCTCGTCGTCCAGGAAACCGAGCCGGGCCTGCAGGGCGACCGCTCCACCGGCGGCACCAAGCCCGCCACCCTGGAGACCGGTCACCAGATCAACGTCCCGCTCTTCATCACCACCGGTGAGAAGATCAAGGTCGACACCCGCACGAGCGACTACCTCGGCCGGGTGAACAGCTAACCGTGGCTGCCCGCAACACGGCCCGCAAGCGCGCCTTCCAGATCCTCTTCGAGGGCGACCAGCGTGACGTCGACGTCCACACGGTCCTCGCGGACTGGATCCGGCTCTCCCGGGACGACACCCGGCAGCCGCCGGTGAGCGAGTACACGATGGAGCTGGTCGAGGGTTACGCGAAGCACGCGAGGCGCATCGACGAGCTGATCGCGCAGTACTCGGTCGGCTGGACCCTCGACCGCATGCCGGTCGTGGACCGCAACGTTCTCCGCCTCGGCGCCTACGAGCTGATCTGGGCGGACGAGACCCCGGACGCCGTCGTGCTGGACGAGATGGTGCAGCTCGCGAAGGAGTTCTCGACGGAGGAGTCGCCCGCCTTCGTCAACGGCCTGCTGGGCCGGCTCAAGGAGCTGAAGCCCTCGCTGCGCCGGGACGAGGCGTAAGGGACAGGCATCGCCAGGGGGCCCGCAGTGTGATTGCTGCGGGCCCCCTGGCGTTCCCGTACCTGCGATGCCGTCGAGGGCCGCAGAAAGCCGCCGGGGTGGCCGGAACAGTGAAGTTCCGGCCACCCCGGCGGCACGTTTCTGCTGGCTGCTGCTGTCAGACCTCTTCGTGGGCGACCGCGCGGCGGGCGTCCGCGTCCAGCACGCCCCAGCTGATCAGCTGCTCGGTGAGGACCGAGGGGGACTGGTCGTAGATGACGGCGAGTGTGCGCAGGTCGTCCTGGCGGATCGACAGCACCTTGCCGTTGTAATCGCCGCGCTGCGACTGGATCGTCGCCGCGTACCTCTGCAGCGGGCCCGCCTTCTCGGCCGGCACGGTCGCCAGCCGCTCCAGGTCCAGGACCAGCTTCGGCGGCGGCTCGGCGGCGCCGCCGGGGGTGGTGCCCGGCAGGAGTTCCTGCACCGGGACCCCGTAGAAATCCGCCAGTTCGGCGAGGCGCTGTACGGTCACGGCACGGTCACCGCGTTCGTACGAACCGACCACGACCGCCTTCCAGCGTCCCTGGCTCTTCTCCTCGACACCGTGGAGGGAAAGGCCCTGCTGGGTGCGGATGGCCCGGAGCTTGGCCCCGAGCTGTTTGGCGTATTCGCTGGACATATAGCTCCCCGGACACTGTGTCGACGCGGCTGCAGGGGGTCCGAGCCGCGCGTCTGGTAACTCACTGTGAGGTTACGCAGCGTAACTCTCGTGCGTCAAGCCGAATGGTCCACACCGACTCTTCCGTGGCCGCGGTGGCTGATTACGCCAGGGGGGTGATCAGGGGCGTCGTCAGGGCCTGCTACCGTGGATGGCGCAAATCCGACGTCCTTTAAGGTCCGTCCCGTGAGGCGGAGAAGGAGGTCCGTTTCTTATGGACACGCAGGACACGCAGGACACGCAAGGCTCCGATGCCCGGCCCGTTCTCGAAGGCCCCGACATCGCGCGGGTGTTGACCCGCATCGCCCACGAGATCGTCGAGCGCGCCAAGGGCGCCGACGACGTGGTGCTCCTCGGCATTCCGACCCGGGGCGTCTTCCTCGCGCAGCGGCTCGCCGCCAAGCTCGAGGAGATCACCGACCGGAAGATCCCCGTCGGCTCGCTCGACATCACCATGTACCGCGACGACCTGCGCATGCATCCGCCGCGTGCGCTGGCCCGCACCGAGATCCCGGGTGACGGCATCGACGGCCGCCTGGTCGTCCTGGTCGACGACGTGCTCTTCTCCGGCCGCACCATCCGCGCCGCCCTCGACGGCCTGAACGACATCGGGCGTCCGCGCGCGGTGCAGCTCGCGGTCCTCGTCGACCGCGGCCACCGTGAACTGCCCATCCGCGCCGACTACGTCGGCAAGAACCTCCCCACGTCGTTGCGGGAGACGGTCAAGGTCCAGCTCGCCGAGGAGGACGGTCGCGACACCGTGCTGCTCGGTGCCAAGCCGGCCGCCCCGGGCGAGCAGCAGTAGCACGCGCGCGTACGGCACCGCCGTACGCCTGCTCAGTGCGCCCCTGCACGAGCCCGCCTGCCCGGAATCTCCCAAACCTGAACTGCCTTACGGAGCCTGACAGATGCAGCGTCATCTCATCTCGGCCGCCGACCTCACCCGCGACGACGCCGTCCTGATCCTCGACACCGCCGAGGAGATGGCCCGGGTCGCCGACCGGCCGATCAAGAAACTGCCGACCCTGCGCGGCCGCACCGTCGTCAACCTCTTCTTCGAGGACTCCACGCGCACGCGCATCTCCTTCGAAGCCGCCGAGAAGCGCCTGTCCGCGGACGTCATCAACTTCACCGCCAAGGGGTCGAGCGTCTCCAAGGGCGAGTCCCTGAAGGACACCGCCCAGACCCTGGAGGCCATGGGCGTCGACGCCGTGGTCATCCGGCACGGCGCCTCCGGAGCGCCGTACCGCCTCGCCACCTCGGGCTGGATCGACGCCGCCGTCATCAACGCCGGTGACGGCACCCACCAGCACCCCACGCAGGCCCTGCTCGACGCGTTCACCATGCGCCGCCGCCTGGTGGGCCGGGACGCCGGCCTCGGACAGGACCTGTCCGGCAAGCGGATCACGATCGTCGGGGACGTCCTGCACAGCCGGGTCGCCCGCTCCAACGTCGACCTGCTGCACACCCTCGGCGCCGAGGTCACCCTCGTCGCCCCGCCCACCCTGGTGCCGGTCGGCGTCGAGCGCTGGCCCTGCGAGGTGTCGTACGACCTCGACGCCGTACTCCCCAAGTCCGACGCCGTGATGATGCTCCGCGTCCAGCGCGAGCGCATGAACGCCGCCTTCTTCCCGACCGAGCGCGAGTACTCGCGGCGCTACGGCCTCGACGGCGAGCGCATGGCGCGGATGCCCGAGCACGCCATCGTGATGCACCCCGGCCCGATGGTCCGCGGCATGGAGATCACGGCCGAGGTCGCCGACTCCGACCGCTGCACCGTCGTCGAGCAGGTCGCAAACGGAGTGTCCATCCGGATGGCCGTCCTGTACCTGCTGCTCGGTGGCAACGAACCCGCCGTCACCCACGCCCGCACCATCGAGGAGAAGTAAGAACCATGAGCAAGATCCTGATCCGTGGTGCGAAGGTGCTCGGCGGCGAGTCGCAGGACGTGCTGATCGACGGTGAGGTCATCGAGGCCGTCGGGACGGGGCTCTCCGACGAGGGCGCCGAGGTGGTCGAGGCCGGCGGCAAGGTGCTCCTGCCGGGACTCGTCGATCTGCACACCCACCTGCGTGAGCCGGGCCGCGAGGACTCCGAGACCGTCCTGACCGGCACGCGCGCGGCGGCGAGCGGCGGCTACACGGCCGTCTTCGCCATGGCCAACACGTTCCCGGTCGCCGACACCGCCGGCGTCGTCGAGCAGGTCTGGCGACTGGGCCGGGAGCACGGCTACTGCGATGTGCAGCCCATCGGTGCCGTCACCGTGGGCCTGGAGGGCAAGAAGCTCGCCGAGCTGGGCGCCATGCACGAGTCGGCGGCCGGCGTCACCGTCTTCTCCGACGACGGCAAGTGCGTCGACGACGCCGTGATCATGCGGCGCGCCCTGGAGTACGTGAAGGCCTTCGGCGGGGTCGTCGCCCAGCACGCACAGGAGCCGCGGCTGACCGAGGGCGCCCAGATGAACGAGGGCATCGTCTCGGCCCAGCTGGGGCTCGGGGGCTGGCCCGCCGTGGCCGAAGAATCGATCATCGCCCGGGATGTCCTGCTCGCCGAGCACGTCGGCTCCCGCGTCCACATCTGCCATCTGTCGACCGCCGGGTCCGTCGAGATCGTCCGCTGGGCCAAGTCCCGCGGCATCGACGTCACCGCCGAGGTCACCCCGCACCACCTGCTCCTCACGGACGAGCTGGTGCGGACGTACAACCCGGTCTACAAGGTCAACCCGCCGCTGCGCACCGAGCGCGACGTGCTCGCCCTGCGCGAGGCGCTCGCCGACGGCACGATCGACATCGTCGCCACCGACCACGCCCCGCACCCGCACGAGGACAAGGACTGCGAGTGGGCCGCGGCCGCCATGGGCATGGTGGGCCTGGAGACCGCCTTGTCAGTGGTGCAGGAGACCATGGTGGACACCGGGCTCCTCACCTGGGCCGGGGTCGCCGATCGCATGTCCGTCAAGCCCGCCGGCATCGGGCAGGCGCAGGGGCACGGGCGTCCCGTCTCGGCTGGTGAGCCCGCCAACCTCACGCTCGTCGACACGGAATACCGTGGGGCGGTGGACCCCGCGGGCTTCGCCTCGCGCAGCCGGAACACCCCGTACGAGGGGCGTGAGCTGCCGGGCCGTGTGACGCACACCTGGCTCCGGGGCAAGGCCACGCTCGTCGACGGGAAGCTCACGTGACACCTGCAACTCTGCTCGCCGCCGGACTCGCCGCCGAAAAGAAGTCGGCCGAGGTCACCGACTGGGCCGCCCGCGCGGGCTGGCTCGTCGGGCTCGCCCTCTTCGTCGCGCTCGTCTACTGGCTGATGCGCGAGGGCTGGAAGTGGCGTGGCACGCTCCAGGGCGACGTCCCCGAGTTGCCCACCGCGCCGGAAGAGCCCGGCGAGGTGAGACTGACGATGAGCGGCCGCTACCACGGCTCCACGACCGCCGGTCAGTGGCTGGACCGCATCGTGGCCCACGGCCTCGGCACCCGCAGCCGGGTCGAGCTCACGCTGACGGACGCGGGACTGGACGTCGTACGGCCCGGGGCGACGGATTTCCACGTCCCCCTCGCGGCTCTGCGCGAGGCCAGGCTCGACAAGGGCATCGCCGGCAAGGTCCTGACCGAGGGCGGGCTGCTGGTGGTGACCTGGGCGCACGGCGAACGACTGATCGACTCCGGGTTCCGCTCCGACCGGGCGGCCGAGCACACCGAGTGGGTCGACGCCATCAACTCCATGATCAACAAGACGGAAACGGAAGGCGCACGATGACGACCTCCACAAGGGGAGCCTCCAAGGTTCCCGCGGTACTCGTCCTGGAGGACGGCCGGATCTTCCGCGGCCGTGCCTACGGGGCCGTGGGGGAGACCTTCGGCGAGGCCGTGTTCTCCACCGGCATGACCGGCTACCAGGAGACTCTGACCGACCCGTCGTACGACCGCCAGATCGTCGTCGCGACCGCCCCGCAGATCGGCAACACCGGCTGGAACGACGAGGACGACGAGTCGAGCCGCATCTGGGTCTCCGGCTATGTCGTGCGCGACCCCGCGCGCGTGCCGTCCAACTGGCGCGCCAAGCGTTCCCTGGACGACGAGCTGGTCGCGCAGGGCATCGTCGGTATCAGCGGCATCGACACCCGCGCGCTCACCCGCCACCTGCGCGAGCGCGGCTCCATGCGCTCCGGGATCTTCTCCGGCGAGGCGATCGCCCCCGAGCCCGAGCTCGTCGCGCGCGTGCAGGCCCAGCCGCACATGAAGGGCGCCAGCCTCTACGAGGAGGTCGCCACCAAGGAGACGTACGTCGTCCCCGCGGTCGGCGAGAAGAAGTTCACCGTCGCCGCGATCGACCTCGGCATCAAGGGCATGACCCCGCACCGCATGGCCGAGCGCGGCATCGAGGTGCATGTGCTGCCGGCCACGGCCACCGAAGAGGACGTCTACGCCGTCGCCCCCGACGGGGTCTTCTTCTCCAACGGTCCTGGTGACCCGGCGACCGCCGACGGCCCGGTCGCGCTGATGACCGCGGTCCTGGAGCGGAAGACGCCGCTGTTCGGCATCTGCTTCGGCAACCAGATCCTCGGGCGGGCGCTCGGCTTCGGCACCTACAAGCTGAAGTACGGCCACCGGGGCATCAACCAGCCCGTCCAGGACCGGACGACCGGCAAGGTCGAGGTCACCGCGCACAACCACGGCTTCGCCGTGGACGCGCCGCTCGACACGGTCAGCGAGACCAGGTTCGGGCGCGTCGAGGTCTCGCACGTCTGCCTGAACGACAACGTCGTGGAGGGGCTCCAGCTGCTCGACCAGCCGGCCTTCTCCGTCCAGTACCACCCCGAAGCGGCGGCGGGCCCGCACGACGCCGCCTACCTGTTCGACCGCTTCACGTCTTTGATGAGCACAGTCCCGATGGAGGGCCAGCGTGCCTAAGCGCACCGATATCCAGTCCGTCCTGGTCATCGGCTCCGGCCCGATCGTCATCGGCCAGGCCGCCGAGTTCGACTACTCCGGCACCCAGGCGTGCCGCATCCTTCGCGCCGAGGGCCTCAGGGTCATCCTCGTGAACTCCAACCCGGCGACGATCATGACCGACCCGGAGATCGCCGACGCCACGTACGTCGAGCCGATCACCCCGGAGTTCGTGGAGAAGATCATCGCCAAGGAGCGCCCGGACACCCTGTTGCCCACCCTGGGCGGCCAGACGGCCCTCAACACGGCCATCTCGCTGCACGAGGCGGGCACGCTCGACAAGTACGGCGTGGAGCTGATCGGCGCCAACGTCGAGGCCATCAACAAGGGCGAGGACCGCGACCTCTTCAAGGGCGTCGTCGAGGCAGTCCGCCAGAAGATCGGCCACGGCGAGTCCGCCCAGTCGGTCATCTGCCACTCCATGGAGGACGTCCTCGGGGGCGTCGAGGCGCTCGGCGGTTACCCGGTCGTCGTCCGGCCGTCCTTCACCATGGGCGGCGCAGGCTCCGGCTTCGCGCACGACGAGGAGGAGCTGCGCCGCATCGCCGGCCAGGGCCTCACGCTCTCGCCGACCACCGAGGTGCTCCTGGAGGAGTCCATCCTCGGCTGGAAGGAGTACGAGCTGGAGCTGATGCGCGACAAGCACGACAACGTCGTGGTCGTCTGCTCCATCGAGAACTTCGACCCCATGGGCGTGCACACCGGCGACTCGATCACCGTCGCGCCCGCGATGACGCTGACCGACCGCGAGTACCAGATCCTGCGGGACATCGGCATCGCCGTGATCCGCGAGGTCGGCGTCGACACCGGCGGCTGCAACATCCAGTTCGCGGTGAACCCCGACGACGGTCGCGTGATCGTCATCGAGATGAACCCGCGCGTGTCCCGCTCCTCGGCCCTCGCGTCCAAGGCGACCGGCTTCCCCATCGCCAAGATCGCGGCCAAGCTCGCCGTCGGCTACACCCTCGACGAGATCCCGAACGACATCACGAAGGAGACCCCGGCCTCCTTCGAGCCGACGCTCGACTACGTGGTCGTGAAGGCCCCGCGCTTCGCCTTCGAGAAGTTCCCGCAGGCCGACTCCACGCTGACCACGACCATGAAGTCGGTCGGCGAGGCCATGGCCATCGGCCGCAACTTCACCGAGGCCTTCCAGAAGGCGCTGCGCTCGCTGGAGAAGAAGGGCAGCCAGTTCACCTTCGTCGGCGAGCCCGGTGACAAGACGCTTCTGCTCGAAGAGGCCGTGCGGCCCACCGACGGCCGTATCAACACCGTCATGCAGGCCATCCGCGCGGGCGCCACGCCTCAGGAGGTCTTCGAGTACACGAAGATCGACCCCTGGTTCGTCGACCAGCTCTTCCTGATCAAGGAGATCGCGGACGAGCTCGCCGAGGCGCCGGAGCTGACCCGGGAGCTGCTGGCCGAGGCCAAGCGGCACGGCTTCTCGGACCAGCAGGTCGCTGAGATCCGCGGCCTGCGCGAGGACGTCGTCCGCGAGGTCCGGCACGCTCTCGGCATCCGCCCGGTGTACAAGACGGTCGACACCTGCGCCGCCGAGTTCGCCGCGAAGACGCCGTACTTCTACTCCTCCTACGACGAGGAGACCGAGGTCGCACGGCGCGAGAAGCCGGCCGTCATCATCCTGGGCTCCGGCCCCAACCGCATCGGCCAGGGCATCGAGTTCGACTACTCGTGCGTCCACGCGTCCTTCGCGCTGAGCGACGCGGGCTACGAGACGGTGATGGTCAACTGCAACCCGGAGACCGTCTCCACGGACTACGACACCTCCGACCGTCTGTACTTCGAGCCGCTGACGCTGGAAGACGTACTGGAGATCGTCCACGCGGAGCAGCAGGCCGGCCCGGTCGCGGGTGTGATCGTGCAGCTGGGCGGCCAGACGCCGCTGGGTCTGTCGCAGGCGCTCAAGGACAACGGCGTGCCGATCGTGGGCACCCCGCCGGAGGCCATCCACGCGGCCGAGGACCGGGGCGCCTTCGGGCGCGTGCTGGCGGAAGCCGGCCTCCCGGCCCCCAAGCACGGCACCGCCACGACGTTCGCCGAGGCCAAGGCCATCGCCGACGAGATCGGCTACCCGGTCCTCGTCCGGCCGTCGTACGTCCTCGGCGGGCGCGGCATGGAGATCGTCTACGACGAGACCCGGCTGTCGTCCTACATCGCCGAGTCGACCGAGATCAGCCCCTCCCGGCCGGTCCTGGTCGACCGCTTCCTCGACGACGCGATCGAGATCGACGTCGACGCCCTCTACGACGGCGCCGAGCTCTACCTCGGCGGCGTGATGGAGCACATCGAGGAGGCCGGCATCCACTCCGGCGACTCGGCGTGCGCGCTGCCCCCGATCACCCTGGGCGGCTTCGACATCAAGCGCCTGCGGGCCTCGACGGAGGCCATCGCCAAGGGCGTCGGAGTACGCGGTCTGATCAACATCCAGTTCGCGATGGCCGGCGACATCCTCTACGTCCTGGAGGCCAACCCGCGCGCGTCCCGCACCGTCCCCTTCACCTCGAAGGCGACCGCGGTCCCGCTGGCGAAGGCCGCCGCCCGGATCTCCCTGGGCGCGACCGTCGCCGAACTGCGGGCCGAGGGGCTGCTTCCGGCGCACGGCGACGGCGGTGAGCTCCCGCTCGACGCGCCGATCTCCGTCAAGGAGGCCGTCATGCCGTGGTCGCGCTTCCGCGACATCCACGGCCGCGGTGTCGACACGGTCCTCGGCCCGGAGATGCGCTCCACCGGCGAGGTCATGGGCATCGACTCCGTGTTCGGCACGGCGTACGCCAAGTCGCAGGCGGGCGCCTACGGTCCGCTGCCGACCAAGGGCCGCGCGTTCATCTCGGTCGCCAACCGCGACAAGCGCTCGATGATCTTCCCGGCGCGCGAGCTGGTCGCCCACGGCTTCGAACTGCTGGCCACCTCCGGCACCGCCGAGGTCCTCAGGCGCAACGGCCTCAACACCACGGTCGTCCGCAAGCAGTCCGAGGGCACCGGCCCGAACGGCGAGAAGACCATCGTCCAGCTCATCCACGACGGCGAGGTCGACCTCATCGTCAACACCCCGTACGGCACCGGCGGCCGCCTCGACGGCTACGAGATCCGTACGGCGGCCGTGGCGCGGTCGGTCCCGTGCCTGACGACGGTCCAGGCGCTCGCCGCCGCCGTCCAGGGCATCGACGCCCTCAACCACGGTGACGTGGGCGTCCGTTCGCTCCAGGAACACGCGGAACACCTGACCGCGGCCCGCGACTAGCAGCCCTGAGGGGGACACCGGAAACGGTGTCCCCCTCTTCGTGAGGACACCATGTACAAGATCTTCTTCAACCTCGTCTTCAAGCGGATGGACCCGGAGCGGGCCCACTACCTGGCCTTCCGCTGGATCCGCTTCGCCGTCCGCGTTCCCGTGCTGCGCACCTTCGTCGCCGCCGCGCTCGCCCCCCGCCACGCGGAACTGCGCACCGAGGCGTTCGGGCTGCGCATGCACGGCCCCTTCGGGCTCGCCGCCGGCTTCGACAAGAACGCCGTCGCGATCGACGGCATGTCGATGCTCGGCTTCGACCACGTCGAGATCGGCACCGTGACCGGGGAGGCGCAGCCCGGCAACCCCGGAAAGCGGCTGTTCCGGCTCGTGAAGGACCGGGCGCTGATCAACCGCATGGGCTTCAACAACGAGGGCTCGCTGGCGGTGGCGGCCCGTCTGGCGTCCCGTGAGCCGGTCTTCCGGACCGTCGTGGGCGTCAACATCGGCAAGACCAAGGTCGTCCCCGAGGACGAGGCCGCCGCGGACTACGTGAAGTCCGCCGAGCGGCTGGCGCCGTACGCCGACTACCTGGTGGTGAACGTCTCGTCCCCGAACACCCCCGGGCTGCGCAACCTGCAGGCCACCGAGGCGCTGCGTCCGCTGCTGAGCGCCGTGCGCGAGGCCGCCGACCGTACGGTGACCTCCCGCCGTGTCCCGCTGCTCGTGAAGATCGCCCCGGACCTCGCCGACGAGGACGTCGACGCCGTGGCGGACCTGGCCGTCGAACTCGGCCTGGACGGGATCATCGCCACCAACACCACCATCGCGCGCGAGGGACTCGGTTTGAAATCCGAACCTTCGCTCGTCAAGGAGACCGGCGGGCTGTCCGGCGCGCCCCTGAAGGCCCGCTCCCTGGAGGTGCTGCGCCGCCTCTACGCGCGCGTGGGCGACCGCATCACCCTGGTGGGCGTCGGCGGCATCGAGAACGCCGAGGACGCCTGGCAGCGCATCCTGGCCGGCGCCACGCTGGTCCAGGGGTACAGCGCCTTCATCTACGAGGGCCCCTTCTGGGGGCGCGCGATCCACAAGGGCCTCGCCGCCCGCCTCGCCACCAGCCCGTACGCCACCCTCGCCGACGCGGTCGGCGCCGACGTAAGGAAGACCACGTGAGCGCTCTCGAACCCTTCGGCACCCGTCTGCGGCGCGCCATGGACGAGCGTGGGCCGCTGTGCGTCGGTATCGACCCGCACGCGTCCCTGCTCGCCGAGTGGGGCCTGAACGACGATGTCGCGGGCCTGGAGCGGTTCAGCCGCACGGTGGTGGAGGCGACCGCCGACCGGGTCGCAGTCCTGAAGCCGCAGAGCGCGTTCTTCGAGCGCTTCGGCTCCCGTGGCATCGCCGTCCTGGAGAAGTCGGTGGAAGAGGCCCGGGCGGCCGGGGCGCTGGTCGTGATGGACGCCAAGCGCGGCGACATCGGCTCGACCATGGCCGCGTACGCCGAGACCTTCCTGCGCAAGGACTCCCCGCTCTTCTCGGACGCGCTCACCGTCTCGCCCTACCTCGGCTACGGATCGCTCTCGCCGGCCCTCGCGCTCGCCCGGGAGAGCGGCTCGGGCCTGTTCGTGCTCGCGCTGACCTCCAACCCTGAGGGTGGTGAGGTGCAGCACGCGGTGCGCGCGGACGGACGGAACGTCGGGGCGACGATGCTCGCGCACCTCGCCGCCGAGAACGAGGGGGAGGAGCCCCTGGGGTCCTTCGGGGCCGTCGTGGGCGCAACGCTCGGCGATCTGTCGTCCTACGACCTGGGCATCAACGGGCCGCTCCTGGCACCCGGCATCGGAGCCCAGGGCGCCACCGCGGCCGACCTTCCCGGCGTCTTCGGGGCAGCGGTGCGCAACGTCGTGCCGAACGTCAGCCGGGGGGTGCTGCGCCACGGTCCCGACGCCGGGGCGCTGCGCACGGCCGCGGACCGCTTCGCGGAGGAGATCAGGGCCGCCGTGGCGACCGTATGAGACGTTCGTGACGGTCGTCTTCGGCACTCAAGACGCTCGCTCTGCTCCTTGGGCGAGTGGTCGGAGGAGTGGCGCGAGGCTCACTTGAGTCTGAATACATCCTCAAATCCTGGGCATTATGTCCTAAATGTCAGGCCTGACGGAGGCTGACCAGGACTTTTCCGCTGTTCTCGCTGACTCTGGCGGACTTGCCCGCTAGTCTCCGACGAGAGTCAACGGGCAAGCGTGTTGCTCGTGGCTCCCCAGGTGTGGGGCGACTAGGTTCCTCACCGGTCCGTATCCGACAGTTCGACATCCGAGGTGACGTAGGCGTGGCTCTTCCGCCCCTTACCCCTGAACAGCGCGCAGCCGCGCTCGAAAAGGCCGCCGCGGCTCGCCGGGAGCGGGCCGAGGTCAAGAATCGACTCAAGCACTCCGGCGCCTCCCTGCACGAGGTCATCAAGCAGGGCCAGGAAAACGACGTCATCGGCAAGATGAAGGTCTCCGCCCTGCTCGAGTCGCTGCCGGGCGTGGGCAAGGTCCGCGCCAAGCAGATCATGGAGCGACTGGGCATCTCCGAGAGCCGCCGTGTGCGTGGTCTCGGTTCCAACCAGATCGCTTCTCTGGAGCGTGAGTTCGGCAGCACCGGCTCCTGAGTCCGGCTCACTCCGGACCAGGAGTCCCGGGTACTCCGGGATTGCTGGAATAATCGCTGTATGGCTGCAACATTCCGGGGGACGACCCCCGAGCCCCCGGACGTACGTCCGCGGCTGACCGTGCTCTCCGGCCCCTCAGGGGTCGGCAAGAGCACGGTCGTCGCCCATATGCGCAGGCAACACCCCGAGGTCTGGCTCTCGGTGTCGGCGACGACCCGTGCGCCGCGCCCCGGCGAGAAGCACGGTGTCCACTACTTCTTCGTCACCGACGAGGAGATGGACAAGCTGATCGCCAACGGTGAGCTGCTGGAGTGGGCCGAGTTCGCCGGCAACCGCTACGGCACCCCGCGTGCCGCCGTGCTGGAGCACCTGGAGGACGGCGTGCCCGTTCTCCTGGAGATCGATCTCCAGGGCGCCCGGCAGGTCCGCGAGACCATGCCGGAGGGTCGGCTGGTGTTCCTGGCTCCGCCCTCCTGGGAGGAGCTGGTGCGCAGGCTCACCGGGCGGGGAACCGAGCCGCCCGAGGTGATCGAGCGCCGTCTCGACGCGGCGAAGATCGAGCTGGCGGCCGAGCCGGAGTTCGATATGACCTTGGTCAACACCTCCGTCGAGGACGTGGCTCGCGAGCTGCTAGCCTTGATGGATGTTGTGTGATCACAAGTGATGTGATCACGACCGATCTTTTCCCATCCATCGGAAGGTAGAGCGTGTCCTCTTCCATCTCCGCGCCCGAGGGCATCATCAACCCGCCGATCGACGAGCTCCTCGAGGCCACCGACTCGAAGTACAGCCTCGTGATCTACGCGGCCAAGCGTGCCCGCCAGATCAACGCGTACTACTCGCAGCTCGGCGAGGGCCTCCTCGAGTACGTCGGTCCGCTCGTCGACACCCACGTCCACGAGAAGCCGCTCTCGATCGCCCTGCGCGAGATCAACGCCGGACTGCTGACGTCCGAGGCCATCGAGGGCCCCGCTCAGTAGTATTTTCGGTTTGCAGTTGGCTTTTCCACAGGCCCGGCAGCGCGACTGTCGGGCCTGTGGTGTGTGATGGGTGCGTGCGCCGGGAGCCGTGGCGTACGGATGTCGAGTGCGGGGAGGCGCGGTGGACAGGCCGAAGGTCGTTCTGGGGGTCAGCGGCGGTATCGCCGCCTACAAGGCGTGTGAGCTGCTGCGCAGACTGACCGAGTCGGGCCATGACGTCCGCGTCGTTCCCACCGCCTCCGCGCTCCACTTCGTCGGCGCCGCCACCTGGTCCGCCCTCTCCGGCCATCCCGTCTCCACCGAGGTCTGGGACGACGTGCACGAGGTTCCGCACGTCCGCATCGGGCAGCACGCCGACCTGGTCGTCGTCGCCCCGGCGACCGCTGACATCCTCGCGAAGGCCGCCCACGGCCTGGCCGACGACCTCCTCACCAACACACTCCTGACGGCCCGCTGTCCGGTCGTCTTCGCGCCCGCCATGCACACGGAGATGTGGGAGCACCCGGCCACCCAGGAGAACGTGACGACTCTGCGGCGCCGCGGCGCCGTCGTCATCGAACCGGCCGTCGGCCGCCTGACCGGCGTCGACACCGGCAAGGGGCGGCTGCCCGACCCGGCGGAGATCTTCGAGGCGTGCCGCCGCGTCCTCGCCAGGGGAGTGCGGGAGCCAGACCTCGCCGGCCGGCACCTCGTCGTCAGCGCGGGCGGCACCCGCGAGCCCCTCGACCCGGTGCGCTTCCTCGGCAACCGCTCCTCGGGCAAGCAGGGCTACGCCCTCGCACGCACCGCCGCCGCGCGCGGCGCCCGCGTCACACTCATCGCCGCGAACACCATGCTGCCCGACCCGGCCGGTGTGGACGTCGTCCAGGTCGGCACGGCCGTGCAACTGCGCGAGGCGGTCCTGAAGGCGGCCCCTGAGGCCGACTCCGTCGTGATGGCGGCCGCGGTCGCGGACTTCCGCCCGGAGACGTACGCCGCCGGAAAGATCAAGAAGAAGGACGGACAGGACCCGGACCCCATCGTGCTGGTGCGGAATCCGGACATCCTCGCCGAGATCTCGGCGGAGCGCGCCCGCCCCGGGCAGGTGATCGTCGGCTTCGCCGCCGAGACCGACGACGTCCTGGCCAACGGCCGTACCAAGCTGGAGCGCAAGGGCTGCGACCTGCTGGTGGTGAACGAGGTGGGGGAGCGCAAGACCTTCGGCTCCGAGGAGAACGAGGCCGTCGTGCTGGGCGCCGACGGCACCGAAACCCCCGTACCGCACGGTCCGAAGGAACAGTTGGCCGAAACCGTCTGGGACCTGGTGGCGCAACGCCTCGGGTGAATGTTTCAGTCGCTTCTCGGTCTCCTCAAACCTCTGCCACAGGGGCGTGAAACCGCTGCGATCGGGGCGTGGCGGCTCTGGCCAAGGCCGCACGTAATTGGGCAGAATGCCCGTGCCGCAGGTCACAGCCCTCCCGAGAGGCGAGACAGGGAGGCCGATGGCCGAGTACGACCGATAAACTGTTCTCGGACGATGCCGGGCGCAGCCCCCGGGCCCGTCCACCAATGATCAGCCAGCAGCCGCTGCAACCCCAGGGAGCGTTGTGTCCCGTCGCCTGTTCACCTCGGAGTCCGTGACCGAGGGTCACCCCGACAAGATCGCTGACCAGATCAGCGACACCATTCTCGACGCGCTTTTGCGCGAGGACCCGACCTCCCGGGTCGCCGTCGAGACGCTGATCACCACCGGCCTGGTCCACGTTGCCGGTGAGGTCACCACCAAGACCTACGCGGACATCGCGACCCTGGTCCGCGGCAAGATCCTCGAGATCGGCTACGACTCCTCCAAGAAGGGCTTCGACGGCGCCTCCTGCGGCGTCTCGGTGTCCATCGGCGCGCAGTCCCCGGACATCGCGCAGGGCGTCGACACGGCGTACGAGAACCGTGTCGAGGGCGACGAGGACGAACTGGACCGCCAGGGCGCGGGCGACCAGGGTCTGATGTTCGGCTACGCGACGGACGAGACCCCGACCCTGATGCCGCTGCCGATCTTCCTGGCGCACCGCCTGTCGAAGCGCCTCTCCGAGGTCCGCAAGAACGGCACCATCCCCTACCTGCGCCCCGACGGCAAGACGCAGGTCACCATCGAGTACGACGGCGACAAGGCCGTCCGCCTCGACACGGTGGTCGTGTCCTCGCAGCACGCCTCCGACATCGACCTCGAGTCGCTGCTGGCGCCCGACATCCGCGAGTTCGTCGTCGAGGCGGAGCTGAAGGCGCTCCTGGACGACGGCATCAAGCTGGACACGGACAACTACCGCCTCCTGGTCAACCCCACCGGCCGCTTCGAGATCGGCGGCCCGATGGGCGACGCCGGCCTCACCGGCCGCAAGATCATCATCGACACGTACGGCGGCATGGCCCGCCACGGCGGCGGCGCCTTCTCCGGCAAGGACCCGTCCAAGGTCGACCGTTCCGCCGCGTACGCGATGCGCTGGGTGGCGAAGAACGTCGTCGCCGCCGGCCTCGCCTCCCGCTGCGAGGTCCAGGTCGCGTACGCCATCGGCAAGGCCGAGCCGGTCGGTCTCTTCGTGGAGACCTTCGGCACCGCCAAGGTCGACACCGAGCAGATCGAGAAGGCCATCGACGAGGTCTTCGACCTCCGCCCGGCCGCGATCATCCGCGACCTCGACCTGCTCCGCCCGATCTACGCCCAGACCGCGGCCTACGGACACTTCGGCCGCGAACTCCCGGAGTTCACCTGGGAGAAGACGGACCGCGTGGACGCACTGCGCAAGGCGGCGGGGCTCTAAGCTCCGCGACGTGACGCTTGGCGAGGCCCGGTCCCCTTGGGGGCCGGGCCTCGGTGTGTCCGCGACGCGTGTGATGCGCAGATCATGATGCGCGGATCATGATGCGTGGGTCGTGATGCGGAGTCGGCATGATCCTGGGCCGCCGTCGGTTGTCAGTGCCGTTTGGTAAGAATGCAGGTGTGAGCAGCGAGGACGGGGCGGTGGACGGCGGGGCCGAGGGGGCGCCGCCCGAGCAGCTTGCCTTGATCCGGGAGAGTGTGCGCAAGGCCGAGGTGCCCAGGGCCAAGCCGCGGACGTGGCGGGGGGCCGCGCTGGCCAAGGAGTTGCCCGTCGCGCGGGTCCTCGTCGACAAGGGCGTGCTGCATCTTGACCGGTACTTCGACTACGCCGTGCCCGAGGAGCTGGACGCGGACGCGCAGCCCGGGGTGCGCGTCCGGGTGCGCTTCGGGGCCGGGCGGCATCGGGTGCGGGACGGGCGGCGTGAGGGCGGGGGGTTGATCGACGGGTTTCTCGTCGAGCGGCTCGCGGAGTCCGACTACTCCGGGCCGCTGGCCGCGCTGGCCCAGGTCGTCTCTCCCGAGCGGGTGCTGAGCGAGGAGTTGCTGGGGCTGGCCCGTGCCGTTGCCGATCGGTACGCGGGAAGCCTCGCCGATGTGCTTCAGCTGGCCGTGCCGCCGCGCAGCGCGCGCGCCGAGCAGCGGCCCTCGCCCGAGCCACTGCCGCCACCGGGGACCCCGGAGACGGGGTCCTGGGTGCGGTATGAGCGGGGGGCCGCGTTTCTGGAGTCGCTGGCATCGGGGGGTGCGCCCCGCGCGGTCTGGAACGCGCTGCCCGGACCCGAGTGGAGCGACGAGCTGGCGCGTGCCGTGGCGGCGGCGCTGGCCTCCGGGCGGGGCGCGCTGGTCGTGCTGCCGGACGGGCGGGCGGTCGCGCGGGTCGACGCCGCGCTGACCGCGCTGCTGGGGGAGGGACGGCACGCGGTGCTCACCGCCGAGGCCGGACCCGAGAAGCGGTACCGGGAGTGGCTCGCGGTGCGGCGGGGAGCGGTGCGGGCCGTCGTCGGGACCCGCGCCGCCATGTTCGCACCGGTCCAGGATCTCGGTCTTGTCGCCATCTGGGACGACGGGGACGACAGCCACAGCGAGCAGCACGCGCCCCAGCCGCACGCACGGGAAGTCCTGCTGCTGCGGGCCGCCCTGGACAAGTGCGGGTTCCTGCTGGGCAGCTGGAGCTGCACCGTGGAGGCCGCGCAGTTGGTCGAGAGCGGCTGGGCCCTGCCGCTCGTCGCCGTACGCGAACAGGTGCGGGCGGCCGCTCCGCTCGTACGGACCGTGGGGGACCAGGATCTGGCGCGGGACGAGGCCGCCCGGGCGGCCCGGCTGCCCACCCTGGCCTGGCAGGCCGTCAGGGACGGGTTGCGGCACGGGCCGGTGCTCGTGCAGGTGCCACGGCGCGGGTACGTCCCCCGGATGGCGTGCGCCAACTGCCGGGCGCCCGCGCGCTGCCGGCACTGCTCCGGGCCGATGGAGGGACAGGAGGCGGGCGCGCTTCGGTGCGGATGGTGCGGACGGGACGAGAGCGGCTGGCACTGTCCGGAGTGCGGCGGGTTCAGGTTGCGGGCGCAGGTCGTGGGGGCGCGGCGGACGGCCGAGGAACTGGGACGGGCGTTTCCCGCCGTGCCGGTGCGGACCTCCGGACGTGAGCATGTGCTGGACACCGTGCCGGACGCGCCCGCGCTGATCGTGAGCACGCCGGGGGCCGAGCCCGTCGCCGAGGGCGGATACGCGGCGGCGCTGCTGCTGGACGGCTGGGCCATGCTCGGGCGGCCCGATCTGCGCGCCGGAGAGGACGCGTTGCGGCGATGGATGGCGGCTGCCTCGCTCGTCCGGCCGCAGGGCGCCGACGGCACCGTGGTCGTCGTCGCCGAGCCGACACTGCGGCCCGTGCAGGCGCTGGTGCGCTGGGATCCCGTCGGCCATGCCGTGCGGGAACTCACCGAGCGGGCCGAGCTCGGGTTTCCGCCGGTGTCGCGGATGGCGGCTTTGTCCGGGGAGGGGGAGGCGGTCGCCGAATTCCTGCGTACGGTCGAACTGCCGCGGGAGGCCGAGGTGCTGGGGCCCGTGCCGTTGCCGGTCACGGTGACCGGGCGGCCGCGGCGGGCGGGGGCGCCGCCTCCCGGGGAGCACTGGCAGCGGGCCCTCGTGCGGGTGCCGCCGGGCAGCGGGGCGGCGCTGGCGACGGCGCTGAAGGCTGCGCAGGCGGCGCGGATGGCCCGAGGGGCCGGGGAGGCCGTGGTTCGGGTGCGGATCGATCCGCCCGACATCGGGTGAGGTGGGTCGTTCGTTTCGTCCTCGGGCGAGGAGGGCGACTGGCGTCGGGCGAGGCGTGGTTGAGTCCTCGGGCGTGTCCCCGCGTGCCGCCCCCCCTTCGTCCACGCATGCCTCCGTATCTGCGTCCTGGCGTGCCTCCCCACGTGCGTCCAGACATGGCTTCCCACCTCTGCCGTCCCGACATGTCTCCTCACGGGCGTCACGACATGCGTCTGCCCTCCCGGATACGTGCCGGGAGGGCAGGGGAGGAAGGTGGCTCAGCCGTTGCGAGGGCCGGGGAATGCTGTCGGCCTGACCTCTTCGCGGAGGGCGGGGCTGCCGGCCGTCGGCTGGGTCGGCATGGAACGGGCGGCGGGAACCGTCGGCACCGTCGGCATACCGGTGTTCACGGCGACCGGCAGGGATCCCGCCGACTCGGCGGCCCGCTCGGTCTCGGCGGCCGCCTGAGCCGCGGCCCGACGGGCGCCGTAACGGCGGTGCACCGCCTGCTTGGTGACCCCGAGTGCGGAACCCACCGCGTCCCATGAGAAGCCCAGGGAGCGGTCGAAGTCGACCGCGGCTGTGACCAGGGTCTCGACACTGTCGCGCAGTTCCTGCGCGAGACGGACGGTCGGGGCGGGAGCGCGTCCGTAGACGACGAAGCCCGTGGAGGGGCCCGAGCGGCGGGGGCGGTAGACGTTGCCCAGCTGGGCGGTGAGCGTGCGCAGTGCGTCCACCTGCCGGCGGACCCGCTCGATGTCCCGCACCAGCAAGTGCAGGCTGGCCCGAGCCTGGGCGTCGTGGGTTGCGTGGTCGGCCATGAACAAGCCTCTCGAACCGGCGTTGAAAAGGATCCGGGCCGCGCGATCGCGGCCCGTTGTGGTCAATCTTTCTTGACCAACGTGTTTTTGCTTCGGGGGTCACGGTCTGGGGGCGCGGGGGCATATGCATACGCCCCCAGGTGCCGTTCCCCGCCGTGGACCTCGCCCGGATCCTTCCCGTCGGCACACGTGGCCGTGGGGCTTTCGCGGTGTGGTCCTGGAGCTTTCCGGTCGAGGTCATAGACTTGTATGTCGCCGCAACAGCCCCCGTCCGAGAGGCCCCGCCCACCCATGAAGCTCGTCTTCGCCGGTACCCCCGAGGTCGCCGTTCCCGCTCTGGACGCTCTCATCGCCTCCGGGCGGCACGAGGTGGCCGCCGTCGTCACGCGGCCCGACGCACCGGCCGGGCGGGGACGCAGGCTGGTCGCGTCGCCTGTGGCGCAGCGGGCCCAGGAGGCCGGGATCGAGGTGCTGAGGCCGATCAAGCCGCGGGATCCGGAATTCCTCGAGCGGTTGCGGGAGATCGGCCCCGACTGCTGTCCCGTCGTCGCCTACGGCGCCCTGCTGCCCCGCGTCGCCCTCGACGTTCCCGCCCAGGGCTGGGTCAACCTGCACTTCTCCCTGCTGCCGGCCTGGCGCGGCGCCGCGCCCGTTCAGCACGCCATCATGGCCGGGGACGAGATCACGGGGGCCTCCACCTTCCTCATCGAGGAGGGCCTCGACTCCGGGCCGGTCTACGGCACGGTGACCGAGGAGATCCGGCACACCGACACCAGCGGCGACCTGCTGACCCGGCTCGCCTTCGCCGGCGCCGGGCTGCTCTCCGCGACCATGGACGGCATAGAGGACGGCACGCTGAAGGCCGTACCGCAGCCGGCCGAGGGCATCACCACAGCTCCGAAGATCACCGTCGAGGACGCCCAGGTCGACTGGGCCACCCCGGCGCTGCGGGTCGACCGGGTCGTGCGCGGCTGCACCCCGGCGCCCGGCGCCTGGACCACCTTCCGGGAGGAGCGGCTCAAGCTGATCCAGGTCACGCCCGTGCCGGAGCGGACCGACCTCGTACCCGGGCAGCTCGCCGTCGGCAAGAACAGCGTGCACGTCGGCACCGGTTCGTACGCCGTCGAGCTGCTGTGGGTGCAGGCCCAGGGCAAGAAGCCGATGCGGGCGGCGGACTGGGCGCGGGGCGTGCGGATCGCCGACGGGGAGCCCCTCGGCGGGTAGCAGGGTGGTGGGTGGGAGGTAGCAGGGTGGTGGGTGGGAGGTAGCAGGGTGGTGGGTGGGAGGTAGCAGGGTGGTGGGTGGGAGGTAGCAGGGTGGTGGGTGGGAGGTAGCAGGGTGGTGGGTGGGAGGTAGCAGGGTGGTGGGTGGGAGGTAGCAGGGTGGTGGGTGGGAGGTAGCAGGGTGGTGGGTGGGAGGTAGCAGGGTGGTGGGTGGGAGGTAGCAGGGTGGTGGGTGGGAGGTAGCAGGGCGGTGGGTGGGACGTAGGCTGGGTGCGTAGTCCGACCAGACATACCGGAGCACCTTTTTCGTGAGCGACACCTCTCCTGCGCCCCGCAAGTCCCCCAAGCCCTATCGTCGGCCCAAGAAGGACCCTGTCCGCATGCTCGCCTTCGAGGCGCTGAGGGCCGTGGACGAGCGGGACGCGTACGCCAACCTCGTTCTGCCGCCGCTGCTGCGCAAGGCGCGGGAGAAGGAGGGACCGGACACGTTCGACGGGCGGGACGCGGCGCTCGCGACGGAGCTGGTGTACGGGACGCTGCGCTGGCAGGGGACCTACGACGCCGTCATCTCCGCCTGTGTGGACCGGCCGCTGCGCGAGGTCGACCCGCCTGTGCTGGACGTGCTGAGCCTCGGGGTGCACCAGCTGCTCGGGACGCGGATCCCGACCCATGCGGCCGTGTCGGCCTCGGTCGAGCTGGCCCGGGTCGTGCTCGGTGACGGGCGGGCCAAGTTCGTCAACGCCGTGCTGCGGAAGGTCGCGCAGGACGATCTCGACGGCTGGATCGAGAAGGTCGCGCCGCCCTACGAGGACGACCCCGAGGATCACCTCGCCGTCGTCCATTCGCATCCGCGCTGGGTCGTGTCCGCGCTGTGGGACTCCCTCGGCGGCGGCCGGGCCGGCATCGAGCGACTGCTGGAGGCGGACAACGAGCGGCCCGAGGTGACTCTGGTCGCGCGGCCCGGGCGGGCCACGACCGAGGAGTTGCTCCGGGAGGAGGCCGCGGTCGCGGGGCGCTGGTCGCCGTATGCCGTGCGGCTCACCGAAGGCGGTGAGCCCGGCGCGATCGAGGCCGTACGGGACGGCCGTGCGGGCGTGCAGGACGAGGGCAGTCAGCTCGTGGCGCTGGCGCTCGCCAACGCCCCCCTGGACGGGCCGGACGAGAAGTGGCTCGACGGGTGTGCCGGGCCCGGCGGGAAGGCGGCGCTGCTCGGGGCGCTGGCCGCCGAGCGGGGGGCGGCCCTGCTCGCCTCCGAGAAGCAGCCGCACCGGGCCGGCCTGGTCGCGAAGGCGCTGCGCGGCAACCCCGGGCCCTACCAGGTCATCACCGCCGACGGGACCCGTCCGCCGTGGCGGCCCGGGTCCTTCGACCGGGTGCTGATGGACGTGCCCTGCACGGGGCTCGGCGCGTTGCGGCGGCGGCCCGAGGCGCGCTGGCGACGCCGTCCCGAGGACCTGGACCAGTTCGGGCCGCTCCAGCGTGCCCTGTTGCGTTCCGCCCTGGACGCCGTACGGGTCGGCGGCGTCGTCGGCTACGCCACCTGCTCGCCGCACCTGGCCGAGACCCGGGCCGTCGTCGACGACCTGCTCAAGCAGCACCCGGGCGCCGAACTCGTCGACGCACGCCCGCTCCTGCCGGGCGTACCGGACCTCGGCGCCGGTCCGGACGTACAGCTGTGGCCGCACCTGCACGGGACCGACGCCATGTATCTGGCCCTCATTCGGAGGACTGCCTGACCGCTCCGCCTCTGTATGGTGCTGTTGTGGAAGGTGGGCAGGCCCCCCGAGCACCCGCTACTCCGGCGCATCCTGTAGTGGCGGGCTACGACGGATCCACGGCCGGCCGCCGCGCCCTGGCGTGGGCGACGGGACTGGCCCGCCGGACCGGGCGGCCGCTGCTGGTCGCATACATCACTCCCGCCCCCGTCTCGTCCGACCCGGGGGCCGTTGTCGTCCCCGAAGCCGAGCGGGAGGCCGATGTGCTCGCCTGGCTGCGCTCTGAACTCGCCGACACGCTGCCCGCGGCCACGTCGGCCGGTCCGGACGTCCACGTCGCCTCCTGTATCGGGGATGCGGCGCGTGAGCTGGCCCGGCTTGCGGACGAGCATCAGGCCGACGCGCTGGTGCTTGGCGCGCCGGAGCACCGGCTGCACCACCTGATCGGGTCGGTGTCGGCGTGGATGGCCCGCCACGCGCACTGCCCCGTCGTCATCGTGCCCTGACCGTGCCCTATAGGCGGTCGGCATGGCCGGGGGACACCAGACGCAGCGGCCTCGTGGGGTGGGCACATGTCCGGCGTGCCGGTGCGGCCTGCTTCCGGCCAGGTGGGCGCGTAGTGTGACAAGGCGGGGCGACGTGATGACGGCGCCTGATGGCGCCGGGAGGAAGCACGATGGCGCACAACCCGTGGCAGAGGCGGGGGCGGGGCCAGGCCCGGGACGGCGTGGCCGCTCAGCCGCCGCAGCGTGCTCTGGACCGGCACCGGCTGCGGCATTTGCTGGACGCGATCGGGGCGGTCAGTACCGACATGGACACCCGCACAGTGCTGCACCGCATCGTGGAAGCAGCAACCGACCTCGTGGCCGCGCGCTACGGGGCACTGGGCGTGCTCTCGGAGAGCGGCAAGGTCATCGACCTGATCACGGTGGGCATCGACGACCCGCACCTGTGCGCTGACATGGGCCTGCCGCAGGGGCATGGGCTGCTGCACACCATGGTGGACGAGCGGGAGCCGCTGCGGGTGGCGGATGTGGCCACGCACCCTCGTTCCGTCGGATTTCCGCCCGGGCATCCGCTCATGCAGACCCTGATAGGTGTTCCGCTCATGGTGCGCGGCACCGTATACGGCGACCTCTACCTCGCCGACAAGAAGGACGGCACACCCTTCGATGACGACGACGAGGGGCTGCTGACCGCGCTGGCCAGTGCGGCGGGCGTCAGCCTCGAAAACGCCCGCCTGTACGAGCACCTCAAACACGCCGCCGAGCACTTCCAGCTCCGAATGCTGCCCGTCCTTCCCGACCTTTCGCCGCTCAAGGTCACCGCCCGCTACGAACCGGCCTCGGTCCTGCCCAGGCTGGGCGGGGACTGGTACGACGCCATGGCCTTGCCCGACGGCGCCACCTGCGTGGTGGTGGGCGACGTGACCGGCCACAATGTCGAGGCAGCCCCGCTGATGGGCCAGATCCGCAACATGCTGCGGGCCCTCGCCCTCGACCGGGGCGAGCCGCCCGGCCAGGTCATGTCGAGACTGGACCACGCCCTGACGATGTTCGACGACCCGCCCACAGCAACCCTGGTACTCGGCCGCATCGAGCGCGGCCGTGGAGAGGCCGGGGGGTACACGTTCAGCTGGAGCAACGCCGGACATCTGCCGCCGCTGCTGGTCGGCGCGGACGGCAGCACGCGCTACCTCGCACCAGCCCGTCACGGAATCCCGGTGGGCATCGATGCGTCCGTCTCCCGGTACAGCCACGAACACCCCCTCCCGCCCGGCAGCACTTTGCTGCTGTTCACCGACGGGCTGGTCGAGCGCCGCGACCAGGACATCGACACCGGACTTGGCGACCTCGCCGAACAGGCCGCCCGCCTGACCACGGCCCCGCTGGAGGAGCTGTGTGACACCCTCATCAGCCGAAGCCGGCAGGTGTTCGACGACGATGTTGCCCTGCTCGCCCTGCGCACCCCCCTGGACAGCCCGGAATGGTGAGAGTGACACGCGCCCGGCCCCTTGCCGTCAGGCCGGCAGGAGGGTGCGCAGGGCGTAGGGCAGCATGCCGCCATGCCGGTAGTAGTCGCCCTCGGTGGCAGTGTCGATGCGTACGCGGGCGGTGAAGCGGATCGTGCCGCTGGGACTGTCGGCGGTGATGTCCACCTGGCGGGGCAGCTCGCTGGTGTCGGCCAGCCCGCGGACTGTGTAGGTTTCCTCGCCGGTCAGGCCCAGGGACTGCCTGCTCTGGCCGGTCAGGAACTGCAGGGGCAGGACGCCCAGCCCGATGAGGTGGGAGCGGTGGATGCGCTCGAAGGACTCGGCCAGTACGGCCTTCACCCCGAGCAGGGCGGTGCCCTTGGCCGCCCAGTCGCGGGACGAGCCGGACCCGTACTCCTTCCCGGCGATCACCAGCAGTGGGACACCTTCGTCGGCGTAGCGCATGGCGGCGTCGAAGATGGTGGTCTGCTCGCCGTCGGGCAAGTGGCGGGTGAGGCCGCCCTCGGTGCCGGGGGCGAGCAGGTTGCGCAGCCGGATGTTGGCGAACGTGCCGCGGATCATCACCTCGTGGTTTGCAGCTTCACCGAGGCGTCCCTGGCGGTTTGCGCGGCATCACCCGTGCGGTTCACGTTTTCCGTTTGGTCGCCGTTCGAGACGGCCGGTCACGGCGTTGTTCGATGGCCTCCAGCGAGACGATCTTGCGGAGTGCATACCCGCGTGCCTGCCACCGACGGTCAGAATTCCGCGGCTTGGCCGGCTTGGGCCCGGACCCACTGGTCACTGCTTCTCGGTCAGCCATTGGGCCAAGACGGCGGCCTGGCTGTGGTCCACGTCCTTCGTGGCGGTCAGCAAGGTGAGCCTGCCGTGCGCGGCGAGGTCCCGCAGATGCTCGGTGGCCTGCCGATGTCCGGCATCACGCAGTTCAGCCAGGTAGCGGCGGCGGAACTCGGTGAAACGGTCGGGCTCGTGGCCGTACCACTTGCGCAGATCGCTGGAGGGGGCCACATCGCGCAGCCACTCATCCAGGTGCGCGTCCTCCTTGCGCATGCCCCGCGGCCAGACCCGATCGACGAGGACCCGCTTGCCATCGGCACGAGAGGTCTCTTCGTAGACGCGCCGGTAGGTGATCTGTTTGGCCATGACGGCACCCTCCGAACCAGATCGGTCGCCCCGGCCCGGGAGCCGGTGGACGGCTCGTATCGCGCTGCATACGGGTGTGTCTGATGCACCCAGTCTATTGGTGATCGCCCGCGCGAGCCGGTCCGGCATCCGCCGACAGCGCCCGGTCTCCGCCCAGGTGTGACCATGGCGAGGAGGAGGCCGAGCATGCGCAGCAGCCGGACGACGCAGAACCCTGACTTCCCGTCGCGCACCGCTCCCCGAACGGGCTCGCTCCGCGACCTGGACACGGCAATCGCCACCTGCCGGGCCTGCCCGCGCCTGGTGGCCTGGCGCGAGGAGGCCGCCCGGGTCAAGCGCAGAGCTTTCCGGGACTGGGAGTACTGGGCGCGTCCGGTGCCTGGTTTCGGCCCGTCGGACGCACCCCTGGGGATCGTCGGACTGGCTCCGGCCGCGCACGGCGGCAACCGCACCGGGCGCATCTTCACCGGCGACCCGTCCGGCGATGCGCTGTACGCCGCCCTGTACGACCTCGGGCTGGCTTCCCAACCCGCCGCCACCCACCGGGACGACGGGCTGGAACTGTACGGGGTGCGGATCACGGTGCCGGTGCACTGCGCCCCGCCCGACAACCGGCCCACCACCGGTGAGCGGGACACCTGCAGGCCATGGCTCGCCCGCGAGTTGGAACTTCTGCGGCCCACCCTTCGGACCATCGTGGTACTCGGCGCGTTCGCCTGGCAGGCCCTGCGGCCAGTACTCGCGGAAGCGGGATGGCAGCTGCCCCGCCCGCGCCCGGTCTTCGGGCACGGCGCCGAGGTGCTGCTCTCCCATCCGGCCGGCGGACGGCCGCTGCACCTGGTCGGCGGCTACCACCCCAGCCAGCGCAACATGTCCACCCGCACCCTGACCCCCGCCATGCTCCGCGACGTGCTGCGCCGCGGCGCCGATCTCGCCGGGCTCCCGGCACGGCCGCACCACGGCAGACCTCGCCGCTAGGGATCCTGTACGGGCTTTAGCTCGCTCGCCGCTTGCCGTGGTAGTGCTGGGCGAGTCGGGCAAGGGCGACCGCGGCGAGCAGAAGCCCGAAGTCGCGCAGTGCGACGTCGTAGTAGTCCGGGATGGTCAGCAGGTTGACGATGATGCCGGCCAGCCATCCGGCCACCAGCCAGCCCCCGAACCGTGGTGCGACGGCCACGGCGATGCCGGCCACGATCTCGATGACACCGACGGCATACATGGCGCCTTGGGCACTGCCCGGAACGATGTCGTTGACCCAGGGAGCGAGGTAGTTGGGCCAGTCGACGAGCAGGTTGGCGAATTTGTCCAGCCCGAACAGGATCGGCGCCACAGTGAACGCGGCGCGCAGGATGACAAAAGCCTGGTAGCTGGGATCGGTGAGCACAGCCCGCCGACGGGCGGCGGACGTGGGGGTTGCGGTTACGGACGACATGTCGGCTCCTTCTATCGACAACTCTCACTATCTATAGAAGCGCAGAACCCTTCTTTAATCAATGGCTGTGGGTTTTACACTGGTGTTCGTGGACCACCCGAAGGAAGCACTTCATCCCGACGTCTCTGCCGTCGCTGCTCTGGACGAGCCGACCCGCAGGAGGCTCTACGAACACGTCGTGCGCCAGCCGAGCCCGGTCGGCCGTGACGAAGCAGCCGAAGCCCTTGGCCTGGCCCGGCAGACAGCGGCCTTCCACCTGGACCGCTTGGCTGAGGAATCACTGCTCGACGTCGTCTACGAACGACGCAGTGGACGCACGGGGCCGGGAGCGGGCAGGCCGGCCAAGCTCTACAAGCGGTCCAGCAAGCAGGTCACCATCAGCCTGCCGGAGCGGCACTACGAACTGGCCGGACGGCTCCTCGCGCAGGCCCTGGAGGAATCCGAGGCCACCGGCGAGCCGGTGCGCGGCGTGCTGCATCGCAAAGCCCACGAACTGGGCACGCAGTTGGCCGGCCAGAACCACACGGGCGTGTTCGACCTGCTGGAGCGATACGGATTCGAGCCCCGCCATGACGGTGATGCCGTCGTTCTGGGCAACTGCCCCTTCCACGCGCTCGCCCGCGAACACACCCAGACGGTGTGCGGCATGAATCTCCACCTGCTCCACGGCGTGCTCCAAGGGCTCGACGAAGGCGGCTTCCAAGCGCGCCTCGCGCCCAGCCAGGGACACTGCTGCGTCCGCCTCGAGCCGCCCTGCTCCTCGCCGACGACACCAACCCCTTCCTGACGCCGGCCGCCGCCTGCGATGCATTTCCCTCACGCGAGGAGTACGTCATGGACCTCGTCGCACCCATCACCCCTGACACACCCACCGGTTCCGCCTGCATCCCCGTATCGCAGACCTCAGCGTGCTGCCGTCGGTCAACGGGCTCGTAGTAGCGGCCAGAGACGCTGTCATGGGCCAGTAGGTAGGCGAGTTTGTCCACCTCGATGGGGTCGTTGACGGCGACGACCTTCACACCGTCCACCTCGTGCATGATCTTCAACGCCGCACGGCCGATGCGCCCGAGCCGTTGATGGCGAGTCTTGGCATGCGCGGCATCCCTTCGGTGTGCTCTGGCACCGCGGTGGGCCCCCGGCAGGTGGGCCTTCGCCAGGCGTGCGCCGTCTACCCGGACGGTGCAGCCGGTCGTGCTCGAATCGCGCGATGAGCCCCTTGCCGGGCAGAGTGGGGGGAGCACCCATCTGTCACCGTCATCACGAACGTGGCCAGTGCCATCACGCGTCCTCCCTGCTGTTGACGGTCGCTCGGCGGCCGGGTGCTGTCGGCGTCGTCAGGCCGGCAGCGAGTTTCCCGGCGAGTTCGTCCCAGCTGGCGTCGAACTTCTGCACGCCTTCGTCCTCCAGCATCTGGACGACGTCGGCGTAGCCGATGCCGAGTCCGGCGAGTTCGTCGAGGAGGTTGTGCGCCTCGTCGTAGGTGTCGCGGATGCTGCTGGTCGGGAGCCCGCCGTGGTCGGCGACAGCGTTGAGTGTCGCCTCCGGCATGGTGCTGACGACATTGGGGGCGACCAGGTCCATCACGTATCGGGTGTCGGCGTAGGCCGGGTCCTTCACGCCCGTGGAAGCCCACAGGAGGCGCTGCGGTCTGGCACCGGCCCTCTCCAGGCGCTTCCAGCGGTCCGTGGCGAGAGTGTGCTCGTAGTGCTCGTAGGCGATCCGGGCGTTGGCGACCGCGGCCCGCCCGCGCAGGGCGGCGGCCCGGTCGCCGCCCAGGCGGTCGAGCCGCCGGTCGATCTCGCTATCCACCCGGGAGACGAAGAACGACGCCACCGACGCGATCCCGGACAGGTCGTGCCCTCCTTCGCGGGCGCGTTCCATGCCGGTCAGGAATGCCTCTGTCACCGCGTCGTAGCGCTCCAGCGAGAACAACAGCGTGACGTTGATGCTGATGCCCTCGGCCAGACACGCGCTGATCGCTTCCAGGCCCTGCTTGGCTGCCGGGATCTTCACGAACAGATTCGGCCGGTCCACCAGCCACCACAGTGCCCGCGCTTCGGCGACCGTGCGGGCGGTGTCATGCGCGTTCCTGGGGTCGACCTCGATCGAGACCCGCCCGTCGACGGTGTCGCTCGCCTCGTAGGCCGGGCGCAGCACGTCGCAGGCCCAGCGCACGTCGAAGGTGGTCAATGCCCGCAGTGCCTCGCCTACCTCGACGGAGCGCAGCGCCAGGTCCTTGATCTGGGCGGAGTAGATATCGCTGCCCGTGATGGCCTTCGCGAAGATCGTCGGGTTCGTCGTCACCCCCACGACATGCCGGTCCCTGACCAGCCGCGCCAGGCTGCCGTCGGTCAGTCGTTGCCGGCTCAGGTCGTCGAGCCAGATGGACACTCCGCTCTGCGACAACCGGGTAAGCACATCCACGATGCTTCCTCCTCATCCGATTCCGGATCAGGCCACATGCCGGTGGGTCTGGAATCCGCGGCACGCGGCAGGGGGTTGTCGTGCGTCAGGTTGGTTCTGCTTGCGTCCTGGACGGCACGACGACGACCGGGAGGTGTGCGTGATGCACGACCTCGGTGCTGGTGGAACCCAGGGTGAGGCGTCCCCACGCTCCAGAGCCTCTGCTGCCCACGACCAGGAGGCCGGCGTCTGCGCTCGCCTCCAGCAGGACCTGCGCGGGACGACCCGGCTCCACCTTGATCTCCACCTCGACGGGAGGACCGCCCAACGCCTGCCTGGCCTCTTCCACCGTGTGGGCAATGGACTCGTAGGTGGCGTCACGTATCTGCGTGTCCAGATCGTAGGAATCCGGCACGGTCAGCCAGCCGGACATAGTTGCCCTGGTGACGGTGAAATCGTATGCACACACGGCACGCACGCTGGTACTGCGCAGCTGTGCCTCCTGCAGGGCGAAGCGCATGGCGAGTTCGGAAGCTCCTGAGCCATCGGTTCCCACCACGATGGGCGCATGGCCGGTGGACTGCGTCATGGAAAGCCTTCCCGTTCAGTTGACCTTGCGGACCACCAGCGCGGTGATGTCGTCCCGCTGGTCGCCATCGGTATAACGGTGCAGGTCAGCAGCCAGTTTGTGGGCCACCTTCCATGGGGACACATCGGCCCAGCCCCTAAGTTGTTCTTCGAGGGGATAGAACTCGCCGGCGGCGTCACGTGCTTCGGTGACGCCGTCGCTGCAGAGCAGGAGTGTCGCGCCGGGCGGGAAGACGAACCACTCGACGGTCCTTGGTTCCTCAGAGAGTTCGGCCAGACCGAGCGGTACGCCTGGTTCGCCCGTGGGAGCGACGGTGACGGGGCCCGCATCCATGAGATACGGCGCAAGGTGTCCGCAGTTCAGGGCCTGTGTCGCAGAGGAATCATCTACGCCGAGCAGGAGGGCGGTAACGAAGCGCTCGGGCTCACCGGTCTGCGCGGCAAAGGCGTTGTGCCGCTCGACCGCCGCCTCCAGGGCGTCCGCGACCGCCGTGAGCGTAGGCTCACTCTGGGCGGTCTCCCGAAACGCGCCGAGCACCGCGAAAGCAGCCGCCACCGCCGTCAAGCCCTTGCCCTGAACGTCGCCGATGAGCAGACGCGAACCGTAGGGCGAGGACACCGCCTCGTAGATGTCCCCGCCCACCAGCAGGTCTTCCTCCACCATCAGACAGACTCCGTCGACGATCGCCCGATCAGTGAGCACGGGCAGTGGGCGCAGCATCTGACGCTGAAGCGCGGCTGCGCCGGATCGCATCCGTCGTGCTTCCTCCTCCCCCTTGATCCGCCTACGGCAGGTCAGCACGGACAGCGCACCCAGCACCAAGGCCAGCAGCATCACAATGACCTGGTCACCGAGCGAGGGAAGCGGCCGATACGCCAGTACTGCGGTGATGACCAGGACCACCCACACGACGGCGTACACCGTCTCGCGCAGCGTGCCCACCGCAGCCGTCAGCGCGGGCAACATGACCAGGAGGGGAATCAGTCTCACCGTGCTGTCGCTGATCGCCAGCTCCAGCAGGACAAGCGGAATGGTCAAAGCCACCACCGACATCATCGCGACGCCGGGCAGGCGCTCACCATGCGTGTGCGTTGCCCTCAGCCCTCCGCGCGTCTTGGCAAACGCGGCCATGAACTGAGGCCACACCTGCCAACGGAACACCATTCCACGGTCCCGCCGAAGGCCCCTCCATGCAAGTTTCGCCGTCGGGACGCCGCATCGGGGTCTGGCTGGTTCACCGCCCCTCTGTGGCCGGGCGAGGTCGGAGCGCCGATCTGCAGTGGCATGATCCAGTTGGCGAAGGCGGCGAACAGCGGCGTTGCGAACATCAGCGGCATGATCGTGCCGTGCATCGTGAACGCCTGGTTGAACTGCTCGTTCGACATGATCTGCAGACCCGGCCGGGCGAGTTCGGCGCGCATCAGGAGTGCCATGACGCCGCCCATGAGGAAGAACGCGAACGATGTCGTGATGTACAGCGTTCCGATTCTCTTGCGGTCGGTCGTGGTCGCCCAGCTGACCAGGATGCTTCCGGCGCCGGGCACTCAACGGTGCGGCTGCCGCCGCTTCTTCGGCGTCAGGTGTCGCACTCATAGCGGCTCTCCTCGGATCGTGGGGTCACTTACCGGGCGAACTACTACAGGTGCCTATACCGGGCCAGTTCCGGACAATGCGTCGCAGTTTGCCGAGAGGGCTCTGACTGCGCCGAGCATCGGCGTTGCGGGCCGGTCACACGGCCAGAACGCTGATGCCAAGGCCGATCAGGAGCATGACCTTGGCGATCTCGGCGATCACGTACTGCAGGTGGCCACGCGAGCGCGGAAGGTCCTCGCCGGCCAGTACCCGGTCGGACCTCCGGTTGAGCCGCGGGCGTATCACTGCCAGCTGCCCGAGGAGCAGGGCGGCCACGACGACGGTCAGCAGGGTGACCACCGCCGGTGCGCTTCCCACCACAACCGCGACGACCACCACGCCCGCCAGTGCTGTCTCGGCGAGGTTCAGCGCCTGGAAGACGAGTCGGCCGATACCCAGTCCGACAGGGACGGTCACTCCGGGGGCGCGGAACTTCAACGGCGTCTCCAGGAACGAGATGGCCAGCACCATCCCGAGCCATACGAAGGCCGCCGCACCCGCTACGGCGGCTGACGTGTGGTTCATCGATGTACTGCCTTTCTCCTACGGATCACTGCGCCCTGCACGCACGGTCAGGCGAGGGGCCAGGACGCCAGCCGGCCTGCGAATTCCGGCGGAGAGGCCACGACCATGAGGGATGCCGGCTCCGTGCCGGGATTGGCGAGGCTGACGCGCTCCCCGGTGGCGAAGTGCGCGGCTGAACCGGCGGACAGCGTCCGTCTCGTTCCGTCGTGACGGAGCTCGACCGAGCCGGACAGGGGGATGAGCACGATTTGTGAGGCGCCGTGGTCGTGTTCGGGCATGGCGCCGCCCGCGGGCAGTTCCACGTGGATGACGGCCAGTTGATCGGAGATGTCGGGGCTGGTGAGTGGTTGCGCGATCGGCCCGTTCGGGAGGGGTGCCCGGCGGCGGGTACTCGTGCTGATCTCGGCGATGTGCATGGTGTTCTTTCTCGCTTCACGGTGCGACGGAGCCGGCGGGCGGCGCGGGGGCCAGATGGGCGAGGCAGGAGTCCGGTTCGGCGAACGGTTCCAGACGGGATGCCGTCATCGGTGCCCTCAGCTCGGCCAACGCCCCCTGCATCAGCCCCAGATGCAGGGAGCAGACCAACTGCCCGTGCTCCTGGGCAAGTTCGAGGAAGGGGCAGTGCCGCAGCCGGATCCGCTCCGGCGTCCCGTCGTCGCCTCCTCCTTCCGGCGTGGGTGAGAAGCCGAGATCGTCCAGCAGGGCGGTGAGCCGGACCGCCGACTCCTCGGCCGTGGGACGGTGGAAGGGCGGCACGGGGTCGATCAGGAAGCGGCCCCAGGCCCGGCCGGCCTCGATGGCGGCCTTGTGTGCGCTGTCGGGTCCGGTCGACGCCAGGTGGCTGAGCAGGATCTGGGCCAGCAGGCGGTAGCTCCGGGTGCCTGCGCGGTCCATCCCCGGCTGCGGCGCGTAGACGGTGCGAGGCCGGCCAGGGCCTGCGGGCTCTTCCAGTTGCCGCTCGATCAGGCCCTCAGCGACCAGTGCGTCCAGATGGAAGCGCACGGTGTTGGGGTGGACGCCGATCCGTTCGGCGACCTCCGTCACGCCCAGAGGCGCCGGGGCGGCACGCAATTCCTCCAGCACCTCGCGGCGGCGCGGGCTCCTCGGCACGGGGGGCATGTCAGCTCGCCGCCTGTCCCTGTGACGGGAGCGCGGCGATCAGCGGATGGTCACGCTCGATCAGGCCCAGCTTGGACGCGCCCCCGGGTGAGCCGAGTTCATCGAAGAACTCCACGTTGGCCTTGTAGTAGTCCCGCCACTCACCCGGTACGTCGTCCTCGTAGAAGATCGCCTCGACCGGGCAGACCGGCTCGCAGGCCCCGCAGTCGACGCATTCGTCGGGGTGGATGTACAGCGACCGCTGCCCTTCGTAGATGCAGTCGACGGGGCACTCCTCGATGCACGCCTTGTCCTTCACGTCCACACATGGCTGTGCGATCACGTACGTCATGATCCCGTTTCCTTCGCATCCCGGACACCTCAGGTTTTTACGAATACTACATGTAATAATCGAACAGCGGGGTGAAAAGAAAAGGGGCACCACGATGACGTCGCCTTCCGAGATCTACATCGAGTCGACCGAGACCGACCCGGTGGTCCGGGCACAGAGCGTTCTGCAGCAGACCAACCAGCGGCTTCAGGGCCGGCTGGCCACGCTGACCGAGATCGACCCCGTCGCGGACGCCGGGGAGTCGGTCCGCACCGCCGTGGCCGACTTCTGCACCGGCGAACTGCGCCATTACCTGAGCGCGTGCGATCAAACCCTGTACGCCGCCGCGGCGGGCGCGGCCGAGACCCGGCTGCTGGTCCGCGCGCTGCGCACCACCGCGAGCGTGGTGCACCATCACATCGACAGGCTGTCATCGGCCGACAGTGCAGCCTCCGCGGCCGCGATCGCGCTGACTGCGGAGGCGGTACTGCGTGCCCATCTCGCGGTGGAGCGGAACGTGCTGCTGCCGGCCCTCGTCCGCCTTCCTGGCGCCGACCTACCCACTCTGGTCGCGGATCTGGACACGCTGCTCAGCGGCGGCCGGCTGGAGAGTCCGGCGGTCATCGACGTACGCGAGATCCCGCACGGCCAGCGGCATCCGCGGATCTTCGCGCGCTTCGGCCGCCTGGCACCGGGGGAGACCTTCATCTTGGTCAACCACCACGACCCCATGCCGCTGCGCCGCGAGTTCCAGTCCGCCCACCCCGGCACCTTCACCTGGGAGTACGTCGAGTCGGGCCCCGAGCAGTGGCAGGTCCGCATCGGCCGTCAGGCGGGCTCGGATGACTGAGCCGCACGCCGTCGATGGCCCGCAGGAAGCTGTCCCGCAGATCCTGTGCGACACCCGGGTGCTGACCGGCCAGGTGCCCGCAACCTTGGGAGCACTGTGGAAACTGGCCGAGCCCGGACGCCAACTCGACGCCAACTTCATCCACTTGCCACCCGGCGAGCGCATCAAGACTCACACCGAGCCGGACCTGGATGTCCTGCTCGTTGTCGTCGGCGGAGCGGGAACTGTCGGCATCGGCATGGCTGAAGAACCGCAGCATGTGGCCGAGGGCGTGCTGCTCTGGCTCCCGCATGGCTCCACGCGCAGCATCACCGCGGGCGACGGCGGCATCCAATACCTGACGGTCCATGGACGCCGCCCCGGCATGCAGATCCGTCCCCGCCCCGATCAACCGGCGAAACCCGAACTCCCGCACTGACCTCGCCCGCCGACGCCGCCCCGGACCCGATGGCCTGCCCAGCGGACGGAGCCCGAGTGCTTCACCAGCCGGGGCGCTGTCGGACGCGGATCCGAGAGGAGAGGCTCATCGTGACCGACAGCGCAGTCCCGCATGTCGGCAGCCCACGGATCATGGTGCTCGGTGTACAGTCCGGCACCCCGCCCTTCCGGGTCGTGGAAATCGACGGCGAAATGGTCGGCGAGGCGAAGACCATCACCGACGTGCTGCTCGCCGCATTGGCGGCCGGCATCATCGTGCACATCTGGGCGACCCGGGCGTGGTCCGCTGGGTCGGCGGCGACAAGTTCACCTGGTCGCCCAGGCGGTGGTGAATCCGGCGCGGACATCTTCGCCTGGCTTCCGCCCACCTGGCCCCCGACCGGGAGCCGAGCCCGGCCAGGTCCGGGACCCTGCAGGCCACGTCGCGACGTCCAGACCGGTGCCGGCGGTCTCAACCTTCCAGTCCCTATGTATCTGCTTGGCCGTCCGGTCCGCAGGACGGCCTCGAGGCGTCCGCCCACCATGATCGACGGCTGGCCGAGCCGACCACCGCGCACACCAGCCACTGGCCGGCGGTTAGGTCCGTCGTGGTGAATAACTTGTGTGCCGCGTCGGTCTCGACCACCAGGGCCAGCAGGATCACGGCGCCGGTGGCGACGAAGGCCGATTCGTTGGAGAGCGCCTTGAGAGTGTGGTCGCTTCGAGTCTGGTGCACATTGAGAAGGCTGAACGCCTGAAAGAACACGGACATCACGAACGCCATCGTGCCCGCGGTACCCGACTCCCCCCGGCTCACGCTCGAGCAATGCCCAAGACCTATCAGCAGTGCCCCGACAAGGGCCCCGTCCCCGCAGCCGCTTGAACCGATCGCTGGAACGCAACCATGAACGACATTGCTGGGAATGGTGCCTACTTCACCCGCATCCATCAACGGTCAGGAATGCCACGTTGCGTGGTATCCACCCCTGACCCCAGCCGCCGGGTACGCCACACGGCGCGGAGGCGGTGTGCGTCGCCGGCGTTCGGATCGGCCGTCGGGATCGGCGAGCAGCGTATCGGCGCTGTGCCCGAAGACCGGGCGCGGGCAGGGCAACCGAAGGGATCGCCATGCGAACGAACATCATCCGGCACGAGAGCATGATGGTGAGCTACGACGTGGTCAACGGCTGGACCGTTGTCGAGGTCGACGGTGAGGTCGACGCCCACACCGCCCCTATGATCCGCGAAGCGCTGATCAAGCTCGTCGATGAGGGACACCAGCACTTCGTCCTGGACCTGGGCTTCGTCACCTTCATGGACTCGATGGGGCTGGGCGTGATCGTGGCCGTCACGAAACGCGTCCGTGAACACGAAGGCTCGCTGCGTATCGCGTCCGTCTCCGGGCGGCTGCTCAAGATCTTCGACCTCAGCGGCATGCGCGCGAGTTACGAGATCTATCCCTCACCGGAGGAAGGGACGCAATCCGCTCCCTCGCCCGGCAGTCTCGCGCACTGGCCCCATTCCTCCGAAGAGACCGACTGTCCGTGAATTCCCCTGAGCAGGCATGTCCATACGCAGGGTGACTGATCCCGGACAGCATCAACGCCTCTCCTCACACGGGTGGGGCACCAGGAGGGGGTCAGGATGGTGCGGATGCGGGTGTGAGGACACGGCAACCGTCGTAGAAACGCAGGGCGCTCGTAGCGAGGCCCACTCGCCGCGCGAAGGCGCTGATGCTCAGTAGTTCCGTGGTGCCGTCCATGGACCCGATGGTTGACCTTCATCCAACTTGAAGGTCAACTCGCACTTCGGCCACGTTCCACGCCACCATCAAGCACGGGAGCTTCCTCAGCGTCAACCTCTGAAGGACTTCCGAACTCGACCACTTAGTGGCCAAGATCGTGAGACGAACCACTCATGGCCACTACTGCGACGCGACTGATCAGTGCAGGTGGGCGAGGTGCGATTGGTCAGCGGATTTGAGAACCTACAGCCTCGCTTGCCGCAGGCGTTCCGCCGTCCTGGTGGGCCAGGCGGTGCGGCCACCACACCTTCTTTCCCACATCGAGGAAGAGTGAGGTGACCAGGACGGACCGGATGACGAACGTGTCGAGCAGGACGCCGAGTGCGACCGCGAAACCGATCTCCGCGAAGCCCACCATCGGCAGCGTGCCCAACGCGGCGAACGTGCCTGCCAGGACCAGGCCGGCCGAGGTGATCACCGCGCCGGTGGTGGCGAGGCCCGTCACCACCCCGGGCCGGGTGCCCCGGTGGAAGGCCTCCTCGCGGATGCGCGTGGTCAGGAAGATGTTGTAGTCGATGCCGAGCGCGACCAGGAACACGAAAACGAACAGCGGGAAGGACACGTCCTCGCCCGCGTAGTCGAAGACGTGCCGGAAGGCGAGGGCGCTCAGCCCCAGCGCGGTGGCCAGGGACAGCACCACGGTCCCGATCAGCAGGAGCGGTGCCACCAGAGCGCGCAGCAGGATGCCCAGCACGAGCAGGACGACGGCCAGGACCAGGGGGATGACCAGGTAGTTGTCGTGGGTCTGGGCGTTCTCCATGTCGAGCAGGGCGGCCGTGCCGCCGCCCACCCGGGCATCGGCGCCCGGCACGACATGCACCGCGTCGCGCACCCGCTGCACGGTCGCCTTGGCCGCGTCGCTGTCGGCGGGGGCGCGCATGGTCGCCTCGAACAGCACCTGACCGTTGTGTTCGGGCGCGGTGCCGGGTGGTACACCGATGCTCGTCGGCACGACACCGCGGTCCGCGGCGACGGCGCGGCCCACCTGCGTGGCCTGCGCCTTGTTGGAGACGATCACCAGCGGATCGCCGGAGCCCGCCGGGAAGTAACGCGCCGACACCTTCTGCCCGGTGATGGAGTCCGGTGTGTTGGTGAAGGCGTCCGCGTTGGCGATTCCCGCCGCACGCAACTGGAACAGGCCCAGGGACAGGGCCACGAGCACCGCGGCCGTGATGCCCCAGATCACGCGGGGACGGCGGGCGATACGACGGCCCATGCGGGCCCAGACACCGCGTTCGGTCGGATCGGCGGACCCGAAGTGCGGGACGGTCGGCCAGAAGATCCAGCGACCGAAGATCAGCAGCAGGGCCGGGAAGAGGGTGAGCATGGCCAGGAGGGCGATCGTCACGCCGATCGCCGCCACCGGGCCCAGGCCGCGCGTCGAGTTCATCTCGGCGACCAGCAGCACCAGCATGCTCAGGACGACCGTCAGTCCGGAGGCGAGCACCGCCGGTCCCGCGCGGTTCATGGCCAGCGCCATCGCCTCGTGGCGGTCCTCGTGCCGGCGCAGTTCCTCCCGGTAGCGGGCGACCAGGAGCAGGGCGTAGTCGGTGCCCGCGCCGAAGACGAGCACCGTGAGGATGCCGGCGCTCTGACCGTTCACGGTCAGGCCGGCGTGCCGTGCGAGGAGATAGATCAGCGCCTGTGCCGTGAACAGGGCCACCACGACCCCGAGCAGCGGCACGAACAGCAGCGTCGGACTGCGGAACGTGAGCAGCAGCATCACGATCACGACGGCCATCGCCGAGAACAGCAGGGTCGAGTCGATGCCCTCGAAGGCCTTGGAGAAGTCCGCCGAGGTGCCGCCCGGCCCGGTGATGTGCACCGCGAGTCCGCCGCCGCCCTTGCCCACCTGGTCACGGATCGAGTCGACGGCGGGCGCGATCCGCTGCCAGCCCTGCGCGTCCATGGTGATCGGCACATAGATCTGGGCGGCTCGTGGTGAAGTCGGCCGGTCGTAGATCGGGCCTTTCGTCTCCGCACCGAGGATGCCGTGGGCGCGCAGCGCCCTGACCTGCTGGGCGTCCTGGGCGATCTGCTGCCGGTCCTGCGCCGTCAGCCCGTCCGCCCGCGCGTAGACGACGACCGCGGGGATCTGCTCGGGCCTGAAGTCCCCGGAGACATCGAGGACCTGGGTGGACTCGGCGGACCCGGGCAGCCAGGACTGCGCGTCGTTGTCCTGGGCGTCGTTCAGCTTCATCCCCAACGGCGCCGCGATCACCAGGACCACCAGCCACAGGGCCACGATCAGCCACTTGGAGCGCCGCCCGCACACGAACCCGATGGCGTTGTGCTTCCAGACGTAGAGCTGCCTCATGGCGACCCCCGTAGCCGAACGTGGTGCCGGTCGGCGGCCCAGCATGGCACGCGCCGTGCGCGGACAACATCCGATGAACGGCTTAGGTCCGGACCGGCGCGAACAAACGTGCCCGGACATGGGAGGCTGGGGTCATGGCCGTGCAGATCAACCCCAGCATCCTGTCCGCCGACTTCGCCCGCCTCGCGGACGAGGCGAAGGCGGTCGAAGGAGCCGACTGGCTCCACGTAGACGTCATGGACAACCATTTCGTCCCGAACCTCACGCTCGGTGTGCCGGTCGTAGAGTCCCTGGCCCGTGCGACGGACACTCCGCTGGACTGCCATCTGATGATCGAGGCCCCCGATCGCTGGGCCCCGCAGTACGTCGAAGCGGGGGCATCGTCCGTCACCTTCCACGTCGAGGCCGCCGCCGCACCGGTACGGCTCGCCCGGGAGATCCGCGCCAAGGGCGCTCGCGCCTCCATGGCACTGAAGCCCGCGACGCCCATCGAGCCCTACGAGGACCTGCTCCCCGAACTCGACATGCTGCTGATCATGACCGTGGAGCCGGGCTTCGGCGGGCAGGCGTTCCTCGACATCATGCTCCCCAAGATTCGCCGCACCCGCGAGTTGATCAGCAAGCACGGCCTGGAGCTGTGGCTGCAGATCGACGGCGGAGTCTCCGCTTCCACCATCGAGCGCTGCGCGGAGGCCGGCGCCGACGTCTTCGTCGCCGGTTCGGCGGTGTACGGGGCCGAGGACCCGGCCGAAGCGGTACGTGCCCTGCGCACCCAGGCGGAGAAGGTGACCGCCAAGGCGTCCTGGGCATGCGACCACTGACCAACAGGAACGTGAACAGCTACGTGAACGCCGCCCATCGGGGCGGATCAAGTACGCCGGATCTGCAAGGATGAACGGCGAATCCACAGCGTGAACAGCAGTGAGGAGATCGCCGTGTCGGGTATGTCGGCGGGCCGGTCAGCAGTGCGGATGGGACCCGCTGAGCTGGTGCAGGCGGCGGCCATGGCCCGCCGCTTCTACCTGGAGGGCAAGTCCAAGATCCAGATCGCGGAGGAGTTCGGCGTCAGCCGCTTCAAGGTGGCCCGGGTCCTGGAGACGGCTCTCGAACGGGATCTCGTACGGATCGAGATCCGCGTCCCGGCGGAGCTGGACGCGGAGCGCTCGGACGCGCTGCGTGCCCGCTACGGCCTCAGGCACGCCGTCGTGGTGGAGTCCCCTGCCGACGCGGAGGAGTCGCCCGACCCCGAGAACCTCGGTGAGGTCGCCGCCGACCTGCTCGGTGAACTCGTCAACGAGGGCGATGTGCTCGGCCTTGCCTGGGGCCGCTCCACCATCCACATGGCCGCCGCGCTCGACCGGCTGGCGCCGTGCACGGTGGTGCAGTTGACGGGTGTGTACGACGCCGGGACCGCCGAGCGCGGATCCGTCGAGGCCGTGCGCCGTGCCGCCCAGGTGTCCGGCGGGGACGCCCACCCGATCTACGCGCCGATGCTGCTGCCGGACGCGGCGACCGCGGCGGCGCTGCGCAACCAGACGGGGATCGCGCGGGCCTTCGAGTACTTCGACAAGGTCACCGTCGCCTGTGTCTCCATCGGTTCCTGGGAGCCCGGTATCTCGACGGTGCACGACATGCTCAGCGACGAGGAGCGCGCGCACTACGCCTCGCTCGGCGTCGCCGCCGAGATGTCCGCGCACCTCTTCGACACCCAGGGCCGCCGGGTCGGACGGGACCTCGGCGAGCGGTGCATCACGGTCAAGACCGACCAGCTCCGTCGTGTTCCCGAGGTCGTCGCGATCGCGGGCGGCGCGCGCAAGGCCTCCGCGATCGACGCGGTGCTGCGTTCCGGGCTCGTCACCAGCCTGGTGACGGACACGTCTGCCGCGGACGTGCTGATGACGTCGGGTCAGACGCCGAAGCCGGCGCTCAACCGGGCGGACCCCGACGGGTCCTGACGGCGGGTCGGAAGGGGGCGGCCGTGGCAGCATCGGCGACATGATGCTGCGGTTCGTCCCCCGGGTGCTCGCCGGGATGCTGGTCTGTCTCGTCGTCCTTCTGACGGGTTGTTCGTCGACAACGGGGACGTCGGGGACGTCGGGGACGTCGGGCGGCAGGTCGAGTGCCGCCACTCCCGCATGGGTCGGCGACCTGGCCACCGTCCAGGCGTCCGGGCTTCCCGCCGAGGCGCGGCAGACGCTCGCGCTCATCGACAAGGGCGGGCCCTTCCCTTACGCCAGGGACGGCGTCGTGTTCGGGAACTTCGAGGGGCTGCTGCCCGGGCATCAGCGTGGCTACTACCACGAATACACCGTCAGGACGCCCGGCTCGCGCGACCGCGGGGCCCGGCGCATTGTCACCGGGCAGGGCGGCGAGATCTACTACACCGATGATCACTACGAATCGTTCAGGGCGGTGCTGAGATGACGGAACTCGTGGTCACGCTGGACCTCGACGGGGTCACGGACAAGGCGGGCCTGATGGACCGCTCCGCCCGTGCCCTGGCGCTGCCCGACTGGTTCGGCCGCAACTGGGACGCCCTCGTGGACAGCCTCTCCGACCACACCGTTTGGCCCGAGGGCGCGGTGGAGCGGGGGATGCTGGTCGTCGTACGGAACTGGCGACCGTATGCGAAGGCCCGGCCGGAGGAGTGGCAGACCGCTCAGGAGGTGTTCGCCGAGGCGGCGGACCGGACGCCGGCACTCTCGGTGGCGCTGGCCCTGGGAGGGGCCTCCTAGGGGCCTCCTAAGGGTTCTTCGCCGCGGTCATGCCGTCGAGGAGGAGCTGCAGGATCTGGTGCAGTTCCTCGGCCGGCGATCCGGTCGCCTCCGTGTCCGACGACTGGTTGGCCCATCGGTAGAGGGCCCCGAGGTAGACGTCGCGCAGGACGTTGCCGACCCCGATGGGCGACATCCCGGGGTTCAGCTCTCCCTGGGCCACCCCGCTTTCGACGATCTTGCCGAACACCTCCGCGACATACGGCTCCTCGAGGATCGGCCGGCCCGCCTTCACCCACGCGGTGAGCATCGCGGTGGTGAGTCGAGGCTCCTCCTGGTTGATGCGGATGAGGGCCGCCATGCACTGCCGGAGCCGCGCGACCGAGCTGGGGGTCAACGCGCCGCTCTCCTCCAGGCCCGTCACGAGCGCGGCACGCCTCCGTTCTCCCCAGGCGCCGATGATGTCCTCCTTGCGCTGGAAGTAGTTGAAGAACGTTCCCCGTGCCACATCGGCCCGCTCCGCGATCTCGTCGATGGAGGTGTGGTCGTATCCCTTCTCCACGAAGAGTTCGACCGCGGCCAGGTAGAGGCGTTCCCTGACCCGTTGCTTGTTGCGTTCCCGGCGGCCGACCGGCGGCGGCGTTGTCGCAGGCGAGTCCATTCCGTCCCTCCTGTTCATGTGGGGATCATTTCCACGCGCAGATCACTGGGCCTTGTGGTGAAGCACGTCAGTTCACCGGTGGCACCGCGATAGGCGCCGGTGCCACCGGTGATGGCCATGCGCACGGTGTCGGTGCCCTTGGTCCACAGTGACTGCGCGGTGATCTGCCCCCCGGCAACTGGACCGACAGGACGCAGTTGGTGGTGATGCTCCCGCCCTTCAGCTCGGTCACCTGGCAGGAGCTGCCGTCCTTGCCGACCTGCTTCCCGCCCCGGAAGAGCTTGTCGGCGTACACGAACTCGTCTCCGACACTCAGTCCGCGGTCCCCGACATCGGTGTGTACGACCCCGTCGTTCCCCACGGCCAGGTCCATGACCTTCTCGGGTGCGGCCTGCGCGGGAGCGGTGAGCACGGAGGACGTTCCCAGAGCCAGCGCGCCGGCCGCGACCGCGCCCCGCGTCGACCGGTACCCGCAGATAGTCGAGGGGCCTGGTCTTGAGATCGTCCTTGGACGTGGCGTGCCGGTCCAGGAACGCCGGCATCGAGAACGTGCCGAGCGAGGTGTAGGCGGACGTCTGCTCCGCACGGTGCCAGACGTCGGCCAGCTTCGACGCGTAGAAGGCGTCGTCGGAAGGGGAGGCGCGGCGGTGGGCGGCCACCTCCTGCTGTATGCGCTCCATGAAGTCGAGGTCACTCCGGGAATTGATCTTCATGCGTCACTCCTTTTCTCATTCGCCTTCTTCTCCGCGCCGAGGGCCAGCCCCTTGGCGCGCATCAGGAACTCGCCGAGGAACCCGTCGCGCGGTACGTCCGGATGGATCCACGAGGTCGGCCGGCCCCGGTACACGTTGGAGACCGAGGCGAACTCCGCGGCCTCGGTGACCAGTTCCAGGTCCTCGGTGTGCAGCGCCAGCACCAGGGAGCCGTCGAGCACCTCCGCGGCGGCGCGCTCGAACGGCGCGACCCATACGCACGGGAAGGGCATCTCGTACGACAGCAGTGGGTCCCTCGCAGACCCCAGCTCCACGACCGCGGGCGTCACGGTCGCCAGGGAGCCCGCGTCGTCCCCGTCGCCCGCGCCGTCGAGCCGTTCGACGCGCGGCGTCAGATGCACCGTCGCGTCCTTCGCGTCCTGCGCCCGGTCCAGGACCGCCGCCACCAGCCGATGCGCGACGTCCTCGGGCATGCACGGCAGCAGAGCCCCGTCGTCCAGCTGCCGGGCCGGTGCCACCGTGCGGAGCGCGGCGGCCAGTTCGGCGGCGAATCCCGCCGGATCGTGTTCCACCAGCACACCGGTGGTCGCGGTGCACGCGGTTCCCGCGTGGTAGAGCGCACCCGTGCGGGCGAGTTCGAGCCCGGTGTGCCGGTCCGCGTCGGCGGTCACGACCAGCTTCGAGCGGCCCGGGCCCTGGGGCCGGACGTCACCGCGGTCGCGGTACCTGTCCACGCCCGCCGTACACGACGGCACGGTCCGAGCGCTCGACGATCAGGTCCGCCGTCGCGTGGTCGCAGGGCGCCATGACCAGTTGCGTCGCCGGGACCCCCGCCTCCCGCAGCGCGGTCACGAGGCGGAGAGGGGTCAGCGGGTCGCGGTGGGAGGGCCGGACGACGTCACGGCACGGCGCCTGCGGGTCGCGGCCGCGAGATCCCGGAGTACGTCCACGGTGGCGTCCCACCCCATGCACGAGTCGGTCATGCTCTGGCCGAACACCGGCTCACCGGGCCCGAGTTCCTGGCGCCCGGGGATCAGGAAGCCCTCCAGCATCACGCCGCGGATGTCCCTGTCGCCGGTCGCGACCTGGGCCCCTATCTCCCGGGCGACCAGGGCCTGTTGCTCGTGGTCCTTGCCGCTGTTGCCGTGGCTGGCGTCGATGACCAGACCGGTCGGCAGCGCGGCCGCGGACAGCAGGCGCGCCGCCGCGCGCACGTCCCCGGCGCCGTAGTTGGGCCGGCCCGCCGCGCCCCGGAGCACCACATGGCAGTCCGGGTTCCCGCTCGTGCGCAGGGCGCCCGGCCCGCCGTCGTGGTCGAGGCCGAGGTAGGCGTGCGGGGCGGCCGCGGACCGGATGGCGTCGACGGCCACGCCCACCGAGCCGGTGCTGCCGTTCTTCATGCCCACGGGCATGGGGAGCCCGCTCGCCAGTTGCCGGTGCACCTGGCTCTCCACGGTCCGCGCGCCGATGGCGCCCCAGGAGATCAGGTCGGCCAGGTACGCCGGAGCCGCCGGGCTCAGCCACTCCGTCGCGATGGGCAGGCCCAGTTCGGCGATCTCCAGCATCAGCGCGCGGACCGTGCGAAGCCCTCGGTCGAGATCCAGGCTGCCGTCCAGCGCCGGGTCGGCGAGCAGCCCCGTCCAACCGACCGTCGTGCGGGGCTTCTCGACGTACACCCGCATGACCACCGCCAGATCGTCGGCGAGGTCGACGGCCAGTTCGCCCAGCGACTTCGCGTACGCCAGGCCGGCGTTCACATCGTGGATCGAGCACGGGCCGACCACGGCGAGCAGCCGGTCGTCGTCACCGCGCAGCACGCGGCGGGTCAGGCGACGCCCGGCACTCACCGAACGCGCCGCGGCCTCGGTCAGCGGCAGTGCGCTCAGAAGTTCCTCGGGGGTGCTCGCCGCATGCGTGCGGTACTGCCCACCGATGCCTGCCGACGAGTTCGGCTCGACCATGGAATCGGGTATTGCTTCGGTCGGCATATGGAGACTCTGCATCGTTCCTCAATTCGTTCTACTCAGCGCGAAAGGCGTGCGTCGGCGACGAAAAGGCGGATTGGAATGGCGTGTTGATGGCGATGCCGCGGCGGAAACGTCCGACAGGCGCATGAATTACCGTGCCCCATCGACGAGTCGGCCCGCCAGCTGTGCCGCGTGCAGCATCTTGTGGTGCACGTAGCTGCACGGGGTAATGTTCTGTTGTAAGGCAGGTTGCTGCCCGACACGCGAGCCCCCGTACCCCCTTGGAGGATTACATGATCGCGGGGGTGTTTTGTTGTGTCTTCGTGGGAGTGACCTGCGTCATTTCGCGTGAAAACATGGGTTTATGCGTTTTCTCGAGGCCGGTACCGGTCGCTACGTAGAGTCATCTCCGGTTCCTTACGACCTGACGTACGACGACGTCTTCATGGTCCCGGGGCGCAGCGCCGTCGGCTCGCGGCAGGGCGTGGACCTCAGTTCCCCGGACGGCACGGGCACCACCATCCCGCTGGTCGTCGCCAACATGACCGCCATCGCCGGCCGTCGCATGGCCGAGACCATGGCCCGGCGCGGCGGCCTCGTGGTCATCCCGCAGGACATCCCGATCGAGGTCGTCACCGATGTCGTCTCCTGGGTGAAGAGCCGCCACCACGTCCTGGACACCCCGATCGTGCTGGCCCCGCACCAGACCGTCGCCGACGCGCTGGCCCTGCTGCCGAAGCGCGCGCACAACGCCGGTGTGGTCGTCGACGAGGTCGGCCGGCCCATCGGTGTCGTCACCGACCAGGACCTGACCGGCGTCGACCGCTTCACCCAGCTCGAGGTCGTCATGTCCCGGGATCTGCTGCTCCTGGACGCCGACATCGACCCCCGCGAGGCGTTCAACCGCCTCGACACGGCCAACCGCCGGTACGCGCCCGCCGTCGACAAGGACGGAAAGCTCGCCGGCATCCTCACCCGCAAGGGAGCCCTGCGCGCCACGCTGTATTCGCCCGCCGTGGACGCGCAGGGCAAGCTGCGTCTCGCCGCCGCCGTGGGCATCAACGGCGATGTCGCGGGCAAGGCCAAGCAGTTGCTCGACGCGGGTGTCGACACCCTCGTCATCGACACGGCGCACGGCCACCAGGAGTCGATGATCAGCGCGATCAAGGTCGTGCGGGCCCTCGATCCGCAGGTCCCGATCGTCGCCGGCAACATCGTGGCCGCCGAGGGCGTGCGGGATCTGGTCGAGGCCGGCGCGGACATCATCAAGGTCGGTGTGGGCCCCGGCGCCATGTGCACCACCCGCATGATGACCGGCGTGGGCCGGCCGCAGTTCTCCGCGGTCCTGGAGTGCGCGGCCGAGGCGAGGAAGTACGGCAAGCACGTGTGGGCCGACGGCGGTGTCCGCCACCCGCGGGACGTGGCCATGGCGCTCGCGGCCGGTGCCTCCAACGTGATGATCGGGTCGTGGTTCGCGGGCACGTACGAGTCCCCGGGCGACCTGCAGCAGGACGCGAGCGGCCGGCTCTACAAGGAGTCGTTCGGCATGGCGTCCTCGCGCGCTGTCCGCAACCGCACGTCGGACGAGTCGGCGTACGACCGCGCCCGCAAGGCGCTGTTCGAGGAGGGCATCTCGACCTCCCGCATGTTCCTCGACCCGGCCCGTCCCGGCGTCGAGGACCTGATCGACTCGATCATCGCGGGCGTCCGCTCCTCCTGCACCTACGCCGGCGCGGGCTCCCTGGAGGAGTTCGCCGAGAAGGCCGTGGTCGGCATCCAGAGCGCCGCCGGCTACGCGGAGGGCAAGCCGCTGCACGCCAGCTGGAGCTGACCGAACTCCCGGTGGGGCTCGTGTTCTACTTCGGGTACGGCTATCGCCGGTCCCGCCTTGCCACGCCAGAAGTTCTCGCGCCTGAAGAGAAGTGAACGACCAGCAGTGCTGAACGATCTCGACGAACGCATCGTGCACGCCCTCGCCGAGGACGCCCGCCGCTCCTACGCGGACATCGGGCAGCTCGTCGGCCTGTCCGCGCCCGCCGTGAAGCGGCGCGTGGACCGGCTGCGCGCCACCGGGGCCATCACCGGCTTCACCGTACGGGTGGACCCGGGGGCCCTGGGCTGGGAGACCGAGGGGTTCGTCGAGATCTACTGCCGCCACAACACCTCGCCGGACACCATCCGGCGGGGACTGGAGCGCTACCAGGAGGTCGTGGCCGCGTCGACGGTCACCGGCGACGCGGACGCGATCGTCCAGGTCTTCGCCTCCGACATGCGGCACTTCGAACGGGTCCTGGAGCGCATCGCGGGAGAGCCCTTCGTCGAGCGCACCAAGTCCGTGCTGGTGCTGTCGCCGCTGCTGCGCCGCTTCTCGTCGGGGTCGCCCACCTGAAGGTGGAAAAGTCACCGGACGAACGCGCCAGGTCCGCCTACCATCGATGACATGACCTGGCGACATTGATCCACCAGCCGTGCCTCCCGAGGGCCGCCTCGGATGCCGTACCTCCGGCATCCGATCCGTCCCTGCGGGAAGGCCTCATGACACTCTCACCTGCGCGCGTGTCCGCCGGCACCGGCGTCCGCCGACTCACGGCCACGCTGTACGGCTACGCGTTCCTCGACGACTTCGTCCTGCTCTACCCGGTGTACGCCCTGCTGTTCACCGACACCGGCCTGTCCGTCTGGCAGATGTCCTCGCTGTTCGCCATCTGGTCGATCACGGGCGTCGTGCTGGAGGTGCCCTCCGGCGCCTGGGCCGACGCCGTCTCCCGGCGGCTGCTGCTCTGGCTGGGCCCGCTGCTCACCGCCGCGGGCTTCGCGCTGTGGATCCTCACCCCGTCGTACTGGGCCTTCGCCCTCGGCTTCGTCCTGTGGGGCGCGCGCGGAGCGCTCGGCTCCGGTGCGCTGGAGGCGCTGGTGTACGAGGAGCTGGAGCGGCTCGGCGCGGCCGAGCGGTACGCCCGGATCATGGGCCGGGCCAGGGCCGCGGGGCACGTCGCGATCATGGCGGCTCTGGCGCTCGCCGGACCCGTGTTCGCCTGGGGCGGCTACCCGGCCGTGGGCGCGGCGAGTGTCCTGGCCTGTCTGGCGAGCGCCGCGACGGCGACCCGGTTCCCGGAGGACCGGGCGGAGCTGAGAACGGGGGGTGACGGCTGGGCCACGACGCTGCGGGACGGGCTCTGCGAGGTCCGTCGCAACCGGTCGTTGCGCGGAGCGCTGCTGCTGGTCCCGGCGGTCGGGTCCGTGTGGGAGGCGCTCGACGAGTACACGCCACTGCTGGTGCGGGACACCGGGGTGGCCGAGGTGACCGTCCCCTACCTGCTCCTGTTGATCTGGACGGGAGCCACAGCCGGGAGCCTGCTGGCCGGGAGGTGCGAACGCATGGGTACGGCGGGACTGGCGTCCGTCCTCGTCGGCGCCGCGCTCGCCCTGGCCGTGGGCGCCGCGGCCGGGACCCCTCTCGCGCTGGGCCTCGTCGCCCTCGCCTTCGGCGGCTTCCAGCTGGCGACCGTGCTGGCCGACGTCCGGCTCCAGCAGCGCATCGACGACAAGCGCCGAGCCACCCTGACCTCGGTCGCGGGCCTGGGCAGCGACCTCGCCACGGTCGCGGTGTACGGCGGATACGCGGCCGTCGAGACGAGAACCGCGCACAGCACCGCCTTCGCCCTGTTCGCGCTGCCGTATCTGATGACGGCCGTGCTGCTGGTGCTCGGGCGGCCATTGCGGTCCCGGCGGAGCATCCCGTAGGTTGTGCGGCGATCGCTACCGACGGGTAACACTGGCGAGTAATACTCCAGGGGGAGAGCATGCGCCGGCTCATCGGCCGTCCCGGAACGGTCCGCGCCCGGATCGTGGCACTCGCGTGGCCTGCGCCCCAAGGAGGACCGGAGCTACGCCCGAGGGCGCGCAACGAATCGCCGCCGGACGGATGGCGCACGCAACGATCCGCTCACCGGCGCGCAACGGCTCCGCCTTGTCCGCCCGAGCCCCCCGCCCGTACCGTCTATCTGGCCCCCCAAACCCATACGTACCGCTGAGGAACACGCATGCGCACCGCCCTGCTCCAGAGCTCCGGCCACCCCGGCTCGGTCGCCGAGAACCTCAAGGTCCTCGACGCGGCCGCGGGCCGTGCCGCCGCCACGGGCGCCGTGCTGCTGGCCGCACCGGAGATGTTCCTCACCGGGTACGCGATCGGCGACGACATCGGCCGCCTCGCCGAACCCGCCGACGGCGCCTGCGCCGACGCGATCGCCGGCATCGCCGCCCGGCACGGGCTCGCGATCGCCTACGGCTACCCGGAGCGCGACGGCGACACCGTCCACAACTCCGCCCAGCTGATCTCCGCCGGCGGCGACCGCCTCGCGAACTACCGCAAGACCCACCTCTTCGGCAGCTTCGAGCGCGACCACTTCACGCCCGGGGAGCAGCCGGTCGTCCAGGCCGAGCTGAACGGCCTCCGCGTCGGCCTCATGATCTGCTACGACGTCGAGTTCCCGGAGAACGTCCGCGCCCACGCCCTCGCCGGCACCGACCTCCTCGTCGTGCCGACCGCGCAGATGCACCCGTTCCAGTTCGTCGCGGAGTCGATGATCCCGGTGCGCGCCTTCGAGAACCAGATGTACGTCGCGTACGTCAACCGGGTCGGCCTGGAAGGGGAGTTCGACTTCGTCGGCCTCTCCGCGCTGGCCGGCCCCGACGGGGTCGCCCGCGCTCGCGCCGGACGCGGTGAGCAACTCGTGCTCGCCGACGCCGACCCCGCCTTCCTCGCCGCCTCCCGCGAGGCGAACCCGTACCTGAAGGACCGCCGCCCCGGTCTCTACGGGTCCCTGGTCTGACAACCCGGCCGAAGAAAAGCCTTCCCCCAGCCGCTTCAGCAGATTCAGCAGCTTTCCCGCAAGGAGTCCGTACCCCATGACGTCCACCGTGCCCAACGCCGTCGAGCACGCAGACGAGCACCAGCCGCCGATCACCATGTTCGGCCCGGACTTTCCCTACGCCTACGACGACTTCCTCGCCCACCCGGCGGGCCTCGGCCAGGTACCGGCGACCGAGCACGGCGCCGAGGTCGCGGTCATCGGCGGTGGGCTGTCCGGCATCGTGGCGGCCTATGAGCTGATGAAGATGGGCCTGAAGCCCGTCGTGTACGAGGCCGACCGGATCGGCGGACGACTGCGCACCGTCGGCTTCGAAGGCCCGGGCACCGAGGACCTCACCGCCGAGATGGGCGCGATGCGCTTCCCGCCCTCCTCGACGGCGCTCCAGCACTACATCGACCTGGTGGGCCTGGAGACCCGGCCGTTCCCCAACCCCCTTGCGGAGGCGACCCCTTCGACGGTCGTCGACCTCAAGGGCGAGTCGCACTACGCCGAAACGGTCGACGACCTGCCGCAGGTGTACCGGGACGTCGCCCACGCCTGGAACACCTGCCTCGAAGAGGGCGCCGACTTCTCCGACATGAACCGCGCCCTGCGCGAGCGGGACGTACCGCGCATCCGTGAGATCTGGTCGAGGCTCGTCGAGAAGCTCGACAACCAGACCTTCTACGGCTTCCTCTGCGACTCCGAGGCCTTCAAGTCCTTCCGCCACCGCGAGATCTTCGGCCAGGTCGGCTTCGGGACGGGCGGCTGGGACACCGACTTCCCGAACTCCATCCTGGAGATCCTCCGGGTCGTCTACACCGAGGCCGACGACCACCACCGCGGCATCGTCGGCGGCTCACAGCAACTGCCGGTCAGGCTCTGGGAGCGCGAGCCGGAGAAGATCGTCCACTGGCCGTACGGGACCTCCCTCAAGTCCCTGCACGTGGACGGCGAGCCCCGCCCCGCCGTGACCCGGCTGCACCGGACCGCCGGCAACCGGATCACCGTGACGGACGCGAACGGCGACATCCGCACCTACCGGGCGGCGATCTTCACCGCCCAGTCCTGGATGCTCCTGTCGAAGATCGCCTGCGACGACTCGCTCTTCCCGATCGACCACTGGACGGCGATCGAGCGCACCCACTACATGGAGTCCAGCAAGCTGTTCGTGCCCGTCGACCGGCCCTTCTGGCTGGACAAGGCCGTCGACGACAGGGGAAACCCCACCGGCCGGGACGTCATGTCGATGACGCTCACCGACCGTATGACGCGCGGCACTTACCTCCTGGACGACGGCCCGGACAAGCCGGCCGTCATCTGCCTCTCCTACACCTGGTGCGACGACAGCCTGAAGTGGCTGCCGCTGTCCGCGAAGGAGCGGATGGAGGTCATGCTGAAGTCGCTCGGCGAGATCTACCCGAACGTCGACATCCGCCGGCACGTCATCGGCAACCCGGTGACCGTGTCCTGGGAGAACGAGCCCTACTTCATGGGAGCGTTCAAGGCCAACCTGCCCGGCCACTACCGCTACCAGCGGCGTCTGTTCACGCACTTCATGCAGGACCGGCTGCCCGAGGACAAGCGGGGCATCTTCCTCGCCGGCGACGACATCTCCTGGACGGCCGGCTGGGCCGAGGGCGCGATCCAGACCGCGCTGAACGCGGTCTGGGGCGTCATGCACCACTTCGGCGGCGGGACGGACACGACCAACCCGGGCCCGGGTGACGTGTACGACGAGATCGCGCCGGTCGAACTGCCGGAGGACTGACTGGACGCCGCGGCCGCGCGAGCCTTCTCGTACACGTCCGCGGCGACGTGGGCATGCGCACGCTCCTTTGCGTCGTCTGCCTCAGGCGGTATCTCGGCCGACGTAACGCGACCGGATCAGTCCGGCAGCGGCGTGAGCAGCATCCGACCCGCGAAGCCGACCGCCGCGTCCAGGCGTTCGGTGAACTCCTCGGCCACGTCGGGCAGTCGGCGCAGCGCCCACAGGGCGCGGGCCGCCGACCAGGTCGCGTCCCGGGCCCGTTCCAGGCTGAAGGCGCCGAGCAGGTGGGTGAGCGGGTCGGCGATCTGGAGGAGGTCGGGGCCCGGCATCAGATCTTCGCGGATGCGCTCCTCCAGCGAGACGAGGAGGTCACCCACGCGGTCGAACTCGTCCTCCAGGTCGGCCGGTTCGCAGTTCAACGTACGACAGCTGTCCACGACGGCGAGCGCCAGGTCGTGGCCGATGTGCGCATTGATGCCCGCCAGCGCGAACTGCAGCGGTCGTACGCCGGGATGACGGCGGAACTGGAACAGGGGCCGCCAGCAGGCCGGTGGGCGCCGCTCGTCCGCCACCGCGTCGACGGCGGCGAGATAGCGCTCCGCGAACCGCACGTCCAGCGTGATCGCGGCCCGGGCGTCCGGGAACCCACTGCCGTCGATACGGCGGTCGACCGCCTCGGTGACGGCGAGGTAGACGCGGTTGAAGACCGCGACGCCGTCCCGCTCGGGCAGCGTCACGTCGAGGGCGCGCATACGGGAGACGACTGCGTCTACAGAAGTGGTGAACTGTTCCAATTGCCCCATGAGGGAAGGGTCCCAGTCATAGGCTGACGGCAGTGTCGGCGGGTCCGACGCTTCCCCAGAACGGGGGAACGCGTCCGCCGTCGCGGGAGGGGGACCAGCACGGTGTCAGGCCTTCGTGCCCAGCGTCTGGCCGCACGCAGGGCCGAGCGCAGGCGTGCCGCCCGCCGTGGAGCCATGGTCGCGGCGGCCTCCGTGGTCGTCGCCGTCGGCACCGTGACCGGCATGATGACCGCGCTCGACGACGGCCGGAGCGCCGACGAGGCGAAGCCGAAGGTGACCAGCTCGCCGCACCTGGACCAGCTGCCGGTGGTGCCGTCCCCGTCGGCGACCCACCCGTCCTCCTCCGCCTCGGTGAAGAGGGGGACTCCCACTCCCTCCCCGAGCCCGACGCAGAAGAAGCGGCCGGCCGCCCCGGCGTCCACGAGTCTGTACCGTCACCCCGATTCCCAGGTGCTCGACTGGGTCCGCTCCCACCCGGGCGACCCGCGCACGTCGCTCATAGAGTCCCGCATCGCCGACCAGCCGGCCGCGGTGTGGTTCGCCGACTTCACCCCGTCGACGGTCACCTCCCGGGTCCGCGCCGTCACGTCGGGAGCCAGGGCGCAGGGCCGGGTGCCGGTCGTGGTGGCGTACGCGATACCGGACCGCGACTGCGGGGGCGCCTCCGAGGGCGGGGCGCCCGACCTCGCCGCGTACGACGGATGGGTCGACAGGTTCGCGGCGGGCCTTGGGTCCGGCGAGGTCGTCGTCATCCTGGAGCCCGACTCCATAGCCCAGGCCGACTGTCTGTCCGAGGGCGGGCGCGCCGACCGGTTCGCCTCGTTGGCCCGCGCCGGCCGGGTCCTCAAGGCCGCCGACCCGAACGCGCGGGTGTACTACGACGCCGGCCACTCCGGCTGGAACGCGGCCGCGACGCAGGCGAGTCGGCTGAAGCAGGCGGGCGCCGCTTCGGCCGCGTCCTCCGACGGGATCTTCAGCAACGTCTCCAACTTCCACACCACGCCCGACGAGATCGCCTACGACCGGCGGGTCCTCGCCGCCCTCGGCGGCCCCGCGAGCCTGGGCGCCGTCATCGACACCAGCCGCAACGGCAACGGAGCCCCGGCCGACGGCGACTGGTGCGACCCGTCGGGCCGCAAGATCGGCCGGGCGCCCTCACTCAGCACCGGCGAGGCCCGGATCGACGCCTATCTGTGGGTGAAGCTGCCGGGGGAGTCGGACGGCTGCAAGGGCTCGCCCGGGACGTTCACACCCTCGTACGCCTATGAGTTGGCCTCGTCGTAGGAGGACGTGCCCCCGTCCGGCAGCGGTGGCGGAGTCATGGTGAGGTTTCGCCTTCTCTGTACGTGGAGACTGTCCGGACCATTGTCACGGCTACCTGGGAGTCCTACGCTCGCACGGTCCTGCTCATGAACTGTGTTCACGTATCTGATCGATTGTTCGACTGATCGGAGTGCTTGATGAGTGGAAGATCCCGTGCTGCCGTCCTGCTGGCCGCGGTCGTGACGCTCGGAGCCGTCCTCGTCCCCTCCGCGCAGGCGGCACCCAGGGCGCCCGACACCGCAGTTCTCGACGGCGCCCGGCTCCAGCAGGCCAAGCTCCGCCTCGACCGAGGCGATCCGCAACTGCGCCGAGCCCTGCGGGACTTGACGACCCGCGCCGACAACTGGCTGGACCAGGGCCCCTGGACGGTCGTCGACAAGCCGAAACCGGCGCCCGGCGGCGACGTCCACGACTATCTGAGCCAGGCCCCCTACTGGTGGCCCAGCAAGCCTCCGACGGCCGACAACCCCTGGGGCTGCCCGTACGTCCAGCGGGACGGGCAGCGCAACCCCGAGGTCGACTCCGGCACCGACCGCCAGGACGTCGAGAAGGTCTTCGACTCGACGTACGACCTGTCCCTGGCCTGGTACTACACGGGCCGGCGGACATACGCCGAGAAGGCGGCGCAGGTGCTGCGCACCTGGTTCCTCGCCCCGGCCACCAGGATGAACCCGAACCTGAACCACGCGCAGTTCATCCCCTGCAAGTACGACGGCCGGGCCATCGGCGTCATCGACTTCTCGCAGTCGTACACCAGCGTCGTCGACGCCCTCGCGATCCTCGGCACGGGCGCCCCCGGCTGGACGAACGCCGACCGGACGGGCATGACCCGGTGGAACTCCGACTTCCTCGGCTGGCTGAAGAACAGCGGCTTCGGCAAGGAGGAGGGCGCGGCGGCCAACAACCACGGCACCTTCTACGACATGCAACTCGCCGCCCTCGCCTACGCGACCGGCGACCGGGCGCTGGCCCGGAGGACCGTGCTCGACGCGCGCGCCAAGCGCATCGACCCGCAGATAGCCGGCGACGGCGGTCAGCCGCAGGAGCTCGCGCGCACCCGCAGCTGGCACTACTCGACCTTCGACCTGGTCGCGTACACCCGGCTCGCGGCGATCGGCCGGCATGTCGGCGTCAATCTGTGGTCGTATCAAGGGCCGGACGGACAGGGGCTGTTGAAGGCGGTGGACTATCTGCTGCCGGCCGCGACCGGGGCCGCCCCATGGCCGCACCCGGAGCTGGAGTTCCACCGCTACGCGGCGAGCGATGTCGTCCACGCGGCGGCGGACGCGGGGGGCAGGGCGGCCCGGAAGGCTGTCCGGAAGCTGGAGGCGCCGCCCGGCGGTGACCTCTGGGCGCTGCGTCCGGCGGCCGAGCAGTTGGACTCGATAGCGGGCTGACCAGGGCCCGCCTTCCCGACCGGGCTCCTGAGCGTCCGCTGGGGGTGGAATGCCCCGACCACGCACCCCCCACTTCGTCCCAGCGCTCAGGAGCCCCACCGTGACCGCCAAAGCCCTCAGGCTGCCCGCCGTTGCCCACGGCATCCGCGTCCTGGTCCGGTGCACCCGGAGGCGACGCGCCCCGTGCCGTGGAGCGAGCGGTTCAGGGCCGCGGGTCGGGAACCGCCGCGCCCCGAGGGCTGACCTTCGGGCGGTCGCGCTCGCCTGCGCGGAGCACGCCCGCGAAGACCGCGAGCCCGCATGCAAGAGCGGTCACCAGGCCGAAGGACACCACCAGACTCGTGGCCTGAGCCACCCCGCCGATCAGGCTCGGGGCGATCAGACCCGAGGTGTACGTGATGGTCGCGACACCCGCGATGGCCTGACTCGGGTTCGGGCCGCTGTGACCCGCCGCCGCGAAGCAGAGCGGCACGACGACCGCGATGCCGAGGCCCATCAGTGCGAAACCGGCCATGGCCACCACCGGGTCACCCGCCACGACGACGAGCAGTCCGCCGAGCACCGCCACGGCGCCGCCGGTCCTGACGGTGCGGACCGCGCCGAACCGGTTGACCACCACATCGCCCACGAGCCGCGCGATCGCCATCGTGAGCATGAAGCCGGTCGTGCACGCGGCGGCCAGGCCCGCCGACGTGTCGAGCTGGTCGCGCAGATAGACCGCCGACCAGTCGAGGCTGGCGCCCTCCGCGAACACCGCACAGAAGCCGACGGTGCCGATGAGCAGCGCGGACCGGGGTGGCAGCGCGAACCTCGGCGGAGGCTCCTCGTCCTCGGCGGGCTGCAGGTCGAGCACCCAGTGGCAGGCCCCTGTCCCGAGCAGGGTGAGGGTGGCCGCCGCCAGCGCGAAGTGCAGGCGGGCGTCGGAACCGAGGTGCGCGGCGAGCGTGCCCGCCGCGGAGCCGATGAGGGCGCCCGCGCTCCACATGCCGTGCAGACTCGACATGATCGACCTGCCGAGCAGTCGCTCCACCTCGACGCCGAGCGCGTTCATCGCGACATCGGCCATGCCCGCGCTCGCGCCGTACGCGAACATCGCCAGGCACAGGGTCAGCATGTTCGGCGCGAGCGACGGCAGGACCAGGGCCATCGTCCACAGGGCGATGAGGCCGCGCAGGGCCCTGCGACTGCCGAAGCGGTGGGTGATCCGGCCGGCCAGCGGCATGGAGCACGAGGCGCCGAACGCCGTGAAGGCGAGGGCGAAGCCGAGCTGTCCCGCACTCAGCGAGGCATGGTCCTGGACCCAGGGCACGCGGGTCGCGAACGAGCCGGCGACGGCTCCGTGCACGGCGAACACGGCGGCCACGGCGTACCGGGCCCGCCTCACCTCGCGCGGGTCGCAGACCACGTCGCTCATTCTCGGCCCTCCCGGTTCCTGTGTTTCCCCACTGGCATCGCGTAAATTATCAGGAACCCTGCCTGATAGATAGGGGATTACTGGCCGCGCGGTGCGGAGCCGGGGCCACCGGTCATGTCCCGCGCGTCCCGGCCGATCTGGGAGGATCCCGGCATGCCCGCATCCCCGAGCACCGCCCGGGCCATCAACGACCGGCTCGCCCTGCGTCTGCTGCAGCAGGAGGGCCCGTTGACGGCAGGGCAGTTGAAGCAGCTGACCGGACTGTCCCGGCCTACGGTCGCCGATCTCGTGGAGCGGCTCACCGCGTCCGCTCTGATCACCGTGGTCGGGGAGGCGGGGGAGCGGCGGCGCGGGCCGAACGCAAAGCTGTACGGCATCGTCGCCGACCGCGCGCATCTCGCCGCCCTCGACGTCCGGACCGAGGGCGTCTCCGTGATCGTCTCCGACCTGCTCGGCCGGGTGCTCGCCGAGGCCTCCGTGCCGATCGCCGACGACACCGGGACAGGACCTGCGGTCGAGCAGGCGGTCACGTTGGTCGAACGGGTGGTGAAGGAGGCCGGGGCCGACCGCCTGCACACCGTCGGGATCGGCGCGCCCGGCCTGATCGACCCGGCCACCGGGGAACTCCGCGACTCCTCCGGCCTGCCCGAATGGCACCGCCGCCTGGTCGCCGCCCTCCAGGAACGCCTGCCCGAAGCCCGCGTCAGCGTCGACAACGAGACCAATCTCGCCGCCGTCGCCGAACAGCGCGACGGCGCCGCGCGCGACCGCGACACCTTTGTGCTCCTCTGGCTCGGCCACGGCACCGGCGCGGCCGTGGTCCTGGACGGCGCACTCCGCCGTGGTGCCTCCGGCGGCACCGGCGAAATCGGCTTCCTGCCGGTACCGGGAACGGCCGCACTGCCTTCGGCGACGGACTGCGAGGGCGGATTCCACTCCCTGGCGGGGGCAGCGGCGATCGTGGAACTGGCGACAGAGCATGGCGTGACGGTGGAGGGCACGGCACATGGGCCGGCGGCCGCCGGGGTGGTGCGGGCGGCGGTGGCCCGGGTCGCGGGGGAGGCGGGAGCGGCGCCGACGCGAACCGGCATCGCCGTTCCGGAGGCCGGGTCGGCCGGCCGTTTCCTCGACTCCCTCGCCGACCGACTTGCCGTCGGTGTCGCCTCCGTGGTGGCGATTCTCGACCCCGGATGCCTCGTGCTGGGCGGCGAGGTCGGCCAGGCCGGCGGGGACGAACTCGCCGGCCGCGTGGCCGAACGGGTCCGGCGCATGTCACCGCTGCCCACCGAGGTCAGGGCGAGCGCCCTCGGTGGGGGTGCCGTACTTCGCGGAGCACTGCTCATCGCACGGGACGGAGCTCAGGACGACCTGTTCGCTCCTCGCGAGCGGTGACGCGCGCCCGGCGGAGGGCGTGTTCGTACCTCCCGAGCGGTGACCCGCGCCCGGCGGAGGGCGTGTTCGTACCTCGCGAGCGGTGACCCGCGCCCGGCGGAGGGCGTGTTCGTACCTCGCGAGTCGTAACCCGCGCCCGGCGGAAGGCGTGTTCGCACCCCCCGAGCCGTAACCCGCGCCCGCGCGGAGGGCGTTCGCGTCTCCAGAGCAGTGACTCTCCGGGAGCACGGACAACGCGTACGGCGAGCAGCCACAGGCCGCCCGCGCGGAGCCGGTCGCGTCGGCTATCCGCGCCGCCCGGCCAGGTACTCCTCGAACGTCCCCTTCCCGACGGCGAGTTCGGGCGTGAGGTGCCCTCCGCCGACGAAGGCCCGGTACGCCTTGCCCCACAGCGGCACGTTCAGCACCGCCCGCCTGCGCCCCGTTGCCTTCAGATAGCTGCGGGCCAGCGACTCGAACGTCCGGATCTCGGGCCCGCCCATGTCCTCCACCCGCCCCGCGGGAGCCCCGACGGCCAGCTCGGTCAGCCGTGCCGCTACCTCCGCCACCTCGATCGGCTGGTCCCGGACACCGGCAGGCAGCAGCACGACAGGCAGCTTGGCCAGCCCCTTGAGCAGCCTCACGAGCAGGTCGTGGAACTGGGTCGTACGCAGCACGGTCCAGCCCAGCCCCGACTCCTCGACCAGCCTCTCGACGGCGAGCTTGGACCGGTAGTACGGGAACGGCACCTCGTCGACACCGACGATCGAGATGTAGACCAGGTGGCCCACCCCCGCCCGCCGGGCCGCCGCGACCAGGTTCCCGGCGGCCTTCTCGTCACCGCCGGTCTGCGTGGTCGCGCAGTGCACGACGGTGTCCACGCCCGCGACCGCCGCGTCCAGCCCCGCACCGCCCTCGCGCAGGTCGACGGCGTACGGCTGGGCGTGCCGGCTGAGCACCCGCACCGCGTGCCCTTCTGCGCGCAGCCGCTCGGTGACGAGCCGGCCGAGCGTTCCGGTACCGCCGGTCACCAGGATCGTGGTCATGCTGATCAGCCCCTTCGGACGCGGACGCCCCCGAGTGGAACGCCCTGCGCCAGCTAGGACTGAACAGCCCCGGTGAAACGTGACACGCTCCTACGGACGCGTCAGCTGGCGTTGCAGGAACTCCAGTTTGTCCGGATTCACCTGTGCCCACACGTCCGTGACCAGACCCTCACGCAGGTCCACCGCGAGCACCGCCACGAGCGCGTCGCCGGCCCACGCCACGAGCGTGCTCGCACCGTTGATCTCGGCCATCGTGAACTCCACCCCCGCCGCCCACTTCTCGTACGCGCCGAGCGCCAGACGGCCGACCTTCTCGCGCCCATGGACCGGCCGCCGAGCCGCACTGACCTTGCCGCCGCCGTCGCTCCACCAGGTCGCGTCCGCCGCGAGCAGCTTCTCCAGCCCGGCCAGATCGCCCTCGCGGGCCGCCGTGATGAACGATGCGACCAGCTCCTGCTGCCGCTGCGGCACCGGCTCGAACCGCGACCGGTCCTCACCCACCCGCTGCACCGCCCGCCGGTACAGCTGACGGCAGTTGGCCTCCGCCAGATCCAGTACGCCGGCGATCTCCCGGTGCCCGTATCCGAACGCCTCCCGCAGCACGTACACCGCGCGCTCGGTCGGGCTGAGGCGCTCCAGCAGGACCAGCACGGCCATCGACACGGCATCGCGCTGCTCGGCCGACTCCAGCGGGCCGAGGCTGCCGTCGGAGGTGCCCACGGGCTCGGGCAGCCAGGGCCCGACGTACTGCTCGCGCCGGGCCCGCGCCGAGGTCAGCCGGGTGAGACAGAGGTTGGTGACCACCTTGGCGAGCCAGGCCGCCGGGTACTCGATGCCCGTGCGGTCGGCTCCGCTGAAGCGCAGATAGGCGTCCTGGACCGCGTCCTCTGCCTCGTCGGCCGAGCCCAGCATGCGATAGGCGAGGCCGAACAGTCGTGGCCGGTGCGTCTCGAACTCGTCGGCTATCGCGCTGCTCATGCCACTCACCCTGCCAGAGGCCGATGGCTGCGGGCGCGGACACCCTGCCGCGGGCGCAAAGACCCGGCGGCGGGCAAGGGCCGTCGTCACCGCCGCCGGGTCGGTCCATGAAGGGACTAAAGGACTAGACCAAAGGGTCCAGCAGGTCAGGGGAGTTGAGAAGTCCAGCGGCACATCCTGTGAGCAGGCCCACACCGTTCGCCTGTATGGACCTCGATCAGGCGTGGCAGACTGGCCCTGTACCAGAAGCAGCGCACTCCGGGGTCGGTGAAAGTCCGAACCGGCGGTTACAGTCCGCGACCCGGTCGCTTCCAGCGGCCGGTTGACCAGGTGAAATTCCTGGACCGACGGTTAAAGTCCGGATGGGAGGCAGTGCGCGGCGGGCGGGCATTCGTGCGCGCCGCCGTATCGGTCCGTCCTTCGGGACGGGTGCGTCCGGCGTCGCCCCCGGTGTTCTCGCTCGTACATTCTGTCGTCATCGACAGCCCCGGAGTCCGTGCCCGAAGAGGCAGGAGGACCCGGGAAGTGTTCACCGGAATCGTCGAAGAGCTGGGCGAGATCACCGCCGTCGAGAACCTCGGCGACGCGTGTCGCTTCCGTCTGCGGGGCCCCGTCGTCACCGAGGGTGCCAAGCACGGAGACTCCATCGCGGTGAACGGCGTCTGCCTCACCGTCGTCGACCACGAAGGCGACGAGTTCACCGCCGACGTCATGGCGGAGACCCTCGACCGCTCCAGCCTCGGCGCCCTCGCCGTCGGCTCCCGCGTCAACCTCGAACGCCCGATGGCCGTGGGCGCGCGCCTGGGCGGCCACATCGTCCAGGGCCATGTCGACGGCACGGGCAAGGTCCTGGAGCGCAAGCCCTCCGAGCACTGGGAGATCGTGAAGGTCTCGCTCCCCGCGGACCTGACCCGCTATGTCGTCGAGAAGGGCTCCATCACGGTCGACGGCATCAGCCTCACCGTGGTCGACGCGGGCCCCGACTACTTCACTGTCAGCCTGATCCCCACCACCCTCGACCTGACCACGCTCGGCCGCAAGCAGCCCGGCGACCCGGTCAACCTCGAGGTCGACATCGTCGCCAAGTACGTCGAGCGGCTGCTCGCGAGCAGTCAGGGGGTGGCCCGGTGAGCTGGCTGAACTCGGAGGCCTTCACCCTCCTCGACCAGCACATCATCTGGTCGGACATGATCGGCAACATCCTCGGCCTGATCACCCTGGCCCTCGGCTGGCGGCGCTCGCTGATGACCTGGCCGGTGCAGTTCCTCTCCGGCCTGGTCCTCTTCATCGCCTTCTACGGCCACCTCGCCGGCAGCGCCGGCAAGCAGGTCGTCGTCATGGTCGTCGCCCTGTACGGCTGGTGGCAGTGGAACCGCGACAAGGACCGGTCCGCCGACGGCCACATCACCCCGCGGTTCGCCACCTGGCGCGAGCGCGGCGCGATGATCGCCGCCGCCGCCGTCGGCACGGTCGCGGTCGCCCTGCTCTTCAAGGCCTACCCGTCCCTGTCCTGGGACCCCTGGCCGGACGCCTACATCTTCGTCGGCACCATCGTCGCCATGTACGCCCAGGCCCGCGGCATGGTCGAGTTCTGGATCGCCTGGCTCCTGGTCGACCTCGTCGGCGTCCCCCTCAACTTCGCCAACGGCTACGCCTTCTCCGGCTTCGTCTACGTCATCTACGGCGCGCTCGTCCTGTGGGGCATGCGCGACTGGTGGCTGCGCTCCCGCAACACCGCGCGGCCCGTCCTGGAAGGAGCGCCGGCATGACATCGGCACCGATTCTCTACACCACAGACGGCATCGAGGACTGGTCGCTCGACCCGATCGAGCAGGCCATCACCGACATCGCGGCCGGCCGCCCGATCGTGGTCGTCGACGACGAGGACCGTGAGAACGAGGGCGACCTCGTCGTCGCCGCCGAGAAGGTCACCCCCGAGATCGTCGCCTTCATGATGAGCGAGTGCCGCGGCCTGATCTGCGCCCCCATGGAGGGCGAGGAGCTGGACCGGCTCGAACTCCCGCAGATGGTCGCGGACAACACCGAGTCGATGAAGACGGCGTTCACCGTCTCCGTGGACGCCTCCGCCGCGCACGGCGTCACCACCGGTATCTCGGCCGCCGACCGCGCGACCACGCTCCAGCTGCTGGCGAGCGGCGACGCCGGGGCGAGTGACTTCGTGCGCCCCGGCCACATCTTCCCGCTGCGCGCCAGGCCCGGCGGCGTCCTGACCCGAGACGGCCACACCGAGGCCGCCGTCGACCTCGCCCGCCTCGCGGGGCTGCGGCCGGCCGGCGCGATCGTCGAGATCGCCGGCGAGGACGGCCGGATGCTGCGCCTGCCCGAGCTGATCCCCTTCGCCCGCAAGCACGGCCTGACGATCATCTCCATCGAGGACCTGATCGCCTACCGCCGCACCTCCGAGCCCACCGTCCGCCGCGAGGCCGAGACCCAACTACCCACCGCCCACGGTGAGTTCACGGCCTACGGCTACCGCTCCACCGTCGACGGCGTCGAGCACGTCGCCCTCGTCCGCGGCGAGCTCGGCGACGGCGAGGACGTCCTGGTCCGCGTCCACTCCGAGTGCCTGACCGGCGACATCTTCGCCTCCCTGCGCTGCGACTGCGGCCCCCAGCTGGAGGCCTCCCTGGAGCGCATCCAGGCCGAGGGCAGGGGAGTGGTCGTCTATCTGCGCGGCCACGAGGGGCGCGGCATCGGCCTGCTGTCCAAGCTGCGCGCCTACGAGCTCCAGGAGCGCGGCCGCGACACCCTCGACGCCAACCTCGAACTCGGCCTGCCCGCCGACGCCCGGGACTACGGCGCCGGCGCGCAGATCCTGGAGGACCTCGGCGTCCGCAGCCTGCGCCTGATGACCAACAACCCCGCCAAGACCGACGCGCTCGTCCGCCACGGACTCAAGGTCACCGGCCGCGAGCCGATGCCCGTACAGGCGGGCGAGCACAACCTCCGCTACCTGCGCACCAAGCGGGACCGGATGGGACACGACCTGCCCTGGCTGGACACGGCTCCCGTGTCCACGTGCAGCACCCAGTAAACGACCGTCAGACGTCACCGAGGAGACAAGAGAACGTGAGCGGCAAGGGCGCACCGGAACTGTCCGTACGCAACGTGGGTGACCTGCGGGTCGCCGTCATCGCGGCGCAGTGGCACGAAAAGGTGATGGACGGCCTGGTGGACGGCGCCCTGCGCGCCCTGCACGACCTGGGGATCGACGAGCCGACCCTGCTCAGGGTCCCCGGCAGCTGGGAACTCCCGGTCGTCGCCAAGGTCCTCGCGGGCCGCGGCTACGACGCGATCGTCGCCCTCGGCGTCGTGATCCGGGGCGGCACCCCCCACTTCGAGTACGTGTGCCAGGGCGTGACCCTGGGCCTCACCCAGGTCTCCGTCGACACCGGCGTCCCCATCGGCTTCGGCGTGCTGACCTGCGACACCGAGGAGCAGGCCCTGGACCGGGCGGGAATCGAGGGCTCGAACGAGGACAAGGGGCACGAGGCGGTGACGGCGGCGGTGGCGACCGCGGCCACCCTCCGCTCAGTATCCGAACCATGGCGCTAGGCCGGTCGGCACACCGCGTAAAGTGAGCGCCACCATGTCCAATAAGACGTTCGAGGAGCTCTTCACCGAGCTCCAGCAGAAGGCCGCCCACGGCGACCCCGCCACTTCCCGCACCGCAGAACTGGTCGGCAAGGGCGTCCATGCCATCGGCAAGAAGGTCGTCGAAGAGGCCGCCGAGGTCTGGATGGCCGCCGAGTACGAGGGCAAGGAAGCGGCCGCCGAGGAGATCTCGCAGCTGCTCTACCACGTACAGGTGATGATGGTCGCCCGCGGGATCTCCCTGGACGACGTCTACGCCCACCTCTGAGCCGCACGCGCACCCCATCCCGTACCGAACGAACAAAGGAAGCCGACCTCATGCTGCGCATCGCCGTCCCCAACAAGGGTTCCCTGTCAGGCCCTGCGGCGGAGATGCTGCATGAGGCCGGCTACCAGCAGCGCCGTGAGTCCAAGGAGCTGCGGATCGTCGACCCGACCAACGAGGTCGAGTTCTTCTACCTCCGCCCCCGCGACATCGCGATCTACGTCTCCTCCGGCCGCCTCGACATCGGCATCACCGGCCGCGACCTGCTGGTCGACTCCGGCGCCAACGCCGAGGAGATCCTCCCGCTGGGCTTCGCCCGCTCCACCTTCCGCTTCGCGTCCAAGCCGGGCACCGCGAACGGCATCGAGGACCTGACGGGCAAGACGGTCGCCACCTCCTACGAGGGCATCGTCGCGGGGCACCTAGCCGACAGCGGCGTCGACGCCTCCGTCGTCCACCTGGACGGCGCGGTCGAGACCGCCATCGAGCTGGGCGTCGCCGAGGTCATCGCCGATGTCGTCGAGACCGGCACCAGCCTGCGCAACGCGGGCCTGGAGGTCTTCGGCGAGCCGATCATGAAGTCCGAGGCCGTCGTCATCCGCCGCACCGGCGCCGACGGCGAGGAGCCCAAGGTGCAGCAGTTCCTGCGTCGTCTGCAGGGCGTCCTGGTGGCGCGGACGTACGTGATGATGGACTACGACTGCCGTGTCGAGCAGCTGGAGAAGGCCGTCGCGCTGACCCCGGGCCTCGAGTCGCCCACCGTCTCCCCGCTGCACAACGAGGGCTGGGTCGCCGTCCGTGCGATGGTTCCGGCCAAGGAAGCCCAGCGGATCATGGACGACCTCTACGACATCGGCGCGCGGGCCATCCTGACCACGGCCATCCACGCCTGCCGTCTCTGACGGAGGACGACCGAGAGACACCGGAAGATGTCCGATCTGCCTACCCTCCCCGTCACGTTCCGGCCGGGCCGCACCCGGGCCGTCCTGCTCACGAGCGGCGCCGTGATCTTCGTGGTGATCACGACTGTGGCGTTGCTCCTGGAGCAGCTCAGCCCCGGCGAGAAGCTCAGCTTCGTCGTCACCGGGGCGATCCTGTTCGGGGTGCTGGCCCTGCTCGCCCGGGTGCGGGTCGTCGCCGACGAGAGAGGTGTCACCGTGGTCAACATCGCCACCAGGCGGCACCTGGAGTGGGCCGAGATCCTTCATGTGAACCTGCGCCCCGGCGACCCCTGGGTGTTCCTCGACCTCAGCGACGGCACGAGCCTGCCCGCGCTCGGCATCCAGCCGGGCATCGCCAAGGAGCGTGCCATCACCGACGCACGCGCCCTGCGTGCCCTCGCCGAGTCCCGCTCGACGAGGGATCTGCCGTAAAGACCCATGTCTTGATTAATCTGTTGGCGGAGGCGTTTTCGTTGCGCCTCCGCCGCTGATGTCCCGCCGGTCTTCCACCGGGCCTCAGAGGCCCCCTGCTACCCGAGGAGTGACTCCCTCCAGCGATGGACGGATCGTCCTGTAGTACCTGCGCCGCCACCTCACGACCCATCGAGGCGGCGGCATCATGAGCACCCCCCTGCTGCTCCTCGGAGCGGCCTTCCTGCTGATCCTGGCCAACGGCTTCTTCGTGGCCGCCGAGTTCGGCCTGGTCACGGTCGAGTCGACGGACGCCGAGAAGGCCGCAGCCGAAGGCGACAAACGGGCCCTCAGGGTCGCCCAGTCGCTCAGGGAGCTGTCCTTCCAGCTCTCCGGCACCCAGCTCGGCATCACCATCACCTCCCTCGTCGTCGGCATGCTCGCCGAGCCCGCGCTCGCGCAGCTGCTGCACGGCCCGTTCAGCGCGATCGGCATCCCCGAGCGCGCCGTCTCCGGCGTCGCGGTGATCGTCGGCATGCTGCTGGCCTCCGCCGTGCAGATGGTCATCGGCGAACTCGTGCCCAAGAACTGGGCGGTGTCCAAGCCGATGCAGGTCGCGCGCTTCGTCGCCGGCCCGCAGCACAGGTTCGCCCGCCTGTTCCGGCCGGTCATCGCCGCACTGAACGCGGTCGCCAACCGCCTGGTACGCGCCATGGGCGTGGAGCCCGCCGAGGGGCTGGCCTCCGCCCGCACCCCCGGCGAACTCGTCTCGCTGGCCCGGCACTCCGCGCAGGCCGGCGCCCTGGAACAGGACACGGCCGACCTCTTCGTACGAACGCTGTCGCTCGCCGAGCTGACCGCGCAGCACGTCATGACCCCGCGTGTGAAGGTGAGTGCGCTGCAGTCGACGGCCACCGCCGAGGACGTGGTCAACCTCACCCGCGCCACCGGCCTGTCCCGCTTCCCGGTCTACAAGGAGCGGATCGACGAAATCGTCGGCATGGTCCACCTCAAGGACGCGCTGGCCGTCCCGGTCCACGACCGCCTGCGCACCCCTGTCGGCCGTATCGCCCGTCCGGCGCTGCTGGTCCCCGAGACCCTGCCGGTCCAGCCCCTCCTCGCCCAGCTGCGCAGCGAGCAGCCCATCGCGGTCGTCGTCGACGAGTACGGCGGCACGGCGGGCGTGGTGACCCTGGAGGACATCGTCGAGGAGATCATCGGCGAGGTCCGCGACGAGCACGACGGGCAGGACGTGCCCGAACTCGCCGCCGCCCCGCCGGAGGACGGCAGGCCCTCCTGGGACGCCGACGGCAGTTGCCGCGTCGACATCCTGCAGCGCATAGGCCTCGACGTGCCCGAGGGGCCGTACGAGACCGTCGCCGGGCTGGTCGCCGACCGGCTCGGCCGGATTCCGGCCGTCGGCGACAGGGCGGAACTGCCCGGCTGGCGGCTGACCGTGCGCCGTGTGGGGCACTACCGCGCCGAGCGGGTCCGCCTGGTGCGGACCGGACCGGTCGTGGAGGTCACCCGATGAGCGTGATCCAACTCCTGTTCGCCGGGTTGCTCGTCCTCGCCAACGGCTTTTTCGTCGGCGCCGAGTTCGCCCTCGTGTCGGTCCGCCGCAGCCAGATCGAACCGCTCGGCACCGCCCGGGCCCGCCAGGTCCTCTACGGCCTGGAGCGGCTGCCGCAGATGATGGCCGCGGCCCAGTTCGGCATCACCGTCTGCTCGCTGACCCTGGGCGCGGTCGCCGAACCGACCGTCGCGCACCTGCTGGAACCGGTCTTCGCATGGGTCCACCTCCCGGCCGGGATGATCCACCCGCTGGGATACGTCATCGCGCTCGCCGCCGTCGTCTTCTTCCACCTCGTCATCGGCGAGATGGTCCCGAAGAACCTCGCGATGGCGGCACCGGAGAAGGCCGCGGTGTGGCTCGCGCCGGGCCTGGTCGCCTTCGCGCGCCTCTGCAAGCCGATCACCATCGCCCTCGGCGCCTGCGCCCAGGGCATCCTGCGGCTCTTCCGGGTCGAGCCGAAGGACGAGGTCGAGGCGGTCTTCACCAGCGAACAGCTCAACCGCCTGGTGGAGGACGCCGGCCAGGCGGGCCTGCTCGGTCCCGAGGAGCAGGAACGCCTGGAGGACGCGCTGGAACTGGGCTCCCGCCCGGTGACGGACGTGCTCCTGGGACGGGAGTCACTGGTGACGGTTGCGCCGTCGGTGACGCCGGGCCGGATCGTCGAGCTCACTGCCCGCACCGGTTACTCCCGCTTCCCGATCGCCGCGGAGAACGGCGCCTTCATGGGCTATCTGCACGTGAAGGACGTACTGGACCTGGAGGACTCGGACCGGGCGGTGCCGCAGCAGCTGTGGCGCCCCATGACGACGCTGCGCTCCGAACTCCCCCTGGACGACGCCCTGACGGTCATGCGCCGCGCCGCCACGCACCTGGCCCAGGTGGCCGACGCGTCCGGCAAGGTGCTCGGCCTGGTCGCCCTGGAGGACGTACTGGAGCTCCTGGTCGGTGAGGTCACCGACCCCGCCCACCGGGAGGTGCCGGAGGTGAAGGTGACCGAGCCGCGGGCCAGCGGCGCCCCGGAAGAGGCGCTGACCGGCTGACGAACGGGCCGGGGGCCCGCGGGTCCGTCACGTCGGGGACGGATCCTGCGGGCCCCGCCCCGACAGCACCTCACCGTAGGCCTGCATCAGGTCGGGCAGCCGCAGTGTCGACAGGTCGTCCCGGGACAGCGACCCCGGATACATCGACAACCGCAGATCCCGGTAAGCGCAGCTCTTCTCGTACAGCGTGCGCAAGAACCGGCCGTTGCCGAGTTCGTCGATCCACGCCTGGTCCACCACGTGTCCGGCGATCGAGCGCAGCTCGTCCAGGGCCTCCTCGTCCCACACGTCGCCGTTCTCGGCGGCCAGGACCTCGCCGATCGAGGTGAGTTCGAGGGGCCGGTACGACGGGAAGTCGACGCGGGTCGTGAAGCGGGAGGAGAGGCCGGGATTGGCGGCCAGCAGACGATCCATGCCCTCCGGGTAGCCGGCCAGGATGACGACCAGGTGGTCGCGGTTGTCCTCGGCCCGCTTCAGCAGCACCTGCAAGGCCTCGTCGCCGTACGCGTCGCCCTTGCCGTAGCCGGAGTTGGAGAGCGAGTAGGCCTCGTCGACGAAGAGCACACCGCCGATCGCGGAGTCGATCAGTTCGTTGGCCTTCACGGCTGTCTGGCCCAGGTACTCGCCGACCAGGTCGGCCCGCTGGGCCTCCACGAGGTGGTCGCCGCCGAGCAGTCCGAGGGCGTAGAAGACACGGCCCAGGATGCGGGCCACCGTGGTCTTGCCGGTGCCCGAGGGGCCGGAGAAGACGAAGTGCCGCTTGGGCGGCTGCACCGGCAGTCCCTGACCCGTGCGCAGCCGCGCCATGTTCAACTGCGCGGACAGCGCCTTGACTTGGCGCTTCACCGGCTCCAGGCCCACCATGCGCTCCAGCTCGGCGAGCGCCTCTTCGAGGAGGGCGGGGTCGGTGGGGCCGGCGGGCAGCGCAGACCCGGCGGGGCCGACGGTCTTGTGGCGCACCGTAGGGTCGATCGCCGACGGCAGTGAGCCCACCGGCGGCAGGTCGGACTCGGAGAACCTCAGGTCCCGGCCCTCGGCGCCGAACAGCGGGTCCAGGGTGTCGGGGCCCTCCAGCGTGTCCTGGCCGCCGGAGAGAGTGATCGCCGCGAGGTCGGTGGACTCGTCGTACCCGTCGCCCTCGGCGATCGCCGCGAGTCGGGCCGAGGTGTCCATGAAGGCGGGGTCGACGCGGTGCACGGCGCGGTAGAGGGGGAGGGCGGCGGCCGAGCGGCCGGTGCCCTCGTGGGCCCGCGCGAGCCAGTAGCGCAGCTCCTTGCGTTGCGGCTGCTCGCTGCGGCAGCGCATCAGGGCTGTGGACAGAAGGGGCTCGGCCTGTCCGTACATCTCCAGGCGGACCCGGGCCATGCCGCCGAACAGGCCCGCCTCGATGCCGAGCAGGGCGTCGTCGATCAGTGGTTCGGTGTGGCGGACGAGCTGGTCCCAGTCCTTGACGAGATAGGAGCGGCAGGCGTGCAGAAAGCGGACCTGCGGGTCGGTGTCCACGGGCGGCAGGCCCGCGAGCGCCCGGTCCAGCTCGGGAACATGGCGGCCGTCCAGCCAGTGCGAGGCGTGCGCGAGCAGCAGATCGCGCGGGCTCTCCAGCACGGGTTGCACCCACCAGCCCAGCCAGTACCAGGAGTTGAGGGCCCTGCGGTGCCGGGCGCGCTGTTCCCCGAAGCGGTCCCGGTGCCGGAACATCCGTAACAGCGCGGTCGTCGTGTCGACGCGCAGCGCGTGCAGGCCGAGCCAGCCGTCGGCCATCCCGGGATCCATCCGGACCGCGGCCCGGAACTCCTCCTCCGCCTGTGGATAGGCGCCCATCGTGTAGGCATCCACACCTCGCAGCCAGGCGAGGTCGGCCGGGGCCTCGGGGCCCTGCATGCCGAAATCCATCACGTCCCCCACAAACCGTGCCCCCGTCGGTTGACCGCCGGACCGTCGCCGTCGGCCTCCTAGATCGAACCGCCGTACCGCGGACCGGAGTTGCGGTGCGCGCAGCCGTCCGAAGGTCGCACCGAGGGCATCGTACCTGCGCAGGTGTCACCCGCCGAAGGGTGCCGCACAGGCCGTTTGGTGAGGTGGGAGCAGACGGGGCGCACTTCGGACGGTGACCGTGGGTGAGCAAAACCCGCCGCGCGGCGTCCGGAAAAGTGGAGTGAGGGCAGAACGAAGCCCCCGATCACGGGGGAACAACCGGGGGCTTCGCGACTGCGGGCGGCTTCGAACGACCGCACATTCAGAACGTAAGTCCTGTACGGCCCGTCGGTCAAGCCGAGTTGAGGCACTCCGGGAAGTTCTCCGGAGGCGGTCTTCACAAGTTCAGCACACTGCCGTTGGTCCGTCACCGTGCGTGATTTTCTGGTTCGGCCCAACCGTCGTCGCAGGCCCCGGCAGCACCTCGTACCCCTTCTTCGACTGTCGCACCAGAAGGTCGGCGAACGGTCGCGAGGGATCCTCGGCGAAGTGCCGTCGTTCCGCCCTGACCCACCCGGCCCAGAACTCCCTCTGCTCTTCCCCGTCCCGCTGCTGTCCGCGCGCCCAGGACTCCTCGTGCGGCAACTCCATCCACAGGAGGGCCGCAAGATGCGGGCGCAGTGCGCGGCGGCCGGCGCCGACGCCCTCGACGAGGATCACCGGTGCGGGCGGCAGCGCGCGGGGCGGTCCGAAGCGGCGGGTGTGCCAGTCGTAGACGGAGTAGCGGGCACTCTCGCCGCGGCCCAGCGGTTCGATCACCTCGGTCAGCAGCCGCCCGCTCCACTCGAACAACTCGTCGTGGCTGGCGATGTCGTCGAGGTGCAGCACGGGTGCCCCGTCCAGCGCCCGGGCCAACTGCCCGGCGAACGTGGACTTTCCGGAGCCGGCGTGTCCGTCGACGCCGATCAGGCGGACCGGGCCGCAGGACGGCGGCAGGCGACGGAGCCGGGAGGCGAGGTTTCGAATGGTCGTTTCCTTGTGTGGCGCGGGTGGCATATTCGGCGGGAACATTCTAGCGGTGGGTGAAATCGGGGCGTATGGGGGTCGTGTTTCGGGGCCGTGTACGGGTTTCGCTCATGAGGCCCGGAAATTAGTGCCGCATTGAACTAGTCGTTGACTGGCCGCGAGCCAGTGTTATTCTCGCGCCGAAACCTCGACACGCCTTCTCGAAAACAGCGTTCCGGTAGCGCTCTTCGCTGAGTAGGGTGCCAGGTGCACAAGTGTGCGACGTCGTACGGGGAGACAGGAGCAGATGGCCGCGGGGTTATTCGAAGGGCAGTATGTTTGGCATCCGGCGGCCGACGACCGCTTGCTCGCGAGCGTATGCGTCGACATCCGTGCGGGCCGCTATCGGAGCGCACGCGAATCTCTCACCGAAACCCGCGACGACTTCGGGCTGCGCGCCCACCGCTCCCTGGTCCTCGCCTCGGAGGCCGCCGACTCCGATCTCGCCGAGCACTGGCTGGCCGAGGAGCCGACGCCCGAGGCCGCGCTGCTGTGGGCGCGGGTGGCGGTGCTGCGGGCGCTGGGCGCGGCCGACGCGCGCGACGGGCGGGCCGAGGCCCTGGAGCGGATCGCGCTCGCGGCCTGCGACCGGGCGGCCGCCGCGAACCCGGCCGATCCCACGCCCTGGGCGGCACGGCTGGCCATGGCCAGGCTGCACCGGCTCAGCGACCCTGCCCCACGGGGGCTGCTCACCGCGCCGCCCGGGCCATGGCGGCTGTTCGCGCACGTGCTGTCCCTCGACCCGTGGCACCGCGAGGCCCATCACCGCTTCCTGGCCTGTTTCTTCACCCGCTACGGCGGCTCCGTGAACGCCGCCTGGGACGTCGCCGCCTTCCTCGGCCAGCGTGCCCCCGCCGACTCCCCGCTGCGACTGCTGCCGCTCGTCTCCCTCGTCGAGAGCTACAACCCGACCCAACTGCTCGCCGACCGCGTCTGGGAGCAGCCGCAGTGGCGCTCCACCGCCCTCGCGATCTACCAGAACTGGCTGCCCACGGTGGCGGGCTACCGCTTCACGCCGGTGCTCGACCTGGCCTATCTCGCACACGCCCTGGTCATGGGTAAGCGCGAGTTCGAGGCGCGGGCGGTCTTCGCGGCGATGGGACCGTACGCCTCGCGCATGCCCTGGTCGGCCTTCGGGGAGCCGGCCGACCAGCTGTCCCGGGCCCGTCGCGCCTGCGGTCTCCCTGTCCCCCCATAGAGAGAAAGGCCCGGCAGATGTCAGAACGAACAGCAGAACCGAAGACGCTCGACGACGACGCCACCCTGCACGCGATGGGTTACCCGAGAAAACTCACGCGGCGCTTCAAAGCCTTCGACAATTTCGCCATCTCCTTCACCATCATCAACATCATCTCGGGTATTTTCTCCGGCTTCGGATTCGGCATGAATGCCGGCGGCCCCCGCATTCTGGTGTTCGGCTGGATAGGCGTTTCCGTCATGGTGCTCTTCGTCGGTCTCGCCATGGCGGAAGTCGCCTCCGCCTATCCCACGAGCGGCGCGCTCTATTTCTCCGCCGCCAAACTCGCCAAACGACACAAGGGAGCCTGGTCCTGGTACACGGGCTGGCTGAACTTCGTGGGCCAGATCGGCGGCACGGCCGCCACCGGCTACGCGGCGGCCACCTTCATCCAGGCCTTCATCGCCCTGCAGTGGTCCTCGTATGTGCCGACCGCCCACCAGACGGTGCTGATCACGGCGCTGCTGATCGTGCTGCAGGGGTTCGCCAACACCTACACCGTCCAGTTGGTCGCGCTCCTCAACCGGATCTCCGTGTGGTGGCTGCTGGTCGGGCTCGTGGTGATCGTGGGCGCCCTGACCGTCGGACCCGACCAGCATCAGTCGGCGTCCTTCGTCACGCATTTCGCGAACAACACCGGTTTCACCAACGGGCTTTACGGCGGGATGCTCGGCCTGCTCGTCACCAGCTGGACCTTCACCGGCTTCGACGGCAGCTTCCACATGTCCGAGGAAACGGTGCGGGCCACGGTGAACGCCCCGAAGGGGATCACACGCGCAATCGGCTGGTCGGCGATCACCGGACTGATCCTGATGCTCGCACTGGTCTACAGCATTCACGACTACGACCATGTGGCGAGCGCATCCGCTCCGCCCGTCCAGATTCTCATCGACGGACTCGGCCTGGGCACCGCCAAGGTGCTCCTGCTGATCGTGATCGGCGCGATGCTCTTCTGCGGTCTCGCCAATCTCACCAGCAACACCCGGCAGATCTTCGCCTTCTCCCGCGACGGTGCCATGCCCGGTTCCCGCCTGTGGCACTCGGTCTCGCCGCGCACCCGCACCCCCGTCAAGGCCGTCTGGCTGGCGGTCGGCTGCTCGCTGGCCCTCGTCCTGCCCGGCTGGTGGTCGCACACGGCGTTCACCGCCATCGTCAGCGTCAACGTCGTCGGACTCTTCCTCGCCTACGGCGTGCCGATCCTGCTCCGGCTGAGCCTGGGCGCGGAGTTCCAGCCGGGACCGTGGCACCTGGGCCGCTGGAGCCGGCCCGTCGGCGTGGTCGCGGTGGCCTGGATCCTGCTCAGCAGCGTCCTGTTCATGCTCCCGCAGGCCTCACCGATCACCGTCGACTCCTTCAACTACGCACCGATCGCCCTCGCCCTCGTGCTGGCCGTCGCCACGGTCTGGTGGTTCGCCACCGCCCGCCGCCGCTTCCAGGGGCCGGTCAGCTACGGCCGCCCCGACGAGGTCGCGGCGATGGACCTGATCTGAGTCCCGGGCCCGGCGCACCCCACCCTGCGCCGGGCCGGACGGCGCAGCAGGTCATGCCACTGGTGGAGACCAATATTCGTGGGCGTGGCATGGGCCGAAGTGCTGGCAGGACGTACCGCCTGCGGCCATAGTTGGCGCACGTGCGGCACCACCCGCAGCGCAGGAGTGCCGTTGCATCCGTCCCGACTCGGACACTTGGGGGTCGTTCCGCCCATGGGCAGAGCCGAACAGCCGTCCCGCAGAAACGTCCTGGCCGCCGCGGTCGCCGCGGCAGTGGTGGCCCCGATGGTCACGGCCGGCGTGGCCCATGCCGCGAGGCCTCCGGCAGGCCACGTCGACCACCACGCCTGGACCAGGGCCCCCGACTGGCGCGCCGGCACCGCGAGGGGCACCCGCACCGTCGTGGGCGCCCGGCCCGGCGTGGTGATCGCCACCCCCGCCGGCACGACCGACTACACCGACCCGCACACCGGCACGACGGCTGCCTGGGAGTACGCGACCTGGACGTCCCCCGTCCACCGGCTCCGCGTCCCCGCCACCGAGGTCATCGCCTCGTGGAACGCGCACACCCCGGCCGGCACCTGGCTCCAGATCGAGCTGCACGGCACCTACTCCGACGGCACGGAGACCCCCTGGTACGTGATGGGCCGCTGGGCGGCCGGCGACCAGGACATCAAGCGGACCTCGGTCGACGGACAGACCGACGGCAAGAGCACCATCTGGACCGACACCTTCGCCATCGACGACGCGACGACCGGCCTGCGCCTGGTCTCGTACCGTCTGCGCCTCACCCTCCACCGCAAGCCCGGCACCAAGCTCACCCCCACCGTGTGGCGCGTGGGCGCGATGGGTTCGGACGTCCCGGACCGCTTCACGGTCCCGGCCTCCACGCCCGGTCTCGCCAAGGAGCTGGCCGTCCCGCGCTACTCGCAGGAGATCCACAAGGGCCAGTACCCCGAGTACGACAACGGCGGCGAGGCCTGGTGCAGCCCCACCTCCTCGCAGATGATCATCGAGTACTGGGGCGGCCGGCTCAGTCCCGACCAACTGGCCTGGGTGGACCCGGCGTTCGCCGACCCGCAGGTGTGCCAGGCCGCCCGCTTCACCTTCGACTACCAGTACGAGGGCTGCGGCAACTGGCCGTTCAACGCCGCCTACGCGGCCACGTACAAGGGTCTGCAGGGCGTGGTCACCCGGCTCGGCTCGCTCACCGATCTGGAGATGCTGATCGCGGCCGGTATCCCGGCCATAACGTCCCAGTCGTTCCTCAAGGAGGAGCTGACGGGGGCGGGTTACGGGACTTCGGGGCATCTGATGACCGTCATAGGGTTCACCGCCGAGGGCGATGTGATCGCCAACGACCCGGCCTCGCAGGACGACTCCGCCGTGCGGCGCGTCTACAAGCGGCGCGAGTGGGAGAACATCTGGCTGCGCACCAAGCGCTACAACGCCACCGGCAAGGTCGTCTCCGGCACCGGAGGCGTCTGCTACCTGTACTTCCCGGCGCGTCCCACGGCGCACCAGCGCAGGGCGCTGGCGGCGGTCGGCGTGCGCTGACCCGTCCCGAAGCGTACGAAAGGCCCCGGGAAACCGGGGCCTTTCGCCTGTGAGCAACGTCTCTGCGGCAAAAGCCGTTCCAGGTGGCAAGGTGGACAAAGCCGTAGGGGAGTCCACCGCACGTCCGACCTCAGCGAGATGCCATGACCGCACACTCAGCGACCGCCGCCCGCACCCGCACCGGCGGCCCCAAGGGCGAGGGCCCGAAGATCCTCGAGCACGTCATGGGCTGGACCCTCGTCGTGCTCGTCGCGATGCTCGTCGTCCAGCTCGGCCTGCTGTGAGCTGACCCGTACCGGCCCGGCTCCCGCTGCACCCACCGCAGTCGATCAGAGTCGAACGAGTGGGCATGGTTGTTCTGACATACTGCGGATGTCCCGCCGCCCGCTGGAGACCAGGGTCGAAATTGAAGATCAGCCAACAGAGCGACACCAACCGCCCCCGGGCGCGCGGCACCGAGCGCTCGCTGGCGCGCCGCGCCGAACTCATCACCATCGGGCGGAAGTTGTTTGCCGACACCTCGTACGACGCGCTCTCGATGGATGACATCGCACGGCAGGCACGGGTCGCCAAGGGGCTGATCTACTACTACTTCCAGTCCAAGCGCGGCTACTACCTGGCGATCATCCACGACTCCGTCGCCGACCTGATCACCTACGCGGCCAGCGGTCTGGAACTGGGGCAGGTGGACCGGGTCCACCGCACCATGGACGGCTATCTGCGCTACGCCGAGCACAACCAGGCCGCCTTCCGTGCGATCGTCAGCGGTGGCGTCGGCTTCGACGCCGAGGTGCACGCCATCCGGGACGGGGTGCGCGAGGCGATCGTAGCGACCGTCGCCGAAGGGGCCTACGGCCGCACGGACATCGCCCCGCTCGCCCGCATGGGCCTGCTCTCCTGGGTGTGCAGCGTCGAGGGCGCCACCCTCGACTGGATCGACCGCCCCCAGCTCTCCCGCGACCAGCTGCGCGAGCTCCTGGTCAAGACGCTCGGCGGCACCATGCGGGCCATCGAGGAGATGGACCCGGCCTACCCCACTCCCGTCCCCGCCCGCCGGGGTGCATGAGCGAGGGGCGGAGGCTCCCGCGCCCCCGCCCCGACCACCGTACTCCCGAGGTCAGTTGATCGACTTGATCAGCTCACCGTTCGCGGTGTCCCCGCTCAGCTCCCAGAAGAACGTGCCGCCCAGACCCTGCTGGTTCTTGTACGTCATCTTCGTGCCGATGGTCGACGGCGTGTCGTAACTCCACCAGTTGCTCCCGCACTTGGCGTACGCGGTGCCGCCCACCGTGCCGGTCGCCGGGCACTTGGACCTGAGCACCTTGTAGTCGTCGATGCCCTGCTCGTACGTCCCCGCGGCCGGACCGGTCGCGGTGCCGCCGGGTGCGCCTGCGTGACACCGGTCCACCCGCGGCCGTAGAAGCCGATTCCGAGCAACAGCTTCGAGGCCGGGATGCCGAGGCCCTTGAGCCTGGCGATGGTCGCCGAGGTGTAGAAGTCGGCCTTCGGTAGGCCGGAGTAGGAGTTCAGCGGCGAGTGCGGGGCCGTCGGGCCGGTCGAGTCCCAGGCGCCGAAGTAGTCGTACGTCATCGGGTTGTACCAGTCGACGTACTGCGCCGCACCCGCGTAGTCCGCGGCGTCGATCCTGCCGCCGCTGGTGGCGTCCGCGGTGATCGCCGCGGTGACCTGGGCGCTGCTGCCGAACTTCGAACGCAGCGCCCCCATCAGGTTCTTGAAGGCCTCCTTGCCGCTGGTGTCGCAGGTGTTGCCGCAGGCGTTCGGGTACTCCCAGTCGATGTCGATGCCGTCGAAGACGCCGGCCCACTGGGAGTTCTTCACCAGGTCGTAGCAGGACTGGGCGAAGGCGGCCGGGTTCTTCGCGGCCTCGCCGAAGCCGCCCGACCAGGTCCAACCGCCGAAGGACCACAGGACCTTGAGTCCCGGGTGCTTCTTCTTGAGCTTCAGCAGCTGGTTGAAGTTGCCGCGCAGCGGCTGGTCCCAGCTGTCGGCGACCCCGTCCACCGACTCCGCCGCGCTGTAGGCGCGGTCGGTCGCGGCATAGGCGTCGCCCATCGCGCACTTGCCGCCGGTGACGTTGCCGAAGGCGTAGTTGATGTGCGTGAGCCTGGCCGCCGAGCCGGACGTCTCGACGTTCTTGACGTAGTACTTGCGGTCGTAGGTGCCCCATTCGGTGAAGTAGCCGACGACCTTGGACCCGGCGGCTTGCCGGGAGGACTGTTCGGCGGCGGCGGTGCCGGCGCCGGCCGGCAGCCCGGCGCCGAGGACCGCGCAGCACGCGGTGGAGACGAGCGCCCGGAACGAGGCGCGGGGGCGGTGCGGAATGTGCATCGGGTGTCTCCTCGTGGGGGAGAGGGGAACGCGCGCCGATTGGCATGAACGCGGTAAAGCGTTGGTCGGGAACAGTAGGAGGACTAGACCAGTGCGGTCAATGGTGCGTACCAATTTCGCGAGGATTCGCGGGGGCTTTCCGGCGGGGCGGGATATTCTTGAAGTGAGCGGTCGTTAACTGGTGACGTGATGCCTCCGATCGGGCATACTCACAGCGCACAGCCGCTGGTCAGCAGCTTCCGAGACCCGGGAGAGCGGGCATCGGCCAGGCCTCAGTACGACCCGGCGGAGCCGCCCCCACCCAGGGCGCATCGCCGATGTGCCCTAACAGGGAGGAGAGCGTCGCCATGCCCGACCGCGCCGCGCAGCCGGTGGACCGTCAACTGCCCACAGACGAGGCCCGGGATCTGATCTCGCTCGTCCGTGACATCGCCCAGCGGGAGATCGCGCCGAAGGCGGCCGAGGAGGAGGACGCAGGACGCTTCCCGCGCGAGGTCTTCACGCTGCTCTCGGAGGCCGGCCTGCTCGGCCTGCCGTACGACTGCGAGTACGGCGGTGGTGACCAGCCCTACGAGGTCTACCTCCAGGTCCTCGAAGAGCTCGCGGCAGCCCGCCTCACGGTGGGCCTCGGCGTCAGCGTGCATACCCTCGCCTCGTACGCGCTCGCCGCCTACGGATCCAAGCAGCAGCAGGTCGAGCACCTGCCCGCGATGCTCGGCGGCGGCCTGCTGGGCGCCTACTGCCTGTCCGAGCCGTCCTCCGGATCCGACGCCGCGTCCCTGCGGACGAAGGCTGTGCGCGAGGGTGAGGAGTGGGTGATCACCGGCACCAAGGCCTGGATCACGCACGGCGGCATCGCCGACTTCTACACGGTCATGGCCCGCACCGGCGAGGAGGGGCCCCGTGGCATCACCGCCTTCCTGGTCCCCGGCGACGCCGAGGGGCTGAGCGGGGCCGTGCCCGAGAAGAAGATGGGCATGAAGGGCTCACCGACCGCGCAGGTCCACTTCGACGGTGTGCGGGTGCCGGACGAGCGGCGCATCGGCGAGGAGGGGCAGGGCTTCGCGATCGCCCTGTCCGCGCTCGACTCCGGCCGGCTCGGCATCGCGGCCTGCGCGATCGGCCTCGCCCAGGCGGCACTCGACGAGGCGGTCGCGTACGCCACCGGGCGGCAGCAGTTCGGGCGGCCCATCGCCGACTTCCAGGGGCTGCGCTTCATGCTCGCCGACATGGCGACCCAGATCGAGGCGGGCCGGGCGCTGTATCTGGCGGCGGCGCGGCTGCGTGACGCGGGGCGGCCGTTCGCCAAGCAGGCGGCCATGGCCAAGCTGCACTGCACGGACACCGCGATGAAGGTGACCACTGACGCCGTCCAGGTCCTCGGCGGATACGGCTACACCGCGGACTTCCCGGTCGAGCGCCATATGCGCGAGGCCAAGGTCCTGCAGATCGTCGAGGGCACCAACCAGATTCAGCGGATGGTCATCGCCCGTCACCTCGCGGGTCCTGAAACACGCTGAACTGTCCCGGTGCGACCTGCGGGGCTGCCAGCCTGACCCACTCCGGGTCGTGGCGGCCCGGCAGGGTGCGGCCCCGGTCGGCCCAGATGCGCAGCAGATCGCGGTAGATCGGCGGGTCCTGGAGCTGCGGCGCAGGCGGAACCGTTGCTGCGGGCGGCGGGACGAACGCGAGGCGCTGACGCCCAAGCGCGGTGTAGGTGGGGGTCATACCAGGGCAACGCGGAGCCAGGCGGACAGGTCACCCACCCGTGAAATCGACCGTGAGTTCGCGGACGTCCGACTCCCTCCCCGGCTACCGCCAGCTGTCTGACGTACCGTCAGCCCAGCCGTCTCCAGGGAGGTTCGGCGTGGCCGACGACCGCCCCGTACCGCTCGACGAATACCCCGTGCACCAGGTCCCCCCTGTCCATGAAGCACCTGGCGACGGGGGACCGGAACGCCTACGACCGTTGCATCTTCCACGTCCTCGACCACGAGGGGCGCGCGCTGCTCATCTTTGGCCTCGGCGTCTATCCCGACGTCGGTGTGATCGACGCGTACGCGACCCTGCGGACCGGGGACACGCTGTACGCCGTACGAGCCTCCGACGCCCTCGGCGACGACCGCATGAGGCTCGCTGTCGGCCCGCTCAGGATCGAGCGACTGGGTCGTCGACGGACGCGCCCGCTCACCCTCATGGAGGCCGCCTTCGACCGGCTGGAGGAGCTCCGGCCGAACGACCCGGGCGCACCGGTCCTCGCCTGGGGCGACGCGCGCATCGGGGACGTCGTCCACGACGGCTTCGAACCCGCGGCCGTCCTCGACCGGGAGATGGCGGCCCAGGTCCCGCGCGAGGTCGACCTCGGCTGGACCGTGTATCTGCACCGCTTCTTCCACGACCTGACGGTCGCCTTCGGACAGCCCGGCCTCCCGGCCTTCCTGCGCCGGGACCGGGTCGAGGCCACGCTATGCCGAACTCACCGGCCACACACCGCGCGACATGGACTTCCACACCCTGTACGCCGCCCTGCGGCACGCGATCGTCATGCTGCGTATCGCCTACCGGCAGGTGCACTTCGGCGAGGCCGCCGTCCCGCCGGATCCGGACACACTGATCCTGCACCACGGCAGCCTGCGGGCCATGGTGCAGGGCAGGTACTGGGATCGGGCGATGCCTTGAAGCGAACCGAGTGAAGGCTGCTCAGGCGGCCTGGCGCCGTATGACGGGGACCCTGATCGGGCGCGAGGCCGGGCCGCCGACGTGCGAGAACGGCTGCGTCCGCCAGTCGAGCCCCTGAGGGAGCGTCAACAGCAGCGCGGCGTCCTGCTCCTGGGGCCCCGCCGACTCGTCCGCGGACCGGGCCTCGGCTGCCCTGCGGCCGGTACCGTCGCAGACCGTGAGGCCGAACGGGTTCCACGGCGAGGCACACAGCCCATGCTCCGGGAGGACCTCCTCGTCCGCGAGCAGGGCGATGGGCTGCACGCAGTCCGGGCAGATCACCCGGTACATCTCGAAGGTGTCGTACGCGTCGAATTCGTCCTCGAAGGCGTCGGGTTCGACGCCCTCCGGCTCGGGCTCGACAACTGCCTGGAGCCGCTTGGGCGCGGTACGACCAGGGCGCTTAAGACTCTGCATGGATTAACTCCCCCTCGGGCTGGGCCGTAAGGCACTGCGGCCTCGACCACAGCAAGCACTTCCCGCCCGATCACGGCGGTAATCACGAGACCATCACGGAGGCGTCTCGGCTGGTGTGGTGTTCGTCACATGCCGCCCGCAGATGCCGATGGTGGACGTTTTGTCCCCCGGACGGCGCACGGGCCGCTCCCGGCCACATCACAAACCGGGCATGACCTGGGCTGCTCAGGTATCCGAGGAGATCAGGAGCACTGTAGGTTCTTGCGCCATGGAGGAGCTGGACCGTCAAATCGTGCAGCTGCTCGTCAAGGACGGGCGGATGAGCTACACAGACCTGGGCAAGGCCACGGGCCTGTCCACGTCGGCCGTGCACCAGCGGGTGCGCCGGCTGGAACAGCGTGGCGTCATCCGCGGCTATGCCGCGGTGGTCGACCCCGAGGCCGTCGGTCTGCCCATGACCGCGTTCATCTCGGTCAAACCGTTCGACCCCAGCGCGCCCGACGACATCGCGGAGCGCCTGGCCGGGGTACCGGAGATCGAGGCCTGCCACAGCGTCGCGGGCGACGAGAACTACATCCTCAAGGTGCGGGTGGCGACCCCGCACGAACTGGAGGAGCTGCTGGCGAGGCTGCGCAGCCTGGCCGGCGTCTCCACCCGGACGACGGTGGTCCTGTCGACACCGTACGAGGCCCGGCCGCCACGGATCTGACACACCTGCGTGCAGGGCGGCCGCGGTGAGGCGCGAGACTGTTCCCCATGAGTGAGCGCACCCCCGGCCCGAAGACCGTCCTGCTCCGCCGCGGAGAGGTCCACAGCCCCGCCGACCCCTTCGCGACCGCGATGGTCGTGGAGCGCGGCCAGGTCGCCTGGGTCGGCTCCGAGGGCGCCGCCGACGCCTTCGCGGACGGCGTCGACGAGGTGGTCGACCTGGACGGCGCCCTCGTCACCCCCGCGTTCACCGACGCCCATGTACACGCCACCTCCACCGGCCTCGCGCTCACCGGACTCGACCTGTCCGACGCGCCCTCCCTGGAGGCGGCCCTCGCCCTGGTCCGGGACTTCGCCACGGCCCGCCCGCAGGACAAGGTGCTGCTCGGGCACGGCTGGGACGCCGCCCGCTGGCCCGGCGGCCACCCCCCGACGCGCGCGGAACTGGACGAGGCCGCCGGAGGCCGCCCGCTCTACCTCTCCCGCATCGACGTCCACTCGGCCGTCGTCACCACGGCCCTGCTCGACATGGCCCCCGCAATCGGCACGGGACCCGGCGCACCGGATGCCCCGCTGACCACCGGTGCCCATCACGCCGTACGCGCCGCCGCGTTCGCAGCAGTGACGCCGGCCCAGCGGGCCGAGGCCCAGCGCACCGCCCTCGCACACGCCGCCTCCCTCGGCGTCGGCTCGGTCCACGAGTGCGCCGGGCCGGACATCTCCTCGGAGGGCGACTTCACGGATCTCCTGCGCCTGGCCGCGGCGGGGCCGGGCCCTCGGGTCATCGGGTACTGGGCCGAGCAGGACGTGGACAAGGTGCGCGAACTGGGCGCGGCCGGCGCCGCCGGGGACCTCTTCGTCGACGGCGCGCTCGGCTCGCACACCGCGTGCCTGCACACGCCGTACAGCGACGCCGGTCACTCCGGCACCGCCTACCTCGATGCCGACGCCGTCGCCGCGCACGTCACGGCCTGCACCGAGGCGGGCCTCCAGGCGGGCTTCCACGCGATCGGCGACGCCGCCGTGACCGCGGTGGTCGAGGGCGTGCGCGCCGCCGCCGAGAAGGTCGGCCCGGCCCGTGTCCGCGCCGCCCGCCACCGTGTCGAACACGCCGAGATGCTCACCCCGGAGACGATCGCGGCCTTCGCGGAGCTGGGCCTGACGGCCTCCGTCCAGCCCGCCTTCGACGCGCTGTGGGGCGGCGAGGACGGGATGTACGCCCAGCGCCTGGGCGCCGACCGGGCCCGCACCCTGAACCCCTTCGCGGCCCTGCTCAGGGCCGGCGTCCCGCTCGCCTTCGGTTCCGACAGTCCGGTCACGCCCCTCGACCCGTGGGGCACGGTCCGCGCCGCAGCCTTTCACCGCACGCCCGAGCACCGTGTCTCCGTGCGTGCCGCGTTCACGGCCCATACGCGCGGGGGCTGGCGGGCGATCGGCCGCGACGACGCGGGTGTCCTCGTGCCGGGCGCACCCGCCGACTACGCGGTGTGGCGCACCGACGAACTCGTGGTCCAGGCTCCGGACGACCGGGTCGCCCGCTGGTCCACCGACCCCCGCTCCGGCACCCCCGGCCTGCCCGACCTCACCCCGGGCCGCGACCTCCCCGTATGCCTGCGCACCGTGGTGGGCGGGCGGACGGTGTACGTAGGGCCGGGCGAGTGATCTCCCGGGGTGGCGCGGCGCCGATCGCCGCCCGCCACTGCGTCGCGCGACCTGCGTATCCTCCGCCCTGACCAGGGCATTGTCGAAATAGTCGCAGCTCAAACGGCTGTTGACAGCCGATGGCAGGGGGCCGGTAGGTTCGGCCGAGTCCACCACCGGACGCCCGACCGGGGAACTTCCGCGCACTCGTCGCGGCGCCGCTGCGTCAGGACGGTGTGCCGCACCGGGGCACCGCCACTGGGAGCCAGGCTCAGCGCCCGCGCCACGACGAGGGAACGTTCCGGCCGGCCGGGGAGGTGTGACCCGGGTGGGGCCCGGGCGCTCAGTAGACAACGGCTTTCGGTCGATCCGCAGCCAGCGGATCCCAGGTCGGCCCGAAGGGTGCCGGGCCCCCATCCGTAGTTCGCCAAAGCGCCCGAAAACGCGCTCTTACCCCGCTCTTGTGGAATCGACACCACGATACGAACGTGCTGTCGCGTCATTGCAGGCCGTGGCCACTATGGTGGACGTCTGCGGACGGACATGAAGGGGCAGTAGTGAACGACGGCGACGGGACCCTCTCGGCAAAGGCCCAGGGGAGGCAGTTCGGCCCGCTCGGCACGGCCTTGGTGATCATTCCGACCTACAACGAGGCGGAGAACATCAAGTCCATCGTCGGCCGGGTACGCAAGGCCGTCCCCGAGGCGCACGTCCTCGTGGCCGACGACAACAGCCCCGACGGGACCGGCAAGCTCGCCGACGAACTCGCCGTCGAGGACGACCACGTCCAGGTCCTGCACCGCAAGGGCAAGGAGGGCCTCGGCGCCGCCTACCTCGCGGGCTTCCGCTGGGGCCTGGAAAAGGGCTACGGCGTGCTCGTCGAGATGGACGCGGACGGCTCCCACCAGCCCGAGGAACTGCCCCGGCTGCTCACCGCGCTCAAGGGCGCCGACCTGGTCCTGGGCTCCCGCTGGGTACCCGGCGGGCGGGTCGTGAACTGGCCCAGGAGCCGCGAGGTCATCTCCCGCGGCGGCAGCCTCTACTCCCGTCTCGCCCTCGACCTGCCCCTGAAGGACATCACCGGCGGCTACCGCGCCTTCCGGGCCGAGACCCTCGAAGGGCTCGGCCTGGACGAGGTCGCCTCCCAGGGCTACTGCTTCCAGGTCGACCTCGCCCGCCGCGCGGTCAAGGCCGGCTATCACGTCGTCGAGGTGCCCATCACCTTCGTCGAGCGCGAACTCGGCGACTCCAAGATGAGCCGCGACATCCTCGTGGAGGCCCTGTGGCGGGTCACGGCGTGGGGTGTGAGGGAGCGGCTCGGCAAGGTCACGGGCCGCGGCAAGAAGCCCTGACGGCCGTCTCGTCCGCCCGCACAGGCCTTGCGTACGGTTTCACAGGCGCCGTTGATCATTCACTTATCCCGCGCTGAGCCGGGCCCAGGCACACTGGACGCATGACGACTGGTGCTCCGACCCCCACCTACCCCGCCCGGCCCCGCCGCTCCCGGCTGCGGACGTTCCTGCCGCTCGGCGTCGCGGCCTGGGTGGTGCTGGAGATCTGGCTGCTGACCGTGGTCGCGGGTGCGTCGAGCGGGTTCATCGTGTTCCTGCTGCTGCTCGCGGGCTTCGTGCTCGGCGCGGCGGTGATCAAGAAGGCGGGCCGACGCGCCTTCCAGAACCTCAACGAGGCTCTGCAGCGCGGCGGCACCCCGCAGCAGAGCGGCGGAAACGGCCTGCTGATGCTCGGCGGCCTGCTCCTGATGATCCCGGGACTGATCTCGGACGCGGTGGGGCTGCTCCTGCTGATCCCGCCGGTCCAGAAGGCTCTGAGTCGCCTCACCGAGCGCACCCTGGACCGCAAGCTGCGTGAGGCCGGTGCGGGCAGCGTCGGAGACGCCTTCCAGCAGGCCCGTATCCACCGCCCCGACGGCAAGGTCGTCCAGGGCGAGGTCATCCAGCACGAGCCGGGTGACGACACCCCGCAGGAGCCGCGGCCGCCGCTGGCCCGGTGAGCACACCGTAGAGCGGTCGGCTGTGGAGCACGATCGAGCACCGGACGCACGACGTGCTGGACACACGACGTACCGGGCTCGGACGCACCGGGCCCACGACGCATGGACGCACGGCTGCGGGCGCCTACGCGAATTCACGTAGGCGCCCGCAGCCACTTGCTTGTGTGCGTTGTATGTCCGTTCGACCCCGGCGGGAACTAAGCCGACTTGCGGCTGTCCCGCGGGTGGACCGCGATGTTCATCGCGCCCGAACGGAGAACGGCCAGGCGCTCCTCGAGGACCTCTTCGAGTTCCTCGCGGGTGCGCCGTTCCATCAGCATGTCCCAATGTGTACGCGCGGGCTTGGCCTTCTTTTCCTCAGGGCCGTCGCCGTCAACGAGGAGTGCCTGGGCCCCGCAGACCTTGCACTCCCACTCCGGCGGGATCTCCGCCTCGACCGAGAAGGGCATCTCGAAGCGATGGCCCTTCTCGCATGCGTACTCCACGGCCTGGCGCGGGGCCAGGTCGATACCGCGGTCCGTCTCGTAGCTGGTCACCACGAGGCGCGTGCCGCGAAGAGCTCGCTCACTCATGAATCGTGCCTCCCGGGCTTGTCGCCCACAGGACAGGTGTCGCTGTCGTCGTCATCCGGTCAACGTCCGGTCGGCGGTAAAGATTCCCGTTCCGTGTCCCGTTCCGGGTCATGCGTCGCCGTCGTAGCCGCCCCTTGTTGTACCCACCGTCGCCCGGTTTGTCACATCTGCTAGCAGATGTCACCCAGCGTTTCGTCATCTTTGACGCGCAGTAACGGTACGCCTGGCAGGCCAAACGCGTACACTACAGCCCTTTCGCCGCGGATGCTAAATCCTCTCAGGAATCGGATTGCCCGCCTCCAAGATCGCCTGCCGTACCGGAACCCTTGCGAGCAGGGCGAATCCGATGACGAAGAAGGCCACGAGCGAGATGATCGCGTCGCGATAACTTCCCGTCAGCTGGTAGGTGATCCCGAACAGAAGCGGGCCGAGCCAGCTCATACCCCGGTCGCTCATCTCGTACGCCGAGAAGTACTCGGCCTCTTGGCCGGGTGGGACGAGATGGGAGAAGAGCGATCGGGACAGGGCCTGGCTGCCGCCCAGGACGAGACCGATGCCGGAAGTCAGGACGAAGAACCACACCGGTGCCCCGGCCGGCAGGAAGTATCCCGCGGCCAGAGTCAGCGTCCAGGCCACCAGTGAGCCGAGGATCGTCCGCTTGGCTCCGTACGTCCGGGCGAGCCGCCCCATCCCCAGTGCGCCCGCCACCGCCAGCACCTGGACCATCAGGACGGCCGTGATGAGCGTGGACTGGCTCAGGCCCAGCTCCTCCGAGCCGTACACCGACGCCTGCGAGATCACCGTCTGGATGCCGTCGTTGTAGATGAGGTAGGCCAGGAGGAAGGCCAGCGTGAGCGGCTTGCCCCGCATGTCCCGGAGGGTGGCTGCCAGCTGCCGCCATCCGTGGACCGTGGGCGCCGTGGACGTCCTACGGCGGTCGCGCAGCCGCTTCAGCGGTACGAGGGTGAAGGCGCCCCACCACAGTCCCGCGGAGGCCAGGCAGATGCGGACGGCCGTCGACTCGGAGACCCCGAAGGAGTCATGCGCCGTGAACAGGACGAGGTTCACGATCAGCATCGACGAGCCGGCCGCGTAGCCGAAGGCCCAGCCCCGGGACGAGACCCGGTCGCGGTCCTCGGGCGGTGCGATCTGGGGGAGGTAGGAGTTGTAGACGACCATCGAGACCGCCACGGCCGAGTTGGCGACGATCAGCAGAAGGCCGCCCAGCAGGTAGCGGTCCCCGGACAGGAAGAACAGGCCGGTCGTGGCCGCCGCCCCGACATAGGCGCAGGCGGCGAGCATCGGCTTCTTCCGCCCGGTGCGGTCCGCTGCCGCACCCACCAGCGGCATGACGAAGATCGACACGATCACGGACGCGGAGACGCAGTACGCGAAGAACGAACCGGCCCGCACCGGGATCCCCAGGGGGTGCACGAACCCGTCCGCGTCCGCCGCCGACTTGGCCACCGACGTCAGATAGGGACCCAGGAACACGGTGAGCACGCTCGTCGAGTAGACGGAGCAGGCCCAGTCGTAGAAGTACCAGCCGCGTTGCTCGCGTTGCCGCTCGATGACTTCCGTCCGCACGGTGTCGGCGCTCACCCCGTGCCCTCGCTTCCCCGCTGAAGTGCCGTGCCAAGGATCGGGGGGCGGGGGCCGCCGGGTGCTCAGACCCAGACGCCGCGTTCTTCCATGACCTTGCGCAACGTGTCGATGTGATCGGTCATGATGCCATCCACACCGAGGTCCAGGAGCCGGTGCATGCGAGCGGGCTCGTTGATCGTCCACACGTGCACCTGCAGCCCGCGCGCGTGGGCGGCGCGGACGAAGCGCCGGTCGACGACCTGGATACCGGACTGGAACTCGGGCACCTGCGCCGCGACCGCGGATGCGCGCAGCGCCGCCGGGACGCCCCAGGAGCGCAGCCGTAGGTTGAGGACGCCCCGGGTGCCGTAGGACGTGGCCAGGCGCGGCCCGGCCAGCCGCTGGGCGCGCAGCACGCGGGCCTCGGAGAAGGAGCCGACGCAGATCCTGTCCCACGCGTTCGTGCGCTCGATCAGGTCCAGGAAGGGGTGCAGCGAGGCCTCCGCCTTGAGGTCCACGTTCCAGCGCACCTCGGGAAAGGTCTCCAGCAGCTCTTCGAACAGCGGCACCGGCTCCTTGCCCGCCACGCGCGCGTGGCTGACGTCCCGCCACGGCAGATCGCCTATCCGCCCCGCCCCGTCCGTCACCCGGTCCAGGGTCGCGTCGTGGAAGGCGACCAGTTTGCCGTCCGCCGTCGTGTGGACGTCGGTCTCGATGTAGCGGTAGCCCGTCGCCACCGCCCGCCGGAACTGCAGCACCGTGTTCTCCAGGCCGTCCGCGGCCCCGCCCCGGTGGGCGAAGGCGATCGGGCCGGGATGGTCCAGATAGGGGTGGCGTATCCGCGTGGTCACGGACGCAGTATCGCTCCCCGCGGTTGCCCTTCGGCAACGACCGTGCTGCCGTCGGATGCCGGCGGGACGTCGAACATCCGCAGGAAGAACTGGGCGAGCGGGCCGATCGACACCGCGTACAGGACGGTGCCGATGCCGACGGTGCCGCCGAGCGCGAAGCCGATCGCGACGACCGCCACCTCGATCGCCGTACGCATCAGCCGGATCGAGCGGCCGGTGTGCTGGTGCAGGCCGGTCATCAGCCCGTCCCGCGGGCCGGGTCCGAAGCGGGCGGAGATGTAGAGGCCGGTCGCCACGCCGTTGAGCAGGATTCCGGCCAGCAGGAGCGGGATGCGGACGGCCAGGGAGTGCACGTCCGGCACCAGGGCCAGGGTGCCGTCCATGGCGAGGCCGACGACGAAGACGTTGGAGACCGTGCCGAGCCCCGGGCGCTGGCGCAGAGGGATCCACAGGAGCAGCACCGCCGCGCCCACGATGATCGACACGACGCCGATCGTCAGGCCGGTGAGCTCGGCCAGGCCTTGGTGCAGCACGTTCCAGGGCTCGAGGCCCAGGCCCGCCTCGACGAGGAGCGCGGAGCTCGCGCCGTACAGCGCGAGGCCCATGTACAGCTGGATCAACCGTCGCCCGAGACGGCTCTGCGTGGACAAGAGGTGCCCCCAGTGGTGGTAGTGGCCTGACCCATGACACCCTGTGGCTTGGATAGAAGCATCATCCATGGCCAATTCGGGGAAGGTGGACTGATTTCCATGGCGCAGTGGACCTCGGCGATGGGTGCGGCGCAGCTCGCCCGGCTGCTCAATTCCCAGCAGAACCGACCGGCGGGCCCCGGCACGCGCCGTCCGCCCGCCTACCGCGCGCTGGCCGACGGCATCCGGCTGCTGGTGCTGGAAGGCCGCGTCCCGGTGGCCGCCAGGCTGCCCGCCGAGCGTGAACTGGCCCTGGCCCTGGCCGTCAGCCGTACGACGGTCGCGGCGGCCTACGAGGCGCTGCGTGCCGAGGGATTCCTGGAGTCCCGGCGCGGCGCCGGCAGCTGGACGGCCGTACCGGCCGGTAACCCGCTCCCCGCGCGCGGCCTGGAGCCCCTTCCGCCGGAAGCCCTGGGGTCGATGATCGACCTGGGCTGCGCGGCGCTCCCCGCGCCCGAGCCATGGCTGACCCGCGCCGTCCAGGGCGCCCTGGAGGAACTGCCCCCGTACGCCCACACTCACGGGGACTATCCGGCCGGGCTGCCCGCGTTGCGCTCGATGATCGCCGACCGGTACACCGCGCGCGGGATCCCCACGATGCCCGAGCAGATCATGGTGACCACGGGGGCCATGGGCGCGATCGACGCGATCTGTCACCTGTTCGCGGGGCGCGGCGAACGCATCGCCGTCGAGTCGCCGTCGTACGCCAACATCCTCCAGTTGATGCGGGAGGCGGGCGCGCGGCTGGTGCCCGTGGCGATGGCCGAGGGACTGACCGGCTGGGACCTGGACCGGTGGCGGCAGGTGCTGCGGGATGCCGCGCCCCGGATCGCGTACATCGTCGCCGACTTCCACAACCCGACCGGCGCGCTCGTCGGCGACGACCAGCGGCGGCAGCTCGTGGAGGCGTCCCGCTCGGCGGGGACGGTGCTGATCGCCGACGAGACGATGAGCGCGCTGTGGCTGGACGACGACCTCGACGAGGCGACGATGCCGCGGCCCGTGTGCGGCTTCGACCCCGCCGGATCCACGGTGATCACCGTGGGATCGGCCAGCAAGGCCTTCTGGGCGGGCATGCGCATCGGCTGGGTCCGCGCGGCACCGGATGTGATCCGCAGCCTGGTCGCCGCGCGCGCGTACGCCGATCTGGGCACCCCGGTGCTGGAGCAGCTCGCCGTGAACTGGCTGTTCAGCACGGGCGGTTGGGAGCAGGCCGTGGAGATCCGGCGCGAGCAGGCCCGGGAGAACCGGGACGCGCTGGTCGCCGCGGTACGGCGGGAGCTGCCCGACTGGGAGTTCGAGGTGCCCAGGGGCGGGCTCACGCTGTGGGTGCGCACCGGAGGGCTGTCGGGCTCGCGTCTCGCCGAGGTGGGGGAGCGGGTCGGACTGCGCGTGCCGTCGGGGCCACGCTTCGGGGTCGACGGCGCCTTCGAGGGCTATGTGCGGCTGCCGTTCACCGTGGGGGGCGCGGTGGCGGACGAGGCCGCGGTACGGCTGGCCGCGGCGGCGCGGCTGGTGGAGAGCGGCGCGTCGGGAGGCGGCGAGCCGCCGCGGACGTTCGTGGCGTAGCCGCTGGGGCGGCGGGCCGCCAAGGCGCCGGGCCGCAGGGGCGTCGGGGCGCCGGACGGTCGGACGATCGGGCCTTCGGGTGGCTGTCCGGGCGTGGCAGGGTCGGAGCGGCGCTGCCTACGGTGCCTCCGCCACCACGGCTTCCGCGGGCACCGGCTCTGCCTCGACCTGCTCCTCCTCGACGGGCTCCGCTTCGAGTGCCTTCGCAGCGGCGGTCTTCGTCTCGGCAGGAGTCGCCTCGACCGGCTTCGCGTCCGCCGGGGCGGTGCGGGGCGGCAGCAGCGCCAGCACGGCCTGCCGGTCCGTGTCGCTGGTCGCGTCGTCGTACGGGTCGGGGGTTGACGGCACCTGGAGCCGGTGCACCGGTCCCGCGCCCAGGCGGGCGTACCCGCGGCCGGGAGGGACGTCGGCGGCCGGTGTCGTGGCCGGGAGCGCGCCCAGGGCCCCTGCCAGCTGGTCGGCCGTGGCGGGACCCAGAACGACACGCGCGCGTGTGTGCTGTCGTACGGCATCGCTCAGCGCGTCGGCGGTGTCCAGCTGGTCGGCCACCACCACCGTCACGTTCGCCGCGCGGCCGTGCCGGAGGGGGACCTGGAGCAGGGACTGCGGGTCCTTGCGGCCGTCCGCGGCGGCCAGGTGGGCGAAGGCGCTCGGGCGGTCGAGGAGGAGCCACAGGGGGCGCTTGGTGTCCTCCGGCGGCGGGTGGCCGGCCTGGCGGGCGCGGTTGGCGGCGATCAGGCGCCGCTCCGTCTCGTGGGCAGCCCACTCCAGGGCCGCCAGCGCCCCGGCCAGCCCGCACTCGATGGCCAGGACGCCGTCCCGGCCGGTCAGGCACGCGTACTCGCCGGTGCCGCCCTCGACGATCACCACGTCGCCGTGCTGGAGCGCCTGGAGGGCGATGGAGCGCATCAGGGTCGAGGTGCCGCTGCCGGGCTGGCCCATGATCAGAAGGTGCGGCTCGGTGGAGCGGATGCCGGTGCGCCAGACGACCGGCGGGACGTCGCGCTGTTCCTCGCCGTAGCTCAGCGGAAGGGTGCGCTGGACCTGGGTGGGGTCGGTGAAGCCGAGGACCGTCTCGCCCGGCGTCGTGACGAATCGCTGGGCGGCGATGTCGGTGGGCAGCGGGGACAGCACCGTGACGGTGAGCCGGTTGCCCTCCTCGTCCCAGGTGAAGTGGTATTCGCGGCCGCGGCCCGACTTGGCGTGCAACAGCTGCTCGATCCGGGTGCGGGAGTCGACCTCGCCGTCCGTGAAGTACGCCGGGTAGCGGATCACTAGGTGGGTGACTCGGCCCGACCCGTCGAACTCGTAGGCGGGGAACGCCTTCTCCCACTCGCCGCCGTGGGCGTAGAGGGGGGAGGGGTCCCCCGCGAGCGAGAAGTACGGGACCAGGGCCTCGTACAGCGATTTCAGGCGCTCGGTCTGGGACTCGTCGGGCCCTTCGGGCTTCGACGACTTGCGATCCACCCGGCCCTGCCAGGCTGCCGCCGCCATCAGGGTGATGGCGGCGAGCAGCGGTCCGTACGGCACCAGCGCCACGACCAGGACCACCGAGGCCACCAGGAACAGCAGCGGCCCGCGTCTGTCCTTGGGAGTGTCGGCCCACCTGCGCCGCCCGGCCACAGCCAGCCGGCGCAGACCGCGGGTGATCGTGATCAGCGGATGGAGGACGTCGGTGGCGCTGTCGGCCGCCGTCCGGGCCAGATCCCGGCTTCTGGCGATCTGTGCGCTGCCTGTGCTCAGGATGCGGGGGAGGGGGCGCCGAGCCACTGCTGTCTCCTGTTGGTGCGTACGGACGGGAGAAACGGCGTCAGAACTTGATGCCGCCGAGGAGGCTCGCGAGGCTTTCGCCGCCGGCCTTGATGCTCGGGGCGATGGCCGTGCTCGCGAGGTAGAAGCCGAACAGGGCCGAGACCATGGCGTGTGACGCCTTGAGTCCGTCCTTGCGGAAGAAGAGGAAGACGATGACGCCGAGCAGGACGACACCTGAGATGGACAGAATCATTTGAGTTCTCCTGGTTTCACGGGGACAGTCACCATGAGTACTTCCAGGATCACAGCATGTATCCATACTATAAAAGGTGCAACTGGGTGAAATTCGGTGGATTTCCCTCGGATGGTGGTGTGTCTCGGGCGCGTCGCGCGGTTCTTGCGTCCGATCGGGGCTGTGGTGATCTTTACCTCCGGCGGATCGGGTCATGTAAGGCGCGAGCCAGTACCCTTGCGATTCACCTGAACGGTTGCATGGAGAGGCGGTCCGGCCGATGACTGAAGCCCCCGACCCCGAGGTCGTGGAGCTGGCGACCAAGATCTTCGATCTGGCCCGGCAGGGGCAGACCGAGGCGCTTGTGGCGTACGTCGATGCGGGTGTTCCGGCCGGCCTCACCAACGACCGGGGCGACTCGCTCGTGATGCTCGCCGCCTACCACGGGCACGCCGAGGCGGTGCGCGCCCTGCTCGCCCGTGGCGCGGAGGCCGGCCGGGTCAACGACCGGGGCCAGACCCCGCTCGCCGGAGCCGTCTTCAAGGGTGAGGCGGAAGTGATCAGAGTGCTTCTGGAGGGGGGTGCCGACCCCTCCGAGGGCACACCGTCGGCCGTCGACACCGCACGGATGTTCGGCAAGACGGAACTGCTCGAGTTGTTCGGCGCACGCTGATCCGAATGTTCGGACCAGCGGAACAGTGAAAACACGGAAAACGGGGGAGGCGGTACAGGGCCGCCGAAATTTCGGTCGCGGCAGGTCGAAGTGCCGAGTCATCATGACGTCGTGATTCACGGACGTGATGGCCGGGCAGGCGTTGCCGCACCGCGCGGGCCGTGATGCGGTCCGCATGGGCCACCGACGAGAGGCAGAGGAAGATGGTCTACAGCAAGCAAGAGACGGCGGGCGCTCCGACGTTGTGTCACGCGGCCTGGTAGTGCGCGGTCCCCGGTTGCGTCGACGCTTGATGTGAGGCTGTTTCCCATGTTCGATCCGGTCATAGCGCCCAGCGGTACCCTGCTCGGCCTCCTCCAGAGGGGCCGTGGCGACGGCACGCTGCACGCGCTCACCGCGCCGCGCCCCGAGGCGCTCGCGGCACTGAACCACTGCGTGCTGCGTGATCCCCGCCACGACTGGCAGGTGGAGAACCGCTCCCTCTACTACGCCCGTCTCTACCTCGACCTGAACGGCGAGCTGGACGAGATCGAGGCGCACCTCTTCGAGGTCGAGGACGTCTTCGACACCGAGGAGTCCCGCACAGGGCTTGCGCTGGCCGTGCTCGGCCACCTCGCCTCGTACGGCAGGCGGGACGCGCTCGAACTGCTGCGCCGTTACGCCGCCTCCGGCTCCAACTGGGCCTGGGCCCTGGACGAGCTGGCGCTGCGCGACGACGACGCCGGCCTGCGGGCGCTCGCGGCACCCGTGCTGGCCCGCTTCGCCACCGATGCCGAGGGCGAGGCCGAACTGGCCGCCGTCGTCCGCGACTCCTTCGAGCCCCGGCCGTGGCGGCTGTGGGCCGAGGATCCGCGCGAATCGATCTCCACGCGGGTGCGTGCCGCCCAGGAGACCGGTTGTTTCGACCGCTGGCAGCGGCAGATGCGACCATCCGGGCCCCGTCCGGGGTGGAGCGTGCAGGCCGTGTTCGAGTGGGCCCAGCAGGGCATCGAACGTGGCGCTGCGCTGCACGTCCCAGCCGCCCGCTGCCTCACCGCCGTCGCCGGCCCCGAGGACCGGCCCGAGATCGTGCAGGCCGCCAAGGACGGCACCGACGGAGCCCGCTGCACAGCGCTTCGCTATCTGGCCGACAGCAATGATCCGGACGCCCTCGACCTGATCGAGGTCGCCGTGGTCACCGGCTCGGCGGCCGTCGTGGAGGCCGCCGTCGACGCCTTCGAACGGATGCGCAGCGTCGCCGCCGTCGACCGGGCCCGCGGCTGGGCCCACCGGCCCGACCCCCTGGGAGCCGCCGCCGGCCGCATGCTCGCCTGCCGGGGCGGCATGGAGGACAAGGACCTGGTCCTCGGTGCCCTGCGAGAAGCCGTACGGGGCGAGGGGCCGGACGCCCCGACCCTGTGGACCCTCGTGGACGGCACCGGCCGGCTGGGCATCGCCTGCGCCGCCCCCGTGCTCCGCCACATCTACCGCGAGACCGCCTCCTCCCATCTCCGGGGCCGGGCCGCCCGCGCCCTCGCGGCCACCGATCCCTCCTTCCCGGCGGGCTTCGCCGTCGAGTGCCTCTGGGACTGCGAGGAGACCACCCGCGAAATCGCCGCCCGGCACGCCGAGACCGGTGACGCCCGGGTCGTCGAACAGCTCCGCCGGCTCGCCGCCGATCCGGCCGAGGAAGCCGAAGTGCAGACGGCCGTACGAAGCCGTATCGCACCTGAGGGACCCGCTGTCTGAACCGGTCACGCAGATGTACACAAGGTGGCGGCACGGCTGCCGGATGAACAGCGGATGACCCGCGGGTCAGGCGGTGATGGACACGGCCTGACCTGCTCGGGTGTGCAGGGGAACGCTCACGGGACGTTCATCGTTCGCAAAGATCCACTTTGACGCGACCACGTCCAGCACGGCGAGAACACGGGTATGCGTGTCGTCATCGTGACCGAATCCTTTCCCCCCGACGTGAACGGCGTGGCCCACTGCGCGCTCCAGACCGCCCGGCACCTCGTAGATCGCGGTCACTCTCCGCTCGTTGTCGCCCCGGCCAGCACCGCCCTCATCGGGCGGGCCGGTACCGGGCCCGATGCTCAGGCGCCGTGCCCCGTCGTCCGAGTCCCCTCCCTGCCGCTCCCGGGCTACCCCCAGGTCCGTGTCGCCCTGCCCAGCCGCCGCCTCGCCGCGGCCGTCGTCGAGCACCGGGCCGACGTCGTCCACCTGGCCAGCCCCTTCGTACTCGGCGTCCGCGGCATGGCGGTCGCCGCCCGGTTCGGAGTCCCGGCCGTGGCCGTCTACCAGACGGATCTGGCCGGATACGCCCGTACCTACATGGGCGCCGGCGAGGCCGCGGCCTGGCGGCGCATCCGTTCCGTCCACTCCGCCGCCGACCTCACCCTCGCCCCCTCCAGTGCCTCGATGCACGACCTGGAGACCCACGACGTGCCGCGGGTCAAGCTGTGGCAACGCGGCGTGGACACCGTCCGTTTCCGCCCCGAGCTGCGCGACAAGGCACTGCGCCGCGAACTCGCCCCGAACGGCGAGGTGATCGTCGGCTACGTCGGCCGTCTCGCCCCCGAGAAGCACATAGAGCTCCTGGCCGGCGTGTGCGGCCTCGAAGGAGTGAAGGTCGTCGTCGTGGGCGACGGCCCGAGTGAGCCGACCCTGGCCGAGGCCCTGCCGGGGGCGGTCTTCCTCGGCCGCCGTACCGGCGACGACCTCGCCCGGATCTACGCCTCGCTGGACGTCTTCGCGCACACCGGTCCCTTCGAGACCTTCTGCCAGACCGTGCAGGAGGCCATGGCGAGCGGTGTCTCCGTCGTCGCACCCGCCGCCGGCGGGCCCCTCGACCTGGTCGCCCACGGGCGCACCGGGCTGCTGGTGCCGCCTCACGACGCCGACGCCGTACGGGACGCCGTGCGGTCCCTTGCCGCCGACCCGGCACGGCGGGCCGCCTTCGGTGCCACCGCACGCGCCACGGTAGAGGGCCGCACCTGGGCGGCCGTGGGTGACCAGCTGATCGGCCACTACGCGGATGTGCTCGCCGCGCGGAAGAAGACGGCGGTGGCGGCATGAACTCACTGCGGATCGTGCGCCTCGCGAACTTCGTCGCCCCCTCCTCCGGCGGTCTGCGCACCGCCCTGCGGGAGCTGGGCAAGGGCTTCAGGGCGGCCGGGCACGAGCCGGTGCTCATCGTCCCCGGTGAGCGTGCCGACGACCGCGACACCGAGCAGGGGCGTGTCATCACCCTGCCCGGGCCGCTGCTGCCCGGCACCGGCGGATATCGGGTGCTCACCGACAAGCGGCGCGTGGCCCGGCTCCTGGAGGAGCTGGCGCCCGACCGCCTGGAGGTCTCCGACCGTACGACCCTCAGGTGGACCGGAAAGTGGGCGCGGCGCGCCCGTGTGCCCGCCGTGATGGTCTCCCACGAGACCGCCGACGGCGTCCTGCGCACCTGGGGCCTGCCGGAGGGGGCGGCCCGGCGCGCCGCCGACGCCCTCAACGTTCGTACGGCACACACGTACGCGCGCGTGGTGTGTACCACCGAGTTCGCCGAGCGCGAGTTCGTGCGGATCGGCGCCCGCAACGTCGTACGCGCCCCGCTGGGCGTCGACCTGGTCGAGCGGCATCCCGCGCTGCACGACCCGGGGCTTCGCGCACGGTACGCACGCGTGGACGAGTCGCTGCTCGTCACCTGCACGCGGTTGTCCGTGGAGAAGCGGCCCGGCACGGCGCTGGACGCCTTGGAGGCGCTGCTGAGGCGCGGCAGGCGGGCGGTGCTGGTGGTGGCCGGGGACGGGCCGCTGCGCCCGCGGCTCGAACAGCGGGCGCGTGAGCGTGGGTTGCCCGTCACCTTCCTCGGACATGTCTCCGACCGCGGCGAGCTGGGCTCGCTCCAGGCCTCCGCCGACGTGTGCCTGGCGCCCGGGCCCGCCGAGACGTTCGGGCTGGCCGCGCTGGAGGCGATGGCCTGCGGTACGCCCGTGGTGGTGAGCACGTCGTCCGCGCTGCCCGAGGTGATCGGATCCGCGGGCGCCGTCGCGGCGGACCACGGGGACGCGTTCGCGGACGCCGTCGACATGCTGCTCGGACTCCCCGAGCGGGAGCGGCGTGAGACGGCACGCGCGCGTGCGGAGTGCTTCGGCTGGAACACGGCCGTGGACGCCTTCCTCGCCGCGCACGACGCGACGGTACCGGTGCGCCGTTTCGCGCCCGGGAGCGTGGCATGAGATCGGTACGTTTCGTGGCCCTCGGGGACTCGCTGACCGAGGGCGTGGGCGACCCCGTCCCGGACGGGTGGCGCGGCTGGGCCGCGCTGCTCGCCGACGGGCTGGCCGTGGAGTCCGTCGAGTTCACCAACCTGGCGGTGAGCGGGGCGCAGACCCGTGAAGTGCTGGAACTGCAGACGCCGGCCGGCCTCGCCCTGAAGCCGGACGTCGCGTCCGTGGTGATCGGCGTCAACGACACCCTGCGGTGCACGTTCGACATCCACGCCGTCGCCGAACGGCTCGACAAGGTGTACGCCGCCTTCACCGGGCAGGGCGCGACCCTGCTCACGGCCTGTCTGCCCGACCCGGGCTCGATGCTCGGCCTGCCGGGTTCGCTGGCCCGTCCGCTGGCCCGGCGGCAGCGGGCGGTCAACCGGGTGGTCCATGCGCTGTCCGAACGCCACGGGGCCGTCCATCTGCACGCGGCCGAGGAGGACTGGATCACGGACCGTGCGATGTGGAGCGCGGACCGGCTGCACCCGGGCGAGCGGGGGCACCGGCAGCTGGCCGCGCGCTTCCACTCGCTGCTGGCGGAAGAGGACCGTGCCACGGGCACCGCGCCGTCGTCCGAGCCGGAGTTCCCCGTGCCCACCAGGTCGGCGAGCATGGTGTGGCTGGCCACGGCGGGCACCGCATGGGTCGCCCGGCGGTGCACCGACCTGCTGCCGCAGCTCCTGCGTCTCGCCGCCGACGAGATGCGGCACCGGGTGCGGGGGACCAGTGCGCGGCTGGACCTGCGAGCCGCTGCCGCGGTATCCGCGGCGTTGGCCGCGGTGTCGGTCGTGGACCAGCCGGACGTGGCGTGAGCGGTGCGCCGGGGGTCGTTACGGACGGCGGGTCGGCGTCGGTCCGTTGTGGCTGGTCGCGCATCTCCCCGCCCCCTTCGGGGCGCCGTCAACGCGTGTCCTGATGAAGCGGGCCGGGGTGCCCGGTGCCGCTTGGGCCACTGCCGCGAGGTCCTGGGCGCGGATGACGCCGATCACCGGATAACCCCCGGTGGTCGGGTGGTCGGACAGGAAGGCGACCGGTCTGCCGTCCGGAGGCACCTGGACCGACACGCGCGTGCCCGCGGCGCGTGCGAAGACCTCCAGCGCACCGATCTGGTATGCCACTTCGGCCGCGAGTTCCGCGGGCGGCACGTCCATCGCGCGCCGCCCGAACCCGGCCAGGTCCCGGTAGGAGACCTGGGCGCCGATCCGGACGCCGCGCTCGGCCGCGAGCTCGCACACCCGCCGCATGGTGGCCGCGTCCCCGGCGTGGAAGCCACAGGCCACGTTGGCGCTGGTGACGACGGACAGCAACTGCTCGTCGTCGGTCAGCCGCCAGCGGCCGAAGCCCTCGCCGAGATCGGCGTTCAGGTCGATCGAGGTCATGGATCCTTCGTTCATGTCTCAGGCCACGCGGTACTGCTCGTCGCGGGCGTCGGTCAGGAACATCTGTCCCGGTGCGTGCGTGATGGCGAAGGGCGGGAGCGAGGCCATCACCGCGGCCTGCGGGGTCACTCCGCAGGCCCAGAACACCGGGATGTCGTCCGCCTCCGCGTGCACCGGGTCGCCGAAGTCGGGGCTGCCGAGGTCGACGATGCCGAGGCCCGAGGGATCGCCGCAGTGCACGGGGCTGCCGTGCACCGCCGGGAGCAGGCTGCTCTCCCGGATCGCCGCCGCCAGGTGCACCGGCGGCACCGGCCGCATGGACACCACCAGCGGGCCGTGCAGCCGCCCGGCCGGACGGCACTGACGGTCGGTCACGTACATCGGGACGTTGCGGCCCTGCTCGACGTGGCGGATCGGGACGCCCGCCCCGGCCAGCGCCCACTCGAAGGTGAAGCTGCAGCCGATCAGGAACGACACCAGATCGTCGCGCCAGTGCTCACGTACGTCCGTCGGCTCGTCGACCAACTCGCCCTCCCGCCACACCCGGTAGCGCGGCAGATCGGTGCGCAGGTCCGCGCCGTCCGCCAGGACCGTCGTGACGGAGCCTGCGTCCGTCACGTCGAGCACCGGACAGGGCTTGGGGTTGCGCTGGCAGAACAGCAGCATGTCGTACGCCCAGTCGGCCGGCACCGAGATCAGGTTGACCTGGGTGTGGCCGGCCGCGACCCCGGCGGTGGGGCCGGTGAGCCCGTCACGGAAGCGGGCCCGGGCGGTTTTCGGGCTCCACGCGTGCGCGTGCTCGTCGACGACGGTCACAGGGCGGTCTTCTGTCTGGTTCACGCGAGTTCCCTTCCACGGGTCTCCGGCAGCCCGAGCAGCGCCAGCGCCGCTATGCCGTAGCCGATCGCGCCGAACACCAGCGCGCCGCCCACGCCCCAGCTGTCGGCCAGGAAACCGACCGTCGTGGGGAAGACGGCGCCCACGGCGCGCCCGGTGTTGTACGTGAAGCCCTGTCCCGTACCGCGTACCGCCGTCGGGTACAGCTCGCTCAGGTAGGACCCGAAGCCGCTGAAGATCGCCGACATGCAGAACCCGAGCGGGAAACCCAGTACCAGGAGCAGGGTGTTGGCGCCGCTGGGGATGTTCGCGTACGCCAGGATGCAGACGGCCGACAGCAGAGCGAACAGCCAGATGTTGCGCCTGCGGCCCAGCCGGTCGGTGAGGTAACCGCCGGTCAGATAGCCGAGGAACGCGCCGGAGATCAGGAACGTCAGATAGCCGCCGGTGCCGACGACCGACAGACCGCGCTCGCTCTTCAGGTAGGTCGGCACCCAGGTGGCGAGCGTGTAGTAGCCGCCCTGTACGCCGGTGGAGAGCAGCCCGGCGAAGATCGTGGTGCGCAGCAGGCCGGGCTTGAAGATCGCTGTGAACGAGCCCTTCTCGGCGCTCTGTTCGCGTACGGCGGTCGCCTCCGGGGCGTCGTGCACCCGGCGCCGCATCCAGATCACCAGCAGCGCCGGCAGCGCGCCGGTCCAGAACATGATGCGCCAGGCCAGGTCGGCGCCGGCGAAGGAGAAGACCAGGGTGTAGACGATCGCGGCCAGCGCCCAGCCCACGGCCCACGAACTCTGGACCGTGCCGAGGGTACGGCCCCGGTGCCTGGCACTCGCGTACTCGGCGACGAGGATCGCGCCGACCGCCCACTCACCGCCGAAACCGAGGCCCTGGAGCGCCCGGAAGACCAGCAGCGTCTCGTAGTTGGGCGCGAAGCCGCAGGCCACGGTGAAGATTGCGTAGGTGATCACCGTGATCATCAATGCCCTGACCCGGCCGACCCGGTCCGCCACCACCCCCGCGACGGCGCCACCGACCGCGGAGACCACGAGCGTGACCGTCGTGAAGAGGCCGGTCTGGCCGCTGTCCAGGCCGAAGTACGCAGCCAGCGCGACCATGCTCAGGGGCAGGGTGAAGTAGTCGTACGAGTCCAGGGCATAGCCGCCGAACGCGCCGGCGAACGCGCGGCGGCCACGCGGCCCCAGAGCGCGCAGCCAGCCCAACGCGCCGTCGTCGGGTGCGCGTTGATCCGCTTCGGAGTGCTCGGTCAGGGCCTGCGGTGAAGGGGTCGTGCTCATGGGCACCTCACAGAGGGAGGACGGAGGGTGCTTCAGGGATGAGCCGTGCCGTGCGGGGGCGGTCGGCGCCTCGGTGCGGAAGACGGCGCCGTAGGTAGCAAGGTAGAGTATCGTTGAACGATCCTTCAATACCCCTGTTGATGCGTTCTTGGAATTGCGATTGAATTCCGGGCATGGCAGAGCAGCTGACAGGACTGGCCGACGACCGGGCTCTCCTGGGGCGCACCAGCACCGCCGAGCGCGTCTCGGACATCCTCAGGGGCCGTATCGCCCAGGGCTTCTTCCCACCCGGGACCCGGCTCTCGGAGGACAGCATCGGCGGCGCGCTCGGGGTCTCCCGCAACACGCTGCGCGAGGCGTTCCGGCTGCTCACGCACGAACGTCTGCTCGTCCACGAGCTGAACCGGGGCGTCTTCGTCCGGGTCCTGACCGTCGAGGACGTCGAGGACATCTACCGCACCCGCGGCCTCGTCGAGTGCGCCGTCGTCCGCGGGCTCGGCGAGCCGCCGTACGGCCTGGACGCGCTCGCCGGGGTGGTCGAGGAGGGGCAGCAGGCAGCGCGCGAAGGTGACTGGAAAGGCGTGGGTACCGCCAACATCCACTTCCACCGGGACCTGGTGGCCCTCGCCGGCAGCGCCCGCACCGACGAGCTGATGCGCAGCGTCTTCGCCGAACTGCGCCTCGCCTTCCACCTCGTGGACGACCCGAAGACCCTGCACCAGCCGTACCTGGCGCGTAACCGGCAGATCCTGCAAGCGCTCCAGGACGGAGACAAGGCCGGGGCGGAACAGCTGCTCGGCGTCTACCTCGACGACTCGCTGAAACGCGTGGTCGAGGTGTACAGGCGAAGGGTCGGCGAGGAAAGCGGCCTTTAGCGGCGCGGGGCCGTATCGACATGCGGCTCCGCCGCGTGGGCGCGATCGACCGCCACCGGCCCGCACACGAAGCACAACCGGTGGTGGTCCGCCCGGCCGCCGGAGGCGATCCGCGTCGTTTGGGTCGTTGTCAGACCGAGGACCTAGTCTGTGCACCGTGACTTCGCCTGCACCAACGGACCGTGTTCCGCCCCAGCTCAGCGCGGGGCCGCGCCCCGCACCGGGCCCGGCCGCCGACGAGGGTCTGGCGCGGCGCCTGCGCGCGCTCGCGTGCACCGCGCCGCTGCACGACCTCGACGCGCGCAAGGCGAACCTCGCGGGTGAGTACTCGGTGTACGGCATGGCGGAGGTGGCCCTCGCCGCCATCGACCTGGTCACCCTGAACATGGACTTCGACACGGGTGCCGATCACGACCAGATAGTCGCGCGCCTGATCCCGCGCATCGCCGCCCAGGCCCCGCAGCGACCGGTCGCCGAGCACGAGCGCGTGGCCCGCTGGGTCCTGGAGAACCTGATCAACGTCGGCAGCGTCGACCGCGGCTTCAGGGCCGTCTACGGCACGTTCACGACCGACGGCAGCTACGTCCGCCGTGACTACGACTTCAAGCTGATCGAGGAGGTGCCCGGCCCCGGCGGCACCGTGTACCTCCGCACGACGGACGAGGCTGTCAACGTCCTGGTCGGCGCCCTCGACACGGATGTCACCAGCGCGCAGATCGCCGCCGAGGTCAAGCTGGAGGTCCTGATCAACCGGGGCCGCCTCGCCGACGCCCAACTCGCGGCCGAGCAGGCCCGCTACCGGACCGTGCAGTACTCGGAGACACTCCGCAGAGCCCTCGACGCGACCCGGCGCAACGTCCGGGCGGTGGACTGGCTCAACTCCGTGCCCGACATGATCGCCGAAGCGCTGGACCACGTGGCCGACCGGTACCGCCACGAGAACGCGATCCTCACCAACATCCGCAAGGCGCGGGACGAGACGGAGGACGCCGAGCACAAGCGGCGCGCCGCCGAGCTCGTCGACATCGTCAAGGACTGCATTCGGCGGCACACGCAGCTGCAGTCCCGGCTGCTTGAGGCGGGGCCCCTGTTCCGCGCCGAGCAGGACCGGCAGGCCTTCGCCACGCCGATGACATCGTCGGGCATCGACCTGTACGGGCAGCTGGTCTCACCGATCCTGCCCCTGCCCCTGGAGCAGGCCGTGCGCGTCACGGACGCCTTCTTCGCGCGCGGCACCGGGTTGCGTACGCCGGTGTCGGTGCGGGTGACCGACCTGGTCGACATCCTGCTGACACCGCCGGTGGAGCGGGAGCACCTGGGTGCCGAGATGCCCGAGCCGGACCTCATCGCCACGCCGGACGACAGCCGCTTCACCGAGGAACAGCTGGCAGCCGCGACGGAACTCCTGGATCTGCCGGCCGATGCACCCCGTCGGCTCTCAGGACTGCTTGCCGAGGCCCGGCGCCAGGATCCGGATCTGCCGTATCTCGTGGCCCTGCTGGCCGTTCACGCGGCGAGTCCGGCGGTGGGGACCGCCTACCGGCAGGGTGAGGGCAAGCTGCTGTTCGCCGTGGACGACGGGACGGAGTTGGACGACCTGGAGTTCGGCGGGGCCGATCTCATCGTGGGGACAGCGTTGCTGGACGCGGTGGGGATGGCGGCGGACAGGACGGAGGCGGCGTGATGCGGTCTCACGGCCCCGAATCCGTAGTGGCTGGTCGCGCAGTTCCCGCGCACCTGCCGGGGCGCATCCCGGCACCCCCGATCAATCAGACCAAGGAGTTGCAGTCGTGAGTGAGCACGTCGAGTGGAGTGACACGGAGGCCCCGGCCCCGTCGGCGACCGCCGCCGTCACGCCCGCCGACGCCGCCGACGCGGCGCGGCTCGTCGCGTTCGGGCTGCAGCCGAAGCTGCAGCCCGCGCGGGACCAGGAGTACGCGGACCTGCTGCGCCGGTATCGCGAGGACCCGCCGTTCGCGCGCCTCTCGGACGCCGTGGCCGCAGGGCTCGGGCTCGTCGTGCTGGAGGTGTCCCCGCGCGCGGGGATGGCCGTGACGGCGGCCGAGGACTCGGTGTTCGCCGTCCGCATGGGCGACTACGCGCGTCGTACCTCCGCCGACGGCGGGGACCGGTTCCTGCACGGGCTGGCCCACCTCGCCGTCGCCGCCATGGGGTTCCCGCGCCCAGAGGACCTGGCCGACGACGGATACATCGGGCGCGTGACCGTCAACGGCGTCGACGCCTTCGTACGGCAGGCCTGCCGCCGCCTGGAGGAGCGGGCCGAGGAGCACGGCGACAACACGGACCCGGCCACCGACGCGCCCGGGCTGGAGGCCGCGTGGCGGATCTGGGCCAGACGCAGCGCCGCCGGTGCCACCAAGGACGCGCGCAGGCTCGCCGGTTCGACGACCGGCATCGTGGGCAAGGCGGCCGCCTTCCTCACCGACTCCGGGTTCCTGCAGCGCACTGGTGACGACAACGGCGGCACCTACCGCACGACCGCCCGCTACCAGCTCCAGGTACGGGACATGGCGGGCAGTGCCGCGATGGCCGAGCTGCTGGAGCTGGGCGTGGTCCCGGTGACCGACGGCACGCCCACGCTGCTGCCCGCCGAGGACACCGACGACCTGGAGCCGGTGGCCGACGCCGGGCTGCCGTTCCACGCGTCCAGCTCCTGAACCTTTCCGACCTGCCGAAGACTTACGAGAGTCCGCCATGTACGAGCTGTCCCGGGTCCGCCTCTACTCCATCGGTCCCGCCGGTGCGCGCTACGCCGACACCGTGCTTGACCTGCGGGGCGTGGGCGAGCCCGTGCCCGACCCCGCGCCCGCCCAGGCGGAGTTCTTCGAGGAGGAGCCCGTCGGCCCCCCGCGCCGCCCCGCACCCGCCGGCGTGCTCTTCCTGGAGAACGGCGGCGGCAAGTCCGTACTGCTGAAGCTGATCTTCTCCGTGATGCTGCCCGGTCACCGCAACACCCTGGGCGGCGCCAGCTCCGGCGTGCTGCGCAAGTTCCTGCTCGCCGACGACTGCGGGCACGTCGCCCTGGAGTGGCAGCACACGCTGACCGGCGAGTGCGTCGTCGTCGGCAAGGTCAGCGAGTGGCGAGGCCGCCAAGTCTCCAACGACCCGCGGAAGTTCGCCGAGGCCTGGTACTCCTTCCGGCCCGGCCCCGGGCTGTCCCTGGACAACCTGCCTGTCGCCGAGGCCACGTCCGTGCGGCCGGCCGTAGAGGGCCAGTCCGGCGCGCAGGGCCGCCGGCGCACCATGAAAGGCTTCAGGGACGCCCTCACCGAGGCCGGCAAGGCGTATCCGCATCTGGAGGTGCACTGGGAGGAGATCCACGACCGGTGGATCGAGCACCTCGGCGACCTCGGTCTCGACCCCGAACTCTTCCGCTACCAGCGGGAGATGAACGCCGACGAGGGCGAGGCCGCCGGTCTCTTCGCGGTCAAGAAGGACTCCGACTTCACCGACCTGCTGCTGCGCGCCGTCACCGACACACGTGACACAGACGGGCTCGCCGACCTGGTCAGCGGCTTCGGCAACAAGCTGGGCCGCCGGGCCGAACTGATCGCCGAACGGGACTTCACCGCCGGATCGGCGGACCTCCTGGGACGGATCGTCGAGGCCGCCGACGCCCGCTCACGCGCGCGTGACATCCACACCGCTGCCGAGCGCCGTACCCGCGCACTGGCACGGCGCCTGTCGGCGCGGGGCGGGCAGGAGCGCGTCCGGGCCGCCGACCTCGCCCAGCGCGTCACCGCGGCCGCCTACGCGGTCACCCACTCCGAGGCGGGCCGGGAGCGCAGCGCGCTGATCGCTGCCGAACTCGCCTACCGCAACGCCTCGCTGGCGCTCGCCGCGTCCGAGAAGTCCGCCGCCGGACACAAGCGCGAGCTCGCCGACGCGCGCACGCTGCACTCCGCGTGGCAGGCCGCCGAGGCCGTGCTGCGCCATCGCGTCGCCGCCGACCGGGTCGCGCGGGTGGCCGCCGCGATCCAGGAGGCCGAGCGGGACGCGGCCCCCGCGCTCGCGGCCCGCACCAAGGCCGCCGTGGATCTCGTACGGGCCCTGCACGCGGCCGCTGGAAGCGCCGAGAGCCTTGCCAACGAGGAGGAGGAGCGGTCCGCCGCGCTGCAGGAGGTGAGCGAGGCCGCCTACCGGGACTCGACCGCCGCCGCCACCGAGGCACAGCGGGCCCGCAGCGAGGTCGGGCATCTGCGGCAGCGCCTCACCGAGGTCGAGCAGGAGACCGCCGAAGCGGTGCGCGCGGGATGGCTCGACGACAGCGCGCCCGACGCCGACCCGGCCCGCGCCGCCCTCGCGGCCAGCGACGCCGAGAAGACGGCGGTCGCCGCCTGGGACACGGCGCGCGAGGCATCGCGCAAGGCCACGGAACACGCGCGCGAGGCGGCCTCGGCGGAATCCCGTGCGGAGCTGACGGCGGCACGCGCGGCGGACGCGGCGACGGCGACCCGGCGGTCGTACGAGGCCGAGCGCGGCATCGCCGAGGCTCTGGCCGCGGAAGAACGGCTGGCGGAGCTGCTGAGTGTCTCCGGCAGCGACACACGGCCGTTGGTCCCGCAGCCCCGGCACGAGACCGAGGGCAGCCGGCCGGCCCTCAGCCCCGAAGAGCTCGACCGGTTCGCCGACGAACTGCGCGAGCTGCTCGACGTCACCGTCTCGTCCGCCGAGCGGCAGCTCTTCGAGCTGCGTACCGCTGCGGCCGACGACTCCCGGATCCTCGGCGCGCTCGGAGACGGGGGACTGCTGCCGCCCGGGCCGGACGTGCTGGCCACCGTGGAGTTCCTGGGGGAGCACGGCATTCCGGCGCTGCCCGGCTGGCGCTATCTCGCCCAGGCCGTGGACCCCGCCGACCACGCGCGCGTGCTCGCGGCGCGGCCGGAACTGGTCGACGGCGTGATCATCACCGATCCCGACACGCACGCACGGGCCCGCGAGACCCTCAACGAGGCCGCGCTGCTGCCGCGCTCCGCCGTGGCCGTCGGCACGGCAGCCGCCCTGCTGGCACCGACCCCGGCCGCGGACTCGGGCGACAGCAGCGTCTTCCTCGTACCGCCGAACCCGGCCATGCACGACGAGCACGCCGCCGACGAGGAGCGGCAGGCGCTGCGCGCGCGGGCGGGCGAACGGGACGAGGAGATCAGGACGCTCGCCGCGCGCCTCGGCAAGGACCGGGAGCTGGCGGCGCGGCTCGCCTCCTGGCGCACCGGCTGCCCGGCCGGGCGGCTCGTCGAGCTGGCCCGGGCCGCGCACGACGCGGGGGCGTTCGCCGAGGAGGCCGAGGCCGAGCTGGCCGAGGCGCGCACGGTGCGGGCCGAGGCCGACGAGGTCGCCGCCGAGGCAGCGCAGGTGCGGGACGAGCGGCAGGAGGCCGCGCAGAAGTCCCGGCGCGCGGCCGACGCCCTCGCCGGACTCGCCTTCCGACTGCGTGAACGGGCCGGATGGCAGGTCAAACTGCGCGAACTGGCCGACGAGGGCGCCGAGTCGGAGGCTCGTGCCCAGGCCTGTCTGGAGCGTGCCCGCGCCGCCGACGAGGACCGCCGCGGCGCCCAGCGCGCCGCCGACGACGCCCGCCGTACGGCCCGGGCACTGCGTGCCGAGCGCGCGGAGACCGCGGGCGCCCCCGACGTCGTACCGGAGGACGACGAGGCAGCCGCCAAGCCGTCGCTGCCCGCCCTCCGTGAGGCCTACCGCGCCGCATCCCAGCTCTACGAGAAGGTCGGCGTCGGCGCCGACCTGCGCGCCGAGCAGGCACGCGCGGAGAGCGACGAGAGCGCGGCCCGCACAGAGTTGGACCGGCTCAGCAACAAAGTCCGTACGCGCGCGGAGCAGTTGCTCCAGTCGCCGGACGGCTCCGACGGACCCTCCCGACAGGCCGCCGCCGCGCGCGCCGAGGAGCTGGTGCAGCTCCTGGAGACCCGGATGTCGACCGCGAGCGAGCAGCTCGGACGGCTGCGTGGCGAGACCGAGCGGCACGCGCCCGAGGACGGCGAGGCGCACACCGAGCTGCCCGAGGAGCTCCAACCGCGCGACGCCGAGCACGCACAGGCACTGCTGCGTACGGCGACGGCCGAACTAGCCTCCCGCACCGATGCGTTGACCCAGTCCCGGGAAGCCCACGCCGAACTCCTCGACGCGCACCGTGCGGCCGAGGACGCGGCCGGCGGATTCGACGAGATCACCGCGATGCTCCGCGACCTGCTGCGCGAGCACGTCTTCGACGAGGAGCAGGACGAGCCGGAGTCGTACACCGGCAGCCTGGAGGAGGCCCGGCACGCTGCCGCCGAGGCCCGCCGCTCCCTGCGCGGCTGCGCCGCCGACCTGTCGGCCGCCGAGGCAACCGTGCGCGAGGCGAGCGACATTCTCGTCCGGCACGCCAACTCCACACGCTACGAGCAGGTCCGCACCCCGGCGCGGCAGCAGATCCGCGAGCTGCCCGCCTCCGCACTGCCCGAGCACGCCCAGAAGTGGGCCGACGCGTTCGCGCCCCGACTTCGTGTCCTCACTGACGAGTTGGTGCAGCTGGAGCGGAACAGGGACTCGATCGTGGACCGGCTGCGCGGGCTCGTGGAGTCGGCACTGGCTACGCTGCGGTCCGCTCAGCGGCTCTCCCGGCTGCCCGAGGGGCTGGGGGAGTGGTCCGGGCAGGAGTTCTTGCGCATCCGCTTCGAGGAGCCCGACCAGGCCACTCTGACCGAACGGCTCGGCGAGGTCATCGACGAGGCGACCCGGGCGGCCGTCAAGAAGAACTCCGACCTGCGTCGTGACGGAATGTCCCTGCTGCTGCGGGGCGTGGGCGCCGCCCTTCAGCCCAAGGGCGTCGCTGTGGAGATCCTCAAGCCGGACGCCGTGCTGCGCGCCGAGCGGGTGCCCGTCGGGCAGATGGGTGACGTGTTCTCCGGCGGCCAGCTGCTCACCGCGGCCATCGCCCTGTACTGCACGATGGCCGCGCTGCGGTCGAACGACCGGGGCCGCGAAAAGCACCGGCACGCCGGCACGCTGTTCCTCGACAACCCGATCGGGCGCGCCAACGCCACGTACCTCCTGGAACTCCAGCGGGCCGTGTCCGACGCGCTCGGCGTCCAACTCCTTTACACCACCGGCCTGTTCGACACGACCGCGCTGGCGGAGTTCCCGCTGGTCATCCGGCTGCGCAACGATGCCGACCTGCGGGCCGGGCTGAAGTACATCAGCGTGGAGGAACACCTCCGTCCGGGTCTGCCGCAGCAGACCCCGGCCGGAGAGGGCGAAGCGGTGCACGGTGAGATCACGGCGACACGGATGTTCAAACGCCCAGCCCCCAGCGTCCCGTAGGACCGGCACCCGGCGCCGTGCAGACGCCGCGGGTCAGGGGTGTGACAACCTCCCGGACCCGCCGCGCCGGCGTATCCGCTCCTGGGTCCGCTCGGTGGCCTTCAGCTGCCGTCGGGCCCGGCGACGCTCGCGGCGCAGGGTCCGGGCGCTGCTGCTGGGTGTCGATACCACTCCGTCGCGCTGGTTCCAGACCTGACGGGTCACCCAGACGTCGAGGGCGCCCCAGGTGGCCACCACCGTGCTGACGACGCTGCTGATGACCATCGGGAAGGCGAGCCAGGATCCGGCGATGGTGCACAGGAAGGCCACCATCGCCTGTATCAGCGTCACAGCGATGATGATCACCGCTCGCACCGCCGCCGTACGCACCGGATCGGGCATCCGACGCCGCCGCGCCGGCTCCTCGACCCACAACGGCGCGTAAGGCGACCGCGGTTCGTTCTTCCCCAGCGCAGCAGCCGCCTTGCCCGCGGACTCTGCCGCTCCATCACCCGCCCCCGCCGGTACACCGCGGCTGTCTCTCACCGCGTGCGTGTCCGCTGGAATGTCGCGATCCCGTGCCTCTTGGCCCGGCTGCCCTGTCAGCTGTGCCGCCAAGCCGTCCCCGGGCGCCTCGCGCCGCTCCGCCGTGCCCATCAACGTGTCACTCCCCACCGCCAGCAGACCGCTCGCCCCGTGCCCGATGGCACGGCTCCCCAGTGGCTGCCCGGCTTGCGCTGTTTTACGCCGCCAGGGTGCGGGATACGGCTCCTGTGGCTCATTCCGCATCCATTCCCCGTAGAGAAGGACGAACGAGGCGCCCCGAAGATTCCCACGGAGCGTAAATTTCAGGCCAACTGGCCGGGTAGGTCGGCCGGATACGTTTCTGCGGTCCTCCAGGGAATCGGGGAGGCAATCTCCCGCAATGACCGGACAACTCCCCATGTCTCGTCGCCCGCGCGGAAGTTCAGCTTCCGGGCTGCTCTTCGAGATATCTGTGCGTCGGTAGTAGGCTCGCGCCGTTTGTTGACGTACATGTGTACCCCCGGCTGCCGGGGGTCGAGCAGGGGGAGGCCATGCGCTTTCGCGGGAAGTCGATCCGCCGGAAGATCGTGGCGCTGCTTCTCGTGCCGCTGGTGTCCCTGACCGCGATCTGGGGCTTCGCCACGGTGCTCACGGGACGCGAGGCAGAAGATCTGTTCAACGTGTCGGACGTGGTGGAGAAGATCGGGTATCCGATGGAGGACACCGTCCGTGTCCTGCAGCAGGAGCGCCGACAGACCCTCGTCTACCTGGCCGACCCCCGGGCCGCAGATGGCCTCGCCGATCTCAGGCGCAGCCGGACCGCCACGGACAAGGCCGCCGCCGAGATCCGGAAGAACGCCAAGAACCCCGATGTGCGCGACGCGATGGGCGACGGCACGGGCGAGCGTCTGAGTGCCGTGCTGGACGCGTTCGACGGCATCGAGGCCCTGCGCCGCAGCGTCGAGGACGGCACCGTCGACCGCGCCCAGACCCTCGACCTCTACAACCGCCTGGTCGACCCCTGCTATGTCCTGCTCGCCAATCTTCACGTCGTCGACAACGTCGAGATGGACAAGCAGTACCGCGCACTCGTCAACCTCGCCCGGGCCCGCGAACTGCTCTCCCGCGAGGACGCCCTTCTCGGCTCCTCGCTGATCGTCGGCAAGCTCACACGCGACGAGAGCCGCGACATCTCCGACCTCGGCGCCCAGCGCAGCCTGATGTACGACGTCAACCTGCCGCTGCTGCCCTCGTCGGACCGCGAACGCTACGAGCGGTTCTGGAAGAACGCCGCTACCGCCCCGCTGCGCGTGGCCGAGCAGGACGCCGTCTCCTCCGCCGACGGCAAGCCCGGCGAGGTCACGGCGCAGAGCTGGGACACATCCGCCGGCAACGTGCTCGACAAGCTCGGCACCCTCAACGACCAGGCGAGCGACCGCTATCAGGACCGCGTCCGCCCGGTCGCCGTGGGAGTCATCGCCAAGGCGGCCGTCGCCGGCGTATTCGGCCTGGTCGCCCTACTGCTCTCGCTCTTCCTGTCCGTGCGCGTCGGCCGCGCCCTCATCCGCGACCTGAGGCAACTGCGACTGGAGGCCCACGAGGCGTCCGGCCTGCGGCTGCCCAGCGTCATGCGGCGCCTGTCCGCGGGCGAACAGGTCGACGTGGAGACCGAGGTCCCGCGCCTCGAGTACGACAAGAACGAGATCGGCGAGGTCGGCCAGGCCCTCAACACCCTGCAGCGCGCCGCCGTCGAGGCCGCCGTCAAACAGGCCGAACTGCGCGCCGGGGTCTCCGAGGTGTTCGTCAACCTCGCCCGGCGCAGCCAGGTCCTCCTGCACAAGCAGCTCACCCTCCTCGACACCATGGAGCGCCGGACCGAGGACACCGACGAGCTCGCCGACCTTTTCCGCCTCGACCACCTGACCACCCGTATGCGACGGCACGCCGAGGGCCTCGTGATCCTCTCCGGCGCCGCCCCTTCCCGGCAGTGGCGCAAGCCCGTCCAGCTCATGGATGTCGTCCGGGCCGCGGTCGCCGAGGTCGAGGACTACGAACGCATCGAGGTCCGCCGCCTGCCGCGGATCGCCGTCACCGGTCCAGCCGTCGCCGACCTGACCCACCTCGTGGCCGAACTCCTGGAGAACGCCACGGTGTTCTCCCCACCGCACACGGCCGTCCAGGTCCTGGGCGAGCGGGTCGCCAACGGCTTCACCCTGGAGATCCACGACCGCGGCCTCGGCATGGCCGCCGACGCTCTTCTGGATGCCAACCTCCGGCTCGCCGAGACACCGGAGTTCGAACTGTCCGACACGGACCGGCTCGGCCTGTTCGTGGTCAGCCGGCTCGCCCAGCGGCAGAACGTCCGAGTCTCCTTGCAGCCGTCCCCGTACGGCGGCACCACCGCGGTCCTCTTCGTCCCCGACGCGCTGCTGACGGACGACGTCCCCGACACCAACGGCATCGGCTTCCGCCTCGACCGGCCCCACCCGACGAAGGAGGCCGAACTGGAGGAGAGCCGCCGCACCGCGCTCTCCCCGATGCCCGTACCCCTTCCCGGTCGGCCCGCCGCACTTGTGGACGGCCCGGTCGAACTGGAGGCGCCGGTCGACCTCGACGCCGTCGAGGACTTCCCGGGCGCGCTCGACGACGAGGACAGCGAGCGTGGCGGCATCTTCCGCCCTCGCCGCTCCATCGCCCTCGCGCGCGACGAGACGACCGGCCGCAGCGACCGTCCCCTCCACGACGACTCCGGCATCCATGAACCGGCCCGCATCGATGCTGCCGACGACATCGGCGAGCCGGTCCGGCTGTCCCGTCGCCGTACACCCAAGCTGGTCAGCTCACACGGACGCCCGGTCACCGAGCAGCGCTCGCGCCGCGAGGACGCCGCCGAGGAACCGCCGACGAGCCCGGGCGTCCGACCCGAGCCGGAAGCCGCAGCCCCGGCGCCCCCGCGTCCCCGGGACGAGGAGTCCGCGGGCGGCCGCGGTACGAGCCGGCCGGACCAGAAAGCCGCGCCACCGCTGCCGACCCGGCGGCGCGGAGCCTCGCCGCTGCGCCCGGGTGCGGGTGGACCCGACCGGCCCGGTGAGGGCGTTGTGTCCCCGGCATCCGAGCGACCGGGTCCCGGTGAAAGCCCGCAGGCTCCCGCCCTCCCCATGCGCAACCGTCCCGCCGCGATCACCATGGGCGAGGGCACGGTGGCCAGGCGCCCCGGCACCGCCCCGCAGGAGGCCGGCTCCGGCTCGGGCCCGCTGCCCCGGCGCGTACGGCAGGCCAACCTGGCCCCGCAGCTGAAGCAGAACCGGCGGGACACGGAGGGCGCCCCGGAGCCCGTGGAGCGGGACGCCGACGAGGTCCGCAGCCGGATGGCCTCGCTCCAGCGCGGCTGGCAGCGCGGCCGCGACGAGAATGCCGCGGGTGACGACGCCCGGAGCGGCACAGCACCACAACGAACGACAAGGGGGGACGGTCGATGACCGCACCGAAGACGACCGGCCACACCGCGACCAACAAGTCCGGGGAGCTCAACTGGCTCCTGGACGATCTGGTGGACCGCGTCGCGAGCATCCGCAAGGCCATCGTGCTGTCGGGCGACGGCCTGCCGACGGGTGTGTCCAAGGGCCTGACCCGGGAGGACAGTGAGCACCTCGCCGCCGTCGCCTCCGGATTCCACAGCCTCGCCAAGGGCGTGGGCCGCCACTTCGAGGCCGGCAACGTCCGGCAGACGGTCGTCGAGCTGGACGAGGCCTTTCTCTTCGTGACGGCCGCCGGCGACGGCAGCTGCCTGGCCGTCCTCTCGGACGCCGACTCGGACGTCGGCCAGGTCGCTTACGAGATGACGCTCCTGGTGAAGCGGGTCGGGGTGCATCTGGGCGCTGCCCCGCGCACCGATCTGTCCGCAGGCGGGTAGTGAGATGTCATGAACGCTGACGGGCAGGGAAGAAGCCACTGGTTCGACGACGAGGCCGGACCGGTCGTCCGTCCGTATGCCATGACGCGCGGCCGTACCACCAGTGAGGGCCAGCATCGCCTCGACCTGATCGCGGTGGTCGTCACGGAGCCGCAGGCGGACGACCCCGACGCCGACGCGATGCTGTCCCCGGAGCATGTGGACATCGTCGATCTGTGCCGTGCCGCTCCCCAGTCGGTCGCCGAACTCGCCGCCGAACTCGATCTGCCCATCGGAGTGGTGCGCGTCCTCATCGGCGACCTCGTGGCCGGCGAATTCGTCCATGTGACCCGGCCCGTACCCCCTGCCGAACTGCCGGACGAGAGTATTCTGCGCGACGTGATCAACGGCCTCCGGGCACTGTGAGCGGCGCGGAATCGAGGTACTGAGGTGGCTGGCTGGCAGTTCTGGGTCGATCGGGGCGGCACGTTCACCGATATCGTCGCGCGGCGCCCCGACGGCCGCCTGCTGACGCACAAGCTGCTGTCGGAGAACCCGGCACGCTACTCCGACGCGGCGGTCGCGGGCGTCCGCGAACTGCTGGCCGACTCCCAGGACCCCGTCGAGGCCGTCCGCATGGGAACGACGGTCGCCACCAACGCGCTCCTGGAACGCAAGGGCGAACGCACCCTGCTGGTCGTCACCCGCGGCTTCCGGGATGCCCTGCGCATCGCCTACCAGAACCGCCCGCACATCTTCGCCCGCCGCATCGACCTCCCCGAGCTGCTCCACGAGCGCGTCGTGGAGGTCGACGAGCGCATCGCCGCAGACGGCACCGTCCTGCGCGCCCCCGACCTGGACGCCCTTGTCGGCCCCCTTCGGGAGGCCTACGGCGACGGCATCCGCGCCGTCGCCGTCGTCTGCATGCACAGCCACCTGCACCCCGCCCATGAGCAGGCCGTCGGCGCCCTGGCCGCCCGCATCGGCTTTCCGCAGATCTCGCTGTCCAGTGAGGTCAGCCCGCTGATGAAGCTCGTGCCGCGCGGGGACACCGCGGTCGTCGACGCCTACCTGTCGCCCGTCCTGCGCCGCTACGTCCAGCAAGTCGCCGACGAACTCCGAGGCGTACGGCTGATGTTCATGCAGTCCAACGGAGGGCTCGCCGAAGCCGGTCAGTTCCGTGGCAAGGACGCCATCCTCTCCGGGCCGGCCGGAGGCATCGTCGGCATGGCCCGTATGTCGCAGCTGGCCGGCTTCGACCACGTCATCGGATTCGACATGGGCGGCACCTCCACCGATGTCTCGCACTTCGCGGGCGAGTACGAGCGCGTCTTCACCACACAGATCGCCGGTGTCCGACTCCGCGCCCCCATGCTCGACATCCACACCGTCGCGGCCGGCGGCGGCTCGATCCTCCACTTCGACGGATCCCGCTACCGCGTAGGACCGGACTCGGCGGGCGCGGACCCGGGGCCCGCCTGCTACCGCGGCGGTGGCCCGCTCGCCGTCACCGACGCCAACGTCATGCTCGGCCGGATCCAACCCGCGCACTTTCCCAAGGTGTTCGGCCCGGGCGGAGACCAGCCTCTCGACGCGCCGCTCGTCCGCGACCGCTTCGCCGCCCTCGCGCGCGAGATCCGCACCAGGACCGGAGACGACCGCACGCCCGAGCAGGTCGCCGAGGGCTACCTGCAGATCGCCGTCGCCAACATCGCCAACGCCGTCAAGAGGATCTCCGTCCAGAAGGGCCATGACGTCACCCGCTACACCCTCACCACCTTCGGTGGTGCGGGTGGCCAGCACGCGTGCATGGTCGCCGACTCGCTCGGCATCCGCACGGTCCTCGTACCGCCCATGGCAGGCGTCCTGTCCGCGCTGGGCATCGGCCTCGCCGACACGACCGCCATGCGCGAACAGTCCGTAGAGGCACCCCTGGAGCCGGCTTCCATGCCGGCCGTCCTCAAGACGGCCGACGACCTTGAGGGAGCCGCCCGCGCGGAACTTCTGGCCGAGGACGTCCCCGAGGAGCGCATCCGGATCACCCGCCGCGCGCAGGTGCGCTACGACGGCACCGACACCCCTCTCACCGTCGAGCTGACCGAGCCCGACACGATGCGCCACACCTTCGAAGAACGTCATCGCGCCACGTACTCCTTCACGCTGGAGCGCCCGATCGTCGTCGAAGCCCTCTCCGTCGAAGCCACCGGCATCACACAACCCCCCGATCTCTCTGTGCTCGCCCCCTACGAAGCCGCCCGCGCCGGCGGCTCGGCCGCGCCTGTCCGCCTCCACACCGGCGGCGCCTGGCGCGACGTACCCCTCCGCCGCCGCGAGGACCTCCCTCCCGGCGACACCGTCACCGGCCCCGCGATCATCGCCGAGGCCGGCGCGACGACCGTCGTCGACGACGGCTGGCAGGCCGTGGCACGGGACGACGGGCATCTGGTCATGGAACGCGTGACGATTACGCAGAGTTCCGATCTCGACACAGAAGCTGATCCGGTTCTCCTCGAGGTTTTCAACAACCTCTTCATGTCGATCGCCGAACAGATGGGCGCCCGGCTGGAGTCCACCGCCCAGTCCGTCAACATCAAAGAGCGCCTCGACTTCTCCTGCGCCCTCTTCGACCCGGACGGAAACCTGGTGGCCAACGCCCCTCACATCCCCGTCCACCTGGGCTCGATGGGCACGAGCGTCAAGGAGGTCATCAGGCGCCGGGGCACCTCGATGCGGCCCGGAGACACGTACGCCGTCAACGACCCGTACCACGGCGGCACCCACCTGCCCGACGTCACCGTGATCACCCCCGTCTTCGACACGCAGGGTGACCGACTCCTCTTCTACGTCGCCTCCCGCGGCCACCACGCCGAGATCGGCGGCATCGCGCCCGGCTCCATGCCCGCGAACAGCCGGACCATCGAGGAGGAAGGCATCCTCTTCGACAACTGGCTGCTCGCCGAGAACGGCCGCTTCCGCGAGGCGGAGACTCTCCGGCTCCTCACCGAGGCGCCCTACCCCTCCCGCAATCCCAGGACCAACCTCGCCGACCTGCGTGCCCAGATCGCCGCCAACAGGAAGGGCGTCGACGAAGTCGGCCGCATGATCGAGAACTTCGGCCTCGACGTCGTCCAGGCGTACATGAAGCACGTCCAGGACAACGCCGAGGAGGCCGTACGCCGGGTCGTCGACACCCTCGAGGACGGCGAGTGCGCCTACGAGACCGACTCGGGCGCAGTCATCCGGGTACGCGTGCGCGTGGACCACGAAAACCGCTCCGCGACCGTGGACTTCACCGGTACGTCCCCGCAGCTGACGAGCAACTTCAACGCGCCCTTCGCCGTGGTCAACGCGGCCGTCCTGTACGTGTTCCGCACGCTCGTCGCCGACGACATCCCGCTCAACGACGGCTGTCTGCGCCCCCTGGACATCGTCGTGCCGCCCGGCTCCATGCTGGCGCCCGAGCCGCCGGCCGCCGTCGTCGCGGGCAACGTCGAGACCTCCCAGGCCATCACCGGCGCCCTCTATGCAGCGCTAGGCGTCCAGGCCGAGGGCTCCGGAACCATGAACAACGTCACCTTCGGGAACGAGCGCCACCAGTACTACGAGACCGTGGCCTCCGGTTCCGGCGCGGGCGAGGGCTTCCCCGGCGCTCCTGTCGTGCAGACCCACATGACCAATTCGAGGCTCACCGACCCCGAGGTCCTGGAGTGGCGGCTGCCCGTCCGGGTCGACGAGTTCGCCGTCCGGTACGGCAGCGGCGGCGCCGGACGGTGGCACGGCGGGGACGGTGCGGTGCGCCGCATCCGCTTCCACGAGCCCATGACGGTCTCCACCCTGTCCCAGCACCGCAGGGTCCCGCCGTACGGCATGGCGGGCGGCGAGCCCGGCGCGCTCGGCGCCAACCGTGTGGAGCACGCGGACGGCACGGTCACCGCGCTCCGCGGCAGCGACTCCGCCGAGGTCGGACCCGGCGACGTACTCGTCATCGAAACCCCAGGCGGCGGAGGCTATGGTCTGCCGTCGTCCCACCCCCATGAAGCAGGAGAAGAGATCGATGATCTTCGGGCGTTCTGAGCGCGGGAAGCCACCGGTCGAGCCCGTCACGCTCAAGATCCTGGTGGCCGGCGGCTTCGGCGTGGGCAAGACCACCCTCGTCGGCGCGGTCAGTGAGATCAGGCCGCTGCGCACCGAGGAACTGCTCACCGAGGCCGGCCGCCCGATCGACGACACGAGCGGCGTGGAGGGCAAGCACACCACCACGGTGGCCATGGACTTCGGCCGCATCACCCTTCGCGAGGACCTCGTGCTGTACCTGTTCGGCACGCCCGGTCAGGAGCGGTTCTGGTTCATGTGGGACGAGCTCTCCGAGGGCGCCCTCGGTGCCGTCGTGCTCGCCGACACCCGCCGCCTGGAGGACTGCTTCGCCGCCGTCGACTACTTCGAGCGGCGCTCCATACCCTTCGTCGTCGGCGTCAACTGCTTCGAGGGATCGGCCCGTTACCCCGCCAAGGACGTCCGCCGGGCCCTCGACCTGGACGACGACGTACCGGTCGTGCTGACGGACGCCCGTGACCGGGAGTCCGTCAAGGAGGTCCTCATCGGCGTGGTCGGGCACGCGATGGCGCACGCGGCCGGCCGACGGGAGCCCGTCGCGACCTGAACCGCGCGGAGGCGGCCCGTACCCCCGCCGACCGGGGTACGGGCCGCTGCCTACGGCTCACGCACGCGCGCGTGTGCCTAGTTCTCGCCGTCCTCCTCCCAGCCGAAGCTCTTCTCAACGGCCTTGCGCCAGTTGTGGTACTCGCGGTCGCGTACGGACGCCTCCATGGAAGGTGTCCATTCGACGTCCTTCTGCCAGTGGGACTTCAGCTCGTCGAGGTCGTTCCAGACGCCGGTGGCGAGTCCGGCGGCGTAGGCGGCGCCGAGACACGTGGTTTCGGAGACCTTCGGCCGTACCACCGGAACGTCGAGCACATCCGCCTGGTGCTGCATCAGCAGGTTGTTCTTGGTCATGCCGCCGTCCACCTTCAGGGTGGTGATGTGCACCCCGGAGTCCTGGTACATGGCGTCCACGACCTCGCGCGTCTGCCAGCTCGTCGCCTCCAGCACGGCCCGTGCGAGATGCGCCTTGGTGACGTAGCGGGTCAGCCCAGTGATGACACCGCGCGCGTCGGAGCGCCAGTACGGTGCGAAGAGGCCGGAGAAGGCGGGCACGATGTACGCGCCGCCGTTGTCGTCGACGCTCTCCGCCAGGGGCTCGATCTCGTCGGCGGTACGGATGATGCCCAGCTGGTCGCGGAACCATTGCACGAGGGCGCCCGTTATGGCTATCGACCCCTCCAGGCAGTAGACCGGTGCCTCACTCCCGATCTTGTAGCCCATCGTCGTCAGCAGCCCGCTCTTCGACGCCACCGGCCGGTTGCCCGTGTTGAGCAGCAGGAAGGAACCCGTGCCGTACGTGTTCTTCGCGGTGCCCACGTCGTAGCAGGCCTGCCCGAACACGGCCGCCTGCTGGTCGCCGAGGGCCGACGCGACCGGCACTCCGGCCAGCTGGCCGACGGCACTGCCGTACACCTCGGCCGAGGACCTGATCTCGGGCAGGACGGCCTCGGGGATGTTCATCGCGGAGAGGATGGACGGGTCCCACTGCAGGGTTTCCAGGTCCATCAGCATGGTGCGCCCGGCATTGGTCACGTCGGTGACGTGCTGTCCGCCGTCGGTGCCGCCCGTCAGGTTCCAGATGAGCCAGGAGTCCATGGTGCCGAAGGCGATCTCGCCGTTCTCGGCCCGTGCCCGGAGGCCGGGCACGTTGTCGAGCAGCCAGGCCGCCTTCGGGCCGGAGAAGTAGGTGGCCAGCGGCAGTCCGGTCTGCTCGCGGAAACGGTCCTGCCCGTCCGCGCCGCCGAGCTGGTTGACGAGACCCGCGGTGCGCGTGTCCTGCCACACGATCGCGTTGTGCACGGGCTTGCCCGTCGCGCGGTCCCACAGGAGCGTGGTTTCGCGCTGGTTGGTGATGCCGAGCGCGCTGAGCTGGTCGGAGCGCAGTCCGGCCTTGGCGATCGCTCCGGCGACCACCGCCTGCACCTTGGACCAGATCTCCGTGGCGTCGTGCTCGACCCAGCCCGGTTTCGGGAAGATCTGGCGGTGCTCGCGCTGGTCGACGGCGACGATCGCGCCGTCCTGGTTGAAGACGATGCAGCGGCTGGAGGTGGTGCCCTGGTCGATAGCGGCGACGAACTTGTCCGTCATGACGTCCCCTTCGTCGTTCCTTCGGGAGGCTGCTTTGGATCAGAAGGCTGCTTTGAGGATGAGCCCGGGAAGCGCCCCGCCGATCAGCGGTCCGACAACCGGGATCCACAGGTGACTCCGGTCCGGGCGTGGTCACGGGCCACGGGTCGCGGTGACGGCATGGCCCGTGCGCCCGCCGTGCGACGGTCCTCCGACGCCGCAGCCGCGGCCTTCGCCGTGGATGTCTCCGTTGCTCATGGCGGCTCCTAGGCCCTGTCCCGGGGTGATCGGCCCGGTCCTCCGTGCAGGGTGCGTTTCCCGTGGCGACTTCAGCCGAAGGCAGGGAAGCTCCCGCGCCCCGCACGGCGTCCGTGACGAGCGTGCCGTCGCAGCCGAATCGCCAGTGGGGAACGGGCCTGGTCTTCAGGCGGGGCCCGCGCGGCGCGTGCCTGGATACACCGTTTATGTACGGCGATGTCGACTGACACCGGAAGTGTTCACCGGCGCCCACAGAGCGTCAAGGTCGCCGACGGCAACGGTGACAGCCGCCGCGGTGTCCGTGCGAAGGAGGAACGTCCGTCGGTTATGACGATCAGCCTAGGCCTGGTTCCGCCACCGCGCACCCGGCCTGGGCGGGCGCCGCCCCCGAGCCCCGCCGGATCTCGTGGCCCGCCAGCCCCGCTCGGCCCAGTACCCAACTCGCTCCCTGCAGCGATTTCGCGGCTTTCTTCAGCGGTGCCAGACATGCGGCCGCCTGACGGTGGTCCATCACACTGCCCGGTGGACACAAGACGGTGGCCAGGGACAACGTGACGGGCCGCCCGCCGGCCGACCAGGGCGTGTCCAGCACCGAGGCGGCCAGCGGATCCAGCCACTCCGGCTCGGCGAGCACCAAAAAGTCGTCCCCACCGATGTGGCCGACCCGGGTGCTTCCGGACGCCGCGTGCTGCAGCGCCCTACCCACCGACCGGATCAGCTCGTCGCCCGCCGCGAATCCGGCTCCATCGTTGACCTGCTTGAAGTGATCAACGTCCAGCCAGCTCAGCGCGAACGTCCGGCCGTCCGCGATGCGTCGGTCCACTTCGCCGGTGATGGCGTCCGAACCCGGAAGCCGTGTCAGTGGATTGAGCCCGGCCGCCTCCTCGACCCGGCTCTCGGCCAGCGCGCGCACCAGGTCCGCGAGCCGTACGACACCGACACACCTCCCGTGCCGGTCCACGACCGCCACATCGTCCGATGTACGGCTGCGGTCACCGACGGCAACCACGTCCAGGACCTCCCAGGCAGTGGCATCGACCCCTACCGTCCGAGGGTGGTCGCCGAGCTTGGCGGCGGGCCGGTCGGCGTACAGCGCATGGCCATAGCGCCCCGACATCGACAGCAGAAAGCGCGAGCGATGCACGGAACGGACCGGGAGCCCGTGCTGGTCCACGAGCAGCACCCCGGACACCTCCGGCGACCCGGTCAGCAGTGCCCGCACCTGACCGGCCGACGCGGTGGCCGGCAGCAGCGCCGCGGGCCGCACGAACTCCAGCACCGAAGGTCCAGACCTCGGAACCGTCACGGCACCCGGGGAGCGGGGCGGAACGTATACGTCCGCCGCGGGAAGCCGGGCCGGCGGCGCGAACAACTCACCCTGTGCCAGCTGGGCTCCGGCCGAGATCGCGGCCCCGCACTGCAGTTCCGTCTCCACACCCTCGACGGACAGGAGCGCTCCCATCTGCTCGCACAGTGTCCGCATGGCCTTCACCGCCGCAGGCCGAGCCAGCAGCGACGCGTCCAGTTTCACCAGGTCGGGCCCCATGTCGGTGAGCAATCGCAGGGGTAGGTCACCGTCCCCGACGCCGTCCGCACTGATCCGGAAGCCCTGGGCCCGCAGCGCGCCCACCGCCTCCAGCAGCGCCTGGTGCGGTACGTGCGTGTACGGCGGCCCGATGTCGATCGTCACCTCCCACGGCAGCCGGCCCGCCGTGCGGACGGCGTCGTGCAGTGGAGTGAGGCCACCGAGGTCGGCGAGGGTACCGGCGAACACGTTGACGTGCAGCGGCAGCAGCGTCTCCTTGCGCGCCGCCGCACGGACCGCCAACACCGCAAGCCGGCCGTCGAGTTCAGGGTCCCGGCGAGCCTCGGCCAGGACGTCGCCGGCCTCAGGGCGGGCGAGTATCTCCAGCCCCGCGACTCCGCCGGTGGTCAGGTTGACCACCGGTTGGAAGGCGAAGCGGAGAGTATCCGTCCAGGAGCGCACGGGAGCATGATGGCTCCACCGAAGCACGCTCAGGGCCAGTTCATGAGACGTTCACACAGGATTCCGGGGCGGTCACGCAGCGTACGAGAAAGGGCTTACGTCGCACGACGGCCATGTTCTTCCGGCCCGTCCCCGAACGGCTGCTCACCGCACTGCGATCACCGCCGATCCGTGCCCGAACAATCCCTGGTTCGCCGTGATCCCCACGCGCGCCCCCGCCACCTGCCGCTCACCCGCCTCCCCTCTCAACTGCCAGGTCAGCTCGCAAACTTGAGCGATCGCCTGAGCCGGAACCGCCTCGCCGAAGGAGGCCAGCCCACCGCTGACGTTCACCGGTATGCGGCCGCCCAGGGCTGTCGCGCCCTCCCGCAACAGCTTCGCGCCCTCTCCCTGCCCGCACAGCCCCAGATCCTCGTACCACTGCAACTCCAGGGCGGTGGACAGGTCGTACACCTCCGCGAGGGAGAGGTCCTCGGGTCCGACGCCCGCCTCCTCGTAGGCCGCTCGCGCGATCGACGCCCGGAACGGGTCGGCGGCCGGTTCCTGGGACGCCGCCGAGTCCGTCGCGATGTCGGGCAGATCCAGCACCGTGTTGGGGTAGCGGGGTGTCACCGTGGACACGGCCCGGATCCGCACCGGCGGATTCGTCGCGTGCCGACGCGCGAACTCCATGCTGGACAGCACCAGCGCGGCACCTCCGTCCGACGTCGCGCAGATGTCGAGCAGCCGCAGCGGATCGGCGACCACGGCGGACGCGGCGACCTCATCGGCGGTGACCCGCGTCCGGTAGCGCGCGTTCGGATTGAGCGCCCCCAGCGCCGAGTTCTTCACCTTGACCTGTGCGAAGTCCTCCAGCGTGTCACCGTGTACGGCCATGCGACGGCGGGCGTACAGCCCGAAGTACGTGGGATTGGTCGCCCCCAGAACCCGGAAGCGAAGCCAGTCCGGATCGTCGGGCCGGTCTCCGCCCGCCGGCCGGAAGAATCCCTTGGGTGCCGCGTCGGCCCCCACCACGAGGACCACGTCCGCGAGCCCCGAAAGGATCTGCGCCCGCGCGGTGTTGACGGCCTGCGCCCCGGACGCGCAGGCGGCGTACACGCTGGCTACCCGGGCCCCCTGCCAGCCCAGTGCCTTCGCGAAGGTCGCCCCGGCCACATACCCCGGATAGCCGCCACGCACGGTGCCGGCCCCGACGACCGAGCCGACGTCCCGCCACCCGAGCCCGGCGTCGGCGAGCGCGGCACGGGCCGCCGCAGCCCCGTACTCGACGAAACTGTGCCCCCACTTGCCCCACGGGTGCATGCCCGCGCCGAGCACCGCCACCTCACCCGTCATGCCTCCACCCCCGTCGGCCGCCAGTGCCAGGTCGTCCAGATCGTCTCTGTGTCCTCATGGAGCACTCCGGGCACGACCTCCACCTCCATGCCCACGGCCAGGTCGGCGACGGTGATCCCCGGAGCCGCCTGCCCCAGCACAACGATTCGCTCGGGCTCCAGCTCCACAGCGATCAACGTGTACGGCTCCCACGGAAGTTCCGGGTCGGTCACATAGGGTGACGGAGGTCGATACCGGCTGTCCGTGTACGACCAGACGCGCCCCTGTCGTGAAAGGGGCACCTCCTCCAGATCTCCGCCCGGGCACCCGGGATTACGGCAGTGCGCGTCCTCGCGGGGGAAGAAGAGCGAGGTGCACGCCGCACAACGCGTCCCGAGGAGCCTGAAGCCGTCCCCGTCGCCGGTGAACCACCCATCGACCACAGGCGTGCGTGTACGCGACAAAGTTCCTCCTCGCCAAGGGATCTGACGGAACGTCAGAAGTCTGCCACGGGCATCCGGAAATCGGCAGTGCGCTCGATCGAACCGAACCGGTCCTTGGTGCGTCGTCGTTACGGAAGGGACGGCCGGGATCCACGGGGGTGGTTCCGGCCGTCCTTTCGCGCATCCGGGGTGAACCGCATCCGATCGCTTCCCGGACGCAACGTCTTCCTGATAGATGCAGGAGACATGACACATCTCTCCCGTGCAGTACGCGGTGTGATCACCGCACTCGCCGCCCTGCTGACCGTGACCGCCGCATCCGCCACCGCACAGGCCAGGACGACGGCGGAATCCAAGGCACCGAAAGACTTCGTGGCCCTGAGAACGGTGGACCCGACGATCATCCAGGAGATGCGCTACTTCACTCCGCACAACTTCGTCGGCGAGCGCATCGACGGCTACCAGCAGCCGATCTGCATCCTCACCCGGCCGGCCGCCGAAGCCCTCCACAGGGCCCAGACGAGGCTGCTGCGCAAGGGCTACACCCTCAAGGTGTACGACTGCTACCGGCCACAGCGCGCCGTCAACCACTTCGTCCGCTGGGCCGAGGACCTCGACGACCAGGCGATGAAGGGCGAGTTCTATCCGAAGGTCGACAAGACCCGCCTGTTCGAGGACGGTTACATCGCGGAGAAATCCGGCCACAGCCGCGGCTCGACCATGGACCTCACCATCGTGAGGCTCCCCGAGAAGCCGACCCGGCCGTACCACCCCGGAGAAGCACTCGTCCCCTGCTACGGGCCCAAGGGTGAGCGCTTCCCCGACAACTCCGTCGACATGGGCACCGGCTTCGACTGCTTCGACACCCTCGCCCACACGCTCGACCCGCGCATCCAGGGCGATCAGCGCGCCAACAGGCTGCTCCTCAAGGGCACCCTCGAGGGGCTCGGATTCGTGAACCTCGCCGAGGAGTGGTGGCACTACACGTACAAGCCCGAGCCCTACCCGGACACCTATTTCGACTTCCCCGTGTCCTGGAAGTCGCTCGCCAGCGGCTACTGAGTGGCCTGCCGGAGACGCCCTTCCCGTGATCGGATACATTCCGCTTCGTGTCCGAAACTCAAGCCTCAACCCCCAACTCCGCGCCCGACTCCCACTGTTCGAGCTGCGGAGCGCCCTACGGGGAGGGCGCCTCCGGTTGGCCCCGCACCTGTCCGGCCTGCCACGCGGTGGCCTACCGCAACCCACTGCCTGTGGCGATCGCGCTCCAACCCGTGTACGACACGAAGGGCACCGCCCTCGTCGTCATCACCCGAACCATCGCCCCCGCGCGCGGGGGCATAGCCCTGCCCGGCGGTTACATCGACGACCGCGAGGACTGGCGGCAGGCCGTCGTCCGCGAACTCAAGGAAGAGACCGGTATCGACGCGGCCGGCCGCGACGTACGGCTCATCGACGCCATGAGCTCCCCGGACGGGCATCTGCTGCTGTTCGGGCTCCTCCCGGAGCGATCGGCCGAGGGCCTTCCCCAGTCTGCGGCGACGGACGAGACGGAGGGCTGGCACCTTCTGCGCAGGGCGGAGGAACTCGCCTTCCCATTGCACACGCTGGCTGTGCGGGCCTGGTTCGAGGGCCGGTACGTCTGAATCAGCTCTCCTAGAGCCCGCGCACGCGCACCGGGTAGGGCGGCTCGCTCGCGCCGCCCTCGTCCTCCCGCTCGACCACCAGCCGTCCCCCCGTCCAACGGGCAACGTAGCGCTCGAGTTCCGGCTCGTCCCACCCGTCGCCCGCGTCCTGCACCACCAGTCCGCTCCCGGTCTGCCCCTGGGCGGGCGCCCACACCTCCAGTTCCAACCCGCCGTCGTCCCCGCGCACGGGGACGACGGCACCCGCGCGTGCGAGCACCGGAATCCGCGACAAGGGGGCATCGAGGAGCACCTGTCCCGGCCCCTCGTACACCTGCTCGGTCACTGTGTCGTACCAGCGCCCACGGGGCAGCTGCACCGCACGCCGGTCCGCGCCCGGATCGAGTACCGGCGCCACCAACAGGCAGTCGCCCAGCAGGAAGGCGTCCTCACAGTCGCGCAGCGCACGGTCCTCCGGCGCCGACCACCACAGCGGCCGCACGTAGGGCGCGCCCGTGCGACGGGCCAGGTGCGCGAGCGTCATGAAGTACGGCAGCAGCCGCCGCCGTTCGACGAGCGCCACGCGCGCGTGCTCCAGCACCTCGGCACCGAACTCCCAAGGCTCCCTGCGCCCCGCACGCATACTCGCATGCGTCCGGAACAGCGGCAGATACGCGCCCAGTTGGAACCATCGCAGATACAGCTCGGGCGACGGACTCCCGTCGAAACCGCCCACGTCCGGTCCCGAATACGGCACCCCGCACAGCCCTAGCCCCATGACCAGTGACAACGAGGCCCGCAGCCCCGGCCAGCCCGTGGCCACGTCACCGGACCACGCGCCCCCGTAGCGCTGCATGCCGGCCCAACCGGAGCGCGAGAAGATGAACGGCCGCTCCTGGGGAGCCAGTTCGCGCAGCCCTTCGTAGCCTGCCCTTGCCATGCACAGCGCATAGACGTTGTGCGCCTCCCGGTGGTCCCCGCCTCGGCCTTCGAGCGAGTGCCTGGCCGACCGAGGCAGCGTCGTCTCCCCGAAGGCCGTGAACGATGTGGGTTCGTTCATGTCGTGCCAGAACCCTGAGAACCCCTGGCCGAGCCGCTCCTCGTACAGACGACCCCACCATGCGCGCACGCGCGCGTGGGTGAAGTCCGGGAACGCCGCCTCCCCGGGCCACACCACCCCTCGTACGACCCGCCCCGAGGCGTCCCGCACGAACGCGTCCTCGGCCGTCCCGCTGTCGTACACCGCGTTGCCCTCGGCGGCGCCGACCGCAGGGTCGACGATCGACACCAGCCGGATCCCGTCCCGCCGCAGCTCCTCGGCCAGCACCGGCAGCTGGGGAAAGTGCTCGTGGTCGACGGTGAACACCTGGTGTTCGTCGTAGTGGTCGATGTCCAGATGGACTGCGTCGAGCGGCAGCCCGCGCTCCTGGTAGCCGGAGACGATCCGCCGCACTTCCTGCTCACTGCCGAAGCCCCAGCGCGCGTGGTGATGACCCAGCGCCCACGCGGGCGGGAGCGCCGGTGCACCCGTCAGCGAGGCCCAGACGAGCAGCACGCGCGCGGGGGTGCCCACGATCACCCAGCAGCGCAACGGGCCGCCGTCCATGCGCAGCTCGGAGGTCCCTGCCCGGTCGTGCCCGGAACCGGCGCCCTCCTCGCCCTCCCGCAGTGTCACCGTGCCGTCCCAGGAGGTGTCGTGGAACACGAGATGCGTCGCCGCGTCCGCCGCCACCAGCTGCACGGGCATCGTGAGGTACAGGGGATCGTCTCCGGGACCGAACGCGTGGCCCGGATCCGTGTTCCACAAGCGGTACGTTCCCTCGCGCAGCCGAGGTCCCGACGACCGCCCCCCGAGCCCGAAGAACCGCGCGTCCGCGGCCACCTCCGACCGCTGCATCCAGCGTGCCGTGCCACCGTCGACCGGCTCCCACCACCGGGGCGGCAGATCGCGGCGCAGGGTCACACCACCGGGCGTACGAACCTCGACGGCTCCGTGCCGCGAGACGACGACCGTCACCCGCTCGGCCACGACCCGCCAGCCACCGTCCTTGTCCGGCTCCAGGACCGCCCGGGGATCCGGCTCCGGGCAGCGGCCCGCCAACGCGTACGACGGCTCGGGAGAGGCCCCGTCCCAGCCCCAGAAGACCGCTCCGTTCACCGCAACGACGATGCGCAGCTCGGAACGGCTGAACCGGACGATGCCACCACCCGGGCCGGGCTCCACCTCCTGCACGGGCCCGGGCACCCGCGCGCGCTCGGCGCCTCGCGACGGCAGGGCGGAGGCGTCCGCACGCCTCCTGCGCCATGCGGCTCGCACGATACGCAACCTCTGGGCCGCCTCCGAAGAACCGACCGCTTTTATCGAACGCACCAGGTCACGACCGTCCATGCTGCTCACCCTGCCATTGAACGCCCCACGCGTGTGTGCCGTTCAACTGCCGTTCACCCGTGCCGGGACCACATCTTCACGGGACGGACTATGTGGGTCGCGCCCTAGTGTAGAAGTCGATCACATGGCATCGTCCGTGTCAGCCGCGTCACGCGCACACCCCAGCACGTGCGCGCCAGACGCACACGACGCGCACAGTCCGGGAGCCGCCCCATGTCGACCGTGAACCCCCAGCCACTCTGGCAGCCAGATCCGGAACGTCGCGCCCGGGCGCAGGTCACAGAATTCCAGGCCTGGGCGGCCGAGCACCACGGCGCCCCTGCCGAGGGCGGCTATGCGGCACTGCACCGCTGGTCCGTCGACGAACTGGAGACGTTCTGGAAAGCCGTCACCCAGTGGTTCGACGTACGGTTTTCGACTCCTTACGCGCGCGTGCTCGGCGACCGCTCGATGCCGGGTGCGCAGTGGTTCCCCGGAGCGACGCTGAACTACGCGGAGCACGCCCTGCGCGCGGCCGCGACCCGCGCGGACGAACCCGCCCTCCTGTACGTCGACGAGACACACGAACCGCGCCCGGTGACGTGGTCCGAGCTGCACCGCCAGGTCGGCTCCCTGGCAGCCGAGCTGCGCGCCCTCGGCGTACGCCCCGGTGACCGCGTCAGCGGCTACCTCCCGAACATCCCGCAGGCCGTCGTCGCCTTCCTCGCCACAGCGGCCGTGGGCGGTGTCTGGACGTCCTGCGCCCCCGACTTCGGCGCCCGCAGCGTCCTCGACCGCTTCCAGCAGGTCGAACCGGTCGTCCTGTTCACCGTCGACGGCTACCGCTACGGAGGCAAGGAGCACGATCGCCGCGACATCGTCGCCGAGCTGCGCCGAGAACTGCCCACGCTGCGTGCCCTCGTCCACATCCCGCTCCTCGGCACCGAACCCCCCGAGGACGCCCTTGAATGGTCGGCCCTGACCGGCGCCGACGTGGAGCCCGTCTTCGAACAGATCCCCTTCGACCACCCTCTATGGGTGCTCTACTCCTCGGGCACGACCGGCCTCCCCAAGGCCATCGTCCAGTCCCAGGGCGGCATTCTGATCGAACACCTCAAACAGCTCGGCCTGCACTGCGACCTGGGCCCCGAGGACCGTTTCTTCTGGTACACGTCGACCGGCTGGATGATGTGGAACTTCCTCGTCTCCGGCCTCCTCACCGGGACGACGATCGTGCTCTACGACGGCAGCCCCGGCTTCCCGGACACGGGCGCCCAGTGGCGCATCGCCGAACGGACCGGAGCCACCCTCTACGGCACCTCGGCGGCGTACGTCATGGCCTGCCGCAAGGCCGGCGTGCACCCAGCGCGTGACTTCGACCTGTCCAGGGTGAAGTGCGTCGCCACCACCGGATCCCCGCTGCCACCCGACGGCTTCCGCTGGCTGCACGACGAGTTCGCGGAGAGCGGGGCCGATCTGTGGATCGCGTCCGTGAGCGGAGGCACCGACGTGTGCTCCTGCTTCGCAGGAGCCGTACCGACCCTCCCGGTGTACGTCGGCGAGCTCCAGGCCCCCGGCCTCGGCACCGATCTGCAGTCCTGGGACCCGAGCGGCAAACCGGTGATCGACGAGGTCGGCGAGCTCGTGGTCACCAACCCCATGCCCTCGATGCCGATCCGCTTCTGGAACGACCCCGACGGCAGCCGCTACCAGGACAGCTACTTCGACACGTATCCCGGCGTGTGGCGCCACGGCGACTGGATCACCGTCACCTCCCGCGGCTCCGTCGTCATCCACGGCCGCTCCGACTCCACGCTCAACCGCCAGGGCGTGCGCATGGGCTCCGCGGACATCTACGAGGCCGTCGAGCGCATCCCCGAGATCAGGGAATCCCTCGTCATCGGGGTCGAACAGCCCGACGGCGGCTACTGGATGCCCCTTTTCGTGCACCTGGCCCCCGGCACACCCCTGGACGCCGCCCTGCTGGGCCGCATCAAGCAGACCATCAGGGAACAGCTCTCACCGCGCCACGTCCCCGACGAGATCATCGAAGTTCCCGGCATTCCGCACACCCTCACCGGCAAGCGCATCGAGGTGCCGGTCAAGCGCCTCCTCCAGGGCACTCCACTGGAGAAGGCAGTCAACCCCGGCTCGATCGACAACCTGGATCTGCTGCACTTCTACGAGGATCTCGCCCGTAAGCGCTCCTGAGACGCCGCTCAACCACCGTAGGTGGCCTCGGACTCGCCGAGCACGGCAGCGAAGTCCGAGGCCAGCCGCGCCGCGTCGGTCGGCGCGAGCGCCGCCACGGAAATCCGCACCCCTGGTGGCGACGACGAACGGAACCTGGCCCCGGCCGCGACCCACCAGCCGTACGAGCGCAGCCCGTTCACCACGGCCGACTCGTCCTGCACGGGCACCCACAGATTCATTCCGCTCGCCCCATGGGCATCGATTCCGCGCCCGCTCAGCTCGTCGAGCAGAGCGCCGCGGCGCAGCGCGTACGTCTCCTGAGCTGATGTCACCAACGCGCGCGTGGCGGCATCCGTCAGCAGCCCGTGCACGATTTCCTGGAGCAGGTGACTGACCCAGCCCGACGTCAGCAGCAGCCGGCCGTCGTGGCGGGCCAGCGTGGTCGCATCGCAGGCCGCCGCCGCCCACCGCAGGTCGGTGCCCAGGAACTTGCTCACCGTCCGCACATGCACCCAGCGCGTCAATCCACCGCCGGTCAGCGAGCGGAGGGGAGCGCCGGAGACCTCCGACGCGTGGTCGTTCTCGACGACCAGCACATCGGGTTCCTCACGGAGCACTTCCAGAAGTGCGTCCCGGCGTACAGCCGAGAAGCAGCCGCCGTACGGGTTCTGCGCCCGTGGACTGCACACCAGGGCCCGGACACCCGCCCGCAGCGCCCTGCGCACGGCGTCGGGACGTAGACCCTCGTCGTCCACGGCAACCGGGACGATCCGCAGCCCCAGAGCAGTGACCAGATCCAGCAGATGGTGGTATCCGGGGTCCTCCATGGCCACGGCATCGCCGGGCCGCAACTCCACGGACAGAAGCCGGCCGATCAGGTCCAGCGCTCCGTGCGCGAAGGTCACGTGGGCCACCGGCACACCCTCGGGCCCGATCCAGTCGCGCACGACCTCCTCCAGTCGTGCCAGTCGGGGCATCGAGCGGTGCGCTCTGACCCCGGGTGACAGACGAGACGGGGGGGCGAGAGCGGGAAGGAGCGAGGGATCGGGGTGCCCACCGGACAGGTCCCGCAGCCCCTCGGGCACTTTGGGCGGCCGACGTGACGCCACCGCGGGAGCGGACGCCACCACGGTCCCGCCCCGCCCGCGCGTGACGACGATTCCACGTCGGCGCAGCTCCTTGTAAGCCGTGGCGACCGTACCGGGACTGACCCCGAGGTCGTCCGCGAGCCGTCGCACGGGAGGCAGCGCGGCCTCGGGCCCCAAGGATCCCTCCGCCACGGCCCGTTCGACGGACGCGGCAATTCCCTTGGCTGTCGTACCAGTGATCCCATATTGTGTTGCCACGTTGGAAATTATGTATCAGTACATAATCGAAGGCAAGGGGGGAGCAGTGCAACGGACGTACCGCGCAGCCGCATGGTCGAGCCGGATACCCGGAGGCCGCGACGGACGCAGAATGCTCGTCATCGCGCTCGTCGACCGGACCGGAAGCGGACTCTGGGCCTCCGTGTCAGTCCTGTACTTCACCTACGTCTCGGGCCTCTCGGTCGCTCAGGTCGGCACGCTCGCCGCGACCGCCGGAGCCATCGGTATCGCCGGCGCACCTCTTGGCGGTCGCATCGCCGACCGGTTCCCGCTCACCCGCGTGCTGCTCGTCGTCCAACTCCTGCGCGCGCTGGCCTCCTTGGCGCTCCTCACCACGAACGACTTCGGACTGCTCCTCACCTTCTCCGCAGTCGGCAGCCTCGGCGACCGCGCGGCGAGCGTCCTCACCAGGCTGTACGCCACCCGGGTGGCAGGACCGGACCGCGTCCGCTACCAGGCCGTCCAGCGCACCGTCGCCAACGCCGGATGGGCCCTGGGAGGCCTCGCCGCCGCAGCGGCCCTGGCGTTCGGCACCTCAGCGGCCTACCAGTGGCTCCTGGCCGGCGACGCCGTGTCGTTCCTCGCCTCCGCATTGCTCACCCTGCGCTGCGACGAACCCCCGTCCCCGTCCCGCACGGTGACCACCTCGAAGTCCCCGGCACCGAAAACCAAGCCGACAAGCGCAAGCCCCTGGCGCGACCGCACCTACCTCGCCTACGTGTCCACCGAAACCGTTCTCTTCCTCGACGACGCGGTCTTCAAAGTCGGCCTGCCTCTTTGGATCGCGCACACGGACACCGCACCACACGGCCTCGCGCCCCTGCTGATGGTCCTCAACAACGTGATGGTGGTGGCCCTCCAGGTCCCCCTGGCCCGCTTCGGGATCACCACTGCGGCCGCTCGCAGGCTCCTGGTCCCGCTGTCGGCCGCCTTCGCCCTCGGTGGCCTTGCCATGGCGTTCTCGGCCACGAGCGGCGCCGTCACCGCGACCCTGTTCCTGACCGCCGCGGCAGCCGCCTTCACGGTGGCCGAGATGCTCCACGCAACCATTTCCTGGGAACTGTCCGTCGCCCTCGCCCCCGGCACGGCGCAGGGCGCTTACCTCGGTGTGCACGGCCTGGCCCAGTCCGCCCAACGCAGCATCGGACCACTCGCAGTCACCGCGGCCATAGCCGCCGGCCCGGCCGGCTGGGCCTGCTTCGGCACCGTAATCGCCTTGACCTGCGTAGTTCAGCACCGCCTGGTCCGCGATGCCCTCACCCACACGTCATTGTCAGTGCCGCCGATTACTGTGAGTGAGCATTGATCGACCGTGCACAGGGGGAAAGATGGCGCACACCGACCACCAGACCATGCGACGCGTCCTGCGGCGCGAAATCGCGGGCACCATCGGCCTGCTCACCGACGAACACGACTTCCGCGCCATGCGGCGCTACCGCAGCTTCGCCTTCGACAACCACACCAGCTATCTCCAGCAAGTGGAGGCTCTCCTCAAGACGCGCGCCGCCCAAGGCAACCACACCACCGTTGCCCTCTTCGACCCGCAGGAGTACGCCGCATTCTGCGAGGACACGGGCCTCGACCCTGACGTCCAGTCCAGCCGCACACGCTTCACCGCCGAACTGGCCACAACAGGACCGCTGCTTCCCTACGAAGGCCAGCCCCTGGCCGACCTCGTCCCGGCCCTTGTCGACGAAGCCGTTCGCCAGGCCACCCGGGAGTACGCGTCCACCCTCCTCGCCCGCCTCGGCGCCTGCGCCTCCTGCGGCGAGGACATCGGCCGCGCGGCCTTCACCCGCGCCTCCCACCTCCTCGTACGCATCCTGGACACAGCAGGACCGGGCAACCGCCACCTCGTGTGCAGCGTCTTCGCAACGCCGGAAACCCTCTTCTCCGTGCTGCACGCCGATCAGGACGACCACAGTGCCCTACGACTCGACGAGGCCGAAGCCCTCGAATTCACCACGGTCCTGGCCCTCGGCATCGCCACCCAGAGCCCGGGCGGACTCGTGATGCGCACCAGCGCCCCCGGGGCCACCGACCGTGTCTACGGATGGCGCCTGCGCGGAGAGGGCCTCGAAGCCCTCACGGCAGGGGAGGTGTTCGACGCCTACTGCACCGACATCGATTCCGGAGACCTGATCTCCCCGGAATCGGACGTGGACTACTGCGTACCGCCCGACCTCGGGCAGGAGGGACCGGAGCCGGGACACCGCCACTGAAGCAAAAGGGGGCGCTTCATCCATGGATGAAGCGCCCCTCACTGACAGCCACCGGCGAAACAACAGCCGATCTCTGCCCGACTACTCGCCGGACAGCACCGCCTGAGCCGCGTTGCGCGCCTCCTCGGCGCTCTCCGTGGCCCGGGCTGCCTCAGCCGCACGCTCGCACTGGGCCAGCGTGTACTTGCCCAGCGTGGCCCGGACGTAAGGAATTGACGCCGCACCCATGGAAAGGGAGGTGACACCCAGACCAGTCAGCACACACGCGAGCAGCGGGTCGGACGCGGCCTCACCGCAGACTCCGCAGCTCTTGCCCTCGGCCTTCGCCGCCTCGGCTGACAACGCGACCAGGTCGAGCAGCGCGGGCTGCCACGGATCCTGCAGCCTGGACACCGCGCCGACCTGACGGTCGGCGGCGAATGTGTACTGCGCGAGGTCGTTGGTCCCCAGAGACAGGAACTCGACCTCCTGCAGAATCGACCGAGCCCTCAGCGCGGCCGAAGGGATCTCCACCATCGCGCCGAACTTCGCCTGCAGCCTCGCCGCACGGCACGCGTCCGCGAACGCCTTGGCGTCGGCACGGTCCGCCACCATCGGAGCCATCACCTCGAGGTAGACCGGCAGACCCTCGGCAGCCTTCGCGAGCGCTGTCAGCTGGGTGCGCAGTACCTCCGGGTGGTCGAGCAGCGTCCGCAGACCCCGCACACCGAGCGCCGGGTTCGGCTCGTCGGCAGGCGTCAGGAAGTCAAGCGGCTTGTCCGCACCGGCGTCCAGCACCCGTACTACGACACGGCCCTCTGGGAACGCCTCGAGCACCTGCCGGTAGGCCTCGACCTGCTTCTCTTCAGAGGGGGCGTTCTTGCTGTCGTCCAGGAAGAGGAACTCGGTGCGAAACAGACCGACGCCCTCGGCCCCGGCCTCGACAGCGGCCGGCACGTCGGCGGGACCGCCGACGTTGGCCAGCAACGGCACCTTGTGACCGTCGGAGGTGGCGCCGGGCCCCGTCGTGGCAGCGAGCGCGGCCTTGCGCTCAGCGGCCGCGGCCTCCAGCTGCGCCTTCTTCTCGGCGCTCGGGTTCACGAAGATCTCGCCGGTGCTGCCGTCCACCGCGATCACGGTGCCCTCGGCGAGCTCACCGGCGCCCGGCAGCGCCACCACAGCCGGCACACCGAGCGCCCGCGCCAGAATCGCGCTGTGGCTGGTCGGCCCGCCCTCCTCGGTGACGAAACCCAGGACCAGGGTCGGGTCGAGCAGAGCCGTGTCGGCAGGCGCAAGGTCGCGTGCAATAAGAACGTACGGCTCGTCGCTGTCCGGGACGCCCGGCATCGGCACCCCGAGCAACCGGGCGACGATACGATTCCGCACGTCGTCCAGGTCGGCCACACGACCGGCGAGGTACTCACCGGCACCGGCCAGCAGGGCGCGGTACGCGGCGAAGGCGTCGTAAACAGCGCGCTCGGCCGTACTCCCCACGGCGATACGCCGCTCGACATCCGCCATCAACTCGGGGTCCTGGGCCATCATGGCCTGCGCTTCGAGCACCGCCTGGGCTTCGCCCCCGGCCAGATTACCGCGGGCCATCAGGTCGGCCGCCACAGCTTCCACGGCCTGGCGAGCGCGCCCCTGTTCACGCTCCGCGTCCTCCGCCGGAATCTGCTTGGCAGGCGGCTCGAGTACCGCCGTTCCCATGTGCCGAACCTCGCCGATCGCCACACCATGGCTCACACCGACGCCTCGCAGCGTTGTCTCCATCTCACCCGTCTCCGATAGTGCGGCGGGTCCCGCCGCCGCGGTTGTTGTCCTACCTGCCGTCATGCGACGGCACTGAGGTCACTTCCAGACGAAAAGGCTGTCGCCGGCCTTCACGTCGCCGTCGTCACGAAGTTCGGTGAGAGCCTCGGCAGCGGCCTCGAGCGCCACGATCGGGCAGACCGCCGACTTGCCGGCGGCCTCCACGGCGGCCGGGTTCCAGCGCACCACGCCCTGTCCCCGTGTCACGGTGTCGCCCTTGTTGACGAGCAACTCGAAACCCTCGCCGTTCAGCTGCACCGTGTCGATGCCGAGGTGGGTAAGTACTCCGTGACCCTGCTCGTCGACCACGACGAAAGCGTGGGGATGGAGGGAGACGATGACTCCGTCCACGGGGGCAACGGCCTCGGAAGGCTCGCGCACGGGATCGATCGCGGTACCCGGGCCGACCATGGCCCCGGAGAAGACCGGATCCGGCACTGCTGCCAGTCCGATGGCGCGTCCTGCGATCGGGGACGTCACGGTGGTCATGGGAAGCCTCCCAGAGGTGGAGATCCACTTGGGCCGTCACTACCTGTATGGGACGGCGCACTGTGGAGCAGGTTAGGTCATACGAAGTAACCGGTTCCGCATGAAAGATACCGGATAGTGGTCTAGACCACCAGCTCAATCGATTTGCCCCTGCTTCCCGGCCCCGTGTACAGTCGTACTCCTGCTTGAGACCGAGCGGCGCGACCAAGTGTCCTTGCTCAGCAGCACCCATACTTGTCAGATCCTATCCCGGGGTCACCTTCTGCATGCCCGCAGGAGCGTGGTCAGGGGGCCGGAAAAACACTGATAGAGTTTGGAACACCGAAGGGAAGCGCCCGGAGGAAAGCCCGAGAGGGTGAGTACAAAGGAAGCGTCCGTTCCTTGAGAACTCAACAGCGTGCCAAAAATCAACGCCAGATATGTTGATACCCCGTCCGCCGGAATCTTCCGGTGGTCGAGGTTCCTTTGAAGCAAAACACAGCGAGGACGCTGTGAACGGCTGGGCTTATTCCGCCCGGCTGTTCCGCTCTCGTGGTGTCATCCCGATTACGGGACAACATTCACGGAGAGTTTGATCCTGGCTCAGGACGAACGCTGGCGGCGTGCTTAACACATGCAAGTCGAACGATGAAGCCCTTCGGGGTGGATTAGTGGCGAACGGGTGAGTAACACGTGGGCAATCTGCCCTTCACTCTGGGACAAGCCCTGGAAACGGGGTCTAATACCGGATATCACTGTCACTCGCATGGGTGGTGGTTGAAAGCTCCGGCGGTGAAGGATGAGCCCGCGGCCTATCAGCTTGTTGGTGAGGTAATGGCTCACCAAGGCGACGACGGGTAGCCGGCCTGAGAGGGCGACCGGCCACACTGGGACTGAGACACGGCCCAGACTCCTACGGGAGGCAGCAGTGGGGAATATTGCACAATGGGCGAAAGCCTGATGCAGCGACGCCGCGTGAGGGATGACGGCCTTCGGGTTGTAAACCTCTTTCAGCAGGGAAGAAGCGAAAGTGACGGTACCTGCAGAAGAAGCGCCGGCTAACTACGTGCCAGCAGCCGCGGTAATACGTAGGGCGCAAGCGTTGTCCGGAATTATTGGGCGTAAAGAGCTCGTAGGCGGCTTGTCACGTCGGGTGTGAAAGCCCGGGGCTTAACCCCGGGTCTGCATTCGATACGGGCTAGCTAGAGTGTGGTAGGGGAGATCGGAATTCCTGGTGTAGCGGTGAAATGCGCAGATATCAGGAGGAACACCGGTGGCGAAGGCGGATCTCTGGGCCATTACTGACGCTGAGGAGCGAAAGCGTGGGGAGCGAACAGGATTAGATACCCTGGTAGTCCACGCCGTAAACGGTGGGAACTAGGTGTTGGCGACATTCCACGTCGTCGGTGCCGCAGCTAACGCATTAAGTTCCCCGCCTGGGGAGTACGGCCGCAAGGCTAAAACTCAAAGGAATTGACGGGGGCCCGCACAAGCAGCGGAGCATGTGGCTTAATTCGACGCAACGCGAAGAACCTTACCAAGGCTTGACATACGCCGGAAAGCATCAGAGATGGTGCCCCCCTTGTGGTCGGTGTACAGGTGGTGCATGGCTGTCGTCAGCTCGTGTCGTGAGATGTTGGGTTAAGTCCCGCAACGAGCGCAACCCTTGTCCTGTGTTGCCAGCATGCCCTTCGGGGTGATGGGGACTCACAGGAGACCGCCGGGGTCAACTCGGAGGAAGGTGGGGACGACGTCAAGTCATCATGCCCCTTATGTCTTGGGCTGCACACGTGCTACAATGGCCGGTACAATGAGCTGCGATACCGTGAGGTGGAGCGAATCTCAAAAAGCCGGTCTCAGTTCGGATTGGGGTCTGCAACTCGACCCCATGAAGTCGGAGTTGCTAGTAATCGCAGATCAGCATTGCTGCGGTGAATACGTTCCCGGGCCTTGTACACACCGCCCGTCACGTCACGAAAGTCGGTAACACCCGAAGCCGGTGGCCCAACCCCTTGTGGGAGGGAGCTGTCGAAGGTGGGACTGGCGATTGGGACGAAGTCGTAACAAGGTAGCCGTACCGGAAGGTGCGGCTGGATCACCTCCTTTCTAAGGAGCATCTAGACCGCCAGGCGTGCCTGGTGGTCCAGGGCCATTACGTCGGCACACGTTCGACGGTGGTTGCTCATGGGTGGAACGTTGATTATTCGGCATCTTCGGTCATCTCAGGCTGTGAGTACTGCTCTTCGGGGCGTGGAAAGCTGATCATGAGTGGTGGGGGGTGCCGGGCACGCTGTTGGGTGTCTGAGGGTACGGCTGATTGTTAGCTGCCTTCAGTGCCGGCCCCAGTGAACTCGCCGAGTGTGGCGGGGTGATGGGTGGCTGGTCGTTGTTTGAGAACTGCACAGTGGACGCGAGCATCTGTGGCCAAGTTTTTAAGGGCGCACGGTGGATGCCTTGGCACCAGGAACCGATGAAGGACGTGGGAGGCCACGATAGGCCCCGGGGAGTCGTCAACCAGGCTTTGATCCGGGGGTGTCCGAATGGGGAAACCCGGCAGTCGTCATGGGCTGTCACCCTTGCCTGAACACATAGGGCAAGTGGAGGGAACGCGGGGAAGTGAAACATCTCAGTACCCGCAGGAAGAGAAAACAACCGTGATTCCGGGAGTAGTGGCGAGCGAAACCGGATGAGGCCAAACCGTATGCGTGTGAGACCCGGCAGGGGTTGCGTATACGGGGTTGTGGGATCTCTCTTTTACGGTCTGCCGGCCGTGAGACGAGTCAGAAACCGTTGATGTAGGCGAAGGACATGCGAAAGGTCCGGCGTAGAGGGTAAGACCCCCGTAGTCGAAACATCAGCGGCTCGTTTGAGAGACACCCAAGTAGCACGGGGCCCGAGAAATCCCGTGTGAATCTGGCGGGACCACCCGCTAAGCCTAAATATTCCCTGGTGACCGATAGCGGATAGTACCGTGAGGGAATGGTGAAAAGTACCGCGGGAGCGGAGTGAAATAGTACCTGAAACCGTGTGCCTACAAGCCGTGGGAGCGTCGGAATGTGCTTGCACATTCTCGTGACTGCGTGCCTTTTGAAGAATGAGCCTGCGAGTTTGCGGTGTGTTGCGAGGTTAACCCGAGTGGGGAAGCCGTAGCGAAAGCGAGTCCGAATAGGGCGTTTTAGTAGCGCGCTCAAGACCCGAAGCGGAGTGATCTAGCCATGGGCAGGTTGAAGCGGAGGTAAGACTTCGTGGAGGACCGAACCCACCAGGGTTGAAAACCTGGGGGATGACCTGTGGTTAGGGGTGAAAGGCCAATCAAACTCCGTGATAGCTGGTTCTCCCCGAAATGCATTTAGGTGCAGCGTCGTGTGTTTCTTGCCGGAGGTAGAGCACTGGATAGGCGATGGGCCCTACCGGGTTACTGACCTTAGCCAAACTCCGAATGCCGGTAAGTGAGAGCGCGGCAGTGAGACTGTGGGGGATAAGCTCCATGGTCGAGAGGGAAACAGCCCAGAGCATCGACTAAGGCCCCTAAGCGTACGCTAAGTGGGAAAGGATGTGGAGTCGCACAGACAACCAGGAGGTTGGCTTAGAAGCAGCCACCCTTGAAAGAGTGCGTAATAGCTCACTGGTCTAGTGATTCCGCGCCGACAATGTAGCGGGGCTCAAGCGTACCGCCGAAGTCGTGTCATTGCAGCATGAGGGCCAACGCCCGCTGTGATGGGTAGGGGAGCGTCGTGTGCCGGGTGAAGCCGCGCCGGAAGGCAGTGGTGGACGGTTCACGAGTGAGAATGCAGGCATGAGTAGCGATACACACGTGAGAAACGTGTGCGCCGATTGACTAAGGGTTCCTGGGTCAAGCTGATCTGCCCAGGGTAAGTCGGGACCTAAGGCGAGGCCGACAGGCGTAGTCGATGGATAACCGGTTGATATTCCGGTACCCGCTGTGAAGCGTCAAACATTGAATCAGGCGATGCTAAGTCCGTGAAGCCGTTCCGGACCCTTCGGGGAATGGAAAGTGGTGGAGCCGACGGACCAGACTTGTAGTAGGTGAGTGATGGGGTGACGCAGGAAGGTAGTCCAGCCCGGGCGGTGGTTGTCCCGGGGTAAGGGTGTAGCCCGTCATCCAGGTAAATCCGGATGGCATGTGGGTGAGACCTGATGCCGAGCCGATTGTGGTGAAGTGGATGATCCTATGCTGTCGAGAAAAGCCTCTAGCGAGTTTCATGGCGGCCCGTACCCTAAACCGACTCAGGTGGTCAGGTAGAGAATACCGAGGCGTTCGGGTGAACTATGGTTAAGGAACTCGGCAAAATGCCCCCGTAACTTCGGGAGAAGGGGGGCCATCACTGGTGATGACATTTTCTGTCTGAGCTGGGGGTGGCCGCAGAGACCAGCGAGAAGCGACTGTTTACTAAAAACACAGGTCCGTGCGAAGCCGTAAGGCGATGTATACGGACTGACGCCTGCCCGGTGCTGGAACGTTAAGGGGACCGGTTAGTGCGCTTTCGGGCGTGCGAAGCTGAGAACTTAAGCGCCAGTAAACGGCGGTGGTAACTATAACCATCCTAAGGTAGCGAAATTCCTTGTCGGGTAAGTTCCGACCTGCACGAATGGCGTAACGACTTCTCGACTGTCTCAACCATAGGCCCGGTGAAATTGCACTACGAGTAAAGATGCTCGTTTCGCGCAGCAGGACGGAAAGACCCCGGGACCTTTACTACAGTTTGATATTGGTGTTCGGTTCGGCTTGTGTAGGATAGCTGGGAGACTGTGAACTCTGGACGCCAGTTCAGGGGGAGTCGTCGTTGAAATACCAGTCTGGTCGTGCTGGATGTCTAACCTGGGTCCGTGATCCGGATCAGGGACAGTGTCTGATGGGTAGTTTAACTGGGGCGGTTGCCTCCTAAAGAGTAACGGAGGCGCCCAAAGGTTCCCTCAGCCTGGTTGGCAATCAGGTGTTGAGTGTAAGTGCACAAGGGAGCTTGACTGTGAGACCGACGGGTCGAGCAGGGACGAAAGTCGGGACTAGTGATCCGGCGGTGGCTTGTGGAAGCGCCGTCGCTCAACGGATAAAAGGTACCCCGGGGATAACAGGCTGATCTTCCCCAAGAGTCCATATCGACGGGATGGTTTGGCACCTCGATGTCGGCTCGTCGCATCCTGGGGCTGGAGTCGGTCCCAAGGGTTGGGCTGTTCGCCCATTAAAGCGGTACGCGAGCTGGGTTTAGAACGTCGTGAGACAGTTCGGTCCCTATCCGCTGCGCGCGCAGGAATATTGAGAAGGGCTGTCCCTAGTACGAGAGGACCGGGACGGACGAACCTCTGGTGTGCCAGTTGTTCTGCCAAGGGCATGGCTGGTTGGCTACGTTCGGGAGGGATAACCGCTGAAAGCATCTAAGCGGGAAGCCTGCTTCGAGATGAGTATTCCCACCCACTTGATGGGGTAAGGCTCCCAGTAGACGACTGGGTTGATAGGCCGGATCTGGAAGCCCAGTAATGGGTGGAGGTGACCGGTACTAATAGGCCGAGGGCTTGTCCTCAGTTGCTCGCGTCCACTGTGTTGGTTCTGAAACCACGAACAGCCCCGTTGTCGGGCCACGACAACGGTGCGGCAGGTTCAACAGTTTCATAGTGTTTCGGTGGTTATAGCGTGAGGGAAACGCCCGGTTACATTCCGAACCCGGAAGCTAAGCCTTACAGCGCCGATGGTACTGCAGGGGGGACCCTGTGGGAGAGTAGGACGCCGCCGAACTCCTTTTAGAGCTCTGGCTCTTGGGCACACAAGCCCAAGAGCCAGAGCTTTTTTGCGTTGGGGTAAGGTCAGGGAGCATCGTTGGCACGTTTTCCCACAGGAGGCTCCCGGGTGGAGGTCCAGGAGACCCGCGTACAGACAGACCGGGTCCTCACCATCCCCAACATCCTTAGCATGGCTCGTCTCGCCGGCGTGCCCGTCTTCCTGTGGCTGGTTCTCAGGCCTGAGTTCGGAGGCCCCAAGAGTGACGGGTGGGCGCTGCTGGTGCTGGCTCTGAGTGGAGTCAGCGACTACCTCGACGGCAAGCTCGCGCGGCGTTGGAACCAGATCAGCAGCCTCGGTCGGCTCCTCGACCCGGCAGCCGACCGGCTCTACATTCTCTCCACCTTGGTAGGTCTCACCTGGCGCGAGATTCTGCCGATCTGGTTGACCGCTCTACTTCTGGCGCGGGAGCTGGTTCTCTTGGTCATGGTGGGCATCCTCAGGCGGCACGGCTATCCGCCGCCGCAGGTGAACTTCCTGGGGAAGGCAGCCACGTTCAACCTGATGTACGCCTTCCCGTTGCTCCTCCTCAGTGACGGGACCGGATGGATCTCGTCACTCGCTGCTATTTTCGGATGGGCGTTCGCAGGATGGGGTACAACGCTCTACTGGTGGGCAGGAGTCCTCTACGTGGTACAAGTCCGCCGCCTGGTCCGTGCGGACGCCATGGCCGATTGAACTCGCCGAATCCTGCGGCCGTAGCGGCTCGATGGCCCTCGGCGGAAAAGTGCGGGACAATCTGGATGGGTGAAGTCGGCTAGACCGTCGTCTCTTTGAGGAGGACGCTTCCGACATGAAGGCCGTCGTGATGGCCGGAGGCGAAGGCACACGCCTTCGCCCCATGACCTCAAGCATGCCCAAGCCGCTCCTGCCCGTGGCCAACCGCCCGATCATGGAGCATGTGCTACGGCTGCTCAAAAGGCATGGGCTGAACGAGACCGTCGTAACTGTCCAGTTCCTGGCCTCATTGGTCAAGAACTATTTCGGTGACGGCGAAGAGCTCGGAATGGAGCTCTCCTATGCCAACGAGGAGAAGCCACTCGGTACCGCAGGGAGCGTCAAGAACGCGGAAGAGGCGTTGAAGGACGATGCTTTCCTCGTCATCTCCGGTGATGCCCTGACCGACTTCGACCTCACCGAGCTGATCAACTTCCACAAGGAAAAGGGTGCGCTTGTCACTGTGTGTCTGACGCGTGTGCCCAATCCGCTGGAATTCGGTATCACCATCGTCGATGAAGAAGGCAAGGTCGAGCGCTTCCTTGAGAAGCCGACCTGGGGCCAGGTCTTCTCCGACACCGTGAACACGGGCATCTATGTCATGGAGCCCGAGGTCTTCGACTATGTCGAGCCTGATGTGCCGGTCGACTGGTCCGGGGATGTCTTCCCGCAGTTGATGAAGGAGGGCAAGCCGATCTATGGCTACGTCGCCGAGGGCTACTGGGAGGACGTCGGCACGCACGAAAGCTATGTGAAGGCGCAGGCCGACGTTCTGGAGGGCAAGGTCGACGTCGACATCGACGGGTTCGAGATCTCTCCGGGTGTGTGGGTGGCGGAAGGCGCCGAAGTACATCCCGATGCCGTTCTCCGCGGACCCCTCTACATCGGTGATTACGCGAAGGTCGAGGCCGGCGCCGAAATTCGCGAGCACTCGGTTGTGGGCTCGAACGTCGTCGTGAAGAGCGGCGCTTTCCTGCACAAGTCCGTGGTGCACGACAACGTCTACGTGGGACAGCACAGCAATCTGCGCGGCTGTGTCGTGGGAAAGAACACCGACATCATGCGTGCCGCACGGATCGAGGACGGCGCGGTCATCGGCGACGAGTGCCTCATCGGTGAAGAATCGATCGTTCAGGGCAATGTGCGGGTCTACCCGTTCAAGACCATCGAGGCCGGCGCCTTCGTCAACACCTCGGTGATCTGGGAGTCCAGGGGGCAGGCGCATCTCTTCGGCGCTCGTGGCGTCTCCGGCATCCTGAACGTCGAGATCACGCCAGAACTCGCGGTGCGGCTCGCCGGCGCCTATGCGACGACCCTGAAGAAGGGCTCCACCGTCACCACGGCCCGCGACCACTCCCGTGGCGCGCGTGCCCTGAAGCGGGCGGTCATCTCCGCTCTGCAGGCCAGCGCGATCGACGTACGCGACTTGGAGAACGTACCGCTGCCCGTCGCCCGGCAGCAGACCGCGCGGGGCAGTGCCGGCGGGATCATGATCCGGACCACGCCCGGGGTGCCGGACTCCGTGGACATCATGTTCTTCGACGGGAACGGCGCCGATCTGTCCCAGGGCAGCCAGCGCAAGCTGGACCGGGTGTTCGCACGGCAGGAGTACCGCAGGGCATTCCCCGGTGAGATCGGGGATCTGCACTTCCCCGCCAGCGTCTTCGACTCGTACACGGGGTCGCTGCTGCGTAATGTCGACACGACCGGGATCAAGGAGTCCGGACTGAAGGTCGTCGTCGACGCGTCGAACGGCAGTGCCGGTCTCGTCCTGCCCAGCCTGCTCGGCAAGCTCGGCGTGGACTCGTTGACAATCAACCCGGGGCTCGATGAGTCGCGGCCTACTGAGACCGCCGATGTCCGGCGGTCCGGGCTGGTGCGGCTCGGTGAGATCGTGGCGTCCTCGCGGGCCGCCTTCGGGGTGCGGTTCGACCCGGTCGGCGAGCGGCTGTCGCTGGTCGACGAGAAGGGGCGGATCGTCGAGGACGACCGTGCGTTGCTCGTCATGCTCGATCTGGTGGCCGCCGAGCGGCGCAGCGGGCGGGTGGCACTGCCGGTGACCACGACGAGGATCGCCGAGCAGGTGGCGGCCTACCACGGGACACAGGTGGAGTGGACGACGACCTCGCCCGACGATCTGACACGGGTCGGCGGCGACGACTCGACCATCTTCGGCGGCGACGGCAAGGCCGGCTTCATCGTCCCGGAGTTCAGCAGTGTCTTCGACGGTACGGCTGCCTTCGTACGGCTGATCGGGCTGGTGGCGAGGACGCAGCTCACCCTCAGCCAGATCGACGCGCGGATTCCGCGTGCGCACGTCCTGAAGCGTGATCTGGCGACCCCCTGGGCCGTCAAGGGGCTCGTGATGCGGCGGGTGGTGGAAGCGGCCGGAGACCGCTTCGTGGACACCACCGACGGCGTGCGGGTCGTGGAGACCGACGGGCGCTGGGTGATGGTCCTGCCCGACCCGGCTGAGGCGGTCACCCACCTGTGGGCGGAAGGGCCGGACGACGCCTCCGCACAGGCTCTGCTCGACGAGTGGTCGGCGGTCGTGGACAGCGCAGGGCGCTGAAAAGCTCAGCACACGCGCGTGCCGGACAGATGTCCCCAACGGGGCCTGTCCGGCATGCGAGTGGGGCCATTCGGAGGTAGTGGTCGCGACGTGCGACGATGTGCTGCATGCCGCAGCCGCCCCCCGTTCGGAGCACACCCACGCGATCATCGCGCCCGGACGCCTCCATGTCGCTGCTCACCAACGTCATGGACCACAGCCTCGACGACGGCTACGCCGAGGCGGCCGCCCGGAAGAAGGCCGAGGGCGCGGGCGGCATGCCGAAGACCCTCCAGGCCAGGCTCGGCCTGGCCGCCGGGCTGGTGCTCGCGGCTCTCGTTGTGACTGTCGGAGCGGCGCAGGCGCGCGTGGCGGCTCCCGTCGTCGCCAAGGAGCGCGGGGAGCTGATCGACCGCATCGACCGCGAGACCGCGGCGGCGGACAAGCTGGAAGGCTCCGTGGACACACTGCGCGACGACGTGAGCGCGCGGCAGCGGGAGGCCCTGAAGCACAGCGGCGGCGGAGACAAGAGCGAGCTGGTGGGCCTTCTGTCGGGTGCGGTGCAAGTGCACGGTCCCGGCGTGAAACTCGTCGTGAACGACGCCAAGGAAGCCACCAGCGGCGGAAACGGCGACCCGCGCGAGACCTCGGACTTCTCAGACACCGGGCGGGTGCGCGACCGCGACATGCAGCGCGTGGCCAACGGGCTGTGGGAGTCGGGGGCCGAGGCCGTCTCCATCAACGGTCAGCGGCTGACCGCGCTGTCGGCGATCAGGGCCGCGGGAGACGCGATACTGGTCGACAACAAGCCACTGGTTCCGCCTTATACGGTGCTCGCCGTGGGGAACGGCAAACAGCTGAGCACCAGGTTCCAGAACGGTGCCGACGGGCTGTATCTGCACGCCCTGCAGGAGAACTACGGCATCCGGACCAGCATCTCCGTGGAGAGCGACCTCCGGTTGCCCGCAGCACCGAGTGTGATCGTCCGTACTGCACAGCCGAGCACCGTGAAAACTGAGAAAGGCACATCGTGATCGCCGTACTGGGCCTCGTCGTGGGAGTCGTGGCCGGACTGTTGGTCCGGCCTGAGGTTCCGGCGGTCGTCGAGCCTTATCTGCCGATCGCCGTCGTCGCGGCGCTCGACGCCGTCTTCGGTGGTCTGCGGGCCATGCTCGACGGGATCTTCGACGACAAGGTCTTCGTGGTGTCGTTCCTGTCCAACGTGGTCGTGGCCGCGCTGATCGTGTTCCTGGGGGACAAGTTGGGCGTGGGCGCCCAGTTGTCCACCGGTGTCGTCGTGGTGCTCGGTATCCGTATCTTCTCGAACGCCGCGGCGATCCGGCGTCATGTGTTCCGGGCGTGAGGCCGATGAGCGACCAGGAAGAGACGCCGGAGAACAGGCTGCGCAAGGAACTCCCGAAGGAGGTCCCCGCGACGGCTCCCGAGGCCGCGGCAGCCCCCGAGGAGATCCTCACGGAAAGCCCCGAGGAGAACCCCGAGAAGGGGCAGCCGGCTCAGACCGGGCGGCAGCGGCTGGTGAAGGGGCTGTGGCCGCCGCGCCTCACCCGTGCCCAACTCATCGTCGCCGTCCTGCTGTTCGGCCTGGGCTTCGGTCTGGCCGTCCAGGTGGCCTCGAACAGCAACAGTGACAGCGCCCTGCGCGGCGCGCGTCAGGAAGATCTCGTTCGCATCTTGGATGAACTCGACGACCGTACTCAGCGTCTTGAGGACGAGAAGCAGGGACTGGAGAAGCAGCGCGACGAGCTGGAGAACAGCTCCGACCAGGCCGAGGAGGCCCGCAAGCAGACCGTCGAGAAGGAGAAGCAACTCGGCATTCTGGCGGGCACGGTGGCCGCGCAGGGTCCCGGCATCACGATGACGATCGAGGACAAGAAGGGGACGGTCAAGGCGGACATGCTGCTCGACGCGATCCAGGAGCTGCGCGCGGCCGGTGCCGAGGCGATCCAGGTGAACGGCGTACGCGTCGTGGCCGGCACGTATCTCACCGACTCCGGCAAGAGCGTGAGCGTCGACGGGAACAAGATCAACGCGCCCTATCGTTTCAAGGTCATCGGCAAGCCGGAGGACCTGGAGCCGGCGCTCAACATTCCTGGAGGCGTGGTGCAGACTCTGGAGAAGGAGCAGGCCACCGTGACCGTCGAGCGGTCGACCAAGATCGTCGTGGACGCCTTGCGAGCGGCGAAGCGGCCTGACTACGCTCGGTCGTCCTCCTAGTGAACCGGCGGTGCATGGGCGACGTCCGGCAGGGGCATGAGGTTGCGGGGGGTCGGCGCACCGAATGGGTGGTGCGTGGTGGAAACTGTCTGGTGGATACGGACGTTGTGAGGATGTCCGGGTCGGCCGGTGTATGCAATCAGGGTTCGTCCTGCCCCACGGGCGGGTCTGTTTCGGTCAAGGGGAATCGCCCGTGAAGTTGTTTGCGAAGTTGTTCGGCAGGAACGCGCGAGAGGACAGCGCCAATGCGACCGCTCGTCATCGCGCGCAGCCCGACGCGGAGGGCCAGCGCCCGCTGTTCCGAGACCAGATTCCTGGTCCGGGCGGCGACATTTCCGGAGGTCAGGGCGCGCCGTCTGTTGACCCTGCGCAGTCCGGCGGCATAGGTTTCGGGCAACCGTCAACCTCAAGTACGGGTGGAGGGTTTTCCCCTATGTCGGCCCTGGTGTGTACGAGGTGCGGTAACCGCAACGCGGAGAACAGCCGCTTCTGTTCCAACTGCGGTGCGCCGCTGCGGGCAGGGGCGACTCCCGAGCGGCCGTCCGAGACGACGTCCACGATCTCCATCTCCGGTATCGAGGCCTACGACGCCGAGGTGACCGGACAGACGCAGATGCCGGCGCTCTCTCCCGAGGCGCAGGCGGCCGTCGACGCGCTGCCCCTGGGCTCCGCGCTTCTCGTCGTGCGCCGCGGACCGAACTCGGGCAGCCGCTTCCTGCTGGACGGCGACCTGACCACGGCCGGGCGTCATCCACAGAGTGACATCTTCCTGGACGACGTGACGGTCTCGCGCCGTCACGTGGAGTTCCGCCGCGGTGCGGACGGCGCGTTCACGGTGGCCGACGTGGGCAGCCTGAACGGCACGTACGTCAACCGCGAGCGGATCGACCAGGTCGGTCTGAACAACGGCGACGAGGTCCAGATCGGCAAGTACCGACTGGTCTTCTATGCGAGCCAGCGGGGCTACTGACCCCTCCCTCAGGGAATGCCCATGCTTAGAACACCGAGCGGCGGTGCCGGGCACGGTACCGCCGCCACGGACAGTGGTCTGATGAGCATCGGCACGGTGCTGAACGTGCTTCGTGAAGAGTTTCCCGAAGTCACCATCTCCAAGATCCGTTTCCTGGAGTCGGAGGGGCTCATCGAGCCGCAGCGCACCCCTTCGGGGTATCGCAAGTTCTGCGCGGCCGACGTCGAGCGTCTCGGCCACGTCCTGAGGATGCAGCGGGACCACTATCTGCCCCTCAAGGTGATCCGTGAGCACCTGGACGCCGTGGAGCGCGGTGAAGCCGTACCCCTGCCCGCCGTGGGGCGTCAGCGGGACGGAGAGGCCCTGCTGGAGCCGTCCGAGGGGCCCACGGCGGCCCGGATCGGGCGGGCCGAGCTGCTCGCGGCCGCCGGGATCGGTGAGCAGGAGCTCGAGGAGTGGGAGTCGTACGGACTCGTCGCTCCGCTGCCGGACGGGGCGTACGACGCGGAGACGGTGACCGTGGCGTCGCTCGTCGTGGAACTGGGGCGGTTCGGGATCGAACCGCGGCACCTGAGGGCCATGAAGGCGGCCGCCGACCGTGAGGCAGGTCTCGTGGACCAGGTGGTGGCTCCGTTGAAGCGCCACCGCAATCCACAGACGAGGGCGCATGCCCAGGCCCGTACGAAGGAGCTGGCGGCGCTCACGGTGAAGCTGCACGCTGCGCTCGTACAGACCGCGCTGGGCGTGCGGCTGCCGTGACTCCGGCGGGTGCGCGAAGGCCGGATCGTCCCCCCGTTCTCTGCCCGACTACCCAAACATCCCGGGCACGTCCTAGGGTTGCTGTGTGAACGAGCTCGATGTCGTAGGTGTCCGGGTCGAAATGCCCTCCAACCAACCGATCGTGCTCCTGCGTGAAGTGGGAGGCGACCGCTACCTCCCCATCTGGATCGGACCGGGGGAGGCGACGGCGATCGCCTTCGCCCAGCAGGGCATGGCCCCCGCCCGACCGCTGACCCACGACCTGTTCAAGGACGTGCTGGAGGCCGTCGGCCAGGAACTCACCGAAGTACGCATCACGGATCTGCGTGAGGGCGTCTTCTACGCGGAGCTGGTCTTCGCCAGCGGGGTCGAGGTCAGTGCCCGTCCGTCCGACGCCATAGCGCTGGCCCTGCGCACCGGAACGCCGATCTACGGCAGCGACGGCGTGCTCGACGACGCGGGCATCGCGATCCCGGACGAGCAGGAGGACGAGGTGGAGAAGTTCCGCGAGTTCCTCGACCAGATCTCGCCGGAGGACTTCGGGTCCAGCAGCCAGTGAGGGCGCGCCTCACATGCCGGCAAGTGCCGGTGGCGAGTGGGTGCGTCCTGCGGCCCCTGCGAGGGCATTCGGCTAGCCTTTCCCCGCGGTTGGGTGCGGGAAACCACTCTTAGGGTGATTATCACTCGGCGTGCCGAGTGTGGCGGTCGTTGACGCACCACTGGTGGCTGCCTACCGTCGAGGGGGCAGGTCAAGGACGGAGGTCGGCGTGAGAAGCAGCGGCGACGGTACGGCTGGGGGTGCCTCGGGACGCAGTCTCGGGGACAGTGGCCCGTACCCGCTTCACGGCAGCGCGGCCGATCACGCTCCGCAGCGACCGGCGGGTGTGCCGAGCAGCGGAGGGGCGACGTCCATGGCGTTGGAGCAGATCGGCTACCGCGGCCCGACGGCCTGCGCGGCCGCCGGCATCACCTACCGCCAACTGGACTACTGGGCCCGCACCGGCCTCGTCGAACCCAGTGTGCGGCCCGCGAGCGGGTCGGGGACGCAGCGGCTGTACAGCTTCCGGGACGTCGTCGTCCTGAAGATCGTCAAGCGGTTCCTGGACACCGGTGTGTCGCTGCAGAACATCCGCACGGCGGTACAGCACCTGCGTGAGCGCGGCTTCCGGGACCTGGAGCGCATGACGCTGATGAGCGACGGTGCCACGGTCCACGAGTGCACCTCGCCCGACGAGGTGCACGCGCTGCTCCAGGGCGGCCAGGGCATCTTCGGGATCGCCGTCGGTGTGGTGTGGCGGGACGTCGAGAGTGCCCTCTCGCAACTGCACGGCGAGCGGATCGACACCGGCGAGACCCTGATCGGGCACAACCCGGCGGACGAGCTGGCGCGGCGGCGAAACCGGGCGGTCTGAGCGACTGTCCCGAGGGCCGCGGGGCGCTCGGACGGTCGTACGACGGCATTGTCAGTGGCGTAGGGCAGCATCGGACATGTGAGAAACGCGCCCACGATCCTGCATCTCGACATGGATGCCTTCTACGCCTCGGCGGAGCAGGCATCCAAGCCGAGCCTGCGTGGGAAGGCCGTGATCGTGGGCGGGCTCGGGCCGCGCGGGGTGGTCGCGACGGCTTCGTACGAGGCGAGGGTGTTCGGGGTGCGGTCGGCGATGCCGATGGCCCAGGCACGGCGCCTGGCGCCGAACGCCGCGTATCTGGTGCCGCGCTTCGGGTTCTACCGGTCGATCAGCGAGCAGGTCATGGCGTTGCTGCACTCGCTGTCGCCGCTCGTGGAGCCGCTGAGCCTGGACGAGGCCTTCGTGGACCTGGAGGCCGGGGAGGTGGCCTGGGACGCGGCGTCGGCGCGGCTGGTGGGTGAGAAGCTGCGGGCCGACATACGGGCCGGCACGGCGCTCACCGGGTCCGTGGGCCTCGCCGCATCCAAGATGCTCGCGAAGATCGCCTCCGAGGAGGCGAAGCCGGACGGGCTGGTGCTGATCGAGCCGGGGACCGAGCGGGCGCTGCTCGGGCCGATGTCGGTGCGGACGCTGCCGGGGGTGGGGCCTGCGACCGGGGATCATCTTCGGCGGGCCGGAATCACCACGGTCGACGAGATCGCCGAGGCGGGCGAGGACGAGCTGGTCCGGCTGCTGGGCAAGGCCCACGGGCACGCGCTGCACGCCATGGCGCTGGCGCAGGACGACCGGCCCGTGGTCGCGGAGCGTGAGACCAAGTCGGTGTCGGTCGAGGACACCTACGACGTGGACATCCACGACCGGCTGAGGGTGGGCCTCGAGGTGCAGCGGCTGGCCGAGCGGTGCGTGCGGCGGCTGCGCGGGGCGGGGCTTTCGGGGCGGACCATCGTGCTCAAGGTGCGCCGCTACGACTTCTCGACACTGACGCGTTCCGAGACGCTGCGGGGGCCCACCGACGATCCGGGGGTGGTGCGGGAGGCGGCCGCCCGGCTGCTGGACATGGTGGACACCACCGGTGGCGTACGACTGCTCGGTGTCGGGGTCAGCGGGCTCGCCGACTACACGCAGGAGGATCTGTTCGCGCAGGCCGCGGGGGAGCGGACGGAGGCGACGGTGGAGGAGACGGCGGACGAACCCGTACCGGAGCAGGAGGCACCCGCCGAGCGGCGCTGGCCCGCGGGGCACGATGTGCGGCATGCCGAGTTCGGGCACGGGTGGGTGCAGGGAAGCGGCCTCGGGCGGGTCACCGTTCGGTTCGAGACGCCCGAGTCGGAGCCGGGGCGGGTGCGGACCTTCCGGACCGACGACCCCGAGCTGGAACAGGCGGAGCCGCTGCCGTTGGTGGCGGCTGGATCCGCGGCTTCCGTGGACGGGGTTCAGTGTTGACGTGCACGTCAGGCGTCGGCGTCCTCCGCGCCGGCGATCCTGCCGAAGGACCGGTCCGGGACCGAGGGAGGAGAGGGAGGAGAGGCGATGTCGAGACCGTAGTGGTGGTAGAGCTGAAGTTCCTGTTCGGGGGAGAGGTGGCGGCCGACCCCGAAGTCGGGGGCATCCTTGATGAGGGAGCGGTCGAAGGGGACGTGGAGGGTGCCCTCGACCAGTTCGCTGGGCTCCAGGGGAACGAAGGCGTCTCGGGAGAACAGGCCGGTGCGTATGGCCGCCCACTCCGGCACGCCCGTCGCGTCGTCGAGATAGACCTCGTCGATGGTGCCGAGCTTGGTGCCGCTGCGGTCGAACGCCTTGCGGCCGATCAGGTTGCGCGGATCGATGTCGGTCTGCACGGGCCCTCCACTTGGTCGCAACTCATTCGTAAGCACTACAAAAGAGCACATCGGGGCAGGTGGCCACTCGAAGGACCTCGTGGTGCGCTCGCTGGTAGGCTGACAGCGGCTGCTGACCCCGTGCGGGAGAGTCCTCCGGACACCACCGGAGGCGCCGAAGGAGCAAATCCTCCCCGGAATCTCTCAGGCTCACGTACCGCGCGGACGAGGTCACTCTGGAAAGCAGGGCGGGTGTCGACGGCTTCCGCTCTCACCGACGGTGAAAGCCGGACATCCTCGGATGGTCCGGTGAAGCTCTCAGGTCGAGATGACAGAGGGGGAGGCCGATCGGGTACCCGCGCCGTGGTACCCCTCGAAGGTCGTGGCAGACCAGGAGGCCTCCGCAAATGACCGCCCATCGCATTCCGCTCTCCGAGCTCGAGAAGGGGATCCCCTTCGAGCAGCGTCACATCGGCCCCGATCATGAGGCTCGGGCCAAGATGCTCGCGCATGTCGGCTACGGCTCCCTGGACGAGCTCACGGCTGCCGCGGTGCCGGATGTGATCAAGAACGCCGACGCCCTGGATCTGCCGGGCGCGCGTACCGAGGCCGAGGTGCTGGCCGAGCTGCGTTCGCTGGCCGATCGCAACCAGGTTCTCGATTCCATGATCGGGCTCGGGTACTACGGGACCTTCACCCCGCCCGTCATCCTGCGCAATGTGATGGAGAATCCCGCCTGGTACACGGCCTACACGCCCTACCAGCCGGAGATCTCGCAGGGGCGCCTCGAAGCCCTGCTGAACTTCCAGACGATGGTCGCCGACCTCACCGGGCTGCCGACCTCCGGTGCCTCGCTGCTCGACGAGGGCACAGCCGCCGCCGAGGCGATGGCGCTGTCCCGGCGCATGGGCAGGAACAAGAAGGGCCTGTTCCTCATCGACGCGGACGTGCTTCCGCAGACCGTCGCCGTGATCGAGACCCGCGCCGAGCCGACGGGCGTGGAGGTCGTGGTCGCCGACCTCAGCGAGGGCGTTCCGGCGGAGATCGCCGGGCGTGAGATCAACGGCGTGCTCGTCCAGTACCCGGGTGCCTCCGGTGCCGTACGCGACATCAAGGCGTTGATCGACCAGGCGCACGAGCTCGGCGCGCTCGTCACCGTTGCCGCCGACCTGCTCGCGCTGACGCTGCTGAAGTCGCCTGGTGAGCTCGGTGCGGACATCGCGGTCGGTACGACGCAGCGGTTCGGTGTGCCGATGGGCTTCGGCGGTCCGCACGCCGGCTACATGGCCGTACACGAGAAGTTCGCGCGCAGCCTGCCCGGCCGGCTCGTGGGTGTGTCCGTGGACGCCGACGGGCACAAGGCCTACCGGCTGGCCCTGCAGACCCGCGAGCAGCACATCCGGCGCGAGAAGGCGACCAGCAACATCTGCACCGCCCAGGTGCTGCTCGCCGTCATGGCCGGTATGTACGCCGTGTACCACGGGCCCGACGGGCTGAGGGGCATCGCGCAGCGCACCCACCGGTACGCCACGATCCTCGCCGCGGGGCTCACCGCCGGCGGTGTCGAGGTCGTGCACGGCTCGTACTTCGACACGCTCACCGCGCTCGTGCCGGGCCGCGCCGCCGAGGTGGTGGCCACCGCACGGGAGAACGGCGTCAATCTCCACCTCGTCGATGCCGACCAGGTGTCGATCGCCTGTGACGAGACCACCGCGCGGGCCCAACTGGGCGCCGTGTGGGCCGCGTTCGGGGTCGAGGGTGACATCGAGGCGCTGGACGCGGCCGCCGGGGAGGCGATTCCGCAGGCTCTGCTGCGCAGTGACGCCTTCCTCACCCACCCCGTCTTCCACCAGCACCGCTCCGAGACCGCGATGCTGCGCTACCTGCGCCGGCTCGCCGACCGCGACTACGCGCTCGACCGCGGCATGATCCCGCTGGGCTCCTGCACCATGAAGCTCAACGCGACCACGGAGATGGAGCCGGTCACCTGGCCCGAGTTCGGGCAGCTGCACCCGTTCGCGCCCGCCGAGCAGGCGCAGGGGTACCTCACGCTCATCCGTGAGCTGGAGGAGCGGCTCGCCGAGGTCACCGGATACGACAAGGTGTCGCTGCAGCCCAACGCCGGTTCGCAGGGCGAGCTGGCCGGGCTGCTCGCCGTCCGCGGATATCACCGGGCCAACGGGGACGAGCAGCGGACCGTGTGTCTGATCCCGTCCTCCGCGCACGGTACGAATGCCGCCAGCGCCGTCATGGCCGGCATGAAGGTCGTCGTCGTGAAGACCGCCGAGGACGGCGAGATCGACGTCGAGGACCTGCGGGCGAAGATCGAGCAGTACCGCGACGAGCTGTCCGTGCTGATGATCACGTACCCCTCCACGCACGGTGTGTTCGAGGAGCATGTCGCCGACATCTGCGCGCAGGTGCACGAGGCCGGCGGGCAGGTGTACGTCGACGGGGCCAACCTCAACGCCCTGGTGGGGCTTGCCAAGCCGGGGCACTTCGGCGGTGACGTCTCGCACCTCAACCTGCACAAGACCTTCTGCATCCCGCACGGCGGCGGCGGTCCCGGGGTCGGTCCGGTCGGTGTGCGTGCGCACCTGGCGCCGTATCTGCCGAACCACCCGATGCAGCCGGCGGCCGGTCCCGAGACGGGTGTCGGGCCGATATCGGCGGCTCCGTGGGGTTCCGCGGGGATCCTGCCGATCTCGTGGGCGTACGTCCGGCTGATGGGCGGCGAGGGCCTGAAGCGTGCCACGCAGGTGGCGGTCCTCAGCGCCAACTACATCGCCAAGCGGCTCGAACCGCACTACCCCGTGCTCTACAACGGCCCCGGCGGCCTGGTCGCGCACGAGTGCATCATCGACCTGCGGCCGCTGACCAGGGCGACCGGTGTGAGCGTCGACGACGTCGCTAAGCGGCTGATCGACTACGGGTTCCACGCGCCGACGATGTCGTTCCCGGTGGCCGGCACGTTGATGATCGAGCCGACCGAGTCCGAGGACCTGATCGAGCTGGACCGGTTCTGCGAAACGATGATCGCCATCCGTGCGGAGATCGAGAAGGTCGGCGCGGGCGAGTGGCCGGCCGAGGACAACCCGCTCCGAGGTGCGCCGCACACGGCCGCCGCGCTCCGTGGGGAGTGGGAGCACGCGTACACGCGTGAGGAGGCTGTCTTCCCGGCCGGGGTGTCGGCCGCCGACAAGTACTGGCCGCCGGTGCGTCGGATCGACCAGGCCTTCGGTGACCGCAACCTGGTCTGCTCGTGCCCGCCGCTGGACGCGTACGAGGACTGAGCCCGGACGAGGGGCCCCGCTTCGGCGGGGCCCCATCGCGTTATGCCGTCGCGAGCGAGATCTCGGTCGACTTGATCAGGGCGACGACCGTTGTGCCGGATGCCAGCGCGAGGTCCTGGGCGGCGTCCCTGGTGATCGCGGAGGTGAGTTCGCCGCCCTCGACGGCCACCTTGACGGAGGCCATCGCTTCGCCGGAGGTGACCGCGGTGACCGTGCCGGGCAGCTGGTTGCGGATGGACAGGCCCTTGACCGGGCCGGTGGCGAGGGAGACCTCTGTCGACTTCACCAGGGCGCGGACCGTGGAGCCCGGGGTGAGCGCCAGGTCGTTCACGGCTTCAAGGGTGATCGCCGCGGTGAGGTCCTGGCCTCCGGTGAGGCGGATGCCGACGGTGGCCATCGCCTCGCCGGGGGTGATGGCGGTGACGGTGCCGGGGAGTTGGTTTCGGATGCTCAGGGTCATGGCATCACGGTAGGGCTTTGAGGGCCTTATGCCGGGTATGCGTGGGTCTGTGTGGCCTTGACCGTCGCCCAGACCGTTGCGCCCGGGCGCAGGTCGAGTTCCGCCGCGGCGACCGTGGTGAGGTCGGCGGCCAGGGGGAGTTCGCCGGTGAGGTCCGCGCGGATCTGGTCGCCGTGTGTCTCCAGGCCGGCCACCTCGCAGCGCCAGTGGTTGCGGGCGCTGGAGCCGGTGGGCGGGTCCCGGAACAGGGTGACGGCGCTCGGCGGGAACGCCACGAAGACCGGGCCGGACTGGACCTCGGTGGTGGTGATGGCCGGGCCGGTGCCGAGACGCACCGTGTGGCCGTCGGCCTGCCCGCGGTAGAGGTTGAGGCCGACCAGTCGGGCGATGTAGTCCGTACGGGGATGGCGGGCGATGTCGGACGGCGTGCCCTCCTGGACGACGCGGCCGTGCTCGACGACCACCAACCGGTCGGCCAGCACCATGGCGTCCAGCGGGTCGTGTGTGACCAGGACCGCCACCGCCTCGAACTCGGCCAGGTGGCGGCGGAGTTGGGACCGTACGTCGAGGCGGGTACGGGCGTCCAGGGCGGCCAGCGGTTCGTCGAGAAGCAGCAGTCGGGGGCGGGTGGCCAGGGCGCGGGCGACGGCGACGCGCTGGGCCTGGCCGCCGGAGAGACGGCGGGGCTTGGTGCCGGCGTGCTCGGCGAGGCCCATGCGGGTGAGCCACTCGGCGGCCAGGGCGCGGGACTCGGCCTTGGTGGCGCCCTGGCAGCGCGGGCCGAAGGCCACGTTGTCGAGGGCGGTCAGGTGTGGGAAGAGCAGGTAGTCCTGGAAGACCACGCCGACCGGGCGGGACTCGGGTGGCGTACCGTCCAACTCGGCGCCGTCCAGCCGCAGATGACCGCCGCTGAGCGGGACGAGGCCCGCGAGGGCGCGTAGGGCGGTGGTCTTGCCGGCCCCGTTGGGGCCGAGCACGGCGACCACGTCTTTGGGGGCGGCGGTGAGCGTTACGTCGAGGCGGAAGGTTTTCCGGTCGACCACCAGGTGGGCGTCGAGGCCGCCGGAGGGGTGCGGGTTCGGGTGCGTGGGGGGTCGTCGGCCTGCGGCCGGGTATGTGTTCTCACCCGCATCACCCGTGGTGCTTTCGCTGTCGGGTGCGGGGGGCCCCTGTGGGGGCTGAGCGCCGTCGCCGGCAGCGGGGTGGGTGTTCGTCATCGGATCGGCCTCCGGCGCGGGCTCGTCATGATGGCGTCATCCAGCGGTCCCGTAGGCCCGCCAGTACTGCGATCGAGACCGCCAGCAGGACCAGGCTGAGGGCGATGGCCGCCGCGGGGTTGTTCTGCAGGGCCAGGTAGACCGCGAGCGGCATGGTCTGGGTGCGGCCCGGGAAGTTGCCCGCGAAGGTGATCGTCGCGCCGAACTCGCCCAGGGCCCGCGCCCAGGCCAGCACGGCGCCGGCCGCGATGCCCGGCGCGATCAGCGGCAGGGTGACCCGGCGGAACGCGGTGAAGCGGGACGCGCCCAGGGTGGCGGCCGCCTCCTCGTAGCGAGGATCCGCGGCACGCAGGGTGCCCTCCACGCTGATGACGAGGAACGGCATGGCGACGAAGGACTCCGCGACGACCACCCCCGCGGTGGTGAAGGGGAGCGTGATGCCGAACCAGGAGTCCAGCCACTGGCCGACCACGCCGTTGCGGCCGAGGGCGAACAGCAGGGCCACGCCGCCGACCACGGGGGGCAGCACGAGCGGGAGGGTCACCAGGGCGCGTACGAAACCGCGTCCGGGGAAGTCCGTGCGGGCCAGCAGCCAGGCCAGCGGGACGCCGATGACCAGGCTCACCGCGGTCGCCGCCGTGGCGCACACCAGCGACAGCTTCAGCGCCTGCCACACCTCGGTGCTGGTCAGCTGCTCGGGGAGGGTGCTCCACGGGGCCCGTACGAGAAGGGCGACCAGGGGCAGCAGGAGGAACGCCAGGCCGATCAGCGCGGGCACCAGCAGGGGCAGCGGTACCCCGCGGCGGCCCGACCGGACAGGTCCGCGCCGCGGGCCGCCCTGGAGGGTGTCGGCCGCGGCGTCGGACTTGTCGGTCGAGGTCACGGCTTGAGGAACCCGGCCTCGGACAGGACCTTCTGGCCCTCGGCGGACTGCACGAGCGCGATGAACGCCTTGGCGGTCCCGGGGTTCTTCGAGTCCTTGAGCAGGGTGATCGGGTAGTCGTTGATCGCGCCGGCGGACTCGGGGAACTCCACGCCCTCCACCTTGCTGCCAGCCGTCTTCACGTCCGTCTTGTAGACGACGGCGGCGTCGGCCTCCTTCAGCACCACCTTGTTCAGGGCCGACTTGACGTCCTGCTCGTAGGAGACCGGGGTGAGCTTCAACTTGCTCGCGTCCAGCGCCTTCTGGGCGGCGGCGCCGCACGGCACCGTCCTGTCGCACAGCACGACCTTGAGGCCCGCGTCGGTGAGGTCCTTGAGGGAGGACACCTTGTCGGGGTTGCCCGGCAGGGTGGCGATCTCAAGCTGGTTGCGGACGAAGGTGGCCGGCTCGGTGGCGTTGTCCTTCTTGTCCGTCACGATGGCCATCGTCATCGGGCTGGCGGAGGCGAAGACGTCGGCCGGGGCGCCGCCGGTGATGCCGGCGGCCAGGCTGTCACTGCCGCCGAAGCTGAAGGTGACCTTCGTGCCGGGGTGGGCCTTCTCGAACTCCTTGCCCAGGGTCGTGAAGCTCTCCTGGAGGGAGGCGGCGGCGAAGACGGTCACATTGCCGGACAGCTTCGGCGACGAGGACGAGGACGACGTCGCCGAGGAGCCGGACGTCGTGGAGCCGGAGTCCGAGTCGGACGAGGAGCAGGCGCTCAGGGCCAGCAGCGCGGCGGCCCCTGCACCGGCCACCTGCAGGGTCCGGCGGGTCCGGCGCGCGGAACGGGTCATCACGGGTCCACTCCCTCTGACTTCTACGGGAACGAGGCCGTCGGCCTCCTCCGTTGCGCAGATCATGCAGATCATACTGGCGCATATGCGAGGCGTAAGTCTCCTGTCGCATCGCATGAGCTGGGCCCAGGAGCGACAGGGGTCGCATGTGCGTTCGTACGGAAGTGGCGTGTGAGTCAGGTGCGGTCGATGTGGACGTTGGTCGATTTCACCCGGGCGGTGGCCTCCATGCCGACCTCCAGGCCCAGTTCCTCGACGGCCTCGCGGGTCAACAGGGAGACCAGGCGGTGGGGGCCGGCCTGGATCTCGACCTGGGCCGCCACGTCGCCGAGTTTGATCGCGGTGACGATTCCGGGGAAGGCGTTGCGGACCGAGGTGTACGAGGTCTCCTCCTCGGTGCTGCCCGCCTTGGCGAGTTCGACGGAGAAGGCGGCCAGGTCCCGGCCCTCGATGAGTCGGCGGCCGCTCTCGTCTCGATGGGTCGCCACCCGGCCGGCGTCCGCCCAGCGGCGTGCGGTGTCCGGGCTCACGCCGAGCAGTCGTGCTGCCTGGCCGATCGTGTAGCTCTGCATGCGGTCACGATAGGGCCGCGAACCGGCCCTGGCGGACGTGGGGTTGAGTGGTGGGTATAACGCGATATAGCGTTAGTCCGTGACTGGGATTCGGAGTGTGTCCATGTCGGGTGAGGTGTCACGGAGCGGCGAGGCGTCGCTCGGCCTGCGAGCTTCGCACGCGGACCGGGACGGGGTCGTGGACGTGCTGCGGATCGCGGCCGGGGACGGTCGGCTGACCGTCGAGGAGCTCGACGAGCGCGTGGAGGCCGCCCTGTCCGCCCGCACGATGGGGGAGCTCGCCGCCCTGACGACGGACCTGCCGGTGGTCGACGCAGAGGCCGCGGCCGAGGTGAAGGACGTCGTCCGCATCGAGCAGCGGGGCGGTTCGGCCCGGCGCGGCGAGGAGTGGGTGGTGCCGCGGCGGCTGGTGATCGAGTCGGAGTGGGGGGACGTGACGCTCGACTTCACCGGCGCGGTGATCACACACGACACCCTGCACATCGACCTCGACATGCGTGGCGGAACACTGCGGCTGATGACACGGCCGGGTGTCGTGGTGGACACCGACTCCCTGGTGATCGACTACGCCAAGATCAAGGAACGTTCGTCCGGCGGCCAGGACATGCCCGTGGTGCTGCGGGTCGTGGTCGGTGGACGTATGAGCTTCGGCCGGGTGGTCGTACGACCGCAGCGACGCGGGCTGGTCAGGAAAGCCCCGACACCCTGAGCACCGCCTGGGCGGTCTCGTCGTCGATCCGGTGACCGATACGGCGCAGGACGTCCGTGCCCCTGTTGCAGCGTGCCCCGCTCCAGGGAGCGGCGCACTCCTGTGTCCAACTCGTGCCACAGCAGCGGGTTGGCCGCGAGGACGCGCGGGTCGAGATGCAGGCAGTTGCCCCGAGCGTCGCGCAGGACCAGGTGGGAGGAGACGCCGGCGTACTGCCGTACGGCCACGAGCGCGTCCGTACGGACCATGCCGCGGCGTACCGGGCCGCGTACCGCGATCCAGCCGGGGCCCGCGGTGACGCGGGGCGGGAGCAGAACCGCGAAGACCGCGGCGGAGAGCGTGAGCCAGAGCAGGGTGCGCGCGGGGCTCAAGGTGCCCGCGTCCCAGTCGACGAGCATCGTCATGGCACCGAAGACGAGAGCGCAGCCCAGGGCGAGCCGAGCGCTGCCACCCCAGTGGCGGTCGCCGGCCGGATTCGACGGTCCGCTGCCTTGCATGAGGCGAAGGTAGGCGGAGGCGGGGGCGGGCGCGCCTTGCGCTGACGAGGCCCTGACGGCGCACGGGCCAATCTTGACGCACCCAATACGCCGTTGCGTTTCGCCGTTGGGTTCATGGCGTTGGGTTTGCGCCGTCGGGTTGTGAGGGCGGGCGCGGGGAGAGGGCTGCCGACGCGTCGCTCGCGCCGGTGGGTCGCTCGCGCCGGAGGGTGCTCAGCCGGTGTGGACGCGGGGGCGGCGGGTGCGGTCGGGTTCTGCCTCGCGGAGGACCTCGCGGGTGACCGGGGCGACCTCGCCCTGGCCGAAGAGGAAGAAGCGCAGGAAGTTGGCGAAGGGGCCGCCCTCGGTCCACTCGAAGTAGATGTGCGGCGTGCAGTTGGTGGTGTCGCGGACGTACAGGAGCAGGGCGGCCAGCGCGTTCGGGATGGAGGAGGACTCCAGGGTCAGCACCCGGTAGCGGTTGTGCAGGACCTCGCCGCGCACCCTCAGCCCCGCCTCGAACTCGGACGGGTCGAGGACCGTGACCTCGACGAAGACGAAGTCCTCGCCGGGGATGTCGTTGTCGTTGCGGATCTGCTCGATCTTGTCGCGGTACTCGGCCTTGTCGCGCTGGTCGGGCTCGTTGGCGATGAACCGGATCTTGCGGCTGGACATGTCTCGGATGAAACGTTCCGCCATGTCGTCCAGCTCGACGTCGGTGACGCGGAGCTCGAAGGCACGGGCCAGTCGGGAGAGCAGCGAGACCAGGATGATGCCGGCGATGAAGCAGGCGCCGATCTTGACGCCGTCGGGGCGCTCGATGACGTTCACGACCGTCGTGTACAGGAACACCGCGGAGATCACCGCGAAACCGATGGTCCAGTTCCGCTGCTCGGCCTTGTGGGCGGCGATGGTCACCGCGACCGCGGCCGAGCTGATCAGCACCAGCACGCCGGTGGCGTAGGCGCCGCCCTGCGCGTCGACGCTCGCGTCGAAGATCCAGGTGACCAGGAAGGCGATGAGCGTGAAGACGATGACCATGGGGCGCACCGCCCGCGCCCAGTGCGGGGCCATGCCGTAGCGCGGCAGGTAACGCGGCATGAGGTTGAGCAGACCGGCCATGGCGGAGGCGCCGGCGAACCACAGGATGGCGATCGTCGAGACGTCGTAGACCGTGCCGAAGGCGCCGCCCAGGTAGTGGTGCGCCAGATAGGCCAGCGCACGCCCGTTGGCCTGGCCGCCCGTCTTGAACTCCCTCTCCGGGATCAGCAGCGTGGTGATGAAGCTGGTCGCGATCAGGAAGACGCTCATGATCAGGGCGGCTATGGTGAGCAGTTTCTTCGTGTCCCGGATGCGGCCCGTGGGCTGCTCCTCGGTGTCGTCCGGGTGGCCCTTGACGTGAGGCATGACCGCGACGCCGGTCTCGAAGCCGGAGAGGCCGAGCGCGAGCTTGGGGAAGACGAGCAGGGCCACGCCGACCATCGCGAAGATGTTTCCGTGCTCGGTCGTCAGAGCGCTCGACCAGTCCGTGATGACGTGCCCCGCGGTGACGACGTGCCACAGGCCGACGAGCACGACGACGACGTTCAGCGCCAGGTAGATGCCGACCAGGGCGAACGCGACGCCGATGGCCTCCAGGAAGCCCTTGAGGAACACCGCGCCGAGCAGAGCCACCAGGATCAGGGTGATCAGCAGCTGCTTGTCGTGCAGGGCGCTGGTCAGATGCGGGTTCTCGACGAGGTGGGTCGAGGCGTCCGCGGCCGAGAGGGTGATGGTGATCAGGAAGTCGGTGGCGGCGAAGCCGAGCAGGGTCAGGACGAACAGCTTGCCCTGCCAGAACGAGAGAAGCCGCTCCAGCATCGCGATCGAGCCCTCGCCGTGGGGGCTCTCCTCGGCGACCCGCCGGTACACGGGGAGGGCACCGGCCAGGGTGACGATCACCAGCACGATCGTCGCGATCGGTGAGAGCAGGCCGGCGGCGAGGGCGGCGATGCCCGGCTGGTAGCCGAGGGTCGAGAAGTAGTCGACGCCGGTGAGGCACATGACCCGGTACCAGGGCTGGCCCTGGTGTTCGAGCTTGGGCTTGGGCTTGGGCTCGGTCTCGGGGGCCGGTGCCTGCTGGGGGTGGCCCTTGCCCATCTCGGACAGACCCTCCAGCATCCAGGCGCGCAGCCGACTGGGAGGTGGCTGTTCGGTCGTGGCCATCTGCGTGCTCCTGATGTGCGGCTCAGCGTGTGGGTTCCGGCCATCACGCGGACGGCGGCACCAGCGTAAGCGGAGAGTGACGCATGGGCCCACGGATCATGGGGGCGTAGGCGTCAAGCTTCCGTTAAGACCGGCAGGCGGGGCGTCCGCCGGGCATCAGGACAGGTCTTCTGTGCCGCGATATGCGCATATTGAGCCACATGGGAGGATCGGTGGTCCCGCGGCAAGGAGTGGACACCCTGCGTCATGACCCCGCGCCCCGGTGAGCGACCGGCTCCCCAGCCAGCGACTGCCCCCGACAAGCGGCCGGCCGGCAGGGTCACCGGGTAGCCGCACGGTCGCCGGGTTGCCGGTGCCGGAGGCGGACGCCGTCATCTGCCGGCCGGCGCTCGCTCCGTATGTTGGGACTCCGACCGGCTTTTGACCTGCGGCGATCGTCCTGGCGTATGAGTTCCGTCAAAGGCGCGCAGTACGACGTATGGGACCCGTCAACGGCGGCCGAATCCGGCCGCGAAGGTTGTTTCCTCGAAGCGTCCCTGTCCGGTCGAACCTCACTCCAGGAGTTCACGATGGCCGATCTGGCCTTCGTCGTCACCACGATCGCCTGCTTCGCTCTGGTGGCTCTCGTCGCCAAGGGGGTGACGAAGCTGTGACCGCCGAGAACATCGTCGGCCTGGTCGTGGCCGTCGCCCTGCTGGGCTATCTCGTCCTCGCCCTGATCTTCCCGGAGAGGTTCTGAGCCACGACATGGGTCCCGTACTCGCAGGCGCCCTCCAACTGCTCGCCCTCATAGGCGCGTTGGCCCTCGCCTACACACCCCTCGGCAACTACATGGCCAAGGTCTACTCCTCCGACCGGCACTGGCGGGTGGAGAAGTGGATCTACAAGGGCATCGGTGCCGACCCCGACACCCAGATGCGCTGGACCGCGTATCTGCGCGGTGTCCTCGCCTTCTCCGCGGCCGGCGTCCTCTTCCTCTACCTGCTGCAGCGAATACAGGGCGTGCTGCCCGGTTCGCTCGGCTTCAGGTCCATCGACCCGGACCAGGCGTTCAACACCGCTGTGTCGTTCGTGACGAACACCAACTGGCAGTCCTACTACGGCGAGCAGGCCATGGGCCACGTCGTGCAGACCGCCGGACTGGCCGTGCAGAACTTCGTCTCGGCGGCCGTCGGCATCGCCGTGGCGGTGGCTCTCGTACGGGGCTTCGCGCGCTCGCGCACCGGTGAGCTCGGCAACTTCTGGTCCGACCTGGTCCGTGGCGTCGTCCGCATCCTGGTGCCCGGCGCGGTGATCGCCGCCATCGTGCTGGTCGCCTGTGGTGCCATCCAGAACTTCTCCGGCATCCACGAGGTCGGCCAGTTCCTCCATGGGCACAGCATGCGCGGCTCGCAGCAGTTCAACGGCGGGGCGGTCGCCTCGCAGGAGGCCATCAAGGAGCTGGGTACCAACGGCGCCGGCTACTTCAACGCCAACAGCGCCCACCCCTTCGAGAACCCCACCCCGTTCTCCAACCTGTTCGAGATCTTCCTGCTCCTCGTCATCCCGTTCGCGCTGACCCGCACGTTCGGCATCATGGTCGGCTCGGTCAAGCAGGGGTACGCGATCCTCGCGACCATGGTCACCATCTGGCTCGGCTTCACAGCCCTGATGATGTGGACCGAGTTCGCCCACCACGGCCCGGCGCTCCAGATCGCCGGCGGTGCCATGGAGGGCAAGGAGACACGGTTCGGCGTCGGCGCCTCCTCGATCTTCGCGACGGCGACCACACTCACCTCGACCGGTGCGGTGAACTCCTTCCACTCCTCGTTCACGGGCCTCGGCGGCGGCATCACCATGCTCGGCATGATGCTGGGCGAGATCGCGCCCGGCGGTACCGGCTCCGGCCTCTACGGCATGCTGATCATGGCGATCATCGCGGTGTTCATCGCGGGTCTGATGGTCGGCCGTACGCCCGAGTACCTGGGCAAGAAGATCGGTACCCGTGAGATCAAGCTGGCGGCCTGCTACATCCTCATCACCCCGGCCCTTGTGCTGATCTTCACCGCGTTCGCCATGGCCCTGCCGACCCCGGCCCACTCGATGACCAACAGCGGGGCGCACGGATTCTCCGAGATCCTCTACGCCTACACGTCCGCCGCCAACAACAACGGCTCGGCCTTCGCCGGACTGAACGCGGACACCCAGTGGTTCAACAGCACCCTGGGTCTGGCCATGGTCTTCGGCCGCTTCCTGCCGATGGTGTTCGTGCTGGCACTGGCCGGATCGCTCGCCGAGCAGAGGCCGGTCCCGGAGACCGCCGGCACTCTGCGGACCGAGAAGCCGCTGTTCACCGGCCTGTTGGTGGGCGCGATCCTGATCATCACCGGGCTGACGTACTTCCCGGCCCTCGCGCTGGGTCCGCTGGCCGAGGGGCTGGCGTCATGACAACCGACGTAACGAACCAAGAGGACTCGATGTCCACTGCCACTCCGACCCGGGCGCCGCACAGCGACGTCCCCACGGGACACAAGGCCCCCGAAGGCCGCGTCGGTGCCGGCCTGTTCGACCCCAGGCAGCTGCTCAAGTCGCTGCCGGACGCGTTCCGCAAGCTCGACCCGCGGGTGATGGTCAAGTCTCCCGTGATGTTCGTGGTGTGGATCGGGTCGGTGCTGACCACCGTCTTCTCCTTCAAGGACCCGGGCGACTGGTTCGGCTGGGCGATCAGCGCCTGGCTGTGGCTGACCGTCGTCTTCGCCAACCTGGCGGAGGCCGTGGCCGAGGGGCGTGGCAAGGCGCAGGCCGACACGCTGCGCAAGGCCAAGACCGACACCGTGGCACGCCGGCTCATCGGTGACTCCGAAGAGCAGGTGCCCGGCACGGAGTTGAGGATCGGCGACCTGGTGGTCTGCGAGGCGGGCGACATCATTCCCGGCGACGGTGATGTCGTCGAGGGCGTGGCCTCGGTCGACGAGTCGGCGATCACCGGTGAGTCGGCCCCGGTCATCCGTGAGTCCGGCGGCGACCGGTCGGCCGTCACCGGCGGCACCAAGGTGTTGTCCGACCGCATCGTCATCAAGATCACGACGAAGCCGGGCGAGACCTTCATCGACCGGATGATCAACCTGGTCGAGGGCGCGGCCCGGCAGAAGACACCGAACGAGATCGCGCTCAACATCCTGCTGGCCTCGCTGACGATCGTCTTCCTGCTGGCCTGCGCCACGCTGCCGCCCTTCGCCGACTACGCCGGCACCCACCTGACGATGGTCGTGCTGATCGCGCTGCTGGTCTGCCTCATCCCGACCACGATCGGCGCCCTGCTCTCCGCGATCGGCATCGCGGGCATGGACCGGCTGGTCCAGCGCAACGTACTGGCCATGTCCGGAAGGGCGGTTGAGGCCGCAGGTGATGTGTCGACGCTGCTGCTCGACAAGACCGGCACCATCACCCTGGGCAACCGGCAGGCCGCCGAGTTCGTCCCGGTGAGCGGCACCACCGAGGCAGAGGTCGCCGATGCCGCGCAGCTGTCGTCGCTGGCCGACGAGACGCCCGAGGGCCGTTCCATCGTCGTACTGGCGAAGGAGAAGTACGGCCTGCGCGAGCGGCATCAGGGTGAGTTGGCCGGGGCCGAGTGGATCGCCTTCACCGCCCAGACCCGGATGTCGGGTGTGGATGTCGACGGGCGCAGGATCCGCAAGGGCGCGGCCGGCTCGGTCATCGCCTGGGTCAAGGAGCAGGGCGGCACGGTCGCCGAGGACGCGGACACGCTGTCCAACCGGATCTCCGAGGCCGGCGGCACCCCGCTGCTCGTCGCCGTCGAAGATGCCGACGGCGCACGGGTGTTGGGCGTCATCCACCTGAAGGACGTCGTCAAGCAGGGCATGCGGGAGCGGTTCGACCAGCTGCGCCGCATGGGCATCAGGACCGTCATGATCACGGGTGACAACCCGCGGACGGCGAAGGCGATCGCCGAGGAGGCGGGTGTCGACGACTTCCTGGCGGAGGCCACTCCCGAGGACAAGATGGCGCTCATCAAGCGGGAGCAGGCGGGCGGCAAGCTCGTCGCGATGACCGGCGACGGCACCAACGACGCGCCTGCGCTCGCGCAGGCGGACGTCGGTGTCGCGATGAACACCGGTACGTCGGCCGCGAAGGAGGCCGGCAACATGGTCGACCTCGACTCCAACCCGACCAAGCTCATCGAGATCGTCGAGATCGGCAAGCAACTCCTCATCACCCGGGGCGCGTTGACCACGTTCTCCATCGCCAACGACGTCGCGAAGTACTTCGCGATCATCCCGGCGCTGTTCGCGGCCGTCTACCCGGGCCTGGACAAGCTCAACATCATGGGCCTGTCCTCGCCGGACTCCGCGATCCTGTCCGCCGTCATCTTCAACGCGCTGATCATCATCGCGCTGGTGCCGCTGTCCCTGAAGGGCGTGCAGTACCGGCCGGTCAGCGCCGACAAGCTGCTGCGCCGCAACCTCACGATCTACGGCATCGGCGGGCTGATCGCGCCCTTCGTCGGCATCAAGCTCATCGACCTGCTCATCTCCCTCATCCCCGGGATCGGCTGACCGCCATGAACAACTCCGTTACGAACACAGCCCGGTTGCTCGGGGCGGGACTGCGCGCCCTGCTCGTACTGACCCTGGTGACCGGCGTCATCTACCCGCTGGCCGTCACCGGCATCGCCCAGGCGCTGTTCAACAACAAGGCGAACGGCTCCGAGATCAAGGCGGACGGCAAGGTCGTCGGTTCCTCGCTGATCGGTCAACAGGGCTACGGCCTGGACTACTTCCAGTCCCGTCCGGCCAACGGGCTGGGTGAGAACTCGGTCAACACCCAGTACAAGCTGATCCTTTCCGGCGCCACGAACCGGTCGGCCGACAACCCCGAACTGATCAAGTGGGTGAAGGAGGCCAAGGCCAAGGTCGTCAAGGACAACTCCACCGCCGCCTACAAGGTCAAGCCCTCCCAGGTCCCCGCCGACGCGGTCACCTCCTCCGGCTCCGGCCTCGACCCGGACATCTCCCCGCAGTACGCGGACATCCAGGTCCACCGCGTCGCCGAGCGCAACGGTCTGTCCGTCGCGCAGGTGCAGAGGCTGGTGGACGACCACACCGAGGGGCGCACGCTCGGCTTCATGGGCGAGCCGCGAGTGAACGTCCTCGAACTCAACATCGCGCTCAAGGGCCTTGCGGCCAAGGGCTGATGGGAACGGGCGATCCGAACGGGAGTTGGCGGCCGCCGGACGGGCGTCGGCGGCCGGTGCCGTCCGGGCCCGCCGACTCCCTTCGCCGTGACGCCGGTCGGGCAACGGCCGGCAGGTACGACGGGAAGGGCACACGCCCATGACCAGGGTGCTGGTGGTGGAGGACGACCCACAGCTCGTACGGGCCCTCGTGATCAACATGCAGGTGCGCCGGTACGCAGTGGACGCGGCACCCGACGGCGCCACGGCCCTCCGCCTCGCGGCAGCACGCCGCCCGTCGCGTCCTGTCGGCGTCCCGTCAGGGTCTGCCCGATCGACGTCTGCGCAGCCGGCAGGCCGGCCGGTCGCGCCGTACGGATCTAGGCCTCCTCGTCTCCCGAGCCCCCGGCCGAGGGCAGTCGTTCGCGGATCTCGTCCATGACCGACGAGTCGGTGAGCGTGGTGACGTCGCTGAGCTGACCGTTCTCGGCGATGTCCCGCAGCAGCCGCCGCATGACCTTCCCCGAGCGGGTCTTGGGGAGTTCCGCGACGACCAGGATCTGCCAGGGCCGGGCGATCGGGCCGATCTCCTTGGCGACGTGTGCGCGCAGTTCGGTCGCGGTCTCCTCCGCACTGCCCTCCTGCCCGGCGTCGCCGCGCAGGATCACGAAGGCGACGACGCCCTGCCCGGTCGTCGGGTCGGTCGCGCCGACCACGGCGGCCTCGGCGACCATCGGGTGCGAGACGAGGGCGGACTCGACCTCCGTGGTCGAGATGCGGTGGCCGGAGACGTTCATGACGTCGTCGACCCGGCCCAGCAGCCAGATGTCGCCGTGCCCGTAGACGACGTACGAGTGGCCGGTCACCCAGCCGATGTCCGCCGCCGTCCAGAACACGTCCCGCTCCGGCTTGACGTCGAACACCGCCCAGTGCGTCCACGCCACCTGGGTGTATGCCCGCAGGAGGCCCGTCCGGGCCAAGCGGAGGTAGGGATCCCGGCCGGGCCAGGCCCGGCCTGGCCCCGCGTGCGCTCGTGAACGCAGTCCGTCCGACTGTCTCCGTAATGTTCGCTGATGAGACCGAATGTTTCGAGTTCTCGGGCGGTGCGGCATGCGGGGATGGTGGGGTCCGACTGTACAAGTTCGAGCGGTTCACCGTGCACAAGGGGTTGCCACCGTTTGGGAGCTGTCTCTAGGGTGCGGCAACAACGCATCTTTCTGGATCAACTCCGAAACATTCGGTCCCAGCGGGCGGTCGTGGACACGCCGTCCCTACCCAAGGAGCGCATGATGGGCGACCGGGCACTGTCCCGCCGCGGCTTCCTGGCGGCCTCCGCCGCGGCCGGTCTGAGCATGACGGCACTGAGCGCGTGCGGCGGCGACTCGGACGGAGGGTCGTCGGACGGGACGACCACCGTCGAGTGGTGGAACATCTCCACCACCGAGCCGACGAAAACCGTCTGGGCCGGTCTGGCCAAGAAGTTCGAGGCTCAGAACCCCAAGGTGAAGATAAAGATCGTCCAGCTGGAGAACGACGCCTACAAGTCGAAGATGACGGCGCTGACCGCCTCCGGCAAGCTCCCGGACATCTTCCACACCTGGGGTGGCGGCGTCCTCAAGCAGCAGGTGGACGCAGGGCTTGTCGAGGACCTCACCGACAGCACCAAGCCGTGGGCCGACACCCTGCTGCCGGTCTCGAAAAAGGCGTACATCCTCGACGACAAGACGTACGCGATCCCGTTCGACATCGGAATGATCGGCTTCTGGTACAACAAGGCGCTCTTCAAGCAGGCCGGCATCGCCGCGGCCCCGACCACCTGGAGCGACTTCCTCGACGCCGTGAAGAAGCTCAAGGCCAAGGGAATCACCCCCCTCGCCCTCGCCGGCAAGGAGAAGTGGCCCGGCATGTACTTCTGGGCCTACCTCGCGATGCGCACGGCCGGCATCGACGCTCTGCAGAAGGCCAATGACGACAAGGACTTCACCGGCCCCGCACTCGTCCAGGCCGGACAGCACCTGAAGGAACTGGTCCAACTCCAGCCGTTCCAGAAGGGGTTCCTCGGCGCCGCCTACTCCACCCCGACCGGACAGGCCGCCGCCGTCGGCAACGGCAAGGCGGCCATGGAACTCATGGGCCAGTGGGCGCCGGTGGTGGAGGCCGACGCGGGCAAGGGGCTGGGCGCGAACCTCGGCTTCTTCCCCTTCCCGGCGGTCGAGGGCGGAAAGGGCGCGATCACCGAGGTGTTCGGCGGTGGCGGGGGGCACGCCCTGCGCAAGGGTGCCCCGCAGGCCGCCGTCGACTTCCTGAAGTTCTTCGCCTCCGAGTCCACCGACGTGGAACTCGTCAAGAAGACCAACACGCTGCCCATCGTCCCGGGCGCGGAGAAGGCGCTCACCGACCCCAACACCAAGGCCGTACAGGCACAGTTGAAGGCCGCCACCGGCTTCCAGCTCTACCTCGACCAGGCCTACGCGCCTGCCCTCGGCCAGGAGATCAACGACAGCGTCGCCGCGCTGATCGCCGGCTCCAAGTCGCCCGAGCAGGTCACTCAGTCGATCACCAAGACCGCGAAGGAAGAGCAGTAGCCGCCGATGACCTCCACGTTCCTTACGGACAAGCGGAGCGGCCCCGACGTCGGACTCCCGCCCCCGGCCGCGGAATTCGCGCGGGGGCGGGCCCGGCGGCGCCTGGTGAACTGGCTGACCGCGGTCGGCTTCCAGGTGCCGGCGCTGGTCCTGTTCATCGGGCTGGTCCTGCTGCCGATGCTGTTCGCCCTGTACGTCGCCTTCTTCCGCTGGGGCGGCTTCGGCATGCCCTCCGACTACATCGGCGGCGACAACTTCACCCGGCTCTTCCAGGACGACGTCTTTTTGGGCGACCTGTGGCGCTGCATGGTCCTGGTCGTCCTGTCGCTCGTGCTGCAGCTGCCGTTCGCGCTCGCCATGGCGGTGGCGCTCAACCAGCGGCTGCGCGGCCGGGCCGTGTACCGGCTGCTGTTCTTCGCGCCGTACGTCCTGTCCGAGGCCATCACCGGCGTCCTGTTCAGCATGGTCTTCGCCCCGGACGACGGGCTCGCCGACCATGTGCTCGGCAGCATCGGCCTGGACGGTCTGGGCGGGGAGTGGTTCGCCGATCCCTCCTACGTCATGGCGACGCTCTTCCTGGTCATGATGTGGAAGTACTTCGGCTTCCACATGATGCTCTACCTGGCCGGGCTCCAGGCCATCCCGGCCGAGTTGACGGAAGCCGCGCTGATCGACGGCGCGAACGCCTGGCAGCGGTTCCGCAACGTCACCCTGCCGCTGCTCGCGCCCACCCTGCGCGTCAGCGTCTTCCTGTCGGTCATCGGGTCCATCCAGCTCTTCGACCTGGTGTGGGTGGTCACCCAGGGCGGCCCCGACCACCACTCCGAGACGATGGCCGTGACCATGTTCCAGTACGGCTTCAAGCGCTACCAGGTCGGCTACGCCAGCGCGATCAGCGTGGTCATGTTCGGCATCTGCCTCGTCTTCGCCCTCGCCTACCAGCGGTTCGTGCTCCGCCGCGACCTCGAAGGGGCCACCACGACGATGAGGGGGGCCGGCACGTGAGCCGCAAGGCCGTACGCACTCTGCCGCTGCACGTGATCCTCGTGGCCGTGGGCGTGGTGATGCTCGTACCCGTGGTGTACGCCGTCGTGTCCGGCTTCAAGTCCACCGACGAGCTCTCCCGCAACCCGTTCGGGGTGCCCGAGCACTGGCTGAGCGGCAACTACACCGACATCATCGACTCGGGCGACTTCTGGCGGCTGCTCGGCAACAGCACGCTGATCGCCGTGGCGACGGCCGTGCTCGTGGTCGCCGTGTCCGCGCTCGCCGCCTTCTCCTTCGCCCGGTTCGCCTTCCGTGGACGGGAGTTGCTGTTCACCTTCTTCACGATGGGGCTGATGTTCCCCTTCGCGGTGGCCGCACTGCCGCTGTTCCTGCTGCTGCGCCAGATGGACCTGCTGGACAACCCGCTGGGCGTGATCCTCCCGCAGGCCGCCTACGGACTGCCGATGACGATCATCATTCTTCGGGCGTTCTTCCGGCAGATCCCGGGCGAGCTGGAGGAGGCGGCCACCCTCGACGGCTGCAGCTCCTTCGGGTTCTTCTGGCGGGTGCTGCTGCCCATGGCGCGGCCCGCGCTCGGCACGGTCTCGGTGCTGGCCGTCGTCGCCAGCTGGAACAACTTCATGCTGCCGCTGCTGGTGTTCACCGACTCCAAGTGGTGGACCCTGCCCCTGGGCGTCGCCCAGTTCCAGGGCCAGTACTCGACGGAGTACGCCCGTGTCTTCGCCTATCTCGTCCTCGCGATGGTCCCGGCCCTCGCCTTCTACTCGGTCGCCGAGCGCCAGCTCGTCGGCGGCCTCACCGCCGGCGCCACGAAGGGATGAGCGCGCGCCCGCGGACGTACGGCCCCACACCACAGCACGTGAGGAGTCGCACCATGCGCAAGACCACCCGTCTCAGACTCGCCGGAGCACTCGCGGCCGCCCTGGTCGTCACCGGCCTCGCCACCGGTCCCACGGCCCAGGCGAGCCCGAAGAAGCCGACACTCGCGGAGCTGGCCCAGCGCCACGGCCGCTACTTCGGCAGCGCCACCGACAACCCCGAACTCACCGACACCGCCTACACGGGCCTGCTCGGCAGCGAGTTCGACATGATCACGCCCGGCAACGGCATGAAGTGGTACGCCACCGAGCCCCAACAGGGCGTCTTCGACTGGACGAACGGCGACGAGATCGTCGGCCTCGCCCGGAAGAACCATCAGAAGGTCCGCGCCCACACCCTGGTCTGGCACAGCCAGCTGCCCAGCTGGGTGACCGGCCGGGAGTGGACGGCGGACGAGCTGAGGGCCGTACTGAAGAAGCACATCCAGACGGAGGTACGGCACTACCGCGGCAAGGTCTACTCCTGGGACGTCGTCAACGAGGCTTTCAACGAGGACGGCACCTACCGCGAGACCATCTGGTACAAGACGCTCGGCCCCGGCTACATCGCGGACGCCCTGCGTTGGGCCCACCAGGCAGACCCGCACGCCAGGCTGTACCTCAACGACTACAACATCGAGGCGGTCGGCCCGAAGAGCGACGCCTACTACCAGCTGGCCAAGGACCTCAAGGCACGGCACGTTCCGCTCGACGGCGTAGGTTTCCAGGCCCATCTGGCTCTCCAGTACGGCTATCCGACCACTCTGGAGGACAACCTCCGCCGATTCTCCCGGCTCGGCCTCGACACCGCGCTCACCGAGGTCGACGTACGGATGATCCTGCCCGCGGACGACGCCAAGCCGGCCACGCAGGCCGCGTGGTACCGGGACCTGACCAAGGCGTGCCTCGCGGTACGCCGGTGCGTGGGCATCACGGTGTGGGACTACACCGACAAGTACTCGTGGATCCCGGCGGTCTTCCCCGGGGAGGGGGCCGCGCTCCCCTGGGACGAGCAGCTCCGGCCGAAGGCGGCGTACTTCGCGATCAGGGAGGCTCTCCGGTAGCTCAACGGTGTGCCGGTGGTGCGGTGCTGGACCGCACGACCAGCTCGGTGCCCAGTTCCACGCGCGGGGAGTCCGGCTGTTCGCCGCGCGCCAGGCGGAGCACCGTACGGACGGCCAACTTGCCCATGTCGGCGAGTGGTTGGCGGACCGTGGTCAGCGGCGGGGACGACCAGCGGACCTCCGGAAGGTCGTCGAAACCGACCACGCTCATGTCCTCCGGCACCCTGAGGCCCCGGCGGCGCAGTGCCTCGATCGCACCCAGTGCCATCTGGTCGCCGGCCGCGAACACGGCGGTCGGCGGCCGGGGCAGGTCCAGGAGCGTGTCGCAGCCGGCGAAGCCGGACTCGGGGTGGAAGTCGCCCGTCACGACGAGGGACTCGTCGACCGTGAGGCCCGCGCCCTCCAGCGCGGCACGGTGGCCGTCGGACCGGGCACGTGAGCACAGCAGCCCGGGCGGGCCCGTGATCATGCCGGTCCTGCGGTGCCCCAGCGACAGCAGATGCCCGGTGGCCGCCATGCCGCCCGACCAGTTGGCGGCGCCGATCGTGGGGACGTCGAGGGCGGGGGAACCCGCCGGGTCGACGACCACCAGCGGGACGCCCAGGGCGCGCAACTCCTCGTGCATTACCGGCTCCAGTGCCGAGGTGACGAGGATGACGCCGTCGGAGGCGCGGGCCCGGAGATTGCGCGTCCACGCGCGGGCGTCCCCCGAGCGGCCGTGCACCGCCGACACCACGACGCCGGCCCCGGTCGTGTGCGCGACGTCCTCGACACCCCGGATGATCTCCATCGCCCAGGGGCTGCGGAGGTCGTTGAAGACCAGGTCGAGCAGGGCCGCACGGGAGCCGGAGGCGGCGGCGCGCCTGCGGTGGCCGTACCGGAGCAGCAGGTCCTCGACCCGGGCGCGGGTCTGCGGCGAGACGTCGGCCCGGCCGTTGACGACCCGGGACACCGTCGGCACCGAGACCCCGGCCTGCCTGGCGATCTCCCTGATGGTGACCTTGCCGCGGGTCTCGGACGCTCCCTCCGCGACGGCCTCGTCCGCTGCCAGTTCCCCCACCTCCGTCGAGACGTGCCTCGAAACGTCCAGGACCATGACCGCAGTGGCACACGGCACTACACGGAGTGATCGCCTCCGGACATACGTCGGGGCCGGTTCGCAGCGTGTCACGCGACCGGCCCCTCAAGTCTCCGGGCGGTGACTCACCCCGCCCGGTGCCGCTCAGGCGGCCGTCATCACCTGGCGGTGCGGGGCGATGATCTGGCCGTCGGGCAGGAGCTCACCGGTGTCCTCGAAGAGCAGAACGCCGTTGCACAGCAGGCTCCATCCCTGCTCCGGGTGGTGCGCCACGAGTCGGGCGGATTCCCGGTCGGCGGAGTGGGCTGTCGGACACGGTGGCTGGTGCTGGCACATTGATGGGATCTTTCGCTCTGTCGTGATGAGTGGGATGGCTGTCGTGTCTGTCCCGCGGCTTGAAGCTCCGTTCATGGCCGCCCCCCGTAGTGATAAGTCGGTCCAGTCCCAGTGTTGCCCCACGGGCGCCGATCCGCAGGGATTTCGCGGCACCGCTTCTCATAGGTTGAGGACGCATCACCCGCGCGGACGGTTCAGTCCAACTGCACTGCCAATTCGGGTGGTTCCCCGTGGCCGGATAGGGCTAGTCCTTACAGGTCGGCGGCATTTTTCGGCTCGTACGAGCAGTCAATGGCTCGTACGAGCGCGCTGCTGAAGGGAAGTGGAAGGGGGCGGGATGGAAACGGGAGAGAAAAGGGGAGGGAAAAGTGTCGTACCCCGCTGTCCGGAATTCCGGGGCGGGGTACGAAGGGCCTTGCGAAGGTGGTTCAGGCGGGCGAGATCAGCAGCGGGGCGGGAGTCGCCCGATGGGTGAGGACCGGGAGCAGTTCGGCGACGCGATGCGGGCGGTGAGCCGCGATGCCGGGAGGTGCGGGCGCCAGCGGGACGAGCAGGTCCGTGGCGGCGGGGTGGCCGGCGGCACCGTCCGCCGTGCAGTCGCCGTGCAGCCACAGTGTCAGCATGTACAGGCTGGGTACCGAGAGCAGACGGGGCTGGTAGGGCTGGTTCATCGCCTCGGCCTGACGCAGGGCGCGCTCGGTGGAGTCGATGTAGGGCCCCTCGAAGAAGTGCGAGAACGCCCAGCCGTCGGGGGTCAGCATGGTGTCGGCCGCGGCCACCGCGCGCTCGCCGCAGCGGATCAGGAAGCGCCACCCGGCCAGCCGGGTGGCGGATGCGCCCGCGGGGGTGAGCCGGTCCAGTACGTGTACGGGCAGCGGGAGTTCGGGTGTGCAGGGCCCCTGGGAGCGCAGCAGCGAGGGAGTTCGGGCCTCGCGTACCGCAGTCGGTGAACCGAGAGCGGTGAGGACGGTGCGAAGGGCGGGCGCGGGAGCCGGGGGTACATGCAGCGGCATGGTGGGTCGCCTCTCATTCGACAGGCACAGTGGCGCGAGGGCGGGGGCGGACGGCGCTGTCTGCTCACGGGGCCAGAGGGGAGGGGGCCGGGTCTGGGAACGAGGAGTGTGGGTGAGGCCTGCCGCACGTCACCTCGACGGCAGGTTCCATGACCTCGGGCGCCAACCCTCTGTCTTGTTCGCGGAGTTTATACGACATGTGTTCAGACCGTGTTTCGTCTAACCGTTTCCGGTGCACTCGGCAAGGGTGTATACAGTCAGCGATACGTGGGAATCGTCCCGATTCTGGTCCGAGCTTACGTCGGCGACCTCGGGAAATGCCCCGGAAGCGGTCGGCCAATTCTCGTCGGCGTTTTTCACTAGTGCGTCGACGGCCGGAAACTGCGGCGTGTCCATGCCCGGCGAATGTGCCTCAGGTCACTTTCGTCAGAGTAGCGGGCGGCGGGCCCGCGTGGGGACGTTATTGATCGCCGAGGCTGGGCATCATCCCACGTGACCCGAGACCGGCGGACGATGCGTCGGGCAGGCCCGGTGGGGCCGCTGATCCTAGGAGGGACACGCCGATGGGGGAGAAGGTCGTGGCAGGGCGGTTCGACCTGTCCGATCGGCAGCACTATCGCGACAAGCTCCGGCGGTGCCTGTCGGGACTGGAGCGACTCCTGGACCAGAAGCGGTTCGATCGCCCGAAGGCCCTCATGGGGCTGGAGATCGAACTGAATCTGGCCGGTCGCGACGGCATGCCGAAAATGCTCAATGCGCAGGTCCTCGAACGGATCGCGAGCCGCGATTTCCAAACAGAACTCGCCATGTTCAATCTGGAAGTCAACATAGCCCCACACCCTTTGGGTGGGCGCGTATTCGACCGTCTCGCGGAGGAACTTCGGACGTCGCTGGCATATGCCCATAGAAAAGCGGGCGAGGTGGATGCGGGAATCGTGATGATCGGCATTCTGCCGACTCTCGACCGGGACGACCTGGTCTCCTCCAACCTCTCCGACGTCGACCGCTACGCGCTGCTCAACGAACAGATCGTGGCCGCCCGCGGCGAGGACTTCGCCCTCGACATCGACGGCGTGGAGCACCTCACGTGCACCTCGAAGTCCATCGCGCCCGAAGCCGCCTGCACCTCCGTGCAGCTGCACCTCCAGGTCACCCCGGGCCGCTTCGCCGACGTGTGGAACGCCGCTCAGGCCGTCGCCGCCGCCCAGATCGCCGTCGGCGCCAACTCGCCCTTCCTGTTCGGACGTGAGCTGTGGCGCGAGTCCAGGCCCCCGCTCTTCCAGCAGTCCACCGACACCCGCCCGCCGGAGCTCCAGGCCCAAGGGGTGCGCCCGCGTACCTGGTTCGGGGAGCGATGGATCTCCTCGGCGTACGACCTCTTCGAGGAGAACCTGCGCTACTACCCGGCGCTGCTGCCGATCTGCGACGAGGAGGACCCCCTTGAGGTCCTCGACGCGGGCGGCATCCCGAAGCTCGCCGAACTCGTCCTGCACAACGGCACGGTGTACCGCTGGAACCGCCCGGTCTACGGCATCGCCGACGGCGTCCCGCACCTGCGGGTCGAGAACCGCGTCCTGCCCGCCGGGCCCACCGTCACCGATGTCGTCGCCAACGCGGCGTTCTACTACGGCCTCGTCCGCGCCCTCGCCGAGGAGCCGCGGCCCGTGTGGACCCGGCTGCCCTTCGAGGCGGCCGCCGCCAACTTCGACGCCGCGTGCAAACACGGCATCGACGCCCGCCTTCAGTGGCCGCGGCGCGGACGCTACGGCGGCATCACACAGGTCGACGCGGTGAGCCTCGTACGCGACGAACTCCTGCCGCTCGCCGAGGCGGGCCTGGACGCGTGGGGGGTCGAACCCGCCGACCGGGATCTGTACCTCGGTGTCATCGACGAGCGCTGTCGGCGCCGGGTCAACGGCGCGTCCTGGCAGGCGGCGACCTTCCACCGGGCCCTGGAGGCGGGCCACTCGCGCGATGCCGCACTGGCGGCCACCACCCGGCGGTACGCCGAGCTGATGCGCATCGGGGAGCCGGTGCACACCTGGCCGGTGGGCCTGCCGGAACCCGTGCCGCTGGGCTGAGCGGCGCACGGCAGAACACGTTGCCCGCCGTGATCCGGTCGATCCGCATGTCCGGGTCCGGCACCCATAACTGGGCGAAGGTCTTCCTGTACGCGGCCGGCGTGTCCGCGACACTTGTACGCGGCGCGTGCGGTCACCGTGAGCGCGACGCAGCGGCCGTCCGAGGTGACGTTGTCGTCCTGGGCCCGCTTCGTCGCGGCCGTGTGCGCGGGGGCGATGTCCGGCGAGGCGGCGAGGCCGAGACCCACCGGGTCGTCCTGGCGCGAGGAACCGAACGAGAGCAGGCCGCCCTCGACCGCGCCCGCCGTGGAGCCGGCGACGGTGAGGACCGTCGCGATGGCCACGGTGCGGCGGCGCGCGCGTGGACGGGGGTCGCTGCTGCCCGCCCCATACTGGTCGGGCAAGCTGTGACGTCCCATGCCGGTGGTGCCCCTCCCTGTTGAACCTCGTGCTGCGATGCGGCCGTATGGCATGCAGAAAGGGGAGGTGCGCCCCGTACGGCGTCCGTCCCCCTGACGGCCCAGCGCACGAATTTCGAAACTTCTTTCGAGACGGTGATGGGGCGGCGGTGGGGATGAGGCTGGATTACTCAACTGGAGGCAGGTGTGCAGGCAGAGGCGGGCCCGGTGGCGGATTCCTTTCCGCCGGAACGTCCTTCGCGGCGGATCCTCCGTGACGAGACACTGCTCGTTCTGGGGCTTTCACTCGGTGCGAGTGGGCTGTCCGCCCTGATCAGCTTTGTCGGATCGGTCACGAAACCCGGCGGTCTCAAGGACCAGGCGGCCACTCTCAACGCCTCGGCCGCGCCGGGCCGCCCCTGGCTCGATCTCGCTTGGCAGCTCTTCGGGATCGCCTCGGCTCTGGTGCCGGTCGCGCTCGTCGCGCACTTCCTGATGCGCGAGGGCGAAGGCATGCGCACCATCGGCTTCGATCGCACCCGGCCGTGGCCGGATCTCGGTCGCGGCGCGGCGCTAGCGGCCGTGATCGGCAGCACAGGAATCGCCTTCTACCTGGCCGCACGTGGGCTGGGCTTCAACCTCACGGTCGTGCCGGAGGCGCTGCCCGACGTGTGGTGGAAGTACCCGGTGCTGATCCTTTCGGCGATGCAGAACGCGATCCTCGAAGAGGTCATCGTCGTCGGCTATCTGCTGCGCCGGCTGGGGCAGTTGGGCTGGACACCCGGCACCGCCCTGGTGGCCAGCGCCGTACTGCGCGGCTCGTATCACCTCTACCAGGGCATCGGCGGCTTCGTCGGCAACATGGTGATGGGCGTGGTGTTCGTGTACCTGTACCGCAGGTGGGGCCGGGTGGGTCCCCTGGTGGTGGCACATTCCCTGCTCGATATCGGGGCGTTCGTGGGATACGCGCTGCTGGCCGGCAAGGTGGGCTGGCTGCCGACGGCGTGAGGCGCGGCTACGCCAGCAACTCGCCCTCGATGACGGTGACCGCGCGTCCGCTCAGCAGCGTGCGGTCACCGCGCAGCTCGGTGCGGACACAGCCGGAGCGGGACGAGGCCTGCAGTCCGGTGAGGTCGGGGCGGCCCAGGCGCTCGGACCAGAACGGGGCGAGGGCGGTGTGGGCGCTGCCGGTGACCGGGTCCTCGTCGATGCCGGCGTTCGGGAAGAAGCAGCGGGAGACGAAGTCGTAGCCCCGGGACGGGTCCTCGGCGCGGGCGGTGGCGATGATGCCGCGCTCGGCGAAGGCGGCGAGCGCCCTGAAGTCGGGGGTGAGGGCGTGCACCGTCTTCTCGGCGGTGAGTTCCAGGACCAGGTCGCCGACGTTCGGGCCGGTGTCGAAGGCGGCACGCGGCTCGGCGCCCAGCGCCTCGGCCATCCCTGCCGGGACCGCGACCGGCGTGAGCGGTGCCGTCGGGAAGTCCAGGGTGATGGAGCCGTCCTCCCGGGGCGTCGCGGCGAGAACACCGCTGCGGGTGGCGAAGCGCACCGTGCCCTCGTGGGCGCCGGTGGTGTGCAGGACGTGGGCGGTGGCGAGCGTCGCGTGGCCGCACATGTTGACCTCGGTGGCCGGAGTGAACCAGCGCAGCGCCCAGTCGGCCTCCCCGCCCTCCGGCAGCCGGTGCGCGAAAGCCGTCTCCGCGTGGTTGACCTCCAGGGCGATCTTCTGCAGCCGCTCGTCGTCCGGGAAGGCGTCGAGGAGCAGGACACCGGCGGGGTTGCCGCCGAAGGGACGGTCGGTGAAGGCGTCGACGATTCGAATGCGCATGCTCTGACGCTAGGCGCTGCCGCGGCCCGTCGGCCAAGGCCAATTCCGGCAAGCTGGACCGATTTCGGCGCGCCGTTCGCCCGGACGGCTCACCACCCCTGCGCGAACAGAAAGGGGACCGTCGCGCGGGGCGCCTCCCGCGCAGGAGCCGCCGCCCGGCCCGCGTTCCGCGTCCGACCGAGCCACAGGGCTCGGAGAACCGGCCGTCGGCTGACACCCTGTACACGCAGGCGTTGACAGTCCGACTCCGCCAGGAGGCCGTCATGTCCCAGCCGTCCGTGCTCGCCGCCCTGCTGTCGGGGCTGCGGAGTGGTTCGATCGAGGTCGTCGACCTCACGTCGCCGCTGTCGTCGTCCACCCCCGTGATCCGGCTGCCGCCCCAGTTCGGCCAGACCCAGGTCTTCGAACTGGAGGAGATCAGCCGCTACGACGACCGGGGCCCGGCCTGGTACTGGAACAACTTCCGCAGCGGTGAGCACACGGGCACCCACTTCGACGCACCGGTCCACTGGGTCACCGGAAAGGACCTCTCCGACGTGGCGTCGGTGCCGGCGGGCCGGCTGATCGCGCCGGCGGCCGTGCTGGACTTCTCCGCGCAGGCCGCGAAGGATCCCGACTTCCTGGTCGAGGTGGACCACATCAGGACCTGGGAGGCCGACAACGGGCCCCTGCCCGACGGGGGCTGGCTGCTGCTGCGCACCGGCTGGGACGCCCGCTCCGCGTCACAGGAGGCGTTCCTCAACGCCGACGAGAACGGCCCGCACACACCCGGTCTGTCACCGGAGTGCGCGCGCTGGGTGGCCGAGGAGTCGCCGGTGCTCGGTTTCGGCACGGAGACGGTCGGCACGGACGCGGGCCGTGCGCACTCCTTCGAGCCCCCGTTCCCCTGCCACTCCCACCTTCTGGGCGCCGACAAGTACGGGCTGACCCAGCTGCAGAACCTCGCGGCACTGCCCCCGACCGGCGCCCTCGTCATCGCGGGACCGCTGCCCATCGTCTCGGGATCCGGTGCACCCGCGCGCGTGCTCGCTCTGGTGGAGCGGTCATGAAGGTCGCCGAAGCCGTCGGACGGGCGCTGACCGCCTCGGGGGTCGACCACGTCTTCGGCGTGGTCGGCTCGGGCAACTTCCATCTGACCAACGCGATGGTGGCGGCCGGCGCCCGGTTCGTCGCCGCACGGCACGAGGGCGGCGCGGCGACCATGGCCGACGCGTACGCCCGTACGAGCGGCTCGGTGGCCGCGCTCAGTGTCCACCAGGGGCCCGGCCTGACCAACGCCCTGACCGGCATCACCGAGGCGGCCAAGAGCCGTACGCCGCTGCTCGTGCTGGCTGCCGAGGCGACCGCGCAGCGGTCCAACTTCCGTATCGAACAAGCCGTGTTGGCGCACTCCGTCGGAGCAGTCACCGCACGCCTGACGACAGCGCACGACGCGGTCGAGCAGGCTCGGGCCGCCCTGCGCAGGGCCCGGCACGAACGGCGTACGGTCCTGCTCAACCTGCCGCTGGAGGTGCAGGCCCTCGACGTGCCGGCCGACGTGGCACCGGCCGCCGTACCGCTGTCCGCACCGGAGCAGGCCGAGCCGTCGCAGAGCGCGGTGGCGGATCTGGTACGAGCGCTGGAACGCTCCCGACGTCCGGTCTTCGTGGCCGGCCGCGGCGCCCGCACCGCTGCCGCCCGTGACGCCCTGGCCGCACTCGCCGACCGGCACGGCGCACTGCTCGCGACCTCGGCCGTCGCCCGTGGCCTGTTCCACGGCAGCCCCTGGTCGCTCGACGTCTCCGGCGGCTTCGCCTCCCCCCTGGCGACCGAACTGATCCAGGGCGCCGACCTGATCGTGGGCTGGGGCTGCGCGCTGAACATGTGGACCATGCGGCACGGCAGTCTGATCGGCGCCGGCGCGACCGTCGTACAGGTCGACGACGACCCGGAGGCGCTCGGCGCGCACAGGGAGATCACGCTCGGCCTCACCGGAGACGTGGAGCGCACCGCACGACGGGCGCTGGAGGCAGGCGGCGAGGGGGACGTGGGCTACCGGAGGCCCGGCATCGCGGAAGCCCTCGCCGCACGGGGACGGTGGCGGGACGTGCCGTACGAGGACGAGGGCACCCGGGAGCGGATCGACCCGCGCACGCTCAGCATCGCGCTCGACGACATCCTGCCCGCCGAGCGGGTCGTCGGCGTCGACTCGGGCAACTTCATGGGCTACCCGAGCGCCTACCTCTCGGTCCCCGACCACGCCGGGTTCTGCTTCACCCAGGCCTTCCAGTCGATCGGCCTCGGCCTCGCGACGACGATCGGGGCGGCCCTGGCGCAGCCGGACCGCATGCCCGTGGCCGCCCTGGGGGACGGCGGCGCGCTGATGAGCGCCGTGGAACTCGACACGGTGCGCCGGCTCGGCCTGCCGATGGTGGTCGTCGTCTACAACGACGAGGCCTACGGAGCGGAGGTGCACCACTTCGGCCCCGACGGCTTCCCGCTCGACACGGTCACCTTCCCGGAGACGGACATCGCCGCCGTCGCCCGCGGCTACGGCTTCGAGGCGGTGACCGTCCGTACGCCGGCCGACCTCAAGGCCGTAAGGGACTGGGTCGCCGGGCCACGCTCGGCACCTCTCCTCATCGACGCCAAGGTGACCCGCGACCACGGGGCCTGGTGGCTGGAAGAGGCGTTCCGCGGCCACTGACCGCCCAATGAGCGCCACTGCGCGCCCACGGGCCCGGCCCTGACCTGGGGTCGGGCCCTCCTTTGTGCCTGTCCTGTCTGATTGAAGCCAGTCGTCCGCGTTGCGCTGACCCGTGTGGACTGGATTGGGTGAGACGCGTGGAACGACATCACTCCATCGACTCCAGAATGCGGTCCAGTGTCCGGCGCCCCATTCTGCTCATCGTCGGATTGCTCTCGACGTAGTACCAGACAACACCCATCGCCTGTTCGAGCGCCCATGCCTTGCCGCGCTCCCATTCCAGATCGTCACAGGCCAGTGTCTGCCGGAGCACGTCCCGCGGGCCTGGCTGCAACAGGTGCCAGGCACTGACCAGATCCAGCGCGGGGTCGGCCGGGCCGAAGCCGCCGGTGTCGAGTACGCCGCTGAGCCGGTCTCCCGCGACCAGTACATTCCCGGGAATCAAGTCACCATGGCTCATCACGTCGGCCCCCGTGCGTGGCAACTCCCGAAAGTGGCTCCACACCTGGCGCAGCCGGGGCACGTCGAGCAGCCCATCACTCTCCTCGAAGCACTGCGCCATCCAATCGTCGTGGTGAGCGAGAACGCCGCCACGATTTTCGCCGCTGAAAAGCCGCCCCCGCGTCTCGGCGTCCCGGAGGGCTGCGATGAAGGCCGCGAGGTCATGGGCAAAAGCGTCCGATCCACTTGGGTCGGCATCAAAGGCGATCGTTCCCGGCAGCCATGTCTGGACCGACCACGGCATGGGGTAGCCCGCTCCAGGCTTTCCCAAGGCGACGGGTTCCGGGACGGGGAACCGGGACACCCGTACCAGCTCCGCGCTCGCCTGGGCTTCCTGTTCCAGAACTGCCAGCGCCTCGGCGGCATCGGCCAGACGCAGTGGGAAACGCGCTGAGAGGTCGTTCCCGATACGGAAGATGGCGTTGATCGTCCCGGTCGACGACAGGAGTTGGACCGCCTTGCCGCTCCACTGGGGGAACTGTTCTTGGATCAAGGCCGCAACGATTTCGGTGGTCACGTCCACTTGGTCATCGTGCATGGTCATCTCTCGCAGGCTCTTCCACTAGTCGCGGCCGCGGACGAACGCGACTGGCAGGTGCTCGTGGCCAGCACCGAGAACGACCGGTCCCGGGAGCTGGCCCTGGTCCGCTCACTCGGCCAACAGGTTGACGCTCTTGTCGGCTACATCAGTCATCCCGATGCGCGGCTCGAGCCGTACGTGGGCACCGTGCCGCTGGTTCTGGTCGATCGCGGGCTGGACTCGTCGATCCACGCGTTGGTCCACATCGACACCGCCGCCGGAATCCGGGCCGGGATGCAGCACCTCATCGACCGGGGTCACCGCCGGATCGGCATGATCGACTGCGAGTGCGTGAGCGCCCCGATGGTCCGGCGCCGCACCTTCCTCGAAGTCGTCGGCGACCATGCGCTGCCCGTCGACGAGGGCTGGGTTGTCATGGGTGAGCAGTCCCCGGCCGGGGGTGCCGCCGCGTTGAGACGCTGTACGCCGCGCGCCCGGACCTCACCGCCGTGGTCGCCTTCAACGACCCGGTTGCGATCGGCGCGCTCCGGGCCGCCCGCCGGCTCGGCGTCCAAGTACCGGACGACTGCGCACTGGTCGGCTATGACGGGCTGAGCGTCGTCGATCTGGTCGACCCGCCACTGACCACCCTCCACCTCGACAAGCGACGGCTGGGCGAACTGGCCATTCACCAAGTCGACCAACTCCTCGCAGGCGAACTGCCGCCCCCTATCGTCCTGACGCCAAGCTTGAATGTCCGCGGAACGACGTAACCCACCTTTCCGGGCCGCGGCGGGGTCGTGCAGACGCCGTGGGTGCCGTTAGCGCGACAGCCACCGGACATTGGCCGGCAGTACCGCGTCCGGTGTCCCCTGCCGGTCGAAACTCCACCCGGCCTGGGCGACAGAGCAGGCGTGTCATCTCGAATGCTTCGGTGTCCTTCGGCTCGATCCGCTCGTCCGCACGGACATCGACGACCACCGCAGAGCCGTCCGCGCGGCGCACGAAGTAGTCCGGAGCGTGGCGACGCTCCCGCTCGCCGTCAGGCCAGTGCAGCCAGAACGGCTGCGAGCCGATCCCCACCACGTGCGGATCGAAGTCCATCAGCGGCAGTCGGTCCCGCTCCAGCCACGACTCGAAGCCGACGTGCCGCCCGGCCGTCGCCGCCCAGTACGAGCCCGGGAAGTGACGCTCACCGCGCGACCAGCGGAACGTCCGTACCGGATCGACATCCTCGAACCGGCTCGTCACACAGTCCCGCAGCGGACCGACAAGGCCCGCCTACCGCGTCGACGTACGACAACTCGACGCACGGCCCCGCCTGATCCACTCCAGCCGGTAGAGCCGTCCAGCACCCCCAGCGCCCTCAACCGCGCGACCGGGTTCGCTGAGGCAGAAGCCCGAACGACTCGGTTCGTCGAGAAAACGACTCGATGGGATGAGACAGGACATGACGACTTCCGGTCGAGCCTTGCCATGCGAACTATTCCGATATATCGTTGACGCATCGCGACTGATCAACGATGGAATGGAGTGATTGCGATGCGTCCCCAAGGATTCGAACGTGGACACGGTGGACCCGGCTCTCGTGGCCGGGGTGGTTTCGAGGGTCGGCGTGGCGCCTTCGGCCCCTTCGGGCCGGGTGGCCCGGGCGGCGGTCACGGCCCCGGTTTCGGTTTCGGCGGACCCGGCTTCGGTCCGGGCCCCTGGGGCCCTCGAGGGCGTGGCGGACCACGCGGCAGGGCACGGAGGGGCGACGTACGGGCGTCGATCCTGGCCCTGCTGAAGGACCGGCCCATGCACGGTTACGAGATGATCCAGGAGATCGCCGAGCGCAGCGGCGGGGCGTGGAAGCCCAGCCCGGGTTCGGTGTACCCCACCCTCCAACTGCTGGAGGACGAGGGCCTGATCGCCAGCGCGAGCGAGGGCGGCAAGAAGCTGTTCTCACTCACCGAGTCCGGCCGTGTGGCGGCCGACGAGGGCCCGGACGCGCCCTGGGAGGAAGCCTCCCGCGGTATCGACTTCGAGGCGCTCGGTGAGATCCGGCAGGCCGGCTTCGGTCTGATGGAGGCCTTCGGCCAGGTCTGGAAGACCGGCAGCAAGGAGCAGCGAGACAAGGCGCTGACCGTCATCAACGAAGCCCGCAAGAAGCTGTATCTGATCCTCGCCGACGAGGACTGACGGCCTCCCCGCCGTGAGGAAGGCGCCCCGTGGAGTGATCCACGGGGCGCCTTCGTGTCTGCTGCCATGTCTGCGGTGTCCGCAGCGTCTGCGGGGTTCGCTCGGCCTCAGGCCACCAGCCCGGCCAGTTTCCGCAGCGACTCGTTCAGCGCGGCCGTCGCCGAGTCCTTGAGCTTTCCTGCCATGAGCGAGACGGCGGCGCCCGTGAACTCGCTGTCGATACGGACCGTCGTAGCGTCGCCATCGGGCGTCAGCGTGTAACGGTTGGCGACGCTCACGGCCATCGGACCCTTGCCCCGGGTACCGAACACCCGCCCCGGTTCCAGCTCCTCGATGGTCCACTCGACCTCGGCCGGGAAGCCCATGAGCTTCATGTTCTCCTGGAAGGTCCCGCCCACTTCGAGGCTGACGGGGCCGCCCTTGGGGAAGCTGGTGTGGGTCGCGTTCCACTCGCCGTACGCGGAGCAGTCCGTGAGCTGTGCCCACACCTTCTCGGCGGGGGCCCCGATGCGGGCCTCCGCGCTGACTTCGGCCATGCGACCACCCCTTCGTGTCGGGCTTCGGTGTCGCGGAAAGTAGCCGCAGCGGCCGCAACATTCAATACTGATGAACCGTCAGGAATTGTGGAGGGCGGTTCGGCCGGAAGGAATGCCGCGTTGCCGGAAGGAATCGGTGGAGACGCTTCAGCCGATCCGGCGTATCACCGCAGCGTCGAAGAGATCCCACGCGCGCGGGAAGGCGCTCTCGTCGTGGCAGTGCCAGGCGTCCCAGAACAGGTCGGCGGGCAGTGCGTCCTCCGGGGCGTACACCCGGTACACGTACTGCTTGCCGTCGACGGCCGGCAGGGACACCAGCCAGGACCTGCTCTCCATGCGCCTGGGGGGACGTGCGACGGGGGCGCCGTGGTTGCGCGTGAGGCGCGCGGCAAGGCGGCGCACGCCCCTGCGGGTAAAACGGCCTGATCTCATCCGTGAGGAGGAGATTCCAGCTCGCCGAGTCCACTCTGTGTGGGACGCCGAAATGCTCCCCCTCGGGGATGACCGGAGGCGAGGGGACTGATGGGGTTGGGGTTGTGCAACCCCGTATCCCTCCGCAGTCGTTCGGCGAGCAGGCCGTCGGTCCCCGCGCGGACAACGATGCCAGGCTCAGCGCCGAGCTGGCAGCGGTGGTGTCCGGTGCCCGCCGCCGGGCTGTGCGCGGCGGGGACCGCCAGATCGACACGGCCCATCTGCTGCACTCGCTCGTGGAGAACGACCCCGAGGTGCGGGGCGTCTTCGACGACGGGCCCGAGATCGCCCGGCTGCTCGGCTACCTGGTGCAGCGCAGCATCGGCTACGGCCTGCGCTGGCAGGGTTCCGTCGAGGACTCGGGCGCCGTACCCGTGGCGACGGAGTCCGAGACCTTCTCGCCGCTGGCCGCAGGTGCGATGGACCACGCCTGCGACCGCGCCGCCGCCCGTGGCCCCGAACCGGCCGGCGGAATCGACCTCCTCGCCGCGATCGTCGTCGATCCACAGGCGCGGGCCGTCGAGGTCCTCGACCGGGCCGGCATCGAGACGAGCGCCGTGCTGGCCCGCATCGAGGAACGACACCCGCAGTGGGGGCGGCCGAGCTGCTGAGCTGTGCGGCCGTCGGGTCATCGGGCCATCCGGCCATGGCCGAGCGCTCGAACCGCGGGCCGGCTGCTGGGCCGTCGCGGACCGCTGGGGCAGGGATGCTGCCGGGCTGCGGGGCTCGTCCAGTCAGTGAGACAGGTGTCATTGGGGGTGACGCTCCTGTCGTGGACTGTCATCATGTGCCGGTGCATACGTCTGAGAGTCGGCGGGGCGGCCGGAACGGCAGTGGCAGTGGCAGTGGCAGTGGCAGTGGCAGTGGCAAGGGCGTCGGGCTCGGCCTCGCCCTCGTGTCCGCGCTCGCCTTCGGCGGATCCGGTGTCGCCGCGAAGCCGCTGATCGAGGCGGGCCTCGACCCGCTCCACGTGGTGTGGCTGCGCGTGGCCGGTGCGGCCCTGGTGATGCTGCCGGTCGCGGTGCGCCATCGCGCCCTGCTGCGTCGCCGCCCGGCCCTGCTCGCCGGGTTCGGCCTGCTCGCCGTGGCCGGTGTGCAGGCCTGCTACTTCGCGGCGATCTCCCGGATACCCGTCGGGGTCGCGCTGCTCGTCGAGTACCTCGCGCCCGCCCTCGTCCTCGGCTGGGTCCGGTTCGTGCAGCGGCGTCCGGTGACGCGTGCCGCCGCGCTCGGCGTGCTCCTCGCGGTGGGCGGCCTCGCCTGCGTCGTCCAGGTCTGGTCGGGACTGAGCTTCGACGCCGTCGGACTGCTGCTCGCGCTCGGCGCCGCGGGCTGCCAGGTCGGCTACTTCGTCCTGTCCGACCAGGGCAGCGGCGCCGGCGACGACGCGCCCGACCCGCTCGGCGTCATCGCGTACGGCCTGCTGATCGGCGCCCTCGTCCTGACCGCCGTGGCCCGCCCCTGGACCATGGACTGGTCCGTGCTGACGGGCACCGCGCGGATGGACGGCACCCCGGTCGCCGCCCTCGTCCTGCTGGCCTGGATCGTCCTGGTCGCCACAGTCCTCGCGTACGTCACCGGTGTGCTGTCGGTGCGCAGGCTCTCGCCGCAGGTCGCGGGCGTCGTGGCCTGCCTCGAAGCGGTCGTCGCCACCGTCCTGGCCTGGGTGCTGCTCGGCGAGCACCTCTCGGCGCCGCAGATCGCCGGCGGCGCGGTCGTCCTGGTGGGCGCGTTCATCGCCCAGTCGTCGGCCCCCGCCAAGGCGTCTTCGGAGCCGGTGGCAAGCGGTGGCCCGGAAAGGCAGTTGTCCTCCCGCGAAACCGCCGCATAGGCTGCGCGATCATGCATGCCAACGCACTCGTTCTTCCGCCTCCGGCCGCCTGAGGCGGGCCCTCCGGAATCCACGCCCGACCTGGTCGGGTGGACGGTGCTGCCCGCAGAAGAAGTCCACGGCCCCGCTGACGCCGGGCCCTTCCGAACTTCTGCACTCTGCGGAGACCCTTCGTGTCGCATGCTGCTTCTGGCCTGCCCGTCGGGCGAGGCCTGCTCTTCCTGATCGTCGCCGGTGTCGCCTGGGGCACCGCGGGCGCGGCCGCCTCCCTGGTCTACCGGGCCGGTGACATGGGCTGTGCCGCCCTCTCCTTCTGGCGCTGCGCGGGCGGCCTCGTTCTGCTGCTCGCCGTCCGCCTCCTGCGCCCGCGCGTCCGCACCGTCGTACGCGAGCCGCTCGGCCGCAGGGCGCTGCGGGTCGGTGTCACCGGTGTCGGGCTCGCCGTGTTCCAGATGGCCTACTTCGCGGCCGTGTCCGCCACCGGGCTCGCCGTCGCCACCGTCGTCACGCTGGGCGCCGGCCCCGTGCTCATCGCGGTCGGTGCCCGTCTCACCATGGGCGAGCGGCTCGGCCGTGGCGGCGTGGCGGCCGTCGTCGGGGCGCCGGCCGGGCTCGGGGTGCTCGTGCTCGGCGGCGGGGGCGCGACCGTACGCCCGGCGGGTGTGCTGCTCGCCCTGCTGTCCGCGGCCGGGTACAGCGTGATGACCCTGCTCACGCGCTGGTGGCGCCGGTACGGCGCAGTGGACGCGTCCGACACCTCGGTGGGGGCGTTCGCGGTGACCAGCCTGTGCCTGTTGCCCTTCGCCCTGGCCGAGGGGCTCTTCCCGCATGCGGCCCACCCGGCCCGGGCCCTGTTGCTGCTCGCCTACATCGCCACCGTCCCCACAGCCCTCGCCTACGGCCTGTACTTCGCGGGCGCGGCCGTCGTCCGGTCGGCCACCGTGTCCGTGATCATGCTGCTGGAGCCGGTCGGTGCGGCGATCCTGGCGGTCGCCCTGCTCGGCGAACGGCTCACCGCCGCCACCGTGGCGGGCACAGTGCTGATGCTCGCCTCGGTCGCCGGGCCGGCCCTGGCGGAGGCGCGGGGCGCGGCGACGAAGGACCCGGTGCTCGTCTGAGGCCGGTGTGCGGGGTCCTTCGCCGGACCCCGCTCTCCGGTCCCACCGGGCCGTCGGCTACCGGGCTCGCCGCCGCAGGAGGTGTTCCCGGGCCACCGCGTCCCCGGCGCCGTCGCGCGCCTCGAGTCCGGCCACGACCCGGTCCTGCACGTCCCGCGGCCGGTGGTTGGCGTACTTGAACTTCGCCCGTACGTCGACCACTTCGAGCCGCAGGCCACGCAGGCCCGGTACGAGCCTGCCGAACGGCGCCTCGCCCACCGCGACCGTCGCCGATCCGCCGTCCGGCTGGAAATGGCCGACCTGACGGTTGAGCAGCTCCGCCTTCCTGGCCGGGTCGTCCACCACATGGGCCCGGCAACGGAGTTGGACCGCCGCGTAGAAACTCGTCGGCGTGCCGTGCTCGGGCGGGGCGTCCGGCGGGGCCTGCCAGGGGCCGGGGACGTACACGTAGTCGTCGACCACGCTCAGCACGACGTCCGGGTTCGCCTCCAGCGCGGGCCACAGGGGGTTGGGACGGGCGAGGTGGGTGAGGACTTCGCCGCGCTCGGCGTCGTACAGGAAGTGGAGGGGTTGGACGTACGGTGGCTCGCCCGGGAGGCCGTTGACGGCGAGCTGCCCGAAGTCGTGGACGGAGAGCCACTGTTGCCACTCGGCGTCGTCGCGAGCGGCGTCCCAGGGATGGATCAGCATCACCGCACCGCCAGATAGTCGGGCAGCTCGGTGCCGGGTGCCAGGTCGGCGTCGGGCACCGGGAGTTCGTAGCCCTTCCTCAGCGGGACGACGCCGGCCCAGTGCGGCAGGTCGAGGTCCTCGGGCTCGTCGTTCACACCGCCGGTGCGGAGCTTGGCGGAGATCTCGTTCAGGTCGAGCCGGATCACGGCGGTGGCGGCCAGCTCCTTCTTGTTCGCGGGCCGGGAGTCGGCCGCCCGGCCCGGCACGACATGGTCCACCAGCGAGTCCAGGGCCGCCCGCTTCTCCTCGGGGTCCGTCACGTCGTGTGCGATGCCGTGCACCACCACGGACCGGTAGTTGATCGAATGGTGGAAGGCCGACCGGGCGAGGATCAGTGCGTCGACGTGGGTGACCGTCAGGCACACCGGGAGCCCGGGGTCGGCCTGGCCGGTCATCCGCAGTGGCCGCGAGCCCGTCGAGCCGTGCACGTACAGCCGGTCGCCGACCCGCCCGTACAGCGTCGGCAGCACCACCGGCGCCCCGTCGCGGACGAAGCCCAGATGGCAGACGTAGCCCTCGTCGAGTATCGCGTGAACGAGGTCCTTGTCGTACGACGCCCGCTCCGCGGACCGGGTGGGGACGGTGCGCTCGGTCGGCGTGTAGGCGGTGGGCTGCGACGTCGGCTGTTGCTGGGGCCCCTGCATGGCGATCTCCCTTGCTCTGCGCGTTGCTGCTGTCCGCGTTGCGGTGCGTATTGCACTAGTGCATAATCTTCTTTGTGCTAGAAGGATATCGGATCGAAGGGCGACGCGCGGCGGAGATTGCGGCGAGCGTCGAGCGTGCGGTGGGGTCCGGCGAGCTGGAACCGGGACAACTGCTGCCGCCGATGCGGGAGTTGGCGGTCGAGCTGGCCGTGAACGCCAATACGGTCGCGTCCGCGTACCGGATCCTGCGGGAGCGCGGGGTCATCGAGACGGCCGGGCGCAGGGGTAGCCGGGTGCGGTCCAAGCCGGCCACCACGGGGCGTGACCACATCCGGATGGACGTGCTGGAAGGGGTACGGGACGTGGCGAACGGCAACCCCGATCCGGCGCTGCTGCCGTCGCTGGCGAAGGCCTTCGCGGCGGCGGGTGAGCAGGGTGACCTGGAGCCCGTGCTGTACGGAGACGCCCTCGTGGAGCCGGAGCTGGCGCGGATCGCGCGCGCGGCGCTGGACGCCGACGGGGTGCCGGAGGGTTCGCTGACCGTCGCTTCCGGCTCACTGGACGCCATCGAGCGTGTGCTCGCGGCGCATCTCAAGCCGGGGGACACCGTCGCCGTGGAGGACCCGGGGTGGGGCAGCCTGCTGGACCTCGTCCCGGCGGTCGGGCTGCGCACGGCGCCGGTGGGGGTGGACGACGAGGGGCCGCTCCCCTCCGACGTGCGGCGGGCCCTGGAGGCCGGTGCACGCGCCCTGATCGTCACGGACCGCGCGCAGAACCCGACCGGCGCCGCGGTGACCGCCACGCGTGCGCGTGCCCTGCGCGCCGTACTCCGTGAGCACCCGGAGACCCTCCTCGTCGAGGACGACCACGGCCACGGCATCGTCGACCTGCCCCTGCACCCCCTCGCCGGCGTCACCCGTCACTGGGCGTTCGTGCGCTCGGTCGCCAAGGCCTATGGCCCCGACCTGCGCCTCGCGGTCCTCACCGGCGACCCTGTCACCGTCGACCGGGTGGCCGGCCGGCACCGCCTCGGCCCCGGCTGGGTCAGCCGTATCACCCAGCGGGCCGTCGTACGGCTGTGGGCCGACGGCGTACTCGACACGTACACGGTGGCGGCGGCCTACCGCAGCCGCCGGGACCTGCTGATCGACGCGCTCGCGCAGCACGGCGTCGAGGCCCACGGCCGCAGCGGCCTGAACGTCTGGATCCCGGTGCCCGACGAAACCGGCGCCGTCGCCCGCCTGCTGCACGGAGGTTGGGCGGTGGCCCCGGGCGCCCGCTTCAGAATGAGTGCCCGGCCGGGCATCCGCATCACGGTCGCGACCCTCGCGCCGGAGGAGGCCGGCCCCTTGGCGGACGCGATCGCCGAGGCCTTGGTCCCACCGGCGACCCGGACTTACGTGTAGGCGGCAGCAGCGGCAGCGGATGGAGCAGCCGCCCAAGGGGTGCGGGGCTGAATCGAAGTGCGGCTTCGCGGCGTGGGGGTGCGACGGGCCGCCTCACATTCGGCAGGTGCGTACGGCCCTGGTGCCGGCCCGTGCTAAGGCCCCGTCGCCCGCCCTGTCAGGCGCCCCGCCGAGCCTGGGTGAGTGCCGCCCCGGCCAGCACCACCATCGCCCCGACCGGAGTCGACCACCGCAGCGACTCCCCGAGGATCGCCACCCCCGCCGCCGTGGCGATGACGGGAATGAAGTAGGTGACCATCTGCGCCGTCGTCGGCCCGACTTCGGCGACCAACCCGTACTGGATGAGGACGGCCAAGCCCGTCCCGAGCGCCCCCAGCGCCGCTGTCGCAAGCAGCGGCACCGGAGCGAAACGCACCGGGAACGACGTGAACAACGGCGTGACGAAAGCCAGTTGCGCCGTCGCCAGCAACAACTGCGCACCGGCCATGGACAGATGGGAGTGGGTACTTCCGGCCAGGGTCCGGCGGACGTAGATCCAGCCGATCGGATAGCTCAGCGACGCCAGCAGAGCCATCGCCGTGCCCCTGGCGTCCAGACCGCTGAATCCCTGCCACGCGCCGAGGACCGTCAGAACGCCGAGGAACCCGAGACCGAGACCCGCGACACGGACCCGCGTGGGCCGGTCCTCGGAGAGGGCGACCAGGGACAGGGCCATGCCCCACAGAGGCGAGGTCGCGTTGCAGATACCCGCCAGCGTGGAGGGAATGGTCAGCTCGGAGTAGGCGAACAGCGAGAAGGGCAGCGCGTTCAGCAGGAAGGCGGCGACCGCCAGGTGCCCCCACGTCCGTGCCCCGCGCGGCAGCCGCTCCCGCTTCACCGCCATCGCCGCCGCGAGCACCGCCGTACCGAACAGCAGCCGCCCCAGGGTGACCTGGAACGGTGCGTACCCCTCCGTGCCGACCTTGATCAGCAGGAAGCTGAAGCCCCAGATCGCGGAGAGGGCTCCGAAGCGCAGGCGCCAGTCGAGAGCGGGGCGGCGGGCAGGGGCGCGGACAGGAGTCCGGGGCGCGGTCGCGGTGGTCATGGCGATAACGATGCTCCACGCCACGTCGTAGCACAATCGAGTTTTCTCATCGACCATGTCGTAGCATTGCTTACATGTTGAACCTGGAGCGCCTGCGCACCCTCGACGCCCTCGCCCGGCACGGCTCCGTCAGCGGTGCCGCCGAGGGGCTGCACGTCACGACGTCGGCGGTCTCCCAGCAGATGTCCAAGCTGGAGCGCGAGGTCGGTCAGCAACTCCTTGCGAAGAACGGACGCGGGGTGCGGCTCACGGACGCGGGGAAGCTGCTCGCCGAGCACGCGGCGCGCATCCTGTCGCAGGTCGAGCTCGCCCAGTCCGACCTGGAGGCGCACCGCGGTGAAGTGGTGGGGGAGTTGCGGCTGGCCGCGTTCCCGACCGCGGCGCGCGGTCTGTTCCCGGCCGCGCTGTCCGGGCTGCGCTCGCTGCATCCGGGTCTGCGCGTCACCTCGCGGGAGATGGAGCCCGAGCCCGCCGTACTCGCCGTCATGCGCGGTGATCTGGACCTGGCCGTCGTCCTCGACTGGTACAACCGGCCGCTACCGGTGCCCGACGGGCTCGCCAAGGCCGTCATCCTCGACGACACCGCCGACGTGGCGATGTCCTCGGAGCACCCGTACGCGGACCGGGCCGAGGTGGACCTGGAGGACTTCGCCGAGGACGACTGGATCACCTGGGGCGAGAGCGAGTTCTGCCACGAGTGGCTGATCCACACGCTGCGCTCCAAGGGCATCGAGCCGCGCGTCGCCCACCGGGCCGAGGAGCACCCCACTCAGCTCGCCCTGGTCGGCGCGGGCCTCGGGGTGTGTGTGGCGCCGAGGCTGGGGCGCGGTCCGCTCCCGGAGGGCGTGCGGGCCGTGCCCGTGCGTCAGTCGGTGCGCCGGCAGATCTACGCCGTCTGGCGCGCGGACGCCGACCGCCGCCCGTCGATCCGGGCGGCGGCGGAGGCGTTGCAGGAAGCGGCGCGGCAGGTCGGCTGACCGGGCGGGCCTACGCCGGACCCAGCTTGCTGAAGTCCCAGGACACGATCTTCTCCGGGGTCAGCCGCACCCAGGCGTGCCGGCCGTCGTGCGGCATCTCCTCCAGGTTGAAGTTCTTCCGGGCGAACAGCGTCTCCGGGACGTCGAGTTCGGCACACAGCTCCCCGGTGCGGGGGAACTCGCCGACGAACTCCACCGATCCGGACAGCTCCACGCCGCGCAGCTCGTCGTACTCCTCGCCGGTGTCGACCACGACCGCGACCCGGGGATCGCGTCGCAGGTCGGTCCAGCGCCTGCTGCGCACGACGGAGTACAGCCACATCGATGTGCCGTCCCAGGCGAACCACAGGGTGCTCACGTGCGGAGCACCGCCCGCCGAGACGGTGGCGACCCGGCAGGTGCGCTGGGTGGCGAGGAACTCGTCCAGCTCGCCCGGCGTCATCATGATCTTCCGGCCCCGGCGCTGAGTGACGGTCATGCGGCCCCCTCTTCTCCCACGTCGTGTCAGAGGAACTCCAGTGATCCTCTGACATCACGTCAGAAAAGGATGGGACGTCTTCCGTCCGTACGCAATGGCCGTTACGCTCGCGCGCTCCGGACCGCCGCCCACGAGGGGGAACCGTGCCGTCGTACGAACAGCTCAGCGAACTCCTCGACCCGGCGGCCACCGTGCTGCTGACGGTCGAGTGCCAGCAGGGGGTGGTCGGCCCTAACAGCGCGTTGCCCGAACTGGCCCGGGAGGCACGCTCGTCGGGAGCCCTCCTCAACGTCGCCCGGCTGGTGGCGGCCGCGCACGAGAGCGGCATCCAGGTCGTCCACGCGATCGCCGAGCGCCGCCCGGACGGCCGCGGCGCGAACCGCAACGCCCGCCTCTTCCACGCCGCCGGACGGCTGCCCGTCCAGCAGCTGTCCGGCACCACGGCGGTGCGCGTCGCCGCCCCCATCGAGGTCACCGAAGAGGACTTCGTCGTACGACGACTGCACGGACTGTCCCCGATCCAGGGCACCGACGTCGACGCCCTGCTGCGCAACCTGGGCTGCCGCACGCTGGTCGTGACCGGTGTCTCGGCCAACGTCGCCATCCCGAACGCCGTCTTCGACGCCGTGAACCGCGGCTACACCGCCGTCGTGCCGTCCGACGCCGTCGCGGGAGTGCCGTCCGACTACACCTCCGCGATGATCCGCCACACCCTCGCACTGGTCGCCACGGTCGCGACCACGGACGAGGTGCTGGCCTGCCTCACCCGGCAGCGCCGGGTCAGGCGAGCGTGATCGAGTCCCCGGCCACGGTGATCTTCTTGGCCCCCAGCGGTTCGAGGGCGGGGCCGTGCTTCACACTGCCGTCGGTGACGGAGAAGCGGCTGCCGTGACAGGCACAGACCAGGATGTCGTCCTGGAGGTCCGTCATCGGGCACTGCCGGTGGGTGCAGACCGTCGTGAAGGCCTTGAACTCGCCCGCCTTCGGCTGCGAGACCACCACCTGATGGTCACTGAAGACCTTGCCGCCGCCCTCCGGTATGTCGGAGGTCTTGGCGAGGGCGGTGCCGCCGGAGCCGGACGAGGCATTGCCGCCCGCGTCGCCGCCGCTCGCGTTCGCGCCGGACTGCGTGTTCGAGGAGTCGGAGGAGCCGTCGTCCGATCCGCATGCGGTCAGCGCGACGGCGAGTCCCGCCGCGCCCACTGCCGCGATGACGGTACGGCGGGCAGGGCCCGCAACGGGGGGAAGTGATTCGCGGCTCATGCTGACGTTCCCTTCCAATCAAGATTCACAGATCTGTCAGGGGGTACGGGCTGCGTGCACCGGTTGTTCAGACGCAGTCGAGAGCTTGACCCCATCGCGCTCGGAGGTGGGTAAAACCGCGCTGTCGCTTTGCTGTCGATGTCGGCGCACCGCGCGCCCGGGGCCCGCCGCCGCCCCAGTAGCCTGGGGCGATGCTCAAGGAAGTGATCGCGACCCGCTACATCACGCCCCTGCGGGAGGGCGGATCGCTGCCGGGACTCGTCGAGGCCGACGACTTCGGGACGTACGTCATGAAGTTCACCGGCGCCGGACAGGGCCGCAAGACACTGGTCGCCGAGGTCGTCTGCGGTGAACTCGCCCGCCGGCTCGGCCTCCGGGTGCCGCGGCTCGTGACGATCCGCCTCGACGCCGTGCTGGGGCTCGGCGAGCCCGACCAGCAGGTGCAGGAGCTGCTGAGATCCAGCGGCGGCACCAATCTCGGCATGGACTTCCTCTCCGGTGCCCTCGGCTTCGACCCGCTCGCCTTCCGCGTGAGCCCCGAGGAGGCCGGGCGGATCGTCTGGTTCGACGCGCTGGTGAACAACGTCGACCGCTCCTGGCGCAACCCCAACCTGCTGATGCACCACGGCGAGGTGTGGCTCATCGACCACGGCGCCACGATGATCTGGCACCACAACTGGCCCGGCGCGGGGGCCTCCGCGGTCCGCCCCTACGACGCCTCCGACCACACCCTCGCCCGCTTCGCCCCCGATCTCGCGGGCGCCGCCGCCGACCTTGCACCCCGCGTCACCGAGGACCTGCTGGCCGAGGTCACCGCCGAGATCCCGGACGTCTGGCTGGCCGGCGAACCCGGCTTCGACTCACCGGACGACCTCAGACGGGCGTATGCGCGCCCCCTGCTCGCCAGGGCCGCCGCCGTCCACGAGCGAGTCACGGGAATCGAGGAGAGCAAGTGAGCGAGCGCCACATCCACATGGCCGGACATGTGGTCGAGCGCCACATCATCAGGGGCAGCGAGGCCAACGACCGGGATGTCTTCGAGTACGCCCTGCTGCGGGTCGTGCCTCGCGTCGAGCGCGGCGAGTGCATCAACGCCGGGGTGCTCCTGTACTGCCGCGCCCAGGCCTACGTCGGCGCCCGTACCCACCTGGACGAGGCGCGGCTGCTGGCCCTCGACCCGGGTGCGGACGTGGCCGGCATCCGGGCCGCCCTCGACGCCGTGGAGGGCGTGTGCGGCGGCGGGGACGCGGCGGGACAGGCCGCGGGCGACGACGCCGGACGGCGCTTCCGCTGGCTGATCGCGCCGCGCTCCACGGTCGTCCAGCCCGGTCCGGTGCACACTGGGCTCACGGCCGATCCGGCGGCCGAAACGGAGCGCCTGCTCGACCTGCTGGTGAGGTAATGGATCACACCGGCGCCGCGTGCCGTTGACACCGAGTGCCAGGCCTTCTAGCGTCACGTCTGCCGAAGGTACTAAGCGGTCGCTCACCCAGCGGGCGTAGAGTCGGGTCGACGTACTTTCCAGCCGCCGTACTTTCGAGCGGGCCTACTTTCTCGAGGGCGAGGAGAAGCAGACATGTCCACCACTGAGCAGCGGGTCGCCGTGGTCACCGGAGGGGCGCGCGGCATCGGTGCCGCCACCGCCGTACGACTGGCCGCGGAGGGCCACGCGGTCGCCGTGATCGACCTCGACGAGGCCGCCTGCAAGGACACCGTGGAGAAGATCACAGCGGCCGGCGGCAAGGCCCTCGCGGTCGGTGCCGACGTCTCCGACGAGGCACAGGTCGAGGCCGCCGTCGCGCGCGTCGCCGAGGAACTGGGCGCGCCGACCATCCTCGTCAACAACGCGGGCGTGCTGCGCGACAACCTGCTGTTCAAGATGAACGTCTCCGACTGGGACACGGTCATGAACGTGCACCTGCGCGGCGCCTTCCTGATGTGCAAGGCCGTTCAGAAGCACATGGTCGACGCCGGCTTCGGCCGTATCGTCAACCTGTCCTCGTCCTCGGCGCTCGGCAACCGCGGCCAGGTCAACTACTCGGCCGCCAAGGCCGGTCTGCAGGGCTTCACCAAGACCCTCGCCAAGGAGCTCGGCAAGTTCGGCATCACCGCCAACGCCGTCGCCCCGGGGTTCATCGCCACCGAGATGACCAAGGCCACCGCCGACCGCGTCGGCATGGGCTTCGAGGACTTCAAGGCCGCGGCCGCCACCCAGATCCCCGTGGCGCGGGTCGGCGAGCCGGACGACATCGCCAACGCGATCGCCTTCTTCGCGGGCGAGGCGGCCGGATTCGTCTCCGGCCAGGTCCTGTACGTCGCCGGCGGACCGCTCGACTAGGAGAACACGACCCCATGACTGAACTGCCCGAACTCTCCGGCAAGGTCGCCATCGTCACGGGCGCCAGCCGCGGCATCGGCTACGGCGTCGCCGAGGCGCTGATCGCCCGCGGCGACCGTGTGACCATCACCGGCCGCAACGAGGACGCCCTCAAGGAGGCCGTCGAGAAGCTCGGCGCCGAGCGCGTCATCGGCGTGGCCGGCAAGGCGCACGACCTGGGCCACCAGAGCGAGGTCGTCGAGCGCACGATGGAGGCCTTCGGCCGCGTCGACCACCTGGTCAACAACGCCGGTACGAACCCGGTGTTCGGCCCGATCGCCGACCTCGACCTGGACGTCGCGCGCAAGGTCTTCGAGACCAACGTGATCTCCGCGCTCGGCTTCGCGCAGAAGACCTGGCACGCCTGGCAGAAGGACAACGGCGGGACGATCGTGAACATCGCGTCCGTCGCGGGTCTCGCGCCCTCGCCCTTCATCGCCGCGTACGGCGTCAGCAAGGCCGCGCTGATCAACCTGACCCAGCAGCTCGCGCACGAGTTCGCGCCCAAGGTGCGGGTCAACGCGATCGCCCCGGCCGTGGTGAAGACCCAGTTCGCCAAGGCTCTCTACGAGGGCCGGGAGGAGGAGGCGGCCGCCGCCTACCCGCTGGCCCGGCTCGGCGTGCCCTCCGACATCGGCGGCGCCGCCGCGTTCCTCACCTCCGAGCAGTCCGCCTGGGTCACCGGCCAGACGATCGTCGTCGACGGCGGCATCTTCCTGAACGCCGGCGTCTCCTGACGCACCCGTTGCGAACGTAACGATCGGGCACCCAAGGGCGCCGTTTCCTTGACGGAAACGGCGCCCTCGTCGTCGTACGGGAAGGCCACGGCCCCATGACAACGTCGTCATAAACAAGCTGATCAAAGGCCCTGTACGAAGCGGGTTGAACCCTCGCGGCACTGCGGTATGGTCTGCCGACCCTTGGTGCGGCAGAGCGAGGAGCGAGCGCGTGTTCAACCGGAACCGAGGCCTGCGGCAATTGGCGGCCATCGCGTCCATATCGTCGCTGGTGGCCGGGTGCGGCATCCTGTCGTCGGACTCCTCCGACGACAAGGGGCCCATCGTCGTCGGCACGACCAGTGCGCCCAGCACGCTGGATCCCGCCGCGTCCTGGGACCAGTCCTGGGAGCTGTTCCGCAACATTTACCAGACGTTGCTCAGTTACCCCTCCGGAGCGACCACCCCGCAGCCGGACGCGGCGGACAACTGCCGCTTCTCGGGCAATTCGAACACGGTGTACACCTGTGAGCTGCGCTCGGGGCTGAAGTTCTCCGACGGGCACGCGCTCGACGCCAAGGCGGTCAAGCACTCCATCGACCGGATCCGCCGGATCAACGTCAACGGCGGGCCCGCCGGCCTGCTCGGCAGCCTCGACCGGGTGCAGGCGCTGGGAGAGAGGAAGGTCGTCTTCCATCTCAACAAGCCCGACGCGACCTTCCCGTTCGTGCTCGCGACGCCGGCCATGTCGATCGTCGACCCCGAGGAGTACCCGGCCGGCTCCCTGCGCAAGGACGACAAGGTCTACGGCTCCGGGCCGTACACACTCCATGCGTACGAGGACGGCAAGAAGGCCGAACTCGTCAAGAACGACAGCTACAAGGGATACGCCGAGCGCAAGAACGACGCGGTGACCATCCGCTACTTCCAGGACTCCGCCACCTTGGTCACCGCGCTGAAGGACAAGAAGCTCGACGTCGCCTTCCGCGGTATCAATGCGGACGACATCGTCGACCTCCAGAAGCACGACGCCGGCGGGAACCTCCAACTCATCGAAGGTGCCGGCACCGAGATCAACTACCTGGTGTTCAACCCCAAGGACTCCTGGGCCGCCAAGGCCGCGGTCCGCAGGGCCGTCGCCCAGGTCGTCGACCGCGGCGCGATCGCGCACAAGGTCTACCGGGACACGGTCGAGCCGCTGTACTCCATGGTCCCGAAGGGCCTGACCGGCCACACCACCGACTTCTTCGACGACTTCGGAAGCCCCAGCACCACCAAGGCCCGCAAGATCCTCACCGACGCCGGCATCACCCAGCGCGTCCCGCTCACCCTCTGGTACACCAGCGACCGCTACGGCTCCTCCACCAAGCTGGAGTTCGCGGAGATCAAGCGTCAGCTGGAAGACTCCGGGCTCTTCACGGTCACCCTCAAGAGCCGTCCCTGGAAGACGTATGTGACGGGTTACCAGAAGGGCGAGTACCCGGTGTTCGGGCGCGGCTGGTCCCCCGACTTCCCGGACCCCGACAACTTCATCGCGCCGTTCGTCGGCAACCAGAACGCGCTGGGCACGCCGTATCCGGCGCCCGAGATCACCGGGGTGCTGCTGCCCCGCTCCCGCGGCGAGAGCGACCGGGCCGACGTGGTCTCGGACTTCGAGCAGGCCCAGCAGATCCTCGTGAACGACGCACGGCTGCTGCCGCTGTGGCAGGGCAAGCAGTTCGTGGCCGCGAGCGACGAGATCTCCGGGACGGAGCGGGCACTGGACCCGTCGACGATCATGCTGATGTGGGAGCTGTACCGCAAGACCAGCTGGTAGCGCCGGGTTTGTGCGGTGGCCGGGCCGATTGTCAGTGCCCGCCTGTAGGTTCTGAGGCCTGGACGTGAGCACACCTCATCCAGCGCCACCGTTCACCGCACACCGTAAGGAAGTTGACGTGACCGACACCGCCATGCTGCCCGAGTCCTGGCGCGGGGTCCTGGGCGACGAGCTGCAGCAGCCCTACTTCAAGGAGCTGACGGAGTTCGTCGAGGAGGAGCGGGCCAAGGGTCCCGTGCATCCTCCGCGCGAGGAGGTCTTCGCCGCCCTGGACGCGACGCCCTTCGACCAGGTGAAGGTCCTGATCCTCGGCCAGGACCCGTACCACGGCGAGGGCCAGGGCCACGGACTGTGCTTCTCGGTGCGTCCCGGAGTGAAGACCCCGCCCTCCCTGCGCAACATCTACAAGGAGATGAACCAGGAACTGGGCACCCCGATCCCGGACAACGGCTATCTGATGCCGTGGGCCCAGCAGGGCGTCCTGCTGCTCAACGCGGTGCTCACGGTGCGCGGCGGCGACGCCAACTCGCACAAGGGCCGCGGCTGGGAGAAGTTCACCGACGCGGTGATCCGCGCGGTGGCCGGCCGGCCCGACCCGGCGGTCTTCGTGCTGTGGGGCAACTACGCGCAGAAGAAGCTCCCGCTGATCGACGAGAACCGCCACGCGGTGGTCAAGGGCGCGCACCCCTCGCCGCTGTCCGCGAAGAAGTTCTTCGGCTCCCGCCCGTTCACGCAGATCAACGAGGCGGTCGCGGCCCAGGGCCACCAGCCGATCGACTGGACGATCCCGAACCTGGGCTGATGTCCGTGGCTGCCGGCGCGGCAGTTCCCCAGGGCGCGGGGCTGTGTCGACATGCGGCTCCGCCGCGTCGGCGCGACCAGCCCCCACCGGCGCAGCCGATGACCGGCCCTCGGTACGACGGCGCAGCCTGACCAGGATTCAAGCCTCAGCCAATTAGCGTCGGGAACGGACAAACCGACGACGCCCCGGAGGGCAGCGTGGCCAAGGGACAGGAGCAGGCGGCACCGGATGCCGTGATGACGCGGATCGGGCAGGTCGTCATGCTGCACCACGCGGGCGACCGGGAGGAGGCCCGGCACCGTTACCTGGAGCTGTGGGCCGAGATCGGCGAGGACGGCGACCCGCTGCACCGCTGCACCCTGGCCCACTACATGGCCGATGCCCAGGACGACCCCGCCGACGAACTGGCCTGGGACCTCAGGGCGTTGACGGCCGCCGAGGAACTCACGGACGACCGGCTCGCCGGACACGGGAGCGTGCTCGCGGTGCGTGCCCTGTGTCCGTCCCTGCATCTGAACCTGGCGGCCGACTACGTGAAGCTCGGCCGCAGGGGAGCCGCCCGCACCCATCTGCGTCGTGCCCGCGACGCGGCAGGGGCGCTGGGCGACGACAGCTACGGGGACGGGGTGCGGGCGGCCATCGAGCGCCTGGAACTGCGGCTGGGGGAGAGCGGGCAGGACGGGGACGGATGGTGGGGGCCGCCGCGACAGCGGCTCTAGCCGCCCGCCTCGCCCCCGCCTCGCCCCGCCTCAACTCCCGTACGTCTGCTCGCAGATGACTGCCTCCGGACTGCCCGCCCGCCAGCCCCCGTACTGCCTGCCGAGGGCGCACACGTCCGTGCCCTTCGTGACCGACCCGCCCGCGTCCGGGGCCTCGACGCGCGGCTGCCGCTGGTGCCCGGACTCCGGATGTGCTGCCCGGGGACGGGAGTGCCGAGGCGGGCGAGGTGCCGGCGGCCGCAGGGCCGGCGCCGTGGCCGACGGGACGTGCCGTTCGGGTGCCTTGGGCTCGGCCCGCCGGGACGGGCCGATCATCTCCAGTGCCTCACGGGCCGGCGCCTGCACGATCTGTGGCTCCGCCGCATCGGCCGGGTGTGGAGCAGACGGCAGGGACGGCGTCGTCGGCGGGCCGGGCGCGGGTGGGCGCTGGACCGTCACACAGCCGGTGAGGGCCGAGACAGCCACAGTGACCAGGAGCGTTGCGGTGGTCGTCGTTCGATGCACCCGGCAACAATGTCGGTTCTGGCGGCCCGGCGGACAGCGGACGGGTGGAGGATGCCCCGCACGGGTGATCTCCCGCCCCGTACGGGGGCCGCGCACCCGGGCCGGGTGACGTCAGTCGCCCGTGGCACCGTCGATGCGCTCACGGATCAGGTCGGCGTGGCCGTTGTGCCGCGCGTACTCCTCGATCATGTGGGTGTGGATCCAGCGCAGGTTGAAGCGCTCGCCGGTGCGCCGGTGCTTGCCTTTGGACACGTCGTCCAGGGTGAGGCCGGCCGCGTTGCTCCGGGCGATCGCGATCTCGGCCTGCCAGGCGGCGTACGTCTGCTCCCAGGTGTCCGCCTCGGTGAGGTGGAACTCGCCGTCGGGGTCGTCCTCGTAGCTGAAGTAGAGCGGTGGCGCGTCCTCGTCCGCGAGGACCCTGCGGTACCAGGATCGCTCCACTTCCGTCATGTGCCTCACCAGCCCCATGAGCGACAGGTTGGAGGGCTCCACCGAAGGGGTCCGGAGCTGCTCGTCGGTCAGGCCTTCGCACTTCCAGGCCAGGGTCTGCCGGTGGTAGTCGAGCCAGCCGTCCAGCATGGTGCGTTCGTCGGCGGTGGTCGCGGGTTCGTTCCGTTCGGTCGTCATGACCGCATCCTTTCCCAGCCGCTCTGATCCGACCACGAGTTTTCAGCCTCCGAGCACGCCGCCCAGCAGTTCCCGCAGCCCCGACCGCACCTCCTCCAGGGTCGGCGTCCCGGCGCCGTCAGGGTCGCTCGCCTGAACATGACGGGCAACCGGGCGCTCATGGCCGTACGCGACACGGCGATCGCCCTTCTGCCCAAGCCGCACCCGCGCTGCCGCTCCGCTGCTTCGGCTCCAAAGCCGACCGGGGCCGCAGCGGCAGCCGTATGCTTCCGGCAGAACCCCGGCAGGCAAGCGCTAGGAGATCGCCCCGTGAAGGTCGGCTGCATCGGACTCGGCGACATCGCGCAGAAGGCCTACCTTCCGGTGGTCGGCGCTCTGGCCGGGGTCGAGCTGCATCTTCAGACCCGGACGCCCGCGACGCTCGACCGCGTCGGCGACGGCCTCCACCTCCCGGCCGACCACCGGCACACCACCCTGGACGCACTGCTCGCCGAGGGTCTGGACGCCGCCTTCGTGCACGCCCCCACCGCCGTGCACCCGGAGATCGTGACCCGCCTCCTGGAAGCGGGCGTGCCGACCTACGTCGACAAGCCGCTCGCCTACGAACTCGCCGACTCCGAGCGGCTGGTGACGCTCGCCGAGGAGCGCGAGGTCTCCCTTGCCGTCGGCTTCAACCGGCGCCACGCCCCCGGGTACGCGCAGTGCGCCGAGCACCCGCGCGAGCTGATCCTCCTGCAGAAGAACCGCATCGGGCTGCCGGAGGAACCGCGCTCGATGATCCTCGACGACTTCATCCACGTCGTGGACACACTGCGCTTCCTGGCGCCCGGCCCTGTCGACGACGTGACCGTGCACGCCCGCGTCGTGGACGGACTCCTGCACCACGTCGTGCTGACGCTGGCCGGCGACGGGTTCACCGCGCTGGGCGTGATGAACCGGCTCAGCGGTTCGGCGGAGGAGATCCTGGAGGTGTCCGGACAGGACACCAAGCGTCAGGTGGTCAACCTCGCCGAGGTGATCGACCACAAGGGCCAGCCGACCGTGCGGCGGCGCGGTGACTGGGTGCCCGTGGCACGGCAACGCGGCATCGAGCAGGCGGTGCTCGCCTTCCTCGACGCCGTACGCGCGGGCAAGGTGCTCAGCGCCCGGGACGCACTGGCGACTCACGAACTGTGCGAGCGGGTGGTACGTGCGGTTCAGGACCGGGCCGCCTGAGCCGGAAGGCTCGTACGCCTTCGCTCGCACACGACACGGCGAGGATCAGGAGGGCGCCGTGCACCGGCCAGTCGCCGTAGCGGACGTACGCGGTGGTGCCGTGCGCCAGCGGAATGTCGAACACCTCCGCGCTGCTGGAGCCCGTGCCGAGCCACGAGCCCAGGCGCTGTCCGCTCGCCCCGTACACGGCCGAGACCCCCGTCAGTGTTGCGTGCACCATGGGGCGGCCGGTCTCGGCGGCGCGCAGCGCGGCGAGCGAGGCGTGCTGCTCCGGGGCCCAGCTGTGCTGGAAACTGGAGGTCGACGACTGGGCTATGAGCACGTCGGCGCCGTCGTTTGCGAGATGGCGGCTCATGTCGGGGAACGCCGACTCGAAGCAGACCATCGGGCCGACGCGCAGCCCGTGCCCGACGTGCATCACGACCTGCTCCGTGCCGCGCTGGCGGTCCTCATCGGCCGCCTTGCCGACGGAGGTCGCCCAGCCGAGCGCCGAGCGGAAGGGCACGTACTCGCCGAACGGCACGAGCCGCATCTTGTCGTAGCGGTCGCCGGTCAGGCCGTCCGGGCCGACGAGCACCGAACTCTTGTATATGCCGGGCCTGTCGGAACGCCGGGCGTCCACGTTGACCAGGATGTCTGCCCCCGTCCCGCGTGACAGCGCCGCGATCCGCTTCGCGAGGTCGGGTCGGTCGCCGAGGTCGAAGCCGACGCTGCTCTCGCCCCAGACGACCAGGTCGACGTTCTGTCCGGCGAGTTGCCGGGTGAGCTGCTCCTCGCGGTCGAAGCGCTGGTCGGCGCTGTCCGTGCCGTCGACGACGCCGGGCTGTACGACGGCGATCCGCACCCGGCCGTCGACATCGGGGCGTGGGGACCACACCCAGGCCGCCGAGGTCGCGGCGGCGGTCGCGACGAGGCCCGCCACTGCCGGAACCCGCGACTCGCGGACGGACACCAGCACGGCGAAGGACACGTTGACGGCCACGACCAGGAAGCTGAGCAGCCACACCCCGCCGACCGACGCGAGCCGCAGTGCGGGCTGCACCTGCCACTGACTGGAGCCGAGGACGCCCCAGGGGCCGCCCAGCCCCTGCCAGGAGCGGACGAGCTCGACCGCCAGCCATGCCGACGGCAGCACGACGAGGGCGGCGACGACCCGCCCGGGCCCGGGTACCCCGCTCAGGAGGCGCCGCACGAGCCAGCCCCACGGGGCCCACAGTGCGCCCAGCAGCGCGGCGATGAGGAAGATGAACACATGGAGGCTCGGCAGCAGCCAGTGGTGCACGGCCACCAGGTAGCCGAACCCGCCGCACCAGCCGTCGTAGGCCGCCCGTTTCCCGGTGGGCGCGGCGCGGACCAGCACGATCCAGGGGATCAGGGCGACATAGGCGAACCACCACAGCGCCGGGGCGGGGAACGCGAACACGGGCAGGGCGCCCGCCAGTACGGCGATCACCGAGCGCCGCCACGGGGAGGCGAGCCACGGACCGAAGGTCTTCATACGGCACCTCCCTACCCAGTGGTGGCTCCAGTGTGCGTGCTTTCGATGACCGTGGACAGAGGGCCCCCGGTCAGTCGGCCGCGGAGGCGGCGTGCGGCTGGGGGAGGCGGCGCCATTTCTCCTGTACGACGACCTCGCTCAGCCGCCAGCCGTCGTGGGTCCGCAGCAGCGCGAAGGCGTAGCGGCCGCCGCACACGAAGTCGGGAGCGGCCGACTCCCCTCCGTCCGCCGCGAACCGCATCGGATTGATGTAATCCGCCCGCACGCGCGCGGTGTCGCCTGCGTCCTGATCCAGGATCCCGAACCGCACCCGGCGGTTGACGATCAGATGCTGTCGCATCGGGAACAGCAGCATGCTCTCGGCGAGCCAGGCGGCGACCTTGCCGGAGCTTCCCTCGATGCCACCGGCCGAGCGGTAGTCCACCCTCCCTCCGGGCGTGAACAGCCCTCGGTACGCCTCCCAGTCGCCGTCGTCCACGGCCGCCGCGTAGTCGGTGACCACCTCGTCGACAGCCAGCCGGTCCATCACGGTCGCGAGCTCCACACGCTGCGTCATCGGATCAGTGTTGGGCATGGCGAGTGCCGGGCCAAGGGGGTGCGCGGCATCAACCCGACTTCGCGTCAGCCCGACCTCGCCTCAACCCAACTTCCTTGCCCGCGCCCGCCGTTCGAAGCCCCCGCGCACGGACGCCGGGGCTGAGTCACGAACGGCTGAGGCGCGGACGGCTGAGTCACGAATGGTGAGTCACGAACGGTGGCGAGCGCTCAGCCGGCCGCACCCTGGAAGATCCGGTCCAGATGGTGGTGCAGCACCTCGGCGGCCGCCTCCGGGCTGCGCTGGCCGACGAGGACGCTCGTGCCGAGCCCCGCGGACATGGCGAGCAGGCTGACCGCCTCCAGCCGCGCGTCCGCACCGGGGTACAGGAGCCCCGCTTCGCCGGCCTGCCGCAGGAGCGAGGTCAGGGTCTGCTCGGCGGCATCGGGGTTTCTGATGAAGGGCTGGGCGGCAAGCGCCTCGTCCGTCACGGCCAGCACGGTGTACGAGGTGTAGAGGAAATGGAAGGTGCGGCTCTCCTCGTCGGCAGGCAACGCCGCCATCAGCAGCGCCTCCGCGACCGCGCGTGGGCCCGGCCTGTCCGCCGCCGCCGCGACCCGGGCCGCGACCCGCTCCCCGAACCTCTCCGCCAGCAGCTGAAGACCGAAGAGCAGCAGCTTCTCCTTGGTCTCGAAGTAGTACTGCACCAGCCGTAGCGACACATCCGCCTCGGCCGCCACGTCGCGCATCCCCGCGGCGTGCAGCCCGCGCCGCCCGGCGACCCGGATGAGCGCGTCCGCGATCTCGGTCCGTCGTTGTGCGTGATCCACACGCTTCGGCATGGTCCCTGCCTCGCCCTCGGTGCAACTGAGCAGCCCTGCAGCCGGGCCGCCTACGTCGACTGTCATGGTACATCCGTACCAAATAAATGGTACGGTCGTATCACGAACAGGTGATCGCTTCTGGAGGTGGCCATCCGTGCCCGAGACCACGACCCGAGACCGAGAGCGTGCCCGTCCCGATGTCGGGCGGTACGTGGACGACGAGCGGCGCGACCGCTACTTCGCCGCATGTGACGCCGTGTACGCCATGGGTGCGCAGGCGGTGGCCGAGACGGACGTGGAGACCGGCTTCGGCACCACACACGTCTACCGCTACGGCCCCACCGACCCGGCGGGCGAGTCCCGTACCCCGGTCGTCCTGCTGCACGGCGCCGGCAGCTGCTCAGCGATGTGGTACCCGAACACCGCCGCGCTCAGCGCCGAACGCCCCGTCTACGCGATCGACACCCCCGGCGACCCGGGCCGCAGCGTGCAGCGCGAGGCCATTCACCAGCCGGAACTTGCCGCGCAGTGGCTCGACGAGACGCTCGCCGGCCTCGGCCTCGACCGTGTCCACCTCGTCGGTTCCTCGTACGGCGGCTGGCTCGCCCTGAACCAGGCCCACCGCAGGCCCGAACGGCTCGCCTCGGTCACTCTGCTCGACCCCGGCGGCCTGGAGAAGGTCGGTCTGCGCTTCTTCGTCTGGATCTTCGTCAGCCTGTTCGCGACGTTCGCTCCGAAGGCGCTGCGCCCCCGACTGGCCCGTCTGCTGGAACAACCGGTCCTGATCGTGCCGGAGTTGCGGACGATGATCCGCCTGAGCGTCCGCGCCTACCGCATACGACGCCCGGCCCCACTCCCGCTCTCCGACGCCGAACTCTCCACCGTCCGCACCCCGCTCCACCTGATCCTCGGCAAACGAAGCCTTCTGGTGCACCCGCGGCGCCAGGTGGAGCGCGTACCGCGCCTCGTGCCCGGCGCCGGGGCCGAGATCATCTCGAACACGGGCCACGGACCGCAGATCGATCATGCGGACGAGGTCAATCGGCGGATGGTGGCCTTCATGGAGGGGATTGCCTGATGCCTGATGCCTGATGCCTGATGGCGGCCGGGCCTGGGGCTGGGGGCGTGGATTCCTTCATACGCGGGACGCATGCGAGGTGCCCCACGGCGAGCGTCGCGGGACCCTCGTCTTCAAGCCGTCTTCAAGCCGCCGTCAGGCCGCCTCGATGACGTCGTCCCGGATCGCGGCCGCCCACTCGACCACCAGGAGCTCGTACTCCGCGCGCTCCTGGGCCGACAGGGAGCCGCCAGCGCGCATCCACAGTGCACGGATCTGCTCGTTGACCTCGGCGGCAGAGCGCACGGAACCAGGCGATAAGGAATCCGGGGACATGCGCACAAGCCTAGGGGCAGGCACTGACACTGCGCTGCCGGACGGCTACCCAGGACCTATGTGATTGGTCACGGATTTTCGTGGCAACGCGCGTGCCCACAGCCGCTGTTCGGCCTGCGGCTGGGACCGGTCCGGGATCGGTCCCGTCGCCGCGGCCAGGTCGCTGCCCAGCGGCGTGAGCTGTCAGGTCGTCACGGAGGGCGGGCGGGTGGCGGTGGGTCAGCCCGCCGACTCCGCCGCGTGCGGGCTCAGCGCGCCCGCCGCGACCAGGACGATGATGACGATGCCGAGCGCGATGCGGTGCCAGACGAACGGCATACATCCAACGCCTCAACCAGGCCTTGTCCTCCGCGTTCGGCGGCGTGCCGGTGCGGCTGCTCATCGCCGGCACCGTGGAGGGGGCCAGCGGCTACCGCATGGCCGGCCCAGCGAAGCCGCTCTGACCCCAATGCCCTGAACCTGCTGCGCACGACCGCATCCCTGATAGGGGCGGCGCTGGGCAGTTGGCTGCCCAGGCCGGTAGCGGACAAGTTGGCGACGGGCGCTTTGCCGCGTCAGCATCCCCCCCGTCACGGGCTGGGGAGGAGCCCTCCGGGCCCCGGTGCGGGTCCATCGCTCATGTCCCCGGGGTGTACCAGCTGCCACCGACAACGCTTCTGAAGAGGCTCGACGATCCGCGATCACGGCTGAACTGGGCAGCGCCTCTGCCGGAACGGCGCTACGTCTGACTGGTGGTGAGACGTAGCAATCCGCCTCGGTTAGTTCTGGCCGACGACGTGTGATGAGTCGTTGGTGTGCTCGTGCAGCTCATCCAGCTCATCACGTTGATCATTGCGGGGAGACCATCGGTCACCGAGCCACCTGATGGTGCGTCAGCACTGCCAGGGCTCGCACCAACGCGGTCGCGTACCACGGATGGATTCGCCCCTCGGTCAGGAGAGAACTGGTTGCAGGGCGGTAGCCCCCGGAGCCGCTCTCCGATAACGTACCGACTAGACGGTACGAATGGGTATGCCTCACACACCGTCACGTGCTCGATGAACAGAAACGCTTCATCCGCCACAGGACGGCCACCCCCTCATGACGCAGAACACGGACCGCGACAGCCTGGCCCTCGCACGCCAGACCTGGAGAACCCTTGAGCCCTACCACGGGGCCGTCTACTTCTCGCCCGAATCCACAGGCCAGTACGCCGAGTTGGGCGTGGACGCCAGGACGGGGTACTTCGCGTCCCGCTCCGCCGCACTCGGCGACGCTCCGGCGGATCTGGTCATCGCCACGTTCTACAACTTCAATCCCCAACTGGTGCGCCGAGCCATCCCCGCGGCATGGGAGGCCGCCACGCCGCAGCAGTTCGCCGCCGCCCGGCTCGCCGGGATCGACGCCACGCTCCGCCGCGTCCTCGGCGCGGACATCTCCTCACCGGCGCTGGCCCGCGCAGCGGAACTGGCCCGTACCGCTGCTGAAGTAGCCGTGCGCCATCCGCAAGGCCGCCCCCTCTTCGCCGCGCACGCCGCACTGCCGTGGCCGAGCGCACCCCACCTCGTGCTCTGGCACGCGCAGACTCTGCTGCGGGAGTTCCGTGGCGACGGCCACGTGGCGGCACTACTGGCTGCCGGACTGAGCGGGCTCGAGGCTCTCGTCACGCACGCCGCCACAGGCGACATCGGCGCAGAGGTGCTGCGCGACTCGCGGGCATGGACGCCGGAGCAGTGGGGGCAGGCCGTACAGAACCTGCGTGAGCGCGGATGGCTCGACGATGGACCCCACCTGACCTTGACCGAGGACGGTACGCGGCGCAGGGCGGAGATCGAGCACACCACCGACAGACTGGCGGCCCTCCCTTACATCACGCTCGGCCCTTCCGCCTGCGCCGAACTTCGTTCACTAGTGAGGCCGTTCAGCCTTGCGGTGGCCAAGGAGCTCCTGCCCTGGGCAGTCGACCGCCTCAGCGAAGAGAGCGCATGAGAGAAGAGAGCGCATGAGAGAAGAGAGCGCATGAGAGAAGAGAGCGAGGTCGGGAATTCTCGGCAGCGGCCCATCTCGACGACCCTCGAACCAGCCGAGGTGCTTGCCCGGCAGCCAGTAGATGTCACAGCCTGGCACTCGAACATCCTGGCGTTCAACTCGGCCGCACCGGCGTGTGATTGTGTCGCCCACCGGTTCGGAGTCGCGGCCGATCGCCCGGCACGTGTTCGGCTGTATCCGTCGGACATGACGGACGCGGAGTGAGCCGTGGTGCGGCCGCTGTTGCCGGTGCCGGCCTGGATGCGGGGCCGGGGCGGGCAGCCCGAGGCGTATTGCTCCTCATCGCTGAGCTGAGCGAGCAGCACCGAGGCCGTCTCGCGGTCGTCGTCCGATTCCGGCCCGGCCCGGTCGCGATGACCTGGCCCGGCCAGAGGCGAGCACCTCGCGCAGCGACAACCGGAACCTGCGGCTCGGCCCGTCACGAACCAGCCCCGCCCCAGTTACCGGAAGACGGACAGGCGATGTTATTGTTGCCCCGCCAGTCGGTGGCCCGCTCGGCGTACGTGAACTGGTCAACGAAGTGGCCGCCGGTCGCGGCGGCGAGGGCGGCGGCGGCCTCGCGGACCGACGCCGGGTCGTCGACCAGGTGGCATCTGCCACCATGGAACTCGATCAGCCGCCGTTTCTCCCTGCTGGTCGTCGTCGGGATCACCGCGACGAACGGGACGCCGATCAGCGCGGCGAAGTACGCTTCGGACACGGCGGTCGAGCCGCTGGACGCCTCGATCACCGGGCGGTCGGGCCGCATGAGGCCGTTGCACAGCCCGTACAGGAAGAGGGAACGCGCCAGCCGGTGTTTGAGGCTGCCGGTGGGATGGGTTGACTCGTCCTTCAGGTAGAGGTCGACGTCCCAGGTCTCCGGCAATGGGAAGCGCAGCGGATGGGTGTCGGCGGACCGATTGGCGTCGGCCCGGACCTTGGACACCGCCTCGTGGAGCCAGTGGCGGTACGCCGGGTCCGACCGGTCCACGTCGATCGTCGGCGCCATGAGCGCGAGCGCGGAAGTCTCAGGCACAGTGCACCACCGTGGCCAGATCGCCGCGGCGGACCTCCAGCACGTGGCCCTCCGGGATGACGGACCAGATCGGCGGGTTCTGCGACCAGCCGGTGGAGGCGATGACCACCGCGTCGGCATCGGTGCGGTAGCTCAACGCGAAGTAGCCCTTCCCACGCCTTTGAATGACGTCGGAGCGCGGGTCGTGCGAGGTGTAGGCGTAGAGCGCGTCCGGCGTGAGCAGCAGGCAGTTGAGGCTGGCGAAACTCGTGGCCAGGGCCCGTACGTCCGCGGCGGCTGCCGCCATCGCCTTCGGGGGCTCCATGCCGTCGTTGATGTGCAGCCGGATCCCGAGGTAGAAGCGCTCGCTGTCGGTGTTGCCCTCGGCGGTGGTCAGCAGTTCGTCGCCGATCAACGGATCGAGGCAGTGGGCCGGGCTGAAGTCCCCGTTGTGCGCGAAGGCGATCCGGTGATCGCCGAAAGGGTGGGTGTTCTCCTGGACGACCGCGAACTGCGGGCTCGCCATCCGCAGGTGCAACAGAGCGGCGTCGGTGGTCAGTTCGCGGACCATACCCTCGAAGCGGTCACTCGTGTCGGCCCGCACGGGTTCCTTGACGGTCGCGATGGTGGCGTCCGGTGTGACGGACGCGATGCCCCAGCCGTCGCAGTGCTCGCCGGCCATGGCGAGGAACGGGAGGATGTCATCGGCGAGGGACTCTTTCAGCGGAACGGGCTCGCGGGCGACAACGCCCAGCAGTCGGCACATGGTGGGGCTCGTTTCTGTGTGGAGGGCTGGGAGAGCAGGCAGGCGGGGACCCAGGTGGAAGGCGCAGGCTGGGCTCGGCGGCATGACCGCTCGGGTACTCGGTGGCGCGGGCCGCGGTGGCGGCCACCGCGGGGACGCGTGGGTGCCCACTGGCACGGGTGGTGCCCCGGGGCTCCGGCCACGGCGCGTTCGGACGACGCCGCACGGCCTCGGCACACCGGCGACCGGCCGCCCGATCGGGTCCGCCCGCGCCGCGCGCCCCGCCCAGGTGCGCCTGCCGGTGGCCGGCCGAGGGGCTCCGGCGACCATTGGTGCGGGTCGCGCCGGCCCAGCGGGCCGGGGCCGGTGTGAGCCGCCGCCCCGGGACGCCGGTCGTCCGCGGGGCCGGTGGGCCGGGCTTTCAGGGCCCCGCCCGCTCAGCTTGGCTCGGTGCGGCGTCGCCCCGGTGCTCGCCCGACGCGCCGCTCCACCTGCCAGGCGGCACCTGCCAGGGCGCTGTTGAGTAGGACGTACACCAGCGCCACGACCAGATAGCCCTGGAGGACGGTGTGGTTGTACTCGCCCAGCACCTTCGCGGAGTTGAGCAGTTCGAGGAAGCTCACGACGTACCCGAGCGTGCTGTCCTTCAGCAGCCGCACCAACTGGCCGACCAGCGAGGGGGCCGTCTGGCGGACGGCCTGGGGCAGTACGACCAGACGCATGGCCTGCCAGTACCGCAGCCCGAGAGCGTACGCCGCCTCGGTCTGGCCACGGGGCAGCGCTCGTACTCCGGCGCGGGAGATCTCTGCAAAGACAGCCGCGTTGGTGAGGACGATCGGGCACACCAGCTGCCAGAACAGCGGCATCCGGACCCCGGTGCTCGGCAGGCCGAGCAGGAAGGCGTAGATCAGCAGCAGCAGCGGCACGGCCCGCATGACCTCGACGTACGCTGCGGCCGGCCATCGTACGAGACGGTTGAGGGACAGGCGGCCGAGCGCGAGCAGAGAGCCGAGCGGCAGCGCCAGGGCGGCGCTGACAAGGGTGACGCGGACGGTGGCCCACAGGCCGGTGAGGAGATAGCGGAGGACGGCGGGCTCGGCGAACAGCCGCCACTTCGCGGCGTCGAGCTGGCCGTGTGCGGCGAACTGGCGCCCGGCGGCCCACAGCAGGAGGACGAGAACGAGCAGGGACAGGGCGGTGGCGGCCCTGATCCGGGCCCGGCCCCGGGGACCGGGCGGGTCGAAGAGCGAGCCGCCGGCATCCGCGCGGGCGACCAGCCGGGCTGCCCACGAGCGGAGAGCCGGCCGGGCCGGTGGCCCGGGCGGGGCGCTGTTCCCCGTGGTCGCCTTCTCCGCGGCCGTGCCCCCCGTGGGGACGCTCTCCGTCCGGTCCATCGCGTCCGGCCCAGTGCCGTCCGCGCCGGGCTCCTGGCCGACCACGGCGGTACGGGCTTCGGCGGTGCGCCTCGTCGTACTCATCGCAGCACCACCAGCCGACGCTCTAGCCCGCCCGCCAGGCGGCCGATGACGAGGGTCAGGGTCACATAGCACAGCGCGGCGGCGCCGAAGGTGACCAGCGGCTGGGCATACTGCTGGTCGAGCAGTTGGGTCTGCCCGGTCAGCTCCTGGGTGACGCCGACGGCCGCCGCCAGCGAGGAGTTGAGGGTCACCGCGATCAGCAGCGACGCCAGCGGCTGGATCACGGACCGGGCCGCCTGCGGGAGTACGACCAGCCGCAGGGTCTGCCCGAAGGTGAGGCCGAGGGCACGGCCCGCCTCGATCTGGCCGACCGGCACCGCCCGTACACCCGACCTGATGACCTCGCAGAAGAACGCGGCCCAGTACAGGCTCATCGCCGTCACCGCGGTCCAGAACAGCGAGTAGACCAGGCCGATCTCCGGCAGCCCGAACACGAACAGCGTCAGCAGGACCAGTAGCGGGACGCTACGCAGCGTGGAGACGTACGCCCAGCCGAACACCCGCAGCGGGACCACCGGGCCGATCCGGCAGCAGGCCAGCAGCAGGCCGAGCACACCCGCGATGGCGAAGGTGCTGCAGCTCAGTTCGACCGAGGCCAGCAGCCCGTCGCCGAACACGCCGAGGTGGGAGGTGATGACGCCCATGGCGACTCAGCCGACGGCCGGCGGCGTCGGGGCGGGGCCCGGCACCTCGGTACCCACGGTGGCCTGCCACACCTTGGTCCAGGTGCCGTCGGCCTCGATCTTCTTCAGCCAGTTGTTGACGAAGACCTTGAAGTCGGGCTTGTCCAGCGGCAGTCCGATGCCGTATGGCTCCTTGCTGAAAGTGCCGGCCAGTACCTTGACGTCCGGGTTCGTCGAGGCGTTGCCGGCCAGCAGGCCCTGGTCGAGGACGTACGCGTCGGCGCGACCCTGCTGGAGGGCCTGCAGGCACTCGGTGTTGGTGTCGAACAACTGGACCTTGGCAGAGGGCGCGGCGTTCTTGATGACCGTGGCAGCGGTGGAGCCGGACTCGGTGACCACGGTCTTGCCCGCGAGGTCCTTCAGGGAGCTGATTCCGGTCTCGGTCTTCTTGACCTGGATGGCGAGGCCGTCCTCGTAGTACGGGCCTGCGAAGGCGACGACCTTCTCGCGCTCGGGAGTGATGGTGTAGGTGGCGAAGACGGCGTCCACGGAGTGGTTCTTGAGCAGCGCCTCGCGGGTGGCGGCGGTAACGTTGACCAGCTTCGTCGAGTCCTTGCCGACGATGTACTTGGCGAGCAGCCGGGACATGGCCGAGTCGAAACCGTCGACCTTGCCGGTGGTGGGGTTGAGCAGGGAGAACAGAGCGGCGGTCTGAGTGCCGCCTACGGTGAGGACGCCCGCGGCCTTGATCTTGGCAGCGGTGGAGCCGTTCGGCCGCAGCGAGACGGCGGCGGGCTGTTCGGCGGCCACCAACTGGTCGATGGGCGTGGTGCCGGAAGCAGCCGCGCCGGAGGTCTGGGCGGCGGGGGCGCCGGGCACGGCGGCGGAGCCGGACGAGCCGCCGGAGCAGCCGGCCAGGGCGAGGGACGTGACGGTGGCGAGGCATGCGAGGGTGGCGGCCCGGCCGCGCGGGCCGTTGGAGCCGGTTCTGGTACGGGGCATGGCTTCTCCTGGGCAAGAAGGATGACGCTCGGGCATAGAAATCGGAGAATTGCAGGGTGATATCAGTGACGACCAAGTGATGGCCAGTGACGGTCAGTGATGCAGGATCTTCGACAGGAAGTCGGCAGCACGCTCGGTCTGCGGGGACGCGAAGAAGTCGGCCGGGGTGGCGATTTCCACAATCCGGCCGCTGTCCATGAAGACCACGCGATCGGCGGCCTGCCGGGCGAAGGCCATCTCGTGGGTGACGACGACCATGGTCATGCCCTCGGCCGCCAACTCGACCAGAACGTCCAGCACTTCCTGGATCATCTCCGGATCGAGCGCCGAAGTGGGCTCGTCGAAGAGCAGCACCTTCGGGTCCATGGCCAGCGCCCGGGCGATCGCCACGCGCTGCTGCTGGCCGCCGGACAGCTGCGCCGGATAGGCGTCTGCCTTGTCGGCGAGCCCCACTCGGGCCAGCAGTCGGCGTCCGCGGTCCTCGGCCTCCGCACGGGACAGGCCGCGCACCCTGACTGGTCCCAGGACGATGTTCCGCAGGACGGTCAGGTGCGCGAAGAGGTTGAAGGACTGGAAGACCATGCCCGCGTCGGCGCGCAGCCGGGCGAGTGCGCGGCCCTCGGTCGGCAGCGGCACGCCGTCGATCGTGATCGTACCCGAACTGATGGTCTCGAGCCGGTTAATGCACCGGCACAGCGTTGACTTACCGGAACCTGACGGGCCGATGACCACGACGACCTCTCCGGCCGCGATGTCCATACTGACATCGTGGAGTACCGGGGTGTCGCCGAAATGCTTGTTGACGCCGGCTATGCGCACCAGCGGCGGCCGAGATTCACCGGAATGGGGACGCGAGCCCAAGCCGGGCTCGGCGAATGTACGCACGTCGACTCCTGTGAAGTGGGAGATCCGAGGTAATCCGTGGTGCGCTTCCCATTGGATCCAACGCCGGAGTGTGATGTCCAACGAAGATACTTTCGCCGACCCATTAAGATCCTTTATACTCCGAGGATGTTGGACATACGCCAGCTGGAGGTTTTGGCGGAGATGGCCCGCACCGGTTCCTACACAGCCGCCGCGGCGTCGCTCGGCTACACCCAGCCCGCAGTCAGCTACCAGATGCGACGGCTGCAGCAGTCGGTGGGCGCCCCGCTGGTGACCCGGGCCGGCCGAGGTCTGCGGCTGACCCAGACCGGGGAGGCCCTGGTACGGCACGCGGACACCATCTTCTCGGTACTCCGGGCCGCCGACCAGGACATCGCCGCCCTGGTCGCCCGCGGCGGGGGCCTGGTCCGTCTGGTGTCCTTCCAAAGCGGCTGCGTCGCCCTCCTGCCCGAGGTCGTCAGGAGGCTGCGGCAGCACCAGCCTGACGTACACATCACCGTCATCCAGGCCGAGCCGGTCGAGGCGCGCAGCCTGATCAGGTCAGGTGAGGCCGACCTCGGTCTGCTGTGCAACTGGGCCAACGAGGAAGTTCCCGAGGGCGAGTCGGTGATGCTGCGGGTGCCGCTGATGACCGACCGCCGCTGCGTCGTCATGCGCCACGACCACCCTCTGGCCGACCGACCCGCCATCGGCCTGGCGGAACTCGCCGATCACGACTGGGTGATGGAGTCCTTCCGGGACCGTTTCGAGGCGGCCTGCACGAATTTGGGCTTCCAGCCACGGATCAGCGCCACCATCGACGACACGCACACCATCCAGGCTCTCGTCGCCGCCGGCCTCGGCATCAGCATGATGAGCGAGGTGGCGCTCCGCGGCCACCTCCATCCGCAACTGGTCCACCGCCCCCTGAGCGACTGGCCACTGCGCCATACGTACGCCCTGCTCTGGCCCGACATGGCGGGCGTCCCGGCGGTCGCCGGCGTCCTGCGAGAGATCCGCCGCGCGGCCCGGCTCGCCCAGAACGACCTCTCGGACGCGTGGCTGCAGAAGGGCTGAAGCTCGTCGCCGATCAGACAAGAAGGCGGACGAAGCAACCGCGAGGAACAGGATGTGCGACGTCGCTCCGGCCAGACCGGCCGGGTCACGGGGCTCGGCCGGTTTCCTCCCGGCGTTTCGCCGTCAAGTAGATGGCTTTCCTCTGGGCCGTGACCCGTGGATGTACTGGTCGGCCCAGGCGCTGATGATGTGGGCGGCTCGCTGCGCTTGTCCTCGTGCGGTCAGGAGATGGTCTGCTCCTTCGAGCGCGACGAAGCTTTTCGGGTGTCGTGCCGGGCGCCATCGAGCAGGGCTCCCTCGCATGGATCGTCGCAGTCGGGCTCGCCCCGTCCCCGAAACAGCGCCAGGACCTGGCCGACACCAACGCGGCGGTCTTCTGCGGCTACATCCTCCCCAACGGCCTGCCCGAACGCCTTCAGTGGTTCGCCAACTGGTTCTACTGGTTCTGGGCGGTTGATGCCCACTCCGACGAAGGCCCAGCCAGCAGGCGCACCGCGGACTACGTCCGCCTGGCCGCCCCCCTCGCCCGCCTGATCGCCAGACCCCACCAGGCTCCCCAGCCGACCCCTCTGCTGGAGGCCGCCCGCCAGTGCGCCCTCGCCTTCGCCGAATACGGCACGCCGACCCAGTTCCGGCGCTGGTACGAGGAACAGCACAGCTGGCTGCTCGAAGTGATGCACCAGGTGGCCCTCTCCGAACAAGGCCGCATGCCGGACATCGACGAGTACCTCATGCACCGGCTGCCGGGCAGCGCCGCAGCCGTCGGCCTGGCCGCGGTGGAAATGGTCACCGGGCATTCGCTACCCGCCGGCCTGATCGACACACCACGGATCCGCGCGATGAGCGAGATGGCGGGATTCATCGTCTCCATCGACAACGACCTGCTCTCCTACCCACTGGAACAGCGCACCCCGGGCAACGACCAGAACATCATCAACGTGCTCACCCACCACGGTGATGCGGTGGGTCACCAGCAGCATCGCCCGGTCACGGGCGAGATCCCGTAGCCGCTGGAAGATCCGGGACTCGGCTCGGGGATCGAGGTTCGCGGTCGGCTCGTCGAGTACCAGGAGTCCGGCAGGACGGAAGAACGCCCTGGCCAGAGCGATTCGCTGCCATTGACCACCGCTGAGCTCTTCGCCGTTGAGCCACTCGCGGGCCAGGAGCGTGTCCAGGCCGGTGCCGAGTTCGTCGACGACCTCGTCGGCTCCGGCGGCCTCGCACGCCTCCCGTACCGCCGCGTCGCCGCGGGCCGTGGGCTGCCCCAGGTCCACGTTCTCGCGCACCGTCAACGGCCAGTGCGCGTAGTCCTATGGCACCAGGGCCACGTGCTGCCACAGGGCCTGCGGATCGGCCTCGCTGATAGGCACCCCGTCCCACAGCACCTGCCCGATCGGCGTGGGCAGAAGCAGCCCGCAGATCAGCTTGGACAAGGTCGACTTCCCCGAGCCGTTGAAACCGACGAGGGCGGTGACCTCGCCGCGGCGTACGGTGAGCGAGACATCGGACAGGGCGTCGTGGTCCTTGCCCGCGTAGCGGTGGGTGACCGACGGGCGGCGAGCGCCTGGTCCAGGTGCTCGGCGGTTCGCAGGTAACGGGAGACGTATTCGGAGTGGGGCGAGTAGAGGTGTAGGCCGAAGTCGTTGGTCACGCCGGCCGCCTTGGGCGTCGGCGGGAGCGAGCGCAGCAGGATGTCGAGTGCATCAGGACCGGTGACCGGAAGGTGGGCATGCAGGCCTTCGCTGGTGCGGGCGATCCGGGCGCTCAGTTCCAGCCGGGGAAGGTCGGCCATCACCGACGTCACGAAGCTGTCGGCGTCGAACTCGGGGCAGACCGCGTGGACTTCGCGGCCGATGCGGGCGATGCGCTCGGCGTTGAGGGCGGTCTCTTTCAGGGGAACCTTCACGGTCATGGGCAAACCCTAGGGCCGGCTACGGGGGGCATCCCTCGTTCTCGCCGTGGGCCAGTCAGCGGAGAGAACGCGAGGTCTTCGGCTATCGGATCGCGGCGCGGTACAGCAGCCGGTGGTGGTGGGAGCTGTCGCACGGCGAAGCGGTGTGCAAGGTGGCCTGGTTGTCCCAGATGACGAGGTCGTCCTGCTGCCACTGGTGAGCGTGGAGGTACGGGGGACTGGTCGTGTGCTCAAGGAGCTCGGCGATCAGGCGGGTGCTGTCGCCCGGGTCCATGCCGACGATGCCGCTGATGACCATGCTGCCGAGCAGCAGCGAGCGGGCCCCGGTGGCCGGATGCGTCAGGACGAGCGGGTGCTCGACGTCGGGCATGGCCGTGAGGCTGCCGGCCGCGATGGACGACTGCCCGCCGCTGGCCTGATTCTGCAGGTCACCGAGATGCCGGATCGAGTGCACGGCGCGTAGCCCCTCGATCCGCTGCTTGAGCTCGGCGTGCAGGTCCGCGTACGCACGGGTGCCGTCGGCGAACCGGGTCTGGCCGCCGGCCTGGGGGGTGATGACGGAGTACAGGAGGGTCGCCCGGGTCAGGTTCGGCTTGAAGCTGCCGTCGGCGTGCCACTCCTCTTCGTCGTCCCCGTCGTAGATGCCCACATGGGTGCCGTCCTCGACGATGTTGCTGATCGTGGTGATCCCGGGGAAGCCCGGGACGGCGTAGGTGCGGTCGACGTCGGTGTCCACCGTGCCGAACAGCGCGGCGGCCGCGAGAAGGTCGGCGTGGTTGAGGTGCTGGCCCGGGAAGATCAGCAGCCGGTGCCGGTGCAGGGCATCCGTCAGCTCCGCCGAGGAGACCCGGGCGGCAGTGGAGGCGAGGTCGACGCCGATCTCGGCGCCGAATCCATGGGCGAGCGGGCGGAGTGGAAGAGGCATCCGGGGTCCCTTCGGACGGTCACGATGGTGAGGGTCGGAACAGGGGGGACTGCTGGAAGCGGCTGATGTCCTTCACCCCGGACGCGGCCATGCACAGCCGCTCGATGCCGATGCCCAGTCCGACGCTGGCGGCCGGCACCCGGCCCGCGTCGACGGCCTCGCGGGCAAGGCGCTGCTCGTCGTCGTAGAGGTCAACTTCCTTGGCGCGCCGAGTGAACGCGGCTCCGTCGGGCTCGTCCTCGTAGCCGTGGACGACCTCGATGCCGTCGACGATGAGCTCGAACCGGTTGAGCTGGGCAACCGTGCCGGGCGTGAGGCGGGCGCACGGCTCGTCGCCGCCGAGCGGGTAGTCGACGAGGAACACGGTCGCGCCCGCGCCCTGCGTCTCCAGCTCGCGCTCGATGAACGTGCCGAGGGCGACCTTGAACGGCGTGTCGGCGCTCAGCCCGAGGCGGGAGGCCATCTTCAGCGGCAGATCCCCGGTCGGCTCGCGCCGCAGGTCGATGGCGAAGACGTCGCGGATGTAGTCGGCGAGGGAGATCTTCACCGGCTCGAACGGAAGGTGCGGCGCGACCAACTGCTCGGCCAGGTCCAGCAGGAAGGCGAAGTCCTCGTCCGAGGCGTACAGGTCGAGCATGGAGAACTCGCACCCGTGCAGGTCGTCCGGCCTCTCGGGCCTGAAGCAGGGGCCGATCTCGAAGATCCTCGGATGGAACTCCAGGTTCATCCTCAGCGCAGGCCCGATCATCGCCCGCAGGTAGCGGCCGCCGTCCAGGTCGACCGGTGCACGCCGCCCCGGCCCCAGATCGGCCCGGCGGGCGACCGGGGTGTGCAGCTCCAGAAACCCCTCGGCGCGCAGGGTGTCGCGCAGGCCGAAGAGCAGTTGCGACTTGAGGGCGATCGGGTCGTCAGGCACGCGGCACTCCGTGAGTAGGAGGAATACGAGGAGCAGGGGGCGCGATGACGCGAGTCAGGGCCGGTCGCTCGGCGACGCCGGCAGCGGCACGCTAGTCGGCCGCCGGACCGAGCAGAACCCCACCGGAGCACGGCCAACAGGCCCAAGACCAGTCCAGGTTGAGCGTCCGGTGCCTGGCGGGTGTTGCATGGCCAGGTCACCGCCGTCGGGCGTGCCACACCTGTGCGACACCCTCCTGCGCGCGGTGCAACGGGCACGCGACCGGTGCAACGTCTCAACTCGTTGCCGAGGCCGCGCACCGCTCCTAGCTTGATGTCCCGGCGCCCGGTCAACACCGCGGTCACCTTGGCCGTTTCTGGCGAAGGACGCGGTCCGTACCCGCGGGCCGGCCAGCTCCGCCAGCTCTCATGTGTGGGCGCAACCACGACCGAACGCCGTGCGTGCGGGATGCCCCGGGAACCTCCCGCGGCCCTCCGCGCGCTTGATTCCCTCCCGATCGTCTCGAATCCAGGGCGAGCTGTGCCCGAAGGAGGAGCCATGAACACTGGTCTGAAGGTCGGTGTCCGTCCCGACGCGAGCGTCCTCAAGGCCGGTGTCCGTCCCGACGCGCTCTCCCTGAAGTCCGGCCAGCGCCCGGACGCGGCGGTCTGACCGGCCCCATTACCGGCCGCCTCTTGGTGATCAATGGCCCGCGCGGGCGCTCCTGACGGTGCATCCGCCCGGCGCACGGCACCAGTAGGAGCCGGCGGGGAGGTCGACGTCGCCCCGTGGCGGCGCCGACCTCCCCGCACCACGACACCCACCCAACTTTCGGAGCAGCCAGGAGGTATCGGATGAGTAGCCGAGCGGTGCGCACGCCGGAGCTGTCGGCCTCACCGGGCCGTACGCGGCACTCGGGTGCCCGACCCCTGCGGACCGCAATCCCGGCAAGCCCTGGCGGCCCGGCACCTCTACGGTGATCTCCCGGATGGCCTCCACCGCATCGATGCGGGAGTCATCGCGGCCCGCTGCGCGGCCTTGACCTCCTCGGCCGAGACCTCCGAGGGGTGCATGACCCACTTCGCCGCGATACTCGCGGCCCGCGCCACCAGCCGCTCCTCCGGCGGAAGCGCCCAGCCGGGCCCTTCCAGAAGAGGCGCAGCAAAGTATGAACGGCGTCCCTGTGGTGTCCCGGTCGTGTCTCCTGGGAGGCGCCACCTGTCAGATCGCCGGTGCCTGCGACGGTGTTGTAGATGGTCCAGCTGGTGCCGATTTTGATCGGGGCGCCGAGGCTGGCGGTGGTGCCGGTGCCGGGCGGTTCAGTACGAACAGGCAATGGGGAAGTCCCCTAAGTGCACTTAAGTGCAGCATCGCATGCGTGTACCCGGTGGCCCTCGTACCATGAGGCGTCCAGAGATGGCATCGGTGTGACCAATGCAGGGTGCCGTCACGTTGGTTGGCAGGGTGAGATGATCTTCAGGTTGAGGGCATGGTGAGGGGGATCCTCAGTGGAGGGCACGTCGCTGTCGTACAAGGAGACCGGTACCCGGTCGAGGTGATCTCGCCTGTTTGCGGCGGTACTTCCGCTTCCCCGCTGTCCTGCCACGAGGTCGAGGAGCTGATGCTCCAGTGGGGCGTCATCATTTCCTGCGAGACCGTCCTGCGGTGATGCCGCAAGTTGGGTCAGGGCTATGCCGACGGGCTGCGCCGCAGGCGTCCTGGCTTGGTGACAAGTGGGATTCGGACGAGGTGTTCATCAGGATCAACAGGAAGCTGAAATACCTGTGGCGGGCCGTCGACCAGGAGGACAACGTCCTGGACATCCTCGTGCAGGCCCGCCGGGACAAGGCCGCGGCCAGACGGTTCTTCCCCAGGCTCGTGGAAAAGACACGTGCGGTGCCGCCCATCCCGAAGGCGTGCCCTCGGTGGAGCACCGATCCCACAAGGGGCCGAACAACCGGGCGGCGAACTCCCACCAGCCCACGAGGCGGCGCGAATGCGCGATGAAGGGCTTGCGAGCGTCTGCGGAGCGCAACGTTTCCTGTCCGCGCTCAGCGGCAACCCACCCCACTTCGGGGCCCGTCGGCACCTGATGACCACACTCGACCACCGTGCCGAGAGGACCCGTTCGCTTCGCCATCTGGGACCAGGCCGCAGATGCTGTCAGCCGACACACCACGGCTTGAACACAGGCTCGGAACCGGGCCGCCATACCCGATTACCCGACACACCTCAGACCGCCACGTACCCGACTACGTGACAGTGCCCGTCACCGCATTGCCCTTCAGACCGCCGGCCGGGCACAGCAAGGGCAGGAACCGAGAACGGCAATCGCTCTCCCCGAACGGGTGGAGAGCCAGTCAGGAGGGAGCAACGTGAGTTGCCCGCACGCCGAAGAATGCCCCCTTTTCCCGCTGCTTAGGGCGAGCTTGCGAGGTTGGCGTGAATACTACTGCGACAGCGCAGATCGATGGCTCGGCTGTGCGCGCTACAGGATGTCACTCACCGGCGAGCGCGTGCCGATCAGCCTGCTGCCCAACGGAGCCCGCGCGAGACACCTCGAAAGCCCGGCCAAGACGGACCGATCCGGCGCCCGGCAGCCCCCGCCGACACGGCCCGCTCCGGGGGCACCGCAGACCGCGTCGTGGCCCCAGCCGGCCCCGGCCCGGACACATGAGCAGTCACAGCCAGCGCCTGGAATCGCGACACCACGGGCCACGGCCCAGTTCGAGGAGCCGGCAGATGTCTGGCATCACCAGCCGTCACCGCCCCCGCAGGCTGCCCGCCCCTCGGACGGCCTCGCTCGACACACACGGAAAGCGCCCAGCTCGAAGCGCGGCTGGTGGACTCGCTTCGCCGACTGGATGAGAGGACCCGCATGAGTACCTACTGGCCTTGGTGGGCGGGCGCTGTCGGGCTCGCTCTGGTCACCATCAACCACACGCTCGTCGGTGACCGGTCTCTCGGGGTGTCGGGAGCGTGGGATCGCGTGCTGCACTGGCGTCGCGAACGCCGGCTGGAGCGGATGGACGAGGAGTTCACCGACGATGGGGCTCTCGCCGAGGCGCTTGCCGCGGCCACAGCGGAGCACTTCGGCACCGGCACCGGCGCGTCCACCGTGCCGCAGCAGATTCCGTACGGGAACTCGCAGCCACTCGAAGCAGAGGCCGAATCGGCAGTGAGTGAGCGCCCGGCAGCCACGAGCCTGCGCCCGGCCCCGCTGGTCACTGAGGCCGCCCTGCTGATGTCGATCTTCCTCGGGGGGCTCATCGCCGCGGTCACCTCCGGGCGGTTCCACCTCCGCTACGATATGGGCCCGGCTTTTCGGAACCTGGTCACCGCGGACTCGACCACCATGATCGTTGTGCTGTTCGTGGGAGGTGTGCTGGTCGGCTTCGGCACTCGGCTGGCCGGTGGGTGCAGCTCCGGCCACGGACTCAGCGGCTGCGGCCGGCTGCGCCCGGTCAGCATCGTCGCGACCGCCGTGTTCTTCGGCACCGCCGTCGCGGTGTCGTTCCTCCTGTGGAAGGTGATCTGATGCGCACCCGGGGCGCGATTCTGCTGGCCAACATCATCACCGGACTGGCCTTGGGTTACACCGTCACCAACATCGGCTTCGGAGACTACGCCGAGTTGAACCGCATGTTCACGTTCCAGGACCTGCGCATGTTCCTCTCCTTCGCGGGTGCTGTGGTGATCATCGTGTGCGCGTTCGCTCTGCTGCGGGTCCGCCGCACCCCGGGGCGCATCCACGCCGGCGTGATCCCCGGCGCTGTGTTGTTCGGTACGGGCTGGGCGATCTCAGGCGGGTGCCCGGCCATCCCGATCATCCAGGTCGCCAGCGGATACCTGCCCGCCCTGATCACCATCGTCGGCGTCATCGTCGGTATCCGGTTGTGCCGCTGGGCCAACGCCCGGTACTTCCACCTCGACCGCGGCTCCTGCGGGCTGTGACCGAGCACCCCTACGAACACGAGCCATGGAGCACTGCTCAAGACCTGTGGCGGCCGGCGAGCGGTGGTTCCCAACGGCTACCACCGGACCGGCCGCCGGGGTCACGGCGGCCGATCCGGTGGAGACTGTGCAAATTCTCAAGTTAGTTGGGCAAGGGCGTTAATCTCGCGATATCAAACGAAGAACCAGGGGAGATAATCGTGTGCCAACGTGCTGTCTGCCGGTCATGCCGAAAGTTGACCTACGAGGGTTGCGGGAGGCATGTGGAACAGGTGCTCATGGATGTGCCGACCGCTCAGCGGTGCATGTGTGAGCCTGCGGGAGGCGAGCGCGTGCGCACAGCGGAGGCGACGACTCGATCGGAATCGGCGCCAGCCCAATACGGCGGGTCGTCGTCGCGACGGTGGGTCCGGCTCATCGAGTGGATGAAAAGCCCGGCATGAGGTGATCGTCCGAGCACGCTGGCATTAGTCCCGTGAGTCCAAGGTGTTGGTTGTCGGGCCACGAGAACCCGGACTTCAGTACACCGGGGTGCCGAGCGACACCGAGCGTAGAGTCAGAACCGACACTCACGTCTCGCGACGAACGTCATCGGCGCTCTGCATGACAGCATCCGCGCAGTACCGGCACAACATCCTCAGTGGATTCCGCGCCGGGACGGGTCGTGTGGTCGGCAGGCCGGACTGGCGCTGAAAACGCCGACGCCGGTGCTGATCGGGGAGCCCCCTCGCTACCTTGTGTATGAGCTCGATGCGCCAACGCACCCGGAGCGCGGAGAGCTCGTGAAATGGCATCCTGTTCCGGTGTGATCGGTAGGGAGCCGGCCACGATGAACAACCACATAGCTCTGATGAATCTCAGGAGCGGGTCGTTTGGGCCGGACCGGGGCAGCTGAGCAGGCCAGTGCCCGGCATGATGGTGCTGTCAGGGCACTCGGGGGCTCGTGGCTTTACGAGGCCACACGAAGGAGGAAAGCGCGTGTCACGCCAGATACTTACGGTCAGCCCGGAGCGGCCGGACGGCTTTCGGACGATCAGTGAGGCTCTGGCCAGGGCGCGCAGCGGCGCTGTCGTCAGTGTGGCGCCCGGCACGTACGCGGAGAGCCTGACCATCAGCTTCCCGGTCACCATAGTGGCGGAACAGTCACGCGGCAGCGTGCAGATAGCACCGCGGCGCGGCAGCGCGCTGGTACTCAAGGCCGAAGCGGTCATGCTCACCGACCTGGTGTTCCGCGGGCGCGACGAGGAAGCGCCGGTGATCGACGTGCCGCGCGGACAGTTGGCCATGCACGGCTGCGAGATCACCGGCTCAGCCTGGACGGCGCTGCTGGCTCGGGTCGGCGGCTCGCTGGCCCTGCGGGACTGCCGGATCAGTAATCAGGGCGGCGCCGGAGTCGTGGTCACCTCCGCGGTGGAGAGTTCCGTCGAGTCTTGCACCATCGAACACCTCGGCACCACCGGAGTGGTCATAGGCGAACGCGGCCGGATAGCACTGAGAGGCTGCACGGTCCGCGACGCCCGCGGCAACGGCGTACTGGCCAATGGGGAGGCTCAGGGGTCGGTAGAGGAGTGCGACATCTCCTCGACCGACAAGCCCGCCGTCGCCCTGGAAGGCCACAGCACCATCCAGGTGCTGCGCACCGTGGTGCACGACACCAGTACGGGAGTTCAACTCGCCAGCCAGGCCAGGACAACACTCGAGGACGTGCGCGTCACCGGTACCACCGGCGTCGGCATCGTGGTCAGCGGGGGAAGTGACCCAGTGGTCCGCCGTTGCCGTACGGCACGCACCAAGAGTCACGGACTCCTGGTCACCGACCGCTCCCGGGGCACCTACGAAGACTGCTGGCTGGACACGGCGGAGGCTCCCGCTGTCCGGGTGAGCGGACACGCCTCCCCCGTCCTGGTCGGCCTGACCGTCAGGGACTGCGCGACGATCGCCGTGCTACTGGAGGAGGAGTCGGCCGCCGAACTGGACCGGCTCGATGTCACCGACGCCCTGGGAACCGGCGTTTCCATCCGCACGGGCGCCAACCCGCTCGTCAGGCGTGCGCGCATCAACGCGCCGCGCGGCCACGGCGTGGAGATCGTGAAGGACGGCCGGGGCCGGTTGGAGGACTGCACCGTCGAGCGGGCCGGCCGCTGCGGCATCAGGGTCGAGAACGACGGCAACGTCTACATCGGGGGCGGAGCGGTCCTCGCGCCCTCCGAGAACGGCTTGTCGATCGGCGCCGACGGCATCATGACGGTGCGGGATCTGGAGATCAGGGGGGCTGAGGAGTCTGGTGTCACCATCGAGGGTGGCGGCGAGATGACCGCCACCCGGTTGCGGGTGGCCGACAGCAGCGGGCAGGGCGTCCTGCTCGCCGACGGCGGACGCGGCTCGTTCAACTCCTGCGAGATCAGCGGCAGCACGGGCGACGGTCTTCGCATCGAGTCCACCGATCCGGTCTCCGTGGTGAACTGTACCGTCCGGGACAACGGCGGCAGAGGGCTCGTCCAGGCCCGGCCCGGTGAGCGGCTCGCCGTGGAGGGACTGACCAGCACCGCCAACGGAAAGCCGGACGCCTGGGGCTCCGGCGGTCCCGCCGGGAACGGCGCGGCCGACGAGAACGCACAGCTCACTCGGACGGATGGACCGCTGGCCGCCCTCGACGCCCTGATCGGCCTCGACAACGTCAAGGAGCAGGTGCGTACGCTGGTCAACCTCACCCGTCTGGCCCAGCACCGCGCCAAGCTCGGCATGCCCGCCCCGCCGATGGGCCGCCATCTGGTGTTCGCGGGTCCTCCCGGTACCGGCAAGACCACCGTGGCCCGGCTCTACGGGGCGATCCTGGCCGAACTCGGCGCACTGCGTTCGGGGCACCTGGTCGAGGTCTCGCGGGCCGATCTGGTGGCGCAGGTCATCGGCGGCACCGCCATCAAGGCCACCGAGGCCTTCAACCGGGCTCTCGGGGGTGTGCTGTTCATCGATGAGGCGTACACCCTGCTCTCCGACGGCCGTGGTTCCGGAGCCGACTTCGGCAGGGAAGCCGTCGACACACTCCTCAAGCTCATGGAGGACCACCGCGACGACGTCGTCGTCGTTGCCGCGGGCTACTCCGCCGAGATGGAGGCGTTCCTGGCGTCCAACCCCGGTCTGGCATCGCGTTTCTCCCGGACTGTGGAATTTGAGAACTACGCGGTACCCGAACTGGTGGCGATCGTCGAGACCATGTGCCTTGGGCACCAGTACGAGCTCAACGACATCACCAGGAAGGCACTCGCCGCACACTTCGAGCGCGTACCGAAGGACGCGACTTTCGGCAACGGCCGCGCCGCTCGCCAGGTGTTCGAGCAGATGGTGGACCGCCAGGCGTCCCGGCTGGCCATTCTCACGGAAATAACCGACCAGCACCTTCAGCTGCTGCTTCCCGAGGATATCGGAGAGGCCGCGGTTGGCGCGGTCGCCGACGAGGCCAATGGGCACGTCGAGGGTGACCCGTTGGCTCGCTTGGGCGACCTGGTGGGCCTGGCGGCCGTCAAGCGCGACGTCACCGACCTCGTCAACCTGCTGTCCGTCACCCGCCAGCGGGAGGCGGTGGGACTGCCCGCGCCGCGCATCAGCCACCACCTGGTCTTCACCGGCCCGCCCGGCACCGGAAAGACCACGGTGGCGCGGCTCTACGGCGAGCTGCTGGTCTCGCTGGGCGTGCTGCCGCGGGGGCAGTTGGTCGAGGTGTCCCGTGCCGACATGGTTGGCCGGTACGTAGGTCACACGGCGCAGCTCACCCGCGAAGTCTTCGAACGGGCCCTGGGCGGCGTGCTGTTCATCGACGAGGCCTACACCCTCACCCCCACCGGGTCGGGTTCCGGGGCGGACTTCGGGCAGGAGGCGGTGGACACCCTGCTGAAGCTCATGGAGGACCACCGGGACGAGGTGGTCGTCATCGTTGCCGGCTACACGGAGGAGATGGAGCGCTTCATGTCCTCCAACCCGGGCCTTTCCTCGCGCTTCTCCCGGCGGCTGGAGTTCGCCGACTACACCTCCGACGAACTGGTGACCATTGTGCGCCAGCACGCGGCCACCGCCGGCTACGAGTGCGGGCCGGGCACGGGCCAGGTGCTGCGCTCGCACTTCGAGTCGCTTCCGCGTGACCGGTCCTTCGGCAACGCCAGGCTCGCCCGGAAGGTCTTGGAAGGGATGATGACGCGACAGGCCGGCCGACTGAGCGCGATGACTGCCCCGGGGATGGAGGACCTGCGCCTGTTGCTTCCCAAGGATGTCGTGCAGACGAAGGTGGTGCCCATGTGACCCGAACCCCACAACGGCCCGTCCTTCCGCTCCGACCCGGTAACCGGTGTCGACGCAGCCACCACATGCCCCTTCTTGTTCCCTGGATGGACATCATGCGCCGCCCCAGGCTCCGCTACGCGTTGCTGGCTGTTGCTACCCTCCTTTCCGCGTCCACCGGCGTGATCGCGCCGGCAGCCGAGGCCGGTGTGGCGTCCACTGACGCCGTACGACTGCCCGTGATGCCGTCCCAGCTGGCAGCTTCGGCCGCCTGCACCGGCGGCTCCGCCACGGTGGTGAAGGCGATGCCCTGGGAGCAACAGAGTCTGCAGCTGACCAGGACACGACAGTTCAGTACCGGCGCCGGCGTGACGGTGGCCGTCGTCGACACCGGGGTCTCGATCAAGGCTCCCGCACTGACGGGCCGCGTCACCGCGGTGGGCGGGGCCGACGAGGACTGCGTGGGTCACGGAACATTCGTGGCCGGGCTGATCGCCGCAGCCCCCGTGGACGGCGTCGGCTTTTCCGGAGCGGCCGGGCAAGCGCACATCGTGGCCGTGCGGGGCACGGACCAGAGGGGGACAGCGACCGACAACACGGTCGCGAACGGAATCCGGGCGGCCGTGGACGCCGGGGCCCAGGTCATCGAAGTGTCCCCGGCTCTGACGCGGAGTTCCTCCACGCTCCACGACGCGGTCTCCTACGCCGCCCGCCACGGCGCCCTGATCGTGGCCGCCGCGGTGCCCGACGCACCCCGCGACGGCACCTCCTCCGCCCCTCCGCCTAAGGACTACTGGCCGGCGTCTGAACCCGGGGTCCTGTCCGTGGTCGACGTCGACGTGCAGGGCCGGCGCCCGCAGGCCGCGTACACGCCTCGGCATACCGACCTCGCCGCACCGGGTGATGGCGTGCTCGGTATCGGTCCCAGGGGCCGAGGCCACTTCATCGGTTCCGGACCGTCTTTCGCCGCGGGTTACGCCGCCGCGACAGCAGCCCTGGTCCGGTCCGCCAATCCCGGGCTATCCGCAGCCGAGACGGCCCGAAGGCTCATCACGACCGCATATCCCGCGGACATCCCCCGGCTCGACCCGTACGGCGCGCTCACCTCTGTGCCGGGGGCCCACCCCAGCCGGTCGGCGCAGGCTGAAGCTCACCGGCTCGTGCGTCTGGAGACGGACGAGGCCGGTACCCGCGCGACGCGACGCGCGCTGGTACTGACGGGTTTGGGCATCGGTCTTATCCTGGTGATCGCCTGGGTCGCCGTCGCCGCCCCGAAGGGCCGCGCCCGCCGATGGCGCCCGGCCGGGGACAAAGGATCGACGGCGGGCTGACGGGAGATAGCACCGGTCCCGAGAGCGAATCGACCAGCTTCACACAACCGCTGGGAGCCTTCCGCCCGGTGCGCCAATCCCGAGGCGCCCGCGCCCGGTGCAGCGTACGAAGAGGCAGAGCTTCAGGGCCAATGGCCCGAGACAGTCAACTCCCGGCGGCCTAGCTAGTGCTGCGTTCCTCAAAGGAAGTACACATAGCGGCGGCGTAATCGCCTGGTGGGTGGTGCGGGTCTGCCCCAGATCCACGGTCGGGCCCGGGCGTGGATCTGGGCTGTGGCCACTTCGGTGGCGTGGGTGATGTGGTCGCGGTCGCCGAAGGAGCGTCCGGCCAGGGCGGTCTTGCGGAAGATGCGCCACCAGCCTCTTGGAGGTTGAGCCAGCAGGCGCCGACCGGGATGAACACGTGCCTGATGCGGGGGTGGTCCTCGAGCCAGGTCCGGGTGGACAGGCTGTTGTGGCTGGACGGGTTGTCGGTGACGATCCAGATGTCCCCGGCGGGGTTGGCGTCCTCGACCAGCTGGAGGAACTGCTGGTAGAAGGCGCTGTTGCGGGAGCTGGCGGTCATCGTCAGCTCCTGGCCGTCGAGGACCCGTATGCCGCCGTAGACCCAGGTTTTCTCCGGCCGCGGGAGTAATCGATCTCGTTCTTGATGCGGTGTCCGTCCGGTGACATGCCCGGTGCCGGCGGGAAGGTGCGCGGGATCACCGGGCCGAGCGCGTCGGCACAGACGACCGTCGCGCCGGCGGGCGGGCTGGTGCAGAGCTCGACGATCCGCGTCCTTTTCCCTCGAAGTCCGCATCTCTTGAGCGCGTCCACGAGCGCGTGCGCCGCCAGCGCACACGCTCGGCCAGCAGGATCCGGCGCACCTGGGAGCGACTGACCTCGATGCCCAGGTCCCGGGCCGCTGCCGTCAGTGTGTCCAAGGTCCACTCCGAGGGCCCCGACTCGTCCGCGGCCCACATCTTGTTCGACGGCTGCACCTCCAGCCGACCCGGCGGGGTCTGCTTGACCATCGCGATGATCCGGGAGCGTTCGGCCTCGGTGATCCTTCGCTTGCGGCCCTGCCCGCCCAGATCCTCCAGGCCCTCAAGCCCCGAGCGGTTGAAGCGGTGCAGCCAGCGGCGCACCGTCTTCTGACTGCACCTGAGCTCGTCTGCGATCTGCGGGACCAGCCAGCCGTCCCAGCTCAGCTCGACCATCCGGCACCGCTCCACCAGAACCTTCGGCGCCTTCCTGGCAGCCGCCAGGCGGTGGACCACCACTTGCTCGCCCTCGTCACGGCCCGGCCGTGCCCTCAGCACCATGACTCAGCACCCGCCCCCGAGCACCCGCAACCACCCCGCTACCAGCAGCTATACCCACCGAAAGCGGAATCGAGCACGAGGAGCTGCCTTTCGTGGACGAGCCCCCGTACTTCCCCCGGCATCAGGGACTACACGGTACGAGGGGACCCTCACCCACGGCAGTACTTCGTGTGCGGCCGGATCCCGGGATCGGGGTCCGCCGCGGCTCAGTCGGTGATCAGATCGAACTCCTCCCACGTGCCGATGGACGTGCGATTGGCGATCAGCGGGCTGGCTCCGGCGTTGTCGGCCGTGACGATCTCGTTGTTGGCCAGGGCGCGGAGGCTGATGCTGCCGTCGGAGTTGTGGGTGAGTTTGAACGTCTCCCACCACCCCGCTGACGAGCGGTTGGCGATGAGCGGGGAGGTACCGGCGTTGTCCGCGGTGACGTACTGGTTGTTCGCATGGGCGCGCAGCGTGACGTTGCCGTTGCCGTCGTTGATCTCGTCGAACTCTTCCCAGGTGCCGATCGAGGTGCGGTTGGCGATGAGCGGGGAGGTACCGGCGTTGTCCGCGGTGACGTACTCGCCGTTGGCGTGTGCCCGCAAACTGATCACCCGACTGGGCGAGCTGGCCGGGGAGACCCACATTTGGTTCTGCTTGCCGGAGCAGCCCCAGACCTGCACCTGGGTGCCGGGGGTGCTGGACGAGCCGGTGTCGTCGAGGCACATGCCGGTCTGCGGGTTCATCAGTTCGCCGTTGGGCTGAGGCTGCCAGACCTGGTTGGATCCCCCCGTGCAGTCCCACAGTTGCACCAGGCTGCCGTTGGTGATCCCGCTGTCGTTCTTGATGTCCAGGCACTTGCCGTCGGCACGGACGGTGCCGTCGGGATTCTCGGTCCACTGCTGGCCGTTGGTGCCGTTACAGTCCCAGATCTGCACCTTGGTGCCGTTGGTGTTGTCGTCGTTCGCCAGGTCCAGGCACAGGCCCTGATAGCCGAGCAGTGGTGTGCTGGGGATTCCGGAACCGGAGCGGGTCACGGTCCAGGTGAAACTGGCGGTCGCGAACGCGCCGGTGCCGTCCTGTGCGGTGATGGTGACAGTGCTGGTGCCGGCGGTGGTGGGTGTACCGGTGATGGCACCGGTGGAGGCGGAGATCGAGGTTCCGGCGGGCAACCCGGTGGCCGAGTAGGACAGCGTCTGGCCGCTGGTGCTGTCGCTGGCGCTGGCGGGCAGGGTGACGGCGGTGCCGGCGATGCCCTCCTGCGGGCCGGGGTTGGTGAGGCTGACGGGCTGGCCAAGCTGACCGGAGCTGACCGTCAGCGTGCCGCTCAGGGGCAGACTCCGCTCGGAGTCGCCGACGGAGATGGTGTAGTTGCCGGTGTCCGTGGTCCACCCGGAGGTGCTGGTGTTCCAGTGCTGCAAGTTGCGCTGGGTGAGCTGGAAGGTGACGGTCTTGCTCTGGCCTTGGGCCAGGTCGACGCGAGTGAAGCCTTCGAGGTGCTTGGCCGGTTCCCCGGAAGCGGCCGGGTCGGTGACGTACAGCTGGGCTACGTCGGCGCCTTCACGGGAGCCGGTGTTCGTCACGGTGGCGGTGACCGTGGCCGCGCCGCCCTTGTTCAGGTTTCCAACCCGCAGGTTGCTGAACGAGAAGTTGGTGTAGGACAGGCCGTACCCGAAGGGGAACCTGGGCGTGATGCCCTGGGCGTCGTACCAGCGGTAGCCGACTTTGAGGCCTTCTGAGTACTGGACGGTGCCGTTGCTTCCGGGCCACTGCGCCGTGGTGTTCGCGGGTACGTCCCCGAGGCTCTTGGGGAAGGTGACCGGCAGGTGCCCGGAGGGGTTGACGTCGCCGAACAGCAGCTCAGCGATGGCGTTGCCGTCCTCCTGGCCGGGGTACCAGGCCTCCAGAACAGCCGCCGGCGGTGTAGCGGAGTCCAGCCAGGGCATGGCAACTGCCGAACCCGTGTTGAGCACCACGACGGTGTGCGGGTTCTTGGCGGCCACAGCCGAGATCAGCGCGTTGTCGGAATCCGAGAGGCTGATGTTCTGCAGATCGCCGCCTCCTCCGAAGCCCTCGCCCTCCCACAGGCTGACGAACACCACGGCGACTGACGATGAGGCGGCCAGGGACGCGGCCGCACTGGTGTCGGAGCCGTCTTTGTAGCTGACCTTGATCCCGGCGCCCGCACGATTGGTGATGCCCTGCAGGGGTGTGACGGTACCGCTGGATGTCACGTAGGCACTGCCGCCGCCGGTGGTCTGCGGGTAGTACGGCGAGGTTTGGGTCGGCTGAGCGGCACCGGTAGTGGCATCGGCGCCGATGACCGCAATCGAGGAGACTGCAGAGCCGAACGGCAGCGAACCATCATTCTTGAGTAGGACGCTGCCTTCCGCCGACAGCTGCTTGGCGGCGGTAACGTGTGCGGAGTTGGTGGCAGGCTGTTCGGGAGAACCGTCGGCCGGCCTGTCGAACAGCCCGAAGGCGAACATCTGCGTCAGCACCTGAGAGGTGAGCGTGTCCAGGGTTGCCTTGGACACCTGCCCGCCGGAGACCGCGGCGGCCAGGGCGCCGCCGTAGTAGCCGTCATCGCCCGGCATGTCCTGGTTCAGTCCCGCGTTGGCGGAGGCGGCGGTGGAGTGGGTTGCCCACCAGTCCGACGTCACGAAGCCCTTGAAGCCGAACTGCTGGCGCAGGGCCGTCTTGAGGATGGCCGGGTTCTCGCAGGCAGAGGTGCCGTTGATGGTGTTGTAGGAGCACATGACCGACGACGCGCCGCCTTGTTGTACGTCGGTTTGAAACGCCGGCAGGTAGATCTCCTGCAGCGTTCTGGGGTCGACGATGGCGTTGTCGGAGGGGGTGTTGCGGTTGGTCTCCTGGTTGTAGACGGCCAGGTGCTTGACCTGTGCCATCACGCCGGTGGACTGCACGCCCTGGATGTTGGCGGCGCCGAGGGCGCCGTTGAGGTAGGGGTCCTCGCCGGCCGTTTCGAAGGCCCGGCCCCAGCGTGGGTCCCGCATGATGTTGATGGTCGGGCCCAGGTGCACGGTGGTGCCCTTGGCGGCCTGCTCGGAACCGACCACTTGGCCGTAACGCTGCTCGGCGGTGGTGTCCCAAGTGGACGCAACCGCGACCGGGGCCGGCATCTGGGTGACACCGGTCAGATTGTCTCCGGGGCCGGCCGGGCCGTCCTCCAGATTCATCGCCGGGATGCACAGTGACCCGATCCCGGGCGTGAAGCCGACGTAGCTGGAGCCTTGGGCGCCGGTGAGCAGGGTCACCTCCTGCGTCGCGCTCATCTTGGACAGCAGTTGACTGACCCGCTGGGAGATCGGGGCACTGGAGCCGACCCACGGACACGCCGCCGAAGCGGCAGACGTGGAAGCAGCGGCCGGAGAGGCCGTCAGCGAGGCCGACGCGGTCACGAGCGCAACCAGCATGGCCCCCATCCGACCAGATGGAGGCCATGACCTAATAAAAGATGGTATATGCATGACAGATTCTCATTTCTGGGACATATCTGCCGGCGCTGCAGGTTGACGGGCTGACGGCAGTGCAATGAGTTGTGAGAGGGCGTTACATAGGTTCATTCCGAAAAGCGGCTATTATTGCTGCCCCGGTTTAGTGCGCTTCGGGTTCTATATGAACTTTGCGGCCAGGCGGCACCCCGATGCCGCCGTCCGTTTCACTCGCTTCTGTTGCTGGGGCCCGTTTGACCTCTTCGGGTAGATGCGATTCCATCTCAGCTTCCGCGCCGCGAAGGAGGAATCGTGGCCTCCGTCAACTGGCGGAAGGAGATGTTCAACGCACGCAGAAGGCCCAGCGTTTGGTGCCGGTTCCCCGGCCACTGGTTCTGCCTCTCAGCTTGAATGTATTCAGAGGAATCCATTCCGATGGATTGGGCCAGCCTCTGCACGCTGAACTGTCGGGCGAGCCGATACTCTGCCAGAGTACGAGGCTCCTCGATGCCCATCAATTCGGTGGCCCGGCACCACAGCACATCCGCCAGGGCGAAAAGTTCCGTTTCGGTGGGACGGTGGGCACCGCCCTCCCAGGCTATTATCCATTCGGTAGAAACGGGAGATCGGAGCACGGTCATTTGCTGGGCCACCTGCTGGTGCGACATGCCCAGTTTCTGCCGTGCTGACAGGGCACTGTCTCCGGAGAACGGCGGTCGATTCACTGCTTGCTTCCTTGCTCCCTTGCTTATGTGGACATGCGTTCGTGACCAATGCGACCTCGGGCCGCGCTCCTGGTCGCGGCTCTCGTCGCACCGGGGATCCTGCGTCAAGGCTGTGCGCGGCCCTGTGACCTCGATGGAGGGGGTTGGAGCTCAATGCGGGTAGCCTCACGTTGGCGCGGCCATCACGACCTTGCCACCGAGCACTCCGAGCCGTGGCCCGATCGACTCGGCGAGGCCGGTGCCCCGGTCTGGCCGCGGCTGCCAGGAAGGGCTCGGCAATCTCCGTCGAAATGCGGCGAGTTCGATGAATCCGTACCCGAAGGCGTTCACATCGACTCGTAGGTGCGGGAAGTCCTCCACCGCGTCGCTGCAATCTGTATGCCCCGGCAGAGCTGCCGTGGCGCCCCGGGCCGCGTGGCATCCGCCGCTGCCCCACAACGACCACCGGGGCAGCATCTTCGCGCTCCTACTGTCCCCCGGGCATCGAGCGCTGTGCCTTCATAACGTGCTCCGCACCATCGCTGGAGCGCTGTACTGCTCGCCGTAACTATCAGCACGAGCGATCAGGTCGGCGGCGGCAACGAAGACCGCTGCGAGCGCTGCCACGCACACCGGACGCGCCTCCGGCGGGAGCATGGGCGCCCGGAGCCACTGGTACCGGTCTCCGGACATGGGAACAGGACCGGGCGCGACAACGAAGGAGTTCTCGCTGAGGTACTCGTAGGGCGGCGGTGTGTCGGTTTCCCGGGAGAGGGCTGCTGCGAATTGTTCGCCCCGGCATGTGTCGAGGAAGAAACCCACTCGTTGCGATTCGTGATCCATCATGACGGGACCGATCGGCGCCTCTCGACGCGCCAGTTGATCGAAGGCCTCCAGGCCGATACGCCAACTGATCATCACCACGTCGAAGAGGCGCCCTGTCGGCAGCAGGTAGAGTCGGCGCGGATTGTCGGCCCACGTCGCGCGGCACGTCTCAGGGTCGTCGGCAGCAGCGGACAGCCACTCGATTCCCCTCCTGGTCATCCACTCCATGTCAGTCACCTCGGTCAGCGCGGTTCGGTGGCCCCTCCGGCTTCCGCACCAACAGACTCGTGCCGCAACCTCTGACTGGGCAGTTGGCGAGAGACGCCTGGCCTCCGGGGAATTCGGCCTCCCAGGGTCGGGGGTGAGATCCCGGGGAGGCCGACCGGCCGCCTCCCGGACGGGGGGATGAGCCTGGGGGCGACCGAACGAACAAAACCATATGGCGCCCAAGACGATCTTCTGAGCAATCAGTCAACTGATGGGCCGAATGGGCAGACTAGATGTCCCCCCGGGGCATGACTGTACGAGTCCACGCCCGGGGCGACGTACAAGAGCATCGCTGCCGACCTGGGCGTCAACCGGGCGACGCTGCGCTCGTGGGTGCTGCGGGACCGTGAACGCCGCGGTGTCACCGCCGCAGCTACGAAGTCGGCCGCCCGACCTCGGGAGGCCGTTGCGTCCGCTGATTCGGACGAGCGGGTGCGGCAGCTGGAGGCCATGGGTGGCCGAGCTCGAGGCGAGTGAGCGCAAGCTCGCCACCGTGCGGGACATCCTCCGCAAGGCGGCCAAGTATTTCGCCGGGGGGACGAACTGGTGATCAGCCGCTTCCAGTTCGTTGACGACCACCGGGACACCTACGAGATGAAGCGGCTCTGCCAGGTCCTGGACGTGAACCGGTCCAGCTACTACAAGTGGCTCGCCGGCGCCGAGGCCCGGGCCACCCGGCAGCGACAGGACCGGGTCCTGGCCGAGGAGATCCGTGCGGTCCAGTTCTGTCCGGGGAGGTTGTGGACGGGTGAGCTAGGTCTCGGTTGAGGGATCTTGAACAGGTGAGGGCCTTCCGGTTCGGTGTGGATTGCGACGTCTACACCAACAGAAAGGCCCTCGTGCCCCACCGTAATGCACCCCTGACCGAGACCGGACGCCTGCGCCTGGCCCGCTGCGTCGTGGACGACGGCTGGCCCCTGCGGCGGGCCGCGGAACGCTTCCAGGTCTCGCCGACCACTGCCCAGCGGTGGGCCGACCGCTACCGCCGGCTCGGCGGGGCAGGCATGGCCGACCGCTCCAGCCGTCCGCGCACCAGCCCGCACCGCACCCCGTCACGCACCGAGCGCCGCATCATCAAGGTCCGCTTGCTGCGCCGGTGGGGACCGGCCCGCATCGCGCACCTGCTGCACCTGGTGCCCTCCACCGTGCACCGCGTCCTTGCCCGCTACGACCTGGCCCGCCTGCCCCACCTGGACCGGGCCACGGGCCGCGTCGTGCGCCGCTACGAACGACAGCGGCCCGGCGAACTGGTCCACGTCGACATCAAGAAGCTGGGCAACATCCCCGACGGCGGCGGACACAGGATCCACGGCAGAGCCAAGGGCGGCCGCAACAGCTCCGCCCACCGCGACCCCGCCCGCCCCCGCACCGTCCACGGCCGCCCCAACCTCGGCTACAGCTACCTGCACACCGCCGTCGATGACCACTCCCGCCTCGCCTACAGCGAGTTCCACGCGGACGAGAAGAAGGAAACCGCCACTGCCTTCTGGCAGCGGGCCCACACCTTCGCATGCGGGTTGTGTAAGGGGACGTGACAGCGAAATACGCAGCTACGTCGGTAATCCCACCGAGGTGCGGTGACTGGTGGAGGCGCAGGGTGAAGGAGAGGAACCGGTAGAGCAGGAAGTGATCATCATGTACGCAACGTACGGCGGTCTCACCGAACAGTCCGGTGGCGCCACCAGATACCAGCCTGGCGCTGTAGCAACCGGCATTGGGGATGGACGGGGAACGCCGGTACGGGGGTCACTGATCACGCCGTGCCGGCGTGAGGCGATCGATGACGTCATGTGGCCACTTGCTCACGATCCGCACGCGCCCGGTATCGCACGTGAGATCGCCGCCGCACTTCTCGACGACCGGAAGGTGGACGAGGAGGCCGCCGAGGCCGCGCTGCGGGTGGTGTCCGAGCTGATCGCCAACGCCGTCGAACACGCACAACCTCCGCTCACCGTGCGCCTGAACCGCGAGCCCGACCGCCAGCAGCTGCGCGTGGAGGTCGCCGACGGCGGACCGGCCTCAGCGGAAGGCGCATGGGCAACCACCGGCGAGGCCGACGGACCTTCGGTCGCCGGGCCCTCAATTCGTCGCTGTCCGCTCCCCAGATTCCCCACTTTGTTGACCGTCGGACCAAGTGAGGCGACCAGCATCCCTGGTCATCTTCAACCGTCCTCATCAACCATCGTCAACCTCGTGAATGGTTAATGCTATGGCGCCTGTTACCTCGATCCCTATCGCTCATGGCCGCTTGCCACTGGTCGGACACGCGCACCAACTGCTGCGTGACCCGTTGACGTTCATATCCACCCTTCCCGTTCACGGTGATTTGGTCCGGATCTCGCTGGGTCCCATGACCTTGGTTGTGGTGTGCGATCCGGAGTTGATCAAACACGTGTTGCGCCACGACCGTATCTTCGATAAGGGCGGACCGATTTTCGACCGAGGCAGAGAAGTGGGAGGCAACGGTCTGGTCACCTGCCCGTACTCTGCTCACCGCCGCCAGCGTCGGCTACTGCAGCCTGCGTTTAATCGCGATCGTCTGCCCGGATACGCGGATATGATGACTGAGCAGATAACCACGGTCGTTAACTCCTGGAGCGATGGGCAGGTTTTTGACGTAGTCCGCGAGATGCACAAGCTCTCGTCAGCCATCCTCGCCGAGACGCTGTTCTCCTCGAGAACATCCAATCTTCCTCTGCATCAGATAGTCGACGACCTGGATACCATCTTCAGCAATATATTTTGGCGAACGGTGATGCCGAATCCGATTCGACGACTCGGCAATCGGTCCTTCCGTCGCGCTAAAATTCGCTTGCGTGGAAATCTCGGCACAGTTATAGCCGAGCGTCGCAGCCAAGCCTCCGACCGCGAGGACCTTCTCACGTCCATGTTGACCGTCGGCGACAGCGAGAGCGACGATCAAGGTCTGACTGATTCAGAAATCTACGACCAAGTCGCAACATTCTACATAGCAGGCACCGAAACCAGCGCCAATGCGCTGACGTGGGCCTTGTACATGCTTGACCGCAATCCTGATGTTGCTCGTCAGCTGCATACTGAGATTGACACGGTATTGGCAGGCCGACCCGCTCGCTATACCGATCTGCCCCAGCTTAAATATGCTCGCCAGATTATCACAGAAACCCTGAGGATACGGCCGCCTGTCTGGCTCTTCACCCGCACTGTCACTGAGGACACCGAACTCGGCGGATACCAGCTGCCCGCCGGCACCGCTGTCATTTACAGCCCATACCTCCTGCATCATCGCCCGGACGTCCATCCCGCTCCCGAGTCCTTCGATCCGAGCCGATGGGAGGAGAAAACGCAATATGGTGCGTCACAACCCAGGACGATGATCCCCTTCGGCGAAGGGGCCCGCAAATGTATCGGGGACAACTTCGCCATCATTGAAGTGACGCTGGCTCTGGCCACAATCGCCGGCCGCTGGGATTTGAGCACTCTCCCCCGCCAGGATCCACGCCCGGCCCGATCCTTTCCGGTTCTCCACCCCCGCAAACTGCACATGCGCGTCAGCAGCCGAAGTGACCTCCAGGGAAACCGATGAACCTAAGGATCCTATCGTGACCATCCATGGCACACCGGAATCGACTTCGGATGCAGCAGGCAAAGTTCATGCGCGAGACACACGTACCTCACAAGCCGTCCGACCGCGCACGAACACCGCGTTGTTCGGCTCAGATCTTTTCTCCGGAGGGGAGGGCCTCGCGGATCGGCTTCAGGCCGATGTTGACCGGATTCCTGAACTTCGCCAGCAGTGGGGCCCGGATATGGGGGCCAGACTCCTAGACCCGCAGTGTCCGATTGGCACCTATGACACACCGGCTAGAGGAATCGCCTTGGCGGAAAACTCCGCCGAAGCCCACGCGCGCCGAATAACGTTGCCGGATACTGTCCGGCTGGCTACCGACGCTCCGGAACGGCTGGCTCTCACCAGTGTCCACGAGCCTATCCTCACAGTGTTCAAGCGGTTTTTCGCTGTACCGTCCACCGATTACTGGCGAGGTGTGGCCGAGCAGTTGTACGGCTTTGGCTGGTCTTTGGTCGACCAGACCAAAGTCTGTCAGGAATGTGTTCACGGCGCAGGTGTAGCATGCACGTTTGGGGCGCCCTTTGATTACTATCACTTCGCCGACAGGCTCTCAATTATAGCCAAAGATAGCCGACAGGCCATGGTGGACTACATCAATCATGCGCTGCGACATGGTCCCCGGACGCGGGAATGCGCCGTAATGGACAGCTGGCTGGCGTGCCTGCAGGCGCTCTACTTGGATGTGCTGCATCCGAAGGCCACGCATATCAACATGGGTGACGATGAGCAGCGCAGTATTCGTTACCGCATCCTCAACTCGGCAGCCCGCCCTCTGTCTCTACTCACAGCGCTGGAACGACCCAATTCCGCCATTAACGAACATCTGGTAGAGGCGGTCGGGTTCGCCTGTATGGTCATGCATGATGCATGCGATCGTCGCCATGACAACCTCGCCAACGAGAGCTATAACTTCTTCACCCTGTTGGCAGGGTATAATCAGGCCGAATGCGTGAGGCCAGTGCGTCGGTTCTGTGTCGACCTGTGGGCGTGGTCTATAGACCAGGGCATGAAGTGGCCGCTTCTCCTGTCGGGCCGGATGTTGATATGGAACGTCTATGTGACGCGGTATCAATCCTCGATGCTGCTGGATTATCTCGGCGCGCCTGAGACCTCAGCCTCCGCTGGGCTCGCCCCGTACGCGGACGTCATTCTCAATCGGATGAGTCCCGCTCCCCGCGCCGATTTTCCAGAGAACTACTCGATCCGTGACACCTGCCGGAATAAAGCAGCTTACGATCGGCTTCTCAACCAGTGTCTGGAGCATTTCGCGCAGTGTGTCGGATGCCGCGGCTACGACCAGGCAAGTTGGCAGGAGCGCACCGCACACCTGGAGGCGGGATACTGGCGCAAGGCCGCCGATGACTGCACATGCGTAGACCGAATGGCTGTCTACACCATTCTCGCGCTGTCCGACCGGGTGTGGTGGGCAGCCGACCCGGCCGCCCGCTACACGGGTCCGACCGCCGAGTGGGATCCCTACCTTGTTTGATCTATTTTGTCGTTCCTAAATGGAGCGTTGATTATTAGACAAAGTGACGGGCTGCCGCCGATAACCGGCGTGTGCGCGAGAACGGTGGACGTCACCTGAGACCGCGTTTGAGATCTCGGTCGATCGCGGACAAGGGGATGTTCTAGCCTCTGCTGGTGAGCGATGCGCGAGTCCTCTTCCTCGGCGAGTTCAAGGAGCTTAAGCACGGAAGCCCGGATGGGTCCTCGCTGCGGGCAGCGGTGAGGGCCGAGCCTTCCGAGGGTGTTGTCACGTTAGTGGGGGCGTAAGTGTCTGATGTCCAGCGAGGAGGCCGCTCTCGCGTGCGGGGTATCCGCCCGACTGGGGCCGCGTTGGTTCCGAAAAGCTGGCGGAATGCCGTCGATCAGCCTGGACGAGCCCACGGGCCGCTACCGGTATGACCGGCGCCGAGGGCGCTCGTATGTTTGCCTATGCGCACCACATTCTGGAGGTAGCTGTGACCACAGCTGACGAAAGTCCGATCGCGTATCCCTTCAACTGCCCCCGCGGACTCCGGCTTGCCGAGGAATACGAGCAGGTCAGGGGCCAATCGGGCCTGCTGCGCGTCCGGTTGCCGTACGGTGAGCCCGCTTTCCTGGTGACCCGATACGAGGACGCCCGGCTGGTGCTCAGCGACCGACGCTTCAGCCGGGCCGTCGCCATTGACCGCGACGAGCCACGACAATCCGAAGGCCGCGTGATAAGCGGCATCCTGAACATCCTGACCATGGACCCGCCGGACCATACCCGTCTGAGGTCCCTGGTGGCCAAGGCGTTCACCGTCCGCCAGGTAGAGAAACTCCGGCCCGGGGTACGGCGGTTGTGCGGTGAATTGCTGGACGACATGGAGGCATCCGGTCAACCGGCCGACCTCGTTGGCGACTACGCGCTGCCGCTGCCGATCTCGGTGATCTGCCGACTGCTGGGCGTGCCCACCGAGGACCGGGCCAGGTTCGGGGTCTGGAGCGACGCCGCCTTGTCGACCAGCTCACTCACCGCCGTCGAGTTCGACGCTAACATGGAGGAACTGCGTTCATACATAAGAGAGTTGATTGCCGCTCACCGGCAGGATCCGCGCGACGACCTCATGACGGCGCTCATCAACGCGCGCGACGAGGGAGACCGGCTCTCCGAACCTGAGCTGGTCGACCTGTGCATCGGCATCCTCGTTGCGGGCTACGAGACCACCGTGGTCCAGCTCCCCAATTTCGTGCTCACTCTGCTGGAAAACCCGACCCAGCTGGCCGCCCTGCGAGCCGATCCGGCCCTACTGCCGGGAGCCGTCGAGGAGCTGCTGCGGTTTGTCCCGGTCAGTATTGGAGCCGAGAGGGCTCGTTACGCCACCGAGGATGTGATGGTGGGCGGCACGCCGGTCGCCGCAGGGACCCCGGTGCTCGTCGCGCTCGGTGCCGCCAACCACGACCCGCTGCGCTTCTCCGCCCCCGGTACCCTTGACATCACCCGGCAGCACAACCAGCACGTCGGGTTTGGGCACGGCATCCACCACTGCCTGGGCGCACCGCTCGGCCGCCTGGAACTCCAGGAGGCGCTCGGCGCCCTCATCTACCGTTTCCCACGGTTGCATACGGTCGGCGACATCGTATGGAGGACCACCAAGCTGCTACGTGGGCCGCGTGTCATGCCAGTGGGGTGGTGACCGCGATGACCTGGCAGGCGTCGTGGCCCTGATGCCCGGGTTCGACATAATTCGGCGGGCCAGACCCAATACCAGGACTCTGCTGGCGATCTTGTGAGGGGTGCTGACGCCGGGTCGGTTGTGCGGTTCGCTGGAGTGAGCGGGGTGGTGTCTCGGGGAGGGGCCCGGGGATGTCGTTGCGGCCGAGGAGCTACCAGCGGATTCCGACGAAGACGGTGTTGACGGCGTGGGCCGCGTGTCCGAAGGGGACGCCGACGATGCTGATGCGGGACCGACTGGATGTGGTGTTCGAGGACGAGGACTTCGCGGACCTGTATCCGCGTGACGGCCGGCCGGGGTTATCGCCGGGGCAGTTGGCGCTGGTCAGCGTGCTGCAGTTCGCTGAGAACCTGTCCGACCGCGCTGCCGCGAACGCGGTCCGCACGAGGATCGACCAAGCTGCGCTGGCGCGACGGACACGCACTGCCGCCGGCGTCGCTGCGGTTCGACTCTCCGTACGACACCGACGCGCACTACTGCGTCAAACGGGACACCGCCTGGTCGGGGTACCGCACCCACTTCACCGAGACCTGCACCGAGGAACTGCCAGAAGTCGTGGTGCACGTGGCCACGACGATCGCACCGGTGCAGGACGGCGAGCTCACCGACCAGATCCACGACGACCTCGCCGGCATCGGCCTGACCTCGGGCGAGCATGTCGTCGATGCCGCCTACGTGACCGCGCAGCGGATCGAACGCGCCCAACGCGTCCACCAGATCACGCTGCTCGGCCCGCTGGCGCCCGACCACAGCCACCAGGCCAAGGCCCACAACGGCTTCGACAAGTCCGCGTTCGCCGTCGACTAGGACCACCACCAGGTCGTCTGTCCCCGCGGGCAGAGCAGTCGGACGTGGAAACCGCTGCGGATCTCCGGCCACGACTACATCCAGGTCTGCTTCGACGAGGCGGCCTGCCGCGCCTGCACGGACCGGCCCCGGTGCACCAACTCCGAGGTCCGTCCACGCTCACTCGCCCTACTGCCCACCCGCGAACTGCACGAAATTCAGCAGGCCAACCGACTCGACCAGCGAACCGACAACTGGCATCAGCGCTACGCGATCCCGGGCCGGCATCGAGGCCCCCCACTCCCAGAACATCCGTTCCTGCGGCCTCCGCCAAGCCCGCTACCGAGGTCTACGGAAGACCCACGTCCAGCATGTCCTGACCGCCCTGGCCTGCAACGTCACCCGGATCGCCGACTGGATCACCACCCCGACCCGCACTTCACGGCCGCCGAGCCGATTCCACGCCCTTTGCACCTCAACCGGCTGACCCTCACAAGATCGCCAGCAGAGTCATACCAGTGACTTAGTACTGCAACGGTGCTTGCTGCGACTGGCCGCCAGTTGGGTCGTTGGTCTGGTTATGGGTGGGGACCTTGCTGATGTCAGGTTGTGGGCGGGTGAGCTCGAAGCGGTGCATGAGTGGTTCGTGCACCGGTTCAGCCGGGAGGAGCCGCGTGAGTCGGCGCTGGCCTATATGCGCGGGCTGGTCGCGCCGCTGGAGGGGAAGAACGGCTGGACGCTGGCGGAGGAGGCCGGTCACGCGGGTCCCGATCGCATCCACCGGCTGCTGAACCGGATCGAGTGGGACGCCGACGAGGTCCTGGACGACGTACGCGACTACGTCGTGGAACACCTCGGTGATCGGGATGCGGTGCTGATCGTCGATGACACCGGCTTCCTGAAGAAGGGTGTCCGTTCGGCCGGGGTCCAGCGGCAGTACTCCGGCACCGCGGGACGCACCGAGAACTCCCAGATCGGGGTCCTCCTCGCCTACGCGACGGGCCGCGGACGCACGCTGATCGACCGGCGGTTGTATCTGCCCACGTCGTGGACGGATGACCGTGAGCGATGCCGGCGGGCGGCCATCGACGACAGTGTCGCCTTCGAGACGAAGGTGGCGATGGCCAAGGTGATGGTCCGCAAGGCCATCGCCGACCGGATCCCGTTCGGCTGGGTGACGGCGGACGCTGCTTACGGCTTCAGCAAGGGCTGGCGGTTCGAGTTGGAGCAGGCCGATGTCTTCCATGTCATGGCCACCACTCGGCACGACACCGTCGTCACCCGCTGGTCGATCGACCACCCCGTCCACGATCTGTTCCCCGCTCTGCCCCGGCAGAAGTGGAAGCGCCGTTCCTGTGGCGTGGAGCAGCATCGGATTGCCCCAGGTCGCCGGACGCAGTCCCGGGTCAGGGACAGCGGTACGTTCTTCCCGAGGGTGGTGCGAACCACCTGGGCACAGGCCGACGGGCTGAGCGGTTTCAGCGTGAACGTCGCGGCCGATGCATGGCCGAAGGAGTCGGCGAAAGCGGGGGCCGACGGCCCGAGGTCGTGCTGCCAGCGTTCCGTGATCACCAGCGGTACGGGGAGCTGATCAAGTCGGCGGGCCACCCGGGTGAGCCAACGGTGCGACAGCGGGTCTGCGAGGTGAACGTCGTCGACGGTGAGAAGGACTGGACTTGTTGCAGCCGTCGACCGCAGAAGCCGCCACAATTGCGAAGGCAGATCGGTGCCGTGCATCGAGCCGTCCCAGTGCGCGCTGGGGTGCATCAGCGGATGACCTGGCCGCTCGTGGAGTGCGCCGTCGAAGAGCTGGAGTACGGCACCGAAGGGGACGTTCGACTCCTGCTCGGAACACCGCGCGCTGAGACGGTCGTTCCGCGGAGCCTCGCGTCCCAGGCCGCGGCCTCCAGCAGTGCGGTACGGCCAGTTCGGGTTCTGCCTCTAATCACCCCCCTGCCCCCGGCTCCCGTCTCGGCCCGGGCGGCCGCCTTGCGCAACCGAGCAAGGAACTCCCCGCGTTCCCACAGGCCGTCGGGATGCCCGGAGCGCAGGAAAGCGCGGCGCGGGCGTGCGCCTGTGGTCATCTCGATTTTCCTGGCAGTACTTCGTTGCGGGAAGTTGATCTCGGTGCGCTGGGCATGCTGCTCGGGGTCCAACGGGGCGGCTGATGATTTCGCGGCGAGCTGGTCGCGTCGGTGTCCCGCCCTGGGTCGCTCTCTCCACCCGTTGCAGAACTGGCTGCCGTTCCTGCGTACCCGGTTCGGCTTCCGCTGCCTCGGGTGTCACGATTTCGATGCGGAAGTCTCCGTAGCCAACTGCTCGCCCAGCTCGACGGCGGACGAGGTGTCGGCGGCACGCACCGCGACATGCCCGATACGGTCGGGAGGCGAGAGCCGCCCGCCGGTGTTCGCGGGCTCTCCTGTTGCGGGGAGCGGACGCGGTCGTGCCGGGGCGCGCAGGTCGAACCAGACGGTCTTGCCGGCCGCGGTGCGCTGGGTTCCCCAGCGGTCGGAGAGCTGGTCGAGCAGGTGCAGTCCGCGTCCGTGTTCCTCGTCGGTGTGGGCGCGGTGTTGCCGCGGCCGGGTGGGGCAGGCGTCGGCGACGGCGCAGCGCAGCGTGCGGTGCCCGGCAGTGCGGGAGATGCTCAGGCGGATCGGGCCTTGGGTGTGCGTGAGTGCGTTCGTGACCAGCTCGCTGACCAGGAGTTCGGCGGTGTCGGTGTGCTCGTGCAGGTGCCATACGGCGAGCTGGTCGCGGGTCAGCTCCCTGGCCCGGGCGGCGGCCCGCGTGGCGCGCTCGAGTGGCCAGGAGACCGTCTCGCGGGCGGGTCCGCTCCGGCGGCCGGCCAGGCGCAGGGCGGCCAGCGCGGCTGCCTTGGTCCGACGCCGCAGCAGGCGGTTCAGCGGGGCGGGTGCGGCGGGACGGCCGGGGGCGGTGGGAGTCATGGCAGTCCCTGCTCGAGGTGCGGGGCCACAACGCGGGGCGATGGCGTGGTTGGGCGCGTTCCGCGACGGACACGGCGGCTGGTGTACAAACATGGTTGAACCCTCGATCTCCACCGAAAACCAGTGGTACACATATCGGATCTCTCGAGCGTCGAGAAGGGGACCCGGAAAATACCTATAACGGCACCTACTTCTCCGTATCCGGCTGCGAACAGGGCGGCGGGAGCGTTTGCCCGCTGCGGCCGGCACCACCTGCGCAGGCCCGCCGAAGTCCTGCGCGGCCGCGAAGGCCCTGGACGCCGGGCGGCGCCGGGCCGATGACGTCGCCGATCTTGATGCCTGGCCTGGTGCCGGGCCCGTGGAATAGGCTTCGGCCATGAATAGCGGCTCTCGGACTGTGGGGATCCTGCCGGATGAACTGACGAGCTTCGTCGGTCGGCGGCGTGAGGCGTCCCAGGCCAAGGACCTGCTGTCGTGTGGCCGGCTGGTCACGCTGACAGGTCCGGGCGGGATCGGCAAGACGCGGCTGGCGCTCAGGGTCGCCGCGCAGGTGCGCCGCGCCTTCCCGGGCGGGGTGTGGCTGGTGGAGTTGGCCCAGCTCACGGACGGCACGCTGCTGGGCCAGACGGTCGTGGACGCGCTGGGGCTGCGCGAGTACTCGCCCCGTCCGCCGCTGGAGATCCTGCGCGACCACCTGGCGGGCCGGCAGGTGCTGCTGGTCCTGGACAACTGCGAGCACCTAATCGATCCGTGCAGCGCGCTGGTCGGCGCGCTGCTGGAAGCCAGCCCGGGTTTGAAGGTCGTGGCCACGAGCCGTCAGGGGCTGGGGGTACGGGGCGAAACCACCCTGCCCGTGCCACCCCTGTCACTGCCCGGCCCCGAGGACCCGCCGCAGGGGTGCGAGGCGGTGAGCCTGTTCACCCAGCGCGCGGAGTCAGCGCGTCCGGATTTCGTGCTGACCGCGGACAAGATCCAGGTGATCGGCGAGATCTGCCACCGGCTGGACGGGATTCCCCTGGCCATCGAATTGGCGGCGGCGCGAGCACGGGCGATGTCGGCCCATGAGATCCGGCATCGGCTCGATGACCGGTTCGGGCTGCTGACCAGCGGATACCGAACCGCCGCACGCCGGCAGCAGACTCTGCGCGCCACGATCGACTGGAGCTTTGACCTGTGCTCCGAGCAGGAGCGGCAACTGTGGACGTGCCTGTCTGTCTTCCGCGACGGCTTCGACCTGGAGGCGGCCGAGGGGGTGTGCTCCGGCGATGGTATCGGGGGCCCGGAGATCCTCGACTTGGTGACCGGGCTGGTGGACAAGTCGATCCTGACGTGCGAGGAACGCGGCACGAGTACGCGCTACCGGCAGTTCGAGACGCTGCGCCTGTACGGGAGGGAGAAGCTGGCCGACGGGGGCCAGGAGCAACTCTGGCGGGGCCGGCACCTCGAATGGTTCCGGCGCTTGGTGCTGGAAGGCGAGAACGACTGGTCCGACGCCCGCCAACAGCCGTGGGTGGCGCGGCTGGAGGCCGACCATGCGAATGTCCGCGCCGCCCTGGAATACAGCCTGAACGACTCCGGTCACAGCAGGACGGCGCTGGCGATGGCCGGCGCACTGGGGCTGTACTGGAACTTCGCCAGCGCCCTCACCGAAGGCAGGAGATGGCTCGGCCGGGCTCTCGCGCTGGACACCCAGGACAGCCCCGAGCGGGCCAAAGCGCTGCGGGTCGCCGGCTGGTTCACCAACCAGCAGGAGGACACCGCTCAGGCCGTTGCCCTGCTGGCGGAAGGAAGAGCCCTTGCCGAGCGGCTCGGCGATCAGTGCGAGGTGGCCCGGACTCTCATGTGGACCGCCATGTGCACCATGAGCCAAGGCGACCTGCCCGGCGGCATAGCCGTGGCCACCGAGGCACTGCAGCGCCATCGAGCACTCGGCGACCGCGTCGGCACCGCACTTTCGCTACAAGTGCTCGCCCGGGCAGCCTCTCTGTCCGGCGACCCGCGATCCGTCGAACTCGGGGAAGAGGCGATCGCCCTGTGGGAGGACATCGGCAACACCTGGGGGAGGGCCTACCCCCTGTGGATCGTCGGCTTCGAGATGGTCCGCCAGGGAAACCTACCCCGCGCCACTGCGCTGCTGCACGAATGCCTCCGCCTCGGGCGCGCCTTCAACGATCGGCTCAGCTGCGCCTTCAGCCTCGAGGCGCTGGCCTGGATCGCGGGCGAGGAAGGCGGGCACGAGCGGGCGGCCCGGCTGCTCGGTGCGGCGCGACTCCACTGGGATGTCCTGGAGACCTCTCCGCATTTCCTGGCGCCCCGGGAGCTCGCCGCCCGCGACCGGTGCGTGGAGCGGGCTCGCCAGGCACTGGGGCAGGCCGCGTTCCAGGCGGCCGTCACAATCGGCGAGGACTTCTCCTGGGAGGATGCCTACGTCTATGCCCTGGGCGAGAAAGCGCCGGCCCGAGCCCCGGCCAGGATCAGGACCGGGCCTGCGGCGGGCGGGGCGCTCACACCGACGCGCCGGGAGCGCGAGGTAGCGGCCCTGATCGCGCAGGGCCTGAGCAATAAGGAGATCGCCGCCAAACTGGTGATCTCCCGACGGACCGCCGAAACCCACGTCGAGCACATCCTCACCAAGCTCGGCTTCACCTCCCGCGCCCAGATCGCCACCTGGGCCACCCAGCAACCCGAATGACCCGCCCGTACGGCAGTCCTGCCCGGTGAGCATCCCCGACAATGCGGCGTCCGGGAGGCCGTTACATGATCGTTGGTCCTGCTGAAGAACACCTCCGAGGCACTCTCCTGAAGCCGGATTGATATCACTCGATCGCGGAAGGGGTCACTTTTTCATCGACCATGAGGGGGCAAGGGTCACGGCCCTACTGAAGAGTCCTCAAATAGGCTGCCGACCTGGGCCGGAGCGGCTCCCTCGAACATGGCGCCGAGGCCCTGGAGCAAGGGCCCAATCATGCCGCAGGCCGCCGTGACCGGCTGGTCGTGGTGCCGTCCCTCGGGGCCGGGGCGTCCCGGCTCACCAGTCATGGCCGCCACCAGGTCGCCGCGCTACTGCGGCAGGCCCCCGCGACCAGCAGCCGGAGCCGTCCCCACCGGACAGGACCGCGCCAGGTAAGCGGCCGGATCGCCGCGTTCGTCGACGAACTCGTGGCTGCCGGCGTGCTCATCGACACCGACTGCCCGCGCCGGATCCGCAGGTGGTGGCGCCGATGACGGTCATGGTCCCCGCTGCCCCGCCCCGTGCGCAGTGGCCGTGGGGTTCCTCACGTACGGCCCGCGGGACGCGGAGCCGAAGGTGAATGCGTAGCGGTCTAGGTATTCTCCCCCATTTGCTGCACCGAAACCAACCGACATGCTTGCCACTGATCGACCACTGCCCTGCGTAGCGCTTGGATGCCTGCGGGTACGTGGGCCCGACACGCCCCTCCGACAAGGATGTGGATCTATGACGCTTTCCCTTCCTCTGCCTATAGCTGCCCCTGCCGACGCCTTGAGGCCGCGCGCGTGCACCGCCGCGGCGCATCGCCGGCTCATCCGGGGCGCTGCACGTGGCGGTCTTACCAACGTCGTAGCGGGTGCGGGATAGCGGTTCTTGGTCCCGGGCGGTCGTCCGGGACCAGCGCCGCGTGGTTGGGGAACACCGGCCGGGCAGAGCAGGTGGGCTCGGATGTTCCTGAACCCTCGGCGGACCCGGGCCGGGGTGAGGCGTCCGGGCTTGGCCGGCTTCTCCCAGGGCCGACGGAGGTCGGCGGCCAGCGGCCGGGCGAGGCGGAGCTGGGTGTGGGCGACGACCACGAGCCAGGTCCACCGGTCCGCAGCCTCGGGAGTACGGACCTTCGGGGTGGTCCAGCCGAGGATCTGCCTTCCGACCCTGAAGGTGTGCTCGAGATCGAATCTCCTGAGGAACACCTGCCACCACAGATCCACGTCTGCCGGGGCGGCGCCGGTCTTGGAGGACCACAGCCAGACCGGTGGTGCTTCCCGTTCTTTGGAGAGGTGCTCGACCTTCAACCGGACCAAGGTGCCCTCGATGACGGGGAGTTCACCGTCGTGCTCCAACCAGGCCGAACGGTGGGTCAGCCTCGGGTGGACCCGGTCCCACGCCTGGGCTTCGGCCTTGCCGTAGACCGCCGCCCTGTGGGTCCGGCCCGCAGTGCTTCCGCAGACCGGTCAGACCGACGGGCCCGGCGTAGCTGATGCGGGTGAGCCGCTCATATTGCGACTTAATACTTTCCATGACGAACTCGGTTGGAGGAGCCGTGAAGTCGGTGCGTGCGGCGGTGCAAGCGGCGGACCCGGTCACCAAGGCCGGTCTGGCGGCGTGCTTGGGGAGCGGTCAGCAGGTCACCATAACGGCCATGGAGGAGGCCGAGGCCGTGGTGGTCGCGGTCAGCTCGGTCGACGCCTCGGCGCTGGATCTGCTGCGGGTTCTGCCCGCACCAGCGCAGGCCCGTTTCGTGCTGGTCGCGGACGGCGGCTGGTACGTCGACCCGACCGCTGTGGCAGAGCATCGGGTGCGGGCGGTGCTGTGGCGAGCCGAGACGGATGGCACAGCGCTGGTACAGACGGTGCGCGCCGTGGCGGTCGGGCAGGCGTGTCTGCCCCCAGTAATCCAGGGCCGACTGCTGGATCAGCTCGAATACGTCCAGCGCGAGGTCCTCAGCCCCAAGGGTCTGACCGCCTCCGGGCTCAGCTGCCGGGAGATCGACGTCCTGCGTCTGGTCTCGGAGGGAATGACCCTGTCCGAGATCGCCGTCAAGCTGAGCTACGCCGAGCGCACCATCAAGAACATCGTGTCCGCTGTCATGATCCGCCTCGGCGTGCGTAACCGGGTGCAGGCGGTGTCGTACGCCATCCGTGCCGGGCTCATATGATTGGCGGCCTCGGCTCCGCCACCGCCGCAGGGCTTGCGCAAGGTGGGGACACAGGCGGATCCAGGGCGAACCGGCCCGACTCGAGCACCTGATCGCAGCCTCCACGGTATGGGAGATCCTCCACGCAGCGGGCATCGATCCAACCCCGCGCCGTACCGGGCCAACCTGGCGGGAGCTCCTCACCAACCAGGCCCAGGGCATCACCGCCGTCGACTTCTTCCACCTCGACACTGAAGTCTTCTCAGCAACCTGACGGCTGCGTAGCGTGATGTCGTGCCGGTCTGCGGGGCGGTGACTTGACGTCAGACAGAGGTGAAGCCATAGGAACGGGTCGCCAAGATCACGTTCAGTACGACCAGGGGCTTCACGTGTCGTCCAGTATCACCTATGCCGCCGTGCGCGATGTCCGCAGGGCGACCGCCGAGCACCTCGCGAAGCTGCTGCGTGGGCACCGCGAGCGGCTCGGGACCCGCAGGGGCACCCGCGCACTGGGCGTCTTCAGGCAGGCGGTGCTCGTGCTGCGCTGGTTCGTCGACGGCACCCGGCTGGCCCAACTCGCCCGGGATAAGGGCATCTCGGTCCCGACCGCCTATCGCTATCTCCACGAGGGCCTGACCGTGCCGGCCGACCACACGCCCGATCTGTCCACTGCGCTGGAGCGCGCGGCGGCGGCCGGGTACACCCACCTCAACCTGGACGGCACCGTCATCCGCATCGACCTCGTGGCGGCCGCCGGCCCCCAACGGCGCGGACCTGTGGTGGTCCGGCAAGCACAAGCACCACGGCGGGGACGCACAGGTCATCGCGGCCCCGGACGGCTGGCCGATCTGGGTCTCCCCGGTTCGCCCGGGCCGCGAGCACGACACCACCTGCGCCCGCGCCCACGGCCTGGTCGACGCACAACCGGCTCGCCGCCACGCTGGGCATCCCCACCCTGACCGACCTCGGCTACGAGAACGCAGGAGACGGCTTCCGCCACCCGGTCAAGAAGCCCCAAGGCGATGAACTCGCCGACTGTGACAAGGCGTTCAACGCCGTGATCCGGGGCGTCCATGCGGTCGCTGAACGTGCCTCAACGCCTGTACATCGCCGGCGTCACCTCAAACCCAACCCGTGAGTGGACGGTGCAGCAAGCGCGGAACCTTGCCGCAGACCTCGGCACGCGCATGGAGTCCCTGCACTTCCTGCTGCGTGACCGCGACGGCAAGCACGGCCAGTCCTTCGACGCCGTCTTCGAGGCCGAGGAGATGGAGATCATCAAGAGTGCGCCGCGAACACCTCGGACGAACGCCCAATGCGAGCGGGTGATCGGCAGCATCCGGCGCGAAGCCCTCGACCACGTCTTACCCTGAACGGGGCCTACGCCCGGCACGTCTTGCCCGCCTACGAGCGGCACTACAACTACCAACGCCCCCACCGGGCCCGCAACCAACGCCCCCACCGGGCCCGCAACCAACGACCTCCGGGCGCCGACCAGCAGCCCATCACCGTGCACGGCCCTCGAAGGCGATCTGGAACGCGTTCAGGGGTGCTTTCCAACGCATGTGTCCGCGTACTCTCCGATGCGGCCGGGTCGGTACGTTTGAACGTGGCCAGTGGTCAGGCCACGTTGGTGTCCCGTTCGATGGCCTTGAGGCGGTAGCTGGGGCCGTTGATCGCGACGACGTCCGCGGGAAGTTCCCCGACTCGCCCGCGCTGTTCGCCGACGAATCGGATGGTCACCTGCACCAGGGAACTGTCCGCAACCGCCTGCGCTATCTGATGAAGCTGGAGGGTCGTCCGGTCGCCGACCGGTTCAGCCCGCATGCCTTGCGGAGGGCTTGCGCGACCCACAACTACGAGCGTGGAGCGACCTGGTGGCCATCCAGCAGCTCCTTGGTCACTGGACTGTCAGTTCGACCATGAGATACGTACGGCCCTCGGCCACGTTCATCGAGGACGCCTACCGACGCGCCGTGACCAGCACGCTCGGCGAGCTCACCGGAGAGGAACCCACGCCGTGAACATCAAGTGGAAGCTGCGGATGGCCGCTGCCCGGCGCGAGGTCTGGAGCGGCGCCCAACTGCGGCGGCTCCTGGCCGAGAAGGCCGGCCTGGAACTGTCCTCCGCATCGGTGTCGGCCCTGTTCACCAAGGAAGCCTCGCAGGTGAAGATGTCCACGTGTCCACGCCCGCTGCCCGTTCGCAGGTCGGACCGCCAAGCTATGCGCCACTGATGCCGTTCCGTCTCGTTGAAGAACTCCCGTTGATAGCAATGCGTCAACAACGCAGAACGCTCACGGTGACGCTCGTCGAAGACAGAGAAGAGAGGGGCTCAGGCCCCATGGACAACTCCGGGGACCGGGAAGGCACACCTGGCGATCGGGCTCGCGGTCCGCGCCTGCAGGAACGGTGCATCGCCGCCTGTCCGGGACGGGAGGCGATGCACCACCGCAGTCGGGCAACGGGGTTTCCCGTCAGGCCGCTGCTCTATGGACAGGGTCTCATTGCACGCCCTGCCCCTCCCCGCCCGGCTCTCCCATCAGCGCGGTCTGCATGAGGACGGCCTTGCGGCGGGCGATGTACTGTGCCCGGCCGGGCGGCAGGTTGCGCGGCTTGATGTTGCCGAACACGTATCCCTCCGAGGGTGGGCAGGACATCAGCAGCCCCGGCGTGTTGACCTCGTCCAGACGCCTGAGCAACTGGTCGTTCAGGCCCCGCCCGGCACCGGTCGCGGACCGCGTCACCACCATGTGCAGCCCCACCTCGTGCCCCAGGGCGAGATACTCGAAGAACGGCTCGAAGGGATGGCCGATGGCGAGGCCGCCGCCGACCATGTCGTAGTCATCGACGAGCACGAACAGCCTGGGCCCGGTCCACCAGTCGGCGAGGCGCATCCGGGACGGAGTGATGTCCGGCCCGGGCACCCTGGTCTTGATGGCTCGGGCCGAGCCGTCCAACAGGTCCCGCAGGGCGTCGAGCGCCACCGCGTGCCCGATCCGGTACTCCTCCGGTACCGCCTCGACCAGTGTCCGGCGGTAGTCCACCACCAGGATGCGGGCCTCACTGGGGCTGTAGCGGGCGGTGACCGCCGAGGCGACCATCCGCAGCAGATTGGTCTTGCCGCTCTCCGTGTCGCCGACGCCGATCAGGTGAGGTGTACGGCTGAAGTCGTGCCACACCGGCGACAGGGTGTCCTCGTCGAGACCCAGCGCAATCCGCAGCCCGTCCGCCAGCTCCGGTTCCGGCAGTTCCGAGACGGGCAGGCGGTGCGGCAGCGTCCGTACGGAGGGCGCGGAAGGACCGGACCAGCACCCGGCGATCCTCTCCACCAGCGCGGCCACCCCCTCGGTGAGGTCATCGGCGTTCTCCCGGCCGTCGATGCGCGGCAACCCCGCCAGGAAGTGGAACTTGCCGTCCGTCGTCAGACCGCGGCCCGGACTGCGCGGTACGGTTTTCGCCTTGCGGATGTCGACCACCGAGTCCATGGCGTCGCCCAGCCGCAGCTCCAGCCGGGTGGCCACCTGGTCGCGCACCTGGCTGGACAGCTCCATCCAGCGCGCCGTGGCAACGGCCAGGTGGACACCGAAGTTCAGGCCCCGGGCCGCGATCTGGTTGATCGTGGGGATCAGCGCGTCGAAGTCCTGACGCAGCGTGGCCCACCCGTCCACGACCAGGAACACGTCACCGTGGGGTTCGTCTACGAACTCGCCGGCCGCGCGGCGCTTGCGGTAGGTCGCCATCGAGTCGATGTTGTGGGCCAGGAACAACTGCTCACGCTGGTTGAGCAGGGTGTTCACCTCAGCCACCGTACGGTTGATCCGCTCGCTGTCGAGCCGGTTCGCCACGCCTCCGACGTGGGGCAGCCCGGCCAGTGAGGCCAGCGTTCCGCCGCCCAGGTCCAGGCAGTAGAACTGCACCTCGCGGGGGGTGTGAGTGAGCGCGAGAGCGGTGATCAGAGTGCGCAGCACCGTCGACTTGCCGCTCTGCGAGCCGCCTGCGACCGCCACGTGGCCGCCGCTGCCGGAGAGGTCCACCACCAACGGGTCGCGGCGCTGCTCGAACGGTTTGTCCACCACACCGACCGGCACCTTCAACTGGCCGAGTCCCGGCCAGCCGGCGGAGACCAGCCCCCGCTGCGGGTCCTCGGTCAGGCCGGGCAGCAACCCGTCGAGGGTGGGCGGCAGGTCGAGAGGCGGCAGCCACACCTGAAGGGCCGACGGCCCGGCGTCACGCAGGCGCTCCACGGCCACCGACAGCAAAGAGGCCGCGTTCTCCTCCTCTTCCGCCTCCGGCTCGGGTTCGGGCTGCTGGGCCGGTGCGCGTGGCACCACGTAGTCCGCCGTCCACGGCACCACCTGGCTGGCGACCCGCGCCTGGACCACCGCTCCCCGGCGCGACCGGTACGCCCCCGACACGTACGCCGCTCGGAACCGGGTGAGCTCCTCCACCCCGCTCTTCAGGAAACCAGCGCCCGGCTGCGAAGGCAGCTGGTAGGCGTCCGGAACCCCCAGCACCCCGCGGCTCTCCATGGCCGAGAAGGTGCGCAGGCCGATGCGGTACGACAGATGGCTCTCCAGCTGGTGCATGCGCCCCTCGTCCAGGCGTTGCGAGGCCAGCAGCAGGTGCACGCCCAGGGACCGGCCGAGTCGGCCGATCATCACGAACAGCTCCATGAAATCCCGGTGCGCGGCCAGCAGTTCGCTGAACTCGTCGACCACGATGAACAGGCTCGGCAGGGGCGCCAGTGGTGTTCCCGCGACACGCGCCTTCTCGTACTCGAGCGCGGAGGCGTAGTTGCCGGCCGCCCTCAGCAACTCCTGACGCCGTATCAGCTCCCCCTGGAGGGCGTCCCGCATCCGCTCCACCAGGGCCGCCTCGTCCGCCAGGTTGGTGATCACCGCGGAGACGTGCGGCAGTTCGTCCAGGCCGAGGAACGTCGCCCCGCCCTTGAAGTCCACCAGGACGAAGTTCAGCGTCTCGGAGGAGTTGGTCAGCGCGAGGGCCACCACCAGGGTGCGGAGCAACTCGCTCTTGCCCGAGCCGGTCGAGCCGATCAGCATGCCGTGCGGGCCCATGCCGCCCTGCGCCGACTCCTTGATGTCCAGCTCGACCGGGGCCCCGTCGGCACCCACTGCGACCGGAACCCGCAGCCGGGCGGTGCCCGTGCTGCGCCGCCACAGCGTCGCCGGCTCGTGACTGTGCAGGTCGGAGATGCCCAGCAGGGTCGTCAACCGCACGTCCGCGGACAGCGGCTCGGCGGCGTCGGCGGTCAGACTCATCCGGTACGGCGCGAGCATCCTGGCCAGCGCCCCGGCGCCGACCAGGCCGATCGGGTCGAGGCGGCCCAGCGAGGTCGACTGTTCCTTGCGGTTGCGGTCCGTGCGCACCAGCCGCACGCTGTCCGGCCGTACGTCCAGCCGCAGCGTGGTGCGTCCCGGACGCCACCCCAGGGCCTCCGACAGATCGAGTACGACCACGTTGCGGAAGCCCGTCCCGTCGAGCCGGTGTCCGGCCGGCACCTGGCCCCCGTCCACCACGACCACGGTGAACGGTTCCTCACGGCCGGGCAGCGCGTCGGGGTCGAACCCCGGCCGCTCGGTGAACTCCGCGCCGAGCAGATCCAGAAGGCCGTTGAGTTCGGACGCCACCATACGGGAGGGCCCGGCGCCGTCCCGCTCATGCGGGTGCAGGTTGTGTGGCAGCCACTTGACCCAGTCCCACTCGGCCCGGCGTTCGTCGCTCACGCACAGCGCGATCCACAGGTCCTCCGGGGCGTGGAACACCGCCAGCTGGCACAGGACGGCCCGCACCAGACCGCGGACCGCCACCTCGTCGCCACGCAGCAGCACCCGGGCCCAGGACCGAAGGTACAGTGCGATCGGCTGATCGGGCACCGTGCTGTAGGCCCGCATGAACCGGCGCAGCGCGTGCGCGCACATGGGGTCGAGGTCCTCCACGGGCTTGGCGGACACCGGAGACAACTCCATCGCCAGCTGCTGGTCCCCGACGGCCACCCGCACCTCGGCGAAGTCGTCGTCCTTGGGGCGCCGCTCCCACAACCGTGTCGTCCGCACCATCGAACGCAGCGTCCGAGGTGCGGGATGGCGCCAGGCGAGTGCCAGCTGCTGCTCGACGACGGTCCGGTGGACCTTCCGGCGGGTCTGCGACAGGTAGCGCAGATAGTCCCGGCGCTCGCCGTGCAGGCGCTGCTTACGCTCGCCGCTCTTGCGCATCACCTGGCCGACAATCATGACCACCGTCCCGAGGACCATCACGCCCATGGCCACATAGGTCAGCGCACCTCCGCTCGAGCCGGGCCGCATGAACGCCAGCATCATGGAGCCGGACATCAAACCCATCGGCAGATAGGTCCATACCGCCGACTTGTCCGGCACCGTTTCCGGAAGGGTTGGTGGTTCCTGGAGGGCCAATTCGCCCTCCGGCAATTCTGGACCGCGTCTGCGGGCAGGGCGGCGGAATAGGACGACACTCAAGAGACGGGCTCCTAACGGTGGCGCACGACTCACGAGCCGGGCCAAGAGGGGAAACCCCCCGGGCGTTCACGAACTCTCAGGGGTTTCAGTAGTCTGCATCCGTTCAACTCCCAAACCTAGCTCGTGGCTGAAATTCTCGGGAAGCGTGGCCTCTCCAATGACTGACAACTCAGTGGCTGCCCTGTGCCACCTCACCGTCCGTGCCCCTGCCAAAGCCATCGATCTGGCAGTACCCGCCGATGTTCCGGTCGCCGACCTCCTACCGACCCTGCTGCGCTACTCCGGCGAGGAACTGGAGGAGAACGGCCTGGACCACGGAGGCTGGGTGCTCCAACGCCTGGGCCAGAGCCCCCTGGACGACGAAGACACGCTGGAGTCGCTCGACCTGAAGGACGGCGAGGTGCTCTACCTGCGCCCGCACGCCGACGCGCTGCCCGAGATACGGATCGACGACCTCGTCGACGGAATCGCCAACGTCACACGCGAACGGCTGCACGGCTGGAGTCCGCAGGCCGGCAGTCGGCTGCTCCGCGGCGCCGTGGCGGTCTGCGTGCTGACCGCGATGGGGACGCTGGCCTGGCCGGGAGGCCCGCTCCTCGCCCGCACGGTGATGGCTGCCGTCGCCGGACTGCTGCTGCTGGCCGGGGCCGCCTCGGCCAGCAGAGCCGTGGGGGACGAGGCAGCCGGCGCGACCCTGGGCTTCCTCGCCGTGCCCTGCATGGCACTGGCCGGCTGGCTGCTGCCCGCCGGCGCGATCTCCGGCCCGGACGCTCATCACGTCCTCGGCGCCCGGCTGCTGGCCGCGGGCGCGGCAGCCGCCGGCGGAGCCGCGCTGGCGGTGGCCGCGGCGGCCGTGTACACCCCGCTGTTCGTCGCCACCGCGACTGTCGCGATCGCCTCCGCCGCCGGAGGGGCCCTGATGAGCGTCTTCGGTGTACGGATGGACGGCGCCGGCGCCGCTGTGGCCGCTGTGGCCGTCGTCTTCGGCGGCTTCGTACCGGCCCTGTCCTTCAAGCTCGCCGGAATGCGGATGCCCCCGTTGCCCACCAGCCCCCAGCAGTTGCAGGAGGGCATCGACCCGTACAACGGCAGCGACGTCGCGACCGGGACCGAACTGGCCGGCAGTTGGATGACGGCCCTGTACGCGGCGACCGGAGCCGTCTGCGCAGGCTGCCTGGTGGCCCTCGTGCGACTGCCCGGCCTTCCCGAGACGCTGACCGCGGGCGCTCTGTCGCTGCTCCTGCTCCTGCACGGACGTGGCATGGTCAACGTGTGGCAGCGCCTGGCCCTCGTGGTCCCGGGCCTGTGGGGAGCGACCCTGCTGGCCGTCGGCACCGCGGCCCGGCTGGCCCCTGCCGACCGTCCGGCGCTCGTCGCCGGACTGCTGGCGCTGGCCGCCGCGCTGGCCATTGCCTCTTGGACGGTGCCCGGCCGACGGGTGCTGCCGTACTGGGGCCGCGCAGCCGAACTGCTGCACTCGCTGCTGGCGATCGGCCTGCTGCCTCTGACGCTGTGGGTGCTCGGCGTCTTCGGCGCCCTCCGGGCGATCAACGGCTGACCGGCTGACCTGCACAGAGAACGGGAAGGGAACACACTCCCATGCAGTCCAAACGTGACCAGGTCCAGGCCCATGCCTTCGCCATGGGCAGGCTCACCTCCGGCATGCTGCTCGCCGACCCCGATGCTCCGGAGAGCCCGCTGGCCCGTACCACCCGGGGCGCGGTCTTCGGTGTCGTCGTCGCGGTGATCATCTCGGCGGGCGCGGTGGTGTACGGGCTCATCTCGCCCGGAGGCAACACCTCGTGGCGAACCTCGGACACCCTGATCGTCAACAGGGACACCGGAGGCCGTTACCTGTACATCGACGGCCGCCTCAGGCCGGTGCGCAACTACGCCTCCGCCCTGCTGATCGGCGGGACGAAGCTGAAGACCACCGATGTGGGCAGCGCCTCCCTGCGCGGCACGCCCGTCGGGACCCCGGTCGGCATCACCGGCGCCCCGGACTCCATACCGGCGGCGGGAGACCTGGACGGCGGCGCCTGGCGTGTCTGCTCCAGCCTCGCCTCCGCGGGGACCGCGACCACCACGCTCGTGGTCGGAGCCCCAGTCGACGGTCAGGCGGTGGCCGACGACCAGGCGCTCGTCGTGACCGGACCGGACAAGAAGACGTACATCGACTGGCGGGGCAGCCGCCTGCGGCTCGACAAGGCCTCCGGCGCGGCCGTGTCCCTCGGCTACGACTCCGTGACACCGCGCCCGGTGTCCGCCGCGTTCCTGAACGCCCTGGCCCCCGGTCCGGACCTCGCTCCGCCCGCCACGCCGGGCCGGGGCACCGCCGGCCCGTCGCTGGGCGGCGTGCGCGGCACGGTGGGCCGGGTGTACGTGGTGCGGGTGCCTGGCTCCGCACCGAAGTACTACCTACTGCGGAAGGAGGGCCTGGTGCCGCTCACGGCCACCGGGGCGGCCCTCATCCTGGGGGACCCCTCCACCCGCGACAGCGCCTACGGAGGTCACTCGCCCGAGGCCGAGTCGCTGAGCGCTGACGTCCTCGGGGAACACCTGGCATCCGGGGCCCGGAGCTGGTCTGCTTCCACCGCCGGCTTGCCGGATTCCCCGCCCCAGGCGTCCTCCGTACCCGACGATCAGGCGGCCTGTGCCCGTGTGGAGTCCGTGGCCGGGCTGGTCCGCATCAGCACCGTACTGGTGTCACGTGATGCCCTGACCCCGGTGACCCAGGCGGAGCCCGGGGCGTCCGCGGCGGCGTGCCTGCCGGTGGACGCCGTCGTGGTCCGGCCGGGCCGCGGCGCGCTGGTGCGGGCGTTGAGTGCCGGCGGCACGACGCTGGGGGACACGACGTACTTCGTGGCCGAGAACGGCGTGAAGTTCCGGGTCCCCTCCATCGACGCGCTGAAGGACCTGGGATACGCGGACTCGGATGTGGTGGCGCTGCCGTCGCCGTTGCTGTCCATGCTGCCGTCGGGACCGGACCTGGCCCCCGGAGTGGCCGCGGGCGGTGGCAGCGCCACGATCACGCCTCCGGCCTGCGGAAACACCTCCGGAAAGTCGGGCCGGTCCCCCGTCGCCGGCCGGGAGGGCCCCGGGAACCTGACCGGGTCTGCGTCGCCGGCCGCCGGGTGACGGGGGCAGGAGGCGGGGCGCGGTGTACGAAGGGGCAGAGTTCGAGGGGCCGATAGCTCAGAAGTTCCTCAGCCGTGAGTGTTTCAAGTCGATTGGGCCCTAGTCTTCTGCCGATCCTCCGAGCGACCCACTGGCCACGCAGTAGGCACGACGGCTGGCGACGACAGTGGGTCAGCGTCCGCCGGGCGACCCACCGATCAGGCGACGGTGGTGAAGCGCCCGCCGGGTACCCCACCAACCAAGGAGCAGGGCTATGGCAGGCGATGGACAGCGGTCAAGCGCACAGGCGACCCGGAACGGTGTCAATGCGCTGGACTCCGCTCTGACCGGCATCAGGAGGTCCCGTCAGGAGGTGGACAGCATCCGCGGCGATGTCGGCCGGGGCTACCAGGGCAGCGATGGCGGCCAGTTCGGACAGCTGCTCGTCAAGTGGGACGAGCAGTGCGATGTCATTCAGCGCAACCTAAGCGACATGATCGACAAGCTCAACACGAGCCTCAGGGAGCACCAGCAGACGCAGACGGCCGCGGGCGATGCCATCGCCCAGGCCTCCAGCGCCTCGCAAAACGCGACCTACCAGACGCTCACCCCCGGGGCCTGATCCCGCCTGGCCTCGTACTTCGCAGGTCACTCGATCGTGAGGATCAACCGGCCACGACCGGTCGCCACCGTGAGATCCGACGCGACTGAGCCGACGCGGCCGAGATCAGCCAACGATCTTGAGTGGACTCGTTCCTGACCGATGACCTGCGAAGCACCGGCCCACTTCCCTCCCGTATCCGACGAGCGAGACGAGACCTGTGATGAGTGACCTTACCGACGGCAACATCTTCGTTGCCTACTCCAGCATGCAGAACGGCGCCGACGACATGGTCAGCCAGACCAAGGCGATCGCCACCACCCTGTTGAACATGGAGGCGGAACTCGCTGAGCTGCAGAAAACCTGGTACGGCTCCGACGCCGAGGTCTACAACCAGAAGCAGCAAGCCTGGAACCAGGCGGTCCACAACATGGAGCAGCTGCTCACCTCCCACGCCGTCCTGCTGACGGACATCTCCGGCAACTACAAGTACAGCGAGAACTCGCTGTCCCAGATGTGGTCCGAGGTCACGATCGGCCGCTGAGCGGCGGACCGGGCCCTTCGCTCCGCTGTGCGCCGTCCGACAGACCGCCGGACGGCGCACAACGGACCACCAGACAAGTGGTGGCAGATCTTGCGCCTCGACGACCAGGAGCCCGAAGCCATGAAGCTCCGTCGGGAGGCGAACAACAGACGCTCGCTGTGCTGCTGACGGAGATCTCCGGCAACTACAAGTACAGCCTGAACTCGCTGTCCCAGATGTGGTCCGAGGTCACGCTCGGCCGCTGAGCGGCGGACCGGGCCCTTCGTTCCGCCATGTGTCGTCCGGTAAGCGCCCTACGGCGCACGGCAGATTCAGGAGATAAACGGTGGCAGATCTGACCCACCTCGACGCCAACGGCCTGCAGGCCTTCATCGACGGCGACTTGGCCGACCACATCGACGCTCTGAAGCGCATTCGTAAGGACGACGCCAACGTCAAATCCCTCCACAGTGCCGTCGCGGGCTATGACAGCAGCGATGACGAAGTGGGCCTCAACAAGTTCCTGGCCATCGGTGGCCTGAACACGGACGCCGAGCCGCAGGGCAAGGCCCTGATCGATGCGGTCGCCAGCGGGGCGAAGGGGATCGACGACTTCTTCCTCGCGCAGCAGTCTCTGTTCAAGAACATGGACAGTGACCTGAGGGAGACCATCAAGACCCTGTTGAAGACGCAGCAGGAGAGCTTGGCCGGCGTCAAAGCACAGGAACTCCTCGACGTCTTTTCGAACCTCGACAGTGCTTCGAGTGCGGGTGCGGGTGCGGGTGCGGGTGCTGGTGCCGGTGCTGTTTCGGGTGCCGGTACCGGTGCCAGTGCTGTTTCGGGTGCCGGTGCCGGTGCCGGCACCGGTGCTGGTTCGGGTACCGCCACGACTTCGTGACACCGCGGGTACGCGGACTCGGATGTGGCGGCGCTGCCCTCGCCGTTGCTGTCCATGCCGCCGTCGGGACCGGACCTGGCCCTCGGAGTGGCCGCGGGCGGTGGCGGCGCCACGATCACGCCTCCGGCCTGCGGAAAAACCTCCGGAGGGTCGGGCCGGTCCCCGTCGCCCGCGGGGAGGGCCCCGGGAACCTGACCGGGTCTGGGTCGCCGGCCGCCGGATGACGGGGGCAGGAGGCGCGGCGCGGTGTACGAAGGGGCAGAGTTCGAGGGGCCGATAGCTCAGAAGTTCCTCAGCCGTGAGTGTTTCAAGTCGATTGGGCCCTAGCCTTCTGCCGATCCTCCGAGTGGCCGCCGAACAAGGAGCAGCTCTGTGGCAGGCGATGGACAGCGGTCTGGCGCACAGGCGACCCGTAACGGCATGCATGCCCTGGACTCCGCTCCGACCGGCATCACGAAGTTCCGTCAGGACCTGGACCGTGGCGCGGCCGGTGGCGCCTGCGTGGCGAGGCTGGGGCCTTCGGTGTTCCGTAGCCGTGCCCCGCAGGTCGACAGCCAGTTAGGGCCGCTCCATGTCCTAGCCCGGCGTAAGACCTCCTCTCCATCCCCTTCCTACCCCGCGGAGCGTACCCCTGATGTCTGATGAAACCGACTCTTGGGCCCTGGCGGTAAAACAGTTCACCGGATACCCGGTGCCCAGCAGGGGGACGCTTTTCAATTCGAACTCGAGCTCGGACCCGAATAATTCACCGCTCTTCCATGTCGATATCCAGGACATGCACGTGGGGCCGGTAAATCCCAATGAGATCGGCCTGCAGGGTATTTCGGGTGACGACTATGATCTCGTGGTCTATACCACACCCAATGGGGATGGTCAGTACGTACCCAAAAACAAGCACGAAGACATAAAGATGGTGCAGGTAAAGATCCATTTCGATATGGTGCCCAGGGACGGCAACGGCGTGGCCTTGGGGTTGGTTGATGACCTCGGATCCTGGACGGATGGGGACATCCCCCTCGCACAGTACATCGCGGGAAGCGCGGCAGCGCTCCAGACATTGAGAACAGAGCACACCACGGCCGATTTCCCCGTAACCAACGGACTCGGTGTGGCGAGGGCGGACATCGTCGACCTCAACTCGTTCGAGCGCATGGCCCAGGCGTTCGATCGGGCGAAGAAGTTCCTCGAAGACCGTGCCGATACGTTGAATCAGTGGGAGAAGTCCCTGGGCGACGAGCAGGCCTCGTGGAAGGGGCAGGCGGCCGAGGTGTTCAGGTCGCTGATCCTCCAGTTGCACAAGAACTACGAAGGCTACGTGGACCAGCTCGGAGGCAGGGGCTACAAGGGCGGAGCTGCCACGGTCGACGGTTACACGTCCAGCTCCAAGTTCGGCAACGCGGTGGTGGATGCCGAGAATGCTCTGCTTCAGGGCGCGGGGGACCTGTCGAGTACGTGGGACGTCTGGGCCTCCAACGGCTACCACCTCCCGCACCGGTTCTTGCTGGACGAGCTCGATCAAGTGCAACGGTGGTTGTCCGAGAACAACATCGCGCAGATCCTCAAAAATGAGTCCATGGTGGAAGAACATGCGGGTCCGGGTACGAGCGTCCTAAGAATCTATGATGGCCGCCGGACCAGTTACAGCACCACTGGCGCCTTCCGGCAGACCCATCCCGACTACGGAGACCTCTCGAAACCGGAGAACTGGAAGAAGATCGGCGACGCAGCGATCAAGCGGTGGACGGAAAACGCTGCCGCCAGACTGGACCGGAGCGCCCAGGCGACGCTGAGCACCCTCAACAACCGTTGGCTTGGGGACTCCGAGATCTTGGCCGAGCCGCTGACTGTCACTGACACCAGCTCTCTGTCGCAGTCGGCGGAGCAGGGAGCTGCAAACGACGCCACCGAGAGCCTTAACCAGGCACTCTCCAACATGACTGACGGCATCAACTCCCTGAACAGCAACATGGGCGACGGCATGACCGCCCTGAACAGCAACATGAGCGACGGCATGAACGCTCTGAACAGCGGTCTGACCGACACGAGCAGCGGTTTGAGTGACGGCGCGACCGCTCTCAACAGCGGCCTCACCGGCACGAGCAGCGGTCTGAACAGCGCTGGCGCCGGGCTGGGAGGAGACCTCCAGAACCTCAACGCCGACACCGGAGCCGTCCAGACCGCAGGTTCCGATGGGGCGGGCACCACTACTCAGCCGGATGGTTCGGTCACTTCGTCGCAGCTGAACCCGTCGGTGGGTTCGCTGACCACGCCGGGCGGGATGACGAGTAGCGGCACTGTCGATCCGGGGTCGGCGGTGACGAATGCGGACGGTAGTACGTCGTTGTTGAACCCGGATGGTTCGGTGACCACGACGTTCCCGAACGGGACCGTCCAGACCACAGGTTCCGGTGGGGCGGGCACCACTACTCAGCCGGATGGTTCGGTCACTTCGTCGCAGCTGAATCCGTCGGTGGGTTCGCTGACCATGCCGAGCGGCGGTACGACGTCGTTGAACCCTGATGGGTCGCTGGCCACCACTTTTCCCGATGGCGGCTTCAGCCTCCTCAACCCGGCCACCGGGAAACTGACCACCACGTCCCCGGACGGCAGGACGAAGAGCAGTACCGTCGATCCGGGTATGGCGGTGACGAATGCGGACGGCAGTACGTCGTTGTTGAACCCGGATGGTTCGGTGACCACGAAGTTCCCGGACGGGAGCGTGCAGACCATTGGTTCCGGTGGTGCGGTCACCACCACTCAGCCGGATGGCTCGGTCGTCTCGTCGCAGCTGAATCCGTCGGTGGGTTCGCTCACCACGCCGAGTGGCGGTACGACGTCGTTGGACCCTGGTGGGTCGCTGACGACGCACTTCGCTGACGGGTCGACGCAGACGGTGGATCCGGTCACCGGTGCGGTCACGACGACGTCGCCGGGCGGGGTGACGAGCAGCGGCTCTGTCGATCCGGGTATGGCGGTGACGAATGCGGACGGCAGTACGTCGTTGTTGAACCCGGATGGTTCGGTGACCACGAAGTTCCCGGACGGGACCGTGCAGACCATTGGTTCCGGTGGTGCGGTCACCACCACTCAGCCGGATGGCTCGGTCGTCTCGTCGCAGCTGAATCCGTCGGTGGGTTCGCTCACCACGCCGAGTGGCGGTACGACGTCGTTGGACCCTGGTGGGTCGCTGACGACGCACTTCGCTGACGGGTCGACGCAGACGGTGGATCCGGTCACCGGTGCGGTCACGACGACGTCGCCGGGCGGGGTGACGAGCAGCGGCTCTGTCGATCCGGGTATGGCGGTGACGAATGCGGACGGCAGTACGTCGTTGTTGAACCCGGATGGTTCGGTGACCACGAAGTTCCCGGACGGGACCGTGCAGACCATTGGTTCCGGTGGTGCGGTCACCACCACTCAGCCGGACGGCTCGGTCACCACCACGCACCTCAACGGCACACCCGGCGGCAGCAGCACCGTCGATAGCGCGTCACTGCCTGCCGACGGCAGGTCCCCCTTCAGCCTGTCCGATCTCTCCAGCGTTCCAGCCCACACCTCCGGCGGATCTGCAGCCTCACTCCTGTCCTCGGACAACAGTGGCCTGAACAGCGCCGGCGGCAACTCCTTCGAGGAGTACGACAGCACCCCGTACACCGGAGGCGTGCTTGGCGCACCCACCAGCGGCTCGACCGCCTCCACGGCGAATGCGGCCGGCGGCGGAGTGCCGTTGAACCCCATGGCGTTGGGCGGTATGGGTGGCATGGGGGGCATGGGTGCCATGGGTGGCATGGGCGGCATGGGTGGCATGGGCGGAGGCCAGGGATCGAACAACGAACGCGTCCGCAATGTGCTGAGTGACAGCGACGGCGCCAGCCTGCGCAGGTCGAAGTCGCGGTCGCGTGCCGCGGGGGCCGACGAGGAAGAGGACGTGGTCTTCACCCGGGCCGGACGGCCCGTCACCACGTCATCTCCTTACGGTGCGACGGGCACTCCTCATGGTCAAGGCGGCCAGGCCACCGAATCGGGCGCCCGCGAACGGGCCAACTGGACACAGGAGGAAGAGGACGTGTGGGGCACGGATGAAGGAGGCGCTCCGGCGGTGATCGGACGATGAACAACGGAAAGGACAGCGGCGACGACGCGGCTCAGGAGCCGGTGGCGCCGGCAGCGTCCATCGAGGAAAGGCTGGCCCAAGCCATGGCCGAACTCGAAGCCACCCAGGAAGCAGTCGCGAAGGCCGAGACGGAACTGCGCGACGCCTCGTTCACCGTGCGCTCCAGGGACCGGGCGGTGGAGGTCACGGTGGGCCATCAGGGGGAGTTGACAGCACTGAGGTTCCTGGAAGGCAAATACCGGAACATGTCGGCGGGCGAACTCGCCGGCAGTGTGCTGGAGGCGGCGGAAAGGGCCCGGACACAGATGTCCCGGCACGTGATGGAGACGTTCCAGCCCTTCACCCAGCCGAGCGCCGCGGCGCCCGAACTGACCGGGATGGACATCGACTGGGCTGCGATTTTCGGGCCCTCCGTCCAGGAGGAGCCGCAGGCCGTGGCCGGCCGCCACACCAGGAGCCGGCTGCGCGACGAGATCAGCGAGGACACGGAGGACGAGCACGATGTCTGATGCCAACACCTACATCGCGAACGCGGACGAGGTCCGCGGAACGGCGGCCCTCCTCAACCAGATCGAGAAGGCAGCGCGTCAGATGCTGGATGACTTCCGCGCCGGCGTGAGCGAAACGGCCGGCTGGGAGGGACAGAACGACAGTTACGCCAAGTCGGTTAAGAAGGATGTGGCTAAGCAGGACAGTGCGGCGACGACTGCCACGGCGTCGGTGGCGGACGCGGTCGCCGGTATCACCAACGGCACTGTCGCGAATGCGGACAACATCACGCGCACGCAGGCAGGGAACCTCGATGCGATTCGTCAGGCCGGCGCTGCCTCCGGCGATACGGGACATCGCCACTGAACACGCTGGGTGGTCGTCGGAGTCGGATTGAGCCACTCAACGTGAGGGCGGCCGGGGCGAATGCCCCGGCCGTGAAGCGCACGCAGGGGGCGCCGTCGTCTGTACCGTCTGCGAGCTGCTGCGCCGCAACGAGGATGACCTCACCCACGGCCAATACGCCCTGGCGAAAGACGAGTTGACGCAGACGGGACTTACGGATGGCAGATCTGAACCGGCTGGCGGGCCAAGGAACCGCTGCGTGACCTGCTCCACCTCGCTGTCATGCACACTCGCACTCATCCAGACCGCTCCGCGATCTCCGTCACCCACCACCGCTTGCACGCTCACGGCACCGACCACGCCCACCTGCCCGAACTCGGCACCCTCGCCGAGACCGTGACCAGTGGCGGGAACGGCACCGAGGTGTACCTCACTCCTGGCATCACCAGCGCCGCCGGTGCAGGTAAAAACTGAGTGATCAAGCTCGGAGGGCGCAATGCGTTCGGCTTCCACAACCGCGAGAACCAGCACCTGCGGTCACGTTGTGCAACCACTCGTGCGAACTCCCCGCCGCCTCGGCCACCACAAAATTTGAAAACCCGCGAAATGAATACGAAGAGGTTGACTTTTTTATGGCCATCCACGCCTCTCCGGCGATGAACAACATGCTTTTCGTTCTCATCGGTGAGCGTTTGTTGCAGGCGAATGAGGATCTGGCTGGTGCCAGTCATGCGCCGTACCGGCGGTTGGCGAGGAATCTGGAGGAGTTGTCCGATCTCATCGAGCAGTCTGTTGCGGGTGCTGCGAGGTCGTTGCCGGCTCAGGTCGGGCGGGATTATGTCCGTGCGATGGGTACGTTCGTGGACGGCGGGGGGGCTGGTTTCCTGAGGCAGTTCGCGGCGGATCTGGACGGGATTGCCGATGACCGGGTGAGGGCTTCGTATCAGATCCTGGAGTCCAAGTGGCAGATCATTGCTGAGGTGATCCGGCTTCTGGTCGAGTTGGCTGTTGCTTTTGCGTTGTCCATGTTCAGTGGTGGGGCGGCTTTGGGTCGGGCGGCTGTGGCGAGGGCCCGTAGTCGTGCGGCGATCTTGGTGATTATGGCTGCGCTTGAGCGGCATGCGCTGCCGACGGTGAGTGAGGCGTTCGAGGAGGCTTTCGAGACGTTCGCGGTGCGTCTGGGCGTGATCGCTTTCACGTCTGGCGCGTTCAGTCCGAAGGGTTTCGACTGGAAGCAGATCGCGCAGGACGGGCTGGTCGGCGCGATCATGGGGGCTGTCCACTTGCCTTTGGCTGGTGTGTTGCAGGGTGCCACTGACGCGGCGAAGAAGGCTTTCAGGCGTGCGGCACCGGTGAAGGATTTCGCCGGTGATGTGGTTGCGAAGACCGCTACCAGGGCGGAGGCGGCGGGTGTCAACCGGTTGCCTGGTGGTGGGGATGGTGTGGGGTTGGAGGGGCATGCGCATGCGCATGCGCATGCGCATCCGGGAGTGGCGAGCAGTTCTCTTGCTGAGGGCGGTTCGGAGGCGTTGGCGGAGTTCGTGGGGAATGGGCTTTTCTATGGTGGGTGGTCGACTTCCTGGTCGACGTTCACCGGCGCGTCTCTCAGTGGTGTGAGTTCGCATGGGCTGCACTCGGGTGCGGTGGCGTCGGGTACGTGGATCAACAGTAATTTCGTGGTCAAGACCCCGCCTGTCATGGATGGTGTGATGAACACCGAGCCGGGCCCGGACATCGCGGAGGGGCAGGACGGCCGTGGTGCGGCTGGTGGTGTCGTGGGTGGTGTCCACGATGGCGGGGTTGGTGATGGTGGGGCCGGTTCGGAGTCGCTGACGGGGACTGTGTCCGTGGGTGTTTCGGGCGTGGGGGGTGCTGAGGCGGGAGTCGGTCCGGGCGAGGTTTTGGAGCAGCGGATCGATGGTGCTGCTTTCCCGGTTCCTGTGGTGGGCGGGTCCGGTGTGCGGGGGGCTGTTACGGGGTCTGTTGAGGGGGCGGCATCGCGTTCTGGTGGCGGTGACGGTTTGTCGGGTGTGGCTGGTGTGGCTGGTGTGGGTTCGGCGAGTGGTGTGGCGGGTGCCGGTGGTGGGCAGGCGCGTGCTGTTGCCGGGCGGGGTGAGGGCGTTGTTGACGGAGTGGGCCCTGGTGTGGTGGGGGCTGAGGGTGCGGGTGACGGTGTTGCCGCGGGTGTGGTGGGGGTTCCGGCCGCCGGGGGGCTTCCGGTAACGGCTGTTGAGGGTCTTCCGGTGACGGCTGTTGGGGGTCTTCCGGTTCCGGCTGCTGGGCCTGTTGCGGGGGCTGCGGTGTCTGGTGCCGGTGTGGTCGGGGCTGAGGTGCCGCGCTCTGGTGCGGTCGTTTCGCAGGCTGCGCCGGCGGTTGGTCCTGTGTCGGTGTCGGGGCTGGTGGGGGCCGCTTCTGGGGATGCGGCTGTGGGTGTGGGCCGTGTGTACGACGGTGATGGTGTGGTTGTCGGTGAGTCGGCGGTGGGTCTTGCGGGGGCGGTGGCGGGGGCCCCGGTGGGTTTTGTGACGTCCGCGGGGGCGGTTTCCGGCTCTGTGGGTGGGGTGGAGCGGTCCGCGGGCGGGGCGGGGTCTGTGGGTGTCGGTGGTGGGGGCCGGTCTGGGGTGCGGCTTGATGGTTCGGGGGCCGGTGGTGGGACTGCCGTGCCTGCTGATTCTTCCGTGCCTGCTGATTCTTCCGTGCCTGTTGATTCTTCCGGTCGGTCGGTCCGGGGCGAGGTTGCTGCGGTCGCGCCCGCGGTTGTGGAATCTGCGGTGGATTCTGCGGTGGTGCCTGGGGGCCCGGGGAGTGCGGGTGGGCGGTTGCCGGGTGTGCCGTTTGCTGCGGGGGAGGTGAGGAGTGAGCGGTGGAGTCCGTTCGGTGCTGCTGGTGGTGTGGGCCCGCAGGCGTTCGTGTTCACCTCGGCCGTTCCTGGGATGCGTAAGGTGGAGCGGTTTCTCGACGGTCAGTTCGTCGAGTTCGACGCACCGTTTGAGGTGCGGCAGCCTGACGCTTCGGGGGAGCGGGTCCAGGTCGGGTACGCGTGGGCCTTGCATCGTGGGGAGACGCCGGAGCAGGACACGATCGAGCTGACGCGGCGGGTGCATGTGGTGCGGCTGGAGGGCGTGGGCGCGGAGCAGGTCACGGCGTTTAAAGGTGACGTGTCGCGGGGGTTGGAGGAGCTGGTGCGCAACAGCGGTGACCCCCGGCTTCCCGTCCTGCAGCACGACCAGGTCACCGGCCGGCGACAGCTCGATCCGCTGCTGCGGCTGGGGGTGGAGTGGGTCGACTCCCCCAAGAAGGCGGACACCGTGGTGCAGCTCCATGGCGGCTCGCCGGGCGAGGGCCAGATGCGGCAGAGGAACTGGTACATCGGTGCGGGTCCCGCCGGCGCCGTCCACGAACTCCTCCATGGCTACGGTCCGCTGGACGACGAGTCCGACGATCGGGTGCTGCTCACTCCGGGTGGGCGGGCCGAGCAGGTGCTCGGTGAGGGTGAGTCCAGTGTGATGGACGATCCCCGTCCGGTCGCCGAGGGTGAGCAGCGGGTCGTCGTCGTGACGTCCGATCATCTCCGGCAGATCGCCGATGTCCTCACTCCCTACTTCGGTCGTGTGGCGCCCGGCGGTGAGTATCTTCGGAAGGCGGGTTTGTTCGGCGACGAGTCACGCGCGGCCGATGTGGACCCGGCCATGGACCACCGTGCGGAACCCGCGGAACAGGCGCAGGACGAGGCCGGGCACAACCGGCCGTCCGACCCCGGCGCCCTGGGGTCGGACGGCCAAACGCAGGCGCGGCGCCAGGACGCCGACCCGGGACACTCCGAGCCGCCGGTCGTGCCGCCCGTGTCCGGCGTGGCGCCTGCGGTGAACCACGACACGGCGCCCAGGCAGGTGTCATTTGAGTCGGAGTCCACTCTGGAACCCATCGAGGATCCCCGTGAAGGAGGGTTCCACCCGGGAGAGGTGGACTTGCTCGAGTCGGTCTCCGGCGGGGACTCCAGCCAGGTGCCGTTCGCCCCGGCGGCCCCCGCCGCGGTCATCGGCAGCGATCGCGGCATTCTGGATACCTGGACCCTGCAGAAAAAGATGCAATTCCTGAAGGACGTTCTGGGGTCGAACCGGGCCGTGGCCAAGGATGTCGTTGTCACGGAACAGGCGGTGAGCTACTACCGATCGGGCGTGATCCGTGAACTGAGAACGAGCACCGCCGCCCGGGTCGATGCGGCATTGCTCCGGGCCATGCTGAGACACCTGGGGAACGAGCTGGGGTGGTCGGATCAGCGGGTGGGCAGCGAGATCGGGGCCGACCCGGGTGAGGTGAGCAGCTACCGCGACGGTGAGAAGCTGCCGCGCGGGGTCGCCGTCGAGCTCGAGAGGGTGTTCCTCGAGCACTATGTCCCGCATACCTGGACCCTGCAGAAAAAGATGCAATTCCTGAAGGACGTTCTGGGGTCGAACAAGGCCGTGGCCAAGGATGTCCGTGTCTCGCGCCAGGCGGTGAGCGACTACCTATCGGGCGCGATCCGTGAAGCGAAAAGGCACAACGCCGCCCTGGTCGATGCGGCAGTCCTCCGGGCCATGCTGAGACACCTGGGGAACGAGCTGGGGTGGTCGGATCAGCGGGTGGGCAGCGAGATCGGGGCCGACCCGGGTGAGGTGAGCAGCTACCGCGACGGTGAGAAGCTGCCGCGCGGGGTCGCCGTCGAGCTCGAGAGGGTGTTCTTCGAGCACTATGTCCCGCCCGGAGGCGCCGCCCATGTCTTGACGGGTGACACGCAGGGTGATGGCCGGGCCCGGGCGCCGCTCGCCCCGGCGGGAGCCGGGGGAGCCGGGGGGCCGAGGTCGGTGTCCGGCACTGCCGGCGGCGCGGCCTTGGACCCGGAGGCATTGGACCGGGCCGAGTGGGACTCCAGCGGGGAAGGCCTCGACGTACCGTTCGCGGACCAGTTGGACTTCTGGTTCGCGCCGGGCTCCGATTGGGCACCCAGCCGGGAAGACCTCGGCGCGGGCGGGTCGGATGTGGAGATGGAGGAGGTTGCGCCGTCGGATGAGGATCTCCCCGACTTGGGCCTCGACGCGCTATTCGACGAGGTCAGGCCGGAGGCCACCGGCCCCGGGGGCGTGGAGGCCGGCGCCGGGTCCGGCGATACCGCGCCGATCGGCACCGGTGGCAGCGCCCGGAGCGAGACGGTCAGGGGGGCGGGCATGGTGGCCGGGGAGGCGCAGCCTGAGCCGGTCCCCCTTCTGGAGCCCATCCAGGATCCCCGTGAAGGAGGGTTTTACCCGGGCGAGTTGGACTTCTTGCTCGAGTCGGACTCCGATCTGGACTCCAGGGGAAAGCGGCCGCTGGCGCAGGAGACACAGCTTCCGGCAGTAGAGCAGGGGGGTAAGCGGCAGCGGCGGCTGGGCGTGCCGGGTGCCGATCCGGACTCCGTTACGGAACCCACCGGGGAAGGCTCGGCCTACCTGGATTCGTTGTTGGAGTCGGACTCCGATATGGAACCCACCGGGGAAGGCTCGGCCTACCTGGATTCGTTGTTGGAGTCGGACTCCGATACGGAGCCAACTGACTCCGATCGGGTCTCCATCCAGGCAGACCTCGGCGCGGACGGGTCGTTGTCGGGGAGCGCGGTGGCCGATCCCGCCGCGGACGGCACCCGGTTTGTCGACGCCGGTGTGGAGTCCGGGGACGGGGCTGTGCCGAACCTGGCGGAGCCTGCCAGCGAGGCGGAGCTGGCGATGCCGGACCTCGACGTCCCGCACGAGCTGATCCGTGACGCGGTCGCCGAGCCCCGCGACGCCGGGCCCCGCGCGGTTAGCGGGCCGGAGGAGCAGGAGCGCCTGCGGGAGCGCCTGGCCTCCCTGAGGAAGGATCTGCGGCTGAAGACCGACATAGCCGTGCGCGATGCACTCACGGTCGACCCGTCGACGGTGAGGAAGTGGAGGAAGGGGGCTGATATCGGATCCGAGTTCGCCCGCCGGATCAACGAGCTGTACGAGCTGGTGGAGGAGGCGAAGGGGCGGCCTGGGTTCGACCCCAAGGCGCTCCTCGCGGAGTGGCAGAAGCCGCCGAAGAACAGTGCGCCGGTGGGCCCCGGACCGGATGACGCTGCCGAGGGCCCGGCCAGCGAGAGCCTGCTCCCCAAGACCCTCCTGATGCTCATAAAGCGCAAGCTGGGCGATCGCGATTACGATCGCGTGGCCGCGAGGCTCAGCGGCGGAGGGGAGCCCGTCGCTGCGGCGTTGGTGCATAGCTGGACAAGGGTCGGGCTAAATCGCCGGGTGACCCCGAACCTGGAACAGATCAGCCGGATCCGGGCTGTGGCCGTCGAAAGGGTCGGCTCCGACGGGCTCGAGGCTTACCAGAAGACCCTGAGGCAGCTGGAAGCCCTGACGCGTGCGCATGGGCAAGAGCGGGTGGCCACGCTGGGCGGCGTCACCGAGGCGGAGGTGAGCAGCTGGGGGGGGCGAGGCACTCACCTGGTGGATGAGGGGCATGCGGATTGGATCGACGCGGAGTGGCGGCGGTTGCCGGTCGAGGCGCGCGGGGAAGCCCCGGCGGGAGCCGAGGGAGCCGAGGGAGCCGGGGGAGCCGGGGGAGCCGGGGGAGCCGGGGGGCCGAGGTCGGTGTCCGGCACTGCCGGCGGCGCCGCCTTGGACCCGGAGGCATCGGACCGGGCCGAGTGGGACTCCAGCGGGGAAGGCCTCGACGTACCGTTCGCGGACCAGTTGGACTTCTGGTCCGCGCCGGGCTCCGATTGGGCACCCAGCCGGGAAGACCTCGGCGCGGGCGGGTCGGATGTGGAGATGGAGGAGGTTGCGCCGTCGGATGAGGATCTCCCCGACTTGGGCCTCGACGCGCTATTCGACGAGGTCAGGCCGGAGGCCACCGGCCCCGGGGGCGTGGAGGCCGGCGCCGGGTCCGGCGATACCGCGCCGATCGGCACCGGTGGCAGCGCCCGGAGCGAGACGGTCAGGGGGGCGGGCATGGTGGCCGGGGAGGCGCAGCCTGAGCCGGTCCCCCTTCTGGAGCCCATCCAGGATCCCCGTGAAGGAGGGTTTTACCCGGGCGAGTTGGACTTCTTGCTCGAGTCGGACTCCGATCGGGACTCCAGGGGAAAGCGGCCGCTGCCGCAGGAGACACAGCTTCCGGCAGTAGAGCAGGGGGGTAAGCGGCAGCGGCGGGAGGGCGTGCCGGGTGCCGATCCGGACGCCGTTACGGAACCCACCGGGGAAGGCTCGGCCTACCTGGATTCGTTGTTGGAGTCGGACTCCGACATGGAACCCACCGGGGAAGGCTCGGCCTACCTGGATTCGTTGTTGGAGTCGGACTCCGATATGGAACCCACCGGGGAAGGCTCGGCCTACCTGGATTCGTTGTTGGAGTCGGACTCCGATACGGAGCCAACTGACTCCGATCGGGTCTCCATCCAGGCAGACCTCGGCGCGGACGGGTCGTTGTCGGGGAGCGCGGTGGTCGATCCCGCCGCGGACGGCACCCGGTTTGTCGACGTCGGTGTGGAGTCCGGGGACGGGCCCGTGCCGCACCCGGTGGAGCTGCCCGCGGAGCCTGCCAGCGAGCCGGGGCCGGATGAGCCGAACCTGATCGGCGAGTTCTTGAGTGAGGTGAACTGGGCCGAGCTGGGGTCCATAGGGGACTCCGGCGTGGAGCGGGCGGGGTCGCCGGCTGAGCGGTCCGGCGGGTTGCCGGGTGTGCCGTTTGCTGCGGGGGAGGTGAGGAGTGAGCGGTGGAGTCCGTACGGTGGCGGTGGTGTGGGGTCGCAGGAGGCGTTCGTGTTCACCTCGGCCGGTCCTGGGACGCGTAAGGTGGAGCGGTTTCTCGACGGTCAGTTCGTCGAGTTCGACGCACCGTTTGAGGTGCGGCAGCCTGACGCTTCGGGGGAGCGGATCCAGGTCGGGTACGCGTGGGCCTGGCTTCGTGGGGAGACGCCGGAGCAGGACACGATCGAGCTGACGCGGCGGGTGCATGTGGTGCGGCTGGAGGGCGTGGGCGAGGAGCAGGTCACGGCGTTTAAAGGTGACGTGTCGCGGGGGTTGGAGGAGCTGGTGCGCAACAGCGGTGACCCCCGGCTTCCCGTCCTGCAGCACGACCAGGTCACCGGCCGGCGACAGCTCGATCCGCTGCTGCGGCTGGGGGTGGAGTGGGTCGACTCCCCCAAGAAGGCGGACACCGTGGTGCAGCTCCATGGCGGCTCGCCGGGCGAGGGCCAGATGCGGCAGAGGAACTGGTACATCGGTGCGGGTCCCGCCGGCGCCGTCCACGAACTCCTCCATGGCTACGGTCCGCTGGACGACGAGTCCGACGATCGGGTGCTGCTCACTCCGGGTGGGCGGGCCGAGCAGGTGCTCGGTGAGGGTGAGTCCAGTGTGATGGACGATCCCCGTCCGGTCGCCGAGGGTGAGCAGCGGGTCGTCGTCGTGACGTCCGATCATCTCCGGCAGATCGCCGATGTCCTCACTCCCTACTTCGGTCGTGTGGCGCCCGGCGGTGAGTATCTTCGTAAGGCGGGTTTGTTCGGCGACGAGTCACGCGCGGCCGATGTGGACCCGGCCATGGACCACCGTGCGGAACCCGCGGAACAGGCGCAGGACGAGGCCGGGCACAACCGGCCGTCCGACCCCGGCGACCTGGGGTCGGACGGCCAAACGCAGGCGCGGCACCAGGACGCCGACCCGGGACACTCCGAGCCGCCGGTCGTGCCGCCCGTGTCCGGCGTGGCGCCTGCGGTGAACCACGACACGGCGCCCAGGCAGGTGTCATTTGAGTCGGAGTCCACTCTGGAACCCATCGAGGATCCCCGTGAAGGAGGGTTCCACCCGGGAGAGGTGGACTTGCTCGAGTCGGTCTCCGGCGGGGACTCCAGCCAGGTTCCGACTGCCGCCGATGAGGAGGAGGCCGGCGGCTGGAGTGTGCGGGGTGACGTTGACGGCGGGCAGCGATCGAGCCTGGGCGGGCCGCGGGGCCGGCTGCTCGGGGTTCCGGCCGATGGCTACTGCCTGATCTACTCGCTGGTGGCGAGTGACCCGCAGCAGGTCCTGGATACGCTCTCAGGGCAGGACGGTGACGCTTCCGTCACGCACGCGTGGCTGGGCGATCCGACCGCGGTCCGGCGGGAGTTGGACAAGCGGGCGGAGTTGGTCTCGGGTGGCGGTGTCCCTGAACGGAGCGTGGCGGATGCCACCATCGAGGCTGTGCGGAACACGGTCGAGAAGTACCTGACCGGCAGCCGGGGCGGTCTGCCCCCGCAGGTCGTCGGCCAGTTCCGGCGGAGCGTGGTCCAGGACTACCGGGGGCGCCTGGAGAGCATGGACCGCGATCAGCTCATGGCGGAGGCGCGGCGGCTCGGCGTCGACGGCCTCACCCACCCGGAGGCGATCAACCCGGCGGATCTGCGCACCTACTACATCGAGGCCCGCACCCGGGAGCTCGTCGGCACGGGGATGACTTCGCAGGAGGCCCGGGGTGTCGCGGAGGCCGAGGTCGCGGTGCGGAGCGGGGCCGACGCCACGGGCGGCGTGTTCGTCCTGTCCGACGATGCCCTCAGTTCCCGGGGGCAGTTCGGCTACCTCCAGGCACGCGGCGGGCTGCCCGCGCTCGACACGCTTTCGCCCGAAGGGCTGCGTGATGTGCTGGCGACCGCGTACTCGCAGAGCACGGCGCCGCTGGACGACCAGGAGTTCGCGACCGTTCGGCACGCGGTGCGGAACTGGAACGCCATGTGGGCCAGCGACCAGGGAGAGGTCTTCCTGCCGCTGATGGCCCACGCTTTCGGACGGCAGGTGAACGTGCTGCGCATCGGCGGGGCGGGCGGCCAGGGGTCCGCGCGGCTGGTGGAGACGGTCGGCCCGCAGGGCGCCCTGGGGATCGAGTTCTTCTACAACACCACCCACTACAGCGGCAGCGACGCCGAGGCGGCCCTGTTCGGCGAGGTGGAGCCGCTGAAGAAGCCGCTGGGGATGGAGCCGGAGAAGGCGGTCCGGATGGGCTTGAAGGCTTGGTCGGAATACAGGGCGGCCTACGGCGACCCGCTGTTGATCAGGCGCTTCGAGGCGCAGCGGCACCGGTTGCAGAACGGCGAGTTCGAGACCCGCGTGGTGGTCCGCATATTCCTCGACGTCAAGCATCCCAAAGACGACTATCCCATCACCTCGGATGAGGTGGATCAGCTGAAGGAACGCGCCCAGGAAGCTGTCCACAAGTGGTACAACCGTGGCTACCGGCTTCCCAACGGGGACCTGCTCCGGGTCGACCTGGAATTCGTGTCAGATCCCAAAGCCCCTCGCCACCACGACGTCAATCTGCACGCCAAGTCCGAGCGGGAGGACCACGAGAACTGGTCGCTCGACCTCGCCCTTGAGCCCGAAGTGTTGGCCCACGAGGTGGGGCACCTGTTGGGTCTGGATGACGAGTACCGCGAGGGCGTCGACTTCGGCTTGCGCGCGGTCTATCTGGGCGCTTCTTTGATGGGCGGCCCCAGAGCCGTGGACGGTAGGGGGCGCCCGGATGTGGACTACGACCATCGCAGCTACGACCCGGACAGCGTCCCGGGCCAGTGGCGGCTCAAACCCCGCCATCTGCGCCGGATCGGAGCGGACGCCGAGGGCGCCCTGGGCACCGCCCGCCTCGGGGTCGACGGCGAGCTGGTCTTCTCCACCGATGAAACGCTCCAGCCCCGAGCGGATGGGCTGCCGACCCGCCCCCACATCCCCCTGGACGTCCGGGAGGCCGCGCTGTACGGGGATCCCCGCAGGGGGGTCGGTGGGCACCTGGCGCCCCGGGGGATGTCGGATCGCCTGCGGCCGGAACGGCGGGGGCCGAACAACGCCAACGGGACGTACCCCGCCGAGTACGTCACGGCCGACGGCCTGACCCCGCGGCCGGCGCTGAACGACCGGGTGCGACACGTCGCGGGCGACCTGGCGGTGCCCGCGAGGCGGGATCAGATTCAGATGATGCTCCCCGACCACTGGGACGAGGACGACGCCGTCTACAACGGTGAGCAGGCGTACCTGGATGCCCTGCGCAACGGCAAGGTCCGCCCGGTCAGGGGGAAGCCCGGCTACTCCACCTGGGAGGGCGTGTACGCCGGGGTGCGGTTTACAGGGGAGCTGAGCCCCGACGGCTCGATCACGGGATTCCGGCCTTCCGACGACCAGTCCGGTCTGAAAGCCCCCGACTACGCGCCGCTGCCCCTACCGGCCCGCCGGGAGACCTCGCTCCGCGCGCCCACTGGCAGCACGGTGACCTTGTTTGACAGGTTGCTGACCACGACGTTCAAAAACGGGAGCAGTCAGACCTTCGGGTCCCACGGGTGGGTGACATTCCCCTACGGGCCGGAGCGCATGGTCAGCCCGGGTACGGAGGTGGCCTATCCGGACGGCAGTACGACGATCCTGAACCCGGATGGGACATTCACCATGAGGTTCCCGGACGACGGGGGCAGCATGGAGATCGATCCGTCGACCTGGCTGGTCAGCATCATTCAGCCGAACCGTCCGCCCAGCGAGCTGTTGTTGCTCCCACCGGAACGCTGGGAGAACTTCCTCCCCACGCCTACTGACGGCACGATCACCTTGAACCCTGACAGGTCGCTGACCATGAGGTTCGGCGGCGGGAGCAGCCGGATCTTCTATCCCGGCGGGAGGGTGGTGACGACGTCCCCGGACGGGATGACGAGCAGTGACTTTCTCGCCCCGGGTAAGAAGATAGCCAATGCGGACCGCAGTACGACGATCCGGAACGCGGATGGGACATTCACCGTGAGGTTCCCGGACGACGGGGGCAGCATGGAGATCGATCCGTCGACCAGGATGGCCGTCGCCACTGAGCCGAACCGTCCGCCCAGCGCGGTGTTGTTGGGCCCACCGGCCCGCCGGGCGCCCTCGCCGGCCCGCCGGGCGCCCTCGCTCATCACGCTCAGTGGCGGCACGGTGACCGTGAACCCTGGCAGGTTGCTGGCCATGACGTTCCCCAACGGGATCAGTCAGACCGTCGGGTCCGACGGGGCGGTGACGAGGAGGTTCCCGGGCGGGAGGACGCGCAGCGCGAAGCTCAACCCGCTTCAGATGGTGACCAATCCCGACGGCGGTAGCACGATCCGGAACGCGGATGGGACATTCACCGTGAGGTTCCCGGACGACGGGGGCAGCACGGAGATCAATCTGTCGACCAGGCTGGCCGTCACCACTGAGCCGGACGGTTCGGTCAGCGCGCTGGTGTTGGTCCCGGGCTTCGGCCAGCGGGTCGAGGACATGGCCAGGTACGGCGAGCGCCGCACCCGGAGCGGCGCCTACCACGCGCAGGCGCACGAGAAGGACTTGCGGAGGAACCACGGCCTGCGGATCAAGCGCGGCAAGAGGCACGACAACGGCACGTGGCAGGCCACCATCAGGTTCCTCGACCCGGCGGTGCCCCCCTCGGACCCGCGGGCAGAAGACAGGACCCACTGGCGTCTGCACCAGGACGGGTCCGAGCACACCATGTTCCCCAAGGCGTGGACACCCCACGAGGTGCTGAACGCCGTGGAGCAGGCGTACATCGCGGCCACCGCCGCGGGTACGTTCAGGCTGCTGGAGGACGGCACCTATCACTGGGTCGGCGAGGCCAGGGGGATCCGCATCGAGGGCCTGGTCCGGGACGGCGAGCATGTCGCGTACCGGCCCACGCAGGTGCAGCCCCACCGCCGATGGCCCCAGGGGAAGTGGATCGGCGAGACGCCTGTCGTGCCGGTAACGTTCGCCCGCGAGGGGCAGAACTTCCGCGACGGGGGGGACTTCGGTTTCGATGTCCAGCGCGTGCTGTTCCCCAACGGACAGTGGGGCCTTGACCTCACGGCCCAGATCCACCTGGCCACCGAGCCCGGTACCGACCCCGACCTGGATGCCTTCTGGACACGCATGCAGGCGGAGGTGGCCAGCGCCTACGGCGGCATCGCGCGTGCGGACGGGGCACCGCCGGTCCGCGTCTCGTTGGTCCGCGTCGAGAATTCCCAGGCGGCGCCCCGCGTGGTCGAGGTCGGACCGGAGAGCATCGAAGAGATCCGGGACGGCCTGCTGCAACTCTTGGGCGTACGGCCGGACGTCGGCGAGTTCACGTTCTTTGCCCAGCACTTTGCCCAGCTGCCGGACGGGGCGGCGCCGGCCGCCGACGACTGGCTGCCGCCCGGCGGCACCGACCCGGAGCAGGGGCGGGCGGCCATCGACCACGCCCTCGACCTGGCAGACCCGTTCAGCCGGCCCACCACGCTCCGCGAACCCGACCCGACGGATCCCGGCACGTGGAATACAGATTCCGACACGTGGAATACCCCTTCCTCGTGGGAACGCTTTGTGAAGGATGCCCGGGCTACCTGGGCGAGGATCGTTGAGGCGTTCGGTTCGTGGCCCTCAGCGGCCCGGTACTGGCTCGATCGCTTTGTGGAGTCTGTCCGGAACTTCCTGCGTGGGCCGGGCCCGAGCCGCACTCCTAGGCCAGGTGAGCCGGAGCAGGAGCGGTCTGGTGGGCGGTTGGTGACCGGGTCGGCCGATGGGGAGGAGACCGACGCCCGGACCGCGCAGGGTGACGTCGACGCCGCACAGCGACCGACCCCCGGGAGGCAGGTCCGTGCCCGTGGGTCGAAGGAGGAGGCCGGCGGCTGGAGTGTGCGGGGTGACGTTGACGGCGGGCGGCGATCGAGCCTGGGCGGGCCGCGGGGCCGGCTGCTCGGGGTTCCGGCTGATGGCTACTGCTTGATCTACTCGCTGGTGGCGAGTGACCCGCAGCAGGTCCTGGATACGCTCTCAGGGCAGGACGGTGACGCTTCCGTCACGCACGCGTGGCTGGGCGATCCGACCGCGGTCCGGCGGGAGTTGGACAAGCGGGCGGAGTTGGTCTCGGGTGGCGGTGTCCCTGAACGGAGCGTGGCGGATGCCACCATCGAGGCTGTGCGGAACACGGTCGAGAAGTACCTGACCGGCAGCCGGGGCGGTCTGCCCCCGCAGGTCGTCGGCCAGTTCCGGCGGAGCGTGGTCCAGGACTACCGGGGGCGCCTGGAGAGCATGGACCGCGATCAGCTCATGGCGGAGGCGCGGCGGCTCGGCGTCGACGGCCTCACCCACCCGGAGGCGATCAACCCGGCGGATCTGCGCACCTACTACATCGAGGCCCGCACCCGGGAGCTCGTCGGCACGGGGATGACTTCGCAGGAGGCCCGGGGTGTCGCGGAGGCCGAGGTCGCGGTGCGGAGCGGGGCCGACGCCACGGGCGGCGTGTTCGTCCTGTCCGACGATGCCCTCAGTTCCCGGGCGCAGTTCGGCTACCTCCAGGCACGCGGCGGGCTGCCCGCGCTCGACACGCTTTCGCCCGAGGGGCTGCGTGATGTGCTGGCGACCGCGTACTCGCAGAGCACGGCGCCGCTGGACGACCAGGAGTTCGCGACCGTTCGGCATGCGGTGCGGAACTGGAACGCCATGTGGGCCAGCGACCAGGGAGAGGTCTTCCTGCCGCTGATGGCCCATGCTTTCGGACGGCAGGTGAACGTGCTGCGCATCGGCGGGGCGGGCGGTCAGGGGTCCGCGCGGCTGGTGGCGACGGTCGGCCCGCAGGGCGCCCCGGGGATCGAGTTCTTCTACAACACCACCCACTACAGCGGCAGCGACGCCGAGGCGGCCCTGTTCGGCGACGAGTCACGCGACGCCGGTGTGGACCCGGCCATGGACCACCGTGCGGAACTCGTGGAACAGGCGCAGGACGAGGCCGGGGACGGAGACTGGGCCGGGGGGCTCGAGGCAGCGGACTTCGCCCAGTCCGTGGGACCGGAGGGGGTGTTCGACGAGGCTTCGGCGGGCGAGGAGGAAACGGACGGACAGCCTCCGGCCAAGAGACAGCGGCGGGACGATGCGGAGGGCGAGCGGTCCGGCGAGCAGGAGTTCGGCGAGCACGAGGTGAACCTCTCGGCAGCGGAGTTCGGGCTGCCTTCCAGCCCGGATCCCCGGGCGGTGTCGCCCAGCGAGCGGTCCGGCACGGCCGAGGAGGAGTGGGCGAACGGGTGGGGCTGGTCGGGCTTGTCGCCTTCGGGGACGGAGGACGGGGCGGTGGACCGGGAGCCCGCGGCCGGGGGAGTCGGGGGGCCGAGGTCGGTGTCCGGGGCTGCCGGTGGCGCCGGGGGGGGTCTCGGCAAGCGGCGGCGATCGCCGGATGAGCCGGACCTGATCGGTGAGTTCGCGGATGGGCTGGTCGGGGTCGAAGACTCCGGCGTGGAGTTGGCGGGGTCGCAGGCTGAGTGGTCCGGCGTGGATGGGGCTGGGGCCGCTTTGGCCGCCGGTGCCGTCGGTGGCTTGGGGGGGCCGGCGTTCGGTGGTGACCGGGCAGAGCTCGGATCTGGGGGGGACGACGGTGTCCGTGGCCAGGACGCGGGGGTGAGTGGCGTCGGTGTGGAGTCCGGGGACGGGGCCCTGCCGAACCTGGCGGAGCTACTGGTGGAGCTGCAGCCGGAGCCTGCCGGCGAGGCGGAGCCGGCGGGGTCTGACCTCGACGTCCCGCACATGCCTGTCCGTGCCGCGGTCGACGAGCACCGCGACGCCGAGCCCCGCGCGGTTAGCGGGCCGGCGGAGCAGAAGCGCCTGCGGGAGCTCCTGGACGACCTGCAGTATGAGCTGGAGGTGTCCGACAGTGCCATGTCCCTGGCACTCGGGGCCCGCCACAGGGGGAGGGTGTGGGCCTGGAAGAATAATAGGGAGATTGTTATCGGAGACGTGTTCGCCAGCCGGATCATCGGGATGCACGCGCTGATGGTGAAGGCGAAGGCGGAGGCGAAGGGGCTGCCGTTCGACCGCAAGGCGTTCCTCACGGAGATGCGGTCGAAGTACAGTGCGCGGGTGGGCGGTGGTGGCATGCTGTGGTCCGGACCGGATGACGCTGCCGAGGGCCCGGCCAGCGAGATCCCGTACTACAAGATCCTCCTGAAGCTCCTGCAGCGCAAGCTGGGCGGTCGCGGGTACGGTCGCGTGGCCGCGAGGCTCGGCGCCGTTGAAGGGAAGCGCGTCGATGCGGCGGTGGTGCGTGACTGGGCAGGGGTCAGGGTAGAGGTCAGGCCAAAGGTCAGGCCAAAGGTCAGGGTAAAGGCCCCGGCCCCGGAATGGATCGATCGGATCCGCGATGTGGCCGTCGAACACGTCGGCCCCGACAAGCTCAAGGCTTACCAGAAGACCCTGAGGCAGCTGGAAGACCTGTCGGAGGTGCTGCGGTCGGACGTGGAGGCGGACAAGCTGCTCGGCTTCCCCAAGCTGAAGGTGTCCCGCTTGCGGCGAGGCCGTCACCTGTTGGATGAGCCTGGGGTGCTTGCCGGCGAGATCGACAAGAAGTGGCGGCAGTTGCCGGTCGAGGCGCGCGGGGAAGCCCCGGCGGGAGCCGAGGGAGCCGGGGGAGCCGGGGGAGCCGGGGGGCCGAGGTCGGTGTCCGGGGCTGCCGGTGGCGCCGCGGGGGTTCTCGGCCGGCGGCGATCGCCGGATGAGCCGGACCAGATCGATGAGGTCGCGCATGGGCTGGTCGGGGTCGAAGACTCCGGCGCGGAGTTGGCGGGGTCGCAGGCTGAGTGGTCCGGCGTTGATGGGGCCGCTTTGGCCGCCGGTGCCGTCGATGGCTTGGGGGGGCCGGCGTTCGGTGGTGGCCGGGCAGAGCCCGGATCTGGGCGGGACGACGGTGTCCGCGGCCAGGACGCGGGGGTGAGTGGCGTCGGTGTGGAGTCCGGGGACGGGGCCCTGCCGAACCTGGCGGAGCTACTGGTGGAGCTGCAGCCGGAGCCTGCCAGCGAGGCGGAGCCGGCGAGGCCTGACCTCGACGTCCTGCACAGCTGGATCCGTGCCACGGTCGACGAGCACCGCGACGCCGAGCCCCGCGCGGTTAGCGGGCCGGCGGAGCAGAAGGAGCGCCTGCGGGAGCGCCTGGCCTCCCTGAAGAAGGACCTTCGGCTGAAGACCGACAAAGCCGTGAGCGATGCATTCACGGTCGACAAGTCGTCGGTGTCGAAGTGGAGGACGGCTGGTATCGGATCCAAGTCCACCCGCAAGATCAACGAGCTGTACGCGCTGGTGGAGGAGGCGAAGGTGCGGTTCGGGTTCGTCCCCGAGGCGCTCCTCGCGGATTGGAAGGGGCTGCCGGGGAACAGCGCGCGGGTGGGCGGGTATGGCAGGGTGCGGTCCGGACCGGATGACGCTGCCGCGGGCCGGGCCAGCGAGATCCCGTCCTACAAGATCCTCCTGAGGCTCCTGCATCGCAAGCTGGGCGGTCGCGGGTACGATCCCGTGGCCGCGAAGCTCAGCGACGGAGAGAAGCGCGTCGATGCGGCGGTGGTGCGTGACTGGGCAGGGGGCAGGGTAAAGGTCGGGGTAAAGGTCAGGGTAAAGGTCAGGGTGACCCCGGACCCGGAATGGATCGACCGGATCCGCCATGTGGCCGTCGAAAAGGTCCACCCCGACAAGCTCAAGGCTTACCAGAAGACCCTGAGGCAGCTGGAAGACCTGTCGGATGCGCTGCGGTCGGACGCGGCCGTGGACAAGCTGCTCAAATTCCCCAAGCTGAAGGTGTCCCGCTTGCGGCGAGGCGCTCTCCTGTTGGATGAGCCTGGGGTGCTTGCCGACAGTATCGACGCGGAGTGGCGGCGGTTGCCGGTCGAGGCGCGCGGGGAAGCCCCGGCGGGAGCCGAGGGAGCCGAGGGAGCCGGGGGAGCCGGGGGGCCGAGGTCGGTGTCCGGGGCTGCCGGTGGCGCCGCGGGGGTTCTCGGCCGGCGGCGATCGCCGGATGAGCCGGACCAGATCGATGAGGTCGCGGATGGGCTGGTCGGGGTCGAAGACTCCGGCGTGGAGTTGGCGGGGTCGCAGGCTGAGTGGTCCGGCGTGGATGGGGCCGCTTCGGCCGCCGGTGCCGTCGATGGCTTGGGGGGGCCGGCGTTCGGTGGTGGCCGGGCAGAGCCCGGATCTGGGCGGGACGACGGTGTCCGCGGCCAGGACGGGGGGGTGAGTGGCGCCGGTGTGGAGTCCGGGGACGGGGCCCTGCCGAACCTGGCGGAGCTGCTGCCGGAGCCTGCCAGCGAGGCGGAGCCGGCGAGGCCTGACCTCGACGTCCCGCACATGCTGCCGTTTGCTGCGGGGGAGGTGAGGAGTGAGCGGTGGAGTCCGTTCGGTGCCGCTGGTGGTGTGGGCCCGCAGGCGTTCGTGTTCACCTCGGCCGGTCCTGGGACGCTTAAGGTGGAGCGGTTTCTCGACGGTAAGTTCGTCGAGTTCGACGCACCGTTTGAGGTGCGGCAGCCTGACGCTTCGGGGGAGCGGATCCAGGTCGGGTACGCGTGGGCCTGGCTTCGTGGGGAGACGCCGGAGCAGGACACGATCGAGCTGACGCGGCGGGTGCATGTGGTGCGGCTGGAGGGCGTGGGCGCGGAGCAGGTCACGGCGTTTAAAGGTGACGTGTCGCGGGGGTTGGAGGAGCTGGTGCGCAACAGCGGTGACCCCCGGCTTCCCGTCCTGCAGCACGACCAGGTCACCGGCCGGCGACAGCTCGATCCGCTGCTGCGGCTGGGGGTGGAGTGGGTCGACTCCCCCAAGAAGGCGGACACCGTGGTGCAGCTCCATGGCGGCTCGCCGGGCGAGGGCCAGATGCGGCAGAGGAACTGGTACATCGGTGCGGGTCCCGCCGGCGCCGTCCACGAAGTCCTCCATGGCTACGGTCTGCGGGACGACGAGCCCGACAAGGAGCGGGTGCTGCTCACTCCGGGTGGGCGGGTCGAGCAGGAGCTCGGCCCGGATGAGTACAGTGCGGTGGCCGATCCCAGTGAGGCCGCGGGTAGGCGGATCGTCCTGACGTCGGATCATCTCGGGCAGATCGCCGAGGTCTTCATTCCCTACTTCGGTCGTGTGGCGCCCGGCGGTGAGTATCTTCGTAAGGCGGGTTTGTTCGGCGACGAGTCACGCGCGGCCGATGTGGACCCGGCCATGGACCACCGTGCGGAACTCGTGGAACCGGCGCAGGACGAGGCTGGGGACGGAGACTGGGCCGGGCGGCACGAGGCAGCGGACTTCGACCAGTCCCCGGCCGTGGCGCCCCAAGAGGGCGAGACTGCGGCCGTCCAGCAGCCAGGGCCCGCAGAGGAGCCCCCGGTGGGCTACCCCCGGGTGGACGAGATGGTGCACGAGACGGATCGCCCCTTCGTGGAACAGGCGCTTGTCGCAGGAGAGCGGGTGTGGCTGTTCAGCGACGCTGACCCGGAAGAGGTCTTCGCGAACGGCGTTCGCGCCAAGGATCCCTCCAGCCGCAGCCAACTGTGGCTCTGGGCATTGGACAATTCGGCGCCTACCCAGTTCATCGCAACCACCCGCAATTTCAACCGGTTCCGCGATAAGCGATACCGCTGCGAAATCCACTCCTGGCTGAACTCCGAGCCCAGGGGCGTAAACCTCAATATGGTCATCCTGAAACAGAAGGCGAGCTCACATCTCCCCGCGACGTTGAGGATCACTCACGACGTATCAGAGGTCACTTTCGCCGGCTCCCTTGGTCCGCAGGCCTTCTACAGCGTCTATGACCGTCTCGAGGACCGTACCGGGTATTGGGATCCGGTGACCCGCACGGTCGACTGGCATCAGGGGCAGCTCCAGTCGCGGCGCGATCCGGGCGCCGTCGGCCGGTCGGCCGATGCCGCGGCGGAGCGGCAGGACGACCGACCCGCTTCTGTGTCTTCCGAGGCGGTTGCATTGGCGGCCCCGGAGGCCCGGTCCGGGCGGGACGGCAGCGAGGGCGGACATGTGCCGGGTGAGTCGGTTCGCCTGGGCGACTCCGAAGCCGAGGCGCCGGCTGCCGGTCCAGGGACCGGGGACGCTGCTGCGGACCTCGCTCGCGAGAGGGCCGGTGAGGAGTCCGGAGAAGTCGACCGGGCTGACGCACCCACGGCATCCGACGCGTCACAGGCACCGGCGGACGACGAGGTGTCGTCGCGAACGGTCGGGCCGATGCCTTTGGTCAGTACTGCAAGCAGCGCACCAAAGGACGAGATGTCCCCCGGGGCGGATGTCGGGGAAACGCAGCCGCATGGGGTAAGGGATACCGTCGACCTGGAGTCCGGTGAGGCGGACTCCGTGCAGCAGTCCCCGCAGCGGTCCGACGCGTCCGGCGTGTCCGAGGAAGGTTCCGAGGGCGACCCGGATGAGTCGGAGTCGTCGTCCGGCGCCGCCTGGAGGCGGTCGAGAACCGAGTCGCGGGCGTCGTCGTTCGAGGCGGAGTCGGATCAAAGCGACCTTCACGGTTCGGACTTCTCGTTGCCGTTGGGTGATGGCTCTGAGTCCGGTGATATTGAGGGGCCGGATACGGCGTTCTACGGCGCCGGCGCCGCGGCTGACGCATCCCGGTCGGCGTCGGCCGAAGTGGTTTCCCCCGTCGCCTCGTCCGCCGGTGCCACCAGCGGTGGGTCTGCTCGGCCCGGTGAGGTGACCGAGCGCTCTTCTGGGCAGTCCGAGGACCAGGATCACGCGGCGTCAGAGGAGGGCGCCGGGTCCGCCCCTGAGGTTGGTGAGCGGCCGTCGACACAGTCGTCCACGGTGGGTACGGCAGACGTGGGCGCCGAAGTGATCGAGGAGCGGGCTGGCCAGGACTACCGCGGGGAACCGGCCGATGAGGATGGGTCCAGCCGCCCAGGTTCCGATGAGTCGATCCGGCCCTCGTTTGACTCGTCCTGGGAGCGGAACGAGACGGCCGGTGGGCAGCCGGCTGCAGCTGTGGAAGAGCCGGCGCCTTCCGTGGGCGAGCGTTTCATGGGCTCCGTCCGTGCCATCTTGGAGATGGCCGGTTCGATGGGTGTCCTTTCGTCGACCCCGTTGGCGGTGACGTCTACCCCGGAAACCGGCTCCACGGTGGAGGACCGGGAATCCGAGGAAGAAACCGGGGATCCGGCACCCGCGGTGGACTACGACATTGAACGCCGGCCTGTGGCGGAGTCGGAGGAAGCGGGACGGGCCGCCCCCGTGCGTGGCGCGTCGCGTGCGCGGGACACCGGATCCGGGCAGGTTGCCGGGGCCGAGTCCGCCGGCACGGGGCAGGACGACGTCTCCGCCCGGATCGAGCCGACGGCCGATGAGCGTCGGTCGCCGGGCGTCGGCCGTTCCCTGCCGAGACGGTTCTCCCCGGCCGTGGCGCCCCAAGAGGGCGAGACTGCGGCCGTCCAGCAGCCAGGGCCCGCAGAGGAGCCCCCGGTGGGCTACCCCCGGGTGGACGAGATGGTGCACGAGACGGATCGCCCCTTCGTGGAACAGGCGCTTGTCGCAGGAGAGCGGGTGTGGCTGTTCAGCGACGCTGACCCGGAAGAGGTCTTCGCGAACGGCGTTCGCGCCAAGGATCCCTCCAGCCGCAGCCAACTGTGGCTCTATGCATTGGACAATTCGAGGCCTACCCAGTTCATCGCAACCACCCGCAATTTCAACCGGTTCCGCGATAAGCGATACCGCTGCGAAATCCACTCCTGGCTGAACTCCGAGCCCAGGGGCGTAAACCTCAATATGGTCATCCTGAAACAGAAGGCGAGCTCACATCTCCCCGCGACGTTGAGGATCACTCACGACGTATCAGAGGTCACTTTCGCCGGCTCCCTTGGTCCGCAGGCCTTCTACAGCGTCTATGACCGTCTCGAGGACCGTACCGGGTATTGGGATCCGGTGACCCGCACGGTCGACTGGCATCAGGGGCAGCTCCAGTCGCGGCGCGATCCGGGCGCCGTCGGCCGGTCGGCCGATGCCGCGGCGGAGCGGCAGGACGACCGACCCGCTTCTGTGTCTTCCGAGGCGGTTGCATTGGCGGCCCCGGAGGCCCGGTCCGGGCGGGACGGCAGCGAGGGCGGACATGTGCCGGGTGAGTCGGTTCGCCTGGGCGACTCCGAAGCCGAGGCGCCGGCTGCCGGTCCAGGGACCGGGGACGCTGCTGCGGACCTCGCTCGCGAGAGGGCCGGTGAGGAGTCCGAAGAAGCCGACCGGGCTGACGCACCCACGGCATCCGACGCGTCACAGGCACCGGCGGACGACGAGGTGTCGTCGCGAACGGTCGGGCCGATGCCTTTGGTCAGTACTGCAAGCAGCGCACCAAAGGACGAGATGTCCCCCGGGGCGGACGGGCAGCCCGGCCACAACCAGCGGGGGCTCGATGTGGCGCCTGCGGCGGGACACCGCACAATGCTCGAGATGGTGCACGAGACGGATCGCCCCTTCCTGATGCTTGTCGAACCAGAGCGGGTGTGGCGGTTCGGCAACGCTGACCCGGAAGGGGTCTTCGCGAACGGCGTTCGCGCCCTGGATCCCTCCAGCCGCACCAAGCTGTGGTACTGGGCAATGACCACTTCGGCCAGGACCCAGTTCATCGGAACCACCGACAATTTCGACCTGTGGTTTCGGAACAAGCGATACCGCTGGGAAATCCACCCCAGGCTGAACTCCGAGCCCAGGGGCATACACCTCGAGTACACCCTCATGAGGCAGAGGGCGAGCTCACATCCCCGCGAAAAGTTGAGGAACACTTACGACGAATCAGAGATCACTTTCACCGGCTCCATTGATCCGCAGGCCCTCTACAGCGTCTATGACAGTCTCGAGGACCGTACCGGGTATTGGAATCGGGTGACCGGCAAGGTCGACTGGTATCCGGGGCAGCTCCAGTCGCCGGACAATCCGGGCGCCGTCGGCCGGGATTCCGATGGAGATCTCGGTGAGGACGCGGAAACCGACACCGCCGAAGCGGCGTGGAGAGCTGACGCACCCACGGCAGCCGACACGTCACAGGCACTCGCGGATGACGAGGTGTCGTCGGGAACGGTCGGGCCGATGCCTTTGGTCAGTTCGGCCAGCAGCGCGCCGGGGGGCGAGATGTCTGCCGGGGCGGACGTCGGCGAAACGCAGCCGCATGGGGTAAGGGATACCGTCGACCTGGAGTCCGGTGAGGCGGACTCCGTGCAGCAGTCCCCGCAGCGGTCCGACGCGTCCGGCGTGTCCGAGGAAGGTTCCGAGGGCGACTGGGTTGAGTCGGAGTCGTCGTCCGGCGGGTCCGTCGACGGGGGGCGGTCGGGAACCGAGTCGCGGGCGTCGTCGTTCGAGGGGGAGTCGGATCAAAGCGACCTTCACGGTTCGGACTTCTCGTTGCCGTTGGATTCGGGTGTGTCGTCGAGGCCTTCGTATGATCTGCGTGAGTCCATGGGAGTGTTGCGGGGGTCCCCTGAAGGATCCAGCGGATCGCCGGAACCGTCCAGCGACACGGAACCTGCCGAGGTCGTCTATTCGATCTCCGGCCTCGTCCCCGCCTCCCTGACCCCGCCTGGTGAGCGGCCCGCGACCGAGTCCGCCGACGTGGTGCCCGCCAAGGACCACGCCCCGGTGGGCCCGGACGAACGCCGGCCTGCGGTGGAGCCGGAGGAAGCGGGACGGGCCGCCCCCGAGCGTGGTGCGTCGCCTGCCCAGGACACCGGATCCGGGCAGGTTGCCGGGTCCGAGTCCGCCGGCACGGGGCAGGACGACGTCTCCGCCCGGATCGAGCCGGCGGCCGATGAGCGTCCGTCGCCGGGCGTCGGACGTTCCCTGTCGACGCCTTTCTACTCGCCTGGTTCCGCCGGGTCCGAGTCCGGCGTGGCTGCAGGGTCAGGGGTTGGGCAGGAGTCGTCGGGCTCGGAGCGGGCAGGCGGGGGGGCGCGGGAAGAGCAAAAGCAGGTCCTCGCGGACGTGGATCCCTCCTTGTGGGATCACCTGCGCGGCTATGTGCGGGGCCTCCGGGAGCAGATCATCGCGCTGCGCGGGACGCTGGCCGCCTGGGCGGGGCGCATTTGGCAGTCCGTCGTGGACTGGCTCCGTACGGGGGTCCGGAACCCGGCGACCGAGTCGGTCGAGTGGGCTTCTGGTGAGTTGTGGGGTTCGGGTGTGGTGAGTACCGATCGCTGGATTCCGTTCCGTCAGGCGTTCGAGTTCACCCCCGCTGATCCTGGGATGCGTAAGGTGGAGCGGGTTGTCGACGGTGAGCTCGTCGAGTTCGACGCACCGTGGGAGGTGCGTCGGCCGCCGGCTTCCGGGGAGCGGACCCAGGTCGGTTATTCCTGGGCGTGGTATCGCGGTGGTACGCCCGCGCAGGACACAATTCATCTGATCCCCCGGGTCCATCTGGTTTCGGAGGGCGTGAGTGCGGACCAGATGACGGCTCTGCGGGGCAATCTGCGGCGAGCTTTGGAAGATCTGGTCAATAAGCGGGACCACCCGCTGCCGGTGGAGGTCGACCAGGTCACGGGCCAGCAGTTGCCCGGTCCGCTGCTGCGGGTGGACGTACGGTTCGTCGATTCGCCGGGCGGGCGGGACGCGGTGGTCCAGGTCCGTGACGGCGTGCCGGGTCCTGGTCGGCCCATGGTCCAGAACACCTGGTTCACCGGTGTGCATCCTGCCGCGCATGTGCATGAGCTCTTCCACTGGCTTGGTGCGCGTGACGATGCGGCGGACCCGCGTGACGATGCGGCGGGCCAGCGGGTTCTGCTCACGCCCGGGGGCCGTGGCGAGCAGGATGTTGCGGAGGGCGATTCCAGTCTGATGGGCGCGTTCACCGACCCAACGCAGGTCTTCGTCGTCACCTCCGACCACCTCCAGCAGATCGCCGACGTCCTGACCCCCTACCTCCACCACAACACTGTCAGCGACCCGCCCGCGCGGACGGCGCCCGCCTCCGAAGCCGGGGACGGCGCGACGGCCCCCGGGCAGGATGCTGCTGACGCGCCGCCCCCCGTGGACGAGCCGATGGTGCGCCCTGCCGAGGACGCGCACCTGGTGCGGGATCCCATGGAAACCGGCCCCATCGTGGAGGACCAGGAATCCGAGGAAGACGCCGGGGATTTGGCACCCGCGGTGGACTACAACATGCTTTGGGACCCGCGTGATTATGTGGTCGAGGCGTTTGGAGAGCGGCTGTTCAGGTTCTCCGATATCTCGGCGGAGAAGATCTTCAAGAACGGATTTTCCGCTTATTCTTCCGAGCGGACGGTAACCCTGTGGCATTATGCGAAGTACAACGATCAGGCCCCGTTCGTCTCCACAACGCGTAACATCAACCTATGGTTCGGGGGAAGGCGCAATCGTTTCGAAATCGATTCGTCTCGTAATCCTGACCCTGCAGGTGTTGACCTCAATGCCACCCTCGATGCGGAACGCATGGGAGGATTCCTCGCCGGTCACCAGGTGGTGCCTTTTCGGCACGAGCAGGAGGTCACCTTCACGAACGCCATCGCTCCGATGGCTGTCGTGAGTGTCTATGACAGGGACAGAGATCGTACGGGTTTCTGGGATCCGACGCGCCGGCGCGTCGTCTGGCTGGCGGGGAATCGCCACTCTCCGACCCCTATGAATCTTTCCCTCCTTGACCCGGACGATCGCTCCTGTGTGGTATCCGGCATCGTCGGCGAACGGCTGTGGCGTTCCTCCGGCGAGTCTCCGGAGTTGGTCTTCCGAAACGGATTCCAGTCCGGTGGCGCCGACGAGGCCCCTCGTCTGCTGGACTGGGTGATTGAGGGCGGATCCGCGCCTTTCGTCTCGACCACCCGGCATCCCGCACCCAGCGAGGGCGCGCGCTACCTCTACCAGATCGCCTCGGAGCGGAACGCCGAATCCGTCGGTGTCGACGTCGGAGAAACGCTCCGCAGGCAGCAGCGGGCCGGCCTCATCCCGGACACATGGGTCCACCCCCGGCCCAAGGAACAAGAGGTTGTCTTCCTCGGCTCCATCGCTCCGGAAGCCGTCCTCAGCGTCTTCGACACGATTGAAAACCGTACCGGCCAGTGGAACCCGGACACGCAAAGCATCGAATGGGCTGAAGGGCAACTCCAGGAGGTCGATGCTGGACGAGTACAGGAACTGCTGGCGAGCATGCTGGGTTCGCTCCGGACCATCTGGGACACGGTCCGTTCCTGGGGCGGGGCGGCTCTTTCCTGGTTCGCGGGCTTGCTGAGGTCCGTGAGGAACTACTTCCAAGGGTTGATCCCCCCGGGCCTCGGAGCGGGGAGGTCCGTTGCCGCGGACGCAGGCGACGACCCGGAAGGATCCAACGGATCGCCAGAATCGTCCTACAACACGGACCCTACCGGGGTAGACGTCACCGCCAACGGGGTCGACGGGTTCCACGAGCAACTGCCCTTGACAAGCTCGGAGTCCGCATCCGCTGAGCCCGCGGACGAGGCCATGGAGTGGGCCGACCCGGATACGGCGCCTGCAGTCGATTACCGGGTGGCCGTCGGCGATGCCCGATCCGGGGCGGAGCGCGCGGGCTCGACGGCGGAGGCAGTGCCTGCGCGGGGCGGGCCACAAGCCCCCGCGGCCGCTGAGCCGACGCCGCCCCCCGTGGACGAGCCGATGGTGCGGGATCCCATGGAAACCGGCTCCACGGTGGAGGACCGGGAATCCGAGGAAGAAACCGGGGATCTGGCACCCGCGGTGGACTACGACATTGAACGCCGGCCTGTGGCGGAGCCGGAGGAAGCGGGAAGCTCCGCCCCCGTGCGTGGTGCGTCGCGTGCGCGGGACACCGGATCCGGGCAGGTTGCCGGGTCCGAGTCCGCCGGCACGGGGCAGGACGACGTCTCCGCCCGGATCGAGCCGGCGGCCGATGAGCGTTGGTCGCCGGGCGTCGGCCGTTCCCTGCCGAGGCGGTTCTCCCCGGCCGTGGCGTCCCAAGAGGGCGAGACTGCGGCCGTCCAGCAGCCACAGCCCGCAGAGGAACCCCCGGTGGGCCACCCCCGGGTGGACGAGATGGTGCACGAGACGGATCGCCCCTTCCTGGAACAGGCGCTTGTCACAGGAGAGCGGATGGGGCGGTTCCATGAGGCGGACTCCGCGCAGCAGTCCCCGTCCCGGTCCGACGCGTCCGGCGTGTCCGGGGAGGGTTCCGAGGGCGGCTGGGATGAGTCGCAGTTGTCGTACCTGGAGGGCATTGGGTCCGCGTCCGAGACGGCCGCGGTGTCACCGGTCGGGCCGGAGGGGGAGGGCGCGTTCGAGCAGTCGGCGCCGGTATCTGTCGTCAGTGGGTCGGGGTCGGTCGGTCTTGTGCCGTCTGCTGTTGCGGAAGGTGCTCCGGCTGGGGAGTTGGCCGGGGGGGATGCGGTGCGTGGGGTCGGTTCCGGCGGTGCTGGGGGTGAGTCGGGCGGTGGTGAGGCAGTGTCAGGTTCGGGGGAGGGGACGGGGCATCGGCGTGATGTCGCGGATGGTACGGTGCCGTCCCGGAGACTCGATGAGCTGCTCGACTCTGCGGCCGTGCTTGACACTCATGTGCAGCTCGAGCATGTGAGAGGGCTGCCGTGTTCAGAGGCGGCCGCGGCTACTTGGCTTCTGGCGCCCGACGCGTGGCGTCCTCTGCGCAATACGCTCCGTCGCGAGGACCTTGCGGAGTTGCTGCGTAGGCATTCGGAGCTCTTCCCGGTGGAGGTGCGGGAGGAGTGGGCCCTGCTGTCCGGCCGGGAGGGGGGCGGCCGGGAGGGGGGCGGTCTGCTGCCCGGGTAGTCGTCTTCCGTGTGCGTCGGGGTGCTGGGGGCGGGGTCACACGTGGCGTGTCCGTGTCGGCTGCCGGGCGGTTGTGACACCACTTCAGTGCATCATCTTTTGACCGTTGGAAAGGACATCATGAGCTCATCGGAGGCTCAGGGATCTCGGCAGGCGCTTCCCCAGGCGGTGGCGTCGGAGGTGGGCACGGTGGTGCCCCGTACTGGTCAGGCTGTGGGTTCGCCGGAGGGGGAGGCGGCTGCTGCGGTCGGTGGAACGGGTCGGGTTCCGTCGGCCGGCGGGGGTGTGGTCTCGTCGGTTTCCGGGTCGGAGTCCGTCTTCCCGCTCGCCGCGGAGGCGGGGGCGGGGGAGGTGGAGGTGGCGGGAGTGGCTGCCACCATTTCTGAAGCGGGGGAGGCGGGGGCGGATGGTTCGGCTGTTGATGTGGGGGAGGCGGAGGCGGGAGAGGCGCCTGAGGGGTTGGCCGAGGTCGCGCCGGCCGTTCCGCCGGGGAGGCCGCACAAGAGTCTGCTGGCCGGGGCGGCCATCGTGGGGGCGGTGTTGATGACCGTGCCGTTCCTGGTGGGTGGGGACGGTGAGGATGTTCATGCGGGTCCGGTCGGTGCGACGCCTGGCACGGTGCTGGGTTCTCCGGGGGACGGAAGTGGCTTTGGTGCCATCCAATCGGCGTCGCCGACCGATGGTGGCAGTCCCGGGGCGAGTCATCCGGTCGGGCATTCCGCGGGATCACACGGTGCCGGGGGCCCGGGAGCGCACTCGTCGGCTTCCGGGAAGACACCGACCCCCCGGCCGACGCCGGGCAGGACTTCGTCCGCCGTCACCGGAGCGACGTCGTCCGGTGGTTCCTCGGCGGCCGCGGGCGTGTCCATCTGGAACCGTGCCTCGGGCCGTTGCATCGATGTCACGGATGCCGGGGGCGATGGTACGCCGCTGCAGATCTGGGACTGCAACGGATTCGCGCGGCAGAGCTGGCGCTTCATGAGTGACGGGACGGTGCGTGCGCTGGGGATGTGCATGGACGTCGCCCGGGGCGGTACCAGCGACGGTGCGGTGGTCCAGCTGGCCACCTGCAGTCATAATCCCGCCCAGCAGTTCCGGCTGAACTCCGCGCATGACCTGGTCAACCCGCAGGCGAACAAGTGCGTCGACGTGAAGGACCGGAAGACCGGTAACGGCACCCGCTTGCAGTTGTGGGACTGCAATGGCCAGGACAACCAGAAGTGGAGCACCGGCTGACCGGTCCTCCACCGGGCAACGCATTGCCCGTACCCCTGCGGCCGTGACGTCCAGCGGCCGGCCCGGCCGACTGCGCAGCGAGCCGACCCCTGCACCTTGGGCGCCGCCAACAAGCGCACAACTGCACGCCCGAACTCGTCGAGTTTGGCAGGAATTCCTCTGGCTGAACCGTTTTCATCCTGAAAAACGGTTCACTGACGCGACCTCCACTCCGCCCCCCTCAGCCGCCTCGCGGCACACTTGGTCGCCCGCGGGGAATCGCCGCCGTCCGTTCACCTCTTCCACTTCGGTGGCGAGGCCTTCTGTGAGGACCAGCGGTCCCTGATCGCCAAGGCGTTTTCCCACGCGGATGTCCGCTCACGGGGTACGCGTCGGTCGACGCCGGCGTCCTGGTCGCTCCGGTCGAGGGCGAAACGCACGCGAGGGCGCATCGGGTGCATCGTCCGCAGAAGCTGCTGGAGATTGTGGACGAGCACATCGGTGAGCCGATCCGTGAACCGATCCGTGAGCCGGGCCGACCGGGACTGTCGCCGGCCACCGATCTGCTCCGGCGCCTGATGCCGGTCATCCGGTATTGCCTGGGCGATAGGGCGCAATGGGGTGGACTACGAGGACGATGCTTCCGTCAACCGGAAGTCCTGGTCCCCAGGGATCCGACCGCTTCTGTACTCAGCTGCCGGAAGACCGACGTCCTGCCCCTGGTTCTGGAAGGAGCTCGGGCAACTCCAGCTTCCCGTCACAGTGTTGTGTGACTGAAGCCCACGGGCCTCTCGGCATAGTGATCGCGGGCCTTCCTCTGCGCCTCCCCGAGACGGGGAGCGGATCCCGGGGCGGCGTACCCGCACAATCATGTGACGCCCGCTGGGCCTTGGTGCGCCGTGCGGTAGCAAGGGCCGGAAGGGAAAGCTGTTGGTCCCTTTCGGGCATGACTGCGGGCGTCCGCTGTCCGGATGCCCATGATGGAGCGCACATTGTTGCCAGCCTTGGCTTCAGACCTGTTTGACGCACCGCAGGAGGAGGTGGGATGAGTCACGCTACCGAGCGCGGCATGGCCCTCGAGCGCGGGAAGCCGAGCGCACACGTGGCGAGTCGCCTTTTCTCGTCATCGCGGCAGTGTGGCCGCGATGGTGGGCAACATCCTGCTCGCCCCAATGTGCTTTTCGACCGGACATGCGGCGATGAGCCGACGCGTGGTGAATACCGGCGCTTTCTTGCCTGCATTGCCCGTTGCGCCTCCTTACGTTCCTCGTGTTCGTCGTCCGTGACGGGCCATCAGTAACGGTCTGTCACTTTCCACCGGGCTTGGTCGATCACCACTATCGGAGCGGCGTCGACGCCAGTTATGATGCCGCTGTCGCCGTGGCGGAAAAGATCGCCTAAGCGGTGTACAAGGCCGATCCGTGCGGCTCGACTTCCTCGCCGATGAGGACCTGTCCACCCTCGCCACCCCGGAGGGTTGGGGTGTGTCGCTGATCGTGGTCATGGTCTCGGACGACCACTCGGCATCGCGAGGGAACTACCCAAGTGAGCCCCTCTTCGCGTGATTCATCAGGCGCAGGACGATGGTGTCGTCGACACTATCAGTACGAAGACGGTGACTTTTTATGGCGATCCACGCCTCTCCGTCGGTGAACAACATGCTTTTCGTTCTCATCGGTGAGCGTTTGTTGCAGGCGAATGAGGATCTGGCTGGTGCCAGTCATGCGCCGTACCGGCGGTTGGCGAGGAATCTGGAGGAGTTGTCCGATCTCATCGAGCAGTCTGTTGCGGGTGCTGCGAGGTCGTTGCCGGCTCAGGTCGGGCGGGATTATGTCCGTGCGATGGGTACGTTCGTGGACGGCGGGGGGGCTGGTTTCCTGAGGCAGTTCGCGGCGGATCTGGACGGGATTGCCGATGACCGGGTGAGGGCTTCGTATCAGATCCTGGAGTCCAAGTGGCAGATCATTGCTGAGGTGATCCGGCTTCTGGTCGAGTTGGCTGTTGCTTTTGCGTTGTCCATGTTCAGTGGTGGGGCGGCTTTGGGTCGGGCGGCTGTGGCGAGGGCCCGTAGTCGTGCGGCGATCTTGGTGATTATGGCTGCGCTTGAGCGGCATGCGCTGCCGACGGTGAGTGAGGCGTTCGAGGAGGCTTTCGAGACGTTCGCGGTGCGTCTGGGCGTGATCGCTTTCACGTCTGGCGCGTTCAGTCCGAAGGGTTTCGACTGGAAGCAGATCGCGCAGGACGGGCTGGTCGGCGCGATCATGGGGGCTGTCCACTTGCCTTTGGCTGGTGTGTTGCAGGGTGCCACTGACGCGGCGAAGAAGGCTTTCAGGCGTGCGGCACCGGTGAAGGATTTCGCCGGTGATGTGGTTGCGAAGACCGCTACCAGGGCGGAGGCGGCGGGTGTCAACCGGTTGCCTGGTGGTGGGGATGGTGTGGGGTTGGAGGGGCATGCGCATGCGCATGCGCATGCGCATCCGGGAGTGGCGAGCAGTTCTCTTGCTGAGGGCGGTTCGGAGGCGTTGGCGGAGTTCGTGGGGAATGGGCTTTTCTATGGTGGGTGGTCGACTTCCTGGTCGACGTTCACCGGCGCGTCTCTCAGTGGTGTGAGTTCGCATGGGCTGCACTCGGGTGCGGTGGCGTCGGGTACGTGGATCAACAGTAATTTCGTGGTCAAGACCCCGCCTGTCATGGATGGTGTGATGAACACCGAGCCGGGCCCGGACATCGCGGAGGGGCAGGACGGCCGTGGTGCGGCTGGTGGTGTCGTGGGTGGTGTCCACGATGGCGGGGTTGGTGATGGTGGGGCCGGTTCGGAGTCGCTGACGGGGACTGTGTCCGTGGGTGTTTCGGGCGTGGGGGGTGCTGAGGCGGGAGTCGGTCCGGGCGAGGTTTTGGAGCAGCGGATCGATGGTGCTGCTTTCCCGGTTCCTGTGGTGGGCGGGTCCGGTGTGCGGGGGGCTGTTACGGGGTCTGTTGAGGGGGCGGCATCGCGTTCTGGTGGCGGTGACGGTTTGTCGGGTGTGGCTGGTGTGGCTGGTGTGGGTTCGGCGAGTGGTGTGGCGGGTGCCGGTGGTGGGCAGGCGCGTGCTGTTGCCGGGCGGGGTGAGGGCGTTGTTGACGGAGTGGGCCCTGGTGTGGTGGGGGCTGAGGGTGCGGGTGACGGTGTTGCCGCGGGTGTGGTGGGGGTTCCGGCTGCCGGGGGGCTTCCGGTAACGGCTGTTGAGAGTCTTCCGGTTCCGGCTGCTGGGGGGCTTCCGGTAGCGGCTGTTGGGGGGCTTCCGGTTCCGGCTGCTGGGCCTGTTGCGGGGGCTGCGGTGTCTGGTGCCGGTGTGGTCGGGGCTGAGGTGCCGCGCTCTGGTGCGGTCGTTTCGCAGGCTGCGCCGGCGGTTGGTCCTGTGTCGGTGTCGGGGCTGGTGGGGGCCGCTTCTGGGGATGCGGCTGTGGGTGTGGGCCGTGTGTACGACGGTGATGGTGTCGTTGTCGGTGAGTCGGCGGAGGGTCCTGCGGGGGCGGTGGCGGGGGCCCCGGTGGGTTTTGTGACGTCCGCGGAGGCGGTTTCCGGCTCTGTGGGTGGGGTGGAGCGGTCCGCGGGCGGGGCGGGGCCTGTGGGTGTCGGTGGTGGGGGCCGGCCTGGGGCGCGGCTCGATGGTTCGGGGGCCGGTGGTGGCACTGCCGTGCCTGCTGATTCTTCCGTGCCTGCTGATTCTTCCGTGCCTGTTGATTCTTCCGGTCGGTCGGTCCGGGGCGAGGTTGCTGCGGTCGCGCCCGCGGTTGTGGAATCTGCGGTGGATTCTGCGGTGGTGCCTGGGGGCCCGGGGAGTGCGGGTGGGCGGTTGCAGGCTGCGCCGGCGGTTGGTCCTGTGTCGGTGTCGGGGCTGGTGGGGGCCGCTTCTGGGGATGCGGCTGTGGGTGTGGGCCGTGTGTACGACGGTGATGGTGTCGTTGTCGGTGAGTCGGCGGAGGGTCCTGCGGGGACGGTGGCGGGGGCCCCGGCGGGTTTTGTGACGTCCGCGGAGGCGGTTTCCGGCTCTGTGGGTGGGGTGGAGCGGTCCACGGGCGGGGCGGGGCCTGTGGGTGTCGGTGGTGGGGGCCGGTCTGGGGTGCGGCTCGATGGTTCGGGGGCCGGTGGTGGCACTGCCGTGCCTGCTGATTCTTCCGTGCCTGTTGATTCTTCCGGTCGGTCGGTCCGGGGCGAGGTTGCTGCGGTCGCGCCCGCGGTTGTGGAATCTGCGGTGGATTCTGCGGTGGATTCTGCGGTGGTGCCTGGGGGCCCGGGGAGTGCGGGTGGGCGGTTGCCGGGTGTGCCGTTTGCTGCGGGGGAGGTGAGGAGTGAGCGGTGGAGTCCGTTCGGTGGCGGTGGTGTGGGGTCGAAGGAGGCGTTCGAGTTCACCTTCACCGGGGGTGAGGGGGGGCGGCCTGGGGTGCGGCAGCCTGAGGCTTCGGGGGAGCGGGTCCAGGTCGGGTACGCGTGGGCCTGGCATCGTGGGGAGACGCCGGGGCAGGACACGATCGAGCTGACGCGGCGGGTGCATCTGGTGCCGCCGGAGGGCGTGGGCGCGGAGCAGGTCACGGCGTTTAAAGGTGACGTGTCGCGGGTGTTGGAGGAGGTGGTGGTCAACAGCCGTGACCGCCGGCTTCCCGTCGACCAGGTCACCGGCCGGCGACAGCTCGATCCGCTGCTGTGGCTGGGGGTGGAGTGGGTCGACTCCCCCGAGGAGGCGGACACCGTGGTGCAGCTCCATGGCGGCTCGTCGGGCGATGGCCAGATGCGGCAGAGGATCTGGTACATCGGTGCGGGTCCTGCCGGCGCCGTCCACGAACTCCTCCATGGCTACGGTCTGCGGGACGACGAGTCCGACGATCGGGTGCTGCTCACTCCGGGTGGGCGGGCCGAGCAGGAGCTCACTCCGGGTGGGCGGGTCGAGCAGGAGCTCGGCCCGGATGAGTACAGTGCGGCGGCCGATCCCAGTAAGGTCCCCGCGGGTAGGCGGATCGTCCTGACGTCGGATCATCTCCGGCAGATCGCCGAGGTCTTCATTCCCTACTTCGGTCGTGTGGCGCCCGGCGGTGAGTATCTTCGTAAGGCGGGTTTGTTCGGCGACGAGTCACGCGCGGCCGATGTGGACCCGGCCATGGACCACCGTGCGGAACTCGTGGAACCGGCGCAGGACGAGGCCGGGGACGGAGACTGGGCCGGGGGGCTCGAGGCAGCGGATTTCGCCCAGTCCGTGGGACTGGACGGGGTGTTCGACGAGGCTTCGGCGGGCGAGGAGGAAGCGGACGGACAGCCTCCGGCCAAGAGACAGCGGCGGGACGATGCGGAGGGCGAGCGGTCCGGCGAGCAGGAGTTCGGCGAGCACGAGGTGGACCTTTGGGCAGCGGAGTTCGGGCCGCCTTCCAGCCCGGATCCCCGGGCGGTGTCGCCCAACGAGCGGTCCGGCACGGCCGAGGAGGAGGGGGCGAACCGGTGGGGCTGGTCGGGCTTGTCGCCTTCGGGGACGGAGGACGGGGCGGTGGACCGGGAGCCCGCGGCTTCGCCGCCCCGCGACGGAGCGTCGGCAGAGCGGCAGTTGTCGGAGAATCGGTTCGCCGGGCCGTTTCTCAGTGAATCGGACGGCGCGTTGGACGGGGATGGCCTGGCAAGGCCCGTGGCGGCCGATCCCGCCGCCGACGGCACCCGGTTTGTCGACGCCGGTGTGGAGTCCGGGGACGGGGCCGTGCAGAACCTGTCGGCCGCCGGCGCCGACCCGGATACGGCGCCTGCTGTCGATTACCGGGTGGCCGTCGGCGATGCCCGATCCGGGGCGGAGCGCGCGGACTCGACGGCGGAGGCAGTGCCTGCGCGGGGCGGACCACAAGTCCCCGCGGCCGCTGAGCCGACGCCGCCCGCCGTGGACGAGCCGGTGGTGCACCCTGCCGAGGACGCGCACCTGGTGCGGGATCCCATGGAAACCGGCTCCATGCTGGAGGACCGGGAATCCGAGGAAGACGCCGGGGATCTGGCACCCGCGGTGGACTACGACATTGAACGCCGGCATGTGGCGGAGCCCGAGGAAGCGGTACGCGCCGCCCCCGAGCGTGGTGCGTCGCCTGCCCGGGACACCGGATCCGAGCAGGGTGCCGAGGCCGAGTCCGCAGGCACGGCCGTGGTGTCACCGGTCGGGCGGGAGCCGTCGGGCTCGGAGCGGGCGGGGGAGGAGGCTCGGGAAGAGCAGGTCCTCCCGGACGTGGATCCCTCCGTGTGGGGTCGCCTGCGCGACTATGCGCTGGGCATCTGGGATCGGATCATCGCGCTGCGCGGGGTGGTCTGGGCGAGGCGCGTTTGGCAGTCCTTCATGGACTTGCTCGCCCTCAGCCGGCCTGCCACGCCGCGTGAACCCGAGCCCACGGACTCCGGCGCGCGGTTCGAGGACGGACTCGAACCGTTGGACGGTTCGACCGACTCGTCGACGGACGAGTCGGGAACGCGGGTGTCCGAGGCGGATGCGGAGATGGAGCCGGACGGGCTCGGCCTGTTGGACGGTTCGACCGCGGCACAGGGGGACGGTGCCGGTCGGGAGTCCGGGGACGAGTCGGGAACGGACGGTTCGACCGCGGCACAGGGGGACGGCGCCGGTCGGGAGTCCGGGTCCGAGTCGGGAACGCCGGTGTCCGAGGCGATGGCCTCCCGCCCCGGGACCGGCCCGGTCTTCGGCCAGCGCGTCGAGGAGATGACCATGTACGGTGACCGCCGCACCCGCAGCGGCGCCCACCACGAGCCCCAGGTGGACCCGCAGGTACAGGAAGATTCCTACGGCCTCCGGATCTTGCCTGGTGTCACGAATGACAACGGTACGTACGTGGCCGACGTCTTGTTTCTCGACCCGGCGCTGCGCCCGGGAGACCGCGAGGCGGACGATTGGCGCAACTGGGGTCGGCACCAGGACGGCGACGTCCACGTCATGTTTCCCAGAGAGTGGGGTCCGCGAGAGTTGCGGTCCGCCGTTGACTCGGCGCACGACGGGGCCATCGTCGCGGACACGTTCCGGGTGGTGGACGACCGCGGCACCTACCACTGGGTGGGTGTTTTCGAGGAGGTCCGTATGGAGGGCCTGGCGCGGGACGGCCAGCATGTCGCCTACCGGCCCACGCAGATGCAGCCGTACAGCAGTTGGCCCGACTTCGAGCCGGTCGGTGAGGCGGCCGGCTCTCCGTCGGCCACCCTTGAGGGACGGGTTGCCCTCTTCGCTGTCCGTCACGTGCTGTTCGAGAACGGGCAGCGGGGTCTCGACCTCGCCGCACGCTTCCACCTGGATGTCCCGTCCGGCACCCACGACCGCATGGCGGAGATGCTCTGGGGACAACTGGAGATGGCGGTGTACGTCGGATACGACGGCCGCTTGGCGCGCGGACCGCGGAGGGACGCGGCACTGGTGCGTCTGTCGGTGGCCCGTGCCGCGAGTTCCGCGGAGGCATACCACTCGTTCTCCGTCGATGACCTGCGCGTGCCGTTGGACGCCGTCCGCGACGTGCTGCCGGACGTAGAGGAGCTGCGAAGCCTCGCCGGGGATCTGCTGGACGAGGCGGTGCCGTCGGCCGACGAATGGGGGCCGTCAGCCGATACCGGTGAGGAGGACCTGCGGCGGGCCCTCGGCCTTCTCGGCCTGGCGGACCCCTTCAGCGGGCCTACCACACTCCGCGAACCCGAGCCCACGGACTCCGGCACGTGGCCGAAGGAAGCCGCCGCCCCTGAGTCCTCCGGGTCGGAGGACTCCGGCGCGTGGTCGGAGGAGTCCTCCGCCCCTGAGTCCTCCGCCCCTGAGTCCTCCGCCCCTGAGTCCTCCGACCCTGAGTCCTCCGACCCTGAGTCCTCCGACCCTGAGTCCTCCGCCCCTGAGTCCTCCGACCCTGAGTCCTCCGCCCCTGAGTCCTCCGCCCCTGAGTCCTCCGACCCTGACTCCTCCGCCCCTGAGTCCTCCGACCCTGAGTCCGCCGACCCTGGGTCCTCCGGGTCGGAGGACTCCGGCGCGCGGTCGGAGGAAGCCGGCGCGTGGTTCGAGGACGGACTCGGCCCGTTGGACGGTTCGACCGCGGCACAGGGGGACGGCGCAGGTCGGGAGTCCGGGTCCGAGTCGGGAACGGACGGTTCGACCGCGGCACAGGGGGACGGAGCCGGTCGGGAGTCCGGGGACGAGTCGGGAACGCCGGTGTCCGAGGCGGATGCGGAGATGGAGCCGGACGGGCTCTGGTTCGCCGGCGCGGTTGAGATCGGCGGACCCTGGGAGGTGCGGCCGCACGAGAAGATACGGTGGGTCGGGCGTTTGGGAGGCGCGCTCGGTATCAGGCGTTTCGAGGCGCGGCGGTACCGGCTTCGGGCGGGGGACTCCCTAACCCGCGTGGTACTCCGCATATTCCGCGACCCAAGAGACGGCGTCACCGAGGACCAGTTGGGCGAGCTGGCTCGGCGGGCCCAGGAGGGTGTCGACGAGCTGTTCAACGGCGGCCACCGTCTTGACAACGGGGACCTGTTCCGCGTCGACCTGGAGTTCGTCACCCGCGCCCGCGCTCATCACACCGTCACGGTGCACGCTAAGTACAAACGGGAGGACCACAAGAACTGGTCGGTCACCACAAATAAATTTGTCCTGGCCCACGAGGTGGGACACCTGCTGGGCCTGGAGGACGAGTACCGCGAGTTCGACTCGTACGGCGACCGCACGGCGTATCCGGACCAGTCGTTCATGGCCCGCCACCAGCGCCCGGCCAAAAAACGGGGCCGGTGGGGGATTCAGCCCCGTCATCTGCGCCAGTGGAGTTCGGCCATCGATCGTGCCTGGGGGACGGCCCGTCTGCGGGTGGACGGTCAGGTGGTGTTCTACACCGCCGACACACTGGAGCCGCGGGCGGACGGGCTGCCGACTCGCGCCCACTTCTCCCTGGAGACCCGGTCGGCCGTGTTGTATGGCAAGTCCCTGGAGACCTGGTTCATGTTGTATGGCGAGCCTCGCGCCGACATGCCACTGGGCGGCGGTCACCTGGCGCCCAGTGGCATGTCGGCGCGTCCGCGGCCGGTCGAGCTGGAGGGGACGGCCAATCCCAACGGGACCTACCGCGCCGAGTACCCGGGGCTCCCGGTGCGGCCGGAACTCGCGATGCGGCCGGAACTCGCGGACGGCTCGCATCCTGCGGGTGACCTGCACGTCCGGCCCAGGCAGCCGGGTCAGATGATGTTCCCCGCCGACTGGATCGAGGACGGTGCCGAATACGCCGCCGAGGTGGAGCGCCTCAACCCCCCGCCGGAACCGGCGGACTCCTCGCGCGGACAGATGATGTTCCCCGCCCACTGGGACGAGGACCACGTCGTCTACGCCGGTGAACAGGCCTACCTGCATGCCCTGCGGAAAGACAACGTCAAACCCGTCGAAGGCAGGCCTGGCGTCTATGTCTGGGAAGGCGAGTACGACGGAGTGCGTATCACGGGGGAACTCGTCATCGGCAAGCCGCGCACGCGCCTCTTCCGAGAGCGCGACAAGAAGAACGGCGCAATCGGTCTTTGGGCGGGAGACAGCAGCACGTTCACCGGATTCCGTCCCTCCGACGACCAGTCCGGTCTGGAAGCCCCCGCCCACGCGGCACCCCCGCCACCGGCAGAGCGTCCGCAGACCGGCCCGGTCGTCGGCCAGCGGGTCGAGGACATGACCAGGTACGGTGACCGCCGCACCCGCAGCGGCGCCCACCACGAGCCCAACGTGGATCCCTGGAAACAGGTGGTTTACTACGGCCTGGTGATCATGCCTGGCAGGGAGTATCCCAACGGTACGTACGAGGCCAGCGTCTTCTTTCGCGACCCCAAGCTGCGCCCGAGAAGCGACGAGGCGTTGAAGTGGCGCAATTGGCATCTGCACCAAGACGGGCATCGCCACGTCATGTTCCCCAAAAAGTGGGGTCCGCAACGGGTGCTGGATGCCGTCGGGCGGGCGCACGACGCGGGCGAGGCCGCGTACACGGTCCGGCCGGTGGACGACCGCGGCACCAAACACTGGTTCGGCTATGCCGAGGGGATCCGTATGGAGGGCCTGGAGCGGGACGGCCATCATCTCGCCTACCGGCCCACGCAGATGCAGCCGTACAGCAGCTGGCCCGGCCATGAGCCGGTCGGCGAGGCGGTCACCCGCGGGGAACGGGTCTTGCCTTTCGATGTCCGGCACGTGCTGTTCGACAACGGGCAGCAGGGCCTGGACTTCACGAAGCGGATCCACCTGGTCGTTCCGCCCGGCACCGACAACAACGAGCTCAACGAGGACTGGAGCCGACTGGCCCGCGCATACGGCCAAGTCGAGCTGGGATCGCGGAGGGACGGAGCACTGGTCCGTCTGTCGTTGGTGCGTGCCGCGAGTCCCGAGGAAGCCCACCACCCAACCCGCGAAGTACGGGAATTCTCGGACGGTGACCTGGATTTGCTGGGCGCTATGCACGACGTGCTGGACGTAGAGGAGCTGCGAAGCCTCGCCGAAGATCTGCTGGACGAGACGGCGCCGGCGGCCGTCGCATGGCGGCCGACCGACGGTACCGAGAAAAAGGCCCTGCAGAGGGCCCTCGAACTTCTCGACCTGGCGGACCCCTTCAGCGGGCCTACCACGCTGCGCGAACCCGACCCGGCGGACACTGGCGCCGGGCCCGATTCCGCCGGGAGTTTCGTCGTGTCCCCCCTGGTCAGAAATGCGTACAGGCAGGCGAACAAGGAGCTTCAGAAGAAGGCGGCCGAGGAGGCGGCCGACGAGCGTCGGAGGCGGGCGGCCGACGAGTTCCCGTCGCCGGGCGGTGATATTGAGGGGCCGGATACGGCGTTCTACGGCGCCGGCGCCGTGTCCGAGGAAGGTTCCGAGGGCGACCCGGATGAGTCGGAGTCGTCGTCCGGCTCGTCCGCCGCCTGGAGGCGGTCGAGAACCGAGTCGTGGGAGTCGATGTTCGACGCGGAGTCGGATCAAAGCGGCCTTCACGATTCGGACTTCTCGTCGCCGTTGGGTGATGGCTCTGAATCCGGTGATATTGAGGGGCCGGATACGGCGTTCTACGGCGCCGACGCCGCGGCTGACGCATCCCGGTCGGCGTCGGCCGAAGTGGTTTCCCCCGTCGCCTCGTCCGCCGATGCCACCAGCGGTGGGCCTGCTCGGCCCGGTGAGGTGACCGAGCGCTCTTCGGGACAGTCCGAGGACCGGGATCACGCGGCGTCCGAGGACGACGCCGAGGCCGCCCCCGAGGTTGATGAGCGGCGAAACACTTCGATCGAGTCGCAGTTCGACCGGCACCGGCCACCGCGTATTGACCGTTCGATGCCGGCACCGTCGCCGCAGGCGGGGCTGGTGGAGTTTGACGACGGCAGTCGGCTGCCGGAGCATTTCGGCCTCAGCCAGCAAACCCTGCGCGGCGTCGACAGCGTCGTACAGGAGATCGCCAACCGGCTCGGAGACACCCCCGGCCTGGGTGCGGCGCTGGAGGACCTGCGGCGCGCGCTCGGCGCCACCCCGCAGGTCTTCGACGGCGACGGGTACGAATCCCCCGCCTTCGGCCACGGCCGGGACCAGGTGCTCACCGTGACGGCGCGGCCTTACGGGAACTGGGAGCGGTTCGCCGATGTCCAGGGTGATCAGACCGTGCTGCAGGAGCAGGCAAGCGGGGTCACCACGGATGCCACCAAGAAGGTGTCCGGCAGTACGCAGCTCTCGGTCGGCGTAGCCCTCTGGCCGGGCGCGTCGGGAGTGTCCGCGCGCGTCGGTGCGGCCTTCGGCGTCAGCCGCGCGCAGCAGTACGTCATGTCGGACCGGACCAAGGTCACACTGGAGCAGTACTCCACGGAAGGGTCGCACCTTCACCTGGGCGACGTGTGGTACGAGGTCTCCGTCAGCGGTCCGCCGCGGCTCGCGAGTGCCGTCGGCGGGCATCACAGCAGCGTCCCGGGCGAGGACCCGTTCGGCTTCGCCGTGCGGCACGGGCTGGTGCTGCGGGTGCCTGGCAGTGTGACGGCACCCGGCGAACCAGGCCGCGTGCCGAGCAGGATCGAGCTGGGGCCGCAGTCCGAACAGACACCGTTGAGCCTGACGGTCCCCGACGCCCGCTCCGTCGCGGAGGGCGATCCCCTCGGCACGCCCACGCTGGACACGCCCGCGCGGTCGGTCAGGTTGCGGAAGCCGGGGGACATCTCCCAGCAGCGCATCGACGACTGGCGTTCCGTCACACGGTCCGACGGCACCAGGGCGCCCTTCGAGCCGCCGGCTCAGGGTTTCCAGGTCCGCCGCATCAGCGGCCTGCAGAACCTCAGAGAGGCCGCCGAACTGGCTGTCGCCGCGGCGTACGGCACCCGCGTCGACGCCATGACAGACCGCGCGCGCGAGCTGACCGGAGGCGCTCTGGACGCGGCCATGGGCAAGGCCCGTGACTCGGCGCTGACCCGGCCCGGCACGGTCTCGGCGCTCGCATTGGACAAGGCGATCAGCGACGCGGCGCTGGCCCCGTTCTTCGAGGAAAGCGGGACCCGGGACGGCCACCACGTTCTGGGACTGAATGACGACACGTCCGTGAACTGGGCCCACGGCCTGTACCGGCTCTACTCGAAGCCGGACTTTTCCCGGGCCACCATGCTGAAGGTGTTGCCCGGCAGCACCATGATCATCATGGACGGGGACGCCACCAGCGCGAGCACCGGGCTCTCGCACACCGCGAGCCAGGGCGTCTCGGCGACCCTGCAGCCGGTACTTTCCGCCGACCAGGCCGGCTCGGCGGTCCCGGCCGGCCCCGTGACGGCTCCCGTCTCCGGCGAGGCCGGCGGGCGTGCCGTCTCGGCCGCGCTGAGCGCCGGGAGTGGCGCGGAACGGGGCGGCCGCCACTTCCTGTTCGCCGTGCCGACCGCCTGGCTGGGCATCGCCGAGGTGCAGCGATGGATGGCGTTCGGCCGGGGCAGGCGCCTTCCGCAGGGTGCCCATGCGGATACCGTGCTCGAAGTGCTCGTGAGTGAGGACGTCGCCCGGGACCTGGGCCTCGTCGACGACGGGAACTTCCCGCCCGTGGTCCAGGACGCCTGGACGCAGGTCGTCAAGGCGGGCGATGCCTGGGCCGGTGCGGACAGCGCGTACCGGCAAACGCACCGGGAACTGGCGGAACTCCGGGAGAACACCCGGGATCCGAAGGACACCTCGGAGCCGGACGAGAGCGAGCTGGAAACTCTGCGCCGGCGTGCCGAGGACGCGGCCGGCGAGTATCACCGTGTGCGGGCGGAGGCCGACCGGCTCACCCGCTGGCACCGGCTGCCTGCCGAAGCACACCGACCGGGCGAACCGGAGACGCGCGCGGGCCTGACCGAACCGCCGGCCGTGGTGTTCACCGCGGCGGACCGCGTTCCGGACCCCGAGCACCCCGTGTACGTCGTCCGGGAGGGCGCGCCCGGCGATCCGGAGGTGCTCATGTCGCCGGAATCGCCGGAGGGTCGCCAGTCGTACACGCTGTACGACGTTCCCTTCGACGGGGACGGCTTCTACCACGCTCTCGCCGAAGGGCTGCACCACGTCGACCCGGAAAGGCTCGGCACCCGGGTGGACGTGACGGACCGGCAGACGACCGTCCGCGGTCTGCGACGTCTGCTCGCCGACGAGCTGAGCCGCCACGACGACCTGCTGGCGTTCACCTCGCCCGACACCGGGGACACGTTCAGCAGCGACGAGTTGAAGGCCGGCCGGATCATCACCACGAACACCGTCAGGTCCCGCGGCCTGGAGCGCGGCATGATTGGCTTGAGCAGGCCCGAGCGGCGTGAGCTCGCCGACTCGGGCCACATACCGCTGCACGCCGACCTACCGGAGAAGCAGCGTGCCGGTCTGGCCCGGGAGCAGTTGCTGCGCGCCGGTGACGCCGCTGATCGTGCGGGATGGGACCACGGCGCGGCGGACCTGCTGCCCACGCTGGTCGCCCGTGCCTTCGGTGTACGGGTCACCGTGGTCGGCGCGGACGGCCGGTTCCAGGACTTCCGGCCCGCGCACTCCGAGGCCGAAGACCCTACCGAGGACCGACTGCCGCACATCGTGCTGCAATTGAACGACCAGCACTACCGGCCGGCCCTGCCCTCCCTGGACCCCCGGCGGGAGCCCCCGCTTCCCGCGCCGGGCGAGGCGGCGGCGCAGGACCGCGAAACGCCGGCCGGCCGGCCGGCGCGGCCCGCCTACACCACCGCGCCGTGGGCAGTCGGTTCCGGTGCCTGGAGCACTGCCGGCGTCGGCGAGACGACGAGACTGACCGGGCCGGACGGCACCGCCCATACCCTCGTCGAGCCGACCGCTGACGGCAACGGCTTCTGGTCGGCAACCGGACTGGAACCGGCGGACGTCGCGCGGCGGCCTCTGCCCGAAGGGGCCCGGCTGGACCGGAGGACACCGTTCACGGACGAGGAACTCGCTCAGGCGGGGCTCTCCGAGGAGACGATCCGCTTCGCGCGCCTTGAACGGGCCGACGGCGGGCTCCCGCAGGACCTGGAGCTCACCGAACCGCAGGAAGAAGCCCTCATCCGCAGGCAGTTGCTCACCACCCGCGAATGGAACGACGCGACCGAGCGGATCGCCGTCCAGGTGGCGGCCTCCTACGGCGTGAAGGTGACCGTGGTCGGCGAGGACGGCACGTTCAGCACCACCTCGCCCCCAGGCGACACGTCCGACACGCCGGACCTGGTCCTGTACCGCAGGGGCAGGGAGTATCTACTGGCCGAGCCGTTGGCGGACGACGAGTCGGCCACGGCGCCCCAGAACGTCGCCACCCTTCAACCAGTGGGGGCCAGCGACCACGGCGTGCGCGCTGAGCGGGTGCTGCTGGGGATGGGGCAGGAGGACTCCGGCCGGTCGATTGCACCCGCGACCGAGTCCGCCGACGTGGTGCCCGCCGAGGACCACGCCCCGGTGGGCCCGGACGAACGCCGGCCTGCCACGCCGCCTGTCCACCCGGCCGATGCCGTCGGCCAGAACGGTGCCTCCGCCCGGATCGAGTCGGAACTCGACGTGCACCGGCCGCCGCGGATCGACCGTTCGATGTCCGTGCCGTCCCCCGAGGAGGGGGTCGTGGGGTTCACCGACGGCAGCCAACTGCTGGAGCACCTGACCGCCGGATACGGCACCGGCGACGCCCGGGGCCGCAGCTACGGCCACAGCCGGGTCACCCTGCGTGGCGCCGACCTGGTCGTGGGGGAGATCGTGCGGGAGATCACCGACCGCCTCGGCGGCCGGTTCGCCGTGCCCGGCCTGAGCGAGGCACTCGACGCCGTGCCCGGCCTGAGGCAGGCACTCGACGACCTCCGGCGGGCGCTCGGCACGACTCCCCAGATCTTCCACGGCGACGGATATGAATCCCCGCCCTTCGGCGATCCCGCGACTCAGGTGCTGCGTGTGGTCACCCACCCGCACGGCGACTGGGAACGGTTCGCCGACCTCCACGACGGCACGGTCAGGGTCGATTCGGCCCACCGCAGCCGGATCACCATGGGCACGGTCAGCACGGTGAGCATGAAGCGGCGGGCAACGGTGGGCCCCTCCCTCGGACCTCCGGGGGGCGTCGCCGGTTTCGGACGCCTCGGCGTGACCATGGGTGTCACTCGCTCGTACGAGTACGACATGCAGGACCAGACGCTCAGCCAGGTGGAAACCCGCGCGGCGGAGAAGTCCCACCTGCACCTGGATGACGTGAGTTACGAGGTCTTCCTCGGCAGCGCACGGTCCCCTCTCGCGGACGGGACGGAGTTCGACTTCACGGTGCGGAACGGGTTGGCGGTACGGCTGGCGGACAGTGATACCTCCACCGCCGAACCGGGCCGGGTGCCGAACAGGATGACGCTCGACGAGCGTTCCGACTACCGGCTGGTGCACACCGAGGGCTACGGACCGGTCAGGCACGTGCGGGACCGCCTCGTGGAAGAGCTGGGCATTGTCCCCGGAAGTCCCGCTCACGAGCATCTCACCGCGTTCTTCAGCTCGGAGAACTTCCTCCGGGCCGCGGATCGCCTGGCCAAGGGCGGCGTCCCGACGGACGTGTTGGTCGGTGAGGACGGATCGCTGCTCGGGGCGTTCGTCGTGGAGAGCGTCGTGCCCCGGGATGCCCTGCTCCTCACGGAGAGCCATGCCGCCGAGATACGCAGCACGATCCAGCAGACAGCCAAGAACGAAAGGGCACTGTCCAGGACGTCCACGCGGGGAGTGGATCTCACTGTCGGCCCGTCCGCCGACTTGGGTTTCTTCGGATTGGGTGTCCTCGGAAGGTGGATGGCTGGTTTCTCGTACGGCCTAGATCGAGGCATTACGCACAGCAGTGCGTTCGGCGGCTCGAGCGGTCGCAAGACCGTCGCTCGGGTCAAGAACATGCCCACCGTCCTCTATAGGGTCGACAAGACCGTCCATGTGCGCAGGATCGACACCGGTGAAGTCATCCCGTTCGACACCTGGAGCCTGGTCCGGATGACACACACCGAGGCCCGGCGGCTCGCCGGATGGCCCGACGGCACGACGCTGCGCATCCGGTCGGAGAACGAGCCCCACCCCCCGGCCTACCTGACCGCTGACCGGCCCGTCGTTCTGGGGGCGGCCAGACCGGAGGCTTTCGTCTGGGGGAACGCCGGTTTGCACAACGGCGTTCTGGTACCTGGCGAGGACCGGCCGCAGGACTGGCTGAAGGTGTTCACCGGCGAGGTGGTCCGCGCCGCTGCCGACAAATACCCGAAGGTCCTGGCTCCGCTGGAGGACTTCCGCGATCCGGCGGACGCCCGCTGGGACAGCCGGGAGCACTACGTCATGGCGTTGCGGAACACCCTGCGCGTGATGAACGCCCTGTCCCACCACAGCGTCGCCGCCAACCTCGAGGTGATCACCACAGCAGGGCTGTCGATCGGACTGGACGTTACTCCCGGAGTCTTCGGGCTCTCTCACATCACGCTCCGCATAGGTGGCGAGCTGACGGGGCGTCGTTACGAGGGCACCCAGAACGACCTCATCCTCCGTACCAGCGCCCCCGGCACGGAACGCCTCGACGGCGCTCAAAGCGTGACGCACACCCATGGCGGGGGGATCGAACTGCGGGGCGGTGCCGCGAACCCCGGCACCGGCTCACTCGGCGCCAGGTGGGGGTGGAGCCAGGGCCGCGGGACGCAGCACGGGGCCACCGTCTCGTACGAGTCGCTGGCCGCCAGTTCCCTTCCGTCCCATCTGTACAGCTACCAGTTGAGCCTGACGGCAGGGATCGAGGACTTCTCGCGTCACCACCCGGCGCCGAGGGCTCTGTCGCTGGGGCTGCTGGGCACGGGACCCCAGGTGAGCACGGACCTGGTCGGAGGCGACGCGGGCGAGGAGTTCACGGGCAGGGTCCTGCTGGCCGTACCGGGCGAGGACTCCCCCGCCACCAACCCGCAACCGGCGACGGCGGGCCGGGCGGAGCCCGTCGAGATGGAGGAAGCGCTGACCCAGGCCCTGCTGTCCGGGGACCCCCAGGTGGTGTCCGAGAGCCATGGGCAGGACCCGTTCAAGAACCACGCCTTCCAGACGGTCGGCGTCGGCTCTCCCATGGCCCTCGGCCGTGCCGTGCAGGACCTCATGGCAGAGGTGTCCGGCCACTCCTGGCACTTCAAGAACGCCGGCGCGGTCCCGCATGAAGCCCTGGTCCGGTTCTTCCAGTCGGATGCCCTCACCGCCCGCTTCGATCAGACGTCCGGCCCCGCCGGCTCCCGGATCTCCTTGTTCGCCGAGGGTCTTCTGCGGCACAGGGTGGGTGACGTGGTGCATCGCATGCGCATCGTGGGTCTGCGGGTGGAGACCAAGCCCGCCAAGATGGAGACCGAGCTCGCGGTCGCCAGTGATCTTCAGATGGCGGGGTCGGTGACCCGCGGCAGCAGCTTCAGCTGGGCACTGCTCGCCGGTGGCAGGGGCGACACACACGCCGGCGGAACCCAGCTGACCACCATCTCCGGCCTGCGGTACGGCAGGGGCGACACACACGCCGAGACCACGAAGGTGACCCGCATGGTCACCTCGGAGGTCAACCGTGACGACGGTGGCTACAAGGTCCTGGTGTCCGGGGACACCGAGCACGACCTCGCGGTCTCCCTCCGCCCCGAGGGACTGCTCGCCCCGGTGCTCTCCCCGTTCTACCGAAACAGCCGGGCCGGGAAGCACCTCACGCTTCCCTCGAGCTTCTTCGGCCGTGTGGGGGAGAAGGCCGCACACGAGCTCGGGCTCCTGGACGACGGCCTGGGCAAGGTGCCTCGGTACACGTCCCACGAATGGACACAGGCCGCGTGGTGGCACGACCACCCCTTCGCGTCGTATCCCGTCAACTCGCTGGACACCACCGCGGTGCTGGCCAAGTTCGACCAGCAGTTGCGGAACTGGAAGGTCGACGAGGCGGACCGTGAGCGAGTGCGCTCCCTGGTGACCCCGCGAGCGGTGCGGGCCCTGCGTGAGCAGATGACCTCCATCGGCGTGTCGGCGCGCGCCCGGACGGGCCGGTGGTTCTCGGGAATCCGCATCGGGAGCCGCACCGGCTCCCTGAAGGTGGAGCTCGTCGCCGAGGAGTCGCGGTTCGACGGCCTTGACCACGGCGTCTCCATAGAGGACAGCCGGATCGCCTCCGTGACCGAAGAGACGGGGGGATCCGAGGGCCTTTCCATTGCTCTCGGGCTGAACCTCACCCAGGGGGTGGCAACACCGCAGCTGGGAGATCTCCACTCCGTCCGTGCGGCGAACGAAGGGGGGGCCACCACATCCGGCCTGACGTCCTCCAGCCTTTCCCGGACGCGTACCAAGCGGCACACCTTCTGCGCGAGAGAGCCGCACGCCGAGTACCTCACCCACTACCGGCTGCGGCTGACGCTCGACCCCGGGAACGGCATACCCCTCGATGTGGAGGACTCCGTGGGTACGCTCCGTGAGCAGGTACCGCTCAGCCTGACCGCCCCGGAGCCGGGACCCGGCCGAGCGGACGACCGGCTCCGGCCGCCCACGCTGGAGCAACCGGCTCGTTCGGTCACCATGTGGGGACCGGGAGACCAACCGGACCTCAACGAATGGCGTTCCACAGAGCTGCCGGACGGCACCCGTGGCCCCTTCCAGCCGCCGGCCAGCGGCTACCTGGTCCGTCGGGTCGTCGGGATCGAAGGGCTGAGGCAGGCCGCCGTCCTTGCCCTGGCCGAGGCGTACGGCGCCCGCTCCGTGACCGCCGAGCAGCTGGACGATGCCCTCGAGAGGGCCCGCCGCACCGGCCAGGGCAAGGACCGCACCGTCGAGCTGACCGCCGAGCAGCTGGACGATGCCTTCGAGAGGGCCCGCCGCACCGGACTGACCCTGCCCGGCACCGCCTCGGCGCTCGCCCTGGACAACGCGACCAGCGATGCCGCACTGGCGGCGTTCTTCGAGGACAGCGGGACCGCTGAAGGCTACGTGGTCCCCGGGCTGAACGAGGCGGGAGGCTACGTGGTCCCCTGGCTGAACGAGGCGGGAGGCGCCTACGGCGAGTACCGGCTCCACTCCAGGCCGGACTTCACCAGGGCCGCACTGCTGGCGGTGGTCCCGGAGAGCATCATGGAGAGCGCCGAGCGGGACACCGCGGGCCAGAGCGCCGCCGACTCACGTGCGCAGGGGCACGACTCCGCCTTCGGCGCCCAACCATTGCTGGACGCCGGCGCTGCCGGCTCGGCCGTCCCCTCAGGCACTCTGACGGGCCCGAACGCCACCGAAGCCGACCGCCGGGTTCGGTCGCGCGAGGAGAGCGCCCAGCTCACCGACAAGCCAGCCGGCCGGAGCTTCGTGTTCGCGATCCCGACCGCCTGGCTCGGCGTCGCCGAAGTGGTAACGTCCAACGGTCCATTCGGCCGTATCAGGCGTATCCGGGCCGTCCAGACGCAGACCCAGCTCATCACCGTGGTCCACGAGGACGTGGCCCGCGAGTGGGGCCTTGTCGACGACGGGAACTTCCCGCCCCGGGTCGCGGACGCGTGGGCTGATGTCAGCAAGGCGGGCAAGGCCTGGGTTGCCGCGGACGACGCCTACTGGAAGAAGCGCCGTGAGGTGGCCGAACTCCAGGAGGAGGCTCCGGAGCTGAAGAACACGGTCCTGCAGCCTCTGCTCGACCGGGCCGAGGCCGCGGCCGGCGAGTTCCACCGGGTGCGGGCGGCGGCCGACCGGCTCACTCGCTGGCACCGGCTGCCCGCCGAGGCGCACCGGCCCGGTGAGCCGGAGTTGCGCGCGGGCCTGCCCGAACCGCCGGCCGTGGAGTTCACCGTGGCGGACGGCGAGGTGAAGGCCGGGCACCTCGTTTACGAGGTGCGGGACGGCGTGGCCGGCGATCCCGGGCTGCTCGTTTCGCCGGGTGGGGACCAGTCGTACACGCTGTACGACGTTCCTGAGGACGGGGACGGCTTCTTCCACGCCCTTGCCGAAGGGCTGCATCATGTCGACCCCGGCCTGCTTGTGCGGCGGGTGGACGTGACGGACCGGCAGGAGATGGTCTCGGGTCTGCGCCGGCTGCTTGCCGATGAGCTGAGCGATCCGCAGAACGCCGGCCTGCTGGACTTCACCTCGCCCGACACCAGGGACAAGTTCGGGGTTGAGGAGTTGGAGGCCGGCGGGGTGAACCCCGTGAAGACCATCAGTCTCCGCGGGCCGAAGCCCGCCAGGATGGACTGGAGCAGGTCCGAGCGCCTCGAGTTCGCGGAGTCCGGTCACATACCACTGCACGTGAAGCTCCTCGAAAGTCAGCGTGCCGGTCTCGCCCGCGAGCAGTTGCTGCGGGGGAGTGGCACCGCCGACAGGACGAATTGGGATCACGGCGCCGCCGACCTGTTGCCCGTGCTGGCCGCCCGGCACTTCGGCGCATGGGTCACCGTGGTCGGCGCGGACGGGCGGTTCCAGGACTTCCGGCCCCCGCTCTCCGAGGCCGGGGACCCCGGCCAGGAGCAATTGCCGCACGTTGTGCTGTATCTGAGTGACCGGCACTACCGGCCGGCCCTGCCTTCGGGCGATGCCCGGCGGCAGCCTGCTCTGCCCGAGGCACTGCCCCGGACCGCGGAGGCCGGCCGGGAGGCGGACGCCGCCGTGTCCGGCACGCCTCAGAACCGGGCGCCACGGCCCGCGTATGCCGTGGCGCCGTGGGCAGCCGGTTCGGGCGGCTGGGGCACCACCCGCGTCGGCGACGAGATGAGACTGATCGGACCAGACGGTACCGCCCACACCCTCCGTAAGCCGCAAGAGGACGGCAACGGCTTCTGGGAGTCCGTGCGCCGTTGGCGGGCGGATGGTGGGCTCGCGCAGGATCTGGAGCTCACCGAGCAGCAGGAAAGGGCCTGGAACGAGGCGACCGAGCGGACGGCCGTCGCGCAGGTGGCCTCCTACGGCGTGAACGTGACCGTGGTCGCAGAGGACGGCACCTCCACCAGCACCCGCGCTCCCGGCGGGGGATCGTCGAGGCCGGAACTGGTCCTGTACCGCAGGGGCAGGGAATACCTGCTGGCCGAGCCGGTGGCTGCCGACGACGGCCCGGGCATGGCGCCCACAGGCGCCGACACCCCGCCCCCGCTCCGAACAGACGCGGCCGTCGAGGTCGGGCCGGAGGGGGAGAGCGCGTTCGAGCAGTCGGCGCCGGTATCTGTCGTCAGTGGGTCGGGGTCGGTCGGTCTTGTGCCGTCTGCTGTTGCGGAAGGTGCTCCGGCTGGGGAGTTGGCCGGGGGGGATGCGGCGCGTGGGGTCGATTCGGGCGGTGCCGGGGGTGAGTCGGGCGGTGGTGAGGCAGTGTCAGGTTCGGGGGAGGGGACGGGGCATCGGCGTGATGTCGCGGATGGTACGGTGCCGTCCCGGAGACTCGATGAGCTGCTCGACTCTGCGGCGGTGCTTGACACTCGTGTGGGGCGCGAGCAGGTGCAAGGGCTGCCGTATTCAGCGGCGGCCGCGGCTACTTGGGATCTGGCGCCCGACGAGCGGCTTCCTGTGCGCGATGCGTTCCGTCGCGAGGATCTTGCGGAGTTGCTGCGTGGGCATTCGGAGCTCTTCCCGGTGGAGGTGGGGGAGGAGTGGGCCCTGCTGTCCGGCCGGGAGGGGGGCGGCCGGGAGGGGGGCGGTCTGCTGCCCGGGTAGTCGTCTTCCGTGTGCGTCGGGGTGCTGGGGGCGGGGTCACACGTGGCGTGTCCGTGTCGGCTGCCGGGCGGTTGTGACACCACTTCAGTGCATCATCTTTTGACCGTTGGAAAGGACATCATGAGCTCATCGGAGGCTCAGGGATCTCGGCAGGCGCTTCCCCAGGCGGTGGCGTCGGAGGTGGGCACGGTGGTGCCCCGTACTGGTCAGGCTGTGGGTTCGCCGGAGGGGGAGGCGGCTGCTGCGGTCGGTGGAACGGGTCGGGTTCCGTCGGCCGGCGGGGGTGTGGTCTCGTCGGTTTCCGGGTCGGAGTCCGTCTTCCCGCTCGCCGCGGAGGCGGGGGCGGGGGAGGTGGAGGTGGCGGGAGTGGCTGCCACCATTTCTGAAGCGGGGGAGGCGGGGGCGGATGGTTCGGCTGTTGATGTGGGGGAGGCGGAGGCGGGAGAGGCGCCTGAGGGGTTGGCCGAGGTCGCGCCGGCCGTTCCGCCGGGGAGGCCGCACAAGAGTCTGCTGGCCGGGGCGGCCATCGTGGGGGCGGTGTTGATGACCGTGCCGTTCCTGGTGGGTGGGGACGGTGAGGATGTTCATGCGGGTCCGGTCGGTGCGACGCCTGGCACGGTGCTGGGTTCTCCGGGGGGCGGAAGTGGCTTTGGTGCCATCCAATCGGCGTCGCCGACCGATGGCGGCAGTCCCGGGGCGAGTCATCCGGTCGGGCATTCCGCGGGATCACACGGTGCCGGGGGCCCGGGAGCGCACTCGTCGGCTTCCGGGAAGACACCGCCCCCCCGGCCGACGCCGTCGGCTTCCGGGAAGATGTCGCCCCCCCGGCCGACGCGGGGCAGGACCTTGTCCGCCGTCACCGGAGCGACGTCGTCCGGTGGTTCCTCAAAAAGCTCCTCGGCGGCCGCGGGCGTGTCCATCTGGAACCATGCCTCGGGCCGTTGCATCGATGTCACGGATGCCGGGGGCGATGGTACGCCGCTGCAGATCTGGGACTGCAACGGATTCGCGCAGCAGCGATGGCGCTTCATGAGTGACGGGACGGTGCGCGCGCTGGGGATGTGCATGGACGTCGCCTGGGGCGGTACCAGCGACGGTGCGGTGGTCCAGCTGGCCACCTGCAGTCATAATCCCGCCCAGCAGTTCCGGCTGAACTCCGCGCATGACCTGGTCAACCCGCAGGCGAACAAGTGCGTCGACGTGAAGGACCGGAAGACCGGTAACGGCACCCGCTTGCAGTTGTGGGACTGCAATGGCCAGGACAACCAGAAGTGGAGCAGCGGCTGACCCGGCCGATCCGTTCCGGTGACCTGGTGCGCGACATCACCGAGGTGCTCACGTCGATGTGCGCCCGCTTGTACGGGCGGCAGGCGGCGAAGAACCGCGCCGCCCGCGCGGTGGCCGTGGCGACCGGCGAGGCCGCCGAGTGAAGAAGTTCCAGGCGCAGCCCGGTTTCGTCGTGCAGGCGTTCCGGTTCGCGCTGGACCCGAAGGGCGCCCAGGAGGCCGCGCTGCGCTCGCACTGCGGTGCCGCCCGTGCCGCGTACAACTGGGCGGTCGCCTGGGTTGAGGCGTCGTGGTGGCAGCGCCGCGCGGAGGAGTCCTACGGGATCGCCGAGGAGCAGCTGACGCAGTGGCGGCCGTGGTCGCTGCCCGCGCTGCGGAAGGCGTTCAACTCCGCCAAGCACATCGATCCGCGGTTCGCCGCCTGGTGGGAGGACAACTCCAAGGAGGCGTACTCCACCGGCCTCGCGAGCGCCGCCGCCGCGTTCGACAACTACGCGAAGTCCAAGCGCGGACAGCGCAAGGGCAAGCGAGTCGGTATGCCCCGCTTCAAGTCGAAGCGGAAGGCGCGCCTGTCCTGCCGCTTCACCACCGGCACGATCCGCGTCGAGCCCGGCGGCCGGCATGTGACGCTGCCCCGCCTCGGCACGATCCGCACCCACGAGCCCACTGTGAAGCTCCTCGGCCGTGTCCAGGCCGGGACGGCCCGGATCCTGTCCGCGACCGTCCGCCACGAACGCGGACGCTGGTCCGTGTCCTTCCAGACCGAGGTCAAGCGCGACCTCGAACGGGTGGCGCGGCCGGACACGGCGGTCGGGATCGACCTCGGGGTGAAGACCCTCGCGGTCATGGCCGACAGCACCGGCGAGATCCGCACCGTGCCCAGCCCGAACCACTACGACCGGGCGCGCAAGCAGCTGCGCCGCGCCTCCCGCACCGTGTCCCGCAGACAGGGACCGGACCGGCGCACCGGACAGAAGCCATCGAAGCGGTGGGAGAAGGCCAACGCCGCCCGCAACAAGGTGCATCACCGGGTGGCGAACCTCCGCGAAGACGCCCTGCACAAGCTCACCACCGCCGTGGCCGCCGAGTACGGCGCCGTCGTGGTGGAAGACCTCAACGTCGCCGGGATGCTCCGCAACCGGCGCCTGGCCCGACGGATCGCCGACGCCGGATTCGGCGAGATCCGCCGCCAGCTCGACTACAAGACCCGCCAGCGCCACGCCACCCGCCTCGTGGTCGCGGACCGCTGGTACCCCTCCTCCAAGACCTGTTCCGGGTGCGGCGCGGTGAAAGCCAAACTGCCGCTGCACATCCGGACCTACGAATGCGACGCCTGCGGTCTGGTCATCGACCGGGACGACAACGCCGCACTCAACCTCGCCGCTCTCGCGGCAGCCGTAGTAACTGGTACCGGAGTGGCCGGAGACCAGGACACCGCCCCGGCGGTGTCGAAGCCTCGTGGAGCCGACCAGAAGACCCGCGCCACCCGCACCCGCCGCAAGGCGAGCGCGGGGCGGGCAGGTGGCGCAACCCTGCCGCACCAGCGGCAGACGGAAACGAGAGACCGTACTCAAGCCGAGCCCCTGACGCTCTGGTGATGAGACGGACCTTCCGGGCCGAAATACCCGGAATGCTGAGACCTGACTACAGTCTCGGCAACGGTAGGTGGGTTCAGTGCTTGGTGGTCAGGCCGAATCCGTAGGGGAACAGCGGGTCGTAGTGGGCGTCGCCGATGTTGATCGGTTCCTGGGCCTGGCTGCGGGGCCAGGTGACGGGGAGTTTCCCGGTGAAGGGGCGCTTGCCGAACAGGACATCGGCCACTCCTTCTCCTTCACTGCCGGGAAGCCAGGACATGACGAAAGCGTCTGCCTTGGGCAGTTGGTCGGTGATGATCTGGGGGCGGCCCGCGACGTCCAGGACGATGCAGGTGGTGATGGCCGAGCAGACGCGGTCAATGTTCGCCCGGTCGGTGGCGGAGAGATTCAGGGTGTGGCCGCCCGCGCCGACGTCACCGACGCCTTCGGCGTAGGGGGTTTCGCCGACGACAACGATGCCGACGTCGTAGCCGCTGGTGGGCGCGGCGGCATCGGCGCTGTAGGTGACACTCTCCGCGTCCTGCTGGATTCCCTGGAGGAGGGTGGTACCGGGGATGACGTTCCCGGACTGGCCCTGCCAGCTCACGGTCCAGCCGCCGGCCTGGTTGCCGAGGTCGTCGGCGTTGGCTCCGGCGACGTAGATGCGTTGGGAGGGCTTGAGCGGCAGCGCGTGGTGGTCATTCTTCAGCAGGACTTGCGACTCGGCGACAGCGCGGCGGGCCACGGCCCGGTGGGCAGGCGAGCCGACGGTGCCGATGTTGGTGCGGTCGGTGTAGGGGTGTTCGAACAGGCCGAGTTCGAACTTCGCGCGCAGAATGCGGGACACCGCGTCATTGATGCGGGACATCGGGACGCGGCCGGCCCTGACCTCGGCGGTGAGAGTCTGCTCGAACCGGGGCGCATCGTAGGGCTGCATGAACATGTCCATGCCTGCGTTGACGGAGGTACGGACCTGGGTCGCGAAGTCCCCGGGGAGCTGGGTGATGGCGTCCCAGTCACTGATGAGGAACCCGTCGAAGCCGATCTTCTGCTTCAGGACGTCGGTGAGCAGTTCCTTGCTGGCGCTCATCTTGACGGGCTCGCTGCCGGGCACGTCGGTCCACTGGACGGACGAGTAGGACGGCATGATGCTGCCGACGTGGTGGGCGTGGACGGCGGTGACGTAAGGGGCCAGGTCGACGGCGTCGAAACGCCGGTGGCTGGTGATCGTCACACCGCGGTCGATGGTGTAGTCGTTGGTGGTGGAGGTGCCGTACGTGGTGTCGCCGTCACCGGCGTAGTGCTTGGCGGTGGCCAGTACGTGGTCCGGTTTCGCGAGGTCCTTCTTACGGGTGCCCTGGAAGCCGTCGATGGCGCTCTCCATGCGCCGGACCAGTGCGGGGTCCTCGCCGAAGCTCTCGTAGGTGCGGCCCCAGCGGTCGTCGCGGGCGACGCACACGCACGGGGCGAAGACCCACTGCGGGCCGGTCGCGCGGGTCTCGTTGGCGGTGATGTGCTCCTCTTCGCGCACCAGCCCGGGGTCCCGGGTGGCGCCCATGCCGATGTTGTGCGGGAAGATCGTCGCGCCGACGAGGTTGCCGTCGCCGTGCACGGAGTCGATCCCGTACAGCAGCGGGATGTGCAGACGGGTGGCCAGCGCGTGCGCCTGGTAGCCGTCGATCATGTCCGCCCACGCGGCGGGGGTGTTGGGGGTCGGGGCGGAGCCGCCGCCGGACAGGAGCGAGCCGAGGGCGAGGTCCGTGATCTGCGTTCGGTCGGCGTCGACCGAGCCGCGTTCGGCCTGGGTCATCTGGCCTATCTTCTCTGCCGGCGTCATGCGGCCGAGCAGGTCGGAGACGCGGCGAGGTACCGGCAGCTTCGGGTTGAGGTACGGCGGGGTCCGGCTCTCGGCAGGCCGTGATGCGGCGGTGTCGGTGCCGGCCAGGGCCGATGAGGCCGGGACCGCCGTGGCGACCAGCGCGGCCGCGGCCAGCAGTGCGCCCGCCGTACGTCGTCGGCTGATGGTGAGTTTTGGCGGCAGGGCGCCGCGTACAGGCTGATGTCTCACGTCGATGCTCCTTGGATGCGATCGCCCCTCAGGCAACGGCCACGGGGGTGGTGCCGAAGTGGTGTCCGGGACGGCACCCCGCAGCCGCGTTGCCTTCGCGGGGTGCCGGCCGTCGCCGTCGGGCTCACTGAAGCCGTGCGACCGGGAGGGTGACCTGACACAACAGGCCGCCCCGCCCAGGCGGCAGCCCGGTCACGCAGGCCAGGCGGCGCGAGCTCTGCCACGCCGAGACCGTGCTACTTCTGTGTCCAGACCTGGTTGGGCTGTGTGCCGCCGCCGTAGCAGTCCCATATCTGCAGCAGCGCGCCGTTGCCGGAGCCGTCGGCGTCCAGGCATTTCCCGGACCGGGGGTTGGTGACGGTGCCGTTGGCGTTGAACTGCCACTGCTGGGCGCCGGTGCCGTTGCACGACCAGAGTTGCACTTTGGCGCCGTTGGCCGTGGAACCGGCGGTCACGTCGAGGCACTTGCCGGTCTGCGGGTTGACGAGGGTGCCGTCGGCCCGCGTCCACCTCTGGTTCCAGCCGGTTCCGCAGTCCCACAGCTGGACGGGGGTGCCGTCGGCCGTGCCCCAGTCCTTCAGGTCCAGGCAGCGGCGGCTCTGCTGACCGGCGATCGTGCCGGACGTACCGCCGCCTCCTCCGCTACCGCCGGAGCCGTTGGAGTCGTAGGAGAAGGAGTTCACGGCCAGGCCGGGGCCACCGACCCAGGGCTCGAAGCCGAACTGCACGCTGGTCATGTACCACGCCGGCGACAGGTAGCCGCGGCTGATCGAGTCGTTGGTGAAGTCCTTGATGTTCACCGTGATCGCGTTGGTGGGCTGCTGGCGTACGTAGGAGACGGTGTTCCAGGCGATGCCGCTGCCTTGGCGGCCGTACCACACGTCCCAGTTGGCGCCCTCGATTGACACCGTGCCGACCTTGGTGCCGAACGGCGTGGGCGAGCCGGAGTGGTTGGCCCAGATCATCATCTCCTCGCCGTTGTTCTGGCCGGAGGGGTTGGAGCTGGTGTCGAACCAGATGTCGTACGCGGCGTCCCACTGGCCGTCGGCGGTCGAGAAGTCGACGCTGGACTGCGGGTTGCCGAAGGCCGACACCTGCAGCGGCAGACCGTTGCCACTGGAGCAGTTGCCGTAGTGGCAGCCGGCGTAGATCGACGGATACGCCGCGGGCGCGCCGCTGGTGCCCACGTCGTGCCAGCCGGTGGTGACCTTGAAGCCGTCGTCCGACACATCGATGCACTGGGGGATCGAGTCACCCCACTCGTTGTTCTGGACGACGTACGTGCCGCCCGAGACCTTCATGCTGTCGGTCTTGCCGCAGAGGCTCGTGTTCGCGGACGCCGGCGCAGCGCCGGCCAGGGAGAGGGCAACCAGGAACAGGGCAGCGACGACCGCCGCAGCTCCATTGCGCAGCTTCAGGCTCGATCTGGGCATGGGGATCCTTTCGAGGGCCGGAGCGGCTTGTGCGGCGCCCGGGCCGTGAGGGATGGACCGGAGAGCGAGGCGTCGATTGGGAGCGCTCCCACATTGCGGAGCGCCGACGTCGGGACCTTCCGGAAATGAAATGAGGGGGGTGTGCCCAAACGGCAAACCAGCGCCGCCGTGAGGCGGGATCAGCGCGGGGCATGCGAGCTCGCCCAGCTCGTTGCCGCTGCGACACATGAAGCCAGCGAGGCTGATTGGCTGTCAAGCGGTCTGCATCTGTTCACTTTGTGAAGACAGCGCAGATGCTGCTGGCCAGCGGGGACGGGTCCGTCTCGGACGGGCAGCTACCGCACCGGGACTTGTCGAGGGCAACGCCTCACCGGAAGTTCTGCGCCTTCGAGTCGATGTCCCTTTGGCGGTGGGCGGGGCGGGCGTTGCGTCGTCCTCGCACGGCGACGTGTCCGACCTCGGCACCCTATGAACTCGCGGGTCCGGCATCACCTCTGTCGGAACGTCATGGCCATCGCACCTCCCTTCGTACGACGTGGACGCACCCCTTGTCGATAGATCCGGGCGGGGCTAGGGTGCCGTCCCAGCTAAGTCACTAGCTAGTAGCTACTAACGAACTCGCCCTGGTAGCCACTGGCGGACCTTCGGCCCGGGAGTGAAAGTGGGTGATGTCCGAACCGGTTCGGCGACTGACGAGGGTTTGTGCTCCACACCGGGCGCGCCGCGACCCCGCGGTGCGGATCAACTCCTGGACAGCCAGGCTGCCTTCCCGTGTGACACTGACCATCGCTCGGGGAACTCACTGTCCCGCAGCGCTGTACCGGAACCACGGCGACACCCGACGGAGAGGTCTTGGCGAACATGACTGAGGGGGTGCCCTCGTACCGACGCGACCGGCCGCGACTGCCGGCCGCCGAGCGAAGGCGCCAGATCATCGACGTCACCTCCGCGCTTATCGCAGATCGCGGTTTCTGGGGTCTGTCGATGCAGGACGTGGCCGATCGGTGCGGGCTCACCGTTCCGGGTGTGCTGCGTCATGTCGGTTCCAAAACCGGTTTGCTCATCGCCGTGCTGGAACACCGAGATGCCGAGGATGCACGATCTCTTCGCGCGCATCTCGGCGTCGGTGAGGAGGAGGTCCCGGACGAGTGGTCCGCCGGCGGCCCCCACGGAGTCGGTCTGCCGCAATTGTGCTCGGCGACGATGCAGCGCAACTCGAAACAACCGGAGTTCGTCCGGCTCTTCACGGTGCTTGAAGCCGAGTCGCTGACACCAAGCCATCCCGCGCACGCCTACTTCGTGAAGCGCCAAGACCAAGCGATGGCCGCCTTCGCATCCTTGGCCAGGGACATCAGCGACCATCCCGAATCGCTCGCCCGGCACATCGTGGCGATGATGGACGGCCTGCAGATTCAGTGGCTGCGAGCACCGGAGGCGGTCGACCTGGTCCGGGAATGGGAGTCCGCCGCCGAGGCGCTGTTCGGCGAACGGGGGGCGACGCGTGCATGAAGAAGCGGAGCGATTGACGGGGGCGGCCACGCGCAGGGACCGAAGCGCAGAGAACCACAACGGCGTCATACCCTCGTGCCCTTCCACCCCTGTGGATGGTGCCAGGAAGTTGGGAGTTCATGTCCCGTTCCTGCGGGTCGGCAGGTTCGGCCCCCCGTTATCTTCTTCGCGGTCCTGCAAGAGGGCCGCTGGCCTCCGGGCCCGGCATGGCTGTTCCCCCTTGTCGAACCGATGACCTGGGGAGTGGTGCCACCGGGCCCGGGAGGCGCCGTTGAGACGCTGACGAGAGGTCCGACTACCGCCCGGCCTGGCGCAATGCGCGGCCCCTTGCGGGCAGCAGGTCTGCATAACGTGGATGCGCGCATACGACGCCAACGCCCTGGCCGGCACCGCACGAACCCTGTTCGGGAGGATGGGTTGGACGACATCGACGACGTGGGCGTCTTCCTCGGCCTGGACGTCGGCAAGAGCGCCCACCACGGGCACGGCCTCACCCCGGCCGGCAAGAAGGTCTTCGACAAGCAGCTGCCCAACAGCGAGCCGAAACTGCGAGCCGTCTTCGAGGGAAGACTCCAAGGCTCTTGCATACCGCCCACGCCCTCCGCAGCTGTCGTGTGTTCGTCCATGGCAGTGGTCAGCTTGCTCGCGGCCGCCAACGCGTGTTGCCTACGGCAGGGCACGAGGAGTGCCGGGTTCCTCACTTTTCGACCGTCCGAAGGTGGTAGCCGTGAAAGTGCCGGTGTCGGTGAGCCAGCGCTGCCACTGCCGACCCGCCCGACCGGCAGGCTGATCCAGGCCTGTCAGCCGTCAACCCCCGTGCCACGGAGGGACGTTGACGGCCGATGGGCCCCGGTCAGCCCGCCGACTCCGCCGCGTGCGGGCTCAGCGTGCCCGTCGTGACGAACGCGATGATGACGATGCCCAGCGCGACGCGGTACCAGACGAAGGGGCCACCGAGAAGCCGTTGCTCAAGCCGCTGCCGACCGAGCTGTTTGAAACCGGGCGGCTCTTCACGCCGAGGGTGGACCGCTACAGCCAGATCGCCGTCCAGACCAACCGCTACTCGGTTCCGGTCCGGCTGATCGGCCGGACGGTGAGGGTAATGCTGCACGCCAATCACCTCATCGTCTACGACCAGGGCCAGGAAGTCGCCCGCCACGAACGGCTGAGCGCGAAGGCCGGCTCACGCCTGGACCTGGACCACTACCTGGAGCCGCTGATCCGCAAGCCCGGTGCCTTCCCCGGAGCCACCGCCCTCGAACAGGCCCGCTCCGCCGGGAAGTTCACGCCCGTGCATGACGACTGGAGGGACGCGGCCCGGGCGGCCCACGGCGACAAGGACGGCACCAAGGCACTGATCGAAGGATCGCCCAACTGGCGTGAGGGTGCCGCGGGTTGGGGTGGATGACATGGCGGACACGGGATCCGTGATCATTCAGGTGTCTAGCCAAGTGATCAAGAAGGTTCCCGTGTCCGCTGTCTCATCTTCCCCGATCCCTGCCGTGTTGGCCAAGTTGGGTCCGCTCCATCCGGACAGCACGTCTGACCTGCGGTTCTTCCTGGAGGCGGTGCCCGATCCTCGCTCCCGGCGGGGCCGCTGGTACGCGCTGACCCCGATCCTGCTGGTCTGCGCGGCCGCCGCGGTCTCGGGAGCCCGGACCATCGACGAACTCGCCGAGTGGGGAGCCCGCGCCGACGCAGGGCTGCTCGCCACGCTCGGCGTGCGCCGTCACCTGCTGCGCTGACGGCATGCACCGTCCAGGTCGGCGATCGGGAGGGTCCTCGAGCGTCTCGACACCAACGCACTCGACGCGGCCGTGGGAGCCTGGCTCGCTCACCGCCATACCGCCGCAGCCCCGGGCAGGCGACGGGTGATCGCCGTGGACGGCAAGGCACTGCGCGGCTCCGCCCGCCTGGACCAGCCCCGCCGGCACCTGCTGTCAGCCGTCGCCCACGGCTGCCCGGTCACCCTCGCCCAGGATGAGGTTAGGGCCAAGACCAACGAGACACGGCACTTCCAGCCCCTGCTTGCACCGCTCGACCTGGACGCAGACGTGGTCACCTTCGACGCGCTGCACTCCGTGAAGGTCAATCTCGCCTGGCTGGCCGAGACCAAGAAAGCGCACTACGTGGCCGTGATCAAGCCCAATCAGCCCACCGCCTGGGCCCAACTGGACGGACTGGACTGGCATGCGGTGGCCATCCAGCACACCGCCTCGAACAAGGGACACGGCCGTTGCGAGTCCCGCTCGATCAAGACTCTCGCCATCGCCGACAACCTTGGCGGCATCGCCTTCCCCCACGCGAAGCTCGCCCTCCGCGTCCACCGCCGCCGCAAAGAAACCGGCAGGAAGGAGACCCGCGAGACCGTCTACGCGGTCACCAGCCTCGACGCCCACCAGGCGAAACCGGCCGAACTCGCCTCCCACCTGCGCGGACACTGGACCGTGGAAGCCCAGCATCACATCCGCGACCGTACCTTCGCCGAAGACGCCTCCACTGTCCACGCCGGCAACGCACCCCGCGTCATGGCCACCCTCCGCAACCTCGCGATCGGAGCCCTCAAAACCTCGGCGCGACCAACACCGCGAAGGCCACCCGCGCCATCCGCGACCAACCCGAACGAGCTCTCCCCATCCTGGGCATCACCTACAAGCCCGACCTCAACGGAACTTGATCAAGCCCTGGGCACGGACGACACCAGCGATCCCCTCCCAGCAGACCAACCCCAAGATCACCCCACCCCCGTCGGCCAACGTGACAATGCCGGGCATCTGGCTGACCAACGTCATCCACAGGCCCGCCTCGGAAAGTCTAGAAGTCCGACTGGAGTACCAGCGAGGTCACTTATCTACCTTCGAACTCCTTTCCGCGCGCCCAGGGGGGGCTGCGGAATCAAGCCGACGCACTGCGCGATATACGTCCAGAATTCCGTTTATCCACATCTCGGTGGTGAAATGTGCAGACACGTGATCCAGGCATGCCCGATGAAAATGATCGCGTCCCAAACGGAGCACTGTCCGCAAGGCATTGCCCAAGGCGGCTTGGTCGTGTACGGGCACGAGGACACCGACACTTTCCTTCCCCACAGTCCACGACAGGCCGCCTACACGAGTGGCGACCACAGGGGTCCCACAAGCCATGGACTCGATCGCAACCAGGCCGAAAGGTTCGTAGTGCGAGGGGACGGCGGTGACATCCGCAGCACTGTAGTACAGAGCAGTCCTGTCATGAGGTACGGATCCATGCAGTTCGACGCTACCCGCAAGACCGTGCCGCTCGACCAAAGCAACGGCATCTTTATCGTTCCCGCCGACGATGAGCAGGCGGGCCTGCGGATGATGCCGACGGACCTGTGAGAACGCACCCAGGAGTTCCTCCCACCCTTTGCGTCGTTCCAGCCGCCCGAGGAACAGGACCACGGGAATGTTGGGAGGGACGCCAATTGCAGCGCGGGCGTCGATTTGCGGTATAGGCCGCATGATGGAGGCGTCGAGTCCTGGGGGTACAAGGTGCATCCGGTTCACGGGAGCCCCGAGCAGGTGCCGCAGATCGTGTGCCTCGCTGGGGCAACTCACCACCAGGGCATCGGCTCTTTGTGCGATGCGTTGTTCCGCGTCATGCCGCGCTTCGAACAAGGCTGACGTGGCTGTCGGCCCCGTGCGGGCGAGAGCGGCCCTGCGCACGGCTCCCAGAGAATGGTAGGTGTGCACGACCGGTACGCCGTGCTGTTCCGAGAGGCGCAGGGCCGCTTGTCCGGAGTACCAATAGTGGCTGTGCACGATGTCATAGCCTCCGACCTGCTTGTACAGCGTGCCGACCCCTCGCGAGAACTCGGCCAGGACATCGCCGAACCGATCCCGGGGAAGCGGCGCCGGCAGTCCGGCCTGGATGCGGAACAGCCGTGCCCGTGCCGCGATCGGTTCCCGATCCGGCAGCTCGGGCGACTCCCACCTGGTCGCGACGTCCACCGCGCACCCGGCGGCTGCGAGCGAAGTGGCGAGTCCGCGGACGTAAACATTCTGCCCCCCATTAAAGTCGGTGCCGGGCCTCGCCAGTGGGTCGGCGTGGTCAGAAATGAGAAGTACACGCATGGTTGTTGCGTCCTGTTCTAAACGTCTCCAGGTTGCGAAGGGAACTTTCGCCAGACGACGATCCGGCGCCTCCGCGCCGGCGAATGCGCGCTTCGACCGGTCAAGACCCAGGTGAAAATTTCCGGCTGCCACCAGTCCGACCACGGTGCCGCGGCCTGGCTCGCCGTGCGCTCCTACCTCGGCTCCGCCCGCAAGCACGGCCTGAGCGCCTTAGAGGCGATCCACCGCGCCTTCACCGCCAACCTCTGGATGCCACCCATCCCCCTGCCCGCCTGACCAGCGAACACTACGCAGCATCAGAATTCAGAGCCATTGCTTCTGAATGCGTACCTCCTACGCGCCACCGCGTGCGGCCGCCGTCGGCGGACGGCGCGAGCCGGTGCCGCGCCAGGGCGTGGTGAGGTGGGCGGCGTCATTATGTACGTGAAGGTTCCAGCGCATGCCCAGGAAGGGCCGATGATAATCCCACGGCTCCTTGCGCCAGCGTGTGATGGCGGTGTTGGAGATCGTGAGCGGCAGCGGTCCCGGCCATCGTGGGGGAAGGCCGAGAAAGATATGGTGAGCGGCGTTGACCGCCTCACCATGAGTGACGATCACGAGCCGTTGCCCGTCGTTCTCCCGGGTCAGGTCATCGAGGGCCTGCCTGACCCGTTCCACGTAGGCGGACCAGGATTCGGCACGGGCCGCGGGTTCGCGCCAGGGCTCCAGTACCGGGTTGCCCTCGTACGTGGAGTGCAGCACGCTGCGGGGCTGACCGTCAGCGTCCCCGAGATCCTGTTCACGCAAGTCGGGAGCGACCCGGATGGGTAGATCCAGAAATTCGGCGATTGGTTCAGCGGTCTGCATAGCCCGCAAGCGGGGACTGGAGTACAGAGCGTCCACGCGTTGCTCGCCGCTCGAATGCGACGCCAGCAGCCGCGTCGCCAGGATATCCGCCTGTATTCGGCCGTGTGGTGTCAGGCCGTGACAACCAAGAGGCCCGCCGACCACGTCCTCGACATTGCACCACGCCTGCGCGTGACGGATAAGGACCAGCTCGCTCTTCATAGATATGGATCCTTACCGGGCACGCGTCCACGCCGTGTGCCCGCACGGCTCCCAGTGACACAGCCACTGCGAAGCCTTCGTGTACGGCCCGCGCACCCCAGGTGCTGTGCGGACGAGCAGGCAGGGAACGACCGGTCACAGCGCCACGGGTCGTCATGGACGCCGACGACGTATTGAACGGGCGAAGACGGGTGATGCCCGAGCTGGCAACCGGTGGCCCGTTGGGCTCTGGAGGCTCGAGCATGATGAACCCGGCCCTGCGGGAGCACCTCTTGGTGGTTCATGCGGGTGGGCTGCATCGGAGGAGATGTTGATGGATGGCGTTGACCGACTGGAGCACGGACACGGAAACCTGCTGCGAGACAGGTATGCCGGTGCGTCGTTCCAGCTGAGTGATGAGCCAGACCATGGTCAGCGAGTCGAGGGCAAGGTCGGCGTCGTCGAGACGGTCATCACTGGAGGAGGTCAGTGAGCTGCCCAGGTAACTGACGTCCCACAGCAGAGCTCTGATGTCGCGTTTGCTGAGATCTGGCGTGGTCATCGCTGCGCCCTTCGGTCAGCCTTGCCCGAGGCGGTACGGGGAAGGTCGGTGCCTATGTGCCACAGGCGTGGGATCTTGAAGTCGCTGAGTCTGTCCCGGCACCACGAAGTGACTTCTTCAGCGGTCAAGGCTCCGGAGGCAGCCACGTACGCCTCAAGGAAGGGAGGGCGGTCGATCCCCCCGGGGCCGGCGGCACGGCATACCGCCATCACGTCTCTCACCTGGGGATGACCGCGCAGGATTGTCTCGACTTCTGTGAGGTCGACCTTGAGCCCCCCGATGTTGCAGACGGAGTCGGTGCGGCCGAGTAGGGACAGCACACCGGATCGAGGGTCGAGTTCGGCGCGGTCGAAGGTGCGGAGCCAGCCGTCGCTGTACCGGTCCGAATCATCGGCATACAGGTAGGGGTTGCGTTCCACCCTGATGAAGAGTTCGCCGTCAGCGATGCGTACGTCCACGCCGGGCAGCACCCTTCCGACCGCCGGCGGCTGAAGACCGCCGCTCAGGTCCATGGCCACCGCGCCGACCTCGGTCATCCCATAGCCCTGCCCGATCGGTACTCCGTAGCGCTGGACGAATCGCTTCTTGACGGTGACGGGCAAGGCATCACCGCAGGAGATCGCGAGCCGCAGGGACGGTAGGCGGTCGTTTCCGGCTGCCTGTCCGAGCAGGTCGAAGTGGGCCGGTACGCCGAAGACGGCGTGTACGTTCGCGTGACGGGCTCGGCTGAGCAGATCGTCGGGATGCATTCGGCCGGGCAGTACGAGCGAGGCACCGACCCGCAGACTCTGCAGGACGCCGGCTGCCAGCCCGAAGGCGTGGGTGAGTGAACCGAGGAGAAAGACCCGTTCGCCTTGCGTAGGCATCCCGGGGTTGCGGGTGTGCCGGTCCACGTCGGCCAGGAGCGACCGACCGGTCCGCGCGACGATCTTCGGCTGTCCCGTCGTGCCTGAACTGCACTGCACCAGCGCGACGTCCGGATCTCCCGGCAACCCGTCGCCGAGCCGTTCCATCGACGCGTCGACCTCGTCTGCGAAACCCGCGAGCGGGTCAGCCGACGCCGTGGACGTCACCCAGTGACCGGGCCGGACCCGGTCGAGCACGGCGCGAGCTTCGGCCTGCTTCAACCGGGTGTCCAACAGCAAGACCTGAGCACCTTCCGACCACAAGGCGAAGAGCCACCACAGCATGGTCAAACTGGGCGGCAACTGCACCGCGACCAGGCTTCTGGCACCGACTCCTCGGTTACGCAGCACCGACCGTAGAGCATCGATCTCGTGCCGCAGCCGGGCGTACGTGACTTCGCTGGCACCCTGCGCCCATACGGCGTCCGGGTGCGCAGCCGCAATCGACTCCAGCCCCCACCACGGCACGTCGGCCCGCACGCCCGTCATCGCTGCCACGCCGATCCGGCCTCGACGACGATCGTCGACCACGTTGTTCCGCCGCCCCCAGCCACGAGCACTGCGATCTCCCCTGGTTGGAGCATTCCCCGGTCGCGCAGTTCGGCGATATTCGCGATGGGGTCCCCAGGGCCAAGATGGCCTGTGTGCTCACCCAAGATCAATACCTCGGCATGTGCGATACCGTCGAAGGCGCCGCAGTACATGGCCCCGACGGCTATCGCATCGCCGCGCGGCAGGAGTACATAACGAATGCGTCTGTCGGCCGGTTCGACCTCTGCTTCGGCCAAGGCCCGCATAAGGCACTGCCGCACCCGCTCCTTGCTGCCGAGAGCCGCATCAACAAGGACCTTCTGGTCTACCGTCTCGCTACCGAAGAAGACAGTCTTCTGCCACATGGGTGCCGGTGTGAAGTCGGGTTCACCGCGATACATCTCCTCGAGTGACGGATCCGAGATCTGCGTCACTGACAGCAGAGCGAGCGTTGTGGGTGTGTCCCCGCGCCGACGCAGCAGCAGGGCCGTGGCGCCATCGCCGAATCCGCTCGGCATGCCCTTGCCAGGGTGCGCCCACCGAAGCCAGCCCGGAGGGATGAAGCGGTCAGCAGTCGTCAGCAGAATCGGGCCCGCACCAGGATCGGCCAGTAGCGTGGCGGCTGCGACCTCCATGGAGGCCACGGCGCCGTTGCAGGCCTGCTGAAAGGTCACGGGCGTGGTGTGCGGGAGCGTTTCCAGTTGCCGGGCGATGTAGTGGGCCGCGCTCCAGTAGTCGTGACCTTGGTGGTACAGATGGCTGTGGTACAGCGCGTGCAGCGAGGAGGAAGCGCACTCGGCCTGCTTCAGACAGTCACGGGCCGCGCGGACCGCCATCTCGGGGGCAGCGAGCTCGTGGGAGACGGGTAGCGACTTCACGCTCACCAGCGGCAGACCGAAATCCAGAACGCCCAGCCCGTCGTAGGCCGGGGGCAGTTCGAAATCCTCGGGAATCCAAGTGGCGGCCGATGTGATCTCGACCCTTCCGGCTATCTTCATAGAATGCTTCCTCCTACACAGGCAATCACGGTCAGACCGGAAAAGAGAATTCTCGCGCAGATCCGGGGCGTCCTCCCGGACACGGAAGCCGGACAGCGGCCCAAATCCAGTGGTAGCGCCGTATACCGGACGGCCGCGTCCGATCCCGCGTAGAGCGAACTCGTGGCAGACGGCGATCGAGCTGATCTGTATTCACGACGAGTGGAAGGAACAACTAGGAGGCGTCAGCCAATGAGGCTGCACCCGTTCGCATTAACCTCGGCGCAAGTCTGCAACCTCGGCGCAAGTCTGCTCAGCCACTTCTTCGGTTGCGGTTCGTGTGCATGGCAGCTCCTAAGAATCAGTGGACCCAGGGCAAACGACGCGCAAGTGACGGTGTTTCCAGGCCTGCAGGTCGGTAACGATGCACTCGGGAGAGTCCCTCTCGAGAGGTGAGCCGTTCGGTGATATTGCGGGGCAGGCGACCGATGAGAAGCTTACCCTTGTTCTCGAACCCATCGAATATAGTCGTCATCCAGGGCAGTGGCGGAAGCACATCAGTGCCGAAGAAGACGGGGGCCGATCCGCCGAATGTTACGTCGTAAGCACCGCGGCCCCAGTTGTTCACGCAAAGGTTGCCTCGAAGAGGATCGAAGCCTCTCGGCAGCATCCGAGGCAGTTTTCGAATGCCACCGTTCTCCTGCACGAATCGCATATTCGCGTGGTAGTCAAAATGATCGCTCGCGAAGTGATCAAGCCCATGGCGGAGGTCCCGCGCAACGGTTCGCGCAGGCGTGCCCGGTTCGCACCGGACGTCCAGGCTGTTGACGAAGTTACCAACCAGCTCATCAGGCAGCCCTGTACGAGATCGGTAGTTGACGATGACGGAGAGGTGCCTCGGGCGAACCAGTGGATCCTGGTCGGCAACGAGTGATAGCACGTGCGCGCAGACCACGTCGTTTGCTGAAAGTCGCCCACCACCGGCCGACTGAAACTCGCTGCGCATGGCCTCAATTTCTTCCGGCATGAAGAGGATCGCGACGGCGGTTTTCTCCGGTGCCTCGCGCAGCCTGTAGAGATTCAAGCGCATCATTTCCATTGCCGAGAGGCGACGGAATGAGGCGCCCGCCTTGCTTGCCCTGCTCAACTGTTGTTCCTCGTAGCGACCTCGATCCTCCACTATGAGCGGACGCTGATACGCTGATCCAGCAACCTGATCGGACCAGGCCTTCACGAGCATCATAAAGCTATGCAAATCACCGACCACGTGATTCCAGCACATGCCGATACTGGTCTTGCCGTCGCTGAAGTGAGTAACTTTGACGGTGAGGGCGGGATTTCCTTTCGCCAGCGCCTGCCGCGTATTCAGCCTCTCGGTGAGTTGCTGCGCTTCGCCGTCGAAGAGGCTGCTCATTGCGTCGACCATCGAACATGCGCGATGTTCGACGATAAACAAGGCGCCGGCTTCTCCGCACTCAAGAAGCAGCTCGTCATTCTTGACGCGCACCCGAGCAGTGAATGGATCATACTCCCCGAGGACCGCTTCAAGAGCGCTGGCCAAAGCGCGATCGTCGAGCTTCCTGTCGTAGAAGAACACAGCCGAAGGTCCCATGCCATGGGCTGTGATAAAAAACCTGTCGAATGTGGCGCATCGAATCGAGCGTCGATCGACATTGGGTGGTAGGATCCGTTCTTCCATTTTTCTCTGACTCTCCAACTTCGCCTGTGATCCACTGACGTCTTAGCTATACCTCTTACTCGCCGACAAGGTCTCGCGCCGTAATGCGACTCCCGCCAACACGCGCTCAATGGCCCAAGAACGACACTACTCGTCGCAAAAGGCCGCAAGCTGGAGACGTGTCTCCTGCCCCGCTTGGTAAACACGTTCACATAATTTATGGGCCGCCCACGGGCCCATATCGGTAGCTTCTTTGCGGAGCCGAGGGCCGGCGAGCGCTTCGCGAGCGGCGTCGTAGCCGCTGGCGCCCCAGAGGGTGGCGCCGTCAAGGCTCGGTACTCCTCGGTTGTGCCGAGGTACTTGACGCCCCCTCTGCTGGAGGAGGGTGGTGTTCACTGCTGTTCCTGGGCTGAAACAGGGTGTTTGAGGGCGATGGTGAGGCCGTCGGCGATGGGGAGCATGACGGCTTGTACTCGGTGGTCGGCGCGGACATGGTCGTTGAAGTCGCGGATGGCGCGGGCGTTGCCGGTGGCTTGTTCCTCGGCGGCTTCCCCTCCGTACAGGACGTTGTCTGCCAGCAGCACGCCTCCCGGCCGTATCCGGGGAACGAGTTCCTCCCAATAGGTGGTGTAGCCGGGCTTGTCGGCGTCGATGAAGGCCAGGTCGATGACAGGGCGGTCAGGCAGTTCCCGCAGGGTCTGGGCTGCGGGCCCGATACGGGTCTCGATGCGGTCCGCGACCTTTGCCTCCTGCCAGGCGTCCGCGGCGATGGCTGTCCATTCCTGGGAGATGTCGCAGGTGATGATGCGGCCTTCAGGTCCGGCCCCCGCGGCCAGGCACAGGGTGGAATAGCCGGTGAAGGTGCCGACCTCGACGATGTGCCGCGCACCGAGCATCCGGGCCAGCAGGGTGAGGAACGCTCCTTGTTCGGGGGGAATCTGCATTTCGGCGGGGCCGCCGAGGTCTCGGGTGCGCTGGATGAGGCGGGCCTGGGCGGGGCTGGGCTGAGGGGTGTGGCCCAGGAGGTAGTCGTAGATGCCAGGAGTCATGGCGACGGTCTTGCAATAGTCCACAGAAGGTCCTTCAGCGTGAGGGCACGGTGCGCGTGGCAGGCCGGTCAGTGCGGTTCGGGGGGGCAAGCATGGACTCGGCGAGCCGAAGCAGGATGCCGGAGGCGTCGCGAGAGATGCGGTCCACCGTGTGTGCCTTCGGGTCGGGCAGGCACGGAGCCGGAACGCTGGGCGGTTGCAGCCCGTGGAGGGCCAGGTCACAGCTGATCTGCGCCAGGCGGCGCAGCAGCTGGGCGTTGCGGCCACGATGGCAGACGGTTCTTCGGGCGACGAGGAAGAACCCGTCGTAGCAGTTGTATTCGCCGGTCGAGGGCCCACCGCCCGGGCGGCGCCCTGCGAGCTGGAGCAGCGATGTCCCACCGGGGACGAGAGCTTTGGCGACAGCCATGTGCACGCGGTTGTTGGCCCGGTGGGCTTCGGTCAACGACGCGGTGAGAGCCTGGGGATATTTGGTCCGGACTTTCTGAAGCAGCTCGGGAATCTGTTCGTGGTCTCGGGCCCATTCTCCGCTGAAAGCCGGGTGGCAGCGGTTCATGGCCGTGCGCAGCGTGACGGCATAGCGGTCGGCCGAGCAGCTTCCGGTGTAGAGCAGGAGGGCTGAGTAGGCGTCGTACATGGTTGCCGCTTGTGCCACCGCGTGGCGAGAGAGTGTCGAAGCACGCAGCATGGCGGCGAGGGACTCGGCCAGCAACTGCCAGACCACGAAGGCCGCTTGGTGGCCGACCCACCAGCGGTAGGGGACGCGGTGCTCCTGGTCCTCGGGTGGGGTGAGCGCCTGGAGGATGCCTTCCTGCGCTTGGCGGACCAGGGCGATATCGGCGGCCGTAGGCTGCTCGCAGCCTGTGCATGGTACGAGGGGGCGGCCCGGTAGAGGCAGGAAGAGAGGTTGCACCGCTCCTCGCGGTGCGGGTGATTGCACGATGTGGCACATGTTCGGCTCGCGAGCAGTCACGGCAGTTCCTTCGTTCCCGGTTGGCCGCTGGGTAGGTGGTCCCGGTCGACGATGTAGTCGAGGAGGTCCGCCGCCCGCCGTACATCACCGTCCAGCGGTCGGTCGGGATCGGCGGGTGCGATGAGCTCTTCGAGCTGCTCGAAGACGGCGGCGCATGCCGGGGCAGTAGGCTTGCGCGTGCTGACGTGGAGGGCCTGGCGCAGGGCGACGGCGAGGGAGCCGTGCAGCAGGCGCAACGACTCCGCTTGGTCCAGGGCGGCGAGAGCGGCCTGGGTGCCGAAGGGCACGATGTCCTGGTTGTGGAGGTTGGTCGGCAGGCTCTGGATGCTGGCTGGGTTCGCGGTCCGGCGCATGGCCGCCACGATGGCCGTGGCGGCGAGTTGGACCCCCTGCACGCCGTGCTGGCGTCCCGGGTCGGTGGCCAGCATCGGAGGCAGGCCGCTGCTGCGGTGGGGGTCGATGAGCAGATCGAGTTGGCGCTCGGCCAGGTTGGCGGTCTGCACCGCCACCAAGGAGAGCAGGTCAGAGGTGAACGCGGCGGGCTGTCCGAAAAAGTTCCCGCCGTGGGCCACTTCTCCCCGTTCCGGAAAGAACAGCGGATTGTCACTGACACCGTTCAGATCGGAATCGAGTACCTCGGCTGCATGGCGCAGACTCGCTCCCGCGGCGCCCAGGAGCTGTGGGAGGCAGCGGATCGAGTAGGGCTCCTGGAGTCCCCGGTCTCCACTCGGTTTTGTACCGTCAAGCAGCTCGCGGAGTCTGCTGCCGACCTGCCCGGCCTCCGAGTGGCCGAACGCTTCGAGGAGGGAGGGGGACAGGAAGTCGGTGGAGCAGCCCAGCAGGTCGGCCAGGAGCGCGCTCAGGACAAGGGCCACACGGTGGGACCGTTGCAGCCTGGCCAGTGCCAGTCCCGCCGATGCCGCCGTGACCGAAGTGCCGTTGACCAGAGCCAGGGCGTCGCGTCCGTCCAGTTGAAGCGGTCGCAGGCCGGCTCGGCGCAGGGCTTCGTCGGCCGGTAGACGGTCCGCGCCGAGATAGGCGTGGCCCTGACCGCGCAGGGCGCGGGCGACGTAGGCCAAGGGGATGAGATCGCCGCTGGCGCCGACAGATCCCATGGTGGGCACTGCAGGAGCAAAGGGAGTGCGCAGCGCGGCGATAAGCGAGTCGACCACTTCCGGGGATACCCCGGAGTGTCCCTGAGCGAGAGAGGAAAGACGAACCAGCAGTGTGGCCCGGACCACCGGGACCGCAAGGTCCGGGCCCTGGCCTGCGGTCAGGTGGGCGAGAGCATTTTCGCACTGATCGGCGGCCTCGTCCCGCCCGGGATACCCGATCAGGGGGCCGAAGCCAGTGGTTGCACCGTAGATGGGTGTTCCGCTGGCTATGCAGCCGAGCATGAAGGCGCGACAGGTGGTGATCCCGTCCCTTGCCTCCTGGTTGATCACGACCTCCATGGGGAGGGCTGCTTGCTCCAGGGCGCGGGGAGTGATCCGCCCCGGGACGGTCAGCGCCGTGGAAGCTTTCACATTGGCGAGCATGGAATTCCTCAACTGGTACGGGCTGCTGCAAGGTGGACCAAGATTGTGATTGCTGTGCGGGCGTCCATGGGACGCGGTGGCTATGCGTGACAAGGAAAGTTCAGTCGCCCGATCGAAGATCACCGACCAAGGGGGCGCTGTCTATTTTGACTAACCATCAGTTGAGCAATCACTCGATCACCAACGTAAGCATTCACGAGGTTGACCTGCTGGTGGTGAGTTGACAATGCGACAGGTCGTCCTGGTGGCGCGGCCTGGCTCGCCGTGCGCTCCTACCTCGACCATCACACCGTCACCCCTGTTGAACAGCTACGTGTTGGCGGGGAGGCTAGCCCAGTGATTGGTGCCGTGGAGGTGGGTGTGAGTGCCGTGGGCGGTCGTGAGGGCGTCGATGATGATCATCCCGCGTCCGTGTTCGTCGGCCTCGCCGGTGGTTGCCCATGCGCCTTCTGCTGAGGCCGGTCCGCCGTCGGCGACCTCCACGCGCAGCTGCTGGCGGTCGGGCTCGCGGTTCAGGCGCACGGTGAGCGGAGGTTGTGCGTGTTCGACGGCGTTGGCGATCAGCTCGGACACCACCCGCAGCGCGGCCTCGGCGGCCTCCTCGTCCACCTTCCGGTCGTCGAGAAGTGCGGCGGCGATCTCACGTGCGATACCGGGCGCGTGCGGATCGTGAGCAAGTGGCCACATGACGTCATCGATCGCCTCACGCCGGCACGGCGTGATCAGTGACCCCCGTAACGGCGTTCCCCGTCCATCCCCAATGCCGGTTGCTACAGCGCCAGGCTGGTATCTGGTGGCGCCACCGGACTGTTCGGTGAGACCGCCGTACGTTGCGTACATGATGATCACTTCCTGCTCTACCGGTTCCTCTCCTTCACCCTGCGCCTCCACCAGTCACCGCACCTCGGTGGGATTACCGACGTAGCTGCGTATTTCGCTGTCACGTCCCCTTACGTAACCCGCATGCGACGACGCCGAGCCCGGTCTGGTGGGGATGGTGCCCCGCCAGTTGGTGCAGCCGATCACGCTGAGGGCGTGTTGGTGGTGCTGGGTAGTGCTGGGGCGCTTTCGGGGAGCTCGGCGGGGTAGATGTCCATGCTCCCCTCAGGTAGCGGCGTGGAAAGGCGATCCACTCGTCGTGGAGTTCGAAGAGCACGGCGGTGACCAGCCGCAGGAGCGCGTCGTCGTTGGGAAAGACCTGGACGACGTCGGTGCGGCGCTTGATCTCGCGGTAGAGCCGCTCGAGTGGGTTCGTCGATTGGATCTTTTTCCAGTGGCGCTCGGGGAACGCTGCGAACGCGCTCAGGTCGTCCTTTGCCTCCAGCAGCATCGCCTTGACCTTGGGGAACTGGGGGCCGAGCATGTCGGCGTCGGCGACGGCGTCGGCGGTGGGCTGGGCGAAGATCGTGCGGATCGTTGCGGCGACCAGGCATTGTCACGTTGGCTGACGGGGGTGGGATGATCTTGGGGTTGGTCTGCCGGGAGGGGATCGCTGGCGTCGTCCGTGCCGCCGTCGTACAAGGGGCACCGGTACCCGGTGGAGGTCATCTCGCACTGCGCGTGGCTGTACTTCCGGTTTCCGCTGAGCTTCCGCGAGGTCGAGGAGCTGATGCTCGAGCGCGGTGTGATCGTCTCCTATGAGACCGTCCGGCGGTGGTGCCTAAAGTTCGGGCAGGACTACGCCAACGCTCTACGCCGCCGGCGCCCGAGGCCGGGCGACAAGTGGCATCTGGACGAGGTCTTCTTGAAGATCAACGGCGAGTGGAAGTACCTGTGGCGCGCGGTCGACCAGGACGGCAACGTGCTGGACATCCTCGTGCAAAACGGAGCGGGTCCTCTTCCGCAGCTTCTTGAAGAAACGCCTGGCCGCGGCCGTGTCCCGGCGGTTCAAGCGCCGTCGTCGCGGACTGTCGAACTACCGGCTGATCCGTTACGCCGACGACTGGTGCCTGGTCGTGTCGGGCACCCGTGCCTACGCGGAGGCGCTCAAGGAAGAGGCCGCCGGGGTCCTCGCCACGATCGGCCTGCGCCTGTCGCCTGAGAAGACCCTGATCACCCACATCGACGATGGCCTCGACTTCTCGGTGCGACACGAAGTCGCATGGTTCGAGCGAGCACGCTGATCGGAGGGCTGAGACCAATGACAGCAGCGTAGCTCCGGATAAGTGTTCACAGATCCGTCCCCGCTCTGACGTGCGTTGCTGGTAACGGCAGGGTGCGAAGCTCAGGGAAGACGCCCAAGGGCTCCCGCTCCATCCGGGAGCCACAGGCAAGGGAACCTCGGCAACGGCGATGCAGCATGCCCGCGACCGGATCCGTGAACTCAGGGACCGACGCAGGCTGTTGCGGCCGGTCAAGGTGATCGTGGAGGACGTGAACGCGTTCCTGCGCGGATGGGCTGCGTATTTCCGGTTCGGGAATTCGGCCCATGTCTTTGACCAGATCGGCTCGTACGCGCGGATGCGGATCGGCGGGTTCCTCGCCAAGAAGCACCGGAGCACAGGGAAGTTCGGCTGGGCGGTGGTTGCCTTCGCCGCCCAGGACTCCCTGGGACTGATCGCCCTGCACGGAACCGTTGTTGCACCCAGACCCTTCCGGGACTGGCGGGGCAGGCCGAATGCCGGTGGTGCACGGCGTCGGTGAGCGGCTCCTGGCGAGCGAGTACAGCACCGGTCCAGTGACGAATCGCCCTTGTGCGCCGCCGTGGTCTGCTTATGCCAGCAGCTTGTCGAGGAAATCGCTGCTGAAGACGCCGACAGGGTCGAGGGCGTTGAGTGTCGCGACCGCCGTGTCCCAGTTGTCGTCCTGGGCCTGCCCGGTGCGATACGAATCGGGAATGGCGCCGCCGGTCACCTCGCCGTCGGTCCATGCTCCTGCGGAGGTGTGGGCCCAATCCTTGGGCCACTCGGGGTGCGCGGCGCCGTAGGCTCCGGTGTAGTTGGACCTGATCCACCGCTCCATGTCGGCGTAGAAGGCGTGGCAGTCGGGTGTGATCGGCACGGTGGTCATGTCGAACCAGACCGCCACGTCCCATTCGGGGCGGTCTGGGCGTGGGCGCAACGGGGAAAGCTGTGCGCTGAGGGCGCCCGCGACACCGCAGTCGGCCGACTGGTCCAGGCCGGTCACACGGATTTCCAGGGGACCGTTGATCGGGTAGCTGCCACGGGCCCTGTATTCCTCCAGCCGCGTGGTGTAGGCAGCGTAGAATTCGCTGACGACCTGCTGGATACGGGAACGGCTGGTAACGACGTTCCAGCAGGCCGAGGTGATCCGCAAGGTGGTCGGACGGACGTTCAGCAGTGTGTCGCTCGACGCCCCCCAGATATCCCGAGCCCTGCTGAGCAGCAGACCGGCCCTGATGGCGCCGAGTTGTGCCCGCGTGAACCGTGGTGTGCTTGAACCGGCCCGGGCGGCGATCTTGCTCAGCACGTCTGAGACGTTTTTGGGGACGATGTCGTTGAACGTGAAGGCATACGGGCCCGTCACCTGTCTGGACTGCCGCGGCTTGGACGGGGCAGGGGTGAACACCCGCAGCCACGGCGTGGTGGTGAAGGGAAACCAAATGCACACCACCCGGCCGGAACGCTCAATGTAGGAGGCGAGCGACTGAGCACCAGCGACGGCCGGCGGTGCGAAGAGGGTGTCCGCGCTGATGTCGCACCTGCTCTGGCAGCGCAGCCACTGGTCGGCGCCGACACGCAGCGTCACCTCGGTGACGAAGGCACGGCCCAGGTTCACCAGCAAGGCCTGGATCTGAGGGTCGTCGCGCCGGAAGGTCCGAAGGACGTAGCTTCCCGAGGCCTTGTCCCACACCACGGCGGTGAGGCTGATAACGAGGTTGGCCACCGAGCCGTAGGTGTGGCCGTCGAGTTGCGTCTCCCCGCTAGCGGGAACTCCCGTGCCACGTCCCCCTGTCGCCAGCACCCCTCCCAGCGACGCCGCGCCGAGGACGGGGAAGGCCGTGAGCCCGAATCCAGCGGTTTTGAGGGTGCCGAGCAGGTCATCCATGGTGACGCCCGGCTGCGCGGTGACGCTTGCGGGGCTCCCCTTGTGCACGGTGACCGCCGTCAGATGCCGAGTGGTGTCCACCAGCAGCACGTTGGCCGGGCTGCCCGAGGGTTCCAGGAGCGGTGACCAACTGAAGCCTGCGCCGCGCGGGCGCAGCCGCCAGCCGTTGGCATACGCCCAGTTGGCGAGCATCACCACCTCGGCGGGGGTGGTAGGCGCGCATGTCCACACTCCCTCGACGACCACCGTCCCCGCCCAGTTCGTGAACGTCTTCCGGTAGGGCCGGATGCCGCTGGGAAGTTCTGGGGGCTCGGCGACGGTGCTTGCCGTGCTCGCGGTCGTTTGCTTCAGGGATCTGCTCTCGTCAGGCATGCCGGCTCCCCTCAGGATGGTGGTACGCGAACCGGAAACCCGGAGGGGCCCAGTGGCCCAGCCGACTGTTTTTCGCCACCCCGTGACTGCGTCAGTTCGGTCATTTCGGCGACGATGCTCCTGTTCCTGACCGGCTTTCGGAACTGTCGACGGCTGACCGCAGTATGTCCTGCGACCGGGCATGGCCAACACTGGGGTCGTGGCCAACGGCCCACGCGCAAAGGAGAGAAGGAACGTCCAGGTCGACGGTCGGCAATGTGAGAATGGGGTGCGCATGCCGGGAGGGCTGCCGTTGCTCGGGCATTCCGTGGCGTTCGCCCGTGACCCCGCCGCCTTCCTGGTCGCGGCTCACGAGCAGGTCGGCGACGTGTTCACGGTGCGGATCGCCGCTCGCAAGTTCACGGTCCTGTGCGGCCCGGCGGCCAGTGACGCCGTCTTTCACGCCCCGGACAGCCCTTGAGGCGCCGACGCGCCTACGAGTCGATGACACCGATTTTCGGTGAGGGGATCCCGTTCGACGCCTCAACCTCGGTTTTCGACGAGCACATGGCACTGATCCAGCCCGCGCCGACGGGAAGCGCGGTGGGTGAGTACGCCGGGACCATGGTCCAGGAGATCGATGCCTATCTCGCCGGGTGGGGCGATGAGGGGCAGGTGGATCTGGTCGAGGCGATGAGCGAGTTGTCCGTGAACATCGCCGCCGCGTGCCTGATCGGGCCGGAGTTTCGACGACTCGTAGGCGATGACCTGGTCCGGCTGTTCCACGACCTGAAGGCCGCCGGGCGCTTGGCATGGCTGGTCTGACCGAACCTGCCGCTCCCCGCGTTCCGGAGGCGGGACCAGGCGCGTCGAGAGCTGATTGACGTCATTCTCCAGGTGGCCCGGGCGATTCACCGGGAGGCTCCTGGCAGTGAGCGCTTCATCGTCTCGTTGATGGAATCCCGGTACAGTGACGGCCGTCCGGTGCCCGAGGAGGTCGCGGCGTCCCTGCTGCCGGCCATCATCGTGGCGGGGGAGCACAACACCGCCGCGCTGGCCAACTGGACGGGGACGCTGATGCTGCAGCATCCTGAGTGGGCGTCCGCCGTCCTCCAAGAGCAGGACGCACTCGCCGTCCGCGGCGCTCAGCCCACGGCCCGGGACGTGAGCGAGATGCGCGTGTTGCGCAGGCGTGTCACCGAGGCGGCACGGCTCCACCCACCTACCACAGTGCTGCTCAGGGACGCGGAGGAGGACTTCTTCTACAACGGATACCGGATTCCCCGGGGAAGCAGGGTGATGATCTCGCCCACCGCCTCGCACCGCCTGCCCGGGGTGTTCTCGCAACCCGGACTCTACGACCCGGACCGCTTCTCCCCGGAGCGCGCCGAGCACCGCGCCACGCCCAGCCCGCTGAAGGCCTTCGGCGGTGGACGCCACCGGTGCACAGGAACGGGCTTCGCCTATCAGGAAATCATGCTCAGCTGGAGCCGACTGCTGCGCTCCTTCGAGCTTGAGCTCCTGGACACCCCGGTACGACCCGACTACGCGGCGGTCGTCGCGGTACCGCGTTCGCCCTGCCGACTGCGGTACCGCCGGCGAACCGGGGTGTCCGAAGAAGGCACGCCGGCGGACGCAGCGTGTTCTTGACCATGCGGAAGAACCAAGAGGAGAAGGATCCCATGCACCCAGACGTCGGCATCCCGCCGCTGTTCCCGCTGCCTCATCCTGCCGAGCAGCGGTGCCCGTTCGCCCCCGCCTCGCTTGCCCCGCCCAGTGGGAGCGGGAGGATCCCAAGGGTCCTCTGTCCCTCCGGCATCGAGGCGTGGCTGGTGACCCGGTATGACGATGCGCGCGATGTCCTCGGCGACCGCGATCGCTTCAGCAGCAAATGCGGTACGGGTGCCTATGTGCTGACGCATACTCCCCCCGATGCACCAGTGCAGGACGGCGAGTTCGTCCGGATGGACGGTTCGCCGCACCGGCGCCTTCGCGGGTTGATCAGTCCTGAGCTGTCTGCGGCTTTCGTGGAGCAACTGCGGCCTGGGGTGCGGCGGATCGTCGACGAGCAGGTGGACGCACTGGCTGGCATGGCATCACCTGTGGAGCTGAGCGCGCAGTTCGCCGCGCCGGTCACGGCGTCTGTCATCGCCCTGGCGTTCGACCTGCCTCGGGAACTGCACACCACGGTGTCCGAATCCGCAGCGGCGTTCAACGCCGATGTGGCCGCTGAGCAGATGATCGCGGCCCAGATGCCGCTGTTCGAGTACCTGTACGGTCTTGTGCTCGATCCCGGCACCGCGTCCGGCGATGGCCCGCTGAGCCGGATGATCGCACGCTCCCACCAGGACCCCGAACCGTTCACCCCCGCCGAGCTGGTGGCCACCGCCGTCATCTCGATCGTCGCGGGTCTGGAAGGGACCGCCACCGCCATCAGCAACGCATTGCTCGCCTTGTTCCTGCATCCGGAGTCGGCCGCAGCCCTGCGAGCCGCCCCTGATTCCCTACCGGATGCCGTCGAGGAACTGCTGCGCTATACGGGTGTGAACTCCGGCCTGCTGCGGGTCGCCACGAAGGGCACCGAGATCGCCGGACAACCTGTCTCCGAGGGCGACTACGTACTCGTCGTCCCGCACGCGACCGGTTGGGATCCGTTCCGCTTTGCCGAGCCTGACGCGCTGGACCTGACACGGCGGCCAAACCGGCACCTGGCCTTCGGCCACGGACCCCATGCCTGCTACGGACAGCACCTGGCGCGCTTGATACTCCAGACCGTGCTGAGCGTCATACTGGAGCGCATACCGACCCTCCGCCTGGCCGTGCCCGTCGACCAGATCGCCTTCACCACCCGGGCCACGACGCGCGGCCCGGTGGCTCTGCCTGTTGCCTGGGACTCTGTAAACGACCGGTCCCCGAGTCACAGCGGATAGCACACCCCGGTCAGGCGCTCCGATTCCTCCCAGAGCAGTCGTCCGACCCGGGCATGGCGGGCCCAGGGGGCCCGCCATGCCGACGTGGACGTTCCGCGGGAGACAACTCGGGGGCCGATGTAGGCGTCCGGCGCGACCCCGGGTGTGCAGGCAGCTTGCAGTACTGGCAAGGCGCCGACCTCCGGCGAAGCGGCTACGAAGCGGTTGCCGAGCGTCGGCATCCGGTCGATGAGGGAGGTTCCATCCGGCCCCACGGCCTTGGCCTGCAGTTCTGTCGCCGCCAGGAGATCGTCGCCAAGGGCTACCGCGGTCACTACCAGCGGGTCAAGATGGCCATCGCGCCGCTGCGTCGCGGCCTGCCCGCCGCCGAGGCGCTCGGGCGGCTGCTCGAGCACTGCCCGGACTGGACCGAACTCACGATCTGGTGCGTCAGTTCGCCGCGATGCTCGACGCCCAGGACGCAGCCCCGCTGGCGGACTGGCTCGAACAACCTGCAACCTCCGGGCTGCCCGCTCTGGCCAGCCTGGGCAAAGTCATTCGCGAGGACCGGCACGCGGTCGTGCAGGGCATCACCATGCCGTTCAACTCCGGCGTCAACGAAGGCCGCATCACCGATCTGAAGCTCCAGAAACGGATCATGGCCGGGCGCGCGGGAGTCCCGCTGCTCCGTCACCGGGTGATCCTCATGGCTCACCTCCGTCGCCACTAGGCGGTGCACGCCTTCCCGCCCGATGCGCGGCCTTTCGGACGCGTGTGACGGGCCGTGAGTGAATCCTTCGGACGGTTTACCGGGCCGGCACCACCGGGCCCGGCAGACCGGGTGACCGGGTCGTCGTCGGGGCATGGACGAGGAAGTACGCGTACTCGAAGTCCACGCGGCCGCCGGTCAGTTGCTTCTTCTCGGTACTGCGGCGGATCAGCATCTGGTGGGCGAAGCCGTCGGCCGGCATCTCACCCTCGCGGCCATGGCCGCCGGGCTCCCCGTCCTGCCGTCCTGAGTGCCTGAACGAACGAACCAGGGCAATTTCTTTCTGAGCTACGTCTGTTACGTTTGCCCACGTGCAGCTGGAACGTCAATTTCTGCTTTCTGCCGCGACCGACGCCACGGGTCTCACTGACTTCGGCGAGGCCGGCTGGTCGGAGGGGCTCGACCGACTACTCGGCGCGCTCGACGAGGAGGCCGGGCTCAGCGATCTCGGCCGGATGATCGCCGCGCACGAGATCGGCACCCTTCTGGGCAACCGGCTGCGGATCGTGGACTGGCGCTCGCGCGTCCCGGAGACGGCCCTGCATGAAGTGAAGGCCCCGCTCGTGATCGCGGGCCTGCCCCGTACCGGCACCACGATCCTCCATGACCCGCTCGCCCAGGACCGTGAGTCGCACCGGGCGCCGTTGACCTGGGAAGGTCGCCTCGGTGAGCGGCCTGGTCACCTACCTGCGCGTGGCGGTGAGCGAGGGCCGGACGCCCGCGGAGACCGCCGCCGAGTACGTCGAGCCGCTGCTGGACGCCCTCGCCCGGGCCGAACGGGCCCGCAGCGACGGTCTGCTGGCGCCGCATCAGGTCATCGACATCCGCTACCTGGACTTCGTCACCGATCCGCTGCGGGCAATCCGGGGGATCTACGACGGCTGGGCGCCGAGCTCTGCCCGGCCGCGGAGCAGGCGATGCGCGAGTTCCTCGCGGCCCACCCCGCGGACACCGGCCCCCAGTACAGCTTCGCGGAGACCGGTCTGGACCCGGGCGCCCTGCGGGAGCGGGTCCGGGGCTACCAGGAGCGGTTCGGCGTGGCGGACGAACCGCTCGTCTGACCGGCGCATCCCGGCCCCAGGCCCATGATCCGCGCGGGCATCCGTGTCATGCCTGCAACCAGCACCGAAACGACGCGACGGCGGCCCGGCACCGTCGTATGGAGGGCACCATGACCGAGCCCCAGACGGCCGCACTGATGGAACCGCCCGCGCTGGGGGGTGGGATGCCTCTGCTGGGACACACCGTGGCGTTCGCCCAGGACCCGGTCGCCCTGCTCGTCGAGGGCCACAAGCGGCTGGGCGAGGTCTTCACGATCCGCATCGCCGGACGGAAGTTCATCGTCCTGAGCGGCCCCGCCGCGACCGACGCCGTCTTCCGTGCCTCCGACGAGACCGTGGGTCGCCGCCGGGCTTACCGGTCGATGACGCCCGTCTTGGGCGAGGGCATGCTGTTCGACGCATCCCCGGAGCAGTTCGATGAGCAGATCGCGCTGATCCTGCCGGCCCTGCGCGGGGGCGCGGTGGAGAAGTACGGCCCGGTGATGCAGCGGGAGCTCGAGCACTACCTCTCCGGTTGGGGCGAGCGGGGGCGTATCGACCTGGTCGAGGCGATGAGCGAGCTCTCGGTCAACATCGCCGCCGAGTGCCTGATCGGCGCGGAGTTCCGCCGCCGGGTCGGCTCCGACCTGGTACGGCTGTTCCGCGACCTGAAGTCGGCGGGCCGGGCCTCCTGGCTGATCCACCCCTACCTCCCGCTCCCGGCCTTCCGCCGCCGCGACCGGGCGCGCCGGGAGCTGATCGAGCTGATCTTGGACGCGGCCCGGTCCATCAAGCACGACGGCCCGGAGGCCGGACGTTTCGTCAGCACCCTGATGTCCTCCCGACTGCCGGACGGCTCGCCGGTGCCGGAGGAGGTCGCCGCCTCCCTGCTGCTGGCGATCATCGTGGCGGGCGAGCACAACACGGCGGCACTGGCCTCCTGGACCGGCACCCTGCTGCTCCAGAACCCCGAGTGGTTGGCCGCCGTCCGCCGCGAGCAGGAGGAACTCGCCGGCGCCGCCGACGGTCCCTGGCCCGTCCACCGGGACCTGCGCCGGATGGAGACGCTGCGCCGGTGCATGGTCGAGGCGGAGCGCTTGCACCCGCCGACGACCGTGCTGCTGCGCGACGCGGAGCAGGAGTTCAGCTACGGCGGCTACCGGATCGCCCGCGGCAGCAGGGTGATGGTGTCGCCCACCGCATCGCACCGCCTGCCGGACGTCTTCACCGAGCCGGAACGCTACGACCCCGACCGCTTCTCGCCCGAACGCGCCGAGCACCGCGGGACGCCCCAGCCGATGCTCGCCTTCGGCGGCGGCCGCCACCGGTGCACCGGGATGGCCTTCGCCTACCAGGAGATCCAGATCATCTGGAGCTGCCTACTGCGCTCCTACGACCTCGAACTCGTGGACCGTGCGCCGCGCCCGGACTACTCCGCGGTCACCGCCGTGCCGCGCAGCCCCTGTCAGATCCGCTACACCCGCCGGAGCGGCCCGCAGGCGCAGCAGGGCCAGGAGCCGTGACACCCGAGGAGACCCCCGCACCGCCGCACTTCCCCAGCGGCATCCCGCTGCGCCGGGAGACCTTCGTCAACTGGTCCGGGCAGGTCGCCGCCGAGGGGCTGTGGACGTGCGCGCCCGCCACCCCCTCCGACGTCGTCACGCTCGCCAACTGGGCCCACGCCAACGGCGGGCGGCTGCGCCCGCGCGGCGGCGGCTACAGCTGGTCGCCGCTGGTGGCGCCCCCGGGCCGTCGGGGGTTCGACCTGACCACCGTGCCGATCACCCCCAACTGCAGCGCCTTCTACGCCGACATGGAGCAGTGGATCAGGTCCCACTTCACCGGTGCCTACGCGTTCGCGCGCCCCGAGTGGCCCAAGGAATGGGCCGCCACTTCCGCCGGGGCATGGACCGACCGCACGGCGATCCGCGGCGCGATCCCCCCTCCTACCGGGCCGGGCAGCCGCGCGACGACAACTGGGACACGGCCGTCGCCACCCTCCGCGCCCTCGACCCCGCCGACGTCTTAGGCAGCGACTTCTTGGACGAACTCATGGCCTGAGCAGACGACACGCCCCGGCCAGCACGACCCGTACCGGCCTACCCCACCCCGGCCCGCGCCGGCCGTTGAAAGGCAGTCACATTCAGCACGAATCCAGGCCCGGGCTCTCCCGCCGGACCCTCCTCGGCGCGGCTGCGGCCGGTGCCGTCCTCAGCGGGGCGGAGTGGACGCCCGCCTTCACCGTCACCGCGGCCCAGGCCGCCACCGCGCCGCCACCGGACTTCCCCGCCGGCATCAGCGCCTACCAGCAGGCATGGACCAACTGGTCCGGCGAGATCCGCCTCAGCCCGCTGTGGACCTGCGCGCCCGCGACCCCCGAGGACGTCGTCACCCTCGCCAACTGGGCGCACGCACACGGCTGGCGGCTGCGCGCCCGCGGCGCGGGCCACGGCTGGTCGCCGTTGCTCGCGGCGGACGGGGCCACCGGCGACATCCTCATCGTCGACACCACCCGGCACCTGACCGCGATCAGCGTCACCAGCGGATCCCCCGCCTCCGTCACCGCGCAGTCCGGCGCCACCATGCTTTGCCTGCTCAGCGAGATCGAGGCGGCCGGCTACGGTCTCACCAACGTCCCCGCTCCCGGAGACGTCACCCTCGGCGGGGTGCTCGCCATCGGCGGCCACGGCACCTCCGTACCCGCCGAGGGAGAGCAGCTGCCGGCCGGACACACCTATGGGTCCGTCAGCAATCTCGTCGTCACGCTCACCGCCGTCGTCTGGGACTCCGCCGCCGGCGCCTACGTGCTCAAGACCTTCGAGCGCAGCGACCCGGACATCGGCGCCTTCCTCGTCAACCTCGGCCGCGCCTTCGTCACCGAAGCCACTCTCCGGGTCGGGCCGAACACCCGGCTGCGCTGCCGAAGCAGCTTCAGCACCCCGGCCGACACCCTGTTCGCGCCCCCGGCGAGCGCGGGTGACGACTCGTTCGGAGCGCTGGTGAAGCGCACCGGACGGGTGGAGACGATCTGGTTCCCCTTCACCGCGTCCCCCTGGCTCAAGGTCTGGAGCGTCGCCCCGACCAGGCCGCCGCTGTCCAGGGAGGTCGACAGCCCCTTCAACTACGCCTTCGCCGACTCGGTCAGCCCGCAGATGTCGCGGTTCATCTCGGCCATCGTGCGCGGCAACGTCTCGCTCACCCCCGCCTTCGAGACCTTCGAGATCGGCGTCTGCGGCTTGGGATCGATCGCCACAGCCACCCGGGACATCTGGGGCTGGGCGAAGAACACCCAGCTGTACGTGCGCCCTACCACCCTGCGGGTCACCGCCAACGGGTACGCCGTGCTGTGCGCGCGCTCCGACGTCCAACGGGTCGTCAGTGAGTTCTACGGCTACCTCAAGACCGCGCTGGCCGACTACCGCAAGGCCGGGCAGTACCCCATGAACGGCCCCTGGGAGGTCCGCGTCACCGGCCTCGACGAGCCGGCGGACTGCGGCGTCCCTGGAGCGGTACCCCCGCTGCTCAGCGCGGTGCGGACCCGTCCGGACCGGCCCTCGTGGGACACCGCGGTCTGGATGGACGTGCTCGCCCTCCCCGGCACCCCGCAGTCCCAGAGGTTCTTTCGCGAGACCGAGCAGTGGGTGCTGTCGAACTATACCGGCGACTACGCCGCGGTCCGCGCCGAATGGTCTAAGGGCTGGGGCTACTCCGGCACCGCCGCCTGGTCCGACCCCGCGATGCTCACCGGCACCGTCCCCGCCTCCTACCGGGAGGGGCAGCCCGCGGGCAGTACCTGGGACACCGCGCGGGAGACTCTCGACCGCTACGACCCGGCCCGAATCTACTCCTCCGCCCTGCTGGACACGCTCCTGCCCTGACCGCCGACCGCGGCGCCGCGCGGACGCAGCACGACTACCGGCACCGGGCGGCGGGTCTTCTCGGCGAGGTCGTCGTACCGGCCGCGGTTGGCCGCGTTGACGAGGGCCCACAGCCGCGGGTAGTCGGGATGCTCGGGGGTGACGGCGTGTGCGGTGACGGCGGTGCGAACGCGGGCGACCTGGATCTCCGCCTCTGGCTGGGCGCGCAGGTTGTGAAGCCAGTCCGGGGAGTGGTCGGCGCCGTAGTTGGAGGCGACGACGAGCCACGCGGCACCGTCCCGCGCGTAGACCAGGACGGTGCTACGCGGTATTCCCGAGCGACGGCCGACGGTGCGCAGCAGAAGGCAGGGCACGCCGACGAGACGGTGGCCAAGCCGGCCACCGGTGCGCTCGTATAGCCGGCGGTGCAGCCCGAGCAGGCGTCGACCGGCCGGCACGCGCCGCCTGCCGCCCCGGTCAGCGTTTCTCACCATGGTGGGACTCCTCGACGTCCGACGACGGCCGGAAGCCCTGCACAGGTCCGGCCATTGATCAACAGTATTCTGGCCATTCGAACGCCCGGGCCTCACAGCCCATCGGCCGACCACAGGAGGAGCCGGAGCGTGGCAGCCTGGACAGCGGACGACATCCCGGACCAGAACGGACGCGTCGCACTCGTCACCGGGGCCAACAGCGGCCTCGGCTACTGTACGGCGCGCGAACTCGCCCTGCGCGGAGCAAAGGTGCTGCTCGCCTGCCGCAGCCCCGAGCGCGGGGCGGAGGCGGTCCGCCGCCTGCGCGCACAGCAGCCGGGCGCGGACGTCGAGTACCGGCCGCTGGATCTGGCCGATCTGGCCTCCGTACGGGCGCTCGCCGCGGAACTGGACACGGAGCGTCTCGACCTGCTAGTCAACAACGCCGGGGTCGGCGGAGTGCCGTTCGGCAGGACGGCCGACGGATTCGAGACCCACCTGGGCACCAACCATCTGGGCCACTTCGCCCTGACCGGCCTGCTGCTGCCCCGACTGCTGGCCACGCCCGGATCCCGCGTCGTCACCGTCTCCAGCGTGATGCACTTCGCGGCCCGCTGCGCGCCGGACGACCTCCAGCGCCGGCCCCGCCGCTACCAGCGCTGGCTGGCCTACGGCCGCTCCAAGACCGCGAACCTGCTCTTCACCCACGAACTGGCACGCCGGCTGTCAGCGGCAGGCGCCCCCACCACCGCCGTAGCCGCCCATCCGGGCTACGCGAACACCGGCCTCCAGCGCAACGCCGTCGGGCCAGGCGGCCCCGACCTCATCGACAGACTCCTCGTGCTGGGTAACCGCTTCGTCGCCCAACCCCCGGAGACCGGCGCCCTCCCCACGCTCTACGCCGCCACCCACCGAGCAGTCCGCCAAGCCGCCTACATCGGCCCCGCCTCCCTCACACCCGGCCCCCCGACCTCCGCCCGCCGCGCCCCCTGGACCCGCGACGCCCGCCAGGCAGCAGCCCTGTGGGAGGCATCGGAACGCCTGACGGGCGTGACGGCCGCGATCTGAGAGGGCGTTCGAACCCGGGCCGCCTCTGCCAATTCAGGCATTCGATCTTCATCCTCCCGGGTGACGTGCGGAGGATGGGGCCGGTTCTTGTCTGAGCGTGGATGTGGAAGGCCGAGATCGACAGGGGATCGTCGCCTGAGCCCTGCAGCGTCGGCTTGTTTGGTGCGGCGGAAGGTCAGGGTCAGATCGATGCCCTCGATCTCGCCGAGCCACTGCTCTTCCCCGCGCGCTTGCGGCGGAGGAGGAGGTCCTTCACTAGATCGGCGAGCCGGGGCAGCATCTTGGGGTTGACAAAGGGCTGCGCACACTGCGCAAGAGCGGGATTCACGATCACCTGACCGACCGAGATCACCAACAGGGTCGCGGCATTGGGCCTAGGCCGGACATGAACCTCAGCTGACCCGCTTCACCCTCTGTACGGGAGGGCCTGCACGGCAAGCTGTGCGGGCCCTCCCGTGTCATCCCTTGCTTTGCGGACGCACTCGCCCTAGGGGGGTGTATCCCGCCTCCCAGGTGGGAGCCAAGTGGGAGATGATCATGGCGTGGTCGTGCCCGGCCGGGCGCCGGCGTCGATCTGGTCCTGCCGCACCCACTTGCGCAGCGTTTCGGTCGTGCCGATGCCCAGCTTCTGGGCGACCGCTTTCATCGCGGTCCACTCGGTGTGGAACTCCGGCCGCACCTCGGCGACCATGCGCACCGCACGACGGCGCAACTCAAGCGGGTACTGGGAAGGACGCGCCATAACTCGATCCTCTCAAACGATCGAATCCCTACCGAACCCGGAACGGTTCACCGCAGCCGCTCCGCCCGTCTTGCACTGTGCAGGAGCGAGACACTCGACAGGGTCCGGGGCGCAATGCGGGCAGGACTGAGGCGGGGCGGGCTGGTTTGACCCGTGGCGCCCGTCGCCACGGTGGTGGGCGCCACCCTGCTGGGGAGCATGGGTGGTACCAGAATGAGCAACAGGACGGCCCTCAACGAATGGTGGAGGTGCCAAGCCTCTGCGAGTCAACTTAACGTGTACTGCGGAAATCCATCAGTGGATGGATGACAAGAGTCAAGGCGACTGAAAAAATCAAGCCAGAGTTTGCACGGATCAAACACTCCTGTCGCCGGGGAACCACAGTGCTCTGGTGGGGGTGAGTCACTGGTCCTTTCGAATGGTTCGTTCCTGCTGAATCGCAGGGTCGATGCCATTTTGCAACAGACCCGGGGGAGTGACTTGCGAATCAACATATTGGGCCCAGTTTCCGTCGTCATGGATGGGCAGATACAGACCATTCGAGCCAACAAGGTGCGAGCCATGCTCGCCACCCTTGCGCTGGAAGCCGGCCGGGCCGTATCCAATGAAGATCTCGTGGACGAACTGTGGTCCGAGCATGCGATCGGCAATACCCGAAACGCACTACAGGCGAACGCGACCCGACTACGTAGGGCGATCGACCCAGCTGCGCGCCGTGGTGGCACCTCTGTACTGCGTGCCGTGAACAACGGCTACCTCCTCGAGGTGCCACGGGAATACCTCGATGGCAATAGGTTCCTCGAACTGGCCGCGCAGGGAGCTGCTCACCTGCAGTCGAGGCCAGAACACTCTTTGGAACTCCTGCAATCGGCCCTGGATCTCTGGCACGGTCCCGCGCTGCTCGACGCCGGCGACGGCCTACGCGTTCGGGGCGCGGCGGCGCTGTTCGACGAACGCCGACTGACCGCCTGTGAGGACCTGGTCAGCGCCCTGCTGTCGGTAGGTGACGAGGCACGTGCGATCGCGGAACTGCGTCAACTCGTCGCTCTCTACCCTTTGCGGGAACGATTCTGCGAACTGCTCATGGTCGCCCTCTACCGAACCGGACGACAGGGGGAGGCGCTTGACCTCTTCCGGTGGGCCAGGCGGCGGCTCGATGAAGAACTGGGGATTCAGCCAGGGGTGCTACTGCAGCGCCTGCACGCCGAGATCCTGGCGCAGGACCCGGCTTTGAGGCTGCCCGCTGCAGTCCTGCCAGGCCAGCGCGAACCTGCAGTCGTCACCAGGTAGCGAACGGCTCAGAACATTCATTCCGAGTCTGTGCCGAGTTGCTCGTCAGATCTCCGAGTTCTCTATGTCCCCCTCCTTTCGGCCTGGGCGAGGCTTCGCCCGGGTACCGGGCCGGATAAACATCTAGGAGTGGCCACATCATGACGTCCGATTCGGAATTCCGTCGTGACGAGCGCGTCTTCCTGAAGGAACCCGTGGCCATCGTGGGCCTCGCTGCGCTTTATCCCGGTGCCTGCGACCCCGGCCAGTACTGGGAGTTGCTGAATCAGGAATGCCCGGACGGAATGACCGAGTCCCGCACCCTGGACGAGCTTGACATCGACGTGGCTCGATTCGGAATTCCGCCGGCCCAGGCCGGAGCAATGGCCAGGATGCAGATCCTCATGCTCGAAGCAGCACGTCAGTGCCTGTCGGACGCGGGACATCCTCGGCGCGCACTGCCCATGGACCGTACCGATGTCATCACCGGCACCTGCTTCGGGCTGGATCGTCAGCATGCCAACGCGCTGCGGATCGAGGCCAGTCGCTACGCCCACGAGGTTGAGCTGGCAGCTGTGGCAGGTGGCGTCGACGAGGCGGCGGCGGGAGCGGCGGCCCAGGAACTGCGGTCGTTGGCGGCCCGTCACGCAGGAGCCTCACCGCATGACCGAGTGGGCGAGATGGCGAGCACCATCCCCGCCCGGATCGCCACCGCGTTCAGGTTTCACGGTCGGACCCTCGCGGTCGAGTCGGCGGACGCGACGTCGTTCGTGGCCATCGACCACGCCGTGCACAACCTCCGTCGCAAGGTGTCCGACGCGGTCATCGTCGTGGCGGGACAGCGGTGGGAGAGCCCGTTCGCCACCAGGGCCCTGAACGCCAAAGGATTCGTGGATGGGCTGCATCCCGGCACCCGTGGGCACGAGGCCGACAGGGTCGGCGAGGGAGTGGGTGCCCTGTTGCTCAAGCGAGTCTCCTCCGCCGTCCGGGACGGTGACCGGATCTACGCTGTGATCCTCGACTCCTCCGTGTGCCACGACTCGCGTCCGGGCGCCTTCCGCTACTCGCGGTCCGTCGAGTTGCGCCGCTCGCTCGCGCAGGCGTCCCTGCGCGCGGCCGGGGTGAGCGCCGAGTCGGTGACGTATGCAGAATGCGTGGGCTCGGCCGTCACCGCGGAGGGCGAGGCGGAACTCGAGGCGCTTGCGGGGCTCCACGGGGGCGCCGCTCCCGCGTCCGTGGCGGTCGGCAGTGTGCGGGACCGGCTCGGGAACACGTTTGCCAACGCGGGCGTTGCCGCCGTCACCAAAGTCGCCCTCGCCCTGCACCATCGACGGATCCCTCCCCAGCATCAGCTGGGCGTCGCAGCTGCGAACGACCTCGTCGGGACGCCGCTCCGGCTGCCGCTCAGGAATGAGGAGTGGTGGGGGAGCAATGACTCAGTGCCGCGTAGGGCTGTGGTGCACGGAGCCTCATTCACCGGGACCGTCTGCCATCTCGTCGTCCAGGAGCACGGAGCGCTCGCGGCCGACGGCGAGCCGAATGGGCGGGCCAGCTGTTTCGACTCGTCCGCGGCGGGCCGTGCCAGGGGAACTGTGCGTCGGACCGCGGTCGCGCCGGTCCCTCTGCCGCATCCCGAACCGATCGCGGTGGTGGGTCTCGCCGGTCGTTTCGCCGGTGCGCCCGACGCCGACAGCTTCTGGCAGGTCGTCAGGTCGGGCGAGACCCGAATTGGCCCAGTTCCGGAGTCCGTGCTCGACCGGGATCTGTACTACGCACCGGGCGCGCTCAGTCTCACCCACAGCTACACCGACCAGGGTGGTCATGTCCCGGTGCCGGAGGAAGCGCCTGACGACGTGCGGATCATCCCGTTGCGCTACGCAACCATGGATGGCACGCAGCGCCTTGCGCTGGCCGTAGCAGCCGAGTTGTTCCAGGACCGGGTGGCCCGCCCGGGCGCACGGGGTGCGGTGGGGCGGCTCACAGGTAGAGGACTGGTCGCGATCGGTACCAACCTGGGCCTTTCGCGGGAGCGCCGTACCAATGTGGAGCTTTCCCTGCAGGCTTGGGACGAGGTGGTCGGACGCCTCGCCGCCCTGGAGGGACTGTCATCCCTGCAGAAGAAGGCTCTGCTGGCATCAGTGAGTGAAAGGACGCCGGGGCCGCTGGACGACGGCATGTCACCGCCCTTGCTCGATGGTTGCCTCGCGAGTGGGGCGGCGGCACTCCTCGCCCATGAATACGGGCTGGACGCCGTCCCACTCGGCGTTGAGGCCGCATGTGCCTCGTCTCTCGCGGCCCTCGACATCTGTGTCGGTTCTCTGCGCGAGGGGACGGCGGACTTCGCTGTGACGGGGGGTGTCGAGTTGGCCTGCAACACCCGGGACATGGTGCTCTGTTCGGCGCTCGGGCTGCTGTCGCACAGCAAGAATGCACCCTTCGACCAGGCTGCTGACGGCTTCAGCCCGGGCGACGGCTGCGGCCTCTTCCTGCTCAAGCGATACAGCGACGCCCTCCGTGACAATGACGAAATCGTCGGCCTCATACGCGGCATCGGCGCGTCCAATGATGCGAAGTCGCTCATAGCCCCGGACGTCGAGGGGCAGCTGCTGGCCATGCAGCGAGCCTTCGCCGAGGTGGACTTCGGGCCGTCTGCAGTCGACTACCTGGAAGCCCACGGCACAGGAACCAAGGTCGGGGACCGTGTTGAGATCGCTGCTGCCGCACGGATGTACGGCAGCGAGCGGCGCGCCCGACCTCTGGAGATCGGGTCGGCGAAGTCGTTCTTCGGCCACACGTTCGCAGCCGCCGGCAGCGCCGGGCTGTTGCGCACACTGCTCGCCATGCGGACCGGGACGATGCCCCCCAACGCCAACCTTCGGACACTGAATCCGGCCCTGGACCTCGCCGCCATACCGGCCGCCGTTTCGACCGTGCCGTCGCCGTGGAGCCGCCTGCCAGGGCAGCCGAGGCGCGCTGCCGTGAGTTCCTTCGGCACCGGAGGCATCAATTACCACGTACTCATCGAAGAGCACATGGACGGAGCACGATGAACTTCGAATTCGACGCGGACACCGAGGAGATGCGTGCCATGGTCGTCGCGTTCGCCCAGCGCGAGCTCGCCGGCCCACCCGACGCGGCGCACGCCGCGTTTGATGCCGGTGGCTTCCGGCGGCGCTGGCGGCTCGCGGGTGAACAGGGGCTGGTGGGCGGTGCCGTGCCTGCCGAATACGGCGGCAGCGGCCTCGACGCGATCACGTCGTCAGCCGTCATGGAGGCACTGGGCTACGGCAGCGAGGACGCCGGTTTCGCATTCTCCGTCGCCGCCCATCTGTTCGCCGCGCTGATGCCTATCGTCGAGTTCGGCACGGAGGAGCAGAAGCGGGAGTGGCTGCCCGCACTGTCCTCGGGGGAGCGGATCGCGGCGCACTGCATCACGGAGCCGGAAGCCGGATCCGACGCACTCAACCTTCGGACCCGTGCAGAGCGCAAAGGCGACGAGTACGTGCTCCAGGGCAGCAAGTGCTTCACGACGAACGCGCCCGTTGCCGACGTCTTCGTCGTTCAGGCGGCGACCAGGGCGGACGCCGGCTTCTTCGGCCTCACGGCGTTCGTCGTCGAGGCCGGCACCCCGGGACTCAGCGTCGGACCGATCTATGGCAAGGTCGGCCTGCGCGGCTCGCCCACAGCCGACGTCCACTTCGACGGATGCGTCGTTCCGGCCCGCCAGGTGCTCGGTTCCGAGGGCGCCGGGGCCAGCGTGTTCTCCGCGTCCATGAAGTGGGAACGTGTCTGTCTGTTCGGCATCTATCTGGGCGCGATGCAGCGCGTTCTGGAGTCCACGATCGGATACGCCGGAGAGCGTGAACAGTTCGGTTCTCCCATCGGGGGTTTCCAGGCGGTCAGTCACCGGCTCGTCGACATGACTTTGCGCCTGGAGTCCGCCCGGCTTCTGCTGTACAAGGCTGCCTGGGGCCTGGCTCGGGGCAGCCAGGACGAGATCGCACCGGCCCTCGCGAAACTTGCGGTGAGCGAGGCCGCGGTGCAACTGGGCCTCGATGCCGTCCAGGTGCGTGGCGGCCTCGGGGTCGTCGAAGGCGAGGCCGAGACGTTCCTGCGCGATGCCCTGCCCTCACGCATCTTCTCCGGCACCAGCGAGATTCAGAAGAACAACGTCGCCCGAGCGCTGGGCCTGGGGCACAACCGCGGCCCGCACCGTCGCCGTTGAGGGCAAGCAGCCCGTCATCGGTGCCCGACTGCCCAACCCCTCCGGAGGTTGATCTTGACAATCATTGTTCACCGTATACAACTGCACGATGGCGTCGAACCGGAGCGCTTCGAGAACTGGGTGCGGGACGTCGACTATGCGACTTGTCCCGAGCTACCCAGCCTTCTGGCCTTCGGCGTTCAGCGGGTGGTGGCGACACCGCTCGAACCGTCGGCATCCGGAGCCGGGCCGGTCGGCGTCGACGGACCCCTTCACTACTTCGAGATCATCGAGGTGACCAGCGTTCAGGAGTTCGAGGGGGATATGGAAAGCCCACAGTTCCAGCGACTTGTCGCGGAGTTCGAGCAAATGGCGAAGGTCGTCGACGAAGTGACGGGAGAGCGGATCGGGGACGGGTACCAGACGTAAAGGTTCATGCGGCAGTAAGGTCGAAGTATGTACTGAATCCCTTTCAGTCTGCCCGTTCCGTGGCGCCTGAACTTTGTCCAATGGCGGAGATGAGCCCCGACTCGTAGGCGACAGCCACTGCCTGAGCGCGCGTGCCAACTCCGAGCTTCCGCAGCAAATGGTGCACGTGGGACCTTACCGTCGCTGTGGAGACGGAGAGTTTCTCCGCTATCTCGGCATTGGACTTCCCTTGGGCAAGCAGCATAATCACCTCGGACTCCCGTGGCGTCAGACTGGACACCAGGCTCGCGGAAGGCACTGAGACGACTTGGTCCGGCAGGTGGTGGAGGCTCGGCCTGGCCTCCTCGGGTATGACCATAGCCCCGCCGGCGCTGACCGTCCGTACTACATGGACCAGTTCATCAGCGGAGGTACCCGGAGCCAAGACGGCCTGTACGCCGACGCGAAGGGCCTCGATGGAACGTACCGCGTTCTCCGCCTTCGCGATGAGGATCACTTTGGTGTCGGCGGACAGGGCGGCAAGCTCCCGCTTGTGCTCCAAGGTCAGCGCAGGCGACACGATCACCAGGACGTCTGGCGCCTCCTTCGCGGCGGCTGCGGCGGACTCGGCGCCCGTCGTGTTGCCGACCACGGTGATGTCTGGTTGCTGGTCGAGCAGTGCCCGCACCCCGGCGCCCTGGATCGCATCCTCGCAGCAAACGAGTACGCGAATGCTCACCGACTGCCTCCCCGTAAAGTGGGACCGAGCGGGCGTGTGGGTCGTTCACCGGTGAAGGGTCGGGGTGGGACGTGGACCATCCGTACCCTCATCGAGCGATGACAGGACAGGTCCGTCCGGGTGGATCGGCTGGTGGCTTTCGCATGCGATCGCTTGTGGCGGTGCAAATTTCGTGCCTCCCCCGAGAGGTCGCCTAAGCGCTCTTCTGACACTCGTTGCTGCGTACGGTCACTGAATTATGTCGATCGATTTTCGACCATGCAATATTTTGTATGAGCAACGTAGTGAGGCTAGCACGTGTTGACGCTGTGTTGCCGGACTTGCGGCGACTCCTCCCACCCGGTGGTTGCCTGGTGTGGATGCCTGTCTGAATACGAAGGCCGGAACCGTGCTGAATGGTTGGCGGGTGCGTCGTCGCTCTCTGCCGAAGCCAGCGGTGAGCCGTCACGCTTTGGGTGGCGGCAGCTTCACCGCACTTCGTCTCGGGTGCCGACAATCAGGCCCCCGGAGAGCGTCATACGAGCCGCAGCGTGCGGGACGCGGCGAGCCGGTGAGACGGTGGGAACTCTGCCGACGCACATCCGAGTCGACTCACGAAGAACGCCCGCCCGGGCAGGCCGAGTCGCTTCTCCAACTCGTCCCGGACGTCGTCGTGCTGGAGGATGACGCTCACGGGATGCAGGACCAGCCCGGCGCGGGTGGCCGCAAGCCAGTAGTCGGCCATTGCGGCTCCGCCGCAGACGATGGACGCGGTGCTCGGCGCCTCGTCCGCGAAGCACAGGGCGACGGCGGCAGGAGAACGTCGCACCATGGCGGCGAGCTGCCGGGCGAGGACCCGGTGGTAGCCCACGTGCCGTAGTAACCGCATGGTCGCGGGTGCCAGCGCGATCCGCATGCCGTACTGACGCGGCGGCGCCAGAGGCCCGAAGAGCTGGGGGAGGGTGAATCCGTCCCCGCGTGCCTCGGCGTCGGCCTCGCTGCGGCGTATGAACGAGTGCGTCTCCTGCCAGGCGAGGCGGTGACTGAAGTCGCGCCCGCCGTGCCGAGAGACGAGGTCCGCGACCTCGGCGCGCTCGGCATCCGCGACCACATGACGGACGGTGACCTTCGGGTCGTGTTCCGGTGCCGCCTCGAACAACGACAGATCCGATCGGGGTGTCAACAGTTCCGCGAGCACGGCAGGGTCGATGCTCTCGGGGCGGTAGGGCCCTCTGTTGGTGTGGCGGGCGCGCACGGTTTCGCGCAGCTCGACGAGGCTCCCCATAGGGGTGTGCGCGTGCCGCAGGCGGACCACGCACAGGGGTGCCCACGCATCCGGCCACCTGTCGCCGAAGATCCGGTTGGCGCTCTCGTCCTCCAGGGCCAGGCCTGCTGGAGGCGGGTTGACGAAGCGAACTCGGTCGGCGCGCCAGCCCTGGGTGGCCAGGGCCCGCAGCAGGATCTCTCCAAACGCGCCGCAGCTGATCAGCATTTCGAGTGCGTGCGAGGGAAGCGAGGTGAGCTGCCGTTCGCGGTCCAGGGCCAGGACCAGGTATTCGTCCTCGTCGGGAGCGGCGTGGCCGTACTCGGTGGGGGGCTGCTCGCCATTCTCCCCGAGGAGTGCCGCCGCGGCGTGTCGGGCAACTGCGCCGATCGCCCAACCAACTGCCCAGGGCTGGCAGTTGTGGGACGACGGACTGTATACAGCGATCCGAGCCGCCACCTGGAGCGCGTCCTCGAAGTCCGCCCCACTGTTCGCAGAAGCAGACTGAAACGGGGATGTCGATGTCACTGCCGCTGAGCTCCTATCGCCACACCAACGCCAGGGAGTAGCCGTCGACTTCGCGCGCCCAGCTGTCGAACCGCGTCCCGTCGCTCTCGGGCGCATGCAGCCTGAGGCCCGGTCCCGCACGCCACGAGAAGCGGCCGTCGGGACGCCAGTCGGTCAACTCGACCTCCTGCGGGTCGACGCGCAGACCGAAACCGAAGTGCTTCAGCACTGCCTCCTTGCACGCCCAGCGCAGTGACAGCGGCATGGCGTCCACGCCGACGGACTCCGCGGTCTTCGCCGTACCTGGTGTTTTGGACAACAGTTCGGAGAGCATCGGGGGTATCTGGCGAACGCGTTCGACGTCGATTCCGACTGCGCGCGGTCCGCAGGCGGCAACAGCGAAATCCTCCGAGTGCGACAGGCCGACCTCGACCGGGAAGTCGACCTGCGGCTTGCCGGCGCGCAGGCCGTCGGTGACGGCGCCGACGAGGACGTCGCGCGTGCTTGCTCGCGTGCCGAAATGACGCTGTTGGTAGGCACACACCCCGTGCTTGAGCGCCAGTCGTCCCGCCAGCCACTCCAAGCGTCGTTTGGGCAGAGGCAGTTGTCGCATCTGCTTCGATTCGACATCGTTGAGGTGCCGGGACTCGAGGGTCGCATGAGCTCGGTCGCCGATCCCTCGAAGCCAGGCGATCGACACAACGGCGAGTGTCAGCGGCCCGCGAACGTGGGTGACGTACAAGGGGCGTGCTGGATCGAGAGCCAGGCATTCGTCGAGCTCGGGCACCGCGACGCGGGGCGGCGTGGTCATGTGGCTCACGTCAGCGGTCCACGGGCGGTGGCAGCAGGAACGGATAGGGGCGGCGCAGTACCTTGAAATGCCAGAAACGGTCGGCCTTGCGCAGCCGCTGGATCAGCTCCCACATCCGGGCGTCACTGCGGTAGTAGGCGGCGACTTCCTCGGCCGTGATCGGTTCGGTCAGCCGCCCGTTGGCCTGGTCCAGGAAGGCCGGGATCAGTGAATCGAGCCGCTCCTTGTGGAGATTGCCGAGGAAGTCCAGGAGGACGCCGCGTGTCCTGTAGAACTTGTCGAAGATCGACTTGCTCGTCGTGAGACGGACAGCGTCGCGCAGCACCCAGGGGAGCGAGGTGAAGAAGAGCCGGACGTCGAGCTGCTCACGCCCCCGGTCGTCGCGTATGAGCGGGGTGGTCACATCTAGGTACACCAACTTCCCCCCGATATCGACCCAGTTGGACGCCTGGGCATCGAGTCCGAGCGATGGGGACACTGTTTGGTCCAGATGGTCGAGGAAGCGGGAGAAGAACTCCTTGGCCCATGTCTCGTCCTCGCTGTGCAGGAGCCGGGAGCACAGCCGCCGCTCGGGCAGCTCGCGCTGTACGCAGTACGCCACGATTCGCCCGGCCGGTTGGTGGGTGTGCCACAGCTCGGTGTCCGCGACGTTCAGCCCGCTGTCGGTGAGGCGCCGTAGGTACTTGTCGAGGCCGTGCCGGTAGCCGTCGAACCGCGCGCGGTCGGGGAACACCGGCAGCCGTTTGCAGGCGTAGGCGCCATGAGCGGTCTGCAGCCGGAGGACGAGGGTGACCTCGCCATGGCCCAGAATGTCCAGGCCGCAGTCGTCGGCGCTGCGCAGCGCGCCTTGAACCTGTTTCTCAAGGCGATCGAGTTCGTCGTGGGGAACAGTGAAGGACATGGGCATGGGGCCTTTACGTTTCGGTGTCTGTCCTGGCGCCGATGGTGACTTGGGAGGACCTGGCCGGTGCACGGCGGTGCATCACGATCAGATAGATGGCGGCGGCGAAAAACGCGGCATCGAGAACGAGGATCTGAGGCACGCTGCTGACTAGGATGATCACGAAACAGATCAGCATCACGAGCTGCCCGTAGAGCGCGGCGAGGACCAGTTCGCGGTTCCGGATCAGCACCAGGCCGCTCACGATCATCGCCGCCGCAACGAAGATCGTGACGCCCGTGGGGTACTTGGCGAGCCAGTCGGTGAAGCCTCCGATCACGGCGATGTCGTGGTTCGCGTCGGCGGCGTCGTTCAGACGCTGCTCCACCGACTCGATCTCCGGGAAGAACTTGCCGACGCCCGCGATGATGTAGAGGACGCCGACGATGCGCTGCAGAATCAGGATTCGTTTGGTCATCTGTCGGATTCTTCCGATGTCGCGGCCAGACGGCCGGGGGTGTTTCCGGACAAGATCTGTCGCCACCGCAGGGGGGGGCGGCTCACGCGGCTGTGAGAACCAGAACAGCGTTCTGGCCGCCGAAACCGAACGAGTTGCTCACCGCCACCTCCACACTGCGTCGGCGGGGGGACCCGGCGACCACGTCCAACTCGATGCCGGGGTCCAGGCGTTGGAGATTGGCCGTGGGAGGAACAGTCCCGCGCTCTATGGCGAGCACCGTCAGCGCGGCCTCGATCGCACCGGCCGCCCCCAGCGTGTGGCCGATGACGCCCTTGGCCGACGTAACGGCGGCACCCTCGCCGAGCACCTTGCGCAACGCCCGTGCCTCCGCCGCGTCATTCAGTGGAGTGGACGTACCGTGGGCGTTGACGTGGTCGACCTCGTCGGGCATGACGTCCGCCGCGGCCAGCGCTGTGCGCAGGGCCTGCACGACGCCGGCGCCCTCGGGGTCCGGGGCGGTCATGTGGTGGGCGTCGGCCGACGCCCCATATCCGGCCATCTTCGCGCGGATACGTGCCCCGCGAGCCCGTGCGTCCGCCTCCCGCTCGAGGACCAGCATGCCGCTGCCCTCGGCGATGACGAACCCGTCGCGATCCGCGTCGAACGGGCGCGAAGCGGCGGAGGGTTCGTCGAGCCGTGTCGACAGTGCCCCCATCTGGGCGAAGCCGGTCACCATGAGAGGGCTCACGCCGGCTTCGCCGCCGCCCGCGATCACTACATCGCAACTGCCGTGGCGCAGAAGTTGCAGTGCCGTACCGATCGCGGTAGCCCCGGAGGCGCAGGCCGTCGCGGTGACGAGGTTGGGGCCTGTGGCACGCAGGTCCATGGCCAGGTGGCCGGCGACCATGTTGGGCACCAGCATCGGAATCAGCAGCGCGGACACTGCTTGGGGCCCCTGGTCCAGCATGCGCCGATGCTGCGTCTCCCACGTCGTCACACCGCCTAGCCCGCAGCCCACGACGACACCGACCCGTGCGCCGTCCCACGTCTTCGGGTCCAGGCCGGAGTCGGCGACTGCCTCGCGTGCCGCGGTGATGGACAGCTGAATGAATCGGTCGTGGGTCAGAGAGCTGCGTCGTCCTACGTGTTCACGCGCGGAGAAGCCCGGCACCGTGCAGGAGATGTCCACGGGGGTGCCGGCCAGCTGCGGGTTCCTGGCGGCGGCCGACCTACCGGTGCAAATGCCCTGCCAGGTGGCGTCGGCACCAATGCCGGCGGGCGTGACAAGACCGATGCCGGTGACGGCTGTGGCGGGTGGTGTGTGTGCGGTCATGACGAGGCCGTGGGGGCGGCATGCCGTTCCAGCAGCTCGGCGACCTTGGTGATCGTGTCGCCGGGTGAGGCGGCGTCGTCGTCGATGTGGACGCCGAACTCCGACTGGATCACCAGGAGCAGTTCCACCAGGAACAGCGAGTCCATGTCGAGGTCCTCGAACGCGGTGTCCGGGCCGATCTCGGCGCGGTCCACCTCGAAACGGTCGACGAGAAGGCCGACCAGCCTGCCGTACATCGCACTCATGGGATGCGCCCTACCTTTCGGGTGGCCCGCCTCACGCTTTGCGGGAGCAGGGGCGAACGCGCATTCGCGTGCCGGGTGTTCGTGGTAGCGAGTCTGGGCTTCGGGGCTGACCGCCCGCTGACGGATGGCTGACGGCTCGCTGACCGCGGCGCGCGCACCGAGACGACGCACCGCGTCAGTCATCGGTCAGTGCGCCGTCAGTCATCGGTAAGGGGCCCGGACAAGACTCGGCTCGGACAGCAGTTCTGGATCCGGATTACGGGGGGCTCACGTGGTGGCACGTCATACGGACAGGCCGAAGCCAGCCACCGTCGAAGACCGTGTCCCTCAGGGTGGCTTCCGGTGAACCGGGCCGCGGTCGTGGCAGGCGTCGGCAGTTGTCTGCCGACTCGGGCCGTGTCCAACGACGAGCTGGCCACGCGGCTGGACACCTCCGATGCGTGGATACGATCGCGAACCGGCATCGGGCGGCGCTATTTTGCGGCTCCGGGCACGGCGACGTCGGACCTCGCCGTCGGTGCCGGCGCCAAGGCCCTGAAGTGCTCGGGCCTGGCCAACGTCGATGCCGTGATCGTGGCCACGACCACGCCGGACCGCCCCTGTCCGGCGACCGCTCCGGTCGTGGCCGCACGCCTGGGAATGACGGGGACGGCCGCCTATGACGTGTCCGCCGTCTGTACGGGCTTCGTGTACGGGTTGGCGACCGCGGCCGGCCTGATCCTCGCGGACGTGGCCGACCGAGTTCTGGTGATCGGCGCGGAGACCTTCTCGACTTTGCTCGATCCGGACGACCGGTCCACGTCCGTGATCTTCGGAGACGGAGCCGGTGCAGTGGTCCTGCGCTCCGGCAGCCGCACCGAACCCGGCGCACTCGGGCCGTTCGACCTGGGGAGCGACGGCGAGGGAGAGGCCCTCATCACGGTGCCCGCGGGCGGTTCGCGTCAGCGGCTTTCCGGGGCGGGGCCGCGTCCCGGTGATGAGTACTTCGCCATGTCGGGCAAGGAGGTGTTCCGGCATGCGGTACTTCGCATGACCGGGTCAGCGAAGGCGGTGCTTGCCCGAGCGGGCTGGCAGGCCGGGGATGTCGACCATCTGGTCAGCCACCAGGCCAACCTCCGGATCACCCACCACGTCGCGGAGGGGATCGGGCTTCCCAGGGAGCGCTGCTTCAACAACATCGCCGAGGTGGGAAACACGGCGGCCGCGTCGATACCCCTTGCGCTGGACCAGGCGCACACCGTTGGGGTGATCCAACCGTCGCAGCGGGTGCTGCTCACAGCGTTCGGCGGCGGGCTGACATGGGGGTCAACCGTGTTGACCTGGCCGCAGCTGGATCGGCCATGACCGGCTGAATCCGCCGCGCGACCGAGAACGAGAGAGCAGGAGCTCAGTCAATGAGTGCGATGTACGGCAGGCTGGTCGGCCTTCTCGTCGACCGTTTCGAGGTGGACCGCGCCGAGATCGGCCCGGACACCACGTTCGAGGACCTCGACATGGACTCGCTGTTCCTGGTGGAACTGCTCCTGGTGATCCAGTCGGAGTTCGGCGTCCACATCGACGACGACGCCGCCTCACCCGGCGACACGATCACCAAGGTCGCCGAGCTGCTGGAACGGCATGCCGCCTCCACGGCCTCGTCATGACCGCACACACACCACCCGCCACACCCACGGCCGTCGACCCGTAGCAACCCGGGAAAGCGCCGCTGGACACACAGCCGAGGACGACCATGAGCACCCAGCAGTCAATCATCGACCACATCGCCGAGGTCTGGCTCGACGGGGACGCCGACGGGCTCGACGCGCACGTCCCCCTCGCCGAACTCAACATCATCGACTCCGCGGAGATCTTCGCCCTCGTGCACTACCTGCAGGACCGCTTCCGGATCACCGTTCCGCTGCAGGAGGTCTCCCCAGCGAACTTCCGGACCGTCGACACGATTACGTCACTCGTCGAACGGCTCCAATCGGAAAGGGAGAGTGTCCGATGACGAACGCCACGGGGGACCGGCAGCGTGGGGGAGACGTCCACGGACAGATCGTGGACATCATCGCCTCGCGCACGCTGTACGACGAGTCCTACCTCCTGCCCGACAGCCACTTCGAGGCGGATCTCGGGATCGACTCGGTGATCCTCGAATCCATCCTGGTGTCGGTCAACGAGCACTTCGCCCTGCGTACACCACTGGCCCCCGGACCCGCGACGATCCGTGAGCTCGTCGACGCGGTCGACGAGGCAATGGCCGGCGGGAGCCGTCCGGCGGAGTTCCACGCCGACGGACCCGAGTACGGGGACACGGTGCTGGAGACGGTCATCTCAGCGGCCCAGCGGCACACCCAGTACCAGCGACATCAGCTGGCCCTCGACGCCGATTTCGAGAGCGAGCTCGGCATCGACTCCGTCGTCCTGGCGTCGATCGTCGCCGATGCCGCGCGCGAACTCGGCCTCAGTGACGGCTTGTCGGATTCGGTCGCCGCGACGTCCCTGCGGGTTCTGGCCGCCGAGCTGAGCTCCGCCCGGACGGGCACGGGGTCTGCCGACCGGGTTCTGCCCGTTGCCTCGTCCTCGTCCTTCAGGCCGGAGGTTGGCGCCGGGCTCGGCGAGGACGACGCGGAGTGGGACGACCGTTCCATGAAGGACTTCGTGGAGGAGCGCAGCGGCGACCTGTTCGCCAAGGCTCGCAGCTTCGGAAAATACCTGCGGCGGCGCGAGGCCGAACAGCTCTACTGGTACGGAATGCCCCTGCAGTCCCAGTGCGGCAACCGGGCCGTCATCTTCGACGAACTGGTCGGCCGCGAACGGGAATTCCTCATGTTCGCCTCCAACAACTACCTCGGTCTGGCCAACCACCCCAAGGTGATCGACGCGGTCTGCGACGCCACCCGCACATACGGAGCGACCCACACCGGCTCCCGCTTCATCGGTGGCACCAACGTTCTCCACAAAGAGCTTGAACGCCGGCTCGCGGCCTTCAAGCAGCGCCCGGCCTGCATCGTCTATCCCGGTGGCTACGCCGCGAACCTGGGTGCGATCTCCGCGCTCGTCAAGGGCTACGACACCCTCGTGGTCGACCGGCTCAACCACATGAGCATTGTCGACGGTGCCCGCCTCTCGGGAGGCATCCGCAAGATCTACCAGCACAACGACATGGCGGACCTGGAGCGGATCCTCAAGCGCGCCGACGACCGGTCGTCCGGGGGGCGGCTGATCGTAGCCGACGGCGTGTTCAGCATGCACGGCGACATCTGTGACCTGCCCGAGATCGTCCGTCTGGCCAAGGAGTACGACGCCAGGATCATGATCGACGACGCCCACGCCACCGGCGTCCTGGGTGAGCGAGGCTCCGGCACGACCGAGCACTTCGGCCTCAAGGGCGAGGTCGATCTCGAACTCGGCACGATGAGCAAGGCACTGGCGGGTATGGGCGGCTTCGTCGTCGGCGAGGAGGAGGTCGTCGAGTACCTCCGCTTCTACTCGAACTCGTATGTGTTCGCCGCAAACATCCCGGCCGGGGTGGCCGCAGGGCTGATCGCGTCGATCGACGTCATCGAGTCGGAGCCCGAGCGGATCACGCGTCTGTGGTCCAACATCCGTTTGCTGCATGGCCAGTTGGCAGACGCGGGATTCGAGCTGGAGAACACGCAGAGCGCCATCCTGCCCATCGTCATAGGCGATGAGCGCAAGGCCATGGAGATGGGACGCGCGGTGCGCGCCCGCGGGCTCTACTGCCAGACCGTGGTCTTCCCCGGAGTACCGCTCGGCGACGCCCGGCTACGCGTCAGCGTCACCTCGGAGCACACGCGGGAGGACCTGGAGAACGCGGCGGGGATCTTCGTGGAGGCGGCCCGCGAAGTCGGTGTGCTGCCCTCGGCGGCGTGAGGCAACGGTGACGGGAGCAGGCATGACGCAGACGATGAGCGAATCCGACGTGGCACTGATCCGGTTGCCGCAGTCCCTCACCGCGGAGCAGGCGGCCCGTCCGGCCCTCGTGGGACTGCGGACCGTGACCTACGGCGAGCTGGAGGCGAGCGTCGCCTCCGTGGCCTCCGGCCTGCTCGGCATCGGCGCAGTGGTCGGAGACCGCGTGGCGATCTGGATGGACAAGCAGCCGCGCTACGCCGAGGCCATCCTCGGCACCCTGCAGGCGGGATGCGCCTACGTTCCCCTCGACGGCGGCCAGCCGGCGAGCCGGGTCCACGCCGTCCTCGCCGACTGCGAACCGGTGGCCCTCTTCACCGACAGCCACCATCTGGAGCTGTTGGCCGGCCTGGAACTGCCCAGCTCGATCAGGACGATCGTGGTCTCCGACGGAACAGCCCACGAACCACGGCGGACCTTCCCCACGGCGGGCCCCGGCCGGGCCCCCGTGGAGGGCTGGGAAGGGTTCGCGGCCGGCGCGGCGCGGCACATCGTGTTCCTCCCCGCGCTGGACCGCGACGACCTTGCCTCGATCCTCTACACCTCGGGATCGACGGGCACGCCCAAGGGCGTCCGCATCACCTACCGGAACCTGGCGAACTTCATCCGGTGGGCCCGTACCGAGCTGCTCGTGGGCCCGGACGACGTCTTCGCCAACCACGCCTCGTTCAACTTCGACCTGTCCACCTTCGACCTCTTCACCGCGCTCTCGGTCGGCGCTCGGGTCTGGATCGTCGCCGACGACCGGACGCGAGATGCCGGCGCGCTCGCCGAGGGCATCCGCGTGCACGGTGTCACCGTGTGGTACTCCGTGCCGTCGGTGTTGCACCTGCTCACCGCGTCCGGAGCGCTCACTCCAGAGAACGCACGCAACCTGCGCTACGTCCTGTTCGCCGGCGAGGTGTTCCCGATCAAGCAGCTCAGAGGGCTGGCGGCGCTGCTGCCAACAGGGACGGAGCTCTACAACCTGTATGGCCCCACGGAGACCAACGTCTGCACCTACCACCGTGTCCGCCCCGAGGATCTGACACGCGACGAGCCTGTGCCGATCGGCCGGCCGGTCACGGGCGCCACGTTGTTCGTTGTCGACGAGGACGAGCGGGAACTCACCGGGCCGGACGCGTTCGGCGAGTTGGTCGTCGAGGGCGACTGCGTCACTCCCGGCTACTGGCGGCGGGATGCAGAGCCTGCGTCCGTCGGCCACTGCAAGGGGCGCCACGCCACCGGTGACCTCGTCAGTTACGAACACGACGAGCTCGTCTACCGGGGCCGTAAGGACCGCATGGTCAAAATCTCCGGCTATCGCGTCGAACTGGGAGAGATCGAGGCCGCTGTGCTCCGGCACCCCGACATCGGCTCCGCTGCCGTCGTCGTCGACACGCAGCGCACCGATCGGCGAATCTCCCTCTACTACACGCTCCGAAGCGGCGGAAGCGGCCCAGGCCTCATCGAGATCAAGCGGCACTGCGCGCGGTATCTGCCCCGCTACATGGTCCCGCAGGCGGCGATCCGGCTCGACGAGTTGCCGCGTAACGCCAACGGCAAGACGGACTACCGCCGGCTGTGCGGAACGGCCGGGACTGCGCGGGCCATGCCCGGAAAGTGACGGAGACGCTCATGAAGCATGGCCCAACTGGCACTCTCTGGCGGGGCGAGGAACCGAGGACGGTTGCCGGGCTCCTGCGACACCACTGCGAACAGCGCCCGGACGCCCTCGCGTACCGGTTCCTCACCAGCACCAGCACCAGCACCAGCAGGGACTGTGAGTCAGTCACCTACCGTGAACTCGACCTGCGTGTCAGGGCGGTGGCCGTCGTCCTGCAGCGCGAGAACCTGGCCGGCAAGCCGGTCCTGCTGCTCCACCCGCCGGGACTCGACTACATCGCCGGGTTCCTGGGCTGTCTGTACGCGGGCGCCATCGCCGTACCGGCGTACCCCCCGGACACCCGGCGCTTCGGCCAGACCATGCCCCGCCTCGCTGCGATCGCCCGGGATGCGCGGGCCACGCATGCGCTGACGACCGAGGAGATCTCCCGCTTCGTCGCCGACCGTCACGACGAGCTCGCCGCGCTCGGTCTGGGCGGCCTGCGCTGGCTGGTGACCGGCGGACTTCACACCGCCGACGCCGACCAGTGGCGTGAGCCGGGTCCGTCGGGTGAGGCTCCGGCCTTCCTCCAGTACACCTCGGGCTCGACGTCGTCGCCCAAGGGCGTCATGGTCGGCGACGACAACCTGATGCACAACCTCCGTGCGATCCACCGGCGCCTCGAGCACGATGCCGACTCGGCGATGGTTTCCTGGCTGCCGCCGTACCACGACATGGGTCTCATCGGAGGCATCCTGACTCCGCTCTACGGGGGCTTCCCCGCGCATTTGATGGCGCCCATGTCCTTCGTGCGGGAGCCGCTGCTGTGGCTGGAGACGCTGTCGCACACACGCGCCTCCACCAGCGTCGCGCCCAACTTCGGTTTCGAGCAGTGCGTCCGCAGGATCACGGACGAGCAGTGCGAGGGTCTGGACCTGAGCCACTGGCGTCTGGCACTGAACGGGGCCGAGCCGGTGCGCGCCGACACACTGCGGCACTTCACCGAACGCTTCGCTTCCCGCGGCTTTCGGGAAAGCGCCCTCCTGCCGTGCTACGGCCTTGCCGAGGCCACTCTGATGGTGACCGGTGTGCGGGCCGAGGTGGCGCCCACAGTTGGTACGTTCGCCTCTCGGACCCTCGGCGACGGCACGGTCCAGCCCGCCGCCGAGACGAACGACCGCCGGGTGACAGACGTCGTCGGATGCGGCCCGGCTGTCGACGGCGTCGACGTCGCGATCGTCGACCCGGCCACGCGACGACGGATCACCACGGGGGACCGGATCGGGGAGATCTGGATCGCGGGCGGCAGTGTGGCCCACGGCTACTGGCGTCGGCCCGACGCCACCCGGGAGGTGTTCCAGGCCCGCATCGAGGGGGAGGACGAGACTCCCCATCTGCGCAGCGGAGACCTCGGGTTCCAGCGCGACGGCGAGTTGTACGTCGTCGGCCGTACCAAGGACGTCGTCATCGTGCAGGGCCGCAACCACTACCCGCACGACATCGAGCGCACCGCCGAGCAGACCGACGACTGCCTCCGTACGGGCAGCGGTGCCGCGTTCTCGGTGGACGTGAACGGGGCCGAGGAGCTGGTCGTCGCCTATGAGGTCGAGGGTCGGCGCATAGAGGACGCACCAGCGCTGCTGGCCCGGCTGCGCACCGCCATTGCCGAGGCACACGACGTCACACCACACGCGGTCGTCCTGCTCAGGCGCTCAACGGTGCACAAGACGACCAGCGGCAAGATCCAACGGCAGGCGTGCAAGCGGGACTTCCTCGGTCTGGGGCTCACGGCGGTCGCGGCCAGCGTCACCCGGGACGCCGGTGCCCCGGCCCCCGGCGGGGCGGTCACAGGACTGCCCGCCGACCGGCGCCGACGGCTGGTGATCGACGCGGTCACCGAGGCGCTGACCGGAGTGGCCCCGGCGGACGACGCCCCGGACATCACCGACTGGACGTTCGCCGAGCTGGACCTCGACTACCCGACGCTCCTGACCGCCGTGCACGATCTGGAGCAGCGGCTCGGCACCGCGATCCTGATGGGCGAGCTGCTCGTACGTCCACGAGTCGACACGCTGACCGCGCTCCTCCTGGGCGAGCAGCCCGGAACAGACCCTGCGGCCGCCGATGTCGCACCGGGAACCGAGCCGCAAAGGCCGGAGGCTGTCGAGGCATGGCTGGTCCAGAGGATCGCGGCTCGTCTGGGACTGTCGGCGGCGGCGATCGACACCACCAAGCCGCTGGCGTCCCTGGGACTGGATTCGAAGCAGGCCGTGGAGATCCTGGCCGAACTCGGCTCGGTGACGGGGCGTGAGGTAACGACCGGCGCGGCCTTCGACCATCCCACCATCCGCGCCGTCGCCCAACACTTCGGGGCCGGCAGCGCGCCCACCGCGGTACGCACCGGGAGCCCCGCGGAAGCCATGGTCAAGGACCACTTCCCTGCCGGGACAGGGCAACCGGTAGCGCCGCTGGCCGTGGCCGAGCGCACGGCGGAGCCGGTGGCGATCGTCGGTCTCGGCTGCCGCCTCCCCGGAGCGCCCGACGCGGACAGCTACTGGCGGCTCCTCGTCGACGGCCGCGAGGCGATCACCGAGGTGCCGCGCGGCCGCTGGAATCCGGACCTGGTGAACGCCCCTGCACACGGCGGGTTCCTCGACCGCGTCGACGAGTTCGACGCCCTCTTCTTCGGCATCTCGGGCAGGGAGGCCACCCGCACGGACCCACAGCAGCGGCTGCTCCTGGAAGTTGCCTGGCAGACCGTGGAGGACGCGGGCCTCGACCCGAGCCGGCTCGCGGGCAGCGCCACGGGAGTCTTCGTCGGCATCAGCAGCCACGACTATTCCGAGCTGCAGATGGGCCGACTGGAAACCATCGACGTCCATGGGGCCACCGGCAACGCGCACTCGATCGCAGCGAACAGGCTGTCGTACACGCTTGATCTGCACGGACCGAGCCTCGCCATCGACACTGCGTGCTCGTCGTCCCTGCTGGCCGTCCACCTCGCCTGTGAGAGCCTGCGCCGCGGCGAGTGCTCCGCGGCACTCGCCGGCGGCGTGAATCTGATGATCACACCCGGCCTCTCCGTGGCGTTCGCCGCAGGCAACATGCTGTCGGCAGACGGCCGTTGCCGTACCTTCGACGACTCCGCCAATGGCTATGTGCGCGGCGAGGGCGCGGGCCTGGTGCTGCTGAAGCCTCTCTCCGCGGCACTGGCCGACGGCGACAGGATCCACGCCGTGATCAGGGGCTCGGCGACGGGACACGGCGGCCGGAGCAACGGCCTGACGGCTCCCAAGGGGGCGGCGCAACGAGCCGTCTGCGAACGAGCCCTGGACCAGGCCGGCCTGGCCCCCGCAGAGATCCACTACGTCGAGGCCCACGGCACCGGGACCCCGCTCGGCGACCCTGTCGAGTGGGAAGCACTGGCCGCCGTCTACGGCCGGGACCGCGCACAGGGCGGACCATGCCTCGTCGGCTCGGTCAAGACCAACATCGGTCACCTGGAAGCGGCTGCGGGCATCGCAGGCCTGATCAAGGCGGCGCTCGTCGTGCGCCACGGCCAGGTGCCCCCGACCCTGCACCTGCGCACGGCGAACCGTCATCTGGTGCGGGACACGGCGCTCCATGTACCCACGCGGCTCACGAGCCTTCCGGGAGGTGCCGTGCCACGGGCCGCTGTCAGCTCCTTCGGGTTCGGCGGCGCCAACGCGCACCTGGTCCTGGAAGCGGCCCCGGAGCCGGCGCCGGGCGAGACGGCTCCACCGAAGCGCCCGGTGCACGCCCTGTGCCTTTCGGCGCACACACCGACGGCACTCACCGCTTTGGCCCAACGGTGGCGCACCCATCTGGCTGCACATCCGGGCGCGGACATCGCCGACCTGTGCCATGCGGCGAACACCGGCCGTCCTCGGCTCGGCAACCGGGCGGTCGTCACCGGCGGCTCCGCCGAGGCACTGGACACCGCGCTCGACGCCCTGGCTCGAGGCGAGGCGTCGACCGCCGTGGTCCAGGACAGGGCCCGGCCCGGCGCGGCGCCGAAGGTGGCCTTCCTCTTCAGCGGCCAGGGCACGCAGTACACCGGCATGGGCAAGGGGCTCTACGACAGCCACGGCCTCTTCGCCGGGATCATCGACCGCGCGGACGGCGTACTTCGTCCCCACCTCGGCGTGCCGCTGCAGGACCTGCTCTTCACCAAGGGCGGCGGCGACCGGCTGCGCGACACCCGCAACTGCCAGCCCGCGCTGGTCGCGTTGGAGGTGGCACTCGCCCAGGTCTGGATGTCGCGCGGCGTGCGGCCGACCGCGCTGCTCGGCCACAGCATCGGGGCGTACGCCGCCGCGTGCGTGGCCGGCGTGATGTCGCTGGAGGACGCGCTGACGCTGGCAGCGGTACGCGGCCGGCTCATGGACGAGCAGCCCGGTGACGGCGCCATGATCGCCTGCGCCGGAACCGCGGACGTGATCCGCGCCGTTGCCGACACGTTCGCCTCCGTCTCGGTGGCCGCCGTCAACGCTCCCGGCCACCTGGTCCTGTCCGGGGCCAGGGAGGAGATCGAAGAGATCCGCGCACTGCTCCAGGATCGCTCCGTCGTCATCCGGCCGCTGGCCGTCTCGCACGCCTTCCACTCCCCACTGATGACCGGTGCGGCGGCGCCGCTGCGCGAGGCGGCCCGGGCCGTGCGATTCGCGGCACCGACGATTCCGTGGATCTTCGACGCCACCGGTGAGCAGGTCACCGGACGCATCGGCGCCGACGACCTGGCCGAGCACATGCTCGGCACGGTCCGCTTCGCCGACGGATTCGCGACACTGCGCCGCCTGGGCTGTGATGCGTTCGTCGAGATCGGCCCGCACCCCACCCTGCTCAATCTCGCACGCACCACGACACCCCCGGACAGCGAGAACCCGATGCTGTGGCTCCCCTCGCTGCGGCGGGGCGGGCCGGTGGGCACCGGCGACTGGGAGACGCTCCTTCAGTCGCTCGGCCGCCTCCACTGCGCCGGCGGCGAGGTGGACTGGGCAGCGCTCGACGAGGGACACCGGCGGCCGCGCGTGTCTGTACCGCACACGGTCTTCGAGCGGCAGTCGTACTGGTTCACGTCGCCCCAGCAGGAGGCATCGGCCGTGACGCAGAATCCCGCCCCCGACGCTGTCGCGCGGCAAGAGGCCGCCGAGCAATCGCTGCCGCGTCCGGCCACCGGGGACGACCATGAAGCCGTCGACGCGTCCGCGCATCCCCACGTGGCGCTCGCCCTCGCGTCCGCAGACGACCGGGACGCGCCCCGGGTGATCCTCGAGCATGTCGCACAGGTGTGCTCATTCCCCGTCGACCAGATCTCCCTCGACGCACACCTTGGCAGGGACCTCGGCTTCGACTCGCTCATGCGCACCGAACTGGAGCGGGCGCTCGCCGGCCAGTTCCCCGGGTGCCTGGAAAAGCACCGCGAGCGCCTGTCGGACGACCCCAGCGTCCGGGAACTGGCAGACCTGCTCGGCATGGAGGCGGCCCCTGGCACCGCGAGCGGTGATCCCTCGCCCGAACCGTTTCGGCAGCTTGCGGCTGCGCCGGCCCGGCTCAGCCACCCTCCGCTCGAGGTTCGTCAGGAGCGGGAGTTCGAGGAGTGGGCCGAGTACGCGGAGCTGCAGGGCCGGCTGCGCCAGGCCAGGTCGAGCGGCGCCAATCCCTATGGCCGCATCCACGAGGGACACAACGCCGGCCACGCCTCCGTCAATGGCCGTACCGTCCTCAACTTCGCGTCCTTCAACTACCTAGCGCTGTCCCACCACCCCCGCGTCCGCAGGGCGGCGCAGGAGGCCATCGACCGCTACGGCACCTCCAGTTCGGCGACTCCCCTGCTGTTCGGGGAGACGCCTCTGCACCACGAACTGGACGCCGAGATCGCCTCCTTCCTCGGCACCGAGGACGCGATCGTGTTCGCCGGGGGCCATGCCACCAACGTGGCGACGATCGGCCACATCCTCGGCCCCGAGGACCTGGTCGTGCACGACGAGTGGATTCACGACAGCGCCGTACGCGGCTGCATCCTGTCCGGGGCGCGGCGCAGGCCCTTCCCGCACAACGACTGGCGGGCCCTCGACCGGATGTTGGGCTCACTGCGCGCACAGCACCGCCGTGCGCTGGTGCTCATCGAGGGCGCCTACAGCCAGGACGGTGACATCCCCGACCTGCTCCGGTTCATCGACGTCAAGAAGCGCCACGGCGCGATGCTGATGATCGACGAGGCCCACTCCATCGGTGTGCTGGGCCGCACGGGCCGGGGCATCGGTGAGTACTTCGGCGTCGACCGCGGCGACGTCGACCTGTGGATGGGTACGTTGAGCAAGGCCCTCGGCAGTCTCGGCGGCTACATCGCGGCCCGCGGCCCGCTTATCGAGTACCTCAGGTTCACCGCCCCCCTGCACATCTTCAGCACGGGCATCTCACCGGCGAACACGGCCGCGGCCCTGGAGGCGATCCGTGTTGTCAAGGACGACCCGCAGCGGGTGGCCAGGGTACGGCGCCTGGCCGAGCACTTCCGCGATGCCGCTCGCGCCAGGGGCCTGGATGTCGGCGTCTCCCGCGCGTCCGCGGTGATTCCGGTCATCATCGGCGACTGGGAGAAGACGATGGCGCTGTCGAACATCCTGCTGGAGCGGGGTGTGAACGTGATGCCCATCGGCTATCCGGCCGTCGCCCGCGACGAGTGCCGCCTGCGCTTCTTCATCAACGCCGACCACAGCGAAGAAGACCTGGAACATTCCCTCGACGTCTTGGGACATGCCATGGCAGACCACACGAACGCGACACCCCCCGCGGAGTCCACGGCCTCGGAGGGGACCGCACTCGGCGCAACCGCATCCGAAACCGTGCCGGAGACCGCTCCACATCCCCCGGCCATCCCACTGCGCGACTCGGGGGCGGACGTCCTGGTCGCCGGCGCGAGTGGCTTCATCGGCGGACACCTGACCCGGCGCCTGGCCGAACACGGCCACCGTGTACGGGTACTGGTCCGCGACGGCAGCGACCGCTCCGCCTTCGACGGCGTCGACGTCGAGATCACCACCGGTGACCTCGGCGACCGGGACAGCCTGCGCCGTGCCACGGCGGGCGTCCGGCACGTCTACAACTGCACAGGTATGTCGGCCGACTGGGGTCCCTGGGAGGAGTTCCGGCGCATCAACGTCGACGGCAGCCAGAACCTCGTCGAGGCAGCGCACCACGCGGGCACCGTCGAACGATTCCTGCACGTGAGCACCACCGACGTCTACGGCTATCCGGTCACGCCCTGCGACGAGTCCGCGGAACTACGGGACATCGGGCTGCCGTACAACCGCAGCAAGGTGCTCGGAGAGCAAGCCGTACGGGAGGCGGCCGAACGGGCAGGGCTGCCGCTGACCGTCGTACGACCGGTCTCCGTCTACGGGCCGCGCAGCAAGGACTTCGTGATCGAGATCGCGACCCTCCTGCTGAGCAAGCAGATGGTCTACATCCGCCGGGGCGACGTGCCGGCCGGACTCGTCTACGTCGGGAATCTCGTCGACGGCATGATCGCCGCCTGCACGTCCGAGATCGCGGCAGGCAGGGCGTACAACCTGCGCGACGCCGATCTGACGACCTGGCGCGAATACGTCGAGGCGCTGGCGCGTGGTCTGGGCGTCAAGCCGCCCGCCTTCAGCCTGCCGACGCCACTGGCGCGCGGTGTGGCCACGGCGTCCGAGAAGCTCTACGGCGCACTGGGAGTCAAGTCCCGCCCAGTGCTTACTCGGCACGCCGTCCATCTCTTCGACCGCGACCAGTCCTATGCCATTGACCGCGCCAGGGACGACTTCGGCTTCAAGAGCGAGGTCGGCTTCCAGGAAGCCATGGATCTCACCCTGGCCTGGCTGAACTCGCCCGAGGGTCGCAAGTACGTCCCCCGCTGAATCCGAACGTGACGACACCGGCATCCACGAAGAGCGACAACCAGGACTGTGAGGATCCACGTGCCCATCACCGAGCGGCCGCCGGGGCCCGCCACGGCCTCGCGGCCACCCGCCGCTGACTTTTTCCCGGGCCTGCCGCCCAGAAGCGAAGGTGGTTCCGTCCCGCTGCGACTGATCTGTTTCCCGTACGCGGGCGGTACCCCCTCCGTGTATCGCGGTTGGGACGCCCGGCTGGGTGAGGGCGTACAGGTCATTCCGGTCCTGCTTCCCGGACGCGGACTGCGCATGCGGGAGGTGCCCTACACCGCGATGCGGCCGCTGGCCCGCGACATTGCGGAGGCCCTCGTCGAGCGTGAACTCGCGCATGACTATGCCCTGTTCGGCCACAGCATGGGTGCGCTGCTCGCCTACGAGGTGGCCTGCGAGCTGCGCGAGCGTGGACACGGCGAACCCGTGCACCTGTTCGTGTCCGGGAGCAGGGCGCCCCATCTCTACGGCGACCGCGACGATCGGACGCTGTCCGATGCGGACCTGCGGCAGCTGGTCCGAGCTCTCGGAGGCCTCGGCGACGACCGCAGCATTGGCAGCGTCTACCTGGATCGGCGTCTGCCCGTTTTGCGCGCCGACCTGACGGTCTGCGAGGAGTATCGCTGGATTCCACGGCCCCCGCTGGGCTGTCCCATGACCGCGTTCTCGGCCACCCGTGACCCCATCGCGGCGCAATCCGCCGTGGAGGCATGGCGGTCGTACACCAGCGGCTCCCTCCTGCATCACCACGTGGAGGGCGACCACTTCTTCCTCAACGGACCCGCGCGGCCGTCACTACTACGTGAGATACGGAGCGACCTCGCCAGGCTCACCGACGTGCCCGGTGATGCGGCCCCGGGTACGCCCGACCGACTGCCCACTCCGAACAGGGAACCCTCATGGACCTGCTGAGCCTGGCCAAGAACGTCAAACACCGGGTGGAGGAACCACTCACGGACGCGCTGACCGTGGCGAAGATCGTCGCGGACCCCCGCAACCCGGTGCTGCTGACACTGTCGACCGTGCTGGTCAACCCGCTGTACCGGGGGGCGTTCCTCGCCTCCGCCGCGGGTTCGGGCGTCCTGCGGTGTCTGGCCGTGCGCCCGTGCGACCTGGAGAGCCTCGCGGAGTACCTGGACATTCCCGGGGACGACCGCGCCCAGTTGCAGGCCTGGCTCGAAACCGGCGTCCGGCTCGGCGAGTTGGGCAAGCGCGAGGGCTGCTACCGGCTCAAGAGCCCCACGGCCAGGCTCCTGGCCCAGCCCGGGAACGACGCCGTCGCCGCCGCACTCGAGGAGATCCTGCGCTTCCATGTGCCCGTGCTGCTCGACGCGCCGCGCATGCTCTCCGGCGGCCGACGCTTCTCCTTGGAGGACCAGGACGGAACCGTCATCGCCCGCTCGTCACTGGCGCTGCGCGGGCTGGTCCAAGCGGCCATCGACCGGACACTGGACCGTGACGGCCCGGTACGACTGCTGGAGATCGGCTGCGGGACGGGCACCTATGTGCGGTATGCCGCCGAGTCGAACCCCCGGCTGACCGCCGTCGCGGTCGACCTGCAGGAGGAGGTCGCCGCACAGGCAGCCGACAACATGGCCGCATGGGGCCTCACCGAGCGTGTGGAGACCCGCCAGGGCGACCTGCGCACCCTGGACCTGCAGCCACAGTTCGACCTGGTCACCCTGCACAACAACATCTACTACTTCCCCGAGGCCGAGCGCGTCGAGGTACTCGAACGGGCCCGTTCCTTCCTCGCCCCCGGAGGCCGGGTGCTGCTCACCTCATCGTGCCAGGGGGGCGGCAACCTCGGTCTCGACGTACTCAACCTCTGGTTCGCATACGCCGACTTCGGTGGCCCCCTGCCGCGGGCGGACGAGCTGGTCTCCCAGATGGAGAAGGCGGGGTTCACCGACGTGCAGGCCACGCGAGTCGTCCCCGGGCAGCCGTTCCGCGCCTTCGCCGGCACCAACTCTCCCGCCCCGAGCGCCTGACAGGCCAGGAGACCTCATCGTGGAAACGCAAACCGACAGCACCCCGGCCCCCGCACAAGCTACGACGGTCTCGCGAGCGCCGCACGCGGACCTCGTGATCGCTCTCGGCCGGGTCGGGGCCACAATCGAGACCGCCGGAGGCAAGGGCGCCCGGCTGGGCGAGATGATCGAAGCCGGCCTTCCGGTCCCACCCGCCTTCTGCCTGAGCACCGGTCTGTTCGACCTCTTCCTGCGCGAGACCGGTCTTGGGGCGGAGATCCGTGCGGCTGAGGCCCGCGGTGCCGACAGCCTGGCGATCCGCGAACTCATCCTCGCCCGGGAGATCCCCGAGCCCATTGCCCAAACCGTACTCGCCGCCTTTGAGGACCTGGGGCGCCCGCGGGTCGCCGTTCGGTCCTCCGCCTGCAAGGAGGACTCCGCCGGTCAGTCGTTTGCCGGACAGCACGACACCGTCCTGGACGTCTCGGGCGACCAGGCACTGCTGGAGGCGGTGAAGACGTGCTGGGCCTCGCTCTGGTCCGACCGTGCCGCCGCCTACCGGGACAGCGGCTCTGCCGGTTCCATCGCCGTCGTCGTGCAGGAGATGGTGCATGCCGACGTCAGCGGTGTGCTGTTCACCGTTGACCCGGTCGGCGGAGAACCCAACCGGCTTGTCGTGGAGGCCTGTTGCGGTCTCGGGGAGGGCCTGGTGTCCGGGCGCGTCTCAAGCGACTTCTTCGCCGTGGACGACCGCACGCTGGAAGTGGTCGAAGAGCGCGTCCGCTACAAGGTGACCAAGTGCGCCTCCGTGACCCCTGGAACCATCGGCATGACCAAGGTCGATGCCGCCGACCGCAACGCTCCGTGCCTGACCCGCGATCAGCTCATCGCGCTCGCCCGCATCGCGCTCGACGTCCGCGCCCACTACGGGGCCGAGCAGGACATCGAGTGGGCCATGCGGGACGGCACGTTGTATCTGCTGCAGACCCGACCGATCACCACCGGTCCCCGGGAACAAGCGGCCGAGCTGAGGCAGCACAGCCCCTACGTCGTGACGCAGCCGGACGCGGTGCAGCAGGGCACCCTGTGGTCCCGGATGGACATCGGCGAGATCTTCGTGGGCCTGATGTCCCCGCTGGGCCTGAGCTTCGCCCGGTACTACCAGGAGCACGTGCACCGCGACTGCGCGGCCGCCCTCGGCGTCCGGGACACCGGCGACGTGGCCCTGCACATGGGCTACCTCCAGGGCCATGTCTACCTGAACATCTCGTACACGTCCTACCTGTTGGGGCAGTGCCTGCCCACCCGAGACCAGCGCCACTTCACCAGCCGCTTCGTCAGCGAGGAAGCCGACCTCTCAACGTACAAGAACCCCTTCGGCACATTTCCCGGCGGCATCGAAGATCTACTGTCCACCCTTCATTGGGTGCAGGCCACGGCCACCGAGATGGTGACCATGAAGCAGCGCGCCGAGGAGATGGTCGGCACCCGGCTGTACGAGTTCGACCGAGCCCGGCGCCTGGACCTCACCCGAATGAGCCGCCGCGAGCTCAACGCCGAACTCGCCCGCTACCTCGACTTCTTCCATGACGCCCACGTGGGCTACATGCCCTACTACATCAACGCATTCGGGTTCTACGGAGTCCTGACGGAACTCTGCCGAAAGTGGCTCGGGGTCGATGGCGACAATCTGCAGAACCGTCTCAAGACTGACATGTCCAGCCTGCGGACCGTGGCATCCGCCCAGGAGGTCTGGAAGGTCGCTCAGGCTGCCAAGAGCCGGCCGCGGGTCATGGAGATCATCGACGAGGCGCCGCTGGAGCAGATCGCGCAGCGACTGCGCGACGACGACGAGGGCCGCGCCTTCTGGAACACCGAGATGGAACCGTTCCTGCGGGCTAACGGCACTCGCAGTCGGCAGGAGATGGAGCTCACTCATCCGCGCTGGATCGACGACCCCTCGTACATCTTCCAGATGATCCGCCGCTACGCCGCCGACGGATTCTCCGTCGACGACATCATGGGGCGCAGCCGGGCCCGGTCGGAGGGCGACGCCTGGTCTGCCCTGCAGAAGTTGCCCCTGCCGCAGCGCAAGACCCTCGAGACGGTCATCGCGATGTACACCCTGTGCAGCGAACTGCGCGAGACCACGCGTATGTCGATGGTCACGTCGATCTGGCTGGTCAGGAACGTGGTGTACGAGGTTGGTCGCAGGCTCGTGGCGGAGGGCGTCCTGCATTCCCTGGACGAGGTCGCCCACCTCGATTTCGAGGATGTCCGCGCCTATCTGTGCGGTGTGCGCGCGGGGCGCGAGGCGTTCTCTCGCACGCAACTGGACGAGCGCCGGCGCGTCCACGAGTACCACAGCCGACTGCCCGAGCCTCCCCTGACGTTCATCGGCATGCACGACCCGACCCAGTCAGTGCGGCCTGCAGTGGGCGGGTCACGACTGGAGGGGCTGGGCTCCAGCCCGGGGCGGATCGTCGGCCGGGCCCGCATCGTGGAGGACCTGGTCTGGCAGGCCGACGAGTTCCTCCCCGGGGAGATCCTCGTCACCCGCTACACCGACGCCTCCTGGACACCACTCTTCGCCATCGCCGGCGGCGTGGTCACCGACATCGGATCAATGCTCTCTCACAGCTCGATCGTGTCCCGGGAGTTCAACGTGCCCTCGGTGGTCAACACCAAGTACGCCACACAGCGCATCAACACGGGCGACATGGTCATGGTCGACGGCGACACCGGTGTCGTCGAGGTCGTCGAAGGCTGAGCCCATGCCGCCCATCCGCAAGTACACCGCGCCCAGTTCGCCATGGTGCGGGTGACGAGAGGAAGACAGCCGGATGATCCCCAACCAGTGGTACCCGATCCTGCAGACCGGTGACATCAAGCGTGACAAGCCCACGGGGGTGCGCCGCATGGGCGAGGAACTCGTCCTGTGGCGCGACCTCGATGGCAACCTCGTGTGTCAGACAGCACGTTGTCCACACAAAGGCGCCAACATCGCCGACGGTCGCCTCAAGGGCAACACCGTCGAGTGCCCGTACCACGGATTCCGTTTCGACGCCGAGGGCACCTGCAAGGTGGTGCCCGCTCTGGGGTCCGACGCTCGCATCCCCGCCTCGCTCAAGCTGCGGAAGTACCCGGTGCGTGAGGAGCACGGGCTCGTCTGGATGTGGTGGGGGGACCAGCGGGAGCAACTGCCGGCGATCGAATTGCCGACCGAACTCGTGAGCAACCCCAGGCCTTACGAGACCATTTCGTGGACTCGGCCCATCCACTACACGCGCTACATCGAAAGCCTCCTTGAGTTCTACCACGTGACCTTCGTGCACAGGGATCACTGGACGAACAACATCGACTACACGTTCATGTACGGCACCGCGCGCAACCTCTGGACCGACGGCCGTGAGCGATACCTCGCAGCCAACAAGATCGTGAACCAGAAGGTCGAGGTCGAGGGGACCACCATCCGCTCCACGTTCGACCAGTGTGAGGAGGGCAACCCGCAGAACAGCTCCCACTTCAACCTCATCTACCAGGCTCCGGGGCTGACACACGTCAAGACCGGGCTCCTGGAGATCACCACCTGGCTCACCCCCATCGACGACGAGAACACCCTGGCGATCATGCGGCTGTATGAGTACCCGAGGCTGCGAAGCATGGTGCCGATCAAGCAGTTGCGGCCCTGGGTGCTTCGGGCATCGCTGCTGATGGAGCGGCTTGTCCAGGACCCGCAGGACGTAGGCATCATGCTCCGGCAGGAGCCCCGAGTCAGCGAACGGGGCGTGAACAAGTTCATCGCGCTCGACGAGATGGACGCCAAGTTCCTGCAGCTGCGGGACCGCCTCAAGGCGGAAGCCGCGGCGCACGCGGAGGACCCGGTGAGCGAGCCCGATGACAGCCAGGCCGCGGTCGGCGGCAACGGCGCGAAGCGGACGAACGGCGCCCGCGGAAAGCGCACCGCCGAGTCGAGGAGCCGTTCCGGCAGCATGGCCAAGGCCCGGTCCTGACTGCCCTGCTGCCGTTCGGCCCACCGTTCCCGAGACCCTCCACCCCCCCACCCCCACCGGAAAGAGAGCGTGAGAGATGTACGGCGGGTACGACACCTCCATCGGCCCGAAAGTACTGGTGACGACGTGCAACGTCGCGGCCGTGGCGGCAGCCACCTGGTTCCTCTTCGGCGGCACGGGCACCGTGGCCGGCTGGTTCGGCACCGACCTGGACCATGCTGAACTGCTCCGCCGTGGTCTCCTCGTTGCGCTTTCGGCGATCTACCTGCTCCGGTTCGTCGCCACGACCTTCGTCATGCTCAAGCGCAGCATGGAATGGTCCGAGGCCGCGACCGTGGGTGTCTGGGTCGTCGTCATCCACGGCACGATGGCCTACACGGGCGGTACCAACGCCGCCTCGGTGGGCGGGTTCACATGGCTCGGCGTCGTGCTCTACCTCGTGGGCTCGTACCTCAATACCGGCTCGGAGTACCAGCGCAAGCTGTGGAAGCAGGTGCCGGAGCACAAGGGCAAGCTCTACACGGAGGGCCTGTTCAAGTACTCCATGCACATCAACTACTTCGGTGACGTGGTGCTCTTCACCGGCTTCGCGCTGGTGACGGGCGGCCCCTGGGCCTTCGTCATCCCGGCGATCATGGCATGCATGTTCGCCTTCCTGAACATCCCCATGCTCGACAAGTACCTGGCCGAACGGTACGGCGACGCCTTCGAGGAGTACTCCAAGAAGACGGCCAAACTGGTGCCGTTCGTGTACTGAGCGTGTCCGCGGTGCGGTTCCCGGAGCTGGCGGACCGCACTGCGGACGCAGCTTCGGGCGCACCGCGAAGCACGCTCCGCGGGCCTCTGGGACAGACAGATCCGCAACAGGAGGAGAGGCGCATGGACGAGGCAGGCCAACGAGACGGACAACCTTCGCAGGTGCGGATAAGCCCGCGGGACCTCATTATGGACGCGGTCGCCCAGGGGATGCTCGCTCTGGCCCGGGGGCGCGACGTCCTCGACCGCTGTCTCAACGACGAGCAGAGTGTCGACGACTTCGGGTTCGATCCCGAACTCACCGACGACATCCTCCTGGCGCCGCTTCGGCAGCTTTACGAGAAGTACTTCCGGGTCGACGTGCAGGGCCTGGACAACGTACCGGCCGAGGGCGGCGCCCTGATCGTCGCGAACCACTCCGGGGCCCTGCCGCTGGACGCACTCATGCTGCAGGTGGCTCTGCGCGACCATCATCCCGCGCACCGGGCATTGCGCCTGCTCGCCGCCGACCTGGTTTTCCAACTGCCGGTGCTGCGGACACTCGCCCGCAAAGCCGGCCACACGGTCGCGTGCATGGACAGCGCGCAACGGCTCCTGGAACGGGGTGAACTGGTCGGTGTGATGCCCGAGGGCTACAAGGGGCTCGGCAAGCCGTTCGCCGAGAGGTACCGGCTGCGTCCCTTCGGCCGGGGTGGCTTCGCGGCCGTGGCGCTGCGGACCGGGACTCCCCTGGTGCCCTGCTCCATCGTCGGTGCCGAGGAGATCTACCCGATGATCGCAGACGCCCGCCCCCTGGCCCGAAGCCTCGGCCTGCCGTATTTCCCGGTCACTCCTACATTTCCTCTGCTCGGCCCGTTGGGTGCTGTCCCGCTGCCAACCAAATGGGTGATCCGGTTCAGCGAGCCGGTCCGGACCGACAACTACTCCACTGAGACGCTGGAAGACCCCATGTTCGTCCACAAGCTCTCGGACGAGATCAGGGACACCATCCAGGAGACGCTGACCGCGATGGTCCGCGAACGGAGTTCGGTCTTCGGTGAGAACGCCGCCGCAGGGCCGGCAGGCCAGAGGTCCGGTTGCCCAGGGCGGCTGCGGCATGTCCGTCCGCCCCAAGCGTGAACGCGGGGCGCACCGTCCGCCTGGCAACAGGTGTGATGGACATTGCCTGCGCAGCGATGGGGGCCGATTGCCGGCATACGGCGAGGACTAGACATAGGCCAAGACGAGCACCTTGCGGCCGAACGAAACCAGCAGCGCTGCCGGTCGGTTGCGGACCTTAAGAACGGTGTGACCAGGCACCAGATCCATGTGTGGACCTCACGTTGGAGGGTGCGCTTGTTCGCGGTGATGGGGCTGGGGTGCATCCTCAAGCCGCACGAACGGAGTGGCCTCTCCGACTTTCCGGTAATCGGCTTCGCTGTCGTCCGTGGAGAAGCCCATGAGTGAGGACAGGCGACGGGCGGCTCGCGGGTGCCGACGGGCGTAGTCGGCCATGATGTCGGCTCCTTCTTCTGGTGAGAGGAAGTGAGCGGTGACGGTGAAGCGTCGCCTGCCGAACTGGATGGTGGCCTGCGGTCGATGGCGCAGATTCTGATACCAGTCGGACTTCGGCCCGAAGCCCGAGGCGACAGTCCAGGTGCCAGCGTGCTTGTCGTAGGACACCACTTCGATGACCGCTTGGCGCTCTCGGCCGGACTTACGACCGGTGTGGTGCAACAGGAGGAAACGCTTGCCGAGCAGCGGTCCCAGCCTGGCGCGATACAGGCGGATGGGAAGGCGAAACGCTAACCGTCGCCATCCGGTGGGGGGTTGAGGGCGATGGGAAGTGCTCTCGTGTTGCGTCATCGTCGCCTTCCTGGCTTCGTGGCGTGCGGCCTGTGTCCCGGTCGGTATCGGGGCGCTGGAGAGTTCTTCGGCTAGGCAATCTTTGCACAGTCTAAATGACATCGGCGTGGCAGCGGAAGTGGCGTACTTGCCAAGAAACGAGAAGCGATTCCCCGTGGCAAGTCGCAGGCTCGTAGGCGAAATCCTGCGTCAATGTCTGGGCAGCGTCGTCGTGGGGACGGCCGGATCCCGCGAGTAGTTTGGTCATCCGGCGGGCCAACGGCCCCTCCGGCGTCCTGCCGCCGACTGGCTTCAGAGGCCGCTTTCGGGTGGGGGCCGGCTCGGTGGACGGTGAGGACTGGCGGAAAGGTGGCGGGGGCAGCGTCGTGCAAGATCGCATGGCAGGGGGTCTGCCGGCGGCCGGTGTATCGCCCTGACCCGCGATTCCGTGCCGTCACTCCTGGGGCTGAGCGACTCCCGACCGCCGACGACTCCACCAGTGCACGTTTTGAATAATGCAAAATCTGGCGCCAGCACCTCGGAGTGATTCTTCGGCTCGCGCCTGTCGCCGCCAAAGCTCGCTGGCGCTCGAGTCTCGCCGTGTCTATCGTCACGGCGACAGAGAGCCGGGGGCGACGCCCAGGCGTACGAAGGGAATGGCCTTGCCGGCCTCCCGGAACCCGGCGTCAGTTCCGTTCGGCGGAAGGCCCGTGAACTTACACAGGCGCCGGGCGGTCCGTGGCTGACGCCGGGCGGAGCGGGCCATGATGTCGGCGCCGTCGTCCGGGGTGAGGAAGTGGGCCGTGACGGCATGGCGGCGGTTGCCAACTTCGATGAGGGTTTTGGATCCGCGCGCAGATTGCGGTACCAGGCCGCCCGCGGACCGAAGCCGGAGGCGACGATCCCGCTGCCGGCGGCGGGCTCGTACTCCACCACCTTCAGGACGGCGCGGCGGTCGAGCCCGGTGACACGGCCCGTGTGGTGCAGCAGGAGCAGCCGGCTACCGAAGACCTATCCCAGTCCGCAGCGGAAGAGGAGTATCGGCAGGCGGGCGAGGAACCGACGCCATCCGGTGGGCAAGGGCCCAAGCCTTATCGGGTGGACTTCGCGCCCGGCGAACAACTCCTGCTGTACACCGACGGGGTCACCGAAACCCGGGACGTTGACGGCTCGTTCTACCCTCTCGGCGACCGTGCGGCGCTGCTCAAGGAGCGCGACGCCGAACAGGCTCTGGAGGCACTGCGCGAGGACCTGGTGCGCCACGCCGGGGGGCCGCTCCATGACGACGCGGCAATGCTGCTGCGCTACCACGGTCACGGGGAAGGAAAATCTGTTCCCATCGGGTGAGGGGGCACCATCTTCGGCAAGGTAGAAATAGGTATGCCGGAGCGTAAGAACCCTGCGGGGACTATGGACGACGTCGACGCGGTCACCCGGGCGGTGCTGACCGCCTCCCGCCTGCTGGTGGCGGTCTCCGCCCGATCGCTCGGCGAGGTCGAGGAACGGGTGACCCTCCCGCAGTTCCGGATGCTCGTCGTGCTGGCCACCCGGGGCGCCACGAAGCTCGTCACGCTCGCCGACCTGCTCCAGGTGGCGCCCTCGACGGCGATGCGGATGGTCGACCGGCTCATCGCCGCCGGACTCGCCGACCGCCAGACCAACCCCGACAACCGTCGCGAGACGCTGCTGCAGCTCACCGACGAAGGCCGGCGCACCGTCGAGGACGTCACTGCCCGGCGGCGTTCGGAGATCGCCACGATTGTCGCTCGGCTCGGCCCCACTCAGCGGCTGGCACTCATCGAGGCCCTCAACGCCTTCAACCGGGCAGGGAGCGAGCCCCCGGTGGCCCCCGCCGCCGACAACCCGGAACCGCATCCGCTCGGCTGGCTCGTGGACGAGGCGATGGTGCACGACATGTGAGCGTTGTCGGGCCGGTGTTCAGGGTCGGCTGAACGGCTGTTCCGGGTCGGCCGAACGGCGCTGGTTTCCGGGCTCCCTATCTCGGGGCCTCGCACGTTTTGCATAATGCAAGGGAATTGTGAACGTGGGCTCCACCGCCCCGCTCCGGTGATCAGGAGCCGCAACGCGTGTGCCCGGCCGATGACCGGATGCTCGCGTGGCCTCCTCACCGGCGCTGGCCGACGGACAAGGGAAGGAAGCAGGGGATGGCACTTGTGCGCCGCAGACGCCGGTCGTCGTTTCCTGCCGAGCCGCGCCTCATGGCCCATCTGCGGGCCAAAGTGTGGGGGCCTGCGGAGTTCGTCGGGCTGCCGCCCTGGTGGCTGGTCGGGGAGGGGATTCTCGCGGGAGTCCTGGGTGCCGGGGCGATCCTCGGTGCGACGTTCTTCGGCGCCTGGACGGGTAGGCTCTCGCTCGCCGACGGCGAGGCGGCTCTGGCGTGCGTGGCGGCCCTTGCGTTGTATCTCGCCTTGGTGGGAGCGGGACGCGCGCTGATCGGCGTGGCCGCGCTGCTCGGCGTCTGCCTGGCGTTGCAGACTCCACAGGCCGCGGCCGGTGTGGTGCTGGCGGAACGGGGGCGGGTGCAGTCCGTGGTGGTGACGTCGGTCGAGGACGGTCGGGCGGCAGACGGCAGGCGTACCCGGTACCTGTGCTCGGTGGCGGACGCCGACGGCGTCCCACTCAAGGTGCGCATCTGGCGGGGCTGCGGACGTGCGACCCGGCCCGGGGACGCGCTGGCCGTCGTGTACGACCCCAAGGGCGCGGTCCCGCCGCGCGGTACGCAGAAGGAAGTCGGCGGGGCGGGACCGGTGGGCGCCCTGGCTCCGTGGGCCGCAGCGCTCGTCGTCGTATGCCTGGTCGCCGTCGTCCGCTCCTATCGGCTGTCCGCTTCCCCGGCGGTTCCGAAGTCTTCCGGTCGAGGAAGCAGCCCGCACTGGTGATCACTCGGCGGTCACCAAGGTATTGCTGCCGCGGCCGATGGGTGTCTTCTTCGCAGCGGGCACATGCGCCGCGAACTGGGAGCGGTACTCCACCCCGGCGGGGGAGCGAAAGACGGTGTCCTTGTGGAAGGTGCGGGCGTGGTTCGGGTCCTTGTTCATGACGAGCATGGCGCCACCTGCGCGGGTTACGTCGCCATCGAGGACCTCATACCGGGCGGTCCCGCCGGCGATGAGGATCTTGCCGTCCGGCAGCTGGGTGTGGCCGCCGCAGAAAAGGTCCGCCGGAGTGTCGATCTTCTTGAAGGCGTCGGCCGCCGGGTCCCACAGGGTGCTCTTGAAGACGCCGCCGTTGACCTGCTTGACGTTGTTGCCGCTACCGGCGATCAACAGGACCTTCCCGGTATGGAGCAGGATCGCGTGGCGCTGCCGGTACCCGCGCAGCGCCATGTCCGCCGCGATCGCCAGCATGCTCGCCCCGGCGGCGACCATGCTGGCCCAGCCCAGCGCCTCCAGCCAGACCGGGGCTGGTGGTGCGGCTCCATGGCCGTCACCTCTCGTGCAGAGGCGCCGCCGCGACCCGCCCCGGCCGCATGATGCGTATCTGGCGGCTCTCGCAGGCGGGGCGCGGGGCGACTGCAGCGGCGAGGGTACACGCCTGTCACCGCGGTGATGGATAGCGGTGATCTGCACGTGCTCGTCCACAGCCACATCGATGTCGAACGTGTCCTCCCAGCCGTGCCCGCAGCCGAGGCACACGAACGCATACGATCGCTGCACGTGCTCGGTGTGCATGACCCACCTCCTTGGGGCTACTCGTCATCGGGATTCCGGCTACCCGTTTTTGCACAGTGCAAAATAGGAGTCGTTCAGGATTCGAGTCGCCCCCCGAGGGGGCCTCAGGGGGCTGTGTGCACCGCGCGCAGTGCGCTCTGGTGGCTCAGCCAGCCGATTGGCTTGCCGTGCTCCGAGTCGAGGACCGGTACTCCGGTTCCGGCGGCCGACAGCAGGGTGTGCAGGGCCTGGGCGAGGGGCTGGTCGGCAAGGATGGGCGCCGGCGTCTCGGTGAGCTGCCCGACCAGCGTCGGTGCGTCCTCTGGCTGTTCCGCGAGAGCCTCCGCCACCGCTTGCGCGGTGACGACACCGACGTAGTCCCCGGTGTCGCTGACCACGGGGAGTGCGCCGTGGCCCGACAGGCTCAGCAGGTCGGCGGCGTCGGCGAGGGTGGTGGGCGCGGCCAGAGGTGAGGGCAGGGGTTCCATGACGGCGCTGACGTGCTGGGTGCCGATCGTGGCGCCGGGGGCGGGTCCTTCGAGGTCGATGCCGCGGCGGCGCAGCTTGAGGGTGTAGATCGTGTCGCGGGTCATCAGGCGGCTGGTGGCGGTGGCCAGCACGATGGCAAGCATCAGCGGCAGGATGATCGAGTACTCGCCGGTGAGCTCGAAAAGGATGACCACGGCGGTGATCGGCGCCCGCGCCGCACCGGCGAACACCGCCCCCATGCCGACCAGCGCGTACGCGCCCACCGCACCGGCCGACGCGGGCAACAGGTGGTGGACGCCGATGCCGTAGGCCGAGCCGAGCATCGCCCCGATGAACAGGCTGGGCGCGAACACCCCGCCCGAGCCGCCGATTCCTATGGTCAAGCTGGTCGCCAGCATCTTTCCCACCAGCAGCAGGAGCAGGAAGCCGACCGTGTAGCCGCTCTCGGTCGCCTTCTGCAGCACCGGGTAACCCACGCCGTACATCTCCGGCAGCGCAAGCAGCAGCAGGCCGAGCGCCAGCCCGCCGACCGCCGGGCGCAGCCATTCCGGGCCGCGCCACAACCAGTCGCAGGCGTCCTCGACCAGGTACAGGAACCGGGAGAAGCCCACCCCGACCACGGCGGCGCCGATGCCGAGCGCGGCGAACAGGCCGTACTGGGCGAGGTGGTCCACGTGGAAGTCGGGCAGGCTCAGGAAGGCGTTGTTGCCGAAGGCGGCGCGTCCGATCACGCTCGCGGTGACGCTGGCCAGCACGAGGGTGCCGAACGCTTCCGCGCTGAAGGTGCCGAGGATGAGTTCCATGGCGAAGAACACGCCGGCCAGCGGGGCGTTGAAGGTGGCCGCGATGCCGCCCGCCGCACCGCACGCGACCAGCAGCTTCAGCCGGCCCTCGGTCACTTTCGTCACCCGGCCGAGGGTGGAGCCGAGCGCCGATCCGATCTGCACGATCGGGCCCTCGCGGCCGACCGATCCGCCCGAGCCGATGCACAGGGCGGAGGCGAGCGTCTTAACCACGGCGACCTTCGGGCTGATCCGACCGCCGCGCTGAGCCACGGCCAGCATCACCTCGGGCACCCCGTGCCCGCGCGCCTCCTTGGCGAACCGGTTCACCAGCGGCCCGTACAGCAGGCCACCTATCACCGGGGTGAGGAGTACGAAGAACGGGCCGAGCCACGGCACGTGCGGATTGTCCGCGCCCGGGGAGGCGGCGTAGTCCGCGTGACCGGAGAAGAGACGTGTGAAGGTCTTGATGCACCAGCGGAAGACGATCGAACCGGCCCCGGCCCCTGCGCCGACCACGACGGCCAGCGCCATCAGACCCCACGGGGCGGTACGCAGTCCCGCCAGCCTCGGTGGGGCTGTGAATCCACTCGTTGTTGCACTGCTGGGCACGTGCTTCCCGTCCGTCGCTGCCGGTATGGCGCTCATCGCCTCCCCTTCCTTACCTTTGCATTATGCAAAATCAGTCAAGGGGGCGCGTCACGGGACCTCGTCCTCCCAGGGGGGGGCGAAGGGCCCCTTGGCCTGCGAACGCACTCGCACGAAGGTCGGAAGCCGTACGAGTCACGGAGGTGAACAGGGGGCAGTCAAACTTCCCCGCCGGTGATCGTGGTGGGCATCGACGGGTCCGAGGCGAGCCGGGCGGCGCTGCGCTGGGCCGCCCGTCAGGCCGCACTTACTGATGCGCAACTGTGCCCCGTGCAGGCGTGGCGGCTACCGCCCACCTTCGGCATGCCGGTGGACTACTCGGACGCCGACTTCGAGAAGCAGGCCCGCGAGAGCCTGCGGCGTGCTGTCGAGGAGACCCTGGGGGAGCAGCCTGGCGTGCCCGTTGACCCGCAGGTCGTCGAAGGCCATCCGGCGGTGGTGCTGACCGAGGCGGCCAGAAACGCGGATCTGATGGTGGTCGGCAGCCACGGGCGCCTTCACAGGGATTGCTTGGTTCGGGCAGCCATCACTGCGTGCACCATGCCAACTGCCCGGTCCTCGTCGTCCGCGCCGACAAGGGCTGACTCGTCTGCTGGTGTCAGTCCGCTGCGGCGCGGGCTTCGATGTCCTCGATGCCGCTGGGGCGTCCGGCCCGTGTCCAGCGGATGTAGAGGCCGACGGCGATGAGCAGGGTCGCGACCAGGGACAGCATGGGCCAGCCGCGGAGCAGATTCACCACCAGGGTGAAGGCGACCGCGGCGGCCGCAGGCCGTTGACCCAGGCCAGGGCGGTCTTGCTCTCCCGGCGGGCGAAGCGAGCCATGGCGACGAGGCCGACGAGGAAGCTGACGAAGACCGCGACTGCGTAGAAGAGCACGAGCTCTGCGCTCGGTGGCCCGGCTGCCCGCGGACCGGCCGGGGCTGCGCGAGCGGATCCTGGTGCCCGTCGTGGGCGGGCCGAGTGGCAGCGGTCTGTCCGAGCCGGAGGGGCTGCAGAAGCTGGCCGCCCGGCTCGGCATCTCCGACGTCGTCCTGTTCCAGCCGCCTCGGATTTGCTTATGTGGACATGCGTTCGTGACCAATGCGACCTCGGGCCGCGCTCCTGGTCGCGGCTCTCGTCGCACCGGGGATCCTGCGTCAAGGCTGTGCGCGGCCCTGTGACCTCCATGGAGGGGGTTGGTGAGCTCAATGCGGGTAGCCTCACGTTGGCGCGGCCATCACGACCTTGCCACCGAGCACTCCGAGCCGTGGCCCGATCGACTCGGCGAGGCCGGTGCCCCGGTCTGGCCGCGGCTGCCAGGAAGGGCTCGGCAATCTCCGTCGAAATGCGGCGAGTTCGATGAATCCGTACCCGAAGGCGTTCACATCGACTCGTAGGTGCGGGAAGTCCTCCACCGCGTCGCTGCAATCTGTATGCCCCGGCAGAGCTGCCGTGGCGCCCCGGGCCGCGTGGCATCCGCCGCTGCCCCACAACGACCACCGGGGCAGCATCTTCGCGCTCCTACTGTCCCCCGGGCATCGAGCGCTGTGCCTTCATAACGTGCTCCGCACCATCGCTGGAGCGCTGTACTGCTCGCCGTAACTATCAGCACGAGCGATCAGGTCGGCGGCGGCAACGAAGACCGCTGCGAGCGCTGCCACGCACACCGGACGCGCCTCCGGCGGGAGCATGGGCGCCCGGAGCCACTGGTACCGGTCTCCGGACATGGGAACAGGACCGGGCGCGACAACGAAGGAGTTCTCGCTGAGGTACTCGTAGGGCGGCGGTGTGTCGGTTTCCCGGGAGAGGGCTGCTGCGAATTGTTCGCCCCGGCATGTGTCGAGGAAGAAACCCACTCGTTGCGATTCGTGATCCATCATGACGGGACCGATCGGCGCCTCTCGACGCGCCAGTTGATCGAAGGCCTCCAGGCCGATACGCCAACTGATCATCACCACGTCGAAGAGGCGCCCTGTCGGCAGCAGGTAGAGTCGGCGCGGATTGTCGGCCCACGTCGCGCGGCACGTCTCAGGGTCGTCGGCAGCAGCGGACAGCCACTCGATTCCCCTCCTGGTCATCCACTCCATGTCAGTCACCTCGGTCAGCGCGGTTCGGTGGCCCCTCCGGCTTCCGCACCAACAGACTCGTGCCGCAACCTCTGACTGGGCAGTTGGCGAGAGACGCCTGGCCTCCGGGGAATTCGGCCTCCCAGGGTCGGGGGTGAGATCCCGGGAAGGCCGACCGGCCGCCTCCCTGACGGGGGGGGGGGGGGGGGGGGGGGGGGGGGGGGGGGGGGGGGGGGGGGGGATGAGCCTGGGGGCGACCGAACGAACAAAACCATATGGCGCCCAAGACGATCTTCTGAGCAATCAGTCAACTGATGGGCCGGATGGGCAGACTAGATGTCCCCCCGGGGCATGACCGCAAACAACCGCCGTCTGCGTACAGAACACCGAGCTCACAGGTGGCTGGGCCTTGACGGGCGTTGCCTCTTGATCGTGGACACCCTGATCATTGGATCGTGAGGATCCATAGGACAGGGGTTCCCGTTGGGGACGTCGAAGTACTCGCCTGAGTTTCGGGCCGATGCCGTCGCGCTGTACCACGCCGGTCCGGGTGAGACGTACGCCTCGGTGGCCAAGGACGTGGGCATCAACCACGAGACACTGCGGATTTGAGTGCGGGACGCCGAGGCGGCCGAACGGCCCGGAGCGGTCGAGGCCACCGCGATGGAGAAGGAGAACCGGCTGCGGGCGCGGGTGAAGGAACTCGAGCTCGAACGGGAGATCCTGCGGAGGGCCGCGAAGTATTCTGCGGCCGAGACCAGCTGGTGAGCAGCCGCTTCCAGTTCGTCGACGATCACCGTGGCGCCTTCGGCGTCAAGCGGCTGTGTCGGATGCTGCAGGTCTCGCGTTCCGGCTTCTACCGGTGGCTGGCCGCCGCGGACACGCGGGCAGCTCGGGGCCGGGCGGACGCCGAGCTCGCCGAACGCATAGCCGAATCCATCGGGAATCGGACGGTACCAACGGGGTTCCGCGCGTCACCGCCGAGTTGAAGGACGCCGGCCAACTGGTCAACCACAAGCGCGTTGAGCGCGTCATGCGCACGTTCGACATCGTCGGGCTGCGCCTGCGCAAGAAGGTCCGCACCACCATTCCCGAACCGGCGACGACACCGGTCCCGGACCTGCTGCAGCGTGACTTCACGGCCTCGCAGCCGAACACCAAGTACGTCGGCGACATAACCTATCTCCCGATCGGAGCGGGCAAATTCCTTTACCTGGCAACGGTGTTGGACCTGTGCTCGAAACGTCTGGCGGGCTGGTCGATCGCCGACCACATGCGCACGGAGCTGGTCACCGACGCGCTCAGGGGCCGCGGCGGCTGCCCGCGGTGCCGGCGGCCTGCGCGGGGCGATCTTCCACAGCGACAACGGAGCGCAAGGTGGATTCAACTGGTCGTCGCAACACTTTGATCTCGGAGGTGTGCGACGTGGCCACGGCGGACTGGAGTTTGAAGACCAGCGATGTTCCGGAGGGTCGGCGTCGGCAGTGGCGCGCTGATCGTGCGTTGCGGCCGGCGATGCGTTCGCCGGGGCGGCCTGATCCGTCTCGAGTCGTGCAGCGCCAGTTCTGGCGGCTGATCGCCACAGGGGTCACGACGGTGGAGGCGTCGTTGGCGGTCGGCGTGTCGTGGCCGGTGGGTGCGAGGTGGTTTCGTCACGCTGGCGGCATGCCTCCGATCTCGTTGGCCGAGCCCACGGGCCGGTACCTCGCGTTCGAGGAGCGCGAGGAGATCGCGATCCTCAGGGCGATGAACAAGCGCGTGCGCGAGATCGCCCGCGCCCTGGGGCGTGACCCCGGAACGATCTCTCGCGAACTGCGCCGCAACGCCGCCACGCGCAGCGGCAAGCAGGAGTACCGCGCGACGGTCGCCCAGTGGAAAGCACAGCAGGCCGCCAAGCGCCCGAAGACCGCGAAGCTCACAGGCAACGACAGGTTGCGTGAGTACGTGCAGGACCGGCTCGCCGGCAGCGTCCGCCGCCCCGACGGCACGATCGTCATCGGGCCCAAGACGCCCGCGTGGAAAGGGCTGAACAAGCCGCACCGGCAGGACAGAAGATGGGCGACGGCATGGAGCCCGGAGCAGATCTCGCACCGGCTCCATGCCGACTTCCCCGATGATGAGTCCATGCGCATCAGCCACGAAGCGATCTACCAGGCGCTGTTCATCGAGGGCCGTGGCGCGCTCAAGCGGGAACTGGTCACGTGCCTGCGCACCGGCCGGGCGCTGCGGACTCCCCGTGCACGGTCGCAGAACAAGCCGCAGGGGCATGTCACCGCGGACGTCGTCCTCAGCGAACGCCCCGCCGAGGCTGGGGACCGCGCGGTCCCCGGACACTGGGAAGGTGATTTGATCATCGGGACGGGTCGCTCCGCGATTGGCACGCTGGTCGAGCGCAGCAGCCGCTCCATGCTCCTGGTGCACCTGCCCCGGCTCGAGGGCTGGGGCGAGAGTCCGCCCGTGAAGAACGGCACCTCACTCGGGGGCTATGGCGCGATCGCGATGAACGCGGCGCTCACGACGTCGATGACCCGGCTGCCCGGGCAGCTACGCAAGACCCTCACCTGGGACCGCGGGAAGGAACTCTCCGGCCACGCCCAGTTCGCCATCGATACCGGGACGAAGGTGTTCTTCGCCGATCCCCACTCGCCCTGGCAACGACCGACGAACGAGAACACGAACGGGCTGCTGCGTCAGTACTTCCCGAAGGGCACCGATCTGTCCCGGTGGTCCTCCACGGACCTCGAAGCCGTAGCCATGGCGATCAACAACCGGCCCCGCAAGACCCTCGGCTGGCGGACACCCGCCGAGGTCTTCGAAGAGCAGCTACGCTCGCTGCAACAGCCCGGTGTTGCAACGACTGGTTGAACTCGCCCAATACGTGTCGAAGGAGTTCGCCTAAGCTTGGCGTTCATCGTCCGTGGTCGAACATAGCCTCGAACTTGCTGACGTTCTCGGCTGAGCGCCTGACGTGAGAGCGGCCTTCGCCTGATCCTGTGCTCCGTCACAGAGGCACTTGACCAGCACGAAGGCCGTAGCAACGAGTCTGCTGCAGCGGGATGTCCCGCGGGATGGGTTTGCCGAACTGTCATGCTTCCGGAGGGAGTTGTGTGCCTGCCTGACCCAGCGGCCCGACGCCTTGTTCGAGTTGAGTGACGCCTTGCTGTGTGCGGACGGCCCGGTGAAGACGTTGGTCGGGCTGTCCTTGGCGCCTGAGCACCAGCGTGGGCATGGTGCGTTGTACGGGGGGCTGAACCGTGGGCGTCTGGATCTGTCCCGGCTGCGCAGGGCGCTGGCGGGGCTGCCGCTGCCCCGGACGGCGGAGGGGCGGCTGGTCCTGGCGATCGACGTCAGCAACTGGCTGCGGCCAGATGCGAATACCAGCCCGGACCGGCTGTTCTGTCACATGTACGGTCGGGACATGGTCCCAGCCGGGACCGCTCTACCGTCCTAACCTGCGGCGATGACTCTACGAGCCCCACAGCACAGAACCGCAGGTCAGACATGTCGTCCGGATGGAGCGGACCCAACTTGGCCAACACGGCAGGGGTTGGAGAAGCTGAGACAGCGGACAAGGGAACCCTCTTGATCACTTGGCTTAGACACCTGAATGATCACGGATCCCGGGTCCGCTCTGTCATCCACCCCAACCAGCGACACCCTCACGCCAGTTGGGCGATCCCGGGAACTTGCGCAAGCCCTGTGGCGGTGGCGGAGCCGAGGCCGCCAATCATATGAGCCCGGCACGGATGGCGTACGACACCGCCTGCACCCGGTTACGCACGCCGAGGCGGATCATGACAGCGGACACGATGTTCTTGATGGTGCGCTCGGCGTAGCTCAGCTTGACGGCGATCTCGGACAGGGTCATTCCCTCCGAGACCAGACGCAGGACGTCGATCTCCCGGCAGCTGAGCCCGGAGGCGGTCAGACCCTTGGGGCTGAGGACCTCGCGCTGGACGTATTCGAGCTGATCCAGCAGTCGGCCCTGGATTACTGGGGGCAGACACGCCTGCCCGACCGCCACGGCGCGCACCGTCTGTACCAGCGCTGTGCCATCCGTCTCGGCTCGCCACAGCACCGCCCGCACCCGATGCTCTGCCACAGCGGTCGGGTCGACGTACCAGCCGCCGTCCGCGACCAGCACGAAACGGGCCTGCGCTGGTGCGGGCAGAACCCGCAGCAGATCCAGCGCCGAGGCGTCGACCGAGCTGACCGCGACCACCACGGCCTCGGCCTCCTCCACGGCCGTTAAGGTGACCTGCCGACCGCTCCCCAAGCACGCCGCCAGACCGGCCTTGGTGACCGGATCCGCCGCTTGCACCGCCGCACACACCGACTTCACGGCTCCTCCAACCGGGTTCGTCATGGAAAGTATTAAGTCGCAATATGAACGGCTCACCCGCATCAGCTACGCCGGGCCCGCCGGTCTGACCGGTCTGCGGAAGCACTGCGGGCCGGACCCACAGGGCGGCGGTCACCTGGCCGGGGGGCGGTCCCGCAGGGCCGCCGTGTACCCGTCCGCCGTCGCCGCGGCGGTGGTGTCCCAGCCGAAGCGGTGGGCCTGCCGGGCCGCGGCCGTGCCCATCCGGGCGGAGCGTGCCGGGTCGTCGGCGAAGGCGGACAGTGCACGTGCGTAGTCCGCGGGGTCGTGCCCCGGTACGACGACGCCGCTGACGCCGTCGCGCACCGCCACCGGCAGTCCGCCGACCTCTGCGGCGATCACCGGTGTGCCACAGGCCTGGGCCTCGACGGCGACCAGGCCGAAGGACTCGCTGTGGGACGGCATCTCGAACTCAAGGGTGTCGACGAAGAACACGACTGCGGCTCCTCCATCAGTGCGGTGTACCCCAGGGGGTATTCGGTGCCTACTCTAACAGAGATACCCTGGGGGGTATCCCAGTACGGACGCCGCGCGGTACCAGTCGGCGAGCCGGTCCTGGCCGACCGGCCGCCGCATCCGCGGCCTCGGCCCCCGCCAGAAGGCCCAGCTCCTCACCGGAGCGACCGGAAACGGCAGGGCCGCGCAGGCCGGTGACCTGCGCGGCTCCGGGCCCGTCGCTCGCTACCGATCCGACCGGTTCTCGTCGGCGATGCGCTCCTTGGGGCGGGCGATCGCCAGGTAGACGAAGCCGATGAGGGCGACGATGCCGACCGACAGCGGGACCAGCCAGCGGTCGAAGAAGGAGTCGCCGTTGGCGGGGGTCTTGACGGACAGGACAACGATCGCGGTCACCCCGTAGATCAGTGCGGCGATGTTCACGGCCCAGCCCCAGCGTCCGAGCCGGAAGGTGCCGGCAGGCTTCCAACCCCGGGCGCGGCCGATGGCCGAGGCCAGCACGACGGACTGGAAGCCCATGTAGATGCCCACCACCGAGAAGGTGATGATCCGGGTGACCGTCGCGGAGGGGAGGAAGGCAAGGCCGGCCGGGATGACCGCGGTGACGGCGGTTGCGGCCGGCGGCATGTGAAAGGTGGGGTGCAGCTTGGACAACCGCTTGGCGCCGACGATGACCCCGTCACGGGCGTAGGAGTAGACCAGCCGGGTCGCCGCGGCCTGGATCGCCAGGGTGCAGGACACGAAGCCGACGACGATCAGAGCCAGCGCGAACTTACTGCCGACGGTGCCCAGCGAGTCGGCCAGCACCTCACCGAGCGGGTCGGCGGACTTGCCGCTGATGACCGCGCCGAAGTCCGGCACCGCCAGGATGAGGCCCAGGGTGAGGATCACGGTCGCGACGGCGCCCACGCCCAGGGTCATGCCCATCGCACGCGGCACTTTGCGCGAGGGGTCCTTGACCTCCTCTGCGATGTCACCGCAGGCCTCGAAGCCGTAGAAGATCCAGACCGCGAAGAGGCATGAGGCCAGGAAGGCCCCCAGATAGCCGCCGTTGGCACCCGCGCCGGACGTGTGCAGCACCACGGTCACGTCCTGCTTGTGGTGGAAGACCAGCAGGTAGACGCCCAGCACCACGGTGCCCAGGACTTCGGCCACCACGCCGATGTTGGCGACGAAGGCCAGCCGCCGTACGCCGAGCAGGTTCACCGCGGCGCACAGCAGGATGACCACGACCGTGGTCGCGATGGTGCTGGCACCGGTGACCGCGTAGCCGAAGAGCGGGCCCGCGTACTTGGCGATCGGGTACGCCACCGATGTGATGGTCACCAGGAGCGCCCATGTGTACATCCACCCGGACATCCAGGCGTACTTGGGGCCGACCAATCGCTTGGCCCACTGATAGATGCCGCCCGCGATCGGATACTGCGAGGCGACCTCGGCGAAGATCAGCAGCACCAGGCCCTGGCCGATCAGGACGAGCGGGATGGTCCAGAAGAACGAGGGGCCGCCAGTGGCCAGCCCGTAGTCGAAGACCGAGTACACACCCACCAACGGAGAGAGGTAGGTGAATCCCACCGCGAAGTTCGACCACAGGCCGAGCGCGCGGGTCAGCTTCTGGCTGTAGCCGAGTGAGGCCAGTTGGGCGGCATCTGCCGCGTCCTGGGCGTCCGGGGCGGGCTGGGCTTTGGGTGGGGAGAGTGACATCGGGGGGCCTCTCGCAGGGCACAGGGGGAGTGTGCGCGGGTGGCGTAAAGATATGAATCCATAGGTCATATGGCAATGCTTGGCGACCTATGAAATCGTTCTGTGATGAGATGAGGTCAGCGGCACCCATCGGAAGGACGGCAGAACAGACGTGAACCCACTCTCCAGTGCTGCCCGCCGTGGGATCTTCGCCCCCCTGGATACGGAAGCCAGGGTCGAGGCCGTCGTTCGACGTCTCGGCGACGCCATCACCCTGGGGTTGCTGACGGACGGCGAGCAGTTGCCCGGTGAGAGTGACCTCTCCGAGCGGCTTGGTGTCTCCACTGTGAGTCTGCGCGAGGCTTTGATGGCCCTGCGGCAGCAGGGCCTCGTCATCACACGGCGTGGTCGGGGTGGAGGGACGTTCGTCCGCGCCCCTGCCGGGAATCTGCACGACCGCCTGCGGCAGCGGCTGCAAGCCCACACCACGGAGGAACTGCGCGACCTCAGTGACCACTATGCCGCCGTCGCCGGAGCCACCGCCCGGCTCGCCGCCGACCGTGCGGACAAGCACGACCTGGAAGCCCCCAACCGTTCGCTGCGGGACTTCGCCGACGCCGTCGACGCCGGCGCACGCGGCCGCATCGACGGCCGCTTCCATGTGGAGATCGCCGCCGCTGCCCAGTCCTCCCGGCTGACCCGCGAGGAGATCCGTTTCCAGACCGAGATCGGTCCACTACTGTGTCTGCCGTTCACCCAGGCGGAAATCCACCGGACCGCCGACGCGCAGCACCGGGCCCTTTTCGACGCCATCATGGCCGGTGACGGACTTCAGGCGCGTCTCCTGGCCGAGGAGCACGTTCGCGACGCGGTGCGGCACCTCATAGAACTGCGACTGGACGAGACATGGCAAGAACACTGAGCCCCGACGGCGACACCGTCGCCGAGGCGGCCGCCCGGGTCAGCGGCATGCTGGAGAGTGTCTTCACCACCGTCCAGCAGACCTGCGAACAGACCGCCGTCCTGCTCGGGCGCATCAGCGGGCGGGGGCTGCGCCCCACCTCGGCCGACCTGGCCCAGCTCCAGCCGCTGCTACGCGATCAGCTTGTCCACGAGGCCAAGCTGATCTCCGGCACCGGCTTCATCGCCGAACCGGGCCTGCTCAGCGACGTACCCGCCTGGCTGGAATGGTGGCAGACCCGGGCCGATGGCGGGGTCCAGCCCATGCTGCTGGATCTGGACCCGGACACGTCCGCGTTCTCGGACTACACCGCTTGGGACTGGTTCGCCCTGCCCCGGGCCACCGGGCAGCGCGCAGTGTCCGGGCCGTACGTCGACTATCTGTGCTCCGACGAGTACAGCCTCACCCTCTCGACGCCGGTGGTCGTGGACGGCGCGTTCGCAGGCGTGGCCGCCGCCGACGTGTACCTGCGCCACTTCGAAGCCGCTGTCGGCCCCGCGCTGCGCCGCATCGAGGGACCCGCCTTCCTGGTCAATCCGCGCGGCCGGGTCGCCGCGTCCAATACCGCGGCTCAGCTGGCGGGTTCCCTGGTCAGGGACCTCGACGCTGCCGCCGCGCGCGGCGAGGTGGTACTGCACCCCTGCGAGGCGATCCCGCTGGTGCTGGTAACGGCGGGGCGCACTTCACGCGTCCAGTGACGTCATGACGTGCTTGATGCGGGTGTAGTCCTCGAAGCCGTACGCGGACAGATCCTTGCCGTAACCGGATTTCTTGAAACCGCCGTGCGGCATCTCGGCGACCAGCGGGATATGGGTGTTGATCCACACGCAGCCGAAGTCCAGCTTCTTGGACATGCGCATCGCGCGTGCGTGGTCCTTCGTCCACACCGAGGAGGCCAGGGCGTAGTCGACGCCGTTGGCGTATGCCAGGGCCTGCGCCTCGTCGCGGAAGGACTGGACGGTGATGACCGGGCCGAATACCTCGTTCTGGATGATCTCGTCGTCCTGCCTGAGGCCGGAGACGACGGTGGGGGCGTAGAAGTAGCCCTTGTCGCCGACGCGGCTGCCGCCTGCCTCGATCCTGGCATGCGCGGGCAGCCGCTCGATGAAGCCGGAGACCTGCTTGAGCTGGTTGGCGTTGTTGAGCGGTCCGTACAGCACGCGCGGGTCGTCGGGCCGACCGGTCCTCGTGTCGGCGGCGGCCCGCGCCAACGCCGCCACCAACTCGTCGTGGACCGACTCCTCCACGAGAACGCGGGTCGCGGCCGTACAGTCCTGGCCGGCGTTGAAGAAGCCGGCCACAGAGATGCCCTCGACGGCCCGGACGATGTCGGCGTCGGCGAAGACGACGGCGGGTGCCTTGCCGCCCAACTCCAGGTGCACGCGCTTGACGTCCTTGGCCGCGGACTCGGCGACCTGCTTGCCGGCCCTTACGGAGCCGGTGATGGAGGCCATCGCCGGTGTGGGGTGTTCGACCATCAGGCGGCCGGTGTCGCGGTCGCCGCAGACGACGTTGAAGACGCCCCTGGGCAGGATGGACCCGATGATCGAGGCCATCAGCAGGGCGGAGGCCGGCGTGGTTTCGGAAGGCTTCAGGACCACGGTGTTGCCCGCGGCCAGTGCCGGGGCGAACTTCCAGGCTGCCATCAGCATCGGGTAGTTCCACGGTGCGACCTGCGCGCAGATCCCGACGGGCTCACGCCGGACGATGGAGGTCATGCCCTCCATGTACTCACCGGCCGAGCGGCCCTCCAGCAGCCGGGCGGCACCCGCGAAGAAGCGGATCTGGTCCACCATCGGCGGCACCTCCTCGCTCGCCGTCAGCCCCAGCGGCTTGCCGGTGTTCTCGGACTCGACGGCGACGAGTTCCCCGGCCCGTGCCTCGAAGGTGTCCGCGATCTTCAGCAGCAGGCGCTGTCGTTCGGCCGGAGTGGTGTCGCGCCACGCCGGGAAAGCGGCTGCGGCGGCGCCCATGGCGGCGTCGACGTCCGCCTGGCCGGACAGCGGCGAGGTCGCGTAGATCTCACCGGTCACCGGGTTGACGATCTCGATGGTCCGACCGTCGGCGGCGTCCAGGGATTCCCCGTGGATGTGGTTCCGCAGCGTGCGCAGAGTGGTTGTCACTGGATCTCCAGTTGGCACATGGGTGGTTCCTTGATCGCTTCAGATCCTGCTGCCGGAGGCCGTGTCGGACGACAGCCGCTGGGCCAGGTAGACGGGGATGACGGAGAGCAGCACCAGCACGGCGGCGACGACATTGACCACCGGGGCCTGCTGCGGCCGGGCCATGTTGGAAAAAATCCAGACCGGGAGGGTCTGGACACCGGGCCCGGCGGTGAACGTGGTGACCACGATCTCGTCGAAGGAGAGCGCGAAGGCGAGCAGGCCGCCCGCCACCAGGGCTGAGCGCACCAGGGGGAAGGTGATGTCGCGGAACGTCTGGAAGGTGTCCGCGCCCAGGTCGGCGGCGGCTTCCTCGTACGAGCCGGACATCCGGCGCAGCCGCGCGACGACGTTGTTGAAGACCACGACGACGCAGAAGGTGGCGTGACCGACGATGACGGTGAAGAGGCCGAGGCCGACGCCGAGCGGTTCGAGGACCGCGCGGAAGGCGGTGTTGAGGGCGACGCCGGTGACGATGCCGGGCAGTGCGATCGGCAGCACCACCAGGAAGGAGACACTCTCCCGGCCGAAGAACCTGTAACGCTGCACGGCGAACGCGATCAGCGTGCCCAGCACCAGCGCGATCGCGGTGGCGCCGAGGCCGGCCTTGACCGAGGTCCACAGGGCGTCCCGTGCGCCGGAGCTGTGCCAGGCGTTGCCCCACCAGTGCAGGGTGAAGCCGGAGGGCGGCCAGCCGAAGGTCTTGTCGATGTTGAACGAGTTGACCAGGACCAGCAGCAACGGGACGTAGATGATCGCGAAGCCGATGGCCGCGGTCGCACGCAGGACTGTGCGTGCGGGACGGGAGAGTTGCATGCTTTCCTCAGAGTCCTCACAGCGCGGCCAGTGCGCCGCTGCGGCGCACTGCGAGCAGGTAGAGCACGATGACGACCACGGGTACGGTGCCGAGCGCGGCGGCCAGCGGCAGGTCGAGCGTGATGTTGGAGTAGACCAGGTTGCCGATGAGCTGGGTCTTGCCACCGACGATCTGCACGGCGATGTAGTCGCCGAGGCTGAGCGAGAAGGTGAACACGGACCCTGCGGCGATCGACGGGAACACCATGGGGACCACCACCGACCGGAAGGTCCGCCAGGTGCGGGCACCCAGGTCCGCCGAGGCGTCCAGGAGGTTCGCGGGAAGCTGCTCCAGCCCGGCATGGATCGGCAGGATCATGTAGGGCAGCCAGAGGTAGGACAGCACCATGATGACCGCGGGCAGCCCGTATCCCGGCCCGGCGGCGCCGAAGTGCCCCAGCGCCCAGTCCAGTAGGCCCCCCTCGGACAGGATGATCCGCCAGGCGTACGCCTTGACCAGGTAGCTCGCCCACAGTGGGGTGAGCACCGCGACCACCAGCAGGGGGCGGTACCTGGGCTTGGCGACCCGGGCGGTGTAGAAGGCGATGGGGAAGGCGATCAGGACGTCGATGACGGTGACCGCGAGGGCCACGCCGATGCTGCGCAGCACTACGTTGCGGTAGACATCGGCGGTGAACAGGGCCTTGAAGTTGTCGGGCGTCCAGGTCCTGACCACGTCGGAGGTGAACGGGTCGGTGGTCCAGAAGGCGGACATGAACAGGGCTGCCAGTGATCCCAGGTAGGCGACGACGAGCCAGGTCATCGGGGCGGTCAGCAGCAGGGACAGTCGCAGCCGCGGGTGGCGGTGCAGGGACCCGGCGAGCCGCCGGCCCGGGCCGGGTGTGATGCCGTGCTCCGGAGCGGCTGCGCGAGCGGTGTCGGTCATGGGATCTTTCAGCCCTTGATCTCGGTCCACGCCTGGGCCCACTTGGCGTAGGGCACGCACTTGACGTCTGTGCGGCCGTCGAGGCACTGCTGGATCGGGGTGGTCCAGAAGTGGACCTGCTTCCAGTACGTCTCGTCCGCGGCGTGGTACGTGGTGCAGAAGCTCGGGTCCGAGGTCAGGGCGCAGGACTTGGAGTTGGCGGGAGCCTCGCCGAACCACTCGGCGACCTGGGCGTTGACCTTGGGGGAGACGATCCAGTTCATCCACTGGTAGGCGCAGTCGGGGTGCTTGGCCTTGGCGGAGATCATCCAGGTGTCGGACCAGCCGGTCGAGCCCTCGCTCGGCAGGATGGCCTTGACCTTGGCCTTCTCGGCCTGGGCAAGGTTGGCGATGACCTGCCAGCTGGTGCCGACCACCGAGTCGCCGCTCTTGAAGGCGGAGATCTCCTTGAGATAGTCGCTCCAGTACTCGCTGACGTTGGCGTTCTGCTCCTTCAGCAGGGCCACGGCTGCGTCGAACTGCTTCTGGTCGAGCGCGTACGGGTTCTTGATCCCCAGCGAGGGCTTGGTCCTGCTCAGGTACAGGGCGGCGTCGGCGATGTAGATCGCCGAGTCGTACGCGGTGACATGGCCCTTGTATGCGGAGGACTTGTCGAACACGGCGGACCAGGAGGTGGGGGCCGGGGACACCTTGTCGGTGCGGTACATCAGCAGGTTGGCGCCCCGGCCGTGCGGGATGCCGTAGGCGACTCCGCCCACGGAATTCCACTTCTGCAACTTCAGGCCGGCGAAGACGTTCTTGTAGTTGGGGACGAGCTTGGTGTTGACCGGGGCGGCGTCGCCTGAGGCGATCAGGCGCAGCGAGGCGTCGCCGGAGGCGGAGACGGCGTCGTACTGGCCGGTCTTCATCAGGCTGACCATCTCGTCGGAGGTTCCGGCGGTCTTGGTGTTGACCTTGCAGCCGGTCTCCTTCTCGAACGGGTGGACCCAGTCGACGGACTTGTCGTTGGATCCGTCCTCGGCGTAGCCGGCCCAGGCGATCAGGTTGACCTCGCCCTCGCCCTTGCCGAGGGTCTTCTGGGCGGTCAGCTTGGGCGGCGTGAAGGTGCCGTCGCTGCTGGTGGACGTCGAGGAGCCGCCGCAGGCGGTGGCCAGGGTGAGGACGCCGAGGGCGGCGGTACAGCCGAGGGTGTGTATCAGTCGCACGATGTCTCCGTGGTGGGCGCGGGAACGAGGGAAGGCGGACAGAAGTGCGGGGGCCGGTGGTTCACCGCGGGTCCGCGACGCGGAAGTTGTGACGCTCGTGCCACTGCAGGCGGACCCGGGTGCCTCGGTAGGCGGCGACCTCGTCGGACGAGGTCTCCGTGTTCTGCTGCAGGGCGGTGAGCCGGCCGCCGGCGTCGAGGTCGACGATGAAGCGGGTCGCGTCGCCGAGATAGACAACCCCGGCGACGGTGCCGACGGCGCTGGTGTGCGTCGCCTCGGCCTTGCCGAGGGCGTCCGGGCTGTCCAGGAGGTGGATCTTCTCGGGGCGGACGCTGTAGGTACCGGCCGCGCCGACCACCTTCCGCGCCGCCTCGCCGGTCAGAAGGTTCGACGTGCCGACAAAGCCCGCGACGAAGGCGGTGGCGGGGCGTTCGTACACTTCGGCAGGGGTGCCGACCTGCTCGATCCGGCCCTGGTTGAACACCGCGATCCGGTCGCTCATGGTCAGCGCCTCGTCCTGGTCGTGGGTGACGAAGACGAAGGTGATGCCGACCTCGCGCTGCAAGGCCTTCAGCTCGACCTGCATCTCCTCGCGGAGTTTGAGGTCCAGGGCGCCCAGCGGCTCGTCGAGCAGCAGCACCTTGGGGCGGTTGACCAGGGCGCGGGCGAGCGCGACGCGCTGCCGCTGGCCGCCTGACAGCTGGGCAGGGCGGCGCTTGCCGAAGCCTTCGAGGCGTACGTTCGCCAGTGCTTCACGGGCGCGTTCCAGGCGTTGCGCCTTGGGCACCTTGCGGATCTTGAGTCCGTACGCGACGTTCTGTTCCAGCGTCATGTGCGGGAAGAGGGCATAGTCCTGGAAGACGGTGTTGACATCCCGCTCGAACGGCGCGAGGCGGGTGACATCCTTGCCCGCCAGCTCGACGGTTCCGCTGGTGCTGGGCTCGAATCCGGCGATCATCCGCAGGACGGTGGTCTTGCCGGAGCCCGAGGGGCCCAGCATGGAGAAGAACTCTCCGTCGCGGATCTCCAAATCCACCCCGGAGACCGCTTCCACCTGACCGAACGACTTGCGCAAGCTCTGCAGCCGGATGGCTGTTCCTTCCCCGGGCATGGGCGGAACCCTTCTGGTTATACGGGCGCTGGACGTTGCCCGGAAAACATATGAACTTATACTTCAATGGTCAAGGGGGTTGGACGAAGACTTGCCCAAGTGCAGGAACCCTGAAGGACCCACCCCGACACCCGCGCCTGAGCTCGTGTTTTTACCTCCCTCACGTGGTGTTCGAGCCGGAATGGCTCTCCGGTGTTGCTCCGTGCTGGTGGCCTTCGCCTACGGCGGGACGGGCGGCACGGGTGGTGTTCGGGTGGCCTGGCGGTCGTCCGGGGCCTGCTGTGCCGGGTTTCTGCACTCCGGTCGGGTTGGGCAGGCAGGTAGGGGTGGATGTGGCGAACGGGCGTTGCCCCAAGGCCGGGTAGTTAGCGTTTTCGCAGGTCACGCAAGTGGGGCTGGGGACCACGCTGTTGCGGCGTAGAGGCCGGGGCCGAGTTTGTGGGATGAGGGTGGCGTCCCGCCTGGTGGTGTAGCCGATCAAGTCGCCGGAATCCGCAGGCCGGCGACGGTAGTTCGCGCAACCGGGCGCTCAACTCACCCCGGCAGGGCGCCTCGTAGACGGCCAGCTCGGCGCAGATCGCCTGGAGCTTCGTACCGGAACGCGTAAGGCTTGATCCCCTGCTCCACGTCGCGGGACGCGACCTGGATGAGGCCGCCGGCGGCCCATCGGTTCAGTTGTCTGTACATGGTTTCCAGGGTGGCATCGCCGAAGTGGGCGGCGATCTCACGGGGTTGCCACAGACGCGTGGGGTCTTTCTGGAGCAGGGCCAGGATGCGGTGTCGGCGCCGTACGGAAGGGCTGGCGTGTCGGTCGTCCCGGGAGGCCGTGGGCAGCGCGGGTTGATCCACGGGTTCGATGACGGTGACGTCTAGTCGGGTGACGGTGTCGCTTGTGCCGGGCCGGCCGTCGGCGTGGCGCTCGCTGTAGCGGGACATCGGTGACTTGACCTTGCGGGTGCTGACCCGTTGCCGGCGGGGAGGGAGCAGACCGGTCAGGATCCGACGGCCGATCATCCCGAGGAGCGTGTCCCGGTCGGTGTCCGCGGGGCTGATGCCGTTGGCCTGGATCACCTGGTCGCGGGCAACACGTACAGCCGCGCCCCGGACAGGGTGACCGCTTCGAAGAAGTCGCATGCCAGCAGGGCGTCGGCCTGAGAGCGCAGAAAGTCCGTCCAGGTGCTGGAACCCCGCTCGGGTGCCGGGTCGATCCCCGCCTCCTTCAGGATCTCCCACACCGTGGAGACGGCCACCTGCACGCCCTGAACCAGCAGCTCGCCGTGGATGCGCCGGTAGCCCCAGCCGGGATTCTCCCGCGCCAGACGCAGCACCTGCCGACCCGCCCGACCGGCAGGCTGATCCAGGCCTGTCGGCCGTCAACTCCCGTGCCAGGTATGGGCGTTGACGGCCGCCGGGCCCCGGTCAGCCCGCCGACTCCGCCGCGTGCGGGCTCAGCGCGCCCGCCGCGACCAGGACGATGATGACGATGCCGAGCGCGATGCGGTACCACACGAACGGCATGAAGCTCTTGGTCGAGATGAACTTCATGAACCATGCGATGACGGCGTACCCGGAGACGAAGGCGATCACCGTCGCGAACATCGTCGGACCCCAGGAGACATGGTCGCTCTCCATCGCGTCCTTCAGCTCGAACAGGCCCGAGGCCAGCACCGCGGGAACGGCGAGGAGGAAGGAGTAACGGGCGCCGCCTCGCGCTTGTAGCCCATGAACAGGCCGCCGCTGATGGTGGCGCCGGAGCGTGAGACGCCGGGGACGAGGGCGGCCGACTGGCACAGGCCGAAGATCAGACCGTCCTTCACGCCCAGGTTCTCAAGTGTCTTGCGCTGCTTGGGCGCCCGGTGCCGGCCGCCCGTCTCGTCACGCGCCGACAGCCGGTCGGCGATGCCGATGACCACACCGACGACGATCAGCATCGTCGCGGTGATCCGCAGATCGCGGAACGGCCCCTCGATCTGGTCCTTGAACAGCAGCCCGAGCACGCCGATCGGGATCGAGCCGACGATCACCAGCCAGCCCATCTGCGCATGGTGGTCCCGGCGCATCTCCTTGTTCGCCAGTGAGCGTGCCCACGCCGAGACGATCCGCCCGATGTCCTTGCGGAAGTAGATCAGCACGGCGGCCTCGGTGCCGATCTGCGTGATCGCCGTGAAGGCCGCGCCCGGGTCCTTCCAGCCCGAGAAGGCCGCGGTCAGCCGCAGGTGCGCGCTGGAGGAGACGGGAAGGAACTCGGTCAGCCCCTGGACGAGTCCGAGGACGAGGGATTCAAACCAAGACATGAAGTTACGGAGTCCAAGTGCTGATCGTGGAAGGTCGCCGTGCGCACCGCTACTGCGGGCAGGGTGATCACGGGGCAGCGTAGCGCCCCCGGGTGACGCGCCCAGGGCCGGGGTTTGGCGAAACGGCCCCGGTGACGGCCCTCCATATGATCATCCGCATGGCGTTCCGATGGTTGACCTCGCGCGGGGGCGGAGCTTACGTTGCAGCGGAGGGGAAAGCGCTTGCTCCCCGAGGTCCGGCGTTCCTCCTCGTCGGCCCGTTGTCCCCGGAGGAGCGCTGATCAGGTCCATGTCCACGTCCGAGCCCCGCCCAGGGACGTCCCGGCCCCTCCCCGCCTCCCTCGCCGGCCGGCGCGTCCGTGCCGCGATCATCGGCATCGGCGCCATCGGCCGGGGCTCGCACCTGTCCGCGCTGGCCGCGCTCGCCGAGGAGGGCGAGACGGAGGTCGTAGCCGCTGTCGACATCGATGCCACCGCGGTCGAGGAGTTCTGCCGGGAGACCGGGATCCCGCACGCCTACACCGATCTCGACCGGATGCTCCGTGAGCAGCGCCCCGACCTGGTCAGCGTCTGCACCCCGCCGACGCTGCACCGCGACCAGACGATCGCCGCCCTGCGTGCCGGGGCGTGGGTGTGGTGCGAGAAGCCGCCGGTGCCGACGCTCGCCGACTACGACGCGGTCGAGGCCGAGGAGGGCGCGGACGGCGGCCCGTACGCGTCCATCGTCTTCCAGCACCGCTTCGGCTCCGGCTCCCGGCACGTGCGCCGGCTGCTCGCCGAGAAGACCATGGGCCGGCCGCTCGTCGCCCACTGCCAGACCACCTGGTACCGCGACACCGCCTACTACGCCGTGCCCTGGCGCGGCCGCTGGGCGACCGAGGGCGGCGGACCCGCCATGGGCCACGGCATCCACCAGATGGACCTCCTGCTGGACCTGCTCGGCCCGTGGAGCGAGGTGCGGGCGATGGCGGGACGCCTGGTGCACGACGTGGAGACCGAGGATGTCTCGACCGCGCTGGTCCGGTTCGAGAGCGGTGCCATGGCGACGGTCGTCAACAGTGTCCTGAGCCCCGACGAGGTCAGCCGGATCCGCATCGACTGCGAGCGCGCCACCGTCGAGCTCACCCATCTCTACGGCCACAGCAACGCGAACTGGCGCATCACCCCGGCCCCCGGCGTGAGGGCCGACGAGGCCGCGGCCTGGCAGGACTTCGGGACCGACGTGCCCAGCTCGCACACGGAGCAGTTGCGGGAGCTGGTCGCGAGCATGCGCGCGGGGGAGCGGCCGCGCAGCAGCGGCGCCGACGGGCGTACGAGCCTGGAGCTGATCGCCGCGCTGTACAAGTCGGCGTTCACGGACACGACGGTGAAGGCCGGCGAGATCGGCCCCGGCGACCCGTTCCACTCGGCGATGCACGGGGGTGCGCCCGGCTGGGCACCCGTGGCTCCCGCAGCGGCCGAGGAGGTGTCCGCATGAGCGGCCTGCGCGTCGTCCACGCCCACGGCGACCGGATCACGATCACCGAACCGGCCACCGGCGTGGAACTGCTCAGCTACGTCTACGCCCCGGAGGCGGCCTGGGAGTCGCCGAAGCCGTACATCCACCCCTTGCGCACCCTGGCGGGCGACGTCGTCACCGACTACCGGCCGAACGATCACCGCTGGCACAAGGGCCTGCAGCTGACGGCCTCGCACCTGTCGGGCGCCAACCTGTGGGGCGGCAACTCGTACGTCCACGGCGAGGGCTACCTCGAACTGCCGGAGCGGGTGGGCTCGATGGCACACGTCGCCTTCGACGAGGTGGCGGCCCACGACGACCGCGTGGTCATCGCCGAGCGGCTCACCTGGCACCCGTACGACGGCGAACTGTGGGCCGACGAGGAGCGCCGCGTCGAGATCCACGATGTGGACACGGAGTCCGGATCCTGGGCGCTGACGTGGACCAGTGCCGTCACCAACCGCCGGGGCGAGCCGCTGCGCTTCGGCAGCCCCACCACCGCGGGACGCGAGATGGCCGGCTACACAGGCCTGTTCTGGCGCGGCCCGCGGGCCTTCCGCGACGGCCGGATCATCGGCCCCGACGCCGAGGGTCCCGGTCTCATGGGCGAGCAGTCGTCCTGGCTCGCCTTCTGCGGCGAACACGACGGCTCCGACGGCCACGCCACTCTCGTCTTCGCCCACGCCCCCGAGAACGACCACCTGGGCGAACACGGAACCCACCCCGCGCACTGGTTCGTACGCAACGAGCCGTTCGCCGCGGTCGCCCCGTCCTGGGCGTTCTACGGCGAACTGGAGCTCGCCCCCGGCGACACCCTCACCCGCCGCTACCGGATCGTGGTGGCCGACGGGTCGTGGGAGCGCCAGGAGATCGCCAAGTACCTGCAGACGCATCCCTGGTGAGCGCGGGGGAGTCCACGGGACTGCCGGACGCCGTCGCCGTCTCGCACCTGCCGGTCCACGACCGGCCGGCCGTCGACGGCGTACGCGGTGGAACTCCCCAGGGCCGCTAAGGGGCCGGTGTCAGCGGCTCGGCCGGCGACGTGGCGTCGAGGGTTCCGCTCTGCAGCGCGGTGATGCGCTGGATCACGGCCAGCACGGAGACCGCCGCCACGAGGTTGACCGCCTCCCCGGCCGCCAGGAGGAAAGTCGAGGTCCCGCCTCCGAACTGGGAGGACGCAGCGATCACCGCGTGCGCGGTCCAGGCCACCCACCAGACGCTGACCAGGTCCTCGTCACGACTCTTGTCCGTCGTCCCGTCGCCGCTCGCGCGCAGGACCCCGAGGAGGAGTCCGCGCGGGACCCACAGGTTGACCACCGGTATCAGCCAGGCGACGACGGCCCACACGTCGGATCCGGAGACGGCGTCGGGAGAACGCACCTTTGCGTTCCGCCGGCAGTGGCTGAACCACACCAGGAAGAGCACCGCCGCCGCCGTCATGAGATACACGAACACCATCGACGCGAACCCCGAGTTGCTCAGCGTCGCGTCGGTCGGGTGCAGCCGATGAGCCCTGACGGCCACCGCCCGGAAGACTTCCGCGACGGCCGCCGCGGCTATCGCGACCTGTGCGAAACGGGCGAGGAGCCATGGCGCTCCACTGACGGGGCTGGTCACAGCGGAGACCTGCTTTTCGGGGACGGCACGCACTGTGTCGGCGCAGCAAGGGATGGCGTCGGCGCCTCGGATCATAGGGCTGACCCGTGAGTTTCGTGGCCCGCGTTTACCTGACCATGACCAGACTCAGGCCGCCGTCGGTCCCGTCACCGTCCAGCCGTCGGCCTGGGGGTGTGCGGTGAGGTCCTCGTGGTGCACCCGGTTGCCGCAGGCGCGGCAGGTGACGACGGGGACCAGTTCGTTGCCGCAGACATGCTCGATCACCATGGGGCGGTCTTCGTCCTTGCGGAGATGGCGGTCGCCCCACTCCATGAGGGTCATCAGGACCGGCTCGAGTTCGAGCCCCGCCTGGGAAGGCCGGTACTCGAAGCGCTGCGGCCGCTCGCTGTAGACGCGCTTGGTCAGGATCCCGGCGTCCACGAGGCGGCGCAGGCGGGTGGCCAGGATGTCGCGCGGGGCGCCGATGTTGCGCACCAGCTGGTCGAAGCGGCCGTTGCCCAGGCACACCTCGCGCAGGACGAGCAGGGAGTACTTCTCACCCACGAGCGCCAGGGCGTCGGCGATGGAACAGGGGCGCGGACTGCGCTGGTCTTTGGGGGCGGCCATGAGGCCAGTCTAAGGGAGGGTTTGTTTTTCCAACTCGCGGAGCTATGGTGAGTTTGGATTTCCTACTCACCAGTAGTCACCCAATGCTCGTCATGGAGGCCCGCACATGCGTGACGCAGTCATCGTCGAAGCCGTACGCACCCCGATCGGAAAGGGCAAGCCGGGCGGTTCCCTCGCGCACGTGCACCCGGTCGAGCTCCTCGCCCACACCCTGCGCACTCTCCTGGACCGCTCCGGCGTCGACCCGGCCCTGATCGACGACGTCATCGGCGGCACCGTCGACCAGGTCGGCGAGCAGGCGATGAACACCACCCGCTACGCCGTCCTGTCGGCGGGCTTCCCGGAGACCGTCCCGGCGACGACCGTGGACCGCCAGTGCGGCTCCTCCCAGCAGGCCGTGCACTTCGCGGCGCAGGGCGTCATCTCCGGCGCCTACGACCTCGTCGTCGCCTGCGGAGTGGAGTCGATGAGCCGGGTGCCGATGTGGTCGAACGTGCCGCCCGGCAAGGACCCCTTCGGGCCCGGCGTCGCCGAGCGCTACCCCGAGGGGCTCGTCCCGCAGGGCATCAGCGCCGAGCTCATCGCCTCCAAATGGTCGATCACACGGGACCAGATGGACGCTTTCGCGGTCTCCTCGCACCGCAAGGCCGCCGAGGCCTGGGCCAAGGGGCTCTTCGACGCCGAGGTCGCGCCCCTCGAAGGCGTTACGCGCGACGAGTGCGTGCGGCCGAACAGCACCCCGGAGATCCTCGCCTGCCTACGGCCCGCGTACCACGACCCGGCCTTCGCCGAGCGCTTCCCGCAGATCGAGTGGAACGTCACCGCGGGCAACGCCAGTCCCGTCAACGACGGCGCCTCCGCCGTGCTCATCACGTCCAGTGAGACCGCGGCCCGCCTCGGCCTGCGCCCGCTCGCCCGGCTGCACAGCTTCGCCGTCACCGGTTCCGACCCGCTGCTGATGCTCACGGGCGTCGTACCGGCGACCGAGAAGGTGCTGCGCAGGGCGGGTCTGAGCATGGACGAGATCGACCTGTTCGAGGTCAACGAGGCGTTCTCCAGTGTCGTGCTCGCCTGGCAGCAGGAGACCGGCGCAGAACTCGCCAAGGTCAATGTGCACGGCGGCGCGATAGCCGTCGGCCACCCGCTGGGCGCGAGCGGCACGCGCCTGACGACCACCCTGGTGCACGCCATGCGCGCGCGTGGCGCCCGTTACGCCCTGCAGACGATGTGCGAGGCGGGCGGGCTGGCCAACGCGATGGTCCTGGAAAGCGTGTAGACCGTCGCTCGCTCCGTGACGGTGCGTCAGTTCCCGCGCAGGTGGTGGCGCTTGCGCCAGGCGACCACCGAGGCCACCAGGGCCGGCAGGGCGATACAGGCCATGGCGATCAGGAAGGCGGGGGACGTCGGCGCGGAGGCGCGGGCGCCGGCGACGGCGTACGCGGCGGTGTTCGGGATCGAGCCGAGTGCCGTCGCGAGCAGGAAAGGCAGCCAGCCCATACGGGAGACGGCGGCACAGTAGTTCGCGGCCCAGAACGGCACGCCCGGGAAGAGCCGGACCGCCATCATCGAGCGGAACCCGTGCCTGCTGAGCTGTCCGTCCGCGGTCTTCAGCAGCCGGCCCCGCACCAGCGGGCGCAACGCGTCCTGCCCGAGCACCCGGCCCAGACCGAAGGCGATCCCGGCACCGAGCACCGTGCCCGCCAGGGCCGTGCCGGTGCCGAACTGGGAGCCGAAGAGCGCGCCCGCCGCGAGGTTCAGCAGCGGCCGTGGCACGAAGGCCACGCTGCACAGGCCGTACGCCGCCGCGAACACCAGCGCGGCCGCGGCTCCGCCGAACTGTGGCGGCCAGCCGTGCGCCAGCAGCCGCTGCGGCTCGAAGACCAGCACGGCACTCGCGGCCCCCGCGAGCAGGACGACGAGCAGGGACAGCCGCGACCAGGGCGAGAACAGCACGCGCGTGCAGCGCTCGCTCAGGGTCGGCGGTGCGGGCACAGCGACGGCGACGGCGAGCTCCGTGGCGGCGGCCGGGGGAGAGGCCGTGGCGGTGCCCCCAGAGCGGGTGGTGGCATCGAGCATCCAGTGACACTAACGGACGGATATGTGTGATCGCCGTAGGGTTCGTCTCATGACCGCCACAGGTGGGGACATCCTGGACGTGCCGTCCAGCACAGTCGCCGACACCGTGCTGCAGCGGCTCACCGCCACATACGGTGCCGCCGCCGATCCGGAGCAGGCCGCGCCCATGCGCGCGTACATGAAGGACGTGGCCCCCTTCCTCGGCCTCACCACGCCCGTACGCCGTGCCCTGTCCCGCAGCGTCCTGGAGGGCCTGCCCCGTCCCGACGAGCCCGACTGCACCGCGGTCGCCCTGCGCTGCTGGCAGTTGCCCGAGCGCGAGTACCACTACTTCGCCGTCGACTATCTGCGCCGCCACGCGCGCGTGTGCTCCTCCGGCTTCCTCCCGGTGGCCCGGCACCTCGTCGCCACCCTCTCCTGGTGGGACACCGTCGACGCCCTCGCCGCCCACGTCGTGGGCGCCCTGGTCGCGGCCGACCCGGCGCTGAGGTCGGACATGGACGCCTGGATCGTGGACGAGGACCTGTGGGTCGCCCGCACCGCCCTGCTCCACCAGCTGCGCCACAAGGAACGCACCGACACCGAGCGCCTCTTCAGCTACTGCCTGCGCCAGTCCGGGCACCCCGACTTCTTCGTCCGCAAGGCCATCGGCTGGAGCCTGCGCGAGTACGCCAAGACCGACCCGGAGGCCGTACGGACGTTCCTGGCACGGGAGCGGGGCCGGTTCGCGCCGCTTTCGGTGCGGGAGGCACTGAAGAACATCGGGGCCTGAACCGCCGTAGCGCGCAAAGACCGTGCAGCGGAAAACCATTCGACGCCGGGCAAAGCGTCGGCAATGATCGGCCTCATGTTCCGGTACGCCTTCCACCTCGCAGCATCCGCGGTCGCGGATGCCCCGAAGGCTGCCGTTCCCGTTCTAGTCGCCGCAGTCGACGGCGCCCGAAGCTGACCCTCTCCGGATCGTCCGGCGGACCCCGCAGGGGGAGGGTCGGCGAGTCCTTGGGGTCCCCATCTCTCCTACGAAGAGGCTTCGAGGTATCGCCATGCCCAAGACGGCATACGTGCGCACCAAACCGCATCTGAACATCGGCACCATGGGCCACGTCGACCACGGCAAGACCACTCTGACCGCCGCCATCACCAAGGTGCTGGCCGAGCGCGGCACCGGCACGTTCGTGCCGTTCGACCGCATCGACCGCGCCCCGGAGGAGGCCGCCCGCGGCATCACCATCAACATCGCCCACGTCGAGTACGAGACCGACACCCGCCACTACGCGCACGTGGACATGCCCGGCCACGCCGACTACGTCAAGAACATGGTCACCGGTGCCGCCCAGCTCGACGGGGCGATCCTCGTCGTCTCCGCGGTCGACGGGATCATGCCGCAGACCGCCGAACACGTCCTGCTCGCCCGGCAGGTGGGCGTCGACCACATCGTCGTCGCCCTCAACAAGGCCGACGCGGGCGACGAGGAGCTCACCGACCTCGTGGAGCTGGAGGTCCGCGAACTGCTCACCTCGCAGGGCTACGGCGGCGACGCGGTACCCGTCGTACGCGTCTCCGGGCTGAAGGCGCTGGAGGGCGACCCGCGGTGGACGGCGTCCATCGAGGCGCTGCTCGACGCCGTGGACACGTATGTGCCCATGCCCGAGCGGTACCTGGACGCGCCGTTCCTGCTGCCCGTCGAGAACGTGCTCACGATCACCGGCCGGGGGACGGTGGTGACCGGTGCCGTCGAGCGCGGTGTCGTGCGCGTCGGCGACCGTGTCGAAGTGCTCGGCGCCGGGCTGGAGAGTGTCGTCACCGGCCTGGAGACCTTCGGCAAGCCCATGGAGGAGGCGCAGGCCGGGGACAACGTGGCGCTGCTGCTGCGCGGGGTGCCGCGGGACGCGGTCCGGCGCGGGCACGTCGTGGCGGCGCCCGGCAGCGTGGCGCCCAGCCGTCGCTTCTCCGCGCGCGTCTACGTCCTGTCGACGCGCGAGGGCGGCCGTACGACCCCGGTGTCCACCGGCTACCGGCCGCAGTTCTACATCCGCACCGCGGACGTGGTCGGGGACGTCGACCTCGGCGAGGCGGCGGTCGCCCGGCCCGGTGACACCGTGACCATGACGGTCGAGCTCGGCCGCGACGTGCCCCTGGAGCCGGGGCTCGGCTTCGCGATCCGCGAGGGCGGCCGGACGGTCGGGGCGGGCACGGTGACGGCTGTCGGCTGACGGCTGTGCGGAAGTCGGGCCGTGCGGGTTGAGGTGTGTGGGGGACTGCCGGCTGGTTGTGGTTGGTCGCGCAGTTCCCCGCGCCCCTTGGGGGCGTGGGTGCGTCGGTGCGTTCCCGGGCCGGAGACAATGGGGGTGTGGACGAGTCGACACCCGTGACCCGAGATGTCGATCACGGCACTGCCAAGCTGATGCCCGACGTGGATCGGAAGCGGGCCTGGCTGCTGACGGTCGACGGGGCGCCGCAGTCGTACGTGGACCTGGACGAGCCGGTGCATCTGGAGTTCGAGTACGCGCGGCGGCTCGGGCATGTTCTGGACACCGTCGCGGAGCCGGGGCGCCCGCTGGAGGTACTGCACCTCGGTGGCGGCGCGCTCACCCTGCCCCGCTATCTGGCCGTGACCCGGCCGGGCTCGCGGCAGGACGTCGTCGAGGCGGACCGCGCCCTGCTGGAGCTGGTCGTGGAGCACCTGCCTCTCCCGGACGACGCCGCCATCGCCGTGCACACCGCCGACGCCCGCGCCTGGCTGGAAGCGGCCCCCACGGACTCCGCGGACGTGATCGTCGCCGACGTCTTCGGCGGCTCCCGAGTCCCGGCGCACCTCACGTCCCTGACCTACGCCCACGAGGCCGGCCGCGTCCTGCGCGACAGGGGCGTCTACCTCGCCAACCTCGCCGACGCCGCCCCCTTCGCCTTCCTCCGCTCCCAACTCGCCACCTTCGCCGTGGTGTTCGAGGAGCTGGTGCTGATCGCCGAACCTGCCGTCCTGCGCGGACGACGCTTCGGCAACGCCGTGCTCGTCGCCGCACATCACCCCGTCGACACACTCGCCCTGACCCGGCTCACGGCGGCCGACGCCTTCCCGGCGCGGGTCGAGTACGGGGCGGGAATACGCGACTTCATCGCCGGCGCGCGACCGGTACGCGACGAGAACGCCATACCCTCACCGGAGCCCCCCAACGGGGCGTTCGGCATCGGCTGAGCCGTCCCCGGAAGTCGGCCGCTCACGCCACGCCCAAGTGCCCGCACTTGGGCGCTTCTTTGACGAGGGCTGGTGTTCCTTTTGAGGTGATCAAGTCATGTTCATGACGACTTGCTCACTCCGGGACCTCTTGGTTCCCCAGGATGAAGGAGCCTCATGCGCAAGCGTGTTGCAGCTGTAGTCGGTACGGCCGCGCTCATCGGCGCCGCCCTTCCCGCCGTGGTCGCGGCGCCCGCCTCGGCGCGCTCTTCGATCACCTGCCACCCCGTCGGCCACAGCTACATCGTCAACAAGGAGAAGGTTGCCGTTCACGCCGCGCCGGGCCCAAGGGCCAGGGTCACCGGCTATGTGTACAAGGACAACAAGGTGAGCGCCAAGCTCGAGTGCAAGAACAGCAGCGGCACCTGGGAGTGCATCGGTGACTGCCACGACCCCGAGGAGTCGCTGGCCGGCCGTTGGGTCTACCGCGGCTATCTGAGGGGCTGATGTCCCAGGGCGTTGTGGCGCACCTCGGCGAGGTGCGCCACAACGCCCTGAGGTCGGTCACCCGGTCGGGGTTCCGTGGAGCCGGACCGTGCCGAGGACCTTGAGGACGGTCGCCTGGGAGACCTCGTCCTTCACGCCCTTGGCCCCGAAGAAGTTGAACGACACGTAGTCATCGGCGGAGTTCTTGAAGCCGAAGGTGAGTGCCTTGCCGTCGGTGACGCACTTGCCCTTCTTCGGCGTGTTGGTCGACCGGGCCCACGCGATGCTGCCCTGGACGCCCGAAGTGGTCTTGAAGGGCGTGGCCTTCTTGTCGAAGGAGATGCTCTTCTTGTCGGGCTGGGTGTAGCCACCGAAGACCCACCATGCGGGAGTGTTGACCGCGATCTCGTCGGTGTTCCTGGCGCCGTCTGCGCCCTTGGTGCCCACGACGGCCAGCGGGGTGTCGTCGGTGCGGCCGTCCTTGTCACTGTCGGAGGTGCACCACTTGGACTTGTACTTCGCGGTGCCCGACATGTTGATTCCCTTGTCCTTCTCGTCGTCCGGGAAGTCGAAGCCGATGCGGAGGCCCGGGTTCTGGACCTCCCAGTCCGCGGGCACGTCGAAGGCGATGCCCCACTTCGTGTTGACCACGAGCTTCCAGCCGGGAATCGTCGGCTTCTCGGTCTCCGCGCCACGCGGGTCGTCGTCCGACGAGGAGTCCGTGGAGCTCGGGTCCGCAGAGGCCGAAGCCGACGAGGACGGTTTGCCGTCGGTCCTGCTCCCGTCGGCCTTGTCGTCCTTCTTCCCGCCGAGCACCAGGAATCCGGTCACGCCCGCGGCCGCCACCACGGCCACGGCCGCCACGATCGCGACGAGCTTCGTCCGGTTCCCGCCACCGCCACCCTGGGAGGGCTGCGGAGAGCCCGCGGGTACCGGAGTCTGCCACTGAGGCTGCTGCGCATAGGGGTTGGGTTGCTGGAACCCGGGCTGCTGATAGGGGTTCGGCTGCTGGTACCCCGATTGCTGGTACGGGTTGTTCTGCGCTTGCGGGTTCTGTCCCTGCGGGTTGGTTCCCTGCGGGTTCTGCTCGCCCCCGGGCGGCTGCTGTCCTGGCCACATGAGCAGCCACCCTAGTGCCGCCCGGGGCACGATTCGGTCACTGTGGCTTGTCAGGGCTGTGCCAATCCGCACAGGGATCTGGCCACCCGAGGCTACTCATGGGTAACATCTTCGGCATGAGCGCAGACCAGATGTCGATCGGTGAGATGCTCGCCGCCACCGTGCCCATGGCCCGGACCCTGAATCTCGAGTTCCTGGAGACCACGCCGGACAAGGCGGTGGTGGCCCTGCCGGACCAGAGCGAGTACCACAACCACGTGGGCGGGCCGCACGCCGGCGCGATGTTCACGCTGGGGGAGTCCGCGAGCGGGGCGATCGTGCTGGCCGCGTTCGGGGAGCACCTCGCGCGGGCCGTGCCGCTCGCCGTGAGTGCCGAGATCGCCTACAGGAAGCTGGCGATGGGAGCGGTCACCGCCATCGCCACCCTCGGCCGCCCGGCCGCCGACGTCGTCGCGGAACTGGACGCGGGCGAGCGCCCCGAGTTCCCGGTGACGATCGAGATCCGCCGCGCCGACGGCGCCGTCACGGGTGAGATGACGGTTGTCTGGACGCTGCGTCCCCACGGCTGAGGACTGTGTGGCTGCCGGGCCCGGGGTATGTGTGGTCCCGGGCCTTCGGTGTGCAGGTGTGCAGGTGTGCAGGTGTGCCGTGAGGCAGCGAGTTGACGGCGTGGCGGGTGAGATGACGGTTGGGAGGGCGACGACGCTTCCCGCGTGCCGGTCGCGGACGTCGAGCATCCGGCTGAGCAGGGTCTCGCGCGGGTCGATCAGGTCGTCGCCGAGCAGGACGGCGAATGGCTGGTCGCCGGCATGGCGGCGGGCGCACAGCACCACGTGACCGAGGCCGAGGGGCTCGCCCTGGCCGATGTGGTGGATGTCGGCCGGCCGCGCAGGGTCGCGTACGGCGTCTCCCTTGGCTGCGAGCGCCTGCCCCAGTTCGAAGGCGTTGCCGAAGTGGTCCTCGATCGCCCGCTTGTGCCGGCCGGTGACCATGAGGACGTCGTTCAGTCCGGCCGCGGCCGCCTCCTCGACGAGGTACTGGATGGCGGCTTGCCGACGACCGGCAGTATCTCCTTGGGTGTGGCCTTGGGTGCGGGCAGGAACCGTGTGCCGAGCCCGGCGGCCGGGACGACGGCCTTGCGAACGGTGCCGGTGGTGTGAGTGGGGGCGGGAGCCGGAGCGCCGGAAGTGTGGGGGCGATCATGCGGCTCATGCCGGCCGACTGGCATGAGAGTTTGCCGGGAGAAACTTCGGAGCTCGCTGTGGGTCCGTCGGGCCCGTCGGCGGTGGAGGTTTCGTGTGCCAACCGCCCTGCGGCGCACACAACTTGACGGCCGCCCATGCGGTCGTTTCGAATACGGGTGCGGATACCGCCGGTAACTTATCTGGAGTTTCCGCGTTTTGAACTTGAGTCACTCGAACTCCTTGTTTGTTGTGAGCCAATTGTGCGAAAGTGAACGGCCCTATAGCGGTCACCACCTGACTCGGCATAGGTATGCACCAATCAGGCACCTGCTTTCCGATGGACGCGCTTTCCGCACATACCGTCCTGCGGCTTGGAAGGAAATGGTTCAGTGCAATCCCCCTACCCCCCACGTCCGCCGTACCCGCCGCGCCCCGGATCGGGGCCCGCCGAGTCCGACCGCCATCTCGTCGCGCAGTTGGGCCCGGGTGCCGAGGGCGCCCGGGCGGGCGCGTTCCTGCTGGCCCGACATTGGCGGGCGACGTATGACTACGCCGTCATCTGTGTTGCCTCCGGGGAGGGGCCGGCGGACATGGTCGCTGCCGCGGCGTTCCACCGGATCCTCGGGCGGCCGGCCGGCGGCGCCCTGCGACCGCAGCTCCTGGCGGCCGTTCGGGACACGGTGAAGGAGTGGGCCTCGGACGACGGGATTTCCGTTCTCCTGCCGGAACTCCGCAAACCGACCGGCGGACGCGGACTGCGTGCCGCGCGGTCCATGACACCGGAAAGGCGGAAACTCGCCGAGCGGGCATTCCGGTCCCTTCCGGGAGCTTCTCAATGCCTGTTGTGGCACACCGAGGTCGAGGCCGAACCCATAACCGTACCAGCCGGTCTGTTGGGCGTGGACGCGCCCACCGCGTCGGCCGCCCTGGAGCAAGCACGCGAGCAATTCCGGGTGGGCTGCGTGCACGCCCACCGGGAACTCGCACCCGGCAAGGAATGCCGCTTCTACAACCGTCTCCTCGACGTCCCGATACGCCGGGGTGGCGCCCTGCTCCCCGATGTCCAGCAACACCTGATGGAGTGCCGCTACTGCCGTCACGCCGCCGAACAGCTCAGCCATTTCGAGGGCGGTCTGGAGGTGCTGCTCGCGGAGACCGTGCTCGGCTGGGGCGCCCGGCGCTATCTCGACTCCCGCCCCGGCCGCGGCGGACACCAGGCGGCGGGGCGCGGCGCCGCACGTCCCGGGAGCGGCGGACGACACCGCCCGATACCGACGCAGCGGCACACCAAGGCCGTCGTCGTGGGTGTCGGTGTGGCGGCCGCCGCGCTGCTCGCCACGGTCTTCGTCACCAAGGGCTGGTCCGACGACAACGGTGTCCCCGATCCCCGGGCCACCTGGGGGGCGCAGAGCAGCAGTTCGCTGCAGCCGTCGCGCTCCGCGGACGGCGCCTCGTCGGCCGGTTCCCCCTTGCCCGCCTCCGTGGGGCAGCCCGTCGAGATCGGACGCGGCAGGCTCCGCAACGCGGAGAGCGGCCTCTGCCTCGATGTCGGCGGTGGCCGGGCCGACTCCGGTGCCGCGGCCGTGCTGGCGGCATGCTCCTCAGCCGGGTCGCAGCAGTGGTCGTACCAGGACGACGGTCTGCTGCGCAGCGGCGTCGACCCCACGCTGTGCCTCGACTCCGACGCCGGAAGGCATTCGGTGGACCTGGCCTCCTGCCTGGCGCACGGGGGAGAGGCGCGCTACGACCTCACCGTCCGCGGGGAGCTCCTGCTGCGCGGCGGCAAGGGACTGCTCGTCGCGCCGGGCAAGGGGACGCACGTCGTCGTCGGCACGCGGGACGGTTCCGCCGGGCAGCGGTGGCTGCTGGAAGCCGTGGACGACGGCCCCGGCCTCACGGAGAAGGGTGGATCGGGGGACGGCGCTCGCGCGGAGACGGAGGGCTCTTCCGGCGGTGCGCCGAAGGCGCCGGGCGCCCGGCCGCAGCCCCGGCCCCGGGCGCAGAAGTCCGAGGACGCGCAGGGCGAGCAGTACGAGGAGCGGTTCGCACAGGTCCACAGCGATACGACGCCCTCCGCACCGCCCGCGCCTCTGGACGAGGTGCGCACTCTTCCCGCTCATGTCCTGGGTGCGGTCACCTCCGTGGCGAACGGGGTCACGACGACCACCTCGGTCACCTTGACCGCCTTGAGCACGTCGGGCACGTCGGGCGCGTTTGGCGCGTCGGACATGTCGGGCTCATAGGGAGTTGTACGGGCCGCCCCCAGCCGGGCGGCCCCGGCTTCGGTTCTTGTCGGCATCCGGCCGTTTCCTGTTCGGTTCATTGACACGAGTCACTGGCCGTTCTAGTTTTCCCGCCGCGCCCGTAGTGGCCAACGGGGTGCCAAGTCGGCCTGACGCATGGTGCGTTCAGATGCCGAACGCAGACCGGGACACCGGGGCGCACATGCGGTGCACACCGTCGTGCCCGCACACCGAAGGAGTGACGGCCCATGACCGACACTGTCTCCCGGAGATCCGCGCTACGACTGCTGGGCGGCGCGATAGCCGTCGCCTCGGCGGCCACCAGCGGTCTCACACCCCCCGCGCACGCGCTGGACAGACCCGAGGCGGGGGCCGGTCCCCGCGTCGAAGGCCTCGTCGCCCGGCTCACCCTCGACGAGAAGATCTCCCTCCTGCACGGCGCCACCGACCCGGACTCGCTCGGCCAGGCGGGCTACGTCCCCCCGGTCGAGCGCCTCGGCATTCCCCGGCTCCGACTCGCCGACGGCCCCGCCGGCGTCCGCATCACCCAGCACGCCACCGCCCTGCCCGCCCCCGTCCTGCTGGCCTCCGCCTTCGACCCCGACCTGGCCCGCCGCTACGGACAGGTCATCGGCCGCGAGGGCCGCGCTCTGGGCCAGGACGTCCTGCTCTCCCCGATGGTCAACCTCATCCGCACCCCGTACGCGGGCCGCAACTTCGAGACCTTCAGCGAGGATCCGCTGCTCGCCTCCGACCTGGTCGCCGCGGAGATCGGCGGCATCCAGGGCGAGGGCCTGATCGCCACCGTCAAGCACTACGCGATGAACAACCAGGAGCAGGACCGCATGTCGATCGACGTGCGGGTCGACGAGCAGACCATGCACGAGATCGAACTGCGCGGCTTCGAGGCGGCCGTCGCGGCCGGCACCGGCGCGGTGATGGGCGCCTACAACAAGGTCAACGGCACGTTCGCGTGCGAGAACAAGACCCTGCTCACGGACATCCTGCGCGACCAGTGGGGCTTCGAGGGCTGGGTGATGACCGACTGGTTCGCCGCGCACAGCACCGTCGCGGCGATCACCGCCGGTCTCGACATGGAGATGCCCGACGGCGCCCACTTCGGTACGGCGCTCAAGTCGGCCGTGCAGAACGGGAGCGTTCCCGAGCGCTGTCTCGACCGTGCCGTGCGCCGGATCCTCTCCGTCATGGACCGCTTCGGGCTGCTCGACGACAGCGCCCCGCCGCGCCCGGACCGCGACGCACCGGCCGGTGCGGACGTGGCCCGGGAGGTCGCCGAGGCGGGCGCCACCCTGCTCCGCAACGAGCACCGCACCCTGCCCCTGGCCGAGGGCACCGGCGTCGCGGTGATCGGCCCGACGGGCGCCCTGCCCTTCGTCAGCGGCGGCGGGAGCGCGCACGTCGTGCCGGACCACGCCGACAGCCCGCTGGACGTCATCAGGTCCCGGGCCGGGAAAGTGACTTACGCACTCGGCGAGGACCTGTTCGGCAAGGCGATCCCGGCGTCCGCGCTGAGCCCCGCCCTCGACAGCGAGGGCCGACGGGTCGACGCCGGCAAGGTCTGGACGTACGACGGGACGCTCACCGTCCCCGACGCCGACGAGTGGACTCTCGTCCTGCACTTCTCGTCCGCGCCCACGGCGCGCCCCAAAGTGCTCCTGGACGGCACGGAGTTGTTCCCGCAGGCACCCGGATACGGCGAGTTCTTCACGGGAGGGCTCGTCTCGGCCGCCCCCGACGGGCTCTTGGTGCGCCGCAAGACCCTGACGCTCGCCAAGGGCGCCCATGCGCTGCGGATCACCGCGCAAGGAGGGGCCGACGGCCTGCTCTTCCGCCTGCGGCGGAGCACCGGTGCGACCCGGGCGCGGGACGTCACCGAGGCCGTCGCCGCCGCACGGGCCGCGCGGAACGTGGTGCTGTTCGCCTACGAGGACGCGACCGAGGGCCTGGACCGCGCCACGATCGCCCTTCCCGGCCACCAGGAGCAGCTGATCGAGGCCGTCACGGCGGCCAACCCGCGCACCACCGTCGTCCTCAACACCTCGTCCTCGACGTCGATGCCCTGGCTGAGGCGCACCGGGGCCGTGCTCCAGATGTACTACCCGGGCCAGGAGGGCGCGGCCGCCACCGCCGCCGTCCTGTTCGGCGACCGCGACCCCGGCGGCCGCCTCACCCAGTCCTTCCCGGCCGACGACGACCACCACCCCGTGGCCGACGACCCCCACCGCTACCCGGGCGTGGACGGCACCGAGGAGTACTCGGAAGGCATCCACGCCGGCTACCGCTGGTACGACGCCGAGGGCGTACGGCCGCTGTTCCCCTTCGGGCACGGACTGTCGTACACGTCCTTCTCGTACGAGGACGTGCGGGCGCGCTGGACGCGGCGCGGCCTGGTGGTGTCCTTCGGCGTCCGCAACACGGGGCGGCGTCAGGGCGTGGCCGTGCCGCAGGTGTACGTCGGACCCTCGCCCCGGCTCCGACTCGACCAGGCGGTACGGGTGTTGGGAGGCTACCGGAGGCTGACCCTGCGTCCGGGGGAGCGACGGCGGGTCGAGGTGGAAGTCGCCGCGCGCACCCTGTCCTCGTGGGACCCCAGGCGCCACCACTGGGTGCTCGGGACCGGCCGCCGCCCGGTGTGGGTCGGAGCGTCCTCGCGTGATCTGCGCCTGCGGACGAATGTGGAGGTGGGCTCGTGATACGCCGAATCGCCCTCGCGCTGACGGCGCTCGCGGCCGTCCTCCTCGCCCCGGTGCCGGCGCAGGCCGCCGCGCACGGCGACCCCGTCGTCAGCACCGACGCGGGCCGGGTACGCGGCGAAAGCACCACCGAGGGACGGCAGTTCCTCGGCATCCCGTACGCCGAGCCGCCGGTCGGCAGGCTCCGCTGGCGCGCGCCGCACTCCGTCCGGCCCTGGCACGGGGTGCGCTCCGCACAGGACTTCGGCAACAAGTGCGTGCAGAGCGCGAGTTGGGACCCCGGCTACGAACAGCCCTCGTACACCGAGAGCTGCCTGGACCTGAACGTCTACGTCCCCGACGGCTACGCCAAGCGGCCGGTCCTGGTCTGGTTCCACGGCGGCGGACTGACCGCAGGAGCCGGTCAGGACGTCGTTCCCGACACCTTCGCCCGGCAGACGGGAACGGTCGTCGTGACCGTCAACTACCGCCTCGGCGCCATGGGTTTCCTCGCCACCGCCGGTCTCGACGGCGAGACGCACGACCGGGTCTCCGGCAACTTCGGCATGCTCGACCAACAGGCGGCGCTGCGCTGGGTACGCGCCAACATCTCTCACTTCGGCGGCGATCCGGCCCGGGTCACCATCGCGGGGGAGTCGGCGGGCGGCCGCTCGGTCTGCACCCAGTTGGCCTCACCGACGGCGAGGGGCCTGTTCCGCGCGGGCATCATCGAGAGCGGCGCCTACGACGACTGCGGCGCACGTACGCACCAGGACGCGGTGACTCAGGGAGCCGACTTCGCGCAGAAGCTCGGCTGCACGGACATCGCGTGTCTGCGCGGCAAGTCCGCTCGCGAGATCCTTCAGGCCCAGGGCGGCTTCGACTGGGGCCCGGTGGCCGGCGGTGCCTTCCTGCCGGTGCAGCCGGAGCAGGCCGTCGCGAACGGGACCGCGTCCCGTGTGCCGGTGATCAACGGCTCGAACAAGGACGAGGGGCGCCTGTTCGCCTTCGCCGCCTACGACCTGAACGGCGCGCCGCTCACGGCCGGGCAGTATCCCGGCGTCATGCGGAACGCCTTCGGAGAGCAGGCCCTGCAGCGCTACCCGCTGTCGGCCTACCCGACGCCGACGATCGCCTATGCCACCGCGTTGGGGGACACGCTGTTCAGCTGCCCGGCACTGCGGCTCGACGGCCTGCTCGCCACCCGCGGCCGGGTCTACTCGTACGAGTTCGCCGACCGCACCGCCCCGCCCTTCGCCTCCCTGCGCAACCTGCACACGGACTTCGACTTCGGCGCGACCCACGTGAACGAGGTCCAGTACCTCTTCCGGCAGTTCGGTCTGGATTCCCCTCTGAACGCCGAGCAGAGGGTGCTGTCGCGGCAGATGGTGCAGTACTGGGGATCCTTCGTACGGGACGGTGTGCCGCGTGCCGAGGGGCAGCCGGTGATGCCCGGTGCCCCCGGGGTGGTGCTCTCGCTGAAGACGGCGTCCAAGGGCGGGAACACCCTCAGCACCTCTGTCCATCAGGAACACCAGTGCGATCTCTGGGACGGCGGCTCAGCGGGCTGACCCGGTAGGCTTCCCGGCGTGCACCCCTTTCGGGTGCACGCCGGGAATGCAGAACGAAACGTTTCACAACGGGAGGAACCGGCGTTGCACGTCCAGGAGTGGCTCGACACCGTACCCGCCGCGGCCGTCTATGCCGTGGTGGCGCTGGTCATCGGTCTGGAGAGCCTGGGCATCCCGCTGCCGGGCGAGATCGTCCTGGTCTCGGCGGCCCTGCTGTCCTCCCATCACTCCGGCATCAACCCGATCGTGCTCGGCGCGTGCGCGACCGCCGGTGCCGTCATCGGCGACTCCATCGGCTACGCCATCGGCCGCAAGGGCGGACGCCCCCTGCTGGCCTGGCTGGGCGGGAAGTTCCCGAGGCACTTCAGCGAGGGACATGTCGCCACCGCCGAGCGGTCCTTCGAGAAGTGGGGCATGTGGGCCGTCTTCTTCGGCCGCTTCGTCGCCCTGCTGCGCATCTTCGCCGGCCCGCTCGCGGGCGTCCTCCACATGCCGTACTGGAAGTTCCTGATCGCCAACGTCCTCGGCGGTATCTGCTGGGCGGGCGGCACGACGGCCGTCATCTACTACGTGGGCGTCGTCGCCGAGGACTGGCTGAAGCGGTTCTCGTACCTGGGCCTGGTGGCGGCCGTGCTGATCGGCCTGACGTCGATGCTGGTGCTGAAGCGCAAGGCGAAGAAGGCGACGGCCGAGAGGGAAGCGGCCGAGACGGAGCCCGTCCCGGCCGCCGACTGAGGTCTACGGCTTCTCGTGCACCTCGTGGTGTGCCTTGGCGAGGTCCGCGTACAGCGTGCCGTTGAGCGTGACGCCCTCGCGCTCCTCCTGCGTCAGCTCCCGCTTCACCTTCGCCGGCACACCCGCCACCAGTGACCCTGGCGGCACCTGCATCCCCTGCGGCACGAGCGCCTGCGCGGCCACCAGCGATCCCGCCCCGATGACGGCACCGTTCAGCACGGTCGCGCCCATGCCGACCAGACAGTCGTCCCCGACGGTCGCCCCGTGCACCACCGCGTTGTGCCCCACGGACACCCGCTCCCCGATGCTGACGGGAAACCCCGGATCGGCGTGGAGCGTGCAGTTGTCCTGGATGTTGCTCTGCGCCCCTACGGAGATCCGCTCGACGTCGCCGCGCAGCACCGCCCCGTACCAGACACTCGCTCCGGCCCCCACCGCCACGTCGCCGATGACCGACGACGTGGGCGCCACGAAGGCCGTCCCGTCGATCTTCGGTTCCCTGCCGCCGATCCCCGTGATCAACGCCTTGTGCGTCATCGCCCTCTCCTCGTCGTCGATTCAACACGCACCGTAGGCGATGAGCCCCCGACCGTCGCCACCGGACCCGTCCACCCGTCGTCAGCACGGGCTCTCCACGAGGCCGTGGCCTGCGCCCCGTCGGCCCCGGACTGATCCGGACCGCCGGCCTCGCGGTCAGAAGTGGTGATAGTGCACGGCGCTGGCCAGGGCGACGTCCTGGACCGAGGCATGGCGGCGGCTGAAGGGAATCCAGAGCAGGCCGACGGGAAGGACGACGCACAGCACGGCCCGCAGCAGCGCACGGGGGATGCCGAGCAGCCGCCCGGTGCGACCGGTGACGCGCAGCCCCATCAGCCAGTCGCCGACGGTGCCTCCGCTCGTGGCCCAGCCCAGGGCCAGATAGAGAACGGCCACGGCCGAGCCGAGCACACCGGTCAGCCAGCCGGAGAGGTCGGGCATACGGAACGGCGGCCCGGTGACGAGCAGCCGCAGGCCGCCGAACGCGAGGCATGCGGCGAGGCCGATGCCCGCCACCACGATCGCGTCGACCAGGGCCGCAAGGCATCGCGACACGACTCCCGCCGTGTCGCCCTCGGGCCCCGGCTCCGTACGCGTCACGGTGTCTGCCCGTGCGGCGGCGCGAGACCGTCGGTGCCCTTGGGGGCCGTGCCCGGTCGGTGCAGCAGGCGGTCGGCGACGCGGTCCACCATCCGGTCGGCCCGCGCGCTGCTCAGCCGGAGGGCGTCGACCGTCTCCTCGGCCATCCCGCCGCTGGTGTCCCGGACGATGCGGCCCAGATCGATCTCCTCCAGCACGGCCCTGGTGAGCGCGACCAGGTCGACCCGGTCGATCACGGCGTCCACGTCCAGCCGGGCGGCGATCCGGTCGACGTCGATACGCGCCGCGATCCGGTCGACGTCGATTCGCTCCGCGATCCGGTCGACATCGATTCGCGCCGCGACCGTGTCGGCGTCGAGCCGGGCGGCGACCTCGTTCACGTCCACCCGGGCCGCCACGCGCATCACGTCCACCCGGTCGGCGATCCGGTTGACGTCGATACGGGCGGCCAGGCCGTCCAGGTCGAGCCGGTCCAGGACGGCGGCCGTCACGGCGGGGACCAGGCGGTCGGCGACCGAGCCCGCGGTCCCCAGTGCGTACCGGGCCACTCGCCCTGCCGCGTCGAAGGGGTTCGGGAGGCTGCGCATAGTCATCCTCGAACCGCACCACAGGTCCGCCGCGGCCGCCTCATCCGCTACGGGTGATCCGCGTCCCGGGTGACGCCCGCTCAGGTGGGGTGAAGATCACAGGGCGCGGAGCCCGTCGGCGCACCTGGCGCTGAGTACGGTGAGCGGGTGCCGAAGCGCAAGAACACGTTCTCATCCTGGCGGCGAAGCCTCACACAGCGCGCCGTCCACGCGGGCTGGGCCTGGGTGCAGCGCACGGGCTCGGTCACCGCACAGCATCCGGGACGCTTCCGCTTCGGTGCGCTGGGCGCCCACAGCCGGCTCGCCTTCCCGCTCGGCACGGTCTTCGGCGAGCCCTGGATCCACCTGGGCTCCCACTGCATCGTCGGCGAACAGGTCACTCTCACCGCCGGCCTGATGCCCGACCTCGACCTCGGCCCCGACCCGATCCTGCGCATCGGGGACGGCGTCGTCCTGGGCCGGGGCAGCCATGTCATCGCCGACACGACGGTCACCATCGGCAGCGACTGCTACTTCGGGCCGTACGTGTACGTCACGTCCACGAACCACTCGTACGACGATCCCCACGAGCCCATCGGCAAGCAGTGGCCGCGGATGGAGCCGGTGGAGATCGGTTCCGGCTGCTGGATCGGCACCGGCGCGGTGATCCTGCCGGGTGCGCGGATCGGACGGAACGTGGTGGTGGCCGCGGGTGCCGTGGTCCGGGGCGTCGTGCCCGACCATGCCGTGGTCGCGGGCGCGCCCGCACGAGTCGTACGGCGCTGGACGGCCGGCGAGGGCTGGCAGCCGCCCCTCAGGACACCCGCGCCGGTGCCGATACCGGACGGGATCACCCCCGAACAGCTGCGCGCGCTCTCGGAACTGGACGAGGAGACGGTGGCCCGGCTCGCCGAGTTGGACGCCGAGGCCTAGGACCAGTGCCCTGGCAGGCAACGCTCGCCCGCTGGGGAGCGGCGTCCGGTGCGTGCTCTGGGGGTCCCCGGCCGGAGGCTGGGGGAGTGCCGGGTGCGGGGGCTCGGACCGGACGTACTTGGTCTGTCCCCGGTGCGGCGAGTCGAGTGGGGGCACCTCCCGCGCCTTCGTGGCTGTGGGGGAGCGTGCCGGGCGTCGCGACGGGGGCGAACGTTGCCTGCCGGGGGCGTCAGCCCGTAGCCAGCAGCAGCGTGCCCACCAGGGCGAGGCCCGCGCCCGCCGCCTGGATGCCGCGGAGCCGCTCGCTGAGGAAGCCGCGGGCGGCGAGTGCGGTCACCACCGGATAGAGGGAGGCCAGGACGGCGGCCACCGTGACGGGGCCGTGCTGGGCGGCGACCGAGTACGTGCCGTTGGCCGCGACGTCCGCGAGGCCGACGAAGGCCAGCGCCGGGAGAGACGCCCAGGGGAAACCGCCGGCCGGGAGTGCCTCGCCGCCGCGCCTCACGGAGACGTAGAGCGCGATGCCGCCCCCGGCGACGTTCGTCAGCCGCTGCACGAACAGCGCGAGAAACAGACCCGTGACACTCACCGACGCCTCCGTGATCAGTGCGAACACCGTGCCGAAGCCGAGTGCCGCGACGAGCGTGAGCAGGATGGCCTGCCGCTGCACGGGCGCGCCCCTGAGCTGGGGTCCGCCCGCCAGTACGACGCCGGTGACGGCGACCGCGATCCCCGCGACCTGCATCAGGCCGGGGCGTTCGCCGAGGACGAGGCCCACGCCGACCGGGACCGCCACGCTCAGGGTCGCGAGCGGCGAGACGACGCCCATCGGGCCGAGCGCGAGGGCCCTGTAGAAGGAGAACAGGGCGACCGGCCCCACCAGACCGGCGGCGAAGGCGAACCACAGCCGCGGACCCGCCTCGCTCCAGCCGCCCGTGGCGACCACGATCACCCCGAGGACGACCGCAGCGATCCCCTGCGAGACGACGACCACGGTGAGCGCCGGCGCGCGTCGCGTCAGCAGTCCGCCGCCGAAGTCGGCCAGCCCCCACAGGAGGCTGGTGGCCAGGGCGAAGAATGCTGTCACGGGTCGCCTCGCAGTACAGTTCGGTGAACGATCGGGTGCACCACACCGTAGTTCAGCAAAGTGAACCCTGTCATCCATAATATTGGCCCAGTGGTACATGGATATTGGACGGAACGTGTCGGACCTCGACCTGCTGACCCAGTCCCTGGCGCGCAACGTGAAGCGCTGGCGCAACGAGCGCGGCTTCACCCTCGACGCGCTCGCCGCCCGCGCCGGCGTCAGCCGGGGCATGCTCATCCAGATCGAGCAGGCGCGCACCAACCCGAGCATCGGTACGGTCGTCAAGATCGGCGACGCGCTCGGGATCAGCATCACCACGCTGCTGGACTACGAGCAGGGCCCGAAGGTGCGGGTCGTCCCGGCCGACCAGGTGGTGCGGCTGTGGCACACCGAGGCCGGCAGCTACAGCCGTCTCCTCGCGGGCACCGAGGCGCCCGGCCCGCTGGAGATGTGGGAATGGCTTCTGATGCCGGGGGACAGCAGCAGTTCGGACCCGCACCCCGTGGGCACGGTCGAGATCGCGCACGTCACCGCGGGTGAGCTGACCCTCACCGTCGAGGGCGCCGAGTACCGGGTCCCGGCCGGCGCGAGCGTCACCTTCGAGGCCAACGCGCCGCACACCTACGGCAATCACGGCGACGCCCCGGCACGTTTCGTGCTGGCGGTGTCGGTCCCGCCCGTCCCCTGAGCGCGCCCCGGCGTCCTGTTGGCGTGCCGTCATGGACGCGCCCCTCGGACACTTCGACATCGCCATCCCCGCCCCCGACGCCCTCGGCGAACTGACCGCCCCGGTCGCCGCCGCCGTACGCGACTGGCGCGGCAGCTTCCCCGCCGAGCAGATCGTCTACGTCGACACCGACCCCCGGTGGGCCGACACCGCCGTCTTCGTGGAGCACTACGGGCGGGAACTGCTCGAGCGGTCGGCGAACTGCGTGGTGGTGGCCGGCAGGCGGGGCGGCGAGACGACCCTGGCCGCGTGCATCGCGCTCTCCACCACCCGGGTCGACGTCAACGGCGTCGTCCGACGCCAACTCGGCGCCCGCAAGGCCTCGTTCGCGTCCATGGACACCGCGACGGGGGAGACCGGAATGGAGTGCGGCGGTATCACCGCGATCGGACTCCCGGACGGCTGGCCGGTATTGGTCGACTCGGCCGTCGTCGACCTCCCGTACGTGCTGGTGGGCAGCGGACGTCGGCGCGGCAAGCTGCTGGTGCCGGGGAAAGCGTTCGCGCAGCTGCCGGGCGCGGTCGTGCTGGAGGGGTTCGGTGTCTAGTGCCTCGCCAGCCAAGGTTCGCCCCGTCGAGACGCCCGGCACGCGCCCCCACCCTCGAAACGGCTCCGCCCGGCTCGGGCGGGGGGACCCCCTTCGCCGCACCGGCCGAAAGCCCAAGTACGTCCACTACGAGGACTTCCGGCCGGCACGCCGAGAGCACGCTCCCCCACTCTCGGCTTAGCTTGAGCGGGGGGACCCCCGCGACGCCGCTCCTTGACGGGCAAAACTTGACTGACGCGGCACTAGCGAGTGGCGTGATGCGCCAGGGCCAGATGAGGGTCCTCCTGGCCCGGTGCCGGCGCCGGATCGGCGTGCACCAGGGCCGCGGTCAGCTTCGGTACGGCGTGCAGCAGCGCGTGTTCGGCCTCGACGGCGATCGCGTGCGCCTCACGCACGGTCGCCTCGCCATCGACCGCCACCGCGACCTCGGCCCGCAGCCGGTGCCCGATCCAGCGCAGCCGCAGCTCACCGACCGCCCGCACGCCCGGCACCTCCCGCAGCGCCCCCTCGGCCCGGTCCACCAACTCCGGGTCGACGGCGTCCATCACGCGCCGGAACACCTCGCGCGCCGCGTCCCGCAGCACGAGCGCGATGGCGGCCGTGATCGCCAACCCGACGACCGGGTCGGCCAGTTGCCACCCCAGCGCCGAGCCCCCGGCGCCCAGCAGCACGGCCAGTGACGTGTATCCGTCCGTACGGGCGTGCAACCCGTCGGCGACCAGTGCGGCCGAGCCGATCGCGCGGCCCACCCGGATCCGGTACCGGGCCACCCACTCGTTTCCCGCGAAGCCGGCCAGTGCGGCCACCGCCACGGCCGGTACGTGCGCGACGGGACGCGGATCGAGCAGTCGCTCCACCGCCGCCCAGGCCGCGAACGCCGCCGACGCGGCGATGGTGAGCACGATCGCGATGCCCGCGAGGTCCTCGGCCCGCCCGTAGCCGTAGGTGAACCGCCGTGTGGCCGCCCGCCGCCCGAGCACGAACGCGATTCCCAGCGGTACGGCGGTCAGCGCGTCCGCCGCGTTGTGCACCGTGTCGCCGAGCAGGGCCACCGATCCGGATACGGCGACCACGGCGGCCTGCACCAGCGCCGTCACTCCGAGGACGGCCAGCGAGACCCACAGCGCGCGCATTCCGCGGGTCGAGGACTCCAGGGCGGCATCGAGCTTGTCGGCACTCTCGTGGGAGTGGGGGGTGAGGAGATGGCCGAGGCGATGGCGCAGGCCGGGGGAGGCATGGGCGTGCTGACGGGGGGGTGCATGGTGCTCGTGGTGAGGGTGGTGCCGGTCGCTCACGTGGGTCCCCTTCCGATGCGCGGGTGTGGACGCGCGGCGTTCACGAGGCCATTATGTGCGTATGAGCGCACGCATGCACCTATCACCTGCGCACGATGCGCATCCGCGTACCCCGGGCGAGGAGCAGTTCGCACTCGCCGCCGAACTCCTCGCGCTCCTCGGTGACCGCACCCGCCTCACCCTGCTGCACGCCCTGACCGGCGGCGAGGCCGACGTCACGACGCTCACGGAGGCCTGCGGCGCGGCCCGTCCGGCGGTCAGCCAGCACCTGGCGCGGCTGCGGCTCGCGGGTCTGGTGAACACGCGCAAGGAGGGACGGCGGGTGATCTACTCACTGCGGGACGGGCACCTGCGGCGGCTGGTGGACGAGGCGCTGAAGGTCGCCGACCACCGGCTGAGCGACCGGCCGCTGCACGACTGAGGTCACGCCGGTTCCGGTTCTCCCGATGCGCCAGGATCCGGGACGCACGGATCCGGTGTGCCCGGTGCGGCCGCCGGCAGCCCGCCCTTGTCCGCCTCGCCCGCCGTGCTCGGTGCGCCGGAGAAGCGGGGCCGGTTGGCGGGAGGGGCGACGCGGGGCGGGGTGACGGCGTACACGAGCCATTCGAGGGCCAGGAAGAGGGCCAGCCACACGGTCACGACCAGCGCGGGGACCGCCAGGAACGCCGCGGCGGGCACCGCCACCAGCAGCCACAGTGCCCCCTGCCCCACCCCGGCACCGGACCAGTGGCCGCCCGCCCTGACGGCCGCCCACATCATCCACCGGCGCAGCACCGAGACGCCCAGCTCGCGCAGGGCACGGCGGAAGATGCCGTCGGCGTCCCGGCGGCTCACGGGATGCCTCTCGCAGAGGTAGTCGTGCAGGATCGCGGCCTTGGTGTAGACGCCGTATCGCGGAATCAGCCACACGAAGACGGTCGGGACCGAGGCGAAGTCGGTGCAGAAGTCGGCCGGGACGGTGAACGACTCGTCCCGGCCCTCGTACTCCACGGGCTCCATCAGACGCCACCGTGTCGCGTCGATCTGCTTGACGTTCACGTCTCCCTGCAGGAATGGCATGTCGACCACCGCCCGTGCCGTGAGCGTCCCCCATCGGATGCCCTATGAACGGTGTAGCGCGATAGGCGCCTTCTGTCGCCCCGTCAGGACGCGGAGCTCTCGCCGAGATACTGCTCCGCGAACGCGGCCGCGGCCGCGGGGGACTCGAAGAGGCGACGCAGCCGGGCCAGCGTGGTGCCCGCGCGGTACGCGTCGCCCGACGACGTGCCGTGGTACACGTCCGACAGCCACTGCGAGAACTCCTGGTAGTCCCACACGCGTCCCAGACAGGCCTCCGAATAGCCGTTCAGGCCGTCCGTGCCGCCCTTGGTGAGGAAATCGACGAGACCGTCACCCAGCAGGAAGGCGTCGTGCAGGGCGAGGTTCATGCCCTTCGCGGCGATGGGTGCGGTGAGATGGGCGGCGTCCCCGGCCAGGAAGAGGCGGCCGAACGCCATGGGTTCGACTACGTAGTTGTGCATGTCGAGTACGCGCTTCTCGATCAGCGGGCCCTCTGTGAGCGGCGGCCGGTCCGCTGCGCCCAGCCGCTCCTGCAGTTCGGCCCACACGCGTTCGTGAGACCAGTTCTCCGGGTCGTCACCCGGCGGGCACTCCAGGTAGTAGCGGGTCACCTCGGGGCTGCGGGGCATGTGCCCGGCGAACCCGCGCGGATGGATGCCGAACGCCACGCAGTCGGAGGAGGGCGGCGCCTGGGCGAGCAGCGCCAGCCAGCCGATGCCGTAGTCGTGCCGGGCGATCCGGGCGCGCTGCGGGAGCACGGTCCGTGTCACCCCGCGCGCTCCGTCGCAGCCCGCCACGAACTCGCAGTCCACCAGCTCACGTTGACCCGTCTCGGGGTCGACGTACGACACCTTCGGACGGTCCGAGTCCAGACCGTGCAGCTGGACGTCCCGCACGCCGAATCGAATGGCCCCGCCGCGTACGTCGGCGTACTCGCGCACGAGGTCCGTCACGAGCAACGGCTGGGGGTAGACGAAATGGTGATGCCCCGTCAGCTCGTGGTAGGAGAACCGGAGGTGCCGGTTGTCGAAGCGGAACTCGCACTCGGTGTGCAGCTCGGCACGCTCCAGCAGCCTGTCCGCGAGACCCCGTTGCTCCAGGCCGCGCACGGCCCACTCCTCCAGCACGCCTGCCCGGGGCCGCTGCTCGATGAACTCACGCGTCTCGACCTCCAGGACCAGGCAGTCGACCGAGGCGGCCCGCAGGATGTTGCCGATGGTCAGGCCGGCGGGCCCGGCGCCCACGATCACGACCGGAAAGCGTTGTGGAGTAGGGGAGTTGGGGTGGAGAAAGGGGGAAGTCACCCGAGCATTATGACGGTGGCCCGTCAGCCGCAGCAGGGGAGCTGTGGCTGGCGGGCCGGGTCAGGAGCGGCCGGATCGGGGACGATCCGGTCGGGGACGGTCGGTCAGGAGTCGTCAGGTCGGGGACGGTCGGTCAGTGCGCCGGAGCGTCGGTGACCACGACCTCTTCGATGCTCCGCTCGATCTCCTCGGTCCGGGACGCGGTCGCACGGGCCCAGTAGTAGACGACCAGCGAGAACACGGCGATGACCAGCATGTCCCACCACAGGCCGATGTTGCCCGTGCCGCCGAAGCTGCCCTGCGCGGAGATGACACCCATGCCCAGCAGGTAGACCGGCAGCCACTGGGCGGCCTTGAAGTCCATGCGGGGCGCGTCGGGCTGGTTCGTGGCGTTGGCCCACAGGGCGTAGCCGCCGAGCAGCAGATAGCCGAGGACGACGGCGATACCGAGCCGCCACAGAATGTCCCAGCCGGCCCAGTAGATGATCAGGTTGGCCACGAAGAACGACAGCGGGGAGATGACCTTGCCTGCCGGCAGCCGGTACGGGCGCTCGTGCTGCGGCAGCCGGTCGGCGAAGACCCCGTACGCCAGCGGCGCGCCCGCGTACATCAGCACGCTCGCCGAGGTGATGAAGCCCACCAGCTGCTGCCAGCTCGGGAAGGGCAGGAAGCAGACCACGCCGGTCACGAAGGAGATGATCAGGCCGAACCACGGAACGCCGCGGCGGTCGGTACGGGCGAAGATCTTCGGCGCGTAGCCGTTCTTGGCGAGACCGTAGGAGACGCGGGAGGTGGCGGTGGTGTAGATCAGGCCGGTACCACCGGGGGAGATGATGGCGTCCACGTAGAGAACGACCGCGAGCCAGCCCAGTCCCACCAGGGTCGCGAGGCCCGCCCAGGGGCCGCTGATGCCGGGGAAGTCGAGGTGGGCCCAGCCCTTCGCGAAGGTGCTGTGCGGCAGAGCGGCGATGAACACGATCTGCAGCAGGATGTAGATGACCGCGCCGATCGCGACGGAGCCGAGGGTCGCCCGGGGCAGGTCACGCTTGGGATTGCGGCTCTCGCCCGCCAGTTGGATGGCCTGCTCGAAGCCGAGCAGCGCGAAGATGATGCCGCTCTCGCTGATCGCGCTGAGCACGCCCTTCGCGCCGAACGGGGCGAAGCCCTCCGAGGTGAAGTTCGCGGGGTGGAAGTTGCCGATCGCGATGACGAAGATGGCGCCGAGCGGAACGGCGATCTTCCACCAGGTGGCGGCGCTGTTGGTGTGCGCGAGGGCGCGTACACCGAAGAAGTTGATCGCGACGAAGACGGCCATGAGGAGGACGGCCGTCACGAGACCGGGCACGGTCAGTGTCTGGTCCTTGTGCTGCAGGCCCTGCGCCCAGCTCCAGTGACCTGCGTAGCCGATCATGGCTTCGACCTCGATCGGCGCCACGGTCGCCGCCTGCAGCCACGAGAACCAGCCGAAGGACATGCCGGCCAGACCGCCGAAGGCGTAGTGCGGATAGCGCGCCGTGCCTCCGGCCACCGGGAACATGCCGCCGAGTTCGGCGTGCACAAGGGCCAGCAGGACGATGGCCACCGTGCCGATCACCCACGAGATGATCGCCGCGGGACCGGCCGCCCCGACTGCCTTTTCGGCGCCGTACAGCCAGCCGGAGCCGATGATGGATCCCACGGAGGCCCACATCAGGCCGATCAGCCCGACGTCCCTCCTGAGACCGCCTGGACTCCCTGCCCGTTCTGCGGAGGTCTGTTCGACGCTCACCATATTTTCAGCGGCCTCTCACGAATTGAATACAAGTTTTCAGTGCGTGCGACGTCGCAGATTAGAAAACAACGGCGGTCGAGCAGAAGACCCTATGTGAAGTTTTGACCAAAGCCCGGGGGGTTCGTGGACAGCCCTTCAAGTGCTCTGTACCCAGCGAAAAAAGGCAGTGTGAGCACCGGAGTTGTCCACTTTGTCGGCGCTGCGCGCGGCCACGCGGTGGCTGTTGCAGTACGAGGGGCGGCCGCGGGGCGCCGCGCCGCAGTGCGCCGGGCAGGAGGCCGGCGAATACCTACGGCCGGCCGAGGCGGGGTATCTCGATCGCGGGGCAGCGGTCCATGACCATGTCCAGGCCCGCCGCGCGCGTACGGCCGTACGCCGCCTCGTCGATCACGCCGAGCTGGAACCAGACGGCCTTGGCGCCCTTCGCCACCGCCTCGTCGGCGACCGGACCGGCCAGGTCGCTGTTCACGAAGACGTCGACGACGTCCACCTCGAAGGGGATGTCGGCGAGGGAGGCGTACCCCTGCTCGCCGTGCACCGTCTCGGCCTTGGGGTGGACGGGCACGACACGCTTGCCGAAGCGCTGCAGCACCTGGGCGACGCCGTATGCGGCGCGCCCCCGGTTCGACGACAGACCCACCACGGCCCAGGTGTCCCCGGACTCGGTGAGGATCTTGCGGATCGTTGCCTCGTCGCCGTACACCCCGGGCCTCCCTGCGCCTCGCGGACCTTCTCTCCCGTCCGACAACGGCCGGGAGTGCGCGATGATTCCCCGATTTCCGCCGCGCGGGTGGGGGTGGCCGATGCCCGGGTACGGCCTGCTGCGGAAGGCCGCGGCACGCGCCCGCGTGCGTCGCCGACCCCCGCGCACCTCGTTGAAATTCGCCACTGTGTCCGGAATTCGTGCCGGATGCCTGCGCGCGGCCGTTCGCCCGCCTACGCTCAGCCCGTGCTGCGCATCACCGACGCCCGAACCGGCGAGTCCGTCGACGCCGCCCCGGCCCGGCGGGGTCTGACCCGGGTCGAAGTCCATGTGCCCGGGTCCGGCACCGGCTCCCTGCGCGTGCTGCTGGTCGCCGACCTGCTCGTGCGTGCTCTGGAGCTCGGCGGCACTCCCGTGTGGGGGGTGCTGACCGCTGAGCGAGATCAGGCGGAACTGCGGGCCTGGGTGGTCACGCTCGGCATCCGCCCCTTCGAGGACACGCGGGACGTCGGACCCGGACTGGGTGAGGCGCAGGTCCTCCATGTCGCGGCGGAGGGCGACGCCACACCCGCGGGCGTCCGGATCGCCGTCGCCCCCGTTCACTCGGAGGTGCCCGGCATCCCGGAGGGCACTGCCCCGGACGTGCTGCGCCTGTCCCTGCTCTCCCATCGTCGCGGCACGCCCGTGCGGCTCGACGAGGCCGCCCTGGACGAGGCCCGGGCGACCCTCGCACGCTGGCGTCGCGCGGTCGCCTCCTGGGCGCGGCAGCCGTCACGGCCCATTCCCGACGAGGCGCGCGCACGCCTCCGTACCGCCTGGGAGGACGACTTGGACGTCCCCGCCGTGCTCGAGGTGCTGACCTGGGTCGAGACCGTGTCCGAGCTGCCGGACGGCGCCCGCTTCGAGACCTATGCCCACGCGGACCGGCTGCTCGGCCTCGATCTCACCCGCGACCTGGGATCGCCGGCGTGATCGCGCGCGCGGGAGTGGGTCCACTGCGCCGCCTGGTGGTGCTGCGGCACGCCAAGTCGGCCTGGCCCGAGGGCGTCGCGGACCATCAGCGCCCGCTCGCGCCGCGCGGCCGCCGGGACGCACCCGCCGCCGGCCGGGCGCTCGCCGAGGCCGACTGCCTGCCCGACCTCGCCCTGTGCTCCACCGCCGTACGCACGCGCCAGACCTGGGAACTGGCCTCGGCCCAGTGGGGCACGCCACCGCCGGTACGCCGGGACCCACGCCTGTACGCCGCCGACGTACGCGATCTGCTGACCGCCGTCCACGAGGTGTCCCCCGAGGTCGAGACGCTGCTCCTGATCGGGCACAACCCCGGCCTCGAGGAACTCATCCTCGAACTGGCAGGCGACAGCCTCGACGACGCGCTGGACGAGGTGCGGGCGAAGTTCCCGACCTCGGCGATCGCGGTACTGGCCTGGCACGGCGCCACCTGGGACGCGCTCGCCCCGGGCACCGCACTGCTGACGAGCGTGATCGTGCCGCGGGGCAAGAAGGGCAGCGGGAAGGAGTAGCGGGCGCGCCGCATAGGCTGGCCCGATGCCGGACGAGTACCGCACGGTCGCCCACGCGGGCGTGCACGAGACCGAGGTCAACCGCTCCCGCTTCCTGTGCGCCCTGGCGCCGGTGGCCACCGAGCGGGAGGCCCAGGACTTCATCGCCGGCGTGCGCAAGGAGCACGCGGACGCCACCCACAACTGCTGGGCCTACGTCGTCGGCGCCGACGCCTCCGTCCAGAAGGCGAGCGACGACGGCGAACCGGGCGGCACCGCCGGCGTCCCCATGCTGCAGATGCTGCTGCGCCGCGACATGAGGTACGTCGTCGCCGTCGTCACCCGCTACTACGGCGGGGTCAAGCTCGGCGCGGGCGGGCTCATCAGGGCGTACGGCGGCGCGGTCGGGGAGGCCCTCGACGCCGTCGGCACCCGCACCCGCCGCCGGTTCCGGCTGGCCACGGTCACGGTCGACCACCAGCGTGCCGGGAAGGTGGAGAACGACCTGCGCTCGACCGGACGCGACGTGCGGGACGTCCGCTACGGCGAGGCCGTCACCATCGAGGTCGGTCTGCCGGACGCCGACGTGGACGCCTTCCGGGCGTGGCTCGCGGATGTGACGGCAGGCACGGCGGGCTTCGAACTGGGCGGGGAGGCCTACGGGGACGCCTGACGTTCCGCACGAGAAAGGACCCCGCGTCGTGCGCCGCGTGCGGTGCTGGACGCGGAGGTGCCGCACCGGTAGCCGGTTCCCGGCGGGACGGGCGGCTCCCGTCAGCCCGCCACGGCGGACACGGTGTCCTGCCGGCCTGTACCGGAGACGGCGTCCCGCAAGGGGGTACCGAACAGGGCCGTGGGCATGTCGGGGAGGATCTCGAAGACACCGGCCAGGAGGGTGGGCCGCAGGAGGCGCAGAAGGCGACCGCTGTCGGCCACCAGTCGCAGGCTGCCCTGCCGGACCAGCACCCGGTTCCTCGCCCGGCACAGCAGCCGTAGTCCGCTGCAGTCCATGAAGGTCACGGGTCGCAGGTCGAGTACCAGATCGGGGCACGGGCCGGCGGTCAGGGTGTCGAGGCGCGCCGAGAGCGGCGGCGCCGTGAGGATGTCGATCTCGTCGCGCACCTCCACCACCACGGTCGCGCCGCCGACGACGCGTTCCGTGTGGAAGGGCACGGGCCTGGTGCTGATTTCGGCCATAGACAGAGCAAAGCGGTATGTCAGCGTCCGGGGGAGGGGCCGGTCGGCCCTGTTCGGACCTCCGGAGGGGACCGGCAGCCCATGCGATCGCAGACGGTGAGTCGAGGGTCGCTCTCCGGGCAGGGACGGGACCGATGGCCCCATTTCACGCTCAGCCTGTTTCCGGAGGAGGGACGCAGGCCTGCAAGCGCTGTGCACCATGAGGCAGGGCCGCCGCCCGCAGCCCACCCCGTTCCGCCACCGCGACGTCGCTCCGCCGGATGGCCGCGGTTGGGGCCGACCGGCCCATGGGTCGGCGTGCCGGACCGCCTGACAGTAGAAGGGGAACGCGAGTGAAAGAGGAGGCGGAAGCCATGCAGCACCGGATGGTGAGCGACCTCATGACGACATCGGTCGTACGGGTGGGACGGGAGACCGGTTTCAAGGAGATCGCCAAACTGCTCACCGAGTACGACATCACCGCCGTACCCGTCGTGGACGACGACGACCGGCCCTTGGGCGTGGTCTCCGAGGCGGATCTGCTGCGCAAGGAAGCGGGGCAGCTGGATCCGGCGGGCCTGCTGCCCGTCCTGCACCCGCGCACCGCCGACCGGGCGAAGGCGGAGGCGACCACCGCCGAAGGGCTCATGAACAGCCCAGCCGTGACCGCCCGACCGCAGTGGACGGTGGTGGAGGCCGCCCAGGTCATGGAACGCCACCATGTGAAACGACTGCCGGTCGTCGACGAGGCCGACTGCCTGGTCGGCGTGATAAGCCGCGCTGATCTGCTCCGCGTCTTCCTGCGGGGCGACCGCGCCATCCGGGAGGAGATTTCCAGGGACGTACTCGTACGCACCCTGGGCATCGCGCCGTCCGCGGTCACCGTGAACGTCGTCGACGGCCGGGTCTCCCTGGGCGGTACCGTCCAGCGAAAGTCCCTCATCCCCGTCGCGGTACGACTGTGCCGGGGCGTGGACGGAGTGGTCGACGTCTCCGAGAACCTGGGCCACAGGATCGATGACACCACCCCTCCGCCCACGGACTACGAGTCGCCCCGGCGCGCCCAACCGACGCCGTGACCGGACCTCAAGGCGCTCGCTGACTCCGTGCGACGACGACTCCGTACGACGACGCGGGGCTCTTCGACGCGACCGCGAGGCCGGGTACCGCGTCCTCGGCTCTCATGCGCTCGCCGAAGGCCGTCGAGATGAGGAGCGGGGGCGGGCACGGGGGGCGGCGCCGTGGGGGATCGGCGTCGCCCGCGGTGGTGTCGTCATGACAGCGCCCCTCACCCTCCCCGTCGCCCCTCGCCGGCCCAGGCGGCCGATGGCGCGTCCCGGAGCTGAACCAGGCCTCTCGATGTCGTTCGACGGATACTGGAGGCAGCTCGTCAGATGCGGACCGGGCCGATACGAGCCCTTGGCGCCCGCATTGCCGGCCGCGGCGGAAGGTGACTTGAGCGATCGCTCACCTGCTGTGGTCCTTCGTATGACGTCCGGTCTCTGCGGGTCGGCGGATGCGTGAGGAGGATGCGATGACCCTGCGGCAGCTCGATGAGCAGGTGGTGAACGCGTTGATCGCCGACGCCACGGCGGCTCCTTCCATGCACAATGCGCAGCCGTGGCGATTCCGCTTCAACGCCGACGAGCGTCTCGTCCTTCTGTTCGCCGACCTCGAGCGGGCCATGCCCCGTTCCGATCCCGGAAATCGGGCACTGCACATCGGCTGCGGAGCGGCGTTGTTCAATCTCCGCGTTGCCGCGGTGCGCGCGGGCCTGGTCCCGGAGACCCTGCTGCTGCCCGAGCCGGTTGACCCCCTCCTGCTCGCCTCCGTCCGCCTGGCCGTCCCCGCCGGTACGGCACGGAGCGGCGACGACCTGGCACGACTGCACCCGGCGATCCGGCAGCGGCACACCAGTCGGCACCCCTTTGCCGAGACGGACCTCGCCGAGGACGTGCAGGCATCCCTGCGGCGAGCCGCCGCGCAGGAGGGAGCCAGCTTGTTGTTCCCCGGTGCCTGGCATGCCGACACCGTGCTCGACCTGGTCCACGACGCCGAGAGCCGCGACGACCTGGATCCCGCCGCGATGCAGGACCTGATCCGTTGGACCCGGCTCGGGCCGGAGGCGGACGCCGCGGTCGACGGTGTTCCGGAGTATGCCTTCGGGCCGCGTAAGCGGGACGGCAAAGCTCCGCTGAGGGACTTCGCCGCGCGCCGACCGGTGGCCGACCGTGGGACGACCGCCTTCGAGCACACCCCGCATCTGGCTCTGCTGAGCACCCCTGGCGACGGGGCGGCCGACTGGTTGCGGGCGGGACAGGCGCTGGAACGCGTCCTGTTGGAGGCGACGCTGGCCGACCTGGCCACCTCCCTGACCTCTCACCCGCTGGAGAGCGACGACCTGCGTGGGCTGGCCCGCGACCCGGTGTCGGGCAGGGGCCATGTACAGATGGTGCTGCGCCTGGGCTACGGGCCGAGAGGCCCCGCGACGCCCCGCCGCCCCGTCCACGATGTCCTCGACGTCGGGTGACATGGCTGTCAGCTGTTGACCGTTGACGGTCGGGCGGGCAGGACGGCCGGCAGCATGATGGTGGGTTCGTGGGTTCGTGGGTTCGTGGGTTCGTGGGCGCGTACGGGGTGCGGCAGCCGGGCCGGCGGGTGGATCCGGGCCGGGTAGAGCCCCGAATTTCTGGCCCTATTGCTCGGCACCGTCTTCGACCAGGCGGCGGTGGAGTTCCTTGGTCATCACGTGGATCGCACGCGTCAGTTCCGTGTTGGTCTTGAGTTCCAGTTCCTGCTCGACGAAATCGTGGTCGGCCTTCATCTGCTGGAAGGCGGCCTGCCGGTTCTGACCGATCATGACGAACGTGGACAGGAAGATCGCCTCCAGTGACACCACCAGGGTCAAGGTGGGCCAAGGGCTGCCCTCGACGAACAGCATCCACAACGCGAAGACGATCGCGTGCAGGTAGACGAACGGCATCGAACCGGCGAACCGTGTGATGGCGTCCGCGATGCGCAACTGGGCGTTCTCCGAGCGGTGCCTGTGATGCGCAACCACCGCTGGATGGTGCCGGTCCAAGGGGTCCTGCTGGCTCATCTCAGCGCGCCTTTCGTGTATGTGGGTGCCCGGTCTGCCGACGGCAGGGGCGGCAACCGCCGAGTCATCGTCGGGACGAGATCATCCACCCTGCCGTTCGGGCCCACTCCGAGGGGGTGCCGCAGGCGGCGACCGGTCGAGGTTCGCGCATGACCCCCTCCCGGGGATTCAGGCCTTCGCCCCGGGCATGCTGCCGGCGGTCGAGATGCGCCCGCTCGGCGGTTGGCTGTCGGACCGCACGGGCCCGGTACGGGTGCCGGCCGGCGTTCCTCATGCACCGGCGCAGCACCGCCTGCCCGGTCCTCCGCCACCACACGCAACGACAGGCGATGTCCGTCTCGCTCAGCGGGAACATCCTGCTCGGACTGGTCGCCACGGTCGCCGCCGACAGCGTCGGTGGCGGCTACGGCTACCGCGAGACCATCTCTCCCTGGTTCCGCTGCATCTTCATGTCCGCAGCCCGATCCGGACCGGATGACCGATGCGCGGCTGCTGTTCCAGCTGCCCGCCGTCAGCGCGCTGCCGCTGTTCCCGTTCTGGCCCTTCACCCGCCTGGTCCCCATGCTCACAGCACCGCTGGGCTACCTGACCCGCCCCTGCATCGACCATCGCAGCCGCGACGTCCGGCTCGGCGCACGCGCTCCCCGCCGTGGGCGGGAAGGCACCGGATGACGTGGGACGGTGCCCGCGCGGACCCGTCACGGCCGGTCGGCGTCGACGTGGAGGGCCAGCAGGGGGCAGGCGGCGACGGCCCGGCGAGCGTGGGCGCGCAGCCGGTCGGGGACGGCCCGGTCCTGGACGACGGGGTAGCCCCATTCGTCGAGGTCGATCAGTTCGGGCAGCAGTTCGGCGCACAGGCCCTGGCCCGTGCAGGCGATGCGGTCGATGCGCAGGGTCCTGCGGGTCATCGCCATGCCTCCGGGGGTGTGACGGGCGGTACGGGGATCCGGGGCGGCAGGTGGGCCGCGGGGCAGGCGCCGTGGGTGAGGTGCTGGTCGACGTCGTCGGCGAAGGCGCGCAGGGTGGAGGCCGCGAGGCGGGCGGCGCCGTCCGGGTGGCCGCAGGCGCCCCGCTCCGGCAGCAGAGCCGTCCGGCGGTGCAGCCGGGACAGCAGGTCCGGGTCGGCCCGTCCGGCTGCCAGAGTGGTGAAGTCCTCGGCCACCGCGGGCAGCCCGAAGAGGCAGGGACCGCACTGGCGGGCGCCGTGTGCGGCCAGGTAAGCGAGCATCCGGGCCGTCTCGCCCAGCCCGCATGCCGAGCTCGGAAGGGCGACCAGCACGCCCGCACCGGGTGCGGTAGCCAGCGGGGTCAGGTCGCGCCGGGTGAGGGGCGTGTGCACATGGGCCGCCGGGAGCCAGGTGCCGGCGAAACCCCCGAGCAGGACCGCCCGCAGGGGTTCCGTGGGACCTCCGGCGCGGTCGAGGACCGTGGCGAGGGGCGTGCCGAGCGCGACCTCCAGGACACCGGGGGCGGCGACGGTGCCCGAGACGGTGACGAGTGTGGTGCCGGGCTCGTCCGGGGCGCCCGCCTGCCGGAACCAGCCGGGCCCGTAGCGGGCGATGAGGGCGAGGTGGGCGAGGGTCTCGGCGTTGTGGACGAGCGTGGGGCGCCGGGAGACCCCGCGTTCGTGACTGCCTGGCGGCTTGCCCTGAGGACGGGCCGGGCCTCCGTTGAGCCAGCGCACCAGCGAGGTCGACTCGCTGGAGACGTAAGCGTGCGGAAGGGCGTGCAGGCGCAGCCGTACGGGATCGAGGCGGGCGCGCCGGCGCTCCTCCACGGCGGCGTCGAGCTGCCCGTGCTGGGCCGAGCGGGCGCGGGGCAGGCACACGTGGACGGTGTCGGCGCCGACCGCGGTCGCGGCCAGGACGGCACCGTCGAGGACGAGGTGGGGAGCCACGGCGAGCAGGAACTGGTCCTTGCGGCTGGCGGGTTCGCTCTCCATGGCGTTGACGACGACCACGGAACGGCCACGGCGTTCCGCGACGGCACGCAGTTTCCGGGCGGTGGGGAAGCCGGCGCCGCCGCGTCCGGTGAGCCCGGCCGCCTCGACGGCCTCCACCAGCGGCATCGACGTACGACTCCCGACGACCGTGGTCACCGGAGGCGGTCCGTAACGCCTCAGATGATCGGTCAGGTCGGCCGGTCGCCCGGTGGCGTACCACCCCGCCAGCAGCCGGGCGGCGGTGGGGTCGTCCGGCACGGGCGCGACCTGGTGGGGCGTGAAGGGCGTCGTGGCCGGGGAGGTCACCGTCCACCCCCGAGCAGGACAGCCGTCGTGGCGGCACGCTGGGCCCAGCCGGGCTGGAGTGGCCCGGTGGCGAGGAACGCGGTCAGCGCCACCGGTACGGCGGTCGCGGTCGCGGCGGCCACCAGGCGCCCGGCCACCCACCCCGGCCCGGCCTTCGCCAGGCGCCACCCCACGGCACCGACCACCGAGGCCAGGCACCCGGCGTAGAGCCACAGTTGGAGCGAGAGGCGGGTGTCGGTGCCGGTGCCGACCCCGTGGAAGAGGGCGAACGGCCATGCCGCGTACGCCAGCCAGTGCACCGCCTTCCAGCGCCGCACCCCCAGCCGGCGCCGCAGCGCGCTGGTGACCAGCACCGCCAGCAGCAGGTCGAGCGCGGCCGTGCCCAGCCCGAGCCACAGGGGACGGTAGGACGCCCCGAAGGGCACCACGGACACCGCCCAGCTCAGGTGGACGAACGGATCGAGCACCGCGGTCACCACGTGCACGACGAGGAACACCAGGGTGAGCAGGGAGAGATTGCGGTGCAGCACGCCGATCTCGAACCGGCCGATCCGGCGAGGGGCGGACCGCCCACCGGAGGCGATCCCGAGCACCACGGTCGCGGTGAGCAGGATCAGGGCGAGGGTGCCGCCCGCGCGGCTGGCGTACCACAGGGGGCTTCCGGTCAGGGCCAGGGTTGTCATCGCGAGCCTCCGCGGACGGCATCGTGGGAATCGGGCGGCCAGCCGCCGAGGTGTACGACGTGTCCGTCGAGGCCGACCAGCCGCGCGGGCAGGGCGCTGCGGCGCAGCCAGCCCACGGCCCGGGCGCCCAGTACGATCGCCGCCGTACTGGCGGTGTTGGCGTCCACGCAGGTGGCGGCCGCGACGGTGACGGTGCGCCAGACGGGTTCGGCGGGTTCGCCGGTGGCCGGATCGACGATGTGGTGCAGGGTGCGTCCGTCGCGCCGCCACGTGCGCACCCGGACACCGGAGGTCGCCAGTGCTCCGCCGGTCACCGCGGCGGCCGGGCCCTGTTCCGTGACGGGCTGTGCGTGGTCGTCGGCCAGAGCGACCAGCCAGCCGCCCTCCGGTGCCGTGCCGGCCGTAGCCAGGTCGCCGCCGAGACTGACCAGGACCCCGCTTCCGGTGGCGGCAGCGGCGCGCCGGGCGGCGCGGTCGGCGGTGAGCGCCTTGGCGGTGGCGCCCAGGTCGAGGCGGGTGTGCGGGGGCAGGCGCAGTCGGCGGGTGCGTGGGTCGAAGACGATCCGCTGCCAGCCGGGCGCGGGGCGGGCCAGGGGCAGGGGGCGGGCGTCCTCGGGACGCAGGGAGGCGAAGGTGCGGTCATAGCCGAGTGCGATCACCGCGCTGCCCACGGTCGGGTCCACGGCGCCGTCGGTGAGGCGGGCGGCACGCAGGGCGGCCTGGAGCGCTTCGGCGAAGTGCTCGCTGACTGTGGTCGGGGTGCCCGCGCGCACGTTCACGCGGGTCAGTTCGGAGTCCGGGCGGAAGCGGCTGCAGGCGAGGTCGACGCTGGCCAGCTCGGCGCGCAGGGCCGCTTCCGCGGCGGGCAGGGCGCCCGGGACGGTCACGAGCAGGGCGGCGGTGGTGCCCAGCGCCGGGAACGCGACCTGCGCCGGCGCCGGGGCACGCGTGGTCATGACGCCCCCGTCGTGGTGTGCGGCTGCCCCTGGGACGCGGTGGGCGGCTGGGCCGGGGGCTGCGGTGCCGGCCGTGTGACCGGGGCGGCGCCCTCGTTGTCGTCCTCGCCCTCGTGGCTGTTCGCCTCGCCGCGGTCCTCGCCGCCGCCTCCGGAGGGGGTGGCGGTGGACGCCGCGGGGCGCTGCACGGGCGGGCTCGGTGGCGCGGGGACGGCCGTGCTGCCCGGCAGCAGATGGGTGTAGAGGCCGGCCAGGGCCGCCGCGCCGGCCACGGAGGTGACGGCGATCCACCGGGTGATGCGGCGGCTGCGCCGCAGGCCGCGGTCGCGGGCGCGGGGGGAACCGGCCGGGGAGGGTGTCTCGCGGAAGTCGTCGGGGGCGGGGACCATGGCAGCTCTCCTGGTGAGTCGGCGGCCCGGATCGGCTGCGTGCACCTCCAGGCTGTGCCGACGGCACTCGGGAACTCGCTCACGACTTCCTCAGAACCGGTAAAGATCTCGACGCGACACCGCGCTCGTGCCCCCGTTCCGGCCGGAGCGGCAGCTCCAGTACGACGGTCAGGCCGCCACCCGGGGTGTCCTCCAGCCTCGCGGCACCGCCGTTGACCGTGACCAGCCGGTGGACGATGGCCAGCCCCAGGCCGCTGCCCCGGGCCTCGGGATTCCCGAACCGGCGGAACGCGACCGCCTTCGCCTCGGCCGTCATCCCGGGACCGTCGTCCCGCACCAGCACCTGGGCCGACGCGCCCGCCCTGCGGTGATCGAGGGTGACGCCCCCGCCGACGGGCACGGCGTCCACGGCGTTGGCGATCAGGTTGTCGAGGATCTGCTCCAGATGACCCGCGCCCAGCGCGACGGTCAGGGCAGGCCCCTCGGACACGGCGGTCAGCCGCACTCCGCGCTCCTCGGCGACGGGCGACCAGGCGGCCACCCGCTCGGCCACCACCTCGTCGACCCGCACGGCGGTCGGGCGGGGTATCGCCTGCTCGGCGCGCGCGACCGCCAGCAGCCCGTCGACCAGCCGGGACAGCCGGGCGATCTCCTCCTGGGCGGCGGCCAGCTCCGTGGCGGTGTCGCCTTCGGCGCCGGTGGCGAGGACATCGAGCCGCAGCCGCAGCGCGGCCAGCGGGGTGCGCAGCTGGTGGGACACATCGGCGATCACCGCCCGGTGGCCGTGCACCAGGGCTTCGGTGCGGGCCGCCATGGTGTTGAAAGTGGCGGCCAGGCGGCGTACCTCCGGCGGCCCGCCGCCGATGTCGGCCCGTTCGTCGAGGACGCCCTCGCCCAGCCGCCGGGCGCTGGCGTCCAGCGTCGACAGAGGGCGGCCGACCCAGCGCGCGAGGCGCACCGACAGCAGCACCGACGCGGCCAGTCCCGCGACGCCGATCGCGGCGGACCAGCCCCAGATCGTGGCGATCCGGGCGTCGAGCGGGGCCGAGGAGCGGGCCAGGACGACGGCTCCGGCGGGCCGACGCACCTCACCGGCCGGTTCCGCGGCCAGCAGCCGGCCCTCGTTCTCCGGCGGCTCCGGCTCGTGCCCGGCCAGCACCACCCGTACGAGTTCGTCCGCCTCCTCGCCCTGGGCCGCCGTACAGGGCGTACCGGCCACCAGGCGCGCGGAGGCGTCGTACACGGCGGCGCAGTCCCCCGCCCGGGCCGCGGCGTCGAGTTCCTTGCGCATCATGGTGGCCGACTTGTGGTCGGAGAGGTGCTCCTCGGCCGCCGCGGCGATCACCCGGGTGGCCGCCCGCTGGCTGTCGCGGTAGGCGACGCGCTCGCGCGCCGTCAGCGACACCGCCAGCGGCACCACCGCCAGCACCAGCAGCACGGACGTCAGCACCAGCAGCGTCCAGGTGATCCGGCGGCTCACGACTGCTCCCGGGACTCCTGGACCGCCCCGAGCCGGAAGCCGTGCCCGTAGACCGTCTCGACCAGCCCCGGAACGCCGAGCTTGCGGCGCAGCGCCGCGACATGCACGTCGAGCACCTTCGTGGGCCCGTACCAGTGGGCGTCCCACGCCCGCTCCAGGATCTGCCTGCGGCTCACCACCCGGCCCGGGTCGGCTGCCAGGCACTCCAGAATGCCGAACTCCTTCGGCGTCAGAGCGACCGCACGGCCGTCGACCGAGACCCGCCGGGCGCGCAGGTCGAGCGTCAGCGGCCCGTGCCGCAGCAGCTCCGGCTCCGCCGGGCGCCGACGGCGCAGCACCGCCCGTATCCGCGCCAGCAGTTCAGCCAGTCCGAATGGCTTGACCAGATAGTCGTCGGCCCCTTCGTCCAGGGCCACCACCCGGTCCGCCTCCTCACCCCGGGCGGTCACGGCGATGATCGCCGCGTCCGACCGGGCGCGCAGCATCCGGCACACCTCGACGCCGTCGATGTCCGGCAGCCCCAGATCGAGCAGTACGACATCGGGGGAGGGCGCCGTCAGCGCCGCCCGCCCGGTCCGCACGTCCTCGACCGCGTAGCCGGCCTGCCGCAGACCACGCACCAGGGACTCCGCGATACCACGGTCGTCTTCCACGACCAGTATCCGCGTCTCGTCTGCCGCGCCCGTGACCTGGGCGTTCATGTCCGCAACCTGCCTCTCCGGACGGCGGGGTCGACTGCGTCGGCCCGCCTTCCAGCCTGCGTCTTCCTCCGGACCCGGCGGCAGGGGCCGTTCGTCCCCCTGTTCGCGGGGAGAGCAAGCAGGGGAGAGCAGAGGGATCCGCCGCGGGTCCGCGCTCAGTAGACGGAGGCGGGCCACACACAGGCCACAGCGGTGATGACGCCCGCGTCCGGCAGTACGCCGACGCCGAGCCACGGGTCGAACCAGCGCCTTGAACACAAGGCCGCTCGACGCGGCGACCAGGGCGGCCGTGGGCCACCATCCGGTGCCCGCAAAACACTCCGGCGCCGGCGACGGCGTAGGCCACGGCCGTGTATTAGGCCTGTGCCAGTGCCAGTGCCAGTGCCAGTGCCAGTGCCAGTGCCAGTGCCAGTGCCCTGGCCGGGGCCGTGGAGACGCCCGCCGCCCGCATCCACGAGTGTCCAGGGGTGAACAGGGCCGGAGTGCCCGGCTGCTGCGGCGCCGTCCACACGCCGGGGCGCAGCAGCCCGTGCAGGATCAGGAACGCCCCCACCAGCAGGGTGATCACGGCAGGTCCTCGGGTGCGTGCGGTTCGGTTCCGCCCATGTCGAGCCGGAAGGGCGGATAGGTGTCCGTCATCAGAGCGACATAGGCGGCCACCCGCAGCACCCACCGATTCAGCCCGACGATCAGGTCGAACAGGTCCCGGGGGTATTTCTCCGTGAACGCCAGGGTCACGGCCGCGATGAGCGTCAGCACGGAGACCAGCCCGCCGTCCCACCAGCCGAACTGGAAGCCGCCGAGGAAGAACCCGATGACGATGTAGTGCGGGATGGCCAGCAGCCACCACTTCACCAGCACCAGCCCCCGGGAGAGCCGCTCGGGGTAGGCGATGTCCAGCCGCGCGGGGTAGTCCGGCTCCTCGCCCAGACTGAACGGCGGATACCGGTCGGTGCCCAGAGCCCCGTACGAGTAGTACGCCACCCGCCAACTCCAGCGCAGCACACCCAGGTTGAAGTCGAACAGGGGCCGCGGATAGTGCTCGGTGAACAGGATGCTGAAGAACGCGACCACGCTCACCAGGGTGAAGGCGATCCAGAGGAAGAACAGCACCACGTAGTGGGGGATCACCAGGATCCACTTCACCAGCCACAGCCACCGGGACAGTGGCGCGTCGAGTACCGCGTTCACGCGCACGGGTCGGTCGGGTGTCTTCGGCAGGGTCGTCATGGCGATCAGCTCCTTCGGCCCTTGGCACCGCCGTGGCGACTCGGGCCCAAGTCCAGCGTGGTCGTGAAACCCCGGCCCTGCGAGGGCCGTTGGGTTCGCACCGGGGGTCATCGGTCCCGGTCGCGGGGCCTGGATCAGCTGCAGGCGGGCCGGCGCGCGTCCGTGTCGGTGCCCGTGTCGGTGAGAAGGATCCCGGTGACCAGGTCGGTCGGGCCGGATACGGACCGCATATTCCATGGTCCGCTGCACCCAGGGATGCAGCAACTCCTGGTAGCGGGCCAGCTCCCGCGGGGTCGGTCACCAACTGGGCGTAGCCGGTGGCCACGACGCTCCGACGAGGTGCGTGGCCGGGTCGATGGTGTCGGCCTCGTGGGCCACGACCACGGTGTGGAGCGGCGCATTCCGGCCGCCGTGATCGCCACCCGGGCCAGGACAGGCTCCGGCGCGAAGGCCACTGGGACACAGGCGGGCCGAACGACCCATGGCTCGCCCCCGTCCGGCCCAAGCCGCACCAGGCCCACCGTCAGCAGGGTGGCGGCTGAACCCCCTACAGAGCCGGGCAACGACCGGGAGGACGACGGACATGAGCGTACGCGTGGGCATCAATGGCTTCGGCCGCATCGGACGCAACTACCTGCGCTGTGTGCTGGGGCGGGCGGAGAGCGGCACCGGCACACCGGTCCAGGTCGTGGCGGTCAACGACATCACCTCGCCGGGGGTGCTGGCCCATCTGCTGGAGTACGACTCGACGTACGGCCGCCTGCACCGCACCGTCGAGCACGACGACAACTCCCTGACGGTCGACGGCCACCGCATCGCCGTGACCGCCGAACGCGACCCGGCCGCACTCGCCTGGGGCGACCTCGGGGTGGACGTCGTCATCGAGTCCACCGGCCGCTTCCGCGGCCGCGAGGACGCCGGGCTGCACCTCAAGGGCGGAGCCCGCAAGGTGCTGCTGTCCGTGCCGGGCAAGGGAGTTGACGCCACCGTCGTGATGGGCGTCAACGAGGGCACGTACGACCCGGACGACGACCACGTGATCTCCAACGCCTCGTGCACCACCAACTGCGTGGCGCCCATGGTGAAGGTGCTCCACGAGGCGTTCGGGATCGACAAGGGCCTGATGACCACCATTCACGGCTACACCAACGACCAGGTGGTCCTGGACGGCCCGCACAAGGACCTGCGCCGCGGCCGCAGCGCCGCCGTCAACATCATCCCCACCAGCACCGGGGCCGCACGGGCCGTGGGCCTCGTCCTGCCTGAGCTGTCCGGCACCCTCGACGGCATCGCCGTACGGGTCCCCGTGGAGGACGGCTCGCTGACCGACCTGAGCGTGGTCCTCGAACGCGAGGTGACGGCCGACGAGGTGAACGCGGCGTTCCGGGAGGCCGCCGCAGGGCCGCTGAAGGGCGTGCTGCGGGTTTCCGACGCCCCGATCGTCTCCCGCGACGTCGTCGGCGACACCGCCTCGTGCGTCCTGGACGCCCCGCTGACCCAGGCGCACGGCGACCTGGTCAAGGTCTTCGGCTGGTACGACAACGAAGGGGGCTACACCAACCGCCTCCTCGACCTGACCGAGTACGTCGCCGCCCGCCTCCCGCGCGCCTGACCGGCGACAGGGGCCCTGCGGACCCCGCCCGATTCCCGTACCGCCCCCTGCTCCGGACGGTTACCGTGGCAGATGGCCAGTGTGATCGGCCGTCGGTAAGGCGAGGGGACGTGGAGGATCACTGGTGGGAAGCCCTGAGGAGTCCCAGCAGGCGCGCGTACGGCTGCCGCAGCTGAGGCTGGACGAGCTGCTGGAGGAGCTGCAGGCCCGCCTGGACGCGGCCCGCGGCACGCGCGACCGGGTGCACAGCCTCCTGGAGGCGGTGCTCTCGGTCGGCCGGGACCTCGACCTGGAGCAGGCACTGCACAGCATCGTGGAGGCCGCGGCCACCCTGGTCGACGCGGGGTACGCCGCCCTCGGCGTGATCGGTCCCGACGGGAAGCGGCTGTCGGCCTTCCACACCATCGGCGTCACCGAGGAGGAGATCGCCCGCATCGGCCCGTACCCCGAGGGCCACGGCATCCTCGGGGAGCTCATCCGCCACCCCGAGCCGCTGCGGCTGGTGAAACTCTCCGACCATCCGGCGTCGTACGGCTTCCCGGCCCACCACCCGCCGATGAACACCTTCCTGGGCGTCCCCATCAGGGTGCGCGACCAGGTCTTCGGCAACCTGTACCTGACCGAGAAGCGGGACGGGGCGCAGTTCGACGAGGACGACGAGTCGCTGCTGTCGACCCTGGCCGTGGCGGCCGGCGTCGCGATCGACAACGCCCGCCTGTACGAGGAGTCCCGGCTGCGCGAACGGTGGCTGCAGGCGAACGCGGAGATCACCCACAGCCTGATGTCCGGCAGCGCCCGCACCGAGGTCCTCGAACTGATCGCCCAGCGAGCCGGCGAGATCGCCGACTCGGCCCTCGCGGCGGTCGCGCTGCCCATGGAGGACACCGGGTCACTCGCCGTGGAGATCGCCGTCGGCATGGACGCCGAGGCACATCGGGGCCTCGTACTGCCGCTGGACAGGAGTCTGATGGGCCTGGCCTTCTCCCAGGCCGCCCCGGTCACCAGCATGGATGTCGGGCACGACGCGCGGATCTCACTGGAGCCTCCGCGCTTCGATGGGCTCGGCCCCGCCGTGGCCGTGCCCATCGGCACGGGCGAGGAGGGCCCACGAGGCGTGGTCCTGCTGGCCCGCAAAGCCGGGCGGCCGATGTTCACGGAGACGGAGACCGAGCCCCTGCAGGCCTTCGCCGCGCAGGCCGCCATCGCGATGGAACTGGCGGAGCGCCGACAGGACGCCGAGCAGATCGCGGTGCTCAAGGACCGTGACCGGATCGCCCGGGACCTGCACGACCTGGCGATCCAGCGGCTGTTCGCCACTGGCATGACACTGCAGAGCGCCGGCCGGTTCATCGAGCACGAGGAGGCCGCCGAGCGGGTGGTACGGGCGGTCGACGACCTGGACGAAACCATCAAGATCATCAGGTCGACGATCTTCGGCCTGCGGGCGCGCGAGGGCGGCGCCGGAACCGGGCTGCGGGCGCGCGTGGTGCGGGTGGGCGGTGAGGCGGCCCCGGTGCTGGGCTTCGCACCCAGCGTGCGGATGGAAGGCCTGCTGGACACCAACGTGCCGCAGGACGTCGCCGCCCATGTCGAGGCCGTCCTCTCCGAGGCGCTGACCAACATCGCCCGGCACGCCGCGGCCGACCGCACCGACGTGGTCCTGGAGACGGACGGCCGGGAGATCCGGCTGACGGTCTCCGACAACGGCGTGGGCATCCCGCCCGGCGGCCGCCGCAGCGGCCTGCGGAACATGGCCGAACGGGCCGAGCAGCTCGGCGGAGCGCTGGAGCTCGGCAGCGCGTCGGCGGGCGGCACCGTGCTGGTGTGGCACGTACCGTTGCCCGACGCATAGCGCCCTGTCTCACCTCGTGGTCACAAGCGTCCGCCCGGGCGCGTGCCCTGGACGGTGAGACAGGGGTTCCACGCAGGTCGGACGGCATGCAGCGGCGTTGCAGCGTTCCCGTCCCCCCCCCCCCCGCAAGCAGGGCCGGCGCGCCCCTGTCCGCGACTTCGCCGGCCGCCGCGCCGTGCCCGGCCGCCGGGCAGCCGTCTTGGAGACGCCTCGGAGTTGAGGACGAGCCGGTGGCCGTGCCGGTCCGATCCGGCCACGCTGCCGTAGGCCGTCAACTGCGGCACGTGGCAGGCGGCGACCGTCACGCCCGCCGGCAACTCGCCGCGCGGCCACGAGCGTCGGTACCCGGTCGCCGTGGCGGCCCCGGATACCGCACCGTGTCACCGCGAGGCGTGGGACATGGTCTCCTCTCGCCGTCCGCCTCAAGAACCGACCGCGATGCCCTCGGCCGCGGGTGATGCCGCCTCGGCGGCCCAACGGGACCTGCGGAAAGGGCCGTTGGGCCCCAAGGAGACCGACCTTCGGCATCGGGCGGCGGCTGTCGGCCGCGGAGAGGGTGGGAGCACTCGGTCGCCGTTCGTGCTCAGCACACGAAGTGTGGCGGACTCCGTACCGCGGCTGCCGCACGACTGCGTTGGGCCGGTCGGCCCCAGTCGGGGACCTGCGGCCCCTGCAGTACCGACCACCCCCGAGCCGATGCTGGAACCGGATCCCCGATCAGGAGGCAGAATCATGGTGCGCACCGTTGTGGCAGGCCTGGACGGCTCGCCCGAAAGCCGCGCCGCGGTGGAGTGGGCAGCCCGCGAGGCGAAGCTGCGCGGCCTGCCGTTGAGGATCGTCCACGTGTGGGAGTCCGTGCCGGAGCCCATGGCCCAGGCCTCGCTGGTCGGCGCCGGGACACTGCAGCACCGGACCGGGCGAAGCGAGATGGGGGTACACCCGGCCGAAGGCCGGCGGAGTATCACCCGCGAGACCGCCGAGGGTGTCCGGCTGCGCCACCCCGGTGTGCAGGTGACCGTGGAGCAGCTGAGCGGCCCGCCCGCGGACGTGCTGGCCAAGGAGGCCGAGAACTCCGAACTGCTCGTCCTCGGCTCCCGCGGACTGAGCGGCGTCGGCGGGTTCCTGGTCGGCTCCGTCGGCCACTTGGCCCTCGCGCACGCCCGACGCCCCGTGGTGCTCGTCCGGGCCGGGGAACAGGCCGCCGACGAGCACGAGCCGGACCCGGTGGGCATTCCGTCGGCGGCCACCGCATACCGGCCCGTCGTGCTCGGCCTCGACCCTGCCGACCCGGACGACCCGGTGATCGAATTCGCCTTCGACGCGGCATTCCGGCGCTCCGCCGTCCTGCGTGTCCTGTACGGCTGGAATCTGCCGCCGTACTACACCTACGGCCTGTCCGTGGACCCGGAGTTCCACGACGAGATCGCCCGGCAGCAGGCCGCCGCCCTGGCCGCGGCCCTGCGTCCCTGGCGCCGGAAGCACCCGGACGTGGACGTGGTGGAGGAGTCCCGGGCCGGCAGCGCCGCCACCCGTCTGAGCGACGCCTCCCGCGAAGCCTCGCTGGTCGTCGTCGGCTGTCGTATCCGCCGTGGCCCCGGTTTCCACACGGGCCCCGTCACCCACGCAGTCCTGCACCACGCCGCCGCCCCCGTCGCGGTCGTCGCCCACAACTGACGCCGATCCCCTAGGAGTGGAACCCATGAAGGCAGCGGTCGTACGAGCTTTCGGCGAGCCCCTGGTCATCGAGGAGCGGCCGGGCCCCGAGCCCGGCCCGGGCCGGATCCGCATCCGCCTGGAGGCCTCCGGACTGTGCCACACCGACATCCACGCCGCCCACGGCGACTGGCCCGTCAAGCCGAACCCGCCGTTCGTCCCCGGCCACGAAGGTGTGGGCCTCGTCGAGAAGCTCGGCGAAGGCGTCACCCACCTGAGTGTGGGGGACCGGGTCGCCGTGCCGTGGCTCGGCCGGGCCTGCGGGCGGTGCGAGCACTGCCTGTCCGGCTGGGAGACGCTGTGCGAGCAGCAGATCAACACCGGGTACGGCTGCGACGGCGCATACGCCGAGAAGATGCTGGCCTGGGCCGACTTCGCGCAGCCGGTGCCCGAGGGTGTCAGCGCCGTCGAGGCCGCCCCGCTGACCTGCGCGGGCGTCACCACGTACAAGGCGCTCAAGGTCGCCGACGTCAGGCCGGCCCAGCTCGTCGCGATCTCCGGAGTCGGAGGGCTCGGCCATCTGGCGGTGCAGTACGCGAAGATCGCCGGAGCGACCGTCGCGGCCATCGACGTCACCGACGAGAAGCTCGAACTGGCAAAGGAACTCGGCGCCGACCTCGTCATCGACGCCCGCGAGCAGGACGTCGGCGAAGTGCTCAAGCAGCACGGCGGCGCCCACGCCGCGATCGCCCTGGCGGTGAACGAGGCCGCGTTCACCGCCGTCAACTCCGGCTTGCGGCGCGGCGGCAAGCTTGTGATGGTGGCACTGCCGGCGCACGGCACCATCCAGGTCCCCATCTTCGACACCGTCCTGAACGGCACCTCGGTGATCGGTTCCATCGTCGGCACCCGGCAGGACCTCGCGGAGGTCTTCCAGCTGCACGCGGCGGGCCGCACCAGGGTCATCCACGAGACGCGTCCGCTCGAAGCCGTCAACGAGGCCATCGACGAGGTACTGCGAGGCCAGGTCAAGGCCCGCATCGTGTTCGACTTCGGCACGGAAGGGTGAGGACGATGGATCTTCCGCTGGTCGTGGGCGTGGACGGTTCCGAGCCCAGCCTGCGCGCCGTCGACTGGGCGGCCGACGAGGCCGTCCTGCACGGGGTGCCGCTACGGGTGGTGTACGCCTCGCTCTGGGAGCGCTACGAGGGCGGTGCGGTCTCGGAGGACCTCGAAAAGCCGTCCGAGGAGGTGCTCGCGGAGGACGTCGTCGACAGTGCCGCCCGGCGGGCGCACGCTCGCCATCCGGATCTGAAGGTGACCCCCGTGGTGCTGCCGGAGGAGCCCGAACATGCTCTGGTGCACGAGGGACGGCAGGCCTCGACACTGGTGGTCGGCAGCCGTGGCCGCAGCGGAATCGCCGAGTTCGTGCTCGGCTCCGTCAGCCTGACCGTGGCCGCCCAGGCCGACTGCCCGGTGATCGTGCTGCGGGGCAGCCACGACAAGCAGGCGGTGCCAGGCACCCACGGACGTGTCGTCCTGGGTGTCGGTGAGGACGCGAAGGAGTCGCGCGCGGTGCGCTTCGCCCTCGACGAGGCACGCCGCCGCGGGGTGCCCCTGGAGGTCATACGGGCCTGGCGGTGCCCCGCGCACGAGACCACCGACCATCCGCTCATGGCCGGGGAACCCGCCCGGCTGCACGAGGAGCGGGCCGTCGCGGCGCTGGAGGGAGCGCTGCACGACGTCCCGGCGGAGGCCGACATACAGCGCCGCATCGTCGAGGGCCACGCCCGCAGGGTGCTGGTGGACGCCTCGCACGAGGCCGACCTCCTGGTCGTCGGGGCCAAACGCCGCGAGGGGCACTTCGGGCTGCAGCTCGGCCGGATCGCCCACGCGGTACTGCACCACTCCGCCTGCCCGGTCGCCGTCGTACCTCAGCGGGTGTGAGCGCGGTGGCCGGCTTACAGGCTCACCGCGTGGTCAGGCACGTAGGCCTGCAGATCACGGGGCGGGCGCAGACAGCCGGCTTGGGGAGTGCCGCGATCCGCGCCACGCACGCGTTGAGATGCTCCGCCGCCCGCTTGACGGTGCCGCCCTTGCCCTCCGCGGCCCGTCCCTTGAGGACGACGAGGAGACGGACGCCCTTCGCGCACACACTCCTGCAGTCGCCAACTCCGTCTGCAGGCACAGCAGTTCATTCTCGTACTTCTTGCGTGGCAGCTGCGCCGCCTTGTTGCCGGCCGTACCGCCTCCACCGCCCGCTGGCCCACGTCGATGACTTCCGGAGTCCCTGATGTCCAAGGTCGAACACCAGAGCAGCAGCACCGTACTGACCGACGACGAACTGCGCACCCTGGATCTGCACTGGCGTGCCGCCAACTACCTTGCCGCCGGACAGATCTACCTCATGGCCAACCCGCTGCTGCGCGAACCTCTGCTGCCGGAGCACATCAAGCCGCGGCTGCTCGGCCACTGGGGCACCTCGCCCGGCCTGAACCTCGTGTACACCCACCTCAACCGCGTCATCAAGGCCCGCGGTCTGGACGCGCTGTGCATCTGGGGGCCCGGCCACGGCGGCCCCTCCGTGCTGGCCAACTCCTGGCTGGAGGGCACCTACAGCAAGACGTATCCGGATGTGGGCCGGGACGCGGCGGGGATGGATCGGCTGTTCCGCCAGTTCTCCTTCCCCGGAGGGGTGCCCAGCCATGTGGCGCCGGAGACCCCCGGCTCGATCCACGAAGGCGGTGAACTGGGTTACTCCCTCTCGCACGCCTACGGAGCGGCCCTCGACAACCCGAACCTGCTGGTCGCCTGTGTGGTCGGGGACGGCGAAGCGGAGACCGGACCGCTGGCCGCGTCCTGGCACTCCAACAAGTTCCTCGACCCGGTCCACGACGGCGCCGTCCTGCCGATCCTCCACCTCAACGGCTACAAGATCGCCAACCCGACCGTGCTGGCCCGCCTGCCCGAGTCCGAGCTCGATGAGCTGCTGCGCGGCTACGGACACTCGCCCATCCACGTCTGCGGCGACGACCCGGCCACCGTGCACCGCGCGATGGCGGAGGCGATGGACACCGCGCTGGACCGCATCGCCCTGCTGCAGCAGTCGGCCCGCGAGGACGACGTGGCGGAGCGCTCGCACTGGCCCGTCATCGTGCTGCGCACCCCCAAGGGCTGGACCGGCCCCGCTGAGGTCGACGGGGTGCCGGTCGAGGGCACCTGGCGCGCCCATCAGGTCCCGCTGGCCGGCGTGCGCGAGAACCCGGAGCATCTGCGGCAGCTGGAGCGGTGGCTGCGCTCGTACCGCCCCGACGAGCTGTTCGACGCCGACGGCCGACCGGTCGCCGACGTGCTCGCCTGCGTGCCCGAGGGCACTCGCCGTCTGGGAGCCACCCCGCATGCCAACGGCGGTCTGCTCGTGCGCGACCTGCCGGTCCCGTCCCTCGACCGGTTCGCCGTGCCCGTGGACAAGCCGGGCACGACCCTCCACGAGCCCACCCGGATCCTCGGCGACCTCCTCGAGAAGGTCATGGAGGACACCTCGGCCCGCCGCGACTTCCGCGTCGTGGGCCCGGACGAGACCGCCTCCAACCGGCTGCAGGCCGTCTTCGACGCCAGCGGCAAGGCCTGGCAGGCCCAGCACCTCCCGGTCGACGAGCACCTCGACCGGCACGGCCGGGTGATGGAGATCCTTTCCGAACACACCTGTCAGGGCTGGCTGGAGGGCTATCTGCTGACCGGACGGCACGGGCTGTTCTCCTGCTACGAGGCCTTCGTGCACATCGTCGACTCGATGGTCAACCAGCACATCAAGTGGCTGAAGACATCGCGGCAGTTGCCGTGGCGCGCCCCCATCGCCTCCCTCAACTACCTGCTGACCTCGCATGTGTGGCGTCAGGACCACAACGGCTTCTCCCACCAGGACCCCGGCTTCGTCGACCATGTCCTCAACAAGAGCCCCGAGGTCGTCCGGGTCTACCTGCCGCCGGACGCCAACACCCTGCTGTCGGTCGCGGACCACGCGCTGCGCAGCCGCGACTACGTCAACGTGATCGTGGCCGGCAAGCAGCCCTGCTTCGACTGGCTGTCGATGGACCAGGCCCGCGCCCACTGCGCGCGCGGAGCCGGGATCTGGGAGTGGGCGGGCACCGAGAACGGCGGCGAGCCGGACGTCGTCCTCGCCTGCGCGGGGGACGTGCCCACCCAGGAGGTGCTGGCCGCCGCCCAGCTGCTGCGCCGGCACCTGCCCGATCTCGCGGTGCGCGTGGTCAACGTCGTCGACATGGCCCGGCTGATGCCGCGCGAGGAACACCCGCACGGGATGAGCGACTTCGAGTACGACGGCCTGTTCACGAAGGACAAGCCGGTGATCTTCGCCTACCACGGCTATCCGTGGCTGATCCACCGCCTCGCCTACCGGCGCACCGGCCACCCCAATCTGCACGTGCGCGGCTACAAGGAGTCCGGCACCACGACCACGCCGTTCGACATGGTCGTCCGCAACGACCTGGACCGCTACCGGCTGGTCATGGACGTCATCGACCGGGTGCCCGGTCTGGCGGTACGCGCCGCGGCCGTGCGCCAGCGCATGGAGGACACACGCCGGCGCCACCACGACTGGATCCGCGTCCACGGGACCGATCTTCCGGAGGTCGCGGACTGGACCTGGAACGGCTGAGGGGACCGTAAGGGCCCACGTGCCGCCCGCGAGGCGCTCCTGCTCGGGTCCCTGCTCCCTGTCCACGGCGGGGACCAACCACCGTACGGCTACCTGCCGTTCGCGGGTGAAGCAGTGGCGCCGCCCGACGCGGACCGGATCGCACACAGGCTGCGTGAGGCCCCTGCGTCGCCGGCCCACGGGTAGGCGGGCTGCGCGTCGTCCCGGTCCGCCGGCGGGAGGTCCGGCGGCATCACCGGTCCGCCCGCCCTGGGCCCGCGGTGTCCTCGGCACCGTGCCGCTCGACGTCACCCAGTGGGCGGTGTGCCTGGGCACGGCGGCCACCGTGCTGCTCGCCGAGCCGGTCATGCGCGTCGCGGGGACTGTCGTCCACCGGCAGGGCCGCACGGCGAAACGCACGGTAGTGCGGCAGTGCCCCGCCTGCGGCTTCACCTGAGCCCTCCCCGAGCACCGTGCTGACACCGAGGGCCGACCGGCCCCATGTCACCGACGGTCAGCCCATGGGGTATCGGCCCGTTTCGCTGGACGCTCGAAGTGAACAGACACCTGGAGGAGATCCGCGATGACGGACGACAAGCCCAGTGGCCCCCTGGTCCATGCCCTGCTCGCGGACGGCACCACCGTGTGCATCCGTCCGGTAACGGCCGGCGACCACGAGCAACTGCAGGGGCTGTACGAGGAGATGTCCCCGGAGAACCTCCGGCTGAGGTTCTTCGGCATGAGCCGGCGCTCGGCCGAGATGGCCGCCGACCGGGCCTGCGCCGCACCACGCCCCGGATACCGGGCCCTGCTGGCCGAACGGTCGGCCCAGGTGATCGGTCTCGCCGAGTACGGCACCGGCGGCACCGGCACCGAGGCCGACATCTCCATCGCGGTCGCCGACGGGCTGCACCACCGCGGGGTCGGCACGCTTCTCGTCGAGCACCTGGTCTCCGCGGCCCGCGCCGAGGGCGTCACGGCCTTCATCGCCGACGCGCTCAGCGAGAACCGCGAGGTGCTCCGTCTCTTCGCCGACCTCGGCCTGCACCTGGCCCGCCGCTTCGAGGGACCCGAGGTGCGCTGCACCATCCGACTCGCCGAGGACGACACCTACCTCTCGGCGGTGGAGGAGCGTGGCCGGGCCGCCGACGTGGTCAGCCTCGAGCCGCTGCTGCGGCCGAAGGTGGTCGCTGTCGTCGGCGCCGGGCGCAAGCCGGGCTCGGTGGGCCGGGCGATCCTGCACCACCTGAAGGCCGGCGGCTACACCCGGCGGGTGTTCGCTGTGAACGCCGCCGCGACGTCCATCCTCGGCGTGCCCTCCCATCCTTCGATCAGCGCCCTGCCCGTGACCCCCGACCTCGCGGTGGTCGCCGTGCCCGCCGCGGGTGTGGCGCAGGCGGCCGAAGAGTGCGGGAAGGCGGGCGTGCGCTCCCTGCTCGTGATCACCGCCGGACTCGACGCGGACCAGGCGCAGGCGCTGCTGGCCGCCTGCCGCACGTACGGCATGCGGCTGGTCGGGCCGAACTGCCTGGGCGTGTCCAACACCGATCCGGCCCTGCGTCTGGACGCCACCTTCGCCGCCGGCCACCCCCGCCCCGGCACGGCCGGTGTCGCGGTGCAGTCCGGCGGGGTCGGCATCGCCCTGCTGGACGGGCTGTCGCGGCTGGGTATCGGCGTGTCCACGTTCGCGTCGCTGGGTGACAAGTACGACGTCAGCGGCAACGACATGCTCCAGTGGTGGGAGAGCGACCGTCGCACCGACCTCGCCCTGCTGCACCTTGAGTCGTTCGGCAACCCGCGCGCGTTCTCCCGCACCGCCCGCCGCGTGGCGCGCCGCATGCCGGTGCTCACCGTCGACGCCGGCCGCACCGACGCGGGCCGGCGCGCCGCCGCCTCGCACACCGCCGCGGCCGCGACCCGAACCATGACCCGCACTGCCCTTTTCACCCAGGCGGGCATCACCGCCACCCACTCCGTGGGCGAACTCCTCGAGGCCGCCGCGCTGCTGCACTCCCAGCCCCTGCCGACCGGGTCCCGCATCGTCATCGTCACCAACGCCGGCGGCGCCGGCGTCCTGGCCGCCGACGCATGTGCCGAAGCAGGACTCGCCCTCCCTGCGCCCACTCCGGAACTGATCGACGACCTGCTCGCTCTGCTGCCGGACGGCGCCGCCGTCGGCAACCCCGTCGATGCCACGGCGGCCGTGACGGAGGACCAGCTCGGCGAGTGCGTCGACCGGATCATGTGCCAGGGAGGCGCTGACGCCGTCCTGGTCGCCCTCGTCCCCACCGCGGTCGCCGCCGCCACCGGTGACGACCTCGTCCGGGCCGTGACCCGGGTGTCCGGACCCCGGCCGAAGCCGGTCGTCGCCGTACGGCTGGAACAGGCGACGCCCGTGGAGCTGCTGCCCATGACCGACGGAGGCACGGTCCCCTCGTACGCCGAACCCCAGGCTGCGGCAAGGGCGTTGGCCCACGCCGTGCACCGCGAGGCCTGGCTGGCCCGTCCCGCCGGCACGGTCCCCGACCTCGCCGGCACGGACCCCGCCCGGGCCCACCGCGTCGTCGACTCCTTCCTCGGGGCTCATCCCGACGGAGGCTGGCTCGAGCCACGCGCCTGCGCCGAACTCCTCGACAGCTACGGCATCCCCCAGCTGCCATGGGCCTGGGCCGACACCGAGGACGACGCCGTCCTGGCCGCCGAGCGGCTGCGCGGCGCCGACGGTCGCGTGGTGATGAAGGGGCACTGGCCGGGGCTGCTGCACAAGACCACCGAGCACGCCGTCCACCTCGACCTGCGGGGTGAATCCCAGGTGCGCGCCGCATTCCGGGACCTGGAGACCCGCTTCGCCGGCCTGCTGACGGGCGTGGTGCTGCAGCCGCTCGCCGACCGGGGCACCGAGCTGTTCGCCGGCGTGGTGCAGGACCAGGTCTTCGGACCGCTCGTGCTGTTCGGTCTCGGCGGCACCGCCACCGAGGTGCTCGCCGACCACGCCGCCCGCCTCGCCCCGCTCACCGATCACGACGTGCACGACCTGATCACGACCCCGCGCTGTGCGCCCCTGCTGTTCGGGGCGCAGGGCAACGGGCCCGTCGATCTGCCGGGCCTCGAGCAACTGCTGCTGCGGCTCTCCCGCCTGGCGGGCGACCTGCCGCAACTCGCCGAGGCCGACTTCAACCCCGTACTCGCGACACCGGGCCGGGTGGCCGTGCTGGACGCACGGGTGCGCCTGGTGCCGCGCAGGTCCCAGGATCCGTATCTTCGCCGACTGCGCTGAGGAGGGAACGTCATGAAGCACAACAAGGTCGGTTCCGTGATGGCCACGGAGGTCGTCCGTGCCGAGTACGGCACCGCGTTCAAGGAGGTGGCGCGTCGGCTCGGCGAGCACCACATCAGCGGACTGCCGGTGGTCGACGAGGACGACAAGGTCATCGGTGTCATCTCCGAGACAGACCTGATGATCCGTCAGGCGGACGTGTCCGATCCCTACGAGCCGAAGAAGCGCTTCCGGCCGGCCGGCCTGATGCCGAGCGCCAGGAAGCAGGCCGCGAAGTCGAGGGCGCGCACCGCCGGACAGCTGATGACCGAACCGCCCGTCACGGTGCACGCCGACGACACGATCATCGAGGCCGCCCGGACCATGGCCCAGCACCGCATCGAGCGGCTGCCCGTCCTTGACGAGGCGGACCGGCTCGTCGGCATCGTCACCCGCCGTGATCTGCTGCAGGTCTTCCTGCGGCCCGACGCGGACATCCGCACCGAGGTCATCGAGGAGGTCCTGGTGCGGGCGCTGTGGCTGCCGCCGCGCGGCATCGACGTCGCGGTGACCGAAGGTGTGGTCACGCTCACCGGCCTCATGGAACGCAAGAGCGAGAAGGAGATCGCCCTCTCCATGACCCGGCAGATCGACGGAGTCGTCGCCGTGGTCGACGAGCTCACCTTCCGGCTGGACGACGCCAGGATCCAGCCCCAGGAGCAGGCCCTGCACGGCGTGGCCGACGACTGGCTGCGCAGGATGTGAGAGGAGGCGGAACGTCATGCCCGGGACTGTGCTGGTCGCCTACGGGACGACGAACGGATCCACCGCGCAGATCGCCGAGGCCGTGGCCGAGGTGATGTCCAAGGAAGGGCTCACCGCCGAGGCACTCCCGGCCTCGTCCGTCGACGACGTGACGCACTACGACGCGGTCGTGGTCGGCGGCGGGCTGTACGCGGGACGCTGGCACAAGGATGCCCGCCGGTTCGTGCGCCGCAACCGCCGCCAACTCGCCGTACGCCCGCTGTGGTTCTTCAGCAGCGGACCGCTGGACCCCTCGGCGTCCGAGAGGGACATCCCGCCCGTGACCGGCGTGCGCCGCGCCATGACCCGGCTCGACGCACGGGGACATGTCACCTTCGGCGGCTGCCTGCAGGAGGGCGCCAAGGGACGCATCGCCCGGATGATCGTGCGCAACGGAAAGGGCGGCGACTTCCGCGACTTCCCCGCGATCGAGGCGTGGGCGGCGCGGGTGGCCGGCGAACTGATCGAGGAGCGGGAGAAGAGCTGACCACATCCATGGCTCAACCTCCCGGAGGGAAGAGCATCATGAACATCCGTCAGATCCCCACGGTCACGGCCGAGGCGTTGCTGTACCTCATCGCCGCGATCCTGGTGTTCTTCCGTATCGGGCCGACCGCCTCGGTGGTGGGCCTGCCGCTGGTCCTTATGGTGATCCCGGCCGTCGTCGCCCTGGTCCTGTCGGCTCGGCGCCTGGGCCGCAGTCACCCTCCACCCGCCGTCAAGGCGTAGATCGCCGGGGAGAAGGAGCACGCGAGGAGAAGGAGCAGGCAGGAGCGAGGCCGACCGGTCCGCAACGGCCGCAATGGATGATCCCGGCGCAAGGGATGACTCCGGCGTGATGTACGCGCCGGGGTCATCGTGGCGTCGGCCGGTGTCAGCGGTTCACGGTCAGCGGCACGGTGTCGACGGTCACGGGACGGCCGTCCGCCGGTGACACGACGTACGCAGTAAGCAGGCCCGGCCCTGTGCGGGCGGCCTTGTAGGGGGAGGTCACGTCGAAGGTGCCGCGGGTACGCGTGCCCGACGTCGCCCCGACAGACGTCGGCGGCGGTGCGCCCGGTCGTGCTCGGTGACCTTCGGCGGGAACCCTCGAACGTGTCGGCGCTGCCCCAGACCCGCACCGGGGTGCCGACGGCATCGCTGATCAGCGGCGACTCGACCAGGCTCGACCAGGACGGCCGGCGACGGATCCTCGAACTCGGCCGGAAGGCCGGCTGACCCGGGCCGGGCAGCCGCCCGAACCGACCCGCCCGGCCTTCAGCTCTTCGGCGGACCCTTCAGCAGATACGGGGGAGTTGCTCACCCAGCGGCATCTCCACGATGCGTCGGGCGCCCACCAGAGTCCGCAGGGTGACCCGCCCCCGCGGCCCCTGCGACAGCACTTCACCGATCCGCACCGCCTGCGCTCCCTCGGGCAGCGACCGCAGGGCGGCCAGCGTCCCCTCGGCCGCGCCGGCGTCGACGAACGCGACCAGACAGCCCTCGTTGGCGACGACCAGCGGGTCCAGGCCGAGCAGATCACAGGCTGAGGCCACCGCCTCGGGCACGGGGACGGCGCTCTCCTCGATCTCCACGGCGACGGACGAGTCACGGGCGATCTCGTTGAGGGCGGCGGCCAGCCCGCCCCGGGTCGGGTCACGCAGCACATGGACGGCCGCACCCAGCGGCGCCAGGGTGCGCACCAGCCGGTGCAGCGGCCGCGTGTCCGAGGCGATGTCGCTCTCGAATCCAAGGCCCTCACGGGTGCTCAGCACGGTCGTGCCGTGCAGTCCGATCGGCGCGGAGAGCAGCACCGCGTCCCCGGGGCGGGCCAGCGCGGCGGACGGATGCAGCGGGCCGTGCCGCTGCCCGACACCGGTGGTGTTGATGAAGAGCCTGTCGGCGGCGCCACGCCCCACGACCTTGGTGTCACCGGTGACCAGGGGCACGCCGACATCCTGCGCCGCCTTGCCCAACGAGTCCAGGACGGAGCGGAGTTCGGCCAGCGGCAGGCCCTCCTCGATGATGAGGGAGACGGAGAGCGCGAGCGGCCGGGCGCCACGCATGGCGAGGTCGTTGACCGTGCCGTGGACGGCGAGGGAACCGATGTCCCCGCCGGGGAAGAAGAGCGGACTGACCACGAAGCTGTCGGTACTGACCACCAGCTCCCGGTACCCCGGCAGCAGCGCCGCGTCCTCCAGCGGGCCCGCCGCGCCACCGAGGGCGGGCAGGATCAGCCGGTCGAGCAGCTCCGCGGTCAGGCGCCCGCCGGCGCCGTGGCCCAGCAGGACGACGTCGTCCTCGTGGTGGGGGGTGGGGCATTGGATGCTCATGCCGTGCTCCTCGTGGCGGTGCGTCCGGCCGCGTGGAAGGCGGCGCAGGTGCCCTCGGACGACACCATCGGCGCGCCCAGGGGGTGACGGGGTGTGCAACGGGTGCCGTACGCGGCGCAGTCGGTGGGCACCTTGGCTCCGGTGAGGATGGCGCCCGCGATGCACTCCGCGTCCTCGACGGGACACAACCCGTCCACGTCGAATCGGCGGGACGCGTCGAACTCGCGGTACTCCTCGGCCAGTTCGAGTCCGCTGTCGGGCAGCGTGCCGATGCCGCGCCAGGCCCGGTCGGTGACCCTGAAGACCTTGCGGACGGCGTCCTGGGCGTCGGTGTTGCCCGAGCGGCGCACGGCCCGTACGTACTGGTTCTCCACCTCGGACCGGCCCTCCTCCAGCTGCCGTACCGCCATCAGGATGCCCTCCAGCAGGTCCAGCGGTTCGAAGCCGGTGACCACGAGGGGGACCTCGTAGCGGGCGGCGATCGGCTCGTACTCGGTCCAGCCCATCACCGCGCACACGTGCCCGGCCGCCAGGAACGCCTGCACCTCGCAGTCGGGGTCGTCGAGCAGGGCCGTCATGGCGGGCGGTACGAGGACGTGGCTGACCAGCATCGAGAAGTTCGACAGGCCGAGGCGGGCCGCGTGCAGCACGGCCGTCGCGTTGGCCGGTGCGGTCGTCTCGAAGCCGACGGCGAGGAAGACCACCTCCCGGTCGGGGTGGTCGGCGGCCAGGCGTACCGCGTCCATCGGGGCGTAGACCACGCGTACGTCCGCGCCCCGAGCCCGCAGCGACAGCAGGTCGGCGTCGGTGCCGGGCACGCGCAGCATGTCGCCGAAGCTCGTGAGGATCACGCCGGGCCGGGCGGCGATGGCCATGGTCCGGTCCAGGGTCTCCAGCGGGGTCACGCAGACCGGGCAGCCGGGGCCGTGGATCATCCGCATCCCGGCGGGCAGCAGCTCGTCGATGCCCTGGCGGACCAGGGTGTGGGTCTGGCCGCCGCACACCTCCATGATCCGCCAGGGCCGCGTGGCGGTCCGCCGCAGCTCGTCCAGCAGCCGCCGGGCGAGGACGGGATCGCGGTACTCGTCCAGGTACTTCATCGGGCGTCCGGGTACGTCATCGGTGCGTGAGGTCGAGCCGGACGTCCACGACGCCCTCCACCGCCCGCACCGCCCGCGCCACCACGGGCACGAGCATCCGGTCGGGCAGCGAACCGCCCAGGGTGACCACGCCCTCGGTCACACCCACCGTCAGGGGATTCATGACCGGGAGCTGCCCCAGGACGCTGTGCCGGATGTCCTGGGCGATCTCCTCGTCGTCACGGAGGAAGACCTTGAGCAGGTCGCTGCGGCTGACCACGCCCTGCAGCAGACCCACGCCGTCCACGACGGGCAGTCGCTTGACGTGCCGGCGGGCCATGATGCGGGCGGCCTCGGCCAGCGAGGCGTCGGCGTGCACGGTCACGGCCGGGGCGCTCATCAGCTCGCCCGCGGTCACCGCGTCGGCCTTCCGCCGAGCGGCCGGATCGCCCTCCTCGGTGTCCCGGAACTCCTCCTTGGCCAGCAGGTCCGCCTCGGAGACCACTCCCACGACCCGGCCCTCGCCCGCCAGGACCGGCAGGGCGCTGACCTTCCACTGATCGAGCAGCTCGACGATCTCCTTGAAGGGCGCCTCGCTGCCGACGGCGACGACGGTGTGCGTCATCACGTGGCTCACGCTGTACGGAGTTTCAGGCATAGCAGCCTCCCGGGGTGTCTGACGAGGTACGGACGACCGTCAGGTCGAGGAAGTGGGTGGAGCACGAGATGCACGGGTCGTGGTTGCGGATCGCCCGCTCGCACAGGGCCGTCAACTCGGCGTCGTCCGGCTCGTGTTCGCCGATCGCACGCTGGGCCAGCCGCCGCAGGTCGTCCTCGATCGCGCCCTGGTTCTGTGCCGTCGGCGGCACCAGCAGGGCACTGGTCACGAGGCCGTCGGCGTCGAGCTCGTAGCGGTGGTAGAGCAGCCCACGGGGCGCCTCGGTGGCGCCGTGGCCGACCCCCGCGACCGGCGGTACCTCGGTGTACGGGCGCGCGGGCGGCTCGTAGCCGTCGATGATCCGCAGCGCCTCCGCGACGGCGTACACCGTCTCCACCGCCCGCACCAGGATCGACCGGAACGGATTGCGGCACACGGCACCCTCCCGCGGATCGCCCAGTCCCGCCTCCACGGCCGCCTGCAGCGCGACCGGCGACAGCCGTGCGCCGCCGATGGCGAAGCGGGCGAGGGAGCCGGTGAGGTGCGGCCGCCCGTCGAGCCGGGAGTGCAGCGCGGTGGAGTGCTCCACATGGGTCTCGGCGACGTGCTCGGTGAACTCCCGCACCGGGAAGGAGGCGGTGCTGCCGTCCGCGCGCAGCACCGTCGGGGTGCCGCTCTCGATGGCGTACGTGTCCGGGGCGGCCAGCGCCAGCAGGTCGGCCTCGACGCGGGCATCGGGGAACTCGAAGCCGGCCACCCAGCGCACGGTCTCCCACGCGTCGTCCAGGCCCTGCTTCAACTGCTCGGCGAGCGGCCGCAGTTCGGCCCGCGTCGGCGCTCGGTGAAAGCCGCCCAGCCGTACGTTCACGGGGTGCACGGCACGCCCGCCCAGAACCTCCATCAGGGCGTTGCCGGCCTTCTTCAGCCTGAGCCCCCGCTCGACCTCGGCATGGTGGGTGCGGGCCAGCTCGATCGCGCTCGCGCGGCCCAGGAAGTCCGGGGCGTGCAACAGGTAGATGTGCAGGACCTGGCTCTCGATCCACTCCCCGCAGTACAGCAGCCGACGCAGGTCCCGGATCACCGGGTCGACCGTCACCCCGCACGCGTCCTCGATCGCCGCGCACGCGCTCATCTGGTACGCCACCGGGCAGATCCCGCACACCCGCGCCGTGATGTCCGGCGGTTCGGTGTGCGCGCGCCCGCGCAGGAACGCCTCGAAGAAGCGCGGCGGTTCGTAGATCTCCAGCCGTGCGTCGGTGACCGTGCCGTCGTGGACGTGCAGACGCAGCGCGCCCTCGCCCTCGACCCGGGACAGCGAGCCGACGTGCAGGACACGGGATCCGCGGTGCGTCACTGGTCCAACTCCTTGTCGAAGGCGGCGGCGTTGAAGGTGTGCAGGAACCGGCCGACGGCGTCCTCGTCCATGCCGTCGCGGCGCAGCAGCGGGATCAGCGCGGGCAGGTTCACCGACCCGGACGGGCCGAAGCAGCCGAAGCAGCCCCGCTGGTACGCCGGACACAGCGCCCCGCACCCGGCGTGCGTGACCGGGCCGAGGCAGGGGGTGCCGTGGGCGACCGTCACGCAGACCGTGCCGCGCCGCTTGCACTCGAAGCACACGCTGTGGTTCGGCACGTCCGGCTTGCGGCCGGCGAGAAACGCGGAGATCACCTCGATGAGCTGCCGGCGGTCGATGGGGCAGCCGCGCAGCTCGAAGTCGACGTCCACATGAGCCGATACGGGGGTGGAGGTGGCGAGCGTGGAGATGTACTCGGGGTGTGCGTAGACCGTGCGCCGGAACTCGTCGACGTCCGCGTAGTTCCTGAGGGCCTGGATGCCGCCGGCCGTGGCGCACGCACCGATGGTCACCAGGTGACGCGAGGCGGCGCGGATGGCCCGGATCCGCTCGGCGTCCTGGGCCGTGGTGACCGAGCCCTCGACCAGGGACAGGTCGTACGGGCCGGGTGCCACCGCGCTGGACGCCTCCAGGAAGTGCGAGATGTCCACCTCGCCCGCCAGCGCCAGGAGTTCGTCCTCGCAGTCCAGCAGGGTCAGCTGACAGCCGTCGCAGGAGGCCAGCTTGAACACCGCGAGCGTGGGGGTGGTCTTCGTGGGGGCGGCCATCTCACAACTCCCTTACGGACAGCAGTGGTTCGGCGCGTTCCCAGTCCACGACCGGGCCCGCCCGACACACCAGCAGCGGGCCGAGCTGGCAGTGCCCGCAGTGCCCGGTCGCGCAGCGCATGTTGCGTTCCAGGGAGACCCGGATGCGGTCGCGCGGTACGCCGCGGTGCGCGAGTTCGCGGGCGGTGGCCCGGATCATCGGCTCGGGGCCGCAGACGAACGCCCAGGTGTGCTCGGGATCGAAGTGCGCCCGCCCCAGCAGCTGGGTGACCACGCCGACGTCCCCGCGCCAGTCCGGATCGGGCTGCTCCACCGTCACTCCGGTGTATGCCGTGGCCCAGCTCTCCATCTCCCTGCGGGCGATGAGGTCGGCCGGGGTGCGTGCCCCGATCAGGACGTTGACGTGCCCGTACGCGGCAGGCCCGGCCAGCGCGCCCAGGATCAGCGGACGCAGCGGGGCGAGACCGATACCGCCCGCCACGACCACCACGTCCCGGCCGCGCGCCCGCTCCAGTTCCCAACTCGTGCCGTAGGGCCCGCGAATGCCGAGGACGTCACCGATCCGGGCCGTGCACAGTCCGTCGGAGACCGCGCCCACCGAGCGGATCGTGTGGGCGAGACCCCCCGTGGCCTGTACGGAGCTCACGGAGACCGGGATCTCGCCGCGGCCGAAGGAGTGCACCATCGCGAACTGTCCCGGCAGGAAGTCGGGGAGTGCGGGGCCGACCGGTTCGAACCGAAGCGTGATCGTGTCCGCGGTCTCCGCTCGACGGGCGACCACGCGATGGGGGACCGGCACGGCCGTCATCGCTCGTCCTTCGTCTCGTGGATCCCGTACAGGTCGACCAGCCGGGCGCGGGCCGCGTTGAGCCGGTGGGCCAGCACCCGGCCCACCCAGTGTTCGACGGAACGCACGAACTCGGGGTCGTCGAGGCACATCAGACGCACGGCGACGGCGTCGAACTCGTAGGCCTGCAAGGGGGTCACGGCCACCGCGCCGAGCTGCCAGACGTACGGCTCGTACAGCCAGGACCAGCCGACGAGGTCGCCGACGCCGAGCGTCTCGATGATCGGCGAGCGGCGGCCGGGCACATGCATGTCGAGGGCGGCCGTGCCGTTGCGGATGATCCAGAACCGGTCGGCGTGTCCGCCCTCCTCGAAGAGCCGGCGGCCCTGTGGGAAGCCGGCTTCGCGGCCGACGCGCAGCAGCCGCTCGCGGTGCTCGGTGGGCAGGGCGTGGTTCATGCGCAGGGCCATCGAGGGGGGCATCAGTCCGACTCCGTTTCGCGTTCGGCCTCCAGTGCGGCCACTTCCTCCGTGATGTCGATGCCGGCCGGGCACCAGGCGATGCAGCGCCCGCAGCCGACACACCCGGTCGTGTCGAACTGGTCGTGCCAGGTGGAGAGCTTGTGGGTGAGCCACTGCCGGTAGCGGCTGCGGGGCGAGCGGCGCACGGGGCCGCCGTGCAGATAGGAGAAGTCAAGGTCGAAGCAGGAGTCCCAGCGCTGCCAGCGCTCGGTGTGGTCACCGGTCAGGTCGGTGACCTCCTCCGTGGTCGTGCAGAAGCAGGTCGGGCAGACCATGGTGCAGTTTCCGCAGGTCAGACAGCGCTCGGCGACGTCGTTCCAGCGCTCGGCGTCCATGCTCGCGCCCATCAGGGAGCGCAGGTCGACCGGGGGAAGCGAGCGGCCCATCCGGTCGCGGGCCGCGTCGACCGAGGCGCGTGCGGTGGTCTCCGTGGCCGTGTCGGCACTCCGGTGCGGGACCCGGTCCAGCAGCCGGGCGCCCTCCTCGCTGCCCACGCGGACCAGGAACCGGTGGCCGTCCTCGTCCACCACCTCGGTCAGTGCGAGGTCGTAGCCGGGGTCGGCCGCGGGCCCGCCGCCGGTGGAGACACAGAAGCAGGTCGCGCCGGGTTCGGTGCACTCGGCGGCGATCAGCAGCGCACCGCGACGCCGCTTCCCGTAGCCGCCGTCCTCGTACCGTCCGCCGGTCAGCACACGGTCCTGGATGGCGATGGCCCGCAGGTCGCAGGGGCGCACGCCGAGGAAGGCGTAGGCCGGGGCCTCGGGCTCGTGCGCGGTGAACGTCAGCTCACCCTCCGCGGTCCTGTCGGCACTCCACAGCCGCTCCCGCGGCGGGTGCAGGAAGTTCTTCCAGGACTGCGGGCCCGCGCTGTGCGCGAAGGCGGCACCGTCCGCGCGGGGCACCAGCCGGTATCGCCCGGCATCGAGGTCGACACCCCAGCCGTACGGCAGCTCGTCCGCCGACGCCAGCTCGGACAGCACGATCGCACCGTCGCGGGCGGTGGGCCCGACGACGGTCCGTCCGTCCGCCACGAGCACCGTGACCAGGGCACTGAGCCCGTCCCGATCGAGCACGGCCGGGGTTGCGGTCATGTCGCTCCTCCTCGTCGCCGGCTCCACCCCCACCCTCCGACCGACGGCCCGGCCGAAGACAGGGGCCAACCGGCCCAGCCGGCAAGCCGACCGGACCTCGAACGCCCTTGAGGGGGGCGGGGCTGTGTCGATATGCGGCTCCGCCGCGTGGGCGCGACCAGCCACATGCGTCCCGCGTTGTGAGGACGGCCTGCCGTTTCGGACCGGCACCCGGCGGAGCGTCATGGCAAGGGCTCGCCCAACTCGCCCTCGACGGCTCCCGCCATCGCCCGCAGAACCGAAAGAGTCCGCCGCGCCTCCACCTCGTCGACCGAGGTGATCGCAAACCCGACATGCACGATGACGTACGACCCCACGTCGGCCTCGGGCGTACAGCTGAGGCACACCTCGCGCCGCACCCCGCCGAAATCGACCGTCGCCATGCGCAGCCCCGCGTCGTCGTGGACCTCCACCACCCGCCCCGGGATGCCCAGGCACATACGCGTTCACCTCTCCTCGGCCAGCCGTGCGGCGGCGACCGCCGCCTGGCCGTAGCTGATGCCGCCGTCCCCGACCGGGACCTGACCGCCGACCAGCACCCGCAGTCCCTGCGCGTGCAGCCGGCGCTTGACCTCCGTCAGCAGCCGGCGGTTGACGAAGCAGCCGCCGCCGAGACAGACCGTGCGTGGCGCACCCTCGGCGACGGCCCGCGCGACGAGGTCCGCGGTGACGATCCCGAGCGTCAGGTGGAAGGCCGCCGCCAGCGGGGCCACCGGTTCCCCGTCCAGCCGCCGCCGCAGCAGATCGGCCAGCGTCGGCGCGGGGTCGTACACCCACAGGCCCTGGGCCCGGACCACCCGATGGGCGAGGGCGGCGGCGTGCTCGGCGCCCGCCGCCGCTTCGAGCAGGACGGCCGCCTCGCCCTCGTAACTCACCCGGTCGCAGAGCCCCAGCAGCGCGGCGACCGCGTCGAAGAGCCGCCCGGCGCTGGACGCGCGCGGGCAGTTCACGCCCTTGGCGACCATCGTGCGCACGGCGGTGACCTCGGCCGGGCCGAGCCGGTCCGTGAAGGACCGGGTGAGCCACGGATACGGGCGCGGTGAGCCCAGCGTCTCGGCGCCGAACAGATGGCCCAGGGCCGTGCGGGAAGGATGGCGTACCGCCGCGTCGCCGCCGGGCAGGGGCGCGGTCGCGAACCTGCCCACGCGACGGTAGCCGCTCAGGTCGGCGACGAGGATCTCGCCGCCCCACAAAGTGCCGTCGTCGCCCAGCCCCAGACCGTCGTAGGCGACACCGAGGAAGGGCCCGTGCACCCCGTGTTCGGCCGCGCAGGCGGCCACGTGCGCGTGATGGTGCTGCACCGGAATCCGGCGCAGAGGCTGTGCCTGGGCCCACTGCGTGGACAGGTAGCCGGGGTGCAGGTCGTGGGCCAGGACCGCCGGCTCGATCCCGGTGAGCCGCCTGAGGTGCTCGTACGACGCCAGGAACGCGTCGTGGGCCGCGAGATCGGCCAGGTCGCCGGTGTGCGGGCCGACGTGGGCGCGGCCGTCGGCGGCCAGCGTGAACGTGTGCTTGAGCTGGGCGCCGGCCCCGGCGACCGGCTCGCGCACGGGAAGCGGCAAGGGGGCGGGGGCGAGCCCGCGGGCCCGGCGGACCGTGATCCGGGTCCGTCCGGTGAACTGCACGACCGCGTCGTCGTAGCGGGACCGGATCGGCCGGTCGTGGGTGAGGAAGCCGTCCGCGACACCGTCCAGGGTGCGCCGGGCCTCGGTGTCGTCGACGGCGATCGGCTCGTCGCTGAGGTTGCCGCTGGTGACCACCAGGGGGCGGGCCAGCTCGTCGAGAAGGAGGTGGTGCAGGCCGGTGGTCGGCAGGAACAGGCCGACGCGCGCCAGACCGGGGTGCACCTCGCCGGCGAGCGGGGCCGTGCCGTGCCACCGGCGGCGGGCGAGCAGCACCACCGGGCGCTCCACAGACGTCAGCGCCTGCCACTCAGTGGCGCCGATCCGCGCCAGCCGGGCGGCCGTGTCGATGTCGCGGACCATGACGGCGAACGGCTTCGACGGACGGTGCTTGCGCCGCCGCAGCTCCGACACGGCCGCAGGATCGCCCGCGTCGCACACGAGTTGGTAGCCGCCGAGGCCCTTCAACGCGATGATCCCGCCGGCCTCGACCGCCTTGACCGCCGCCCGCAGCGCCTCCTCGCCGCGCAGCTTCTCCCAGGCCAGCCGGGGGCCGCAGGCCGGGCAGGCGACCGGTTCGGCGTGGAAGCGCCGGTCGGCCGGGTCGGCATACTCCGCCGCGCATTGCGCACACAGCGGGAAGCGGCGCATGGTCGTGCGGATCCGGTCGTAGGGCAGGTCATCGATGATCGTGGCGCGGGGCCCGCAGTCCGTGCAGTTGATGAACGGGTAGCGGTGGCGGCGGTCGCGGGGGTCGTGCAGCTCGGCCAGACAGGCGTCGCAGATCGCCGCGTCGGGCGGGATCTCGCGCGGCGCCGTGTCCGCGTCGGCGGGCGAGCTGTGCCGTACCCGGAAACCCTGGCCGTGGGCCGGCTGGGGCAGGCCGCCGGTGAGCCGTACGCGGCGCACCCGGGCGAGGGCCGGCGCGTCGGTGCGCAGGCGGGCGGCGAACTCGTCGATCGCGTGGGGCGGCCCGGCGACCTCGCCCTCCACGTGCCCGTTGACATTGGCCACCCAGCCGTCGAGGCCGAGCGCGGACGCGGTGCGGTACACGAACGGGCGGAAGCCGACGCCCTGGACGATCCCCTCCACGTGGAAGCGCCGCACGGTCATGCCGGACTCCTCGCCCCGGTCTCCCGGTGCCGGGCGATCTCGAACTCGACGGCCCTGACGAGCGGTTCCACGGCCGCCTCGACGGCGAGGGAGAGACCGGTACCGAGCGCGCTCTCGGCACCCTCCACGGCGTACACGACGAGATGATCGGGCAACACGCCCAGGACCCGGGCGAGTTCGACGGCCTCGCCGAGGCCGAGGCCATGCGAGCTGGTCGTCGGGGACTGCGCCAGGAGTCCGGCATCGAGTTCGAGACGGTGCACCCGGCCGGGTGTCCCCGGGTGCGCATGGGCGGCGTCCACGACCACCGCGAGGACGGCGCCCTCCCACAGCCCGATCAGCCGCCCGGGATCGCCGTCGCAGGTGGCCAGCACGGTGCCCGGCGGCAGGGGCCGCCGGGCGGCGCGCTCCTGCAGCCGGGTCAGCACGGCCCAGCCGACGCCGTCGTCGCGCCGGAACTCGTTGCCGACGCCTATGACGGCGATGCGTGTACGCGTCCTCATGGTCCTCACGGTGCCCCGACCCCTTCCGGCCCCACAGGGGCCGAAGGACCCCACCGCCGGGGCCGACCCTCCCGGGCTACGCGGGAACGACGGCGACCGGGCACCGGCAGTGCTCCAGCAGCTGCCCGAGCGTGGCATCCGGGGCCGGACGCCGACCGACCACCACCAGTTCGGCGCCTTCCGAGGCGTGGACGAGGGCCTCCACCGGCGTGAACAGCACGACGTCCTCCAGGACGTCGACGTCCGGGTACTTCGTGCGCCACGGGCGCAGCACGTCGGACAGCAGCTGCACCTCGTGGTCCTCCCAGGTGGCGCGGTCCTCCTCCAGGACCGGGAGGAGCGAATCGGCGGCCTGCGCGGGCAGCTTCCAGGCGTGGACGGCATGCAGCCGCGCGCCGCGCAGCCGGGCCGCCTCGAAGGCGAGGTCGAGCGCCCCGCTCACCGGGTCCCGGACGTCGACACCGACGGTCACGCCGGCGGAGGGACCCGGGGGGCCTTCATCGGCCGGCGTGCCGGGCACCAGGACCACCGGACCGGCGGATTCCGCGGCCAGGGCCGCCGCGGTCGAGCCCACGGTGATCCCGGCGTGACAGCCCTCGCCGCGCAGGCCGAGCACGATCAGCTCCGCGTCCGCGCCGGCGGCACGCAGGACCGGGGCCGGCATTCCGGTGAGTCGGGTGCCCCGGGCTCGCAGCGCCGGGTGCCGGTCGGTGAGCTCGGCCACCACGTGCTCGGCCACGGCCTCGGGACGATACGGCCACTGCTCCACCGGATCCAGGGAGGCAGGCGGCACCACGTGCACCACCCGCAGGGGCAGCCCTCGCAGCAGCGCCTCACGGGTGGCCCAGTCGGCCGCGGCACGGCTGCGTGCAGACCGGTCGACGCCGGCGATGATCACTCGTTGCATGGTGCGCCGCCTTCCGGGCCGCGGGCTTCTTCCCATCCTGGCCCCGCACCCCGTGCCTGCGCAGGGGCCGAACGGACCCGATCGGAGACCCGGCGGCCCATACCTGCCGGTAGGTCACCGGACGAAGCTGGCAGCGAGGAGCTGACCGAGCGCTGGAGGTGCGCATCATGCTTCCGCCCGTCATCGCCGGAGTCGACGGATCCGCCGAGAGCCTGGCCGCGGCCGAGTGGGCCGCCCGCGAGGCCATACGCCGAGATCGGCCGCTGCGGCTCGTGCATGCCTGGAACTGGCATCCCCGCCAGGAGACCCGCGAGATCGCCACGGCCGCTCAGCGGCACCTGGCACGGCGCTCCCTGCGGCAGGCGGGTGACCGGATCCGCCGTACCTGCCCCGGCGTCAAGCTCGATGACGACCAGGTCGAAGGTCCCGCGACCGCCGCCCTGCTGCACGCGGCCGAGCAGGCCGACCTGCTGGTGCTGGGCTCACGCGGCCTCAGCGGGTTCACCGGGTTCCTCGTCGGTTCGGTCGCGCTGGGCGTCGTGGCGCGGGCGAGCCGGCCGGTCGTCCTGGTCCGGGCCGGAGAGGAGGCCTCCGACGAGCATCTACCGGACGGCGACGGCCACGCGTCCACCCGCACCGGACACCGGGACGTGGTCCTGGGCATCGACCTCGCCGATCCCTGCGAGGACGTGATCGAGTTCGCCTTCGAGGAGGCCCGGCTGCGGGGCGCGCGCCTGAGGGTCGTGCACGCCTGGCAGCAGCCCTCTCCGGTCGGACTCGGCTCCGGAGACATCGGCCTGGTGAACGGTCCGGACCGGGCCGAGGAGTGGCTCGGCTTCCTGACCGCCGTCCTGCAGGTGTGGCGCGACAAGTACCCCGGCGTCGAGGTCCTCGAGAACGTGACCGAGGGCCGCCCGCAGTCCGTGCTGGTGCGGGCCGCATCCGGAGCGAGCCTGCTCGTCGTCGGCCGCCGCACCACCGAACGGCCCACCGGCCCGCGCACCGGCCCTGTCGCCCACGCGGCCATCCACCACGTCGGCTGCCCCGTGGCCGTCGTACCGCATGCCTGAGAGGCCCCCATGAGCAAGCCGACGAGGTACGTGTACGAGTTCGCCGCGGGCGGCCGTGACATGGCCGCCCTGCTCGGCGGCAAGGGCGCCGGACTCGCCGAGATGACGAGGATCGGGCTGCCCGTCCCGCCCGGCTTCACCCTCACGACCGACGCCTGCAAGGTCTACCTGGAGACGGGTGGGGAGCCGCCCGAACTCGGCGTCGAGGTGGCTCAGGCCCTGGCCGGCCTGGAACAGGCCATGGGCCGGACCCTCGGCGCACCCGACGACCCCCTGCTGGTGTCCGTGCGCTCGGGCGCCCGTTTCTCCATGCCCGGCATGATGGAGACCATCCTCGACATCGGGCTCAACGACCGTTCCGTCACCGGGCTCGCGAAGGCCTCCGGACAGGAGCGGTTCCCCTGGGACTCCTACCGCAGGCTCATCCAGATGTTCGGCCACACCGTGATGGGCGTGGACAGCGACCTGTTCGAGCAGGCCATCGCCGCGCACAAGGCCCGGCACGCGATCGCCGACGACCGCTTGCTCGACGCCGGTGAACTCGCCCGGATCACCGAGGAGTTCAAGGCCATCATCCGCAAGGAGACGGGCGAGGACTTCCCGCAGGACCCGGCCGACCAGCTCTCCCGCGCCATCCGCGCGGTCTTCGACTCCTGGAACACCGAGCGCGCCCGCGTCTACCGCCACCGCGAGCACATCCCGGAGGACCTCGGCACCGCCGTCAACGTTCAGGCCATGGTCTTCGGCAACCTCGGCTCCACTGTGGCATCTCAAAGCAGTGGCACCGGCGTCGCCTTCACCCGCGACCCCGCCACCGGCGAACGCGGCATGTACGGCGACTACCTGCCCGACGCGCAGGGCGAGGACGTCGTCGCCGGCGTGCGCGACGCCCTGCCACTGAGCGCGCTCAGGACCCTCGACCCGCGCGCGTACGTCGAACTCGGCGACCACCTGCGCACCCTGGAGAACCACTACCGCGACCTGTGCGACGTCGAGTTCACCGTCGAACGCGCCAAGCTGTGGATCCTGCAGACCCGCGTCGGCAAGCGCACCGCCGAGGCAGCCTTCCGTATCGCCCACGACCTGCGCGAGGAACAGATCATCTCCGCCGACGAGGCTCTGGTCCGCGTGGACGGCGCTGAACTCACCCGGCTGATGTTCCCCCGCTTCGACGTCAAGACCACTGACCGGCCTCTCGCCCACGGCGTGCCCGCCTCACCGGGCGCAGCCGTGGGAGCCGTCGTCTTCGACTCGGCCGAGGCGGTACGCCGTTCCGCGGCCGGCGAGAAGGTCGTCCTGGTACGCCGGGAGACCACCCCCGACGACCTGCCCGGCATGATCGCCGCGCAGGCCGTCCTGACCAGCCGGGGCGGCAAGACCAGCCACGCAGCGGTCGTCGCGCGCGGCATGGGCAAGGTGTGCGTGTGCGGCGCCGAGGCACTCGCCGTCGACACCGCCGAGCGCCGGTTCGCCACATCGTCGGGCGTCGTCGTACGCGAGGGCGACACCGTCTCCGTCGACGGCACCGCGGGCACCGTCCACCTCGGCGAACTCCCGCTCACCGCGTCCGACGTCGGCCGCGCCCTGGAGACCGGCACCGCGGCAGGCCCGCTCACCGAAGCGGTGCTCGGCGCACTGGCCCACGCCGACTCCGTACGCCGCCTGGAGGTGCGGGCCAACGCCGACACCCCCGAAGACGCCGCCCGCGCGCGCCGCCTGGGCGCGCAGGGCGTCGGCCTGTGCCGCACCGAGCACATGTTCCTCGGCGAGCGCAGGGCGCTGGTCGAGGCGATGATCCTGGCCCGTGACGACACCGCACGCGAACGGGCCCTGGCTGCCCTGCTGCCGCTGCAGCGCGAGGACTTCACCGGAATCCTCGGGGCGATGGACGGCCTGCCGGTGACGATCCGGCTGCTGGACCCGCCGCTGCACGAGTTCCTGCCCGACCGCACGGAACTCGCCGTCCGCCTCGCCCGGGCCACCGATCCGGACCCGCGCGACCGTGAACTCCTCGCCGCCGTCGAGCGCATGCACGAGCAGAACCCGATGCTCGGTCTGCGCGGAGTGCGCCTGGGCCTGGCCGTGCCCGGCCTGATGGCGATGCAGGTCAGGGCCGTCGCCGAAGCGGTCACCGCCCGCCTGCGGGCCGGCGGCGGCCCGCGGGCCGAGATCATGATCCCGCTGGTGGACACCGTCGAGGAACTGCGCCTGGCCCGGGCCGAGACGGAACGTGTACTCGCCGTCGTCGCGTCCGAGACCGGCACCGAACTGGACTGCCCCATCGGCACGATGATCGAACTGCCGCGCGCCGCACTCACCGCCGCACGCATCGCCGGGTCCGCCGACTTCTTCTCCTTCGGCACCAATGACCTCACCCAGACGACCTGGGGCCTGTCCCGCGACGACGCGGAGGCCTCCTTCTTCCCGCTGTACCTGGAGAAGGGCGTCTTCGAGGTCTCGCCGTTCGACTCGATCGACCAGGAGGGCGTCGGACGCCTCGTGGAGCTGGCCGTCGAGGCCGGCCGCTCGGTCAACCCGCGTCTGGAGACGGGTGTGTGCGGCGAGCACGGCGGTGATCCCGACTCCATCCACTTCTTCCACCGAGCCGGTCTGGACTACGTCTCCTGCTCGCCGTTCCGCATTCCTGCGGCCCGGCTGGAGGCGGGGCGGGCGGCGCTCATGAACACCACCGGGACCAGCGACAGCAGGTGACACGCCCAGAACGGGGAGAACAGGGCCGGTGAAGCCTCCCGGTGGCTTGGTCACGCAACCGTCCTGATCACTGCGGACGTCCACGGTCATCCGACGCCGGGTGCGGGTGGCAGACTGAGGTCCGTGACGGATCAGGTGCCGGCAGGCGCTAGCGTGGTCGGTGCCGACGGCGAGGACCGTGCTGGTTCGGTGCTGGGTCGCGGGGCGGAGTAGGGGGAAGCATGCAGGTCGGAGCGGCGCGGTGAGAATTCTGCACACCTCCGACTGGCATCTCGGCCGGGCGTTCCACCGGGTGAACATGCTCGGGGCCCAGGCCGAATTCATCGGCCACCTCGTCACGACCGTGCGCGAGCGCGGTGTGGACGCGGTGGTCGTGTCGGGGGATGTGTACGACCGTGCGGTGCCGCCCCTCGCCGCGGTCGAGCTGTACGACGACGTGCTGCACCGCCTCGCCGACCTGGGCGTGCCGACGGTGATGATCTCCGGGAACCACGACTCGGCGCGCCGACTGGGGGTAGGGGCCGGCCTCATCGGACGCGCGGGCATCCATCTGCGGACCGAACCCTCGGCGTGCGGGACACCGGTGGTGCTGTCGGACCCGCACGGGGACGTGGCCTTCTACGGCCTTCCCTATCTCGAACCTGCCCTGGTGAAGGACGAGTTCGGCGTGGAGAGGGCCGGACACGAGGCGGTGCTCGCCGCCGCCATGCACCGTGTCCGCGCCGACCTCGCCACGCGCGCGCGTGGCACCCGGTCCGTCGTCCTCGCGCACGCCTTCGTCACCGGCGGCGAAGCCAGCGACAGCGAGCGGGACATCACCGTCGGCGGGGTCGCCGCCGTGCCCGCGGGAGTCTTCGACGGGGTCGACTACGCGGCCCTCGGCCACCTGCACGGCTGCCAGACGATCACCGAGCGCGTGCACTACTCCGGCTCCCCGCTGCCGTACTCCTTCTCGGAGGCCGGCCACCGCAAGAGCATGTGGCTCGTCGACCTCGGGGCCGACGGCTTTGTCGCCGCGGAGCGCGTCGACTGCCCGGTGCCCCGCGCCCTGGCCCGGATCCGGGGCACCCTTGAGGACCTGCTGGCCGATCCGCAGCTCGCCCGCCACGAGGAGGCGTGGGTGGAGGCCACCCTCACCGACGCGGTCCGCCCGGCCGATCCGATGGCCCGGCTCATCGAGCGCTTCCCGCACACCCTCAGCCTCGTCTTCGACCCCGCGCGGGCGCCGGACGACCCCGACGTGTCGTACGCCAGGCGGCTCGCGGGCCGTAGCGACCAGGAGATCGCCGAGGACTTCGTCGCCCATGTGCGCGGCGCCGGACCCGACGCACGCGAACAGGGCGTGCTGCGGGACGCGTTCGACGCGGTGCGCGCGGACGAGGTCCTGCGGGAGGTGGCCCGATGAGGCTGCATCGGCTGGACATCACCGCGTTCGGGCCGTTCGGCGGATCCCAGAGCGTCGACTTCGGCGAACTGTCGGCGGCCGGGCTCTTCCTGCTGCACGGACCGACGGGAGCGGGCAAGACGTCCGTCCTCGACGCCGTGTGCTACGCCCTCTACGGCACGGTCCCGGGCGCACGCCAGAGCGGCCAGGGCCTGGCCCTGCGCAGCGACCACGCGGCATCAGGCACGCGCACCGGAGTGACCCTCGAACTGACCGTCGCGGGACGCCGGTTGGAGGTCACCCGGCAGCCGCCCTGGGAGCGCCCCAAGAAGCGCGGCTCGGGCACCACGCTGGAGAAGGCCCAGAGCTGGCTGCGCGAGTACGACCCGGCCGTCGGCGCCTGGAAGGATCTCAGCCGCTCGCACCAGGAGATCGGCGAGGAGATCACCCAGCTCCTCGGCATGAGCCGCGAGCAGTTCTGCCAGGTCGTCCTGCTGCCCCAGGGCGATTTCGCGCGCTTCCTGCGTGCCGACGCCGAGGCGCGCGGCAAACTGCTCGGCCGCCTCTTCGACACCCACCGCTTCGCCGAGGTCGAGAAGCGCCTCGCCGAGCGCCGGCGTGCCGCCGAGGCCCAGGTGCGCGAGGGGGACGCCGCGCTGCTCGCCGACGCGCACCGCATGCAGCAGGCGGCGGACGGCGCCCTCGAGTTGCCGGAGCTCCAGCCGGGGGAGCCGGGGCTGGCCGAGGCGGTGATCACCGCCGCCGCGGTCGCCCGCAGCACCGCTCGCGAACAGCTCACCGTCGCCCACTGCCGTCTCATGGCGGCAGAGTCCGCGCAGGCGGCTGCCGAGCGCAGCCTGGAAGACGTCCGTGAACTGGCAAGGCTGCAAAGGCGGTTCGGCGAGGCCCGGGAGCGTGCCGAGCGGCTGGAGGAGCGGTCGGCCGCGTACCGGCAGGCGCAGGAACGCATGGAGCGGGCCCGCAAGGCCGAGGCGGTGGCGCCCGCCCTGGAGCTGCGCGACTTCGCCGAGACGGAACACCGGCGCGCGGCCCGGGCGGAGACACGCGCGCGTGCGCTGCTGCGATCGGCCCTCGGCGCGGAACACGCCGTGCGCCGAGCGGAGAGCCCGGACGTGGGTGCGGCCGGGTTCGCGGGGGCCCGAGATGGTGGCCGCGAGGCGGGTGCGGCCGGGCTCGCTGGGCCAGGGGATGTCGGCTGCGACGCGGGCGCGGCCGGATCCGCCGGTGCGGGGGACGGCGACGTGGCCGCCGAGGCGTCCGGGTTCGCGCCGCCGAGAGGCGCTGTCGCCGAAACCGGTGCGAGCGGACCCACGGCGTCGCGGGACGCGCGCGATGACGCCGGCACGCGCGAGGAATCGCACACGCGCGTCGAGTTGCACGGCTGTCTCGCCGATGCCGGTGCCGCAGGACTCGCCTCCGCCGCGCGCCGCACCGCAGAGGAACTCGGCGGGCTGGAGTCCGCCCGCCGTGCCGAGCAGCGGCTGGCCGGACTGGTCCGGGAGCGCACCGACCTGGACCGGCAGGAGCGCGCCGACGAGGGCGTGCTGCAGGAGGCCGAGGCCTGGCTCGACGGCTGGGAGACGACCCGCTCCGCACTGCAGGCCCGTATCGAGACCGCGCAGGAGGCCGCGACGAGGGCCGAACAGCTCGGCGTGCAGCGCGAGCCCGCGCAGCGCAGGCTCGGCGCGGCCCGGCAGCGTGACCAGTTCGCCCGCGACACCGACCAGGCCCAGGCACGCGTCCTCGCATCCCGCGAACGCGCCACCGAGGCCCGCGCCCACTGGCTCGACCTCAAGGAACAGCGGCTGAACGGCATCGCGGCCGAGCTGGCCGCAGGGCTCACCGACGGCGAGCCCTGCGCCGTCTGCGGCGCCACAGAACACCCCGTTCCCGCGCGCAAGATCGCCGGACACGTCGACCGGGAGGCGGAGGAGCGCGCCCTCGCCGCCTTCCAGCGCGCCGACGAACAGCGCACCGAGGACGAGCGGCGCCTCGCCGTCGTACGAGAGGCGCTGGCCGCCGCCACGGCCGAGGCGGGTGACGCGCCGACAGACCGACTCGCCGAAGAGGTCGAGGAGTTGGAGCGGCTCTACGCGCGGGAACGCGGTGCCGCCTCGGAACTGCACCCGGCGAGCGAGCAGCTGCGGCAGGCGGAGCACGAGCACGAGCGACGGACAGCGGTGCGGCAGCAGGCGGCGGTCAGAGCCGCCTCGCGGGTGGGCCACCGCGAGCGGCTCGACCGCGAACGGGCGGGCCTGGAAGAGGAGTTGGTGCGGGCGCGCGGTACGGCGGACAGCGTCGCCGCCCGGGCCGCGCAGCTGGAGAAGCGGGTCGCGCTGCTCACCGACGGCGCCGACACCGCGCGGGCCGCCGAGGACACGGCGCAGCGGCTCAAGGACGCCGACGCCCGGCTCGCCGACGCCGCCTACCGGGCCGGTTTCGACACCCCGCTGGCCGCGGCCGCGGCACTCCTCGACGCCGCCGCCCACCGCGAGCTGCAACACCGCCTGGACGCCTGGCAGTCCGAGGAGGCCGCCGTGCGCGCCGTCCTCGCCGAGGCGGACACCGCGGACGCCGCCCGGCAGCCGCGCGCCGACCTCGCGTCGGCGGAACGGGCCGCGGCCGGTGCGGCCCAACGGCTGCGCGACGCGGCCTCCGCACGGGACGCGGCGGCCCGCCGCTGCACCGAACTCGACCGGCTCTCCGCCCGCTCGGCCGCGGGAATACGACGCCTGGCTCCGCTGCGCGAGGAGTACGACCGGGTGGCGCGCATGGCCTCCCTCACCGCGGGCACCTCCGCGGACAACGAGCGGAAGATGCGCCTGGAGTCGTATGTGCTGGCGGCCCGCCTGGAGCAGGTGGCCGCCGCGGCAACCGTGCGGCTCCAGCGCATGTCGTCCGGCCGTTACACCCTCGTCCACTCCGACGACCGGGCCGGACGCGGCCGCAGTGGTCTCGGGCTGCACGTCGTCGACGCCTGGACCGGACGCGAGCGGGACACGGCGACGCTGTCGGGCGGTGAGACGTTCTTCGCCTCGCTCGCGCTGGCCCTCGGCCTCGCGGACGTCGTCACCGACGAGGCCGGTGGAGTCCGCCTGGACACGCTCTTCATCGACGAGGGCTTCGGCAGCCTCGACGACCAGACCCTCGACGAGGTCCTGGACGTGCTCGACTCCCTGCGTGAGCGGGACCGCAGCGTCGGCATCGTCAGCCATGTGGCGGACCTGAGACGCCGGATCCACGCGCAACTGGAGGTTGTGAAGGGCAGATCCGGTTCCGTGCTGCGCCGGCGCGGCGCCGGCTGAGTCAGTGGCCGAGGGGGCGCCGGGGCAGCGGCGAGGAGTAGACGACGCTCGTGGTCACCGAGCCGAGCGCGCCGATCCTGCCCGACACCTCTTCCAGGTGGCGCATCGACCGGGCGGCGACCTTGATGACGAAGCAGTCGTCGCCCGTGACGTGGTGCGCCTCCAGGATCTCGGGCGTGACGGCGACCAGGTCGCGGAAGGGCTTGTAGTTCCCGTTCGGATAGCGCAGCCGCACGAACGCCAGGATCGGCAGTCCCAGCCGCTCGGGGTCCACGACGGCCGCGTACCCCTGGATGACGCCCGCCTCCTCCAGGCGGCGCACCCGTTCGGTGACCGCGCTCGGCGACATGGAGACGGCGCGGGCCAGCTCGGCGAAGCTGGCCCGGCCCTCACGCTGGAGGACGTCGAGGATGCGCCAGTCGGTGGCGTCCGGGGAAAACACGGTCATCCTGGATGGATAGCAGGGGAAGCCCCGGCCGATCAAGGGGTGCCCCGGGGATCCTCGCTTCAGATGGCCGAACGGCAGGCATAGATTCGTTGTCATGACCACTGACGTCGTGAACCCCGTCCTCCGGGTGGCTCCTGCCACACCTGCCGAGGCCGCCGTCCACTTCCGCGCGAGCCTCGTCTTCCACGCCGACGTGTCGGACGTCGCCGCCGCGCTCGCGGCCGACGGCGACCCCGGGTTCGTCGTCCTGGACTCCCGCTCCACCGAGTCCTGGGACCAGGGCCACGTCCCCGGCGCGATCCACCTGCCGACCGCGCTCATCCCCGGGCAGGCCGAACAGCTCCTCGACAAGTCCGTCCCGGTGGTCACGTACTGCTGGGGCCCCGGCTGCAACGGCGCGACCCGCGCGGCGCTCGCCCTCGCCGAACTCGGCTACCGCGTCAAGGAGATGCTCGGCGGCTTCGAGTACTGGGTGCGCGAGGGCTTCGCGTACGAGACCTGGGAGGGCCGCGAGCGCCGCGCCGCCGACCCGCTCACGGCACCGAAGGACACGGAGGACTGCGGCTGCTGAACGCCCGACGACCACCTCGGTCCCGCCCCGCGCCCGGCGCGCGCGGCGCATCGCGGACGCCCGCCACCGATCGCACTCGGCGGCCCGGTAGGCTCCAACTACGCGGCAGTCGACGGCACTTCTGGAATGGTGGGCTCCTTGTGCGTGTACCGTTCTGCGCCATGGTGCGATACGCGGAACCCGGTGTGGCGGAGTGGGTCGAGTCGGATGGCGGGCCGCTGATCGCGGTGCCGGAGACGGTTCTGCCGTTCTGGGCGGGCGCCGACGGCGAGGAGAACGCCTCCGACTACGACCGCGCCTGCGAGGTCGACGGGTACGTCGGACTGCTCCCGGTCGGCGACTCGGCCGCGCTGGTCCTGGGCGACGAACCCGCCTCCACCGCCTTCCTGCCGGAACACGGCACCTTCGTACGGTGGTGGGCGGCCGGCTCCGAGGACGAACTCCTGGCCGGTGTCCCGGCGGCCCTCGCCACGGCGGACTGGGAGCACGAGATGAGCTGGGAAGTGCCCGGCACGGTCGTGCTGTTCGACTCGGCCTGGCCCGGCAGCGAAACGGACCGCACCGACTGCCTCCGGGTCGAGCTGGAAGCGGGAAGGTACGCGGTACGCGCGGCCAACGTCCAGCCGGGGCCGGAGACTTGGCTGGGCCTCGTACAGCTGCGACGCATCGAGCAGGGACAGGCGAGTGCGGGTGAGCGGCCCCGCATGGGCACCCCGAAAGGCCACCCGATCCAGGCACCCCGGATGGGCGGCAACGCGTAGTGCGCCCAGCGACCCGGACCATCGCATGCGCCGGGTCGGAGCGTTGCCCTTCCTGGTCGTTCATGACCCGGCCCGCCTCATCGCGTGGCTCGCACGGACGAGGCGGACCGGGGCACGGCCAGGAGATCGGCTCGGAGGGCGGCTTCCGCCGCTGACCCGATCCAAGCCAAGCCTGGCCTGGCCTCAGAGCCGGGACAGCTCGTCCACCAGGTCGTCCAGGCCGAGCGAGCCCTGCGAGAGCGCCGCCATGTGCCAGGCCTTGAGGTCGAACGCGTCACCGTGCCGCTCGCGCGCCTTCTCCCGGCCCAGCAGCCAGGCCCGCTCACCGAGCTTGTAGCCGATCGCCTGGCCCGGGATGGTGAGGTAGCGGGTCAGCTCGCTCTCCACGAAATCCGCCGGACGACTGCTGTGCGCACCGAAGAACTCCAGGGCCAGCTCCGGAGTCCAGCGCTCGCCGGGGTGGAAGGGGGAGTCCGCCGGGATCTCCAGCTCCAGGTGCATGCCGATGTCGACGATGACGCGGGCGGCCCGCATCATCTGCGCGTCGAGGTAGCCGAGCCGCTGCTCCGCGTCCGTGAGGTAGCCGAGCTCGTCCATCAGCCGCTCCGCGTACAGGGCCCAGCCCTCGGCGTTGGCGCTGACCCCGCCGATGGTGGCCTGGTAGCGGGAGAGGTTACCGGCGACGTGCGCCCACTGCGCGAGCTGGAGGTGATGGCCGGGGACACCCTCGTGGTACCAGGTCGAGACGAGGTCGTAGACCGGGAAACGGGTCTGTCCCATGGTCGGCAGCCAGGTGCGGCCCGGGCGCGAGAAGTCCTCCGACGGGGGTGTGTAGTAGGGCGCCGCCGCACCACCGGGCGGGGCGATGCACGACTCCACCTTCCGTACCCGCTCGGCGAGTTCGAAGTGCGTGCCGTCCAGCTCGTCGATCGCCTGGTCCATCAGACCCTGCAGCCAGTCGCGGACCTCGTCGACGCCCTCGATGTGCTTGCCGTGCTCGTCGAGATGGGCGAGCGCCGTCCACGGGGTCTCGGCGCCGGGCAGGATCTTCTCGGCCTCCTGCTGCATCTCGCCGAGCAGACGGTGGAACTCGGACCAGCCGTACGCGTACGCCTCGTCCAGGTCGAAGTCCGTGCCGTTGAAGTAGCGCGCCCAGCGGGCGTACCGCTCGCGGCCCACCGTGTTCGACGCTCCCTCGATCGCCGGCGTGTACACCTCGCGCATCCAGTCGCGCAGCTCCACGACGGCCGCGGTCGCCGAGCGGGCCGCCTCGTCCAGCTCCGTGTGCAGCGCCTCGGGGCCCGCCGAGGCGAAGTCCTCGAACCAGCCCCGGCCCTTGCCGTCCGTGTCCGACCACTCGGTGAGCTGTTCGACGAACGTGGCCGTCGGGCGCGGAGCCGCGTGCAGCTTGCGCTCCAGGCCGAGGGCGAGGGACTCGCGGTAGCCCGCCAGCGCTGCGGGCACGGCACGCAGCCGCTCGGCGATCGCCGCCCAGTCCTCCTCGGACTGGTTCGGCGTCACGGTGAAGACCTCGCGTACCGAGTGGGCGGGCGTGGCCATGTTGCCGACGGCGCGCAACCCCTCTTCTGCCTCGTGCACGGCCAGTTCGGCGGTGAGCCGCTCGCGCAGCAGCCGGCCGCACCGGCGCTCGATGTCACTGTCCGCGCCGGGCCGCCGCTCGGCCTCGTCGAGCCGCGCCAGCGTCCGCCGCGCCAGCTCCGCGAGCGCCTCCTGGCCCGCGGGCGACAGATCGGGCAACCTGCTCGAACTCTCCTTCACACCGAGGTACGTACCGGTCACCGGGTCGAGGGCGATGAGGTCGTCGACATACGCGTCGGCGACCTCGCGGGGCAGCGGGTTCGTGGTCTGTGACATGCGGTCCATCCTCATACGAGGGGCCGCCGCACGTCACCCGTATTGAGCCGAGGGCGTAGGCGGCAGGAGCGGTCCGCAGTCCCACTGCTGGAAGATCAACCGGGTCTCGACGCGGGCCACTTCACGCTGCGAGGTGAACTCGTCCAGGACCAGCCGCTGCAGGTCCGCCATGTCCGCGACCGCGACATGGACGAGATAGTCGTCCGGCCCGGTCAGATGGAAGACGGTACGGGACTCCGGCAGCACCCGGATGCGCTCCACGAACGGCCCCACCAACTCCCGTCGATGCGGCCTGACCTGCACGGACAGCAGCGCCTCCAGACCCCGACCGAGCTTGGCCGGATCAAGCCGCAGCTGATGCCCGAGGATCACGCCGGAGCGGCGCAGCCGGGTCACGCGGTCCAGGCACGTCGAGGGCGCCACGCCGATCTGCGCGGCGAGGTCGCGGTAGGTGGTCCGGGCGTCGTTCTGCAGCAGCCGCAGCAGATGAAGATCCACCGGATCCAGTACGACAGATTCGGCCATTGGTCGAACGTAGCACGGTGTTCGAATCCCGTAACCCGGTGGTTGTTCATTCTCCGTCCATGGACTCCACGAGAGCACTGGCCACCGAAGCCGTCCATGCCGGCCGCGACGACCTCGCCCGGCAGGGACTGCACGCCCCGCCGATCGACCTGTCGACCACCTATCCCTCGTACGACAGCCGCGGCGAGGCGGCGCGCATCGACGCCTTCGCCATCACCGGCGCCGAGCCCGAGGGACCGCCCGTCTACGGGCGCCTCGGCAACCCGACGGTCGCCCGTTTCGAGACCGCGCTGGCCCGTCTGGAGGGCACCGAGTCGGCGGTGGCGTTCGCCAGCGGCATGGCCGCCCTGACCGCCGTCCTGCTGGTACGGGCGTCGATGGGCCTGCGCCACGTCGTCGCCGTACGGCCGCTGTACGGCTGCAGTGACCACCTGCTGACCGCCGGACTGCTCGGCTCCGAGGTGACCTGGACCGACCCCGCCGGGATCGCGGACGCCCTGCGCCCCGACACCGGACTGGTGATGGTCGAGTCCCCGGCCAACCCGACCCTGGCCGAGGTCGACCTGCGGGCCGTCGCCCACGCCTGCGGCTCCGTCCCGCTGCTCGCGGACAACACCTTCGCCACGCCGGTACTGCAGCGCCCCGCCGAACACGGTGCGCGGCTGGTGCTGCACAGCGCCACCAAGTACCTCGGCGGACACGGGGACGTGATGGCGGGCGTGGTGGCCTGTGACGAGGAGTTCGCCGGGCGGCTGCGGCAGGTCCGGTTCGCCACGGGCGGCGTACTGCACCCGCTCGCCGGCTATCTGCTGCTGCGCGGCCTCGCGACGCTTCCGGTGCGGGTCCGGGCCGCCTCCGCGAACGCCGCCGAACTCGCCCGCCGCCTCGCCGGCGACCCGCGGATCACCCGCGTCCACTACCCGCGCATCGGTGGCGCGATGATCGCGTTCGAGGTGGCCGGCGACCCGCACGAGGTCATCGCGGGCGTCCGCCTGGTCACCCCCGCCGTGAGCCTCGGCAGCGTCGACACCCTCATCCAGCACCCGGCCTCCATCAGCCACCGCATCGTGGGCGCGGAGGACCGCCGGGGTGCCGGGGTGAGCGACCGGCTGCTGCGGCTGTCGGTGGGCCTGGAGGACGTCGAGGACCTGTGGGCGGACTTGGACGGCGCCATGGGGCGCGTCCGCGCCCCTTCGGGGGCGCGGGGCACCGCGCGGCCGGCCACGGCGCAGCCGCTCGGTGCCCCATAGCCTTCAGGGCGCTTCGGCGTTGGTGACCCTTACGGCGCCCTCTCCAAGCGGAGTGCCCAGCCGGGCCGTGATGACCAGGGTGCCCTCCTCGATCTGGTAGTCGAGGGGGAGCCCCAGGCCACGCATCGTCGTGACCATGCCGGTGTTGGACGCCTGCGTCACGGCGTACACGCTCTCGCAGCCCGCCTCTGCCGCCATCGCCACCAGCCGCTCCAGCAGTTCGGCGCCGATGCCGCGCCGCTGCCACTTGTCCTCGATCAGCAGCGCGACCTCCGTCTCGTCCCCGTCCCACAGCAGATGGCCCAGGCCCACGACGCGGCCCGACGCGGTCTGCACCGCGAGGGTGCGGCCGAACCGTGGGCTGAGCAGGTGGTTCAGGTAACGGTCCGCGTCACCGACCGGCCCGTGGTACCGCATGCCGAGCGTCCGCGCCGAGCACCGCTCGTGCATCGCCTTCGCGGCCTCCAGGTCGCGTACGTCGGCCCGCCGCACCGTGATCTCGTTGCCCTCGGGCAGCGTCAGCACGTCCTGGCCGGCCGGCACACGCGGCCCGAGCCGGGCGTCGAGCTCCACCAGCGCCCGCGCCCGGGCGAACTCGGTCGGGGTGAACGGCAGATACGGCCGCTCCACGGTGATCTGTCCGCCTTCCGGCGCGCGCAGCCGCATCACCGTGTCCTCCAGCGCCCCTTCCACGGGCACCTGCTCCGCGCCCCGGCCGCCGCCCACCGGCGCGGCGGGCAGCTGGCGGATGGTGCACCGGCCGAGCAACTGCCGCAGTGCGAGCGGCAGTTCCGCCGCGTCCAGGGCGGTGCGGGTGGCCAGGCCCAGGACCCGGGTCGGCGCGTCCACCAGGTCGTGGGCGTCGGCCCGCTCGATCCAGGTGTCGGCGCCCCCGGCCAGCGACACCACCCGGGCGAGGTCGGAGCCCATGAGTTCACCGGGAGCCCGCAACAGGAACTCGTCCACCGTGCCCTCGGCCAGCGGATGCGTCTGCAGGCTCAGGATGTCGACCCGGCGGCCGGCGAGCGCCGTGCACAGCGCGGCCAGCGACCCCGGCTCGTCCTGCACCGTCGTCCGCATCCGCCACAGCGTGCTCTCGCCGTGCGCGGCCTCCGGCGTGGCCGGCGACCCGTCGGACGGCCCGGTCTGCTGCTTTCGCGACAGCGACCGGGCGTCGGTATCGCTCGTCGGCGGTGCGTGACCGTGGCGGCGTGTCCACCACGTCTGGAGCCCCTCCATGGCGGACCGGGCGACCGCCCGCACGGGACGGTCCTGCTTCGCACGCGTCACATCAGATATGTCTCGACTCATACAACCACTGTGAAGGAACGGTGTTGCGTGATCACGAACGCTTTGTGACCGACGGGTAAAGCGTGGTTATGCGCCTTTTGGAGGCCTTCTTGCGCTTGTGGTGCGGTAGCCGGCCCGATCGCGCTCCCGGGCACGCGAAGGCCGCGCACCGGGGGATGACGCCGGTACGCGGCCTACGGGAAAGAATACGGGAGTTACTGGCCGACGCGGCCCGGCTGCAGCGTCTGAGTGAACAGGACGGTGCCGTCGTACTCGCGCAGACGCACCGTCAGCTCGCCGCTGTCCCCGTCGATGTCGACCTCGCCGAAGAACTGGTAGCCCTCGGCGGGGGAGACGTTCGCGGTCGTCGGTGCCTTCACGTACACCCGGTCCGGGCCGAACGTGCCGTCGAGCGCGTTGGCCGGGAAGGCGCCCGCGTTGAGCGGACCGGACACGAACTCCCAGAACGGCTCGAAGTCCTTGAACGCGGCCCGCGACGGGTCGTAGTGCTGCGCCGACGTGTGGTGCACGTCGGCCGTCAGCCACACGGTGCCGGTGATCCGCCGGTGCTTGATGAACCGCAGCAGCTCGGCGATCTGCAGCTCACGGCCGAGCGGCGCGCCCGGGTCGCCCTGTGCGACGGCCTCGAAGTTCGGCTTGCCCTCGTTCGCGTCGGGCACGACCAGGCCGAGCGGCATGTCGTTGGCGATCACCTTCCACACCGCACGCGACGTGGAGAGCTCCCGCTTGAGCCACTCCAGCTGCTCGCGGCCGAGGATGCCCACAGGGTCCGTGGTCCGGTTGTCCGGCGAGTTCGCGTTGCGGTAGGTGCGCATGTCGAGCACGAACACGTCGAGCAGGGGGCCGTGGTTGACGACGCGGTAGATCCGGCCGTCCGGGCGCCTGCTGAGGGAGGAGATCGGGAAGTACTCGGAGAAGGCCTGCCGGGAGCGCAACGCCAGGTCGTCGAGCTTCGTGCCGGCCGGGTAGGGCGTGCCGGAGCCGATGACCTCGCCCGGGTACCAGTTGTTGCGGACCTCGTGGTCGTCCCACTGGATGACGTTCGGCACCTGGGCGTTGAACCGGCGCAGCGCCTGGTCCAGCAGGTTGTAGCGGAAGTTGCCCCGGTAGTCGTCGAGGGTGACGGCGACGTGGGACTTCTCCTCGGTGGTGACGCTCCGGTAGACGCTGCCGTCGGGCAGCGTGGCGGCGGCGGCGATGGGCCCGTCGGCGTAGATGTTGTCGCCGCTGCACAGGAAGAAGTCCGGGTCCACCTTCGCCATGGCGTCGAAGACGCGGTAGCCGCCGATCGACTCGTTGATGCCCCAGCCCTGTCCCGCGAGGTCCCCGGACCACACGAACCTCACGTCATGTCGCCGCCTGGCGGGCGCCGTGCGGAACGTGCCGGTCACCGGTTCGCCGGTGCGGCGCGGGTCGTCGGGGTCGGCGAGCAGGACGCGGTAGTGGATCTGCTCGCCCGACGGGAGCCCGCGCAGCCGGGTCGTACCGGTGAAGTCCGAATCCGCGCCGAGCAGAGGACCGTGCCATCTGCGCGGGTTGCGGAACGACTCGGTCGCGGACGTCTCGACGACCATCCGGGCCGGACGGTCGGAGCGCACCCACACCAGACCGGAGTCGCAGGTCACGTCTCCCGCCTGCACGCCCCAGCCCGCCTTGGGGCGCCCGGACAGGGCGAACGCCGGTGCCGCGCCGAGGGCGGTGGGCAGAGTCAGGGCCGCCGACGCGGCCAGGGAACCGCGCAACACGCTACGGCGGCCCGGGAACGGACGGTGGGACATGGATGCGCCTCCAGGGACGGGATCCGGCCAGTGTGCGATGCCAGACCTACTGGTGCGCCGCAGCGCACACGGAAACCACAGGTGAACAACTGACCGCAGGGGCACGGAGACCGGTGTGCGAGCGGTGCGAGGGCGATGCCGAAGGGCATGAGCCACTCGGCGTTCTCCGCGCAGGTCACCCAGCCGTCATATAGGCGTCGCCTCGGCCATCAGCCGTACGCCCGCGCGGATCCGCGCGGGTGAGAGATGCGCGTATCCGAGCACCAGCCGCACGCCCCGCTCCCCGTCGTGCCCGCCACGCGCGTGCGTGTAGTCCGTCAGCGGGCGTACGGCGACGCCCGCCGCCGCCACGCGCGCGCGGAAGTCCTCCTGCGGGCCGTACCGGTGCGGGAGTTCGGCGATGACGTGCAGCCCCGCCGCGATCCCGGACACCTCCGCGCCCGGGAAGTGCTCCTCCAGCGCCGCCACGAGAGTGTCGCGCCGTTCGCGGTACGCGCGCTGGCAGCGGCGCAGCTGACGGTCGTAGTCGCCGCGCTCCACGAAACGGGCGAAAAGGGCCTGGTCGAGGGTGGGATGGCCGAGGTCCATGGTCCGTTTGCGCTCCACGACCTCGTCGGCCAGCGCCTGGGGCACGAGCAGCCAGCCCAGCCGCAGACCCGGGGCGAGAGACTTGCTGACCGAGCCCGTGTAGGCCACGTGCTCCGGGTCGAGCCCCTGCAGTGCGCCCACCGGGGCGCGGTCGTAGCGGAAGTCGCCGTCGTAGTCGTCCTCCAGGACGAGCCCGTCCACGGACCGTGCCCAGTCGAGCAGGTCGGTGCGGCGGCGCGCGGAGTACCCGATCCCGGTGGGGAACTGGTGGGAGGGCGTCGTCACGACGGCCCTCACGCCCGAGTCCCGCAGCGGCCCGACGGCGATCCCCTCGTCGTCCAGGGGCACGGGTACGGTCGTGACGCCGGCCGAGGCGTAGAGCGCGTCGTGCTGAGGGCTCCCGGGATCCTCCACGCCGACGGTGCGCAACCCGCGCGCGTGGAGCGCGAATCCGAGCAGTGTCGTCGCCTGCGCCACACCGGAGACGACCACGATCCGTTCCGGGTCCGCGACGACACCCCGGCGGCGGGCCAGCAGCTCCGCCAGCACGGTACGCAGCTGCGGCAGTCCGCGCGGGTCGGGATAGCCGAGGTCCTGGTGCGGCAGTTCCGCCAGGACCGCACGCTGCGCAGCGGCCCAGGCGGCGCGCGGGAACAGCGAGAGGTCCGGCGTGCCGGGCACGAAGTCGGCGCGCGCACCGGGGGAGCGCGGGGCGAGATCACGCGCGCGCGGGGGCGCGGCCCGCACGGCACCCCCCACCCAGGTGCCGGCACCTCGCCCGCTGCGCAGATAGCCCTCCGCCGTCAACTGCTCGTACGCCTCGGTGACCAGCCCCCGCGACACCCCCAGATCGGCGGCGAGATCACGGCTCGACGGCAGTCGGGTGCCCGGCGCCAGCCTCCCCGTCCGTACCGCCTCACGCAGCGCGGCCTGCAGCGAACGTCCACGCGTGCGTGCCGGCGCGGAGGCCGCGGGCAGGAGCAGCTCCCAGGCGGGTGATCCGCCGCGACCGGGATCCGTGCCTCGTGCCGGATCGGCGCTCCCGTCCCGATTGGTCTGCGATGGCGTCATGGAAATGGACCTTAAACCGGGCCGCCGTGCTCCCTAGCGTCGCTGCCATGAACGCCACCACCCCGCATGGAGCCCTTCTCGCCGCGCTCGCCTGTGTCCTCGTCGGCGGTTCCTTCACTGCGAACAGCGTCCTGGGCCACTACCCGTACGCGGGCGGTCAGTTCCTGCGCTACGGCCTCGCCTGTCTGCTCCTCCTCCCGTCGGCCGGCGCGGGAGCGACGGCACGGCTGCGGAGGCTCGCGCCCCGTCAGTGGCTCCGCCTCGCACTCCTCGCCGCCGTCGGCATGGTCGGCTTCAACCTGGCCGTGATCGCGGCCGAGCGTTCCGCCGAGCCGGCGGTGCCCGGCGTCCTCGTCGGATGCGCACCCGTGGTCGTGGCCGTCGTGGTCCCGGCGATCGAGGGCCGAACGCCCCGGCGCACGGTCCTGTACGGGGCGTTGCTGGTCGCCTTCGGGGCCTTCACGGTCCAGGGGTGGGGACGCACCGACGGCACCGGGATCGCCTTTTCCGCCTGCGCGCTGGCCGGCGAGGTCGGCTTCGCCGTACTCGCCGTTCCCGTTCTGCGCCCCCTGGGGCCCCGGCTGCTGTCGGCCACGGTGTGCGGTGTCGCGGCCGTCGAGTCCGCGGCGGCCGGGCTGCTCATGGACGGCACGGCGTGGCTGCGGCGCCCCGACACCACCGAGGCCGCCGCGCTGCTGTGGCAGGCGGCGGTCGTCACGGTCGTCGGCTTCGTGTGCTGGTACATGGCGATGCAGCGGATCGGCGCGGAGCGCGCCACGCTGTTCTCCGGCCTCATCCCGGTCGCCGCCGCCTGCACGGCGCCACTCGTCGGAACGGGCTCCTACGGGGCCGCCCAGGCCGTCGGCAGCGCGCTGGTCGGCGCCGGTGTCGCCCTCGGATCCGGCGCGTTGGCCCGCGGGCGGGCCCCGTCAGCGGCTGCCGTCGAGGATGACGCGGGCGACCAGCGCCGGGTCGTCGTTCATCGGGCAGTGCCCGCAGCCGGGCAGCCGCACCAGCCGGGCCCGGGGGATGAGCCGCTTGGCGCGCACCCCCTGACGGCGCACGAGCAGCATGTCCCGGGTGCCCCAGGCCACCGTGACCGGGATGCCGGGGAGGTCGTCGGTGAACCGGACGGTGCTGCCGGCCGTGAGAGTCGCGTCGAACCCCGTCGCCCGGGCCAGGGCCAGCGTCTCGGCGACCACGGCCTCGGGTGAACGGCGGCCCGGCCGGGCGTAGATGGTGCTCGTGAGCAGTGTCCGGCCGGCCGCCGAGCGTGACATCTGCCGCACCAGGGGCAGCGGCAGCCGGCGGGAGATCTGCCGCATCGTGAGCAGCACCCCGAAGGCGTAGCGCCGCTCGGCCTCCGACCAGAACCCGGCCGGGGACAGGGCGGTCACCGACCGCGCGAGCTTCTCGCGGCCGAGCTCCAGGGCGAGCAGACCGCCCAGCGAATTACCCGCCACATGCGGACGCTCAAGCTCCATGGCCTCGCAGAACGCGCTGAACACGGCCGTCGTCGTGGGCAGGTCGTAGGCGAGGCCGTCCGGCAGGGCCGGGGAGGCGCCGAATCCGGGCAGGTCCACGGCGATCACGTCGCGCTCGGTCGCGAGGATGTCCACCACCGGGTCCCAGGCCTGCCGGTGATGACCGATGCCGTGCAGCAGGAGCAGCGGTTCGCCGCCGCCCACGCGCGCGTAGGACACGGTCACGGGCTGTGGGCCACGGGGAGAGGGAACCTTGAAGGAGACGGTGGCGGACATGGGGGTGCTCCTCGTCTGGGGCTCGCCGGCGGACGCCGTGTAGACAGCTTGTCAGCAATTGCTACCGACGGGTAGCCCCCGGGCGGGGGCCACCTCGCAGCCGCACCGCCCTCAATGCCCCCTGCGCACCTCGATGTTGAACTCCGCGTGCCCGAGATTCCGGAAGAGGTCCAGCCACAACGGCAGCAGCATCTCCACGCTCCGCGCCGACCGGATGCCACCCAGGTCGAGCACCCGGTGCGGCTGCCACCCGAACTCCCCGAGCAGAGCACTGACCTGCTCCTTGGCGCTCGCGTCCGCACCGCACACGAAGATCTGGTGCTCGCCCGGCACCAGCGAGGGATCCACCATCACCTTGGAGTTGACGGTGTTGAGGGTCTTCACCACGCGTGCGTTCGGGAACGCGCGCTGGATCTGCTCGCCCACGCTGTCCGACTCGACGGGCGACAGCCTCAGCTCCCCGTCCTCGAACGCCATCGGGTTGGAGACGTCGATGACGACCTTCCCGTCGAGGTTCTCCGCCCCCGCCGCCTCCAGCGCCGTGAGCGCCACCCGGCCGCCGACGGCGACCACGACCACCTCGGCGGACGAGGCCGCCTCCGCGAACGTGCCGGCCTGTGCTCCCGTGCCGGCGCCGCGCGCCCACTCCAGGGCCGTGGGGTTGTCCTTCGAGCGGGACCCCAGAGTCACCTCGTGGCCCAGCTCCGCAAGCTTTCCGCCGAGCGTACGGCCGACCTCGCCCGTGCCCAGAACCGCGTACCGCATGGCCACCTCCGCAACTTTGGCCGCCGACCCCCGGCGGCCCGCGGGCCATTCTGCTCCGGGACACCCGGGACACATCGATTTCTCCTGGACATGTCCGGGCGCGTCGCATGGGATGGTGCCGTGACCACCGACACCGAAACCGACGTCTTCGAAGACCACCGCCCCGTCCTGATGGGCGTCGCCTACCGCATGCTCGGGCGGGTGGCCGACGCGGAGGACGTCGTCCAGGAGGCGTGGCTGCGCTGGTCCGGCGCCGACCGCGCCCAGGTGCGGGAACCGCGCGGCTATCTGGTGCGCATCACCACCCGCCTCGCCATCGACCGGCTGCGCCAGGTCAAGGCGCGCAACGAGGCGTACGTCGGGCCCTGGCTGCCCGAGCCGTACGTGACCGACTTCGGGGACACCGTCCCGGACACCGCCGAGCGCGCCGTGCTCGCCGACTCCGTCTCCCTGGCCGTCCTCGTCGTCCTGGAGTCGCTGTCGCCGCTGGAGCGGGCCGTGTTCGTGCTCAGGGAGGCCTTCGGCTACCCGTACGCGGACATCGCCGCCATGCTGGAGCGCGGTGAGGCGGCGGTGCGCCAGCTGGCCGGGCGGGCCCGCAAGCACGTCGAGGAGCGCCGGCCGCGCTACGAGGTCGACCCCGGCCGGCGTCGTGAGTTGACCGAGCGGTTCCTCGCCGCCGCCGGGGAGGGCGATCTGGAAGGCCTCATGGCGCTGCTCGCGCCCGATGTGCGCCTGGTGGGCGACAGCGGAGGCAAGTCCCGGGCACCGCTGCGGGTCCTGGAGAGCGCCGACAACGTGGGCCGCTTCCTCGTCGGGGTCGCCCAGAAGGGTGTGCCGGACCTGTCCTTCCGCTTCATGGAGATCAACGGCGGCCTCGCGGTCGTCGTCCTCTCCGGAGGCAAGCCCGACAGCGTCTTCCAGGTGGACGTCTTCGAGGGGCGCATCCAGGCGGTCTACATCATGCGCAACCCGGACAAGCTGCTGTCGCTGGCCGAGATCTAGGCGGCGAGGCCGGCCCCGTACGAACGCCGTGTGAACGCTGTGCGGCAGGTGCCCCGCGCCGTGCGTACGGGATCGAGGATTGGTCTTGACCAAGGGTTTGGGCCGCCCTATGGTCGCAGATAAGTGCAACAACCTTTAATAAACAAGGGCGCTAAAACGCCGCCGGACCACGGCGATTGCGGAGGACAGGGTGGGGACCACGCAGCTGGAATCGGTGCCGGAACCGAAGTACTGGCATCTCAAGACCGTGCTCAGTGAGGCATTGGACTCCGAGTTCTCCGTGGGCGAGATCCTGCCCAACGAGCGCGACCTGGCCGCCCGCTTCGGCGTCGCCCGCGCCACGCTCCGCCAGGCACTGGAACAGCTCGAACTGGAAGGCAGGCTGCAGCGCCGCCGCGGTGTCGGCACGACCGTCGCCCCGCCGCGTGTGGGCGTCGCCGTCGGCACGGAGCAGCACGGCTGGCCGGGAGCGGCCGGGGACGTGTGGCAGGCCGTCGACTGCACGGCGGCGGCCCCGCCCGCGGCAGTCGCCGCCGCGCTGGAGGCGGGCCCGGAGGAGACCGTGTACACGGTGCGCCGCTCCCGTGTGTCCCACGGCCAGCCCGTCGCCGCGGAGCTCCTCTACATCCCGGCGTCGTCGGTGCCCGACCTCTCCGCCATAGACGCGCCGTCCGGTCCGGCACGCGCGCGTGCGGTGCTGCGCGAGCTGCAGCGGCTGGAGCTGGAGGGTCAGGACAGCTCCGTGGAACTCGGCTCCGCACGCGCGGACGACGCCAAGGAACTGGACCGGCTGCCGGGGGCGCCCGTGCTCGTCGTCACCACCCGCTTCCTCGCCGACGGCCGCACCGCGGCCCTGTCCGTCGCCACCTACAGGGCGGACACCTGCCGCCTGACCTTCGGCGACTCGGGAGGCGTGGAGATCCACCAGGGACCCGAGCGCCAGGCGTCCTGACGCGCGTACACGTCACTCGTGCTGTGCCCCGGAGCCGCTCCGGGGCACAGCACGTTTGCGTGCCCCGGTCTCAGCGCCGCGCCGTCATCGTGCCCTCGACCGCGAACAGCTGCTCCTCCACGTGGTCCAGGGCCAGCCGGAGCGCGCCGGTCGCCACCGCGGCCTCGCCGAGGAGCGACAGGGTGACCTTCGGCGGGCGCAGACAGTAGCGTGCCAACTCGCGGCGCAGGGGCTCCAGTACGCCGTCCAGGCCGGCCGCCCAGCCGCCGATGACGACGAGTTCCGGGTCGAGGGCCAGGACCAGGGCGGCCACGTCGTGGACGAGCCGCTGGATGAAGCGGTCGACGGCCGCGCGGGCCCGCTGGTCTCCCTCCCGGGCCTGCGCGAAGACCTCGGCGACGGCCTGTTCGTCGAGCGGGTGCAGCGGCTCGTCGGTGGTGGACAGCAGCGTCTCGGGGGTCACCTCGCGGCCCAGCAGATGCAGCGCGCCGATCTCGCCGGCCGCCCCGCCGTACCCACGGTGCAACTGCCCGCCGATCAGCGAACCGGCCCCCGGGCTCAGCCCGGCCAGCACCATCACGACGTCGTCGGACTCGGTGGCCGCGCCCTTCCAGTGCTCCGCGACGGCCGCGGCGTTGGCGTCGTTCTCGACGAGCACCGGGCACTTGAAGGACCGGCTGAGCCGTTCGCCCAGACGCAGCCCCGTCCACTCGGGCAGCGCGGCGCACAGCCGCACGGTGCCGTCCGCCTCGACGATCCCGGGCGTGGCGACTCCCACCGCACGCAGCGAGCCGCGTGCGACCCCGGCCCGGCGCAGCAGTTCGGCCACCGCCGTGCGCAGCCGCTCCAGGCGCTCGTCGGCGAGAGCCGTCTCGTCGACGTCCTTGGCGACCGAGCCGAGCACCCGTCCGTCGAGGTCGGCGAGGAGCGCGGCAACGCGGTGGGGCCCGATGTCCAGGCCCAGCAGATGTCCGGCCTCGGCCCGGAACCGGAAGCGCCGCGCGGGCCGCCCCTGCCGCCGTACGACGCTCTCGTCGGCGGCCTTCTCGACGACGTAACCCACCTCGATGAGGCCCTCGACGACACCTTCCACGGTCGGCCGGGACAGCCCGGTCACCCGGGTGATCTCCGTCAGTGTCGCCGCGTCCGTGGCACGCAGCGCGTGCAGCACCACCGCGGAGTTGATCCTTCGCAGCAGCGAGGGGTCCCCGCCGGTCAGCTGCCCCAACGTCCCGTCCTCCCAGCTCGTGCGCGTGTTGGCCGGATCGTACCGGGTCGCTCCGCTGGGTAGTGCCGCTTGGCAGTGCCGCGCTGTGCCGTCTTTCGTCCGCGGCGCCGTCGTGGCCCGTCGCGCAGTTCCCCGCGCCCCCATCAGCCCGGGGCCACGAAGCCGGACTCGTACGCGGCGATCACGGCCTGGGTGCGATCACGCGCGCCGAGCTTCGCCAGTACGGCGCTGACGTGCGACTTCACCGTCTCCGTGCCGACGACCAGCCGGGCGGCGATCTCCGCGTTCGACAGCCCGCGGGCCATAAGGCGCAACACCTCGGCCTCCCGCTCGGTCAGCCGGGCCCGCTCCATCGCGTCCCGGGCCGCCCGGTTGCCGTCGCCCTCGCCGTACTCGGCGGCCAGCTGCCGCACGGAGGCCGGGAACAGCAGCGACTCGCCCTCGGCGACCAGCCGCACCGCGTGCACGATCTCGGCCGGGCGGGCGCGCTTCAGCAGGAACCCGTCGGCGCCGGCCCGCAGCGCCTCGTACACGTACTCGTCGTTCTCGAACGTCGTCACCACGAGGATCTTCGGCGGCTCGTCGACCGTCCGCAGCACCGCACGCGTGGCCTCGATGCCGTCCAGCAGCGGCATCCGTACGTCCATGGCGACCACGTCGGGCCGCAGCCGGCGGACGAGCGGGATCACCGCCGCCCCGTCGGCGGCCTCCCCGACGACCTCGATGTCGGGCTGCGCCTCCAGAACGGCCCGCAGACCGGCGCGTACGAGGGGCTCGTCGTCGACGAGGAGAACGGTGACCGGCATCCGGCCAGCGTAGATCAGCTCAACGGCAGCTCCACATGTACCTGCCAGTCGCCCTCGTCCGGCCCGGTTCGCGCGCGGCCGCCCAGCAGGGCCGCGCGCTCGCGTATGCCGCGCAGCCCGCTGCCCCGGCCGGGCCCCGGTATGTCGGCGGTCAGCGGATTGCGGACCTCCAGGGTGAGGGCGGCGTCCGTGACCTTGACACGGACGCGGACGGGGACGGCTCCCGCGTGCCGCAGCACATTGGTCAGCGCTTCCTGGAGGATGCGGTAGCCCTCACGGGAGACCGGTCCGGGGATCGACTCCAGGGGACCGGACACGTCCGAGTCGACCTTCGCGCCCGACGCGCGCGCGGACTCCAGGAGACGGTCCGCCTCCACCAGCGTCGGACGGCTGCTCACCGGCCGCTCCGACTCCCGCAGCACGCCGAGGACCCGCTCCAGGTCCTCCAGCGCGGCCCGCCCGGTGTCCTCGATGGCGGCCAGGGCCCGGTCGGTGAAGGCCGGGTCGCCCGCCGCGCGGGCCGCACCCGCCTGCACCACGGCCACCGTCAGCGCGTGACCGATCGAGTCGTGCAGTTCACGGGCGATCCGGTTGCGCTCCAGAAGCTGCTCCGTGCGCTCCTCCAAGGCTGCGAGGCGTTCGGCGGCGGACGGGCCGAGGAGGCGGCGCGCGACGGCGGTGACCAGCTCACCCAGGCCGACGACGACCCCGTACAGCGCGACGAGCGGAACCGGCACCAACAGCCAGTACGCCCAGTGCGGTCGAGCCTCGCGCAGGAGCGGGACGGCAGCGCCCGGGGTGTGTCCGAGCGAGATCCGGGCCAGCTCGTAGGCCAGATCGGGCAGCCATACACAGCTCGCCGTGGCCACCGCGCCCAGGGTCATGCGCAGCTCGAGCCACAGCACGGTGCGCAGCCGGTCCCGCCAAGTCGCCGCCGGGCGCACGGAGATGCCCGAGTCCTGCTCACTCGGTGTCAGCAGCAGCCGCGCCTGCACCCCTTCGCCCAACCGCACCGCCGGGACGAACCCGACCGGCACGAGCACGGCCGCGGGCACCCACCAGGTCGCCATGTCGATGAAGAGCCACACGCTGACGATGAGCATCGGCACCCACAGGTGCAGCAGCCGCGTGTATGTCGTCCCCCGGAGCAACGGGCGCAGAAGGCGGGCCATTTCGTCATCGTGCCAGCCGCCACTGACAACCGGCTTCCCCCGCGTGGGGGAGAGGATCTCCACCCGTGGGGGAGGAGATCACCGCACCCGGGCGGCGACGCTGCTGCCATGACCAGAATCGACGTCGACAACCTCACCAAGGAGTACGGCACCCGGCGGGCCGTGGACCACCTCACCTTCACCGTCCACCCCGGCAAGGTCACCGGCTTCCTCGGCCCCAACGGCGCCGGAAAGTCCACCACCATGCGCCTCGTGCTCGGCCTCGACCGGCCGACCTCCGGCACCGCCAAGGTCGGCGGCCGCGCCTACGCCACGCTCCGCGAACCGCTGCGCCACGTCGGCGCCCTGCTCGACGCGGACGCCGCGCACGGCTCCCGTACCGGCCGGGACCAACTGCGCGTACTGGCCGCGAGCAACCGCATCCCGCGGCGCCGGGTGGACGACGTGCTGGCGCAGGCCGGGCTGTCGTCGGTGGCGCGCCGACGAGTGAAGACGTACTCCCTCGGCATGCGCCAGCGCCTCGGGATCGCCGCCGCACTGCTGGGCGACCCCGAGGTGGTCATGCTCGACGAACCCTCCAACGGCCTCGACCCCGAAGGCATCGTCTGGATCCGCGCGTTGCTGCGCCGGCTCGCGGGCGAGGGGCGCACCGTGCTGGTCTCCAGCCACCTCATGAACGAGACCGCGTCCTTCGCCGACCATCTGGTGGTCCTGGGACGTGGACGTCTGCTGGCCGACACCCCGATGCGGGAGTTCATCGACGCGCGCGTGCAGCCACGCGTGCGGATCCGGACGACCGACGCCACCGCTCTCAAGAGCGTCCTGGCACGGCACGGACACGACGCGGTGGAGCACGTGGACGGGCACTGGATCGTGGACCACGCACGCGTGGACGACATCGGGCGCCTCGTCTCCGCCGCCGGCGTGCCCGTCCTCGAACTCGCCGCGGAGGAAGGCACGTTGGAGCAGGCCTATCTGGACCTCACCGGCGCAGAGACCGAGTTCACCGCACAGCCCCAGGAGGCCTGACCATGGAATTCACGCCCGTACTCCACGCGGAGTGGCTCAAGATCCGTACCCTGCGGTCGCTCGTCGGCGGCCTCGCCGCAGTGCTGCTCGCCACCACCCTGTTCTCCACCCTCGCCGGCGCTGGCGCCGACAGCGACGGAGCGGACTTCGACCCGCTGTTCTCCGTCTTCTTCGGCGTCAACTTCGGGCAGATCGCGGCGATCGCGTTCGGAACGGCCGCGGTGTCGTCCGAGTTCCGGGGCGGCGCGCTGCGCGTCAGCCTGGCCGCGGTGCCGCGGCGCGGGCGGTGGTTCGCGGCCAAGGCGGTGGCGATCGCCGTACCCGTGCTGGTGGTCGGGCTGGTCACCGGTGCTGTGAGTCTGGCCGTCGGCAGTGCCGTCCTCGGGGTGAAGGCCGACGGGCTGAGCCGGAGCGAGGAACTGCGTGCAGTCGTCGGCTGCGGGATCTATCTGACGCTGATGGCGCTGCTCGCGGCGGGACTTACGGCTGTCCTGCGCAGTGGCGTCGCCACTCTGAGCATCCTCATCCCGTTCCTGCTCATCGTCTCCTTCGTCATCGGCGACATGTCCGGTTCCGCCGCGGACGTCCTGCCGGACCGGGCGGGCCAGGTGGCACTCCACGAGACCTGGACCGGCATGCTCGGACCGTGGACAGGGCTTGCGGTGACGGGGCTGTGGGCGGGGGGCACGCTGCTGGCCGGGGCGTGGAGCGTGCGGCGCCGGGATGCCTGACACCTCACCAATTGTCAGTGCCGGCCGGTTTACTGGACCACATGAACATCGCACGGCACATCGCCCGCATCGAAGAGCTGTGCTTCCGCCCCTTTCCGGCGGAGCAGGGGTACCACATCGCGGAGTTAGAGAGCAGTCATGGCCTCAGAGGCGGCGACAGCGCGGAGCGAGCGGTGACGGTGGACCAGTACGAGAAGGTCCGGGACGCCATCTACGAGGAACTGGCGCCGCGCTGGGGTGAAACCGCTGCCTGGAACCTGCAGACGGTCCTGCTGCGCACCGAGCGCGAGGAGATACCGGAGCCGTGGGCCGCTCTCAGCGCACGCGCGCGCGCGGCCTACGGCTGGGAGGTGGTGGGGACCGGTCGCTGGGCCGCCGTGGCCGTCGCCGACCGGGACGAGGCGGACGAAGTCCAGCTCGTCGCCGTGGTCACCGAGACAGACCCGCCCTGACCCGCAACCGCGCGAACTCCTCCGCCATCGTCTCAGCCGTCCAATGCGCGTTCAGCCCGCTCGGATTCGGCAGCACCCACACCTGCGTCTCCCCGATCGTCCGCTCCTGCGGCCCCACCTGAGCCTTGCGGTCGTCGAAGGCCGCCCGGTAGGCGGTCACCCCCGCCACGGCCAGCCAGCGCGGCCGCAGTCGTGCCACCTTCAGCGCCAGCTGCCGCCCGCCCTCGCGGTACTCCTGCGCACTCAGCTCGTCGGCCCGTGCGCTCGCCCTCGCCACCACGTTCGTGATCCCGAGCCCGTAAGACAGCAACGCGCCCTGTTCCGACGGCTTCAACAGCCTGGGCGTGAAGCCGGACAGGTGCAGCACGGGCCAGAAGCGGTTGCCCGGCCGGGCGAAGTGGTGGCCCGTCGCCGCCGTCATCAACCCCGGGTTGATGCCGCAGAACAGCACACCGAGACCGTCCGCGACCACGTCCGGTACGAGGCGGTCGCGGGCGGCCTCCAGTTCGGCCTGGGTGAAGCGGGTCAGAGGATCGCCCCCGGGGTGTACCCCGCGGCCTCCGGGTGCTGCTTCACGATCTCCTCGATGCGGCCGACGACCGCGGCGACCTGGTCGGCCGCGGCACCGGTGAAGGACAGCTTGTCGGCCATCAAAGCGTCGAGCTGGGCACGGTCGAGAGGGATGCGCTCGTCGGCGGCGAGCTTGTCGAGGAGTTCGTTGCGCTCGGCGCCCTGCTCGCGCATCGCGAGCGCGGAGGCGACGGCGTTCTCCTTGATGGCCTCGTGCGCGAGTTCACGCCCGACGCCCGCGCGCACCGCGCCCATCAGCACCTTGGTCGTGGCGAGGAAGGGAAGGTAGCGGTCCAGTTCACGCGCGACCACCGCCGGGAAGGCGCCGAACTCGTCGAGCACCGTCAGGAACGTCTCCAGCAGACCGTCCAGAGCGAAGAACGCGTCCGGGAGAGCCACTCGGCGTACCACCGAGCAGGACACGTCGCCCTCGTTCCACTGGTCGCCGGCCAGCTCGCCGGTCATCGACGCGTAGCCGCGCAGGATGACCATCAGGCCGTTGACGCGCTCACACGACCGCGTGTTCATCTTGTGCGGCATCGCGGAGGAGCCGACCTGGCCCGGCTTGAAGCCCTCGGTCACCAGCTCGTGCCCGGCCATCAGCCGGATCGTCTTGGCGAGCGAGGACGGGGCGGCTGCCAGCTGCACCAGCGCGGTCACGACCTCGTAGTCCAGCGAGCGCGGGTAGACCTGGCCGACCGAGGTGAAGGCCTGCGAGAAGCCCAGGTGCCGGGCGATCCGGTTCTCCAGGTCGGCGAGCTTGCCCGCGTCCCCGCCCAGCAGGTCCAGCATGTCCTGCGCCGTGCCGACCGGGCCCTTGATGCCGCGCAGCGGGTAGCGCCCGAGCAGCTCCTCGACCCGGCCGTATGCCACGAGCAACTCGTCGGCGGCGGTCGCGAAGCGCTTGCCCAGCGTCGTCGCCTGCGCGGCCACGTTGTGGGAGCGGCCGGCCATGACCAGCTCGCCGTACTCGCCCGCGAGCTTGCCAAGGCGTGCCAGGACGGCCACCGTGCGGTCGCGCACCAGCTCCAGCGAGAGCCGGATCTGCAGCTGCTCGACGTTCTCGGTGAGGTCGCGGGAGGTCATGCCCTTGTGCACGTGCTCGTGCCCGGCGAGATCGTTGAACTCCTCGATCCGCGCCTTCACGTCGTGCCGAGTGACCTTCTCGCGCTCGGCGACGGAGGCCAGGTCGACGGTGTCGAGGACACGCTCGTAGTCGGCGATCGCCGCGTCCGGCACCTCGATCCCGAGGTCCTTCTGGGCCCGCAGCACGGCGAGCCAGAGCTGCCGCTCCAGCTTCACCTTCTGCTCGGGCGACCAGAGCGTGGCGAGCTCGGCGGAGGCGTAGCGTCCGGCGAGGACGTTCGGGATGCGGGGCTTGGCGGGCGCAGAAGTCACGTGTACGGATTCTACTGGCGATTCGTGCAGGCCAGCGCCACAGGCGTCTTTGGCGGAACCTACGAGTCCTGCGTCACGCCAGAGGTTCGGTGGCCGGATGGTTCCAGCCCCTGTCCGTCCCGTCCCTGGGGCTGCTGCCCCGGACCCCCGCCTCGGCCCTGAACGGGCCTTGTCCTCAAACGCCGGACGGGCTGGAAACAGCCCCTCCGGCGTTCGAGGAGCGGGGGTCAGGGGGGCGGAGCCCCAGGGACGGACGGGTAGGGGCGGCGGGGGCGAAACGCCTCGAAGGGCCCCCGGTCGGCAATCTCCTACGCCGTCGGCTCCTCGTACGGGAGCAACTCGGGACGCTTCGGCGGCAGGCCGTCGCCGGAGGAGCGGCCCGTCAGCCGGCGGCCGATCCACGGCAGCAGGTGCTGCCGGGCGAAGCGGACGTCCGCAACCCGTCGCGCGGCCCAGCCCGGAGGCGTGGTCGCCGCCATGGGCGTGTGCCACTCGGCGTCCTCGGGGTCGTAACCGAGCGTCTGCCAGACCGCCTCGGCGACCCTGCGGTGCCCCTCGGCCGTCAGGTGCAGCCGGTCGACGTCCCACATGCGCGGGTCGGAGAGCGAGGCAGCCCCGTACAGGTCGACGACCACCGCGCCGTGCTGTGCGGCGAGCTCGTCGATGGTGGCGAACACCTCCTCCATGCGCGGCCGGAAGCGCTGCTGGACCGGTCCCTCGCGGCCCGGGCTGCGCATCAGCACCAGCTGTGTGCAGGACGGGGCCAGGCGCTCGACGGCCTCGGTGAGCAGATCCCGTACCCGTCCCATGTCGCACTTGGGACGCAGGGTGTCGTTGAGCCCGCCGACCAGCGTGATCACGTCGGGGCGCATGGCCGCCGCCACGTCGACCTGCTCGTCGACGATCTGTCTGATCAGCTTGCCGCGCACCGCGAGGTTCGCGTACCGGAAGCCGGGGGAGACGGCGGCCATCCGCCCGGCGAGGAGATCGGCCCAGCCCCGGTAGGAGCCGTCGGGAAGCAGGTCCGACATGCCCTCGGTGAAGGAGTCGCCGACCGCGACCAGGCTGGTGTGTGTGGGGTTCGTCTGCATGGCGGAAAAGATGGTAACCCGGTTCCATACCCATCGGTCGGTCGGCCCGGTCGTCTCGTCCGAGGGCTCACGCCCGCTGCCCGAACAGCTCCTGCAGCACGTCCTCCATGGTCACCAGTCCGGACAGCCGGCCGTCGTCGCCGAGCACGGCCGCCAGGTGGGTACGGCTGCCCCGCATCGCGGTGAGCACGTCGTCCAGCGGTGTGTTCTCCCGGACGCGTGCGATGGCCCGCATGTCCCGCACCCGGAACGGCACGTCCCTCGGAGAGGCGTCCAGCGCGTCCTTGACGTGCAGGTAGCCGACGATGCGGCGGCCCTCGTCCACCACCGGGAAACGGGAGAAGCCCGACTCGGCCGAAAGCCGCTCCAGCTCCTCCGGCGTCACGCCCACGCGCGCGTGGACGACGCTCTCCTGCGGGAGCGCCACGTCGCGCACCGGGCGCCGGCCCAGTTCCAGCGCGTCGTTCAGCCGCTCCCGCGCGCGGTCGTCGATCAGGCCCGCCTCGCCCGAGTCCCGCACGATCCGGGCGAGCTCGGCGTCCGAGAAGGTGGCCGCGACCTCGTCCTTGGTCTCCACCCGCAGCAGCTTCAGCAGGGTGTTCGCGAAGGCGTTGACCGTGAAGATCACCGGTCGCAGCGCCCGGGCCAGGGTGACCAGCGGCGGACCGAGCAGCAGCGCGCTGCGCACCGGCTCCGCCAGGGCGATGTTCTTCGGCACCATCTCGCCGAGCAGCATGTGCAGATACGTCGCCAGGGCCAGCGCGATCACGAAGGACACCGCGTGCCCGGCACCGGTCGGCACGCCCACGGCGTGGAACACCGGCTCCAGCAGATGAGCGATCGCCGGTTCCGCGACGACACCCAGCACCAGCGTGCACAGCGTGATGCCGAGCTGCGCGGCCGCCAACAGCGCGGACACGTGCTGCAGACCCCACAGCACGCTCTTCGCCCGCCGGTCGCCCTCCTCCGCATACGGTTCGATCTGCGAACGCCTGACGGAGATCAGCGCGAACTCGGCGCCGACGAAGAAGGCGTTGACGACGAGGGTCGCAAAGCCGATCAGCAGTTGCACGGCGGTCATCGGGCGTCCCCCTGCTCGTCCATCGTGTGGTCCCGGGCGTCCGCGCCGTCCAGTGGTGCGTGCATCAGCACCCGCGCGGCCCGGCGCCCCGCGGCGTCCACGACATCGAGCCGCCAGTCGGCGACCTCCACGCGGTCACCCACGGCCGGGATACGGCCCAGCTCCGCCGCGACGAGACCGGCCAGCGTCTCGTACGGTCCCTCGGGCGCCCTCAGCCCCACGCGCGCGAGCTGGTCCATCCGCGCCGAACCGTCGGCCGAGTACAGCGAGCGGCCCTCGTCGTCACTGCCCGCGGGAGCCAGATCGGGCGTCTCGTGCGGATCGTGCTCGTCCCGCACCTCGCCGACGACCTCCTCGACGATGTCCTCCAGCGTGGCCACGCCCGCCGTGCCGCCGTACTCGTCGATGACGACGGCCATGGTGCGCTTGCCGGAGAGCCGGTCGAGCAGCCGGTCGACGGTGAGGGACTCCGGGACGAGAAGCGGCTCGCGCATCACGTCGGAGACACGGGTGCGGGTGCGGCGTTCGACCGGTATCGCCAGGACGTCCTTGATGTGCGCGGTGCCCACGACCGAGTCGAGGTTGCCGCGGTAGACCGGGAACCGGGACAGCCCGGTCGCCCGGGTCGCGTTCGCCACGTCCTCGCAGGTCGCCTGCACCTCCAGGGCGATGACCTGGACGCGGGGCGTCATCACGTTCTCCGCGGTCAGGTCGGCGAGGTTCAGCGTCCGTACGAACAGCTCGGCGGTGTCCGCCTCCAGGGCGCCCTCCCTGGCGGAGTGCCGGGCCAGCGCCGCCAGCTCCTTGGGGCCGCGCGCGGAGGCCAACTCCTCGGTGGGCTCCAGGCCGAAGCGTCGCACCACACGGTTCGCGGTGTTGTTGAGGTGGCTGATGAAGGGGCGGAAGGCCGCGCTGAACAGGCGCTGCGCGTTGCCCACCCGCTTGGCGACGGCCAGCGGCGAGGAGATCGCCCAGTTCTTGGGCACCAGCTCGCCGACGACCATCAGGAACACGGTCGACAGGGCCGTACCGAGCACCAGGGCGAGGGAACTCGCCACTGAGTGCGAGATGCCGAGCGCCTCAAGGGGACCCGCGATCAACTTCGCGATCGACGGCTCGGAGAGCATGCCGACGACCAGGTTGGTGACAGTGATGCCGAGCTGGGCGCCGGAGAGCTGGAACGTCAGACTCCGCACGGCCTTCAGGGCGCCCGAAGCGCCCCGCTCGCCGCGCTCCGCCGCCCGCTCCAGCGCGCCCCGCTCGACCGTGGTCAGCGAGAACTCGGCCGCGACGAAAGCGCCACAGGCCAGCGACAGCAGGATCGCCACCAGCAGGAGGAGCACTTCGGTCATCGGGTCACCTCCGTCCCATCGTCGGACAGGGGCGGATGGATCGCGCGACGTCGGGTACTGCGTGCACTACTGGGAGGCTCGCCCATGGGCGGACGCTCACACCTTTCATTGGAGGACCGTAACCGTCCCCCAATAGTAAAGGAACGGCAAAGGTGGTCAGTGGGTGAGGTGCTTCACCCAGCGCCGCCATTGGTCCTCGGGCGCGTACCCGGCCGCCCGCCAGGCATGCTGCCCGGTCTCGTTGCGCGCCAGCACCATCGCGTCCCCGCGTCGCCCACCGAGCCGTACGAACCGCTCCTCGGCCGCGGCCAGCAGCGCCGAACCGATCCCCTGCCGCCGACGCTCCGGGTCCACAGCGAGGCGGTACAGATGGCAGCGCCACCCGTCGAAGCCGGCGATCACCGTCCCGACCAGCTCCCCGTCGCGCTCGGCCAGGATCAGGGCCTCGGGGTCGCGCGCGACCAGCCGCTCCACGCCCGCCCGGTCGTCACTGATGCTCGTCCCCTCGGCGGCCGTCTTCCAGAAGGCGAGGACGGTGTCGAGGTCGGTGGACTCCGCGGCCCGTATGCGCAGATCAGTCATGGGGCGATCCCATCACGCACGCCCCTGCCGGACCTCGAATTCCAGCATCCGGACGGTCAGCGGCCGCCGAGTTCCGCGACGACCGGAGCGAAGGCCTCCATGTACGGCTCCAGGACCGTCAGATACGAGAAGCCGTACCGCTCCCGCTGGGCCGGCACCTGGGCGACGATCCGGTCCACTGTGCCGACCAGCAGGATCGGCAGCTCCAGCGCCTGCTCCACGGTGGCTCCCGGCACCCGCTCCACGAGCGGCCGGACGCTGCCGCACGGTCGTCGGCGACGGCCACCAGGCCGGCACCGAAGCGGAACGGATGCGGCACGAACTCTCCTCACCGGCAAGCGACTTGAGAACGTGCCCCGATTCCCTCACTCGTGCGCGATGGCCGCCAGCACATTCATGCGGGATGCACGCAACGCCGGCAGCAGCGCCGCCACGATGCCCACCACCGCCGAACCGACCACCACCGCGGCGATCGTGGTCCACGGGATCGCGAGCGCCTTCATGCCCTGCAGCGCCAGCACCTGCTGGATGCACACGCCCCAGATCAGGCCCAGTGCGAGGCCCAGCACCGCGCCGAACACCGCGATCACCACCGACTCCAGCCGGATCATCCGGCGCAACTGCCGCCGGGCGAGCCCGATGGCCCGCAGCAGCCCGATCTCCCGAGTGCGCTCCACGACCGACAGGGCGAGGGTGTTGACGACACCGAGCACCGCGATGATGATCGCCAGCCCGAGCAGCGCATACACGAGATAGAGCAGTACGGCGATCTGGTCGTGCACCAGCTTCTTGTAGTCGGCCTGGTCGCGGACCTGGACCTGGGGGTACGGGTCGAGCGTCTTCTCCAGGCGGGAGCGCAACTGGTCGGCGCTGGTGCCGGGGGCGGCGTTGACGTAGAGCGCGGAGTCCTGGCCGCCGGGGACGTACTTCTCGATCGTCGAGAGGCCGACGAAGAGTCCGCCCTGCATGCCGAACCCGTTGGCGCCGCCCTGGTCGGTGAGGGCGGCGACCTTGAGGGTGGTCTTCCGTCCGGCGGGGAACTCGACCGGGATCGTGCTGCCGATCCGGACGTGGTGGTCCTTCGCGAACTCGACGTCCATGGCGATGTTGCCGTCCGCGAGCGCCGCCGCCGTGTTTCCGGCCGCGTACGTCACGTGTGCGACGTCGTCGACCCCGTCGCCGTAGCCCGCGGCGGTCGTCTTGACGCGCTTGCCGTCCGGCAGCCGTACGGCAAGCGGGGTGAACCGCTGCCGCACCACGTCCCCCACGCCCTGCGTGTCGCGCACCTTGTCGGTGACCTCCCGGGAGAACGGCACGAAGTTGCTGTTCTGGACGATGAAGTCGGCGCCGAGGGTCTTGTCGATCTGCTGGTCGAAGGATTTGGACATGGAGGCGCTGGCCACCGACATGCCGCCGACCAGGGCCAGGCCCACCATGAGGGCGGCCGCGGTGGCACCCGTGCGGCGCGGGTTGCGCAGCGCGTTGCGCTGGCTCATGCGGCCGACCGGGCCGAACAGGGCGGGGAAGGCTCCGCCGAGGACCCGGATGACGGGGCGGACGAGAATCGGGCCCGCGATCACGGTCGCGATCAGCGTCAGGACGACGCCGAGCCCCAGCAGGGAGGCCGCGGAGGCCGTCTTCGACGCGGTGGCACAGCCGACGAGCGCTGCCGCGCCGAGCACTCCGACCACCGCGCCCACGATCGCCCGCGTCCGCAACGGCCGCCCCACACCGGCGATCTCGGCGTCCGCGAGCGCGGCCATGGGCGAGACGCCCGCCGCGCGCCGGGCCGGAAGGTACGCCGCGACGAAGGTGACGCCGACCCCGACGACGTACGCCGCCACCGGGGTGCCCCAACCGACCACCATCTCCGCCGTCTTGAGGTTCATGCCGAACGTGCCCATGAGTTTGATCAGCCCGGCCGCGAGCCCGATGCCCGCGGCAAGACCCAGCGTCGAACCGACCAGGCCGAGCAGAAGCGCCTCGGTGAGCACGGACCGCCGCACCTGGCGCCGGTCCGCGCCGAGCGCCCTGAGCAGTCCGAGTTCACGGGTGCGCTGGGCGATCAGCATGGAGAACGTGTTGACGATCAGGAAGACGCCGACCAGGACGGCGATCCCGGCGAAGCCGAGCATCACGTACTTGATGACGTCGAGGAATCCGCCGAGGTCCTGCGCCGCCGACTTGGCCTGCTCGTCGGCGGTCCTGATGTCGTAGCCGCGGGTGCCGACCGCGGCGGTGACCCGGCTCTTGAGCGTCGCGTCGCTCACGCCCTTGGCCGCGTCGACCGAGATGCCGGTGGCCTTGCCCGCCGAGCCGAGCAGTTGTGTCGGGGCCGTCTTCGGGTCGAGGAAGACCAGGGCCGCACCCGGGTTGGTCGTGGTGAAGGTGGCGATGCCGACGATCTCGACCTTGAAGCTGCCCGGCTGGGCCAGCACGGTCAGGGTGTCGCCGATCCGCACGTGCTTCTTGTCGGCGGTGTCGGCGTCCAGGAGCGCCTCGCCACGGCCGTGCGGGGCGTGCCCCGAGGTCAGCCTCACCGGGCTGCGTGCGGTCAGGTACCAGTCGGAGGCGATGGTGGGCGCGCCGGTGGTCGGCCCGACCGACTTGTTCCTGCTGTCGACGACGGTGATGTTCTGGACGCTCACGTCCGGGTGCGCCGACGCGACCCCGGCGACCTTCGCCACCCGGGCGGCGAGCGAGGCGGGCACGGTGTCGACCGCCCCCGTCGGCACCTGCGACTTGAGGTCCTCCTTCGGCTCCACCGTCACATCGGCGGAGGTGGAGGCGAACAGCCGGTCGAAGGTCCGGGTGACCGTGTCGGAGAAGATCAGGCTGCCCGCGACGAACGCCACGGACAGAACGATCGCCAGCGCGGAGAGCAGCAGCCGCCCCTTGTGGGCGAGGAAGCTGCGGAGCGTTGCCTTCAGCACGGTTCAGTCCTTGTCGAAGGTGTCGAGGGTGCCGAAGGTGTCGAGGGGCACGTCGGCACCGGTCACGCCGTCGGAGGGTGCGCCGTCGCCCTCGAACTTGCTGCGGATCACGTCGAACCGCTTCATCCGCTCCAGCACCTCCTCCGCCGACGGCTGCTCCATCTCGTCGACGATGCGCCCGTCCCCGAGGAAGAGCACCAGGTCGGAGTGGGCGGCGGCGCCGGGGTCGTGGGTGACCATCACCACGGTCTGACCCAACTGGTCGACTGCGTCCCGCAGGAAGCCGAGGACCTCGAGGCCGGCCCGGGAGTCGAGGTTGCCGGTCGGCTCGTCGGCGAAGATCAGCTCGGGTCGGGAGGCAAGCGCCCGCGCACAGGCCACGCGTTGCTGCTGACCGCCGGACAGCTGGGCGGGCCGGTGCTTCAGCCGGTCGCGCAGCCCCAGCGTGTCGATGACCTGGTCCAGCCACTTCTCGTCGGGTTTCTTGCCCGCGATGTCCATGGGCAGGGTGATGTTCTCGGCCGCGTTCAGCGTCGGGATGAGGTTGAACGACTGGAACATGAAGCCGATCCGGTCGCGGCGAAGACGCGTCAGCTCGCGGTCCTTCAGCCCGGTGATCTCGGTGTCGCCGAGCCACACCTGGCCGGCCGACACCGTGTCGAGGCCCGCCAGGCAGTGCATCAGCGTGGACTTCCCGGAACCCGAGGGCCCCATGACCGCGGTGAAGCGGCCGCGCGCGATGTCGACGTCCACCGAGTCGAGGGCCAGCACGGTTGTCTCGCCCGAGCCGTACGCCTTGGTCAGACCGCGGGCGCGGGCCGCGATCCCGTCGGCCGACGCATGGCCCCGGGTGTGCTCCGCAGCAGGTGTGGACAAGGTGCCTCCTCGCTGACGTGGACGTACGGACTCCTTCGTCCCGGCCGAGCGTAATGTGATCCGGCGCACAGTCGAAATCCTCCGTGAGTGCGGGCGGGTCTCCACCCCAGGTCGTGCCCCTGATGCCGGTGTAAGGGGCATCCTCCACCCGTGGGTGGGCTCTTGTCGGTGCTAGCGTCTTGGTGCTAGCTTCTGGGTATGGCGAAGACCCAGTTGAACGTACGAGTGGACGAAGGCACCGCCCGCGCCGCCCGCGAGCGTGCGCTGGCCCGCGGCGTGAGCGTCAATCGCTACATAGAAGAGCTGGTCAGACAGGACACCGGCGAGGTGGGCCACACGTTCGTCGAGGCCGCCGCCGACTTCATGAAGCAGTACGAGGCCGTCTTCGCGGAGGAACTCGACACGGACCGCGAGGCCGGGCGCGGCGAAGGTCGTCACTGATCCCTTGAGTCATCTCAGAATCGACCTCGCCTGGCTCCTCATGCTCGCCGAACAGAACACGCCCGGGGACCCCCAGGTCACCGACTGGGGTGCCCTGGTCGCCGCGGTCGCGCGCCACGAGGCGGAGATATTCGACGTCCCCGTCTACGACAGCCCGCACGCGCGTGCCGCCTCGCTGCTCCAGCTCCTCCTCCATGTCCCGGCACTGGAGCGCTCGAACGCGCTGTTCGCCTCCGCCGTCGCGTACGCCTACCTGGTCGCCAGCGGCCTCAAGGTCACCACCTCGCCCGTGCAGGTCCGCGAACTGGCCCGCCTGGTCAAGGGCGGCGAGGCCTCGGTGTACGACATCGCGGCCGAGTTGCGGCAGTGGACGGTGTGATCGGACGGCCGTGATCACTACTTCGCGGCCGGGCCCCCGGCATCGCCATCGGCATCCCTGACCTCAGGCCGCCACGCCGTGCCGAGCACGCAGTACGAGGTGGGCAGCTTCGGCCCCGTCTCCGGCATCAGTACCCGCCGGTAGGGGCCGAGTTCGAATCCGGCGTCCCGCAGCGCGGCGATCGGGTCGCGGGCCAGATGGCAGCCGCCGTTGAGCGGCGGCCACAGCGTGCGGTCCAGGGCGCGCTGGGTGAAGGTCATCGCCGGCCCGCCGCCCCGGCCGTGCTCGAAGAACCGTACGACTCCACCGGGCCGCAGCACACGCCGTAGCTCGGCCAGCGCCCGCGGCACGTCCCGCACGCTGCACAGCACCAGCGAGACCACCGCCGCGTCGAAGGCCTCGCTCTTGACGGGCAGTGCCTCCGCGGCTGCCGGTACGACGTCCACGGGTACCTGGGAGCGCAGCGCGGCCTCGACGGCCAACTGCCGCAGCCGGCGCTCCGGTTCGAGCGCGACGACCTCCGAGACCGTGCCCGGATAGTGCGCGAAGTTCAGGCCGTTGCCCGCGCCGATCTCGATGACCCGCCCGGACAGCCCGGACAGGAGCCGGTCGCGGACGGCGCCCATGCCCATCCGGGTCTCGGCGCTCACGCTGACCCGGGCGTAGAACCGGGCGAACAGCGGGTGGTGCACGGGATCCCGCGCCACTTTGGTGGCACCGGGTGACCACAGCGGCATGAGGACCTCCCTGACAGGATGTTCCTTGACGCGATTGTCCCCCGTACGGGCCCCTCACACCCCCGCTGTGGGGACCGGTTGCGCCTGTCCGGCGACGCGGCGGACCTCCGGGTGGCGCGGCGAAGCGCCCGTCAGCAGATGCGAGGTGTCGGAGCGTCCGCGCAGATGTATGCGCCCGGTGAGTGGAGGCGCACCGGCGGCGACGCCGGTCCGGCGCGGAGTCCGCGCTGTGTGGCGCCGGCAGCACGAAGTCGTCCGGCGCTCCGCCGTAGGAGGCCCTCAGAGCACGCTCGGAGCCCGGCGGCAGCCATGGCAGCATCGGCCGTGGACGTTCTCGGCCGGACAGGTCACGGTCACCTTGAGCTCGCGCGGCTGCTCCATGTCCGACCACGGTCGGTTCTCGACGGGGCGACCAGATACAACTCCACCGCGCCCACCGGCGCCGGCCCGGTCGGCACGGCGAGGTGGAGGGGGGCGATACCGGCCTTCGGCACGACGGACGGTCTCCGCGTGGGAGCGGCGGCGGCCGGTGATGCGGCGACGTCGGCGACGTCGGCGAGGCCACCGGCCAGAGGAACACGGCGAGTTGGACGAACGGACGTATCGCGTTCCTTCCGTGGCCGGGACACGCGGCCCCGTGGAAGGCGCCCCCGCCCGGCCTGCTCGTCGTCAAGTCCCTTGCAATGTAGGCCACTTGCTCGAAAAAGCCGCGCGATGATGCGGCGCAGACCGGCCACCCCGCATCCATCCGCGTCCGCGCCCTCACTTCCATGGCTCATCCGAACGGCAGATCGGGCGCCCATCGTCATGATTTCAATGCAGAGCATGGAGGCATCCGGGAAATACCCTGCTTTTCGCGGCTATGTGGACATGCCGCACCACGACGGCTCACTCAAGGCACGACGAAGGGTGTCGCATGACAGATCCAGGCCGCTCGGTGCGGCGTCCCGCCCGGTTCGTGCTCGCCGCGCTCGCCGCTTCGGCCGCACTGCTCGTGGCCGGCCTGTCGCAGCCTGCGCCCGCGGTCGCGGCGGCGCCCACCTCGGCCGAGATCGCCGTCATGGACACCGCTGACGCCCCCGACGGCGGCGTACCGGCGGACGTCACCACCTTCTCCACGGGATGGCAGACGCCCTGGGACATCACGTTCATGCCGGACGGACGCTCGGCACTGGTGACCCAGCGACTCGACGCCAAGGTCTTCCGCCTCGACCGCGACGGCACCAAGAAGAGGGTCGGCGAGGTGCCGTACACCGTCCCCGAGCCCTATGACGACGGCCCCGGCGGTCTGCTGGGTGTCGCTCCGTCACCGACCTGGAACGGCAGGACGGACAAGCAGGTGTTCTTCGTGCACACCACGAGGACCGAGACCCGCATCGTCCGGATGGACTACGACGGCAAGTCGCTCAGCGACTACAAGACACTGATCACGGGTATCAAGCGGATCGGGAACCACAACGGCGGCCAGATCGTGTTCGGCCCCGACGGATACCTCTACGTCTCGACCGGCGAGGCCTATCAGCCGAAGCTCGCGCAGGACAAGAAGTCGCTCAACGGAAAAATCCTCCGGATCACCAGGACCGGCGCCGCGGCCCCCGGCAACCCGTTCGGCACCCGTGTCTACAGCTACGGTCACCGCAATCCGGAGGGCCTGGCCTTCGACAGCAACGGCCACCTGTGGGAGGCGGAGATCGGCGATCAGACGTGGGACGAGGTCAACCTCATCAAGCCGGGCGGCAACTACGGCTGGCCCACGTGTGAGGGCTACTGCGCACGCAACGGCCTGACCGACCCGAGCGTCGTCTTCGCCCCCGGGTCGGGAGGAGTGCCCGCGCAGATCGCCGTCGTGCACAACGTCCTCTACGTCTCCTGCCTCCGCGGCAAGCGGCTGTGGCGCATCCCGGTCGACGGCAACAGCGAGCGCGTCGGCAAGCCGGTCGACTTCTACGCCGGCCGGTTCGGCCGCCTCCGCGGCATCGCCAAGGTGCCCGGCTCGGACGAACTGTGGCTCGGCACCAGCGACGCCGGATACGGCAAGGACAAGATCCTCCGCGTGTCCATCAGATGACCCCCGCCCGCCAATCCCCCCACTGAAAGGACGTGCCACGCATGAACGAAGCCACACAGCAGCTCAAGCCGGTCGAGCAGATCCCGTCGAAGGAGACCGACCGGGCCACCTGGCAGACGCCCGACTACGAGGTCGTCGACACCGCGCTCGAAGTCACCGCCTACTCCCTCAGCTCCCGGTAGCCGGCGCCATGCTGCTGCTGGTACTCGGCACCGCCGCCGGCGGCGGCATCCCGCAGTGGAACTGCGCGTGCCCCGGATGTTCCGGGGTGCGCGCACATCCGCGCCGGCGCCGCCGCCACGCCTCCCTCGCCGTACGGACCGACGACGGCCGCTGGTACATCGTCAACGCGACACCCGACATCGGCGACCAGATCGAAGGCCGGCCCGAACTCCACCCGGGACCCGGCCCCCGGCAGACACCGGTCGCCGGACTGGTCCTCACCGACGCCGAACTCGACCACACCCTCGGCATCGCACGGCTCCGGGAGGCCGACAGCCTCCAGGTCATCGCCACCGCCCCGGTCCGGCAGGCGCTCCTGGAGCGACTGCGCCTCGACGACGTGCTGGCGCCGTACACCTCCGTGACCTGGCGACCGCTGCCGCGGCGCGGCGCGGCGCCGCTGGAGCGCGGTACGCCGGGCCTGCAGATCAGCGGCATCCCGGTGTCGGGCAAGCGCCCGCGGTACGCCGCCGACGCCCCGGACGACGAGGCGTGGGTCGTGGCGCTGCGCCTGTACGACCCCGCCTCCGGCACGACCGCGCTCTACGCTCCCGCCCTGGCCGCCTGGCCGGACCACTTCCAGCAGGCCGCCGCCGAGGCCGACTGCGTCATCGTGGACGGCACATTCTGGGACGACGACGAACCCCGCCGCACGGGCATCTCCGAGCGCACCGCCACCGGCATGGGCCACCTGCCCATCGAAGGACCGGACGGAACGGCCGAGCGGCTTGCCCGTCTCTCCGCCCGGTGCCTCTACACGCACCTCAACAACACCAATCCCCTCGTCGACCCGGCGGCGCCCGAGCACAAGCGGCTCGAACGGCTGGGCATCGAGGTGGCGTCCGACGGGATGGAGATCGAGCTTTGAACACGGCAGCCGTGCATCGCGCATACGGCACCGGTACCGGCCCCGCCGGTACGGCACCCGCCCCGCCCGCGGACCCCTGGAGCCCCGCGGAGTTCGAGGCACGACTGCGCGCGGTGGGGGAGGAGCGCTACCACGACTCCCACCCCTTCAACCTCCGTATGCACAGCGGCGATCTGAGCCGGGACGAACTCCGCCGCTGGATCGCCAACCGCTTCCACTACCAGCGCCACATCCCCGTCAAGGACGCCCTGATCACCGCCAAGCTGGACACCCCCGCGCTGCGCCGCATGTGGCTGCGCCGCATCCAGGACCACGACGGGCAGCAGGAGGGCGAGGGCGGCATCGAGCGGTGGCTGCGGCTGGGCGAGGCGGCCGGCCTGGACCGGGAGACGCTGCTGCGCGCCGACATCGTGCTGCCGGGCGTACGGCTCGCGGTCGACGGATACGTCAACTTCTGCCGGCTGCGTCCGGTCCTGGAAGCCGTCGCCGCGTCGCTGACCGAACTGTCGGCCCCGGACCTGATGCGCACCCGCATCGAGGCCTTCGAACGCCACTACCCGTGGATCAAACCCCATGGCCTCACCTACTTCCGCACCCGCGTCTCCCAGGGCCGGCGCGACAGCGGCGAGGCACTCGGCCTCGTGCTCGGCTGGGCCCGTACCCGGGACGACCAGGAGCGTGCCGTGGCCGCACTGCGCCACAAGTGCGACGTGCTGTGGTCGCTGCTCGACGCCGTGGACCAGGCGGGTCGCAGGGAGCACGTGTGAGGGCGGCGACGACCGACTGGCGACCCGTGCCGGCGCCCGGCGTCGTCCTGCGGCACGACCATGCCCGCGACACCGACCTGCTGCTCCTTCCCGAGCGTGTCGTCGTCCTGAAGGGCAGCGCCGGTACGGTCGTCGCCCTGTGCGACGGCGCCCGCAGCGTGCGCGACATCGTCGACGAACTGGCCGAACGCTTCCCCGGCTCCTCCGTGGCGACCGACATCCCTGACTTCCTCGGACGGCTGCACGAGGAGGGCTGGCTGCGATGACCACCGACCCCGCCCGCCCCTGGGCCCTGCTGGCCGAACTCACCCATGCCTGCCCGCTCCACTGCGGCTACTGCTCCAACCCGCTGGAACTCACGCGCCGTTCACGCGAGCTGACCACGGCACAGTGGACGGACCTGATGCGCCAGGCGGGCGGGTTGGGCGCGGTCCACACCCATCTCTCGGGCGGCGAGCCGCTGTTGCGCCGCGATCTGGAGCAGATCGTCACCGCGGCCGAGACCGCCGGGATCTACACACAGCTGGTCACCAGCGGCGTGGGCCTGGACCGGGCCCGGCTGTCCGCGCTCGTCTCCGCCGGGCTGCGCAGCGTCCAGTTGTCCGTCCAGCACGCCGACCCGCACGCCTCCGACCGGATCGCGGGACGCCGGTCCTTCGCCGAGAAGGAAGAAGCCGCCGCGCTCGTAGGGGCCGCCGGTCTCCCGCTGGGCCTCAACGTCGTCCTGCACCGCGAGAACCTCGACGCGGTCGACGCCCTCATCGAGCTGGGACTGTCCTGGGGCGTGGACCGCATCGAACTCGCCAACACGCAGTTCTACGGCTGGGGTCTGCTCAACCGCACCGCGCTCCTGCCCACCCGCGACCAGTTGGCCCGGGCACGCGACGCCGTCGACCGGTGGCGGGAGCGCCTCACGCCGGACGGCCCCGACCTGGTCTGGGTCGTCCCCGACTACTTCGACGGTGTGGCCAAGCCGTGCATGGGCGGGTGGGGCGCGGTCTCGCTCACGGTCACCCCGGACGGCACCGTCCTGCCCTGCCCGGCCGCGGCCTCGTTGCCGGGCCTCGATCCGCCGAACATCCGCGACCACCCCCTGGCCTGGATCTGGGACCACTCCCCGGCGTTCAGCCGCTACCGCGGCACGGACTGGATGGCCGAACCCTGCCGCGGCTGCTCCCGCCGCGACGAGGACTTCGGCGGCTGCCGCTGCCAGGCGTACGCGCTCACGGGCGACGCCACCCGCACCGACCCCGCCTGCCGACTGTCCCCCGACCACGGACTGGTCCGGGCACTGGCCGACGACACCGCGGACGAACGACCGGCGATCAGACGGCGGACGCCGGGCCCGCTCGGCGTCGGCTGAACCGGCCCGCCCTGCCCCGAGCGTGACCGGCCCGGCACGTCGGTACACGTGGTCATCGAGAGCTCGGCAACATCCCCGACGGCGGCGGACTCAAGGTGCCGGGCCGGCAGGCAGGCAGCAGAACCGCTCGAACGCCGGCTAGAGCTGCCTGAGCACCGCCGTCGACGACCACTCCCGCCCGGCCTGCAGAGAGATCCACGCAGACGGGAAGAAGGGGATCGCCACTGCCTTCTGGACCCGCCCCCAGGGGTTGCCAACTGCTGGCAGCGGAGGGTTGTTGAGTGTGCGTAACCATGAGGGAGTGGTGGCGTTATCAGCATATGAACCTGACGGAGTGGGCGCGGGCGCAGGGGGTGAACCCGCATACGGCGTATCGCTGGTTTCGTGAGGGCGCCTTGCCGGTGCCCGCGCGCCGGGTGGGGCCGCGCACGATCCTGGTGAACATCGAAGCGAACGCCTCACCCTCGGTGACCGGTGGTGTAGGTCTGTATGCCCGCGTTTCCTCGCACGATCGGAAGCCGGACCTGGAGCGGCAGACCGCTCGCCTGTCGGCATGGGCGGCGGAGGCGGGACAGAAGGTTGTGCGGATCGAGTCCGAGATCGCCTCGGGTGTGAACGGCTGCCGCGCGAAGGTGAAGCGGCTGCTGGCCGATCCGGCGGTGACCACGGTCGTGGTCGAGCACAAGGACCGCCTCGGGCGGATGAACGTGGAGCTGATCGAGGCCGCCCTGTCCGCGACTGGCCGCCGACTGGTCGTCCTCGATGACGGCGAAGTCGAAGACGACGAAGACGACCTGGTCCGGGACATGGTGGAGGTACTGACGTCGTTCTGCGCCCGCCTGTACGGCCGTCGGTCGGCGAAGAACCGGGCGAGGAAGGCTCTCGAAGCGGCGGCCGGCGATGAGTGAGCCGAAGAAGAAGAAGCAGCAGCTCCGCACCATCGACGCACCGTTCGTCGCGCCCGGGCCGTCCGGGGTGGCGATACGCGACCGCCTCAAGCACCTCACCGACGTGGACGACAAGGTGTTGCGGCTGGTCGGTGAACACCTCGGACGCCTCGCCTCGCTGGACCTCAAGAACCGCTGCGCCGACGGCCTGGACCACGACAGCGACACGTGGGCCGCCCGCAAGCAGGGCCTGACGGCCGACTCCTCGTCCCGGTGGGCCGGTTCGATCACGAAGGCCACTCACGATCAGTGGGCGCTGTCCCGCCGCTGTCAGCTCGCCCACATCCAAGGGCTTGAGGCCGGTGTGCGGACGCTGATGCACCGACTGGCGCAGCCGATCGGGGAGAAAAGCACCAAGCGGGCACCCGGCGGATACCGCAGTCGGGGCGAGTGGTGCCACAAGTCCCGCCGTCTGGCGACCCTGGAACACCGCCTCGATGTCGCCCGCGTGGAGCGTGAGGCCGGTGTCGTGCACGTCGTGCGCGGCGGCCGGCGCCTGCTGGGCAACCGCAACAACCTTCAGGATGCGCAGCTCAGCGAGGCCCAGTGGCGCCGGCGCTGGGAAGCCGAACGCTGGTTCCTCGCTGCTGACGGCGAGTCCGGCAAGCGGTACGGGAACGAGACGATCCGCGTCACCCCCGATGGCGAGGTCTCCATCAAGCTGCCCGCACCACTGGCCCATCTGGCCAACGGCAAGTTCGGCCGGTACGTCCTCTCCTGCAGGGTCCAGTTCCAGCACCGGGGCGCGCAGTGGCGCGACCGCGTCGAAGCCAACCGTGCTGTCGCCTACCGTATCCACCTCGATGTGGAGCGCGGGCGCTGGTACATCACCGCCTCGTGGACGAAGCCCGTGGTGAAGACGGTCCCGTTGGAGACAGCCCGCGCCCAGGGCATGGTCGGCGTCGATACGAACGCTGACCACTTCGCCGCCTATCGGCTCGACCGCAACGGCAACCCGGTCGGCGACCCGAAGCGGTTCTTCTACGACCTGTCCGGCACCGCCGACCACCGCGACGCGCAGATCCGGCACGCCATCAGCCGGCTGCTGCACTGGGCCAACCGGTGCGGCGTCAAGGCGATCGGTATCGAGAACCTGGACTTCACCGCCGAGAAGACCCGCGAGAAGCACGGCAGACGTAAGCGCTTCCGGCAGCTCATCTCCGGCATCCCCACCGGCAAGCTCAAGGCCCGGTTCGTGTCCATGGCGTCCGAACACGGCCTGTCGATCGTTGCCGTGGACCCGGCGTACACGTCGATGTGGGGCGGTCAGCACTGGAAGAAGCCCCTCACCTCGAAGAAACGAAAGCTGTCCCGTCACGATGCCGCCGGCATCGCGATCGGCAGGCGCGCCCTCGGGCACCCGATCCGGCGACGGACGGCACCGCCCCCGCAGCACCAGAGCGATGCTGTGGGGCATCGGACCGCCCAGGCCGGACCAGGCGCACGAGGGCATGAGGGAACCCGCCCACCCGTCACGGAGCGTGCACACGATGCACGCAGCCGGACGGGGACACAGCGAACGCGGGAGACCAGCGCATCCAACACCGTTCGGGATGCGCGCAGTTCCAGGAGCTGGCAGAAAATGTCACTCCTGGACACTGTTTAGGAACGGTTCTTCACGTCATGCGGGGGCGCCTCGCCCATGCCCTAAGGCGCCTCCCGCAGGCGGAAGGCCTCCGCGTCCCACATCCCGTCCAGACGCGGCGCCAACCAACTCGGCGCCGCCGCACGGAAGTCGGCGGGCGCCAGCGCTCCCGCTCCGGCGGGCAGCGCGCCGAGCAGCGGGGCGCCGGACACCTCCGGCAGGTCCGCGACGTTGCAACGCGAGGCCAGATCGGGGGAGTCGGGCCAGGCGCCGATCACGATTCCGGCCAAGTCGAGCCGACGCAAGCGCAGTTCGCGTGCCGTCAGCTCCGTCGTGTTGAGCGTGCCCAGTCCCGCCGACGCCACGACCAGCACCGGCGCCCGCAGCAGCTCCGCCGCGTCCGCCAGGGTCCCGCCGGCCGGATCGAACCGGACGAGCAGCCCGCCCGCCCCCTCCACCAGCACCAGATCGTGCTCGGTGGCCAGCTTGGCGGCGGCCTCGGCGACGTCCTGCGGATGCACCGGAGTCATCCCGGCCCTGCGTGCGGCCGTCCCCGGCGCCAACGGCTCGGGATAGCGGGCGATCTCGGTCGCCGTGACGGCACCCGCGAGCCGCGCGACCTCGGCGGCGTCCCCGGGCTCGTCCGGCCGTACGCCCGTCTGGGCGGCCTTGAGCACGGCCACCGACCGTCCGGCGGCGAGCGCTGCGGCGGCGACCGCGGCGGTCGTGACCGTCTTGCCGACCTCCGTGCCCGTGCCGGTGATCACCAGGATCGACATGCTCATCCCTCCCGCGCCGCCGCGCACACCGCGCGCGCGATCCGTGCCACGTCCGCGTCACCGGTGACGTACGGCGGCATCGTGTAGACCAGGTCGCGGAACGGCCTCAGCCACACGCCCTCGCGCACGGCCGCCTCCGTGGCGGCCTTCATGTCGACGTCATGGTCCAGCTGTACGACCCCGATGGCGCCGAGGACGCGCACGTCCCGCACGCCGGGGATCGCGTGCGCGGGCGCCAGCCCGGCCAGCAGGCCCGCCTCTATCCGCTTGACCTCCCCGAGCCAGTCCTGGCCGAGCAGCAACTCGATCGAGGCACAGGCGACGGACGCCGCAAGGGGGTTGCCCATGAAGGTCGGGCCATGGGCGAGGACCGGGACCTCGCCGCGCGAGATGCCGTCGGCCACGCGGGCCGTGCACAGCGTTGCCGCCATCGTCATGTATCCGCCGGTCAGGGCCTTGCCCACGCACATGACGTCAGGCGTCACGGCCGCGTGCCCGGCCGCGAACAGGGCGCCCGTACGGCCGAACCCGGTCGCGATCTCGTCGAACACGAGCAGCACGTCGTGCGCGTCGCACGCCTCGCGCAGCACCCGCAGATACGCGGGGGAGTGGAACCGCATCCCGCCCGCGCCCTGCACCACCGGCTCGACGATCACGGCGGCCAGTTCGTCGGCGTGCCGCTCGATCGCCGAGCGCAACTGCTCGGCGTACGACTCCTCGTACTCGACCGGGGGCGGGTCCACGAACACCTGGCGCGGCAGTACGCCGGTCCACAGCTCGTGCATCCCGCCCTCGGGGTCGCACACCGACATGGGCTGCCAGGTGTCGCCGTGGTAGCCGCCCCGCCAGGTCAGGAGGCGTTGCTTCGCACCCCGGCCCAGCGAACGCCAGTACTGCAGGCACATCTTGACGGCGACCTCGACCGACACCGAACCGGAGTCGGCGAGGAAGACATGCTCCAGGCCGTCGGGTGACATGTCGACAAGGAGCTTCGCCAGGCGTACGGCGGGCTCGTGGGTGAGTCCGCCGAACATCACATGGCTCATCCGGCCGAGCTGCTCACGCGCGGCCTCGTTCAGTACGGGGTGGTTGTAGCCGTGGATCGCCGACCACCAGGACGACATCCCGTCCACCAGCTCGCCCGAGCCGTCCGCCATCGTCAGCCGGACCCCGCTCGCCGCCGCGACGACGAGCGGTTCGACTCGGCCGGGCATGGGGCCGTACGGGTGCCAGACGTGCCGTCGGTCCAGCTCGAGCAGCTCGGAGACGGGCAGGTCAGGCATTGGGCGCGAGGTCCGTTCCGGCACCGCGGCGGCGGACGGCGACCAGGTCGGTACGGGGCTCGGCCGAGGCCGCCGTACCGCAGACGCCACCGCTCTCCTCCCCGTGGGAACCGCACCCTGCAGCTTCGTGGGAACCGCAGCCCGCGCTCTCGTGCGAGCCGCAGCCGCCCCGCGCGCTCGCCCGGTGTTCCGGCAGGGTCACCTGGTCGGTGCCCTCCACCTCGAACCCGGCGTCCGCGATCATGTCCAGGTCGGCCTTGCCGGTCTGGCCCTCGGTGGTCAGGTAGTCGCCGAGGAAGATCGAGTTGGCCAGGTTCAGAGCGAGCGGCTGCATAGTGCGCAGATGCACCTCGCGGCCGCCGGCGATGCGCACCTCGATGTCCGGGCAGACGAACCGCACCATCGCCAGAATCCTCAGGCAGCGCTGCGGGCTGAGGTTCCACTCCTTGGCCAGCGGTGTGCCCTCGACCGGGATCAGGAAGTTGACCGGAACCGAGTCGGGGTCCAGCTCGCGCAGCGAGAAGACCACGTCCACCAGGTCCTCGTCGCTCTCGCCCATACCGGCGATCAGACCGGAGCACGCAGACAGACCGGCCGCGTGCGCCTTCTGCACCGTGTCCACCCGATCGGCGTACGTGTGCGTGGTCGTGATGTCCCCGTACGTCGACTCGGACGTGTTCAGGTTGTGGTTGTAGGCGTCCGCGCCCGCCTCGCGCAGCCGCTCGGCCTGGCCGTCGGAGAGCAGACCGAGGCAGGCGCACACCTCGACGCCCTCGTTCTGTTCCTTGATCGCCTTGATGGTGCCCGCCACCCGGTCCACGTCACGGTCGGTCGGGCCACGCCCGGACGCCACCAGACAGACCCGCTTGGCGCCGCCGGCCAGGCCGGCCGCGGCCGCCTCGGAGGCCTGGTCGGGCTTGAGCCAGGTGTACTTCAGGATGCCGGTGTCGGCGCCGAGCCGCTGGGAGCAGTACGAGCAGTCCTCGGGACACAGGCCCGACTTCAGGTTGACGAGGTAGTTGAGTTTCACCCGTCGGCCGAACCAGTGCCGGCGTACCTTTCCGGCCGCGGCCACCACATCGAGCACGTCGTCGTCGGAAGTGGCGAGGACGGCAAGAGCCTCCTCGCGGGTCGGCAGCTCGCGCCGAAGCCCCTTGTCCACCAGCGTGTTCAGCAGGTCCATGAGAGCCGATCCTGTCTTACGGAAGCGCTCCCGGCCAAGGAGAGATTGAACAACAGAGGCACTTCGACGTGTGTGTATTGCCACACCATGGGGTGCGACCCGTCCGGCTAGTGTCTGTCCACTGCCTACAAAAGTCCCGGAGGAGCCATGGCGTTCGGCTGGATCGACGAACAGGCGGAGCTGCGCCGTCGCGCCGGACTCGTACGGACCCTGCGGCCGCGCCCGGCCGACTCCCCGCTGCTGGACCTCGCGAGCAACGACTACCTGGGGCTGGCCCACCATCCCGCCGTCGCCGAGGGCGCCGCGGTGGCCGCGCGGACCTGGGGCGGCGGCTCGACCGGGTCCCGGCTCGTGACGGGTACGACGGAACTCCACGTCGAGCTGGAGCGCGAGCTGGCCGAATTCTGCGGTTTCGAGGCGGCCCTGGTCTTCTCCTCGGGTTACGCGGCCAACCTCGCCGCTGTCACCGCCCTGGCCCCGCACGGCTCACTGATCGTCTCCGACGCGGGCAACCACGCCTCACTGATCGACGGCTGCCGGCTGGCCCGGGGCGCCACCCAGGTCGTGCCCCACTCCGACCCGGACGCCGTGCGCAAGGCGCTCTGGACGCACGAGGGCACGGCGGTCGTCGTCTCGGACACGGTCTTCTCGGTGGACGGGGACGCCGCACCGCTGACCGCCTTCGCCGAGGCGTGCCGGGAGCGCGGCGCGGGACTGCTGGTCGACGACGCGCACGGGCTCGGCGTCCTCGGCGACGGCGGCCGGGGCGCCCCGCACGCGGCCGGCCTCGCGGGCGCCGACGACGTCGTCGTGACGGCCACGCTGTCCAAGTCGTTCGGCAGCCAGGGCGGAGTCGTCCTCGGCCCCGCCCGGGTCATCGACCACCTCGTCAACGCGGCCCGGACGTTCATCTTCGACACGGGCCTGGCTCCGGCGGCCGCCGGAGCGGCCCTGGCGGCCCTCCGACTCCTGCGCCGCGAGCCGGAGCGGGCGGCGCGGGCGCGCACGGTGGCGGCCGAGCTGCACGCACGCCTGACCGCCGCGGGTCACGAGGCGGTACGCCCGGACGCCGCGGTCGTCTCCGTGCGCGCGCCGTCCCCGGACGAGGCCCTGCAATGGGCGGCCGACTGCCGTGCGGCAGGCCTTGCCGTGGGCTGCTTCCGTCCTCCTTCCGTGCCCGACGGCATCTCACGGCTCAGGTTGACCGCTCGCGCGGACCTCTCCGAGGCACAGATCGAACGCGCTGTAGGTGTGATCGGCGAGACGCGACCATGAGTCGGCGTGACACGGCCGTGTGCCGCACGATGCGGAACTGATCAGGCCTGATCGGAACTGATCAGGCCTTGAAGGTGGCCGTGAACTCCGTCCAGCTCCCGGGGGAGATGAGCAGGGCGGGCCCGGCCGGGTCCTTGGAGTCGCGCACGGCGAGCAGCCCGGCCCAGGGGCCGGAGTGCGGCAGTGCCGTCTCCACGCAGTTGTTCGCACCCGTGCTGTAACTGCTGCGCAGCCACCGCACGCCATGCAGATCGGTACTGGAAGGTACGTTCCGAGGCAGTGCAGACATGGTGCCTCCTTACGCGCCGTCACTTATTGCGGCGATGTGATCCAACGAGTCCTCGGGCGAAAGGGCGTGGGACTGAAGGGCGGTGAAGGCCTCGGTATAGGCCCGGAGGTCTTCTTTCCGCTCGAGGTAGAGGCTACTCGTCAAGTGGTCGAGAACAACCACGTCCAGATCAGAAGTGCTCGAAAATGAGAAGATTACGAAAGGCCCGGTGACGCCGACATGGGCACCGGCAGCGAACGGCAGTACCTGAAGCCGCACTTGAGGCAGGCGCGCCGCCTCGATGAGCTGTCGCAGCTGTCTCGCCATGACGTCGGGGCCGCCGATCTCCCGGCGCAGCACAGCCTCGTCCAGCACCGCGCTCAGCTCCAGCGGCCGGTCCGCACGCAGCACGTCCTGCCTGGCCAGGCGCACCTCGACCAGGGCGTCCAGCCGCTCGTCGTCCAGTCCGCCCACCGCCGCCCGGGTCACCTCACGTGCGTACTCGGGCGTCTGCAACAGGCCGGGTACGACGGACGTCTCCAGCGTGCTCATTGCGCTCGCCTGGGACTCCAGGCTGATGAAATCGCGGTAGGTCGGGGGCAGCACCCCGCGATAGGCGTGCCACCAGTGGTGCCGGCCGCCTCCCTCGTCGGAACCCGCCAACGCCATCAGCAACTCACGGAGTTGGGCGTCCGACACGGTGTAGGCGTCCAGGAGTAACCGCACATCGGCCGGTTTCACCCCGCTGGCACCCGTCTCGATCCGGCTCACCTTCGACTGGTGCCAGCCCACGAGCCGAGCCGCCTCGCCGCTTGTGAGCCCCGCACTCGTGCGTAACGCACGCAGTTCGGCACCCAGCTTCCGGCGGCGCACCGCGGGACCGTGCTGCATGCGTTACTCCTTACTCCTACCGGGCCACCCGAATACGGTCTCCCGTCGCAGAGTTCACCGCTTTGAGCGACAGATATATGCATATCTTGGTGGATCGCCACCCGTGACCGTTGCGGTAATGGCACTCTGGCGACGAAGCACCAGTCCGGGACCGTACTCGAACCATCCGCTCCGTGTCGGACTCCGGTCCCGTGGGAAAGGGACGACCGCGCCATGGCAGACCATCTGGAAGCATCCGTCACTCTGCCGAGCGATCCCGCCTCGGTCGCCGCGGCCCGCGGCTACGTGGTCGACACCCTGGCGGAATGGGGATTGCCGGCGGGCACGGAAACCTCCGAGACCATCCGCCTCATCGTCTCCGAACTCGCTACCAACGCGGTGCAGCACACTCTCGGGCTGTCACCCACCTTCACGGTGGACGTCGAGCTCCACCATGACGAACAGCTGCGCATCGGCGTCACCGACAGTCATCCCCGCCTCCCGAAACGGCTGCCCGCCGCCGTCCAGCAGGACAACGGCCGGGGCATGGTGATCGTCCGCTGGCTGGCGGCCGAGTGCGGTGGCAGGCTCCGGGTGCGTCCCACCCGGGAGGGCGGCAAGACGGTGTCCATCGAATTTCCGTGGACCGTCCCGGCCGAGCCGGTGCCGGCCGCGGGACAGCAGGAGCCTTAGCACCGAGGCGCACGGCGCGGCCGCGAGGGGTGAAAGGCGGGAGCGGGAGCGGGAGCGTGGCGACGGGGCGTGGTGCCCCGGCCCGGTCCAGAGCGCCGTCAGGGCGCGGTGAGGGCTCAGGGCGGCAGGACGGCGGGGTTTCCGCCCCGGCAGTGTGCCGAGCCCGTGGAAGGCCCCGCGGGGGCGACGGCCTGTCAGGTCGGCGTCGCCCCCGCGGGAGAGTCAGCTGATCCGGCCGTACCAGACGCTGTTGGTCCAGATCTTCTGCAGTTTCACGACGTCCCCGGTCTTCGGGGCGTGCCAGATCTTCCCCTTCCCTGCGTAGATGCCCACGTGGTAGACGCTGGAGCCCGAGTGGAAGAACACGAGGTCTCCGGCCTTGCGGCTCTTCGAGGAGATGTGGTGGGACTTGTTGTACTGCTGGGCAGCCGTCCGGGGGAGCTTCTTGCCCGCCTTCTTGAACGAGTACAGCGTGAGCCCTGAGCAGTCGAACCTGCGCGGCCCCGAGGCACCCCACTTGTACGGGGAACCCTTCTTGGAGGCCGCGATCTGAAGTGCCTTCGTCGCGGGCGTGGCGGCCGCGGCGTCGGAGGCGACACCCGGGACCACGATGGAGCCGCCCACGGCGGCGATAGTGAGCGCCGAGGCCGTGCCGGCCCGGGCCATCAGCGACGGGACACGATTGAGCGCAGACATGCGCAACCCTTCGTCAGCCGCCTGTGAAGGATGACCTGTCGGATTCGGGCTGGCGAAGTTGCCCGGCCGCTGACGCGGCTTCACCCCAAGGGCTGCTCGACCCGGCGTCTCCCTACGGAGACGGCCGTTCCGGCGACCCGTCTTGCCTGGGTCCTCCACTCCTGCCGATCCACTCCTGTCGACCGGTCATCCGTGCGGCGGCAGGACTCGGCGTCCGCCCGGATCGCCCCGCCGCTGTGGCGGGGTCTTGTCGTCAGACAGGGATCTTCACCTACAGAAGTCAGAAAAACCCAATGGAACCGTGACTTTGTGTTGTTACTCACCACTCACCCGTTCGGGTGGACACCCCTGCGTTCGAACGGGCGTTGAGGCCCTCGACGAGCCCCGGACCAGCGGCGGAAGGCATCATTCCGGCCTAGGGCCACGCACGTTGTGCAACTCCGACGGCCCCGAAAAGGGAGCCAAGCATCCTCCAAAAGGCGGTACGCCTTTTGGTCCGTTTGAACGCCGGTCCGGACACCTCGCGCCGCGGCGAGGTGTCCGGACCGGTCGAACCCGCGTCAACTGGGGGAGTGCGGCGGCAGGGTGACCCTGGCCGTGCGCCGCTCGCCGTCCAGCACCCTGAGGGCGCGCCCCAGGGTCGGGGCGTGCAACTCGTTCTCGCCCCGACGGTGCATCAGCGCCAGCGCGTCGCGCAGCGCCGCCGCCTGGCTCACCAGAGCCTGCGCGGCACGCAGTCCGCGATACGTGTCCCCGTCATGCGCCGGGTTGATACGGCCGAGCAGGTCGACCACGTCGAGGTAACGGTCGATCAGCTCTCCCTCGGCGCGCGTGAGGGCGGGCAGCGGAGGAAGTTCGGGCGGGAGCACCGGCCTCTCACCGACCGGCGGGCGGGACGGGGGCGGCCCGGCGGCTGGGGATGATCTGGTCCACCAGCCCGTACTCCACCGCTCCTTGGGCATCCAGGATCTTGTCCCGCTCGATGTCCGCGTTCACCTGCTGCGCGCTGCGTCCCGTGTGCCGAACGAGCATCTCCTCGAGGCGGGAGCGCATCCGCGTCAACTCCTCGGCCTGGATGGCCAGATCGCTGGCCTGCCCCTCGACGGGCTCGGCCAGCGACGGCTGATGGATCACCACGCGGGCGCCCGGCAGCACGAACCGCTTGCCCGGCGTGCCGGCGGCCAGCAGCACCGCGGCGGAGGAACCCGCCTGCCCCAGGCAGGTCGTCGCCACGTCGCAGGTGACGTACTGGATCGTGTCGTAGAGCGCCGTCATGGCGCTGAACGAGCCGCCGGGCGAGTTGATGTACAGCGCGATGTCCCGGTCGGGGTCCTTGTGCTCCAGATACATGAGCTGCGCCATCACGTCGTTCGCCGAGGTGTCGTCGACCTGCGTCCCGAGGAAGACGATCCGTTCCTCCAGCAGCTTCGAGTACGGATCCAGCGACTTGTGCCCGTAGCTCGTGCGCTCGGTGATCTCGGGCAGGACATAGCGGGCGGTCGGTCGGGTCATGGGTGCCCCTCCTTCGGCGTCTGTAAAAAATGTACAGGACGTACGTGACGTTATGATGGGGGCATGGCCTACGAGATTCCGGTGACGCAAGCCAGGGCTGAGCTCGCCGACCTGATCAACCGGGTGGTGTACGGCGGTGAGCGCGTCGTCGTGACACGGCACGGCAAGCCCCTCGTCGCCCTTGTCTCCGCCGCTGACCTCGCACGACTCGAGGAACTCCAGGAGATCCAGGAGCCGGCCGAGGACCAGGTGATCAGCTCGGTCTCCACCGTCCGCGAGGCGACGTCAGCTCCCCGCGAACAGCAGCGCTTCGGCATCGCGGCGCACCATCGGGGGCCGGGCCCCTCGTAGGAGATGGATCCCTCGTGCAAGCGGCGGATCCCTCGTCAGAGACGAAAGGACCGTGCACCCCCGTCCGCTACAGCGGGGGTGCACGGTCGGCCGGATGTGCCCGGGCGGTCAGCCGACGGGGGCGAGTTCCCGCTCGGCGGCGGGCTCGCTCGTCCTGGCGCGCGCCCTGAGCGCATGGCCGAGCAGTACGGCGCCCAGGCCCAGCGCGGCCCACCAGGTGAGCGTCAGGGCGGGGCCGGTCGCCGCCGCGCCGTCGAAGAACGACACCGAGCGGAGCAGGGTCGTGCTCGCGCCCGGCGGCAGCCACTGGCCGATCGCGCCGACCGGCTCCGGCAGCATCTGGGGGGCGGAGGCCGCGCCGGAGAAGGGGTTGCCGAACAGCATCACGACGCCCGAGGCGATCCCGAGGCCGGCCCTGCCGAGGAGGGCGGCGAGCCCGGCGACGGCGCCGCTCACGGCCAGGGTCGACAGGCCAAGCACGGCGGCCTCCGCCCACCGGTCGCCGGTGAGCACCCCGAGCCAGCTGTGCGCGATGCAGGCCGCGGCCACGCCGACCAGGCCGGCGGAAACGACCAGCGCGGCCACGGCGCGGACGCCGCGCAGCCCGAGCATGGTCACCACCACGCCCGCCGCGATCCCGGCCAGGGCGAGCGGCAGCACGCTGGAGTTCAGCGCCGCACCGCGGGGGTCGTTCGCCGGGGCGGCCACGACGTCGACCGTACGGATCTGTGTGCCGGCGGCGGAGGCCTGCTGTCCCACCGCCTGCTGCAGCAACTGCGCGACCATCGGGCTCGCGGCCGACGCGGTCAGCAGTTCGGGCCCCTGGGGCGTCACAGCAACCGCGCCGTATACGGTCCGGTCCTCGACTGCGTGCCGGGCCGCGGTCTCGTCGGCGTAGTGGTGGATCTCGAACGCGCCCTCCTTCTGCTCCAGTTGCCTCTCCAGCTGGGCCGTCGCGGCCGGGGGACCGGCCACGCCGAGCGGCAGGTCCCGGGGCGCGGTGCGGGCGGCGGGCCAGGCGAAGGCCCACAGCGCCAGTGCGGCCAGCACCGGGACGAGGACGACGACCGCGATCAGACGTCGGCGGTGCGCCTTCGTGGGCGTAGCGGAGTCGGTGGACATGGGGTTCCCTTTCCGGGATCGAGAGCGAGATTAAAGAGAAGGATTGTTCGTTTTCCTGCGTCTCCACCGTCCCGCCGTCCGTACGCCTTGTCAAGAAGGAATGTTCGTTTTAATTTGGGGACCATGGCCCGCGTATCCCAGGAACACCTCGACGCCCGCCGCCGGCAGATCCTCGACGGTGCCGCCCGCTGCTTCGCCCGCAACGGATTCCATGCCACATCCATGCAGGACGTGTTGAAGGAGGTCGATCTGTCCGCCGGGGCCGTGTACCGCTACTTCAGCGGCAAGGAGGAGCTCATCGCGGCGATCGTCGGGGAGGTGCTCGGCCAGGTCCACGAGGGCTTCGAGGAGGCGGCCCGCAGCAGCCCGCCCCCGCCCCCGGACCTCCTGGTCGCCTCGGTCCTCGGCCGCGTCCTGTCCACCAAGGAGTCGGTGACCGTGGACGGGCGGCCCGCCTTCCCTCGTCTGGTCGTCCAGGTGTGGACGGAGACACTCCGCAACGACGAGCTGGCGGCCCTTCTGCGCGAGGGCTACGGCGGTGTGCAGGAGGCCTGGGCGCGGATCGTGCAGGCGTACCAGGACGCGGGGACGATGCGGCCGGACGTGGCTCCGGAGCACGTGGCCCGCACGATGATGGCGTCAGCGATGGGCTTCCTCGCACAGCAGGCCCTCTTCGGGCCGATGCCGGCCGACGTCCTGCGGGACGGTCTGCGGGCGTTGATGAGCGTGCGGGATCACAGCTCGGTTAACGTGCTTGAAACCCGGTCCAACTAGCCTCTCGATCCACGCCACCAGGGACTTTGCCCCGGGGCTGAGGCAACCGGACCCCGCACGGTCCGGAGCGAGGACTGTGAGGTGGGACGTGCAACTGACACCGCACGAACAGGAGAGGCTGCTCATCCACGTGGCGGCCGATGTGGCCGAGAGGCGCCGGGCCCGCGGACTCAGGCTCAACCACCCCGAAGCGGTCGCGCTGATCACCTCACACATCCTCGAAGGCGCCCGTGACGGCCGTACGGTCGCCGAGCTCATGTCCTCCGGGCGCAAACTGCTCACCCGCGACGACGTCATGGACGGCATCCCGGAGATGATCCACGACGTGCAGGTCGAGGCGACCTTCCCCGACGGCACCAAGCTCGTCACCGTCCACGACCCGATCGTCTGAGGTGCCTCGATGATTCCCGGTGAGATCCTGTTCGCGGACGAGCCCGTCGTGTACAACGAGGGCCGCGAGGTCGTCCGGCTGACCGTCCTCAACGCCGCCGACCGGCCCGTCCAGGTCGGCTCCCACTACCACTTCGCCGAGGCCAACCCCGGTCTGGACTTCGACCGGGCCGCCGCGCGCGGCAGGCGGCTCAACGTCGCCGCCGGTACGGCCGTGCGCTTCGAGCCCGGCATCCCCGTAGACGTCGAACTCGTTCCGCTCGCCGGCGCCCGCGTGGTGCCCGGGCTGCGCGGCGAGACCGGAGGTGCCCTCGATGCCTGAGATCTCGCGCGCCGCGTACGCCGACCTGTTCGGCCCGACCACCGGCGACCGCATCCGGCTCGCCGACACCGATCTGCTGATCGAGATCGAGGAGGATCGTTCCGGCGGTCCCGGACTCGCCGGTGACGAGGCCGTGTTCGGCGGCGGCAAGGTCATCCGGGAATCCATGGGCCAGTCGCGTGCCACGCGCGCCGACGGCACCCCCGACACGGTGATCACGGGTGCCGTGGTCATCGACCACTGGGGGATCGTCAAGGCCGACATCGGCATCCGTGACGGCCGGATCACCGGCATCGGCAAGGCCGGCAACCCCGACACCATGGACGGCGTCCACCCGGACCTCGTCATCGGGCCCGAGACCGAGGTCATCGCGGGCAACGGGCGGATCCTGACCGCCGGCGGGGTCGACGCGCACGTCCACTTCATCTGCCCGCAGATCGCCGACGAGGCGCTGTCCGCCGGCATCACGACGCTGGTGGGCGGTGGCACGGGGCCGGCCGAGGGGTCGAAGGCGACGACGGTGACGCCCGGTCCGTGGCATCTCGCGCGGATGCTGGAGGCGATGGAGCAGTACCCGCTCAACATCGGCTTCCTCGGAAAGGGCAACACCGTCTCGCACGAGGCGATGCTGTCGCAGATCCGCGGCGGGGCGCTCGGCCTGAAACTGCACGAGGACTGGGGCTCGACGCCCGCCGTCATCGACGCCTCGCTGACCGTCGCCGACCGGACCGGCGTACAGGTCGCCATCCACACGGACACGCTGAACGAGGCCGGTTTCGTGGGCGACACGCTCGCCGCGATCGCGGGGCGCGGCATCCACGCGTACCACACCGAGGGCGCCGGCGGCGGGCACGCGCCGGACATCATGACCGTCGTCTCCGAGCCGCATGTGCTGCCCAGCTCGACCAACCCGACGCGGCCGTTCACGGTCAACACGGCCGAGGAACACCTCGACATGCTGATGGTGTGCCACCACCTCAACGCGGCGGTGCCGGAGGACCTGGCCTTCGCCGAGTCGCGGATCCGGCCGTCCACCATCGGGGCGGAGGACATACTGCACGACCTGGGTGCGATCTCCATCATCTCGTCCGACGCCCAGGCCATGGGGCGCGTGGGCGAGGTCGTCATGCGGACCTGGCAGACGGCGCATGTGATGAAGCGGCGGCGGGGTGCGCTGCCGGGCGACGGGCGTGCCGACAACCATCGGGTACGGCGCTACGTCGCCAAGTACACGATCAATCCGGCCCTCGCGCAGGGTCTTGCGCGCGAGATCGGATCGGTGGAGACCGGCAAGCTCGCCGACCTGGTGCTGTGGGAACCGGCGTTCTTCGGCGTCAAGCCGCACCTCGTCATCAAGGGCGGGCAGATCGCGTACGCGCAGATGGGCGACGCCAACGCGTCGATCCCGACACCGCAGCCGATTCTGCCGCGGCCTATGTACGGGGCGATCGGGCGGGCGCCGGCCGCGAACTCCTTCAACTTCGTGGCACCGCTCGCCATCGAGGACGGGCTGCCGGAGCGGCTCTCGCTCGGCAAGCGGTTCGTCGCGATCGAGTCGACGCGCGGCGTCACCAAGGCCGACATGCGCGAGAACGACGCGCGGCCGCGGGTGCAGGTCGATCCCGACAGCTTCGCCGTGCACATCGACGGGGAGCTGGTCGAGGCGGCGCCCGCCGTCGAACTGCCCATGGCCCAGCGCTACTTCCTGTTCTGATGACTCCTCTGAAACCTCTGACTCCTCCGACTCCTCCGACTCTTCCGGCGGAGTGGTCCTGATGTCGCGGGCAGCACTTCTCGTACTGGCCGACGGGCGCTTTCCCGCCGGAGGGCACGCGCACTCCGGCGGGGCCGAGGCGGCTGTCAAGGCCGGGCGGATCACCGGGGGAGCGAGCCTGGAGAGCTTCTGCCGGGGGCGGTTGCACACGGCGGGTCTGGTCGCGGCCTCGCTGGCCGCCGCTGCCGCCCTCGGCGCGGATCCCGTGGAGCTCGACGCGGCCGCGGATGCCCGCACGCCGTCGCCCGCGCTGCGGCTCGCCGCGCGCAAGCTCGGGCGGCAGTTGATGCGGGCCGCTCGGGCGACCTGGCCCGCGGACGAACTCGACGCCGTGGCAAGGGAGTTCCCCAAGGGGGCCCATCAGCCGGTGGTGTTGGGGCTTGCGGCTCGGGCGGCGGGGCTGGGGGCCGAGGACGCGGCCTACTGTGCGGCGTACGAGAGTGTGAGCGGGCCGGCGAGCGCGACGGTGCGGTTGCTGAGTCTTGATCCGTTCGACGCCACGCGGGTGCTCGCGCGGCTGGCGCCCGAGATGGATCGCGTCGCGGATCGGGCGGTGGAGGCGGCGGGGGACGTCGTCGACGCGGGGGTCGAGGCACTGCCTGCGGCCTCGGCGCCGTTGCTGGAGATCGCCGCCGAGCTGCATGCCGCCTGGGGCGTCCGGTTGTTCGCCTCGTAGGTTTCCGCCCCTTCCCGTCCCGACCCCGGGGCTCCGCCTCCGGACCCCCGTTTCGGCCTGAACGGCCTCGTCCTCAAACGCCGGACGGGCTGAAAGGGCCGGACCCGCGCTGAGAGTGCACCGAAGCAAGACAGACGAGAGTGCACCGAAGAAAGAACCAGAGGAGCCGCTCCATGCATCTCGACCACTCTCACACCCACGACGGCCCCGCCGCCCTCAGCGCCGACGCCCGTCGCCCCGACGGCTCGCGGCGCGCGCTGCGGATCGGGCTCGGTGGGCCCGTCGGGTCCGGCAAGACCGCCACCGTCGCCGCGCTGTGCCGGGCCCTGCGGGAAGAGCTGTCCCTCGCTGTCGTCACCAACGACATCTACACCCGCGAGGACGCCGAATTCCTGCTGCGCGAAGCCGTGCTGCCGCCCGAGCGGATCACCGCCGTGGAGACGGGAGCCTGTCCGCACACCGCGATCCGGGACGACATCTCCGCCAACCTCGAAGCGGTCGAGGACCTGGAGGACGAGGTCGGCCCGCTGGATCTGATCCTGGTCGAGTCCGGCGGGGACAACCTCACGGCGACCTTCTCCAAGGGGCTCGTCGACGCGCAGATCTTCGTGATCGACGTCGCGGGCGGTGACGACATTCCGCGGAAGGGCGGGCCGGGGGTGACCACGGCCGACCTGCTGGTCGTCAACAAGACCGACCTGGCGCCGTACGTCGGCTCCGACCTCGGGCGGATGGCGGCCGACGCCAAGGCGCAGCGAGCCGAACTACCCGTCGTCCTCCAGTCGTTGCGGACCGAGGCCGGTGTACGGGACGTGGCCGACTGGGTGCGGCAGCGGCTCGCCGCCTGGGCGGCGTGATCGTGAGCGGGGTGCGGGCCACCGCTCGGATCGTCGCCCGGGACGACGGCAGGGGCGGTACGGCCCTGCCCGCGCTGGAGGGGGACGGGCCGCTCGCGCTGCGGCGGACGCGGGGGAGTGGCGCCGAGGCACGGGTCATGCTCGTCGGGGCGATGAGCGGGCCCCTGGGCGGGGACCGGTTCGCGGTGGAGGCGAGGGTGGAGCGCGGGGCGCGGTTGCGTGTCGGGTCGGCCGCCGCCACCATCGCGCTTCCCGGACAGGCGAAGGGCGAGGCACACTACGACGTGCGGCTCGACGTCGCCGACGGGGCGGAACTGGAGTGGCTGCCCGAGCAGTTGATCTCCGCCAAGGGGAGCGATCTGTACGTCACGACGCGAGCCGAGCTCGGATCCGGCGCGCGGCTCGTGCTGCGCGAGGAACAGGTGCTCGGGCGGGTCGGCGAGGAACCCGGGCGGCTCACCAGTCGTCTTACCGTGCGGGTCGAGGGGCGGACCCTGCTCGACCAGGAACTGGCCTGCGGACCCGGAGCGCCGGGCGGCTGGGACGGTCCCGCCGTGCTGGGCGGGCATCGGGCCGTGGGGCAACTCGTCGTCGTACGGCCGGAGTTCGGGGCGGAGCCGGTGGCGGCCCGGGTGCTGGGCGAGGGGGCCGCGGTCGTGCCGCTCGCCGGACCCGCCGTGCTCGTGAGCGCCGTGGCCACCGACGCCCTGCGGCTGCGACGGGTGCTGGACGAGGCGCTCGCCGCTCTCGGATGAATCTCCGCTGAGCGGGAGGTCATCTCCGTTTATCGGATTGGTAAAGAAGGTCAACGCCCCCTGTCCTCGGAGACTTCCCAGCCGAAAGGATCCTCCTACCAATCGCAAGGACGAAGGGGGAGGTCCCACTTGAGGGATATGAGACGGAACAGGCGGGTTGCGGCGCTCGGTTCGGCCGGAGCGCTCGTCACGGCCGCACTCATAGCCGGCGCCGTCGCGGCGCCGAGTGCCAGCGCGAGCTCCGGCTCGCGGCACGGACAGGACCGCGAGGCCCGCGGAGAGGCCATCGCCGCCCAGCGGGCCGCCGCGGTCGGCATCGACTGGCAGGACTGCCCCGCCGACTGGGGATTCGCCAAGCCGATCCAGTGCGGCTGGGTCAGCGTCCCGCTCGACTACGCCAAGCCGTACGGCAAGCAGATCAAGCTCGCCGTCGACCGCATCGGCAACACCGGGACGCCGGCGGAGCGTCAGGGGGCCCTCGTCTACAACCCCGGCGGCCCCGGCGCCTCCGGCATGCGCTTCCCGACCCGGGTCACCAACAAGAACCCGATCTGGGCCAACACGGCCAAGGCGTACGACTTCGTGGGCTTCGACCCGCGCGGCGTCGGCCACTCCGCGCCCATCTCCTGCATTGACCCGCAGGAGTTCGTGAAGGCGCCCAAGGCCGACCCGGTGCCGGACTCCGAGGCCGACAAGCTGGCCCAGCGCAAGCTGGCCCGCGAGTACGCCGACGGGTGCGCCGAGCGCAGCGGCAAGGCGATGCTCGCGCAGATGACCACGCCCAACACCGTGCGCGACCTGGACGTGATCCGTGCCGCGCTCGGCGAGAAGAAGCTCAACTACCTGGGTGTCTCCTACGGCACCTACATCGGCGCCGTCTACGGCACCATGTTCCCGGGCCATGTGCGCCGCATGATCGTGGACAGCGTGGTCAACCCCTCGCGGGAGAAGATCTGGTACCAGGCCAACCTGGACCAGGACGTCGCCTTCGAGGGCCGCTGGAAGGACTGGGAGGACTGGGTCGCCGCCAACGACGCCGCCTTCCACCTCGGCACCACGCGGGACGCGGTCCAGGCGAAGTGGCTCGAACTGCGTGCCACCGCCAAGAAGGACCCCATCGGCGGGGTCGTCGGCCCGGCCGAGCTGATCAGCTTCTTCCAGAGCGCCCCGTACTACGACTCCTCGTGGGTTCCGGTCGCGACGGTCTTCAGCAAGTACTTCGCCGGCGACACCAAGGCGCTGGTCGACGCGGCCGCCCCGGACCTGTCGGACACCGCGGGCAACATCACCGCGGAGAACGGCAACGCCGTCTACACGGCCGTCGAGTGCACCGACGTCAAGTGGCCCACCAGCTGGAAGAAGTGGGACCGCGACAACACCGAGCTGAACAAGAAGTACCCGTTCATGACCTGGGCCAACGCCTGGCTGAACCTGCCGTGCGCCACCTGGCCGGTCAAGCAGCAGAGCCCCGTGGACGTCAAGACGCACAAGGGTCTGCCGCAGGTCCTGATCGTGCAGTCCACGCGTGACGCCGCCACCCCGTACGACGGCGCCGTCGAACTGCACAAGCGCTTCAAGGGCTCCCGCCTGATCACCGAGCAGGGCGCGGGCTCGCACGGTGTGACCGGTCTCGTCAACCCGTGCATCAACCCGCGGGTCGACGCCTACCTGCTCACCGGCAAGCTGGACACCAAGGACGTGACGTGCACCCCGCACGCAACGCCCAAGCCGTAACCGGCAGTTGAACGCAAGTGAGGGGCGGCCGGAACACTCCGGCCGCCCCTCACTCGTTGTTCCACTCGGCCTATCGCAGCGGCATCCGCGGGAACCGGCGCTCCTTCGCGTGCTCCTGCTCGGCCTGCTGCGCCTTGGCGACGGCGGCGTACTCGTCGACGTACTCCTGCTCGGACAGCTTCAGAATCGCGTACATGATCTCGTCGGTGATGGCCCGCAGGATCGCCTTCTCGTTCTCCATGCCGGCGTAGCGGGAGAAGTCGAGGGGCTTGCCGAAGCGGATGACGACGGGGTGGATGTTCGGGATGACCTTGCCGGGGGGCTGCGCCTCGAAGGTGCCGATCATCGCGCAGGGAATCACCGGGACCTGCGCCTTCAGTGCCATCACCGCGACGCCGACCTTGCCCTTGTAGAGGCGGCCGTCGTGCGAGCGGGTGCCCTCCGGGTAGATGCCGAGCAGCTCGTCCTTGCGCAGCACGCCGAGGCCCTCGCGGATCGCGGCCTGCCCCGCTTCCTTGCCGGTGCGGTCCACCGGGATCTGCCCGGCGCTGCGGAAGAAGGTCGCGGTGAGGCGGCCCTTGATGCCGGGCCCCGTGAAGTACTCCTTCTTCGCGAGGAAGGTGATGCGGCGCTTGAGGATCGCCGGCATCAGGAAGTGGTCCGAGAACGACAGATGGTTGCCGGCGACGATGGCCGGACCCGTTGCCGGTACGTGTTCGAGGCCTTCGATACGAGGCCGGAAGACCAGTCTCAGCAGGGGTCCCAACAACACGTATTTGAGCACGTAGTAGAACAAAGAGGTCGCTCCTCACTCCGGCGGATCGCCTGTGCCGCCGCGTTCCAGCAGGTCAACCGGCGTGTCGTGGGGTTGCCAGTGTAGGTGCAGGCGCAGTTCACCGGAACACGGCGGGAGGCCGCGTCGCGTGCGGGGGGACGACTGCGGCACCAGCCTCCAGTTACCGGCCGGTAGACAGCAACCGGATGACGCATCATGGCGCGATCACGCTCAACTGCTGGCGGGCGCCCGGCCCTTGCGCATGCGCCGTCCTCTCTGCGCGGCCCTGCTCGGTTCCGCTCGGTCACAGCTGCACGATGACCAGGGCGGTGTCGTCGGTGGCGCCCCCCGGCGGCAGCAGCTCCAGGAGCACGGCGTCCGCGAGGGCCTCGGGGCCCGCCGCGCGGTGGCGGCGGAGGGCGTCGGCAAGGCGGGTCAGGCCGGTGTCGATGTCCTCGTGTCTGCGTTCGATCAGGCCGTCGGTGTACAGGACGAGCACGGCACCCGCCGCGTATTCCGTGCGGGCCTGGGGCCCGGGGGCCGCGCCGGCGACGGCGTCGAGCGGCGGGTCGGTGGCCCGGTCGAGGAACTCGACACGACCGTCGGCATGGACGAGCACGGGCGGGGGATGCCCGGCGCTGCTGTAGGTGATGGTCCGTTCGTCGAAGTCGATGAACGTCGTCACGACGGTGGCCAATTCGGCGCCGTCGACCACGTGCGCGTACCGCCCCAGCACATGCAGCGCCTGGGCCGGGCCCTCGGCGACGCGGGAGGCGGCACTCAGGGCGCTGCGCAGCTGGCCCATGGCGCACGCGGCCGCGAGGCCGTGCCCGACCACGTCGCCCACCGCCACGCTGATCCGGTCGCCGCCCACCAGGTCGACGAGGTCGTACCAGTCCCCGCACACGTTGAGCGCGCCGACGGCGGGCCGGTAGCGCACGGCCGCGTGGTGGTGGCCGGCCTGCCGGCGGGCGGGCAGCATCGCCTCCTGCAGGGCGAGGGCCACCTCGCGCTCGCGGGCATGGGCCTGCCGCAGCCGCTCGTTGAGTTCCTGCAGTTCGCGCGCGCGGGTGTACAGCTCTGCCTCCAGCACCCGGCCACGGCTGCCGACGCGGCCGCCCCGCGCCCTGATCAGCTCCGTGACCTCCTCGACGCGGTGCACCAGCAGCACCACCTTCCCGTCCGGGCCGAGCACCGGCGCGTTGACCGGGCTCCAGTAGCGCTCGTCCCACTCCCCGGGCCGCTCGGGGCTCTCCACGTCGTAGCGCTGCAGGGCCATGGCGTCGCGCTCGCCGGTCTCCAGCACCCGCTGCAGCGAGGCCGCCAGATTGCGCATACCGGATGCCGCCGGGTCGTGCGGGTTGTCCGGGAAGACGTCGAACAGCCGGCGGCCGACCACCTGCTCGCGGGTACGTCCGGACAACCGCAGGAACTCCTCGTTGGCCTCCGCGTACACCAGCTCGGGCGTCAGCAGCGCCACCATCCCCGGCAGGCACTGGAACACCCTCGCGTAGTCGATCGCCGCATCGTTCATGGCCACCGCCTCGCCACCGGGCTCCACGCTCTTCTCCGACCTCATGTGATGTTCGGGCGGGTTCCCTGGATCAGGCCGGAGCATCCTCCAGGGACTGCTCGGCCCAGATGACCTTTCCCTCGGGTACGAAACGGGTGCCCCAGCGCTGGGTGAACTGGGAGACCAGCAGCAGTCCGCGGCCGCCCTCGTCCGTGGTGCGCGGATGGCGCAGATGGGGTGCGGTGGCGCCGCCGTCGGAGACCTCGCAGATCAGCGCCCGTTCCTTGATCAGACGCAGCCGGATGGGACCCTCGGCGTACCGGATGGCGTTGGTGACCAGCTCGCTGACCACGAGTTCCGTGGTGAAGACCAGATCGTCCAGATCCCATTCGGCCAGCTGCCGGGCGGCTTCCTTGCGGGCCTCGGCAACGACCGCCGGATCCGCGGGCAGATCCCAGTCCGCGACCTGGTCCGCGCCCAGCAGCCTGGTGTGGGCCATCAGCAGGGCCACGTCGTCGTACGGGCGGGCCGGCACCAGCGCGTCGACCACGGCCCGGCAGCGCAGGTCGAGCGAGGGCTCGACGCGCTCCAGGGCCCGGCGCAGCCGTTCGCGGTCCTGGTCCACGGACCAGTCGTGGTCCTCGCGGGCCAGCAGCCCGTCGGTGTGCAGGGCGAGCGTGCTGCCCGCCGCGAGGGCCAGCTCCACCGCCTCGAAGGGCGGGCCGCCGGCGCCGAGCGGCGGCCCCTGCGGGAGGTCCACGAAGCTGACACTGCCGTCGGGCATGACCACGGCGGGCGCGGGATGGCCCGCGGCAGCCATCGTGCACTGCCCGTCGACGGGGTCGTAGATGACGTACACACAGCCCGAACCGGCGACCTGGATGCCCGCGTCCTCCGGCGCGTCCGGCTCGAAGCCCTCCTCGCGGGCCGTCCGCGCCACCAGGTCGTCGAGGTGCGCGAGCACCTCCTCCGGCGGCAGATCGAGCGCCGCCAGGGTGCGGACGGCGGTGCGGAGGCGGCCCATGGCCGCGGCGGCGGCGATGCCGTGGCCCGGAACCTCGCCCACGACCAGGGCGACGCGCGCGCCGGACAGCGGAATGAGGTCGTACCAGTCGCCGCCGAGGCCGGTCAGCTCGTCGGCCGGCCGGTAGCAGGCGGCGACCTCCACCGCGTTCTGCTCGGGCAGCCGGCGGGGCAGCAGGCTGCGCTGCAGCACCAGCGCGGCGTTGCGCTCGCGGGTGTAGCGGCGGGCGTTGTCCACGCAGACCGCCGCCCGTGACACGAGGTCCTCGGCCAGGCACAGGTCGTCCTCGTCGAACGGCTCCTGACGCCTGCGCCGGAAGAAGGTGGTGACGCCCAGCGTGACGCCCCGCGCCAGGATCGGCACGATCATCACGCTGTGCAGCCCCAGCTCCAGGAAGGTCGCCTCCCGGCCACCGAACCTGTTCGCGGCCCACGCCTTGGCGAGCGGATCGAGCCGCTCCTCGCGCCAGGAGCTGCCCGTGGCCAGACAGCGGATCGGGGGCGATCCGGGAAGATACGCGGCCGCCTCGCCGACCTGGACGGCGGCCTCCGGGACCCCCGGGTTCACCGACTGGTGCCCCGCGCGGCGCAACGGAACCGGGACCGTGGCGCTCAGCGGCCCGGGCGCGAGCTCCGCGCCCCGCAGCACGGACTCCAGCAGGTCCACGGAGACGAAGTCGGCGCAGTCCGGCACGGCGACGTCGGCCAGCTCCTGCGCCGTCCGCACGATGTCGAGGGTGCGGCCGATGCGTTCGCCGGCCCGGTCGAGCAGGGCCAGCCGCTGCCGGGCGCGGTGGCGCTCGGTGATGTCGACGACCGTGTAGTACACGCCCATCGGGTGGCCGTGGTCGTCCTCCAGGCGGGTGAACGACAGCATGTGCGCCGTCTCCCGGTGCGGCGCCGAGCGCACCTGGCCCACCTGCTCGTACCCGAACACCGGCTCGCCGGTCTCCAGCACCTGCCGCATCTGCGCGTCGACGGCCTCGGCGTCCAGGCCGGGCTGGATCTCCGCCATCCGCCGCCCGAGCCGCTCACTGGCGGGGCCGCCGCCGAACTGCTCCAGGGCCGCGTTCGACCACACACAGCGCAGATTCGCGTCCACGATCGCTATGCCGACGGGCGATCCCGTGACCATCTGCTCCAGCACCGAGCGGCTCATGTCCCAGCCCGGCGCCCCGGCCATGTCGCTCAGCAGCACCAGCCAGCGTTGGGCACCTCCCGGCTCCGGCGCCGAGGTGACCCGCACCATGACCTTGACCTGCTGCCCGCCCTTGCGGCGCGCGGTCAGCAGCCCCGCCCAGCCGCCGTCCCTGCGGCACCGTTCGGCCAGCTCGGGCAGTCGCGCGGCGTCCTCGTCGTGCAGCAGCCCGGTGACCCTGGTTCCCACCACCTCGGCGGCCGCATACCTCAGCAGCCGCTGGGCGTCCTGCGTCCAGCTGATCACCATGCCCCGTGCGTCGAGCAACAAGGGCACGGCATCGGCCACGTCGAACCGCTGCCGGGCGACGTCCTGCTCCTCGTGAGTGCCCACGGCCGACCTCTCTGTCGCTGAGAGTGGTCTACCACCACTTGACCCAGTCTTCACCCTTCGGGCACCGGCTGGGGGATCGGTGGGGAGTGGGGGCCGGGTCCGGCCGCCTCCCACTCCCCACCGGGGTCACGAACCCAGGACCCGCTCCAGCGCTCCCAGCGCCGACCGGAGCTCCTCAACGGTGATCGTCAGCGGTGGCGCCAGCCGGATCGTGGAGCCGTGGGTGTCCTTGACGAGGACACCCTCCCGAAGGAGCCGCTCGCCGATCTCGCGCCCGGTGCCGATGGACGGGTCGATGTCCACACCCGCCCACAGGCCGCGCGCGCGGAAGCCGGTGACGCCCTTGCCGACCAGGTCGGACAGGCCGCCGCGCAGGACCACGCCCAGTTCGGTCGCCCGGCGCTGGTACTCGCCCGTCTCCAGCAGTTCCACGACGGCCGTGCCGACCGCGGCCGCCAGGGGGTTGCCGCCGAACGTCGAGCCGTGCTCGCCCGGGCGCAGCACGCCGAGCACGTCCCGGCGGGCGACCACCGCGGAGACCGGCACGATGCCGCCGCCGAGCGCCTTGCCCAGCAGCAGCACGTCGGGGACGACCGACTCGTGCTCGACAGCGAGGGTGCGGCCCGTGCGGCCGAGCCCGGACTGGATCTCGTCCGCGATGAACAGGCAGCCCTCGCGGCGGGTCAGTTCCCGCACGCCGGCCAGATAGCCGTCGTCGGGGATGACGACACCCGCCTCGCCCTGAATGGGCTCGATGAGCACGGCGGCCGTCGTCTCGTCGACCGCCGCCTCCAGCGCCGCCAGGTCGTTGTACGGCACGATCCGGAAGCCCGGGGTGAAGGGGCCGAAGCCCGCCCGTGCCGTCTCGTCCGTCGAGAAGCTGACGATCGTCGTCGTACGGCCGTGGAAGTTCTCCGCCGCGACCACGATCGTCGCCCGGTCGGCGGGGACGCCCTTGACCTCGTACGCCCACTTGCGGGCCACCTTGATGGCGCTCTCCACCGCCTCGGCGCCCGTGTTCATGGGCAGCACCATGTCCAGGCCGGTCAGCTCGGCCAGCCGCTCGGCGAATTCGGCGAGCTTGTCGTTGTGGAAGGCGCGCGAGGTGAGGGTCAGGCGGTCCAGCTGGCGGTGGGCCGCCTCGATCAGGGCCGGGTGGCGGTGACCGAAGTTCAGGGCCGAGTAGCCCGCCAGCATGTCGAGGTAGCGGCGGCCCTCGACGTCCTCGACCCAGGTGCCCTCGGCACGGGCGACCACCACGGGCAGCGGGTGGTAGTTGTGCGCCAGGACCGGTTCCTCGGCGCGGATCAGGTCGGCGGACGTACGCGTGGTGACGGGAGCGGTCATGAACGGATCTCCTGAGTGCAGCACTTGATGCCCCCGCCCGCCTTGCGGAACTCGGACAGGTCGACGAGGACGGGGACGTAGCCGCGGTCGGTGAGGGCGGAGGTGAGCGCCTCGGCCTGGGGCGCGATGAAGACGTGGCGGCCGTCGGAGACGGAGTTGAGGCCGAAGGCCATCGCGTCCTCGGCGGTGGCGAGCACGGCGTTCGGGTAGAGCCGCGCGAGCACCTCCCGGCTGCCCGGCGAGAACGCCTCCGGGTAGTAGGACACGTTGTCGTCGTCGAGGACGAACAGCGCCGTGTCCAGGTGGTAGAAGCGCGGGTCCACCAGCGTCAGGCTGATCACCGGGTGGCCGAAGAACTCCTGCACCTCGCGGTGCGCCTCGCGGGTCGTACGGAAGCCCGTGCCGGCCAGGACGTAGCGGCCCGTCCAGACCAGGTCGCCCTCACCCTCGCAGACGGACTCGGGCCGGTGGACGTCGAAGCCCGCGCTCTTGAACCACGTGTCGTAGAACGTGGACTCCGGGCGCCGTTCGGGCGCGTGGAAGAGCGAGCCGAAGACGCGGCCGCCCACGACGACCGCCGAGTTCGCGGCGAAGACCATGTCCGGGAGACCGGGGGCGGGCTCCACGATGTCCACGCTGTGGCCGTGGGCCCGGTAGGCGCCGATCAGCGCCTGCCACTGCTGATGAGCCAGATCCACGTCGACCTGGGCGTCGGGTTGCATCCAGGGGTTGATCGCGTACTGCACGGCGAAATGTCTGGGTTCGCAGACGAGGAAGCGCCGCCGACGCGGCACACGGGAGTCGGACACAGAGGGGTTCCTCCGCTTCCTGGGGTGTCGACTGAGGGTTGACACCAAGGTAGGAAGTGACCCTGACGCGCGACAAGCAACAAGAATTGCGTGTCCGCGCAGGAATGCTGCGTCTTCGGCCGTTCGAGCGCAGCTGTGCTGCGCATGCGGACGTTTATTCGGGAGCGGGCTGGGTGGCGCCCGCCTCCGGGCTTTCCGGGAGCAGATGGGACAACACCATCACGCTGATCGTTTTCCGGATGAAGGGTTCGACCCGGATCCGCTCCAGCACCTCCTCGAAGTGGTCCACGTCCCGCGCCCGCACGTGCAGCAGCGCGTCCGCGCCGCCGGTCACCGTCATCGCCGCCGTGATCTCCGGATGGTTGCGGACCACCTCCGCGAGCCGCCGCGGCGGGGCCGCGCCCTCGCAGTACACCTCGACGTACGCCTCCGTGCGCCAGCCGAGCGCCGACGGCTCCACCGTGGCCGTGAACCCGGTGATCACGCCTGTCTCGCGCAGCCGGTCCACGCGCCGCTTCACGGCCGTGGAGGACAGTCCGACGGCCGCACCGATCTCGGCGAAGCTCGTCCTGGCGTTGACCATGAGCGCGTTGATGATCTTCCGGTCGGTCTGGTCGAACGGCGCGGGCCTGCTGTTCATGTCGGCACTGTATCCAGCAGGAACGTCCACGCCCGGCACATGTCCTGGCGTACCGATTCCACCTACACTCCGGGTTCATGCTGCGCGCCCTCGCCGTCGACGACGAACGCCCCTCACTGGAGGAACTGCTCTATCTCCTGAACGCCGATCCCCGCATCGCCGGCGCGGAGGGCGCCGGCGACGCCACCGAGGCGCTGCGCCGCATCAACCGGGCGCTGGAGTCCGGTCCGGGCGGGCCGGAGGCGATCGACGTCGTCTTCCTCGACATCCACATGCCCGGCCTCGACGGCCTCGACCTCGCCCGGCTGCTGACCGGGTTCGCGAAGCCGCCGCTGGTCGTGTTCGTCACCGCCCACGAGGACTTCGCCGTGCAGGCCTTCGACCTCAAGGCCGTCGACTACGTGCTCAAGCCGGTCCGCAAGGAACGCCTCGCGGAGGCGATCCGCCGGGCCGCCGAACTCACCGGCACCGCCGCCCCCCGCATCCCCGTGCACGAACCCGACCCCGACCACATACCCGTCGAACTCGGCGGTGTGACCCGCTTCGTCGCCGTCGGCGACATCACCCACGTCGAGGCCCGGGGCGACTACGCCCGCCTGCACACCGACCGGGGCAGCCACCTCGTACGGATCCCGCTGTCCACCCTGGAGGAGCGCTGGCGCTCCCGCGGCTTCGTCCGCATCCACCGCCGCCACCTCGTCGCCCTGCGCCACATCGGCGAACTCCGCCTGGACGCGGGCACGGTGAGCGTCCTGGTCGGCGACGAGGAACTCCAGGTCAGCCGCCGCCACACGCGCGAACTGCGGGACCTGCTGATGAGGAGGCCCTGACCGTGCCCAGCCAGGACCCCGCCGAGCGGCGCGTCGTCGTCACCGGCCCGCCCCGCCATACCCTTCCGCGCGCCGGGCTTCGCTCGCGCGGGCGGTACCCCGCCTCCGGCTACTACCGCCCGCGCACCGAGATCGACGAGCAGACCACCCTCGGCCACACCTATGTCCGCTCCCTGATGCGCAGCCAACTCCGCGCCGCGCTCGCCGTGTTCGCCTTCCTCGGCCTGCTGATCGGCCCGCTGCCACTGGTGTTCGCCGCCATGCCGGACGCCCGCCGCCTGCAATGGCTGGTCCTCGGCTTCTGCCTCTACGCCCCGCTGGTCCTGCTCGCCCTGTGGTACGTACGGCGCGCCGAGCGCAACGAACGGGACTTCGTGCGCCTCGTCGAGGACCGATGAACGAGGACCGATGAATTCCAGCTACGCCGTCCCCGCCGTCGCCCTCGTCGTCGTGGCGACCGTCCTCGTCGGCGCGTTCGGCCTGCGCATCTCCCGCACCACCTCCGACTTCTACGTGGCCTCCCGCACCGTCGGGCCCCGCCTCAACGCGGCCGCCATCAGCGGCGAATACCTCTCCGCCGCCTCCTTCCTGGGCATCGCCGGCCTGGTCCTGGTCCAGGGCCCCGACATGCTCTGGTACCCCGTCGGCTACACGGCCGGCTATCTGGTCCTCCTCCTGTTCGTCGCCGCCCCGCTGCGCCGCTCCGGCGCCTACACCCTGCCCGACTTCGCCGAGGCCCGGCTCGCCTCGTATGCGGTGCGACGGCTGGCCGGGGCGTTCGTCGTCGGTGTCGGCTGGCTGTATCTGCTGCCCCAACTCCAGGGCGCCGGGCTGACGTTGACGGTGCTGACCGGTGCGCCGCAGTCACTCGGCGGGCTGATCGTGGCCGTCGTCGTGGTCGCGACCGTCGCCGCGGGCGGCATGCGCAGCATCACCTTCGTGCAGGCCTTCCAGTACTGGCTCAAGCTCACCGCGCTGCTCGTCCCCGCGCTCTTCCTGGTCCTCGCATGGCAGGGCGACGGGGCACCGAGGCACGCCTTCGAGGAGCCGGCGACCTTCCGCGAGCAGCGCGTCGTACGCGTCGACGACGGCCTCGACCTCACCCTCGACCGCCCGCTCACCGTGACGGCGAGCGGCACGATCGACGGCCGTTCCCATGACGAGCAGCGGATCCGCCTCCCCGCCGGCGCCCACCGCATCGAGGCCGGCACCCGGCTGACCTTCGCCGAGGGCGCGCCCGTCCCGAGGGCTGACCGGGGCACCAACGGCGGCATGTCGACCTCCCTGGAGACGGGCCGCGAGGAACGCCCGCTGTACGCCACCTACGGGCTGATCCTCGCCACCTTCCTCGGCACCATGGGCCTGCCGCACGTCGTCGTCCGCTTCTACACCAGCCCGCACGGCGTCGCCGCCCGCCGCACCACGGTCGCCGTGCTCGGCCTGATCGGCGCCTTCTACCTCCTGCCGCCCCTCTACGGCGCCCTCGGCCGCCTCTACACCCCCGAACTCACCCTCACCGGTGACGCGGACGCCGCCGTCCTGCTGCTGCCCGACCGCATGATCGGCGGCCTCGGCGGCGACCTGCTCGGCGCGCTGGTCGCGGGCGGCGCCTTCGCCGCGTTCCTGTCCACGGCGTCCGGGCTGACCCTGGCCGTGGCCGGAGTGCTCACCCAGGACGTCCTCCCGACGCGCGGTGTACGGCACTTCAGGCTCGGGACGGTGCTCTCGATGGCCGTACCGCTCGCCGCCAGTGCCATCGTGGGCGGGCTGCCGGTCGCCGACGCGGTCGGGCTGGCCTTCGCCGTGTCCGCCTCGTCCTTCTGCCCGCTGCTCGTCCTCGGCATCTGGTGGCGCCGGCTGACCCCGCCGGGCGCGGCCGCCGGGATGCTGATCGGCGGCGGCTCCGCGTTCGTGGCCGTTGCCGTGACCATGGCGGGCCTCCCGGGCACCGGCACGCTGCACGCGCTGCTCGCCTGGCCCGCTCTCTGGTCGGTGCCGCTGGGCTTCCTCACCATGGTGCTGGTGTCCCTGGCCACCCCGGGGCGGGTGCCGAGCGGGACGGAGGCGATTCTGGCGCGGTTCCATCTGCCGGAGGCGCTGGGGGCGGAGGCGAAGGCATGAGCGGATTCCTCGCCGGTCTGTGCGTGGCCGTCCTCCCCCTGCTGGCCGCCGGGTTCTGGCTCGGCAGACGCACGGCCCGCCCGGAGAGCCTCGGGGGTCTCGGCACCCCCGTCGAGCACGCCACCTTCGAGACCCTGCACACCGCCTCCCTCGCCGCGCCGCCGCTGCGGGCCGGCCTGACGGAGGAGACCGCCCGCAAGTCGGCCCGCAGACTGCGCACCCTCCTCGGCACCGACGCGCTGTGCCTGACGGACCGGAAGGAGGTCCTGGTCTGGGACGGCGTGGGCGGCCACCACCGCTCCGAGATCATGGAACGCCTCGCCGGGCCGCTGGAGACCGGCCGCGGCGAGGCCTTCCGGCTCACCTGCGACACCCCGGACTGCCCGGTGCGCTGGGCGGTCGTCGCCCCGCTCACCGTCGACGACCGCGTGCACGGGGCCCTCGTCGCCTGCGCCCCGCGTGAGTCCGCAGTCCTCGTCCGCGCCGCCGGGGAGGTCGCCCGCTGGGTGAGCGTCCAACTCGAACTGGCCGACCTCGACCAGTCCCGCACCCGCCTGATCGAGGCCGAGATCAAGGCACTTCGGGCCCAGATATCCCCGCACTTCATCTTCAACTCGCTTGCCGTGATCGCCTCGTTCGTGCGTACCGACCCCGAGCGGGCCCGCGAACTCCTTCTGGAATTCGCCGACTTCACCCGCTACTCGTTCCGCAGGCGCGGCGACTTCACCACCCTCGCGGACGAACTCCACGCCATCGACCACTACTTGGCGCTCGTGCGGGCACGCTTCGGTGACCGCCTCTCCGTCACCCTGCAGATAGCCCCCGAGGTGCTGCCGGTCGCCCTGCCCTTCCTGTGCCTGCAGCCGCTCGTCGAGAACGCCGTCAAACACGGCCTGGAGGGCAAGGCGGCACCCGTCGGCAAGAGCCACATCAGCATCACCGCACAGGACGCCGGAGCCGAGGCCCTGGTCGTCATCGAGGACGACGGCGCAGGAATGGATCCTGGCCTGCTGCGCCGCATCCTCGCCGGCGAGATCAGCCCCTCGGGCGGCATCGGGCTGTCCAACGTCGACGACCGGCTGCGCCAGGTCTACGGCGACGACTACGGGCTCGTCATCGAGACCGCCGTCGGCGCGGGCATGAAGATCACCGCCCGGCTGCCGAAGTACCAGCCGGGCGTGCACTCGGCCGGGCGCCTGACCGGGGAATGAGCGTCACGTACTGCGGGTCGCCACCATCCCGAGAGTGAGCAGGCCCAGCACGACCCAGCCGAACCACAGCCAGCCGTTGGAGCCGAGCGCCACCGTGTAGGCGGTCACGACGACGAGACCGCCGACGGTGACGGCCCCCATCACCTTCGTAGAACTGTCCGCAGAACCGGGCATCGCAACACCCTCCTCAGGATTCGTTCCCCTCCATGGTGCCCCCGTTCTGCTTCCGGACGGTGCAGACGACGAAATGCGTGCCCGACTTCCACGGTCCCTCGCTGGTCCAGGAGCCCGCCGTGTAGAGCGACGGGTCGAAGCCGTAGTCGCTCGGCGGCACGTCCTTCGCGCACGACGCGTCCGACTCCGTACGGGCTCGGGTGAGCGTGACGCCCATGCCCAGCCGGGTGAAACCGAGGACCTGCTCGTCGTGCGGACCACCGCAGGACACCAGGCGGGCGTCCCGGTCGGAACGGATCCGGAGGCAGTCGCGCCGCTGCATGTTCGCCGTGTCGGCGAAGGGCGTGCCGACCTTCCGCCGGTCGCCGAGCGGCCCGTACACCGGCCCGTGCGCGCCAAGCACCAGGCAGGCGGTGCGCCGTCCCGCGGTGTCGAAGCCGGCCTGTGTCGGCACGACGGCCACGCTGCGGACATCGGCCAGCCGTTCCCGGATCTCCTGGGTCCGCTGCTCGCACCGGGCCGGCCCCAGCCTGCGCGCCTCATCCGCCGACGCCGCCGTCACAAACGCCATCACCTGCCCGTCGGGAGCCCTGTCCGTGCAGGTCGGATCCGGGGCGAGCCGGGGCGTGCCCTGGAAACGCGCCGAGCCCGGCCAGTCCGCGAGCACGCACTCCCCGTCCTTGAGCGGCCGGGCGAGCCCGACGGCCGTGCCGTACGGAGACGACTCGGTCCGGTCGCCGCCGCTCGTCTGGTGCGCCGTGGCGTACCAGACGCCGCCCAGGGCCAGCACCAGGCCGAGACAGGCGGCGAGGACGGCCCGCAGGACCCGCGGCAGCTCGCTGCGGCGGTGGGCGGGCGCGGACGACACGACGACGGGCCCGAAGCCGTCCGGCCCGGGTCCGGGCGCAGGAGGGGAAGGGACCGTCCCGTATGACATCGCGGCCCAGGGCGGCTGCGAACCGAGGTCGGTCCGGGTATGGGCGTACGCCTCGGCCTGCGACGCGACGATCCGCGACAGCGCCGCCTCCGCCTCCGTCGCGGACGGCCGCCGCCCCGGATCCTTCACCAGCAGCGCCTGCAGTACGGGGCCCAGCGCGCCGGCCCGCATGGCCGGACGCGGCTCCTCCATGACCACCGCGGTGACCTCCGCGAGATGCGACTCGCGCTCGAAGGGGCCCCGGCCCTCAACGCCGTGGTAGAGCGTGCAGCCCAGCGAGAACAGATCGGCGGCGGGGGTCGGCGACGCGCCCGTGGCGCGCTCCGGCGCCAGATAGCCCGACGTCCCCACCAGCACGGACGCCAGCGTGTACCGGGTCTCCCCGGTGTCCGGCTGCACGGAAATGCCGTAGTCGGTGAGCAGGATGCGGCCGTACGGCGCCCCGGTGCGGTCCGGCGCGAGCAGGATGTTCGCCGGTTTCACATCTCGGTGCATGACGCCGCGCTCGTGCCCGGCGGTCAGCGCGTCCAGTACGGCGAGCCCGATGCGGGCGCACTCGGCGGGCGCGAGCGGTCCGCGCGTCTCGACCAGCTCCTTGAGGTCGACGGCGCCCGCCACGTACTCCATGACGATCCACGGCAGCCCCTCGTGCTCCAGCACGTCGTGCACCGTCACCACGTGCGGATGGCCGCGCAGCCCCGCCGCGTGCCGGGCCTCCGCGCGGGCGCGGGCGACCCGGGCCTCCCGCTCGTCGCCGGTGGGCTCCGGGTCCCGGAACACGATCTCCTTGAGCGCGACCTCGCAGGCGAGTCTCTGGTCGTGGGCGAGCCACACATGGCCCATGCCGCCGCTGCCGAGCCGATTCAGCAGCAGATAACGGCCGGCGATGACCCGGCCCACTCCCGACGTCGGTGATCCTGAATGCATCCGGTGACTCCCGGGTTCTGCGCGGGCGCTACGTAATGACGATCGAGGCGGGCCCCGAAGGCGCGGCCTCACCCGTGGCGGGGGCGCTGCTCGCAGGCGGCTCGCCGGTGGCCGGAGCGCTCACGGTCTCGGGCGGCCGGGCGCTCGCGGTGACGGGGTCGCTGGGTGGCGGTGGGCTGCTGGTGACCGGATCGCCGGCCGGGGACGAGCCGGCCGTCGTCGGTGGCGAACCGGGCGGCTCACGGGACGGGGGCGCCTTGGAGCCGGGCGGCGCGCTCGACTTCGGCGGGGCGGGCGACGGCCCCGCCCCGCTGCTCGACGGGGCGGACGGCGAGGACGGCGAGGACGGCGAGGACGGGGAGGACGGCGACGACGGCGGTGCGGTGGACGGCGGCCCGGAGGTCGAGGGCGGCGCCGGGGGAGTGGTCGACCCGCCGGACGTTTCCACGGACGTCTCCGCGGACGTGCCTCCCTTCGCCCCGCCGGCCACGCTCAGCGTCACGTACTCCCCGAACCCGAGCTCGGTCCCGGTCGGCGGGTCCGACGCCGTCACCCGTGCGTCGCCGGGCGGCGGGACCTTCCCCTCGTACCCGACCGCCAGGCCCTTGTCGGCCAGCCGTCGGCTCGCATCCCCGAACGTGGTCCCGGCGAGGTCGGGCACCGCACGCTGCTTGCGTGTGTCGAAGGTCTTGTCGTGCCCGCCCGTCGTGCCGACCGGCCGGTCGACGCCCCGGCCGGGATCGTCGACGTCGACCAGGGCGAGCCGCTCCATACCCCGCGGCGCGGGCCGCACGGCCACCACGGAGGAGGGCTGGTATCCCCGCCATTTCTTGTTGCCGTCCTCGAACCTGACCGAAATCCTGTTCGTGTCATCCGTGAAGGGGCGGAGCGGATTTCCGCACGAGCACTTCACAGCCGGAAGCCCCTGTTCATCGACGAGAACGGCGATTCCCGCCTGGAGCAAGGAGTTGTAGGGGACGGCCTTTCCTTTTTTGTAGTCGTGGTTCTGTACGAGAGTGTCGTGACGCAGGAGAACAGGAGTGAGCCGGTCCAGATATTCCGGGATCCCGGCCGTGGTGATGTCCAGCGCGGTTGCCCAGGCCTGTGCCTTCTGCCGGTTCACGGGGTCCGTGAGGAAGGCCCTGAGCTGCTTGACGTCGCAGATGGTCGGCTTTTTCGTGCCCCCGTACAGGCCTGGTGTGTCCCCTTGCTGCAGACTCCCGTGCACGGCCTGCGACCTGACCACGGCGTCATGGCCGAGACCGCCGCCCTCGTCGAAGAAAGGCGCGAGAGAAGGCACTCCCGCGGCCACCGCCTTCACCATGAGCAGTGGCGCACTTCGGTCACAGCCGCTGAGCGCCAGAACGAAAACGAGCAGGACGGCGATCTTACCGATCGCCGATTTCCCGGTTCCTTGCATAAATGCGCGAAGTGTCATTACCGCTCCCCCGTGCGGTTCCCCCGATGCACTTCATGCTACTGAATGCTTCCGAATGGCGAAGCCTTCAACGGCCGCGTGCGTTCAATGAGGCCAAATAGGCGTTGTATGCCTCAAGTTCCTTGTCGCCGTCACGGTCGGCGGCGCGGTCCGAGCGCCTGGCCTGCCGCTGCTCGGATCCGTACCACTGGAACAGCAGCGCGAGGAGCACCAGGACGGAGGGCACCTCGCTGAACGCCCATGCGATGCCGCCGGCCGCGGTCTGGTCGGAGAGCGCGTCGATGCCGAGCGAGGCGGGCGGGTTCCTGAACGTCTCCACCATCGGCGTCGACGCCATCATCAGCGCGATGCCGAAGAACGCGTGGAACGGCATGCCCGCGAACAGCTCCAGCATCCGCATCAGATAACCCGGCCGCTGCGGCCCGGGATCGACCCCGATGATCGGCCAGAAGAACACGACACCCACGGCGAGGAAGTGCACCATCATCGCGATGTGCCCCGTCCTGGAGCCCATCAGGATGTCGAAGAGCGGCGTGAAGTACAGCGCGTACAGGCTCGCGATGAACAGCGGGATGGTGAACGCCGGATGCGTGATGATCCGCATGTACCGGCTGTGCAGCAGCATCAGCAGCAGCTCACGCGGCCCCTTGCGGCCCTTCCCGGCGGTCGGCAGCGCACGCAGCGCGAGGGTGACCGGCGCGCCGAGCAGGATCAGGATCGGCGACAGCATGCTGATGATCATGTGCTGCACCATGTGCACACTGAACATGACCATGCCGTAGTCGTTGAGCTTCGTGCACATCACGAGCCCGATGGTCAGCACACCGAGGACGAACGAGACGGTCCGCGCCGGTGACCACTTGTCACCGCGCCGCCGCAGCCGTACGACGCCGTACGCGTACAGCGCGAGCCCCACCAGGCAGGCCACGAGGAAGAACGGGTCCGCCGACCACTGAAGACCCCGCCCCAGCGTGAACGGCGGCAGATCCATGGTCATGCCGTGCCCGCTGTGATCCATCCAACGGCTCCTGATTCGTGGGGGTTGTGCGCTGTCTGTCCGGACCCAGACTAGAACCGCCCCCGGCCGCAGCTGCGACCGGGGGCGGACTCTTCCATTCCGTACAAGATCAGTGACGTACGAAGCGACGTACGAAGTGATGCACGTGACGCACCGAGTGACGTGCTAGAGGACGCACTCCGCCTCGTCGTAACGCTCCACGGGCACCGTCTTGAGCGTCTCGACCGCCTCCGCCAGGGACACCATCTCGATGTCCGTGCCGCGCAGTGCGGTCATCTTCCCGAACTCGCCCCGGTGCACGGCCTCCACGGCGTGCCAGCCGAAACGGGTGGCGAGCACCCGGTCGTACGCGGTCGGCGTACCGCCCCGCTGCACATGCCCCAGGATGACCGGCCGCGCTTCCTTCCCCAGCCGCTCCTCCAGCTCGATGGAGAGCTGGTTGGCGATCCCGGCGAAGCGCTCGTGACCGTAGATGTCCTTGCCGCCCTCGTCGAACGACATGGTCCCCGCCTTCGGCTTGGCCCCCTCGGCCGCGACGACGATGGCGAACCGCTTGCCCGCCTCGAACCGCTCGCCGACCTTCCGGGCCAGCTCCTCGATGTCGAAGGGCCGTTCCGGTACGACGATGGCGTGCGCGCCGGCCGCCATGCCGGAGTGCAAGGCGATCCAGCCGGTGTGGCGGCCCATGACCTCCACGACCATGACGCGCTGGTGGGACTCGGCGGTGGTCTTCAGCCGGTCCAGGGCCTCGGTCGCGACGCCGACGGCCGTGTCGAAGCCGAACGTGACGTCGGTGACGGCGATGTCGTTGTCGATGGTCTTCGGGACACCGACGATCGGCAGGCCGGCGTCGTACATCAGCCGGGCCGCCTTCAGGGTGCCCTCACCACCGATGGGGATGATCGCGTCGAGACCGAGCTCCTCGACATGTCCCCTGGCCCGCTCCACGCCGTCCCGCAGATGGGAGGGCTGGACCCGGGAGGAGCCGAGGATGGTGCCGCCGCGGGCCAGGATGCCGCCCACCGCGTCGAGGTCGAGCTTGAGGTAGTCGCACTCCAGGAGGCCCTTCCAGCCGTCACGGAAGCCGATGACCTCGTCACCGTGGTCGGCCACGGCACGGTGCACGACGGACCGGATGACGGCGTTCAGGCCGGGACAGTCGCCGCCGGACGTGAGGACACCAATGCGCATAGCCCGAACAAACCTTCTCAGCTATTGAACGTGGCACGGGACCGGACCGCGCTGTCCGGCTCGAACCCCGCCACCCTAGCGGCAGGAGGGGGCGGGGCCGCACCGTACGTCCGCCTGCTGGACGACCCCGCTCACCTGTGCGCAGGCGACGTCAGACGGGCTGGTTCCCGCACACCGCGGGCCCGGCCTCAGGCAGGCTGCTGAGCAGCCGCGATGCGCTCGTTGCGCAGCGCCTCGTACCAGCGGTCGTCGGTCGGCGGCAGTGCGTTCACATCGAGTGCCAGCTTCAGCAGGAGGTCCGCGATCAGCGGGTTGCGGGCCAGCACCGGGCCGTGCATGTACGTACCGAAGACCGTGTCGTTGTAAGCGCCCTCCGTGCCGTCGCCCGTGCCGTTGCCGTTGCCGAGGCGGACATTGGCGAAGGGGCGGGCCGTCGGACCGAGGTGGGTGACACCCTGGTGGTTCTCGAAGCCGGTCAGCGGGGGCAGGCCGAGCTGCGGGTTGATGTCGGCGAGCACGTCACCGACGCACCGCTCGCCCTCGCCGCGCACCGAGACCACGTCCAGCAGACCGAGGCCGGGCTCGCGCTGGCCGAGGTCGTTGATGAACTCGTGGCCGAGGATCTGGTAGCCGGCGCACACCGAGAAGAGGATCGCGCCGTTCTCGGCGGCCCGGTGCAGACCGCCGTCCCGGCGCAGTCGCTCGGCTGCGAGCCGCTGCGGACGGTCCTCGCCGCCACCGATGAGGTAGATGTCACCGGAGGTCGGGATCGGCTGGTCGCTGCGCACGTCCAGGCGGGCCACGTCCAGGCCGCGCTGGCGGGCCCGGCGCTCCACGACCAGGACGTTGCCCTGGTCGCCGTACGTGCTGAGCAGGTCGGGGTAGATCCAGACGACCCGCAGGCTGTTGTCGCTCACTTGTGTCCTCCGAGTGGTCAGTTGCCGACGCGGCGGCGCAGGTCCTGGAACGCGGTGTAGTTGGCGATGACCTCGATCCGGCCCGGCGGGCACATCTGAACCGCCTGGTCGAGGTCGTCGCAGACCTGGAAGTGCTGGTTCGCGACCTCCAGACGCACCGCGAGGTCCAGCTTCCGGTCGCCGATCACACAGATCGGGTGGCCGGCCAGGCGCGTGTAGTCGACGTCCCACAGCCAGGAGGTGTCGGTGCCGTCCGCGCCGCGCGCGTTCACCGAAAGGATCACCGGGGTGGGCGGAGGATCGATCAGGCTGAACGTTTCGAGCCAGCCCGCCGGGTTCTTGGCGAGCAGGAGCCTGAGGTCGCGCTGCTGGAACTGCACCACGTCGTAGCGTCCGGCGACGGCCTGCACCTGGTACATGCGTTCCAGGGCGACCTGCGGCGGTACGCCGAAGACGGCGGCGACGGCGGCCGAGCTGGCGGCGTTCGCCTTGTTGGCGCGGCCGGGCAGCTGGAGATGGATGGGCCAGGCGGACCCGTGGGGGTCGAGGACGTGGTCGCCGCGCAGTGCCCAGCTCGGCGTGGGCCGCCGGAATCCGCACTCACCGCAGAACCAGTCGTCGCCGGGCCGCTGCATCACGCCACCGCAGGACGGGCAGGACCAGGCGTCGTCCTTCCACATCTGCCCGGCGGCGACCCAGATCACATTGGGGGAGGAGGACGCGGCCCACACCACCAGCGGGTCGTCGGCGTTGGCGACGATGACGGCCTTCGACCCCGCGAGCCCCTCGCGCCAGGCCTCCGCGAGCATGCGGGTCTCGGCGGCGCGGTCGAGCTGGTCGCGGGAGAGGTTCAGCAGCGCGATGCACTTCGGGTCGGTGTCCCGGGCGACGCCGGCGAGGTACTTCTCGTCGACCTCGATCACGCCGAACCGGGCGTCCGAGCTGCCGGCGAGCGCCGAGGTGATGCCGGCGGGCATGTTGGCGCCGAGCGCGTTCGAGACGACCGGGCCCGCGGCGCGCAGCGCCTCGGCGATCAGCCGGGTCGTGGTGGTCTTGCCGTTGGTCGCCGAGACCAGGGTGACGTCCAGGTTCTGGGCGAGCCGCGCGAGGAGGTCGGGGTCGAGCTTGAGCGCCACCCGGCCGCCGATCACCGAACCGCTGCCGCGCCCGGCGGCGCGTGACGCCGCCGCGACCGCCTTGCCCGCGGTCACGGCCAGCTTGGCCCGCGGCGTGAGCGGGTCCGAGTTGCCTGCCATCAGTTCTCGATCCTCCTTGCGTACGCGCCGCGCCTGGAGCCTTACGGCAACGTGGTGTGGACCTCAGCCTATCGAGATCCATTCACCGTCCCGAACCGCCGTACCCTTGCGGCCATGCGAAACGGCTCCATTCCGGGCACCCGCGGGCGTGTCCGGCCCCTCACCCTGCTCGGGGACCCGCTCCTGCACGCCCCGTGCGAGGACGTCACCGACTTCGGTCCCGAACTGGCCGCACTGGTGGAGGACTTGTTCGCCACGATGTACGCGGCGCAGGGCGTCGGTCTGGCGGCCAACCAGGTCGGTGAATCCTTGCGGGTGTTCGTCTACGACTGCCCGGACGACGACGAGGTCCGCCACCTGGGACATGTGGTGAATCCGCGGCTGGTCGAGGCCGACGGAGTGGTGATCCGGGGCCCGGAGGGCTGCCTGTCCCTGCCGGGCCTGGAGGCGGGCACGGAGCGCCACGACCACGCGGTGGTGGAGGGCTTCACCGTCACCGGGGAGCCGGTGACGGTCCACGGCACGGGATTCTTTGCCAGATGCTTGCAGCACGAGTGCGATCACGTGGAGGGCACGGTCTACGCCGACCGACTGACGGGCCGCCGGCACCGGCGCCTGATGCGACAGGTGAAGCGAGCCTCCTGGCGCCGGTGAGGTGGACGACGTCGACTCCACCGGCCTCCAGCCGCAACGCAGCCGTCAGAACCCCGGACCGCCGATCTTGTCCCCGGCCGCGGCCAGCCGTCCCCACAGGAGATCGGCCAGGCTCCGCACCAACTCGGCCCGGGAGCAAGGACGTTCCCCCAGCCACCAGTCGCCCGCCGCGTGCATCATGCCGACTATCCCGTGTCCCCACACCCGGGCCAGCCGCTGGCCCTCGGGCCCCAGATCCAGCCGGTCCTCGATGACCTGTGCCAACTCCTCGCCCATGCGCCGGAGCAGCGGAATCGCGTGCTTGCCGACGTCGAAGCCCTGGTCGCCCGCCGGGCTGCCCTCCGCGGGATGCATCAGGAAGCGGTACACCTGGGGACGGGTTTCGATCGCCGCGAGGTAGGTGTCGAGCGTGGCCTCGACCCGTTCCCGCCGGTCCGCGGGGGCGTCGAGGGCCGCCCGCAGGGAGTTCAGCAGGGCGTCGGTGTGCCGCTTGGCCAACGCGGCGTAGAGTCCGCTCTTGTCGCCGAAGTGCCGGTACAGGATCGGCTTGGTGATCCCTGCCTCAGCCGCGATGGCGTTCATCGAGGCCTGAGGGCCGTCGCGCAGCACCACCCTGTCGGCTGCCTCCAGCAGTTCGCGCCGACGTCGGTCGGCGGACCGCTGCTGCTCGGTCCGCTGTGTGGTGTCCATGAGCTCTCCCCGCCCGTGCCAATTCGGTGACGCCTGCGCAAAATAACACTGAACATGCCCTCTGCATCGAACGGGCTGCCGAGCCGGCATCGGGAGTTGACTTTTCCTACCCGTGGGTAACAGACTCGGGTTACCGCTAGTAACAATAGAGGGCACCGCCGCTGGAGGGGACATGGCCGAGTTCACCATGGAGCTCAACGACGAACAGAGGGAGGTCCGGGACTGGCTGCACGGCTTCGCCGCCGACGTCATCCGCCCCGCGGCCGCCGAATGGGACGAGCGTGAGGAGACTCCCTGGCCGGTCATCCAGGAGGCCGCGAAGGTAGGCATCTACTCCCTCGACTTCTACGCCCAGCAGTACTTCGACCCCACCGGTCTGGGCATCCCGACGGCGATGGAGGAACTGTTCTGGGGCGACGCGGGCATCGCCCTGTCGATCGTAGGCACCGGCCTCGCCGCCGTGGGCGTTCTCGCCAACGGAACCGAGGAACAGATCGGCACCTGGATCCCGCAGATGTACGGCGACGCCAACGATGTCAAGGTCGCGGCCTTCTGCTCCTCCGAGCCCGACGCCGGCTCCGACGTGGCTTCCATGCGCACGCGCGCCGTGTACGACGAGGCCAAGGACGAGTGGGTGCTCAACGGCACGAAGACCTGGGCGACCAACGGCGGCATCGCCAACGTCCACGTCGTCGTCGCGGTCGTCGACCCGGAACTCGGCTCCAAGGGCCACGCCTCCTTCATCGTCCCGCCGAACACGCCGGGCCTGTCCCAGGGCCAGAAGTTCAAGAAGCACGGCATCCGCGCCTCGCACACCGCCGAGGTCGTCCTGGAGGACGCGCGCGTCCCCGGCTCCTGCCTCCTCGGCGGCAAGGAGAAGCTGGACGAGCGTCTGGCGCGGGCCCGCGAGCGGGCCAAGGCGGGCGGTGAGCGCGTGAAGAACGCGGCCATGGCGACGTTCGAGGCGAGCCGCCCCGCGGTGGGCGCCATGGCGGTCGGCACCGCTCGGGCCGCGTACGAGGTCGCCCTCGACTACGCCACGACCCGTGAGCAGTTCGGACGCCCGATCATCGACAACCAGGGCGTCGCCTTCCAGCTCGCGGACATGCGGACGTCCATCGACGCGGCTCGTCTGCTGGTCTGGCGCGCCTCGTGGATGGCGGTCAACGGCAAGCAGTTCACGGCCGCCGAGGGCTCCATGTCGAAGCTGTTCGCCAGCGAGACCGCGAAGAAGGTCACGGCCCAGGCCGTCCAGATCCTCGGCGGCAACGGCTACACCCGGGAGTACCCGGTGGAGCGGATGCACCGCGACGCCGCGATCTATACGATCTTCGAGGGTACGAGTGAGATCCAGCGGCTGGTGATTGCCAGGACCCTCTCGGGGATGTCCATACGATAGTGCGCGGGCTGCGGGTGCGTGGGGGCTTGTCGCGCAGTTCCCCGCGCCCCTGAAAGGCGTATCCGTCACCGGTGTTTCAGAGGCGTGAGTTGTTCGATGTCATAGCGCCTTCGCAGCTCCTCGATCGCCGCGTGGTCCGGTGGGCCCGCGCCGGCCAGGATCTCCAGCAGTTCCTCGAAGTAGCGCTCGTGATCCGGGGGCGGGGATGCCTGGAAGAACATCTTCGCCGGGGTGTCCGTCGGATTGGCGAACGCGTGCGGGCACCCCGGCGGTACGACGATGACCGTGCCCGGTGTCGCACGGACCACCCGGTTGCCCGAACTCGACTGCCAGCGCTGCCAGTTGTCGGGTGTGCGCACCCGCGGCTCGAAGGCGAGGACGTCCAGCTCGCCTTCGAGGACGTAGAACAACTCCTCGCTGCGGGTGTGCACATGAGCGCCCACGTCGAAGCCGGGCGGGACCTCCACCTCGAAGGTCGAGGCGGTGCGCGAGTGGGTGCCGGTGACCTTGAAGGTCACGCGCTGCGCCGGGGTCTGGACGACCCTGCCGTGGCCCGGCGGGACCAGTAGGCCCTCCGTCGCGGTCACCGGCCGCTCACCACGTGACCGGCAGGGCTTCGGGACCGCGGATCAACGCCCCCTTCTTGAACGGCACCTGGTCCGGAGGTACGGCCAGCTTCAGGCCCGGCACCCGGTCCAGCAGCGCGTCGACGAGCAGCTCGGACTCCAGCCGGGCCAGCATGCCGCCCGGGCAGTAGTGGGGGCCGAAGCCGAACGACACATGGGGGTTCGGGGCGCGCAGGAAGTCGATCGTCTCCGGGTCGGGGAAGACCTCCGGGTCGCGGTTCGCGGCCAGGTACGACACGTAGACCGGGTCGCCCGCGCGGATCAGTACGCCTCTGATCTCCACGTCCTCCCTCGCGATGCGCGACAGACCGACCGCGTTGCGGTGCGGGATGTAGCGCAGGAGTTCGTCGATGGCCCTGGGACGGATCTCCGGTTCGTCGCGCAGCCGTTCGGCCAGCTCCGGGCGGGTCAGCAGGAGATAGAACATCTGGCCGCTGTTGTTGGTGACCGCCTCGCCACCGATCTGGACGAGTACGGCGAGGCCGACGGCCTCCTCCAGGGTGATCCCGGCGCGGCCGACGGCAGCCCCGAGCAGGGACGTCACGTCCTCGTCCGAACTGCCCTCCCGGTGCCCGATGAGATCCGCGAAGTAGGCGCCCATCTCGTGCTTGGCCTTCTCGCTGACCTTCGCGCCGTGCGAGGAGGACAGGATCAGCTGCGTCCAGGTGTGCATGGCGTGCCGGTCGGCGGCCGGGACACCCATCAGCTCGCAGACCACCGCGATCGGGAAGGGGCTGAGGACCGCCGCGGTGAGGTCGGCGGGCGGGCCGTCCTGGAGGAGCTCGTCGACCAGTTCGTCCAGCATGCGCCGTGATCGCTCGCGGACCCGCTCCACGCCCTTCGCCGTGAAGGCCGCGGCCACCGAGCGGCGCAGCCGGGTGTGGTCCGGCGGATCGAGGAAGCCGATGGCGCCGCGCTGCGGGATGAAGTGCGGGGCGAGCCGGGTGACCGGCTGGTCCATGACCGCCTCGCGGCTGAAGCGGGGGTCGTTGGTCACCGTGCGCACGTCGTCGTGGCGCGTGACCAGCCAGGCCCAGCCCTCGCCGTTGGGCAGCCGGATGCGGGTGACGGGGCCCTCGCGCATCAGCTCGGTGAGTACCGGGTCGAAGTCGACGCCCGTCAGGTCGAGGGCCGGCCAGTCCCGGATCGGCGGGAGTGTCTCGGTGAGGGTTTCTTCGGTCATGCCGTACTCACTCCGTCTCTTCGGCCGGGCGGCGCCAGCGCCCCAGGGCCATCTCCGCGGTGATGCCGGGGCCGAACCCGGCCAGCAGCCCGCGCGCCCGGTGCCGGGCGCCGCCGTCCTCGAACAGCCGGCGCAGCGCGTCGAGGACGACGGCGCTGGCGATGTTGCCGTACTCGGTGAGCGTGGCCCGGCTGAACCGGAAGGCGTGCGGATCGACCGTGCCGGGTACGTACGCCCGTGTTCTCGATCAGCCGGAGGGCCAGGGGCAGTTGTGGATGGTCGGCGTGGCGGGAGCGCGCGAGTTCCAGCGTCTCCTCCATCGTGATCACGTGCTCTGGGACGGACACCGAGGGTCTGCACAAAGTCGCCATGAACCGCGCCTGCTTTCGCTGTCCGGAAGGCCTTCGGCCCCGGGCGGAAAGTGGTTCACCTCTGCGGGTGGTTCGTCCACGATCACCCGAGCGGGCGACGATCTCGCGTCGGACTACTCCGAACCGGTGACACCGTGCCAGGGTCGAAACCAGGAGCCCCACATCCGAACCCATGGAGGACGCGATGACGCGTACGGCCACGGAACTGCTGGAGACGACCACCGCGATGCTCGCCCCGGTCCCGCAGGCCAACGCTCTCGTGCCGCTGATCGCCCGCGGCGAGGCCTCCCGCGACACACTCGCGACGCTCGCCCTGGAACAGGGCTGGGTGATCCCGGCGGACCGCCGCGCGTTCCTGCATCTGGCACAGCGCGCGACCGAGGAGCCGGAGGCGGCCGCGTTCTTCGAGATGCTCGCCGAGGGCGAGGCGCTGGCGGGGGAGCGGCTGGAACCCTTCGCGGCGGCATGCGGCATCGACGAGGCACGGACGCGCGCATACGAGCCACTGCCGGGCTGCCAGACCTACCCGTCCTACGTCGCCTGGCTCGCCCTCAACGCCTCCCCGACGGACACGGTCCTGGCGATCACCGCCAACTTCTCGGCCTGGGGTGGCTACTGCGCGACCATCGCGGAGGCCCTGCGCACGCACTACGGCTTCAAGGGCGACGACTGCGCCTTCTTCGACTTCTTCGCGCAGCCGTCCCCGGAGCTGGACCGGAAGGCGACGGCCGCGGTCCGGGCAGGCCTGGACGGGGGATTCCTGAGTGAGGAACGCGCACACGCCTACGGCCGTTTGCTGCAGAGTTACGAGGCCGTGTTCTGGGCGACACTGCTCCAGCCGGCCTGAAGTGGCGCGGGGCCCCTACGGCGCACTCCCGCTGCTGTGAGCGATGCACGCCACGTCGATCCGGTCGGCCAGCTTCGCCAGCTCAATGGTCAACGCCGCCACCGTGTCCTCGTCGAGCCCGCTCTCCCCGGCCTCGACAAGGTGCAGCCACCGTCCCCCCACCGTCCGCAACAACTTGCTCACATCGGCCGCGGCGACCTGCAAGGTACCGCGGTCGTCGACGATCAGAGGCAGAGTCACTTCGCGGTTCACAACCGGGATGTTAGCCGCGCGGCGTTCACGCACCGTGCCAAACCGTCGTGATGTTGCAGAACTCCCGGATTCCGTGCCCGGACAGCTCACGCCCGTACCCGGACCGCTTGACCCCGCCGAACGGGAACGCCGGATGGGAGGCGGTCATGCCGTTGAAGAACACGCCGCCCGCCTCCAGATCCCGTACGAACCGGTCGACCTCCGCCTCGTCCCGCGTCCACACGTTCGAACTCAGCCCGAACGGCGAGTCGTTGGCGATGAGCACGGCCTCGTCGAGACCCGATGCGCGATACAGGGTGGCGACGGGCCCGAAGGCCTCCTCGCGGTGGATCCGCATCTCCCGCGTGATCCCGGCGATGACGGTCGGCGGGTAGTACCAGCCGGGCAGCTCGGGCCGGCGGAGCCGATGGCCGCCGCACAGCACCTGCGCCCCGCTGCGCCTGGCGTCGTCGACGAGCTCCTCCAGATCGGCCCGGCCCTGCTCGCTCGACAGCGGCCCGACCTCCGTGTCCTCCTCCATCGGGTCGCCGACCTTCAGCGCCTTCATGCCCTCGACGAAACGCTCCGTGAACCGGTCGTAGACGTCCGTGTGCACGATGAACCGCTTGGCGGCGATGCACGACTGGCCGTTGTTCTGCACGCGCGCGGTGACCGCGATCTGCGCGGCGCGGTCCACGTCGGCGGACGGCATGACGACGTACGGGTCGCTGCCGCCCAGCTCCAGCACCGTCTTCTTGACCATCTCCCCGGACGTGGACGCGACCGCGCGGCCCGCGGGTTCGCTGCCGGTGAGGGTGGCAGCCTTCACGCGGTCGTCGCGCAGGAGGTCGTCGACCGCGCCCGAGCCGACGAGCAGGGTCTGGAAGCAGCCTTCCGGATAGCCGGCCCGATGGAAGAGGTCCTCCAGGAAGAGGGCCGTCTGCGGCACGTTGGAGGCGTGCTTGAGCAGGCCCACGTTGCCCGCCATCAGCGCGGGCGCGGCGAACCGGATCACCTGCCACAGCGGGAAGTTCCACGGCATCACCGCGAGCACGGGACCGAGCGGCCGGTAGCGGACCAGGACGCGGGAGCCGCCCGAGTCCTTGACGTCGGCGTCCGCGGGCTCCTCGTCGGCCAGCAGTTCCTCGGCGTGGTCGGCGTACCAGCGCATCGCCTTGGCGCACTTGGCGGCCTCGGCGCGCGCCTGCTTGATGGGCTTGCCCATCTCGGTGGTCATGACACGGGCGATGTCCTGCTGGATATCGTCGAGCAGGCCGGCGGCCCTGTGCAGCAGGCGGGCGCGTTCGCTGAAGGGTGTCGTCCGGTAGGTGCGGAACGTCGCCTCCGCGAGCTGGAGCCGGCGCTCCAGCTCCTCCTCGCCCATGGCCTCGTACGTCTTGAGCGTCTCGCCGTTCGCCGGGTTCACCGTCGCGATGGGCATGGCTGACCTCCTGGGGGCGCTGCTCGTGTTATGACCTTCCCGCGCGCCGCGGGTGACCGCAACGCGTGTGCGTCCGCTCAGGGCGAGTGCTCCACCAGCCGGTCGAGAAACGCGGCCTGCGCCGTGACGATCACCTCGCGGGCGCGGTCGAGCCCGAACCACCGCACGCGGTCCAGCTCGGGGAACTCCTGGGTCCGCCCGGACCTCGGAGGCCACTCCATCCGGAACGTGCCGGGCTCGATCGTCGCCGGATCGAGTTCGGCCTCGACCGCCCAGGCCGTGACGGTCTTGCCGCCCGTCTGCCGGACCTCGCCCAGCGGCACCGCCTCGCCGGCGGGCGGCGGCAGCCCCAGCTCCTCCTGGAACTCGCGCCGCGCGGCGTCCCAGGCCGTCTCCTCCCCGGGCACGTACTCGCCCTTCGGGACGGTCCACGCCCCGGCGTCCCGCTTGGCGAAGAACGGGCCGCCCATATGGCCCAGCAACACCTCCAGGCCGCCGCCGGTGTGCCGGAACAACAGCAGGCCCGCGCTCTGCTTCCCGCTCACGGGTGTACCTCCGGGTGCGCGGCCAGCAGCGTCTCGACCGTGTCGGCGTCCTCGGGGCGCTTGTCCTCGCGGTAGCGGACCACGCGGGCGAAGCGGAGGGTGACGCCGGCCGGGTAGCGGGTGGACCTCTGCAGGCCGTCGTAGGCGATCTCGACGACGAGCTCCGGGCGTACGGTCACCACGTGGGCGTTGCTGCCTGTGGCCAGCTCCTGCAATCGTTCGGTCTGCCAGGTGAGCATCGCGTCGGTCATGCCCTTGAAGGTCTTGCCGAGCATGGCGAAGGAGCCGTCGGCGTTGCGGGCGCCGAGGTGGAGGTTGGAGAGCCTGCCGGTGCGGCGGCCGTGGCCCCACTCGGCGGCCAGTACCACCAGGTCGAGCGTGTGCACGGGCTTGACCTTCAGCCAGGACGCGCCGCGCCGGCCCGCGCTGTAGGCGGCGTCCAGCCCCTTGACGACCACGCCCTCGTGACCGCGCTTCAGGGTGTCGGCGAGGAAGTCCTCGGCCGGGCCCACGTCCTGGGGCCCGGACACCAGGGTGCGCCGCACCCGCATCGGTTCGGGCACCAGCCGGGCGAGCTCCGCGTGGCGCTCGGCGAACGGCAGGTCGAGCAGGTCGTGGCCGTCGACCGAGAGGGCGTCGAAGAAGACCGGCGAGACCGGCACCGTCTCGGCTGCCGTCGCCACGTCCACGCGCGAGCCGACCCGCCCGGCCGTCGCCTGGAAGGACCGGGGCCGCCCGTCCTCGCCGAAGGAGATCACCTCACCGTCCAGGATGAACCGCCGGCTCCTCAACTCCAGTGCAGCAGTGTTGAGTTCGGGCAGACGATCGGTGATGTCGTCGAGGGTGCGGGTGTAGATCCGTACGGAATCGCCGTCCCGGTGGACCTGCACGCGGATGCCGTCCAGCTTCTCCTCGACCGCGCAGGCGCCGAGCTTGTCGACCGCCTCGGCCACCGAGGAGGCGCTGTGCGCCAGCATCGGCAGGACCGGGCGGCCGACGGTCAGCCGGAAGCCTTCGAGCGACGCCGGACCGTCGGCGAGCAGGGCCTGTGCCACCGTCTGGAGGGAGCCCGCGAGCATCACGGCCCGGCGCACGTCCCCGGGCGGCGCCCCAGTCGCCTGTGCCAGCCCTTCGACGGCCACGGCCTCCAGGGCGCCCTGTCGTACCTCGCCGGTGATCAGCCCGTGCAGGAACCGCTGCTCGTCCTGTGTGGCCGCGCCCATCAACTCCCCGACCAGCCGGGCCCGCTCGGCCTGCGAGCCGGCGCCCGCGACCTTGCCCAGGTCGGTGAGCACGGCGTCGGCCCCGCGCACGGTCAGGGTCGGTTCGGCGGCGGGGGCGACCGGACGGCTCAGCACCTTCCAGCCGACGCCGAGCCGTCCCTGGGGCAGTCGTCCCGCCAGATACGGGATCACGATCGGCACGTCGTCCGCCTCGGCGTCCCGGAACAGCTCGGCGAGCAGAGCGATCTTCCGGGACCGCGCCGAGGTGGCGGCGACCTCCTGGGACACGTGGGCCAGCCGGGCGAGCAGCATGCAGCCATGGTGCAACGGAGGCGGCGGCTCCACACCCGGACGGCGAAGGTTCTACGGACGTACGGCCGCGTCGAGGTCGGCCATCAGCAGCTCCCCGTTGATCGCGGCGCCCGCGCGGTAGCCGCGGCTCGCCGCGTTCACGACCTGCTCGGCGAAGCCGGAGGCGTTGCCCGCGGCCCACAGCCCCGGCACGGTCGTCAGGCCTCGCTCGTCGATCACCGGGTACGCGCCGAAGGGCGTCTCGCGCAGCTCGGCGCCCAGCCGCAGGAACAGGTCGTTGCGCGGGACCGCACGCGGCGCGACGAACAGGACGGACCGCTCGTGCATGGCGCCGCCCGCGAGCCGCACTCCGGTGAGCCGGTCCTCTTCGACGACGAGACCGGCCACCTCGCCGGGCACCACCTCGACCCCGGCAGCGGCCAGCCGGCGCAGGTCGTCGTCCGACAGCTCGTCCTCGGCGACCGTGTGCAGGAAGAACGTCACGTCCTTCGACCACTGGGACACCATCAGGGCCTGATGCACGCTCATCGCCGTCGTGGCCAGCACGCCGAAGGGCCGGTCGCGCACCTCCCAGCCGTGGCAGTACGGGCAGTGCAGCGCATCCCGGCCGAAGCGCTCGGCGAGGCCGGGCACCTGAGGCAGCTCGTCCTTGAGACCGGTGGCCACGACGAGTGCCCGGGCGCGGACGGTACGGCCGCTGTCGAGGACCACCGCGAACCCGTCGCCCTTCGAGGCGTCCACCGCCCGGTCCCGCACCAGCTCCACGCCGTACCGGGCGATCTCCTCACGGCCGACCGCCAGGAACTCGGCGGGCGGCATGCCGTCCCGGGAGAGATAGCCCTGCATGTGGGCGGCCGGCGCGTTGCGCGGTTCGCCCGCGTCGACGACCAGGGTGCGGCGCCGGGCCCGGCCCAGGACGAGGGCCGCGGACAGTCCCGCCGCGCCGCCTCCGATCACGATCACTTCGTATGTCTCGGTCATGCCCACAACGTGCTCCGCGAGTGCGGGATTGACAAACATCTTTGCTGATTCTGCAATACGAGGATGAGTACCGAAGACGTTCTCGCGGATGTGGGCCCCCGGCTGCGACGGATCCGGAAGGAGCGGGAGGTGACCCTGGCGGAACTGTCCGCAGCGACCGGCATCTCCGTGAGTACCCTGTCGCGCCTGGAGTCCGGCCTGCGCAAGCCCAGCCTCGAACTGCTGCTGCCGATCGCCCAGGCCCACCGGGTGCAGCTCGACGAACTGGTCGGCGCCCCGCCGGTCGGCGATCCGCGCGTCCGTCTCCAGCCGCTTGTCCGGCACGGACGCACCTTCTGGCCGCTCACTCGGCAGACCGGGGGGCTCCAGGCGTTCAAGGTGCTCGTACCGCAGCGGGACGAGGAGCCCGAGTCGCGCACCCATGAGGGCTACGAGTGGCTGTACGTCCTGTCGGGGCGGCTGCGGGTGGTGCTGGGCGAGCACGACGTGGTGATGAGCGCCGGGGAGGCGGCGGAGTTCGACACGCGGGTGCCGCACTGGTTCGGGTCGACGGGAGAGGCGCCCGCGGAGTTCCTGAGCCTGTTCGGGCCGCAGGGGGAGCGGATGCATGTACGGGCGCGGCCCAAGGGGGCGTAGCGGTCCGCGCCGCCGGCCACCGCGCCCCGGCCGTCCGGTCCGGCGATCGCCCGTCGCGCCCGCGGGGGGTCAGGCCGGGGCGTGCGGCCTGTTCTCGGGAGAGCTGGAACGGTCGGCCTCGGCCTGGGCGAGCAGGGACAGCAGCGATGTCACGGTGAGCCCGGCCTCGGCAGGATGGCGCAGGACCTTGCCGGGCTCGATGCGGTAGGTGTTGGTGCGTCCCTCCCGGACGTGCGAGAGGTAACCGTCCTGCTCAAGGTCGGAAATGATCTTCTGCACCGCGCGTTCGGTCAGCCTGCAGTGGGCGGCGATGTCGCGGATCCGGGCGCTCTGGTTGTCGGCGATCGCCGCAAGCACTCGTGCGTGATTGGTCAGAAACGTCCATCCGGTGTGTGGCTCGGGCACTCCATCCATGCCCCAACTCTAGCGAGCAACCATTCACGCATTCAAAAACCAGAACTCTGTTTCATGTATTAGTTGACGTATGTGGGGTGAGAAGGGGAATCTGAAGGCGGAGGCAAGCGAGCACATGAGGGGAAGGGTCATGCCGGAACGTGTGCGCTCGGCGCAGCCCCGGAGCCTGGCCACGATCGCGGCGGCGGCCGTCGGCGGCCGAATGAGCGTCACGGTGCGCGGCGAGCTCGACATCGATGCCCAGCGGCTCCAGCCCGAGCTCCGCGACATCCTGGGCCGTTCGGCCACAGGGGTCGACCTGGATCTGAGTGCCGTCCGATTCTGCGACTGCGGCGGCCTCAACATCCTGCTCGACCTGCGGCGCCACGCCCTCGCCCAGAGCAAGACGGTCGCCGTCCAGGCCTGCAGCCCGGTGGTCCAGCGGCTGCTCGACCTCACCGGCGCCGGGGAGTTGTTCACGCACTCCGGACCGGGCGGTCCCGATGCCGCGCCCCCCGCGGTCCTCGACGGCCGGAGCCAGGGGAGGGGCGTCGACCAGGAACTGCGCACCGAGGTCGCCCAGCTGCGCCGAGCCATGCAGACCCGTCCGGCCATAGACGTGGCCCGCGGCATCCTGATGGCCTCCTTCGGTCTGAGTGCCGAAGGGGCCTGGACCGTGCTCGTCACGGCCTCCCAGAACACCAACACCAAGCTGCACCGGCTCGCCCAGGAGCTGACGGACACCGTCCATGGAACCCCGCTCCCGGAAGAGGTGCGGGAGCAGGTGGCGGCGGCCGTCGCCAAGGTGCGGGCGGTTCCGTCGACGCCGCTCGACGACGTGCCCGTGCAGGACGTCACGCCGGAGCCGGACGGTGCCTCGCCCCGCGCGTAGGGCTGTGGCGGGGTGCGGGATGTGACGTTCCCGGCAGGCCTGTTCCCTCGGGGGCAAGCGACCGCTTAGTATGCGATGGACCCCGGTCAGACGACGCAGTCCCGTGGAGGCACCGCATGCAGGCATGGCAAGTGCACGAGAACGGCGAGCCGAGCGAGGTGATGCGGCTCGAGGAGGTGGAGCGGCCCACGCCCGGTGACGGCCAGGTGCTGCTGAAGGTGCGTGCCGCGAACATCAACTTCCCGGACGTGCTGATGTGCCGGGGCCACTACCAGGTGCGCCCGCCGCTGCCGTTCACACCGGGCGTGGAGATCTGCGGCGAGACCGAGGACGGCCGCAGGGTGATCGCCAACCCCGCGCTGCCGTACGGCGGTTTCGCCGAGTACGCCGTCGCGGACGCCGCCGCTCTGCTGCCCGCGCCCGACTCGCTGGACGACGCGGAGAGCGCCGCCCTGCACATCGGCTACCAGACGGGCTGGTTCGGTCTGCACCGGCGAGCCCATCTGGAAGCCGGCGAGACGCTGCTCGTCCACGCTGCCGCAGGAGGGGTCGGCAGCGCGGCCGTACAGCTCGGCAAGGCCGCCGGGGCGCGGGTCATCGGCGTCGTCGGCGGCGCGGACAAGGCCGCCGTCGCCCGGGAGCTGGGCTGCGACGTGGTGGTCGACCGGCGCAGCGAGGACGTCGTCGCCGCGGTCAAGGAGGCCACGGGCGGCCGGGGCGCCGACGTGATCTACGACCCGGTCGGCGGCGAGGCCTACACCCAGTCCACCAAGGTCGTCGCCTTCGAGGGCCGGATCGTGGTCGTCGGCTTCGCGAGCGGCACCATCCCCAGCCCGGGGCTGAACCACGCCCTGGTGAAGAACTACTCCATCCTCGGCCTGCACTGGGGCCTGTACGGAACCAAGATCCCGAAGCTGATCCAGCACTGCCACGAGCAGCTCACCGAGCTTGCCGCCCGGGGTGCCATCAAGCCGCTGGTCAGCGAGCGCGTACCGCTGGCGGAGGCGGCGGCCGCCGTGCAGCGGGTCGGCGACGGGGTGACGACGGGCCGGGTCGCCGTGCTGCCGTCCCTGTCGCTTCGGAACGGAGCCGCCTGATGACCGACGCAGCCGAACTGAGGCGCCGCACAGCCGAGTTGCTGTCGGCGTACCCGCCCGCCACCACCGACCGCCTGGACTTCCTCAAGGCCCGCTTCGACGCGGGTCTGGCGTGGGTGCACTATCCCGAGGGCCTCGGCGGGCTGGGCGCCCCGCGCTCCCTCCAGGCCGTGGTGGACGCCGGGCTGGAGGCGGCCGACGCCCCCGACAACGACGCGCGCCGCAACGGCATCGGACTCGGCATGGCCGCCCCGACCATCCTCAAGTACGGCACGCAGGAGCAGAAGCAGCGCTTTCTACGGCCGCTGTGGATCGGCGAGGAGGTCTGGTGCCAGCTGTTCAGCGAACCCGGTGCCGGCTCCGACCTCGCCGCACTCGGGACCCGGGCCGTCAGTGAGGGCGACGACTGGATCGTCAACGGGCAGAAGGTGTGGACGTCCGGCGCGCACAACTCCCGCTGGGCCATCCTCATCGCCCGCACCGACCCGGACGTGCCCAAGCACGCAGGCATCACCTACTTCATCTGCGACATGACCGACCCCGGCGTCGAGGTCCGTCCGCTGCGCCAGATCACCGGTGAGGCCGAGTTCAACGAGGTCTTCCTCACCGACGTCCGCATCCCCGACGCCCACCGCCTCGGCGAGGTCGGCGACGGCTGGCGGGTCGCCCAGACCACGCTCAACAACGAACGCGTCGCCATCGGTGGCATGCGGCTGCCCCGCGAGGGCGGCATGATCGGCCCGATCGCCAGGACCTGGCGCGAGCGGCCGGACCTGCGCACCGCCGACCTGCATCAGCGACTGCTGAAGCTCTGGGTCGACGCCGAGGTCGCCCGGCTCACCGGCGAACGCCTGCGCCAGCAGCTCACCGTCGGCCAGCCCGGCCCCGAGGGTGCCGGCATGAAGCTCGCGTTCGCCCGCCTCAACCAGGAGATCAGCGGCCTGGAGGTCGAACTCCTGGGCGAGGAAGGCCTGTTGTACGACGACTGGACCATGCGTCGCCCCGAACTGGTGGACTTCACCGGCCGCGAGGCCGGCTACCGCTACCTCCGTTCGAAGGGCAACAGCATCGAGGGCGGGACCAGCGAGGTCCTGCTGAACATCGTCGCCGAGCGCGTCCTGGGCCTGCCCGCCGAGCCGCGCACCGACAAGGACGTCGCATGGAAGGACCTGACCCGATGACCACGCGGCGCACACAGCCCGACCTGCTGTACTCGGAGGAGCAAGAGGCGCTGCGGGACGCCGTACGGGACCTGCTCGGCGACCACTGCGACGCGCCCGGCGTCATCGCACGCACCGAGTCCGACACCCCGCACGACCTGGCGGCCTGGAAGGCCCTCGCGGACGGCATGGGCCTGGCGGGCCTGCTGGTGCCCGAGGCCAAGGGCGGCCAGGGCGCCACGCACCGTGAAGCCGCCGTGGTCCTGGAGGAGTTGGGGCGCGCGGTCGCTCCCCTGCCGTATCTCACCAGTTCCGTCGTCGCCACCGAGGCCCTGCTGGCGTGCGAGGCCGACGACCTGCTGGCTGAGCTGGCGTCGGCACGGAGGATCGGCGCCCTCGCCGTCGCGCTGAACGTCGCTCCGGGCGGCGCCCACAAGGTCGTACGCGTCGAAGACGGCACCCTGCACGGGGAGTTGACCGGTATCGCGGACGCGGCGGTCGCCGATGTCCTGCTGGTGCCGGCCGAGGACGGCGGTCTGTACGCGGTCGACGCGGACGCCGCGACCGTCACCCCGCAGACCTCCTTCGACCTCACCAGGCCGCTGGCGACCGTCACCCTCCACGGGGCGCGCGCCCGCCGGATCGGAGATGCCGAACCGGCCGTACGACGCGCTCTTCGGGCCGGCGCCGGACTGCTGGCTTCCGAGCAACTCGGCCTCGCCGAGTGGGCGTTGACCGAGACGGTCCGCTATCTGAAGGAGCGCAAGCAGTTCAACCGGCCCGTCGGTGGCTTCCAGGCGCTCAAGCACCGGCTCGCCCAGCTGTGGCTGGAGGTGGTCAACCTCCGCGCGGCCGCCCGCAACGCGGCCGACGCCCTGGCGGCCGGCGAGGACGCCGATGTGGCGGTGGCGGTGGCCCAGGCGTACGCGGCGTCCGTCGCCGTCCACGCCGCCGAGGAGGCGCTGCAGTTGCACGCCGGCATCGGCATGACCTGGGAGCACCCCATCCATCTCTGCCTGAAGCGGGCCAAGGCCGACTCGATCGCGTACGGCACGGCCGGCGCCCACCGCGCCGCCGTGGCCGAACTGGTCGGCCTGCAAGCCCCCTGACATCACCCGGTGTTCACCCGATGAAGCCCGCCCCACCTGGGGCGGGCCTTTTCGTGCGGCTACGCGGAAGGAGTGAACGAGCGGCGGCAGTCCGGCCAACTCCTGGCATGTACAGGTTCATTGGAGGCCAATCCGTCTCATACTCCCTGTGGTTCCGACCCGCCCCACAGGGAGGCAGCACATGGCCCTCATCACCCGCCGCAGAGCCCTCACCGCCCTCGGCGCCGCCGCCGCGGTCGTGCTCGCCCCACCCGCGGGCAGCGCGTTCGCCGAGGGAACCAAGCACAACCGCCGCCCGTTGTGGCGCGCCCACGCCCACAACGACTACGACCATCCGCGCCCCCTCTTCGACGCCCTCGACCACCGCTTCGGCAGCGTCGAGGCCGACATCTTCCTCGTCGGCGACCAGCTGCTCATCGCCCACGACGCCTCCCAGCTAGACCCGGCACGCACCCTGGAGTCCCTCTACCTCGACCCGCTGGCCGCCATCGTCAAGGCCAACCGCGGTTCCGTGTACCGGGGTTACCGGCGGCCGCTCCAGCTGCTCATCGACATCAAGACCGAGGGCTCGTCGACGTACCTCGAACTCGACCGCCACCTCCAGCGCTACAAGCACCTCTTCACGACCTACGTCCACGGCCGCACCCACCCGGGCGCCATCACCAACGTGATCTCCGGCGACCGCGCCGCCCGTACGCCGATGGAGGCCCAGACCGTACGGCGGGCCTTCTACGACGGCCGGCTCACCGACCTCGGCACCGCGGCGCCTGCCTCCTTCGTCCCGCTGATCAGCGACAACTGGCAGCTCAACTTCACCTGGCTCGGTGAGGGCGCCTTCCCCGACGCCGAGCGGCAGAAGCTGCGCGGCATCATGCGCCAGGCGCACGCGCGCGGGCAGAGGGTGCGCTTCTGGAACACCCCTGACCTGGTCGGCCCCGCCCGCGACGCGTTGTGGACCGAGCTGCACACCGCCGGCGTCGACTACTTCAACACCGACGACCTCGCCGGCCTGGAGGCGTTCCTGGACGCCCACCGGGCGGCGTAGAACCACACGTTCGGAGGACAGGTCAGCCGCCCGGACGAACCCTCCGCTACGCCACACTTGCGGCCGAACGCCGTGAACCGGACGGGACGGCGTAGCGGAGGAGACTGACGATGGCGATTTCCATCTCTGTGGTGCTGCTGCTTCTGATCCTGGCGGTGATCTTCCTGCGCAACGGCGGCCTGAAGGTCTCCCACGCGCTGGTGTGCGCGCTGCTCGGCTTCTATCTCGCCGGCACGAACATCGCCCCCACCATCCACAGCGGTGTCACGGCCACGGCGGAGATCGTGAGCGGCCTCAGGCCGTGACGCGCGCGGCCGTCACGACGACTTCGACGTGGAGAACACTCCGATGCCGTTGGGGACAGGGCGTTCCGGGCCGACGGACGGATGGTTGCGTACGGAGACCCTCGGCGCCCCCGGTGCGCGGGCGACCAGTGTCGAGGACCCGCCGCCGTCCAGGCTGAAGGCGTCGACCGAACCCAACGACCGCATGGCGGCCGCCACTTCGGCGATCGTCAGACCGGAGCGGTAGGCGGGAGCCCCGTCCAGCGCGAACAGGAACAGCCGCTTCCCGCCGTCCGCGATGCCGACGGCCGTGCGCACGGCCGACGTCGAGTTGTCCAGGCCGCCCTGCGGGTGTCCGCGCTTCAGCACCGGATAGCCACCGAGCGCGAAGCTGTACGCGGTCCGGGAGGTGGCGGCCACCAGCCGGTGCGTCACCTTCACCGGCTCGCCCTTGAAGAACCTCCGCAGCTTCCGCGCGCCCGCCTCGCGGCCGACGAGCACCGTGGTTCCCGCGGCGATGGCGCCCTTGCCCGGAGTGGTGGACTCGGAGACGACCCGGTTGCCACGGATCGTCACCTCGTAGGTGTTCGTGCTGCAGGCGGCGGCCCGGTCGGTGTCCGTGCCGCACGTGGCGCGGACCCGGGAGACGCTGCCCCAGTCGGAGGTGAAGGCGCCGATCGAATTCACCGGCAGCGCGTACTGGTTCAGCCCGCCGAGCGGCAGCCGGCCCACCGGGGTGCGGATCCAACCGGCGAGTGCCAGGCTGTCCAGCCGCGCCTTGCGGTCGACGCCCACACCGATCACGTCACGGGTGGTGGCGCCGGGTGGCAGCGCCGGGCCGAAACGCTGCCCGTCGGGCACCGGGGCCTTGAGCACGTGCCCGTTCGTGATCGCCGGCCCGTCGGTCGAGCCCGTCGCCTCGACGCCCGGGTGCTGGGTCTCGGTGATGTTGAAGAAGTCGCCGTTGATGCCCCCGACGGCGCCCTGGGCGTCGGCCAGCTTGGAGACGGGGGCCCGCGCGGCCACGGCTCCCGCATACAGCAGGCCCAGGTGTACGTGGGTGTTGCGCAGGTCGACGGTGAGCACATGGGCACGGGTCGGCCCCTTGGCGCCCTGGATGTCGTACTGCTTGTAGGTGACTCCCGGCGCGACGGCGGTGGCGCTCGGCACGCCGCTGGCCGGTGCCGCCCCCACCAGGGCCGCACCGGCCAGCGCGCCGAATGCCGTGAGAAACGCCAGTGCCGATCTTGCTGACGTCCGAACCGCTCTGTCGGATCTGACTGCTGCGAAACGCTTCTGACGATGCGTCACAGTTCCCCCTGAGGGATCGTCAACTGTCTCAGGTCTCAGGGGAAGTGCAGCAGATGCAGGGGGCTCGTGGGGCGGCTATGGGCCGACGACGCGAGAACGGGTGAGAAAACGCACCCCCTCGGGTGCTTCCAGCGAGAAACCGCTGCCCCGGCCCGGCACGACGTCCACGATCGGTGAGCGGATCCATGCGTCCCGGCCCGAGGGGAACCCTGCGTCCGGACCGGCCGGAGCCCGGGGAGGGCATGCGCCGGACCGGCACCGGGACGGTGCTCGTCGACGTCCTCGCGGGTTGGTTGCCCCCCGCCCCTGACGAGCCCGCCGCACCGGCGAAGGAACCGGCTGGACCGTCTGTCCGTCCGGGCGCGGCGGCGCCGGTCGCCGACCGGCCGGGCACCGACGCGGCGCTGGAAGTGCCGAGCCGGGTCGTCGGGCGGCTGCGGCATCGTCGTGGCCGTCCGCGTAGTTCCCCGCGCCCCTTCGGGGCGCTCTCGGAGCGCGGACTGCCCGCGTCGGCGGCCGCCTGCCACCCGTCACCGGAGGTGGCGGTATGAGCGGCATGAACAGCATGTGGCACCCCGGCGAGGGGCCCGTGGTGTGCGTCGGCGAGACCATGGCCGCGCTCGCGCCCACCCCACCCGACTCCCTCGACAGCGCCGGGGAACTGCGGCTGTCCGTTGCCGGGGCGGAATCCAACGTGGCTGTGTATCTGGCGGATCTGGGCCGTTCCGTCTCCTGGCTCTCGGCAGTCGGCGACGACGCTTTCGGGCGGAGGGTGCGCGCGGCCGTGGGCGCCGCGGGCGTCGACGTCACCGGCGTACGGACCGATCCCGAGCGGCCCACGGGCCTGCTGGTGAAGGACCCGGGCCGCGACCGCACCCGTGTCCACTACTACCGGAGCGGTTCGGCGGCCTCGGCCCTCGGACCCGACGTCCTGGACGACGCCAGGGTGCGGTCCGCCGCCCTCGTGCACCTCACCGGAGTGACCCCCGCGCTCTCCCCCTCCTGCCGGAACCTGGTGGAACGCGCGCTCGGCACACCGCGTGGCGAACGCCCGTACGCGATCAGCTTCGACGTCAACCACCGCCCCGCGCTGTGGCCGGACGGCACGGCCGCCACGGTGCTGCGCGAGCTGGCCGACCGCGCCGACATCGCCTTCGTGGGCCTCGACGAGGCGCGGGACCTGTGGGGCGCAGACCTCGAACCGGCCCACGTACGGCGGCTGTTGGGGCGTCCGCGCATCCTGGAGGTGAAGGACGGCGCTCGGGCCGCGCACGCCTTCGCCGACGGTGGCGGTGGCGGTGGCGTGTGTACCGTGCCGGCCCTGCGTACGGACGTCGTGGAGCCCGTCGGCGCGGGCGACGCCTTCGCCGCCGGTTTCCTCGCGGGGCTGCTGGGCGGCCACGACATGCGGCGCGCCCTGCGCCTCGGCCACCTCACGGCCTCGTCCGCGCTCAAGGTGACCGGGGACCACGGCCCGTTGCCGGACGCCGCCACGATCGCGCGGCTCCTGGACCTCACCGACGAGGACTGGTCGGCACCCGCCCGTACCGACCGCTGAACCTCAAGCAGGCTGCGGGGTCAGGCGTTTGTGGCCCTTGCGGTCGTAGTAGCGCGTCATCACGAAGCCGAAGATCAGGCCCGCGGCCGCACCGATCGCGATCATGATCCAGGAGTGGGTCAGGCCGGCGTCCCCGCGGGCGTCGAAGTAGAGGATGGCGCGGACGCCGTCGCTGAGCTGGCGCATCGGCTCGAAATTGGACAGGAAGCGGTAGAAGCCGGGGACCGCCTGGAGTGGCACGGTGGCGCCCGAGGACGGCAGGCCCAGGACGATGAACACGAACATGGAGACCAGTTGGCCGACCCCGCCGAACGCCGCGTTGATGGCCTGCACGCCCAGGCCGACGGCGAGGGCCGCGCAGTACGAGTAGATCCACAGCAGCGGGATGTGGGTGGCGTCCATGCCCAGGACGGCGATGGTGGCGAGCATGACCAGGGACACGCTGACGACGGTGATGCCCGCGGTCATGGCCATCTTCAGCAGCAGGGTCTGCGTGCGGTTGATCGGCACGGTGGGGCGGCGGGTGTGCCAGGGGCCGATCTCGGTGTCGCTGTAACCGAGGGCGGTGTCGACGCCGTTGCTGATGACGTTCCCGCCCATGAAGCCGGCCAGCACGAGCAGCAGCGTGTAGTAGAACGCGCTCAGGCCGAGGCCGCTGTGGCCGCCGATCGGATGGCCGACCTGGGTGACGACGTTGACCGGGTCGGCGAGCAGCAGCCTGGTCGTGGCGTTCGCCCGGGGCCCCGCGGCCGCGGTGAGCTGCTTGCCGATGGTCGCCGAGGCCTGGTGCGCCGCCGCCGTGGTGATCTTACTGGTGAGGGAGGAACCCAGGCTGCCCTTGCCGGGGTTGGTGAGCACCGTCAGCGTCGGCCGTGCGGTGGCGTCGGCGGTGGTGAGCGCGGTGATGGACGCGGTGAAGTCGGGCGGGATGACCAGGGCGCCGTAGACCCTTCCGGAGTCGAGCTGGTCCTGGGCCTGCGCGCGGCTGAGGGTGCGCCAGTCGGCCTGGTCACCGGCCGTGTCGGAGGTGATGGCCGCGGCGAGCTGGGTGCCCGCGTTCTCCCGCTGCCCGGCCGGCGGCTTGCCGGTGTCGCCGTTGACCAGGGCGATCGGCAGATGGTGCAGGCTGCCCTGCGGGTTGACGATGCCGCCCATGTAGAGCAGGGCCAGCAACAGGGCGAGCAGTCCGGTCAGGACGGTCGGCACGAGCCACAGCTTGGGGCGGCCCAGCAGTGAGACGGCACTGGCCTGGGGACTGGCGTCGGCCATGGTTCTCCGTAGGTTGGGGACGGGACGTCCGTCGCACGGCTCCTCCACGGATCCAGAGCCTACGGAGGAGAGGCGGTTCGGGAGGCGAGGCCGCGCGCGACAGGCCGCAACTGTACGGCGGCCGGTTCTCAGGCAACCCACAGGCCCACTTGCGCCTCATAGCTGTTGACGTATCAGCCGGACGACCCCTGAGGAGTGTTGGTGGACGGCACAGAGTCCGCGGCCACAGGCCCGGCCCGGGATGCGGACATTCCTCGGCACGCGGTGTCCCGCCGCAGGTTCATGGTCTACTCGCTTGCCGCGTCCACCCTCACCATCGCGGCCCCGCTCGCCTGCGACACCTCCTCGGCCGAGGGTTCGGAGCCCCGCCGCGGCCCCTCCGACGCGCTGGTGACCGGCGCCGACGACGAGATGCTCGTCCTGGAGGTCACCCCGGCCAACAAGGTCGTCGTACGGCTGCCGCGCGTCGAGGTCGGCCAGGGCATCACCACCGCCGTCGCCATGATGGTCGCCGAGGAGCTGGACGCCCGCCTCGCCGACGTCGACATCCCGCTCGCCGACGCACGGACCAAGGGCAACCAGAACACCGGTGGTTCGAACTCGGTCGGCTCGCTGTACGGCCCGGCCCGCCAACTCGCCGCCACCGCACGCGCCAGGCTCGTCACCGCCGCCGCGAAGCGCTGGCACCTGCCCGCCTGGAGCCTGCGCACCAGGGACACGATGGTGATCGCCCCGGACGGCCGCACCGCCACCTTCGGCTCCCTCAGCGCGAGCGCCGCCCACATACGCCGTACGGCCGTGTCCGCCAAGCCCAAGCCGGCGTCCCGGCACAAGGTGATCGGCCGGCCGACGAACCGTGTCGATGCCCGCGACATCGTCACCGGCAGGGCGAAGTACACCGGAGACCTGTCGGTGCCAGGGGCGAAGCCGACCGTGGTGGCACGGCCGCCGACGCTCGGCGGAAGGATCGTCTCGGTCGACGACCGGGCGGCCCGCGCCCTTCCCGGCGTGCACGCCGTCGTCAGGGTCCCGGGCGGAGTCGCCGTGGTGGCCGAGAGCTTCCACCACGCCTTCCAGGCCAGGGACGCCCTGAAGATCAAGTGGGCGCCCGGCCCGCTGGCCGCCCTGTCCGACGCCGGCATCCGCGCCCGGCTGCGGGCCGCGGTCCCGCACCTCGGTACCCCGCCGCGCGGAACGGCACAGGTCGAGGGCGAGTTCGAGTTCGCGTTCGTCAGCCACGCGCCGATGGAGGTCCTGACCGCGATCGCGGACGTGCAGGCGCACCGGGCCGAGATCTGGTTCTCCTCCCAGACACCGATGGAGGCCCGCGACGACATCGCCGCCACGGTCCAACTGCCCGCGTCCGCGGTCAAGGTCCATGTGATCCGCGGCGGAGGCTCCTTCGGGCGGCGGCTGAACCACGACGCCGCCATCGAGGCGGCCCTCATCTCGAAGGCGGCACACCGGCCGGTCAAGCTGATGTGGAGCCGGGGCGACGACACCCGGCACGGCAGGATGCGCCCCGCCGACCACCACAGGATCCGTGCCAGCCACGCGGACGGCAGAGTGGTGGCCTTCACCCATGCCACGGCCTCCGTGAACGAGTCCTACGGCAGAGTGGCCGCCGCGAGCCGGGCCGCCTTGCGGCGCCCGCTCGCCGCTCCGCTGCCCAGCGACTCCGGTCTCTACAACTTCGGCCGGGTCTCCGGCGACTCGGGCGGCGTCGAGCTCGCGATCCCGCTCGGCGCGTGGCGGTCGGTGGACTCCGGGACGGTACGGACCGCGCAGGAGATCATGGTCGACGAGGTGGCACGGAGCCTGGGCCGGGACCCGGTCGCCTTCCGCCGTACGACTCTGCGCAGCAAGGGCGTCAAGGCCGTACTCGACAAGGCCGCCGAGGCCGGCGGCTGGGGGCGGACCATGCCGGCCGGGCACGGGCAGGGCGTCGCCGTCCACGAGGAGTACGGATCCTGCGTTGCCTGTCTGGTCGAGATCGACGCCACCGACCCGAAGAAGCCCCGGGTGACCAAGGTGGTGATGGCCGCCGACGTCGGCACGGTGATCAACCCACGCGGTCTTCAGGCCCAGCTCATGGGCGCGGCGATCGACGGGATCTCCACGGTGCTGCAGGCAGGGCTGCACATCGACCGGGGTGCCGTGCGCGAGGGCAGCTTCGCCGACTTCCGGTGGGCCCGCCAGCGGCATGCCCCGCTGCACTTCGAGGCGCACATCATGCCGTCCAGGGGTGAGCCGGGCGGCGCCGGTGAACTCGGCGTGCCGGCCGCCTCCGGAGCCGTGGCCAACGCCTACGCACGGGCGACCGGCACCAGACCGCGTCGCTTCCCGCTCACGTTCTGACCCGCCCGCGTTCCGACCCGCTCCTGCTCCGACCCGCTCATGTTCTGTGACGTTCCGAGAAGGTACTGATGCCCTCCTACTCCTTCGTCCTCAACGGCGAACACGTCACCGTCGAGGCCCCGGCCGACATGCCGCTGCTGTGGGTGCTGCGCGACCTGCTGCACGTCACCGGCCCCAAGTACGGCTGCGGCGTCGGCATCTGCCGCGCCTGCACCAGCCATCTCGACGGCGCGGAGATCCAGCCCTGTGTGGTGAAGGTCGCCGACTGCGACGACCGCCAGGTCACCACCGTCGAAGGGCTGGCCGACGGCGACACCCTGCACCCGGTGCAGCAGGCCTGGCTGGAGTGCGACGTCTCGCAGTGCGGCTTCTGCCAGCCGGGCCAGATCATGGCCGCCGCCGCTCTGCTGAAGAAGACACCCCAGCCGTCCGACGAGGACATCGACGGCATCGAGAACATGTGCCGCTGCGGCACCTACCCGCGCATCCGCGAGGCAATCAGAAAGGCGGCAACCGAGATCACATCTTGAACTGAGTGGCCCGGCTCACATGGCGTGACGTGGGCGTCCCCGACACCATGGGGACGTCATCGGCAGGCTGAAGGGAGCGGCGATGTTCCGCAAGGTGCTGGTCGCCAACCGTGGTGAGATCGCGATCAGGGCGTTTCGCGCCGGCTATGAGCTGGGCGCGAGGACCGTCGCCGTCTTCCCGCACGAGGACCGCAACTCGTTGCACCGGCTCAAGGCCGACGAGGCCTACGAGATCGGCCAGCCCGGGCATCCGGTGCGGGCGTATCTCTCCGTGGAGGAGATCGTCCGTGCCGCGCGGCAGGCGGGCGCGGACGCGGTGTACCCGGGCTACGGGTTCCTGTCCGAGAACCCCGAGCTGGCGAAGGCCTGCGAGGAGGCCGGCATCACGTTCGTCGGGCCGAGCGCGCAGACCCTCGAACTGACCGGCAACAAGGCCCGCGCCGTGGCCGCCGCCCGCGCGGCCGGTGTCCCGGTGCTCGGCTCCTCGGCCCCCTCCGACGACCTCGACGAACTCGTCCGCGCCGCCGAGGAGATCGGCTTCCCCCTGTTCGTGAAGGCGGTCGCCGGTGGCGGCGGACGCGGGATGCGCCGCGTCGAGGACCCGGCCGCGCTGCGCGAGTCCATCGAGGCGGCGTCCCGCGAGGCCGCCTCGGCGTTCGGCGACTCCACCGTCTTCCTGGAGAAGGCCGTCGTCGACCCCCGCCACATCGAGGTGCAGATCCTCGCCGACGGCGAGGGCAACGTCATCCATCTCTTCGAGCGGGACTGCTCTCTCCAGCGCCGCCACCAGAAGGTCATCGAGCTGGCCCCCGCACCCAACCTCGACCCGGCCCTTCGGGACCGGATCTGCGCCGACGCCGTGCGCTTCGCCCGCGAGATCGGCTACCGCAACGCGGGCACCGTGGAGTTCCTCCTCGACCGCGACGGCAACCACGTCTTCATCGAGATGAACCCGCGCATCCAGGTCGAGCACACGGTCACCGAGGAGGTCACCGACGTCGACCTCGTCCAGGCCCAGCTGCGTATCGCGTCCGGCCAGACCCTCGCCGACCTGGGGCTGTCCCAGGACACGGTCAAGCTGCACGGCGCGGCCCTTCAGTGCCGCATCACCACCGAGGACCCGGCCAACGGCTTCCGCCCGGACACCGGCCGTATCAGCGCCTACCGCTCGCCCGGCGGCTCGGGCATCCGCCTCGACGGCGGAACCACCCATGCCGGTACGGAGATCAGCGCCCACTTCGACTCCATGCTGGTCAAACTCACCTGCCGGGGCCGGGACTTCAAGGCCGCGATCGGCCGGGCCCGGCGTGCGGTGGCCGAGTTCCGCATCCGCGGCGTGGCCACCAACATCCCCTTCCTGCAGGCGGTGTTGGACGACCCCGACTTCCAGGCCGGCCGGATCACGACGTCGTTCATCGAGCAGCGCCCGCACCTGCTGACCTCCCGCTCCTCCGCCGACCGCGGCACCAAGCTGCTCACCTACCTCGCCGACGTGACGGTGAACAAGCCGAACGGGGAGCGCCCCGAGCTGATCGAGCCCGTCAGCAAGCTGCCGGCGTTGCCCGCAGGCGAGCCGCCCGCCGGCTCGCGTCAGCGGCTCGTCGAGCTCGGCCCGGAGGGATTCGCCCGCGCCCTGCGCGAGTCGCCGACCATCGGCGTCACCGACACCACCTTCCGCGACGCCCACCAGTCCCTGCTCGCCACCCGCGTCCGCACCAAGGACCTCCTCGCGGTCGCCCCCGTGGTCGCCCGCACCCTGCCCGAGCTGCTGTCCCTGGAGTGCTGGGGCGGAGCGACGTACGACGTGGCGCTGCGCTTCCTGGCCGAGGACCCCTGGGAACGCCTGGCCGCCCTGCGCGAGGCCGTCCCCAACATCTGTCTGCAGATGCTGCTGCGCGGCCGCAACACCGTCGGCTACACCCCGTACCCGACCGAGGTGACCGACGCCTTCGTGCAGGAGGCCGCCGCCACCGGCATCGACATCTTCCGCATCTTCGACGCCCTCAACGACGTCGGCCAGATGCGGCCCGCCATCGACGCCGTACGCGAGACGGGCACGGCGATCGCCGAGGTCGCCCTCTGCTACACCTCGGACCTGTCGGACCCGAACGAGCGCCTGTACACCCTCGACTACTACCTCCGCCTGGCCGAGCAGATCGTCGAGGCGGGCGCCCACGTCCTGGCTGTCAAGGACATGGCGGGCCTGCTGCGCGCCCCGGCCGCCGCAAAGCTCGTATCGGCGCTGCGCCGCGAATTCGACCTCCCGGTCCATCTGCACACCCACGACACGGCGGGCGGCCAGCTCGGCACCTATCTCGCGGCGATCCAGGCGGGCGCGGACGCGGTGGACGGCGCGGTCGCGTCGATGGCGGGTACGACGTCCCAGCCGTCGCTCTCGGCGATCGTCGCCGCGACCGACCACTCCGAGCGGCCCACCGGCCTCGACCTCCAGGCCGTCGGCGACCTGGAGCCGTACTGGGAGAGCGTCCGCCGGGTCTACGCCCCCTTCGAGGCGGGCCTCGCCTCCCCGACGGGCCGCGTCTACCACCACGAGATCCCCGGCGGCCAGCTCTCCAACCTGCGCACCCAGGCCGTGGCGCTCGGCCTCGGCGACCGCTTCGAGGAGATCGAGGACCTCTACGCCTCCGCCGACCGGATGCTGGGCCGCCTGGTGAAGGTCACCCCGTCCTCCAAGGTGGTCGGCGACCTCGCCCTCCACCTGGTGGGTGCCGGAGTGGACCCGGCCGACTTCGAGGCCACCCCGAACCGGTACGACATCCCCGACTCCGTCATCGGCTTCCTGCGCGGCGAGCTGGGCACCCCGCCCGGCGGCTGGCCGGAGCCCTTCCGCACCAAGGCACTTGAGGGCCGCGCCGAGCCCAGGCCCGTCCAGGAGCTCAGCACGGAGGACCGTGAGGGCCTGGCGAAGGAGCCCCGCGCCACCCTCAACCGTCTTCTCTTCCCCGGCCCGACCCGCGACTACGACACCCACCGTCAGGCCTACGGCGACACCAGCGTGCTGGACAGCAAGGACTTCTTCTACGGGCTGCGCCCGGGCAAGGAGTACGCCGTCGACCTCGAACCCGGCGTCCGGCTGCTGATCGAGCTCGAGGCGGTCGGCGAGGCCGACGAGCGCGGCATGCGCACCGTGATGTCCACCCTGAACGGCCAGCTCCGCCCGATCCAGGTCCGCGACCAGGCGGCCGCCTCCGACGTCCCGGTGACCGAGAAGGCCGACCGCACCAACCCGGGCCATGTCGCCGCCCCGTTCGCCGGCGTGGTCACCCTCGCGGTCGCCGAGGGCGACGAGGTGGACGCCGGCGCGACCGTGGCCACCATCGAGGCGATGAAGATGGAGGCCGCGATCACCGCCCCCAAGGCGGGCACCGTCGGCCGGCTCGCCATCAACAAGATCCAGCAGGTGGAGGGCGGGGACCTGCTGGTCGAGATCGGCTGAGCCGTCACTCCGTGGCGGCTGCGCTCACACGGTTGACGGCGTGAGCACCCACGCCTGTGTCGGAGGGCCGGCCCCACCGGTTGGTCGGTGGGGCCGGCCCTCCGACGGTGCCGTCCGGTAGCGATCTTGACCTGGCCCTGAACGCAACGGTACGTTGCGCGTCCAGTGATCTTCGGGATAGAGGATTGGACGACATGGGGATTCGCATAAATATGCGGAGCGTTCTGATTGCCGGGATTCTGCTTGGGGCATCCATCTTCACGCCAGCCACTCAGGCTGACGCTGCAGCTGGGCAGTACCACTTGAACCTCGGTCAGAAGCTGACCGTCGGGAAGTGCATCGTGTCCACTGCTGGACAGCGCGGGGCTGTCGCAAAGCTGTGCATGGGCAATTATGCCAACGCGCTCATCTACTACAAAGGCGTTCTCGTGGATGAGTTCGGACCGAATCACGTGACGTCGGCTCAGCCCAGGGCCTACATCACGCTCGCGTCCGACCACAACGTCAAGATTTATAAGTACTCCGGTGGGCCACTTCTGTTCAACAGCAGGACCGCCGGGAGATTCCCGGCGACCCAGCTGTGGATCGACTCCTGCGCGGCTCTTCCCTACTGGAACGTCGCCCTGGTCAAGCCTGGAAGCTTCAACTGGCCCTGGAAGGGCGAACACTGCGTCGGCTAGTTGTACCCGGCCACCCCGATCTGACAGTTGTCAACCTTGCCTGGGGCCCGTATTTCAATAGGTGCTCGGCAGAGGGGTGTTGGTGGGAGTCTGAGATATGACTCCGTGTCTGTCAGGCCGCGTCGCCGCTCGTGCTCTGCGGGCCAAGCTCGATCAGATCCTGCCGCACTTCGATGAGCGTCGCCGTCGGTTGTACCTGGCCAGTGAGGCGACGGCCCTCGGCCGCGGCGGGATCGTCCGGGTCGCCGCCGCCTCCGGCACCAGCACTGCAACCATCGCGCGAGCTCCGTGGGACAGCACACCAACGACAAGGAGCTGTCCTACTACGCCCGCACCCCCTCGGGCTTCGAGTGGGAGGTCGGCTGGAACCCCGTCGTCATCGACGAGACCACCTGGCAGCCCACCACCCACCACGGCATCAGCATCTGGGGCCACACTCCCGTCGGCCGGACCATCGTCGACAAACTCGACCAGTTCCGCCTCGGCGCCCGCTCCCTCACCCGGCCGGAAGCCACTGTTCCGGCCCTCAGCGGCGCCGGCATCCCGGACGAGTGACCCTGCGCGGTCGAGCCGGACTACCCGAGCCAGGCCTTGACCTTGTCGGGGTTCGCCTCGATCCACTTCTTCGCCGCCGCCTCCGGCGTCATCCTGTCCACGGCGATGTACTTGGCCACGGTGTTCTGGTCGGCGTTGGTCCACTTGAAGTTCTTCACCAGGTCATAGGCCGGGCTGCCGGACCTGGCGAACCTCGTGCTGACGATCTTGTCGAGGTCGAACACGGGGTAGTCGCAGGCGACCTTCGCCGGGTCGGCGTCACAACCCGCCGTGTACTTGGGCAGCTTGACGTGGACCAGCGGTACCTCCGAGAAGAACCACTGCGGCTCGTAGAAGTAGCCGATCACCCACTGCTTGTTCTTCTCGGCGGTGCGGAAGGCCTGGATGAGGGCGGTCTCGCTGCCCGCGTACACCACCTTGAAGTTCAGCTTCAGGTTCGTCACCAGCGCCGCGTCGTTGGTCTGGTACGAGGCGTCGCCGTCCAGCAACTGGCCCTTGCCGCCCGACTCGGAGGTCTTGAAATGGGCCGCGTACTTGTTGAGGTTCTTCCAGTCGACGATGTCCGGGTGCGCCTTGGCCAGCCACGGCGGGATGTACCAGCCGATGATGCCCTTGTTGCCGGTCGGGCCGAGGTCGACGGCGGTCTTCTGCTGGGTGATGTACTTCTTCTCCAGGTCCGGGTGGCCCCAGTTCTCCAGGATGGCGTCGACCTCACCCGTCTCGAACCCCTGCCACCCGATCTCCGCCTTGAGGTCCTTCTTCTCGACCTTGCAGCCCAGACTGTGCTCGGCCACGTAGCCGACGACCGCCGCATCGGCCTCGTAGCCCACCCAGGGGTTGACCGCGAGGTTGAAGGTGCCGCACTTGCCCGGGCTGCTGCCCGCGCCGGCCGTGCTGTCACCGACCTTCGCGCCGCCGCAAGCAGTGAGGGTGAGGCCGAGCACTGCCATGCCCGCCGATCCGGCGCGCCGGTGTCCTGTTCTCTTTGCCATGGTCCTGCTCCTTGTACGGCGATGCCTCGCGCCGTTGTCCGAGGGATGAGGTCGACGAGTGATCAGGCCATGTCCAGAGCGCACCGGAAGCCCACGTTGCCGGTCGCCGAGCCCGGGGGAAGGCCCTGCCGTGCGGCGACCCGGTAGCGGCGGCAGTAGGAGGCGTGGCACAGATAGGAGCCGCCCTTGGTGACCCGCAGCTGTCCGTCGCGGGAGGGGGAGAACGGGTCCTCGCACCACTCCCATACGTTGCCCGTGGCGTTGTACAGGCCGAAGCCGCCCGGTTCGAAGGCGTTGACGGGGCAGGTTCCGTACCAGCCGTCGGCTGTCGGATGCCGCTCGGGAAAGGCGCCGTGCCAGACGTTCATCCGGGGGCGACCGCCCGGTTCGAGCTCGTCGCCCCAGGGGAACACCTTGCCGTGCAGGCCGCCCCGGGCGGCCCGCTCCCACTCCGCCTCGGTGGGCAGACGCTTGCCGGCCCAGGCGCAGTAGGCGCGGGCGTCGTCCCAGTCGACGTGGACGACCGGATGATCCGCCCGGTCCGCCCAGGTGGACCGCGGTCCGTCGGGATGGCGCCAGTCGGCTCCCTCGACCTGCCGCCACCAGGGCGCGCCCACCACCGCCCGGGTCGGCGGGAAGTCGTCCGGCAGCAGACCGGCGAAGACGAACGACCAGCCGATCCGCTCCGCGTCGGAGCGGTACCCGGTGTCGGCGGCGAAGCGCGCGAACTGCGCGTTCGACACCGTGCAGGCGTCCATCCGGAAGGCATCGACGTGCACCGTGCGCACCGGGCCCTCGCCGTCGGCGGGGTAGGCGAGCGCGTCCTCGCCGCCCATGAGGAACTCACCGGCGGGAACGCTCACCATGCCCTCGGCGGACGCCCGGTGCAGGGCGGTCGGCCGCGGCGAGGGCCGGTCCGCCGCCCGGCCGCCGGACGGCGCACAGCAGCTCACTGGGCCCCCATGACCCGGCGGTGCAACCCGCCGTCGTAGTCGGACGATTCGGTGGCGGCGCCGTCCAGGTCGATGCGGACCGTGTGGATGGTCCCGGTGAACTCGTTGTCGAGCACGGCGTAGTCGTCGGTCACGGGTGTGCTCAGGTCCACTCCGACGTCGAGGGTCTCGTCGAAGGAGAAGTAGTACGGGATGGTCCGCTCGACCCGTCCCGTCGCCTGTTTCGCACCGTCCACCATGAGCACGGCCGTTCCGCCCTTGCCGAGCCCTCCGCCGTCGTAGTCGAACTCGAGCCGCACCTCGTGCCGTCCCGGCGTCAGCGGCCTGCCGCCGCGCACGGTGTACAGGCTCATCCCGAAGTAGTTGTACGCGTAGGCCGGCCGCCCACCCGTGACGTACAGGGTCCAGCCGCCGAACCGGCCGCCCTGCGCGATGAGCACGCCCTCGGCCGGTGCGTCCGGCACGTCGACGTCCGCGGTGATGCTGTGCGAACGGTTCTTGATGTTGGGGGTGGTCTCCTCGGTGAACCGGCGCATGCCCCCGCGGTAGGTCACGGAGGTCCGGTCGCCGAGCAGATCGACGCGGCCGGCGACAGCGGGGTTCTCCCGCTCGGTGACCCGGTCGTCCAGGGGGAAGACCTGGTATTTCGCCGCTTCGATCAGGAACAGGTCCTGCAGCCGGCGCAGCTTCTCGGGGTGCTCGGCGGCCAGGTCGTGCGCCTGGCTCCAGTCGTGGTCGAGATCGTAGAGCTCCCAGACGTCGTCGGCGAACCTCTTGCCCCCGTCCGGCAGCATCTCCCACGGGACGCCGTGCCGGGTGACCGCCATCCAGCCCTCGTGGTAGATGCCCCGGTTGCCGCACATCTCGAAGTACTGCGTACGGCGATGCTCGGGCGCCCCTGGATCGGTGAGCGTCCGCCACATGCTCGTGCCCTCGATGGGCTGCTGCGGCACCCCGTCGACGCTGAACGGCGCCGGAACTCCCGCGCAGTCCAGGAGCGTCGGCAGGACATCGATCACGTGAGAGAACTGGTGGCGCAGCCCGCCGCGTTCGGGGACCCCTCCGGGCCAGTGCAGGATCACGCCGTCACGGGTGCCGCCGAAGTGCGAGGCGACCTGCTTGGTCCACTGGTACGGGGTGTTGAGGGCCAGGGCCCAGCCCGCCGGGGCGATCGGGTAGCTGTGCGGGCCGCCGATCTCGTCGAGGTGGTCGATCATCTCGTCCGGGTCGTCCACCACGCCGTGCCCGAGCCGGTGCTCGACGACGGTCCCCTCGATGCCGCCTTCGCCCGAGGCGCCGTTGTCACCGAGGATGTACAGGATCAGAGTGTTGTCCAGCTCGCCGAGGTCGTCGAGTGCGTCGATGAACCTGCCGACCTGCACGTCGGCGTGTTCGGTGAAGGCGGCGAAGGTCTCCATGAACCTGGCGCCCAGCCGGCGCTGGCTGTCGGTGAGCTCGTCCCAGTGCGGAACGCCTTCCGCCCACTTGGCGAGTTCTGCGTCCGGGGGTACGACGCCGAGTTCCTTCTGCCGCTGCAGGGTCAGTTCGCGCTGGTGGTCCCAGCCGTGGTCGAAGCGGCCGCCGCCGAAGCCGGTCAATAACCGAGCGTGAATCCACCTGAACCGGTTTTGAATGAAGGCGGTAGAAAGCTTCTATACCTAAAGCTTCTCCGCCTGCACAGGCGGCGGGGCGGGCGAGGATGCCAGGTCCACGAACGCCTGGGCCGCGGGCGACAGCGGGCCCGAACGCCGGACCAGCCGGCCGTGGCGCAGCAGCCGGGGACGGTTGGACAGCATCCGGGCCCCGCGGAGCGCCGCGTCCTGCGCCATGGAGGTGGGCAGCAGGGACGCGCCGACGCCGGAGAGGACCAGCGGCACGATCATTGCGCGGTGCGCGGTCTCCACCACGATCCGCGGCGCGACGCCGAGGGCGGTGCACACGTCGTCCAGGGCCGCCCGGGTCTCGGTGCCCGGCGGGGTCACGATCAGGTCCAGTGCGGCCAGTTCGCGCGAGGTGATGGTGGGGCCGGCCGGATGCGGGTGGTCCGGCGGCAGCACGACATGCATCTCCTGCGCCGGCAGGTCGATGCTGCGGAGGTCCGCCGTGGGCACGGAGGCGTCCACCAGACCGAGTTCGCACTGGCCGGCCGCGACCATGTGCGCCACGGCGGCGCCCCGCTCCGGATCGACCACGCGCACGGAGACCTTCGGATGCGCGCGATGAAAGCGCCCCAGCATGGCGGCGAGCGGATCGACCGAGAGGGTCGTCTGCGAAACGATGTCCAGCCGACCGCCGCTGAGCCCGAGGACTTCGCGGACCAGAGAGCTTGCCGTGGACAGGTCCCGCAGCACCTGCTGGGCCGGCTGAATGAGCGCCTCACCCGCCGCAGTGAGTACGACGCCGTGCGGCAGCCGGTGAAACAGACTGCCGCCGAATTCGCGCTCAAGGGTCCGGATCGCATGGGACAACGAGGGCTGTGCGACATGGAGTGCATTGGCCGCGGCTGTGAATCCGCCGTGCTCGAACACGGCGATGAAGTATTCCAGCTGACGTCGTTCCGTCGGCTCTCCGTAAATTCCGGGCAACGCTATCACCGGTCGGGCCGCTCTATCGCCGGTCAGACGGCGCATCCGACATCTTGACCGGCGGTCGGTGCTCCACGATGCTGTGTTGCGGCACATGCGATGTGTGCCGCATTGAGCAACATCTGACTCGGATCTCGCACGCAGATCCCGTATCAGCCGAGGAGTGTCCATGTCGCACCAGGTCCGTGGAGTCGTCGCGCGGGGCAAGGGCGCCCCCGTCAGCCTGGAGACGATCATCGTGCCCGATCCCGGCCCGGGTGAGGCGCTGGTGAAGGTCGAGGCCTGCGGGGTCTGTCACACCGATCTGCACTACCGGGAGGGCGGCATCAACGACGACTTCCCCTTCCTGCTGGGCCACGAGGCCGCGGGAGTGGTGGAGTCGGTGGGGGAGGGCGTCACCGACGTCGCCCCCGGGGATTTCGTGATCCTCAACTGGCGTGCGGTGTGCGGGAATTGCCGGGCCTGTCTGCGCGGTCGGCCGTGGTACTGCTTCAACACCCACAACGCCGAGCAGAAGATGACCCTGCTCGATGGCACCGAGCTGTCGCCGGCGCTGGGCATCGGCGCGTTCGCGGAGAAGACGCTGGTCGCAGCGGGTCAGTGCACGAAGGTCGACCGGGCCGCCTCGGCCGCCGCCGCCGGGCTGCTGGGCTGCGGGGTGATGGCGGGCATCGGCGCCGCGATCAACACCGGCAAGGTCGGCCGCGGTGACAGCGTGGCGGTGATCGGCTGCGGGGGCGTCGGGGACGCGGCGATCGTCGGCTCGCACCTGGCCGGCGCCGCGAAGATCATCGCGGTGGACCTGGACGACCGGAAACTGGCCACCGCCCGCAGGCTGGGCGCGACCCACACCGTCAACTCCAAGGAGGTCGACCCGGTCGAGGCGATCCGCGAGCTGACCGGCGGCTTCGGCGCGGACGTGGTGATCGAGGCGGTGGGCCGCCCGGAGACGTACCGGCAGGCCTTCTACGCCCGCGACCTGGCCGGCACGGTCGTGCTGGTCGGTGTGCCGACCCCGGAGATGAAGCTGGAGCTGCCGCTGCTGGACGTCTTCGGGCGGGGCGGATCGCTGAAGTCGTCCTGGTACGGCGACTGCCTGCCCTCCCGCGACTTCCCGATGCTCATCGACCTCTACCTGCAGGGACGCCTGGACCTGGACGCCTTCGTCACCGAGACCATCGCTCTGGACGAGGTCGAGAAGGCCTTCGAGCGGATGCACGGCGGGGATGTGCTGCGCTCGGTGGTGGTGCTGTGATGGCCGGGACCCGCATCGAACATCTCGTCACCTCGGGCACCTTCTCGCTGGACGGCGGCACCTGGGACGTCGACAACAACGTATGGGTCATCGGCGACGACCACGAGGTGATCGTCGTCGACGCCGCGCACGACGCCGAGGCCATCGCCGAGGTGGTGGGCGGCCGACGGCTCAGGGCCATCGTGTGCACCCACGCCCACAACGACCACGTCGACGCAGCACCCGAACTGGCCGCCCGCACCGGCGCGCCGATCCTGCTGCACCCCGACGACCTGCCGCTGTGGAAGCAGACCCACCCCGACCGGGATCCCGACGGGGAACTGGCCGACGGGCAGCTCCTGACGGTGGCCGGCGTCGAGCTGACCGTGCTGCACACCCCCGGTCACGCCCCGGGCGCGGTGTGCCTCTACGTGCCGGGCCTCACGGCACTCTTCAGTGGCGACACGCTCTTCGCGGGCGGTCCGGGGGCGACGGGACGGTCGTACAGCCACTTCCCGACCATCGTGGAGTCGATCAGGGAGCGGCTGCTGACGCTGCCCGGCCACACCGTCGTCCATACCGGTCACGGCGGGACGACCACCCTCGCCGCCGAGGCTCCGCACCTGCAGGAGTGGATCGACCGCGGTTTCTGACCGCCCCCGGGTGACCTTTCCGTGGCGCCCGTTCCGCCTGTTTCCGCAGGTGGTTCGGGCGCTTCGGGCTGCCCGCGGGCCGAGCGGCCGACCCGCCCGAACCGGGCCTTTTGACGCCTTGACAACGGTTCGGAGCGGCCTTCAGACTGGCGTTGCGCTTACCGCAATCCGTTTCGCTATACGCACCGAGGTGTCATGATGATTCCCGCGTGCCGACTCGCGGATCTCCCGCGAGGTGAGGCCTTCAGGCTCGACATCGATCCGCCGGTCTCGGTGTTCCATACCGATGACGGCGAAGTCTTCGCCATCGACGACACGTGCACCCACCAGGACGCCTCGCTCGCCGACGGCTGGCTGGAGGGCTGCGAGGTCGAATGCCCGCTGCACGCCTCGAAGTTCGACCTGAGGACCGGTGCGGTCGACGCCCCGCCGGCCAAGCTCCCGGTCCGGACGCACGAGGTCGCGGTCGAGGACGGCATGATCTACGTCCAGGTGTCCACGGACGCCCCCAACCTGCCGCCCTGCGTCGCCGCCCGGCTCGCCGGGGGTCCCGCGTGAGGACCGTCGCCGTGGTCGGCGCGTCGCTGGCCGGTCTGTCGGCGGCGCGCTCACTGCGCAGGCGGGGCTACGACGGGCGGCTCGTCGTCATCGGCGACGAGCTCCACCGCCCGTACGACAGGCCGCCGTTGTCCAAGGAGTTCCTGGCCGGCACGATCGGCGAGGCGGAACTCGTGCTGGAGACGGACGACGAGGACCTGCGGGCGGAGTGGTTGCTGGGCGCCCGCGCCACCGGACTGGACAGGGCCCGTCGTGCGGTCCGGCTCGCCGGTGGCGGCGAGGTCCGCGCCGACGGCATCGTCATAGCGACCGGCGCCGCCGCGCGTGTTCTGCCGGGCTCCGACGGCCTGGCCGGAGTGCACACCCTGCGCACCCTGGACGACGCCCGGGCCCTGCGGGACGAACTGGCCCGCGGCGGACGGCTGGTCGTGATCGGCGGCGGCTTCATCGGTGCCGAGGTCGCCTCCACCGCCTACGCCCTCGGACTCGACGTGACGGTGATCGAAGCGGCCCCGACGCCGCTCGCCGGACCGCTCGGCGAGACCATGGGCGCCGTCGTCTCCGGGCTCCACGCGGACCACGGCGTACGCCTGTTGTGCGGGCTCGGCGTCAAGGGGCTCAGCGGGGAGCGGGAGGTCGACGCCGTTCTTCTCGACGACGGTCGCAGCGTGCCCGCGGACATCGTCGTCGTCGGCGTGGGTGCGCGTCCGTGCGTCGAGTGGCTGGAGGGTTCGGGCATCGTGCTCGACAACGGCGTGAAGTGCGGCGCTGACGGGCGTACCAGCCTGGCCGGCGTGGTCGCGGTCGGCGACTGCGCCAACTGGTACGACCCCCGCGCGGGCGCCCACCGCCGCGTGGAGCACTGGACCGGTGCCCGGGAGCGTCCCGACGCCGCCATCGCCACGCTGCTGGCCGGCGGCGCGGTGGAACCGGGTGTGCCCCGGCCCCCGTACTTCTGGTCGGACCAGTACGGCGTGAAGATCCAGTTCGCCGGGCACGCGGCCGGCGCGGACAGCGTGACCGTGGAGGAAGGCGCCGCGGACGACCGCGACGTCCTCGCCGTCTACCGGCGAGCCGGTACCCCGGTCGCCGTGCTCGGGATGAACCAGCCCCGCCTGTTCACGCGCTGGCGCAAGCAGCTTGCCGCCATCTCTTGACACCACCCCGGCGGCATCCCATGCTGCCGTTGCACATGACACATAGCGTTGCTCAATACACAACACCGTCCGGAGTCGATCTTCCCGGCGCGTGAATGACCCCTCCATGACGTTTCCCGAGGAGTGCACCGTGACCTCGACCAGCCTGCCGGACAGCCTGATCGCCACCCTCCCCGGCTCCTCCTACACCGATCCCGGGATCTTCGCGCAGGAGCAGGAGCGCATCTTCGAGACCATGTGGTTCTGTGTCGCGCGCGCCTCCGAGCTGGCGAAGCCCGGCGCCTTCCGCACCGTCGACGTGGGCCGCGAGAGCATCATCGTCACCCGCTCACGTGACTCCTCGATCCGTGCGTACTTCAACGTCTGCCGGCATCGCGGCGCCAAGCTCTGCACCGAGGAGAGCGGCGAGGTCAAGCGGGCCTTCCAGTGCCCCTACCACGCCTGGACGTACGACCTGAACGGCAAGCTGGTCGCGGCGCCCAACCTCACCAAGATGCCCGACGTCGGCCGCACCGAGTACGGCCTGGTGAGCGTGGCCGTGCGCGAATGGCTCGGCTATGTCTGGGTCTGCCTCGCGGAGAACCCGCCCTCCTTCGAGGAGGAGGTCGTCGGCGAGGTCGTCGCCCGCCTCGGCGACGTCGAGTCGATCGAGCGCTACGGCATCGAGGACCTGTCCGTCGGCAGGCGGATCGTCTACGACGTCAGGGCGAACTGGAAGCTGATCATCGAGAACTTCATGGAGTGCTACCACTGCGCCACGATCCACCCCGAACTCACCGAGGTGCTCCCCGAGTTCGCCGACGGGTACGCGGCCCAGTACTACGTCGGGCACGGCGCCGAGTTCGGTGAGGAGGTCCAGGGCTTCACCGTCGACGGCTCCGAGGGCCTCGACCGCATCCCCGGCGTCGCCGAGGACCAGGACCGCCGCTACTACGCGATCACCGTCAGGCCGCAGGTGTTCGTCAACCTCGTCCCCGACCATGTGATCTTCCACCGGATGTACCCGGTGGCCGTGGACCGCACGATCGTCGAGTGCGACTGGCTCTATCTCCCGCACGTCGTCGAGAGCGGCAAGGACGTCAGCCGGTCCGTGGAGCTCTTCGACCGCGTCAACCGCCAGGACTTCGACGCCTGCGAGCGCACGCAGCCCGGAATGAGCTCGCGTCTGTACGCCAAGGGCGGTGTGCTGGTGCCCAGCGAGCACCACATAGGTGCCTTCCACGACTGGGTCAACGAGCGCCTGGGCACTCCCCAGGGGTGAGTCAGCCCAGGTAGCCCATCCGGTGGCTGATCTCCTCGGCACCCTTGATCAGCACCGGGGCGAGCTCACGCATCCGCTCCTCCGTGAACCGGTACGAGGGCCCGGACGCCGTGACCGCCGCGATGACCTCGCCGTCCCGGTCGAGGACGGGTGCGGCCATGGCGTGCAGGCCGATCTCCAGCTCCTCCTTGGTCCAGGCGTAGCCGGCCTCCCGCACCTCGGCGAGGTTCTTCTCCAGCTTGGCCTTCGACGTGTAGGTGTACGGCGTGACCTTCTTCAGCCCCGACTCGGTCAGCAGCGCGGCGCGCTCCTTGGCGGGCAGGTATGCCAGCAGGACCTTGCCGCTCGACGTCGCGTGCAGCGGGGTCAGCTGGCCGACCCAGTTGTGCGCGGTGACCGCGCCCGGGCCGCGCACCTGGTAGAGGTTGATCGCGTAGTGCTCCTGCAGCACCGCGATGTTGACCGTCTCGCCGAGCTCCTCGGCGAGACGCTCGCACACCGGGCGGCCCTGCTGGGTGATGTCGATACGGCCCGTGACCGCGCCGGCCAGGCGCACGATGCCGAATCCCAGCCGGTACTTGCCCCGTTCACCCGCCTGCTCCACCAGTCCGCGCGCCTCCAGGGCGCCGAGCAGGCGGAACGCAGTGGATTTGTGAACATCGATCTCGGCGGCCACCTCGCTGACACCCGCCTCCCCGCGCTGGGCGAGGATCTCGAGGACGCTGATGGCCCGGTCGACCGACTGCACTCCGCCGGCCTGCGAATTTGACGTTTCGGTGTCTGTGCTGTGGTTGCTCACAACGAAACCATACGCGCAGTACGGCACAACGTGTTTACCGTCGTGACGCTGACCAGGTCGTTTCTCCTGGTAGGGGCTGATTCATGGGTGCGGGGGACGAGAGCGCCGCGGGGGCTTCTGTCTGCCTGACGGCGCGCGGTGAGGCGCCCAGTTCCCTGCGGCAGGTCTTGTTGAAGGCCTGGAGGTCGGGGATGCCGACGGTTGCGGCGATCGCCGGGATGGCGAGCGTCGAGGCGATCAGGAGGTGCCGGGCGCGCTCGACTCGGCGGCGCCGGATGTAGCCGACGACCGTGAGCCCGGTGTCCTCGCGGAACAACCGCGTCAGATGGGTGTGCGAGACCCCGGCGGCGCGGGCGATGTCCGGGACGTTCAGCGGGTCGGCCAGGCGCTGTTCGATGTGGGCCATGGCCGTGCGCAGGGCGGGATGCCGGGACCCCTCGTGGTTCGCCGAGGCGCCGGCCAGGCCGGTCGTGCGCCACAGCACCGTCCACAGTTCCGCGGCGGCCCGTGCGGGGGACTGCGGGCCGGCCGCGACCGTCTGTCGCAGCAGAGTGGTGAGCATCGCGGCGTCCGAGCCTGCGTCCTGCATGACCGGGACGCGGTGCCGCTCGCCGTCGCCCGGCAACCGGAAGTGAGCGTACAGATGTTGGATGGGCGAGGTGTCGTAGTGGAAGTGCACTTCTGTGCCGGGCGGCACGAGGCTCACGTGCCCGGGGCGGATCGGATGCCGAAAACCGCCGAACTCCAGGGTGCCGGAGTAGCCGTAGAGATGGAGCTGCCACAGGCGCGGCAGTCGGAACACGTCGTGAGGGCCTGCGTGTCCGTGGACGCCCACGCCCGAGTTCTCCACCTGCGGAGGCAGGTCGAGCGCCAGCTCCACCGTGTGCATCATGGTGGAAAATTACCAGTGCTCGCTGATTACAGCCCACGACTTCGGAACCGTCTCTTCCTACGGTTGCCGTATGCCAACCACACAGCAACTGCTGAGCTCTGCCCAGGTGGCGCGGTTCGTGGCACACGGGTTCCTGCGCCTCGACGGCATCGTGCCCCAGCAACTCAACGAGGAGGCGCTCGGCGTCTTCGCCGAGGGACTGCCCTCCGTGCCCTACGGCACCCCTGTGCCGAAGGCGTTCCCCGAGGGATCCTTCGCCAGGCGGCTCGTCGAACTCCCCGCTGTCGCAGGTGCGTTGGAGAGCCTGGTGGGCCCGGATCCGACCGTCGACCACCACTTCGTGCACACCCGCGCACCGCGCGAGGGCAGCGCGCAGCCGCTGCACGCCGACGCCCTCATCGACCTGCGGCCCGACGCCTTCGACGTGCAGCTCATGTACTACCCGCAGGAGGTCACCGCGGACATGGGCGGCACGCTCGTCGTCCCGGGCAGCCACCTGCGCCGCATCAACGAGTCCGACACCGGCCGCTACCAGAACCTGCGCGGCCAGACCCGGCTGACGTGCCCGGCCGGCACGGTCATGCTGCTCCACCACGGCATCTGGCACGGAGGGCGGCGCAACGACAGCGACACCGTCCGCCACATGTACAAGATCCGCTTCAACCCGACCGTGCCGCAGGTGCGGCTCTGGGACACGGCGGACCTGCACGACCCAGCCGTGAGTGAGGAGTTGGCACGCACCTTCCCCTGGTACGAAGGGGCCACCGGCCGGCTGGAAATCCACAACAGGATCAAGCTCTGGCGCTCGCTGTCCGCCGACCCCGACTTCGACATCGAGTACTGGGCCACCCGAATCTCCAACCGGCCCGCGCAGAGGAGCAACGCGTGACCACTTCGAACACCGTGCGGCAGCAGGTCCTCGTCCTGTACCTGAACACATCCGCCCTCGACGCCCCGGTCGTCGGATGGGCCCGCTACGACGGCACCGGCACCACCCGCCCCACCACCGGCGACAGCGATGAGCCGCCGTACGAGACGGGCGTCGCCGCGCTGGAGGACGGCTGGCGTCTCATCCAGGCCGCCCAGCTCATCCCGCCGTACCCGGGGGCGGAACACGAGACATCGTTCCTCAAGCACGAGTTCTTCTTCGAGAAGCTCGTGGCGGTGTGAGCCGGACCTGAGCCGGTCGGTGTGCCTGCAGGTGATGGCAGCGACGCCCGTCCCCGACCGCGACGCGCACCCCGACCGGCCGGATGGAACAGTGGGCAAGGCCACGGCACACGCCGTGGCCTTGCGCGTCCACGCCACCCCGACCGGACGGCTACTGGCCACGGAGCGCCGGCCCGAGGCCACCCCGCCCCGGGCGGCCTTCCGTGCCGTGAACGACACCGCTGCAAGTAACCGCCTCGAAACGAGACCCCGTAAGTTGCGTGGCTCGCAACCTAGTGCGTATAGCGCTACGGGTACTAGCATGCGTCGCGTATCTACGGCGCGAGCGAGACGAGGCACCATGGCTCCCCTGCAATACGACTTCGTCATCGTCGGCGGCGGTTCGGCCGGCAGTGCACTGGCGAACAGGCTCTCGGCGGACCCGGCCAACCGGGTGCTGGTCCTGGAGGCAGGCCGGTCCGACTACCCGTGGGACGTCTTCATCCACATGCCCGCGGCGCTGACGTATCCCATCGGCAGCCGGTTCTACGACTGGAAGTACGAGTCCGAGCCCGAGCCCCACATGGGCGGCCGACGCGTCTACCACGCCCGTGGCAAGGTGCTGGGCGGCTCCAGCAGCATCAACGGCATGATCTTCCAGCGCGGCAACCCCATGGACTACGAGCGCTGGGCTGCCGACTCCGGCATGGAGACCTGGGACTACGCGCACTGTCTGCCCTACTTCCGGCGGATGGAGAACTGTCTCGCGGCCGACCCGGACGACGAGTTCCGCGGCCACGACGGCCCCCTCGTGCTCGAACGCGGCCCGGCCACCAACCCGCTCTTCGGCGCCTTCCTCAAGGCCACCGAGGAGGCGGGTTACGCGCCGACGGACGACGTCAACGGCTACCGCCAGGAGGGCTTCGCCAAGTTCGACCGCAACGTCCACCGCGGCCGCCGGCTGTCGGCCTCGAAGGCGTACCTCAAGCCGGCCATGAAGCGTCCCAACCTCACGGTCAGGACCCGCGCACTCGTCACCCGCGTCCTCTTCGAGGGCAAGCGCGCCGTCGGAGTCGAGTACCGGCGCGGCAGGGGCGCGCTCCAGCAGGTCCGCGCCAAGGAGGTCATCCTCTGCGGTGGCGCGATCAACTCCCCGCAGTTGCTGCAGCTCTCCGGCGTCGGCAACGCACAGGAACTCGGCGCCCTCGGCATCGACGTCGTCCACGACCTGCCGGGCGTCGGCGAGAACATGCAGGACCACCTGGAGGTCTACGTCCAGTACGCCTGCACGCAGCCGGTCTCCATGCAGCCGTACATGGCCAAGTGGCGCGCCCCCTTCATCGGACTGCAGTGGCTCTTCCGCAAGGGGCCGGCCGCCACCAACCACTTCGAGGCCGGCGGTTTCGCCCGCAGCAACGAGGACGTCGACTACCCCAACCTGATGTTCCACTTCCTGCCGATCGCGGTCCGCTACGACGGCTCCTCGCCGGCGGGCGGCCACGGCTACCAGGTGCACGTGGGGCCGATGTACTCCGACGCGATCGGCTCGGTGAAGATCAAGAGCAAGGACCCGCGCGAGCACCCGGCGCTGCGCTTCAACTACCTCTCCACCGAGCAGGACCGCCGTGAGTGGGTCGAGTCGATCCGGGTGGCCCGCAGGCTCCTCAACCAGCCCGCGATGGCCCCGTACAACGGCGGCGAGGTCTCGCCCGGCCCGAAGGTGGAGTCGGACGAGGAGATCCTCGCCTGGGTCGCCGAGGAGGGCGAGACCGCCCTGCACCCGTCCTGCACCTGCAAGATGGGCACCGACGAGATGGCTGTGGTCGACCCGGCCAGCATGCGCGTGCACGGCGTGGACGGCCTGCGCGTCGTCGACGCGTCCGTGATGCCCTACGTCACCAACGGCAACATCTACGCACCGGTGATGATGATCGCCGAGAAGGCCGCCGACCTGATCCTCGGCAAGGAGCCGCTGCCCGCCTCCAAGGCCGCGTACTACCGCCACCGTGACGCCCAGAAGCAGACCGGGTAGAGCGTGGCGACCGAAGGGCTCAGGGCGCTGCTCGACAGCGTCCGCTACGAAGTGCTCCCCTCGAAGGCGACCGAGGACAAGGTCCTCGCCCATGTCCCGCACCACGTCCAGGTCACCGTCACGGCGTCGCCGGTCAAGGGCCTGGAGCCGACCCTCGACCTCACCACCCGGCTCGCGGCGCACGGTTACCGCGTCGTCCCGCACGTGCCCGCGCGGCTGCTGCGCGACGACGCACACCTGAAGGACGTCGTCGACCGGCTCCTCGAGGTGGGCGTGGACGACGTCTTCGTCCCGGCGGGCGACGCGGACCCGCCGGCCGGGGTCTACGACGGCGCTCTGCCGGTGCTGCGCAGGCTGAGCGAGCTGGGCAGCCCGTTCAGCCGCGTCGGCATCACCGGCTATCCCGAGAGCCATCCCCTCATCCACGACGACGTCACCGTCCAGGCGATGTGGGACAAGCGCGAGCACGCCGCGTACATCGTGAGCAACCTCTGCTTCGACGCGCGCGTGCTGGCGGAGTGGCTCGCTCGTATACGACGCCGGCACGTCACCCTGCCCGTGTATCTGGGTGTCGCGGGCCCCGTGCACCGGGCGAAGCTGCTCGCGATGGCGACGAAGATCGGCGTGGGGGAGTCCGCGCGCTTCCTGACCAGGCACCCGTCCTGGTTCCTGCGGTTCGCGGCGCCCGGCGGCTACTCGCCCCACAAGCTCCTGGCCCGTGCGGAGGCGGCGCTCACGACGCCGTCGGCGGGGGTGGCCGGGCTGCACCTGTTCACGTTCAACCAGATCGCCGAGACCGAACGGTGGAGGCGGGCACTGCTGGACCGGCTGACCGGCTGACCGGCTGACCGTCTGAGCGCCTGAAGGCCGTATACGACATCGTGGGCGGGCCGGAGATCCGGACCGCCCACGATGTCGTATACGGCCTTCAGCGGAAGACCACCGTACGGTTGCCCTCCACCATCACCCGGCTCTCGCTGTGCCACTTCACCGCGTGCGCCAGGACCTGCGCCTCCACGTCCCGGCCGACCGTGACCAGTTCACCGGGGTCGAGCGAGTGGTCGACGCGGACCACGTCCTGCTCGATGATCTGGCCCTCGTCCAGGTCGGGCGTCACATAGTGCGCCGTCGCCCCGACGAGTTTGACCCCGCGGGCGTAGGCCTGGTCGTAAGGGCGGGCGCCCTTGAAGCTGGGCAGGAAGGAGTGGTGGATGTTGATGGCACGGCCCTCGAGCTGCTTGCACAGGTCGTCGGAGAGGATCTGCATGTAGCGGGCGAGCACGACCAGGTCGACGTCCAGTTCCTGCACCAGCTCCAGCAGCCGCGCCTCGGCCTCGGCCTTGGTGTCCCTGGTGACCGGGACGTGGTGGAAGGGGATGCCGTAGGTGTCCGCCAGGCTCTCGAAGTCCCGGTGGTTGGAGACGATCGCGGGGATCTCGATGTTGAGGGCGCCGGTGCGCCGGCGGAAGAGCAGGTCGTTGAGGCAGTGACCGAACTTGGACACCATGATCAGCGTCCGGGTCGGGGTCGAGGCGTCCCGCAGGCTCCAGGAGATCCGATAGGCCTCGGCGACGGGGCCGAACCGGTAACGCAGTGTTTGCAGACCGGCGTTCGGATCGGAAACCTCGAAATGGACCCTCATGAAGAAACGGTCCTGAAGGCGATCGTCGAACTGCTGGCTTTCGAGGATGTTGCCGGAGTTCCTGACGAGAAAGCCGCTCACGGCATGGACCAGTCCCGCGCTGTCGGGACAGGAGAGGGTGAGGACGTACTCGCGGCCGGGTTGCGATCGAGGGGACTTGGGGGACACGTCGGCCTCCGTCGGTGCGTATTGCACAACAAGGTGAGCGATACGCAACATGGTCCGCTCGGCGGCCGCTTGCGGTCAAGGGGGAGCCGGGTAACAGCTCGCCCAGCCAAATCGTCATACGCCAACTACTTGACGTGTGTCTGGACATTCGCCAGGGTGTTCCACCACAAGCAATTGGATGCACGATGCGCAACGAATTCTGTTGAAAGGCTTGGCTCGTGGCAGATCTGTATGTGGGCGGAGAATGGCGGGAGCCGGTGGCCGGCGGTCACCGCGAGATCCGCTGCCCCGCTGACGGCGCCCTCGTGGCGACCGTGGCGGAGGGCACGCGCCCCGATACGGAGGCGGCGATCGCCGCGGCCCGCCGAGCCTTCCACGAGGGACCCTGGCCCCGCACCCCCGAGCGTGAGCGCGGCGCCCTGCTGCTGCGCACCGCCGACATCCTCGAGCGCGACGCGAAGGAGTTCGCGCGCGCCGAGTCGCTGGACACCGGAAAGCGCCTGGTGGAGAGCGAGTACGACATCGCCGACGTCGTCTCCTGCTTCCGCTACTACGGCGGGATCGGCGGCACCGACGCCGGCCGGGTGATCGACACCGGCCGCGACGACGCTGTCAGCCGCGTCGTGTACGAGCCGATCGGCGTGTGCGGACTGATCACCCCCTGGAACTACCCGCTGCTGCAGACCAGTTGGAAGGTCGCCCCGGCTCTCCTCGCCGGCAACACCATCGTCCTCAAGCCCAGCGAGCTCACTCCCTCCACCTCGATCCTGCTGATGAAGGCACTGGAGGAGGCCGGGCTCCCGGCCGGCGCCGCCAACCTGGTCCTGGGCGCCGGGCCGGAGGTGGGCGCCCCGCTCTCCGAGGACCCGGCCGTCGACATGGTCTCCTTCACCGGAGGCCTGGAGACCGGCAAACGCATCATGGCCACCGCGGCCGCCACCGTGAAGAAGGTGGCCCTGGAACTCGGCGGCAAGAACCCCAACGTCGTCTTCGCCGACGCCGACTTCGAGACGGCCGTGGACTTCGCGCTCACGGCCGTCTTCCTGCACTCCGGGCAGGTCTGCTCGGCGGGTGCCCGGCTGATCGTCGAGGACTCGCTGCACGACCGCCTCGTCGACGAGATCGTCCGCCGTGCCCGGCAGATCCGGCTCGGCGGCCCCTTCGACCCAGAGGCCGAGACCGGAGCGCTGATCTCCGCCCAGCACCTGGCGAAGGTCGAGGCGTATGTCGCGGCCGGGCTCGCCGAGGGTGCCGTGCTGCGCTGCGGCGGGCAGCGGCCCGACGACCCCGCCCTCGCGAACGGCCACTACTACCCGCCGACCGTCCTCGACGAGTGCACCCAGGACATGCGGGTGGTGCACGAGGAGTCCTTCGGTCCCGTGCTGACCATCGAACGCTTCACCGACGAGGACGACGCCGTACGCATCGCCAACGACACCGAGTACGGACTCGCCGGTGCCGTGTGGACGCAGGACGCCGGCAAGGCCCAGCGGGTCGCCCGGCGGCTGCGGCACGGCACGGTGTGGATCAACGACTACCACCCCTATGTGCCCCAGGCGGAATGGGGTGGCTTCGGACACTCGGGCGTGGGCCGGGAACTGGGACCGTCCGGCCTGGACGAGTACCGGGAGCCCAAGCACATCTGGCAGAACATCCAACCCCGGCCGCAGCGCTGGTTCCGCGGCTGAACGCCGAAAAGAGGTCGATCGTGACCCCCACACAGACCGAGGTGGCGCAACGGCGCGGCACGCCCAAGGACGCGGAGGGGACTCCGGTCATATCCGTGCGCAGGCTGTGGAAGGTGTTCGGGCCGAAGGCCGACCGGGTGCCGGAGTCCGAGGAGCTGTGCGGGCTCTCCCGCCGCGAGCTCATGGACCGCACGGGCTGTACCGCCGCCGTGCGCGACGTCGACTTCGACGTCTCGCCCGGCGAGGTCTTCGTCGTCATGGGCCTGTCCGGCTCCGGCAAGTCCACGCTGGTGCGATGTCTGACCCGGCTGATCGAACCCACGGCGGGTGAGATCGTCTTCGAGGGCCAGGACATCCGCGGCGTGGACGACAAAACCCTGCGGGAGCTGCGCCGCCGCAAGTTCTCCATGGTCTTCCAGCACTTCGGGCTGCTGCCCCACCGCCGGGTCGTCGACAACGTGGGCTTCGGCCTGGAGATCCGCGGCATGAGCAGGGCCGAACGCACCAGGCGGGCCCTGGAGGTCGTCGAACTGGTCGGTCTCTCCGGCTACGAGAACTCCTACCCCGACCAGCTCTCCGGCGGAATGCAGCAACGCGTCGGCCTCGCAAGGGCGTTGGCCGGGGACCCGGACGTGCTCTTCTTCGACGAGCCGTTCTCCGCGCTCGACCCGCTGATCCGCCGGGACATGCAGAACGAGGTCATCCGGCTGCACCATGAGGTCGGCAAGACCATGGTGTTCATCACCCACGACCTCTCCGAGGCGCTCAAGCTGGGCGACCGCATCCTCATCATGCGCGACGGCAAGATGGTCCAGTGCGGCACCGGTGACGAGCTCGTGGGCGCGCCCGCCGACGACTACGTACGCGAGTTCGTGAAGGACGTGCCGCGGGGCGACGTGCTCACCCTGCGGTGGATCATGCGCGAGCTGGAGGACGGCGACGAGCTGGACGGCCCCGAGCTGGGCCCGGACGTCGTGGTGAAGGAGGCCACCCGGGCCGTCCTGGCGGCCGACAAGCCGGTCAAGGTCGTCGAGAACGGCAAGCTGCTCGGCATCGTCGGCGACGAGGAGATCCTCGCGGTGGTCGCCGGGGAAGGCGGCGCGTGATGACCGTCGCCATGGAGAAACCCGAGAAGACGGAGGCCGTCGAACCGGCCGCGCCCGCCAAGGGCGCCCGCAAGGTCAGCCGGCCCATGGTGATCGGCGCGATCCTCGTCGTGTGGCTGGTGCTGTTCGCCGTACTGCGCGGAAAGCAGACCCTGTCGCTGGCGGCGGCCGACCTGACCGATCTGCACCGGTGGATCAACGACTTCAACGACTCCATCGGCGCCAACCGCAACTCCAACCCGCTCTTCCTGTACTTCTTCAACGAGATCCGGCTGGTCATCGACAACCTGGTGACCTTCGTCCAGCACCTGATCTCGCAGCCCTCCGGCGCCCGCCCGGTCCCGGAGATCGGCTGGCTCGGCGTCGTCGGCATCGCCGGCTATGTCTCCTGGGCCGTGGGCAACTGGCGGGTCGCGCTGCTGGCCGTGGCCGGGTTCACCTTCTTCGGGCTGCAGGGGCTGTGGCAGCAGAGCATGGACACCCTCTCCCTCACCCTCTCCGCGGTGTTCGTGGCGCTGCTGTTCGCGATCCCGCTCGGTGTGTGGGCCGGGCTGTCGGACCGGTTCAACCGGATCGCCACGCCCTTCCTGGACTTCATGCAGACGATGCCGACCTTCGTCTACCTGGCACCGCTGACCCTGTTCTTCCTCATCGGCGGTGCCTCCGCCACCATCGCCACCGTGATCTACGCGGCCCCGCCGACGATCCGCATCACCGCGCACGCCATCCGCAACGTCTCCAAGACGACCGTCGAGGCGGCCGACTCCCTCGGCGCCACCCGCCGCCAGTCGCTGCTGAAGGTCCTGCTGCCGATGTCCAAGCGGACCGTGGTGATGGGCGTCAACCAGACCATCATGGCCGCCTTGGCCATGGTGACCATCGCGGCCCTGATCAACGCGCCCGGGCTCGGCCCGGTCGTCCTCCAGTCGCTGCAGTCGCTCGACGTCGGCACGGCCTTCAACGCGGGCCTCGCCATCGTCGTCATGGCGATCGTCCTGGACCGGGTCACCACCGCGGCCGCCGCACGTGCGGAGAACGCACGCAACGCCAAGCACGACTTCGCGAAGTGGCGGCGGCCCCTGCTGGGCGCCGGCGCCGCCGTCACGGCGGTCCTGATCTATCTGTCGCGCACCTACCTCTGGGCAGCCGACTTCCCCGGTGACGGCACCGTCGGCAGCCACATCGCGAGTGCGGCGGACAGTGCGACCAACTGGGCGCAGGACAGCCTCTCGGGACTGACCAACGCGATCCGTGACGTCATCACCAACGGCCTGCTCAATCCGTTCCAGACGCTGGTCACCGACTCCCCGTGGTGGCTCGTCGGCGCGGTGCTGGTCGCGCTGGGCGTGGTGCTCGGCGGCTGGAAGTCCGGGGTCACCACGGCCGTCTGCGTGGGCCTGCTGGTCGGCACCGGGCTGTGGTCGGACGCCATGACCACGCTGGCCTCGACGCTCGTCGCGACGGTGCTGGTGATGGTGCTCGGCATCGTCTTCGGGGTGTGGATGGGCCGCAGCATGATGGTGGACCGGCTGATCCGGCCCACCCTGGACGCCGCCCAGGTCATGCCGCCCTTCGTCTACCTCGTGCCGTTCCTCGCGCTGTTCGGCCCCACGCGCTTCACGGCCATCGTCGCCGCGATCGTCTACGGGGCCCCCGTCGCCATGAAGATCATCGCGGACGGGATCCGGGCCGTGCCCGAGACCACCGTGGAGGCGGCGACCTCCGCCGGGTGCAACACCTGGCAGATCATCACCAAGGTTCAACTGCCGATGTCACGCAGTGCCCTGACGCTTGCGACCAACCAGGGCCTGATCTACGTGCTGTCGATGGTTGTGGTGGGCGGCCTGGTAGGTGCGGGCGCCCTCGGCTACGACGTCGTGGCCGGATTTGCACGGGGGGAGCTGTACGGGAAGGGGCTTGCCGCGGGTCTGGCCATCGTCCTTCTCGGAGTCATGTTCGACCGGATCACTCAGGCCGCGGCGCGCCGCGCCACCGCTTAAGGAGCACGACACCATGGCAAGACACTGGCGAGCCGGCGCGGCCGGCCTGGCCGTCCTCGGCCTCACCCTCACCGCGTGCGGCGGGGCGAAGGTCGGAGACAGCTCCTCCGCGGGCTCGGGAAGCTCGGGCAAGTGCGGCACCTTCAACCTGGCCGTCAACCCATGGGTGGGCTACGAGGCGGACGCGGCGGTCGTCGCGTACGTCGCCCAGCACAACCTCGGCTGTACGGTCAACAAGAAGAACCTCAAGGAAGAGATCGCCTGGCAGGGCTTCGGCTCCGGCGAGGTCGACGCGGTCCTGGAGAACTGGGGACACCCCGACCTGGTGAAGAAGTACATGGACCAGCAGAAGACCGCCGTGGACGCCGGCCCGACCGGCAACAAAGGCCTCATCGGCTGGTACGTGCCGCCGTGGCTGGCCAAGGCGCACCCCGACATCCTCGACTACAAGAACCTCAACAAGTACGCGTCGAAGTTCAAGACGTCCGAGTCGGGCGGCAAGGGCCAGCTCCTCGACGGCGACCCGTCGTACGTCACCCACGACGAGGCGCTGGTGACGAACCTGAAGCTGGACTTCAAAGTGGTGTACGCGGGCAGCGAGACGGCGCTGATCCAGGCCTTCCGCACCGCCGAGAAGAACAAGCAGTGGGTGATCGGCTACTTCTACGAGCCGCAGTGGTTCCTGTCCGAGGTCCCGCTGAAGAAGGTCGGCCTGCCCGCGTACAAGACGGGCTGTGACGCCGACGCGGCGAAGGTCGCCTGCGACTACCCGGTCTACAACCTGAACAAGATCGTCAGTACGAAGTTCGCCAAGTCGGGCAGCCCCGCCTACAACCTGGTGAAGAACTTCAACTGGACGAACGACGACCAGAACGAGGTCGCCAAGTACATCGCCCAGGACAAGATGACGGACGATGCGGCGGCCAAGAAGTGGGTCGAGGCCAACAAGGACAAGGTCGACGCCTGGATCAAGTAGCCAGGGGCGAAATCCGGTCGAACATGCCCGGCGGGCGGTGCGTGCAGGTACGCACCGCCCGCCGGGCATTGCCGTGTTCCGGCCCGTGTTCCCGCCTGTTCTGCGGGCCGTTTTCCGACGTCACGGACCCCTTGACACCTCCTCCCCGCGACAGGCACATTGAGTTGCGCAACCTGAACCATGTTGCGCAGACAGCAACTCTAGGGTTTTGATTTCGGAGGTGCGGCGATGGCGGGACCCCGAGTGGTGATCATCGGAGCGGGCGTCGTGGGAGCGGCCCTCGCGGACGAGATCTCCGCGCGAGGCTGGACCGAAGTGACCGTGGTCGACCAGGGCCCGCTGCCCGCCACGGGAGGCTCCAGTTCGCACGCGCCGGGCCTGGTCTTCCAGACCAACTCCTCCAAGACGATGACCGAGCTGGCCCGCTACACCGTCGAGAAGCTCTGCTCCCTCGACGTCGACGGCAAGCCCTGCTTCCTGCAGGTCGGCGGCCTCGAAGTGGCGACCACCCCCGAGCGCCTCGCGGAACTGCGGCGCCGCCACGGCTGGATCACCGCATGGGGCATCGAAGCCCGCCTGCTGACCGCCGACGAGTGCGTCGAGCAGCACCCCCTGGTCAACCGGGACCGGGTCCTCGGCGGCCTCCTGATCCCGACCGACGGCCTCGCCAAGGCCGTCCTCGCCGTCGAGGCGCAGATCCGCCGGGCCACCGATCGCGGCGTGCGCGTCCTGCCCCGCCACGAGGTCCTCGACGTGCTGAAGGCCGACGGCGAGGTGACCGGAGTCCTCACCGACCAGGGCGAGATCCCCGCCGACATCGTCGTGTGCTGCGCCGGCATCTGGGGCCCGAAGATCGCCCGCATGGCCGGCATGAACCTCCCGCTGACCCCGCTCGCCCACCAACTCGCCTGGACCGGCCCGGTCCCGGCGCTCGCGGGGCGGACCGAGGAGGCGGTGCGCCCGATCCTGCGCCACCAGGACGCCGACCTCTACTACCGCGACCGCTTCGACGGCATAGGCATCGGCTACTACGGCCACCGTCCCATGCCCACCACCGCCGACGAGATCCTCTCCTTCGACGAGGCGGACGAGATGCCGTCCGTCCTGAAGTTCACCGAGGACGACTTCGCCCCCGCCTGGACCGAGACGCAGTCACTGCTCCCCGCGACACAGGAGGCCAAGGTCGAGGAGGGCATCAACGGCCTGTTCTCCTTCACCACCGACAACTTCCCGCTGCTCGGCGAGTCCCCGGACGTCAAGGGCTTCTGGGTCGCCGAGGCGGTCTGGGTCACGCACTCCGCGGGCGTCGGGCGGGCCATGGCCGAATGGCTGGTCGACGGCCACTGCTCGTCCTTCGACCTGCACGAGTGCGACGTCAACCGCTTCGAGCCGCACCAGCTCTCCCCGGAGTACGTCCTGGCCCGCGACTGCCAGAACTTCGTGGAGGTCTACGACATCCTCCACCCCCTCCAGCCGTCCGGGAAGCCGCGCCCGATCCGCACCAGCCCCTTCCACACCCGCCAGCAGGAGCAGGGCGCCTTCTTCCTGGAGGCGAACGGCTGGGAGCGCCCGCAGTGGTACGAGGCCAACGCCGGCCTGGTCGAGGGCCGTTCCATCCCCACCCCGAACGACTGGGCGGCGCAGTACTGGTCGCCCATCGTCGGCGCCGAGGCCCAGGTCACCCGCGAGACCGTCGCGATGTACGACATGACGGCCCTCAAGCGCCTGGAGGTGACCGGCCCGGGTGCCGCCGCCTTCCTGGAGCGGCTGGTCACCGGCAAGGTCGCCAAGTCGGTCGGCTCGGTGACGTACACCCTGCTCCTCGACCACGACGGCGGCATCCGCAGCGACATCACCGTGGCCCGCCTGGCCCGCGACCTCTTCCAGGTCGGTGCCAACGGCAACCTCGACCTCGACTGGTTCACCCGCCGTCTCCCCGCCGACGGCACGGTCCAGGTCCGCGACATCACGCCCGGCACCTGCTGCATCGGCCTGTGGGGACCGCTGGCCCGCAAGGTCCTGCAGCCCCTGACGGACGAGGACTTCTCCGGTGACGGCCTGAAGTACTTCCGCGCCAAGCGCGCCTACATCGGCTCGGTCCCCGTCACCGCGATGCGCCTGTCGTACGTGGGGGAGCTCGGCTGGGAGCTCTACACCACCGCCGACCAGGGCCAGAAGCTGTGGGACACCCTGTGGGAGGCGGCAAGGCCCCTCGGCGGCATCGTCGCCGGCCGCGGCGCCTTCAACAGCCTCCGCCTGGAGAAGGGTTACCGCTCCTTCGGCACCGACATGACGTACGAGCACGACCCCTACGAGGCCGGCGTCGGCTTCGCCGTCAAGCCCGACAAGGACGACTTCATCGGCAAGGCGGCGCTGGAGCGGCGCAAGGCGGACGTACGACGCAAGCTGACCTGCCTCACCATCGGCGATCCACGGTCGGTCGTCATGGGCAAGGAACCGGTGTACGACGGTGATCGCGCCGTCGGCTACGTCACGAGCGCGGCGTACGGCTACACGATCGGCAAGGGGATCGCCTATGCGTGGCTGCCGAGTGAACTCGCCGCTCCCGGGACCACCTTGCACCTCGGCTATTTCGACGAGCGGGTCGAGGCGGTCGTGGCCGAGGAGCCGTTGTTCGACCCGACGATGTCCCGTCTTCGTGGGTGAGGGATCGACGCTCGCAGGCGTCGTCGAGGCCGCTGAGAGGAACGCGAACGCCGTATGAACGCACTGAACACCCCGCTGGCCGAGCTGGACCCCGAGGTCCACGCGGCCCTCCGCGCCGAACTGCACCGCCAGCAGACCACCCTGGAGATGATCGCCTCCGAGAACTTCGCACCGGTCGCCGTGATGGAGGCCCAAGGCTCGGTCGCGACCAACAAGTACGCCGAGGGCTACCCCGGCCGTCGCTACTACGGCGGCTGCGAACACGTCGACGTCACCGAGCGGTTGGCGATCGAACGGGTCAAGTCCCTCTTCGGCGCGGGCTACGCCAACGTGCAGCCGCACTCCGGCGCCCAGGCCAACACCGCCGTCTTCTTCGCGCTGCTCCGGCCCGGCGACACCGTCCTCGGCCTCGACCTCGCGCACGGCGGCCACCTCACCCACGGCATGCGCCTCAACTACAGCGGCAAGATGCTCAACGTCGTGCCGTACCACGTGGACGAGGCGGACAACCTCGTCGACATGGACGAGGTCGAGCGGCTCGCCAAGGAACACCGCCCCAAGATGATCATCGCGGGCTGGTCGGCGTATCCGAGGCAGCTGGACTTCGCGGCCTTCCGGCGGATCGCCGACGAGGTGGGCGCGCTGCTGATGGTCGACATGGCGCACTTCGCGGGCCTCGTCGCGGCCGGGCTGCACCCCAACCCCGTACCGCACGCCCATGTCACCACCACGACGACGCACAAGACGCTCGGCGGTCCGCGCGGCGGAGTCATCCTCACCAACGAGGCCGACCTGGCGAAAAAGATCAACTCGGCCGTGTTCCCCGGCATGCAGGGCGGCCCGCTGGAGCACGTCATCGCCGCGAAGGCCGTCTCCTTCAAGGTCGCCGCGTCACCGGAGTTCACCGAACGCCAGGCCCGTACGCTGGCCGGCGCCCGCATCCTGGCCGAGCGCCTGACGCAACCGGACGCGGCGGCGGCCGGGGTGAGGGTCCTGACCGGCGGCACGGACGTGCACCTCGTCCTGGTAGACCTCCGTGACTCCGCACTCGACGGCCGCCAGGCCGAGGACCTGCTGCACGAGATCGGCATCACCGTCAACCGCAACGCCGTGCCCTTCGACCCGCGCCCGCCCATGGTCACCTCGGGCCTGCGCATCGGCACCCCGGCGCTCGCGACCCGCGGCTTCACCGAGGAGGACTTCGCGGTGGTCGCCGACGTGATCGCGCTCGCCCTCCAGCCGGAGCCGGACATCACCGCCCTGCGCACCCGCACGGAGGCGCTGGCGGCCAAGCACCCGCTCTACCCGCACCTGTCTGATCCGTCCACACACGGAGACATCCGATGAGCCCCCGCACCCCCGGCGCCGAGCTCCCCGAGCACCCCGACTGGCTGTGGCGCACGCCCGAGCCCAAGCGCTCGTACGACGTCGTCGTCGTGGGCGGTGGCGGCCACGGCCTGGCCACCGCCCACTACCTGGCGAAGAACCACGGCATCACCCACGTGGCCGTGCTGGAGAAGGGCTGGCTCGCGGGCGGCAACATGGCCCGCAACACCACGATCATCCGCTCCAACTACCTGTGGGACGAGAGCGCCAGCATCTACGAGCATGCCCTCAAGCTGTGGGAGGGCCTGGCCGACGAGCTCGACTACCCGATCCTCTTCTCCCAGCGCGGCGTGCTGAACCTGGCGCACAGCCTCCAGGACGTCCGCGACAGTGTGCGCCGCGTGGAGGCGAACCGCCTGAACGGCGTGGACGCCGAGTGGCTCGACGCCGAGCAGGTCCGGGAGGTGTGCCCGATCGTCAACATCTCCCCGGACGTGCGCTATCCGGTGCTCGGCGCCACCTACCAGCCGCGCGCCGGCATCGCCAAGCACGACCACGTCGCCTGGGGCCTGGCGCGCTCGGCGGACGCCGCGGGGATCGACATCATCCAGAACTGCGAGGTCACGGGCCTCGACATCGTCGGCGGCCGGGTGGTCGGCGTGCAGACGACACGCGGCCCGATCGCGGCGGGCAAGGTGGCGCTGTGCTCGGCGGGCCACACCTCCGTCCTCGCCGCCATGGCAGGCATCGAACTCCCGCTCCAGAGCCATCCGCTGCAGGCGCTGGTCTCGGAACTGCTGGAGCCGGTGCACCCGACCGTCGTGATGTCCAACGCGGTGCACGTGTACGTGAGCCAGGCACACAAGGGCGAGTTGGTCATGGGCGCGGGCATCGACTCGTACAACTCCTACACCCAGCGCGGCGCGTTCCACATCATCGAAGAGCAGATGTCGGCGGCCCTGGAGCTCTTCCCGGTCTTCGCCCGCGCCCATGTCCTGCGCACCTGGGGCGGCATCGTCGACGTCACCCCGGACGCCTCGCCGATCGTCGGCCTCACCCCGGTGGACAACCTCTACCTCAACTGCGGCTGGGGCACGGGCGGTTTCAAGGCCACCCCGGGCGTCGGCTCGGTCTACGCACACACCATCGCCCACGACGCCCCCCACCCGCTCAACGCCCCCTTCTCGCTCGACCGTTTCACCACCGGCGCGCTCGTCGACGAGCACGGCGCGGCCGCGGTGGCCCACTAGGGAGCCGAACCCATGCTGCTCATCCCCTGCCCGTGGTGCGGGCCCCGCGACGAGGCCGAGTTCCACTACGGCGGCCAGGCCCACGTGCCGTACCCGGAGAACCCCGCGGACCTGACCGACGAGGAGTGGGCCCGGTACCTCTTCTTCCGCGCCAACCCCAAGGGCCCCTTCGCGGAACGCTGGAGCCACACGGCGGGCTGCCGCCGCTGGTTCAACGCGGTACGGGACACCTCGACGAACGAACTCCTGGCGGTGTACCGGGCGGGGGAGGAGCGACCGGCCACTGCTGAGCCGGGTCCGGTCACCCCTGCCTCGCAGGCGGTCACTCCTGAGCCGGGTCCGGCACATCCAGCCCCTCTGGGGGAGTTCGAGGACGAGGCCCCTTCAGGGCCGACCGGGGGTCTGCGGGCAGAGCCCCCAGCACGCCTCGCGAGCCAACCGCACCGCCTGGCCCGTGGCGGCCGAGTCGACCGTGACGAACCCCTCACCTTCACCTTCGACGGCACCCGATACCAGGGCTTCCGCGGCGACACCCTCGCCTCCGCCCTCCTGGCCAACGGCGTCATCGCCGCAGCGACCAGCATCAAACTCGGCCGCCCCCGCGGCATCTTCTCCGCCGGCGCCGAAGAACCGAACGCCGTCGTCCAGATCGAGAAACCCTTCCCCGAGCCGATGCTCCCCGCCACGACCGTCGAGCTCTACGACGGCCTGGTCGCCACCGGACTCCCCGGCCAGGGGCGCCTCGCCACCGAACCGGACCCCGCCCGCTACGACGCCGTACACACCCACTGCGACCTGCTGATCGTCGGCGCGGGACCGGCCGGCCTCGCGGCGGCGGCCGCGGCAGCCGGCAGCGGCGCCCGCGTCATCCTCGCCGACGACCAGCCGGAGACCGGCGGCAGCCTCCTCGGCACCGGCGAACTCCGGGACTGGGCAGCCGAGATCACCGCACAGCTCGACGCCGCCCCCGACGTCCGTGTCCTGCGTCGCACCACCGTCTTCGGTTACTACGACGACAACCACCTCCTCGCCGTGGAACGCCGCACCAACCACCTCGGTGCCGCCGCCCCCGACAACGTCTCCCGCGAGCGCGTCCACCGCATCCGTGCCCGCCGCGTCGTCCTCGCCACCGGAGCGCACGAGCGCTCGCTGGCCTTCGCCGACAACGACCGCCCCGGCGTGATGCTGGCCGCCTCGGCCCGCACCTACGTCAACCGTCACGCGGTCCTGCCCGGCCGCCACGCCGTCGTGTTCACCACCAACGACAGCGCGTACGCGGCCGCATTGGACCTGCACGGGGCCGGCGTGGACGTCACGGCGGTCGTCGACACCCGCGCGGAGCCGGGGGAGTGGGCGGAGCGGGCCCGTGCGGCCGGCATCGAGGTGCTGGCGGGGCACGCCGTCACCGGCACGGAGGGCGGGGCGCGGCTGACGTCGGTGACCGTCGCCCCGTACGGAAAGACCACGGGAGAACGGGAGTTCGCCGTCGACCTGCTGCTGGTCTCCGGCGGCTGGAACCCCGTCGCGCACCTGTTCAGCCAGGCGGGCGGCAGGCTGCGCCACGACGACACCCTCGGCACCTTCGTTCCCGACACCTGCCGCCAGGCCGTCGAGGTCGCGGGCGGCGCGAGCGGTGTGTTCGAGCTGGGAGCCGTCGTCGCGCAGGGCGCGGCGGCCGGGGCCCGGGCGATCGAGGCCGAGGGCTACACCGCCGGTCCTCCCGCGCTCCCGCAGGTGCCCGCCGAGCCGCGGCCGACGCCTGCGATGCAGGTCTTCACCGTGCCCGGTGCGGAAGGCGCCCCCCGTTTCGTCGACCTCCAACGCGACGTCACCGTCGACGACCTGACCCGCGCGACGGGCGCAGGCATGCGCTCGGTCGAGCACACCAAGCGCTACACGACAGCCGGCACGGCCAACGACCAGGGCAAGACCTCCGGCGTCCTGGCCAGCGGCGTCGTGGCCGAACTGCTCGGCGTGGACATCTCCGCGCTGGGCACGACCACCTTCCGTCCCCCGTACGCTCCGGTCTCCTTCGCCGCGCTGGCCGGCCGCGACCGTGGCGCGCTGTCCGACCCGGTCCGCACAACTGCCCTGCACCACTGGCACGTTGCGCACGGCGCCCTCTTCGAGAACGTCGGCCAGTGGAAGCGCCCCTGGTACTACCCCCAGGACGGCGAGGACATGGAGACGGCCGTGCTGCGCGAATGCGCCGCCGCCCGCGAGGGCGTCGCCTTCATGGACGCCTCCACCCTCGGCAAGATCGACGTACAGGGCCCGGACGCGGCCGTCCTGCTCGACCGGCTCTACACCAACATGATGAGCAACCTGAAGGTCGGCATGATCCGCTACGGCGTGATGTGCCACCCGGACGGCATGGTCTTCGACGACGGCACGGTCATCCGCCTCGCCCAGGACCGCTTCTTGGTCACCACGACCACGGGCAACGCGGCCGCCGTACTGGACTGGATGGAGGAGTGGCTGCAGACGGAGTGGCCGGACCTGAAGGTGCACTGCACCTCCGTGACCGAACAGTGGGCCACCGTCGCCCTGGTCGGCCCCGAATCCCGCGCGGTCCTCGGCGCGCTCGCACCCCGACTCGCCGTGGAGAACGACGACTTCCCGTTCATGGCCTGGCGCGAGACGACCGTCGCGGGCATCGAGGCCAGGGTCTGCCGGATCAGCTTCTCCGGCGAACTCGCCTACGAGATCAACGTGTCACCGTGGGAGGCGCTCGCCCTCTGGGAAGCGCTGTACGAGGCCGGCGCCCCGCACGGCATCACCCCGTACGGCACCGAGACCATGCACGTCCTGCGCGCCGAGAAGGGCTACCCGATCATCGGCCAGGACACCGACGGCACGGTCACCCCGCAGGACCTCGGCATGAGCTGGGCGGTGTCGAAGAAGAAGCCCGACTTCATCGGCAAGCGCTCCTTCGCCCGCGCCGACGCCGTCCGCCCCGACCGCAAGCACCTGGTGGGCCTGCTCCCCGAGGACCCGGGCACCTTCCTCCCCGAGGGGACACAGCTGGTCGCCGAGGGCGTGCTGCCCGCGCCGCCCGTCCCGATGCTCGGCCATGTCACCTCCAGCTACCGCAGCGTCGTCCTCGGCCGCACCTTCGCGCTGGCCCTGGTCAAGGGCGGCCGGGAGCGCATCGGCGAGCGGCTCTACGCACCCGTGGGCGACCGGCTGGTTCCGGTGACGGTCGCAAGCCCCGTCCTCTACGACCCCGAGGGAGCCCGCCGCGATGGCTGACACCACGCTTTCCGCCCCGCCCCGCAGCCCCCTGGCACACGCCGCCGGCCGGCTCGCCGCCGCCACACGCGCCTCCCGGGGCGCGGTACGGCTGGCGGAACTCCCCTTCCTGGCCCAGGTGAACGTCCGCCTCGACGCCAAGGGAGGAGCGGCGGACGCGGTCGGCCTCGCGCTGGGCCTGCAACTGCCCCTCGAACCCGACACGGTCGTCCGCGCGGGGGAGCTGACGGCACTGTGGCTCGGCCCGGACGAATGGCTGGTGGTGGGCCCGCCGGACAGCCGGCGGGACCTGGAGGGCCGGATCCGGGAGGCCGCCGCGGACGAGGCCGTGTCCGTCACCGACGTCTCCGCCCAGCGCACCACGCTCCTGGTCGCAGGCCCCCGGGCCCGTGACCTGCTGGCCCACGGCTGCTCGCTCGACCTGCACCCGCGCGCCTTCGGCGCCGGACGCTGCGCCCAGACGAGCCTGGGCCGTACCCAGGTCGTGCTGGTCGCCCGGGACGAACCCCGCGGCGGATTCTGGGTGCTGGTGCGTTCGTCCTTCGCCGGTTACCTCACGGACTGGCTGCTGGACGCCGCCACCGAATACCTGTGACACCGCAGCTGCGCGCCAACACGTGCGTGGGGATGTCCAGTTGAGTGGGGGCGGCCCGGGCGCCTTGTTGAAGGGGTTACCAATGCGGCCTATGTGACCATTTGCGCGCTCTGTGGCGGTGTGGTGCTCTGGGTTACGAGGACTGGTAGGCAACCCAGAGGAGATGGTCGTATGCCTTCCACGGACAGGACGGTCGCGGAACCCACGGGGATCCAGAGCGTCGACATCGAGTCGGCCCTCGACCCCGCCGAGCCCGACGGCGTCTACCGTGACAGTCGCGAGTGCGCCGCGCTGGCGCTTCTCTCCGGAGAGACGAAGCTGCTGCTGTCGCCGCCGACCCCCCGCCCCAAGAAGGGCTGAGCGAGCCGACGGGAGCAGCTGAATGGAGCAGTCAGGCACTTCCGCCCTCCTGCAGGGCGCGGTGCAGGACCTCTCGTCCGACGTGGTCTGCGCCCTCCGCGGCGGAGACCACGTCGGGCTGCCCGGCAGCGGTTCGCCCGACGGCCCCGAGGGCGGCCTCGCCCTCGCCGCCGTGCGCGTACTGGGAGCGGACCTGCTCCTGCCGCACGTCCTGACCCGGAACCCACCCGCCCCGGAGACCCTCGAAGCGTTCCGGCGGACCGTGACGGCCTTCCCGCCCCGCGACGACGCGGCGCCCACCGTCACGTGGAGCCACTGGGCCATGAGGCGCACACTGCGCGGACTCGACCCGACCGCACCCTCCGCACTCGCGAATGGGACGGACACGAATGAGACGGACGCGGAACCCGACGCCCGCTGGCTCGACGGGGCGACCTGGCAGGTCCTGACCCACCAACTCGCCGTCCTGGCGCCGCTGGCGGTGCCGGGCGAGGACCGCGCGGTGGCCGGTGCGGTGGCCCGTGCGGCGCAACGCCGCCCGGCCGACGTCGCCCGGGGTTTCGTACGCGCGGTGCGCCGCAGGGACTGGCAGCAGGCCGCGGGCGCCGGACGCTGGCTGACCCTGCTGGACGGCGTGCCGGACACGCTCGGGCTGGAGAGCGGGCTGGACTTCGTGGAGCTGATGGGCGGCAGCGATCCGCGCGTGGCGCTGCAGGTGGAGGCGGCCCGGGCGATGCGCTGGGCCGGAGCGCTCGTATGACCGCAGCCGGCCCCCGGACGGCTCGGGACGTGGAGGCCGCCGCGCTCGCCTGGGTGACCGCACACCGCGACCACTTCGCGCTCCAGGGCGACGCCCTCACCGCCGACGGCCAGGTCGACCGCACCTGGAAACCGCTCGGCGAACTCGCCCAGACCTGCGCCGGCGTGCGTCTGCACACGGAGCCCTCGGACCCGCTGCACGCCTGCGTGTCCGACCTGTTGGCGTTCGCCTGGCAGCAGACGGACGACGGCGAGCTGTTCCTGGAGCTGCAGAGGCTGGAGCCCTTCGCCACGTACCCGCTGGAGGTGTACTCCGTCTTCGCCGGTGCCGGGCTGCGGCACGCCGGGTACGAGACGGCGGCCGCGACGGTGGCCCGCACCCGCGGCTGGCGGCTCACCGAGCAGGAACCGACCCGCCGGCTCGGCCTGCTGGGCGCCGAGCGGCGCAGCGGCATCCAACGGCCCGAGCAGGCCGCGCAGGCACTGAACCGCACCTGGCTGGGCGGACTGCCGGAACCATGGACGTTCGAGCGCTCGTCCGGATACGCGCTCACCCACGTCGTCTTCCACCTCACCGACTGGAGTCGCACCCCGCACGGCGTCCCCGCGGACCTCGCCGCCTACCTGGCCGACTGGCTCCCGCCGTGGCTCGACGGCTGCCTGGACGCGGGGATGTGGGACCTCGCCTGCGAACTGCTGATCGTGGCAGCGAGCCTGCCCCGCCCGCCCGATCCGGCGATGCTCCATGACGCCTGGACCCGGATCGCGCGGGCGCAACACGACTCGGGCGCGCTCCGGGCCGACGACCCGGATCCCCGTCAGGAACCAGGATCAGACGCCGAGCCGGAGTTCGTCCACTGCTACCACTCCACCCTGATGGCCGCCTTCGCGGCGGCTCTGACGGTCGAGTGCCTCACCGGCCGTCCCGAAGGAGTGCCCGGATGACCGACACCCGTCTCCTGCACACCGTCGGCGTCCGCGCCCTGGAGTGGCTGTGGGCCCATCGCGACGGATTCCGTCTGGAAGTCGACGTCGATCCGGAAGTGGGCTTCCTGGAGCGGTTCAAACCGGTCGGCGAACTCGCCCTGATCTGCCGGGTTCTGTTCCGCGAGGGCGTCGCCGGATCACAACAGGCCGAACTGGCACGGCGGTTGGTGGACCACACCTGGCGGCACACCCTGGACGGCGGCCGCATGCTGGCACGCGGGCAGCGCATCGAGCCGCTCTCACCCGTCCCGTTCGAGGTGTACCTCCCCTACAAGGAACTGGGGTACAGCGAGCCCGAGGTGGAGCGCGCCACCGTCTTCTGTCACGGGCTCCGCAGCTGGGCGTCCCTCGAACTCGACCCGACCCGGCGCCTGGGAATGTCCGCTTTCCAGCGCCGCTTCGGCCTCCCACCCCGCCCGCCGGAGGCGGACTTCGTCGGCGCGACCTGGCTGGCCCGCACACCCGAGCCCTGGACGGTCTCCGGGCACATCGCCTACGACGTCACCCACACGGTGTTCCACCTCACCGACTGGGGCGAGAACCCCGACGGGCTGCCGCCGGACATCGCCGACTACCTCGCCACCTGGCTGCCCGTCTGGATCGACGACTGGCTGGACCTGAAGCGCTGGGACCTGCTCGGCGAACTCCTCGTCGTGGACGCCTGTCTGCCCCGCCCCACCCTCGACGAGCGGGCCTGGGAGGCGTTCGCCGCCGCGCAGCGGCCCGACGGCGCCATGCCCGCCGTACGGGACATGCCCGAGGGCGATCCCGACGAGGTCTTCGACCTCGTGTACCACCCGACACTGGTCGCCGCCTTCGCCTCCGTACTGGCCACCTCCCGCGCCCTGACCGAGCTGGCGCACGCTCCCTCATGACCACTCGGACCCTCGCGGCCGCCCGGCCCGAGCCCTGGCCGGGAGACCCGCACGACGAGGCGGACCTCCCGGCGGGCGAGTGGCCCGGCAGCGACGAAGTGGGCGCCACCGACGCGGAGTTGCACCAGCGGCTGGCCACGGCCGTGGACGCCGTCGACGCACCCGACGTCGTCTTCGCCGTCTCCCGGCACGGCCGCCGCACCCTCCACGGCGGTGGCACCGCCCCGCCACCGCCGACGCCCCGTCACAACCTGCGCTACGAACTCGGGTCCGCGTCGAAGACGTTCACCGGACTGGCGCTGGCGCAGCTGATCCGGCGCGGTCTGCTGTCCGGCGGCGAGCCGGCCGCCGCCTGCCTGGACCCGGCCCGGCGGACCGAGGCGTCCCCGGTGACGCTCGCCCACCTCCTCACCCACACCTCCGGACTGCCCGGGCTGCCCGCCGACTTCTACGTCCGGGCCCTGCCCGCCTGGCACACCGCCCCCTACGCCCGCTACCCGGCCGGGCGCGTGGCCGAGGCGTTCCTGCGTCATCGATCCGGGCACCGCCCCGGCACCCGCTGGCGGTACTCCAACTTCGGGGTCGCCGTGCTCGGTCACGCCGTCGCGGCGGCGACCGGCACGCCGTGGGAGGACCTGCTCACGGCGTACGTGCTGCGTCCGCTCGCCCTCGGCGACACCGCGCTGCGGGCCCGTGGCCCGGACACCGACGCCGTGGGGCACCGCAAGGACGGCCGCACACCCGTGCCCGCCTTCGACGCGGGCGGCTTCCAGGCGGCGGGCGCCGTCCGGGCCACCCCGCACGACCTGCTCACCTTCCTCGAAGCCCACCTCGACCCGTCCGGTTCCCAGCTGCCGGGCGCCCTGCGGTCGGTGCGCACACCGGTGCTACGACGTGGTCCGGGGCACGTGCACGTGCACACCATGGCGTGGTTCCGGCACCCGACCGACGCCGGACCGATGTACTTCCACGGCGGGGCCACCCTGGGCCAGCAGGCCTTCCTGGGCTTCAGGCCGGACACCGGCACGGCCCTGGCCGCACTGTGCACGCGCCGCTTCCGCGCTCACGACCCGTTCGTCACCATCGCGTACGAACTCCTCGCGGACCTGTAGGAGCTCTTGGGGCCGTAGGGGAGAGGCGGACGGTGCGGGAGCCGCGCCCCCGCACCGGCCATGCCGTACGGGCCATGCCGTACCGGCCGTGCGAGCCGTACGACCGCTACATCCGCTGCCACAGGGCCGGAGTGCCCTCCGGCGACCACGTTCCCTGCGCCTGGTGGCTCTGCAGGCACTGGTAGCGCACGCCCGCGTGGGTCACCGTCGTCCCCACCTCGTAGACGCGACCGGCGAACCATGCGTCAGGCGCCGCGTCGTCCTGAGGGGCCGGCGTGCCGGCCTGGCCGGCCGCGGTCTTCAGAGTCAGGCCGAAGTCGCTCAGGATCGGGTTGACCGGCTGGAAGAAGGTCGTCCCACCCCTGGTGCAGTCACCCGATCCCCCGGAGGTGACGCCCTGGGCCTGGGCGCCGGAGACGAAGGGGCCGCCGGAGTCACCCGGCTCGGTGCACACGTTGGTCCGGGTCAGACCGCGGACGGTGCCCTCGGCGTAGTCGACGGTCGCGGACAACTGCTGGATGGTGCCGCAGTGCCATCCGGTGGTGGAACCGGACCGGCAGACCGACGCCCCGACCAGTGCCTGAACCGAGCCGGCGATCTGCGTCCGCTGCCCGCCCTGCCCCTTGATGTCGGGCGTGGTGGTCCAGTTGCTGTTGACACCCACCCAGGACATGTCCTTGCCGGGGAACGTGGACGCCTGGAACGTGCCCTGGTCGGCCTTGTCGTAGCCCGTGGTCTTCGCACCGGGAGTGCCGCAGTGGCCGGCGGAGACGAAGCCCTGCTGCTGGCCCTTGGTCACGGAGAAGCCGACGGAACAGCGGGCGCTGCCGTTGATGTAGTAGGCGTCACCGCCGACGATGTCCGTCATCAGCCGGGGCCGGATCGCCGTCACCCGCACGGCCACGCCCCGCCCTTCGACGCCCGCGGCCCTGACGAAGGCGGTGGCGGCCGACCGGCTCGTCGCCTCGACCACGACCCGGTTCGCCGGTACGTCCACGTACCAGACCGGTGTGTCGCGGCTCCGGACACGGCGGGCGGCCGCGTCCAGCTTCTCCTTGACGGTCTGCAGCGTGCTCAACGGCGTCTTGACGACCGCGGCCTTCGCACCCTGGGCCCGGATGGCGGTCACGTCCGCCGCGTCGGTGGTGGCGACGGTGAGTTCGGCGGAGGTCGCTCCGCTCACCCAGGCCCCGGCGAAGTGCCCGCCCAGCGCGTTGCGGAGGCGCCCCGCACGGGTGCCCGCCTCGGCTTCGTTGACCAACCGGGCGACCGCCTGCGACCGCGTCAGCCTCAGGTCGCGCACCATCGCACCCAGCACCTGCGCCGACGGCCTGTCGGCGCCGAGCGTGTGTGCGGCGGTGGTGGTGCGCGCGGGCCCCGGCGTGGGGGGCGGCGCGGCCTCCGCGGCGGCGGGGAGCCCGGCGAGTACGAGTGCGCCGAGTGTGGTCAGGGCTGCGCGGCGCGTACCCGCGGCATGTCTGCCGACCATGCGGTGTACCTCCTTCAGAGACGGGTGGGACTGCGGCGAATCCGTAGGCGGCCTAGCCGCAAAGACCCGCGACGATGTCAAAGGAGGAGGTCTTTCGCGCTTTGGGGGACGACGGAGGTGCCATGTGCAGTACTGACCCGCGCATGTCCGGCGAATGGGTCACAGCCCGGCGAACGGGTCACAGGCCGACGACGACCAGTGCGGTGTCGTCCGTGTTGCCCGTGGCGGGCAGGAGGTCGGCCAGCAGGGCGTCGGCCAGGGGCTCACTGGCGGTCCGGCCGTGGCGGGCCAGACAGTCGGCGAGGCGGCCCAGACTGGTGTCGATGTCCTCGTCGCGCCGCTCGATCAGGCCGTCGGTGTACAGCACCAGGGTGTCTCCCTCGGCGAAGGGGACGCGGGCCTGGGGGCGCTCGACGCGGTCGGGGCGGGCATCGATCGGCGGGTCGGTGGCCTGGTCCAGGAAGACCACGGTGCCGTCGGAGCGCAGCATGGCGGGCGGCGGGTGGCCGGCGCAGCTGTAGGTGATGGTGTGGCTGTTCCAGTCGACGAAGGTCGTCGCCACCGTGGTGGACTCGGCCCCGTCGACGGAACTGGCGTACATGTCGAGGACCTCCAGGGCCTGCGCCGGGCCCTCGGCGACGCGCGTGGCCGCACTCAGGGCGCTGCGCAGCTGGCCCATGGCGCAGGCGGCCGCAAGGCCGTGGCCGACGACGTCGCCGACGGCGACCGCCATGCGGCCGACGGGCAGGTCCACCAGGTCGTACCAGTCGCCGCACACGTTCAGGTCGCCGACGGCGGGCCGGTAGCGCACGGCCGCCGGGTGCTGTCCGGTGTGTCTCGGGGTGGGCATCATCGCCGTCTGCAGGGCGAGGGCGACCTCGCGTTCGTGGGCGTGGGCCGTGCGCAGCCGCTCGTTGACGTCCTGCAGTTCCCGGGCCCGGGTGTAGAGCTCGGCCTCCAGCACGCGCGCCCGGCTGTTGTCGGCCTGGACGCCGGTGGCGCGGAGGAGCTCGGTGACCTCCTCCACCCGGTGCAGGACCAGTGCCACGTGTCCGTCGGTGCCGAGGACGGGGGCGTTGACCGGGCTCCAGAAATGCTCCCGCCAGTGGCCGGGCCGCTCGACGTCCTGGATGTCGTAGCGGAGCACCGCCATGGTGTCGCGTTCGCCGGTGGCCACCACGCGCAGCATCGACTCCCGGGTCTCCCGCATGCCGGCCGCGGCCGGATCGTTCGGGTTCTCGGGGAAGACGTCGAAGATGTAGCGCCCCAGCAGCTGCTCACGGGGGCGCCCGGCCAGTTGTACGAAGTCGTCGTTGGCATCGACGTAGACGAGTTCGGGGGTGAGCAGGGCCACCATGCCGGGCAGGGCCTGGAAGACCGCCGCGTAGTCGATCTGTTGCGGTTCCCTCATGCCCTGCCTGCCTCGGCGCCGGCCGTCACTGTGTGGTCCCCACCATAGAAGCGAACGCGGCGGGCGGCCTGGTCTCGTGCTCTTTCCGGAGAGCGGGCCGCTCCTTGGACACATCGGTTCTCTCATGGCGTTGCGGCACGGCCGACGCCATGGTGGTGCCATGTGCTGGAGTGCTACGGCCGATCTCGTCGCGGGTGCCGGGATCGCCTGTGTCGGTGTGGCCTGCGTGGCGCGGACGCAGCGGACCGGCGATCTGCCGCTTGCCACGCTGCCGTTGCTGCTCGGGGTTCATCAGCTGGTCGAGGCCTGGGTCTGGCATGTCGGAGGCGGCACGGGACCGGCCACCGTCGCCTGGGTCGTGATCGCCTTTCCGCTGCTGGCGGTGTGGGTGCCGGTGGCTGTGGCCTGCGCGGTGCCGCGGCATGCCGGAGCCCGGTCGGTGATTCCCCTCGTTGCCGGCCTCGCGACCGCCGCCGCGCTGGCATACAGCATCGCCACCCGACCGGTGCGGGCCGAGATCCGCGGTCACACCGTCGGCTACGTCATCGGGTTGCCGCACGCCGGATCACTCGTCGTGGGCTATCTGCTGGCCACGGTCGGCGCGTTCCTGCTCTCCGGCGACCGCCTGCTGAGGAGGCTCGGTGTCCTGGCCGCGGCGGGTGCGCTGGTGTGCTGGACGCTGTGGCGGCTGGAGTTCGTCTCCACCTGGTGCGCGTTCGCGGCGGCGGGATCGGTGATGGTGTTCGGGTGGGTGGAACGTCGGCGGCCGGCGTATTCCCGGTGATCGTGGTGGCACTGCTACCGGGACCGCTGATCCTGCGCGCCGGAGGGATCTGGCTGTCCGGCCCGCCGCGACGCAGGGTGGCCCCATGAACACCGGCAAGCCCGCACAGATCCGCAGCCGCGTCACCCCGTTGCGCCGCCTGATGGGGCGCACCTATCGCCCCGACCGGACGACCTCACTCCGGCCGCGGCATCGGCACGGGGACGAATCCTCGACGGAGGAAGCCCGACGAGCGCGTGCCGGATGGGGCGCTCACCCCGTCTCGGAGCCGACCGACCGGAGCTGAACGGAACTGACCCCCGTGCCGCACCTCCTCGCCTCAGTGCCAGCCGAAACGGCGGTCCACCACCGCCGCGAACTCCTCCGGGGTCAGTACCGCGTCCCCGTTCTGGTCGGCGGCGTCGAACAGGGCGGATGAGGCGTCGGCGTCTCCCAGGGCCCAGAACGGCAGGTCCCCCGACGCGGCGAGCGTCGGGCCCTTCGTCCGCAGGGCGATGATCACCTCGTCGCGGGTCAGGGTCCCGTTGTGATCGAGGTCGAGCGCCTCGAACAGCTTGCGGGCCTTTTCGCTCATCGTGTCCCCCTGGTTCCTGTCACCGGCGGGCAGGCGGGGCTGCCCTGGTCGCGAACTCATGAACGAGAACGCCTGTCCCGCCACCCGGGTTCCCTACAGCGCCCGGGCGATCAGGAGGGCCACGTCGTCGTAGTCGTCGGGGTGGCGCAGGCCGTACAGCAGGAGGTCGCAGGTTTCCTCCAGGGGCCGGTGGGGCTCGTCGAGGAAGCTGAGCAGGACGTCCAGACGGTCGTCGATCGAGTGGTGCCGGGTCTCGACGAGACCGTCGGTGTAGAGGACCAGCAGGTCACCGGGGTCGAGACGGGCCGTGGTGGCCTCGAAGGAGATGCCGCCGACGCCGAGCGGCGCGCCGGAGGGCACGTCGAGCAGCTCGGGGGCGTGGCCCGGGCCTGCCAGGGCGGGCGGCATGTGTCCGGCGTTGGCCATGCGGCACAGCCTCGTATGCGGGTCGTAGACGGCGTAGATGCAGGTGACGATGTAGTGCTCCAGATCGCAGGTGATCTTGTCGAGGTGCTGGAGCACGGCTTCGGGGTCGAGGTCGAGTTCCGCGTAGGCGCAGGTGGCGGTGCGCAGCCGGCCCATGGTGGCGGCGGCGTCGATGCCGTTGCCCATGACGTCGCCGACGACCAGGGCCGTCCGGTCGCCGCTCAGCGGAATGACGTCGTACCAGTCGCCGCCGACCTCGCTGGTGGCCTGGGCGGGCTGGTAGCGGGAGGCGAGTTCGAGCCCCGAGTGCTGGGGCGGATGGTCGGGCAGCAGGCTGCGCTGCAGTGTCAGGGCGGTGTTGCGCACGCTCTGGAACCAGCGGGCGTTGTCGATGGCCACGGCCGCACGGCCGGCCAGCTCGGAGGCCAGGACGACATCGTCCTGGTCGAACGGGAGCGGGTTGCTGGTGCGCTTGAGATCGAGGGCGCCCAGCACCTCGCCGTGCGCGATCAGCGGCACGGCGAGGTACGAGTGGACGCCGGCCCGGGCCAGCAGCGAACCGGCCTCGGCGTCCCGGGCGATGCGCGGCAGATCGTGCCGGCTGACGTGCCGCACCAGGACCGGCCGGCCGGTGTGGACGCACAGCGTGACCAGGCGGTCCCCGTCATAGGCCGCGAGACCGCCGGGAGGGTCGGCGGCGCGCAGCGCCACGGTCGGGTGGGCCGCCTTGAGCGCGAGGGCGCGGAAGAGCTCCGGGCCGTCGTCCGGTCTGCGTGAGCGGCCGCAGGCCAGGGCGGAGTCGAGGATGTCGACGGCGACCACGTCGGCGAGCTGCGGTACGGCGATCTCCGCCAGTTCACGGGCGGTCTCCTCCACCTCCAGCGTGGTGCCGACGCGCACGGACGCGTCGGCGATGAGGGCGAGGCGGCGCCGGGCCCGGTCGGCCTCGGCGGCGGCGCGGTGCCGTTCGGTGACGTCGACGACCGAGGCGGCCGCCCCCAGGACCCGCCCGCCGGGGTCCTCCAGGCGGTAGAAGGACAGGGACCAGGCGTGCTCGTGATCGGGGTCGGCCGGAGGACGGCCCACGTGGTACTGGTCGAGCAGCGGGGTGCCGGTGGTGAGCACCTGACGCAGCGCAGACTCGATGGTGTCGACGTCGGGCAGGGGCAGGGTCTCCCTGAGACCGCGGCCCACGTGGTCCTCGGCGGGGAAGCCGTCGATACGCTCCAGCGCCGGGTTGACCAGCACATACCGCAGTTCCGGGTCCAGCAGGGCCAGGCCGATCGGAGACTGGTTGATCAGCCGCTCGCACAGGGCCAGATCGGTCTCGACGCGCTGGAGGAGGTTGTGGTCGGCCGCGATGCCCAGCGCGTAGACGTCCCCGAGATCGTCCTGGAGCCGCATGTTGCGGAACTCCATCAGCCGGCTGCTGCCGTCCTTGTGCCGGATGGGGAAGGCACCGGCCCAGCTCCGGCCCGTCTCCAGCACCTCCGTGAACAGCCTGACCACCGCCTTCAGATGCTCGGGGTGGATGAGCAGCCGGGCCGCGTACTTGCCCAGCGCCTCCCGCGCGGTGTACCCGAACAGCTCCTCCGCCTGCGGGGTCCAGAACACGATGCGCCCGTCGGCGTCGACCACCGTCGCGGCCACGCTCAGGAGGTCCAGCAGACCGGTCGGTGGAGGCGAATCGAGGCCGTGCGCCTCACCTTGGGACCGGAAGGGTTCGGCTGTCATCCGGGAACCACCTCCACCGTGCCGCGGGATCCGGCGAACCTGTCGGTGTCGCCCGGGACCTGGGTTTTGACCAGCGGCACTTCCATGCTCCCTCCGCTTCGGGCCGGGCGGAAGCGGAGCGGGCGGCGGCCGGGTGCCCGCCGGGGCCGTGCACAACCGACGGACAAGCAGGAACATGGTCCTGTACGGAACGGCACCCGGACGGCACCCATGGATCCTGTGCGAGAAGCACCCGACGGGCCGACGCCCGCAGGACCGCGCGACGCCCTCGACGCGTCCACCGACGCGGCGGCGGTCGTGTCCGCCGAGGGCGTCGTGGTCGGCTGGACGCGGGGCGCCGAGGCACTGCTCGGACACCCGGCGTCCGAGATGGTCGGCGGCCCCGCCGCACGCCTGGTGGCGATGCCGTCGGACCCCGCCCGGGTGGCCGGTGTGGCGGAGCGGTGCCGCGCCGGCATGGGCTGGAGCGGTCTGATCCCCCTACGCCACCGCGACGGCCGGGTGGCCGACGTCGACCTGCGGGTCTCCGCGTCCTTCCGGATGGGCGGGAAGGAGTGCTTCCTGATCTCGGCGCGGGAGCTGCGTCAGCAGTGGGCGATGGGCCAGTCCGTGCTCGACGGGTTCCTCACCCGCTCCCCGGTCGGCATGGCGGTGATGGACCTGGAGCTGCGCTACGTGTGGCTGAACGACACCCTCGAACGGTTCGGCGGTGTGCCCCGTGAACAGCGGCTGGGACGCAGGCTGAGCGAGCTGCTGCCGGGGCTGCAGGCGACCACCCTCGAAGCGCTGATGCGCAAGGTCCTGGACACCGGAACCCCGGTCACCGACTACGAGTACCTGGGGTGGAGCTGGGCCGACCCCCACCGCCAGCACGCCTACTCCACGTCCTTCTTCCCCTTGGTGGACGCGGGCGACTCCGTCACCGGGGTGTGCTACATGGTCCTCGACGTCACCGAGCGGTGGAACGCCCGCCGCCTCCTGACGCTCGTCAACGAGGCCGGCGCCTGCGTGGGCACGACCCTGGACGTGATGCGGACGGCGCAGGAGCTCGCCGACTTCGCCGTACCCCGTCTGGCGGACTTCGTCATCGTCGACCTTCTGGAGCCCGTCCTGAGCAGCGAAGGCCACGGCGCGTGGCTCACGGACGCCGGGCCGGCGTCCGTCAGGCCGCAGATGCGCCGCGCCGGCCTGAACTCGGTGCGGGAGGGCTGCCCGGAGGCCGTGGTCCGGGTCGGGGACAGGGTGGACTTCCTCCCGCCGTCGCACGACGTGAACCTGCTCATCTCCGGCGAGCCGATCCTCACCGCGGTCCTCGACCCGTCCGACGAACTGTGGGCGGCCGAACAGCCCGAGAGAGCGCAGAGGATCCGGGAGTTCGGACTGCACTCCCTCATCTCCGTGCCGATGCGGGCGCGCGACACCGTCCTCGGCCTCACCACGTTCATCCGGTCGCTCAACCCCGTCTCGTTCCAGTCCGACGACGTACTGCTGGCCCGGGAGCTGGTGGCGCGCGCCGCGCTGTGCGTCGACAACGCCCGCCGCTACACCCGGGAACACACGGCGGCGGTCACCCTGCAGCGCAGTCTGCTGCCGCAGGCCCTGACCGGCGGCACAGCGCTGGACGTGGCCTCCGCGTATCTGCCGGCCGACCCGACGGGCGGGGTCGGCGGCGACTGGTTCGACGTGATCCCCCTGTCCGGGGCGCGGGTCGGCCTCGTCGTCGGCGATGTGGTGGGGCACGGCATCACCGCCGCGGCGGCCATGGGCCGGCTGCGCACCGCGGTGCAGACCCTCGCCGACATGGAGCTGCCCCCCGACGAACTCCTGGCCCACCTCGACGACCTCGTGCTCCGGCTGAGCGCCGAGAAGACCGACGACGACACAGATCACCGGACCACGTCCGCCTTCCTCGGGGCGACCTGTCTGTACGCCGTCTACGATCCGGTCACCGGGCGGTGCACGATGGCCCGCGCCGGCCACCCGCCCCCCATCGTCATCGCACCCGACGGACAGGTCTCCTTCCCGGAGCCCCCGGCCGGGCCGCCGCTCGGGCTGGGCGGCATGGCCTTCGAAGCCACCGAGATCGAACTCGCCGAGGACAGCCTGCTCGGGCTGTACACCGACGGCCTCATCGAAGGGGCCGACTGCGACATGGAGTTGGGCATGTCCCGGCTCGCCGACGCGCTGGCCCGGTCCGACACGGACCTCTCCACCCTGTGCACGTCCGCGGTTCGCAGACTGGTGCCCGTGCCGCAGCCCGACGACATCGCCCTGCTCCTGGCGCGCACGCGCGCCCTGGGCGCCGACCGCGTCGTCTCCTGGGACGTACCCGTGGACCCGTCCGCCGTCGCCGACGTCCGGGCCCGGGCGACCCGGCAGGTGGAGGCCTGGGGGCTGGCGGCGCTGGCCATGACGACGGAGCTCGTGGTGAGCGAGCTGGTCACCAACGCGATCCGCTACGCCGAGCCGCCCATCCGGCTACGGCTGATCCGCGGCGCCCGCCTGACCTGCGAGGTTTCCGACGCCAGCGGTACGGCGCCCCGGCTGAGGCATGCCCGGAGCATGGACGAGGGCGGCCGCGGCCTCTTCCTGGTGGCCCAGCTGACCGACCGCTGGGGCGCTCGGCACACGACCGGCGGGAAAATCATCTGGGCCGAGCAGGAGGTACCGTGACGGCGGTATCGGCCGCGACAGGGGAGGGCGCATGGCGACCAGGTGGACCGTGACCATCGACTGCGCGGGACCGGCGAAGCTGGCCAGGTTCTGGGCGCTGGCGTTGGGATACGCGGAGCGGCCCGCACCCGCCGGATTCGCCGGCTGGGAGGAGTGGCTCGCCCATCACGAGGTCCCGGAGGACGAGTGGGACGAGGGCGCCTACCTCAGCGACCCGGACGGAGCGGGGCCCCATCTCTCGTTCCTGCAGGTTCCGGAGCCGAAGACGGCGAAGAACCGGGTGCATCTGGACATACAGGTCGGCGGTGGCCGCGAGACACCCTGGGAGCTGCGATGGCCTCGCGTGGTGGAGGCGGTGGAGCGGTTGACCGCCGCGGGCGCGACCGTGCTCCGTCAGGAAGACCTGGACGGCAGGCCCGACCATGTGGTGATGGCGGATCCGGAGGGAAACGAGTTCTGCCTGGTCTGACAGACGGATCGCGCCATGGTTCGTCACCGAGGTCGGTTAGTGTGCATGGCTGAGTGATGCAAAAGGGGGCAGAGTCGGCGGAGGGTCAGCAGTGTCGGACGAAGGGCGGCTCGTCGCCGGGCGTTACCGGCTGGTCGAGCTCATCGGGCGCGGCGGTATGGGCACGGTCTGGCGCGCCGAGGACGAGGAACTCGCCCGGCAGGTCGCGCTCAAGAGGCTCCACACACCGCCGCACCTTTCCGACGGCGAGATCACCACGCTCTACGAGCGCATCCGCCGCGAGGCGCGCAGCGCCGCCCGCGTCGTGCACCCCAACGTGGTCGTCGTCCATGACGTAGTCGACGACGACGGGCAACCGTGCATCGTCATGGAGTACGTCCCCGCGCCCACTCTCGCCGACGTCCTCAAGGGCGGCCGGACGCTGCCGCCGCCGGAGGCCGCACGCATCGGCCTCGGTGTGATCTCCGCCGTACGGGCCGCGCACTCCGTCGGCGTCCTGCACCGCGACATCAAGCCCGGCAACGTCATGCTCGGCGCCGAGGGCCGCATCGTCCTGACCGATTTCGGCATCGCCCAGACCGCCGGGACCTCCACGCTCACCCGGACCGGGGAGATGATCGGCTCCATCGACTTCATGGCCCCGGAACGGATCCGCGGCCAAAAACCCGGTCCGGCCTCGGACCTGTGGTCGCTGGGCACGATGCTGTACCAGGCGGTGGAGGGACGCCTGCCGTACCGCCGCGACACCGCCATGGAGACCGCGTACGCCATCGCCGTCGACCCGCTGGAGCCGATGCGGCAGGCCGGTGGTCTGGAACCTCTCATCGACGCCCTGCTCTCGAAGGACCCCGAGGACCGGCCCACGGCCGAGCAGACGGAACGGGCGCTGCGAGCCACCTGGTCCGACGGCACGCCCACCACGCGGACGTCCGCCGTCGCCGACGCAGGGTGGCCCGTCGCACAGGACGGACACTCGCCCACCGGCACCTCCGGAACGGGGCCTGTCCCACCCGTGCCGCCGGAAGGGAGCGCGCGACGCCGCCGTGCCGGCCGCAGGCGCCGTGTCCTCGTGCCGGTCGTCGCCGTCCTGGTAGCGGCCGCCACCGCCGCCGCCGGGCTCTACATGTACGCGCACCGGGGCGGCCACGACGCGGCCGGCGACACGCCCACTCGGTCAGCCTCTCCCGTCCCCGACGGCTACCACCTGGTCCGCGACGGAGGACTCGACGTCGCCTTCCCCGTGCCGGACGGCTGGAAGCAGAAGAAGGAGTCGAGCGACGACGAGGTCACCTACACCGATCCGACCGGCCTGGCCGGCCTCACCGTCGGGATGGTGGACCCGGCGGGCTCGCAACCGGTGGAGCACTTCAAGGACATCGAAGCGAACACCAAGGTCAACTACGACACGTACCGCAGGCTGAGAATGCAGGAGACCACCTTCAACGGGAAGCCGGCCGCGGTGTGGGAGTTCACCTTCCACGGCCGGGCCCGTCTCTTCCGCGCCATCGACCTCGGCTACGGCACCGCCGGCGGCCGCGAGTACGACATCTATCTGTCGGCCCCCGACGCCGACTGGGGCACCTACCGTCCGGTCTTCGACACCGTCAGGGACGGGTTCACCGAACAACGCCGGTGAACTGCGCCGCGGGCCGTGAGCGCACGAGACCGGTGCCCGGCCAACGCCGGCGGGCTCACACGGTCGTACGGGCCCGGTGGCGGCGTACCGCGTCGCGGTTGGCGCAGCGCTGGGAGCAGTAGCGCTGCCGTCCGGTGCGGGAGGTGTCCGCGAAGATCGTGGTGCACTCGGTGACGGCGCAGCGCCTGAGACGGTGCATCCCGCGTCCCGCCAGGTGCAGTGCGGTGCCCACGGAGATCACGGAGATCAGCACGGTGGCGAGGGGTTGTCGCTCGTCGCGGTAGTGCAGATGCCAGCCGCTCGCGGCGTGGTTGGTCATCCGCGGATACGCGGAGGCCGTCGCCAGCATCGCGTTGAGCAGGTCGGCCCGCTCGTGGTCATCGGTGGCGTCGACGATCTTCTCCCACGCGTCCAGCGCCTCCGCGGTGCGCGCCAGGTCCTCGGGCGCTGCCGGGTCCTCCAGCACCAGTCCGGCGGCGCGGCAGCGGTCCGCGAGTTCCCCGGCGTCGGCGGGGCGGCGGTTGGCCAGGTCGGCGGCGAGATTCACCGCATCCTCGCCGTAAGGGTTGAGGTGCACAGGACCATTACATCAGTCTGGACGGCATGCGACAACGCACCGGACACCTTTTCGCCGTACGCCAGGCGGTGGAGTACGACCTCGTGGAGCTCCTGCGTCTGCGGGCCCTGCTGTTCGAGGACCTGGGCGGTGACTTCTTCGCTCCCGCGTCGGCCGACGACGGCTGGCTGGACGCCCTGGCCGTCGTGCTGAAGGAGCAACTCACCGCGGACACCGTGCGCATCCTCGTGGTGGACGGCCACGGTGACGGAGGCCTGGCGGCCTGCGGCATCGGCACGATCGAGCAACGGCTGCCGGGGCCGCATCTGAGCAACGGCCGGATCGGGCAGGTGATCGGCGTGGTCACCGACCCGGCCCACCGACGGCGAGGCCACAGCCGTGCCGTCATGCGGGCCCTGCTCGACTGGTTCCGCGAACGCGACGTCGCCCGGGTGGATCTGCACGCCTCCACCGAGGGCGAACCCCTGTACCGCGACCTCGGCTTCACCGCCCACCCCGACCCCTCGCTGTACTGGCGCCCGTGACGGGAGTCGCAGCCCCGCAACGCGTCCTCGCCTGAAACAGACGCTGACCTGACCGACTGGCGTGCCCCGCCTTTGATCCCGCCGCCCTCATCGCCGGCGGTACTCACGCACCGGCCGTGCCCGCCTCGGTCGGTTGGTCTTGAGCGCGCGCATGTACCCACCCGGGCCCGACTCTCACCACCACCCGGGCCAAGTGGCGTCCCGCGCTACCCCATCCGGTGGCTTATGGGCGCGGCAGCGTTATTCACGTGTCCGATTTACTGATCATTCCACTATCCGGCTCTTTGGTGCTGACCAGCCGTCACGAAGCCCTGAGCCAAGTCGAGGAGAGTGGAAACAATGACAACATCGCCGAGATGGCGATCTGTTCTGGCGTCAGCCACCGTGGTTGCCGCACTCGCCGGAACCTCGCTGGCGTACGCGGTAACCGCTGACGCCCAGGCCCACACCACCCCGCCCGCGCCCTACCCGGGACCCCCCGTCCAAACGGCACAGCCGTCAACGGCAACGCATCCGGACAAGCCGGCTCACCCGGAGCACCCGGAGCATCCGGCCAAGCCTGCGTATCCCGAGCATCCGGCCAAGCCTGCGTATCCCGAGCATCCGGCCAAGCCTGCGTATCCCGAGCATCCGGCCAAGCCCGCGTATCCCGAGCATCCGGCCAAGCCCGCGTATCCCGAGCATCCGGTGAAGCCTGCGTATCCCGAGCATCCGGTGAAGCCTGAGTACCCGGCACATCCGGAGAAGCCTGCGTATCCCGAGCATCCGGTGAAGCCTGAGTACCCGGCACATCCGGAGAAGCCTGCGTATCCCGAGCATCCGGTGAAGCCCGCGTATCCGGAGCATCCGGTGAAGCCTGGGTACCCGGCACATCCGGAGAAGCCCGCGTACCCGGAGCATCCGGTGAAGCCGGAGATGCCTGTGTACCCGGTGAAGCCTGCGTATCCGGTGAAGCCGGAGATGCCTGTGTACCCGGTGAAGCCTGCGTATCCGGTGAAGCCGGAGATGCCTGTGTACCCGGTGAAGCCTGCGTATCCGGTGAAGCCGGAGATGCCTGTGTACCCGGTGAAGCCTGCGTATCCGGTGAAGCCGGAGATGCCTGCGTATCCGGTGAAGCCCGCCTACCCGGAGAAGCCTGCGTACCCTGAGCACCCGGCCAAGCCCGCCTACCCGGAGCACCCGGTGAAGCCCGCCTACCCGGAGAAGCCTGCGTACCCTGAGCACCCGGCCAAGCCCGCCTACCCGGAGCACCCGGTGAAGCCCGCCTACCCGGAGAAGCCTGCGTACCCTGAGCACCCGGCCAAGCCCGCGTACCCGGAGCACCCCGCCTACCCGGAGAAGCCTGCCTATCCGGAGCATCCGGAGAAGCCTGCCTATCCGGAGCATCCGGAGAAGCCTGCCTATCCGGAGCATCCGGAGAAGCCTGCCTATCCGGAGCATCCGGAGAAGCCTGCCTATCCGGAGCATCCGGAGAAGCCTGCCTATCCGGAGCATCCGGAGAAGCCTGCCTATCCGGAGCATCCGGAGAAGCCTGCCTATCCGGAGCATCCGGAGAAGCCTGCCTATCCGGAGCATCCGGAGAAGCCTGCCTATCCGGAGCACCCGGAGAAGCCTGCGTACCCGGAGCACCCGTCGAAACCCGACTCCCCGGAACACTCGTCGAAGTCGTCGTGGTAACTCCGTACCGCTGAGAGCCGGAGTACGTGCACGGTTCCCTCTGTCCGGGGGCACCCGTGGCCACGGCCGAGCGGTCTCCGGGCGGTCCCGCGGGGCCGCCCGGGTAGCGTCCAATGGGACGTGAGAAGGACGCCTGACAGGTATCTGACCTGGTCAGGCGTCCTTCTTCTGCTTCTGGAGCGTTATGGGGCCGTCGGGGCAATGGTGCGAAGGCGGGTGACGGCGTCGGTGAGCATGCGGCGGCAGAACGCGACGTGCGTGGGGCCGAAGCCGCGGGGCCCGCACTCGACGACCAGCAGAAGGCCCAGGTAGAGCTGGTAGAGGGCCAGCCGGTGTTGGAAGGCGGGGCCGAAGTCGAGGCTTCCGCCCGCCTCGGTGTAGCCGGCGACGAGGTCGCTGTCCGGGCCGGCGTCGCCGCCGAAAGCGAGCGAGACCAGTTCGGCCGCCGGGTCGCCCCAGAACGCCCGTTCGTGGTCGATGAGTCCGGTGATCCTCGCGTGGCTCCCGTCGCCGGCGGGGGCGACGAAGATGTTGCCCGGCCACAGGTCGAAGTGGACCAGCCTGGGGTCCGTGACCTCTTCGAGGGCGTCGCCGCCCTCGACGACGAGCCTGCGGATCTCGGCGGGCGGCGCGTCCAGCGGGGACTGCCAGCGCTCGGCGTCCTCCAGCAGCGCCTCGACCATCGCGGTGAACGCCGTCCGCCAGTCGGTGGCCAAGAGCCCGGACTGCGTGGCCGGGTAGCCGAACCGGCCGTCCTCGGGTGCCAGAGTGTGCAGGCGTGCGGTGATCGCGCCCAGTTCGCGGCGTGCCGCCCTCTCGGCCGGGTGGGTCAGGCGGCCGGCTGCCTTGTCCCACGTGGTGCCCTCGACGACCGAGAGGACGAGGAACTCCCGTCCCGCGTACAGCAGTTCGGCGGTCGGTATCGGTATCGGTATCGGTATGGGTATCGGTGTTGATGCCGCTGTCGATATCGGTGTTGGTGCCTCGCCGCCGGGAAGACCCGCGATCCGCCGGTACACCATGGCCTCGGTCCCGAGGATGCCTCGTTCGTACCGCAGTACGGCGGCCCCGTCCGGCGGGGCGAGTTTGACGACGGCGGGCCGCCCGTCGTCGAGCCGGACCCGGTAGACGGTGCTGAACCAGCCGTCGGACAGTTCGTTCTCCACGCGGCATCCGACGCCGGTGCCGGCGCGCAGCAGGGCGTCCAGTTGATCGGGGGCCAGGTGTCGCTTGGTCCGGCTGTGCATGGCGGCATGCCTTCGGGTGGTGGGCGTGGAGATCGGCGGTGTCGGCGGCGAACCACGCCGCGGGCGGGGCCCCCAGGGACCCCGCCCTGACTGTCTGGTTCAGGCCGGGTACGGCAGCTCGGCCTCCGAGGTGCCGGCCGGCCGGGTGTGCACCGTTGCGTTCGGGCCGCCGATCCGCAGCTGCCACGGGTGCGGGCTGTCCGTGGTCACGTGCAGGTGGTCGCCCCGGCGCCGCAGGTGGAAGCGGGCTGTCTCGCCGGGGCCGTCGGTGCGGGGGATCACCACGGTGTGCTCGGCGCCGTCGGCGAACGCGTGCACCCGTAGTTCGACGCCGTCCGCCCAGGCGGAGACCGGCTGCTGGTCGTCGGCGGCCAGCGCGATGACCGAGTCCGGGCGGGCCAGCAGCGGCAGGGTGTGGAAGTCGTGCTGCTCACGGACCCAGCGTGGACCGGTGACCTGAGCGCCTGTCAGCACATTGGTCCAGGTGCCTTCCGGCACGTAGTACTCGACCGTGCCGTCGTCGGTGAAGACCGGGGCGACGAGCAGGTCGTCACCGAGCATGTACTGCCGGTCGAGGGTCGCGGCGGCCGGGTCGTCCGGGAACTCCAGCACCATGGCACGCATCACCGGGACTCCGGTGGTGTGCGCCTGCTGTGCGGCGCGCTGGAGGTAGGGGGTGAGGCGGTGTTTGAGCAGGGTGAACTCGCGGGTGACGTCGACGGCCTCCTCGCCGTAGTCCCACGGGACGCGGTACGACTTGCTGCCGTGCAGACGGCTGTGCGAGGAGAGCAGCCCGAACTGCACCCAGCGCTTGAAGACGGCCGGAGTCGGCGTGCCCTCGAAGCCGCCGATGTCGTGGCTCCAGAAGCCGAAGCCGGACAGACCCAGGGAGAGTCCGCCGCGCAGGGACTCGGCCATGGCCTTGAAGTGGGACTCGCAGTCGCCGCCCCAGTGCACCGGGTACTGCTGACCGCCCGCAGTGGCGGAGCGGGCGAACAGCAGCGCCTCGCCCTCGCCACGCTCCTCCTTCAGCAGTTCGAAGACCGCCTGGTTGAAGAGGTGGGTGTAGTAGTTGTGCATCCGCTCCGGGTCGGAGCCGTCGTGCCAGACGACATCGGTGGGGATCCGCTCGCCGAAGTCGGTCTTGAAGCAGTCCACGCCCTGGGCGAGCAGCGTCTTCAGTTTGCCCGTGTACCAGTCGCGCGCGGCCGGGTTGGTGAAGTCCACCAGGGCCATGCCGGCCTGCCACAGGTCCCACTGCCATACGCTGCCGTCGGGGCGGCGTACGAGATGACCCTCGCGCATGCCCTCCTCGAACAGCGGGGATTTCTGCGCGATGTACGGGTTGATCCAGGCGGAGATCCTGAGGCCCCGCTCCTTGAGCCGGGCCAGCATGCCTTCGGGGTCGGGGAAGGTCTCGGAGTCCCAGTCGAAGTCGCACCACTGGTAGCCGCGCATCCAGAAGCAGTCGAAGTGGAAGACGCTCAGCGGGATGCCGCGCTCGGCCATGCCGTCGACGAAGCGGTTGACGGTGGCCTCGTCGTAGTCGGTGGTGAAGGAGGTGGTCAGCCACAGGCCGAATGCCCAGGCCGGAGGCAGGGCGGGGCGGCCGGTGAGCGCCGTGTAGCGCTGGAGGATCTGCTTCGGGGTCGGGCCATGGACGACGAAGAACTCCAGCGACTGGTCCTCGACGCTGAACTGGACCTGTCCGACCGACTCGGAGCCGACCTCGTAACTGACCTTGCCGGGGTGGTTGACGAAGACGCCGTAGCCGCGGTTGGTCAGGTGGAAGGGGATGTTCTTGTACGCCTGCTCGCTGCTGGTGCCGCCGTCCGCCTGCCAGATGTCCACCGTCTGCCCGTTCTTGACGAACGGGGTGAACCGCTCGCCCAGTCCGTACACCGACTCTCCCACGCCCAGGGAGAGTTGCCCGAGCATGAAGTGCCGGCCGGTGGCGTCGCTGACGAAGCCGGTGCCGCGCTCGCCCACGGAGGTCAGGACCCGTCCGCCGGCGGTGAACTCCAGGTTCCACGGCTGTGAGGTGTCCACCCGCAGCGACAGCTCACCCGCACTGAGTTCGACCACCGAGCCGTCCCGGCCCACCTTTCCCGCATCCGGTTGCGCGCCGGGCAGCGCGAACTCCGGCGCCTTCCGCACCGAACCGGCGTGGTGGGTGGCACGTACCCCGATCACGCCCTCGGCCGGTGACCAGCACTCGACCGTCAGTAGCGCGCTGTTGAGGATGCCGGCGCGGCGGTCGACGTGCTTCACCGGCGCGTAGAGGGTCATCCGGTGCTCGTCGGCCCGGACGTCAGCGACCTCGGTGGCGTACCGCGCGGTGACGCCCGGACGCATCAGCCAGTAGCCGTCGGTGAACTTCATGGGGTGGTTTCCTCCGTCCGCGCGCGATGCGCGGTGATCAGGCCCCGGTACCAGTGGTAGCTGTCCTTGGGCGTTCGAGTCAGCGTGTCGTAGTCGACGTGGACGAGACCGAAGCGCTGGTCGTAGCCGCGCGCCCACTCGAAGTTGTCCAGCAGCGACCAGGCGTAGTAGCCGCGTACGTCCACCCCGGCGGCGACAGCCGCGGCAACGGCCGCGAGATGGTCCGCGAGGTAGTCGATCCGCTCCGTGTCGTGGACCCGGCCGTCGGGGCCGACGGTGTCGGTCTCGGCGGAGCCGTTCTCGGTGATCCAGACCGGCGGAAGACGCGGGTAGCGGGCGTCAAGTCCGCAGAGCAGCTCTGTGAGCGCCTCCGGGACGACGGGCCACCCCATGGTGGTGTGCCGGGTCCCGTACGGGTCGAGTTCGGTGACACCGATGTCCACGGCGGTGCGCACGTCGGGGTCGGCCTCTCGGTGAGGGGCGGCGGCGACCGTCACGGGGCGGTAGAAGTTGACGCCGAGGAAGTCCAGCGGCGCGCCGATCAGTTCCAGGTCACCGGGCAACCGCCAGGCACCGGCGGCGATACCGCCCCAGGTCTCGTCCTCGTGCGCCGGATAGCGTCCGGCGAGAAGCGGCTCGGCCCAGACCTCGTTGTGGAGGACCTCGGCCCGGCGCAGGGCGGCCCGGTCCTCGGGGAGGTCGGAGGCGGCGTGGAGGCGGTCGAGGTTGAGGGTGACGCCTGTCTCGCGGGCGCCCGCGGCGCGCAGCGCACCCACCGCGAGGCCGTGGCCGACCAGCAGGTGGTGGGCGGCGGCCAGTGCGCCGCGGCCCTCCTCGGCACCGGGAGCGTGCCGCCCCTCGGCGTAGCCGACGAAGGCGGAGCAGTACGGCTCGTTGAGGGTGATCCAGCGCTCCACCCGGTCCCCGTAACGCTCGGCAGCGAGGGCCGCGTACTGCGCGAACGCCTCGGCGGTCTCCCTGACGCGCCAGCCGCCTCGGTCCTCCAGGGCCTGGGGCAGGTCCCAGTGGTAGAGCGTGACGGCGGGGGCGACACCGGCGGCCAGCAGCTCGTCGATCAGCCGGTCGTAGAAGTCCAGGCCCTTGGCGTTGACCGGTCCGGTGCCCTGGGGCAGCAGACGGGACCAGGCGATCGAGAACCGGTAGCCGTCGACGCCGAGCCCGCGCAGCAGGGCGATGTCCTCGGAGTGGCGGTGATAGTGGTCGCAGGCTGTGTCACCGGTGGCGCCGCCGAGGGTGCGGCCGGGGGTGTGGCTGAAGGTGTCCCAGATGGACGGGCCGCGGCCGTCCTGGTCGTGGGCGCCCTCGATCTGGTAGGCGGCGGTCGCGGCTCCGAAGCGGAACCCGGCGGGCAGTTCGGGGAACGGGCGCACGGTGGGCCCGGATGCGTTGGACACGGCGTTCAGAGCTCCGGCGCCAGGCAGCGCGGGCGCGGCCAGGCCAGTCGGGTGGGCGGGTTGGAGCCGCGGAGCGGACCGCGCGACAGGTTCATCGCGGGCGCCCACGGCCAGTTGTGCGGAAGGAGGCGGCGCCCGGGCGCTCGACGGGCGGCGCGGACCGCGCGTACTGCGCGCACTGGTGAATCAGCCGGCCGGCGGCGGGCAGGAAAGAAGCAGAACCCACGGGAGGGACACCTCGACGGAGCGGGAGAGACATCGGTTGGTGAAGCGCTTCGACGCTGCCACCGCCTAAGATGTGATGTCAATGCCTGGCAAGGAACAAGCTTCCTTGTCTGTGCCCCCTTGCTTCACTCAGAAATTCCTCATTAACTTGCGTAATCAAGTGAAGCGCTTCGACGATCCCGCCGAGGGGGCCGCTGCCGTGAGTCACCAGAGAGCCGTCGTTGCCGCCCGCGGGCTCCAGGGGGAGCCGCACCCCCGGAGGGCACGTGCTCGTCCGCGAGGCCATCTTCACCTCGGTCACCTGGGCCTCCCCGGTCATCTGGGCCACCCCGGTCATCTGGGACAACGGCGACGACTTCAGCCGCAGCGAATCGCATCCCTTCTGGAGAGGCCTGCACGCCGCCCAGGGAATCGACCACTTCGCCACTTCGCCACTTCGACTTGTTCGATTACGAGCCGCTGACCGCGTGAGGCGTCAGCCTTTCCTCGCCTCCCGGCAAGGCCGCACGGCGCCGCCGTGTGCCGGGCCTGTGGCGTGACCGGACTGACCGGCGATCACGGCTACGGCGGCAACGCGACAGCCACCACCTCCCCGTCCCGGCCGCCGGGACCCATCCGTCTCATCGAGGGCCTCACATGACTGATCTGCCCGCGCGCGTCCTGTTCGGCGCCGCCTACTACCACGAGTACCAGCCGTACGAGCGGCTCAAGACCGACCTCGATCTCATGGCGGAGGCGAAGTTCAGCGTCATCCGCGTCGGAGAGTCGGTCTGGTCCACCTGGGAGCCGGAGAACGGCCGGTTCGAGCTCGACTGGCTGAAACCCGTCCTCGACGGCGCACACGAGCGCGGCATCTCCGTCGTCCTCGGCACTCCCACCTACGCGGTGCCGCCGTGGCTGGCCCGGCAGTACCCGGAGATCGCCGCAGAGGACGCCACCGGGCGCCGCGCCGCGTGGGGCGCCCGGCAGGAGGTCGACATCACGCACCCGGCCTTCCGTTTCCACGCGGAGCGGGTGATCCGGGCGATCGCGGCTCGCTACGCCGCCCACCCCGCGGTCATCGGCTTCCAGGTCGACAACGAGCCCGGTCCGCGGCTGCCGCACAACCACGGTGTCTTCCAGCGGTTCGTCGACGACCTGCGGCAGCGGTACGGCGATGTGGAGACCCTCAACCGCGAGTGGGGGCTGGTCTACTGGTCGCACCGGCTGTCCACCTGGGCCGACCTGTGGACCCCGGAGGGCAACGCGCAGCCGCAGTACGACCTGGCCTGGCGGGCGTTCCAGGCGCGCCAGACCACCGAGTTCATCGCTTGGCAGGCCGGCATCGTGCGCGAGTACGCGGGGCCCGGCCAGTTCGTCACCACGTGCCTCGCCTACGGCTCTCCCGGCCTGGAGGACGACGAGCTCACCGACAGCCTGGACATCACCGCGGGCAACCCCTACTACGACATGCAGGACAGCCTCACGATGCCCGAGCCGCCGCGGGAGAAGCTGCCGCAGCAGTGGATGGCGTACGGGGCGTGGGCGCTGCACCAGAGCGCGGACCGGATCTACTCCTCCCGTCAGGAGCCGTTCCTGATCACGGAGACCAACGCCCAGGCCATCGGCGGCACTTCGGACAACCGGCCCGCCTTCGACGGGCAGTGGCGGCAGGCTGCGTGGGCGCTGGTCGCACGCGGGGCCCGCATGATCGAGTACTGGCACTGGCACACGCTGCACTTCGGTGCCGAGACGTACTGGGGCGGGATCCTCCCGCACAGCGGGCGACCGGGGCGCGCATACCGCGAACTCGCCCGGCTGGGCGCCGAGTTCGAGCGGGCCGGGGACTTGGTCGCGGGGATCACACCGGACGCGGACATCGCGATGGTGTACTCGGCGCCCAGCAGGTGGCTGATGCAGAAGTATCCGCCGCTCGCGGGCCCCGACGGCGGTCCGGACGGGGGTGCGTACGAGGGCATCTTCGAGCCGTTCTACCGGGGCGCGTTCGAGGCGGGGCGCCAGGTACGGATCCTGCACGCCCGTCAGTTGCACGACCCGCGTGGCGAACGCCCGGGGTGGGCACCTCAGGCGGCGGCCGAGCTGCACCCCGTGCTCATCGCTCCCGCACTGTACGTGGCGGACGACGGGATGCTCGACTGGCTCGGCGCGTACGCGGAGGCGGGCGGCCACCTCGTCCTGGGTCCCCGTACCGGCTATGGCGATCATGAGGCGCGGGCACGCCACGAGGTGACACCGGCGCGTCTGGTGCAGGCCGCGGGCGTCCGCTACGACGAGTTCAGCAACCTGCATGTCGAGGTGCCGCTGCGCGCCGCGCCGGACAGCCCGCTGCGGCTGTCGGGCAACGCGGTGGCCACCCGGTGGGTGGAGGGACTGGCCGTCGAGGACGCCGACGTCCTGGCCGAGTACGACCACCCGCACTTCGGGCGTTGGCCCGCCGTCACCACCCGCCGCCACGGCGCGGGCCGCGTCACGTGTGTGGGCACGGTGCCCGGCCGCGACCTGGCCCGCGCGCTCGCCGCCTGGCTCTCACCCTCCCCGCGCAGCGGCTGGCAGGGCCTGCCCGACTCGGTCACCGTCGCCACCGGCACCGCCTCCGACGGCCGGCGCGTCCATGTCGTCCACAACTGGAGCTGGCAACCGGCCACCGCCCAGGCCCCGGTGGACCTGACCGACGCCCTGGACGACGGTGGGCACGTGGTCCCGGCCGGTACGCCCGTGCAGCTCGGCGCCTGGGACGTCCGTGTCCTGGCCGCGGCACCGGGGTCCGCCGCGCAGAACCGGTGACAGCCGCCGCAGGGCCGGGGCGAGGGAGCCTGCGGCGCCGCGCGCCTGTCGTCGGCGTCCGCCTCGGGGACGTGCAGTAGGGTTTCGGCCGAGGTATGCAGCGGGATCCGGCCCGCGCCCTCCGCGTACCGCACACACGCACTCCGAGCCGAGCCGTCGTACAGACCGGCCAGGGGCGTGCAGCGGTGCAGGGGCGTGCCGCTGCACCGGTCGAGCCTGCGCTTGTCGGCGAGCTGACCGACCTGCGCGCGCCGGGTGCCGGGAGAGAACGGCAGCAGGTCACCGCGGTTCTTGGGTAGCACGACAGTTACGACAGTTCCTGAGGAGCACGACCGGACGCCGCCTCCCGGGCGACGGCCGGTGGGCCGGGTGTCGAAGTCCGTGGTGAGCGCGTGCGGGTCGTGCGGGCCGAACGCGCCGGGGCGGAAACGGATCGGGAGCAGGCTGCCGACCGTCGCGTCGACGGCCGACACGGTCAGCAGATGCTGCTTCAGGGTGCCGCGGACTCCTGCGGTGATCTTCGCGCCGTCGGCGGCGTGGTCGGGCAAGCGGTCGACGCCGGCCGGCAGAGCGGCGGTCGTCGCCTTGGTACAGCGGGTTCACGGCCGGGGACCCGACGTTCAGCACCCGCGAGGTCGCCGCGGGCGGGCGCGCATCGCCCTTCCTTCTTTGGCCGCCGCCTCGTCTACCCGTCGTACCACCCCCGTGTTCCGGGTCGCGCTCAGGCAGGCCCATCGCCTACGGGACGACGGTGGCCGGACCCATCCGGGCGACGCCGTACAGGCCCCTGTCCGGTGCGGAACGCGGCGACGTCTGGTCACTCCACGGCGAGCGCGAACTGGTGCGGGCATCCCGTCCTCCCGTCGAGGGCGAGCCGCGACAAAAGGTCGTCGATGCGCTTCGCGAAAGGCAGCTGCGGATCGCGGAAAGGCGACGGCGAGGGCGGGGTAGGGGCGGACAGGTGGGATCCCCTGAGGTGGGTCGACGGGTGTTTTCGAAGCGCTTCGATGACCGTAGGGAGCCAGGGCGAATGTGAAGAGTTCGACACCATTCCATCAAGCAGGGCACGCACAGAGCCTTCTCTCGCGCCTCGGAGGAATCTTGGAAGCGACTCTTGTGCGCCCATGGGCGTTCACTTAACCTCACAGCAACATCGAAGCGCTTCGACTATGAGTCATGTCGCAGCGGTTGGATGTCCGTTTCAGCTCAGCCAGTTCCAGTTACGACACCGCAGCCGACGGCCACCGCCGGGTGTCCTGGTGTGCCATGAAGGGTTGACGCAATGACGCCGAACGCCGCTTCCGCCTCCTCCGGTCCGAGCCGGAGAGGTTTCCTCGCCTCCACGGCTGTCGCCACCGCAGCGGTGGCGGGCGGGATGCCGCTGCTTGCCGCCTGCGGCGGATCGGACAGCGGCTCGCGTGAGGGAGCCACGTCGGGCAAGGCAGCCGACAAGCTGCTCCCGACCTACGTCGCCAGCACGGTCGCCAAGCCGGACCTGCCGTCGAAGAACGGTTCGGCGGCCGGCTACATCGGCAAGGTCGACCTCGCGGCCCTGGCCACCTCGGTCCCGAAGAAGCTCGGCACCGGAGCTCCCCTCAAGATCATGGCCCCGCTCTGGGGCACCCCGCCGAAGCCCGGAAACCCCTACTACAAGGCGCTCGACGCGGCGGCGGGCACCAGGATCACCTGGCAGAACCAGGACGGCAACACCTACGGTGAGAAGCTCGGCGCCGTCCTCGCCTCCAGCTCCATACCCGACATGGTGGTCGTGCCCAGCTGGGAACTGGTCGGCAAGATCTCGAATGCGGTCACCGCGAAGTTCATGGACCTCGGCCCCTATCTGGCGGGCGACAAGGTCAAGAAGTACCCGAACCTGGCAGCGATCCCGTCCGACTCCTGGCGCATGAGCCTGTTCGGCGGCGCGCTGCGCGGCATCCCGATGCCCGCCGCCTCCACGCCCGGCATCACGCCCTTCTACCGCAAGGACGTCTTCGACAAGAAGGGCTACACCGTTCCCAAGTCGGCCGACGAGTTCCTCAGTTGGGCCAAGGAGGCCACCAGCGCCAAGGCCAAGGTGTGGGCCTGTGGCGACATGAGGTGGAGCGCGGCGGGCTTCTTCAGTGTCCTGCCCGCCGGGACGCTGGGCTGGAACATCGGGGACGACGGCAAGCTGACGTACCGCATCGAGCACCCCGAGTACCTGGAACATCTGGAGTGGGTCCGCAAGCTGTTCGCCGCGGGCGTGGTCCATCCCGACGACAAGGCGAACACGGGCGACCCCACCCAGCGGTTCACCGCCGGACAGGTCCTGGTCTCCAACGGCGACCTGTCCGGCTGGTACGGCACGACCGCCGGACAGATACGGTCCCACCCCGACTTCGAGATGGCGGGCATGGACTACTTCGGCGCCGACGGCGGCCATCCGACGCTGTATGCCGGCCAGCCCGCCGGCATCTGGTCGATGATCCGCAAGGGCGCCCCGAAGGAGACGATCGAGAACGCGCTGGCCGCCGCGGACTTCGCGGCAGCGCCCTACGGCACCAAGGAGCGGATGTTCGTCGACTACGGCGTCGAGGGCACCCACTACACGGTCAAGGACGGCGTCCCGGTCAAGAACGACCGGGGTATCCAGGAGGTGAACAACGCCTGGGTGCTGCTGGCGGCCCCGGCTCCCTACCTGGCCCATCCGGACCTGCCTGACATCGCCCGCAAGCAGGTCGAGTGGCAGCAGCGGCAGGGTGCCTTCCTGAAGAAGACGTCCACCTACGGCATGAACATCGTCGAGCCGACCCGCTATGCCACCCTCTCCAGCCAGTTCGAGCAGCTGGAGATCGACTTCGTGCGGGGCAACAAGAAGCTGTCCGACATCCAGCAGGCCATCTCCACCTGGAAGTCCTCCGGCGGCGACAAGCTGCGCGCCTGGTACAAGCAGCTCCTCGACAAGAACGGCAGCGGCAACTGATGTCCCTCACGGCCGGGAGCAGGCCCGACGGGACGCGTCCCCCCGCGGCCGTCGAGGAACCGACAGCCGCCCTCGCCGCGGCCACCGTTAAGGCGAGCGTGCCGCGCCGGGCCAAGGCGGGGAAGGTTCCCTTCCGGGTGCGGTGGCGCCGTGACCGTGCGCTGGTCCTGATGACGTTGCCGGTCATCGTCCTGCTCGTGGTCTTCAACTATGTTCCGTTGCTGGGTAACGTCGTCGCGTTCCAGGACTACGATCCGTACGCCTCCAGCAACGGCATCACGGCGATCTTCCACAGCCCGTGGGTGGGGGTGGAGCAGTTCTCGCGGATGCTCGACGACCCGCTGTTCTGGAGTGCGGCGAAGAACACGATCGTGCTGTTCGTGCTGCAGCTGGTGCTGTTCTTCCCGATCCCCATCGCGTTGGCGCTGGTCATCAACAGTGTGATCCGGCCCCGGGTGCGGGCGGTGGCGCAGGCGGTCATGTATCTGCCGCACTTCTTCTCGTGGGTTTTGGTGGTGACCGTCTTCCAGCAGATCTTCGGCGGTGCGGGCATCATCGCGCAGACCCTGGAGGATCACGGGTGGAGCGGTTTCGACCTGATGACCAACGCGAGCCTGTTCAAGTACCTGGTCACCGCGCAGGCGGTGTGGAAGGACGCGGGCTGGGGGATCATCGTCTTCCTGGCGGCGCTGGCCGCGGTGAGCACCGACCTGTACGAGGCGGCCGCGATGGACGGGGCGGGGCGGTGGCGGCGGATGTGGCATGTGACGCTGCCCGCGCTGCGTCCGGTGATCGCGCTGCTGCTGGTGCTGCGGGTGGGTGACGCGCTGAGTGTGGGATTCGAGCAGTTCCTGCTCCAGCGGTACGCGGTGGGTGCGGGGGCCAGCGAGGTCCTGGACACCTATGTGTGGAACATGGGTATCCAGAACGGCGACTTCAGTTATGCGGCCGCGGTCGGCCTCGTCAAGGGAGTCATCGGATTGTGTCTGGTCCTGGGTGCGAACAAGGTCGCGCACCTGCTGGGTGAGCAGGGGGTGTACAAGAAGTGAGTCTCAACACGCAGCTCGTGCGCGGTCTGAGGGCGCCCGCCCGGCCGGTGTGGGAGGAGTCGCCGAACAGGGCCGGACTCACCGCCAAGAGCGTCTTCCTCGCGTTGTGCTGTCTGGGGGTGCTCGGTCCGCTGTGGATCGTGATCGTCACCAGCCTGTCCCCGAAGCCGGTGATCGACCGGGTGGGCGGCCTGGTGGTGATCCCGCAGGGCATCACCTTCGTCAACTACACCGAGTTGCTCAGTGGTGGCCAGGTCAGCCGGGCGATCATGGTGTCGGTGGGGGTGACGCTGTTCGGCACGCTGTTCTCGATGACGGTGTCGGTGCTGGCGGCGTATGGTCTGTCGCGGCCGGGGAGTGTGGGGCACCGGTTCTTCCTGGTGGCCATGATGGCGACGATGTTCTTCGGGGCCGGGCTGATTCCGACGTATCTGCTGGTGCAGTCGCTGGGCCTGACCGACACCTATCTGTCGCTGGTCCTGCCGAGTGCGGTCAGTGTCTTCAACATCCTGGTGCTGCGGGCGTTCTTCATGGGGATCTCTCCCGAGCTCACCGAGTCGGCCCGTATCGACGGCGCCGGTGACCTGCGGATCCTGCTGACCATCATCATGCCGCTGTCGCGTGCGGTGCTGGCGGTGATCTCGCTGTTCTACGCGGTCGGGTACTGGAGTGCCTGGTTCAACGCCTCGATCTACCTCACCGACCAGCAGATGATGCCGTTGCAGAACGTGCTGATCCAGCTCGTGCAGAAGAACACCGAGGCGCCGACCGGTCTCCAGCAGGCGGTCCGCACCGGCCAGCTCTCCTCGCTGGGACTGCAGATGGCCGTCATGGTCCTCGCGCTGATCCCGGTCGCGGTGGCGTCCCCCTTCGTCCAGCGGCACTTCAAGAAGGGCATGCTCACCGGAGCCATCAAGGGCTGAAGCCCTTTGGCCCGAGTCTCTCCGCAGTCTCTCCGCAGTCCCTCCGCAGTCCCTCCGCAGTCCCTCCGCAGTGCCTCGCGCCGTATGCCGTCCGCGGCTCCGCCCGGCTGGTCGCGGCCATGTCGCGGAGCCGTGAGTCGATGCAGTACCGCACCCTGATCCCAGCTCGACTTCCCCCTTCGGAAGACCGAGGTATGTCATGAGCACGTTTCACCTCAGCAGACGCTCTGTGGCACCTGGCGCACTGGGACGGCACCGTCTGTCCGGCGCAGCGCTCCGCGGACCATGGCGCGACCTGGGCCGAGGTCGCCTCCCTCCCGAAGGGTGCCGTGCTGGTCGCGGACCTCGTGGACCCGACAGGCCGCCTTCGACACGAGCGCCGGCACGCTCTGCGCGAGCACCGACAGCGGTCTGACCTTCACCGCCCGAGCCACCGGCCTGAGTTCGGGCGACGCCGGGTCCCGGCTGGTCGCGGCCCCAGGACCCTCCGGTGACCTGTGGCTCAGCGTCAAGGCGAACGGGCTCTACCGCTCCGCCGACGGGCGCGGCGTGCAGTACGGGGAGCCCGTCTGATGTCCGCCCTGAGGCGGCGCCCCCGACCCGAACCGCACGCTCTGCAACGCCGACACAGCCCCCACCCTGCCCGCCGTACTGATCGAGCCGATTCTCCAGTCGCCCCCCACCGACTGGTCCTCAAGATCGAACCGACCTGGGCGTCTGACGGAGCGACCGCGGTTCCGCAGCCGCCTCGCACCGTCCGTGTCGAAGTCAGGCCTTCTTCCGGTGACGCGCAGCCGAGCGAACTCGTCGCCGGAGAGGACCACGTCCCCAAGTCATGGGGCGTGGTAGCACCCCCACAATCCCCCCACCCGTGGAAGGGACACCATGGTAAAAAGCGCGATACGCAAGATCACGATGGCGGCGCTGGCGCCGGCGATGGCTCTCGGTGCCACCGTCGGTCTGGCCTCGGCCCCCGCCTCCGCAGCCGTCTGGAACACCTGTGACCAGTACGGCAGCACCACCCTGGACGGCTACAAGCTCTACAACAACATCTGGGGCTCCGGCGCCGGCGCCCAGTGCATCTGGGCCAACTCCGGGACCGGCTGGGGTGTCTGGGCCAACCACCCCAACACCGGTGGCATCAAGTCCTACGCCAACTCCACGAAGACGATCAACAAGTCGATCGACACCCTCAGTTGGCTCACCAGCAACTACAACGTCAGTGTCCCGTCGTCCGGCGCGTACAACACGTCGTACGACATCTGGGACACCAACCACAAGTACGAGATCATGCTCTGGGTCAACTACAACGGACCCGTGGGCCCGATCGGCACCTACCAGAACAACGTCACAGTCGGCGGCAGCAACTGGAACGTCTACAAGGGCACCAACGGATCGAACCAGGTGTTCTCGTTCCTGCGGACGTCCGACTCCACCTCCGGCACCGTGGACGTCAAGCCGATCCTCAGCTGGATCGCCCACACCAAGGGCTGGATGCCCGGCAGCGAGACCATCGGCGACGTGCAGTTCGGCTATGAGATCACCTCGTCGTCCGGCGGACTCAACTTCACCACCAACAACCTGACCGTCAGCGGCGGCTGACCCCACATCAGGGCCGAGGTTCGGTCCGCGTCCCTTCTCGGGCGCGGTCGACCTCGGCCCGCAGTGCGTTTGCGGTCGGCCCTGGGCGACGGTGTGGTCAGTGCTGGGCGAACTGGACGCGGGTGGGTTGCACGACGTTCGCGCGCACCGCTATTCCCGTGATGATCAGCCGTTCGCCGTAGATGTCGGTGAGTCTGATCGCGCCGCCGCACCCGCTGCCGTGCGCGGAGACGAAGTAGTTGTAGGCGGTGCGGGGCAGTTGTCGCCAGCCACTTGAGGTGCGGACCTCCAGCTCGGTGACCGGGTTGCGGTGGCCGATGGCCTGGATGGCACACCAGTAGGCGCTGGAGCCGGTCTGGTACCGCATGGAGATCGTGCCGGAGATGCTGGGGCTCACCAGGCTCCAGGTGATGGGGATCCGGCCGACCTTGAGGTCGGCGAGTTTGGCGAATGCCTGCTGACTGAGGTCGAGTTGCCCGGGTGCGCAGGGCAGGGGGCACTCGTTGGTGATCCGCACCGTGATGGATTTGCCGTTGGCCGCGCGGACGAGCACGTACGCGCCGCACGCCTTGGACGTCTCGTAGTCGGTGGTGTTCATGGCCGCGATCATGAGATCGGGGCTGGGGCCGAACAGGCAGGCGCCGTTTCCGTCCGCGGCCTCGTAGGCGGTGGCGACGCCCTTGTAGCTGGTGTGGGGCTGGAGCCGTCCGGCCTGCGAGGTCGTGGCGGGCTTCTGCTGGGACCGTGGGGTGTCCGTGGGTGAAGGGCGTGCTGACTTGCTGGTCGCGGCACCCTTCGGGGAGGCGGAGCCGGTCGGGGAGGGGGAACCGGTCGGGCTCGCCTTTGCGGTCGGGGTGCCTGCCTTGCCGGCGGCCGGGGCCTTCACCTGGGAGGTGGCGAGCGGTGTGGCGGCGGCAGGTGCTGCATCGGCGTTGCGATCGGGGAGCAACGCCATGACCAGGTAGGTGAGAACGCCCACGGCGATCAGCGCCGAAGTGCCGCCCAGCATGAGCTTGCGTCTTTGTCTGCGCTGCCGCGCGGCCTGCCTCGGTGTGTTCATTTCCTGTCCGTTCGCAAGATCGAGCCGATGGTCCACTGTGCAGTGACCGCCGGAAGCACAAAGGTTGCCGACGATTTCTCACAGGAACCGGCCGAGTCTCGCGGTGCCGCCGGAATGCCGGAGGAAGAGTGGGCGTGGGCCCCGCACGAGCGGCGGGGCCCACATGGTCACCGGGCGGCCGTGGACCTGGCCGAAAGAGCGGTCGCGCTCGGTGTCCCGCTCCGTGTCGCGGCCCTGCCGCCCAGCGCGGTGAGCGCCGCCTGGTAGGCGGGCTTCTTGTTGCCGTTGCGGTCGAACAGCAGGGGGTTGTCCCCGCTGCGCCAGGAGTCGCTGTCGCGGATGCCCCAGACGGTGATGCCGGTGCAGCGCGCGACGTTCATGCACGCCTTGACGGTGTTGGCGTACGCCGCCGTGGACGCCTGGGCGATGTCGAGCTCGGTGATCTGTACGTCGACGCCGAGCGCGGCGAAGTTCGACAGTGTGGTCTGGAAGCTCGACGGCGGGCCGCCGGCGCCGAAGTGGGACTGGAGGCCGACGCAGTCGATGGGCACACCGCGCGCCTTGAAGTCGCGCACCATGCGGTAGACGCCCTGGGTCTTGGCGTCCGACCAGTTCTCGATGTTGTAGTCGTTGTAGCAGAGCTTGGCCGCCGGGTCGGCCGCGCGGGCGGTGCGGAAGGCCTGCTCGATGAAGCCGTCGCCCAGCAGGTTCTGGAAGACCGAGGAGCGGTGCTGGCCGCTGCCGCCGTCGGCGAACGCCTCGTTGACCACGTCCCAGGCGTAGATCTTGCCCTTGTAGTGGTTCATCTCCGTGGTGATGTGGTTGTTCATCACACTGCGCAGGGTGTTCGCGTCCCTGATGGAGCTGACCCAGCCGGGCAGTTGGGAGTGCCACACCAGGGTGTGCCCGCGCATCCGCTGCCCGTGCGCGGCGGCGCGGTTGACGATCTGGTCACCGGGCCCGAAGTTGAAGGTGCCGCGGGACCGCTCGGTCGTGTCCCACTTCATCTCGTTCTCGGGTGTGACCGCGTTGAACTCGCGGTCCAGGATCGCGGAGTACGTGCCGTCGCCGAGCCTTCCGGCGGCCACGGCCGTCCCGAAGTACCGCCCGGACTGGGCTGCTTGGGCCCCGAGCGTGGAGGCCCGGACGGCGTCGGGTGCGGCGCTGGCGGCGCCCGGCGTCACCAGGGCGGCCACCGACAGCAGGGACAAGACCGAGGCTCGGCGACTGCCGAGCCGCTTCAGCGGGTTCATGGTTCTCCTCGTACGGTTGGGTGGTGGGGGGTGGTGTGCGATCCTCCGATCGGTCAGGGCGTGGACAGCTCGAACCGCGTGACGCGGACCGCGCCGCCGAGTGCCTGCGTGGCGTGGTTGAAGAGGGCGAATCGGTAGCCCATGAAGAACCGCCAGTCGTTGCCCATGGAGAATGCGGGCCCGAGGCGGGTGAAGTGGGTGCCGTCGGTGCTGTAGGAGAAGGTGCCGGGACGTGGCGCGCCCGGGCGGATGTCCGCGCTCGCGCGCAGCCAGATCCGGCCGCCGGAGACGGGCGCGCTCGCGACCTCGGTACCGGTGCGGGTGGTGTTCCAGTTGCCGTCCATGGTCAGCCCGTTGACCATGGACACCCGTGTCCCGGCGCCGTCGCGCTGGACACCGATCCACGCGGAGGAGTCACGCAGCAGCGCGAGCCCGGCCCGGTCGCCGTCCCGCATCGCGGAGTGGTCGAGCTGGACCGTGGCGGTGGAGGCGGGTCCCTGGATCCGGTGCGTGAGGGTGTTGCGGGCCCAGTACAGGTCATCGGTGACGGTCGCGGTCCGCAGCGTCAGGCCGTTGTCCACCGACCACTTGGTGTTGTCCGGGTTGTGGTTCCACTCCCACGCCGGCTTCAGGGTCGTGCCGTCGAAGGTGTCGACGCCGGTCATGGGCGTGACCTGACGGGGTGGAGCGGGCACGGCAGGGCTGGGATACGAGGTGCCCCATGCGCCGTTGACGAGCTGCACGACGGGCCAGCCGTCCGGGGTCCAGGTCACGGGGGCCAGGGCAGGCATCCGGCCGCCGGGGTACGCGTCCACGAAGGCCAGGTAGTACCAGGCACCGCTCTGTGTCTGCACCAGCCCGCCCTGGTGCGGGACGCCACCGCCGGGGATCGGCCCGCGCAGGTCGAGGAGAACCTGTCGCATCGTGTACGGACCGAAGGGGCCGCTCGACGACTTCAGGATGTACTGCCCGTTCGCGGGGCGGGTCACGAAGATGTAGTACTGCCCGTTGATCTTGTAGAAGCGGGAGCCCTCAAGGGTGCCGACACTGGACGGTGCGGTGAACACCTGCTGCGTGCGGACCTGGCTGCGGCCGTCGGGCGAGAGCTGGGCCACGCTGATGGTGGTGTTCCCGTATGCCACGTACAGGGTGTCGTCACTGTCGACGAGCAGTCCCGCGTCGTAGTAGGGAGTGCCGATCGTCGTGAGCCGGCTCCACGGCCCCTCGGCGGCGGTCGCGGTGTAGACGTACGTCCGGGCGAAGTCGATCTGGCCGAGCCAGTAGAACGTCCCGTTGCTCGGACGGTAGGCCAGCGACGACGCCCAGATCCCTCTCACATAGCCACGGGCACCGTTCAGGTCGTACTTGGCGCCGAAGTCGAGGACGGGCACCGAGTGACCGGCGATCTCCCAGTTCACCAGGTCGTACGAGCGCAGGACGGGTGCGCCCGGTGAGTAGTGCATGGTCGAGGCCGAGGCGTAGTAGGTGCCGCCGACGCGGATGACGTCGATGTCCGCGAAGTCCTGCCAGATCACCGGGTTCGTGTACTGCGCGGCGGCTGCGCGGGCCGGCTCCTGGTTCATGGGGGCGGCGGCGGTGGGGGAGGCTCCGGCCGACGGCAGGAACATGCCGGTGACCAGGGCGGTGGTGGCGGTCAGCGCCCGGCGACGAGGCATGGATTGATCTGCGCATGACATATCCATGGCGTGGTTCTCCCTTTGTGCGGCCCCTGGTTCGTGCGGTGTGAAGCGGCCGATGGATTCCATCGACGTTCGTGATATCGAACGCGGATCGGCTTTGCGAGCATCCAGGATGCTATGAGGTTGGCCGGACTCGTCAATACCTCTCGCATGATTCGCCTGGCTCATCGAAACATTCGGAACGTTCGACGACCTGGTTGTCACGAGTTGACTGTCCGAAAATCGCAGCTCGGCGGCGTGGTGATTGCATCCCCGGGCGCATCGGGGAGCCCCTAAGACGCTCGGTGTTGACATGTTCGGACGCCGCTCTAGTATCCGTGGGGATCCAGGCTTTCCGAATAGCCATCGAAGTTTCGAACGCTCCGACCCCCTTCCCGAAGAGGAGCCCGGTGCCCACACGATCAGTCGGACGCCTGTTCCGCCCCGGTGCGCGGTGGCAGCCCGCCGGCCGCCACCACCTCGCGCCTGCGCGCCAACGCGTCCGGCCGCTGCCTGGACGTGGACAACGCCTCCACCGCGGCCTCTGGGTCCGGGACTGGTTCGTGCCGAGCGCGGCGGCCGGGTCGGTCTCGCGAACGGCGATGCGCAGGGCGACCGAACGACGCTTGATCGCCATCATCGAGAGCAGTCCGCCGGACTTCAGGGGGGCGAGGGCCATGGCGAGTACGCCCGGCACATCGTCCACGTACGGGAGAGGGCTGTGGCACAGGACCACGTCAGGCAACCGGTGACGACAGCTCGACGATCGGCCCGAACGGGTTTCACTCACCAGGGAGTTCGGCGTAGACGGACAGCGGTCTTGACGTGATCCTTCGTGCCGACCGGAGCGCGGGTTTCCCGGCGGGCTCGGATCTCATCGCTGCACGGGCTCGGTGAAGGTTTGGGCGCACCAGATTGTTTTGCCGTCGGTGGTGTGTCGGGTGCCCCAGCCCTGGGTGAGCTGGGCTACGAGGAGCAGGCCCCGGCCGCCCTCGTCGAAGGCACGCGCTCGGCGCAGGTGCGGTGAGGTGTTGCTGGCGTCGGAGACCTCGCAGATCAGGGACGTGTCGCGAATCAGCCGCAGCCTGATCGGGGGCTCGCCGTATCTGATGGCGTTGGTGACCAGCTCGCTGACCACCAGTTCGGTGACGAACGACTCCTCCTCCAGGCCCCAGGCCTCCAGCTGGTCGAGGGCGAACTTCCTGGCGCGCGGCACCTGCGCGGGGTCGGGTTCGACGTCCCAGTAGGCGACGTGCTGGGGATCCAGCGCGTGAGTGCGAGCGAGCAGCAGGGCGGCGTCGTCGGTGCGGCGTACGGGAAGCATGGCGTCCAGCACCGTGTCGCAGAGGTCCTCCAGTGAGGTGGCCGAATGGTTCAGGACCCGCAGCAGTTCGGCGATCCCCTGGTCGACGTCCCGCTCGCGGCTTTCCACCAGTCCGTCGGTGTAGAGGGCGAGCAGGCTGCCCTCGGGCAGCTCGATTTCGGTGGCTTCGAAGGGCAGCCCGCCGATGCCGAGCGGTGGTCCCGGCTGTGCGGGTGCCGCCGTCCTGGTGCCGTCCGGGGAGATGATGAGCGGCAGCGGATGACCTGCGCTCGCCATGCTGAAGCGGCGGGAGACCGGGTCGTAGACGGTGTACAGGCAGGTGGCCCCGAACTCGCCGGTCGGCTGGAAGTGGCCGGCGGGCTGGAGGTCGCTGGCGAGGTGGATGACCAGGTCGTCCAGGTGGGTCAGCAACTCGTCCGGCGGCAGGTCCACGTCGGCGAGCGTGCGGACCGCCGTGCGCAGTCGGCCCATGCTGGCCGAGGCGTGCAGGCCGTGACCGACCACATCGCCGACGACCAGGGCGACCCGGGCACCGGAGAGCGGAATGACGTCGAACCAGTCACCACCCACTTCCGCGTCGGTCGCGGCGGGCAGGTAACGGGACGCCACCTCAAGCGCCTCCTGGCTCGGCAGCTGCTGCAGCAGCAGACTGCGTTGCAGGGTCAGCGCGGTCGTGCGCTCGCGCGAGTACCGGCGGGCGTTGTCGATGGCGACGGCTGCCTTGGCGGTCAGCTCTTCGGCGAGGATCAGGTCGTCGGCGGTGAAGGCCTCGGGCCGGTCGAGGCGGGAGAAGGTGACCACGCCGAGCAGCGCGCCGCGCGCCCGGAGCGGCACGGTGATCCGGCCGGTCAGCCCGTCCGCGGCGATGGACCCGTCGATCAACGGGTTGCCCGGTGGCCAGTGGGCCGGGTCGGAGGCGAGGCCGGGCCCGAAGGCCCATTCGCCGCCCTCGCCGGGTTCGGCCGCGAGCTGGACCGTGGACCTGCCGGTGGACATGCAGCGGGCGGCGACGGAACCGGCAGCGTGGCTGACCGGCGTCGTGGGCCCGGGAGCCCGCTCGGTGTCCTCCTTCGCGCTGTGCTGGGCGGCACGGCTGAGCACGATGGTCGTGCCGGAGGTGAACTCGGACACGGAGGGCGGCTCCTCCCCGCGCAGTACCTCGTCGAAGAGATCCACGGTGACGAGGTCGGTGAACGCCGGCACCGGCGACGTGGCCAGTTCCTGGGCGGTGCCGATCACGTCGAGTGTCCGGCCGATGCCGCCGCTGGCCTCGTTGAGCATGAGCAGGCGCTGCCGGGCCCAGTACTCGGCGCTCATGTCGAATCCCCAGTTGGCGACCCCTCGGACCCTGCCCTCGGCGTCCCGGACGGGCCAGATGCTGGTGGCCCAGGCGTTGGCGTAGTTACTGCCGAGCGGGCGGAAGACGGTGATGAGACGCGCGGGCTTGCCCGTCCTCGCCACTTCGGCGAGCTGGTCGGTGTAGGGCTTGTCGTCTCTTTCGGGAAACAGCGAGCGGTCGAATTCGGGAAGCACCTCGCGGTACTTCTTACCGAGCACTTGCTCCTCGGTGTGCGCGATCACCCGGCCCGAGGAGGCGTTGATCCACAGGAAGTGCAGCTCAGGGTCGTAGACGCCCAGAGCGAAGGGGCACTGTTCGAAGGCCAGGTCGGCGATCACCGGGCGGCTTTCCCAGCGCTGGACGGTCACCGCATGGCCCAGCGCCCGGCCGTCGGCGTCGAAGAGCGGGTGGGCCGACACCAGAGCGTCCAGCGTGGAACCGTCCCGGTGGAGCAGGGGGATGAGCCTCGGATGGTCGGGGCCGCTGCCGTCGCTGTCAGGGAAGCCGGGTGGCGGGGGAGCGGCCATCAGGTCGTTCACGGGGCGCCCGACGGCGTCCTCCGCCGTCCAGCCCAGCAGCCGCTGCCCGCTCTCGCTCCAGCCGCTCACCACGCCGTCCGGGCCCACCACAAGCGCGGCAGCGCGGGCATCCTGGTTGCCGGCCATGTTCACGCGCCTCGCCTCCGTCCGGACAGCTGTGCCCGCCAGGGCTGGTTTCCAGCCACCAGCTCCCAGCCTAGGTCCGCTTCTGCTCGACGGCGCCCCGGCCGATGGGTCCCCGACCGCCGCGGTGCGGGGCTGAGCGGGGCCGGCGCCTGGCGCTCCGCTCGACCACAGCCGCGGCACGTCCGCCGAAGTGGATCTGGCCGTACGCCGACGCCGCAGGACTGAACAGGGGACGACGGGCCGGCGTGCCCGGCACCGTACTCGCACGGGACCCGGCACCGCACCCGGACGGGAAAAGAAGCAGCGGCCCGACCCCGAAGGGCCGGGCCGCACCGCTCAGGAGCGGGATGTCCCGTGGCCGGATCTGTGGTGCTTGGGGGCGGTCGGCGCCGTCACCAGCCTGTCGGCAGACCGGTGAGGAACGGGGTGAGCCGGTCGGCGATGATCCGGTCGTCGTGGGCCGAGTAGTGCCAGTCGCAGCCGAGGAAGTCCAGGCCCGAGTCGTCGAGGGCCCAGTAGCGGACCCGGCTGTCGCCGGCGTCGTTGCGCGCCTTGACGACCTGCTGGACGTGGCCGGCGTACTGGCCGGCGCCCACCGCCACGATGGTCGTGTCGGCCCCGTAGCGCGTGCGCAGCTTCTGGATGAAGTCGCCGTAGGCGTTGCGGTAGCCGGCCGCGAGGCTGTCCGGTGTCCACGGCTCACCGGGGTTGATGGCGGTCGAGAAGTCGTTGGTGCCGAGGTTGATCACCACGACCTGGGGGCGCCAGGTGCCCGGGTTCTGCCAGACGTCGCCGGACACGTTCAGCAGGGCACGGTCGTAGAAGGTCCGGTACGTGACGTCCGGCGAGCCTCCGTTGTAGTTGCGCACCATGCCGAGGCCCGAGTAGCCGTTGATCTGGTAGTCGGCGTTCAGTCGCCGGGCGGTGAGGGCGCCGTAGCTCACGTCGGAGTTGGTGGTCCGCCTGACCTGGTCCCCGGGGCAGGTGCGGGAGGTGGAGAGGTTGCCGTAGCCCACCGTGAGGGAGTCGCCGATGAACTCGATCTGGCGGCTGCGGGCGGCCGGTTTGCTCAGTACGGCACCGCCGGGGGCGGCGACGAAGCCTCCGAAGGTGCTGGTGTCACCCGGGGTGTCGTTGCGCTTGACGAGCCGGACCGTGTGGGTGCTGTTCGACAGGCCGTTGATCCAGTGGGTGGTGTTGCCGGGCGTGACGAGCGTGGCGACGGTGGCTCCGTCGATCTGGACGTCGTAGTCGGCGGCCGAGTCGTTGAGCACGATGCCCACGCCGGTGCCGCTGACCCGGCCCTCGAAGTACACGCCGGGCCAGCTGTACTGCACGGTGCTTCCGGCGTCCTTGACCCGCCCTGCGGTGTGCACCTGTGCGAGCACACCTGCCGAGCGGACCAGTTGCCATTGCTGGTTGGCTCCGCCCCAGTCGGTGAACTGCACGACCTTGGCGCCGTCCGCGGTGGAGGCGTTGTCGACGTCGAGGGCCTTGCCGCTGTTGCGGTTGACCAGCCGGACGTAGCCGTCCGAGGAGTCGGCCAGCCGGAACTGCTGGTTGGTGCCGCCCGTGTCGCCCCACTGCACGACGTCCGCGCGGTCGGCGGTGGAGTAGTTGAGCACGTCCAGCACCTTGCCGGAGTGCTGCGCCCTGAGCCGGTAGTAGCCGCCGCCGGAGTCGACGAACTGGAATTGCTGGTTGGTGCCGCCGGTGCGGGGCCACTGCGTGACACTCGCCCCGTCGGCGGTGCTCGCGCCCGCCACGTCGAGCGCCTTGCCGCTGCCCCGGTTGACCAGCACGTACGAGGCGTTCGTATCCACGGTGGCCGCCTGCGCCGTCCCGGCGGTACCCAAGGCGGTCAGGAGCGCAGCCAAGAGGGCGGTCACCGCGGTGAGCACCCCCACACGCCTCCCACGTCCTCGCCGCGACCCCCTTAATGTCATATACATGCCATCTCGTTGCATTCGTGACCCTTTCGCTGAGTGTGGCCGCCCCTGCCCCGGGACAGGCATCCCGAGGCTGGGCTGAGTCGCGTCTGTGGTCGAACCGTTGGCCGGACCCGCCGGCTACAGCGCGGTGAAGGTCCACAGCAGGTTGCTGCTGCTGTCGTAGGTCCACTGCTTGGCGATGGAACCCGAGCCGACGTTGCCGCCGCCGTCGAGGGCCAGGCCGGTGGTGCGGTTGGTGATCGAGTAGCGTCCGGCACCCCGGTGGGTGATCGCCCACTGCTGGTTGTTGCCGCCGTCCCAGGCCGCCTCCCGGGCGGCGGAACCGTTGGAGGTGGCGCCCCCGCCGTCGGCGACCATGCTGTTGGTGCGGTTGACCAGCCGGTAGTAGCCGTTGCCGACGTCCACCGCCTGCCACTGGAGGTTGTTGCTGCCGTTCCAGGTCCACTGCTTCAGGTTGGAGCCGGAGGCGACGTTGCCGCCGCTGTCCAGGGCGAGTCCGTTGGTGACGTTGGCGATCCGGAAGTACGTCGCCGGGTTGAACTGGACCCTCAGCGAGGCGATCGCGTCGTTGTTGCCGGTGACTCTGAGGTCGGGGTTGTCGGCCGTGAAGGTCCACGAGGTGCCGGTGAAGTTGTCGCCGGAGTAGCCGATCACCCGGTAGCCGGAGGACACCCGGAGCGAGGACAGGCTGAGCGCGCCCAGGCCGGCCTGCTGCAACTGGCTGGAGGTGTGGTCGCCGACGTCGAACGTGGCGGCGGCTCCGGAGTAGTTGACGTCCGCGAAGCCGACGGCTCCGGCAGCCGGCCGCAGGCTGGGGATCCCGCCGGAGAAGGTGAGCTTCAGGACGTAGGCGTTGGCGCTGTACGGCGCCGACGACGGCAGGGAAACCGTCAGTCCGGAGCCGCTCTGGACGGGCGTCGGCAGGTTGATGTAGTTGCCCGCGGTGGAGTCGAGCAGTTTCGCCGAGGTCAGCGACGAGAGGTCGATCTGGCCCGAGGCGAGGGTCTTGATCGTCACCGAGCTGCCGGGCCAGCCGAGGACGGTGGCGTACAGGACGTTGCCCGCCTTGTCGCGGGTGAAGCGGATGTCCTGCGGCGTGCCGGCCGTCGGATTGGTGAAGGAGCCGCCGCCCATCTTCGTCGGACCTTCGCCGTACACGGTCCAGGCGCGGGTCGCGTAGATCGACTCGCCGAAGCGCTTCAGGTAGTCGCCGATGCCGAGCAGGATGTCCTTCTGCGCCTGGGGGATGGTGCCGTCGGCCATGGGCGCGATGTTCAGCAGTACGTTGCCGTTCTTGCTGACCCTGTCGATGAACGAGTGCAGCATCTGCTGGGTGCTGTAGTAGCCGATGCCCTGGGTGTAGCACCAGCTGGAGCTGGAGATGCTGTCGTCGGTCAGCCAGTACGGGGCGGTGAGGTCGCCCGGACCACCGCGCTCGTAGTCGAAGACCTCGCCCTTGCCGTTCATGCCGTCCTTGTAGGTGGCGACGACTTCACGGCCCCAGCTGTCCGCCTGGTTGTAGTAGTACGCCAGGAAGTTCAGCCGCTGCTTCTCGTCGACGGCGTCCAGCTTGAAGTCCTGCCACAGGATGTCGGGCTGGGCGCGGTCGATGACCTCCTTGAGCTTGTCGAACCAGCGCTGGTTCTCCGCCGTCGAGCCCAGCTGCCCGTAGAGGCTCTTGAGGCTGGGGTCCGTCTGCGCGGGGACGTGCTCGTAGAAGCCGTTGAAGTGGTACGCGTGGTGCATGGCCACCAGCAGCTTCAGGCCCTTGGCGCGGATGGCCGTGGAGAAGAGCTGCAGCAGGTCGAGACCGGGGCCCTTGTCCACCGAGTTCCACTCGTTGACCTGGCTGTCCCACATGGAGAAACCGTCGTGGTGCTCGGCGACCGGGCCGGCGAACCTGGCCCCGGCGTCGACGAACAGCTGCACCCACTCGTCGGGGTCGAACTTCCCGCCGGCCGACTTCAGCTTCGGGGCGAACTTCACGGTGTTGCCCGCCAGGTCCTGCGCTCCGTTGATGAAGTTGTGGTACGGCCATGCCGACGGCTGGCCGTAGGTCGCGATGTGGTGCTGGTTGGCGTTGCTGCCCGCGTCGTACATGTTGCGCGGGTACCACTCGTTGTCGTAGGCGGGGACGCTGAAGACGCCCCAGTGGAAGTAGATCCCGAACTTCGCGTCCTGGAACCACTCCGGAGCAGGCCGGTGCTGGTCGACCGAGTCCCAGTCGGGCGTGTACGTGCTGGATGCCGCCTCGGCGGTGCCGGCGCCGAACGTACCTCCGGCAATGGCCGCCGTGACCACGGAGGTTGCGGAGGCAAGGAACAGCCGTCTGTTGATGGAGCTCGACATGGACACATCCCTGATGCGGAAGGGGACAGGGGGGAAGGCAGGGCCACAGATGAAGGTCTGCCATGGCGCCATGGGATGTCAACCAGCGTGCAGGGATGAAACTGGCCGCGGTGGCGGGTGATTTGCCGCTTTCGCTCTGGCCTAGGGCGTATTGCGATCAGGTAAACATGGCATGTCCTGCAACGCCTCGTGATCGGTGCGAACCATCGAGCGGCAAGGATTAATGGGATGGATGTTCCTCCTGGGGGTGTCACTCCTCCTCGCGGCAGCTTGCGAACTGGTCTCTTTCGCCGTGATTTCATGCAGAGGAGTGGACAGGTCGCCGGAAGCGCTCTATAAACATCCCATCTCTGCTGCGCGGCGATGTTCAGATGTCGTCGAAGCGAAACATCTCCCGCTACGGGACCGGCGCGAGGAAGCACCGATGAGACTCAGAACCGCCCTTTGTTCCGCCGTCTCCACCCTGTCCGCACTGGCGCTGCTCAGTGCGTGCAGCAGCGGCTCCACCACGTCGGCGTCGGCCGACGGCAAGCCGCTGGTCGGCGTCGACTACCCGCGCTCCGACACCGACTTCTGGAACTCCTACATCAAGTACACGCCGGAGTACAGCAAGAAGCTCGGCCTCTCGCTCAAGACCACCAACTCGCAGAACGACGTCGCCAAACTCACCGCCAACGCGCAGACGTTCATCAGCCAGGGCGTCAAGGGCCTCGCGATGGCCCCGCAGGACACCGCCGCCATCGCGCCGACCCTGGCGCAGCTGGAGGCGAAGAAGATCCCGGTCGTCACCGTGGACACGCGCCCCGACAGCGGCAAGGTGTTCATGGTCGTGCGCGCAGACAACCGCGCCTACGGCGAGAAGGCGTGCCAGTACCTCGGCACCAAGCTCGGCGGCAAGGGCAAGGTCGTGATGCTGGAGGGCGGTCTCGACTCCATCAACGGCCGTGACCGCACGGAGGCGTTCAACGCCTGCATGAAGAAGAGCTACCCCGGCATCAAGGTGTTCGGCGAGGCCACCAACTGGGACGGTGCCGTCGCCGCGCAGAAGCTGCAGACGGACCTGACCGCCAACCCGGACATCAAGGGCATCTACATGGAGTCCAGCTTCGGGCTGTCCGGCACTCTCCAGGTCCTCAAGCAGAAGGGCCTGTTGGTCGACCCGAAGGACAAGAAGCACGTCTTCGTCGTCTCCAACGACGGCATCCCCGAAGAGCTGAAGTCCATCGCCGCCGGGAAGATCGACGCCACGGTCTCCCAGCCGGCCGACCTCTATGCCAAGTACGCCCTGTACTACCTGAAGGCCGCGATCGACGGAAAGACGTTCAAGCCCGGCAAGACCGACCACGACAGCACCATCATCCAGGTCCGTGCCGGTCTGCTGGAGGACCAGCTCTCCGCACCCTTGGTCACCGCCGACGGCGGCACCTACGGCGGCATCACCAGCGTCAAGAGCGACGACAAGTCGCTGTGGGGCAACAACCTCGGCTGATCCCCGATCAGGAATGCAACGGCTCACGAGAACAAGGCGGTTGAGATGAGCGACGGGGAGCCAGCAGTCACCCCCGCGCCCGCCCCGGCGAACGGCGGACGGATCCCGGCGGACCCGCCCGTCGTCGAGGCGACGGGCATAGTCAAACGATTCGGTCCGACCGTGGCCCTGAGCGGCGCCCGGATCACCATCAGGCCCGGCGAGACCCACGCTCTCGTCGGCCGCAACGGAGCCGGCAAGTCGACCCTGGTGTCGGTCCTCACCGGCCTTCAGGCCCCCGACGAGGGAACGGTCACCTTCGGCGGCGAGCCGGCCCCCCGGCCCGCCGACCGGGACGCCTGGCGGCAACGCGTGGCCTGCGTCTACCAGAAGTCCACGATCATCCCTACGCTGACCGTCGCCGAGAACCTCTTCCTGCACCGGCACGACCGCGGACGCAGCCGGCTCATCAGCTGGCAGGCCACCCGCCGCCGCGCCCAGGAGCTGCTGGCGACCTGGTCGGTGGACGTCGACCCGCACACCTCTGCGGGCGAACTGAGCGTCGAGCAGAAGCAGTTCGTGGAGATCGCCCGCGCGCTGTCCTTCGGGGCGCGGTTCATCATCCTCGACGAGCCGACCGCCCAACTCGACGGAGCGGCGATCAACCGGCTCTTCGACCGCATCCGCGACCTGCAACGCCAGGGCGTGACGTTCCTGTTCATCAGTCACCATCTCCAGGAGGTCTACGAGATCTGCGACATGGTGACGGTCTTCCGCGACGCCCGGCACATCATCACGGCGCCGGTCGCGGAACTCGCCCGCGCCGATCTGGTCGCGGCGATGACCGGAGAGGCGGCGGCCGACCGGCAAGCGGAACGGGCGAGCTCCCTCACCCCTGGCGCCACGGCCGCACTGAACGTCCGTGCTCTGCGAGGCGACGCATACGACGACGTCAGCCTCCAGGTCGGCGCCGGTGAGATCGTCGGCCTCGCGGGCGCCGCCGGCAGCGGGCGCACCGAGGTCGCCGAGACCGTCGTAGGGCTGCGGTCGGCCGCTGCGGGCGAGGTGGAGATCGCCGGGAACCGGCCCCGGCCGGGCAGCGTGCCCGCGGCGCTCGCGGCCGGCGCCGGATTCGTCCCCCAGGACCGGCACCACCAGGGCTTCGTTCCCGACATGTCCATCGCGGACAACGCCACACTGTCTGTGCCCAAGCGCCTCGGCTCGAACGGCTTCCTGAGCCGCAGCCGCCGGGACCGGCTCGCCGAGGGCATGATCGAGAACCTGGCGATCAAGACCCCCGGTCCCGACCTGCCGGTCTCCGCCCTGTCCGGAGGCAACCAGCAGAAGGTCGTCATGGCCCGCGCCCTGGCGAACGACCCGCGTCTGCTGGTGCTGATCAACCCGACCGCGGGCGTCGACGTGCGGTCCAAGGAGTTCCTCCTCGGCAAGGTCGAGGAGACCGCGCAGACCGGCACCGGAGTGCTCATCGCCTCCGACGAACTCGACGACCTGCGCATGTGCGACCGGGTCCTGGTGATGTTCCAGGGCCGTGTGACCTCAGAGATCGCCCGCGGCTGGCACGACCACGACCTCGTGGCCGCGATGGAAGGAGTGGCCCTCAATGCCTGAAACCGTCCTTGCGGACACCGCCGCCCCCACGGAAGAAGAACCGGAGGCGAAGCGGATCACGCTGCTCGGCGGCCGGATACCCCTGGCGCGCCTGCGCGACCTCGCGCTCGTCCCGGCGATCGTGGTCATCGCGATCGTCGGCCAGATCGTCAACCCGGTCTTCCTGCAGGCCGACAACCTCATCAACGTCCTGCAGACCATGTCCGAGATGGCTCTGCTGGTCCTCGCCCAGGCGATGATCCTGATCGTCAAGAAGATGGACCTGTCCCTCGAGTCCACCATGGGCCTCGCGCCCGGTGTGGCGGCCTGGCTGGTGGTGCCGGCCGGCGCGGGACACGGTCTCGGGCTGCTGCCCGGCGCCTGGGCGATTCCCGTCACGCTCGCCGTGGGCGCCCTCGTCGGCGTCATCAACTCGCTGCTGATCATCCGCTTCGGCCTCAACGGCTTCATCGTCACCCTCGGCATGCTGATCGTGCTGCGCGGCGTCCTCACGGGCATCTCCGGCGGCCAGACCTTCTTCCAGCTGCCGGCGTCGATGCTCTACCTGGGCACCGCCGAATGGTTCGGGATGCCCGCCTCCATCTGGATCTGCCTGATGCTGTTCGCCGTCGCCATCGTGGTGCTCGGCTGGACCAGCTTCGGCCGCTCGCTGTACGCGATCGGCGGCAACGTCGACGCCGCGAAGGCGGCCGGTATCCGTACCGACCGGGTGCTGTGGATCGTCATCGTCACCGGCAGCCTGCTCGCCGCCCTCGCCGGACTGATGCTCTCCGGACGCCTGGCCTCCGTCGCCTCGGCCCAGGGCAACGGCTATATCTTCACCGTCTTCGCCGCCGCCGTCATCGGAGGCATCAGCCTCAACGGCGGCAAGGGCACCATGTTCGGAGCCTTCAGCGGCATCCTCCTGCTCTTCATGATCCAGAACGTGCTCACCCTCGCGGGCGTCCCCGCGCAGTGGATCGGCGCACTCAACGGCCTGATCATCCTGGTCGCGCTGACCATCTCTCGCATCACGGGCGGCAAGGTCCAGGAGTGAACCGGGCGGCCGTCCAGGCCGCCCGACACCCTCTTCCGCCGCCCCGTATCTCGTCGCAAGGGCTCGTATGGTCCCTGCCCTCACAGGAGTTGCCGCCATGTCTTCTTCACCGGCCTCTGCCCGCATCACCGCCCTCGACGTGCTGGACGTGCGCTTCCCGACGTCCGAGCACCTGGACGGGTCGGACGCGATGAACCCCGAGCCCGACTACTCCGCCGCCTACGTCGTCCTGCGCACCGACGCCGGCGACGGCCTGGAGGGCCACGCCCTGGCCTTCACCACCGGCCGCGGCAACGATGTCCAGGCCGCCGCCATCGCGGCTCTCGCCCCGCATGTGGTGGGCCTGTCGGTCGAAGAGGTCTGCGGCGACCTCGGTGCGTTCTCGCGCACCCTCGTGCACGATCCCCAACTGCGCTGGCTCGGCCCGGAGAAGGGCGCCATCCACATGGCCACCGGCGCGGTCGTCAACGCCGCCTGGGACCTGGCCGCCAAGCGGGCCGGCAAGCCGGTGTGGCAGTTCCTCGGCGAGATGTCGCCCGAGGAGCTGGTCGCCCAGGTCGACTTCCGCTGGCTGTCCGACGCGATCACCCCCGAAGAGGCGCTGGAGATCCTGCGCCGCGCCGAACCGGGCCGCCAGGAGCGCGTCGCCCGTCTGCTGGAGCGCGGCTACCCCGCCTACACCACCACCCCCGGCTGGCTCGGCTACTCCGACGAGAAGCTGGCCCGCCTGTCCCGCGAGGCCGTCGCCGACGGCTTCACCCAGATCAAGCTGAAGGTCGGCGCGGACCTGGAGGACGACGTACGCCGTATGCGCACGGCCCGCGAAACGGTCGGCGACTCCATCCGCATCGCCGTGGACGCCAACCAGAGATGGGACATCCAGCCGGCGATCGACTGGATGCACGCCCTGGCGCCCTACGAGCCGTACTGGATCGAGGAACCCACCTCGCCCGACGACATCCTCGGCCACGCCGCCATCCGCAAGGCCGTCAGCCCCATCAAGGTCGCCACCGGCGAGCACATCGCCAACCGGGTCGTCTTCAAGCAACTCCTCCAGGCCGGCGCGGTGGACATCGTGCAGATCGACTCCGCACGGGTCGGCGGCGTCAACGAGAACATCGCCATCCTGCTGCTGGCCGCCAAGTTCGGCGTCCCCGTCTGCCCGCACGCCGGCGGCGTCGGCCTGTGCGAGATGGTCCAGCACCTGTCGATGTTCGACTACGTCGCCGTCTCCGGCACGCTCGAGGACCGCGTCATCGAGTACGTCGACCATCTGCACGAGCACTTCGTCGACCCGGTGCGCATCGCCGACGGCCACTACCTGGCGCCGGCACTTCCGGGACTGAGCGCGCAGATGCACGTCGCGTCCCTCAAGGAGTACACCTACCCCGACGGCCCCGTCTGGACCGCCCGTGCCTGATGCTCCGGCCCTCGTCGACGCCCACCACCACGTGTGGGACCTGGACCAGCGGCCGCAGCCCTGGCTGGACGAACCCGGACACGAGCCGATCCGCCGCAGCTTCAGCTCGCACGCCCTGCGATCGGCCGCGACCCGGCCGATCGCCGGACGGCGGCTGACGAGCACGGTGGTCGTCCAGTGCGTCACGTCCGTGCCCGAGACCCGCGACCTGCTCGCCCTGTCCGACAGCGACCCGCTGATCGGCGCCGTCGTCGGCTGGGTGGACCTGACGTCCCCGGCGGTCGGCGACGTACTCGACGACCTGCGGGCGGGACACGGCGGCCGGCACCTGCGGGCCGTACGCCACATCGTGCAGGGCGAGTCGGACCCGCACTGGCTCGGGCGACCGGACGTAGAGCGCGGGTTGCGAGCTGTCGCGGAGCGCGGGCTGGGATACGACGTGCTGGTCCGCAGCCACCAGCTCCCGCAGGCGATCCGCCTCGCGGAACGGCTCCCGGAGCTGCCGATCGTCCTGGACCACGCGGGCAAGCCGCCTCTCGCACGGGGAGAACTGACCGACTGGGCACAGCAGTTGCGGACACTGGCCGGCCATCCCCAGGCTCGCTGCAAGGTGTCGGGCCTGGTCACGGAGGCCGATCACGAGAAGTGGACGACCGAGGACATCCGCCCGGCCTGGGACGTCCTGCTCTCCGCCTTCGGCCCCGACCGGTTGATGTTCGGCTCCGACTGGCCGGTCTGCGTCCTCGCCGGCGGGTGGAACCGCTGGGCCGCCACCGTCGAGGAACTCCTGGACGGCTGCTCCGACCCGGAGATCCACGCGGTGCTCGCCGGCAACGCCACCGCCTTCTACCACCTGACGCCTGCCCCGACGAAGGAGGGGACCTCGTGCTCCTGACAGAACTGCTGCACCCCGGGATCCTCGAATCCCTGGCCGGAGCGGGCCACGGCGCCCGCGTCCTGCTCGCCGACGGCCACTACCCCGCGAGTACCGCCACCGGCGAACGCGCCAGGACCGTCCACCTCAACCTGGCCCCCGGCCTGCTCGACGTCACCACAGTGCTCGACGTCCTGCTGCGCGCCCTGCCTGTCGAGGCCGCCCACGTGATGGTGCCGCCCGAGGGCGAACCGGAGCCGCCGGCCATCGCCGAGTACCGCTCGAAGCTGGCACCCGTCCCGGTCGACACGCTCGGCCGCTTCGAGTTCTACGACGCAGCCCGATCACCCGACCTGGCACTGGCGATCGTCACCGCCGACACCCGTACCTACGCCAATCTGCTGCTGACGATCGGCGTCCGCGCCGAAGGGACCCTGACGACTCGATGACTCTCGCCGTCCGTTACGTTTCCGCCCGCACCCTGGACACGGCCCCCGTCGAGTCCTCCGCTCCCGGTGCGGGTGAGGTGGAGTTGGCGCCCGCCTATGTGGGTATCTGCGGCACCGATCTGCATATCTTCCACGGCGACATGGATGCCCGGGTGTCCGCTCCGGCCGTCCTGGGGCATGAGATGTCCGGTCGCGTCACCCGTGTCGGTCCGGGTGTGGAGGGGTGGGTGCCCGGTGATGCGGTCACGGTGATGCCGTTGCGCTGGGACGGCAGTTGCCCCGCGTGCCTGGCCGGGCATCAGCACGTCTGTCAGAACCTGGACTTCATCGGGATCGATTCGCCGGGTGCGATGCAGCAGCGTTGGATTGTGCCTGCCTCGGTGCTGGTCAGGTTGCCGGAGTCGCTTGCCCTGGACCGGGCCGCGCTGGTGGAGCCGACGGCGGTCGCGGTGCATGACGTGGGCCGGGCCGAGGTGGCCGGTGGTGAGAGGGTCGTGGTGGTCGGTGGCGGGCCGGTCGGCATCCTGATCGCGTTGGTGGCGCGGGGGGCGGGGGCCGAGGTGCGGGTGGTGGAGCTGAGCGCGCACCGTCGTGTGCTGGCCGAGGAGTTGGGGCTGGTGGCGTGGAATCCGGCTGATGATGATGTGCCGGCGCTGGTGGGTGAGTGGACCGCCGGTGCGGGCGCGGACGTCGCCTTCGAGGTGTCGGGTGCGGCGGGCGGCGTGGAGACCGCGGTCGACGTGCTGGGTGTGCGTGGCCGGCTGTGCCTGGTGGCGATCCATCCGCGTCCTCGTGAGGTGAATCTGCACCGCTTCTTCTGGCGTGAACTCACGTTGGTCGGGGCCCGGTTGTATGACCGCTCCGACTTCGAGAGGGCGGTGGCCCTGGTGGCGGACGGCACGATTGCGGTCGAGCGGCTGATCAGCAAGGTTGTGCCGCTGACGCAGGCGCCGGCCGCGTTCGAGGCGCTGGAGGGCGGTGGTGACGTGATGAAGATCCTCGTGGACTGCACCACCGACACCGACACCGACACCGACACCGACAGCCACGACGACACCGACACCGACAGCCACGACGACGCTCAGGGAGCCGCCGTATGACCGCCTTCGACCTCACCGGGAGGCTTGCTGTGGTCACGGGGGCGCGGCGGGGGATCGGCCGGGCGATGGCCCGTGCGCTGGCCCAGGCTGGTGCGGATGTCATCGGGGTCAGCGCGTCGCTGGAGGAGTCCGGCAGTGCGGTGGAGAAGGACGTTCTTGCCGCGGGCCGCGCGTTCGAGGCGATCCGGACCGACTTCGCCGATCCGGAGGCGGTGCGTGCGTTGGGCGCGGATCTGGCCGGGCGGGAGCGGCCGGTGGACATCCTGGTCAACAACGCGGGCACGATCCGCCGTGCTCCGGCCGCCGAACACACGGACGCGGAATGGGAGTTGGTGCTCCAGGTCAACCTCAACGCGCAGTTCGCGTTGACCCGGGCGGTGGGCGGGGCGATGGTGGCCCGCGGTCAGGGGAAGGTCATTTTCACGGCGTCGCTGCTCAGTTTCCAGGGCGGTATCACCGTGCCCGGCTATACCGCCTCCAAGCATGGCATCGCCGGTCTGGCCAAGGCGCTGGCCAACGAGTGGGCCTCGCACGGGGTGAACGTGAACGCCATCGCCCCGGGCTATATCGCCACCGACAACACCCAGGCTCTCCAGGACGACCCGGTCCGTAGCAAGGCGATCCTGGAGCGGATCCCGGCGGGACGGTGGGGCGACGCGGACGACCTGGCGGGTGCCACGGTGTTCCTCGCCTCGGACGCGGCCGCGTATGTGCACGGTGTGGTCCTGCCCGTCGACGGCGGATGGCTGGGCCGATGACGGACACCGGCCTGGTCTCGGTGCCGGCCGGGGCTCGTGTCCTGCCGGTGCTGACCGTGCCCGAACCTGCCACGGCCGCGCCGCTGGCCGACGCGCTCTGTGCGGGCGGCGCCCGGTGCGCCGAGGTCACCTTCCGCACCCCGGGCGCCGAACGGGTCCTCAAGACGATGGCCGCGCACGGTGGGCTGGCCGTGGGTGCGGGCACGGTGCTGACCGCCGAGCAGGCGGAGCGGGCCGTTGCGGCCGGGGCGCGTTTCGTCGTCTCGCCCGGCTACGACGAGGAGGTCGTGGCCACGTGCCGTCAGCTGGGGGTGGCGGTGGTGCCCGGTATCGCCACCGCCACCGAGCTGATGCGCGCCCTGAAGGCGGGCCTCACCACCGTCAAGCTCTTTCCCGCCGAGGCGCTGGGCGGTCTGCGTGCGCTGCGTGCGCTCGCGGCACCGTTCCCCTCGGTGCGCTTCGTGCCGACCGGCGGGATCGACATTGACGGCCTGGCCGGCTACCTGGCCGACCCGGCGGTGCTCGCCGTCGGCGGCAGCTGGATGGCCGCCGCCGCGCTCCTGGAGCGGGGCGACTACGACGAGATCCGCCGGCTGACGGCCCAGGCTGTGGAGGGGAGCACGCCGTGACCGATGTGGTGGCCTTGGGCGAGGTGATGCTGCGTTTCGACCCGGGGGAGGGGCGTATCCGCACCGCCCGCACCTTCCAGGTGTGGGAGGGCGGCGGCGAGTACAACGTGGTCCGCGGGCTGCGCCGCTGCTTCGGGCTGCGCACCGCCGTCGTGACCGCGCTGGCCGACAACGCGGTGGGCCGGCTGGTGGAGGACCTGATCCTGCAGGGCGGCGTCGACACCTCGCTGATCCGCTGGGTGCCCGAGGACGGCATCGGCCGCACCGCCCGCAACGGCCTCAACTTCGTCGAGCGCGGCTACGGCATCCGCGGCGCACTGGGTGTCAGCGACCGCGCGCACACCGCCGTCTCCCAGCTGCGCAAGGGGGACGTCGACTGGGACCACGTGTTCTCGGCCGGGGTGCGCTGGTTCCACACGGGCGGTATCTTCGCCGGTCTGTCCGACACCACCGTCGATGTCGCCGACGAGGCCATGGCAGCCGCCCGCCGCCACGATGTCACGGTCTCCTACGACCCCAACTACCGTCCCAGCCTGTGGGCCGGCCGGGGCGGCCCCGACGCTGCCCGCGAGGCCGACCTGCGCCTGGCCCGGCATGCCGACGTCGTCGTGGGCGCCCTGAGCCTGGCCGGAACGTACCCGGGACAGGCGCGCGTCGGGGCCGACGAGGTGGCGGACGCGCTCGCCGAGGTGGCCGGCCTGCTGCCCGGGGCGAAGGTGCTGGCGACGACCCTGCGCGAGGTGCCCTCGGCCGGGGTCAACGACTGGTCCTCGGCCGCCTGGTCCGCCGAAACGGGCTACGTCACCGGCCCCCGGATGCCCGCCCTGCACGTCCTGGACCGTATCGGCTCCGGCGACGGCTTCGCCGCCGGCCTCATCCACGGCCTGCTCGGCGGCACCGGCCTGGAACGGGCCCTGGCCTACGGCACCGCCCACGGTGCGCTCACCATGACCACCCCCGGCGATGTCTCCATGGCCACGCTCGCCGAGGTCGAGGCGCTCGTCGCGGGCGGCTCGGCCCACGTCACACGCTGACCGGCGCTCCAGGCCGGCGCCCCTCACCCGTATCCCAGGAGCACGTCTTGCAGCAGCGGAAGATCCAGCACACGTCCGTGTCCCTCACCGAACTCGGCTTCGGGGCGTCCGTGATCGGCAACCTGTACCGCGTCACCCCGGCCGCGGACGCGTCGGCCGCGATCGAGGCGGCATGGGAAGCGGGCATCCGCTACTTCGACACCGCACCGCACTACGGCCTCGGCCTCTCCGAGCGCCGCCTGGGCGCCGCGCTGCGAGGCCGCCCGCGGGACGAGTACGTCATCTCCTCCAAGGTGGGCAGGCTGCTGGTGCCCAACGAGCAGCCGCACGGCATCGACAGCGAGGGCTTCGTCGTACGCGACGACCTGCGCCGGCAGTGGGACTTCAGCCGCGACGGCGTGCTCCGCTCCATCGAGGACACACTGGAACGCACCGGCCTGGACCGCCTCGACATCGTCTACCTGCACGACCCCGACGAGCACTGGCGGCAGGCCGCGCAGGAGGCCATGCCCGCCCTGGCGGACCTGCGCGACCAGGGCGTGATCGGCGCGATCGGCGCCGGCATGAACCAGTCGGCCATGCTCGCCCGCTTCCTGCGCGAGACCGCCGCCGACGTCGTGATGCTCGCCGGCCGCTACACCCTCCTGGACCAGTCGGCGCTGGACGACGTCCTGCCCGCCGCCGAGGAACTCGGCAAGAGCGTCGTCGCGGTCGGCGTCTTCAACTCCGGACTGCTCTCCCTCGACCGGCCCGCCGAGGGCATGAAGTACGACTACCAGGACGCCCCGCCACAGCTCATCGCACGGGCACTGGCCATCGCGAAGGTCTGCGCGGCACACGGCACCACCCTGCCCGCCGCCGCCATCGCCTTCCCCCACACCCACCCCAGTATCATCAACGTCACCCTCGGCATGCGGACTCCGGAACAGGTCGGACGAAACGTGGAACTCCATCGCCGGCACATCCCGGACGGTCTCTGGGACGATCTCCGCGCCCAGGGGCTGATCAGGTCGGACGTGCTCACGGGGCACGGTGGGGGGAGGGATGAACGGTGTCTCTGACGGACAAGGCCATCGAGCAGATCCGAGAGCTGATCCGGACCGGTGCCCTGCCTCCGGGTTCGAAGCTCCCGCCGGAGCCGGACCTGGCCGCGCAGCTGGGGCTGTCCCGCAACCTCGCCCGGGAAGCGGTCAAGGCGTTGGCCGTCGCGCGGGTCCTGGAGGTCCGGCGGGGCGACGGCACTTATGTGACCAGCCTCCAGCCGAGCCTGCTGCTGGAGGGGCTCGGCGGTGCGGTGGAACTGCTGCAGGGTGACTCGGTCGCCCTGCAGGACCTCATGGAGGTACGGCGGCTCCTCGAACCGGTCGCCACGGCCCTCGCCGCCACCCGGATCTCCGACGCCCAGCTGGCCGAGGTGAAGCGGCACCTGGACGCCATGCGCGAGGCCCGGGACGAGGTCGGGGAGCTCAACGCCCACGACGCCGCCTTCCACCGCGCTGTCGTCGCGGCCACGGGCAACGAGACCCTCCTCACCCTTCTCGAAGGGATCTCCGGCCGCACCCTGCGCGCCCGCATCTGGCGCGGTCTGGTCGACGACAAGGCCGCGGGTCGCACCCTCGCCGAGCATGAGGCGATCTTCAACGCGCTGTCCACCCGTGACGCCGGCCTCAGCCAGGCCGCCGCACTGCTGCACGTGAGCAACACCGAGCGGTGGCTGAGGGAACACCTGCGCTCCGGCGAACCCCTCCCCATCGGAACGACAGAGCCGAGGTGACGGAGGCCGTCGACCAGGTGCACCCGCCCACGATCGGCGGTCGCGTCAGCGCACCCTGCGTACCTCCCGCAGCCGCATGGTGGCTGCGGAGCCAACCGCTTCGAACCGAATGTCGGCAGTCCCGGCACCACGGTTCGCGTCCAGCGGGAGTACCTGGGAGATCTCCTCGCCCTCGGGCTGCGACAAGGACGTAAGCGTGGCCGGCACGGCCGTCGACCAGCACGCGGGTCGATCCGCCACTGGGGTCCGAGAGGGGGTCACCCGCGGGCCGGTGGCGGTGCCGTCCGGGTCTGTCAGGCGGGAGGACCGCCATCCCAGGTGGCCGTACCCCTCGGGTCCGTCGGCGCGGGCACCGGCGACCAGGTGCGGGAGGGGGGACGCGCAGGGACATCCCGAACGACGGACGTGACCTGCGTCTCGAACTGCCCGCTCCCGGGGCGGCCCTGGTCGCCTGACCCCGCCCGGCGCACCTGCCTGAGCGGGGCCACGGCCGTCAAGCAGGCGTACGAGCCAGCCACGGCGGGTGCCGCCCTCGACGGTGCCCGCCGCATGCAGAGCGCAGAGCGCCTGCATGCAGATGATCGCCCAAGATCACGACACACTTCACGGACCATCCGCGAGAAGTTCAACTTCCGCGCCCCGTGGCCGGCCGGTACGCACGCCATGATCGATCCGAATACCCTTCTTCGAGCACCACTTGGACGTGGGTGATGCACGGCCTCACTCAGGCGGGGGGACGTCCGCAGTTGCAGACGATTCGACAGGGAGATGACGATGAGCGTGCTTGATGGGATCCTCGAGGGAGTTCGCGAGGACTTGGAAGAGCGTAAGCGTGCGACGCCGTTGACGGAGCTGCGCTCACGGGTCGCGGACGCGGCACCCGCGCTTGACCCGCTGCCCGGCTTCCGCGCGCCCGGGGTGTCCATCATCGCCGAGGTGAAGCGAAAGAGCCCCAGCAAGGGTGCGCTGGCGGACATTCCCGACCCTGCGTCCCTCGCGGCCCAGTACGCGGCCGGCGGTGCCGCTGCGATCAGCGTGCTCACCGAGAGCAGGCGTTTCGGCGGCTCGCTCGCCGATCTGGACGCCGTGCGCGCCCGGGTCGATGTGCCCGTCCTGCGCAAGGATTTCATCGTCGACCCCTATCAGCTGTGGGAAGCTCGCGCGCACGGCGCCGATCTTGCGCTTCTCATGGTCGTGTCGCTGGACGACGGTCAGCTCGCCGACTTGATGGGGCTGTGCAAGGAGTTGGGTCTCACGCCGCTCGTGGAGGCCCACACGGCCGGCGAAGTGGGGCGCGCCGTCGCCGCGAGAGCTGGGCTCCTCGGCATCAACGCGCGGGACCTGACGACGCTGGATGTGGATCGCCGTGTGTTCGCCGACCTGGTGACGGCCATCCCGGAAGGCACGGTCAGGGTCGCGGAATCGGGAGTGACAGGCCCGAAGGACGTAGCGGAGTACCGCGGTTGGGGAGCCGACGTGGTGCTGGTCGGCGAGGCACTGGTCCGCTCGGGAGACCCGCGCACCGCCGTGCGTGAGTTCATCGAGGCGGCCGGCGCGTAGCGGGGCGTGTGGCTCGGTCAGCGGCACCCTTGGACATGCCGGCCGGGCCACCGGACTGATCCGGTTCCAGTTCCGGCTGCGCTGGAGGCCGGGTCGTCCTCAGCCGTTCGCACACACCCGTAGCCGAGGAGACCCTCATGACCGCTGCTTTCCACGTCCTGACCACCGGGTACGCCGACGAGCGGGTGGCCGGTACCGTCACCCTGCTCGTCGACGGTGAGACGGTCGCGATCTCCGATCCCGGCATGGTCGCGGACCGCCGGCTCATCCTGGACCCGCTCGCGCAGCAGGGACTGAACCCCGAAGACGTCACCGACGTGATCTTCAGTCACCACCACCCGGACCACACGCTGAACGCGGCCCTGTTCCCCGAGGCCCGTTTCCACGACCACATGGCGATCTACCAGAATGACATCTGGGAGGACCGCGATGCCGACGGATACCAGCTGTCGCCGTCGATCACGCTCATGACGACCCCGGGCCACACCGCCGAGGACGTCAGCACCCTGGTCACGGCCACCGAGGGCCTGGTGGTCCTGACCCATCTGTGGTGGACCTCCGAGGGACCCGCCGACGACCCCTTCGCGCCCGACCGCGAGCAACTGCGGGCGGCGAGGGAGAAGGTCCTGGCCCTCGGCCCGGCGCTGATCGTGCCGGGACACGGGGCACCGTTCGTACCGTCGGCGTCGACGCCCCTCTAGCCTGCCTCATACCCTCGTCGCCCAGCCACGGACCATCGGCCGCACCGCGGTACGAGCCCTCGCCGAGGCCGAATTGCCGCCGTTCCAAGGCCACTTGATGACGGCGGCAAGTCGGCGTCCGAGCCGTCGCTGACGTCCCGAGCCCTTCCGCTCTACCGGCTCACCGGACGGTACCGGCATCCGCGCTCAGGGGCCGGTCGTAGACCTCCAGGCTGCGGATCGAGGCCCAGGCACCGCTGGGAAGCCCGGTGACGGTCACCCGCACATAGCGTGCCTGCGCGCGGAACACGGAGACCTGCACCTGGCTGGTGCCGGTGGTGGCGGTCTGGTCGGCCAGCGTGGCCCAGGTGCTGTTGTCGGTGGAACCCTCGATCCGGTAGCGGTAGTTGGTGGCGGCCGACTCCCAGGCGATACGGGTGCCGGTGATCGACCGTGGTGAACCGAGGTCCACCTTCAGCCACTGTCCGGTGTTGCCGTTGTCGGCGCACCAGCGGGTGGCGGTGGAGCCGTCGACGGCCTTGGCCGCGGTGTTGCCGTGGGAGGTCTCCTCGCTGCTGGCCGTCGCCGTCCTGCCGGCGGCGATGTCGGCCGGCTGCACGGAGCGGTCCAGCGTGACGCCGACGACGCTGTCCTCGGGGATGCGCGTGCGGTTGATGCCGGTGACCGTCACTCCGCCGTCCGCGCCGACGGTGTACGGGAGATCGGCACCCGTGGCGACGTCGAAGACGCGGGTGACCTTCGCGTCTCCGGTGGACGGGGTGGTGAAGGCGGTGCCGCTGTAGCCGGGCAGCAGGTGGACGTAGAAGGTGTTGCCCTTGTACGTGTAGCCGTACTGGCCGTCCACCGGTTGCCACGGTCCGCCGCGCGTGCCGTAGACGGCCTGGCCGCAGGTGGACAGGAAGGAGCCGACCTTGCGCGCTGCTGCTGCCTGCTCGGCGGGGACCGTGCCGGTGCGGTCGGGGCCGACGTTGAGGAGGACGGTCATGTTGCGGACCCAGGCGTTGACCAGGATGTTCATGATGTCGCCGAAACTCATCACGGGTGCGCCGGCCGTGTAGCCCCAGGCGCCGCCGATGGTGAAGCACTTCTCCGCCAGCTTGCCGGTGCGGATCGCACCGCTCGGCACGGAACCGCCCTCCTCGCTGGTGTAGTCGCCGATCCAGCCGGAGCGCAGCGTGGTGACGATGTCGGGCTGGTGCTTGCGTACCAGGCCGGTCAGCCCGAGCGGCCTGCCGGTGGCGGCGTCGGTCTCGCCGTAGGCGGAGTCCACGGGCCATTCGTTGGAGGTGTCGCGGAACTTGCCGGGCTCCCAGAAGAACGCGGCGTCCGCGTCGGTACCCTGCTGGCCCAGCCAGCCGCCGTCCCACCACAGGTCGTCGATCTTGCCGTACTGGGTGACCAGTTCCTTGACCTGCTGGTACACCTCGTTCTTCATGATCCGCGCGTTCTCCTTGTGCGCCGGATCGGTGACGTAACCCCACTTGTTCGGGAGGCAGTTGGTGCCGCGGACGTCGTAGTAGCCGGGGTAGCGCCAGCTCAGCGGCGAGTAGTACAGGCCCACTCTCAGCCCGGCGGCGCGCACGGCGGAGACGTACTGGCTGATGAAGTCGCGCTGCAGGGGCGCCTGTCCGGCATGCCAGGCGTTCGGGTGCGTGGACGGCCACAGGGCGAAGCCCTCGTGATGACGGGCCGTGAGGACCGTGTACTTGGCGCCCATGTCCTTGGCCAACTGGGCCCAGTCGGCAGGGTTGTACGCGGAGGCGGTGAACTGCTCGCTGGTGGCGTCAGTGAGGTACTTCCGGTAGTTCGCCGGGGTGACGGCGGCGTTCTCCATGTACCACTCGCCCTTGGCCGGGCCGGAGTAGACGCCCCAGTGGATGAACATGCCGAGTTTTGCGTCCTGCAGCCACTGGATCTTCTCGTCGGACTGCTGCTCGACGCCCAGGTCCACCTGAGGGATCCGCAGCGGGAGAAGGGGCAGCGGCTGCGGGGAGGAGGCGGCGTGGGCGGGGGTTGCCAGCGTCGGTGAGACGGCTGTGGCAACTGTCATGGCGGCCATGCCGGTCAGCACTGTGCGGCGGCCGATCGGTTCGGACAAGGATCTCTCCTGACTGTTCACAGAACAGCACGGTCGGTGGTGCGGCGTGGGGGGAAGCAGGCGCCGTGAGGCACGCCCGCTGTGAACCGCATGTCGCCGCGCCATGCAAGAACATGGGATGTATTAGCGGGTATGGAAGATGAGGCTGTCCATAGCTGGGAACGTAAATCCCTAAATCCGCAGGGAGTTGAGAGACACGAAGGGGTCAATTCACGGATCGTCGGATCGCTCATCATAGGATGTATTTACCCTGGGTAACCCTTGGTGAGGGCATGCCGCATGCTTAGCGTTCCCGCGACGAAACCGAACAGGTTTCAACAATCAGAAGCCGGGCCCTTGGGGGCCGAGTGCCGTTGCTCAGACGTTTGTTCACCGACGTTGTGCTGCTGTGACTGACCTTCGGCCGCTCGGTGTTGGCGTCCGCTGGTGAGGCAGGTGCACAAGGAGAACGGCGGCGACTGCGACCACAGCCGCTCCACGGTCGTCGTCTCCGACCCTGCCCGGCGGGCTCTTTCGGCCGTCGTCCGACGCCGACACGTGGGACGGGCCCTTCGCCGGCCGCAGCAACGTCACCTTGCCGCGCGGCGCCTGGACCGAGGACATCGGCCACGGCGAGATGGTCCGCGCCGGCAATGACCAGACCCTCCCCATCCGCCCCTGCCGTATGCAGTACGTCTACCAGCGTTGGACCCCAACGTCGACGGTGACTGCGACTCGCTGCCTGGCGGATGGGTCTGCTCACCGGACCAACTCCACCTGCTGACCGACTGAACCTTCGCCGAGGATCCCCGTCACCGGCGCCGGGAAGCGCCGATTGATTTTTGTGATCGAACCGGGGTGCCGATCAACGCCGTGCCGGGAAAAGTAGGTCTCGCCAGCCCGGACCACCCGGCGTCGACCACGCTGGGTGGCCCGGTGAGCGGGCACCAGGCGCCCGACGGCGGCACGCTTCCCCCCTGTGCCGGCCGTCGGGCCCGTGGCCTCCGGCCACTCACCCCCCCTGTGCCGCCGGAGGCCCTCACCCACTTCATGGATCTTGCCGTCCATTCCTCCCGTCGCGACCGGCACCGCCCCCGACGGCCGACGCGTCCATGTCGTCCACAACTGGAGCCCGCAAACCGGCCACCGCCCAGGACGGGTGACAACCACGTGCGCCCTGGACGACCCGTGCGGGCGGGCACAGCGCAAGGGCCGTACCCGATGTGGATCGATTCGGTGTAGTGCCCCGCCGCGGCTGCGCCGTGTGTACGCCGTAGCAGCCGGCGGCCGGAACCTTCTGCCCCCGCCGAGTACGTGCTCGCCCAGCCCGGCGGATGCCATCTCCGCTTCTCCGCCCCTCGTCGTAGCCGCCGGCTTCTTCCGGCGTGCCGGGTGCGGAACCCCGAACCCACGGAACGCCCGGAACCCCTTGACAGGTGTCTGTCCTGAGGCTCAATCTACTGGCCAATACGCAGAGCGCAATATATTGGATACCTCAGGAGGTAGCCATGGCCGCACCACACGCCCCAGTCACCCGCTCCGGCACCCGCACCACGCCCCGCCGAGGACTTCTGCGGCGATGTCTTCGGATGCCGATCGGTGTTCAGTCGATCATCGCCGTCGGCCTCGGAGCCCTGATCGGTTCCCTCGCGCCGAGCGCCGGTGAGCAGATGAAGATCTTCGGCGACGTCTTCCTCAACCTCGTCCAGGTCGTCGTCCTGCCGCTGGTGTTCCCGCTCATCGTGCTGGGCATCGCCCGCATGGAGTCGGTCAAGAAGGTCGGCCGGATCGCGGGCAAGGCCATCCTCTACTTCGAACTCGTCACCACGGTCATCCTCCTGATCGCGGTGGGCCTGGCCAAGTTCACCGGCATCGGCAAGGGCGCACCCGTCCATGGGGCTGACGCCAAGGACCTGAGCGGTCTGGGCCAGGGCATCGACTTCCACGCGCTGGTCCTGAACGCCGTACCCAAGAACATCTTCGCCGCGTTCGGCGAGGGCAACCTGCTCGGCGCGATCGTCTTCGCGCTGTTGGTGGGCGTGGCCATGGCCGCGGTCGGGGAGAAGTCCGCCCCCTTCGCCTCCGTACTGGAGTCCGTCGCCGCAGTGATGTTCAAGGTCGTCGGCTACGTCATCCGCGTCGCGCCCTTGGGCGTTCTCGGATTCATCTCCTACGACGTCGCCCACTACGGCTTCGCCAACCTGCGCAGCCTGGCCGGCTTCATCGCCGTCGTCTACGCGGGCCTGGTCATCGTGATCGGCGTGCTCTTCCCCCTCATCGCAGCGATCTTCCGCATCCGCTACGTCGAACTGCTGAAGTCCGTCGCCAATCTGGCGGGGATCGCCTTCGTCACCCGTAGTTCCGAATCCGTTCTGGCCCCCCTCATGGTCAAGCTGGAAGCCTTCGGGCTCAGCCGGTCCACGACCTCGTTCGTCGTCCCCCTCGGCTACTCCTTCAACACCGACGGCTCCGTCCTCTACCAGGCCACGGCCCTGGTCTTCCTGGCCAACGCCTACGGCGCGGACACGTCGCTGCCCGCCCTGCTCCTCATGGTCGGCGTGCTCGTCATCCTCTCCAAGGGCATGGCCGGCGTCGCCTCCGCCTCCGTCGTCGTCCTCATCGCCGCCGGCAACAGCATCGGACTGCCCGCCGAGGGCATCGCCCTGCTCCTCGGCGTGGACTTCATCGTCGACATGGCCCGCACCGGCGTGAACGTCATCGGCAACTCGCTCGCCGCCGCTGTCGTCGACAGCTCCGAGAAGCGCCGCGAGGCCAAACACGGCGGCGAGAGCGCCCACGAAGCCGACGAGGCGGCCGCACCCGGCGACGGCACCACCAGCACCGAGCCGCCGCTCGAACGCACACTCCAGAAGGACACCGCGCAGTGACCAGCCCGACCGGCTCCACGGAGATCATCGGCATCCTGGGCGGCATGGGACCGGCGGCCACCGCCGACTTCTACGCCAAGCTGGTGTCGATGACTCCGGGCCACAGCGACCAGGACCACCTCAGAACGGTCATCTGGTCCGATCCCACCATCCCCGACCGCAGCGAGGCCCTCATCGGCAACGGCGCGGACCCCACCCCCTGGCTGCTCAACGGCAGCCGCGTCCTGCGCGAGGCCGGCGCCACCGTCATCGCCATCCCCTGCAACACCGCGCACGCCTTCGTGCCTCGCATCGCCGACCACGTCGGCCTGCCGATCGTCCACATGATCGGCGAGGTCGCCCGCCATCTCACCACTCTGCGGCCGACCGTCCGCACCGCGGGGCTGCTGGCCACCACCGGCACCGTCCACGCGGGCCTCTACCAGGAATGGCTGGACCGCTACGGCATCCGCCTCGCCCTGCCCGACCCCACCAGCCGGCAAAGCGAGGTCATGGCCGCCATCCGCGCCGTCAAGGCCGGCGACCACGGCGCGGCGACCGCACCCCTGGCCGAGGCCGCACTGCAGCTGACCGGACAGGGCGCGCAGGCGATCATCGCGGGCTGCACCGAGATCCCCCTCGGCCTGCCCCAGGACGCCGTCGATGTCCCCCTCATCGACCCGGCGGTCATCCTGGCCCAGGCCCTCGTCCGCCGGACCCGTGCCGCATGAGAAGGAGGGCAGGCGAGCCGAAGTGAGAGCGAGGCGGCCGGACCGGGATGGCGAGCGATGTATCGTACGCAATATGTCACTCGACAGTCCTGTCTCCCGCCGCCTCCTCAGTGACGAGGTCTTCGACCGCCTGCGCGACTCCATCGTGCGTGGCGAACTCGTACCGGGGGAGAAGGTGAAGGACAGTGAGCTCGCCGAGCGTCTCGGGCTCAGCCGCACCCCGGTGCGCGAGGCGCTCGCCCGGCTCGCCGACATCGGCCTGGTCGAGGCAAAGCCGGGTGTCTACACCCGCATCACCACCCTCAACCGCCGCGATGTCGGAAAGACCCTCGCCGTCCTGCGCTCCCTCGACCAACTCGCCATAGAGACCGCCGTACCGGTGATGACCGAGCAGGACCTGCAGCGCATGCGCGACGCCAACCGCGCCTTCGAACAGGCCGTCGCCACCAACGACACCACGGCCGCCCTCGCCGCCGACGACCACTTCCACGCCGTTCCGATCATGGCGGCGGACAACCCCGTACTCAGCCGGATCGTCGAACAGCTCCACCCCCAGATCCACCGCATCCTCTACCGCAAGTTCTCCACCCTGCTCGGCGGCCGCAACACCATCGAGCACCACGACCAGCTCGTCGACGTCTGCGCCACCGGAAACGCCCGCGCCGCAGCCGAACTCTCCGGACAGCACTGGTCCGAACTCGGCGGACACATCAACCAGCTCTTCGACACCAACCAGTTCGCGGACGAGCCGACCGCCTGAGGGCTTTCCCCTGACCGGCAGTTACAGCACAGCCCGGTGTGTGATTGGACCGTGACTGGTCCGGACGGAGCACCGGATCGGCCCTCCTTGGTTTCGCAGGGGCGTCGGCTGACGTCGACAGGTGTCTTCGTCGGAAAGGGTGCCTGATGGGCAACGCCCACGTCAGGCACCCGACTTGTTGTCACCAGAAGCACCCGAGCTACTTGGGGGAGTGGCTCACCAGCAGGTTGTTCGTCTGCTGGTGGTACACGTGAATCGCTGGTCCGGGCATGATCCGGATCGTGGACCGAGACCAGATCCGACCCACAGCGTTTGCGCGGCAGACGCAATGCTCCCTGATCTGTCCGTATGAGTACCCGGTCAGGCAGGCGCGGGGTGTGGTGGACCTGTCCCGGGCTCGCCGCGTGGTGGTGCGGCTCCGGACCGTTCGGCGTTGCAGCGGGACGGTGAGCGCGTTCTCCCGATGATCTCGGTTCTCGAAGGCCCCACGTGGGGGCGTCCAGGACCCTTGCCCCGGACCGGCGGGTCTGGTTTTGTACCGCGCTACAAGTGCGTGATCACGGAGACACGAGGAGAACGAGCGGCGTGGAGCGGGGAACGCGGACGGGCACCAGGGACTCCCTGCCGGAAGGGCTCGGCCAGGCGATACGGGAGACCGCCGGTGCCGTCGCCGCACTCCTGGACGGCGCGACGGACATGACCGTTCCTGTACCGGGATTGGAGTGGACCGTCGGCGAGACGGCCGCCCACCTGGTACTGGCCAACGGCCTGATGGCCGATCTCGCGTCCGGCCGAGAACGCCTCTACGGGGACGGCACGCCGCAGAGCCTCGCGGCGGCCAATGCGCAGAGTCTCATCGCGTTTCCCGAGCGCGGGGCGAAACCGCTGGCCGCGATGATCGTGGAGCAGGCCGACGTGTTCCTGGACGCGGTGGACAGAGCGGTGGCGGACGGGACCGCGGGCCGGACGCTCCTGACCCCGCTCGGTCCTATGGACCAGGACGTTCTCGCCTCGTACCTGCTGACCCACATGCTGGGCCACGGTTACGATCTCGCCCGCGGGCTGCGTCGGCCGCACATGATCGACGAGATGCGGGTCGGGTTGTGCCTGCCGTTCCTGAAGACGGCGATGCCGCGCATCGCCGCCGCCTCCGCGCTGACGGCCCGTTACACCCTGCGCATCCGGGGTGGCGCGGCATTCGGCGTCACCTTCACCGACGGCACGGTCGAGGTGCTTCCTGACCCGCCGGAGCGTTCGGACTGCACCATCCTCACCGCGCCGGTCGCTTTCCTTCTCATCGCGCTGGGACGTCTGGGCCCGTGGCAGGCCATGGCACGCGGAGATGTGCTCGCCTGGGGCCGTAAACCCTGGCTCGCCCCCCGCTTCCCCACCCTGTTCAACGCACCCTGACCATTGCCTTCCCCGATGAGCCCGGCTCGACCGCAGGAGAGCCTGCGGCAGAAGTCCGCGCCCAAGGACACCGACCGCACGGCCAGGTGACCGACTTCAGGCTCCAGAAGAAGCCGGCTTCTTCGGCGAGTACGACACCAGCAGGTTCTTCGTCTGCTGGTGGTACAGCGTCGATGTGGCTCTGAGGAGCGTTGACGCGCGACGCAAAGGGAGGCGGCCGGGATCTGACCCGGGTGTGGTCCGGATCATGCCCTCGGCTTTGGTCAGGACGCGCCCATGCGCCACCCGGAGCGCGAAGCCGTCCGGGACCTCTCGGGCCACCGCGTCCGGCTCACGCAGGTGCTGGAGTTCGATCCGGAACGGTACTGACCTCAGGCCGCGCGGTGAGGCGTCGTACGAGGGACCGGGGTCCCTGCACGACGCCTCACCTGCTCAGGACATCAGCCCTTGACGGGGCCGCCGTTGATGGCGAAGCGCTGGCCGTAGCGGGTGTAGGGGTAGTAGTCGTACGTCGCGTGGTGCTGGACGCACCGGTTGTCCCAGAAGACGAGTGTGCCCGGGGTCCAGCGGACGCGGCAGTGCAGGACCGGCCTGCGGGCGATGATGTCGAAGAGCATGTCGAGCAGGGCCCGGCTCTCGTCCGCGGAGAGCTGCGGGATGCGGCTGGTGTAGGCCTTGTTGACGTACAGCAGTTTGCGGTCGGTCTCGGGGTGCCGGGCGATGAGCGGGTGTTCGCTCTTGGGGAAGACGTAGTCCGCGGGTGGTGTGTATCCCGCCAGGGCCTGCGCGCCGTCGTGTATCGCGGTCAGCGGGTCCAGCAGGGCGCGCATGGCCGGTGAGAGCATGTCGTAGGCGAGGTGCATGTTGGCGAAGAGGGTGTCGCCGCGGTCACCGCTGCGGTAGAACAGTCCCGCGCCGGGGAGTTCGACGAACCGGGTGTCGTCGAGTGCGGGTTCGTCCCGTGCCGCGTCGGTCACGGTCTGCCCGTCAAGGAGCGGTGTCGTGGGGGTCTCCCCGCCCGATCCGGGTGAAGCCGGTTCGAGGGCGGGGGCGCGTGCCGGGCGTCGTGACGGGGCGAACCTCGGCCGACGCGGCACCAGGTAGCAGCGGGTGGTCATGGTCCCGCCGATCAGCAGCTCGCCGGTGCACCCGGCCGGCACCGGGTCGCCCTGGGCGTCCACCACACGCAGATCGGCGCCGGCCACCGGGCGCCCGATGGCGGGCCGTTCGGGCCATTGCCCCGGATCTCCCTCCAGGCACAGGGCGCTGACCACATGTGTCTCGGTCGGCCCGTAGTGGTTGAACAGGCGCGCGCCGGGGAGTCCGGCGAACCAGCGCCGGATGCTGTCGGTGCACACCAACTGCTCGCCCGCGGTGACCACTTCGCGCAGCCGGGAGGGATACCTGTTCAGGCGGACGGCGTACTCGGCGAGCAGTTGCAGGGCCACGTAGGGCATGAAGATCCGCTCGGCGCCCGAGGACTCCAGCCGATCCAGGAGCGCGGGCGCGTCCTGCCGCCACTCGGGACGTATGAGCTGGAGGGCGCCGCCTGTGCACAGTGTCCCGAAGATCTCCTGGAAGGACACGTCGAACGCCAGCATCGAGAACTGCTGGGTGGCCGCGGGGGCGGTCAGGCCGCCGGGACCGGACTGCCACCTGATCAGGTCGCACAGTGTGCGGTCGTGGATCTGCACGCCCTTGGGGACGCCGGTGGAGCCGGAGGTGAACAGTGTGTACAGGGGGCGGGTGCCGTCGTGTGCCGGCGCGTCGACCGTACGTCGGTCATACGCGTGCCCGTCGGACGACGCAGTCGAGCCGTCGCCCGTCCGTGGCGCCGGGTCCGCCGGTTCGACGAGGTGGCGCACCACACCGTCCGGGAGCAGTGTGTCCAGCGTCGGCGAGCTGTCCCGCGTGGCCAGGACGCACAGCGGGTCGATCTGTTCCAGGACCCGGCGCAGCACGTCGGCCGGGTAGGAGGGGTCGAGGGGGACGGCGGTGACGTTCAGCCGTGCCAGTGCCAGCAGCGCCACCACGTGTTCGGCGGAGGGATCCAGGTACAGGGCCGCCCGGCAGGGGCTGCCGTCGGCCGGGATCGGGTAGCGGTCGGCCAGTTCCCCGGCGAGGGTCGCGGCATGAGCGTCGAGGGCCGCGTAGCTCAGGGTGCCGCCCTCGGCCGTGACGACGGCGGGGGCGTCCGGAGTGCGGTCGACCTGCCGGCCGAAACCTTCGGCGACCGTGGTGAAGCCGGGCTCCGGGGCGGGTCCGCGCCCGTGCTCCGGAAGGGACCGTCGGTAGGGCACGACGAGTTCACGCGCGGTGGAGCGGCCACCGGCCGCGAGCGCGTCCACGCCCCGCCGGAGCAGCTCCGCCATCGCCTCGACGTCCTCGCGGGTGAACCGGTCCTCGGCGTACTCCCACAGCACGTCGAGTCCGTCCGCATGCTCGACCACGGAGACCGTCATCGGGCATTTGGCCTCCGGTGCCGCCCACCACAGGGGGCGCTGGGCGCAGCCGGGCAGCCGCAGCGCCCCGAAGTCGGTGTTCTCCAGGACGAACAGAAAGTCGAACGGAGTGCTGTCGTCGACGGCCTCCCAGCCGGTCAGGACGTCCGTGAGCGCCACGTCCTGGCGTCCCAGTACCTGCCCTGTTTCGGTGCCGGTGCGGGCGAGGTGCCGGCGCAGGTCCTCATCGGGCGCGACGGTCAGCGGCAGCAGCACGGTGTTCGCCATCATGCCCGCGCTGTTCTCGAACTCGCGCACCGGACGGCCCGCGACCGGGGTGGCGATGCGCGGGCGGACCAGGCCGGTCACGCCGTACAGGCACCAGGAGAACACCCTCAGCAGGATCTGAAACCGGGTCAGTCCGAACTCGGCGCACAGCTGGTCCACTTGGGACCGCAGAACGACGTCGAGCGGTGTGTGCAGCAGGCGCGCCTTCGGTGCCGGACCCGCGACCTGGGCGGGCAGCGTCTCCTGCGGCTCCTCCAAACCCCGGTAGAACGCGAGGAGTTCATCGCGCTGCGCCTGGTAGGCCGTGCTCGCGAACCGGTCGCTCTGCCAGACGGCGAAGTCCAGCGGAGTCGGAGCGGGATCCTCGGGGCGGCCGCTTCCGGCGTAGGCGGCCGACAGGTCGTGCAGCAGGATGCCCAACGACCAGCCGTCCACGGCGATGTGGTGCAGGTGCAGCAGGAGAGTGCCGCCGCCGTCACCCGGCAGCCAGCAGGCTCGGAGCATGCGGGGGACGGCGAGGTCGAAGGGCTCGGCGAAGAAGGTGTCGGCGAAGGCGTGCGCTTCTTCCTCGTCCCACGCCCGCCGGGGGCCCGGCTCGTGCCAGGGGTCGTACGGCTCGCCGACGGTCTGCTCCAGGCCGTCCGGGCCGAGGCCGAAACCCGTCCGCAGCGCCTCGTGGCGTGCCACCAGGCTGCGCAGTGCTCGCCGGAGGGCAACGATGTCGAGGGGTCCGTCCACGCGGAAGGCCTGGTTGACGGAGTAGGCCCGGGAGCCGGGGTTGCGGCGCTGTATCAGCCACAGCCGCTGCTGTTCACTGGTGGCGGGCGCCGAGCGGGCGCCGAGCGGGCACCGGAGACCACCGGCGCCGGCAAGGCGCTCTCCTCGCCGGGACGGGCCGTGGTGAGGGACCGGGCGACGGAGGCCAGGTCGCCGTGCAGGACGGCCGCCTGGGTCAGCTCGCGGTCCCATCGCTGTCGTACGGCGAAGCAGAACCGAAGCGCCTTCAACGAGTCACCGCCGCTGGCGATCCAGCGGTCGCCGAGCCCGAGGCCGGTGGTGCCGAGTATCTCCTCGGCCAGTTCGACGACCCGGCGCTCCGTCTCCGTCGCGGCCGGTCCGTCGGAGTCGGAGGCGGCGGGCCGCCAAGGCCGGTCGGCCTGCCGCAGCAGCGCGGCCTGGTCGACCTTGCCGTTGGCGTTGAGCGGCAGCTCGGCCACGCGATGGATCCGGTGGGGGCGCATGTATGCGGGGAGGAGGGCCGCCAGGTGACGGTCGAACTCCTCGTAGGACAGCTCCTGACCGAGGTCCGAGGTGGGAGGCATCCTGACCGTGGGGGCGGCCACCGAGAAGCCGGCGGATCCCTCGGGCTTCAACGCGTTCTGGGGCATGGTGGCGGTCACCGAGAGCGAGGCGCACAAGCTGCCCGAAGTGGTGGGCACAGGAACGACCAACCCGTTGGCCGGTGCGGTCGTCCTCATGGTGGAGGGGATCGTCAACTACAACACGTCGGCGGGCTGACTTCCTGCGTGCCGGCGAGTTCGTGCGTGGTCGGCACCGCGCACGCGCGATGTCGTGAGCGTCTTCTCCGCGAAGGGGTCTCCGCCAGAGGGATCGCCTTCATGTCCGCACGATCGGTCCGCTCCCGCACAGTCCTCCCCGCCGACACGCTTGTTGACACGTAGCCGGCCCCGGGTGTCGATCAACCGGAAGGCCGCTGGGCTCTGATGCATCTCGTACGGCGAACCCGAGCCGATGATGACGTCGGCGAGCAGGAGACCGCTCATGTCGAGCTTCAGATGGAGGTCGTGGATCAGGCCCGTGCCGTCGTCCGTGTTGCCGGTGAGGGCGGCCCAGCCGATGAACGCCGAGCCCAGGATGCCGATCAGTGCCGGCGAGAGCAGGGTGCCGTGCCCTCCCACGAGGTGCGGACCAGGCCCATGGGGAAGCGGCGGTTGAAACCGGTGACCGAGTACTGCAGGTCCTTGGGCGCGGAGGGTTGGCGGCGGCGCCGGCCGGTCATGTCGACGACGACTTACTCGCCGGGGCCGTCCACGAGGTGGTTGAGGTACAGCGATGAGGCAAGCGCCCGGTGTGCAGGCCGGAGCGTTCTCTCTCGGCTCCTGACATCGCTCGGGAAGGGTAGGATTCTGTCCCCGAACTGGCGACTTGGGTCACTCCGAGTCGCCGACAGCGGGACACTTCGGAAGGTATTCGCCATCATGACAACGAATCCCGTCACCCGGCACCGGGTCCTCGTCCAGGGTGTGCCGGCGGACGGCAGCTATCCGGAGCGGGCTCCGGAGGCGTCGCGCGGCGAAGTCCTGCGGATCACGGTGGTGGGGGAGGACATCCTGCACCGGCCCTGCAAGCCGGCGTCCGCCGAGTTCGGGACGGCGGAGCTGTCCCAGTTGATCGATGACATGTTTGTCACCATGTACGTGGCCGAAGGTGCGGGACTTGCCGCCAACCAGGTCGACGTCGACCTGCGACTGTTCGTCTACGACTGTTTGGACGACGACGGTGTCCGGCACGTGGGGCACATCCTCAACCCGGTGGTCGAGCAGGGGGGCGAGGCCGGGGAGCGTCGTCTGCTCGAAGCCGGCGAGGGCTGCCTGTCCGTACCCGGCCCTCACATCGACCTGCACCGTCCGGCCGAGGCAGTGGTGCGCGGTCAGGACAAGGACGGCACGCCCGTGGTGATCGAGGGCACGGGTTACTTCGCGCGCTGTCTCCTGCATGAGACGGACCACCTCAACGGCCTGCTCTACATCGACCGGCTGACCAAGCGTGAGCGTCGCGGAGTGCTCCGGGAGATGCGCGACATCATGGACGATGTCTTCGCGCGTCGGATCGAGCGGGCCACAATGATCGGCGCTGTCGAAAAGGGGCAGCAGGCGGAGTAGGGCCGCGAGAGGAACGAACGGCGGCCGCCCTCCCTTCATCCCACCCCGCCCAACTCGCCCTGATACTAACGTTGTTCTTCGAACGGTTGCGCTCTCCACATCGTGGACAGCATGGGTACGCGTCTGCCAGGCTGACCTCTCGTCGGGCCCGCCCGGCCTCGTCATCAGCAGCAACCTGTCGTAAGTCCCTTTTGGGAGGGTTACGTTCCGTGTCGATATCCGAATCCGCCGTGGCCGCCGTCAGCGAGACGGTAATCAAGATCGTCTCCGACGTGCTGAAGCAGCCGGTGGTCCTGACGGACAACTTGCTGGAGCTGGGCGTCGACTCGCTGGTTGGCACCATCATTGTCGTGACCATCCGATCCGAACTCGGCGTGGATGTCCCCTTGTTGGCCCTGTTCGAGAACCCGGTGCTCGGCGATTTCGTCGCCGAGGTGACGGAACTGCTCCAGGAGAACAACGGCTGACGGCCTCCGGTCACCGAGTTAGGGAGGCTCGATGCCAGGAGGTGGGCCGGCGCTGCCGCTGACAACGGCGCAGGAGCCGATCTGGTTGGAGCAGCTCAGACATCCGGAACGGGTGAATGCCGGGTTCTTCTTCGCCACTCTCCGCGGTCCCGTGGTGGCCGGCGACGTGGTGGGGGCCTGTGCCGCGGTGTGCCGCCGCCACCCGGAGCTGCGCGGGACTGTCGAGGAGCGGGGTCGGCGGTACTGGTTCCGGATCCACGATGTCGACGACCTCTTCGAGTTCGAGCGGGCGAGCCTCCCGTGCCCGGCGGGTGCGGAGCAGGACGCGGCGCGCGCCTGGTACGTGGCCCGGCGCCCACTCCACTGGGACCTCACCTCCCGGGGTCCGATCCGCTTCATGCTCCTTGATCACGGCCGTGACCGACAGACGCTCGTCGTCGCCGTCCATCACATGGCATTCGACGGCCGCTCCAAATTCGTGTTCGCCCGGCAGTTCGCCCGGGCGCTGTCCGGAATACGCGAGCGTGGCGGCCTTGCCGGCGAGGAATGGGAGCCTGCCGCCCCGCTCGCGGGCCTTGAGGAGCCGGACCCGGAGGCGCTCGCGGCGGCAACGGGGTACTGGCGCAGCCGCGATCTTCCCTCATACCCCAGCCTGGTGCTGCCCCGGCCGGACGGGGCAGCAACGATGTCAGGGACCGCCGCCACGCCGCGGTTCGAACTGCCGGAGAAGGTGTTCAGGGAGCTCCGTGCCGTCACGAGGAAGACGGGAACCACCTTCTTCGCCGGGCTGCTTGCCGCGACGGCGGCGCAACTCGCCCGGTACGGCAACGACCGCCTGGCCTTATGCATCCCCGCCGACACGAGCACCGAGGCTACCCGCGACCGGATCGCCATGCAGGTCAACATGGTGCCGTGCGCCGTCGTGCTGGAACCCGGGGTCACCTTCCGGGATCTCGTGGGCGTCGCCGGGCAGGCCGTGTCGACCATCGGCCGGTTCCGGCGGGTTCCCTTCCACCTCCTGATGCGTGAACTCCGTCGCGGCTACGGTGTGGACATCGGGCCGGGCATCTTCGACCGCTTCGGGATCTCGTACCCGCGAGTCGCCGACGACCTGGGAGAGGTGCCGGGCCTGCAGCTCGACTGGGAGTTCTTCGCGCCGAACTCCTCGCAGTCCTTCCAGAACACACTGCAGTTACGCACGACCTCGGACGGGGTCTTCGGCCGCCTCGACTACGCCACGTCCGTCTTCGACGCCGAAACCGCCGAAGGCTTCGCCGAGGACTGGTGCCGGGCCCTGGAACAGGCCCTGCGCGATCCGGACGCCGCTGTCTTGCGGCGAACTTGGGGACACACGGCCGCGAACGCCGTCCCGGAACTGAAAGCCACGTCCGTCGTGTCGCCGGTGCCGCAGGCAGGACCCGAGACCGTGGTCGTCCCGGTCGAACGGTTCCTGCCGACCGGGGACAGGCTGGCACACGTGAAGGCGGGCGGCCGGATCGTGCTGGTGCTCGGCCACGAGCGGGTTGGGCCGATTGCCTGGGGAGAGTGGCAACCGGATCCCGGAACGAGCGACGGAGCCCTGCCGCTGCCCCACCGCGCCGGTGAGTGGCACCCGGTCATTGTCGCCCCCAGCGGCCGCGAGTTGCCCAGGCGCACGCCGGGCCTGTTGGTGCTTCGCCCCCCCGGCGGCGGGAAGGACGTGCCGACTGGGTTCCGTGCGCGCATCGACGGGAAGGGGTGCCTGTGCTTTCTCGGACCGGACGACAGGGCGAGGGACTTCGGCGGCCGGCTCCTGGAAGGCGGAGAAGTGGAGCGGCGGATATCCGCGCTGCCTGGAGTGCGTGACGTGTCTGTCGTGCCAGGAGAGGACGCGGCGCATCCGACGCCTGGAGTCCTGGTCGTCCCGGCAGACGCCGGTGGTTCCGGTTCGGACCCCGACGCGGTGCGCGCGTGGCGGCGGCGTGTCCTGGGGGTCTGGCCCTCGGAAGCGCCCAGGCCGACGCATGTCTCGCTCACCGATGCGCTGCCGCTCGACCCGTCGGGCGCCGTCGACCTGCCACGGGTCCGGGCGATCTGTCGCACCGGTCGCCCCCTCACCGACTCCCGTCCCGCAAGCCCTGGCACCGTGCACTCGACCGAAGGACGACGATGATCCCCCGCTGTGTGCTGCCCGAGATGGCCGCCCTGTGGTCCGACGAGTCCGAGTACGCCCTGTGGGCGCGTATCGAGGTCCTCGTGGCCGAGGCGCAGGCCGCGCACGGCCTCGTCCCCGCAGGGGAGTTGCGGATGATCTCCGAGGCCCCGCCGCCCGCGCCCCAGCGCGTCGCGCCGGGGCATCGAACCGCCGGCCGCCGTCGGCCCGGAGCGCTACCTCGCTCAGCGCGTCCATCTCAAGGAACGCCTGCAAGAACTGATCAGGGAGACAGCAGCACATGTGGAAGTGTGAGATCGTCAACGGCGCTGACCTCGACATCGACGAGGTGGTGGCCCTCTACCACGCCTCCACGCTCGGCCTGCGTCGGCCTGTGGAACAGCGTGAGCGCTTCACCACGATGATCCGAGAGGCGAACCTGGTCATCACCGCCCGCCTCGACGGCCGTCTGATCGGCATCGCGCGGTCGCTGACGGACCGGGCGTACGTCACCTACCTGTCGGACATCGCGGTGGACGCGGAGTTCCAGCGGCAGGGGGTGGGCCGCAGCCTCATCCGCGCCGTGCAGGAGGCGGCGCCGCAGGCCAAGATCGTCCTGCTCTCGGCGCCCGCCGCAGTCGACTACTACCCGCACCTGGGCTTCACCCGGCACAACTCGGCCTGGCTGCTCGACGCGCTGGAGTGACAACCGCACCGGCTCGGTGCTTCAGACGGGACCAGACGGCGCATCACGCGGAAGTTGGACGAGACCGTTCGGGGGTCGAACGATGACTGGCTTGAGGACAGAGGGGTTCGACGCGGTGGTGGCCGAGGCCGCCGCCCTGGCACGCAAACAGCTGACGGCGTCTGATGCGGCGCGCGTCGCCGCCACTCTGGACGGGCGCATCGACGAGGGGGCGGGCTTGGCGGCGCTGAGCCGCCCCGAGAGTAGACTCCTGGAGGAGATGGTACGCCTAGGGGCTGCCGTCGAAGGCAGTCCCGGCACCGACGGGGAGGGAGACAACGAGAATCCGGGCGGTGCGGCCGGTACCGACGGATGGCGACTGTTCCTCACCGCCACGGGTCGACTGGCGATCCGGAAGGACCCGGCGGATACGGCCGACGACGTCCGCAGTATCGGCCGGGTGTGCTGGCCCACCGAGGAAGCCCTCGCAGAGGCGGACCGCCTCGCGCACGAGCAGTTCTGCGCCGAGCGCGCCGAATTCGACGAGCTCGCCGCGGAACTGGCAGAGGAGCCGCCCGGGGCGGCCGCCGAACGGATCGCCGTCATCACCCACGCGCTGGTCCACCTGGCGCCGGTACAGATCTACGTGAGCGACCGCGTCTACAGCAACCTGGGAAGCCGTTCCAACCTGCCCGGGAAGTCGCTCGCCGTCGGCGCGCCGGGCTCGGTACTCACTGCGCTGAGCGCTTTACCCACCACCGAATGGCGGGTGGAGGACGCGGTGTTCGTGGCCTGCGCGACAGCCCTCATACGTTCCGGTACCGCCGCACGCCTCGAGGAGTTCAACGGCCGCCAACTCACGCCGCCCACCCTGGAAGCCTGGCTGCGACGCAAACTACGCGACTACGGAGGTACCGAAGCCGATCTCGCCTCGGCCGGTGCCACCGAAGGAGTCCTGCGCCGGATCGACACCCTGGCGCTGCGGTGTGCTGCCCGCCGCGCGGAGGTGGTGCGTGACGGTACGCAGTTCTACCGGGTCATCCAGGGTGCCAATCTCTTCAAGGAGGAACGCTCCTTCACGCCGGAAGTCGGCCCGACCGACCTCCCTGAAGAGGTGGCCGAGACCCTGCGTGTCCGGACCGACTGGGATCCGAGGGCCGAAGGAGGGCCGGAGGTACCTGCGGAGTTGGCGCTCGCCCTGACCGGTCCGGCCACCGACGTCCGGTTCGGCACCGCCTTCGAAGAGCTGCTGCACGACCTGCTCCTTGCCGTCGCCGACGCCACCGACTCGGACGCGGTCATGGCCCGCGGCCCGCGCTGTCTGGCCGATCTGGCCACCGGGACGCACGGACCTGACCACATCCTCAAACTCACCACCAACGAGAACTACTGCTGCGTCGTCCCCGGCCGGGCCTTCCGTGAGCGCTTCGGTGAGGACCGTGCGTCGCTGGTCAAGACGCTGTCCGCGTACAGCGCCCGTATGCGCTACAACACCTGGCACTATCTGCCGGATTCCATGGGCCTGGGCCTGCACCGCCCCGGACGCGACGACTGGTTCTACGCGCCCTCGCTCCCCGACATCGCCACCTGGTCCGACCAGCATCACACCGGCCACGTCATGTTCGGCGTGCGCAACGCGATCCGCGTCCCGATCGGGATCCCCTTCGACGGCGCTTATCGGCCGGGCCTGTACGACCTGCGGCTCATGCGCTCGGGCGACCCCTCGTTCGTCATCGACGACTTGCGTGCCGGCGTTGCCATAGGCCAGGTACTGGCCGCGCTCCATCGGGCGATGGCCGTCCACCGGCAGCGTGTCTCCGCCTTCGACAACGCATGGTTCCGGAGGTTTCATGGCTGACGCCTTTCGGTTCAGCGGGGTCGCCGACCTGCGCGAGGCGTTCGCACAGGGCGAGGTGTCGCCGCTCGACCACGTCGGGGATGTGCTGGACCGTGCGGAGACCGAGGGTGCTGAGTTGGGCGCGTTTGTTCCGCCGAGCCCGGAGAACCTGTCCCACGTGGGGCCGCTGACCCGCAATGTCGCCGACGCGGTCCTCATGACTGCGGTGCTGGGCGGTGCGGATCCCAGGGACCCCTACTCCGTCCCTGGCGCGCCGGGCGAGTGGGACCTTCCGCCGTACGGCAGCCGGCCGCTGCGGATCGGCTGGATCGAATCCCTCGGAGACCCGGCACCGGAACCGGAGATCCGTGACGTCGCGTACGCCGCAGCCGCGGCCCTCGCCGAGGCCGGGCACACCGTGGCCGAGGCAGCACCGCCGTTCGCGGACCCCTACGGTGTGCTGGAGACGATCCTGGCCGCGGCCGAGGCGGCTGCGACCGATCCGGCCACCGCGGAGCACGCCGCTCCCGGGCGGCTCCGGGTCGCGGAGCTGGGACACACTCTGTCGGCCGTCGACCTCGGTCGAGCCGAGCGCCACCGGGCAGAACTGACCGAGCGGGTACGGACCGCGATGGCCGACGTGGACGTTCTGGCGATGCCCACCGTGCCACTCGTCCCGTTCGCCGCCGACCTCGACCAGCCTGCGGAGCCGCTGTCCAAGGGCCGTCTGCCATGGCTGGCCTGGACACCGGCGACGTACCCGTTCAACCTCACCGGACAGCCTGCGATCTCGGTGCCCGCAGGCTTCACCCGGCAGGGGCTGCCGGTGGGCCTGCAACTGGTGGGCCGCTGGCGGGCGGACGCAACCGTGCTCGCCGCCGCCCGCGACCTGGAGTGGGTCCGCCCTTGGGCCGCCGACTACGACCGTCTTGCCGCAACAGCGACTTGAACACGTCCAAGGAGGAACGATGGTGATGGCCATGCCCGGCCGCGCCCTGAAGAACGCGAACGTCGAGCGTTATGCCGGGTTCAGCACCGGAGCGCCCGGCTTCGTCGCCGGTCACGGTCTGTGGAATGAGGACCAGCACGAGGCGGCGGCGGAGCTGGACGCTCTGCTGGACGGGCTCGACCTGGTGCGCGTCGTCTACGGCGACCCGCACGGCGTGGTGCGCTCCAAGACGCTGACGAGGTCGGCGTTCCGCACTGTGCTGCGCAACGGCATGGACGCCAGCCCCGGCCCGTTCGTGTTCGACACCGGGCACGCGGTGGCCATCGACTTCTTCACTCAGGGCGCCGGGATCGGCATCGACGAACTGAGCGGCGCCGGCGACTTCATCCTGGTCCCCGACCCACTCACCTTCCGAGTGCTGCCCCATCAGGAGGCGAGGGTCGGCTGGGTGATCGCGGACGAGTACCTGCGGGACGGTTCCCCGCACCCGCTGTCCAGCCGGGCAGTGCTCAAGCGGCAGGTCGAACGACTGTCGGCCTGCTCGCTCGACCTCGTTGTCGGCCTGGAGATCGAGTGGACGCTCACCCGCTTCCTCAACAACGGCCGCCCGGAAGGCATCGGAGGCTTCGGCATCCAGGGCGAGCCTCCGGCGGTCGAACCGGTGAACACTGGCTACCAGTTCAATCTCGACCTGTATGCCGACCAGCTCCTCCCGGTGATCGCACCACTGGCGCGCGCCTACCAGGCTGTCGGCTTGCCGCTGCGGACCATCGAGCACGAGTCGGGACCCGGCCAACTGGAATGCACCTTCAGCCCGATGAGTGCGCTCGCAGCGGCCGATGCCGTCCTGCTGGTCCGAAGCCTGACCAAGCAGATCTGCGCGCGCCTCGGTCACCATGCCTCGTTCATGGCGCTGCCTTCGCTGCCCGGGCTGGATCCGAGCGGATGGCACCTCCACCAGTCGCTGTACGACCTCGGACACGGCCGCAACGCGTTCGCCGCCGCCCCCGCCGAAGAGGGGACCGCCCCTCTCGTCCCGGACGCACCCCCGCTGTCGCCCACCGGCATCCACTACCTCGGCGGCCTGCTGGACTCCGCCGCGGAGGTAAGTCTGCTGTGTGTACCGACCGTCAACGGTTACCGGCGCCTCACGGACCAGTTCAGCCTGTCGCCCGACCGCGTCGTGTGGACCATGGAGAACCGGGGCTCGTTCCTGCGGGTCCTCGGCGGAGCCGGGGACCCGGCCAGCCATATCGAGAACCGCATCGGCGAGCCCTGCGCCAACCCGTACCTGTACATCGCCGGGCAGGTGGCGGCGGGCTACGACGGCGTCGAGCGCAGGGCAGACCCCGGCGTGGCCGCCACCGACCCGCACGCGCCGGACGCGAGACGGCTGCCGACCTCGCTCATCGAGGCGATCGAAGCCTTCGAGACGTCGGAGCTGTGCCGGCGGACGCTGGGCGAACCGTTGTGGCGGGCCATCGCCCTGCTCAAGCGCAGTGAATGGACCCGTTACCAGAAGTGGCTCGCCGAGACCGGCGTGGACCAGGCCGCCGGCGTCACGGCCTGGGAGCAGCGCGAGTACTTCGAGATCTACTGAACCGACCGGCCGGGTACACCCTTACCAGAGGAGCTTTTTGTGTGCGGTATTGGCGGCATCATCTCGTTCACCGCGGACCTCGGTGAACGTCATCGGACCGCTGACCAGTTCACGGCGGCGCTGCACGATCGGGGCCCCGAGTCGGGCGGCCGCTGGTTGGGACGACACGCCCTGCTGGTCTTCACCCGGCTCGCGGTCATCGACCCGGTCGGCGGTGGGCAGCCGATGGTGGGCCGGAGCGGGGAGGCTGCCGGCAGTCGAAGGGAACCGGCCGTTCTCGCCTATACCGGGGAGATCTTCAACTTCAGGGAACTACGTGCCGAGTTGACCCGGCACGGTCATCGGTTCGACACCGCCAGCGACACCGAGGTCGTCCTGCGCGCCTACGAACAGTGGGGGCCGGCCTGCGCCGAGAGGCTGCGCGGGATGTTCGCGTTCGCCGTCTGGGACGCGGCCGCGGACCAGCTCCACCTCATCCGCGACCGGTTCGGTATCTACCCGCTCCACTACACACTCACCGAAGAGGGGTTCGCGTTCGCCTCCGAGCCCAAGGCGCTGTTCCGCGCCGGCCAGGCCCGGCCCGTGGTCGACCGCGATGGGCTGCGTGAGCTCTTCGGCTACACGCCCACCCCCGGCCGGACCGTCTTCCGGGACGTCCGGGAGGTGATACCGGGCGAGATCGTCACCTTCGGCCGCAACGGCCTGGCCCGCCGACGCTACTGGGACCTGCCGGCCCGCGAGCACACCGAGGGCCTGTCCGAGACGATCGCCACCGTCCGGGAGATTCTGCAGGACAGCGTGCGCCGCCAGCTGGTCTCCGACGTCCCGCTCGGCGTGATGCTCTCCGGCGGTCTTGACTCCGGCATCGTGGCCGCGCTGGCCGACCGCGAGGTGGGTGCAGCGGCCGGCGGCGACCGGCTGCGTACCTTCTCCATGGAGTACGTGTACAACTTGGCGAACTTCCGCAGTGACGAGATGCACGCGTCTCCGGACAGTCCGCACGTGGCCACCATGGTCGACCACCTCGGCGCGGACCACAACGAATTGCTTGTGACCACCGACGACCTGATGGATCCCGCGGAGCAGCTTGCCGTTGTCGACGGGATGGACCGCCCGATCGTCGGCCTGGAGACTCACGTGGCGTTCCGCCGACTGGCGTCACGGATGCAGCCCACGGCCACCGTGGCGCTGTGCGGGGACGGCGCCGACGAGTTGTTCGGCGGCTACATCTGGTTCCAGGACCCTTGGTACGTACAGGCCGAGACGTTCCCCTGGATCGGGCCGTTCCACGGCATGGAGATGCACTCGGGACTCGTCGACCGACAGCTCTACCAGGAACTGGACGTGCCCGGCTACATCGACCAGCGGTACCGGGAGGCCTTGGCGGAGACCCCGCTGACCGGGGAGGAGACCGCCGAGGACCGCCGGATGCGGCAGATCACCTACCTCAACCTCACCCGCTACCTGCGCACCGTCCTGGACCGCCGCGACCGGATGGGGCAGGCCGGACCGCTGGAGGGACGCGTACCCTTCGTCGACCATGTGCTGGCGGAGTACGTCTACAACGTCCCATGGGCCATGAAGAACCTGGACGGGCGGGAGAAGGGACTTCTGCGCGCCGCGATGGGCGACCTGCTGCCGGACAGCATCGCACGGCGCAGCAAGTCTCCCTTCCCCACCGCACAGGACCCGGCCTACCGGCAGTCCCTGCGCAGTCGGTTGCAGACGATCAGCGAGGACAGGTCCAGCGGCGTCGCAGAGCTGCTGGACGTCAAGCGGGTCGACGCGGTGCTCTCGGACCCCTCCCAGGGCCTGGGCGCCGGCGTCAACCGGCTGAGCATCGAAGCAGCTCTGCAACTGCACTACTGGACCACGGAGTGCGGTGTGGAGTTCAAGCTGTGACCCTCTCCCACGCGCAGGAGCAGATGTGGTTCCTGCACCGGATGGAACCCTCGGCTGCCTACACCGTGCCGGTCGCCTACGACCTCACCGGACCGCTGGACGTCGGCGCGCTGCGGGCGGCCCTGCAGGCGGCGGCCGACCGTCACGAGATCCTGCGCACGGAGTTCACCGAGGAGGCCGGCCGGCCCACGACCCGGGTGCACCCGCCCACGGCGTTGCCCTGTCCGGTGGTGGAGCTGGAAGGTGAGAAGGAGCTAAGTGACGCGTTGCGGGCGGCCTGCGCCCGGCCCCTGCCGCTGACCGGGCCCCACCGCATGCACGTCGTGATCTACCGACTCGGTCCCGAGCACCACGTGCTGTTCCTGTCGTTCCACCACATCGTGGTGGACGGGATGTCGGTGCAGCTGCTCCTCGACGAGGTGCAGCTGCACTACCGCTCCACAGGCGCGGACGAACTGGACGGCCCCGCGCCGCGGTTCGCCGACCATGTCGCCGCCGAACGCGCCGCAGGGGACGGCGCCACGGACGATGCCGGGCACCTGGCCTACTGGCGGAGCCGGCTGGCCGGACTGGAAGACGTCGAGCTCCCCGCCGACCGGTCACGCCCGGCCACCTCGACGACGCACCGCGGGGAACTGCTCCGGCACAACCTGCCACCGGGCTTCATGGCCGGGGTGACGGGCTTGGCGGTGCGTGAGCGGGTCACGCCGTTCATGGTGCTCCTCGCGGCGTTCGCCTGGACACTGGCCCGCACCACCGGCAGCACCGACATCCCGGTCGGCGTGGCGACCTCCAGCCGGGCGAGCGTCGAGTCGTTCGGGACCGTCGGGCTGTTCGTGAACATGCTCCCCGTCCGCAACCGGACCGACCCGGAGCTGACATTCAGCGCCTTCCTGCAGCGGACACGCCAGGACCTGCTGGCCGACCTCGCGCACCGCGACCTGCCGTTCGGCCAAGTGGTGCAGGCCGTCGGACCGCCCCGCCACCGGGGGGCGAACCCTCTGTTCACGGTGGCCCTGGGCTATGAGCGCAGAAGGCCGGACGGCGAACTGGCCCCCGGAGTGGGCATGCGGGCCCGGGACGTACGCGAGGTCGCCACCGGACGGGCGAAGTTCGACCTCGACATTCATGTGTCGGCAGCCGGCGACGACTCGGTGCTGTACGTCGAGTACTCCCGCGACCTCTACGACCGATGGCGGATCGAGCAGTTGTTGCGGCATTTCGAGCACGTGACGATCGCCGCGGTCGCCGATTCCGCCGTGCCGCTGCGGCAGATCCACCTGGTCGACGAGCGGGGCAGTCGCGAGCTCGTCGACCGGCTGACCGGTCCGCGCCGCCCGGCGCCCGACGCGCTCCTGCACGAGCTTTTCGAACAGCAGGCACGCGCCGTTCCCTCCCGCATCGCCGCGGAGTGCCCGGACGGCAGACTGACCTACGCCGCTCTGGACGCCCGTGCCGACGCCATCGCGGGGGAGTTGCGCCGTGCCGGGATCCGGCCGGGAGAACGGGTGGCCCTCCGCCGCCGGCGAGGGCTCGCCCTGCTCGAGGCCGTACTCGGCGTGCTCAAGGCCGGCGCGGCCTATCTGCCGGTGGACCCACAGGCACCCCGGCAGCGGATGGACGGCCAGCTCGCCGACTCCGGTGTGCGGATCATGCTCGATGACGACGGCTTGCACACCTTGCCGGGGAGCCAGGTCCGGTTGCCTCCTGCCCCGTCGCGGGGCCCTGTCGCGTACGTCCTCTACACCTCCGGGTCGACTGGTCGCCCCAAAGGCGTTGCGGTGCCGCACGCCGCCGCCGTGGACTTCGTCACCCAGTTCGGCGACCTCAACGGCATCGGCGAGGGCAGCAGGGTTCTGCAGTTCTCCAACCTCACCTTCGACGTGTCGGTCCTGGAGATCTTCACCGCGCTGTGCCGCGGCGGCACGGTCTGTATGCCGTCACTCGAGACCGTCCGGGCACCCGGTGACCTTGCCGGCTACCTGCAGGACGCGTCCATCGAGGTGGCCGCGCTGCCGCCGACAGTGGCCGACCTCATGCCGGTGCTCCCCGACCTGCCTCTGCGCGTGCTGTCCCTCGGCGGCGAACCGGTCCCCGGCGCACTGGCCGCTCGCTGGTACGAGCCGGGACGTCAGGTCCTCAACTCCTACGGCCCCACCGAGGCCACGGTCATCGTCGCCTCTCACTCCTGCAGTCCCGACCAGGGGGAACCGGTCCCGTTCGGGCGGCCGCGCCCGAACATGTACGCCTATGTGGTCGACGCCTTTGGGGGCCTGGCACCGGAGGGTGTCCCCGGTGAGCTGTGGCTCGGCGGAACCGGAGTCGCCCAAGGATACGAGAACGCGCCCGACGCCACCCGGGCATCCTTCGTACCGGACCCCTTCGTGCCCGGCCGGGGCACGGTGTACCGGACGGGGGACCGTTGTGCCCTCGGCCGTGACTCCGAGCTGACCTTCCACGGCCGGATCGACGAGCAGGTGAAGATCCGCGGCTTCCGCGTGGAACTCGGCGAGGTGGAGGCGGTCCTGGCCGCCCATCCCGAGGTCTCCCGGGCCGCTGCCGGCGTGGCCGGCTCCGGTGCCGGCGCTCGCCTTGCCGCCTGGGTGGTACCTGCCTCCACCCGCTGCGACACCACCCGGCTGGTCCGGTGGATGGGCGAGCGGCTGCCCGCATACATGGTGCCCGCCACGGTGGAGGTGATCGACACCCTCCCGCTGACCCGACACGGGAAGGTCGACCGGGCTGCGCTCCCGGCACCGCGCCGGCACGTCGATGTGTCCGCCACGGGGCCGAGGACCCCTGAGGAGGCCGCGGTCACCGCGGCTCTGGCGACCACGCTGGACATCGATCGGGTCGGTGTCCACGACAGCTTCTTCGACCTCGGTGGCACCTCCCTGCAGATCATGCGGCTGCTGGACGAGATAGAGCGGCGGCTCGGGGTCGCGCCGACGGTCGGAGACGTCTACGCCGCCCCGACCGCCGAAGCGCTCGCCGGACGGGTGGTGCGGGCGTCCGGGGAAGTCCTGCCCGCGCAGTTGTCCGCACTCACCGGCGCGTGGACCGACAGCGCGGCCGTGCCACTGTTCCTGGTCCATCCCAGCGCAGGATCGCCGCTGTGCTATGCACCGCTCGCCCAACGGATAGGCCCGGGAGTGGTGTGCTGGGGCGTCGCGGCGGAGGCCCTGCACGGTGGACGGATGCCCGGCTCGGTGACCGCCATGGCCGACCAGTACGCCGATCTGATCGCCCGGGTCTGTCCCGACCGACCGGTACACGTGGCCGGCTGGTCGTTCGGCGGAATCATCGCGCAGGCAGTCGCGCAGCGGCTGCACCACCGTCTGGACCGCGTGGTGGCCGGACTCGTGCTGATCGACGCGGTACTGCCCGAGGGCCCTCCCCCTGCCGACGACGCCATCGAGGACAGCTTCCGCGAGGAGACGACGCTCACACTGGGGGCGGGTGGTGCACCCGGAGGGGGAGAACCGGCAGTTTCCGAAGAACTGAGGCGCCGCCTTCCGCTCTACTCAGCCATCGTGCGGGCGGTGTACGGACATCGGCCGGAACCCGTCGACGTGCCGACCCTGGTGGTGTCGGCGTCGCGGACCGGGCGACCGGCCGTGACGCCGTGGAGCGGGGTGCTGACCGGCCCGGTGACCGAAGAGGTGTTGAATACCGACCACTTCGGGCTGATCACCGGGCCCGCCGCGGACGAACTTGCCGCCCTGGTGACGAAGTTCGTCACCAGGGCCCAATGAGTCTGATCGCGCCCATAGGACACTTGTAGGCAGCGTCCCGCACCGCTGGATGCCATTCGGCTTCCGGCTCGGCCGTCTTCACCACGACCGTCCCGTCGTCCTCTCTCTGGGTGAACACCGCCGGGACGGTCATGGCGCACACACCCGTGCCCATGCAGACGTCGCGGTCCGTCTCGACCGTCAGGCGCTCAGACATCCCACTCCACCGGCAGTGACTTGACTCCCCACACTCCCATGTCGTGCCGCATCTCGATCTCCTCCCGCGGCACGGCAACACGGAGCCCGGGGAGCCGCTGGAAGATCACCGAGTAGCCGATCCGCAGCTCGGCGCGTGCCAGGTGCTGGCCGGGGCACTGGTGCACACCGTGGCCGAACCCCAGATGGCCGGTGGTCCTGCGCCGCAGGTCCAGCCGGTCGGGATCGTCGAACCGTTCCGGGTCGCGGTTGGCCGCGGGCAGCGAGATCAGGACCACCTCGCCTCGGCTGATGTGCTGTCCGGCCAGCTCGACGTCCTCCAGCGCACCACGGAACGGTCCCATGTGGAAGATGGTCTGGTGCCGCACCAGCTCCTCGATGGCGTTGTCCAGCCCGTCCATGTCTTCAAGCAGGCCGCCGAGTAGATCGGGGTTTTCCAGCAGCGCGTAGAGACCGAGGGCGATCATGCTCGCGGTCGACTCCATCCCGGCGACGAGCAGGGTCACCCCGACACCGGTCAGCTCCTCGTCGGTGAGGTCGCTCTCGGTCAGACCACTCAGCAGGTCGTCGCCCGGCCGAGCCCGCTTGGCGACGATCAGCTTGCTGATGTAGTCGTAAAGGTACGCCCAGGCCCGGGCGGAGTCGATGGTGTTGGTCTTCATGTCGACCAGCACGTTGGAACGTCGGAGGAACTCCTCACGGTCCTGCGAGGGCACGCCCAGCAGTTCGCAGATCATCGCCGAGGGGATGGGCACCGCGAAGTCGCGCAGGAAGTCCGAAGGTGGCCCGACGCGTATCATCTCGTCCAGACAGGCGTTGGCGATCTCGGTGATCCTGGGCTCCAGCACCGCCATCCGCCGTACCGTGAACTGCCCGGCGAGCAACCGCCTGTAGCGGGTGTACTCAGGCGGGTCGAGGCGACTGAACATACCCGGCAGTGTCGGCATGTGCCGTGTCGTCACCCGGCCTCGTTTGACGGGCCAGCGCCGGTACTCGTTGCGGTTGCTGAACCGGTTGTCGGCGAGCACCTCTCTGGCCAGCGCATGGCTGGTCACCAGCCAGCCGCGGTGACCGTCGGGGAAGATGAGCCGGCTGAGTGGTGCCTGCTCCCTGAGAGGGCCGAGCGCGTCCGGCGGGTGGAAAGGACAGGAACGAGCCATCGGAAGGCCGTGGATCTCAGGGGTCATCTCCACCATGGCGCACAGGTTAGCCACCATTTTGGATCTGGCCAAGGGACACATGTTCACATCCACGCGCGCCTGACATCCCGTCATTTCGGCGCGGAACTACTCCACTTCGCGCCGAGCAGAGCCGTCACCCGCTCACCGTGGGCCACACTGAACTCCTCCCAGCCATGGCGGTTGTGCGTACGGACTGCGGTCGACCAACCGGCCTCGCCGTCCGGCGCCGGTTCGACGAGCGCCCACTTCGGCTCGATGTCCATGCCTCGCAGCACCTTCGCCTGCAGCGCGTTCACACCGAAATCGATCGTGGTCCCGCCGTGGCGTTTCGCGTGCTCGATGGGCAGGTAGTAGCCCAGGTTGAAGTAGAGCGCCGTCCTGTGCGCCACCTCGTAGTCCAGGCCCAACCAGGGGACGATCCACTGCGTGCCATGGACGAATCCGCTCACGGCACCGACCAGACGCCCCTCGTCACGGCAGACCAGCGTCAAGGTGTCGTCGCCGAAGAAACGCGCTTGGGCTTCCAGGTTCCCGCGGATGACCGCGGGGTCGACCGGCGGATATCCGTGGTGCTGATAAGTGGCGACGATGAGGTTCGCGATCTCGTCGAAGTCCCCGGGCACATCGGCCGGACCCCAAGTCAGGCCGCTGTCACGGAAGATGCGGCGCTCGCGTCGGATCTCCGAGCGCCGCCGCGCAGGGAGCGAGGCGAGATAACCGTCGAACGTCGTGAAAGACAGCTCCAGGGTCGCCACGGTGCTCATCAGGCCGACCGAGGGGTGCCCGTAACCTGCCGTGGCCAGTTCGGAGAGCCGCGCCTGCGGCAGGCAGAGGAAGGCGGTGTGGTCGGCCCCCAGCGAGCGCGCGAGCGACCGGAACTCGCCAACCATCGCCCTGGCCAGCGCCGCCCGCTCCTGCGGCGGCACGTCTGGCCGGATGAGCAGGCCGTCGTTCTGATAGCCGTACGCCGACCCGCCCAGGACGGAGAATCCTGCGGGGACGCCGGTCTCGGCCCTGATGACGTGCGTCAGCGTGAACGGCCGCGGCATAACGTCCGGCCCGCCGGCATAGGTGGGCAGTGCGGCGATCAGTTGCCCGTCGTCGTCGTGCCACAGCAGGTAGCGTGTGCTCGCCGTGAGTCGCTCCTCCAGAAACCGCTGCCAGCCATGGCAGGCGAAGAACGACGCGCCTGCGGCCACCGCGTTCCAGGCTGCGGGCGCGACCTCGTCGACGGACCTCACCAGCCTGCACGCCGTAGTGGTGACGGAGGTCGCCCCAGTGTCGGGATCCACAAAGCCGCCCTTCGTGCGTGTCGGCCCAACAAGGTTGGATCGGCGTCGAGTTGGCGCCGACGTTACGCTACGATCCCACATCGTGGCAGTTCCGACTTCTTCCGAAGCTCTGCAGCACCGGGCGGGCGATCACCGCCGTGCGAACCTCACGTTGTGGCTGTCGGGTGTCAGCCTCTCCCTTTTCGGCGACTGCGCCCTCTGGCTGGTCGCGGGACTGTGGGTGAAGAGTCTCACGGGCAGTGACGCCGCGGCCGGCATGACGTTCCTCGCCTACCTGGCGCCCGCGATGCTGGCCCCGCTGTTCGGCGTTGTCGTGGACCGGGTACGGCGCAGGCGGTTGCTCGTCGTGATCAACTTGGCGATGGCCCCCGTGATGTGCCTGGCACTGCTCGTCCACACGAAGTCCGACGTGTGGCTGATCTACGTCGTGCTGCTGGTCTCCGGGCTCGGCTCAAGCCTGCACGCCACCGCCGGCAGCGCGATGTTGCCGAGGATTTCCGGAACGGACGGAATCGGCCGGGCCAATGCGAAGTTGCGCACTCTCAAGGAGGCCGCCCGACTGTGCGCACCGGCGCTGGGCACGGCGATGTTCGCCGTATGGGGTGCGGCGTCCGTGGTGGTGACGAACGCGGCGACCTACTTGGTCGCGGCCCTCTGCGTCTGCCTTGTGCGGGTCGAAGACCCCAAGCCTCAGCATGCACCGGGCGAGCCGGTGCTGCGCGAGATGAGCGCCGGTGTGCGCTTCATGTGGCACTCCCTGCCGCTCCGCGAGACGGCGCTCACCCTGATCGGGGTGGTCTCCGTCTTCGGGCTCATCCAGCCGACCGTGTTCGCCTTGGTCGCTCACGGCCTGCACATGCCGGTGACCTTCGTGGGTGTGCTCAGCACGTGTCAGGCGGCCGGGGCCGTTGTCGGCGGCATCGTCACCGTCAAGCTGGTGGACCGGCTCGGTGCCCGGCGCCTGCTGCTGTGCGGGTTGCTCCTTTACCTCGCCGGACACGCAGCGCTGCTCATCCCCGACCCGGCGGGCGTGATCGCCGGGTTCCTCGTGATCGGCGGCGGTGTGGCGCCGGTCGTGGTGGGCTTCTACACGCAGGTGCAGCGTCTGTCGCCGGACGCGATGCTCGGCCGGGTGTCCTCGGTCGCCGACGTGGTCATCAGCCTGCCGCAGACCCTGTTCATCGCGCTCGGCTCCGCGGTGATCGCAACGGTCGGGCACCGCCCGGTGCTGGTCTTCATGGTTGCTGTGCTGGCCGTGTCGACGTGGTACTACGCCGTCCGGCTCCGTGCCACGCCGACGCCGGCGGACCTGGTCCCGCTCTCGGCCCAAGGCACCCCGCCGTCGTGACAACGGAGGCCGTGCTGACCAGGCAACTGCCTGCAGGGCGGCAACTCCCTTTGCATGTAATGATATTGACCGCTTGCCTGCTGCATTGATGTTCGGCAGGATGAGGCTCCGTGGGGGCGGAGGCCCGTCAAGACCACCCTTCACTTTCATGCCGACGGCTGAAGCACAACGGAGGGCAGGTGTACGTGCCGGCGTCCTTGGCCAGGTCCGCAACAGTCGACCAGGCACCCGACGCATCCGGCACCGCCACGAGACCTGCGCAGCCGCTTCGCCGATGCTGCTTCCCTACCGACCGGTCCGCCGTCCGGCATCAACGCTGGGCATCTGTACGCCGGTGACCGGCCCCCTCCGGCCCCCGCGCGCTTCGGTTCCCCCAAGAGTTGGAGATACCACCCATGTCAGATGAGTCAGGGCCGGGCGACGTAATGGCGGACGTGGTGGGGATCGGCTTCGGCCCCTCGAACCTGGCGCTGGCCATCGCCCTCGAAGACCGCTCGCGCACCGGCGCCTTCACGGCCCGATTCTTCGAGAAGCAGGCGGAGTTCGGCTGGCACCGGGGCATGCTGATCGACGGCGCGACGATGCAGGTGCCCTTTCTCAAGGACCTTGTCACACCCCGCGAGCCCACCAGCCGATTCGGGTTCCTTTCCTATCTGCATGCCAAGGGTCGGATGATGGACTTCCTCAACCGGAAGTCTTTTTTCCCGCATCGCACCGAGTTCCACGACTACCTGTGCTGGGCCGCCGGACAGCTCGCCGACCGGGTGGACTACGGCAGCGAGGTGGTCGAACTGCGTCCGGTGAAGGACGCGGAGGGCGTCACCCGCTCCGTGGAGGTTGATGTCCGCCGCCAGGGCACTGTGTCCACGGTGCAGACACGCGCCGTGGTGCTGGCCTCCGGACTGGAGCCGGCGCTGCCCGCCGGCATCGAGGCCGGGGACCGCGTCTGGCACAGCTCGGAATTGCTGTACCGGGCGGAGAAGGCCGCCACCGGTGAGCCAAAGGCCTTCGTCGTAGTCGGCGCAGGACAGAGCGCCGCAGAGGCGGTCAGGTTTCTCCACGACCGATTCCCGCAGGCCGAAGTGCACACGGTGTTCAGGAGGTACGGCTACAGCGTCGCCGACGACAGCCCGTTCGCCAATCAGGTCTTCGACCCGGTCGCACTCGACCACTACTTCGACGCGCCGCCCGAGGTCAAGGAGATGCTGTTCGACTACCACACCAACACCAACTATTCGGTGGTCGACGACGACCTCGTCCGGGACCTGTACGACCGGGTGTACCGTGAACGGCTGAGCGGGAGACGTCGCCTGCACGTCCACCGGATCTCCCGTGTCCGCGAACATGCGAACGGCTCCGACGACGTGCGCGTCGACATCGAGTTCCTGCCTACCGGCGCAGTCACGACCGTCCGGGCCGCTGCGGTCGTCTACGCCACCGGTTACCACCCCGGGGATCCGCTGGCGCTGCTCGGCAACCTCGGCAACGGCTGCCTGTGTGACGAGCGCGGGCGCCTGCGGGTCGGCCGCGACTTCCGCGTCCAGACCGCTGAGGACGTGAAGGTCGGTATCTTCCTGCAGGGTTCCACCGAGCACACCCACGGCATTTCCTCGAGCCTGCTGTCCAACATGGCCGTCCGGGCCGGGGAGATCGCTGAAGCGCTGAAGGCGTGTCGGTGAACGGCCGCATCGACCGCATCGACCACATCGGCGTGGTCTGCCGGGACCTGGACGAGGCCGTGGAGTTCTATCACTCCACCTACGGCTTCGAGCTGCGTCATGTGGAGGTCATCGAGAGCCAGGGTGTTCGCGAGGCAATGATGACGATCGGCAGCCCCGCCGACGACCGAGCCCCCTACATCCAGCTGCTGCAGTCCACCCGTCCGGACTCGGCGGTGTCCGCATGGCTGGAGCGGCGAGGACCGGGCGTGCACCACATCGCATTCGGGACCGACGACGTGCACACGGCGGTCACCTGCCTCAAGGAACATGGCATCGCGCCGATCTTCGACCCGCCCGGCACCGGATCGCGAGGGACCCAGGTGACCTTCCTGCACCCGCGGGACTGCTTCGGCGTGCTGACCGAACTGGTGGCGCCGCCGCGGGAACCGGCAGCGGACGGCGAAACCACCTCCGATTCCGCGGCGGCCGGCGACGGCGCCTCGGCGTGCCGCTGAAAGGAGTTCGGCACCGTGTTCGTTCCGAAAATCTATCGCGTCGAGGGCGACGAGTGGCCGCGCCGTGTCATTCGCGAGCATGCCCTGGCGACGCTCACCACCAACGGGACAAAGTTCCCCCACGCCACCCACCTCCCGTCGCTGCTCTCCCCGGACACTCCTGAGGATGCGCCGCTGGTCGGCGCGGAACTCCTCGGCCACATGAATCGGGCCAATCCGCACTGGCGCGCGCTGGTCGACGGCACCCCGGCCCTGCTGATGTTCCAGGGGCCCGGTGCCTATGTCACTCCGGCCGTCTACCGTGTCGATCCCGCCGCGCCCACCTGGGACTTCGTCTCGGTCCACGTCCGCGGCAGGCTCCGCCTGGTGGAGGACCGTGAGGAGACTCTCGGGATCATCCTGGCAACCGTGGCACACCTGGAAGGCACCCTCGGAGATGCCTGGGATCCCACCTCGTCACTCGACTACTTCCGCCAGATCCTGCCCGGCGTGGGGGCCTTTCGGCTGGAGATCGAGGCCGTGGACGCGATGTTCAAGCTCAGCCAGGAGAAGGGCGACGAGGTGCGGCAACGCGTGATATCCCGCTTCGAGGACGGTGACGGCCGCCACCGGCGACTGGCCGAGCTGATCCGGGTACACGGAGGCGACGCCGACCGCCACGAGGGGCAGGCATGACGGGCCGGGGCACGGCAACCGTGCTGTGGGGCGGTGACGGGGACTCTTCCTGCCTGTTCACCGCCCTTCTGGAGACCGTCGCACAGCAACCGGACGCCGTTGCGGTCTCCGACGAAGGCGGAGACGTGTCCTACGCGCAACTCCTGTGCTGGGCACGGGGCATCGCCGTCCTTCTCGAGGAGCACGGCGTGGCGCCCGGCGATCCGGTCGCAGTCACGGGGCGGCGCAGTGCGTCCGTCGTCGCAGCGATGCTGGGCACCACCCTGCACGGCGCGGTCTACGTGCCCCTCGACCCCGAGTACCCCGCGCCCCGGCTCCAGCACATGCTGAAGGACAGCGGCGCCAAGGTGCTCCTGCACCACGGGCTCGCGCCGGCCCTGGACAGCGCAGCCACACCTGTGCGGATCCCGGCCCTCGGCGAGCTCCCGTACCCCGACCACGTCGTGGACGCGCGGAATCCCGCCCCATGCCGACCCGACGCCGCCTTCTACGTCATCTACACCTCCGGCAGCACCGGCTGGCCCAAGGGCGTGGCCATCCCGCACAGCTGCCTGGACAACATGGTCCAATGGCAGGCCTCGCACTCGCCGCGGCCCGACCTGCGCACCGCCCAGTTCGCGCCGCTCAACTTCGACGTCTTCTTCCAGGAGGTCCTCGGCACGTTGCGGGGCAGCGGCACGGTGGTGATTGCCCCGGAACGTCTGCGTCGGGATCCTGTCGGACTGCTGGCCTGGCTGGCCGAGCAGCGGATCGAGCGGCTCTTCCTGCCCTTCGTGGCGCTGCAGATGCTGGCGACCGTCGCGGTTGCGAGCCCGGACCTCGGCACCCTCAGGCTCACCGAGGTCAACACCGCGGGAGAGCAACTGGTGGCGACCGCACAGATCCGTGAGATGTTCCGGCGGCTGCCGCAGGCCCGGCTGGTCAACCACTACGGCCAGAGCGAGTCCGCGATGGTTTCCACGCACATCCTCCCCGCCGGCCCCGACCGGTGGCCGGACCTGCCACCGATCGGTGTCCCGATCCAGGGCTGCGAACTGCTGGTCCTTCCGGAGTCCGAGGCGGACCTGTCGGTCGGCGAGCTCCTCGTCGCCGGACTTCCGGTGTCGCTCGGGTACACGAACCAACCTGAGCTCACCGCCCGGCGGTTCACCACGATCCCCGCCACGCCACGCGGCCACACACGGGCGTTCCGCACCGGTGACCTGGTGCGGTTTCAGGACGGCGTGGTGCAGTTCCTCTGCCGGACGGACGACGATGTCAAGATCCGCGGGTACCGCGTGAACCTGACCGAGGTCGACGTGCACCTGCTCAGCCGGCCCGGCGTCGAAGCGGCGGCCTGCGTCGCCATGGAGACACCGACCGGAACCCGGGTCCTGCGCGCGGCCGTGACCGCCACCCACGGCGGTCCGCCCCCCGATGTGCCCGCCGCCATGGAGCACCTGCGCCGGGTGCTGCCGGAGGCGTCGGTGCCGCTGTCGATCACAGTGCTGCCTGACCTGCCCCGCACACCGAGCGGGAAGTCCGACCGAGATGCCGTGGCCGAACTTCTCGCCACCGGCAGCCCCCACAGACGAGAGGAGACGGAATCAGCATGGACGCGCTCGCCGAAGCCGTAGTCAACGGTGCGCACGGTCAGGAACTCGAACGCATACCGGTTCCTGACGAATATGTCGCCGTGCACACCCGTGTCGAGGACGTCGGCATTTTCCAGGGCAACGAGGACAAGGACGTCCGGCGCTCGCTGCGGGTCGGCGAGGTGCCGATGCCCAGGCTCGCGTCGGACGAGGTGCTGATCGCCGTGATGGCCAGCGGCATCAATTACAACACCGTGTGGTCCGCCACCTTCGACCCGGTGCCGAGCTTCGCGTTCCTTCGGCAGTTCGGGCGGCAGGGCGGCGACGCGGCCCGGCACGACCAGCCGTTCCACGTGCTGGGCTCGGACGCGGCCGGCGTCGTGGTCCGGGTCGGCACCGGAGTCCGCCGCTGGTCCGCCGGCGACCATGTGGTGGTGGCGACGGCTCACGTCGACCACGAGGAGCCCGCCACCCATGGGGATGCCATGCTCGGAGGGGAGCAACGCGCCTGGGGATTCGAGACGAATTTCGGTGGACTGGCACAGTACGCGGTGGTTCGTGCGAGCCAGCTGATGCCCAAGGCCGGGCACTTGACGTGGGAGGAGGCCGCCTGCAGCCCGCTGTGTGCCGGTACCGCGTACCGCATGCTGGTCAGTGACAACGGCGCCCGGATCAAGCAGGGCGATGTGGTCCTCATATGGGGTGCGGCTGGCGGCCTCGGCGCCTACGCGGCGCAGTTCGTACGCAACGGCGGGGGCATCGCCGTCGGCGTGGTCGGCTCCGAGGCCAAGGCGGAGACAGCTCGGCTGATGGGCTGCGAACACGTCATCGACCGCAGCGAGTTGGACCTGGACGGTGGGTCCACGGCGGTCGGCAAGCAGCTGGGCAAGCGAATCCGGAACATGGTCGGCGAAGATCCGCACGTCGTCTTCGAGCACGTGGGCCGGGCAACCTTCGGCACCTCGGTGTTCGTCGCCCGGCGTGGCGGCACCGTCGTCACCTGCGGCTCCAGCACCGGATACCAGCACGAGTTCGACAATCGCTACCTGTGGATGCGCCTGAAGCGGGTGATCGGCAGCCACGGCGCGAACCTCGAGGAGCAGTGGCAGGTCAACCGGCTCATCACCCTGGGCCGGATCAAGCCGGCGCTGTCGGTGACGTTTCCCCTGGCCGAGGCCCCGGAGGCCGCACGCCTGGTGCAGAACAACCAGCACATCGGCAAGGTCGGCGTCCTGGGACTGGCGCCCGAGGAAGGACTCGGCGTCACCGACCCGGTCCTGCGCAAGGAACTGGGCGCATCGAACGTCAGTCCACTCAGGGCTGAACGGGGCTGAGAGGAGCAGCAGTCATGGGTCGACCCGGCGAGTACCCGTTCGACGCGGGCATCCATCCGACCGGTTACACCACCAAAGTGTGGACGATGCGACAACTCGCCGGCCTCGCCAGCGCTGCCTCCACCAACGAGCGGTTCCACTACCTGCTGGATCTCGGCGAGACCGGCCTGTCACTGGCCTTCGACCTGCCCACGCAGCTCGGTCTGGACCCCGACGACCCCATGGCCGACGGTGAGGTCGGCCGCACGGGCGTGTCCATCGCCACGGTCGACGACCTCGCGGCGGTCTTCGAAGGCATTCCGCTCGACCAAGTCTCGGTGTCGATGACCATCAACGCCACCGCGCCGATGCTGCTGGCGATGTGGGTCGTAGTGGCCGAGGAGTCCGGTGTCGATCCGGCTCGGCTCACCGGGACGCTGCAGAACGAGATGTTGAAGGAGTTCCTGGCACGCAAGGCGTGCGTCTACGACCTCGACACCAGCATGCGGTATTCCCTGGACGTTCTGGAGCACTGCATCCGCCACCTGCCCAGGGTCAACCCGGTGTCGCTGTCGGGCGGACACGCGCGGGAAGCGGGGGCGTCCCGCGCGTTGGAGATAGCGTGCGGGATCGCCGACGCAGAGACCTACCTCCAAGGCATGATCAATCGTGGCCTCGGCGCGGACGAAGTGGCCCGCCGCTTCACCTTCATCTTCGGCGCGCACATGGAACTGCTGGCCGAGGCCGCGAAGTTTCGCGTCGCGCGGTCGCTCTACGCGAGGCGCCTGCACGAACGCTGGAGTGTCATGGACGAACGTGCCATGAAGATGCGCGTCCAGGTCAATACGTTCGGCTCCGCGCTCGTACACCAGGAACCGCTCAACAATGTAATCCGGGCGACCGTCCAGGCGCTCGCGGCCGTACTGGGCGGTGTGCAGTCGCTGCACGTGTGCAGCTTCGACGAGGCGTACCAGACGCCTGGGGAACTGGGCGCCCGGATCGCTCTGCGTACCCATCAGATCCTGGCGGAGGAGACCGACGTCGCCCGGTACGTCGACCCTCTTGGCGGATCGGAGACGATCGACCGGCTCGTGACCGAGATGACGGCGGACGTCGAGGACTGGCTCCAGCAGATCGAAGACCACGGTGGCATGCTGGGGAGCATTCGCAGCGGCTGGCTGGAGTCCGAGATCGAGGAACTGGCCTACCACGACCCCGGCCCACGGGTAGGTGTCAGGGACCCACTGCGCTCCGGAACCGAGCAGGAGATCATGCGGCGGGAGCGCCACGAGGCCCCGGCATCGGTGCAAAGAGCCGTCGAGCGCCGTCCGTGCGAGAAGGAACTGGCGGCTGTGCGCGAGGCCGCGCTGAGCGGTTCCAACGTGCTGCCGACACTGATCGAGGCAGCGAGGGCCCGTTGCACGATCGGGCAGATGCGGGCGGCGATGGACCCGGAATCCGGGTGACTGCGGCCTTCGGCACGGTCGAAGACCGGGACGCGGCGTTCTTCGGGGACAGGGACTGACAAGGGTGGTGGACGTCATGACGGACATACCGGCCGGCCGCGAGGCCTTCCCCTGGAACGGGAGTGCCGGTTCGCGCCACCAGATGAGCTCGCGGCGCTCCGCGAACACCGTCCGCTGAGCGCCATGACCCATCCGGACGGTCATGAGGGCCGGCTGGTGACCAGCTACGAGCTTGCGAGATCGGCGCTGGGGAGACCTCCGCTTCAGCAGTCGCAACGATCTGCGGGCGGGCGGCTCGCGGGGGGTAACGTCCTCCGGCACAATTTGGTCCGCGACTGGTCCGAGTAGACTTCACTGGGCGCCAGAGAGTAACTAGAAGAACCCGACTGATTGCATTGGGTAGCTGTCGTGTCGGGTTGCCTGGAGGGCATCGGCGCCTCCAGGCAAGCGACTTGAGACTCTAGAAGAACCCAAGCTTCTTCGGGCTGTAGGAAACGAGAAGGTTCTTCGTCTGCTGATAGTGCTCCAGCATCATCTTGTGCGTCTCCCGACCGATTCCGGACTGCTTGTAGCCGCCGAAGGCAGCGTGGGCCGGGTAGGCGTGGTAGCAGTTCGTCCAGACGCGGCCCGCCTGGATCGCCCGGCCCGCGCGGTACGCCGTGTTGATGTCCCGCGTCCACACACCGGCGCCGAGGCCGTACAGCGTGTCGTTGGCGATCTTGATGGCGTCGTCGAAGTCGTCGAAGGACGTCACGGAGACGACCGGACCGAAGATCTCCTCCTGGAAGATCCGCATGCGGTTGCCGCCTTCGAAGATCGTCGGCTGGACGTAGTAGCCGCCCTTCAACTCGCCGTCGTACTCGATGCGTTCGCCGCCCGTGAGGACCTTCGCGCCCTCCTGCCTGCCGATGTCCAGATAGGAGAGGATTTTCTCCAGCTGGTCGTTGGAGGCCTGGGCGCCGATCATCGTGTCGGTGTCCAGGGGGTGGCCCGGCTTGATCAGCTCGGTGCGGGCGACCGCCGCCTGGAGGAACTCGGTGTAGTTGCCGCGCTGGACGAGCGCCCGCGACGGGCAGGTGCACACCTCGCCCTGGTTGAGCGCGAACATGGTGAAGCCTTCGAGGGCCTTGTCGCGGAAGTCGTCGTTCTTCGCCCATACGTCGTCGAAGAAGATGTTGGGTGACTTGCCACCGAGCTCCAGCGTGACCGGCTTGATGTTCTCGGAGGCGTACTGCATGATCAGCCGCCCCGTCGTGGTCTCACCCGTGAACGCCACCTTCGCCACCCGCGGACTGGACGCGAGCGGCTTGCCCGCCTCCACCCCGAAGCCGTTGACGATGTTCACGACGCCGGGCGGCAGCAGGTCGGCGATGAGGCTCATCCAGTAGTGGATGGAGGCCGGGGTCTGCTCGGCGGGCTTGATGATGACCGCGTTGCCCGCGGCGAGGGCGGGAGCCAGCTTCCAAGTCGCCATCAGGATCGGGAAGTTCCACGGGATGATCTGGGCGACCACGCCGAGCGGCTCGTGGAAGTGGTAGGCCACCGTGTCGTCGTCGACCTCGCCGAGCGAACCCTCCTGCGCGCGGATCGCGCCGGCGAAGTAGCGGAAGTGGTCGATTGCGAGCGGGATGTCCGCGGCCAGCGTCTCGCGCACCGGCTTGCCGTTCTCCCAGCTCTCGGCGACGGCGAGCGGTTCGAGGTTCGCCTCCATGCGGTCGGCGATCTTCAGCAGGATGTCGGAGCGCTCGGTCACCGACGTACGGCCCCAGCCCGGAGCTGCCGCGTGCGCCGCATCGAGCGCCCGCTCCACGTCCTCCGCCGTACCGCGCGCGATCTCCGTGAACGGCTGCCCGTTCACCGGCGACGGATTCTCGAAGTACTGCCCGCGTGCCGGCGGTACGTACTCGCCCCCGATGAAGTGGTCGTAGCGCGCCTGGTAGGAGACGATCGCGCCCTCGGTGCCGGGCGCCGCGTAACGGGTCATGCTGGCCTGCCTCCTTCGAAGCGCTGCCCGCCGTTGGGCAGCTCCCGTCGGGAGGCTAGGGACGGCCACGTTGCAACTACGTTGCGTGAATGCCGGGACGGGCACGCGTGCTCGCTACGCCGGTGCGCCTCCCCGCCGGCCTGCGGCGCCGGGCCAGTCGGCCGGCGCCGCCAACTCCAGCTCCAGCGCCGTCAGGCGCGCCCGGACCGCCGCCGTCGGGCGGACCGCGGCGAGTGCCCGCCATATGTCGAGGTCGTCCTCGCCCCACGGCGTGTGCGCCCAGTCGGCCAGCAGGTCGGGATCGCGGCGGGCGATCAGCGCCGTACGGAGGCCGTCGGCCAGGCGGTGCCTGAGCCGCACCACCGCCGGGGCCTGGGAACCCGGCAGCAACGGCCCCGCGTACGCCGTCGCGGCCCCCGTCACCGCACCGCTCTCCAGCCGCCGCTCCACCACAGCGGCATCGCACTCGACGGGAACCGTCAGCCGGTAGGGCCGCGAGGACAGCAGACCCGGACCCAGCACCCTGCGCAGCCTGGCCAGTTCGGCGCGCAGCGTCACCGGCGTCACCGACTCGTCCTCATACAGCGCGCACAGCAGCTCGTCGCCGGTCAGCCCCTCGGGGTGACGCGAGAGCAGCACGAGGATCTCGCTGTGCCGGCGGCTGAGCCTGATCCTGCGCCCGCCGGACAGAAGCTGTGCCTCGTCCCGGCCCAGCGCCGTCAGCTCGGGCGTGTCGGCGGCGGGCCGCTCCGGGACGAGCAGTGCCAGGTGGGACTCGGCGGCCCGGGCGACCGCCTGTACGAAGCCCAGACTGTGCGGATGCGCGAGCCCGTCTCCGCCGGTGATGTCCACGGCACCGAGCACCCGCCCGGTGCGCGGATCGTGCACCGGAGCCGCCGCGCACGTCCACGGCTGCACGCGCCGGGTGAAATGCTCGGCCGCGAAGACCTGCACGGGCCGGTCGACGGCGACCGCGGTCCCCGGCGCGTTGGTCCCCATCGCCGTCTCAGCCCACCGGGCACCCGGCACGAAGTTCATCCGCCCCGCATTCCGCCGGGCGGCCGGATGCCCTTCGACCCACAGCAGCCTGCCGTGCACGTCGCACACCGCCAGCAGATGTTCCCCGTCGGCAGCGAACGTCCCCATCAGCTCACGGAACAACGGCATCACCCGCGCCAGCGGATGCTCGGCCCGGTAGGCGCCGAGGTCACCGTCCGCGAGCTCCACACTCGCCGTGCCGTCGGGCCCCACGCCGGCCCGCGCGGAACGCCGCCACGACTCGGCCACCACCGAACGCACCGGCCGGGCCACCGTGCCCACCTCGGTGAACCTCTCGTGCGCGCGACGCAGCATCCGCGCGTGCTCGGCAGGGTCGGCCCCCGGCTCGAGGGCCACCCACGGATCGGTCAACTCGGCCTCCCCGGAAGGTGTTGCGGCTGGGGACATCGTCACTCCGGGTACGCGCACGGACAACCGTTTCGACCACGGTGACCCGAATGACGGTGCCGCCCTCGCGGTCGGATGGAGCGGTCAGGCGAAGTTGACGAGTCTGATGTAGCGCGTCCAGTCCCAGTTGGGCCCGGGGTCGGTGTGGTCCGTGCCAGGCACCTCGTAGTGTCCGATGATGTGTGCCCGGTCCTTCGGAAGTCCGAATCTGGTGCAGATCGCCGCCGTGAGTCTCGCCGACTGCTCGTACAGCGCGTCGGTGAAGTAGGCGGGCCGGTCGACCCATCCCTCGTGCTCGATCCCGATGCTGCGCGTGTTGTAGTCCCAGTTACCCGCGTGCCAGGCGATGTCGGCCTCCCGGACGCACTGCGCGACATGTCCGTCGGCCGAGCGCACCAGGTAGTGCGCGGACACCTGCTTCTGCGGGTTCTGGAAGATGGAGAGTGTGTCGGGGTAGGTCTCCTGTGTGACGTGGATGATCACGTGGTCGACGGGATAGGCCGTGGGGCGGTTCGACACCGTGTAGTTGTCGGTGGTCGCCGGCCGCCACTCGGCGGACGGGTAGTCGACCACCTGGGCCTGCGCACCGGCCGGCGCGTCGGGAAGCAGCGTGTACGGGACGGCAGCGAGGGCCGCACCCCTTAAGAACCGTCGCCTGGTGGTTCCCGGTCTTGCCCGTTCCATGAAGCCGTGCCTTTCGGTCAGTGGGTGTGGCTCAGCTCGATCCGCGGGTGGGGATCAGCCCTGCAGGGTCGCTGCGACCTCCCGCAGGTGCGCGTGCACCCCACGGTGAGTCTCGCGCGCGGGCAGCCACTGTTTGCGGATCTTGGCCACGCAGGTGTAGTTGGTGTCGCAGACGTTGGCCAACGGTGACTCGACCGCCTGGGTCGCGAACTGGTACGCGTCCAGCTCGCTGAACCCGTAGTCGCGCACCAGCCACTGCACCAGGTCGAGCTGGGATATCCGGAACGCGTCCTCCAACGGGCGTGCCGATCCCGTCGAGATGATGTGCGTGTCCGACTCGATGCGCGGCCACGGTGTGGCGAGCCCCTTGAGCAACTCGACGATCACCACGGTGTTCATCGCGCACTCGACGGCGACGCCACAGGTCTCGCCCTCACCCTGCCGGGCGTGCCCGTCGCCCAGGCTGAGCAGCGCGCCCTCCACGTTCACCCCCAGGTAGCAGGTGACGCCGGCCCGCATCTCGGGCGTGTCCATGTTGCCGCCGTGCGCGTCGGGCACCAGGGCCGAGCGGACCTCGAAATTGGCGGGGGCCACCCCCACGGTGCCGTGCATCGGGTCCATGGGCAGCTCGGCCTCGATGTCGCTGTCATGGGCCCGGAACAGCACCGTGCGCCGGGTCCGGTCGAGCTGCCAGATCCACACGGTCTCCGGCAGCGGCGGCTGCAGTGTGGCCGTGGTGTGCGTGGAGGTGAGCGCGCCGAACAGGGGGACCGTGGTGGACGCGGCCCAGTCACGCGCCGGTTCGACCGACACGAAGTGCACCGCGACCGTGTCACCCGGTTCGGCACCTTCGACGTGGAAGGGGCCGGTCTGCGGATTGAGGAAGGGGAACTCGCACACCTCGGACACCAGATCCTTCTCGGACCGTACCCGCCCGGCGAAGCAGTCCTCCGTGTACACGTCGAGGACCGTGCCGGGTGCGATGCGCGCCACGGGGGGTGCCCCGCCGAAGGTCCAGGCGTACTCGTTCGGTTCGGGCCGGACGGTCAGGATCCGGGGGTCGCTCATGGGCGCGCTGCTCCGTTCTGCGCAAGGCCGGTGGGGGAAGGGTCGTCGAGGTGGACACGGGCGGTCTCGGCTATACGTTCGGGATGCCGCCGCATCAGCACCAGCAGCACCACGACACCGGCGGCCATCCACACTGGGACGATCGGCCCGGCGTACGACACCGGGCGGTCAGCTCGGTGACGACGCCGAAGACGGGCAGAAGCAGCAGCGGCGGGACCAACGCCTCCACGAACACGTAGCCCCAGCCGACGAGGAAACCGACAGCAGGGTGCAGCCCCTGCGCCGCGTACGTGGACACCGAGCCCGCGGCCGGCAGTTCCCTTGCCGGCTCGGCCACGCACGACGCGGTGAACAGACAGGCCACCAGCGCGATCAGCACGGCGAGTGGCAGGCTCCCGCCGGCGAAGGCCGCGCCGGACGGAATGGATGCGGCGACCGCGGCGGCCGGAGCCATGGCGGTGACGCTCTGGAACAGAACCTCGCGCAGCCCGATCGCGTCGCGCCTGAGACCTACCGCCACATCCCCCGACATGTGAATCCCCCTCAATTCACGCCGACATGCCAAGACACGGCCCGACTCGACGGGGTGCGTCTCGCGTGATTCACGGTACGGCGCTCGCGAGTTGGGCAGAAGGGCGCGACGTGCTTCGGTGGACGACACCGCTGATGTGGAAAACCTGGCCACCCACATGGGTGAAGCCGGCGTCGGCCGGGCCTATCGGGTGCGATGCAGGCTCGCCGAGAGATGGTGCTGCAACGGGCGGCCGACCGCGGCGAGATCGAAGTCGAACGTGAGTGTGTCGCCGTCGGTCAGGGTGTAGCGGCGACGGGTGGCGTCGACCTGTTTGGCGGTGGGGGTCAGGGCCACCTGATCGGTGGAGAGGTCCACCGAGTCCGTCGTCGCACGGCCCACCGCGACCTCCGCGATACCGGTGGGCTGGGTGATCAGTGCCTCCACCCGGCCGTCGGGCTGAAGCCGCCACCACCCGCTCTCCCGGGCCGCCGGACGCAACGGAGCGCCGTCGGCGTCGAGCAGCCAGGCCCGGGCCTCGTAGCGGAGGAAGGGGCGGCCGTCGTGGCTGAAGGCGACCTCCTGCGCGTACGCGAAATCCCCGGCCAGCGTCGGATACCCGCCCTGACCACGGCCGTGCCAGGTGCCCAGGAGACCGAGCACCGGCGCGAGCAGCGCGTGCGGTACGGGAGCCGCGTCCGGCCGGTGGCTGTCGGGGTACGGGTGCCCCGGTGCGGGGTCGAAGGGGTCGAACACGGTTGCGCTCCTCGGGTGGTGACGGTGCCGTTGCCGGGCGAAAGCGTAGAGCGCGTACGGGGCGTCGGTGCGGAACGGGTTCGGCCGAGTGAGGCGCGTACACGGTGCCGGTCGGTCCGGACAACGTGCGGCTGCGCCCGGCCCGTCCGCCGTACGGCCTCGCGGGTATCGGGATCGGATCAGGCCCTCTCGGCCACCGCCGCCGGGTCGTCAAGGACCGCCCGCACCACCGAGTGCGCCGCCCCCAGCAGTGGTCCTTCGGGGCCCAGCCGCGACACGGACACCGGGCAGGGCGGACCCGCCGTGCGCCGGTCCAACTCGGCCTCCAGTGACGGGAGGAGCCAGGGTGCGAGCCCGGCCAGCGCGCCGCCCAGCACCACGCTCTCGGGGTCCAGCAGATTGACCGCCCCGGTCAGCGCGATGCCGAGCGCGGTACCGGCGACGCGCAGCGCACCCCGTACGTCCTCGTCGCCCTCGGCGGCCCGGCCCGCGAGCAGCCCGACGCGGTCCTCGCCCGGTTCCAGGCCGGCGGCACGCAGCACCGCCTCCTCACCGGCGTACTGCTCCAGACAGCCGCGCCCGCCGCACGGGCACGCGGGCCCCTCCGGCTGCACCGGCACATGCCCCAGCTCGCCCGCGAAACCACGCGTCCCGCGAAGCAGCCCCCCGGCCACCACGACCGCCGCGCCGATGCCGATCTCCGCCGACACGTGCAGGAAGTCGTGGGGAGTGCTCTCGCCGAGCCAGAGTTCGGCGAGAGCACCGAAGTTGGCCTCGTTGTCGACGGTCAGCGGGATGTCGGTGGACAGCAGTGCACCGATGTCCGTGTCGTGCCAGTCGAGGTTCGGGGCGCGTACGACGGTACGGGCGTCGCGCGCCACCAGGCCCGGCACGGCCAGCGCGAGCCCCGCGGGCCACAGGCCTTCGCGGTCCGCCTCCGCGACGACCCGGCGCACCAGTCCGGTCAGCTCCTCGATCACCGGCTGCGGGGAGCGGCCACGGTTCGCGCGATGCCGTACGGCACGCGAACGCACCTGGCCGCGCAGGTCGACAGCGCAGACCGCGAGGTGGTCGACGCCGATCTCGGCGCCGATGCCGGCGGGGCCGCGTCCGCTGACGGCGAGCGCCGAGCCGGGACGGCCCACCCGCCCGGGCCGCTCCGGGCCCAGCTCCTCCAGCAGCCCGGTGCGTATGAGCTCGTCGACGAGGGTCGACACCGCCGCCCGGGTCAGCCCGATGCGCGAGGAGACGGCGGCCCGGGAGAGCGGTCCCTCGGCGCTGACGGCGTGCATCACCCGGGCGAGATTGCGGCGGCGCATGCCTTGCTGGGTGTCGGGCAGCACCCGGCCGGGGCCGGCCGGATGCGCCTCGTGCAGCGGTGCGGTCATGCCCCCGTCCTCAAAGGCTCTCGGTGCTCCGCTCCAGCAGCGGGGCCGCGTCGGAGAGTACCCCGGCGATCCTCGCCAGCGTCTCCTCGTCCCGCTCCACCGCCTCCAGCACCGGGCCCGCGGCGGTGTTCCAGCGCCGGGCGACCGCCGCCGGATCCTCGCCGGTCAGCAGGCCCGCCGCCTGCGCCGCTGCGCCGAGCGCGACCAGCTCCTTGGCCTCCGGGACCTGGACCGGGCGGCCCGACAGCCGCCTTACGGTCTGCTGCCATGCCGTGCCACGGGCGCCGCCGCCGATCAGCAGCAGGGGGACCGAGCGGTCCGCGTCCTCGTCGAGGACCAGGTCGAGTGCGCCGAGCAGCGAGTGCACGGCACCGTCGTAGGCGGCCTGCAGCAGCTGGCCTCCGGTGGTGTCGTGGCGCAGGCCGTGCAGCAGACCGGAGGCGCTCGGCAGGTTGGGTGTGCGTTCGCCGTCCAGGTAGGGCAGGAGCGTGACGCCGGCGACGGGTTCCACGGCCTCGCGGTCCAGGCCCAGCAGCGTCGCGACACGGTCGACGGCGAGCGTGCAGTTCAGCGTGCAGGCCAGCGGCAGCCAGTCCCCGTGGGCGTCGGCAAAGCCCGCCACCGTGCCGGTCGGGTCGGCAGGGCGCCGCTTGGAGACGGCGTAGACCGTGCCCGACGTGCCGAGGCTGAGCACCGGCGTCCCCGGACGCAGCCCGAGTCCGAGCGCGGCGGCGGCGTTGTCCCCCGTCCCCGGAGCGACCAGGGTGCCCTTGGAGAACGGCAGGTCGTGGCTGTCGCGCACGGTGCCCGCCATCTCGCCGGGCCGGACCACCCGGGGCAGCAGCGCCGGATCGAGTCCCACATGCGCGAGGATCTCCTCGTCGTACGACTCCGTCCCGGACGCCCACCAGCCCGTACCCGAGACGTCGCCGCGGTCGGTGGTGCCTTCCCCGGTCAGGCGCTCGGTGAGGTAGTCGTGGGGCAGGCGCACCGCCTTGGCCGCGCGCACCGCGTCCGGTTCGTTCTCCGCCAGCCAGGCCCACTTCGTGACCGTGAAGGACGGGCCGGGCACGCTTCCGGTGCGCTCCGCCCAGGCCTTCGGGCCGCCCAGCTCCTCGACGAGACGGCGCGCCTGCGGCGCCGAGCGCACGTCGTTCCACAGCAGCGCCGGGCGCACCGGCTCGCCCCGCCCGTCCAGCGTGACGAGGCCGTGCTGCTGACCGCCGATCGACACCGCGGCGGCCTCGTGCGCCGCATCGCCGCACTGACGCAGGGCCTCGCACAGGGCGTCCCACCACTGGCGCGGGTCGCTCTCGCGGCCGGCCCCGGAGGAGACGGTGTGCGGTGCCTGACCGCTCGCGACGACCTGCCCGGTGGCGGCGTCGACGACGAGCGCCTTGGTGGACTGGGTGGACGTGTCCACGCCGACGACGAGCGGACCCTCGGCTGCTGACATCGGGCTCTCCCTTTTTGCGCGGCTCAACAGGATGTTCCGTGCGACACACCCTGCTCTCTTCCCAGAGATGCGTTCGCATACTAATTTGTAAACTGCCATGACGAAATAGTCGGAGCAAACAAGGAGCCGCGGCATGAACTACCAGCCCACCCCCGAGGACAAGTTCACCTTCGGCCTGTGGACCGTCGGCTGGCAGGGAAGGGACCCGTTCGGCGACGCCACGCGGCGTGCCCTCGACCCGGTCGAGACGGTGCAGCGCCTGGCCGAGCTCGGCGCCCACGGTGTGACCTTCCACGACGACGACCTGATCCCCTTCGGGTCCTCGGACACCGAGCGCGAGTCGCACATCAAGCGATTCCGTCAGGCCCTCGACACGACCGGCATGACCGTGCCGATGGCCACCACCAACCTCTTCACGCACCCGGTCTTCAAGGACGGCGCGTTCACCGCGAACGACCGTGACGTGCGCCGCTACGCCCTGCGCAAGACGATCCGCAACATCGATCTCGCGGCCGAGCTCGGTGCGAAGACCTACGTCGCCTGGGGCGGCCGTGAGGGTGCCGAGTCCGGCGCCGCCAAGGACGTGCGCGTCGCCCTCGACCGCATGAAGGAGGGTTTCGACCTCCTCGGCGAGTACGTGATCTCCCAGGGCTACGACCTGAAGTTCGCGATCGAGCCCAAGCCGAACGAGCCCCGCGGCGACATCCTGCTGCCCACCGTCGGCCACGCGCTCGCGTTCATCGAGCGCCTGGAGCGCCCGGAGCTGTACGGCGTCAACCCCGAGGTCGGCCACGAGCAGATGGCCGGGCTGAACTTCCCGCACGGCATCGCGCAGGCCCTGTGGGCGGGCAAGCTCTTCCACATCGACCTCAACGGCCAGTCCGGCATCAAGTACGACCAGGACCTGCGCTTCGGCGCCGGCGACCTGCGCGCCGCGTTCTGGCTGGTCGACCTCCTCGAGAGGGCCGGTTACGACGGCCCGCGCCACTTCGACTTCAAGCCGCCGCGGACCGAGGACCTCGACGGCGTGTGGGCGTCGGCCGCGGGCTGCATGCGCAACTACCTCATCCTCAAGGACCGTGCGGCCGCCTTCCGCGCCGACCCGGAGGTGCAGGAGGCCCTGCGCGCCTCGCGGCTGGACGAGCTCGCCCAGCCGACCGCCGCGGACGGCCTGCAGGCCCTGCTCGCCGACCGCAGCGCCTTCGAGGAGTTCGACGTCGAGGCGACCGCCGCGCGCGGGATGGCTTTCGAGCACCTCGACCAGCTGGCAATGGACCACCTGCTGGGGGCTCGCGGCTGACGGCGCGCGCTGCTGGGGGCTCGCGCCTGGGTGCACGCGTGCGTGCGGCGCTGAGCGATCTCCGTGCGGAATGCTCCGGAATCATGCGGTCCGTGGCATGGATCCGTATCAAGTTCCGTACGGGGGTCGCCTCATGCCCGGTCCGAGGCGACTCTGGACGGTATGGCCATGCCGCCCGTACCGCCTCAGCCACCCGGGCCGCCGGGTGACACGCCGCCTCCGGGCGGCGGTTTCGGACCGCACTCCGAAGGATTCGGCCCCGGTTACGGGGCGGGAGAGGGCTACGGCTCTCCTCCAGGAGGCGGAGGCTACGGCCCCCCTCCGGGAGGCAACGAGCCACCCACCTACGGTGGTTGGCAGCCACCGCCGGAACCGCCCAGGAGGCGACGGAACCCGCTCGTCATCATCCTGGTCGGCCTCGCGGCGGTCGCGGCCGTGGTCGTCGTCGTCCTCATGGCCTCCGGGAGCGGCGACTCGCCCGACAAGAAGTCGCCCGCCGGCAGCAGCCAGAGCACCGGCCGCTCACAAGCACCGTCCCTCAGCATCCCGACCGAAATTCCGAGCGAGCTGCCCAGCGAACTGCCTTCCAAGCTGCCCAGCGAGCTGCCGAGCAGCGTCCCGAGCGACCTGGAATCGCTGATCCCCTCCCTGGGAGACATCGAGCTGCCGTAACGCGAGGTCGGGCGCAGTGCGGCAGTCGCACGTACGTCGCCGACGGTGCGCTCCGCCACAAGCAGGCGGTCGCCGCCCACGGCGACAACGGAGGAGACCTTCAGCTCGGAGGTGTCTTCCCTGCTCAGGTCCGCCACGTTCACGGGATCGAAGCGGTAGGCGTACTCGGCGGTGACGGCCTTCGGGCCGACCGTGGAACACGAGGAGTTCCTGCCGGAGGGCGACGCAGGACATGCCCTGTTCTGGGCGCGGCGCGCCGCACAGCCGGTCTGAACCTTCGCTGCCCCTCGCCTGTCCCCTCCGCGGCCCGAGTCACCCGCGGCCCGTTTCGGCGGGGTCCTCCCCGGGAGCCCTTTCCACCGAGGCCAGAGCTGTCGCCGGGTCCTGGCAGGCGGCTCCGGCGGGGACCCAGCGGCCCCGTTCCTTTCGATAGGGCCACCAACGCCCGTCCCGGCCCAGGCGCAGCTGGGCAGGTGTGCCGACGACCGTCCACCGGTTGTCCCGGGCCCGTAGCGACGGACGTTCGTCCTCGTCCCAGGACGACTCCAGAACAGTACGCGCGCGTGCGAGCGTTTCGCCCGTGACGGTCCACGCCTCCTCCAGGACGGACAGCGCGGCCGCCCCTCCGACCCGCCACGCGCGCGTGGCGCGCGTCAGATCCTCCCGGTCACGTCCCGACCCGTGGGCCAGCCGGTCCGCCACAGACCTCTCCGGTGCGCCTGTGGCGAGCCGGACGGCGTCCTGCGAGACCGTCAACTCCGGTTCAGGAAGCAGCTGTTCCGGCCCGGAGCGCAGGGCATCGGCGAGCATGCGATGTGCCTCGACGGCGGTCAGGGCGGCCAGGTATCGCAGCGCGGGCGGGTCCACGTCGGGGCCGGGAGGGGCCTCGGTGTCCAGGGAGGGTGGCATGCCGGGCTCCGGGGGCAGCTCCGGGGGAGTGGGCAGCGGCGGCAGGACGGCGCCGGTCGCGTACGCCTCGGCGGCGTCCACCCCCTCCGGCCCGGAGGGCGCTTCGGACGGCCGGATGCTGCGGGCCTGCAGGGCGTCCAGCACGGCGAGTTCCTCCCGCCCGCGCATCAACAGCAGCACGAACGGATCCTGATCCAGCAGACGCGCCACCTGGTAGCACAGGGCCGCCGTGTGCGCGCAGTGGTCCCAGGCGCCGCAGTCGCACTCCGGCTCCATGTCGCCCATTCCCGGCAGCAGTTCGACACCAGCGGTCGCCGCGTCCTCCACCAGATGTGGCGGCATCTCGCGGTCCAGCAGCGCCGCCACGTGTCCCGCGCGCTCGACCGCAATGTCCAGGAAACGGTCCCACTGGCCGCCGTCCAGCTCCCCCAGCAGAACGTCGGCCCGATGCACCGTCCGATCGCGGTCGTGGACCACGGCCGTCATGCGTCCAGGGCGCACGGACACCGCTCCCACGGCGCCCGCGCGCGCGAGACCTCGGCCCGCCTTCAGCTGCTGCGAGTCGAGTGCCCCATCCTCCAGCGCCTTCAGCCAGGCCAGGCCCCACCACGTGTCCGCGAACCTCCGCCCGTGCGCGGGCGGCAGCGCGGCGAACGTGCGCTCCGTGTCCTTCGCGTGCCGGTTCATCGTGTGCCCCCTCGCAGTTCCACCAAATCGGCCAGCTCCCCGTCCGTGAGCTCCGTGAGCGCGACCTCGCCGGAGCCCAGCACCGCGTCGGCCAGCTCCCGCTTTCGGGCGAGCATGTCGGCGATGCGGTCCTCGATGGTTCCCTCCGCGATCAGCCGGTGCACCTGCACGGGCCGGGTCTGCCCGATGCGGTACGCGCGGTCGGTGGCCTGCGCCTCGACGGCGGGATTCCACCAGCGGTCGTAGTGCACGACGTGCTCGGCCCGTGTCAGGTTCAGGCCCGTGCCCGCGGCCTTCAACGACAGCAGGAAGACGGGGACTTCGCCGTCCTGGAAGCGACGCACCATCGCCTCCCGATCGCCGACGGGCGTCCCGCCGTGCAGGAACTGCGAGCTGACGGCCCGGCCGGCCAGGTGCCTTTCGATGATGCGCGCCATGCGCACGTACTGCGTGAAGACCAGAACGCTCGCCCCCTCGGAGAGGATGGTGTCGAGCAACTCGTCCAGCAGCTCCAGCTTCCCTGAACGCCCCACGATCCGCGGCCGCTCCTCCTTGAGGAACTGCGCCGGGTGGTTGCAGATCTGCTTCAGTCCCGTCAGCAGCTTCATGATCAGCCCGCGCCGCGCCATGGTGTCGGAGCCGGAGATCTCCGCGAGCGTCTCCCGCACCACCGCCTCGTACAGGCCCGCCTGCTCCTTGGTCAGGGACACGGCACGGTCGGTCTCGGTCTTCGGCGGCAGCTCCGGGGCGATCCCCGGGTCGGACTTGTGCCGGCGCAGCAGGAACGGACGTACCAGCCGGGCGAGTCGCTCCGCCGCCGCCGGGTCCTGGCCGCCCTCGACGGCCTGCGCATACCGCGTGCGGAAGGTGCCGAGGTGGCCGAGGAGCCCAGGGGTCGTCCAGTCGAGGATCGCCCACAGCTCCGACAGGTTGTTCTCCACCGGGGTGCCGGTGAGCGCCACACGCGCGCGTGCGCCGATGGAACGCAGCTCCCGCGCGGTCGCCGAGTACGGGTTCTTCACATGCTGTGCCTCGTCCGCCACGACCATGCCCCACGGCACCTCGGCGAGCCTGCGCGCATCGAGGCGCATCGTCCCGTAGGTGGTGAGCACGAACTCCCCGCCGGCCAGGGCGTCCAGGCCGCGCCGCGCCCCGTGGAAGCGACCTACGGGTGTGCCGGGCGCGAACCTCTCGATCTCGCGCTGCCAGTTGCCCATCAGCGACGTCGGACACACCACGAGCGTGGGACCGGCCGTCGACGGGTCGCTCTGCCGGTGCAGATGCAGCGCGATCAGTGTGATCGTCTTGCCGAGTCCCATGTCGTCGGCCAGGCAGCAGCCCAGGCCCAGGGATGTCATTCGGGCCAGCCAACTCAGGCCCCGCCGCTGGTAGTCACGCAGCGTCGCCGCGAGAGCGGCGGGCTGTGCGACCGGCTCCTGCGCCTCCGGGGCCGCGAGCAGCTCCCGCAGGGCTGCCAGCCACCCCGTGGGGTGTACATCGATTCGGGTTCCGTCGACCTCGGTGGAGCCCGTCAGCGCGGCACCGAGCGCGTCGATGGGCGTGATCTTGCGATCCTGCTGGGCGCGGGCGCGGTGCACCTCCTGGGGGTCGATGAGGACCCACTGGTCGCGCAGGCGAACGACGGGGCGGTTGGCCTCGGCGAGCCGGTCCAGCTCCTCCCGTGTGAGCTGTTCGTCGCCCAGAGCGAACCGCCAGTTGGAGGCGAGGAGCGCGTCGGCGGACAGGAACGACGGGGCGCCCGAGGTGCCCCGGCCGGTGTCCGGCTCTCCGTCCGGGGGGCCGATCACCGCGCGGGCGGTGAGGTTGCGGGTCAGTTCCCGCGGCCAGTGCACGTCGACGCCGGCCTCGCCGAGGGCTCGGGCGCCTTGTCCGAGGAGCTCGGTGACCTCTTCGTCGGCGAGTTCGACGGCATCCGGCACGCTCGCCGAGAGCAGGGGCGTCAGCGGCGGCCAGGACCGCGCCGCCCGACGGAGCGCGAGCAGGGCGTCCATCCGTGCGCGCGGCCCGAAGCCCCCGCCCCCGGAACCGGACCAGACTTCGGAGGCGTCCGCCACGAGCACCGGATCACTGACGCTGTGCACCTGCAGGACGGCCCGGAACGCCACCGTGGCGTCGGCCTGCGCCGCATCGGCAAGGCCGGGTGCCTCGATCCGCAGGGAGAGGCGTACGTCCGCGTCGTGGCCCGCGGTGACATCGGCGGCCCACGCGCGCTGTGCGGGCATGTGCTGCGGCTCCTGCGCCGCGTAGGCGGGCCCGCCCGTCACGAGCGAGGCCGCCGGGGAGCGGGGGAGTGTGTCGGCCACCGCGTCCAGGTAGGCGTGCAGCAGCCGCTCCGGGTCGGCCAGCCTCGGCGGCCCGGCGCTGTCCGCAGGCACCGCGTGCGCCTGCGCCTGCGGTCCGGCGCCGTCCACAGGCACCGCGTGCGCCTCGGGCGGCATCGCGGCGGCCAGCCGACGGACGCGCTCGATGTCCTCCAGAGACAGAGGACCGACACGCCAGGCGTCGTGGTCCCTGGCGGAGAGACCCGGCAGCAGCAGTCCGCGCGCCACGAACTGCAGGGCCAGCACGGTGGCCGCACCCCAGAAGACCGCCCCCCTGTGCCCGTGCGGGTCGGTACGCGCACGCGTGAGGACGGGCAACGCCACCCGCACCGGCAGCAGGACGGCGGGAACCCCGACGCGCTCGACACCGTCGCCGCCGGGCAGGACGACGGTCAGATCCTCGGCGGTCCCGGCCCCGGCCGCGAGGAGCGGAGGAAAGGTGCCGTCGGGCCGCCAGAAGGCGACCCGGCCGGTGCGGGCCGGGTCACCGGGCACGAAAACGGCGCAGCAGCGGGCCAGTTCGGAGATCTCGGACGGTGTTGCCGTGGGGATCGACTGCACAGCGAAGCCGCATTCCTCAAATTTGACTACTTGGGGCCAGGGTCGCCGAGGGTACAGCACTTCGGCGGGCTGTCCGGCACGGCCGCGGGTCATCACCCGGACCGTCTCGCTCCGGGGTGTCGTCAACCCCCCTACGCGCCGCGGGGCTTGCCCCCGCCCCTGGACGGGGGGTGGCGCCATGGCCGGCGAGGGCCGTCAATCCGTACGTTTCAACAGGTCAGCCCCTTGCCCGAGAGAGCCGGAGACCGGTCATGCCCGAGCCCACCACAGCCCTCGCCGAACCCCTGCCGGGAACCCTCGCAGAACCGCTGCAGGGATCCCTTGCCGACCCCCTGCCGGGAGCGCGCGACGCACCGCCTCCCGGAAGCGAGTTCGCGCCACTCCTGCGCATGGTCAGGGGCCAGGGGCTGCTGGAGCGGCGCCAAGGCTGGTATGCGCTCGGCATCGCCACCAACGCACTCGCCCTGGCCGGCATCGTCACGGGCATCGTCCTCACCGGCGACTCCTGGTGGTCGCTGCTGCTGGCCCCGCTGCTGGCCGTCTTCGGCGCCCGCACGGCCTTCATAGGCCACGACGCGGGCCACTCCCAGATCACCGCCGTCAAGAAGGCCGCCCGTGCGATCGGCCTGATCCACGGAAACCTGCTCCTGGGCATGAGCTACGCCTGGTGGAACGACAAGCACAACCGTCACCACGCCAACCCCAACCACATCGACAAGGACCCCGACGTCGTCGCCGACGTCCTCGTCTTCACCGGTGCACAGGCCAAGCAGCGGTCGGGATTCCGGCGCTGGCTGACCCGCAACCAGGCCTGGCTGTTCTTCCCGCTCACCCTCCTGGAAGGCGTCGCCCTGAAGGTCCACGGCTTCCAGAACCTGCGCCGTCAAGCTCCACGGGAGCGCGCCGTGGAGGGCCTGCTCCTCGCGACCCACGTCGCCGCGTACGTGACGCTCCTGCTCAGCGCGCTGTCGCCGGGCAAGGCGCTCGCGTTCGCCGCACTCCACCAGGCGTTGTTCGGCCTGCACCTGGGCATGGCCTTCGCCCCCAACCACAAGGGCATGGAGATGCCCGACCCGGGCGGTGAGCGATGGGGCCATCTGCACCGGCAGGTGCTCACCTCGCGCAACGTCCGCGGCGGCGTCCTGACCGACTGGTTCCTGGGCGGCCTCAACTACCAGATCGAGCACCACCTCTTCCCCAGCATGCCCCGTCCCCATCTTCGGCTCGCCCAGCCCCTGGTGCGCGCCCACTGCAGGGAGTTGGGTATTCCCTATGCGGAGACCGGGCTCGTCGACTCGTATCGGCAGGCCCTGCGGCACCTGCACGAGGTGGGGGAGCCGCTCAGGGCGGAATGACCGAGAGTGTTCTCGGGCGAGAGCGTTCTCGGACGAGAGTGGTCTCAGGGATGAGTCGGGGTCGCACCTCAGGGACGTCTCAGGGTCGCGGTCCGGAACCGCGTGAGACGCAGGCCCGTTCTCAGGACAGAGAGCGGCAGTGGCCGCGAAGGAGGCGACGCAATGTCGAAGAACGCGAAGATCGCCGCGGGAGGTGTGGCGGTCGGGATCATCCTGCTGATCTGGCTGCCCTGGTGGGTATCGCTCCTGATAGTCCTGGGAGTGCCGGCCGCCGCCTACCTCGCGCTGGACCCGTCACAGCGGCGCAGGCTGCGCCGCGCCACCCGCAAGGAGCTCGGCCGCTGACGTACTACCGCATGGGATCGGCCCGGTCGGCCAGCCTGCAGGAGTCGACCACATCGCCGTCCGCGGGCCGTGCGACGGTCTGGTCCGCGGGCGGTCGGGCACCCTGCTCCACCCAGGAGACCAGCGCGTCGAACGCCGATCGATAGCAGGGCAGGATCGGCCGCAGCCGGTCCGGATACGTGTCGTACAGCCCGTCGACATGTGTCCCGCCCTGGATCGTGTAGTAGCGGTGCAGTGGACCTCGTCCGCTCGCGTCGACCATGCGCGCGTACACGTCCGAGTCGGCGGCCTTCGGCAGCAGTGTGTCCAGATCGCCGTGCAGCGTGATCAGCGGTCTGCCGATGCGCCCGGTGAGCGACACACGGGCCACGGCCCGGTGGACGGACGCGGGCCGCGACGCATAGTCGTACGCCGCGTCGGTGGCACAGGGCGACAGGATCTGGTCCGGGGTGCTTCCGGCTGACGGGCCGGGACAGCCGGGGTCGTAGGTCGGGTCGAACTCGGCGCGGTAGACCTTCTGCGTGACTCCCCAGTACGCCTTCTCGTGATACGGCCACAGAAACTCGGAGCCACGTGCGAAGCCCACTGCGTACATGTCCTCGTCCTCGGCCGAGCCCCGCATCCGTGCCACCACGGTGGGCAGGGAGGTGAGCAGGCTCGGCCCGTCCGCGGTCCACAGCGCGCCTTCCCAGTCCACGCCGCCGTCGTACAGTTCCGGGTGGTTCTCCAGCTGCCAGCGGGTGAGATAGCCACCGTTGGAGATGCCGGTCATGTAGGTATGGCGAGGGGTGTGCCCGTAGCGCTGGGCCACCGCGCGCTTCGCCGCGCGGGTGAGCTCGGTGGTCCGTGCGTTCCACTCGGCGACCGCGTCACCAGGGCGGGTTCCGTCGCGGTAGAAATCGGCGCCGTTGTTGCCCTTGTCGGTCGCCGCGTACGCGTAACCCTGGGCGAGCGCCTGGTCGGAGATCGCGGTGTCCGTCGCGTACTGCTTGCGTGTGCCGGGGGCGCCGGTGACCACGAGGCCGCCGTTCCAGTGGTCGGGCAACCGGATCACGAACTGCGCGTCGTGCCGCCAACCGTGGGTGGTGTTGAAGTGCGAGGAGTCCGGGAAATAGCCGTCGATCTGCACCCCCGGAACCCCGGAGGGGGCGCGGGTGGCCTTGGCGGTCAGCCCCGCCTGGTCTGCCATGTCGGTGTACGGCGTGCCCGCGAGCCCAGCCGTGGTCAGGTCGCGCAGACAGGCGCTCCGCTGAAAGGCGGCGCTCGGCACATGCAGCCGCTGCTGGTGGGCTTAGTGATCGCCGCCGAGCACCGAGGCCTCAGCCGGAGCGGGCCAGGCAAGGGCTGTTGCCACCAGCGTGGCGGTGGCGAGCGGAACACCGCGGGACGGACGCATGACGGCCTCCAGGCCAGGACGGGAGGGCAGCGCGACCGCGGAGGAGCGGGGCGCCGGGGGCTGCCCCATCGTGTGGTCCGGCCCTCGCGGCAACCATGGGCCGGGACCACATGGAACGGGCCCGCCGTATAGCGGCTTAGTACGGGGGCGCGTGTGACGTCCCGTGCGGAGGACGGCGATTGGCACAGGAGGCCAGGCGAAGGCCAGGCATTTCACGGCGAGAGCGCAGGGGCGACGCCGCGTCTCGAGCCCCGCCGGGTACCGCGGCGGGGCTCGGACGACGTGGTCCTCAAATGGGACGTACAGCCATCTTTTCGAGCGCCTCCAGAAGACCCGGCAGCTCCGGTCCCCGGCCGACCGGCAGCACCTCGCCGGGCTCCGCGTCGAGCAGCACGAACGCGATGTCGTCGGTCCTGGCCACGAGCGACCAGCCCGGACCGTCGGCACGCAGCGTTCGCGCGTCACCCGGAGCGAAGGACGACCGGACCCGGCCGAGAGGCGGCGGCGTCTCCACGTACGCCCGTGCCTCGGCGAGTACGCGCCGCACCCCGCCACGCCCGTTGGGCGCGTCGGCCCGTTCGCCCTGATCGTCCTTCACGGCCGCTGCGCTCTCCCCAGCGGCCTCCGCGCCCTCGATGGCGGCCGAAGCCCCGTCCGGGCTGGCGAAGTCGGCATCGTCGATCTGCTCCCGCCACACCGCCCACTGGAGCGCTATCTCGTCGGCACCCAGGCGTCGCTGCGCGGGCCCCCACGTGCTCGTGTCCGGCGGTGCCAGCGGTGGACCGTCCGCGACCTCGGGGCCGGGATCATGCGGCTCGGGCACGCCGGGAGCGGCGACCGCGACCGCGAGGGGCCAGCCCGGCAGTGCCGCGACGACCGAGCGCTCGCCGGGCGAGAGGTCGTACTCCATCCCGCAGTCCCAGGACGCGATGGCGACCGCGACCAGGGAGACGTCGTCGACCACGACGGTCCACCGGGCGCCGTCGCCGTCCTGGCCGAGCACCAGGCCGTATCCGTCGGCGAGCGGCGCGAGGCCGAGCGCCGCGCAGGCCTCCGGATAGTCGTCGCCCAGCACGCTCGGGAACTTCGCCGGCGTCAGAAGTACCGCCGTGAGCACATAGAGCGCATCGTCCGCGGCGGCGACGGCGTCCTCGTCCGTCCCGGCCATCCCAGCCTCCCCATCGAATCATCCGATCGCGCGCACCCTAGTGCGAGCGGAAGCAGCTTGTCACGACTCACAAGCACACCCGGAGCTGCAGTTTTCCGGCTGGACGGGGCGAATCGACCGCATGCGAGGCGGTGCGGTCAGGCCGCCGGAAGCCCCAGGAGCTCACGGGCCACCCTCCCGGGTGACTCGTCGCGCTCCCGGGCGAGCGCGATGACGGCCCTGCAGGCCAGCTCGTTGACCCCGAAGGACAGGTCCTCCGGCGACACCCAGCCGGCCGCCTCGTCGATCCGGTCCTGATCGTCCTCCGCACAGGCCGAGACGTATGCGGCGGCAGCCTCGAAAAGATTGTGTGTACGTTTGTCCCCGCCGCTGTTCACCTCCGCCCGCACGGTGTTGAGGAATCTCGCACAGGACTTGCGCACCCTGCCCCACATGCTGACCACCTTCCCCCTGCGTGGTGTGCCCCGGCTGATCGTTCATCTCCTGCTGTTCAACGTAGAGTTGGAGCTCCGGCTGCAGAAGGGGGACGGGGCGGTGAAGCGCTTCCGGCAGCTCGGACAGATCCGGCGGATGGGTCCGTACCAGGACTCTTTTGAGATCTGCCCTGAACTGATCAGCCGTCGAGCGACCTGATCGTGTCGCGCAGCCAGGTGAGTTCGGCCCGGGACGTGGCACGCGCGATGGTCAGTAGCCCGCGGCGGAAGGGATCGTCCAGCTCCTCGGCGCGCAGCGGCCGGTCACCGTCGTAGAAGAAGCTCGCCGGTTCCTCCAGGAAGGCCAGCCGGCGGCGGAGTACGGCCGCCTGTGCCGGGGCGTCGTCGAGGTGGCGGAGGAAGGCGAGCACGGTGAACCACCGGTTCTCGTCGGTGATGTCGCGCTGAGCGGGCTCGGCGAGCCGTCGGCGCAGTTCCCCTCTGCCCTCTTCGGTGAGCGTCAGGACGTGACGTGGAGCGGCCACGGCGCCGGGCTCCGTGGCGCGCTCCAGCAGGCCCGTCTTCTCCAGGCGCTTGATCGCCGGGTACAGCGTGCTTTCGGCGACGGGTTTCACGTGACCGGTCAGCGCGGTGATGCGTTTGCGCAGCTCGTAGCCGTGCAGCGGGGTGTCGTACAGGAAACCGAGGATGGCGAGCTCCAGCATGCCGGCATTCTCTCGTACCAGCGCTGTACATCGTTTCCTTGATACCTCGCTTCCTTGGCACCTCACTTCATCAATACCTCGGCTCACCAATACATCGTGTTTTCTATACCTCGAAACCGATGTATTGTTTTGGCCGGGCCGAGGACGGCCGCCGTGGTGCCATGAAGGAGGACGCGATGAAGCAGGCCGAGTTCGACGGCAAGGGAAGCTGCATCCGGTGGACGGAGACGCCGGGCGAGGAACCCGCGCGCGTCTATGTGCACGGACTGGGTTCGGTCTCGGCCGTGTACCACGCGCACATCGCGGCGCGCCCCGAACTCGCGGGCCGGCGCAGTCTGTTCGTCGATCTGCCGGGGCACGGCATCAGCGACCGCCCCGAACACTTCGGCTACACACTCGAGGAGCACGCCGACGCACTGGCCGCAGCGCTGGACGCTTCGGGTCTGACCGGCTCCGAGCTGGTGGCGCACAGCATGGGCGGCGCCGTCGCCATCGTGCTCGCCCGCCGACGGCCGGACCTGGTCTCCCGGCTGGTCCTCACCGAGGCCAACCTCGACGCCTTCCTGCCGCCCGCCGCGGGCAGCAGCGGTATCGCCTCCTACGAGGAGGACGCGTTCGCCGACGGCGGCTACGCGCGCGTGCTGGAGAAGGTCGGCCCTTTGTGGGCGGCGACCATGCGGCTGGCGGACGCGCGCGCCCTGCACCGCACGGCCGTCGGCCTGCGGCGTGGCTCCGAGCCCGTCATGCGCAGCGTCCTCGAGGAGCTGCCGATCGACCGGGTGTATCTGCAGGGCGAACTCAGCGGTGAACTCGCGGGCAGGGAAGCCCTGGAGGCCTCCGGTGTGCGTGTGATCACGGTGGCGGGCTCGGGCCACAACGTCATGTTCGACAACCCCGACGCCTTCGTGGCGGCGGTGGCGGGCCCGCGCTGAGGCTCAGCCCTCCCGTACCGCCAACGCCAGGAAACGGGCGTCCTCGTCGACGTACGAGGTCATGCGCCACGCCGAACCTGCCAGCAAGGGGCCGAGGTTGGCCTCGGCCCGCAGATCGTCCGGGGTGATGCGGCGGCCCTGGCGTGCTGCCAGCGCCGCCCTGCTGATGGGGTGGAACAGCGCCAGCGTCCCTCCGGGGCGGACCACGCGGGCCAACTCCCGGAGATTCTCGGCCGGTTGTGGAAGGTGTGCGATGAGCCCTGCGGCGAACACGGCGTCCAGTGACTGCGACCGCAGCGGCAGAGCGGCGACGTCGGCGAGCAGCAACTGCCCCTCGCGGTCCCTCCCGGCCCCTACGGCGGCCTGGAGCATGGCCGGGGTCAGATCGGCCCCGACGACCACTCCCGACCGCCCCACGGCGGCACGCAGCGGCGTCAGGGCCCGTCCGGTGCCGCAGCCGGCGTCGAGCACGCGGTCGCCCTCACGCAGCCCCATGTCGGCGACCGCGGCGGCGTAGGCGGGGCCGTCGTCCGGGAACCGGCTGTCCCAGTCGGCGGCGCGGGCACCGAAGAAATCCTGGACGTGTGTGTGGTCGTCGCTCATGTTCCGCATGATCCCTCACCGACACGGATGACGCCGCGGTGCACATGTTCGAGCGTGACGCGATCGTTCAGCTATACCTCTGCGCCATATTCCAACAGCTTTCGAAATGCGCACCCTTGGTGCCCCCTTGCCCGGACTAGCGTCCCTGGGCCATGGGACACCTGGACCATGCCACCTTCGGCTGGCTGACCCCCGTGCTGTCGTATGTGATGGCTTGCATCGGCGCCGCACTGGGACTGCGCTGTACCGTCCGCGCGCTGGGCGCCACCGGGCGCTCACGCCGCAACTGGCTCATCACCGCCGCATCGGCGATCGGCACCGGCATCTGGACCATGCACTTCGTGGCCATGCTCGGCTTCAGCGTCAGCGGCACCGACATCCGTTACGACGTGCCGCTCACCATCGTGAGCCTGCTCGTCGCCATGCTCGTCGTCTGTGCGGGCGTCTTCGCCGTCGGCTACAGCCGGGACCGCACCCGCGCGCTCTTCCTCGGCGGCCTGACCACCGGGCTCGGCGTCGCGAGCATGCACTACCTGGGCATGGCGGCGGTGCGGCTGCACGGCCATGTCGGCTACGACCCGGCACTCGTCGCACTCTCCGTCGTGATCGCCGTCGTCGCGGCGACGGCGGCCCTGTGGGCGGGCCTCAACATCAAGTCGCCCGTCGCCGTCACCGCCGCCTCGCTGATCATGGGGGTCGCGGTGACCAGCATGCACTACACCGCGATGTTCGCCGTGAGCGTCCGCGTCACACCTTCCGGCCAGGCCCTGCCCGGGGCCACGGCGATGCAGTTCATCTTCCCCCTCGCCGTCGGCCTCGGCTCCTACCTGTTCCTGACCTCGGCCTTCGTCGCGCTGTCGCCGACGACCGGGGAGCGCGAGGCATCCGCGTCGGCCCAGCGGCCGGTCGAGAGCGCCGCGCACTAGCGACGGCCCGCGCTGCCGGGCCCCCCGGCCACCACCGACCCACTCCCCAGCGAGGAGGCCATGCGTACACCGCGTAGGACCCCCAGCCCCGGCGCCGAGGCGCCGCCCCAGCCTCCCGCGCGCGGTCGTCGCGCCCATGCCGGGCCGCCCGCCGACGAGGTCCTGGACGAACCCGCGGGCCCGGCACCGGGCGACAGCCACGCGCGCGGGGGCGGCTGGCGCATACGGCCGCGCACCGTGCGAGCGAAGATCGTCTGCCTGCTGATGGTTCCGGTCGTCTCACTGCTGGCCCTGTGGGCGTATGCCACCGTCAGCACGGCACAGGACGTCTCCCGGCTACGGCAGCTGCAGCGCGTCGACGCCAGGATCCGCACCCCCGTCGCCACCGCAGTCGCCGCACTGCAGACCGAGCGCGCGGCCGCCGTGCGCTACGCGACCGACCCGTCGTCCGGACGGAGCGGCGACTACAAGAAGCTCGCGGACCGCACCGACAAGGCCATCGCGAAGCTGCGGCTCGGCCGCGACCACACGGTCGCGAACAGCGAGGAGCTGCCCACCGGGGTGTCACGGCGGCTCGAGACGTTCGTCGCAGGCGGCGAACGGCTGCGTTCCCTGCGCGCAGCGGTGATCGACCGCCGCGCGGACTGGGACGTGACATACCGGCAGTACACGAAGACCATCAGCGGTGCCTTCGAGGTGGGCGGCGCACTCACCGGCATCCAGGACTCCGACCTGGGCTCCGACGCGCGCGTGCTGCTCGAGTTCTCCCGCGCGGGCGAGGCATTGGCCCAGGAGAACGCGATGCTGGCCGGTACCCGCCCGACCGGTGGCCTCAGCGGCGAGCGGTTGCGGCTCTTCACCGGCGCCGTCGCCACCCGCCGAGCCCTCACCGAGGCCGCCGTCGCCGATCTGAGCCGCCCGCAGCGGAGCGCCTGGCAGAACCTCGCCGACAGCAGCGCGTACGCCGTCCTGGGCACGGCGGAGGACACGGTCGTCGACGGCACCCCGGGCCCGCTCACCTCCGCACCCGAGGCCACCTGGGCCACGGCACACGCGCGCGTGCAGGACGGTATGCGGACGATCGAGGAGAACGCGGGGCGCGGTGTCGCCGACAGCGCCGCCCCGTTCACCCGAGGTGTGCTCACCCCGGCCGGCGCCGCGGTGCTCCTCGGCCTCGCCGCGGTGGCCGCGTCGCTGGTCATCTCCGTCCGCATCGGACGCGGCCTCGTCATCGAACTCGTGAACCTGCGCAACAGCGCCCTGGAGATCGCCCGGCGCAACCTCCCCGAGGCCATGCGGAAGCTGCGCGCGGGTGAGGAGATCGACATCCAGGCCGAGGCCCCGCCAGGGCCGCCCGCCGAGGACGAGGCCGGACAGGTCGCCGAGGCCCTGGGCACGGTGCACCGCGCCGCCCTGCGGGCCGCAGTCGAACGCGCCGAACTCGCCAGCGGCATCTCCGGTGTCTTCGTCAACCTCGCCCGCCGCAGCCAGGTCCTCGTCCACCGCCAGCTGAGCCTCCTGGACAGCATGGAACGCCGTTCGGACGACCCCAACGAACTCAGCGACCTCTTCCGGCTCGATCACCTCACCACCCGCATGAGGCGCCACGCCGAGAGCCTGATCATCCTCTCCGGTGCGGCACCCGGCCGGGCCTGGCGCTTGCCGGTCTCGCTGACGAACGTGGTGCGCGCGGCGGTGTCCGAGGTCGAGGACTACGCGCGCGTGGAAGTACGACAGCTCCCCGAGGCATCGGTCGTCGGGTCGGCCGTCGCCGACCTCACACACCTGCTGGCCGAGATCGTCGAGAACGCGGCTCAGTTCTCGCCGCCCCACACACGCGTGCGCGTCATCGGCGAACCCGTCGGCAACGGCTACGTCGTCGAGGTCGAGGACCGCGGCCTGGGCATGGGCCCGGACAGCCTCGTCGAGGCCAACCGCCGCATCGAACAGTCCGAGGCGCTCGACCTGTTCGACAGCGACCGTCTCGGCCTGTTCGTGGTCAGCAGGCTCGCGGCCCGCCACGGGATCAAGGTGCACCTGCGCACCTCGCCCTACGGCGGCACCACCGCAGTCGTACTGCTGCCGACGGCGCTGCTGCACGGCGGGGCGGCGGAACGTTCCCCCGGCAAGGCGGCGGACGCCCGGCGGCCGGCGGAACGCCGGTACGCGCGCCTGCCCGAGACCGCACCGCACCAGGAGCCCGTCCCGGCGACGGCAGAGCGGCCCGCGCTGGTGGCACACACACGGGCCGCGGCGGAGACGATGCCCGACACCCCACCTCCCGGAGTGACCACCTTGCGCCTGCACCGTCCCCCGGAGAACGCCGAAGACTCCGACGACCTGCCCCGTCGCGTACGCCAGGCAAGTCTCGCCCCCCAACTGCGCGAACAGCGCACCGAGGAGCCGGCCCGGACACCGGCCTCTCCCCACGACGAACCGCGCACCCCCGAGGTCGTGCGCGAGCGCATGGCGGCCTACCGCGACGGCTGGACGCGCGGCGGCGGCAGGCAACCCGGCCGCGGTACCCGGCCGGATCCCACACCGCGCAGCGACAGCAGCGAAGGAGACCGCGCATGATCCAGGACCCGAGCATGAGGGCCGACCCGCGATCCGGCGAACTCGACTGGCTGTTGGACGACTTGGTCCTGCGCGTGAGCGAGGTGCGGCACGCCGTCGTGCTGTCCAACGACGGCCTCGCCGTGGGCGCGTCCACCGACCTGCGTCGCGAGGACGCGGAACATCTCGCCGCCGTGGCATCCGGATTCCAGAGCCTGGCCAAGGGCGCCGGCCGGCACTTCGGCGCCGGCGGCGTGCGTCAGACCATGGTGGAGATGGACGACGGCTTCCTGTTCGTGGCCGCCGCGGGCGACGGCTCCTGCCTCGCCGTGCTCACCGCCGTGACCGCCGACATCGGCCTGGTGGCGTACGAGATGGCACGACTGGTCAAACGCGTCGGAGAACACCTGTACACCCCGACACGCGTCGCCGCGCGGCCGCCCGCCGCCCGATGAGGCGAGAGAGTGACGCGCGCACATGAACGTGGACAGGACCGAGGCCCCGGCCGAACCGGGCAGTCAGTGGTACGACAGCGAGGCCGGGCCCCTGGTGCGCCCGTACGCCATGACGGGCGGGCGCACCAGGCCCGGCCCCACCGGGGTCCACTTCGACCTGATCGCCCTGGTCACCCTGGACGTGGGCGCGCCCGGCGCCGAGGACGACTCGGGGCTCGGGCCGGAACACCGGGACCTGATCGAACTGTGCCGCACGGAGACCCAGTCGGTCGCGGAGCTCGCCGCGGGATGCGACCTGCCCGTGGGAGTGGTCCGGGTCCTTCTGGGCGACCTGCTCGAACTCGGCTGCGTCACGGTCAGCCGTCCGGTACCGCCCGCCCAGCTTCCCGACGAACGGATTCTGCGCGAGGTGATCGAAGGACTGCGGGCGCTGTAGATGAGAGTTGTCCAATCCCTCGGAGAGGGGACGCAGTTGTGATGATGCCTATCGACGTCGACCGTTGCCGGCACTCCCGAGAGAAGTGATCGATGGTCTCCGAGCACTCCGAGCACTCCGACGCACAGGACGGCGAGACGGCCGCACTGGCGTTGAAGATACTGGTCGCCGGCGGATTCGGCGTGGGCAAGACCACTCTGGTGGGCGCGGTCAGTGAGATCAGGCCGCTGCGCACCGAGGAACTGCTCAGCGAGGCCGGCCAGTTGGTGGACGACACCGACGGCGTGGACCAGAAGGTCACGACGACCGTAGCCATGGACTTCGGACGTATCACCATCCGGTCCGGCCTCTCGCTCTACCTCTTCGGCACACCGGGCCAGGACCGTTTCTGGTTCCTGTGGGACGAACTGTCGCAGGGCGCTCTCGGTGCCGTGGTCCTCGCGGACACCCGACGGCTGGAGGACTGCTTCCCCGCGGTGGACTACTTCGAGCACCGGCGCATCCCGTTCGTGGTGGCCGTCAACTGCTTCACCGGCTCCCGCACCTACGGCGCGCAGGACGTCTCACGCGCCCTCGACCTCGACCGGGGGACGCCGGTGGTGCTCTGCGACGCCCGTGACCGGGACTCGGGGAAGGAGGTGCTGATCCGGCTCGTCGAGTACGCCGGGCGGATGCACACCGCCCGGCTTCTCGACTCGGTCGGCTGACCGGGGCCGCCGGTCAGCCGCGCTCAGTCTGCGACGGCCTTCTCGGCCAGGACCTTGTCGATCGCGATGCGGACGAGGAGTTCCCCCGGCACACCGTTGCGCCGCCCGAACTCCTCGGCACGCTCCTCACCCATGTACCGGGCTCCGATGCGGGCAGCCCAGTGCCTCAGCTCCCCGAGGTCCTCCGAGATCCGGGCACGGCCCTGCAGCACGACGAAGTCGAAGGGCGGCCGGTCGTCGTCGATACACAGGGCGGCCCGGCCGTCACGAGCCAGATTCCTTCCTTTCACGCTGGTCTTGGCGGTGTTGAACACCAGTTCGTCGCCGTCGAGCACGAACCAGATCGGTGTCACGTGCGGGCTTCCGTCGGCCCTCACGGTCGACAGCTTTGCGGTGCGGGTGCCGTGCGAGACGAACGCCCGCCATTCGTCGTCGGTCATCTTCTGCGCCATGCCTCCTATCCTCCTTGCCCGGGGGCCGGTCGTGGTGAAGGCTGGCGTGGAGATCCTCCGGCCAGGGGGAGTCATCACACGGGGAGACCGGATCATGGCGCAGAACCAGGGACTTGACTGGCTTTTGGACGACCTGACCGAGCGTGTCGAACATGTGCGGCACGCATTGGTCCTGTCCAACGACGGGCTGGTGACGGGAGCGAGCACGGGCCTGCGGCGCGAGGACGCCGAGCACCTCGCCGCCGTCTCGTCCGGACTGCACAGCCTGGCCAAGGGGTCGGGACGCCACTTCGGCGCGGGCAGAGTACGCCAGACGATGGTCGAGTTCGACGACGCGGTGCTGTTCGTCACCGCCGCCGGCGCCAGCAGCTGTCTGTGCGTGCTCAGCGGGGCGGAGGCCGACATCGGCCAGATCGCCTACGAGATGACCCTGCTCGTCAACCGGGTCGGCGAACACCTCGACGTGGAGGCGCGACAGCCCGAGCGAACCACGGCCAAGGACATCTGACCTGCAGGTTCGTCGTCTCGATCGGAGTTATCCACAGGCTCGCCACCCGATCCGCCGAAGCGGCTACGGTTTTTCCCGAGGCCGCGCGCACGGCGCGGGCCACGTACTCCACGGGGGAGACCGAACATGTCCGGCAATACTGTCACGCAACCGAACAGCGCGTCCTGCACGCCGAGCCGTGCGGCCCGCGAACTGGGCCTGAAGCGAGGGGAGTTCGACCTGGCCGTCAATCTCGGACACATCCGCACCGTGCCGGACGAAGGAGGCGGGGGCCTACGGGTCACCCGCACCGAGATCGACCGCCTGCACGCCGAGGACGGCTTTCCCGGGACGCTGAAGCAACGTGTCGAGGCCGTGGGCACGAAGGACGGCGCTGAACTGCTGGCCGTACCACTCGGCAGGTTCACCCGTCTGGCCAGGCTCGGCGTGGTCGTGCCGGTGAAGTTCTACCTCAACCGCTACCGTGCCGTCGTCTGGCTCTATCCGGCCGAAGAACTACGGCAGTTCGCGGCCGACGAGAACAACGCACCGCTGCTGAGGGGCCGTACGTCCGCTGGTCTGCGGCAGCAGCTGGCCGAGGGGCTGGATCTGCGACCGCGGACCTGGCGGGGCCGGCACCTCGGTTTCCTGCTCCGACGAGCGGGAGACCATCCGTGGGCGTGTGCGGCGGCCGTGGCCTCTCAGCTCGACGCCGTTCAGGTCGCGGAGATCGTCCAGGACCCGTACGAGCGCGCCCACCTGAACCGGTTCCGGCCCAGTGCGCCGGCCCACGGCGCACCCGGTTCGCCCGCCGCGCACCTGGCCGCGACCCTCTCCATGGCGCAGGACCCCGGCGAGATCGGCTGGCTGCGAGCCGATCTCGCGCAGGCGGTGGGCGAGGCGCGCGCACGCCAGCCGGCGCCGCGCCCGACTCCCCGGCACCCGACTCCCGGGCACGGTCGGCCGAGTTCCGGGCCGGCGCCGACGAAAGCACGGGAACGGACACACCCCACGCTCCCCACGGCCGCGCAGCAGAGCCCACCCGAGTGCGAGGAACCGGGACGCTCACGCGGGTTGTTGAGCCGACTGCTGCGCAGAAGCGCGTGAACTACAGCGCCCGGAACAGCCCTTCCTGGACCACGGACACGAGCAGTCGTCCCTGCCCGTCGTAGATCCGGCCGCGGGCAAGACCCCGGCCGCCCGTCGCGATCGGCGACTCCTGGTCGTAGAGGAACCACTCGTCCGCGCGGAACGGCCGGTGGAACCACATGGCGTGATCCAGCGACGCCATGTCGAAACTCCTCGGGCCCCACAGGGGTTCGACGGGGATGCGGACGGCGTCCAGGAGGGTCATGTCGCTGGCGTAGGTCAGAGCGCACGTGTGCACGAGCGGGTCGTCGCCGAGCGGCCCGACCGCACGCATCCACACAGCGCTGCGCGGCTCGGCGTCCTTGATCTCCTCGGGCGTCCAGCGCAGCCGGTCCACATACCGGATGTCGAAGGGCTGACGCCGGGCCATCCGCTCCAACTGCTCGGGCAGCTCGCCCAGATGCTCACGGACCTCCTGCATCACCGTCGGCAGCGACTCGGGGTCCGGGACCTTGCGGGCCGGCGGCAGCTGGTGCTCGAAGGGTCCTTCCTCAGGCTTGTGAAAGGAGGCGGTGAGATTGAAGATCGTGCGTCCCTGCTGCACGGCTGTGACCCGGCGGGTCGTGAAGGACCTGCCGTCCCGCACCCGCTCCACCTGGTACACGATGGGCACGCCCGGCCGGCCCGGGCGCAGGAAGTACGCGTGCAGTGAGTGCACGGGACGGTCGCCGTCCGTGGTGCGGCCGGCGGCGACCAGCGCCTGGCCCGCCACCTGGCCGCCGAAGACCCGCTGCAGGGACTCCTGCGGGCTGCGGCCACGGAATATGTTGACCTCGATCTGCTCCAGGTCGAGCAGGTCGACGAGTCTCTCGGCCGGGTTCGTCATGCGGGGGATTCTCCTTGGCTCACAGCTGGCCGACATCGGTGACACGGACGATCGCACGGCCCTCCGCGTCGGAGGCCGCGAGGTCGATCTCCGCGCTGATGCCCCAGTCATGATCGCCGTTCGGATCGGCGAAGATCTGGCGAGCGCGCCACAGGCCGTGCTCCGGCTCCTCCTCGATGAGCAGCAGCTTGGGGCCGCGGGCGTCGGGGCCGGTGCCCAGGTCGTCGTACTCGTCCCAGTACTTGTCCATCGCCTCGCCCCACGCGTCGGCGTCCCAGCCGGACTCGGCATCCAACTCGCCCAGCTCCTCGACGTGGTCGAGGGCGGCCAGCTCGACGCGGCGGAACATCGCGTTGCGGACCAGGACCCGGAAGGCGCGCGCATTGGAGGTGACCGGCTTGACCTCATCGGCCTTCTCCTGGGCCTCCTCGGCCGTCATCTCCTCCGGGTTGGCGAGCTGCTCCCACTCGTCCAGCAGGCTGGAGTCGACCTGGCGGACCATCTCGCCGAGCCACTCGATCAGGTCCTGCAGGTCCTCGGACTTGAGGTCGTCCGGGATGTTGTGGTCGAGGGTCTTGTAGGCGCTCGCGAGGTAGCGCAGCACGATGCCCTCGGTGCGGGCCAGCTCGTAGAAGGACACCAACTCCGTGAAGGACATCGCCCGTTCGTACATGTCGCGGATGACGGACTTCGGCGACAGCGGATGGTCGCCCACCCAGGGATGGCTCTTGCGGTAGGTGTCGTAGGCGTGGAAGAGCAGCTCCTCCAGCGGCTTGGGGTAGCTGATGTCCTGGAGGCGCTCCATGCGCTCCTCGTACTCGACGCCGTCAGCCTTCATCGCGGCCACGGCCTCGCCCTTGGCCTTGTTCAGCTGGGCGACCAGGATCTGCCGCGGGTCGTCCAGCGTCGACTCGACGACGGACACCATGTCCAGCGCGTAGGACGGCGACTCCGGTTCGAGCAGTTCGAACGCGGCGAGCGCGAAGGTGGACAGCGGCTGGTTGAGGGCGAAGTCCTGCTGCAGGTCCACGGTGAGGCGGACGATACGGCCCGTGGCGTCCGGCTCGTCGAGTTTCTCCACGATGCCGCCGTCCAGCAGCGAGCGATAGATGGCGATCGCGCGCCGGATGTGCCTCAGCTGCTGCTTGCGTGGCTCGTGGTTGTCCTCCAGGAGGTGCCGCATCGCCTCGAAGGCGTTGCCCGGGCGGGCGATCACCGACAGCAGCATCGTGTGCGTCACACGGAAGCGGGAGGTCAGCGGCTCCGGATCGGAGGTGATGAGCTTGTCGAAGGTGCTCTCCGTCCAGCCGACGAAGCCCTCCGGTGCCTTCTTGCGGACGACCTTGCGGCGCTTCTTCGGGTCGTCACCCGCCTTGGCCAGCGCCTTCTCGTTCTCGACGACGTGCTCGGGAGCCTGGGCGATGACGAAGCCGGCCGTGTCGAACCCGGCCCGCCCGGCTCGACCCGCGATCTGATGGAACTCCCGGGCCCGCAGCGTGCGGACACGGCTCCCGTCGTACTTGGTCAGGGCTGTGAACAGCACCGTGCGGATGGGCACGTTGACGCCGACGCCCAGCGTGTCCGTGCCGCAGATCACCTTCAGCAGACCGGCCTGGGCGAGCTTCTCCACCAGCCGCCGGTACTTGGGCAGCATCCCGGCGTGATGCACACCGATGCCGTGCCGCACGTAACGCGAGAGGTTGCGGCCGAACTTGGTGGTGAAGCGGAAGTTGCCGATCAGCTCCGCGATCTGGTCCTTCTCCTCACGCGTGCACATGTTGATGCTCATCAGCGCCTGCGCCCGCTCCACGGCCTGCGCCTGCGTGAAGTGGACGATGTAGACCGGGGCCTGCCTGGTCTCCAGCAGCTCGGTCAGCGTCTCCGTGAGCGGGGTGAGCCGGTATTCGTAGGAGAGCGGTACCGGGCGGGTCGCCGAGCGGACCACCGACGTGGGGCGGCCGGTGCGCCGGGTGAGGTCCTTCTCGAACATCGAGACGTCGCCGAGCGTGGCGGACATCAGGACGAACTGCGCCTGGGGCAGCTCCAGGATCGGGATCTGCCAGGCCCAGCCGCGGTCCCCCTCCGCGTAGAAGTGGAACTCGTCCATGACGACCTGGCCGACGTCGGCGTTCTTCCCGTCGCGCAGCGCGATCGAGGCGAGCACTTCGGCGGTGCAGCAGATGACGGGCGCATCCGAGTTCACGGACGCGTCGCCGGTCAGCATGCCGACGTTCTCGGTGCCGAAGATCTTGCACAGCTCGAAGAACTTCTCCGACACCAGCGCCTTGATCGGCGCCGTGTAGAAGGTGACCTCGTCCCGGGCCAGGGCGGCGAAGTGGGCGCCCGCCGCGATCATGCTCTTGCCGGAGCCGGTGGGCGTCGACACGATCACGTTCGCCCCGGAGACCGCCTCGATCAGCGCTTCCTCCTGGTGGGAGTAGAGCGTGAGACCCCGCTCCTGGGCCCACGACTCGAAGGCTTCGTAGAGGGCGTCGGGGTCGGCGGTCGGCGGCAGCTGATCGATGAGGGTCACGCCCCCATCTTGCCTGGCGTCCTCCCGCATAGGGGAATCGGTTGTCACCACGAAGATCACGACCAGTACGCTGTGACGCCGACGGAGTGTCAGCGCACCCGGTCAACTGGACAGCGGCACAAGACGAATGGGGCGGGCAACGGCCATGATGGGACCAGCACACTCACTCTCGGGCGCCGCCGCCTGGCTCGGCGTCGGTGCGGCGGCCGCTGCGGCCGGGCACGCCATGCCCTGGCCTGTACTCCTGGTCGGTGCCCTGATCTGCGCCGGAGCCGCGCTGGCACCGGACCTGGACCACAAGGCGGCCACCATCTCAAGGGCCTTCGGTCCCCTCTCGCGCGGGCTGTGCGAGATCGTCGACAAGATCTCCTACGCCGTCTACAAGGCGACGAGGAAGCAGGGCGACCCCCGCCGCTCCGGCGGCCACCGCACGCTCACCCACACCTGGCTCTGGGCTGTCCTGCTCGGCGCGGGTACATCGGTCGCCGCCATCACCGGTGGCCGCTGGGCGGTCCTCGCCATCCTCTTCGTCCACATGGTGCTGGCCATCGAGGGCCTGTTGTGGCGGGCGGCCCGGGGGTCCAGCAGCGACATCCTGGTCTGGCTGCTGGCCGGGACCAGCGCGTGGATCCTCGCCAGCGTCCTGGACAAGCCGGGCAACGGTTCGGACTGGCTGTTCACGCAGCCCGGCCAGGCGTACCTGTGGCTGGGCCTGCCGATCGTGCTGGGCGCGATAGTGCACGACATCGGGGACGCGCTGACGGTCTCGGGATGCCCGATCCTGTGGCCGATCCCGGTGGGCCGCAAGCGCTGGTACCCGATCGGACCGCCGAAGTTCATGCGGTTCCGGGCGGGCAGCTGGGTCGAGCTCAAGGTGTTGATGCCAGTGTTCATGCTGCTCGGCGGAGTGGGCTGCGCAGCGGCGCTGAACTTCATCTGAGGGGCGGACCCCTCGGGGCGGGACACGGCGGCCACGGCCTCACCCCACAGGGGCCGCGGGTGGTGTCAGTCCCGCCACTGCTCGGTCGGAGCCACACCGGGCAGCGGCCTGCCGATGGTGGCGAGGGGGATGAAGAAGAAACCCTGGCCGATCGCGAAGGCCAGCGTGGTCAGAGCCTTCTCGTCGTAGTGCCGGGACACCTCGGCGTACAGGTCGGCGGGGACGCGCTCGCCGTGCGGGTTCGGGGTGAGCACGGCCTCGACCAGCGCCAGTGCCGCACGCTCGGCGTCCGTGAAGTACGGTGCGTCGTGCCACGACGACACCCCCGTGATCCGCTCCTCGGACTCGCCGGCCCGGCGCAGGCTGCCGGTGTGCATGACGGTCAGATAGGTGTTGCCGACCAGCTGCCCGGTCCGCAGATGGACCAGGCTGATCGTGGTCTGGGGGACCGAACCGTTGCCTACGGCCTTGAACAGGGCTTCGGCGACCGGCCCGAACTCGGGGACGGTCTTGAGCGGGTTGGGCAGGCGCGACTCAGTGGTCATTGCGTCCGTGTTGATTGCGTCAGTGGTCATGGCTTTTCCTCACCGGAGTCTTCGAGATCTTCGAACTGCTTCTGTCTCAGTGACGGATCTCGAAGCCCGGATGTGACCGCCGGACGCCAGGAATTCCCGATCGGCCGCGTGCGGCCCCAGGGGTCAGCCGGTGGAAGCCTGCCCGGCCTCGCCCCCGCCCCCGTAGCGCCGCTCGAACTGGGCGATGCGGCCCTCCGTGTCCACCGTCCGCGCCTTGCCGGTGTAGAACGGGTGGCTCTCGGACGAGATCTCCACGTCCACCACCGGGTAGGTCTCGCCGTCGTCCCACTCGATGGTCTGGTTGCTGGTCGCGGTGGACCGGGTCAGGAAGGCGTAGCCTGCCGCGCGGTCGCGGAAGACCACCTGGTGGTAGTCGGGCTGCTTGTCCTGCTGCATAGGTGCTCCTTGACTGGTGGCGACTGCTCAGCCGGACAGGGCGTCCTCGTCGACGATGTGCATCGCGGCCTCCTCGGCGGACGCCGCCGCGCCGTCGATGCCCACGTCCGTGGCGACCATGGCGCTCTCGTCGTCCTCGTGCGCGCCCTCGTCGGGTGCCACGAGACGGCCGGAGCGGGCGGTGCCGACCTCGTTGTCCAGGAGTTCGCCGTCGGTGCCGTCGCAGTCACCGATGCCGTCGCCGTCGGGCGCCACGAGGTCCGGCAGTTCCTCGGCGAGGCGCTGGTCCAGCGTCTCCCCGTGCCGTCGTTCCGCCGCCGTCACATCGGCACGCTCCACCGCCCATGGTCTGTCCGGAGGGGACCAGCCCCGGTCGAGGGGGTCGTCGACACCATCGTTGACCAGGGAGTCCTCCGAGTCGAGCAGCCCGGAGTCCTCCTGGATCTCGGATCGGTCGGGCTGGTAGACGTCGTCTCCCCATCCGTCGGCGCTGTTCACGGGAACCTCCAGGTGATGGGGACGGCCCGTCTCACCGCGCTGGGCGTCGGACCGCCGTCACGCGGGGCACAGGCTGCGCCCGACAGAACCGACGGTCCCAGGGAGCTTCCCCGAGCCGGTGCCGTTATCCAGCCTTCCACCCCTTTTCGTGACTGCGCAACGGCACGGCACGAGGAGGTACTCGGTGCCGGGGAACGGCCCGTCGGCCCGGTGCGGACGGTCGTTTCCCGTCGATCATGTCCGGTTGGCGTGCACCGGGACCCGACGTCAGCTGTGCAGAACGGCCGACGACCAGACCTGCCCGTAGTCCGTCACCAGTTCGACGCGGTCGATGGCGCGTGTGGATCCGTAGGCGATCCAGGTGGCCCGGCCGGACGGCGGCATCCACCATTGGCCGGCACTGCGGGTGGAGCCGTCCTTGAGGAGGAGCCGGCAGGTGTAGTGGGTGCCGGGCCGGCCGTCCGTGATCTGCATGACCACGACGTGCTCGTCGCCGGCACGGCTCGGTTCCACGGTGCCGACCTTCGCCCCCGAACCCGTGACCAGCAGGGCTCCGTGATCGCTCGCGGCCACCTGGACCGGCGCCGACTCGTGGTGCAGGACAGTGCTGCCGACGGCGCCCAGGCAGAGGCCGGCCGCGGCGGCCGCGGCGACCAGCAGCGGGGTCCGGTGGAACCGGCGCGCGGGGGAGTGGCGGCGCAGTTCCAGGCGGCTGAGGACCCGGGCGTCGAAGCCGGGCGGCGCCGCGACCGCGGGGGCGGCCGGCAGTACCGCGTCGACGGCCGCCGACAGATCGTCGTACGCCGAGCGGCAGGAGGCGCAGACGGTGAGATGGCGCAGCAGCTCAGCCGGTTCGCCGGGGAGGGTGCCGAGAGCCAGGGCGGTCAGTTCGTCCTCGTCAGGGTGGTGTTCCCGGGCGTCAGAGTGGCGTTCCATCGCGGCTTCCCTCCTTCAGCGCGTCGCGCAGTCTGCGCAGGCCGGTGCGTATGCGGGTCTTGGCGGTGCCCAGAGGGATGTGCTCGTGCCGGCCCACCTCGGCGGCGGTGCAGCCGCCGAGCACGGCGAGGGCGACCGCGCGGGCCTGCTCGACGGGCAGGACCCGCAGCCGGGCGAGGGCGCGCTCGCTCTCCAGGGCGGCGAGGGCCTGCCGCGCCGTGCCGTCGGAGTCGTTCTCGGCCCGCAGGGTCACATCCAGCAGCCGCTCCAAGGTCTCCGCGAGGACAGGCGTGGAGCGCCGGGCCCGTACGGCGTCGATCGCGGCGTTACGGGTGATGGTCAGCAGCCAGGTGAGAGCCGAGGCCCGCCGGGGGTCGTAGTTTCCCGCCGCCCGCCAGGCCCGTACGAACACCTCCTGGCTCACGTCCTCGGCCAGCACCGGATCGCGGGTCACGGACAGCGCCAGACCGTAGACCGCGTCCTGGAAGCGGCGGACGAAGGCGGCCGCCGCCTGCTCGTCGCCCAGTGCGAAGCCGGCGACGAGCGAGGCGTCGTCGACACGGTCCGCGCGCGGGAACAGTTCCACACCCTTGTGTACGTACGGGAGTGCCGAAGGGATTGAACGGGTGCCGAAAAAATTGAACGCAAACCGTCCCAATCCGTCGGGGCCGCTCGTCCGTACAACCTCCGTCAGGAAGGACGGAGACATCATGAGGCGAGAGATCATGGGGCGAAGCGGCATCACCGTGGCGGGGTTCGCCATCGCGGCACTGGCGCTGGCCGGCTGCGGCGGAGGAAGCGGGAGCGGAAGCGGGAGCGGCGCCCAGAAGGGCAGCCCGGCAGCGGCAGTCATGGACACCTCCACCATCAAGGCCGGCCACTCGCAGGTGGGCGACATCCTCGTCGACGGCAAGGGACGCACGTTGTACCTGTTCACCGAGGACGGCAAGAACAGCAACTCGATGAACTGTGATGCCGCGTGCGTCAAGCTGTGGCCGCGCATGGAGGGCAAGCCGCACGCGGGCTCCGGCGTCGACGCCGGCCTCATCGGCACCACGAAGGGTTCGGGCAAGGCACAGGCGACGTATGCGGGACACCCCCTGTACTACTACGCCAAGGACCACGCGGCCGGCGATCTCAAAGGGCAGGGCATCGACAAGATCTGGTACGTGATGAACACCAAGGGCACGGCGATCATGAAGGCCGTCCCGGCGTCGAACGGCAACGGCTATGGCAACGGCAGCAGCGGCAGTGGCGGCTACTGACGCGGGCCGGGAGCCGCCGCGGTACGGCAGCCCCCGACCGGCTCGGGACACTCACCCGTGCCACGACCGCCACAGCGCCGCGTACGCGCCCTGCGCCGCGACCAGGTCGTCGTGGCTGCCCAGCTCGCTGATGCGGCCGTTCTCCACGACGGCGATCACGTCCGCGTCGTGGGCGGTGTGCAGCCGGTGGGCGATGGCGACGACAGTGCGGCCGTCGAGGACGCGGGCGAGGGACCGTTCGAGGTGGCGTGCCGCACGTGGGTCGAGCAGCGAGGTCGCCTCGTCCAGGACCAGCGTGTGCGGGTCCGCCAGCACCAGGCGGGCCAGCGCGATCTGCTGGGCCTGGGCCGGGGTGAGGGTCAGCCCGCCCGAGCCGACCTCCGTGTCCAGACCGTCGTCCATCGCACGGGCCCAGCCGTCGGCGTCGACCGCGCCCAGCGCCGCCCACAGCTCGGCGTCCACCGCGTCCGTACGGGCCAGCAGGAGGTTGTCGCGCAGGGAGCCCACGAAGACGTGATGCTCCTGATTGACGAGGGCCACGTGGGAGCGGACCTGTTCGGCGGACATCCGGGACAGCTCGGTGCCACCGAGGGTGATGCGGCCCTCCCGGGGCGCGTAGATGCCGGCGAGCAGCCTGCCGAGCGTGGACTTGCCCGCGCCGGAAGGGCCGACCAGGGCCAGCCGAGTACCCGGCGCGACATGGAGGGACACCTCGCGCAGCACGTCCACGCCCTCGCGATAGCCGAAGTGCACCCGGTCCGCGTGTACGTCACGTCCGTCGGGCGCCGGGGTCCGGCCACCGGCGTCCGGCTCGATGTCGCGCACGCCCACCAGCCGCGCCAGCGACACCTGCGCCACCTGCAGCTCGTCGTACCAGCGCAGGATCAGGTTCACCGGATCCACGAGCATCTGCGCGATCAGTGCGCCCGTGGTCAGCTGGCCCACGTCGATCCAGCCCCGCAGGACGAACACGCCGCCGATCATCAGCACCGAGGCGAGCACGGTCACATGGGTGACGTTGATGACGGGGAAGAGCACGGAGCGCAGCCACAGCGTGTAGTTCTCCCAGGCCGTCCACTCCTTGACCCGGCGCTCCGACAGCTCGATGCGGCGGTCGCCGAGGCGGTGGGCCTCGACGGTGCGCCCGGCATCGACGGTCTCGGCGAGGGCGGCGGCCACGGCGGCGTACCCCGCGGCCTCCGAGCGGTAGCCGGACGGCGCCCGTTTGAAGTACCAGCGGCAGCCGACCACCAGCAGGGGAACGGCGATCAGGACGGCGGGCGCCAGCGGCGGCACCGTGACGACGAGCCCGCCGAGCAGCAGCACCACCCACACCACGCCGATCGACAACTGCGGCACGGCCTCACGCATCGCGTTCGCCAGCCGGTCGATGTCCGTCGTGATCCGGGACAGCAGATCGCCCGTGCCGGCCCGCTCCAGGACACCCGGCGGCAGCCCGACCGACCGTACGAGGAAGTCCTCGCGCAGATCGGCCAGCATCCGCTCGCCGAGCATCGCCCCGCGCAGCCGCACCTCCCGCACGAACACCGCCTGCACGACCAGGGCGAGCACGAACAGCGAGACGATGAGCGGCAGATGAAGCTCCCGCGCCCCGTCCGACACCCGCTGGACGAGGTCGCCCAGCAGCCACGGGCCCGCCATCGAGGCGATCACGGACACCGTGTTGACGGTGATGAGGATCAGGAAGGCACGCCGGTGCCGCCGGAACAGCTCGGTCACATAGGCGCGTACGGTCGCGGGGGCGCCGACGGGCAGGGTGTTCGCCGTCGTCGGGGCCGCCGGGTCGTACGCCGGTGGCGCCACGCCGATCATGCCGTCTCCTCGATCTCTTCCAGTTCGTCCATGTCCAGTACGCCGCTCGGGGCGGCCTCGTCCTCGGTCTCCCGGGTCACCACGGCGCGGTAGCGGGGCTCGGTGTGCACCAGCTCGCGGTGCACACCGACCGCCGCGACCTCGCCCTCGTGCACTAGCACGACCCGGTCGGCGTGGTCCAGGAGCAGCGGCGAGGAGGTGAAGACCACCGTCGTCCGTCCTTCCCGCAGGGCACGCACTCCCTGAGCGATCCGCGCCTCGGTGTGCGAGTCGACGGCCGAGGTCGGCTCGTCCAGGACGAGCACCTCCGGGTCGGTGATCAGCGACCGGGCGAGCGCGAGCCGCTGGCGCTGACCGCCGGACAGCGACCGCCCGCGCTCGGTGATCCGGGCGTCCATCGGGTTCGCGGCGTCCAACGACCCCTGGGCCAGCGCCTCCAGGACGTCCCTGCACTGGGCGGCCGCCAGTGAGTCCCGTGCGGCGACGTCACCCGAAGCGGGTACGTCGAGCAGTTCGCGCAGCGAGCCGGACAGCAGCACCGGGTCCTTGTCCTGGACGAGGACGGACTTGCGGGCCGTGTCCAGCGGCAGTTCGTCCAGGGGGACGCCGCCGAGCAGGACGGACACGCCCTGCTCGGCCGGGTGCCCGCCCAGCCGCTCGGCAAGGCGCCCCGCCGCGTCCGGGTCGCCGCACACCACGGCGGTCAGCCGGCCGGTCGGCGCGAGCAGTCCGGTGGCCGGGTCGTACAGGTCCCCGGAGGGGAGGTCGGCCGCGCGCGAACCTTCGGTGTCCGTGGCCCGCTCCAGCGCCAGCACGCCCGCCGCCCGCGTGGCGGAGGGCCGCGAGAAGGAGTACGCCATGGCGATCTCCTCGAAGTGCCGCAGCGGATAGGTGAGGATCATCACCGAGCTGTAGACGGTGACCAGTTCGCCGACGGTGATGCGGCCGTGGCGGGCGAGGTGGACGCCGTAGAAGACGACCACCACCATCAGCAGGCCCGGCAGCAGCACCTGGATCGCGGAGATCAGGGACCACATGCGGGCGCTGCGCACGGCGGCGTGGCGGACCTCCTGGGAGGCGCGGCGGTAGCGGTCGAGAAACAGTTCCTCGCCGCCGATACCACGCAGCACGCGCAGGCCGGCGACGGTGTCCGAGGCCAGCTCGGTGGCCCGCCCCGCCTTCTCGCGCTGGAAGTCGGCCCGCCGGGTCGCCCGCGGCAGCAGCGGCAGCACCGCGAGCGCCAGCACGGGCAGGCCTGCGGCGACGACGACGCCGAGCGCGGGCTGGTAGACGACCAGGGCCACGCAGACCACCACGACCGTGAGGGCCGCCGCGGTGAAACGGGAGACGGCCTCCACGAACCAGCCGATCTTCTCGACGTCACCGGTGGAGACGGCTACGACCTCGCCGGCCGCGACACGCCGCGTCAGCGCCGAGCCCAGCTGGGCCGCCCTGCGGGCGAGCAGCTGCTGGACGCGGGCGGCGGCCGTGATCCAGTTGGTCACCGCGGTCCGGTGCAGGAACGTGTCGCCGAGGGCGATGCCCACGCCGGTCAGCGCCAACAGCCCTCCCGCAAGGGCGAGTTGCCGGCCTGAGCGGTCGACGACGGCCTGGACCGCTGTGCCGACGCAGAACGGCAGGGCGGAGACCGACACGAAATGCAGCAGGCCCCAGGCCAGCGACTTGAACTGACCACCCAGTTGGTTTCGGCCCAGCCACCACAGGAATCGGGGACCCGAGCGGGCGTCCGGCACGCCCGGGTCGGCATACGGAAGGTCTTGGATCTGCATGACGGATGACGTCCCAGTGGCTCGTGTCAGGGGGTGGTGGGAACTGCGAACGGCGACAACAAACCGTGAAAGGTTCGCCTCGCAGCGTGGTCGAAAGCAACAGGTTTTCTGTGGCGCCGTACAGAATGGGCCGATGCGAAAGAACGGTGCATGTCGTACGGCGGTCGCGGTGGCGGTCCTGGGAACGCTGGCGGTGATGGCGGTGGCCTGCGGCAGCGAGCGACAGGACGGCGCAGGTGAGAAGGGCGCCACGGGCGCCACGGGCGGCGCGGCCGGCACCCGCCCGCACATCGCCGACCGAACCCGGACCATCCCTGACGTCGGTGACCGCCTGCAACGGCGGATCCCCGCGGGCTCCGGTCAGGTCGTGGCGGTGTACGGCGACGGCAAGGACTCCGCGGACTCCACGGTCGTGCTGTACCGCAAGCGCGGCTCGGCCTGGGACCGGATGCGCAGTTGGCCGGCGCACAACGGCAAGAAGGGCTGGACCGCCGACCACCATGAGGGCGACCGGCGCAGCCCGATCGGCGTGTTCACCCTCACCGACGCGGGCGGCGTCCTCGACGATCCCGGCGCCCGGCTCCAGTACACCCGCGACGCGTCCCTCCAGGCCCCGCGCTGGTGGGCCCGCTCGCACTGGCACGACTTCGACTACGTCATCGCCATCGACTACAACCGCGTCAAGGGCACCCCGCCCGACGATCCGACGCGCCCCGAGGGCGACGCGAAGGGCGGCAGCATCTGGCTGCACATGGACCACGGCAGCGGTACGTCGGCCTGCGTCAGCGTCTCCCGGGCGGCGATGGAGTATCTGCTGCGCACGCTCGACCCCGACCGGCATCCCGTGGTGGTGATGGGGGACAGGGAGGACCTGAAGTCCTCGCACTTCTGACGGAGGCCTCATTGCCACGAGGCGCCAACTCGCCGTAGAACACCGGCCATGAAGAGACGGATCGTCATGTCCATGCTCGCCGGAGCGACCCTCCTGGCGAGCACCCTCCTGGGGGCGGCTCCGGCCCAGTCCGCCGACGTCCCCGCCGAGTTCGGCACCGACTGGCACGACCCGGTGACCGCGGCCCCGCCGGTCGACAAGCCCTCCGGAAAGTCCTGCCGGGTCACCCTGGCCGAGGCCCGGTTCCGGGACTTCACGCCGTACAAGGGCACGTACTCCCCGCCCGAAGGCTGCGGCGACCGCTGGGGCAAGGTGGTGCTGCGCCTGGACGGCAAGGTCGAGGGACGGCAGTTCGACCGGCTCGGCCATCTGCACGTCGGCGGGGTCGAGATCCTTCGTACGTCCACCCCCGAGCCCTCGCCCGACGGCATCGGGTGGTCCGTCGAGAAGGACGTGACGCGCTACAGCGACACGTTCCGCAGCGGCCAGGACGTCGAGATGCTCATCGGGAACGTCGTCGACGACACGTACACGGGCGTGATCGACGTCAAGGTCACGCTCACCTTCTACCCGGCGAGGACGGGCAAGCCGGCCACCGCGATCCCGGACCGGGTCCTCACCCTCTCGGACGGCAACACCCTCACCACCCCGCGCAACAGCGAACGCATCCTCGCCGAGGTCTACGCCACCGGATCGGGCGGCGGCTGCGAGGAGTTCTGGTACCTGGCGGTGCCCGACTCCGCGCCCTACTCCTGCCGGGCCGACGGCGGCCCCTACCGTGAGGTGCAATTCAAGGTCGACGGCCAACTGGCCGGAATCGCCGCGCCGTTCCCGCACGTGTGGACCGGGGGATGGTCCAACCCCTTCCTCTGGTACGTCGTTCCGGGCCCGCGCGCCTTCGACGTCAAGCCGATCGAATACGACCTGACCCCCTTCGCCGGCCTGCTCAATGACGGCCGCCCGCACCAGGTCCAGGTGTCGGTCGTCGGTGTGCCCGAGGGACAGAGCGGCTGGAGCGCTCCGGTCAACGTGCTCGTGTGGCAGGACGCCGGGCGGGCGCACGTGTCCGGGAAGCTCACCGTGCACAGGGTGGGTGACCTCGCCAACTCCTCGACGTACACGGCCGGTTCGCCGCAGCGCGTGGACACCGAGGCAGGCCATCGGCTGACCGTCGCCGGGTACGTGGACACCTCGCACGGGCGCGTGACCACCACCGTCGGCCGCACCCTCGCCAACACCTCCGCCCACCGGTGGACCGACGGCGAGAACACCGACGGCCTCGACGCCACCTGGACCGACGACGAGACGGTCACCGTCGACGGACGCGGCCCGGCCCGTACGACGCACACGCACCGGACGTACGCGATGAACGGTGCGACCACGATCGGCGACGACGCGCGGCTGCGCACGGTGCTGACGCTCGGCGACCGGGCCGCGGTCGTCGAAACGCGCGGCGGCCGGCGGACGGGCTGGTCGCGGCTCGACGACACCGTCACCGGCGACGCCACGTACACGACCGATGTGCCACGCGACCAGCGGCACGCCGTCGGCACGACGGGCGAGCGGTACCGCTTGTACGGCTCGGCGGGCTGCTACGACCGCTCCCTGACCAGCGTCCAGGGGGTGCTCACGGAGGAACGCGACCGCTGCTGAGGCCAGTTGTGTGCGATGTGTCACGCGAGGCTGGTTTTACAGGGCTGTAACGCGGAGGTCTTCGACGGGATCAAGAACGCCCTGAAAGTGATCGTCACGGAAGCCGCTTTCCGTATCGCAGAAGTTCCCCCCTGGCTTCTGTGTGGTGACGTCCCCCTCTAGGAGTGCCCGTGCCGCCGCCCGTACCGTCCCTCCCGCGACGCGTCGCACGCATACTGCGTACCTCACTCTTCGCGCAGGTCGCCTGCGCGCTGGTGCTCGGAGTCGTCGTCGGAAAGCTGTGGCCCGACGTGGCCACGGATCTCCAGCCGCTCGGCGACGGATTCACCCGCCTCATCAAGACGATCATCTCGCCGCTGGTGTTCTGCGTGGTCGTCGTCGGCATCGCCAAGGCCGGCGACCTGAAGGCGTTCGGCCGGATCGGGCTCAAGGCGCTGATCTGGTTCGAGGTCGCGAGCACGGCGGCGCTGATCATCGGTCTGGTCGCCGCCAACGTCTTCCAGCCCGGCTCGGGCATGCACGTCGACCCCTCCACGCTGAGCACCAAGGCGGTCGACGCGAAGACGGGCGGCGGCTCGCTGCCCTCGACGACCGAGTTCGTCGTCAACGCGCTGCCCACCAGTTTCATCGGCGCCTTCGCCGAGAACTCCCTGCTCCAAGTGCTCATCCTGGCCTGCCTGGTGGGCGCCGCACTGCTGCACCTCGGCCACACCAAGGTGCCGCAGGTCCTGCCCGCAGTCGAGCAGGCCCAGGAGATCATCTTCGCGATCGTCGGCTTCGTCATGCGGCTGGCCCCGATCGCGGTGTTCGGCGCGATGGCCGTCCTGATCGGCCAGTACGGGCTCGGCGTGATCGAGACCTACGCCAAACTGATCATCCTGTGCTACGTCGCCGCCGCGCTGTTCGTCGCGCTGCTCGCCGTCGCCCTGCGGATCGTCACAGGGCTCAGCCTCTGGAAGTTCCTCCGCTACATCCGCGAGGAGATGCTCCTCGCGCTCGGCACGGCGTCCACCGAGTCCGTGATGCCGCGCGTGATGCAGAAGCTGCGCAAGGCCGGAGCCCGCGACGACGCCGTGGGCCTGGTGCTGCCCACCGGCTACTCCTTCAACCTCGACGGCGCCTCGCTCTACCTCTCCATCGGCACGCTGTTCATCGCGCAGGCCGTCGGGGTGGACCTCAGCCTCGGCCAGCAGATCACCGTGGTGCTGGTGCTGATGCTGACCAGCAAGGGCATGGCAGGCGTCCCCGGTTCGGCCTTCCTCGCCCTGTCCGCGACCGCCTCCTCGCTGGGAGCCATCCCGGCCGGCGCGGTGGCGCTGCTGCTGGGCGTGGACCGGATCATGGACTCGATGCGCGTCGTGACGAACCTGCTCGGAAACTGTGTCGCGGTGTTCGCGGTGTCCCGCTGGGAGGGCGCGCTGGATCTGGAGCGGGCGAAGAAGGTGCTGGGCGGGGAGACCGCCGAGGAAGAGGAGTCGTCGGTTTCGGAGCCGACGGCGCCTGTCGCCCAGTAATTCGGGGCGTCCCGTTTCGCGGGCGGCTGTGGGTGCGTGAGGGCTGATCGCGCAGTTCCCCGCGCTCCTTGGGTACGGCCAGTGGGCCGACCTTCAAGGGGTGCGGGGAACTGCGCGACCAGCCACGAACGACCCGCAGTCGCCCGCGTGCCGTGATGCCCCCTACCTGCAGCGCCGCACTGGCTCCGGCGCCCCGTCCACCAACGTGTCCAGCAGCCCGCCCAACACCTCGCGCTGCTCGTCCGTCAGCGGCGCCAGGATCTCCACGGCGGCCGACCGTCGCGCCCCCCGGAGCTCGCTCAGCGCCTTGTGTCCGTCGTCCGTGAGCTCGATCCGGATCACCCGGCGGTTGGTCGGATCGGGAACCCTGCGCACCTTGCCGCTCGCCTCCAGCCCGTCCACCAGTGAGGTCACGGCCCGGGGGACCACCTCCAGGCGCTCGGCGAGATCCGCCATGCGCGGCGGGGAGCCGTAGTGCGCCAGTGTGCGCAGCAGCCGGGACTGGGCCGGGGTGACGCCCAGGCCGGCCTGTTCGATGTGGCGCTTCTGGATCCGGTGCACGCGCCGCGTGAGCCGCAGCAACTGCTCGGACAGCAGGCTGTCGGCATCGGGGGTGGTCATGCGGGAACAATATCAGGACTAATTTCATTGTGAGCTTAGGTAACAATGAGCTAAGGTCCGTCAGTCGCCGCCGCACCGCGCCGGCCATTCGTCGTCCCACCCCGTAGGAGCCCATGCACCCCGACCGTGAACCCGGATGGACTCCACCTGCCGACTCCGACTCCAAGGAGCAACCCCGGCAGGTGCGCCGCATCCTCGGACTCTTCCGTCCCTACCGCGCCCGTCTCGCCGTCGTCGGCCTGCTGGTCGGCGCCGCGTCCCTGGTCTCCGTCGCCACGCCCTTCCTGCTGAAGGCGACCCTCGACACCGCGATCCCGCAGGGCCGGACCGGCCTGCTCAGCCTGCTCGCGCTCGGCATGATCCTCAGCGCCGTCCTGAGCAGCATCTTCGGTGTCCTGCAGACCCTGATCTCGACGACCGTCGGCCAGCGCGTCATGCACGACCTGCGCACCGCCGTCTACGGCCGCCTGCAGCGCATGTCGCTCGCGTTCTTCACCCGCACCCGCACCGGCGAGGTCCAGTCCCGCATCGCCAACGACATCGGCGGCATGCAGGCCACCGTCACCTCCACCGCCACCTCCCTGGTCTCCAATCTGACCAGCGTGGTCGCCACGATCGTCGCGATGGTCGCCCTCGACTGGCGCCTGACCGTCGTCTCGCTGGTCCTGCTCCCGGTCTTCGTGTGGATCAGCCGCCGCGTCGGCAGCGAGCGAAAGAAGATCACCACCCAGCGTCAGAAGCAGATGGCCGAGATGGCCGCCACGGTCACCGAGTCGCTCTCCGTCAGCGGCATCCTGCTCGGCCGCACCATGGGCCGCTCCGACTCGCTCACGAAGTCCTTCGCCGAGGAGTCCGAGGGCCTGGTCGACCTCGAAGTCAGGTCGAACATGGCCGGCCGCTGGCGCATGGCCGTCATCACGATCGTCATGGCCGCCATGCCGGCCGTCATCTACTGGACCGCGGGCATCGCCCTCCAGATGGGCGGCCCTGACGTCTCGATCGGCACGATCGTCGCCTTCGTCTCGCTCCAGCAGGGTCTGTTCCGCCCGGCCGTGAGCCTCCTGTCGACCGGCGTCCAGATCCAGACCTCGCTCGCACTCTTCCAGCGCATCTTCGAATACCTCGACCTGCCGATCGACATCACCGAGCGGGAGGACCCGGTCCACCTCGACCGGATCAAGGGCGAAGTCCGCTTGGAGGCCGTCGAGTTCCGATACGACAGCAACGACAACAAGCGTGCGCCCATCCTCGACGGCATCGCCATCGACGTCCCCGCGGGCAGCAGCCTCGCGGTCGTCGGCCCGACCGGCGCCGGAAAGTCGACGCTCGGCTATCTCGTCCCGCGCCTGTACGACGTCACCGGCGGCCGCGTCACCCTCGACGGGGTCGACGTCCGCGACCTCGACTTCGACACACTCGCGCGCGCGGTCGGCGTCGTCTCCCAGGAGACGTACCTCTTCCACGCCTCGGTCGCCGAGAACCTGCGCTTCGCCAAGCCGGACGCCACCGACGAGGAGCTTGAGACGGCGGCGAGGGCGGCCCAGATCCACGAGCACATCGCGTCGCTGCCCGACGGCTACGACACGGTCGTCGGCGAGCGCGGGCACCGGTTCTCCGGTGGTGAGAAGCAGCGCCTGGCCATCGCGCGCACCATCCTGCGCGACCCGCCGGTCCTGATCCTCGACGAGGCGACCAGCGCCCTCGACAACCGCACCGAGGCCGCCGTCCAGGACGCCATCGACGCCCTCTCGGCCAACCGCACCACGCTCACCATCGCCCACCGCCTGTCCACCATCCGCGGCGCCGACCAGATCGTGGTCCTCGAGTCCGGGAGCGTCGCCGAACGGGGCACGCACGAGGAACTGCTGGAACGGGACGGGCGGTACGCGGCCCTCGTACGCCGGGATGCCCAACTGGAGCCGACGAGCTGAACATATGCCGGGTTTGTGACGGTATGCGGGTTACCGTGCCCGCATGCAGAAGAACACTCCGCCACGGAGCACGATTCGACTGACGCGGCGGGGCCGACTCGTCCTCATCGCGACCGGAGCCGTTGTGGCCGGCACCGCCGTGGCGGTGCCGCTGGTGATGCTGGAACGCCACCGGGATACCAGGCCCACCTCGCTGGTCATCCCCGAGGGCTGGCGCGCGAGCCAGGTCTACGCCGCCGTCGACAAGGGGCTCACCCTGCCGGCGGGCAGCACCAAGAGGGCGCTCGCGAAGGCCCGGCTGAAGCTGCCGAACGACGCGGAGGGCAACCCTGAGGGCTATCTCTTCCCGGCGACGTATCCCCTCCGCGCGAAGGCGACGCCCGAGTCGGTGCTGTCGTTCATGGTCGACACCGCGAACAAGAAGTTCAACGGTGCCCCGGTCGCGGCCGGCGCTCAGCGCAACGCGATGAACGTCTATCAGGCGGTCACCATCGCCAGCATCGTGCAGGCCGAGGCCGCCTCGAAGGCGGACATGGGCAAGGTCGCACGGGTCGTCTTCAACCGGCTGGAGCGCGGGATGCCGCTGCAGATGGACTCCACCCTCAACTACGCCCTGAAGCGCGCGACGCTGAAGACGAGCGCCGGCGACACGAAGCTCGACAGCCCCTACAACTCGTACCAGCGCATGGGGCTGCCGCCGACACCGATCGACAACCCGGGCGAGGAGGCGATGCGCGCCGCGATCAGCCCCACCCCGGGCGACTGGCTCTACTTCGTCACGGTCAAGCCGGGCGACACCCGCTTCACCGCCGACTACCAGGAACACCAGCGCAACGTCGCCGAGTTCAACACCAACCAGAAGACCACCGGCACGAAGCCCGCGAAGTAGCTTCCCGGTGTCGCCGTAGCGCTCGGGCCGGGAGTCAGGCGGCGACGGGCTTCGTCGGTTCCCCGGCCAGCAGGTGCCGGATGTCCCGTACGGCCGCTCGGCCTGCCCGGTTCGCGCCGATCGTGCTGGCCGACGGTCCGTAGCCCACGAGATGGATGCGGGGATCGGCGACCGCGCGGGTGCCCTCGACGCGGATGCCGCCGCCGCGCTGCCGTAGCCGCAGTGGACGCAGGTGGTCGATGGCGGCCCGGAACCCGGTGGCCCACAGGATGACGTCGGCGTCGACACGCTGCCCGTCGGCCCACTCCACCCCTTCGGGCGTGACCCGGTCGAACATGGGCCGGCGGTCGAGGATCCCGTCCGCGATGCCCTGCCGGATCGCGTCGTTGAGCGGCAGGCCGGTGACGGAGACGACGCTCATCGGGGGCAGCCCCTGCCGCACCCGCTCCTCGACCAGCGCGACGGCCGACCGGCCCACGTCCTCGGTGAACGGGCCCTCGCGGAAGACCGGCGGCCGCCTGGTCACCCAGGTGGTGGCAGCGGCGTACGGGGCGATCTCCAGCAGATGCTGCGTACCGGAGGCACCCCCGCCGACCACGACGACCCGCCGCCCGGCGAACTCCTCGGGCCCGGGGTACTGGGCCGTGTGCAACTGCCGCCCGCGGAAGGTCTCCTGACCGGGACAGCGCGGCCAGAAGGGCCGGTCCCAGGTGCCGGTCGCGTTGATCAGGGCCCGCGTCGACCAGGCTCCGTCCGAGGTCTCGACCAGCAGTCGGCCGTCCTCGCCCTCCCGCACGGCGAGGACGTCGACGGGCCGCCGTACCCGGAGGCCGAAGGTGCGCTCGTACCTGGCGAAGTACTCGGCGATCACCGCGGACGACGGCCGCGCGGGATCTGCGTCCGCCAACTCCATACCGGGCAGCGAGTGCATGCCGTGCACCTTGCCGTACGTCAGTGACGGCCATCGGAACCGCCACGCGCCGCCCGGACCGGGGGAGTGGTCGAGCACCACGAAGTCGCGCCCCGGCTCGAAGCCGGTGCGCCTCAGGTGGTAGGCGCTGGACAGGCCCGCCTGGCCGGCGCCTATGACGACTACCTCGATCTCGACCGCGTTGTTCACGCTTGTGCCAACGGCGTCCGGGTCATGGATCTTCCCGAGACGATCCCGAGGCGACGAGCCTCACCGGCCGCTCGCGACGAGGATCGGCGAGCCGCCTCCGCCGGCCGGACGCTCCACCAGCCCCCGTGCCGCCAGCTCGGGAATCACTCCCTCCCCGAACCAGTACGCCTCCTCCAGATGCGGATACCCGGACAGTACGAAGTGCTCGACGCCCAGCGCGTGGTACTCCTCGATCAGGTCGGCCACCTCGGCATGGCTGCCGACCAGCGCCGTACCCGCGCCGCCCCGCACCAGACCCACCCCGGCCCACAGGTTCGGGTGGATCTCCAGCGCGTCACGGGAGCCGCCGTGCAGGGCGAGCATCCGCTGCTGCCCCACCGACTCGCTCTTGCCCAGCGCCGCCTGCGCGGCCGCGATCGTGTCCGCGCCGAGGTCGTCGAGCAGCCGGTTCGCGGTCGCCCAGGCCTCGGCCGAGGAGTCCCGGGAAATGGTGTGCAGGCGGATCCCGAAACGGACGGTCCGGCCTTCCCGCTCCGCGAGCGCCCGAATCCAGTCGATCTTCCGCTTCACCTGCGCCGGTGGCTCGCCCCAGGTCAGATAGACGTCCGCGTGCCGCGCCGCGACCGGCCCCGCGGCCTTGGACGACCCGCCGAAGAACAGCTGCGGCAGCGGATCGGGCGGCAGCGCCGTCAGCCCGCCCTCGACCTGGTAGTGCGTGCCGTCGAAGTCGTACGGCTGCCCGCGCCACACTCCTCGTACGACCGACAGGAACTCGTCCGTCCGCGCGTACCGCTGGTCGTGGTCGAGCCCGTCGCCGAAACGGCGCTGCTCCGCGGAGTCGCCGCCGGTCACGACGTTGAGCAGCAGCCGTCCCCGGGTGACCCGCTGATACGTCGCCGCCATCTGCGCGGCGAGTGTCGGCGAGATCAGTCCGGGCCGGAAGGCCACCAGGAACTTCAGCCGCTCTGTGTGCTGGGCCAGCGCCACCGTCGTCAGCCAGGCGTCCTCGCACCAGGTGCCGGTCGGAGTCAGCACCGCTTCGAAGCCCAACTGTTCGGCCGCCTTGGCGATTTGGGCGAGATACTCGATGTCGGGCGGGCGCACGCCGTTGACCCTGCGAGCGGCACCCAGCTCGTTCGGGGCGTACGCGTGCCGGTCGACGAGCGTGCGTCCGTCACCGCCGGTCGGCAGGAACCAGTGCAGATGAACGGTCATGTCTCAGCCCTCCGACGCGCGGGCGGGTGTGGTCGAGGCCGGCAGCTTGCCGTTGTACCGCAGGTCCACGAAGTCGGCGAAGTCCACCTTCTTCGGGATGAGCTTCAACTCGGTGAAGGTGTCGGCGATCTGCTGCTCGGACGCGATCAGCGGCCTGTCGACGGCGACCGAGATCCGGGTGGCGTTGGTGCGCTTCACCGAGGCCAGCGCGACGTCGTACGGCAGGCCGGTGTCCTTCGCCCAGACCTTCGCCCACTCCTCCTGGTGGGAGGGGACCCACGCCGTGGCCCGCCGCAGCCGCTCCAGATAGTCCTTGATGGCGGCGGCCTTCTTCTTGTCCTGCAGCGCGGTCGGCGCCGCCACCTGGAAGGTGAGCCCGTTGGTCACACCGTCGCCGGTCGTCAGGACACGACCCTGCCTGCCCTGCAGGATCTGCGAGGTGTACGGGTCCCACACCGCCCACGCGTCGACCTTGCCGGACGTGAACGCGGCGAGCGCGTCGGCCGGCTGGAGGTACTTGACCTTGACGTCGCTCAGGCTCAGCCCGGCCGCCTTGAGGGAGGCGACCAGCTGGTAGTTGGCGGAGGAACCCTGCGCCACGGCGACCGACTTGCCCTTGAGGTCCTGGGGCTTCGTCAGCTTCGAGCCGTTCGGTACGAGGATGGCGTCGCCCTTGGACGTGCCGTGGAAGGCGGCCACCACCGTGATCTTCGAGCCCGCGCCCGCGGCGAAGACCGGCGGGGTGTTGCCGACGCCGCCGATGTCGACGGCCTTGGCGTTGACGGCCTCCAGCAGCGGTGGGCCGGAGGTGAACGTGGACCACTTGATCTTGTAGTTGAGGTTCTTGAGCTCCCCGGCGGCCCGCAGGATCGCCTCGGAACCACCCTTCTGGTCACCGACGTCGAGGGTGAGGGAGCCCTTGCCGTCGGTCGCGCCGCCCACGTCCGTCGACGAGTTCCCGCCGCAGGCGGTGAGCAGGAGGGCGAAGGGGAGGAGGAGCGCGGCGGGGACGAGGCGTCGTCGCATCATGGATCCGTTCTGTGGAACTGGAGAGGGGGAGGGGGAGTTCAGGCGGCTTCGGCAGCCGTGTCGACGCCGAGCCGTTCCAGCAGTCCGGCACGGAGCTCGGCGAACCGGGGGTCGGTGATGTCACGGGGGCGGTCGAGGTCGATGCGCTGCTCGTGCGCGATGACGCCGTCGTCCATCACCAGGACGCGGTCGGCGAGCAGGACGGCCTCCTCGACGTCGTGCGTGACCAGCAGCACCGCGCAGCCCCGGCGCTGCCACAACTCGCCCACCAGGCGCTGGGCCTTGATACGGGTGAGTGCGTCGAGCGCGCCGAACGGCTCGTCGAGCAGCAGCAGATCCGGCTCGCGCACCAACGCCCTTGCGAGGGAGGCGCGTTGAGCCTCGCCGCCGGAGAGGGTCTTGGGCCAGGCGTCGGCGCGGTGGTCCAGGCCCACCTCTTCGAGGGCCCGTTCGGCGAGGGAGCGTTCGGGCTTGCCGGGCAGACCCAGCACCACATTGCGCCACACCCTCTTCCAGGGCATGAGCCGCGGCGCCTGGAAGGCCACCGCCTTGCGGCGCGGCACCAGGACCGTGCCCGCGATGTCGCGGTCGAGGCCCGCCAGGATGCGCAGCAGGGTGGACTTGCCGCAGCCACTGCGGCCGAGCAGGGCGACGAACTCGCCGGTCTGGACGTGGAGTTGAAGGTTGTCGATGACGGTGTGGCCGTCGAAGGAGCGGGTCAGCCCGTCGACGCATACCGCCGTTTGCGGGGTCACCGGCCGGTGAACGTCGGTCGCCATTGCAGCAGCAGCCTTTCGAGGGAGCGGACGATGAAGTCGGCGAGCAGGCCGAGGAAGGCGTAGACGATCAGGCAGACCACGATCACGTCGGTGCGCAGGAAGTCCCGTGCCTGCACCATGAGGAAGCCGATGCCGGAGTCGGCGTTGACCTGCTCGGCGAAGACGAGGGCGAGCCAGGCGACGCCGAGGGAGTAGCGCAGCCCGGTGAGCGCGCCGGGCAGTGCCCCCGGCAGCACGACGTGCCGTACGAGACCCCAGCGCGACAGCCCCAACGACTCGCCCGCCTCGATGAGTTGGGCGTCCACGCCGCGGATGCCGGCGTACACGTTCAGGTAGAGCGGGAAGGTCACGCCGAGCGTGATGATGGCGACCTTCGGGGCCTCGCCGATGCCGAACCAGATGATGAACAGCGGGATCAGACCCACGAACGGCACGGTCCGCAGCATCTGTACGGGCGCGTCCACCAGGTCCTCGCCGATCCTGAACAGGCCGGAGACCAGGGCGAGTCCGGTCCCTACGAGGGTGCCCAGCAGCAGCCCGAACGCCACGCGCTGGAGCGAGGTGCCCATGGCGGAGGCCAGCGAGCCGTCGCCGATCAGATCTCCGGCTACCTGGGCGATGCGACCCGGCGAGGCGAGCACGTTCGAGGCCAGCGCGCCGGTGGCGCTGAGGAGTTGCCACAGACCGAGCAACAGGAGGGGACCCGAGGTGCGGCGCAGCCAGCGCGGGACGTGGGTGCGGCGGGAGGAGGCGGGGGCGATGGGGGCCAGGTCGAGGGAGGTGTGGCCGTGGGCGCCGTCCTCCGCTTCCTTCGATGCCGATATAGCCGGAATATCGGGTTTGGAGGAGCCGGGCGGGGCATGACTGATGCTCATGAGTGCTCCACGAGGAGGAGAGCGGCCGGTGAGGGCGGGGAGCGGGAGGGGTGTGCGTCAGTGCCGCCACGTCACGACTGGGCGTACGGGCAGGGCGGAGCACAGGTGGAACGTGGAGCGAGGGGAGGGAAGGGCGTCAGCAGCCGCGACAACAGGCGGCGGAGACCACCCGCAGCAGGTCGATGTGACCGCGCGTGGTGAGCATGACTGAACGCAACATGCGGCGAAAGTAGCCAGGCCGTCGATGTACGGTCAATGGTGTCTCGCCAAGTGGACCGCTCGTATCGGCCGGTGGGCCGGAGTTGAGCTGCGGAACCCGGCGCATGGGCCAGGATGGGGGCATGTCAGATGCCTTCACCACCCGAGTGCTGAACGTCGCCACCGGCTCCACGGAGAGGGTCGTCGACCTGACCCGAGACTGCGAGGCCTTCCTGCGGGAGGCGGCCGCCGGCCGTGACGGCCTCCTCAACGTCTTCGTCCCCCACGCCACCGCCGGCATCGCGATCATCGAAACGGGCTCCGGCAGCGACGACGACCTGATCGCCGCGCTCCACTCCCTCCTCCCCGCCGACGACCGCTGGCAACACCGCCACGGCAGTCCCGGCCACGGCCGCGACCACGTCCTCCCGGCCGTCGTCCCGCCCCACGCGACGCTGCCGGTGCTGGACGGGAGGCTGGAGTTGGGGACGTGGCAGTCGGTCTGTCTGGTGGATACGAACAGGGATAATGCGGAGCGGAAGGTCCGTTTCTCGTTTCTCGCGGGCTCCTGACTGCAACTCGGTCTCCGGGCGACCCACTTCCTCCGTACCGGAGCCCAGGTCTGACCCTGAACAACAAGCGCCCAGGGACGGACTGCCGACCCGGACGCGCCACAGCCGTGGACGGCCACGCTGTATGTGCCGGACCGCACGGTGTCTCGCGACAGGCACTTCGCCGTGTACTCGCCCACGAGCACATTGTTGTCGAACACCTCGGTGAACGGGCCGCACCTCGTTCCACTCGCCGTACTCTTCCACCACGGCGAGCGCACCCGCACCGCGGTGGACGTGCGCCGGGATGGGGGACCCGGCGCGGTGCCGGACGGAACCTGCACAACCCCTCCCTGCGGGCACGCTCTCTCCAAGACCACCCGTGAATGTGCGAAGCTGGTTTTCCGATCACGAGGGACGGTGCTTCTCCGTGTCACGGCGTCAGCCGGGCGCACACCCCGTAAGCCCGATCCGTGTCGCGTCCGGTGACGTCCTGCCGTCGGAGCCGTTCCAGCCTGGGAGCGGTGAGTACAGATGAGTCCGAGTTCCGCCGATGCCGCGAATCCCGCGCCGACCGGCGTCGGCAACGGGCCCGCCGTCTCCCGCCGGGAGTTCGACGCACTCTTCGAGGCGGTTCGCACGTGGGGTCGCTGGTCCCCGGCCGACCGCGGTGCCTGGAACCGCGTCACCGCGGACCATGTGCGGCGGGCCGCAGCGCGCGTGCGGACCGGGACGGTCGTCCCGCTGGCGCTGCCGTGGAACACCCGGCCGGGCCCCGGCAACCGCAAGCCCGCCCTGCACCACATGACCGACCTCGGTGACGTGGAGGCGCCGGAACCCTCCACCCACAAGGACTTCATCGCCGCCGACTACCACGGCAAGGGCATCACCCATCTCGACGCGCTGTGCCACATCGCCTATCGGGGGCGGCTCTACGACGGCCGCACGGCACACGAGGTCGTCGGTGCCACAGGCGCCCGCTTCGGCGCGGTGTCGACGCTCGGGTCCCTCGTCACGAGGGGAGTGCTCCTCGACCTGCCCGCCGTCCTCGGGATCCACTGGCTGGAGCCGGGGCGAGCGGTGCACGCCAAGGACATTGTCGTTGTGGAGAAGGCGCTCGATGTGACGATCGGCGATGGCGACGCGGTACTGCTGCGCTCCGGACACGTCCGGCGCCGCGAGGAACTCGGCGCCTGGGACCCCGACACGGCCAGCGCGGGCTTTCATGTGGACGCCCTGCCGCTGCTGGCCGAGCGTGGCATCGCGCTGCTCGGCGGAGACGGCGACAGTGACGTACGGCCCTCACCCGTGGACGGCGTGCACTCGCCGGTTCACGCCCTGGCTGTGGCCGCGATGGGGATGCCACTGCTGGACAACCTCGACCTGGAAGCGCTGTCCGCCGCGACCGCGACGGCGGGGCGCTACGACTTCATGCTCGTCGTGGCGCCGCTGAACGTCCCTGGCGGGACGGGCTCGCCCGTCAACCCGGTCGCGGTCCTGTGACACCGATCCGGTCCGGTCACCGTGTGTGAGGGGCCTTGTGAACGGTGACTCGCGCCTCCAATGCCCGTATCCTCGTCCATATCAGGCATTTCGGAAAGATTGACTGTCGAAGGCGCGAGTGAGGCGGAGCGTGGTTCGGGCCGGCGAAGATCCGATACCGACGGGGCGTGCGTCAGACGGCACGGGGCCCGCCAGTTTCCGTGAGCGGTTCCTGCAGGGTGAGCCGGTCGAGACGGGTGTGCGCACGTCGATCCTGGATTCCTGGCGGCGCTGCCGGACCCTGGGGCTGTCGCCGGACCAGTCCGACCTTCCCTTCCGGGAGGACTTCGAACCGGACGGACGGATCGTCCGCGCGGCCGTTCCGGTGCTCGACCGGCTGCAGGCCACGTTCGCCGGCAGCGCGATGAACATCTCCGTCGCCGATGCGAACGGGACGGTTCTCCTGCGCCGTTTCGGAGAAGCGTCGCTGGCCAGAGTTCTCCCGGCCATCCAGAGTGTCCCCGGGTTCGTGTTCGCCGAGAAGGTCGCAGGTACCAACGGCATCGGTCTCGCCCTGGCCGAGCGCCAACCCATCCGGGTCTACGGTGCCGAGCACTTCGCCGAGCGCTCCCAGGGCAGTGCCTGCCGCGCGCTTCCCGTCCGCGACCCGCTCAGCGGCCGCATCGAGGGCGTCCTGTGCTTCGGCTATCCGCGCAGCGCCGAGGACCCGGCGCTGGACACCGTGATACGCAAAGCGGCCGAGACCATCGAGCGGCGGCTGCTGGGGCAGAGTTCCTCGCGTGAGCGCGCTCTGCTGCGGGCGTACCTGGACAGCGGAGTCGAGGCCGCCGCAGGTTTTCGGCACCGCATAGGGGTGCGGGAACTGGCTGGGGAGATGAGCCCCCGCGACCGGGCGATCCTCATGGAGAAGGCCGCCGAGCTGATCGCCTGTGCGCAGCGGGCCTGTGTCGACGTGCCCCTGTCCGACGGCCGTCGGGTCACGCTCGTGAGCCGGCCGATGACGAGTGGCTCCGGAGTGGAGGGCTTCGCCATCGAGGCCGTTGTCCCCGGTCCCTCACCGCGCGAGCCCCTCGCCCTCCCGCATCAGGTCCACGAGCCGCTGGGCCTGTCTGCCGAGCTTGCCGTCGCCACCTCCCTCACGTTCTCCGGCGCCGTTCCCGACGTGGCGCCCGGGCAGCTCCACGTCACCCCGCCGTCGGAGTACCTTCCCGGCACGGAGCACGGCCCTGTCGCCGTGGGCGTCGAGCGCGTCACGGCCGGCGACGGCACGACGGAAGAGCACTCCGACTCCCCGCCCCCGGCGAGAAGGCTCATGATGGTGGGGGAGCCGCACGTCGGGACCTACGCCCTGGCCGCGCGCCGCCGCCTGGAATTGTTGTCGGAGGCCGGCGTCCGCATAGGCACCACCCTGGATGTGCGCACTACCGCCCGGGAGCTCGCCGAGGCGGCGGTGCCGCAACTGGCCGACTTCGTCACCATCGACCTGCCGGAAGCCGTGCTTCGCGGCGAGGAGTCCGCCGATCCCCGCAGTGACCTACGCCGTACGGCGGTCCACGGCATCCATGACGACTGTCCCTTCCACCCGGTCGGCAAGCAGGTCGACTACGGTCCGACGATGCCGCAGTCGCGGTGTCTGACGAGCGGCCAGGCAGTGCTGGAACCGGACCTGAAGGCTGCCGCGGGCTGGTTCGGGCAGGACCCTGAGCACTCCGCACAGCTGCTGAGCCACGTCCACTCCCTCATCGCGGTGCCCCTGGTCGCCCGCGGTGCGGTCCTGGGCGTGGCCAGCTTCTACCGCGCGCAGGACTCCCCACCGTTCGGGGACGACGACCGGTCGCTGGCCCAGGAACTGGCCGCCCGTGCCGCACTGTCCATCGACAACGCCCGGCGCTACACGCGCGAACGCGCCATGGTCCTGGCCCTGCAGCGCAGCCTGCTCCCGCACGGTGTGCCGGACCAGGACGCCGTCGAGGTCGCCCATCGCTACCTGCCCGCCGAATCCGACGTCGGAGGGGACTGGTACGACGTCATACCCCTGTCCGGCACCCGCATCGGGCTCTTCGTCGGCGACGTCGTCGGCCACGGCATGCTCTCCGCCGCCACCATGGGGCGGCTGCGCACGGCCGCCCGCAGTTTCGCCGAACTCGACTTCCCCCCGGACGAGGTCCTCACCCACCTCGACAAACTCGTGGGACGCCTGGACCGGGAGGACCCCGGCGCCGTCGACGCAGGCATCATCGGCGCGACCTGTCTCTACGCCATCTACGACCCGACCACACAGCAGTGCACCATGGCCCGCGCCGCCCATCCCCCGCCCGCTCTGGCCCGCCCCGACGGCACCGTGTGGTTCCCCGACCTCCCCGCCGGACCCCCGCTCGGCCTCGGCGGTCTGCCGTTCGAAGCCGCCGAGCTCGACCTCCCTGAGAACAGCCAGCTGGTCCTCTACACCGACGGGCTCATCGAGGACCGTCACCGCGACGTCGACGTGGTCCTCGATCAGCTGCGCGCCACGCTGGCCCAGGCGAACGGCACGCCCGGCGAGACCTGCGAGGCGATACTCGCCACGGTGGCCCCCGCCCACCCCTGCGACGACATCGCCCTGCTCGTCGCCCGCACCCACGCCCTGGACCCCCAGCGGATCGCCACCTGGGACCTGCCCGCGGATCCGGCCCTGGTCAGCGAGGTCCGCGCCTCCGCCACCCGGCAACTGACCGACTGGGGACTCGACGAGGCCGCGTTCGCCGCCGAACTGGTGCTCAGCGAGCTGGTCACGAACGCCATCCGCCACGGAGCAGGGCCCATCCGGGTACGGCTGCTCCACGACCGCACCCTGATCTGCGAGGTCTCCGACACCAGCAACACCGCCCCGCACCTGCGCCGAGCGGCCAGCACCGACGAGGGCGGCCGCGGCCTGTTCCTCGTCGCGCAGCTGACGCAGAGCTGGGGCACGCGCTACACCCAGCAGGGCAAGGTCATCTGGGCCGAATGCGGGATCGAGGGGGCCTGAGGCGCCGACCCCGGCGATTCGCTGCTCCGTTGGGGTCACAGAGAGCGGCCAGATGTCGGAAAATGTGCGACATGTGCCGCTAATGTCACTGATGTGCATAGGGAAGAACACGACAGGTCCAACCCCGGAGAGGTCCGTGCACGAGGCCCATGACACCTCTGCGCATGCGGTCCCGCCCTTCGGGGCGGAACCTCTGGTCCGTGTCCGCGGACTTGCCAAGCGCTTCGGGGGAACTCTCGCGCTCGCCGGGGTCGACCTCGATGTCCACGCCGGCAGCGTCCTCGCCCTCCTTGGTCCCAACGGAGCCGGGAAGTCCACGCTCATCAAGGTGCTCGCCGGCGTCCACCACGCCGACTCGGGGCAGGTCACCGTGGCCGGGCACCCGCTCGGGAGTCACGCCGCTTCCCGGCACATGTCCTTCATCCATCAGGATCTCGGCCTGGTGGAGTGGATGACGGTAGCCGAGAACATCGCTCTGAGCACCGGGTATCCGCGCCGCGCCGGACTGATCTCCTGGCGGCTCACCCGAGAACACTGCACCGAGGCACTGCGGGTCGTCGCCGGACATCTCGACCCCGACACGCCGATCTCCCGCCTCGCCCCGGCCGAGCGTTCGCTTGTCGCCGTCGCACGAGCCCTGGCGGCACGGGCGAGACTCATCGTCCTCGACGAGCCGACCGCCCGCCTGCCCGCCGCGGACTGCACCCGGCTGTTCCGGGTGCTGCACACCCTGCGCGACCGGGGGCACGGCATCCTCTACGTCAGCCATCGCCTGGACGAGGTGTACGAGGTCGCCGACACCTTCGCCGTGCTGCGCGACGGACGCCTGGTCAGCCACGGCTCGCCGGCGACCCACCCTCCTGCCCGCCTGGTGCGCGCCATCACCGGCGAGGGGCCGACCGATCACCGCCTCGCCACCACCCCGGCCGACGGCCCGGCCCTCCTGACCCTGGACGGGGTGCGCACCCCCGACGCGGGACCGGTCAGTCTGGAGCTGAGGCGGGGGGAAGTCCTCGGCCTGGTCGGCCTCACGGGCGCCGGACACATCGGCGTCGCCCGAGCCCTCGCGGGCGCCCGGCCCCTCCTCGGCGGACGAGCCCTTCTCGGCGGTCGCCCGTACCATCCCCGTACGGTCGCGGACGCCGTCGGACGGGGTGTCGCCCTCGTACCCGGTGACAGGCAGCGGGAGGGTTGCCTCGCCGAGCTGACCGTACGGGAGAACCTCCTGGCCAACCCCCGGGCGGGAGGCATGTCGGCCATGTGCTGGATCAGCCCCCGCCGCGAACGCGCCGAGGCCGGCACCCTGATCGAACGGTTCTCGGTGCGTCCCCACGACAGCGAGGCCGCCATCGCCACGCTGTCCGGGGGGAACCAGCAGAAGGTCATGATCGGCCGGTGGCTGCGGCTGGCCCTGCGCCTGCTGATCCTCGAGGAACCGACGGCGAGCGTGGACATCGGTGCCAAAGCCGCGATCCACCGCCTGCTCGACGAGGCGCTCGCCGCCGGCCTCGCGGTCCTCCTCATCTCCAGCGACTTCGAGGAGGTCGCGGGCGTGTGCCGGCGCGCCCTGGTCTTCGTCCGCGGATCCGTGACGACCGAGCTGACCGGCCCGGCCCTCACGGTCACCGAGCTCACGCGGGCGGCTTCGGCCCTGCCCTCCTCCGGAACCGCGGCGAATCCGTGACCGGCTCCCCCTCTCCGGCTGCGCCCCCGCCCCGGCCGCGTCGCTCGGGCCCACCGAGGCGACTCGCCCGACTGCACGAACGGAGCGGGCAACTCATCGGCGCCTACGGCCTCCTGACCGTCACCGCCCTGCTCTTCCTGATCTTCTCCCTCACCCTGCCGCGTACCTTTCCCACCCGGGACACCGTCGACTCGATCCTGTCCAACCAGTCGATCCCGGCCGTCCTCGCACTCGCCGCGATGGTCCCCATCGTGACCGGCGCGTTCGACCTCTCCATCGGCTACGGTCTCGGCCTGGCGCACGTCATGGTGATGCAGCTCGTCGTGGGCGACGGGTGGCCTTGGCCGCTCGCCTGCCTCACGGTGATCGCCGGAGGGGGTGTCGTGGGCGTCCTCAACGGTGTCGTCGTCGAATTCGGACGGATCGACTCGTTCATCGCCACGCTCGGAACCGGCAGCATGATGTACGCGGTGACCGGATGGGTCACGGGCGGCGGCCGGATCGTCCCCGGCCCGCAAGGCCTCCCGGCCGCCTTCACCGACATCTACGACTCGACGTTCCTCGGCCTGCCGGTTCCCGCCTTTTACGTGCTCGCGCTCGCGGTCGCCCTCTGGGTGGTTCTGGAGCGGCTGCCGCTCGGCAGGTACCTGTATGTCGTCGGGTCGAACCCGCGCGCCGCCGACCTGGTCGGCATCCCGACCCGCAAGTACACCGTCTACGCCTTCGCCGCGTCGGGACTGATCGTCGGCTTCGACGGAGTGCTGCTCGCGGCCCAGCAGCAGATCGGCAACCCCAGCGTCGGCCTCGACTACCTGCTGCCCGCGTTCGTCGGGGCCCTCCTCGGCTCCACCGCCATCAAACCCGGGCGCCCCAACGCCCTGGGCACCCTCGTCGCCGTTGCCGTCCTCGCCGTCGGCCTCACCGGCATCGCCCAGATGGGCGGCGATTTCTGGACGGTCCCGTTGTTCTACGGCGGCACCCTGCTCCTCGCCGTCGGACTGGCCGGCTACTCCGCTCGTCGCCGACTGCGCACCGGCGCGTTCGTCGCCCGCGATTCGCCCGCCGTGACACAGGACGACGGCACGCCGGGCAGCCCTCCATGACCCACGCCGCGGGCACCGCCGGAGTGCCCGGGCGGCATCCTCCGCAAGGAGCTTCCGTGCACCGCAACCGCAACACCCCCACCGTCCGCAACGCGCGGTCCACTGCCACCGCCCTGGTGGTCGCGGTGTTCGTGCTGGCCGGCTGTGACCGCGGCTCTTCGAGCGGCCCGGCGCACCCCACCTCCGGTCCGGGCGGCTGCCCCGCGGCCCAGACCAGGGCCCAGGCCGCCGTCAGCCGGGCGGAGCGGAGCGACATCCCCTGGAACGGACCGACCAGCGGTCCCACCGCGGTGGGAGGCAAGACCATCGTCTACGTCGCCCAGACCATGACCAATCCCGGAGTCGCGGGCGCCGCGGACAGCGTGCGGGAAGCCGCGCGCGTCATCGGCTGGCACGTCCGGGTGATCGACGGTGGCGGCACCCCCGCCGGTATCCAGGCGGCGATGAGCGGGGCCGTGGACGTCAGACCCTCGGGCATCGTCATCGGGGGCTTCGACCCGGGCTCGACCTCCCAGCAGGTGGCGCGTGCGAACGCGGCAGGCATCCCGCTCATCGGCTGGCACGCGGTCGCTTCCCCCGGCCCCAGCCGGCGCCCCAGGCTCTTCACCAACGTCACCACCAAAGTCGAGGACGTGGCCAGAGCCAGTGCGCAGTGGGTCATCACGAGCTCCGACGGCACAGCCGGGGCCGTGGTCTTCACCGATGCCTCGATCCCCTTCGCCAAGTACAAGTCCGACCTGATCAGGAAGGAGCTGGCCACCTGCGCAGGGGTAAAGCTGCTGGCGTACGAGAACATCCCGATCCCGGATGTCGGCAGCCGCATGCCCCGGGAGATCTCCTCACTGCTCTCCCGCTTCCAGGGGAGATGGACCCACTCCGTCGCCATCAACGACCTGTACTTCGCCGATGCCGCCCCGGCGTTCCGCGCGGCCGGCAAGAAGGGTTCCGGCCCGCCCTTCAACATCGGCGCCGGCGACGGCGACCCCTCCGCCTTCCAGCGCATCAACAGCAAGCAGTATCAGGCGGCCACCGTGCCGGAGCCGCTGTCCCTGCAGGGCTGGCAGATCGTCGACGAGTTCAACCGCGCCTTCTCCGGCCGGCCTGCCAGCGGGTATGTGGCCCCCGTCCACATCAGTACGGCCGACAACAGCCACGGCGCCACGACCTGGGATCCGGCGGGATACCGGGAGGCGTACCGGAAGATCTGGGGCACGTGACAGTGGCGGCAGGGACTGGTCAACGTGGCGGGGCGTACTCGGTGAGCAGGAGCGCGATGTCGTCCGCCCTGTCGGGGGAAGCGTGGCAGGCATCCCGCAGCAGCCCGTCGGCCAGATCGTCCAGGCCGCCCCCGCCGAGCCGGGCCAGTGACCCCCGGAGCCGCTCGACGTCGGAGCCGATGTCCGAGTCGCGCCTCTCGATCAACCCGTCCGTATAGAGGGCCAGGACCGACCCGGGAGCGAGACGCAGCTCCGACTCCGGAAAGCGTGCCGTCGCGTCGATGCCGAGCAGTGGGCCGCCGGGCACATCCAGGATCTTGGTGTGCCCGTCGGGCAGGCGCAGCAGGGGCGGGAGATGGCCCGCTCGGACGATGCGCACGATCCCCGAGCGGGGATGGAACTGGGCGTAGCAGCAGCTGGCGAGGAGCACCGGGTCGAGGTCCATGTGGAGCCGGTTGGTGCCGGCGGCGACATCGCTCGGTCGGTGGCCGGCGGCGACGAATGCCCGCATGGCGCTGCGCAGTTGGCCCATGGCGGCCGCGGCGGGGACGTTGTGCCCCTCGACGTCCCCGACGATCAGTGCGACTTCGTCGCCGGTGGGGATGACGTCGTACCAGTCGCCGCCGATGTCCATCCCCCTGGTGCCCGGAAGATAACGCCCGGTGACGTGCAGCCCCGGCAGAGTGGGCAGCCGGCGCGGCAGCAGCGCGTCCTGCAGGCCGCGGGCGAGGGCGAATTCGGCGTCGTAGAGTCTGGCGCGTTCCAGCGCCTGGCCGATCAGGCCGCCCAGCGCGGTGAGGACTCCGCGCTCCTCGTCGGGGAACCGGTGGATGTCGTCGAAGCCGAGCACGCAGGCGCCGACCGGGTGGTTCGAGGCGATCAGCGGCAGGAACGCCCAGGAGTTGGTGTGACCCGCCATGAGCCCGGGGTAGGTCTCGCGGAGCTGCTCCCGGGACTCGACGAACAGCGGGACCCCGGAGGTCAGCGCGTCCGTCACGGGCAGCCGGGCATGCAGCGGGGTGCCCTCGAACCGGGCGAGAAAGCGTTTCGAGTAGCCGCGCTGAGCGAGCAGGTGCAGGCGCCGTTCCTCGACCACGGCGATCGCCAGCTTCTGGCCGCCGAACGCCGGCAGCAACTGTTCGGCGACGGCATCGAACACCTCGTCCGCGGTGGCCGCCTCGGTGAGGGCGCTGCCCAGCGTGAGTACCCGGTAGAGGGAACCCACGCGGGGGGCCGCGGGCGGAGGCGCCGAGGAGAGGGGCGGCCCCTCCTCGGTGACCGGTGCACCGGGTACGGTGCCGGCCGGTACGGGCTGCTGCACTCGTGAGGCCCATCCCGTCATGCCCTGAGCGCCCGGGTGGAGGGAGAAGACCAGCCACTCGTCCGGCGGGCGGCGGACCAGGAAGGAGACCGGCTGCTGGGAGACGGCGGCGGCCCGGTAGCGGTCCTCGTACACGGGATCGGCCAGCCAAGGCAGAATGTCCCAGGGGCGCCGTCCGAGCAGTTCGTCCTGGCGGACCCGCAGCAGATCCTCCAGGCTGTGGTTGGCGTAGGCGAGGCGCCCGTCGGGAGAGAGCGCGAAGAAACCGTCCGCGAGCCGCTCGATCGCCGCCACGGCGGCCATGCCGCTCCCGGAGTCCAGCACGGCGCCGACCAGGTGGCAAGAGGCCTCCGAGTCGTCGGGCCTCTCCGGTACCCGGCCCCACAGCTCGACGACGCGGTGTCCACCACGGCCGTCCAGGATGCGTAGGTGGTGCGCCAGTAGGTGTCCTTCCTCGACCGCGGCGCGGGCGGCGGACCCGAAACCGGGCAGATCCGCCGGCTCGATGCAGGCTGCCAGTGTGGTCGCCCGACCGTCGAACGCGCGGGGCGCAATCCCGAAGATCGCGCACAGCTCGTCGTCGGCAGTGAGGGCTCCGGTGTCGAGGTTCCAGTCGAACAGGCCCACCCGGATCGCCGGAGCGGACGGCAGCGGGACCAGTACCGGAGCCGTCCGCTCGTCGTACTCACCGAGCGTGCCGCGGGCCCGCAGTCCGGCGAGGGCGGTGCCCAGCCGGTCGGCGGCGGAGCGCAACTGCCCGCGCTGTGCCCTCGACAGTCCGGTCCCGTCCGGCTTGGGCGTCCACACCACGGCGATGGCGCCGAAGGTCCGCTCGCCCGCCCGTACGGGGACCGATGCAGAGCCGAACGGGTAGGGCAGGGCGATCGAGAGCTGGGGGAAGCGCCGCATCGTCTCCTCCGCGCCGGCCAGGTGGACCATGCGCCCGGAGCGGCACGCCTCCGCCACCGGCATGCGGCTGTTGACCGGGATCCGACGCCACCCGCTGAGCAGTGAGGGCGGTGTCCCGCAGGACGCGGCCACGACGAGCGAGCGATGGTCGCCGGAGAGCAGGAACACGCTTCCGGTATGCGCTCCGGTGACCTCCACCGCATGGACCACGGCCCTCGCCAACGCGTCGTCACGCTCGGGCGCTTCGCCGACACCCGCGGCGCTGAGCGGGTATGAACTCGATGCCATACCGTTGGCCGACACGCTGCCCTCGATCATCCATGGAGTGCTTTTCCCAGTTTAGAGCCATTCGCACCTCTCTGTGGATGGATGTCGGGCCGGTACGGGTGAGTCGATTTTGTCCCCGCAGGCCAGACGGAGCGGGGGAACGTTCGCCAGGGTGCCCGATCATGAGCGAGAGCGAGCCGCCCGCCCCAGCGGAAGCTCCTCTCGCCACGGATGCGGACGTACTCGCGCCGTTGGTGCGGCCGGCACCTCGGGGGTCGGGCGTTGGCTGCGTGTCCTGGCGGAGTGCTGGATGCGGCCCGTAGTGCAAAAACCGAGCCGTGTGTACTCGCCCTCAGGGGGCGAGCAGAACCTCCTGGAAACGCTGGACGTAGTCCTGTCGTGGATGCAGGATTCCCGACGAGTTGGACGCTTCTCTGAGCCAGGGCGCCCTGGAGCCGCGCACGGACTGTCAACCTTGGGCCCTCAAGCTGAACCAGGGGTTGCCCTAACGGAGGTTGGCGGACACGAACAAGGACAACGCCGATCGAACGGTACGTCTGAGATTCCTCGCGGGCGGCTGACTCAGGAGCGCACCGCTGGGGCTGGCGGTGAACCGAGCGTCGGCTTTGGACAATTGTGGCGCGTGTTTTGCCGGCCCTTGCGTTGTCCGCATCGCCACACGGACCTAGCGTCCCCTGCGGAACCGTGGGAGGGCCGGCATGCTGAAGACCGTCCGAGAGCAGGCAACTGGTCTTACCAAGGATCAGCGCAACGCCTTCGTCGCCGCCTATCTGGGCTGGGCGATGGATGCCTTCGACTATTTTCTGGTGGTTCTCGTCTACAGCGAGATAGCCGACGAATTCCATGTCTCCCTCACCGACATGGCTTTCCTCACCACCGCGACCCTGGTGATGCGTCCGGTCGGTGCCCTGCTCTTCGGCATGTGGGCGGACCGCAGAGGCCGCCGGCTGCCGCTCATGGTCGACGTGGTGTTCTACTCGATCGTCGGCTTCGCGTGCGCCTTTGCGCCCAACTACGCCGTCCTGCTGGTCCTTCGCCTGCTGTACGGCATCGGGATGGGCGGCGAGTGGGGCCTGGGGGCGGCGCTGGCCATGGAGAAGATTCCCGCTGAGCGGCGGGGCTTCTGGTCGGGCCTGCTGCAGAGCGGCTACTCGCTGGGATATCTGCTCGCCGCTGTGGCCTTCTTCGGCATCGAACCCACCTTCGGCTGGCGGGGGTTGTTCGCCTTCAGCCTGGTGCCCGCGCTGGTCGCCCTCTGGGTGCGCACCCGGGTGGAGGAGAGCGAGGTGTGGGAGAAGAGCGTCCGGCTCAACCGCACTCCCGCCTACCAGGTGTTCAGGAACCCGGCGGTGCTGCGCCGCTTCGTGTACCTGGTGGCGCTGATGACAGCCTTCAACTGGATGTCGCACGGCACCCAGGACGTCTATCCGACCTTCGTCAAGAAGGGCCTGGGCCTTTCCCCGGACACGGCCATCGCCATCGCGGTGGTCTACAACATCGGCGCCATGATCGGAGGCGCGCTGCTCGGTGCCTTCTCCGAAAGGCTGGGGCGCCGCCGCACGATCATGATCGCGGCGGCCGGAGGTCTGGCGGTGGTGCCGTTCTTCGTGCTGTCCACCACCGTCGGCTGGTTGATGCTCTCCGCCTTCCTGATGCAGGTGTGCGTACAGGGAGCCTGGGGCGTCATTCCCGCGCATCTGACAGAGATGAGCCCGGACGCGATCCGAGGCTTCTATCCGGGCGTCACCTACCAGCTCGGCAACCTGATCGCGGCCCTCAACCTGCCGCTCCAGGAGGCCATCGCGGACCGTCACGGCTATCCCGCGGCGATGACGTGGACCGTGGTGCCCGCCCTGGCCGTGGTGATCGTCCTCAGTGCCGTCGGCAAGGAGGCCAAGGGCATCCGCTTCGGCGGCACGGGCACGCAGACGCCGAGCACGGCACCGGCCGACACGGTGTAGTTCCGGTGCTCGAATGCTCGAACGACACACCGACTGTGTCGGTACTGGGTGACGTAAGTCGTACGAACTGCCTTCAGATGTCCACGCCTTGCCGGAGTGCCCTCGCGGGGTCCCTCCGGCGCAGGCGGCAGCCGCCGTACCCCTTCTGCTTCACGCACCGTGGTGAGAATCCACGGAATCACCGTGTGGCACCCGCCAATTACGGATATTTCGCCCTAACTTCCATGGCTGTCGAAGGCGATCTTTCGCGATCGCATCCCCTTCACTCCATCGGAGAGAACATGCACATGCTCCGCAAGGCTGCCGTTCTGGTCGTGGCCCTCGGGACCGTCGGGTTCCTGAACGTCGGCGCAGCGCAGGCCCACGGGGGCCAGGACGGCGGCGGTCAAGGCGGCGTGTTCACCGTCCAGCAGAGCACGACTTGCCGGTCCCACGACCTGAACATCGACATCCTCGGCGCGGTCGGGCTGCTCAACGGCGCCCTGGGTGGCGCGCTCAACGGCGAGGGCAACCCGGGCGCCCAGGAGGACCACCTGGGCTCGACCATGGGCTGCAACAACGCGGTAGGGAAGTAGGCGGCAGGTCAGACCGTCCCCGGTGCCCGGCCACAGGCCGGGCACCGGGCCTTTTTGTGTCGCGCCGTCAGATCGGGGTGTCGTTCCTTGCCTTAACGCCTCTCGTCGTACTCAGACCCGGCTCAGACCCGCTTTCCGCACCCATTGGGCTGCCCACCGGGTGACAGGCGGGTGAAGCCTGAGCCGCCGTCCGATTCGCGGGGCATGCATGAGGACCGCGGCCCGATCCGGCCGGTCGCGGACAAAGACGTGCTGGAGGCGAGAGTGATGAACGAACGAGTCGACCAGGCCGACCACCACACCCTCAGGGTCCCGGTCCTCATCGTCGGCGGTTCCCTGGTCGGCCTGTCGACCTCGTTGTTCCTGGGACGGCTGGGGGTGCGCCACGCCCTGGTGGAACGGCACTCCGGCACCTCCATCCACCCGCGCGGCCGCGGCAACAACGTCCGCACGATGGAGGTGTTCCGGGTGGCGGGCGTCGAGTCGGCGATCCATGAGGCCGCCGCCACCTTGGCCGACAACCACGGCATCCTGCAGGCGCCCACCCTGGTCGGCGACGCGGGCGAGTGGCTGTTCAGGGAGATCGACCCCGGTGGCGGACTGGCCCGCTTCAGCCCCAGCGCATGGTGCCTGTGCAGCCAGAACGACCTGGAGCCGGTCCTGCTCGACCACGCCAGGGCACTCGGCGGCGAGCTGCGCTTCTCCACCGAACTCATGTCGTTCGAGAGCGACCCCACCGGCATCACCGCCGTGGCCAAGAGCCGCGAGACCGGCGAGCACACCACCATCCGCGCCGACTACCTCGTCGCCGCCGACGGCCCCCGCAGCCCCGTCCGTGAGCAGCTCGGCATCGGTCAGAGCGGTCCGGGCGACCTGTTCCACAACGTCAGCATCACCTTCCGCTCCCGCCGTCTCGCCGACGTCGTGGGCGACCGCCGCTTCATCGTCTGCTACCTGACGAACCCGGACGCCGACGGAGCGCTGCTGCCGGTGGACAACCGCGAGAACTGGGTCTTCCACGCCCCCTGGCACCCCGAACACGGCGAAACGCTGGAGGAGTTCACCGACGAACGGTGCATCGAGCACATCCGCCGCGCGGTCGGGTTGACCGATCTCGACGTGGAGATCACCGGCCGGGCACCCTGGCACGCCGCCCAGCGCGTCGCCCGCAGCTACCGCTCCGGACGGGTCTTCCTGGCCGGTGACTCGGCCCACGAGATGTCGCCCACCGGTGCCTTCGGCTCCAACACCGGAATCCAGGACGCGCACAACCTCGCATGGAAGCTGGCCGCGGTCCTCGGCGGCTGGGCGGGGGAGGGGCTGCTGGACACCTACGACGCCGAGCGCCGCCCGGTGGCGGAGGCGACCAGCGCCCGCGCCGCCGTCCGTTCGGCCGAACACAGTCACCCCGGATTCACCCCGCCGCCGGGTGCGGGCGGCGGCCGCCAGCGAGGCATCCTCAACGTGGCGCTCGGCTACCGGTACCCGCAGGGCGCGGTCGTCGGCGCCGATCCCGCCGCAGCGGTCGTCCCGGAGAACCTCGACCTGAGCGGGGCGCCCGGCACGAGGGCGCCCCACCTGTGGGTGAAGCGCGGAGGCGAACGGATCTCCACTCTCGACCTCTACGAACGGACCCCGGTCCTGCTCAGCGACGCCGGTGACCCGAGCGGATGGCACGAGGCCGCCACCCGCCTCGCCGACGAGATGTCGGTCCCCGTCCGGTCGTACCGAGTGGGCGCCGGACCCGAGGCCGAACTGGTTCCGGAGGGCGATGTGGACTGGGCGGAGCGCCACGGCACGACCCGCGGGGGCGCCGTCCTCGTACGGCCGGACGGGTTCGTCGCGTGGCGGTCGTCCGGACCGGATCCGGATGCCGGATCGGCGCTGCGCAGGGCCCTGGAAGACGGTCTGTCACTGGCCTGATCACCCGCCCGGCAGAGTGCCGGGTGAGGTGTGCTCGCTTCACCCGGGTGATCGTCCCGACTGGTGGCCCGGCGATGTCTGGCTGACGGTGGATCACGTCGGGGCCCGGTCAAGACAGCTGACAAAGTCCCAGCTGCCGGGCCTGACGGAAGGACCATCAGATGCGCTCTGCTCGCATGATCCTGGCGACAGCGGCGGCCTCGGCCGTCCTCGCCATCGGTGCACCCGGCGCATACGCCGCCGGGGGCGACTGGGATCACGACGACTCTTCGTACAGCGACGGCTCTTCGCACGGCAAGGAGCACGGCCAGGACACCAAGCACGATTCCCCGCACGGCGGCATGCACACGGGTGGTGGCGCGCTCACCGCGGTGAACGACCGCGACGACTGGGCCACCGCGAAGGACCCGAAGACGGACCCGGAGACCTACAAGGACAAGGAGGGCGAGCACGGCCAGGACTCCTGGGGCGGCGACCACGACAGTGACGGTGGCCGCGGCAACGACTCATGGAGCGGCGGACACGAGAAGCCCAGCGGTGGGATGCACACCGGCGGCGGAGGCCTTGCCACCCCGTCGGCGACCGCGGGCGGACTGGCGGTCCTGGCCGTGGCCGCGACCGGCCTGTATGCGGTGCGCCGCAAGAAGCTGGCCGGAAGCCCGGCCTGATCCATGCCTGATGCGATAGCGCAGCCGCGGCCGCCACCCGTTTGCCCGTGTGGCGGCCCGGCTCGCTGTTCGCATCCCGGTCCGCCCCGCTGCCGTGCCCGATTGAGGTGATTTCCGATGGCAGCCCCCCCTTCCCCCACCGGCGACGACCCGGTGTCCACCGGCCAGGGATCGTCCCGCTCGGGGGCGATGATGATGTGCGCCGCGGCCGGCCTGCTGCTGGCCGCGAGCCTGATCAGCGGCCAGGGCGAGTCGACCGACGCCTCCAGCCCGCCGGGCGGCCCCCAGTCCGCGGCGACGGCCCCGCAGGCCGCAGATTCGCCGCCGCGGTCGGCCGCGTCGGCACCGCCCGCCGGGCAGCCGGCGGGGAAGCATCTGCCCCGGTCCAGGCCCGTGCGCCTGCGCATTCCGAAGATCGGGGTCGACGCCCCCTTCACCGACCTCTACATCGGCTCGACCGGACAGCTGGAGCCGCCTCCGGCCGCCGACACCAACCTCGTCGGCTGGCATGTCAAGGGAGCCTCCCCCGGCGAGGCCGGAACCGCGATCATCGCCGGTCACGTCGACACCAAGACGTCCGCGGCGGTCTTCGCGAACCTCGGCGAGCTGCGCAAGGGCGACCGGTTCTCCGTCCTGCGGGCCGACGGGCGCACCGTGACCTTCCGGGTCGACGGCGTGGAGACCTTCGACAAGTCGAACTTCCCCAGCGACCGCGTGTACGCCGACACCCCGCAGGCCCAGGTGCGGCTCATCACCTGTGCGGGTGACTACGACCGCTCGGTCCGGGACTACACGGACAACCTGGTGGTCTTCGCCCATCTCGTCTGAGCGTCACCCGCGTAGTGCATACGAGTCGCGCTCTTCACGGGACGGGCACACGATCGAGGAACGCTGACGCCGCATCACCGCGGCTCGAACAACCACTTCCCCCCTCCGCGAAGGAGATGTGCGCAGGATGACCACCACGTCCGAACGTGTTTCCGGCCCGCTGACCCAACAGGTGTCGCCACGTGTCTCCCAGTCCGTGTTCGACGGCTCCAGACTCAGGGTCGTCCTGCTGGTGGACGTCTACGACGGGGCCCAGCAGCAGTTCCTGGAGGCGTACGAGCTCCTGTGCAACCAGGTCGCGTCCGTTCCCGGGCACGTCAGCGACCAGCTGTGCCAGTCCATCGAGAACCCCTCCCAATGGCTCATCACCAGTGAGTGGGAGAGTGCCCCGCCGTTCCTCGCATGGGTGAACAGCGAGGAGCACGTGCGGATGGTGGAGCCCCTGCACAGCTGTGTGCGGGACACCAGGTCGCTGCGCTTCCACATCGTCCGTGAGACGGGCGGACCGGCCGTGGACACCAAGGCCGGCAAGCGCCGGCTCCAGGCGTCGCCCAGGATCGGCGACGGCATCATCCGCCACGCCCTCACCTTCACCGTCAAGCCGGGCAGCGAGGAGACGGTCGCCAGGATCCTCGCCGACTACGCCTCGCCCGACCCCAAGGTCGATGCCGCCACCCGGCTGTGCCGCACGTCGCTGTTCATGCACGGCAACCGGGTGGTGCGGGCCATCGAGGTGCGGGGCGACCTGCTCGCCGCGCTGCGCCACGTGTCCCGGCAGCCCGAGGTGCGCGCCGTCGAGGAGGCCATCAACCCCTATCTGGAGCAGGACCGGGACCTGAACGACCCCGAGTCCGCCCGCGTCTTCTTCACCCGGGCCGCCCTGCCCGCCGTGCACCACGTGACGGCGGAGCAGCAGGACCCGCGAGCCGAGCGGTACGCGCTGTCCTACCCGGCCCGGCCCGGCTGCGGCATGCGCCTGGCCGAGCTGCTGGCCCGGCAGGACGAGGCGGCGGCGGACGACCCGCGCAGCCCGGTCCTGCGCAGCACGATCTTCCAGCGCGACGACGTCGTCGTACGGCTGATCGACGTGCGCGGCGGGCTCGACGCCGCCGACCCCGCGCTGGCGCTCGGCCTCCCGGACCCCGGGCAGGCCGCCGAGCTGATGACGTTCCCTGCCGACGCGTCCGCGCCGAAGGACGGCGAGCTCGCGCGCTACGTCGGGCTGGCCCGGATGGACCTCGTCACCGACCGCCGCTCGCCCGACGCCTGATCTGGCGTCACCCCCCGTGGCGGCGGCCACACCCCCACGTCGATGCAGGACCTGAACGGAGGAACGTCGTGATCACATCCCGTCCCAAAATCGTGGATCTCAGCGAGGTCGAGCCCAACCGTCGGCGCGGCGGCGATCTGCGCGCCATGCTCACCCCGGCCACGGTCGGCTCCACCAGCGGATTCATGGGCGTCGCCCTCGTCGAGCCCGGCGACCGCATCGGTGAGCACTACCACCCGTACTCCGAGGAGTTCGTGTACGTCGTGTGCGGGGAGCTGGAGGTGGACCTGGACGGCGTGCCGCATACGCTGCGGCCCGAGCAGGGGCTCATGATTCCCGCCCACATGCGCCACCGCTTCCGCAACGTCGGCAACGTGGAGGCCCGCATGGTCTTCCACCTCGGCCCGCTGGCCCCGCGTCCGCAGCTCGGCCATGTCGACACCGAGGAGACCGAGACCGTCGCCGAGGTGCATTCATGACGAGACGGGTGGCCGTCACCGGCATAGGCATCGTCGCACCGGGCGGCATAGGCGTACCGGCCTTCTGGGACCTCCTGGCGGCCGGGCGCACCGCGACGCGGGGCATCACGTTCTTCGATCCGGCCGGTCTGCGTTCGCGGATCGCCGCCGAGTGCGACTTCGACCCGGCGGACCACGGGCTGGACGCCGGGCAGACCGAACGGTGCGACCGGTACATCCAGTTCGCCCTGGCCGCCGGAACGGAGGCGGTGCGGGACGCCGGCCTCGAACTCGACCGGGAGGACCCCTGGCGGGTGGGTGTCTCCCTGGGCACCGCGGTCGGCGGCACCACACGACTGGAGCACGACTACGTGCTGGTCAGCCACGGCGGGCAGCGCTGGGACGTCGATGCCCGGCAGGCCGAGCCGTACCTCCACCGCGCGTTCGCACCGAGCACGCTCGCCTCGACCGTGGCGGAGCGGTTCGGGGCGCGCGGCCCGGTGCAGACCGTCTCCACGGGCTGCACCTCGGGGCTCGACGCGGTCGGGTACGCCTTCCACACCGTGGAGGAGGGCCGGGCCGACATCTGCATAGCCGGCGCCTCGGACTCGCCGATCTCCCCGATCACCATGGCCTGCTTCGACGCCATCAAGGCCACCTCCGCGAACAACGACGACCCCGCGCACGCCTCGCGTCCCTTCGACGCCGACCGCGACGGGTTCGTCATGGGCGAGGGCGGCGCGGTGCTCGTCCTGGAGGAACTCGAACACGCCCGGGCCCGCGGCGCACACGTGTACTGCGAGCTCGGCGGCTACGCGACCTTCGGGAACGCCTATCACATGACCGGTCTGACCCGTGAGGGCCTGGAGATGGCGAAGGCCATCGAGGCCGCCCTCGACCACGCCAGGCTCGACGGCACGGCGATCGACTACGTCAACGCCCACGGGTCGGGCACCCAGCAGAACGACCGCCACGAGACCGCCGCGGTGAAACGGGCCCTGGGCCCGCACGCCTACGACACGCCGATGAGTTCCATCAAGTCCATGGTGGGCCACTCCCTCGGCGCGATCGGCGCGATCGAACTCGTCGCGTGCGTACTGGCCCTGGCGAACCAGACCGTCCCGCCGACCGCCAACTACGAGACGCCGGATCCCGAGTGCGACCTGGACTACGTCCCCCGTGAGGCCCGCGCCCGGAAACTGGACAGCGTGCTCTCGGTGGGCAGTGGGTTCGGCGGCTTCCAGTCCGCGGTGGTCCTGTCCCGGCCGAGGGAGAAAACACGATGAGCGAACCCTATCCACGGCGCGCGGCCATCACCGGAATGGGCGTGGTCGCGCCCAACGGCTCCAGCACGGAGACCTTCTGGAAGTCCACAAGGGAGGGCATCAGCGTCCTGGACCGGGTCACCCGCGAGGGCTGCGAGCACCTGCCGCTGCGGGTGGCGGGCGAGGTCCGCGACTTCGACCCGTCGGCCGCGGTGGAGGAACGTTTCCTCGTCCAGACCGACCGGTTCACGCACTTCGCGATGGCCGCTGCCGACCTCGCGCTGGACGACGCCCGTCTCGGCCGGACCGAGACGGACGACTCCCCGTTCTCCGTGGGTGTGGTCACCGCGGCCGGCTCCGGCGGCGGAGCGTTCGGACAGCGGGAACTGCAGCAGCTGTGGAGCAAGGGCAGCCGGTTCGTCGGCCCGTACCAGTCCATCGCCTGGTTCTACGCCGCCAGTACCGGCCAGATATCCATCCGCCGGGGCTTCAAGGGGCCCTGCTCGGTCGTCGCCAGCGACGAGGCCGGCGGTCTGGACGCCCTCGCGCACGCGGCGCGGGCCGTACGGCGCGGTACCGACGTGATCGTGGCCGGATCGACCGAGGCGCCGCTCGCCCCCTACTCCGTCGTCTGCCAGCTCGGCTACGAGGAGCTCAGCACCACGGACGACCCGACCCGTGCCTACCGTCCGTTCACCTCCGCGGCCTGCGGGTTCGTCCCTGCCGAGGGCGGCGCCATGCTCGTCGTGGAGGACGAGGCCTCGGCCCGGGAACGGGGCGCGCGCGTGCAGGCGGTGCTCGCCGGACACGCGGCGACGTTCACCGGCGCCTCCCGCTGGGAGCAGTCCCGGGAGGGGCTCGCCCAGGCCATCCGGGGCGCCCTGGACGAGGCCGGCTGCGTCCCCGAGGAGATCGACGTGGTCTTCGCCGACGCCCTCGGAGTGCCGGAGGCGGACCGAGCGGAGGCCCTGGCGATCGCCGACGCGCTCGGCGCGCACGGCACGCGCGTGCCCGTCACGGCGCCGAAGACCGGCATCGGCCGGGGCTACGGCGCGGCGCCCGTGCTGGACGTCGCGGCGGCGGTGCTGGCGATGGAGCACGGCGTGATCCCCCCCACCCCCAACGTCTTCGACATCTGCCACGACCTCGACCTCGTGACCGGCCGGGCCCGTACCACCGAGGCACGCACGGCGCTGGTCCTGAGCCGGGGACTCATGGGATCGAACTCGGCGCTGGTGCTGCGGCACGGCGCCACCGACGCCTCGAGGTGAGGCGCCGCGCAGCAGCAGAGGAGCAAGCGCATGACTGACCGCATCACCGTGGAAGAGCTGGCCGAACTCATGAAGAAGTCCGCCGGCGTCACCGTCGACCCGGAGGAACTCCGCAAAGGCGACCCGGGCTTCGACACCCTGGGCGTCGACTCGCTCGGCCTGCTGGGCATCGTCGGCGAACTGGAGAACCGGTACGGCACACCGATGCCGCCCGACGCCGAACGCTCCAAGACGCCCCGTCAGTTCCTCGACCTCGTCAACGGTGCCCTCATGACAGGAGCGTGAAATGACCGGACACACGCAGAACGAGATCACCATCGCGGCGCCCCTGGACCTGGTCTGGGAGATGACCAACGACCTGGAGAACTGGCCGCGGCTGTTCAGCGAGTACGCCTCCGTCGAGGTGCTGTCCCGGGAGGGCCGGAAGACCACCTTCCGGCTGACCATGCACCCGGACGAGAACGGCACCGTGTGGAGCTGGATCTCGGAGCGCGAACCCGACCGCGACACGCTGAGCGTCAGGGCCCGCCGGGTCGAGACGGGACCCTTCGCCCACATGAACATCCACTGGCAGTACGAGGAGGTGGCGGCCGGCACGCGGATGGTCTGGACGCAGGACTTCGCGATGAAGCCGGAAGCGCCGGTCGACGACGCCTGGATGACGGACAACATCAACCGGAACTCCAAGGTCCAGATGGGCCTGATCCGGGACCGCATCGAGAAGGCCGCCGCCGAGCGCGGGGCCACGCCGGGTCTGACCCGCTGAGCCGGACGAAGGACGGAGAGCAGTCCCCATGCACCAAGCTCTGATCGTCGCCCGGATGGCTCCGGGATCGGCACCCGACATCGCCAAGGTGTTCGCGGAGTCCGACCGGGGAGAGCTGCCGCACCTCGTCGGTGTGGTCCGTCGCAGCCTCTTCCAGTTCGGCGATGTGTACATGCACCTCATCGAGTCCGAGCGCGAGCCCGGTCCCGCCATCGCCAAGGTCACGCAGCATCCCGACTTCCGGGACGTCAGCGAGCGGCTCACCGCGTACGTCAGCGCGTACGACCCCGAGACCTGGCGCTCCCCGAAGGACGCCATGGCTCAGCGCTTCTATCTCTGGGAGCGCGACCCGGCACGCTGAGCCTGCCGGACATCACCGGTGGCCGGGCCCGCGACGCTGCGGGACCCGGCCACCGGTGGTCTGTGCGGATGCGCTCCGATCACTGAGGGACGTGACAGTCGAACGCGTGCAGGTAGGGGTTCACCGGCCGGATGTCGTCGATGACCAGGCCCGCCTCGGTCAGCCGGGCCACCATGCTCTGGGTGGTGTGCTTCGCCCCGCCGACGTTCAGGAGCAGCAGCAGGTCCATCCCGGTGCTGAACCGCATCGAGGGCGTGTCGTCGACGAGGTTCTCGATGACCACGACCCGGGCCCCCGGCCCACCCGCCTCGCGCACGTTGCGCAGCGTCCGGGCCGTGCTCTCGTCGTCCCACTCCAGGATGTTCTTGATGACATACACGTCGGCCTCGACCGGGACGGCCACCCGGACGTCGCCGGGCACGATGCGCGCGCGGTCGGCGAGGTCGCCTCCCGCGCGCAGCCTCGGCACCGCGTTCTCCACCACCCGGGGCAGGTCGAGCAGGGTGCCGTGCATCGCGGGGTACTTGTCCAGCAGGCTCGCCACCACGTGCCCCTGGCCGCCGCCGAGGTCGGCGACCGACGAACTCCCGGACAGATCCAGGAACTCGGCGACGTCCCGGGCCGACTGCACGCTGGACGTCGTCATGGCGCGGTTGAAGACGTCGGCCGATTCCGGGGCGTCCTCGTTGAGGTAGGGGAAGAACTCCTTGCCGTACAGGTCCTCGACGACGTTGCGCCCGGTGCGCACCGCCTCGTCGAGCCTCGGCCAGGCGTCCCAGGTCCACGGCTCGGTGCACCACAGCGCGATGGCGCGCAGGCTGTTCGGGTCGTCCTCGCGCAGCAGCCTGGAGACGTCGGTGTGCTCGAAGGTGCCATCAGGCAGTTCGGCGAAGATGTCGTAGCAGGACAGCGTGTGCAGCAGCCGGCGCAGGGGCCGGGGCTCGGCCTTCACGGCTGCGGCGAGGTCCTCGACGGTCATGGGGCTGTCGCCGAGGGCGTCGGGGACTCCCAGCCGGGCGGCGGCCCGGAGGGCGGCGGCACATGCCGCCGCGAACGCGAGCTCCCTCAGCCGCATGGACGGCGGTGGGGCGGTCTGTGCGGTCGTCATGTGCCGCTTCCTTCCTCATTGGTTCATCGGGTTGGCCGGGGTCGAGCGGTCAGCACAGTCCCGCGGGCTTGGACGCGCGGCAGTGGTTGCCCTGGAAGGTGTTGCCCACTCCCTGGTCCGTGTTGACGATGTCCGCCGGGGAGTTGCCCCCGAGGACGTTGCCGCTGACGCGGTTGCGGTCACTGGTGACGCCCACGAAGCTCTTGAACAGGACGATGCCGCCGGACAGCGGGGACGCGCCGGCGTTGCCCCGGACCACGTTCCCCGTCACCGTGTTGTCCTCGGCGCCGGTCACGACGATGCCGGAGCCCTGGAGCGCGTCGAGCCGGTCCGTCTTCGGGCACGACTTGTTGTTGCGCACGACGAAGTTGTCGCGCACGGTCACGGCGCCGGCCTTCGGCTTGTTCTCGTCACCTACGACGAACACTCCCGCGCAGTTGCCCGTGATGCGGTTCTGCGCGACGGTGAGGTTCCGCAGTCGCCGGACCGTGACGCCGATGCGGTTGCCCTCCAGCCGGTTGCGCTCGATCACCGTGCCCTGGGTGTCGTCCGCGCCGGCCTCCTCCTTGATGGTGTTGGCGAGGAACAGACCCGCGTCGCCGTTGTCCTGGGCGGTGTTGTTCTGGAACACACCACGGACCGAGCGCTCCTGGGCGATGCCCCACACGCCGTTCTTCACCGCGGTCACGTTCCGCACGGTCATCCCGTCGGTCGCCATGCCGAACACCCCGGTCCGGGTGAAGCCGGTGACGGTCAGCGAGGCGACGGTGACGCCCTTGACGTTGCGGTCCTTCGTACCCAGCACACAGATGCCGTTGCCGCCCTCGGAGCAGCTGTCCGCGGCCTTCTTGGTGCTCGGCGCGATCACCGTGCCGCGCCCCATGCCCCGCAGGGTCAGTCCGGGCGTGGTCACCTTGACGCTCTCGTGGAACGTGCCGGGGGCGAGCAGCACGGTGTCACCGGACCGGGCGGCGTCCACCGCCTTCTGGATCGACTCGCCGGGCCAGACCACATGGGTCGCATGATGCCGGTCGGCAGGCGGAGCGGCACCGAGTCCCGTCCCGACGACCACGGCGGTGCACATCAGGTACGCGCGGTATTTCTTCATATCGCGAACGTTATGACCTGATATGCCGCTCAGCGGCAGGATGGGCCATCCGGCGGCGTGTCACCGTCCGAGTGATTGTTAGCCTTTGGTGTGAACGCCGCTGACTCCTTCCCGCTCGGCGCCGCGACCACGCTCGCCGGACTCGCCCACGATCCACATCCGCGACTGGCGCTGCTGCGTGCGCACGAGCCCGTGTCCTGGCTGCCCGAGCTGGGCGGCTGGCTCGTGACCCGTCGCGACCTCGCGCTGAGCGTGATGCGGGACGCCGAGACCTTCACCGTCGACGACCCCCGGTTCTCCACCGCTCAGGTCGTCGGGCCGAGCATGCTCTCGCTGGACGGCGAGCAGCACACCCGCCACCGCGAACCCTTCAACGCCCCTTTCCGCCCCCGACAGGTGCGGGACGGCTTCGCCTCGTTCATCGAGCGGGAGACCGACCGGCTCGTCACCGCGCTGGAACCGGCAGGTGCCGCCGAGCTGAGGCGCGTCTTCGCCGGACCACTCGCGGTCGCCGTCGTGACCGAGGCGCTCGGTCTGGTGGGCACCAGTGCGGACACGGTCCTGACCTGGTACGACTCCATCGTCCGCTCCGTCTCGGACATCACCGAGGGGCGCGAGGCGGGGCCCGCCGGCGCCGCGGCGTACGCGCAACTGCGCGCCGCGGTGGAGGGCACCGTCGCCGACCGGGGCAGCAGTTCGCTGCTCGTCTCCGCGGCCGGGCGGCTGACGCTGCCCGAAGTGGCGTCCAATGCCGCGGTCATGATGTTCGGCGGCATCGAGACCACCGAGGCGATGATCACCAACGCGCTGCTGCAGCTGCTGGCGAACCCCGGCCAACTCGCCCTGGTCCGCGCCGACTTCGACCTCCTGGACGGCGCGATCGAGGAGTCCCTGCGCCTCGAACCCGGCGCCGTGGTGGTCGACCGCTACGCCACCCGTGACTTCGAACTGGGCCCGGCATCGATCCGCCGCGGTGACCCGGTCACCGTCTCCCTCGCGGGTGCCAACCGCGACCCTGCCGTCTTCCCCGACCCCGACCGTTTCGACGTGCGCCGCGCGGGCGCCCGCCTCCAACTGGCCTTCGCGCACGGCCCGCACCACTGCATCGCCGCTCACCTGGCCCGCCTGGAGACCCGCATCGCCCTCCAGTACCTGCTCGAACGCCTCCCCGCTCTGCGCCTCGACCCGGACCACCCCACGACTCCGCACGGCCTGGTCTTCCGCAAGCCCTCCACCCTGCACGTGCTGTGGGACAGGCCCGCCTGAGGGCCGGCCCCGGCACGGTCACGCAGATCTCCTGACGCCGACATCGTGGCAAACGGTCGTCCGCCGCGGCGCCACTCAGGAGCAACTTCCCAGTAGATCGGGCGTGTTGAGGCGCTCGATGACCCGGCGCAGGAAGCCTGCCGCCGTGCCGCCGTCGCAGACGCGGTGGTCGAAGGTGAGGGACACGTTCACGACCTTGCGGACCTCGACGCGGCCGTCCGTCACCCAGGGGCGGTCGGTGATGCGGCCCAGCCCGATCATGGCCGCCTGGGGGTGGTTGAGGATCGGGGTGGCGCCGTCGACGTCGAAGCCGCCGTAGTTGTTCAGGGTGAACGTGCCGCCGGTGAGGTGCTCGGCGGGAAGCGAGCCGCGGCGGGCGAGGCCGGTCAGGCGCCGCAGCTCGGCGGCGAGGTCGTCGAGGGGGAGACGGTCGGCGTCGCGGACCACGGGGACGACCAGGCCATGGTCGGTCTGCGCGGCGAAACCGAGATGCACCTCGGGCAGCCGGACGAGCTCCTGGCGGCCCGTGTCCACACGGGAGTTGAGCTCCGGGAACGCGGCGAGAGCGTCGAGGCACGCCCGGGCCATCAGCGGCAGCAGGCCCGTCCCGTGGGTGGCGCGGGCGGCGAGCAGGCGGTCGGCCTCGGTGTCCGCCCAGATGGTCACCGCAGGCGTGTCACGGTGCCCACGGGAGAACTTCTCGGCCGCCGGACCCAGCGGGAGACGGGTGGCGGATCGTTGCGGAGGGATGTGGACGGCCGGCGCGGCGGCGTCTTCGGGCAGCGCGGTCGTGGTCGCCGGCCGCGGCGAGTGGTGACGTCCCGGCCGGGACGACGTGCCGTAGCCGGTCAGGACGGCGCCCGAACCGGCCGCCTCCTCCACGGTGAGCAGCGGCGCCCCCACCCGGACGACCTCACCGGCCGGACAGTGCAGGGCCGTCACCGTCCCGGCGAACGGACTCGGCAGCGTCACCACGGACTTGGCCGTCTCGAGCTCCGCGACGACCTGATCGTGCTCGACGGGGTCGCCCACGGCGACCATCCATTCCAGTACCTCCGCCTCGGCCAGCCCTTCCCCCAGGTCGGGGAGGAGGAAGGTCCGCCCGGGTGCGGTGGGGCCGGAGAGCGGCACGGGGCCGCGAGCTCCGCGTACGAAGGCGGGCAGCAGACGGTGGAGGCCGTCGAGCACCCGGTGTACCCCCGGTAGATGGGCGTCCTCCAGCAACGGAGGCGGATACGGGATGTCGAACCCCGTGACCCGCAGCACCGGAGCGCGCAGCGCGTCGAAGCACCGCTCCTGCACCCGCGCCGCGATCTCGGCGCCCACACCGGCGAAGCCCTGCGCCTCGTGCACCACCAGGCACCGGCCGGTCCTGCGCACCGACTCCTCCAGCGCACGGTCGTCGAGAGGGACGAGGGTGCGCAGGTCCAGCACCTCGACGTCCAGGCCTTCCGCGGCGGCCAGTTGAGCCGCTTCGAGCGCTACGGCGACCGAGGGGCCGTACGCCACGAGGGTGGCGTCGCTTCCGGCGCGGCGCACCGCTGCGGTCCCGAACGGCTCGGTGCGGAGCGGGAGTTCGAGCGCCTCCTTGGTCCAGTAACGGCGCTTCGGCTCCAGGAAGATCACCGGGTCCGGGTCGTCGATGGCCTCCCGCAGCAGGGAGTACGCGTCCGCAGCCGTCGCCGGTGTCACGACCTTCAGGCCGGCCGTGTGCGCGTAGTACGCCTCGCTGGAGTCGCTGTGGTGCTCCACGCCGCCGATGCCGCCGCCGTAGGGGATCCGTACGACCATCGGGAGGGTGAGGGCGCCCCGGGTGCGGTTGCGCATCTTGGCCACGTGGGAGGCGATCTGCTCGAACGCCGGGTACGCGAAGGCGTCGAACTGCATCTCCACCACGGGCCGCCAGCCGGCCATCGCCATGCCGACCGAGAGGCCTGCGATGCCGGCCTCGCTGACCGGTGTGTCGAAGCAGCGCCGGTCGCCGAAGGCCTCTCTCAGCCCGTCGGTGACCCGGAAGACGCCGCCGAGGCGGCCGACGTCCTCGCCGAGGACCACGACGCGTTCGTCCGCGCCCAGTGCGTCCCGCAAGGCGGCGTTGAGTGCCTGGGCCATCCCCGTGTCGACCGCGGTCATGTCAGCGTTCCTCCAACTCGGCCCGCAGGAGGGCTTGTTGATCGGTGAGGTGTGGGGGCAGGGTGCCGAAGACGTCGTCGAAGAGGGCCGACGGGTTCAACTCCGGGTCCGCCGCGAGCCGTTGGCGCACATCGGCGGCGTACGCCTCCGCCTCGGCGGTCACGGCCTTCACGTCGGCGTCGGTGAGCAGGCCCTGCTCGCGCAGCGCGGACTCCAGGCGGGCGATCGGGTCGCGCTCCCGCCAGCGGTCGGCCTCCGCGGTGGCGCGGTACCGGGAGGGATCGTCGGCGCTGGTGTGCGGGCCGAGCCGGTAGGTGTGCGCCTCGACGAGCCACGGCCCGCCGCCCGTCCGGGCGTCCTCGACGGCCGTGCCCAGCACGGCGAGTACGGCCGCGGCGTCGTTGCCGTCCACCTGCTCGGAGCGGATGCCGTAGCCGATCCCCTTGTACGCCAGACTCGGCGCGGCGCACTGCTCGGACAGCGGGACGGAGATGGCGTACCCGTTGTTCTGCACCAGGAACACCACCGGCGCCTTCAGCACGCCCGCCAGATTGAGGGCTTCGTGGAAGTCGCCCTCGCTGGTCGCGCCGTCGCCCACGAGCGCGAGGGCGACCGTGCCCGTGCCCTTGAGCCGCTCGCCGTGGGCAAGTCCCGCGGCGTGAGCGGCGTGGGTGGCCAGCGGGGTGCACTGCGGTGCCGTGCGGTGCCGCACCGGGTCGTAGCCGCAGTGCGCGTCACCGCGCAGCAGCGTCAGCGCCTCGACCGGGTCGATCCCGCGGCTGACCAGCGCGACGCAGTCCCGGTAGGTGGGAAACAGCCAGTCCGTGGCGCGCAGCGCGAGCGCCGCACCCACCTGGCAGGCCTCCTGGCCGAGACTGGAGGGGTGGACCGCGAGCCTGCCCTGCCGGGCGAGCGCGGTCGCCTGCTCGTCGAAGCGGCGCCCCACGACCATCTTCCGGTACGCCGTCAGCAGCGCCTCGGCCGACGGCTCGGGGTAGGTCCGCTCGCCCGAGCCATGCGTGGTGTCGAATTTCGGGACATCGCCATTCGGTGAAAGAAGGGAAAACGGAACCTGGGACGGAAGCCAGGTCGAGGGATCTGCCCAATTCTCCGCTGTCGTATGCATCGGCGTATCGCCCATGTTCCCGCGACCCCTTTCGTCATGGCTCGTGCGCCTCGGATGCTCTCCGCAGTGAGCGCTTTCTCAACTGCCGGACGGATACGCCCAAGTGAACCGGAACTGAATACTCCGCAGGTGGGGGGCGTGGTCGCAGCGACCCGGTAGTAAGCGCTTCCCCGGTGTCAACTGCGCGTCAGGCAAAGGTAACCCGCAGGTCGCCCGCTCGTCCCGAAGCACTGGTTCCAATTGATCAGCGAACGCAGCACTGCGGAAGGCAAGCAAAAAATGTCCGGAGTACGCCCGGGAAGACGTCATTACACCGTCGTCTGTTCCTCATGCGGAACCCGATACGAGGACGACGGTCTCCTCCTCGACTGTGACCGTCCCCACGAACCGGCATTCCTGCGCACCGACTACGACAGGACCGGAACCCGGACCGGTGAAAGCGCCGGGCTGTTCCGGCATGCCTCGCTGCTTCCTGTGACACGCACCTTCCCCGACGTGCCCGGTCCCGTCGTCTACGCCGCCGAACGGCTCGGCCGCCGTATCGGACTCGACCGGCTGTGGATCGCCTTCAACGGGTACTGGCCGGAGCGCGAGGCGTACCTGCCGACGTGCACGTTCAAGGACCTTGAGGCCTACACGGTGCTGGGCCGGCTGCCCGCCGAGCCGCCCGTGCTCGTGATTCCCTCGGCGGGCAACACCGCCGCCGCCTTCGCCTGGGCGGCCACCCGTCACCAGATGCCCTGCCTGCTCGTCGTACCCGCCCCGGCCCTGGAGCGGATGCGGTTCCCGGCCCCGCTCGACCCCCGCGTCCGGATCGTCGTCCTCGACGGCACCGCCACCTACAGCGACGCCATCGCATGCGCTGACCTGCTCTCCGCGTTCCCCGGCCACCACGCCGAGGGCGGCTCGCGCAATGTCGGCCGCCGGGACGGCCTGGGCACCGTCATGCTGGCCGCCGCCGACGCCCTCGGACGGCTGCCGGAGACCTATGTGCAGGCCGTCGGCAGCGGCACCGGAGCCATCGGCGCCCACGAGGCGGCACGCAGGCTGCGGACGGAGGGCGAGGCGCTGCCCCGCCTGCTGATGTGCCAGAACGCGCCGTTCGCGCCGCTGTACGACGCCTGGCGATGTACCGGCGCGGCATCGGCCGTCCGCGACCCCCATCTCGACCGCGACCGCGTCCCCCCTTTCGACCGCGACCGTGAGCATGAGCCGCTGGCCCGCGAACTGACCAACAGGCGCCCGCCGTTCACCGTCCGCGGCGGAGTCCGCGACGTGCTCACCGAGAGCGGCGGCGACGTACTGTGCACCGACAACGTTGCCGCGCTCGACGCCATGGCACTCTTCGAGGAGGCCGAGGGCATCGACATCGAGCCGGGCGCCGGCGTGGCGCTGGCCGCCCTGGCCGAGGCGGCACGGGCCGGCCGCGTCCGCAGCGACGAACTCGTCCTCCTCAACATCACCGGAGGCGGCCGGGCCCGCCAGGCCCGCGACCTGCCGCTGATACCCGCGGAACCCTGGCTGCGCGTGCCGTGGCCCGGACGCGACGAGGGGCCGCGGTCTGTCGCCGAACTCGTGGCGCGGCAGCTGACCGGCCTCGTGGCGGTCACGGAGGCCGCCCGATGACCCCTCCCCACGCCCTGGACGTGTCGGCCGCGCAGCGCTCGATGTGGTTCGGGCAGCGGCTCGACCCCGCCGGGCCCGCTTACAACGTAGGCGAGTACACCGAGATCCACGGCCCCGTCGATCCCGTCCGCTTCCGGGCGGCCGTCCAGCAGGTGGTGGCCGCCACCGAGACGCTGCGGGTCCGCTTCACGGCCGACGACGACACCGTCCGCCAGCTCGTCGACACCGACCCCGCCTGGGACCTGCCCGTCGTCGACCTCACGGGCGAAACCGACCCCCGGTCGGCCGCGGAGGCCTGGACGGCCGCCGACTTCGCCACACCCTTCGACCTCGAACGGTCACCGCTCTTCCGGTACGCGCTGCTGAAGCTCGCGGACGCGCACTGGATCTGGTACCAGCGCTACCACCACATCGCCGTCGACGGCTACAGCTGCTCCCTCGTGGCGGGCCGGGTCGCCGACGCCTACAGCGCCCTCGTCACGGGCACGCCGCACACAACGCCGCCTGCGCCCCTCGCCCCGCTGATCGCCGCGGACGAGGCGTACCGCGCCGGCGAACAGCAGGTGTCGGACCGGGAGTACTGGACGGGCGTGCTCGCCGACGGCCCCGACCCGGTGAGCCTGTCCGCCCGTCCGCCGCACGTCGCCGGGCGGTTCGTCCGCCGTACCGGTCATCTCCCGCAGGCCGCGGGGGACTTGGTGCACGCGGCGGCCGAACAGGCCGGCACCCGCTGGTCGCGCGTCCTGCTCGCGGCGACCGCCGCCTATCTGCACCGGCTCACCGGCGCCCAGGACATCGTCCTCGGCCTCGCCGTCACCGCCCGCGCGAGCGAGGCCGAACTCGCCACGCCGGGCATGGCGTCCAACGTGCTTCCGCTGCGGCTGTCCGTACGACCCGACACCACCGCCCGCGACCTCGTACGACGGACGGCGTCCGCCACCCGCGACCTGCTGGCGCACCAGCGCCACCGCGGCGAGGACCTGCGCCGGGAGCTGGACGGGCCGCAGGACGGGCCGCGCTTCTTCGGCCCCGTCGTCAACATCATGGCGTTCGGGCCGGAGCTGCGGTTCGCCGGGCATGAGACCACCCGCCACAACCTGTCCACGGGGCCCGTCGAGGACCTCGCCGTCAACGTGTACGACCGTGCCGACAGTCACGGCATCCGCGTCGACCTCGACGCCGGCCCCGACCACTACACGGACACCGAACTCGCCGCCCACCACCGGCGATTCGCACGCTTCGTGGAGCACTTCGCCGTAGCCGTCGTCGCCACCGGCACCCCGGTCGGCCTGGTGGAGGTGACACTGCCTCAGGAGCGCGCCGATGCCCGGCTCGCCGGTCCCGCCGCATCCACGGGCGGGGCGACGACCGTGCCGGAGCTCTTCACGGCCCGGGCCGCGGCCACCCCGGACGCCCCCGCGATCCGCCACGCCGGACAGGTGGTCACCTACCGGCAGTTGAACGCCCGCGCCAACCGGCTCGCACACCGACTGATCGCCCTCGGTGTCCGTCCCGAGGACCGCGTGGCGGTCCTGATGGGCCGCTCCGACGGGCTCCTCACCGCACTGCTCGCCGTGCTCAAGGCGGGCGGTGCGTACGTCGGCCTCGACCCGCGCGCACCGGCCGCCCGCGCTCGGCAGATCCTGGCGGAGACGGGCGCGAACGTCCTGCTGACCGACACCGTGCCCACCGAGTCGTACGACAGCCTGGTCACCGTCAGCCCCGAGGACCCGACGCTCGCCGCCGAACCGGACACGGACCCCGCCGTGCTTCCGCACCCGGCCCGACTCGCCTACGTCAGCTACACATCCGGCTCCACCGGCACCCCCAAGGGTGTCGCCGTCACCCACCACGACGTCACCGCCCTGGCCGCCGACTCGGCGTTCGGCGACGGCGCGCACACGCGCGTGCTGGTGCACTCGCCGACCGCGTTCGACGCCTCGACGTACGAGATGTGGGTGCCGTTGCTGAACGGCGGCACCGCCGTGGTCGCCGCGGCGGACGAGGACGTGGACGCCGCCGCCGTCGCACGACTGACGGAGCGTCATGGACTGACGGCCCTGTGGCTCACCGCCGGGCTGTTCCGCCTGGCCGCCGAGGAGGATCCGGGCTGCTTCGCGGGCCTGCGCCAGGTGTGGACCGGCGGGGAGGCCGTCCCCGCCGACGCCGTGCGCCGGGTGCTGGCCGCCTGCCCGGGGCTGACCGTCACCGACGGCTACGGCCCGACCGAGACCACGACGTTCGCCACCTCCCGCCCCTGCGCGGCGGGTGAGCCGGTCCCCGATCCGCTGCCGATCGGCCGCCCCCTGGACGGCATGCGTGCCCACGTCCTCGACGGAGCACTGCAGCCCCTCCCGCCGGGCGTGGTGGGCGAGCTGTACATCGGCGGCCCGGGCGTGGCCCGCGGCTACCTGGGCCGCCCCGGCCCGACCGCCGAGCGCTTCACCGCCGACCCGTACGGCCCGCCCGGCGCCCGCATGTACCGCACCGGCGATCACGCGCGCGTGACGGCCGACGGCGAGCTGGAGTACCACGGCCGCGGCGACGGCCAGATCAAACTCCGCGGCTTCCGTATCGAGCCCGCCGAGATCGAAGCGCACCTCGCCGCCCACCCCGACGTCGCGCAGGCGGTGGCCGCCGTACGCGAGGACCGGCCCGGCGACCGCCGGCTCGTCGCGTACGCGGTGTGCGCGGCCGAGACGCCGGGGGACCGGGAGGCCGAGGGTGCCACCTCGGTCTCGGACGCCCTGCGCGACCACCTCGCCGCCCGTCTGCCCGACTTCATGCTCCCCTCGGCCGTCGTGGTCCTCGACCGACTGCCGCTGACGCCCAACGGCAAGCTCGACCGGGCAGCGCTCCCCGCCCCGCCCGCCGCGGCCGCCCCGCGGACCCACGCGGGACCGCGCACCCCGCACGAAGAAGTCCTGTGCGCCCTCTTCGCCGACGTGCTCGGACTGCCCGAACTCGGCCCCCGCGACGGCTTCTTCGCCCTCGGCGGCCACTCGCTGCTCGCCCTGCGCCTGCTGGGCCGCATCCGCACCGCCCTCGGCGTCGAACTGACCCTGCGCGACGTCTTCCAGGAACCCACTCCGGCGGGGCTGGCCCGGCGGGCGGTCGCTGCCGGGACAGCGGTACGTCCCGCCAGGCGGCCCGCCCCGCGCAAGACCCCGGGCGAGGCCCCGTTGTCGTCCGCGCAGCGGCGGCTCTGGTTCCTGCACCGCCTTGAGGGGCCGAGCGCGGCCTACAGCATTCCCCTCGCCGTACGGCTGACCGGCACCCGTCTCGACGTGGACGCCCTGCGCGCGTCACTCGCCGACCTCGTCGCCCGGCACGAGATCCTGCGCACCGTCTACCCGGACACCGACGGGCTTCCGTGCCAGCGTCTGCTCGAACCGTCCACACCGGATCTGCAGGTCGTCGACCACGTCACCGAGGCAGAACCGGCCGATCGGCTACGGCAGTTGGCGGCGGAGGGGTTCCGGCTCGACGAGGAGGCCCCGTTCCGCGCCCACCTGCTGGTCCTCGGACCCGAGGAGCACGTGCTTCTCCTCGTCCTGCACCACATCGCCGCTGACGGCTGGTCGCTGGACCCGCTCCTGCTCGACCTGGCGGCCGCCTGCCGCGCACGGATGGAGGGACGGGAACCGGGCTGGGCGCCGCTGCCCCTCCAGTACGCCGACTACTGCGCCTGGCAGCACGACCTGCTCGGCGACGCATCTGCGTCCGACCGGGATCGTCAACTCGCCCACTGGCGCGAGGCGCTCGCCGGGCTCCCCGACGAACTCCCGCTCCCCGCAGACCGCCCGCGGCCCGCCCGCGCCACGCACCAGGGCGGCGACATCCCCGTCCGCCTGGACGCGGACCTGCACCGGCGGCTGCGCACGGTGGCCACCGAGACCGGCACGACGGTGTTCATGGTCGTGCAGGCAGGGCTCGCCGCCCTGCTCACGCGCCTGGGCGCCGGCACCGACATCCCCCTCGGTACGCCCGTCGCCGGCCGCGCCGACGAGCTGCTGGACGACCTGGTCGGCTGCTTCGTCAACACCCTCGTGCTGCGCACCGACACCTCGAAAGACCCCAGCTTCCGCGAGCTGCTGAGCCGGGTCCGCGAAACCGATCTGGCGGCCTACGCCCACCAGGAGCTGCCGTTCGAGCACCTGGTGGAGGCCCTCAACCCGCCCCGCTCGCCGGCCCGGCACCCGCTCTTCCAGGTGATGCTCGCCTTCCGCCCGACCGCCGGACCCCGCCTCGACCTCCCCGGACTGCACGCCCGCACACTGCCGGTGGAGACCGGAGCCACCAAGATCGACCTGACGTTCAACCTGGGCGAGCAGCGCACCCCCGACGGCTCCCCGGACGGCATCGAGGGCATCCTCCAGTACAGCGCCGACCTCTTCGACCGGCGTACAGCTGTGGAACTGGCTGCCCGCCTGGAACGCCTGCTGCGGGCCGCGGCCGGTGAACCCGACCGCCCCATCGGTGCCTTCGACATCCTCGGGGACGGCGAACGTCACCGCCTGCTGGCCGAGTTCAACGACACGGCACGGGACGTACCGGACACCACCTTCCCCCGGCTCTTCGAGGCGCGCGTGGCCGAAGCGCCGGACGCCGTCGCGGTCGAGGACGGCAAGAACTGCGTGACGTACCGTCAACTCAACGTCGCGGCCGAGCGGTTGGCGCGTGCTCTCACCTCGTACGGTGCCGGTCCGGGACGGATCGTCGCGTTCTGGCTGCCCCGCTCCGTCGATCTCGCGGTCGCCGTGCTCGCCGTCCTCAAGGCGGGCGCCGCGTATCTGCCGCTGGACCCGGAGCACCCGGCGGAGCGCACCGCCCATCTGCTCGCGGACGCCGGTCCCGTGTGTCTGATCGCCAGGGACCGGCTCCTCGCCGACCGTCCCACGGGCTGTCCTGTCGTGGATCCCGACACGAGCCCGGACGATCCGGGCCGGCCCCTTCCCGAGGCCCGGCCCGCCGATCCCGCCTATCTGATCTACACCTCCGGCACCACCGGCCGCCCCAAGGGCGTCGTCGTCGAGCACCGCAACCTCACCACCTATGTGGCCCGCTGCGTCGAGGCGTACCCGAGCCTGCGCGGCACCTCGCTGCTGCACGCCACGATGTCGTTCGACGCCACGGTGACCACCCTGCACGGGGCGCTCGCCGCAGGCGGCCGGGTACACATCGCCGGCTTCCACGACGCGGGCGTGGCACCGGCCAACGGCGGCTACACCTTCCTCAAGGCGACACCCAGCCACCTGCCCCTGCTGCCCGCGCTGCCCCACGACCTGTCGCCGGCCGAGGAGTTCATGCTCGGCGGCGAGGCGCTGGTCGGGGAGGCGCTGCGCCTGTGGCGCCGGGACCACCCCGACGTACGCCTGATCAACCACTACGGCCCGACCGAGCTCACCGTCGGCTGTACCGACCACCGCATCGAGCCCGGCGACGACCTGCCGACCGGGCCGGTACCCATCGGCCGCCCCATGTGGAACACCCGGGCGTATGTGCTCGACAGCCTCCTGAACCCCGTACCGGCGGGCGTCGAGGGCGAGTTGTACGTCTCCGGCGACCAGGTGGCCCGCGGCTATTGGATGCGCCCCGGCCTGACCGCCGAGCGGTTCGTCGCCGACCACTTCGGGTCGTCCGGCGGGCGCATGTACCGGACCGGCGACCTGGCCGTGTGGCGGGCCGACGGCGCCCTGGAGCTGCGCGGGCGGGCCGACGGCCAGCTCAAGATCCGCGGCCTGCGGATCGAGCCCGGCGAGGTCGAGGGCGTGCTCACCGGCCATCCCGGCGTCGCCCAGGCCGCGGTGGTGGTGCGCGAGGACGGGACCGGTGTGAGGCGCCTCGTCGGATACGTCGTCGGAGTCGCCGAGGCCGGCTTCCCCGCCCTTCTGGCGCACACCGCCCGGCAGTTGCCCGCCCACATGGTTCCCGAGGCGCTCGTGGCGCTCGACGCACTGCCGATGACGCCCAACGGCAAGCTGGACCGCGCCGCGCTGCCCGCCCCGGCCGCCATCCGTGAGACGACGGGCCGGGCGCCGCGCACTCCTCAGGAGGAGGCCCTCAGGGACCTGTTCGCCGAGGTTCTCGGGGTCCCCGCCGAGGGCGTCGGCGCCGACGACGGCTTCTTCGACTTGGGCGGTGACAGCATCACCTCCATCCACCTGGTGAGCCGTGCGCTCGCCACAGGTCTGCGGCTGACCCCGCGGGACGTGTTCGAGCAGCGTACGGTCGCGGGTCTCGCCGCCACGGCGGCAGCGCGGCCGGCCACCGGACCCGGCCCGGAGCAGGACGCACCGACCGGCGCTCTGCCCCTCACCCCGGCCATGCACCGGCTGTGCGAACGCGGTGGCCCGATCGGGGCGTTCAGCCAGTCCGTCTTGCTCGAAACCCCGGCGGGCGCGGACGAGAAGCGGCTGACGGCCGCGCTGCAGGCCCTGCTCGACCGTCACGACGTACTGCGGCTGCGGCTGGCGCCCGACGGCCGGTCGGCGCAGATTCCGCCCCCCGGGAGCGTCGATGCGGCGACCGCGCTGGAACGCATCAGCGAACCGGCCGACTTCGCCGACGTGTTGGACAGATCCGCTTCCCTGCTCAGCCCGCAGAAGGGCGAGTTGGTGCGGATGGTGTGGTGCGATGCCGGTCCGGAACGGCCCGGACGGCTGCTGCTGACCGTTCACCACCTGGCCGTGGACGGTGTGTCCTGGCGCATCCTGTGCTCGGACCTGGCCGCGGCCTGGCGCTCGGAGGAGCTGCCCGAGCCGGGGACCTCCTTCCGGCACTGGGCCCGCCTGCTGGAGAAGGAGGCCCGCAGTGCGGCGCGGGCGGCCGAACTGGACGTGTGGCGCGCCATGTCGGAGCCTTCGGCCCCGCTGCTCGGTGCCCGCCGCCCCGATCGGCAGCGGGATGTCGTCGGCGGGATGCGTCACCTCGCCCGGCAGCTCGCGGCCGACGTCACCGCCGAACTGCTCACCACCGTGCCCGCGGCCTTCCGCGCGGGACCCGACGACGTCCTGATCGCCGCCCTGGCCGCCGCGTTCGTCCGATGGCGGCGTTCCAGGGACGGCCACCCGGGCCTGCTGCTGGACATCGAGGGGCACGGCCGGGAGGACCTCGCCGGCGGCGTCGACCTGTCGCGGACGGTCGGCTGGTTCACCAGCATCGTGCCCGCGCGGCTCGACCTGGCCGGAGTCGACCCCGCAGATCCGGCCCAGGTCCTGAAGACCGTGAAGGAACAGCTGCGGTCCGTTCCTGACCACGGCATCGGATACGGGTTGCTCCGTCACCTCGACCCGGAGAACGGGCCGCTCCTCGCGGACCTGCCGACGGCGGAGGTCGGCTTCAACTACCTGGGCCGGGCGGTCCGTTCGGACAACGGCGACTTCCCCCTGGCGCCGGAGACCCTGCGCAACCTGGGCGCCGTGCACGACCCCGCCACGCCCGTGGCCCACGGTCTGGAGATCACCGCCATGACCACCGAGGACGGCCGCCTCGACATCACCTGGTCCTGGGCCCCCGGCATCTGGTCCGAGACCGACGTGCACACCCTCGCGGACGCGTGGCTGACGGAGCTGGCCGCGCAGACCGAAGGCGGCACCGCGGCGGTGGGCGGGCACACCCCGTCCGATCTGCCCCTGGTGTCCCTGTCCCAAGCAGAGATCGACGAACTCGAAGCCGAGTTCGGAAATGAGTGGAGGTAACCCACGGTGACTCGGTCCGGTTCCGGAATAGCCGACATCCTGCCCCTGTCGCCGTTGCAGGAGGGCCTGCTCTTCCACGCCCTGTACGACGACGAGCAGTCCCCCGACCTCTACGCCACCCAGCAGATCCTGGAGCTGACGGGTCCCGTCGACCCCGCCGTCGTACGCGCCGCCGGACAGGCGCTGCTCGACCGGCACCCCAACCTGCGCGCCTGCTTCCGCCGCCGGGACACCGGACGACCCCTGCAGATCGTGCCCACGGACGTCGAACTCCCCTGGGCGGAGGCCGACGTGTCCACCCTCGGGGAGGAAGAGCGCGACAAGGAATGGGAACGGCTGCTGGACGAGGAGCGCGCCCGCCGCTTCGACCTCGCCAAGCCGCCGCTCCTGCGCTACCTGCTGGTCAGGTGGTCCCCTGACCGCTACCGCCTGCTCCTCACCAATCACCACATCCTGCTCGACGGCTGGTCCAAGCAGTTGCTGGTACGCGAGTTCACCGCGCTGCACGCGGGCGAGCACCCCACCGCACTACCGTCGGCGCCCGCCTACCGCGACTACCTCGCCTGGCTGGGCCGACAGGACCGCACCGCCGCGGAGACCGCATGGCGCGACGCCCTGGCGGAGGCGGGCGAGCCCACTCTGCTCGTCCCCGGCCAGTCGGCCGCCACCACCGTGCTGCCCCAGGAACTGGTCGTCGAACTCCCCGAGCAGCTGACCAGCGCCGGCGAGGCCACCGCCCGGTCCCTCGGGATCACCCTCAACACGCTCGTCCAGGGCGCCTGGGGCGTACTGCTGGGCCGCCTCACCGGCCGCTCGGACGTGGTCTTCGGGCAGGCGGTGACCGTCCGCCCGCCCGAGCTGCCGAACATCGCCTCCATGGTCGGCTTCTGCCTCAACACCGTTCCCACACGGGTCCGTTGGGACGAAAGCGGCACCGTCACCGACCTCCTCGCCGCGCTCCACCAGCGGCAGGCGGCCCTGCTGCCGCACCAGCATGTGGGGCTGGCCGACATCCGGCGCGCGAGCGGAGGCAGCGGCGAACTCTTCGACACCCTGCTGGCCTTCGAGAACCACCCGGCTGCGACCGGTCCCGGAGCGGCCCGGGTCACCCAGCTCACCGGCCGCGACGCCACCCACTACCCGCTCACGCTCGCCGTTCTGCCCGCCCGCCGCCTCGCCCTGCGCCTGTCCTACCGGCCCGACCTGTACGACGAGACGGGCGCCCGGCAGCTCCTGGACCGCTTCGCCGCCGTTCTGGAGGCCTTCGTGGCCGATCCGACGCGCCGCCTGCGCGAGGTGGAGATCCTGCTGCCGGGGGAGCGGGAGCGGCTGCTGGCGCAATGGCAGGGCGAGGCCCCGGCCGGCGGACCGACGGACACCCTGCCGGCACTCTTCGCGCGCCAGGCGACCCGGACGCCCGACGCCACCGCCGTGATCCACGAGGGCACGCGGCTCACCTACGCCGAACTGGATGCCCAGGCCGCGCAGTTGGCCGGGATTCTCGCTGCTCGCGGCGCCGGCCCGGAGCGGCTGGTGGCGCTCGCGCTGCCCCGCTCTCCGGATCTCGTGGTGGCGATCCTCGCGGTCCTCAGGACCGGCGCCGCCTATGTGCCGCTCGACCCCGAGTACCCCGCCGACCGGCTGGCCTTCACCCTGGCCGACTCCGCACCGGTGCTCCTCGTGACCACCCGCGACCTGGCCTCCGGCCTGCCCGCCGCCGGGACCCCCGTGGTTCTGCTCGACGACCCGGACCCCACCGATCCGCCGGAACCGCCTGCTCCCGCCCCGGTCCTGACGGGCGATCATGTCGCTTACGTCATCTACACCTCGGGCTCCACGGGCCGCCCGAAGGGCGTGGCGGTCACGCACCGCAATGTCGTGCGGCTCTTCGACCACACCCGGCACTGGTACGACTTCGGGCCGGACGACGTGTGGACGCTGTTCCACTCCTACGCCTTCGACTTCGCCGTCTGGGAGATGTGGGGCGCGCTGCTGCACGGCGGCAGTCTCGTGGTCGTGCCGTTCGCCGTGAGCCGGGAACCCGCCGCGTTCCTGCGACTGCTCGCACGCGAACGGGTCACGGTGCTCAACCAGACACCCACCGCCTTCTCCGCCCTGGTCCGCGCGGACGCGAACGCGCCGGACACAGGACGCGAACTCGCCCTGCGCCACGTCGTCTTCGGTGGCGAGGTACTGGACCTCGGGCAGGTCGCCGACTGGTACACACGGCACTCCGACGACGCCCCCGTCCTGGTGAACATGTACGGCATCACCGAGACGACCGTGTTCGTCACCGGACTTCCCCTCGACCGGCACCGGGTGACCGGCCGCCAGACCGACGGCATCGGGCGCGCCATCCCCGACCTGCGTCTGTACGTCCTGGACGAGGGTCTGCGGCCCGTGCCGCCCGGAGTCACAGGCGAGTTGTACGTGGCCGGCTCGGGTGTGGCGCGCGGCTATCTGAACCGGCCCGCACTGACGGCAGGCCGGTTCGTCGCCGACCCGTTCGGCGCACCCGGCGAGCGGATGTACCGGACGGGCGACCTGGTGCGCTGGTCCGCCGAGGGCGAGCTGGACTACGTCAGCCGGGCCGACCAGCAGGTCAAGATCCGCGGGTTCCGCATCGAACTCGGCGAGATCGAGGCCGTCCTCGCCGAACACCCGGGCGTGGCCCAGGCGGTGGTCCTCGTACGGGAGGGGCGGCTCGTCGGATACGTGGTCGCCGAAGGCCCGGCCGGCGCGCTCGACCCGGCGGCGGTCCGGCGCCACGCGGCCGCGGCCCTGCCGGACCACATGGTGCCGGCCGCCGTCGTCGCCCTGGACCGGCTGCCGCTGACCACCAACGGCAAGCTGGACCGCGCCGCCCTGCCCGAGCCGTCCTCCGGCCCGGGCGCGGGCCGGGCGCCACACACCCCGCAGGAGGAGATCCTGTGCGGCCTGTTCGCCGACCTTCTCGGGCTCCCCGCCCACCGGGTGGGGCCGGACGACGCCTTCTTCGCCCTCGGCGGCGACTCGCTGAGCGCCATGCGGCTCGTCAACCGCATCAAGGGCGTGCTCGGCACCGCACTGCCCGTCCGGGCCGTCTTCGAGGCACCCACGCCCGCCGGTCTCGCCGAGCGGATCGGCACGGGCGATCAGGCCCGGCTGCCCGAACTCGCTCCCCGGCCACGGGAGTCGGCGCCGATCCCGTTGTCCTACGCCGGACAGCGACTGTGGTTCCTGAACCGGCTCGGCGGCGGGAACAGCACGTACACCGTGCATCTGGCCGTGCGCCTGACCGGGACGGTCGACCGGACGGCCCTCGAAGCGGCGCTCGCCGACGTCGTGGCCCGGCACGAACCGCTGCGCACCCTCCACCCGGACTTCCAGGGCGTCCCCTACCAGCGGATCCTCACCCCGGAGACGGGCCGCCCTCGGCTGTCCGTCGTACCGACCACCGAGACCGGACTCCCCGCGCTGCTCACCGCCGCCGCGGGCCACCTCTTCGACCTCGCCACCGAAACACCATTGCGCGCCACCCTGTACCCGCTCGGCGAGGACCGCGACGACGGCGGCGAACGCCGCGACGTGCACGTGCTGCAGCTCGTGGTCCACCACATCGCCGTCGACGGCTGGTCCACGGCACCGCTGATGCGCGACCTGGAGACGGCGTACACGGCCCGCGTGACGGGCCGGGCACCGGCCTGGGCGCCGCTGCCCGTACAGTACGCCGACTTCTCGCAGTGGCAGCGCGACCTGCTGGGCGAGGTGGCCGAGGCCGAGAGTCTGATGAACCGTCAGATCGCTTTCTGGCGGAACGCGTTGGCGGGTGCCCCCGATGAACTTCCCCTGCCGGCCGACCGGCCCAGGCCCGCGGAACCCAGCGGCCGCGGGAACCGGGTCCCGCTCACCGCCGACGCCGGCCTGCACGCCGCACTCGTCGACCTCGCCGCCTCCTCGCGGGTCACCGTCTTCATGGTGCTGCAGGCCGCGCTCGCCGCCCTGCTCACCCGGCTCGGCTCCGGCACCGACATCGCCATCGGCACACCGATCGCGGGCCGCGCGGACAGCAGGCTCGACGACCAGGTGGGCTTCTTCGTCAACAGCCTCACCCTGCGCACCGACACCTCCGGCAACCCGACCTTCCGTCAACTGCTGGAGCGCGTAAGGGACTTCGACCTGGCGGCCTACGCCCACCAGGACGTGCCGTTCGACCTCCTTGTGGAAGCCCTCAACCCCGAACGCACGCTGGCCCGCCATCCCCTCTTCCAGGTGATGCTGGCCTTCACGAGCCACACCCGGGGCCCCGCCCTCGCCCTGCCCGGCCTCGACGTCGCCCACGAACCCGTCGAGACCGGGGCCGCCCGTTTCGAACTCTCCCTCCACCTCGGCGAACACCGCCACGACGACGGCACACCGGCCGGCATCGACGGCGTCGCCGAATACAGCACCGACCTGTTCGACCCCGAAACCGCCGAACGCCTCACCCGGCGCCTCGTCCGCCTGCTGGCCGCCGTCGCCGCGGACCCCGACCGGCGCATCGGCGACGTCGACCTCCTCGACGACGGCGAACGCCGGCAGCTCGACGACTGGAACGCCGTCCCCCCGGAGATGCCCGCCGTCTCGCTCGCCGAACTCTTCCGGCACCAGGTCCGCTCGGCTCCGGCGGCCCCCGCGTTGAACGGGCTGTCGTACGCCGGACTCGACGCCCGTGCCGACCGGTTGGCCCGTGTGCTGGCCGGGCGCGGGATCGGGCCCGGCGACGTGGTGGCGGTGCGGATGCCGCGCTCTGTGGAGCGGGTCGTGGCGATCCTGGCGGTGGCGCTGGCGGGCGCGGCCTTCCTGCCGGTGGATCCGGGGCTGCCGCGCGAGCGGGCCGACTTCATGCTGGACGACGCTCGGCCCGCTCTGGTGCTGTGTGACACAGCACTGGACGGCACGCCCGGAGAGCTGCCCGCCGCGCACCACCCGCAGCAGGCGGCCTACGTCATCTACACCTCCGGCTCGACGGGCACGCCGAAGGGCGTCGTCGTCGCCAACCGCGGCCTCGCCTCCCTCGCCGAGACGCAGATCGAGCGCTTCGCCCTCGACGCGGACTCCAGGGTCCTGCAGTTCTCCGCGCCCGGGTTCGACGCGTCGGTGATGGAACTGCTGATGGCGTTCGCCTCGGGCGGCGCCCTGGTGGTGCCGGAGGAGACCGGACCGCTGGTGGGCGAGGCCCTGTGGCGGGTACTCATGGACAGTGCGATCACCCATGCGCTGATCCCGCCGGCCGCCCTCGCCACACTCCCGGCGCACGAACTGCCCGACCTGCGAACCCTGGTGGTGGGTGCCGAGGCCTGTCCCGGCGAGCTGGTGGCCCGGTGGGCGCCCGGTCGGCGTATGGCCAACGCCTACGGGCCGACCGAATCGACCGTGTGCGCCACCATCGGCGCGCCGCTCTCCGGCGATCAGGCCCCGCCCATCGGGCGGCCCGTCGCCGGCACCCGCGCGCACGTCCTCGACGCCTGGCTGCGGCAGGTCCCGCCCGGCGAGGTCGGCGAGTTGTACCTTGCCGGTGCCGGCCTCGCGCGCGGCTACCTCGGCCGGTCCGCCCTCACGGCCGGGCGCTTCGTGGCCGACCCGTTCGGCGGCCCCGGTGAACGGATGTACCGAACCGGCGACTTGGTGCGCCGGCCGGCCGAGGGCGACCTGGAGTACGTCGGCCGCAGTGACGACCAGATCAAGCTGCGCGGCTTCCGCATCGAGCCCGGCGAGATCGAGGCCGTGCTGACCCGGCACCCGCACGTCGCCCGCGCCGCCGTGGTCGTACGCGAGGACGAGCCCGGACAGCGGCGGCTCGTCGGATACGTCGTGCCCGAGCCCCCCGCCCAGCCCGACCCGGCGGTGCTCATGCGGCACGCGGAACAGGCGCTGCCCGACTACATGGTCCCCTCCGCCGTCGTCGTCCTCGACGCCCTGCCCCTGACCCCGCACGCCAAACTCGACCGCAAGGCCCTGCCCGCCCCCGACCGCACCGCGCCCACCGCCGGGCGCGAGCCCGCCACCCCCGCCGAGCGGATCCTCGCCGGTCTCTTCCGCGAGCTGCTGAAGCTTCCCGAAGTCACCGTGGACCAGGGGTTCTTCGCGCTCGGCGGGGACAGCATCTCCTCGATCCGGCTGGTGAGCCGGGCGGCCGAGTCCGGCGTGGTGATCAGTCCGCGCGACGTGTTCCAGCACCAGACGGTGGCCCGCCTCGCGGCAGTGGCCCGCGGGCCGGCGGCCTCGGCGGGCACGCACGACGACGGCCTCGGCACGATGCCGCTCACCCCGGTGATGCGGTGGCTGCTGGAACGCGGCGGACCGATCGGCACGTTCAGCCAGTCCGTGCTGCTGACCGTCCCGGCCGGCGCCGATCCGACGCGTCTCGCCGCGGCCCTGCAGGCGCTGATCGACCATCACGGCATGCTCCGCTCCCGGCTCACACCCGGACAGGAGCTGGAGGTCGGACCCGTCGGCGGCACCCGCGCCACCGACCTCCTGGAGCGCCGGGACCTGTCCGAGAGCGACGACCCGCGTGCCGCAGTGAGCGAGGAGTTCGAACGGGCTCTTGGCCTGCTGGATCCGGCGGCCGGGGTGATGATGCGCGCGGTGTGGTTCGACGCCGGGCCGGACCGCACCGGCCGCCTGCTGCTCCTCGTCCACCACCTGGCCGTGGACGGAGTGTCCTGGCGGATCCTGGTGCCCGACCTGGAGACGGCCTGGACGGCGGTCGCACAGGGCCGCACGCCCCGACTCCCCGCCGTCGGCACCTCGTTCCGACGCTGGTCGGAGCTGCTCCGCGACGAAGCCGGACAGTCCGCGCGGATCGCGGAGGCCGAGCTGTGGCGCCGTACGCTCGCCGCCCCGCGCACCCCACTGGGCGCCCGCCCGCTCGACCCCGCCCGGGACACCGGGGCCACCACGCGCTCGCTGCGGCTCACCCTGCCAACCCAGGCGACCGGCCCGCTGCTCACCACCGTCCCGTCCGCCCTCGGCACCGGCACGCAGGACGTCCTGCTCACCGCACTCGCCCTGGCCGTCGCCGACCGGCAGGGCTCCCCGCACGTCCTCGTCGACGTCGAAGGACACGGTCGCGAGGAGGTGACGCCCGGCCTCGACCTGTCCCGCACGGTCGGGTGGTTCACCTCCCTCTACCCGGTCCATCTCGACCTGGGCGGCATCGACGTGCCCGACGCGCTGGCCGCCGGACCCGCCGCTGAGGACGCCGCCCGGCGGATCGGAGACCTGCTCCGCGCCCCTGCGGACCACGGCATCGGGTACGGCCTGCTGCGCCACCTCAACCCCGACACGGCACCCGCCCTGGCCGCACCGCCCGCACCCGAGATCGGCTTCAACTACCTGGGACGCTTCACCGCCCCTGACAGCGACAGCGACAACGGCAACGGAAGCGACGGCGCCTGGGCCTTCGCCGCCGAGTCGTCGGCGCTCGGCGGCGGAACCGCCCCCGGTCTCGCGGCCGCCCACGCCCTGGAACTCAACGCGGTCGTCCACGACACCCGCACCGGCCCGCAGTTGGTGGCCGACTGGTCGTGGCCGGACGGCGTGCTGACCGAGCCGGAGGTACGCACCCTGGGCGAGGCGTGGTTCGCCGCGCTGGCCGCGCTCACCTCCCGCGCCGACAGCTCCACGGGTGCCGGGGCTGACCCGTCGCCGACGGGAGCGTCCCCGCTGGTGCTGTCCGACATACCACTGGACGAACTCGACGAACTCGCCGCGGGCCTCGACGGCTGACACGCACACCACAAGGACGGTGACCACACGCCATGACGCAGCCCGCGCTGGCCGACGTACTCCCCCTCACACCGCTGCAGGAGGGTCTGCTCTTCCACGCCCAGTACGCGCACGAGAAGGACGCCCGGGACGTCTACCTCGTCCAGTTGGTCCTCGAACTCGACGGCGCCGTGGACGCCGCCCGGCTGGGCGCCGCCGGACAGGCGCTGCTGGACCGCCACCCAAACCTGCGAGCGGCCTTCCGGCGGCGCCGCGGCGGCGGGCCCGTGCAGGTCGTCCCGCACAAGGCCGCGCTGCCCTGGACCGAGGCCGAACTGGCCGGGCCGGGCGTCGACACCGAGGGGGAGTGGGCCCGGCTGCTCGACGAGGACCGCGAGCGCGGGTTCGATCCGGCCACCCCGCCGCTGCTCCGCTGCACCCTGGCCCGCACCGGTGAGCGACGTCACCGGCTGCTCATCACCCACCACCACATCCTGCTCGACGGCTGGTCCGTCTCCGTCCTCGTACGGGAACTCCTCGCGCTGTACGACTCCGGCGGAGACCCGGCCGCGCTGCCGCCCGCCCCGCCCTACCGTGCCTTCCTGCAGTGGCTGGACGGCCGGGACCGCGGCGTCGCCGAGGCCGCCTGGCGGGGCGCGCTGGCCGGAGTGACCGAGCCGACCAGGCTCGCCGCGGCGGCCGCGGGCGACCGGGACTCCGGTGCGTTCGCCGAGGCCCGCGCCGAACTGCCCGCCCGGAGCGGGGCGGCCCTCACCGACCTGGCCCGACGCCTGGGCGTCACGGCGAACACCCTCGTCCGGACCGCGTGGGCGATCCTGCTCAGCCGCACGACGGGACACGACGACGTCGTCTTCGGCGCCACCGTCTCCGGCCGCCCGGCCGACCTGCCCGGCGTCGAGTCGATGGTCGGCCTGTTCATCAACACCGTGCCCACACGCGTCCGGCTGCGCCCCGGCGAACCGCTCGGCGCCCTGCTGCGACGGGTCCAGGAGGGGTACGTCGCCCTCCTCGACCACCATCACCTCGGCCTCGCCGACATCCAGCGGGCAGTCGGGGTGCCGGAACTCTTCGACACCCTCGTCGTGTTCGAGAACTACCCTGCGGACGCTGGCAGTTCGGACGGGGAAGGCCTGCGTGTCGTCGGGTCGAGCGGACGGGACGCCACCCACTACCCCGTGACCCTGGTGGCGTTTCCCGGCCCCCGGCTCCGGTTCCGGCTCGCCTACCGGTCCGACCTGTTCGACGCGGACTGGGCGGACGCCACGCTCGCCCGCCTCGTACGGATCCTCGAGGACATCGCCGCTCACCCCGACCGTCCGCTCGGCCGGCTCGCACTCCTGCCGCCGGCCGAGCAGGTCCACCCCTGTCCGGCCCCGGCGACCCGCACGCTCACCGAACTGTGGGCGGCCCAGGTCGCGGCCACCCCGGACGCGGAAGCCGTACGCGACCACGGCCGTGTCCTGACGTACCGCGAACTCGACGCGCTCGCCGGGCAGTGGGCGCACCGCCTCGCCGCCCTCGGCGCCGGGCCCGAGCGGGTCGTCGGCATCGCGCTGCCGCGCACCGCGGAGCTGGTCGCCGCCGTCCTCGGCGTACTGAGGTCCGGCGCCGCCTATCTGCCCCTCGACCCCGCATATCCGGCCGACCGCCTGGCGTACATCGTCGACGACGCCCGCCCGGTCGTCGTCCTCGCCACCCGAGAAACGGCCGCGGCACTTCCCACGGGGACACCCGTGCTCACGCCCGACGACCTCGATGGGGCGGGCACTCAAGAGCACGTCCCCGGAGCGGACCTGGACAACATCGCCTGTATCACCTACACCTCCGGAACGACCGGCCGCCCCAAGGGCGTGACGGCCACCCACCGCAACGCCGCCGAGTTCGTGGCGTGGACGCACACGGAGCTCGGGCCCGAGCGCCTGGCCAAGGTGCTGTTCTCCACCTCACTCAACTTCGACGTGTCCGTGTTCGAGATCTTCTCGCCGCTGCTGTGCGGCGGCCGGATCGAGATCGTCGAGAACCTGCTGGTCCTGACCGCCGACGGCCGTGACGACCGGGACGTGACGCTGATCAGTGGTGTGCCGTCGGTCATGGCGACCGTCGTCGCCGGCCGCCCGAACGTCCCGGCCCGCACCGTCGCCCTGGGCGGTGAGCCCATCCCCGAGCGGCTCCTCGCCGACCTCGAAGCGGCCTTCCCGGGCGCGCGGATCATCAACTTCTACGGGCCCACCGAGGCAACCGTCTATGCCACGGCCTGGCAGTCAGACCTCGACCCCCACGGCAAGGACGGCCCGCCGCCCCTCGGCCGCACCCTCGCCCGCAACCGCCTCCACCTCCTGGACCAGGCCCTGCACCCCGTGCCCGACGGGGTGACGGGCGAGGTGTACCTCGCGGGAGGCGGGCCGACCCGCGGCTATCTGGGCCGCCCCGGACTGACCGGGCAGCGCTTCGTCGCGGACCCGTTCGGCGGGCCCGGGGAGCGGATGTACCGGACGGGAGATCTGGCCGTGCGCGACCGCAACGGGCTGCTGCGCTTCCTGGGCCGCGTCGATCACCAGGTGAAGGTGCGCGGCTTCCGCGTCGAACTCGGCGAAATCGAGGCCGCGCTGACGGGGCATCGGGATGTCGCCGAGGCGGCCGCCGCCGTACGCGAGGACCACCGCGGCGAGAACCAGCTGGTCGCCTACGCCGTCGCGGCCGCGGGCCGGACGCTCACCCCCGACCTGCTGCGCGCGCACCTGGCGCAGACCCTGCCCGCCCACATGGTGCCCGCGGCGATCGTCGTCCTGGCCACCCTGCCCCTCACCGTCAGCGGCAAGCTGGACCGCAAGGCCCTGCCCGCCCCCGGGACCCCGGCCTCGGGGCACAGCGCGCCGCGTACCGAACAGGAGTCGAAACTGCGGGCGATCGTCGCCGACGTCCTCGGTCTGGACGCGGACCGGGTCGGCGTGCACGACAGCTTCTTCGACCTCGGCGGCCACTCCCTGCTGGTCCCCCTGCTGACCTCCCGCATCCGCACCGAACTCGGCACCGAGCTGCCCGTGCGGGCGGTCTTCGGCACCCCGACCGTGGCAGGACTGGCCGGCCGGGCGCACGCAGGGGAGGCGAGCACCGCCTCCGCCCTCGGTACGGCGGCGCTGGACACGGTGATTCCGCTGCGCGGCAGCGGCGAGCGGGAGCCGCTGTTCTGCTTCCCGCCGGTCTCCGGGCTGGCCTGGGGATTCGCCGGACTGGCCCGCCATCTCGACCCCCGCCGCCCGGTGTACGGACTGCAGTCCCGAGGGCTGATACCCGGGCAGCCGCGGTCGGGCAGCCCGGCCGAGGCGGTCGCCGGCCATCTGGCCCGGATCCGGGAACTCCAGCCACAGGGGCCGTACCACCTGCTCGGCTACTCGATGGGTGGTCTGGTCGCCCACGGCGTGGCCACGGCCCTCCAGGCGGCGGGGGAGGAGGTCGCACTGCTGGCCCTGCTCGACTCGTTCCCCGGCGCATGGGCCCGACGGGGCCCGCGGTCGAGCGACCGGCCGGCCGTCCTGCGCAGTCTCCTGAGCATCCTCGGGCGCCCGGTGCCGCCGCTTGACGCCCCGGACGAGCTGACCCACGCCCGGTTCGCCGAACTGGTGCGCCAGGTGCCCGACCTGCCGGGCAGCCTCGACGACGCCGAACTCGCCGCCCTGGTCGAGGTGACGGCGAACAACCGGCGCCTGCTGGAGGAGTTCGCCCCCACGACGTGCCAGGGAGACCTACTGGTCTTCACCGCCGCTCGCGATCCCGACGCGCTTCCCGACCGGCATGCCGCCTGGCAGCCGTACGTGGACGGACGCGTCGATCACCACGATGTCCCGTGCACGCACGGGGAGATGACCGGGCCGGCCGCCCTGGACATCATCGGGCCCGCGCTCGATCGACGGCTCCGGCTCACCACATCCGCCACCGACAGGAGGAACCCCGCATGACCACCAACCCCTTCGACGACGACAGCATCGAGCACCTCGTCCTCGTGAACGACGAGGGCCAGCACTCGTTGTGGCCCCACTTCGCAGAGGTCCCCGCCGGCTGGACCGTCGTGCACGGCCCCGCGAACCGTCAGACGTGCGTGCAGTACGTCGACGAGCACTGGACCGACATGCGGCCCAAGAGCCTGATCCGGGCCATGGGCGAGTGACGCGAGACCCCCAAGTGCCGCCCCAGTGGCGTCACTTGGGGGGCAGGACCCAGCTGAGCCGTCCTCCGAGGCCACCGGACCGCCGGGTCGCACCGGCGTCTCGTCCTGCGACGGGCCGCCGAACACGCCTCGTTCCCGCAGCACCGCGCCCTCCTGGAACACCTGACGGATGGCGGCGGACTCGAAGAGCGGATGGCGCAGGCCGTCGGAACCGGGCAGCCGGCCCACCGCCGTGTCGAGCTCCGAGGAGGCCGCCGTCAGCCGGACGGGATGCGAATCAGTCACTGCCCTCCTTCGAGGGAGTCGAGCCACGCGCGGATGGCCGCCACCGTGGTCCCGGAGTGTTCCTGCAGGAAAGAGAAGTGGTCTCCGGGGACGTCGACCCGCGTGTGCGGAAGCGGCCACGAGGTCCGCCACTCCTCCGCCTCCGCGCCGGCCGCCATCTCCGGGGTCGGCCGCGTGGCACGCACCAGCAGGGTGGGTGTGGCGACCGGTTCCGGCTCCCAGCCGAGGAACATGCGGGTGTACGCGCCCAGCGCCGCGACCCCGGCGTCCTCGTCCCCGGTGAACTCATTGCCGCCCAGACGCGGAGCGATGGCCGCGGGCAGGGCCAGCAGCCACTCCTTGTCGCTGTTGCCGTCGTCGATGAGGTAGGTGTCCAGCAGCACCTGCCCCACAGGAGCGGCCCCCATGGCTTCCAGCCGCCGGGTCACCGTGTGCGCCACGGCGCCCCCGGTACTGGCCCCGACGACCACGAAGGGCCGGTCACCCACGTGCCGCAGCACCGACTCGGCGTGCGTGCGGGCCAGTGTCTCCCGGTCGGCCGGCACCGCGTCACCCGCACCGATGCCGGGATGCGGGAACTCGAGTACGTCCAACTCGCCCTGGAGACAGCCGTGGAAGCGGGCGAACTCCCCGTCCGGAGCGGCGAACGGCGGGTGGGTGCCCGTGAAGAAGACGAGCACCGGGCCGTCCCCGGAACCGGTGGCGCGCCGCAGCGGCGCAAGAGCGTGCCGCCGGCTGTCGGCGCTGTCGAACGTCGCTGCCGCCCAGGACGCGGTGACCAGCATCTGCATCGCGGCGACCACCTGACCGGCCTCGCAGACCCGCCGGTAGAGCGAGGACAGAGTCTGTGCGGGCCGCGGGCCGGATGCCTGCCCGGGGCCCGCGGTCTGCCCGCTGTCCCGTGACCGCCCGCTGTCCGGAGCCCGGCCGCCGTCCCGCGTCCGCCCGGCATCCGGTGCCCTCCCTGTGTCCGGCGGCGTCGCGGGCAGGTCGTCATCGAGCAGGCCGAGCACGTGGCGGGCCAGCCCCTGGGCCGTCGGGTGCTCGAACACCACGGCGGCGGGAAGCCTGAGCCGTAGGGCCGTGCTCAGCCGGTTGCGGATCTGCACCGCCATCAGGGAGTCGAAGCCCAACTCGGCGAAGGACCTGCCCGCCGGGAGCGCGTCGGAGTCCGGGTACCCGAGCACCGTCGCCACCTCGGCGTTCATCAACTCCGTGAGTGCGTCGGCCCGTTGAGCCGCAGGCAGCTCGGCCAGCACCTCGCGCCAGGCTCCCGGTTGCCCTGGCTGCTCGGGGCCGGGGCGAGCACTCCCGGCGGCGGGCGTGCGGGGGCGCACCAGCCCGCGCAAGAGCGGCGGAAGGGGCTCCACGGCGGAACGCAGGCCCGTCCGGTCCAGCAGGGCGGGCGCCAGCACGGGCTCCCCTTCGCGGAGCGCCGCGTCGAACAGGGCCAGCCCCTGTGCCACGGTGAGCGGCCGGAGCGTGTCCCCCTTCCACTGCCGCGGGCCGGCCATACCCTCCTCGGACTCCCACGGTCCCCAGGCCAGGGAGACCGCCGGCAGCCCCAGTCGGGCACGGTGGCGGGCGAGGGCGTCCAGGAAGGAGTTCGCCGCCGCGTAGTTGCCCTGCCCGGCTCGGCCCAGCAGACCGGACACGGACGAGAACAGGACGAACGCCGACAGGTCCAGGTCCAGGGTCAGCTCGTGCAGGTGCCAGGCCGCGTCCGCCTTCGGCCGGAGCACCGCGGCCATCCGCTCGGGCGTCAGCGCCGCCAGCACGCCGTCGTCCAGAACCCCGGCGGCATGCACCACGGCGGTCACCGCGGGTTCACAGCCGTTGATCACCTCGGCCAGCGCGGCCCGGTCGGCCGCGTCGCAGGCCACGATCCGCACCTCGGCGCCCAACTCCGCCAGTTCCTCCCGCAGTTCCTCGGCCCCCGGCGCCTGCGGCCCGCGGCGTCCGATCAGCAGCAGATGTCGTACGCCGTACGACCTGACGAGGTGGCGGGCGAGCTCCGCTCCCAGCGCACCGGTGCCGCCGGTGATCAGTGCGGTGCCGTCCGGCCGGAGGGTCACGCCGGACCCTCCGGTTGCCGCGACGGCCAGCCGTGGCGCCGCCAACTGCCCTTCGCGGATCGCGAGTTGAGGTTCGCCAGTGGCCACCGCCGCGGGCAGCCGCCGCAGTGAGCCGGGCCGGTCGTCCACGTCGACCAGGACGATGCGTCCGGGCAGCTCCGACTGGGCGGCGCGCACCAGCCCCCACACCGCGGCCCCGGCCAGGTCCGGCTCGGGCGAGGTGGCGTCCCGGGTGACGACCACCAGGCGCGAGCCCGCCGTCCGAGGGTCGTCCTGCCAGTCCTGCAGTGTGCGGAGCACCCGGTCGGCCAGCACGTGCGCGGCGGTGAGGGGATCGCGGTCCGTGGTCGCGCCGACGGCGGTGACGACGACGGTGTCCGGCTCGGGCGGGGCGGATTCGGGCAGGCCGGAGATCGAACCGCGCAGGTCCGGTCCGTCGTCCACGACCTCCCAGCGCGCGGTGTCCGCGGAGTGCTCGCCCGCCACGGCGGTCCACTCGGGGCGGAACAGAGCCCGTCCCGCCAAGTCATCGGCAGCGGTGGGGAGTTCACGTGTGGTCAGGGCGTCCACCCGGGCCACCGGGCGGCCCGCCGGGTCTTCGAGCGTCACCGCGACCGTGCCCGCCCCGTCCGGAGTGACCCGTACCCGAACCGCCCTCGCGCCCGCCGCGTACAGGCGGAACCCGTTCCACGCGAACGGCACCCGGACAGCACCGGATTCGGGCGCGGAGTCCATGAGCAGCGGCGCGTGCAGTGCCGCGTCCAGCAGGGCCGGGTGGATCCCGAAGCGGCCGGCCGCCACCGACTCCCCTTCGGGCAGGCGGACTTCCGCGAACACTTCGTCGCCGCGCCGCCACAGTGCCCGCACGCCACGGAAGGCAGGCCCGTAGGCCAGACCCGTGTCCGCGAGACCGTCGTACGCGTCGGTGAGATCGATCCCGGTCGCGTCCTGCGGTGGCCACTCCGTCCCGCGCGGTGCCGCCGGCTCCGGCGCCGGACCCACCAGCCCCGTGGCGTGCCGGGTCCAGGAGCCGTCCTGCGCGTCCTCCGCATCCGCCTCGTCCGGCCGGGCGTAGACGTCGACGGGTCGCCGGCCCGCAGTGTCCGCCGCGCCCACGACGACCTGGAGGCGTACGGTCGTTGCCGGGGGCAGGGTGAGCGGGGCGAGCACCAGCAGTTCGTCGAGGGCGCCGCAGCCGACCTCGCCGCCCGCCCGAACGGCCGACTCGACGAACACCGTCGCGGGGACGAGCACCGTCCCGGCGACCACATGGTCCGCGAGCCACGGATGGGCCGTGAGCGAGACCCGGCCGGAGAACACCGTGCGGTCGGTGTCGGGCACGGCGAACCCCGGACCCAGCAGCGGGTGACCGTGCGCGGACGCCGTGGGGTCCGGGGTGCGCGGCGCGTCCAGCCAGTACCGCCGGCGCTGGAAGGCGTACGTCGGCAGGTCCACCCGCCGGGCACCGGTGCCCGCGAACACGGCGGGCCAGTCGACCCGCGCCCCGCGCACGTGCAGCCGAGCCACGGCGGACAGAAGCGACTTCGGCTCGGGCTCGCCGCCACGAGCGGCGGCGACGCACAGGGCATCACCGGCCAGGCAGTCCTCGGCCGCGGTCGTGAGCCCGGCACCGGGGCCGACCTCCAGGAAGGCCGAGACGCCGTTGTCCCCGAGCGAGCGCACGGCGTCCGCGAACCGCACAGGCCGGCGGACGTGCCGCACCCAGTACTGAGCGGAACACAGGTCGCCTGCCTCGGCCGGACGGCCCGTCACGGCGGAGGCCATCGGGATCCGCGGCGGCCGGAACGTCAGCCCCTCCGCGACCCGCCGGAAGTCGTCGAGCATGGGCTCGACCAGGGGCGAGTGGAAGGCATGACCGACCCGCAGGCGTACGGTCCTGCGGCCGCGCGCCTCGAAACCGGCCGCGATGGCGAGCACCGTCTCCCGTACCCCGGAGATCACCACCGAGCGCGGACCGTTGACGGAGGCGATCGCCACCCTCACGCCGGCGTTCCCGAGCGCCGCGCGGGCCTCGTCCTCCGTCGCGTGCAGGGCCACCATCGCCCCGCCGGCGGGCAGAGCCTGCATCAACCTGCCCCGCGCCGCGACGAGTTGGGCCGCGTCGGGCAGATCCAGTACGCCGGCGACGTGCGCCGCCGCCAGTTCCCCGACGGAGTGCCCGGCCAGGAAGTCGGCGCGCACACCCCAGGACTCCAGCAGCCGGAACAGGGCCACCTCGAAGGCGAACAGACCTGCCTGCGTGAAGTCCGTACGGTCCAGCAGAGCAACCTCCGGCGCACCCGGTCCGGCGGACAGCACCAGGTCCAGCGGCCGCTCCAGATGGCCGTCCAGCTCCCGGCAGACCTCGTCGAAGGCGGCAGCGAAGGCGGGGAACGCGGTGCGCAACTCCACGCCCATGCGGACGCGTTGGGCGCCCTGCCCGGTGAACAGGAAGGCCGTGCGCAGGGCGGGATCCGCGAGGGCCCGCACCGCGTCGGTGCTGTCGCCGCCCTCGGCCAGCGCCCGCAGCGCGGCCGTCATCCGTGCCCGGTCCGAGGCCGGGACCATCGCCCGGTGGGCGAGGGCCGACCTGGATGCGGCCAGAGTGAGGCCGACATCGGCCGCCGAGAGGTCCGGCCGGGACGCCAAGTGGTCCGTGAGACGGCGGGCCTGGGCCCGCAGGGCGCCCTCGTCGGCGCCGGAGAGCAGCCAGGGCGCCGCGACCGCCCCGACGTCCGGCCCGGCGCCGGGCGGCTCAGGCGCTTCCTCCAGGATCACGTGCGCGTTCGTCCCGCCGATGCCGAAGGCCGACACGCCGGCCCGGCGCCGTCCGGAGCCAGTCGCAGGCCAGGGGCGGGCCTCGGTCAGCAGCTCCACCCGGCCCGAGGACCAGTCGGCGTGGGGTGTGGGTGTCTGGGCGTGCAGCGTCCGGGGTAGCTCCTCGTGCCGCATGGCCTGCACCATCTTGATGACCCCGGCGACGCCGGCGGCCGCCTGGCTGTGCCCGAGGTTGGACTTGACCGAACCCAGCCACAGGGGCGGTTTGTCCTCGGGCCGGCCCTGGCCGTACGTGGCGAGCAGGGCCCGTGCCTCGATGGGGTCGCCGAGCGTGGTGCCCGTACCGTGCGCCTCCACCACGTCCACGTCGCCCGAGTGCAGGCCCGCCTCGGTCAACGCCCTGGTGATCAGCCGCTGTTGGGCCTCGCCGTTGGGAGCCGTCAGACCGTTGGACGCGCCGTCGGAGTTGACGGCGGAGCCGCGCAGCACGGCCAGGACCGGGTGGCCGTGGCGACGGGCGTCGGACAGCCGCTCCAGCAGCACCAGGCCCACGCCCTCGGCCCAGGCGGTGCCGTCGGCCGAGGCCGAGAACGACTTGCAGCGGCCGTCGGGTGCGAGATTCCGTTGGCGGCTGAAGGCGGTGAACGCATTCGGGGTCGCCATCACCGTGACCCCGCCGGCCAGGGCCAGGGAGCACTCGCCGGAGCGCAGCGCCTGGGCCGCCCAGTGCAGTGCCACCAGCGAGGAGGAGCAGGCCGTGTCGATCGTGATCGAGGGCCCGCGCAGGCCGTGGACGTACGAGATCCGGCCCGAGGCCACGCTGCCGGTCGAGCCCAGGGCCAGATGGGCCTCCAGCTCGTGCCGGGTGAGACGGCCGGCGTAGTCGCCGTGCATGACGCCCACGAAGACGCCCGTGTCGCTGTCGCGCAGGGCCGCCGGGGCGATACCGGCCCGCTCCCAGAGCTCCCACGAGGTCTCCAGCAGCAGCCGCTGCTGCGGGTCCATGGCGAGCGCCTCGCGCGGGGCGATCCCGAAGAGGCCCGCGTCGAACTCCGCGGCCGTGTGCAGGAATCCGCCGCTACGGGTGTACGAGGTGCCGGTCCGGTCCGGGTCGGGGTCGTAGAGAGCGGCCAGGTCCCAGCCCCGGTCGGTGGGGAAGTCCGAGATCGCGTCCCTGCCCTGCGACACCAACTCCCAGAGTTCCTCAGGGGAGTTGACATTGCCCGGGTAGCGGCAGGCCATGGCGACGATCACCACCGGATCGTCCGGGCCGGTCTGCGCGGCCGGGTCCGGGGCAGCCGCGGACCGGGGGACGAAGAGCGTGCTGTGCACCTGCCGGGCCAGCGCGGCCGGCGTGGGGCGGTCGAAGATCAGCGTCGAGGGCAGCCGCAGTCCCGTCGCCTCGCCGATACGGTCGATCAGCGTCACGGCGCCCACCGACGTCAGCCCGAGATCGGTGAACGGGCTGTCGGCGTCAAGCTGTTCGCGCCCCCCGCCCCCGCGCCCGCAGACGTCTGCCGTCTCGGCGAGCACCGCTTCGCGCAGCGCGCGCTCCCGTGCGTCCGGCGGCAGGGAAAGCAGCCGCAGTCGCAGGGACCCGTCGGTGTCCGTTCGCACGGAGGGGACCGCGGGGACGCCGGCAGCGGGCCGTGCCGCTCCCGTGGCGACCGCGTGGCGGACGATCTTGCCGGACGCCGTGCGGGGGACGGCCCCGATCTCGCGGATCTCGGCGGGCAGTTTGTACTCGGCCAACTGGGCGCGGCATGCGTCGAGGACCCGCCGCGGGTCGAACCCTTCCGGTCCCGGAACGACGTAGGCCACCGGGACCTCGCCGAGGACCTCGTGCGGCGCGCCCACGACGACCGCGTCCCGCACGCCGGGGCAGCGCAGCAGGGCCTGTTCGACCTCCGTGGGGTGGATGTTCTCCCCACCACGGATGATCAGCTCGCTGACCCGGCCGGTGAGGGCGAGATGGCCGTGTGCGAGGCGCCGGCCGAGGTCCCCGGTGTGGTACCAGCCGTCCCGCAGCGCCGGCTCCGTCTCCTCGGGCCGGTCGTGGTAACCGGTCATGAGACTCGGCCCGCGCACCCAGATCTCGCCCTCGTCGCCGACCGTGACATCGTTGCCGGAGCGCGGATCGACGACGCGCACCTCCACGCCCGGGATCGGCGGCCCGCAGGAACCGTCGAGCCGCACCCCGCCCGGACGGTTCGCCGCGATCAGGCCACAGGTCTCGGTGCTGCCGTACGCGTCGAGGAGCGGAGCCCCCAGCAGGTCCTCGACCGAACGGCGCAGGGCCGGTGTGCTCGGAGCGCCCGCCACGACGCAGGTCCGAAGGTCCGGCACCGAAGGGGGCGGCGTCTTGTGGGCCGATGCCAGCAGCTGGTGGTAGGTGGCGGGCACCCCGGCCAGGAGGGTGTAGGAGCCGCCCAGGGCTGCGTGAGGTGTGCGCAGCTCCCGCAGGAGGCCGTCGGGCGGGAGGAGGTCGGCGGTGATCCTGGCACTCGCGCCGACGGCGGTGACGGCCAGGACGGCGAAGGAGTGCCCGAAGCTGTGGAACAGCGGCAGCGGCCACAGCAGCCGGTCCTCGGGTGAGAGCCCGAACAGCGGGGCGTAACAGGCTGCCGCCGACCACAGCGCGGCGCGCTGCGTGGACACGACACCCTTGGGCCGGTGTGTGGTGCCCGAGGTGTAGAGGATCCAGGCCGGCTCGTCGAGCCCGAGGTCATCGCGGGGCGGCCCCGCCGAAGAGGGCTCGGCGGCGACGGTGGAGAACAGGACCGTGCCGTCCGGGGCGTCGCCCGGGACCGGTCCCGGGCCGGTGAGCACGACGCGTAACCGGCCGTGTCCGCGGTCGAGGCGGTGCAGGCGCGCCAGGTGCGCGGAATCGGTGACGAGGACCGAGGCGCCGCTGTCCTCGACGAAATGGGCGAGTTCGGCGTCGGACGACCGGGGATTGAGGGGCACGCCGATCGCTCCCGCCCTGACGACGGCCAGGATGCTCTCGACCATCTCCACGCAGTTGCCCAGACAGATCGCGACCCGGTCGCCGCGCCGAAGGCCGGTGCGGGCGAGGTGCCCGGCCAGTCGACCGGTGCGCCGTTCCAACTCCTCGTAGGTGACGGCGCGCAGGTCGTCGGCGAACGCGATGTGCGACGGCGACCTCTCCGCGTGCGTCCTCAGGAGCTCCGGCAGCGGCCGGATCAGCCCGTCGTATGTCATCTTCCCGCCCCTCCGGCGCGTGCCGGGGGGCACGGCGGCCGTCAATCTCCGTGCAGGCCAACGGGGTTGAGCCTACGGGGAGGGGGCCGCGTGATCGAGACGATCCGGCTCGGTGGCGCGCGGGGTGTCGAGCCGGGCGCAGGGGCGGGCGGTGCGGCGGTCGTGCTCGGTCCGCCCCTGCGGAGGGCTCACTGAGGGCCGGGCTCCGACGGAACCCACTGGTACCCGCTCAGCTCCTGCGGTGCCTGGTGCTGCATGTGTTCGGCCGCCACGCGGGCTTCCGCCACGACGTCGCCGCGCTCACGTAGCAGGCTTTCGTAGACCGGTTCGTTTCCGGCTGGGTCGGATGTCACAGTCCTGTGGTCCTTAATCGTGTCGCGCGAGTCGTCCGGAGAAACACCGTCACGTACGGCTGTGGCGCGCCGATATGGTTTCTGTGCCCATAGTGAAAATGTCCTGTGACACCAGGCGGGCGATGGTCGGTCAGGCGGCCGTGGGCTGCTCCTCCTCTTCCTTGGTGATGCCCACCGTCGCGTCCTGGTCGCCCTTCCCGCGCAGCGCGACCACACTCAGAAGGCAGCAGGCCAGCGCCGCGATGCCGCAGACCACGTAGCCGATGGCGTAGCCGTTGCCGAGGGCCTCCAGGGCGATGGGGGCCGCTCCGCCCGGCGGGGACGAGGGCGGGACCGAGTTGGAGGCGAGGGGCCCGCCCTCCGCCGCCACCTGGCCCGCGGCCGCCTTGACCTCGGCCGAGAGGTGGGAGGAGGCCAGCTTGGACGTGAACTCGTCCGCCGCGCGGCTCAGCGCGATCGCGCCGATGACCGCCGGGCCGAGGGTGAAGCCGAAGTCGCGGAGCAGGCTGGTCGAGGCGCTGGCCATGCCCGCGTAGTGGACCTCCACCGTGTTGACGGCCGTCGACGTGATCGAGGAGACCGTGAGCGCGAAGCCGATGCCGACCAGGCCGATCGGGAGGATGAGCGAGGTCAGCGCGCGGTCGTGGACCGAGAGGGTGGCGGCGAGGAAGTCTCCCGCTGCCATGAGCGCCAGACCGGTACCCAGCACCCACCTCGGGCTGACCCTCTCCAGCAGCCGGGAGATCAGCGGCATCAGCAGCAGCGTCCAGGCGTTGAGCAGGATGAAGGCGAACGAACCCCGCAGCGGGCTCTGGTGCTGGACCGGGCCGAGCCGGATGCTGGTCGCGTAGGCCGTGCCGAGGTAGCTGAACATGCCGACCACCGCGACGAACGACGCCACCGCGAACGCCCGGTTCTTGAACAGGTCCAGCCTCAACAGCGGTGAGGCGGCCCGGTGTTCGGCCACGACGAACAGAGTGATGAACAGCGCGGCCACGACGTAGGCGATCACCACGGGCCTCGCGGTCCAGCCGTCCGCCGGGCCCTGGATCACGGCGTAGAGCAGGGCGAACATACCGACGCCGATGGTGATCTGGCCGGCCAGATCGAGTGAACGACCCTCCGGGGCACTGGAGTTGTGCGCCAGCAGCTGGCTGAGCACGGTACTGATCAGGGCCAGGCCCGTGACGACGATGAACGCCCAGCGCCAGGAGCCGTAGTTGCCGGTGATGCCGCCCAGGACGGGGGCGACGAAGCCACCGCTGGAGAGGGCCGCGGCCCAGATCGTGATGGTTCGGGCGCGGTCCTTGGCCGAGTGCGTGCCCGCGGCGATCATGGCGAGCGACGTGGGGAAGAGGGCCGCCGCGCCCAGACCGGCGATGGCCTGGCCCACCCAGAGCATGTGGATGCCGGTCGCGGAGGCGGCGAGCGCCTCGCCGACCACCAGCAGTCCACCGCCGCCGACCAGCAGCCGCTTGCGGCCGAAGAGGTCGCCGAGGACGCCGAAGGTCAGCTCCAGGACGGAGACGGGCAGCAGGAACGCGTCCGAGATCCAGGTCAGCTGTGAACCGACGGGGTGCAGGTCCTCCTGGAAGAGCCCGTTCAGCGTGGCCGGCATGGCAAGGGCGATCTGCGCGAGACAGACGGCGAAGCAGCCGGCGATGAGGGTGCCGACCGGCAGTCCACCGGATGGTGGTGAGGCGGCGGTGGAACCGGATTGGGCGCGCGTTTCGGTGGACACGTGAGCTCCCCTTTGAGCGGCTTGTGCGGCTGAGGCGGCTTGTGCTGCTTGTGTTCTTTGAGCGGCTTGTGCAGCTTTGGGTGATGCGGGGACGCCGGGAACGCGATGAATGTAGGGCAGTTTTTCGACGACGGTCAATAGATTGCCCAATAACGAAGCGCAGGCCTACGCAGACGGCAGGAGACAGCGACAGCGAGTGGGCGGCGAGCCGGCAGGTGCTACGGGGCCGTCGTCCGGATCACGTCCAGCGCCCTTCCGGCCTCCAGGCGGGCCGGCTCCTCGTAGCGGTGCGCCAGCTCGTGGAAGTGCTCCTCCGCGCGGGCCGCGGGCCAGTCCTCGGGCAGGTGCTCGGCCGGCAGATGCGGATCCTGGCGGACCTGCTCCAGCCAGTCGGTGTGCAGGAGCAGTTGCCGTACGAGCACACTCGTCCCGTCCGCGCTCCGGGCCTCGTCCGCGCCCCACCGCGCCAGGAACGCCCCGTACCCCTTCGCGACGGACTCCACGTCGAACGCCGTGTGCAGGACCGTGCGGGCGTCGGTCGGGGCGACGGCCATGGCGCCCCGAAAGACCCTCAGATACGGGTCGACGCCGAGTCCCGCGACCACCTCGGGCACGTCCACCGTGCCCGGCGCGACCCACAGGCCGCTCTGCAACGGGCCGAAACCGTTCCACATCAGCCGGGACCGCAGATCGTGCCGCTCGCTGCGCCAGGCCTCCGGCAGGGAGAAGCCGACCAGGGTCCAGGTGCCGTCCCAGTCCCGGTTGACCGCGCCGGTGCGCCAGATCCGGTCGTGGCCGTCCCGCAGCACCCGGGTGGCACGCGGTGTCGGTCCGAAGTAGGTCTTACGGCCCCTCCGGTGCCGGTCCAGCAGGCCGCGCTTGACCATGCGGGTGAGCGTCGACCGTACGGCGTCCTCGGTGATCCCGGCCTGCCCGAACACGTCGATCAGGCTGCTCGCCGACACGGCGACGTCCCGGTCCAGGACGTGGATGCCGAAGAAACTCAGCATCAGCGACTGCGGCCGGGGCGCGCCCCCCGCCTGATCGAAGCTGGTCACGGGGCCAGAGTAGATCCGCGCCGGGAAGCCGGGGCCGTCGGGGCGGCCGCCGGCCTCACTCGGCGCCTGCGCGCGTGTTCCGGTCTCACTCGGCGCCTGCGCGCGCGTTGTGGACGGTGACCTCGCCGGAGTCGACGGCCTGCCTCCACACCTCCACGGACAGATCGTTGTCGACCGTGTAGTAGGGACGCAGCGCGACACCTCCCACCGTGACCGGCGGGTAGACGAAGACCTCCTTGCGGTCCGCCACGTCGTCGAGGAGACGGGCGAGCCGGATGACAGGCGCCTTCGCCGAAGGCTGCACGAAAACGTTCCAGACACCGCTTCCCGTCCCCTTCCCCCTCCCCGTCGCGGCCGCCAACTCCGCGTGGTCGAGCGTGAAGGAGAAGCTCCGGCTGTCGCTTCCGGCCCGCGGCTCCAGGGTGTGTTCGGCACCGTCGGTCCCGCGCAGACGAAGGCGTACGACTGCTCCCGCGAGGAGCGACGCACCGTGCAGGCGAGCGCCGACCGTCGTCGACCCCTTTGCCACGTCGATGTCGATGCCGTCGACCTCGGCGTGCCCGGGGCGCACCCAGGCCCGAACCGCGAGATGCCCGTCCTGGGTGACGTAGGGAATCCGGACGGCCACCGGCGACGGCCGGTCACGGCGGTGGCCGTCGACCAGGGCGCGCAGATCGCGCAGGCCGGGGCGCAGACGCTGCCGTTCGTCTCCCGGTCCCAGCAGGTACACGTCCCACCGGCCCTCCGCGAGCACCGGCTGTCCGCCCAAGGCGGCACGCACGCGTCCCTCGTCGGCCGGCTCCAGGTCCAGGACGTGGAGAGCCTGCTCGGGCCGGCCCTTCTTCGGACGCAGCCGCAGCAGCAACCGCCGCCCTCCGGCCTCGGCCGACGGCAGTGACAGGTCGAAGGTGATCCGGCCGTCCGCGTCGACCGCGCAGCCGACGCGCGGTTCCGTACGCACCCCGGCGCTGTCCGTACCGTCACTCACCACTGGCTCCTCGCAGTGTCCGGCGTACGGTGCCGACCGAGGTGATCGCGGCGTCGCGGGCCGCGAAGCACTGGCTGACCAGCGTGTGGTGCACTCGGGCGCGTCCCGTGGCGACCCGTCGGCCCGCTCTTCTCGCCGAGACCGCCTCGTTCAGCAGGTGTTCGGCCTGCTCGACCACCGGGCCGGGAGCGAACCGCCGCGCGTTCTCCAGGGCCGCACGGCCCGAACGGCGGCGCCGCTCGTCGTCGCCCACCAGGTCCAGCAGGGCCGCGCCGAGTGCGTCACGGTCCCCGACGGGCACCAGCCGGCCGTCGACCCCGTCCGCGATGATCTCGCCGGGGCCGTGGGGACAGTCGGTGCTCACCACCGGCAGACCGCAGCGCATCGCCTCGACGATCGTCATGCCGAACGGCTCGAAGTTGGAGGCGGCCACACCGATCGAGCCCTTTACCCACTCCGCCTCCATGGGAGCGGCAGCCCCCATCAGGAACACGTTGTTGCACAGGCCGAGATCCGCGACGAGCCCCCGCAGCCGGTCGTGTTCCTCGCCCTTGCCGTAGATGCGCAGGTGCCAGTCAGGGTGTTCGGCGGCGACCAGCGCGAAGGCCTCGATGAGCAGGTCGTAGCGTTTCACCGGGACCAGCCGCCCGGCCGCGACGACCACCTTCGCGTTGCCGTCCGCGGCCGGCAGCGCCGGATCCGGCACGCTGTTCGGCAGAGCCTGGACCCGTACGCCCGGCAGCCGCATCTTGCGCCGGTAGGCACCGGCGTCGGCCTCGGTCACCGTGGTGAGCACGTCGAGCCTGCGGTAGGCCCGGCGCAGCGCACCGCGCAGCCGGGGCGAGTGGTTGTCCAGGGTGAGGTGCTCCTGCCCGACCCGGGCGACATGCCGCGGGGCCTCCAGCGCGAGGTGCACATTGAGGCCCGGCCGGGTGCCGATCACCACGTCGGCGTCGATGGCGGCGAGGCACTCGCGGATCCGCCGGTCGGTCAACTCGCTGTACTGCCGGTACCGGTACTCGGCGCGGGGGAACACCCTCGCCGGCCGCTGGTGCAACGCGTGCTCCTTGTCCTGTCTGAGGTCCACCAGCGGCCGCAGCGTCACCGCCGGGTCCAGGGTGAAGTTCGTCCGTTCCCGGTGCCGCAGCACCGAGACGATCTCCACCTCGTGCCGCTCGGCCAGCGCCTGGGCCAGGTTGAACGTGGTGGCGATGGTGCCTCCGATCCCGTAGGCGTTGTGGAGAAGGAAAGAGATCTTCATGCCCGACTGGACCACGGCAACTCCCCTACAGTTGTGGTCTGTTACCACTTCGTAGTCGTCAAAGCGCCGCGCAGGGACTACCCGATGTGGACCACCCGGGTCCAGGCGGGCGGCGTGTCCGGCACGTATCCGGGGTCGTCCTCGTCCCAGCTCGCCGAGTGCCGGGAGAACAGACCCACCACCGTCCGGCACGCCGGTCGCGCGTCCGGCCACGGGGTCTGGCCGTCCGTCAGCACGACCACGACATCGGGGCGCGGCCGCGTGCGCAGCGCCCTGGCGACCGGACGCCGGTGCGCCGCGTCGATCGCCCGCCGGCAGGGAAGCGGCGTAACGGTCAGCGCGACCAGCAGCTCCTCCCGCCGGATCTCGGCGGGGTCGTGGTCCAGCGGGACGAGCACGCCGTCGACCAGACCGATCCGGTGCCGGGCTCCACGGCAGTCCACGACGCGTGGATGTCCTGCGAGGTCCGGAGCAGGGGGCGGGGAGGCGGGCGAACGGTCCGGTACGAGTGCGGAGGCGACCAGCGGGTGCAGCCGATCGACGTCGATCGACCCGGTGCGGATCAGCTCCAGGTCGGGCGGCACCCAGGTCGCCGCGTCCGGGAGAACCGGCAGCGCGGAGCTGCCCCCGGGCAGGGATCCGGCGTCGGCGCGCACCGCGGGCGGTCCACCGCACACACCCCCGCCGTCCTCGCCACATCGCGGAAGACAGCACGGTTCCCCCACTCGATCGGCCACAGGTTTTCCGGCGGTGCGGTCGGCCCCCGCGGTGCGGACGGGGCGCGGGGTCCGTCCCGCGTCCCGCGCGGAGGTGGCTGAGCGGCCTGTTGCCACGGAGTCGGCGATCGCGGAGGATCTTTGCCCCGGCCCGTATCCACAGGAGCTTCTCGTGACGTACGACATCGCCGCCATCCGCTCCCGATTCCCCGCCCTGCAGGCCGGAACGGCGCACTTCGACGGACCCGGCGGCACCCAGACCCCGGAGCCCGTCATCCGGGCCATCGCCGACGCGCTGTCCAACCCCCTGTCGAACCGGGGCCACGGGGCGCCGGGGGAGCGCAACGCCGAGAGCATCGTCGTCGAGACCCGTCGGGCCATGGCCGACCTGTTGGCCGCGGACCCGTCGGGGATCGTGTTCGGCCGCAGTGCCACCCAGCTCGCCTACGATTTCTCCCGCACCCTCGCCAAGACGTGGCAGCCCGGGGACGAGGTGGTCGTCACCCGCCTCGACCACGACGCCAACATCCGCCCCTGGGTGCAGGCCGCCGAACGGGCCGGAGCCAGCGTACGCTGGGCCGAATTCGACCCCTCCACCGGCGAGTTGACCACCGACGACATTCGCGCCGTGCTGTCCGAGCGCACCCGTCTGGTCGCCGTCACCGCCGCCTCCAACCTGATCGGCACGCGCCCCGCGATCACCGAGATCGCCGGCCTGGCCCGCGGGGTGGGGGCGCTCACCTATGTCGACGGTGTCCATTACGCCGCCCACACGCTGGTCGACCTGGAGGCGCTCGGCGCGGACTTTTTCGTCTGCTCCGCGTACAAGTTCCTCGGCCCGCACCACGGAGTCCTCGCCGCCCGGCCCGAGTTGCTGGAAACCCTGCGGCCGGACAAGCTCCTCCCCTCCACCGACGCGGTTCCCGAGCGCTTCGAACTGGGCACGCTGCCCTATGAGTTCCTCGCGGGCACCAGGGCGGCCGTCGACTTCCTCACCGGTCTCGACGCGGGCGCCACGGGAACACGACGACAGCGCCTGATCGCGGCCTTCGAGGCGCTCGAAGCGCACGAAGCGGGCCTGCGCACCCAGATCGACAAGGGCCTGTCCTCGCTCGACGGCATCACGATCCACTCCAGGGCGGCCGACCGCACCCCCACCCTGCTGCTGACCTTCGAGGGCCGCTCCACGACGGACGCGTACCGCTTCCTCGCGGAGCGCGGCGTCCACGCCCCGTCGGGATCCTTCTACGCCGTCGAGGCCTCCCGCCACCTCGGCCTCGGGGACACCGGCGGCCTGCGCATTGGCCTAGCGCCCTACAACAGCCCGCAGGACGTCGACCGGCTACTGACCGCACTGTCCGACTTCCTCACGCTCTGAGCAGAGGGTCCGCTCCGGCACGCGGCGGACCGGGGCGCGCCTGACGCGCCGAGGCGCCTGAGAGCCTGGAGCCGAAGCCGTCGGCACCTGGACGTGCCGTCAGGGTCGTGTGGTTGACTACGGCCGTGCTGCACGAGTCGGTCTTCCGGACCGCGGATCTCCCGGCGGGCGACCGGTTCGAGGCCTGGACCGAGCGCATGGGCCGCACCCATGCGCCCATGCAGCTCGCCAGCGACCGCGCCGCGGACTACCGCGGCGAGCAGCGCCTGGTCGGCCTGGGGGACGTGACCATATGGCCGGCGGCCTTCGACCACCTGGTCTTCCGCCGGACACCGAAGCTCGTCCGGCAGTCCGATCCCGAGGTCTACCACCTCTCCCTGCTGCGACGGGGAGAAGGAGCGGCCAACTGGGGCCGACAGCAGGTCGCCTACCGAATCGACGACATCCACACCAACAGCTCCTCGCGCTCGTGGGAGGTGTGCACCGGCCCCGACCCGGTCGCTCTCATCGGAGTCGAGATACCCCGGGCCCTGGTGCCACTGCCCGCGCACCGGGCGGAGCGGGTGGTCGGCGGCCGCATCTCGGGCCGCGAGGGGGTCGGCGCGCTGCTGGCGCAGTTCCTGGTCCAGTTGGTCTCGGACACCGGGCCCTACCAGCCCCTGGACGCACCCCGGCTGGGAACGGTCGTCGCCGACCTGGTGACCGCGGTCTTCGCCCACAGCCTGGACGCCGACCGCGAGTTGCCGCCCGAGACCCGCGCACGGACACTGACCCTGCGCATCAAGTCGTTCATCCGCCGCCACCTCCACGACCACGAACTCTCACCCGCCCGGATCGCCGCCGCGCACCACATCTCACGCAGCTACCTGTACCGCCTCTTCCAGGCCGAGGGCACCACCGTCGCCTCCTACATCCGCGATCAACGGCTGAAGAACGCCTGCCGCGATCTCGCCGACCCGGCCCTGCGCACGCTGCCGATCCATGCCGTCGGCGCCCGGTGGGGTTACCCCCGCGCCGCCGAGTTCACCCGGGCCTTCCGCACCGCCCACGGCGTTCCGCCGAGCGAGTTCCGCGAGGTGGCGTCCGCCGCGGACCGTGCTCAGACCCCGCCCGGGCGTGGACTCTCCGCCAAGTAGGTGTGGACCGGCCGCCAACGACACAGCGGTGACCTCCTGTGCATCCTTGTGATCACCGCGAGGGAAGTACGAGCGGATCAAGGCGGGGCCAGGACTGCGGGGGAGTCCTGGCCCCGCAGCCATTGGTCCCGCAGTCATTGGCCTCGCAGTCATGGGCCACGCCGGTGCGTTACACAGGCGCTGGCCTTGTTCGCGTAGGGGTTCGTTCGGCCGGAGGGCAGAGCCCGTTTCTGAACTGATGGGCTGTCCAGGTGAGTTGATCGACAGCGTGGGGTTCTTCGTGATCATGGCTCCTGAGGGGGACGGATGGGGCGAGGTCGGTCACTGGGTTTGGCTGCCTGTGGTGGACTGCTGGGTGTTCTTGTTGCAGGAGCGGGATGCACAGCTAGTTCGGATGAGACAGAGGGCCCGGGCGTGTCGGCCAGTGCTCGTTCCTACCTGTCGAAGGCGCTGGCCACCATGGACGATCACCGAGGCGGTCTGGGGCGCCTTGCCCGCGGCGACCCGGATGCGCCGGCGCAGATGGTCGCGAATGACGCCGAGAACACCGGCGGCGGCCCACTTCCTGGCGAACTCGTAGATCGTGCGCCAGGGCGTTCCGTGGAATAAGTGTCCGTCAAGCCTCGTAGGTGGAGAGCGTGATGCTTGCCAGGTCACACACCGGTGGAGCCGTCGATGCATTCGCGCAGCAGGTCGGCGTGACCGTTGTGTCGGGCGTATTCGGCGATCATGTCCACCATGATCCTGCGGAGTGAGATCGGCTCGCCGGTCCTCTTGCGGATCCCTGTTTCGTCCAGCGACGCTGCGGCGGCGGTGATGTGCCGTGATCGTTCGCATTCTGCCCGCCAGACGGCGAAGGCCTCGTTGACATCACCGTCCAGGCGGTCGAAGTCCTGGTTGGGGTCATCGTCGGAGTAGTAGAGCAGCGGGACCTCCTCGCCGGCGAACTGGATGCGGAACCACCAGCGTTCGACGCCGGCCAGATGCCGTGCCAGGCCGTGCAGAGACAGTGCGGACGGCGGTACCGCCTGTTCGGACAGCTGCTCTGGGGGCAGACCGGCGCACTTGAGCTCGAAGGTGGCCCGGTGCCTGTCCAGGACCGCGCTCAGCGTTTCTCGCTCGCTGCCCACGGCAGGTGGGGTGGGGCGGTTGTCACCGTTCCACCGGGGTGCATAGTGCTTCGGGGCGGGTGCGCCGGTCATCGTCTGCCTTCCTGGTCGGGGACGAGCCGAGTCTGACAGGCGCCACTGACATCGGGTCTGCGCGATGCAGGGCCCTGGGTGACATCGATGATGGGCAGCAGTGTGGCGGTGGGCGGAACGCCGATCCGGCGCGGTGTCGGTCCGGCGAGGGTGGGACGTCGGTGAGTCGCTACTCGGCCGTCGTTGCGGCAGGCCCCTTCCTGACCGCCAGGCGACGGGCCGCGGCCGTCGCACCGTGCCCAAGGAGCAGGAATCCGCCCGCGACGGGCGAGTTGAGGGCGGCGCTGCCCGGTCCGCGCCCTGAGACACAACAACGGGATGCGCGCCGTCGTACGGCCGGCCATGGCCCTGGATCGGGTGCAGCAACTGTTCATGGACGTCAGAGGTCGGATTGCGCGACGATGAAGGGCGTACAGCTGATCAGCGTCTCACCGCCCAATGGGCAGGAACCTACCGAGCAATCCACTGACAGCCCAAGCCGCGCCTGCCGGGCCGAAGCCCCTTCGGCTCGGATGCCGGCCCTCGGAAGGGAAGCCCCTTGTCCTCCTCATCCATCTTCCGCGCCGTTCCGCCGACCGCGGACGTGGTGATCATCGGCGGTGGCGTGATGGGCGCCAGCGCCGCGTTCCATCTCGCCGAGGCGGGGGTGACCGACATCGTCGTCGTCGAGCGCGGCGACCTGGCCTGCGGCAGCTCGGGCAAGCCGATCGGCGGGGTACGCGCCCAGTTCTCCGACCCGCTCAACATCGAGCTGGGCAGCCGGAGCCTGCGCGCCTACGAGAACTTCCCGCACCGCCCCGGTGCCGACATCCGCCTCGACACCGTCGGCTACCTCTTCCTGCTCACCACCGACCGGCAGGCCGCGGACTTCGAGGTGAGCGTCAGGACCCAGAACGCGCTGGGCGTACCCTCCCGAATGGTCACCCCGGACGAGGCACGCGCGCTGTGCCCCTATGTCGACACCGACGGACTCGTGGCCGCCGTCCACTCACCCACCGACGGCCATGCCCGCCCGGGCCTCGTCGTCCACGGATACGCGGACGCCGCCGCCCGGGCCGGCGTCATCCTCGCCACGCACACCACCGTGACCGGCATCGACAGGTCGGGCGACCGCGTCACCACCGTCCACACCGACCGCGGCCGCATCGCCTGCTCCAGCGTCATCTGTGCGGCGGGCGCCTGGTCCGGGCAGATCGGCGACATGGCCGGCATCGACCTCCCCGTCCGGCCGGTACGCCGCCAGCTCGCTTTCACCGAGCCGCTGACGCCCCCGGCGCCCCGCATCCCCTTCACCATCGACTTCGCCTCGTCGGCCTACTTCCACAACAGTGACGCCGGCCTGCTGTTCGGCCTCGCCGACCCTCGCCAGCCCGAAGGCTTCGACACCACCTGGACCCCGGAGTGGCTGGAACTGTTCCGGGCCGCCGTACGCCAACGGGCCCCCGAACTGGCCGACATGAGGACCGTCGGCGGCTGGGCCGGCCTCTACGAGGTCACCCCCGACCACAACGCCCTCATCGGACGCTCCGACGCGCTCGTCAACTTCCTCTACGCCACCGGGTTCTCCGGCCACGGCTTCCTGCAGGCCCCCGCCGTCGGCGAGATCCTGCGCGACCTCCACCTGGAGCGCGAACCCTTCACCGACATCTCGCCCCTCGGCGCCGACCGCTTCCGGTCCGGAGCCGCGACCCGCCCCGAAGCCCACGTGGTGTGACCCCCCTGATCGAAAGGGCACTTCGCTGATCGGCCGGTGGCGGCCGCGCGCCGCCTTCGCCGCCCGCCTCTCCGCGATGTACGGCGGGACGTTCCCGCCCACACCACGCTCGGGGCCGTCTCGCGCGAGGTCACCGAGGACGTCCTGCGCGCGCAGGGCGCCGACGCCGAACGCCTGGGCTCCATCGGACGCGTGACCGCGGAACGGCACGGCGCCATACGCGTCGGCATCCCCGCCGTACAGCATCAGGTCGCGGTGAGAAGGAGACGGGCGGCGGCCGCCATCCGGGCTCCCACGCCCGGTGTGCGTGCACGCGGTCGGCCGCCGAGACCACCGACGGGGACGCTGCGGCCCACGGGGCGGTTCAGCAGGATGTACGAGGCCCGGCAGGGCCGGCCGTGGGCAGGCCGATCTCGGGGTGCCGGCAGGATCAGCGGCGCCCGGCGATCGCCGTGAGGTACCCCCGCAGCATGACCTTCGCCTCGTCGAGGAGTCCCGCGTCCCCCTCCGCGTCGCGCCGGAAGGCCTCCTGGGCGAGCGCGTCGGCCGCCAGGACCGCGGCGTGGCAGGCCCGGGCGAGGGCCTCGTCGTCGTACGCGACGTCCAGGGCGAGGAGGATGCGGCGGAGTCCGTCGGCCATCCGGCGCTTGTGCTCGCGGTCCGCGGACCGGGTCCGCTCGGTCAGGCCGCTGCCGAACCACAGGGCGCGGAAGCCGTGTTCGGTGCGGTAGATCGCGGCGTACTCGTCGAGGAGCACACCGACCGGATCGTCCCAGCGCTCCTTGGCCGCGGCCTCGGCGAAGCGCTCCATGGCGGCCTCGAGTTTCGCGAAGTAGCCGGCCGCCAGGGCGTCGATGATCGCGTCGCGGTCGGGCAGGTACTGGTACAGCGACCCCACCGACACCTTCGCCTCCGAGGCGACACGGGTCGTGGTGAGCGCCTCGACGCCGTCGTCGATCAGGACGCGCTCGGCGGCCTCCAGGACCCGGGCCAGCCGGGCCCTGCTGCGCGCCTGCTGCGGGGTGCGGCGCAGGGAAGCGCCGGCCCCGCCGATGTCCGCCGTCGGCTCGCCCACGAAAACAACCTCCGAATGTGAACGTGACTTTGTTTCACCTTTAGGTTACGGTCCCGCACATGACCGACTCAAGCACGGTGCTGGGTCAGGAACGGGCCGCCGTGGCGGACGCCTGCCGCCGTCTGGGGGCCGAGGGCCTGCTCATCGGCACGGCCGGGAACGTCAGCGTGCGCGTGGGGGAGCGGATCGCGATCACCGCGACCGGAGCGGTGCTCGCCGAAATCACCGTGGACCAGGTGACGGTGGTCGACCTGGAGGGGACGGTCGTCTGCGGCACCTTCGAACCCACCTCGGAACTGGACCTGCATCTCGGTGTCCACCGGCGCTACGGCACCGGCGCCGTCGTCCACACACACGCCCCCATGGCCACCGCGCTCTCCTGCGTCCTGGACGAACTGCCCTGCATCCACTACCAGTTGCTCACCCTCGGCGGCACCGTCCGCGTCGCGCCGTACGCCACCTTCGGCACCCCCGAACTCGCCGAGTCGGTGCTCGCCGCGCTGGAGGGCCGCAGTGCCGCACTGATGGCCAACCACGGCGCGGTCACCCACGCACCCACCCTCGGCAAGGCGGTCGAGCACGCACTGCTGCTGGAGTGGGCCTGCGGCGTCTACCGGCACGCGGCCGCACTCGGCCCGCCCCGAGTCCTCGACGAGCAGCAGCAACTCGCGGTCATCGAGGCCGCGATCGCCCGCAGCTACGGCACCACCCACCCCCTCTCACCCGAGCAGGAGAGCAACAGATGAAGGTCGTCACGATGGGCGTGCACGTACTGGACGTACTGGTACGGCCGGTGGAGGAGATACCCGAGGGGCAGGGCGCCACCCTCGTGGACGACATCCGGATGACCGCCGCGGGGACGGCCGGCGGCACCGCGCTCACCCTCGCCAAGCTGGGCGCCTCGGTCCGCACCGCCGGCGCGATCGGCACCGACCCGACCGGCGACCTGCTCATCCAGCTCCTCAACAGGGCGGGAATCGACACCGAGTTGCTCGTCCGCCGCATCGACACCTCCACCTCCGCGAGCGTCCTGCCCATCCGCCCCAACGGCGACCGCCCCTCCCTCCATCTGCTCGGCGCCAACATCACCTACGGCCTCGACGACGTGCCCTGGGACGCGGTGGCCGAGGCCGGCCATCTCCACCTCGGCGGCCCCGAACTGGTCGGCGCCGACGTGGCGGCACGCATCCTCGCGCACGCCAAGGAACACGACGTGGTCACCTCCGTGGACCTCCTCGCCCCCGGCGAACTCGGCACCTTCGACCAGATCGAGCCGGTGCTCCCCTATGTCGACTTCCTGCTGCCCAACGACGATCAGCTCCTCGGCTTCAGCGGCGAGGACGACCTCGTGACGGGCGCGAAGAAGCTGCTGGCCGGCGGGGCCGGTCTCGTGGCGGTCACCCGCGGCGGCGACGGCGTGCTCCTGGTGACCGCGGAGGGCACCGACACGGTCCCGGCCTTCGAGGTCGACGTCGTCGACACGACCGGTTGCGGCGACGCGTTCTCGGCCGGGTTCCTGCGCGGGATGAGCCTCGGCCGCACCCCGCGCGAGGCCGCCGTCCTGGGCAGCGCCTCGGCCGCGCTGGTGGCCCAGGGCCTCGGCAGCGACCACGGGGACTTCGACCTTCCCGAGGCCGACGAGTTCGCCATGACCCACAAGACCCGGTCGTGAGCGGGATGACGGCGGTGCCCCCGATCGAGTGGTGACGCCCCCGGCACCGGCGTACGGTCGGACAGTGGACGGCAACGTTCACTGAAAGCGACACACCATGAGCAGCAGCCCCCAGCCGACCCCCGCAGCACAGGCCGCCACCCGGCAACCGGGCGGCGGGGGAAACGGCGTGGCGCTGCTCGTCATTGCGTCGTGCCAGCTGATGGTGGTCCTCGACATCACCATCGTGAACATCGCGCTGCCGCACATCCAGCGTGCCCTGGACTTCTCCACCACCAGCCTGTCGTGGGTGGTCAACGCCTACACCCTCACCTTCGGCGGGCTGCTGCTGCTCGGTGGCCGGGTCGGCGACATCCTCGGCAGGCGGCGGGTCTTCGTCTTCGGTGTGCTGCTCTTCGCGCTGGCCTCCCTGCTGGGCGGTTTCGCCCAGAACTCCGGTCAACTCCTCGCCGCCCGCGCCCTTCAGGGAGTGGGCGGTGCCATCGCCTCCCCGACCTCGCTCGCACTGATCAGCACGACCTTTCGCGAAGGCCCCGAACGCAACCGGGCGTTCGGCGTCTTCGCCGCGGTCTCGTCGGGCGGCGGTGCCATCGGGCTGCTCGCGGGCGGGATGATCGTCGAGTGGCTGAACTGGCGCTGGGTGCTGTTCGTGAACGTACCGATCGGCGTGCTCATCGCCCTCGCCGCGCCCCGCTGGATCAAGGAGTCCGAGCGCCATCCCGGCCACTTCGACATCGCCGGCGCGCTGACCTCCACCCTCGGCATGGTGCTGCTGGTGTACGGGTTCATCAGAGCCGCCCAGGAGGGGTGGCGGGACGCGCTCACGCTGGCGTCGTTCGCCGCGGCCGTCGTCGTACTCGCCGTGTTCATCCTGGTCGAGCGGGTTTCCCGGCAGCCCATCACCCCGCTGCACATGTTCGCCGACCGCAACCGCGCGGGCACCTACGGCATCATGCTGAGCCTGGCCGCGGCGATCTTCGGCATGTTCTTCTTCCTCACGCTCTTCGTGCAGGACGTGCTGGGCTTCAGCCCGTTGGAGGCAGGGCTGGCCTTCCTGCCGGTCAGCGCGGTGATCGCCGTCGGCGCGGCGCTCGCCTCGCGGTTCCTGCCCAGGTTCGGCCCCAAACCCTTCATGGTGGTGGGCGCCGTCCTCGCGGCGGCCGGCCTGGCCTGGCTGACCCTGACCGACGTGCACTCCACCTACGCGGGCAGCATCCTCGGGCCGATCCTCGTCTTCGGCCTGGGCATGGGCATGGAGTTCGTGTCGCTGACCCTCATGGCGCTCTCCAACGTCTCGGTCCAGGAGACCGGCGCGGCCTCCGGGCTCCTCAACGCCACCCAGCAGGTGGGCGGTTCGCTGGGCCTGTCCATCCTGGTCACCATGTTCGGCACGGCCAGCACCAACGAGGCCCACAAACAGATCCCACTCTTCCTGGCCCAGGCGACCCCCGCCGAACGCCTGCGCTTCCGGCGCACCGGCCAGCTGCCGCGGCCCTGGTCCGACGAGGTCCTCACGGCCGGGATCTCGGCCGCCTTCGTCATGGCGGCGATCTTCACCCTGGTCGCCGCGCTGATCGCCGTGGTGGCCATCCAGGTCCGCCAGTCCGACCTGGAACGCCTCAAGGGCGGGGTGGGCCCCGGCTCGATGTGAGACCGGCGCGCGGGGCGCCGCCAAGGGGCGCCCGCGTGGTCACCGCCGTTCGTCCTCGGGCTCGCGTTCGGGCTCGGAGTTCCTTCCGAAGGCCGCGGCGATCGTGGCGTAGTGAGCCGCGATCGTGAGATTCGTACCGGCCGTTCCGTCCAGCGTGTCTCCGGCCCTCAGGCGCGCCTCGGACAGGAACAGCCTGGCTTTCTCCAGGCAGAAGTCGCGTATCTGGGCATCGGTCATGCCGCGGACGTCCGCGTCGGGGACATCGTTCGGCTGCCGCCGGTGCCATGGTCTGTCGTTCGGCAAGGTGGCGCCCCCAGTCGGTCCGCTGCTCAGTCCGATGAGACAGACTCCCCGCCCCATTCCTCCGGCGCAACATCCGCGAGCGTCTGAGAGAACGTCCACTGGTGGCCGGCGGGATCCTCGGCGGTGTACTGGCGCTCGCCGTACTCGAAGTCCGTCGGTTCCATGAGGATCCGCGCGCCGTGCTCCCGGGCCCGCTCGCAGTGGGCGCGGGCGTCTTCCACCCGCACCGTCACCGAGTGCGTGACCTCGCCGGGACGCGGGGGACGGCGGTCCTTGCGGGTGTCCCCGACGATCACGGCCCCGTCTCCGAAACTGAGCTGCGCCCGGTGGTCCTCGCCGATCCGCACCCGTTCCTCGAACCCGTAGGCCGCGCCGAGCCAGGCGACCGCCGCGCGCACGTCGGGATAGATCAGGACGGGGATGACGGTCGACGAGGGGATGGAGCGGTTCGGCTTCACGGCTGGCTCCCGGCGGTCGGATCCAAGACTCTGATCGAGGGGCGGGTCGCCTGCCCGTTGTGCCAGGCTGACGGGTCCGCTCGTGCCTTCCCCGTGCGCCTACGATTTCAACCCGGGAGCGTCAGTGATCGCATCTCGCCTGGCCCCGCTGCTGGAGCAGTTCGACTTCGGCTGTGCGCGGCTGGCCGCCCGCATGACAGGGCCGGTGATGGACAGCGGCGACGGGTCGGACACCGAGGTGGGTGCCATGACCGACGAGGAGTACTTCTGGGAACCGGTGCCGGACTGCTGGTCGGTCCGGCGCCGTGCGGACGGGCCGGGTCCGCGCGCGACCGTGCTCGCCGGCAGCGAGGACGGAGACTGGGGACGCGACGCCGCGCCGTACCCGCACCCCTGGCCGCCGCCCTTCACCACCGTCGCCTGGCGTCTGAGCCACCTGAGCGAGATGTTGTTCCTCCGCGCCGATCACACGGCAGGCGGCCACGCCCTCACCCGGGACGACCACGTCGTCAGCGGGGACGTGGCCTCGGCCGTCGCCGCGTTCGACGCCGGGGCCACAGCCTGGCGGAAGGCGCTGCTGAGCACCGACGAGGCGGCGCTCGACACGGTCGGTCACTGCACGTATCCCCACGGCAGCGACCCGGAGGAGCCGTTCGTCGACGTCGTGTGGTGGGTCAACCGGGAAGTCCTGCACCACGGGGCGGAGATCGGCCTGCTGCGCGACCTGTACCGCGCCCGACGGCCCTGATCGCGCCGCCGGGGATCAGGGCGTGGGGACCAGCCCCATTTGCTGGGCCCGCAGGACGGTGCTGATGCGGTCACGGGTGCCGAGCTTGCGGTAGATCTTCTCGACGTGCTTGTGGACCGTACGGTCCGATATGCCGAGCCGCCGGCCGATAGCGGCCGCGGTCAGGGCGTCCGTGAGCAGGAGCAGCACGGTCAGCTCCCGGGGCGTGAGCGCGCACTCCGCGGCCGGTGCGTGGGCGGAGCCGCCGTCAGGGGACGGAGCGGCCAGCCGCTGCCAGCGGATCAGGAGCTGCCGCTGCTGCTCGACCGCCGCCAGCAGCGGCTGAAGCTGCTGCGCCGTGCGGACGTGGTCGTCGGAGAAGTCCGCACCGGAGCGGTAGATCATGCATCCGGTGATCGGCGTCGTCGACTGGGGCAGCGGAAGCGCCAGGACGTGGTCCGCGTCGATGACGTCGCCGATCAGCCGCGCCGTCGGACTCGCGGACCACACGCGGCCGGCGGCCCGGCGCGCGGTGAGGGGAGCGCGGTCGGGCCCGGCCGCGTAGTGCTGCGCGAACGGATACCCCGCGCGCAGCAGGCTCAGGTCCTCCTCGCCGAGCCCGGCGAGCTGGGCGGCGACGCCGGGCGGCATGCCGACGGTGCCCTCGGCCTCGTTCCAGTCGTCGAGCTTGTAGACGAGGGTCTCGCCGCCGCACAGGCCGGGCAGGGCCGTCGCCAGCAGGGGCCACAGCCGCTCCGGCTCACGTTCGTTGAGCGCCGCGACGGCCACCGACAGCATGCGTTCGTGGGCCTCGCCCGGCACCTGGGCCACGTTCCATCTCCGCTCGTCCGCCGCGTACGCAGTTCTACCCATACCGGCGACGCCATGTGCTGTCGGAGACTTCATCCGAGCAATCCGAGCACCACTGACGTTCTCGGAAGTACTCCAGCACACCGGCGCCACGGCGGCCGCAGCGGGGGGAGACCTGGCGCCTGGGGCGGGCGCCGGGATCCCCCACCGTGCGGGGGCCGCCGGCGCGGGGGACCGGCGGCCCCGCAGGGCTCACTCAGGCGCCGGCGTATCCGTACGCATCGCGTCCGAGATCGACTTGACTCCCCCGTGCGCGGTGAGGCCGCCGTCCACCGGGATCTCCGCCCCGGTGATGAACGACGATTCGTCGGAGAGCAGGAAGACCACCAGCGGCGCGATGTCGTCGACGCTTCCGCTGCGGCCGAGCGGGGTCTCGCGGAGGGTCGCGTCGCGGAACGCGGGTGTGGCGGCGGCCGTCATCTCGGTCTCGATGTAGCCGGGATGGACGGTGTTCACGCGGATGCCCCGGGGCCCCAGCTCCATGGCCGCGATCTTCGACACCCCGCGCAGGGCCCACTTGCTGGCCGTGTACGCCACGGGGTAGTAGCCGGTGAGCGCCGCGGAGGAGCCGACGTTGACGATCGACGAACCGGGCGGCATCAGCGGGGCGAGGTGCTGGATGCCGAGCAGCGGGCCGATCGTGTTCACCGCCTGGACCTGCGCGAAGTCGGCGGGGAGCACCTCGCCGAGGCGCTCGCGCCGGATGATCCCCGCGTTGTTGACCAGCCCGTGGATCTCGCCGTACGACCCCTTCAGCTCGGCGGCCAGCCCGGCCCAGTCGCTCTCGCTGCCGACGTCGAGCCGGCGGACGTCGCCCTCCGGCCGGACGTCGGTGGCGATCACCCGCGCCCCGGCCAGGGCCAGCGCCGCCGCCTCCGCTGCGCCCTGGCCGCCGGCCGCGCCGGTGACGACGACGACCTTCCCGGCCAGCCGCCCTGTGTGCTGATCACTCATGCCGCCATACTTCACCACCGTGGCAACCTGAGCTCGTACTCGGGGTGGAACCTCTGCATGTAGCCGGTGTCGTCGCGCGAGCGCATCCCCGAGTCCAGGTACAGCCGGTGCAGTCGGTCGAGGGCGTCGTGGTCCAGGTCCACCCCCAGGCCGGGGCCGGTCGGGACCGCGACCTCGCCGTCACGGAACTCCAGTACCCCGGGGAGGACGACATCGTCGGCCGAGTTCCACGGGTAGTGCGTGTCGCAGGAGTGGTCGAGGTTGGGGATGGCCGCCGCGACATGGGTCATTGCGGCGAGGCTGATCCCCAGGTGCGAGTTGGAGTGCATCGACAGGGCGAGCCCGAACGCCTCGCAGACGGCGGCGAGTTCACGGGTGCGGCGCAGTCCGCCCCAGTAGTGGTGGTCGGTGAGGAGTACCTGGATCGCGTCCTGCTCGATCGCGGGCTTCAGATGCTCCCAGGCGATCACGCACATGTTGGTGGCGAGGGGGAGCGGCGATTCCTTCGCGACCTGCGCCATACCGGGAACGGTCGCGGTCGGGTCCTCCAAGTACTCGAGTACGCCGTCCAGTTCGCGGGCGACGTGCCTCGATGTCTCCACCGTCCAGGCGATGTTGGGGTCCAGCCGCAGCGGCTGCCCCGGGAAGGCCTCGGACAGCGCCTTGATCGCGGCGATCTCCTCGTCGGGCGGGAAGACACCGCCCTTCAGCTTGAACGAGCGGAAACCGTACCGCTGTTGCATCAGCCGGGCCTGCTCGACGATCCCGGCGGGGTCCAGCGCCGCGCCCCAGTCGTCGCCGACCGCCGCCCGGCCGTCGAGCGCCGGGTGCTCGGCCCACTTGTAGAAGAGGTACGCGGCGAACGGCACGGAGTCGCGGACCCGGCCGCCGAGGAGGTCGCTGACCGGCCGCCCGAGCAGCTTGCCCTGGGCGTCGAGACAGGCCACTTCCACCGCGGACGTGGTCCAGCCGCGCTCGTGGGAGCTGGGCACGGCCGGCAGCAGAGCGGCGTCGATCGCGGCCGCGAGGGCCGTCGTGCCGAAGACGTCCATGCCCACGACGACCTTCGCCGCGGCCTCAAGCCGCTCCAGGCGGGCGGTGCCGCCTGGGGACTCGCCGAGGCCCACCGTGCCGTCCTCCAGGACGAGTTGGAGGATGACGCGCAGGGCCAGGGGCTCGTGCACGCCGTTGGAGTTGAGGAGGGGCGGGTCGCGGAAGGCGATCGGGGTGACGATCAGTTCGCGGATCCTCGTGCCACCCGTGGTGCTCATGTCCGTGGTGCTCATGCGCCCACTGCCTCCATACCGTGGTCGATCAGTTTCGCCAGCCGGGCCACATGCTCCGGCGTGGGGTCGAGCAGGGGCGCCCGTACGCCGCCGACGTCCAGGCCGCGGGTCACCCCGGCCTTGACGAGTGACACGGCGTATCCCGGGACCTCGTCGCGGAGTTCGACGAGGGGGCCGTAGAACTCGTCGAGGAGCGTGCAGACCAAGGCCTCGTCGTCCTTGGCGAGCGCGCTGTGGAAGGCCAGGGCGATCTCCGGCGCGAAGGCGAACACCGCGGAGGAGTACAGGTCGACACCGATGCCGCGGTAGGCGGGGGCCGTCATCTCCGCGGTGGGCAGGCCGTTGAAGAACTGGAAGCCCCCGGCGCCGGGTGCGGCGCGCACGGCCCGCACGATGCGGTGCATCCGCTCGATGTCGCCCAGGCCGTCCTTGAGGCCGGTGACCTTGGGCAGGGCGGCGATCTCGGCCGCGGTGGCCTCGGTCAGGCGGGCGGTGCCGCGCTGGTAGAAGATCACCGGCAGGTCGCTCGCCGCGGTGACCTCCTCGACGTACCGCACCAGGCCCCGTTGGGGAGCGCTCACCAGGTACGGCGGCAGCAGCAGGAGGCCGTCGGCGCCGGCCCGCTCGATACGGGCGGCCTGGTCCCGGGCGACCGGGGGCGGGCCACCGGCGGCGGCCAGTACGGGCACCCGGCCGCCGGTCACCTCGACCGCGACCCGCGTGGCGCGTTCGATCTCCTCGGACGTCAGCGCGTGGAACTCGCCGGTGCCGCAGGCGACGAACACGCCACCCGCGCCGGCCGCGACACCGGACTCGATGTGCCGCGCGAGCTGTGCCTCGTCCAGCGAGCCGTCCGTGGCGAACGGCGTGACCGGGAAGAACAGCACTCCTTGGAACTTCATGTCTCCCTCGTAACGTACGAGCTGTGGATGTCAGCCCTTGGTGGCCCCGGCGGCGATGCCGGTGACCAGCGAGCGCTGGAGGAGCAGATAGACGACCAGGCTGGGGACGAGCGCGATGACCGCACCGGCCAGCACCACCCCGGAGCCGACCTCGGGGTCGGTGCGCAGGACGGACAGGGCGACGGTGACCGTGTAGTCGGTGGGGTCCTTGGCGGCGATCAGGGGCAGCAGGTACTGGTCCCAGATCATGATGAAGCCGAGCACGCCGGCCACGCCGAGCGCGGGCTTGCACAGCGGCAGGACGACCTGCCACAGCATCCGCAGTTCGCCGACGCCGTCGATGCGGGCGGCCTCCTCGATCTCGGTGGGGATGTCCTTCATGAACTCGGTCAGCAGCATCACCGAGAAGCCCCAGGCGCCGAGCGGCAGGATCACCGCCCAGACGGTGCCCTTCAAGTCCAGCCCCACGACCGGGACATGGCCGAGGACCAGGGACAGCGGGATGGCGATGACCTCCTCCGGGAGCATCATCGTCAGCATGAACAGGGTCAGGACCAGGGCCTGGCCGCGGAAGCGGTGCCGGGCCAGGGCGTACGCGGCGAGCACCGAGACCGCCAGCTGCAGCAGCAGCCCGCCGCCCGCGATGACCAACGAGTTGGTGAAGTAGTCCCAGATGCCGCGCTCGCCCGCCACCCGCATGTTCAGCAGCGTGGGATGGTGCGGGAGGAAGGACAGCGACGAACCGCTGGGATTCGTGCTGAAGGCGCCCGCGATGATGGTCAGGAACGGAGCCGCGAAGATCGCCAGGGCTGTCACGCAGAGCAGCACCCGCAGGGCCATGCCCAGGCCCGGCCTGTCGCTCCAGCCGAGGGCGGTGTCGAACCGGGCCGGGGTGGTTCGGGCCTGCTTGCCGCCCCGCCCAGCGGGGGAGACGGCGACCTCGTCGGACGGAGTGCGGACGGGGTCGAGGGCGGGTGCGCTCATCGCACGTCTCCCCTCTTGCGGAAGTAGTTGACCGTGACGGTGAGCAGCAGCGTCACGCAGAGCAGCACGACGGAGGCCGCGGAGGCGCCGCCCAGGTCGTTACGGGTGAATCCCAGGGTGTAGGCGCGGGTCATCCAGACATCGGTGGAACCGGCCGGGCCGCCGCCGGTGAGGACGTACACCTCGGTGAACACGCGCAGCCCGCGGATGGCGGCCAGCGTGAGGACGACGCCCAGGGCGGGGCGGATCGCGGGGAGGGTGATGTACCGCAGGCGCTGCCACAGTGAGACGCCGTCCATCGCGGCCGCCTCGTACAGGGAACGGTCCACGCCGGCGAGTCCGGCGAGGATGATCACCATGTTGTACGGGGCCGCCATCCAGATGCCCATGGCCATGGTCGCCCACAGCGCGGTGTTGGGGTTGTCCAGGAAGGGGACGGGACCGATGCCGAGGAAGCCGAGTGCGCTGTTGACCAGGCCGTCGGAGGTCGGGTAGTACATCAGCCGCCACAGCTCGCCGACGACCGCGGTCGCGGTGACGACGGGCAGGAACACGGCCGTACGCATGATCTTCAGCGAGCGTGCCTGGCCCTCCAGGAGCAGGGCGAGCAGGAATCCCACGAGGATCGCGCCGAGCGAGATGCCGACGCCGAGGACGAGGGTGTGGCCGATCGCGTCCTGGAAGCGGTGGTCGCTCAGGACGCGCGTGTAGTTGTCGAGGCCCACCCACTTGTCGCCGAGGAAGGGCCGCACCTTGAAGAAGCTGAGCCAGATGCCCTTGCCCATCGGCAGGAACTTGAAGACGAGGGCGAGCAGCAGCCCCGGGGCCAGGAACAGCCAGGGGAGGACGGCCTTCTTGTTCGGCCCTCTGCGCCGTGCGGGCGCGGTCACGGTAGCGGTCATTTCAAAAGGTCCTGGTCCTTGAGGTCACCGGCGAGGGTTTCGTTGAGCTCCTTCAGGCCTGAGCGGACGTCACTGCCGCAGTACGTGAACAGGGCGTTGAGGCTGTCCGCGGTGTCCTGCTTGATCGGGGCGAAGTCGGGCGCGTTGGGGAACTGCTGGGACGCCGTCTCGTACGCCTTCTGTACGACGCTCCACCGCGCGTCGCCCCGCGCCTTGGCCGCGTCCAGCGTGGAGTTGGTGGGGATGCGCACGACGGGCTGGTGGCCGTCGACGCTGGTCATGCCGATCTTCTGGCCCTCGGCGGAGACCAGGAACGCGGCAAGTTCCCGCTCCTGGTGGCTCTTTCCGGTCCGGGCCCCGAAGTAGACGTTCTCGCCCTCGGCCAGCACGTCGGAACCCGCCGGGCCGGCCGGGGCGGGCACGACCTCGTACGTGTTCCTGCCGGGCGTCGTGTCGAAGCTGGTGATGTTGTACGGGCCGGTCATGTACATACCGGCGTTGCCGTCCTGGAAGTTGGTGGCGGTGCCGGTGACCGCACTGACGGCGCCCGGCTGGAGGACACCCCGGGCGCCGCAGAAGAGGTTGTCCTTCATCCAGGTGACGGTTCGTACGGCGGCCGCCGAGTCCATCGAGGGGCGGTAACGGCCCTTGCCGGCCGGCTCGATGATCTGCGCGCCGCCCTGCCACAGGAAGCCGGCACCCCACCAGGCGGCATAGCCGTTCATGGCGCTGCCCGGCGCGACGATGCCGTAGGTGTCCTTCTTGCCGTCCCCGTCGGGGTCGCGGTCGGCGAAGGCCTTGGCGACGTCGAGCATCTGCTGCCAGGTCGTCGGTGCCTTCAGGCCGAGCTTCTTCAGCCAGTCCTTGCGGATCATCAGGGTCATCGCCTGGCGGGAGTACGGGATGCCGTAGTGCTTGCCGTCCAGGCCCACGGTGGAGGACCACGACTTGGCGCTGATCTGGTCGTGGCCCGCGATCGAGTCGGGGTCGATCGGCTTGAGCAGCCCCTGGCTCTGGTAACTGCCCATCAGAGCCGTGTCGTTGATCAGGACGTCGGGCAGGTCCTTGGTGGAGGCCCGCGCCTGGAGCTGCTGGTCGAAGTTGACGACCGGCTGGTGGTCGATCTTGATGCCGGTCTTCTTGGTGAAGGCGGCGAAGACACGGTCGTAGGTGGCGGCCGAGTCCGGATCGCTCCGGGTCCACACCTCCAGCGTGTTCGGGTCGCCGGAACCGGCGCTGCCGGACCCGGAGCCACAGGCGGCCGTCCCGAACGCGAGCCCCGTGGCGGACGGGCCGCGGCATCACCCGCGCCTGCTCGGAGGGTTCGCGCGACGGGCCGTCCGGGCCGCGAGGGTCACCTTCCGGCGTGCGCGTTTCGGGCATCACCGTCCGCCTCGACGACGATCCCGGTCAGGAGGCGACCCGGCGCATGGCCGAGGGCATCGCGGACATCGCCGCCACCCACGTGATGGGCCCGCAGCACGACCTGCGGGTCGAGTGCGCCGTCGTCATCCCGGTGGCCGCGATCGTCCCGTGTGCTCATCCGCTCGGGCTCGGCCCGGCGGGCACCGGTCGGCGTGAACTCTTCGACGTCGGCGTCCGGTGGGCAGGGGGCTCCCGGTCCGCCCGGGGCTGGTCCGCGACGGGCTCGCCCCGCAGTAAGAGCTCGTACGCTCACTCGGTCTTCCGGCAGTGCGCGGCACAGGTCCGGGCGGTGCGCGGCCGCCGACTTCCGTGAGCGGCCGCGCACTTCACCGGACTGCTGGTGTCTCGACTCGACCGGTGTTCCTGACCCTCACGCCGGACGCACGGCGATCCGGATCGCGGCCTCCCCGGCGTTGTGGATCGACTCCTCGCGGATGACCGAGCCCGGACCGGGGGCGTGGATCATCAGGCCGTTGCCGGTGTAGACGCCGACGTGGCTGAAGTTGTCGTGGAAGAAGATCAGGTCCCCGGGGCGGCTCTCGGCGAGCGGGATCACGGTGCCGGTGTTCGCCTGCTCGTGCGGGGTGCGCGGCAGGGCGACCCCCGCGGCCTTCCAGGAGGCCTGGGTGAGACCGGCGTTGTCGTACGACTCCGGCCCGACCGCACCCCACAGGCACGGCCTGCCGATCTGCGCACGGGCGAACGCGACGGCCCGGTCGGCCTTGGTGCCGACGGGCGTCTCGACGACGGGGACACCGGTGTCGAGCACGGAAGGCTGCATCCGCCAGTCCGGGGCGGCGGGTGCGCCGGTGTCGAGTGCCGGGGGCTGCATCCGCCAGTCCTCGGCCGCGGGGACGCCGGTGTCGAGGACGGACGGCTGGAGTCGCCAGTCCCCGGCCGGCGGCACGCCCGTGTCGAGTACGGACGGCTGCCGCAGTCGCCATGCCTCCTCGGTCGCGCGCAGCGCCTGCTCCTCCCAGGGGGCGGGAACCTGGGGGAGTTGGGGCAGTGGGAGCGGCTGGGACTGGACGGCCATCAGCGGCGCCACGGAGGTCTGCCGGGCGGTGTACCTGTACAGCAGCTCGCTGGCCGCCGCGATCTTGCGCTGGTTGTGCTGCTTGGAGCTGCGCAGCGACGCCTGCTTCGACTCGGGAGCGGCAGCGGGCGGGGCCGTGGAGGATTCCTGCCGCTGTGCCGGTACGGCGGGCAGTGCCGCCGTGGGTGCGGCCGTCAACTCGGCCACCGGACCCGGCTCGGTCTGACCGGCGGGCAGTTCGAGCGCGGGCCGGGCGGCCGGCTCCAGCCCGCGGCCGGTACGGGTCTCGGGCGCCGGTGCCGCCGCGCGCTCGGGCCGGGGCCCCGCCGGGCGGGCCGGCGTGCGCCGGGTGGGCGTGCGGTCGGCCGGCAGGACGGCCGGGGCCGTCGGGCCCAGTGATGAGCGCGCCCCGGCGAACCACTGCCGGGTGATGTCGTCCATCTCGGGATCCGACGTCCGGGTCCGGCCACCGCTCGCCGGGGCGCCGCGGCCCCGCGAACCCGCCGACTGCGCCCGGGTGATGTTGTGGAGGCCGGTGTCGGACTCGGCCTGGTCGTAGAGGCTGCTCACCCGCTGCAGGACGTCTTCGCGGCTGGGGCCCTCGTCCGCCGTCATCGGTGCGGCGTCGGCGGTCTGCGAGAACAGGGCCACCGAGGTGAGGGCGGCGGTCGCGAGAGCGGAGTTGCGCATACCGGGAAGGCCGAAGCCTCCTGGACGCGACGATCGTTCCGGCGCCATGGGAGCCGTACTCCTTCCGTGCTCCGCCTACCGAGTTAGCTGTCGGGTTCGGGCGGTCGTCTCCGGAAGGCATGCCCTACGGCCCTTGCCCTTGCGGGCGGTTGGGCCGATTCACCCCATCGTTCGGTCGGGTCCCCGGCTCCGGCTGCCACGGGGGCGCACCGGACTCGGCGGAGGCCGCGCGTCCCGACGGGGTTCGCCGGTGGGTCTCGTGCGGCCTGCTGCCAAACTAGCCAACTTGTGCGACTCGTGTGAAGGTTGGAGGCCGGAATGTCCGATACGCTTTTGTGACCTTTGTCGTGACGTTCCGTCAGATCCGAGTGTTGTGCACGCAGGGAATCCGGACGGCGACGGAACGTCGCGGGCTGGCGGGTGTCGCGGAAGGACTACGGCGTCAGGAGCAAGGCGTCAGGAGTCAGGAACGCGGGTCGTCGCTCCGCTGCTCGCGCTCGGCGTTCCGCTTCTTGATGCGCGCCCCCTCCTTGCGGACCTCGGCCTGGGTGGCACGCTCCTTCTGCAGCCACTCGGGCTGTTCCTGCTTCAGCGCGTCGATCTGGTCCGTGGTGAGCGGCTCGGTGACCCCGCCGCGCGCGAGGCCCGCGATGGAGACGCCGAGCTTCGCCGCGACCACCGGACGCGGGTGCGGCCCGTTGGCCCGCAGCTCGCGCAGCCACTCGGGCGGCTCGGCCTGGAGCTGGTCGAGCTGGGCGCGTGAGACGACACCCTCACGGAACTCGGCGGGGGTGGCCTCGAGGTACACACCCAGCTTCTTCGCCGCGGTCGCGGGCTTCATCGTCTGGGTGGTCTGGTGCGACATCATGGTGCCCAGGGTATCGAGCGCGTTCGAGACCTCCGACCACGGCCGGTAGCCTGGCGGGGTGACAGGCACGGAAGCATCCCAGACGTTCCGGCTCGCGTACGTCCCGGGAGCGACGCCCGCCAAGTGGGTGCGGATCTGGAACGAGCGCCTGCCCGACATTCCGCTGACCCTCCTCGCCGTACCGGCCGCCGAGGCGTCCGAGGTGCTGCGCGCCGGTGACGCCGACGCGGGACTCCTGCGCCTGCCGGTGGACCGTACGTTCTTCAGCGCCATCCCCCTCTACACCGAGACGACGGTCGTCATGGTCCCCAAGGGCCACCTGATCACCGCGGCGGACGAGGTGAGCGTCGAGGACCTCGCGGAGGAGGTCGTCCTCCATCCGCTCGACGATGTCTTCGACTGGGACCGGCCGCCGGGAGAGCCCGCCTTCGAGCGCCCCGCCACCACGGAGGACGCCGTCGAACTCGTGGCGGCGGGCATCGGCCTCCTGATCGTCCCCCAGTCGCTGGCCCGCCTCCACCACCGCAGAGACCTCACCTACCGGCCGCTCGTGGACGGCCCCGGGTCGGGCGTCGCCCTGGCCTGGCCCGAGGAGGCGACCACGGACATGGTCGAGGACTTCATCGGCATCGTCCGCGGCCGCACGGTCAACAGCTCCCGGGGCCGCACGGCACCTGCGCCGGAGTCCCAGGGCAAGGCGGGCGACACGGCCGCCGCCCGGCGCAAGCCCACGGCCGCCAAGACGACCGGACGGAACCCTCGGGGTGGATCCGTCGTCTCCAAGGGCGCCAAGCGCAGGAAGCCTCGCCGCCGGGCGTAGCCCCGGAGGAGTGGTCTCGCCTGTGCGGCGTGGGCCACTTCTACCAGGTCAGGGGGCGTTTTGCTTCGCAGGAGGATGCGGTGCATCGGCGGTGTCGCGGACAGTGTGCGCGCTGCCGGACTGTCGTACGCCCGGGCAGACCGTTCCGGGCAGGGGCGGCTGCGTCGCGAAGCCTGGCGGGTGGCCGTATTCCTCGGGCGCACGCTGCGGGGCGAGTGGAACGGCATCGTGGTCGATCCCGTGCGGCAACTCCGAAGGCGCGGGCTGCCCGCGCTGTCCCTCGCGTTCGTGGCCGCCTTCGGCGTCATCTTCTTCCATGCGCTGGCGCAACGGCCGACCGGTGCCGTGGTGGTCCGGATCCTCGGCGGCGTCAAGGCCGACCTGCCGTGGTGGCTGGCCCTGCTGCGCACGCCGGTCTCGCTGTACGTCCCGGCCCTGGATCTGCCCGTGTGGGCGGGGATCACGCAGTTGTTCCTCGCGTTCGCGCTCGCCGAACTCGCACTCGGCCGGGCCAGGACGCTCGCCGTCGCGTACGCGACCACGCTGGCCGGCACCCTCATGGTGCGCGTGATGATCGCGCTCGGCCCCGGCTGGGGTGGGCTGGGCCTGTCGCGTGAGGTCGGGCAGGTGCTGGACACCGGACCCTCCGCAGCTGTCGTGGGCCTGTTCACCTACGTCGCCGTCGTCCGCCGCGCTCCCATCGTGTTCACGCTCACCGGTGGGTCCATGGTGTGGGAGTCGATCGCCGTACCCAACCTGGCCGGCCGGGAGCACCTGATAGCGGTCGGCGCCGCGATCGTCCTCGCGCTGTTCCACGGGCGCGGCCGCAAGCGGCCATCCGGCGAAGTCGCCGTGCCGGTCCTCCGGCACAAGGTGCCGAAGGCGACGTCCCAGCGCCGGTCCTCGGACGATCACATCGCGGTCGGTTGAACGCCGGGCGGCGTGTGCGCACCGTGCGGGGAGGAGGTCTGGCTTATCTTCGCCACGGAATCCGACATCCGGAGTAAAAATGCAAAAAACGGATGAACTGGTTGATGTGGCGCCCCCCTCAGTGATCGTCGCGCCGCCGGACGCCCACCCGAGACGGCACTTCACCCGATGGCCCCTGTCCGTCGGCATCGCCACGTCGGCCGGTCTGGTGGCGGTGCTCGTGCTCACCGGCGGCGGGTGGCTGAACCAGCCCGCTGTCGCGGCCTGGCGCACGGTCTGTCTGGCCATCACCGTCCAGGCGCTGCCCTTCCTTCTCCTGGGTACGGCCCTGTCGGGGGCGATCAACGCCTTCGTACCGGCCGACCTGTTCACCAGGATCCTGCCCAGGCGCCCCGCACTCGCCGTCCCCGTGGCCGGCGTCGCGGGCGTCGTGCTGCCGGGCTGCGAATGCGCCTCGGTGCCGGTCGCGGACAGTCTGATCCGCCGCGGCGTCAACCCGGCCGCCGCCTTCGCCTTCCTCCTCTCCGCTCCCGCGATCAATCCGATCGTGCTCACCGCAACAGCCGTCGCCTTCCCGGGAAACCCCGCCATGGTCGCCGCCCGACTGGTCGCCTCCCTTCTCACCGCGGCCGCGATGGGCTGGCTGTGGCTCTGGTTGGGACGCGAGGAATGGCTGCGCCCCGCTGTCCGGCACACCGGGCACCGGCCGGGTCACAGCCGCTGGAAGGAGTTCCGCCTCGGCTTCCGGCACGACTTCCTGCACGCCGGGGGCTTCCTGGTGCTGGGCGCCATGGCCGCGGCCACGTTCAACGTGGCGGTACCGGGCTCGGTCCTCGGCACCTTCTCCGGCTCGCCCTGGCTGTCGGTGCTCTTCCTGGCCGGTCTCGCCGTCCTGCTCGCCGTCTGCTCGGAGGCGGACGCCTTCGTCGCAGCCTCGCTCACCGGCTTCTCGCCCACCGCTCGCCTGGCCTTCATGGTGGTCGGGCCGATGGTCGACCTGAAGCTGATCGCCCTTCAGACGGGCACGTTCGGCCGGGCCTTCGCACTCCGCTTCTCCACCGCGACGACGGCCGTCGCCGTCGTCGCGAGCGTCCTGATCGGAGGCGCGCTGCTGTGAAGCGCCACGTACAAGTACTCCTGCTCGTCCTGACCGGCCTGGGACTGCTGCACACCGCCCTGTTCAGCGACCTCTGCCTGCGCTACGTCAAGGAGGGTCTGCGTCCCCTGCTCATCGCCTCCGGCGTACTGCTCCTGCTGCTGGGCCTCGCGGGAGCCGCGCTCGACCACATGGACCCGGAACACGACGACCAGGGACGCAACCACGACCACCACCAGGACCGCGACCGTAACCACGAGCACGACCTCAACCACGAAGACGACCACAGGCCCGAACACGATCACGGGCACGACCACTCCACCGCCCCCCGCATCGCCTGGCTGCTGTTCCTGCCCGCGCTCAGCCTGCTCTTCTACGCTCCGCCCGCCCTCGGCGCGTACACGGCCGCGCACGCGAACAACAAGGCCGTGAAGCAGGAGCAGCGGTTCGACCCGCTGCCCGCGACCACACCCCTGCCGCTGACCCTCACGGACTTCACCGCCCGGGTCCAGCAGGACCGGGAACAGGCCATCAGGGGCCGCAGCATCAGCATGACCGGTTTCGTCACCCCGGCAGGACCGGGCGGCGGCTGGTACCTGACCCGGATCATCTTCACCTGCTGCGCTGCCGACTCCCAGTCGGTCAAGGTGCGGATGTACGGGACTCCCGCGCCGCGCGCCAACACCTGGCTGGCCGTCACCGGAAGCTGGCACCCGCGCGGCACGCTCGGCACGAAGTCCGCGACGGCGGCCCTCGACATCCACCGCACCGAGCGCATCTCGCCGCCCGTCAACGCGTTCACCGACGACCTTCCGCTGACTCCTTCGTGACGAGGGCCCTGGTACGCCCGGTGTCTCCACGTGCACCCGGCGAACGGCCCGCTCGCGTCCCGCCGTAGGGCGTCACATGGTTGCCCCTGGCCGGCCCTGCTCGCCCTCGGGCGGCGTGGTCCGCGTCCGAGACGCATGCGTGGAGCGGACGAACTCCCGGATGACGCGGGCCAGTTCCGTCGGCCGGTCCAGGGGGAGCAGCGTGTACCCGTCGTCCACCTCGACCAGCCGCCCCTGGGGCAGCAGTGCGGCGAGGCGCCGGCCGTGCTCGGGCGGCATCACCCGGTCCTCACTCGCCCAGACGATCAGGGCGGGCCGGTCGAAGAGCGGCAGGCGCTCTGCCGTGGCTTCCAGCAGGCGACGGGTCGCCCGGTCCGCCGTACGCAACAGGCGTACGGCGTCCCGGCGGATCCCCGGTTGGCCCAGAACCGGCCGCATCCAGCGCGCGCAGGCCGCGTCACCCCGCTTGGTCAGCCAACCGAACGCGATCGGCAGACGGCGCACGAACCGCACTCTCATCTGCTGCATGAACAGCCCGAACAGACGCGGCGAGAGACGACCGCCGGCCACCAGGACCCGCCCGGTCAGGCCCGGCGGGAAGTTGTCGAAAGCGTCGCAGGACACGAGCACCGCCCGCCCCACGCGGTCCTCGCCTTCGGCCATGACGAACTGCACGAGGGCACCACCCGTGTCGTTCCCGACCAGGGTGACCTCCCGCAGGTCCAGCCGGTCGAGGAACTCGACGACGAGCCGCGCCACCGCGGGCAGCGACAGCTCAGCGTCGGCGCGCATCGGGTGGCGGTGCGCTCCCAGGGGCAGGGTCGGAGCGACACACCGGTGGTCGGCGGACAGGTCGGCCATCGGCCCCTGCCACAGCGAGGCGTCCATCATCAGGCCGTGCAGCAGCACCAGTACGGGACCGTCGCCGCCGGTGTCCTCGTACGCGATCGTGCCGGCGGAGAGTTTGATCTCGCAGGTGTCCGCGGTCCGGGTACCGGTGTCCATGGAAGGCCTCCCGTACGTGTTCGCCAGGTGTCAGCACTCAAGAGGGTCCAGGAGCCCCGGAGTGTGACATCGTCCGGCGGCACGCGTCGTCGTGGCGCGTCGCCGGTGGCAGAATCGGCGGCGTGGACCGGGGGATCCTCGAGCGCGAGCCCGAGCTGGAACAGCTGGCCACGGCCGCACAGGAGGCGGCGGACGGGGCCGGTTCGGTGGTGCTTGTCTTCGGCGAGGCCGGGATAGGCAAGTCGAGCCTGGTCAGAGCCATGCCCGAGCATCTGCCCGGGGAGGCCCGGGTGCTCGTCGGACAGTGCGACGACCTCGCCACCCGGCGGCCCCTCGGCCCGTTCCGCGACCTCGTCGGCAGCGTCGGCGCCGAGCTGGCCCGCGCCGTCACCGAGGGCGGCGACCGGCACCGCGTCTACGAGGCCCTGCACGGCGAGCTTGCCGTGACCCCGCATCCGGCGGTACTCGTCGTCGAGGACGTGCACTGGGCCGACGAGGCCTCCCTGGACGCCCTGCGCTTCCTTGTACGGCGTATGGAACAGCTGCCCGCCCTGCTGGTCCTCACCTACCGCGACGACGAGCTGAGCCGCGGACATCCCCTGCGCCACCTCCTCGGCCAGGTCTCCCGCGCTCCACGCGTGCACCGCCTGCCCCTGGCCCGGCTGTCCCTGGACGCGGTCCGCACGCTCAGCGCCACCGGCCGCCTCGACCCGGCCCAGGTGTACGAGGTGACGTCGGGCAATCCCTTCTTCGTCGCCGAGGTCGTCGCCGCCGGCGGCACCGGGGGAGTGCCCCCGACCGTCGTCGAAGCCGTGCTCGCCCGGCTGCGGGGACTGGAGCCGGCCACCGTGGACGCGCTGGAGCAGCTTGCCGTCGTCCCCTCGGCCGTGGAACGTCCGCTGGTCGACGCGCTGCTCAACGGCGGGGTCGCCGTCCTCGCGGCGGCCGAGCAGCGCGGGCTGCTGGCCGTCGCGCCGGAGCGGGTGGCGTTCCGGCACGAGCTGATCCGGCGGGCGGTCGCCGACGCCGTGCCCGCGGCCCGGCGCATCGAGCTCAACCGCACCGTCCTCGCGGCTCTCACCGCCCGGCCCGGCTCCGACGCGGCCCGCGTGGTCCACCACGCCGCCCAGGCCGGCGACCAGGACGCCATCGCCCGCTACGGCCCCGACGCGGCCCGGGACGCCGCCTCGGCAGGCGCCCACCGCGAGGCCGCCGCCCAGCTGCGGCTCGTCCTGCGGCAACGGCACCGCTACGCCCCTGCCGACCTCGCCGACCTGCTCGAACGCTATGCCGTGGAGACCTACACCATCGCCGACTCGGCCGCCGCCGTCACCGCCGAGCGGGAGGCGGTCGCCCTGCGCCGCTCCCTCGGCGACACCCTCGCGCTCGGCGCCGATCTGCGCTGGCTGTCCCGGATCCACTGGTGGGCCGGGGACGCCGACGAGGCGCAGGAGGCCGCCCGCGAGGCCGTCGCCGTCCTTGAGCACGCCGGCGACGACCGGCTGCTGGCGCTCGCCGTCAGCAACATCGCCCAGCTGAGGATGCTGGCCGACCGCTACCCCGAAGCCGTCGAGCACGCCGAGCGCGCCATCGTGCTCGCCCAGAAGACCGAGGACGCGGGGATCCTCTCGCACGCCCTCAACAACCAGGGCACGGCCCGCTGGCGGGGCGGCGACCCCGGCGGGCGGCGCCAGCTGGAGGAGAGCCTTGAGGTCGCCCTCGACGCCGGCGAGGTCGAGCACGCCTGCCGCGCCTACGCCAACCTCATCTGGACCCTGCTCGACACCCTGCAGTTCACCGAGGCCGACCGCTTCCTGACGCCGGCCATGGACCTGGCCGACCGAGCCGAACACCTCGGCTTCCTCACCTACCTCCACGTCGAGCTGGCCATACGCCGGCTCGCCGCCGCCGACTGGGAGGAGGCCGAGCGGCACGCCGAGTTCGGCATCCACGACTTCCTGCCCGCGCGCTGCCCGGCCCTGACCGTCCTGGCCCGGGTGCGCACCCGCTGCGGCCGCCCCGGCGCCGACGAGCTCCTCGCCGAGGCCCGGGAGATCGCCGTACGCACCCGGGAACTCCAGCGCACCGGCCCCGTGGCGGCCGCGCTGGCGGAGGCGGCCTGGCTGCGCGGGGACCTCGACGCCGTGGTGGAGGCCGTGGCCCCCTTCCACGCGCAGGCCCGCGACCTCGCCGTCGTTCCCCATCGCGCCGAGCTCGGCTACTGGCTCACCAAGGCCGGGCACCCCCCGTTCCCGGCGGACGACTCGGGGCATCCGTACGCGCTGCAGGCACGCGGGCAGTGGCGGCGCGCCGCGGCTCTCTGGCACACGGCGGGCTGCCCGTACGAGTACGCCATCGCGCTCGCGGAGAGTCCGGAGCCCGCCGACAAGCTCTCCGCCCTCGCCCGGCTCGACGCCCTGGGTGCCGAGCCGTCGGCCCACCTGCTCCGCACCGAGCTGCGCGGGCTCGGCGTGCGCCACGTCCCGCGCGGCCCCGTCGCCGCCACCCGAGGCAACCCCGCCGGCCTCACCGACCGCCAGTTGCAGGTCATGCGGCTGCTGGCGCAGGGCCTGACCAACGGTGAGATCGCCGACCGGCTCGTGGTCTCCGTCCGTACCGTCGACAACCACGTCCGCGCGGTCCTCGACAAGCTGGACGCGCCCACGCGACGCCACGCCGCCGTCCGCGCGACGGAACTCGGACTGCTCGCCGACCGCGAAACGTAGGTATCCGCGGGCCCGAGCTGGGTGACACCCACGGATGACCGGGCCGGTGCTACCCGAGTAGAACGTACAGATCGACCTGTCTCCTAAAAAAACGGGGGAAATCCGTATGTCCAGTACACCGGCCCTGGCGGCACGCAACGAACTGGCCGACTTCTCCGGAGAACTGATCGGACCCGAGGACTCCGGCTACGAACAGGCCCGCCCCGTCTACAACGCCATGATCGACCGGCGCCCCGCCCTCCTCGCACGCTGCGCCGACGCGGACGCCGTCGCCCGCGTGATCGGCTTCGCCCGGGCGCACGACCTGCCCCTCGCCGTCCGCGGCGGCGGCCACCACGGTGCCGGTCTCGGCACCGTCGACGGCGGCGTCGTGGCCGACCTGTCACCCATGAAGGACATCCACGTCGACCCTGCCGCCCGCACCGTCCGGGTCGGCGGCGGCTGCGTGTGGGGCGAGGTGGACCGTGCCACCAACCCGCACGGCCTCGCTACCCCCAGCGGCATCGTGTCCACCACCGGCGTCGGCGGCCTCTCCCTCGGCGGCGGCCTGGGCCACCTGACCCGCAGGTGCGGCCTGACCATCGACAACATCCTCGCCGCCGACGTCGTCCTGGCCGACGGACAGCAGGTGCGCGCGAGCGCCGACGAGAACTCCGACCTGTTCTGGGCGATCCGCGGAGGAGGCGGCAACTTCGGCGTCGTCACCTCGTTCGAGTTCCGGCTGCACGAGGTCGGCACGGTCGTCGCGGGCCCGACCTTCTGGCCCGTCGAGGTCAGCCCCGAAGTCCTCAGCGCCTACCGGGACTTCCTCCCGAACGCCCCCCGCGAGCTCAACGCCTTCTTCCTGCACGGCACCGTCCCGCCGGCCCCGCCGTTCCCCGAGGACATCCAGATGCGCAAGACGGCCGGCGTCGTCTGGTGCTACACCGGAGACGACACCGAGGCCGCCGCACGCGAGATGGCCCCGCTGCTCGACGCCCTGCCGACGCCGATGCTGCACGCGGTCGGCCCGATGCCCCACCCCGACCTGCAGGGCATGTTCGACGGGCTCTACCCCCCGGGCCACCAGTGGTACTGGCGCGCCGACTTCGTCAACGAGATCCCGGACGAGGCCGTCGAACTCCACGCCAAGTTCGGCGCCGAGGCGCCGACGGTCCAGTCGACCATGCACCTGTACCCGATCGACGGCGCCGCCCACGACGTGGGCCCCGACGAGACCCCCTGGGCCTACCGCGGCGCCCAGTGGTCCACCGTCTACGCCGGTGTCGACCCCGACCCGGCCAACGCGGACCTCGTCAAGCGGTGGACCGTCGACTACTTCGAGGCCCTGCACCCGTACTCGGCGGGCGGCGCCTACGTGAACATGATGATGGACGAGGGCCAGGACCGCGTCCGCGCCAGCTACGGCGGCAACTACGACCGCCTGGCCAGGGTCAAGGCCGACCGCGACCCGGACAACGTGTTCCGCCTCAACCAGAACATCCGGCCGAGCTGACCGGAACGGCATTCAGCAGGCGCCGATGAACGGGCGGTGCCCCGGGCGGGGGACGGGGCACCGCCCGTTCATCGACGCAGGGACCCGGTCCCGCGACCCGGCCGGGTCGATCACCGCGTCGATCTCGAACGCGGCCGCCGCGTTGACCGCCTTCCCGCGCTCCTGCAACTCGGCGACCCGCTCTTCGAAGACGCGGGCCCGCCCGGCCGGGCCCGCGATCGCCTCCAGCACTGCGAGAATGCGCCGCACGCAGTCAAGTCGCTGCCGCACCCGGTCAAGTCCGTGCCGCACCCGGTCAAGTCCGTGCCGTGCGCCGTCACTTCCGTGCCGCCCGCCCGATCGACTCAACCAGCGGCAGCAGCCGCTGCGGGACGCGCTCGCGCAGGGCCACCTCGGTGCGGGTGCGGACGACGCCGGGCAGGCTGATCAACTTCTGGATCACGTCCTCCAGATGGGCGTTGTCGCGTGCCACGACCCGGGTCAGCAGATCCCCGCCGCCCGTGATCGAGAAGGCCTCCACGATCTCGGGCACGGCGGCCAGCGCGTCCCCCACGTCGTCCAGATTCCCCTGGGTGACCTCGATGTGCACGAACGCGAGCACCGGGTGCCCTAGCGCGGCCGGCGAGAGCGTCGGGCCCGTGCCGGTGATCACGCCGTCCCGTTCCAGCCGGTCGAGGCGGGCCTGCAGGGTGCCGCGGGCGACGCCGAGGACACGGGCGTACTCGCGCACGCTGGTGCGCGGCCGCTCCATCAGCAGCCGCAGGATGCGGGTGTCGAGTTCGTCGACGGCCATGGTGCCCGGCCTCCTCGTCCATGGACCGATGGCCCGCCCATGGACGGGCCAGGACCGATATGTCTGTGCCAATGGTCCAGCATATTGGGCGGCACTTGAGCCAGCCGCAGTCTTGATGCTGCAATGAACACGTCGATGGCGCTGCGGATCCCGCGGCGCCTTTTTCATGCCGTTGTCCAGTCGCGGTCCGAGGGGCGGGGAAAGCAGTGCTGAAGAGGGTGTTCGTGGCTCCGGACCCGGGGCGCGCACGGCTGCGTTTCGCCGCGCGGGCCGTACTCGGCATCGGACTCGCGGTCGTCGTCTGCGGCCTGGCCGGACTCTCCCTTGCCGGGGCCGTCACCGGCGGCCTCGCCGCGCTGCTCGCCCTGTTCACCGTCTCCGACGCCACGGTCCGGGGGCAGGCCGTCACCACCGCGCTGCTGCCCGCCGTCGGTCTGCCCGTGCTCACCGCCGCGGCCCAGCTGCACGACCATCCCGTGGCCCGCGACCTCACCTTCCTCACCGTCATCGGCGTGGGCGTGTACGCGCGCCGCTGGGGCACGCGCGGGCACAGCCTCGGCGTCTTCGCGTTCATGACCTTCTTCGTGGCGCAGTTCCTGCACGCGACCACGGACCGGCTGCCCGAGCTGTACGCCGCCGTGATCCTGTCCGTGCTCACCGCATCCGCCGTGCGGTTCGGCCTGTGGTGCTACGAGGCCCAGCTGCCCCCGGCGCCGGTGCCCGCCCCGCCCGCCGGCACCGGCCTGGCCCGCGTCACCACGCGCCAGGCCTTCCAGGCCACCGCCGGCGCGGGCTTCGCCCTCGTCGTGGGCCAGCTGGTGTCAGGACAGCGCTGGTACTGGGCCGTCGGCGCCACCTGGTGGATCTTCGTCAACACCGCCTCGCGCGGCGAGACCCTGGTCCGGGGATTCCGCCGGGTCCTCGGCACGGTGATCGGCATAGGCCTCGGCCTGTTGCTCGCCGTCCCCGTGCACGGAGCGGCCGCGCCCACCGCCGTACTCCTCGCCGTCTGCGTTTTCGGCATCTTCTACACGGCCGCGGTGTCGTACACGTGGATGATGCTCTCGGTCACGCTCCTCGCCGAACTCCTCTACGGCCTCCTGGGCGTGCTGAACCCCGCCCTGCTCGCGCTGCGTCTCGCCGAGACGGGAGTCGGCGCGCTCGGTGCCGCACTCGCCGTGCTCTTCGTCCTGCCGGTCACCACGCACACCGTCACCGACGTCTGGATCCAGCGCGCCCTGCGCTGCGTCCACGCGTGCACGGCGGAGGCGGCCGCGCGCCTGGCCGGTTCCGCGACGGCCGACCCGGCGCCACGGGTCGCGGAACTGGACCAGTTGCTGGGCCGCGTGCGGTGCTCGGTCGCACCCCTGGTCCACCCCCTCAACCCGATGCTCGGCCGCAAGCGACGCGCCCGCCGCGTACTCGCTCTCCTCGACGACTGCGCCCGCGAGACCCGGGGCCTGGTCGCCGTCGCCGCCGACCCGGAGGCCTCCCACGACGCCCGCCTGGCAGCCGCCTGCTGGCGTGTGGAGTCCGCGGTCCAGGCGCTGACGGGTGGCGCCGGCAACCACGTCACCGCCACCACCGACGCGCCTGCCGCCGAACCCGCCCTGGCCCATTGCACGGCCTGGAACGGGCGCTCATGGAACTCGCCACCCCCCTGCGGACGCCGTCGGGCTCGCCGCTCGTGGGTACGTGAATCACCGACCGGCGATTGCGGCCCGGTCACATCCACCAGATGTGGTCTAGACCGCTATTGATCGACTGCTAACGTCGCCCCGACGCACAGGACCGAGAGGGGACAGCGGTGACAGACGGCGGCGGGCGGCAACGGCGGGCCTTCATCGGGTCGTTCACGGCGGCGGGAGGCAGCGGGATCGTGACGGCGGCCGTGGCCGCGGGCAGTGGCGCCCTGACCGCCCTGAGCAGCGTGGACGGCGTGCCCGACCCCTCGTACCTGGCGCTGGCGCCGGACGCGCGGACCCTCTACGCGGTCAGCGAGACGGCTGAGGGCGCGGTGGCCGCGTACCGGGTCACGGGGGACCGGCCGGAGAGGTCCGGTGCACCGGTGCCGGTCGGCGGCAGCGGCCCCACGCACCTGAGCGTCCACGACGGCCACGTCCTGACCGCCAACTACGGCTCCGGCAGTGTCACCGCCGTGCCCGTCCGTTCCGACGGCACCCTCGCGGGCGCCGCCTCCGACGTCTTCCAGCACCGGGGCTCGGGCCCGCACACCCAGCGCCAGCAGGGGCCGCACGCTCACCAGGTGCAGTCCGACCCGAGCGGGCGGTGGGCCGTCAGCGTCGACCTCGGCACGGACTCGGTCCGGGTGTGCACCCTGACGGACGGCCGCCTCGAACTGCACCGGGAGGTCGCCCTGCGCCCCGGCTGCGGACCCCGCCACCTGGCCTTCCACCCGGCCGGCACGCACGCGTACGTGCTCAACGAGCTGACGCCGACCGTCACCGTCTGCCGCTGGGACGCCGCCGCCGGCACCCTGGAGCCGCTGACCGAGCGCCATGTGCTGCCCGACGGCCCGGCCGGCGACGCCTATCCGTCCGGCATCGTCGCCGCGCCCGACGGCCGCTTCGTGTGGACCGCCACCCGCGGTGAGGACGTACTGTCCACGTTCGCCGTCGAGGGGGACGAACTGCGGCTGGTCGGCACGGTCCCCTGCGGCGGCCACTGGCCCCGCGCGATCGCCGAGTCGGCGGGATTCCTCTACGTCGCGAACGAGCGCTCCGGCGAGGTGGCCTGGTTCGCCGTCGACCCCGGCACGGGCCTGCCGCGCTACGAGGGCGCGCTCACGGCCCCCGCCGCGTCCTGCGTGGTGTTCGGCTGACGGGCGAGGCCGTATGCCGAGGGGCCCGCTCCGGTGGATGGGGCGGGCCTGTCGGTGTCCGTCGGGTGGTGCGGTGCGTGTGGGTGGACCGGTGGGCCCTGTGGCTGGGGTGGGGCGATGGCCGGTGGTGCGGGCTTGCTCATGGTCCCGGCCGCGTCCTGCGTGGTGTTCGGCTGACGGGCGAGGGGCCGTATGCCGAAGGGCCCGCTCCGGTGGATGGGGCGGGCCTGTCGGTGTCCGTCGGGTGGTGCGGTGCGTGTGGGTGGACCGGTGGGCCCTGTGGCTGGGGTGGGGCGATGGCCGGTGGTGCGGGCTTGCTCATGGTCCCGGCCGCGTCCTGCGTGGTGTTCGGCTGACGGGCGAGGGGCCGTATGCCGAAGGGCCCGCTCCGGTGGGCGGGCCCTTCGGCGTCCGTACGGTGGTGCGGTGCGCGTCAGCGGACCGGCGCGCCCTGCGGCTGCGGCGGGGCGATGCCCAGCGCCGTCGTGTACTTGGCCAGCGCGAGTTTGCCGATCGCAGGGTAGGGGCCGAGCGCCTCGGCGGCCGGGCAGCCCGCCTCCTTGGCCGCCTCCTCGATCAGGCCCGCGTCGATCTCCGGCCCTATCAGATACGGCGCGAGGGCCAGCTGCTGCGAGCCCGAGGCCCGCAACTGCTCGGCGATGGCCGCGATCGAGCCGTCCTGGTCCAGCGCCGCCGCCATCACCGGCACGGCGAGACGCGCGGCGAGCAGCATGCCGGTGATCCCGGCTGCCTGAACTGCCTCGTCACCGCCCACCGAAGCCAGGATGATGCCGTCCGCGGCGGTCGCCACGGTGAACAGCCGGGCCCGGTCCGCGCGGGCCAGACCGGCCTCCGAAAGACGCACGTGCAGCGCCTCGGCGAGCAGCGGGTGCGGGCCCAGCACATCGGTCAGATCGGCCGCGACGCGGCTGTCCATCACGGCCTGGCGGATACGGCGCAGCAGCGCGCCGTCCGGGCCGGCCAGCAGCGGCACGACGACGGCGACGGGGCCCTCCGGCTCCTTGACGTCCAGACCGGCAGCCCTGGCGTGCTCGAAGCGTGCCGCACGCTCCTCGGCGGCGTGCGCGAGCACGGCCTGGAGCGCGGGGAACTCCGCCTCGTCCCCGTCGAGGTACCCGATCCGCGCGTCCAGACCGGGGAGCTCGGAGCGGGCGATGCTCACGACCTCCTCGGCGAGGCTGCGCGTGGCGGCGCCGGGAGTGCCCGGTACCGCGAGGACGAGCGCGGGCGCGCCCTCGGGAGCCGCCAACGGCTCGGGTCGGCGGTGCCGCCCGGGCTGGCGAGGTCGCGGCATTCGTACTGGCAGGCCGGACGCGGGCCCAGTGGGGGAGCTCATGGCGACGCATGTTACTGGCTTCACGGGCTCCCCTGTTCGGGGAGGGTGCAGGTGAGCGGTATCCGTCCGCTTTTGTCTGATGAGTTACGTACGGTTCAGACGCGATTGGCGTCCCGGGAGCGGTTCCCCGTCCCGCTCACCACACACAGCATCGCCTCATCACCCGGGAGAGTGAGCACCCCGGCCGCGAGATCGTCGGCCATCCGCACCGAGCCCGCCAGGGGATCACCGGCGGCCGGCACCAGCGCAGCGTGCGGCAGCCGCCGCGACAACTCCTCCTTCAGCGGGACGAGCAGCGGGTCGCCCATCCTGAACAGGCCGCCCGTGACGGCCACCCGGGGCTCTCCCGCGGCCGGGCAGACCGCGGCCGCCGACTCGGCCATGTGCCCGGCCGCCGCCCGGAGGATGCCCGCGGCGACCGGATCGCCGTCGGCGCAGGCGGCCACGTGGGGCGCGAAGGAGGCGAGGACCGCAGGACGGTCCTGGCGCGGGTAGAGCCTGCCCGGCAGCCCCGGCATCGGGCCGAACATCTCCTCGGCGCGGGCCAGCAGCCCGGCCGAACCGCCCGGACGCCCGTCGTACGCCCGTAGAGCCGCCTCCAGCCCGGCCCGCCCGATCCAGGCACCGCTGCCGCAGTCGCCCAGCAGATGACCCCAGCCGTCCGCACGGCGCCAGCGCGCGAGGTCCGTGCCGACGGCGATCAGACCCGTACCGGCGGCGACCACGGCACCGGGCCGTGGCCCGAGGGCGCCCACATAGGCGGTGACGGCGTCGGCGGCGAGGGCGACGGCACGGACGCCGAACTCCCGTCCCAGGGCACCGGGGAGTTCGGCCCGCAGGGCGTCACCCAGCGTGGCGAGCCCGGCGGCACCCACGACGGCCGCACTCAGCGCGGAAACACCGGTCTCCTCCGTCAACGCCCGCACCATCGGCGCCAGTTGGGCCATGAGATGCCCGGGGTCGATGCCCCGGGCTCCGGTGCGCACCGGCTCCCGCGTCTCCCGCTCCGCGAGCAGACCACGCTCCGTGTTCTTGACGACGACGCGCAGTCCGGAGCCGCCGGAGTCGACCGCGAGGATCCCTGTCGTGCCCGCCCGCGCTCTGTTGCCCTCCGCGTCCGTACCCGACCCGTCCTCCGCGCCGGTCACGGCAGGCGCCAGTCCACCGGCTGTCCACCCTGTCCGACCAGCAGGTCGTTGGCCCGGCTGAACGGGCGCGAGCCGAAGAAGCCGCGGTCGGCCGACATGGGGGAGGGGTGGGAGGACTCCACGGACGGGAGGCTGCCCAGCAGCGGGCGCAGATTGCGGGCGTCCCGGCCCCACAGGACGGACACCAGGGGCTTCCCGCGCCCGGCCAGGGCACGGATGGCCTGCTCGGTGACCTCCTCCCAGCCCTTGCCGCGGTGCGCGGCGGGCTTGCGCGGCGCGGTGGTCAGCGCCCTGTTGAGCAGCAGCACACCCTGCTGCGTCCACGGCGTCAGGTCGCCGTTGGACGGCTGCGCGAGTCCCAGGTCGGTGTTCAGCTCGCGGAAGATGTTGAGGAGACTTCCGGGCAGCGGACGCACCTCGGGCGCCACCGAGAACGACAGCCCCACCGCGTGCCCCGGCGTCGGATACGGGTCCTGACCGACGATCAGGACCCGTACGTCGTCGAAGGGTTGCTGGAAGGCCCGCAGAACATTCGCGCCGGCCGGAAGATAGGTTCTCCCGGCGGCGATCTCCGCGCGCAGGAAGTCCCCCATCTCGGCGATGCGTCCGGCGACGGGTTCCAGGGCCTTCGCCCAGCCCGCTTCGACGATTTCATGCAACGGTCGTGGTGCCACGGGCGTCACCCTACTGCCGTACGGGCAGCGGAGATCAACCAGTGGCCAAGGCCGCGCGGTCCCCCCGTGGAACTCATCCGACCACGGCCGCCCGCACGCACAGCACGTCCGGCAGATGGGACGCCAACTGCCGCCAGCTGTCGCCGTCGTCGGCCGAGGCGTACACCTCGCCGTTGCGGTTGCCGAAGTACACGCCCGCCGGGTCGGCGCCGTCGGTGCACATCGCGTCGCGCAGCACCGTCCCGTAGTGGTCCTCCTGCGGCAGGCCCGCCGTCAGCGGCTCCCAGCTCTTGCCCGCGTCGGCGGTGCGGAACACCCGGCACCGGTGGTCGGCGGGCACCCGGTCCGCGTCCGCGTTGATCGGGAACACGTACGCCGTGTCGCCGCGGTGGGGATGCGTGGCCGCCGCGAAGCCGAACGTGGACGGCAGTCCCTCGCCGATGTCTGTCCAGTGCGCGCCCGCGTCGTCGCTTCTGTACACCCCCCAGTGGTTCTGCAGATACAGCCGGTCCGGGTTCGCCGCGTCCCGTGCGACCTTGTGCACGCACTGCCCGAACTCCGGGTTCGGATCGGGCAGGAACACCGCGGAGACACCCGAGTTGGAGGGTGCCCAGCTCGCGCCGCCGTCCGAGGTGCGGAACACCCCGGCGGTCGAGACCGCGACCGTCACGGCCTGCGGGTCACGCCGGTCGGTGAGCACGGTGTGCAGGCCCTCACCGCCGCCGCCCGGGACCCACTTCGAGCGGGTGGGGTGCTCCCAGAGCGGGCGGACCAGCTCGAAGGTCTCCCCGCGGTCCTCGGAGCGGTACAGCGCGGCCGGCTCCGTGCCCGCGTACACCACGTCCTCTTCCGCGGCCGCCGGGTGGAGCTGCCACACCCGCTCCAGCGAAGCCCCCGTGTCCTGGGGGAACTTGACGGCCGGCCGGGCCGGTTCGGTCCAGGTGCGGCCCAGGTCGTCGGAGTGGAAGACGGACGGCCCCCAGTGGGCGCTGTCACCGCCGGCCAGTAGACGCGGCCGGTCGCCGCGGGTGTCGACGGCGACCGAGTACACCGCCTGTGCGTTGAAGTAAGGACTGTCGTCGAACTCCCATGTGCCACCGCGCCGACGCCCGATGAACAGGCCTTTGCGCGTGCCCACGGCGAGCAGTACCTCGGTCATGCCGAACACCTCCGCTGTGTATGTGCGGCTTTGCCCCAGACACCGGCCAGTCTGCACCCCGCCACTGACAGTCACCTCTGGAGTCGCGGTCACCGCAGGTCAGGGCGGCGGAGCCGGGTTGAGGCGGCGACAACCGGCCGCGTTCACGAGGACGTCTGTGCGAGCAGGGGACACATGGGACCGTCGAGTCGGGGGACTCGACCTGAGCATCCAGCGGCCTTGGCCCGTATGGGATGGAGGTCGGGGGATGGTCGTGCGCGCAGGAGGAGGAAGCCTTCGATGGCGTTCCGTGGTCCGAAGGTGTGGCTGTGGCGCTGGCGGCGCAACCCGCTCAGGCGTCGAGCCGACGCGGTGGAGGCGTGGGTCGTGCTCGGTGCCTGGCTGGTCACCGTCCTGGCGGGCGTGCTCGCAGGTCTCACGGCCACCGGGGCCGTCGAGGACGGGCTGGCCCGCGAGCGCGTCGAGTGGCGGCAGGTCGCGGCACGGCTCACGGAGAAGGCCCCGGGAACGACGTCCGGCCACTCCGCCACGTCGAGCGGCGAGAAGGTGTGGGGGAAGGTGCGCTGGACCGTGCCGAACGGCACCACGCACACGGGTCAGGTCCGGGTCCGCCCCGGCAGCAGCGCCGGCGCGGCGGTCACCATCTGGACCGATCCGCAGGGCCATCTGGTCTCCAGGCCCGCCACCGCCTCGCAGGCCCAGCTGCGGTCCTCGCTGATCGGCGCCCTGGTGGGCGTGAGCGCCGCCGCGGTGCCCTTCGTCGGCGGTCGGCTCCTGTGCGGCCGTCTGGAACGCCGCCGCATGGCGCAGTGGGACACGGAGTGGGCCCGCTTCGGCCCGCTGTGGGGCCGCAAGACGAGCTGACGCCGGCTGCGGCACCCACCTGACGATGGCACGGCGGCACCGCGTCGCGCTGCGGGCTGACGGCCCGTGTGCCATCGTCTTAGTGATGTCTCGAGTCGGCGCCCGCGGGTGCCGACTCCAGGGCGGAAGAGGTAGCGGTTACTCCAGTTGATGCTGGGCCCCTGGACGCCTCGCGTCGGACAACTACCCTCGCGAACACAACCATTTCTGGCGGAAGGCGGTGCCTCATGGCGGAGCAGACGTCCAGAAGAGGACTGGTCGGCGAACTGTCGGCGGAGTTCCTCGGCACCATGATCCTGATTCTCTTCGGCTGCGGTGTGGTGGCCCAGGTGGTGGCCGCCGGTCTCGGTGACCACGACAGCATCGCCTGGGCCTGGGGCTTCGGCGTCACGCTCGGCGTGTACGTCGCCGCCCGTCTCAGCGGTGCCCATCTCAACCCGGCCGTCACCCTGGCCCTGGCCTGCTTCAAGGGCTTCCCGTGGAAGAAGGTCGCGCCGTACGTGGTGGCACAGACCGTGGGTGCCTTCGTGGCCGCGCTGTTGGTGCGCTGGAACTACTCCGAGGTCCTGGCCAAGGTCGACCCCGGCCACACCATCAAGACCCAGTTCGTCTTCTCCACACTCCCGGGCAACGGTGTCCTGCCGGTGAGCGAGTGGGGCGCCCTCCGCGACCAGGTGATCGGCACCGCGATCCTGGTGCTGCTCATCTTCGCGATCACCGACGTGCTCAACACCCCGCCCGGCGCCAACATGGCCCCGCTCATCATCGGCTTCCTGGTCGTGGCGATCGGCATGGCCTGGGGCAGCGACGCCGGATACGCCATCAACCCGGCCCGTGACTTGGGGCCGAGGCTCGCCAGCTACCTCACCGGGTACAGCACGGCCTGGCGGGATCAGTACGGCAACATCTACTTCTGGGTGCCGATCGTCGGGCCCCTGATCGGCGGCGTGGTCGGTGCCGCCATCTACAAGCTGTTCATCACGCCGTATCTGACGGGCGAGGAGCCACAGGAGCCCGGCCGGGTGCCGACGCCGGAGGGCGAGACCAAGTAGCTTCGAGTAGCTCCGACAGGTGCGGACGGGCCGCGGGCGAAGTGCCCGAGGCCCGTCCGATGTGGGTAGCCCGTCCGACGCGGGCCCTAGCGGGCCGCGGTCGGCTGCCCCGTGCGCCGCCCGCGGCGGTGCAGGGCGAACGCGGTGCCGGTCGCGCCGGCCGTGAGGAGACCGGCGGCGACGGCGATCGGCAGCGCAGGGGAGGCGGAGCCCGCGTCGGCCACGTTCTGCGCCCTCAGGTCCTGGACGTAGGGCGGATAGGCGCCGTGGGCCGAGGTGCTGGTGGCCGTCCCGCTGTGGTGCGGGATGCCCTTCACCGACTTGACCGAGCCGTCCGTGTTCAGCAGCACCTGCTTGTTGTTGGGGTGCCGGAAGTCGAACAGGCCCGTCAGGGAGCCGGCGCGCTGGTCGAAGGAGGCGCCACCGACGCGGCCGGTGTGCCAGTTGTTCTCGATGAACCTGGTGATCGACGCCTGCTCGGTGCGGGTGTGATCGACCGCGTTGACCTTGCTGTACGGGGAGACGACCAGCAGCGGCTGCCGGGTGCCGGGGCCGCAGCGGTCCGCGTAGCCCCCGGCCGCGGCCGGCCCGGACTGGCAGGCCGGGCCGTCGAGGGCCTTGCCGTTGGATCCGGCGGTTGAGTTCTTGGAGCCGTTGAGCACCTTGGCGGCGACGTGGTCGTACCAGCCGTCGGAGTCGTCGTAGGCGAGCACGACCGCGGTGGACTTCCACTCGGGCGACCGCTGCAGCGCGTTGATCTCCTTGATCAGGAAGTGCTGCTCGTCGGTCGGGTCCGAGTAGCCGGCGTGGCCGTCCTGGTACTCGGCCGCCTTCAGGAAGCTCACCGCGGGCAGGTTGCCCGCCTTGAGGGTCGCGTCGAAGTCCGCCAGGTCGTAATTGTGGTTGGCCCGGCCGTTGTGCCCGATCTCGGCGACGCTCTTCGGGGCCAGGTGGTGCGGGTTGGACGTCGACTTGTAGTACTCGAACGGCGAGTGGTGCGGGCTGTAGTCGACGGCCGCGGCGCCGCCGACGTTGGTGTGCGTGGTGTCGCACTTCGCGTGGCCGCCCTGCTTGCCGTCCCAGGCGGTGCTGGGCCGGAAGCCGCCCTGGAACCAGCCCCAGCTCACGCCCTTGGCGTTGAGCAGGTCACCGATGTTCTTGCCCTGCATCGACGCCAGCGCGCCGGTCGCGGTGTGGTCCTTGTCCGAGCAGTCGTCGTAGGCGGGGTCCGGGTCGTTGATGACCGTGCCCACGCCCTTGGCGTCGGGGGAGACGACGACGTACGGGTCCGGTGTCGAGGTCTGCTTCGGGTTCTCCGTGCCGGTGGCCGGGTCGACGGAGATCACGCCGTGGGTCTGGCCGGAGACCAGGTTGAGCGCACCGGGGGTGGAGGGCCCGTACACCGAGCTGAACGACTTGTCGTTCAGCGCGTAGTGCTGGGCGTAGTTCCACAGGGCCGTGACGGTGTTGCCGTCGTAGTAGTCCATCACCAGGCCGGGCTCGCCGAAGAGCCCGGTGCACTTGTTGACCTCGGTGTTCTCGACGTACTTGTCGGCCTTGCCGCCGTCGGCCGCGTACTGCTCGGGGCCGTAGGAGTGGTTCTGGTCGCAGGTCATGGCCTGCGAGCCGGCGAGACGCTTCGGCTTGTAGAGGTTCGGGTTCTTCTTCAGCAGCCCGGAGTTGAGGAGGTTGTCGGCCTTCGGGGTGCGCGCCGCCGCCTTGAAGGCAGTGCCGTCGGTGTTGGCGGCCTTCGGATACGTGGCGAAGTAGTGGTCGAACGAGACGTTCTCGCCGTAGATCACCACCAGGTGCTTGATCGGGGTCGCGGTGTGCGTGCCGGAGTGGCCGTGGCCGGCGGCGGAGGCCGGTACGGCCCCGCCCGCGCTCGCCAGGGCGGCCGCGCCGAGCAGGGCACCCGCACGGGTCAACCCGCGCCACGCCCTTGAGGTTCTGCCTGTGCCGATCATGCTGTCTCGCCTTCCGAGAGCACTGCGTCCACTGAATTCCGTCGCCACGGCATATCCGTGGCCAGGACATCTACGGCTCGATCCTGGGCAATGGTGACGGCGGGGCGGAGGAGGGGCAATGACGGCTCAGCGAATGTTCGGTCAGGAAATGCTCATCGTATTTTGGTGCGCTCTTGACCGGTATTCGGACGGGCGGCTTCAGGCCAGAAGTGCGCGCCCCAGCCAGTCGGAGCCGTCCCGCACGCCTGGCAGGGCGAAGAAGTAGCCGCCGCCGAACGGGGAGATGTAGTCGACCAGCGGCTCGCCGGCCAGCCGTTTCTGCGCGGCCTCGAACTGGCGGGCGAGGTCCTGCTGGTAGCTGCAGAACAGCAGTCCCATGTCGAGGTTGCCGTTGCTGTCCGTGCCGCGGTCGTAGTTGTAGCCACGGCGCAGGATGCGCTGCTCGTCGGTGGCGGTGGTGCGCGGGTTGGCCAGCCGGATGTGGCTGTCCAGGGGGATCACGTCGCCCTGGGGGTCCTGCGGATAGTTGGGAGTGTCCTTCTCGTGGCGTCCGTCCAGGGGCGCGCCGGTGTCCCGGGCGCGGCCGAACATCCGCTCCTGCTCGGTGATCGAGACACGGTCCCAGAACTCCACCAGCATGCGGATCAGCCGTACGACCTGATAGCTGCCGCCGACCGTCCAGTCCGGCTCGCCCGCGCCGCCGCCCACCCACACCAGGCGGTCCATCGCGCGGGCGTCGCGCACGTCGGGGTTGGCGATGCCGTCCTTGAACCCCATGTGGTTGCGGGGCGCGCCCGAGGGACGGGGCGGGCTGATGAAGCCGTCCATGCGCCAGCGCACCTGCATACCGCCGCGGGTGTGCCGGGTGATGTCGCGCAGGGCGTGCAGCACCGTGTCCGTGTGGGCGGCGCACAGCTGCACGCTCAGATCGCCGTGGCACCAGGCGGCGTCGAGGTCGTCGTCGGGGAACGACGGCATCGCGGTCAGCCGGTGGGGTCTGCGGGCGGCCAGGCCGTAGCGCTCGTCGAAGAGGGAGGCGCCGGCACCGACGGTGACGGTCAGCGCGTCCGCGGGGACGTCGGGGCCGAGGGTGCCGGAGTCGACGGGCGGGGCGGTGATGCCCAGCTCGTCCTGGCTGTGGCCGGCGGTGAGGTACCGGGCCCGGTCGGTGAGCGTGCGCAGCAGGTCGGCCAGCTCGCGACGGCTCTCGGTGGTCGTGTCGAAGGACACGAAGGCCGTGGCGCGCTGAGCCGGGGTGAGGATGCCCGCCTGGTGCCGGCCGTGGAAGGCCACCCGCGCACTCTCGCGGGACTGCGCGGCGGCGGACGCGGCCGGGTGGTCCGCGGCCACGAGTCCCGTCCCGGCCACGGCAGCGGCGCCGGCCAGGAAACCCCGGCGCCCGACGTCGTTCACCGGGTTCACGCGGTCCTCCGTACGTCGGTGAGAGCGGCCACGCCGGACAGCCGCTCGACCAGTTCGCCCAGGTCGGCGTCGACCTTCTCGCGCTGGGCGCGGGTCAGCCGGTCCAGGGGCGTCCAGTGACCGTCGTGGTCGAAGCCGTCGAGCGTGCGCCCGGTGCGGGCCATCCACGTGTCGACGCCGGACAGGCCGGTGTCGCGGGTCTTCAGCAGCGGACGCAGATATCCGAGGAGCACGCGGGTGCCGTCGAGGTTGGCGCGGGCGGTGGCCAGATTGGTGCCGCTGCCGTAGTCGGTACGGCCGGTCAGCTCGAACTGCACGGTGTTCTCCAGGATCTCGTGCGCGCGCAGACCGACGTCCCCCGGATCCATCCGCTGGTCGGGCCAGTCGTCGCGCACGGTGTGCACGGCCTCTGCGAGCCGGCCGGCCGGCCCGCGCAGGCGGCTCGCCGATTCGCCGTGCCACAGTCCGTACTCCACCCGGTGGAACCCCGCGAAGTCCGCGTCGTGCACTGCGCCGGACAGGCCCGCAGTGGTGCCGTTGATCGCCGCGTCCGCGTCGCCGAACGTGCCGTAGGCGGCACCCATCCGCTCGTACACCAGATGCGCGGTGAGCCAGTCCGCGCGCGCGGTCGTCAGATCCCCGCGGTCGATCGCGTCGCGCAGCGCGTCGGTCTTCCGCGCCAGCTCGACCGTGCGGGCCTGGATCCACTTCTGGTAGGCGAGCGTGGGCGGGATGAGCTCCTGCTGGGTCACCGGGACGGCGCCCGGACCGCCCTTCGCCGTCGCGCCGCCGATGCGCACGGTGGGTCCGGTGACCGCGTCGGCGTCGTCGGGCAGGCACTTGAAGGCGTAGGTGCCGTTGCCGAGGGTCACCCGTATCGGGCGCTCGGTGCCCGGCGCGAGTCCCTCGACCTCGCCGTAGACCGCGCCCGTCCTCGGGTCGGTCAGATAGACCTCGGCCGCTGTGCCGGAGCTGTTGCGCAGGTCGAAGACCTGGCGGCCGGGTTCGGGGTGGGTCCAGCCGTGGCCGCAGCCGGCGGAGGCGACCTCGACGGTGGTGTGCCGCAGACCGTCGGCCGGCCTCGCCGCGCGGGCGCCCCCGCCGGAACCCCCGGCCGCCAGAGCCCCGGCCACCACCGCGGTCGCGGCCACCAGCGCACCGCCCGCGACCAGCGCGGTGCGCCGCCGAGGCGGGCGGGGCGGGGGCGGGACGGGATCGGATGCGGCTTCGGCGCCGACCGCGGGATCGGGCATGCCGGGCCTCCTGGGAGTCGTACGAATGAGGCGGCGTCCAATGATCCTAAGCAGGCCGCGGGACCGCGACCGCGTTTCTGGCCTGCTCCTGACCAGAGGAAAAGCCAGAATTCGCCCGCGGTTCACCCACCGGCCCGACGGGCAACGGACGCCCACGGCAGCCGTCTCACGTGCGGCGATTCCGGGCGATCTGCCCGTGGCGTGGGGGAGGGGGACGGGGCGGCAAGGGCGAGTGCGGGTCGGGGCCGGCGCCGGTGGCACGGCCCCGGCTACGACGACTGGGCGCCTCACGACGCGGTGCCCTTCCTGGTCGAGGTGGAGGCCGAGGCGGGTCTGTCCGGTGAGGTCTTCGGGCGGATCGCGGTCGGGCGGAACAACATCTTCTGGTCGGCCGATCCGGCGGTCAGGAGGCGCCAGGTGTAGCGGGAGCGGGAGGCGCCATGCGATGCGGTCGCCGAGCGAGGCCGAACATGCCGCCCGTGGCTGCTCCGAGACGCCGGCCCGGGCGGGCGCGCCGTGGGCTCGGTCCGAGGCACTGGCCTCGGCGTCCGCCACCCGTCGGCACGCGCTCCCCAGGTACGGCGGCAGCATCACCATGCCGTGCCGCCGCGCGGGCAGGCGTGCCGCTGCACGGACGGCAGCGCGCGGGACGCAGTCGGCACCGACCTAAGCGCCCGTCCCCCGCCCCGTCTCCGCGTCACTCGCTGCGACGACGGCCGAGCCCGACCAGATCCGCAGGACGGGCTCGGGGTCGCGGCCTCAACGCCTCAACTCCCTTCCGGCAGCGCACGGTTCAGAACGGCGTCCAGGTCGACCGCGTCGGGCAGGGTGCCGAAGGCGTGTCCCCAGTCGCCGCCCAGCCGGGTCGCGCAGAAGGCGTCGGCGACCGCTGACGGGGCGTGCCGCACCAGGAGGGAGGCCTGCAGGGTCAGCGCCATCAGCTCCACCAGGCGGCGGGCGCCGGACTCGGAGCCGTTGGCCAACTGGCCTTCGAGCCGGACCACCGCGGCGTCCAGCCGGGAGTCCGCCCCCTGCGCGAGGGCGAGTTCGTCGAACAGGGCCTGTGCGCTACCGGGCTCCCGCCTCAACGCCCGGAGTACATCAAGGGCGTTGACGTTCCCGGAGCCCTCCCAGATCGACAGCAGCGGAGCCTCGCGGTAGTGCCGGGGCATGCCCGACTCCTCCACATAGCCGTTGCCGCCGAGGCACTCCAGGGCCTCGGCGGTGAAGGCGGGGCCCCGCTTGGTCACCCAGTACTTGCCGACGGCGGTCGCGATCCGCCGGAACGCCGCCTCACCCGCGTCCCCGCGCACCGCCCGGTCCGCGGCCCCCGCCAACCGAAGCGTCAGCGTCGTGGCCGCCTCCGACTCCAGCGCGAGGTCCGCCAGGACATTGCGCATCAGCGGCTGGTCCACCAACCGCGCCCCGAACGCGCTGCGGTGGCGCACATGGTGTCCCGCCTCGACGAGTGTCTTGCGCATCAGCGTGGCCGACATCATCACGCAGTCGAGTCGGGTGCAGTTGACCATCTCGATGATCGTCTTGACGCCCCGGCCCTCGGGCCCGACCAGCCAGGCCACGGTCCCGTCGAACTCCGGCTCGGAGGAGGCGTTGGACCGATTGCCCAGCTTGTCCTTGAGGCGCTGGATGCGGAAGGAGTTGCGGCTGCCGTCGGGCAGGATCCGCGGCACCAGGAAACACGAGAGCCCCTCCGGGGCCTGTGCCAGCACCAGGAACACGTCGCACATGGGCGCCGACGTGAACCACTTGTGGCCGCGCAGCGCGTACATGCCGGGCTCAGCGGTCGGCCAGGCCGTGGTGGTGTTCGTACGGACGTCGGAGCCGCCCTGCTTCTCGGTCATCCCCATGCCCGCGAGCAGGCCGCGCTTCTCCGTCGGTACCTTGAGCGCCGGCTCGTACTCCCTGCTGGTCAGCAGGGGTTCGTAGATCTTCGCCAGCTCCGGCTGGGTACGCAGGGCGGGGACGGCCGCGTACGTCATCGATGTGGGACAGCCGTGCCCGGCCTCGGTGTGCCCCCACACCAACCCGCCCGCGGTACGGGCGACATGGGCCCCCGGCCGGTCCTCCGCCCACGGTGCGGCGGCCAGGCCCTCGGCGACCGCGGCCCGCATCAGGTGGTGCCAGCTCGGGTGGAAGTCGACCTCGTCGACGCGGTTGCCGTAGCGGTCGTGCGTGCGCAGCACCGGCTCGTGGACATTGGCCAGCTCGGCCCACTCCTGTGCCTCCTCGCTCCCGGCCCGCAGCCCCAGCCGCCGGACGCCCTCCTCGGCCCATCCGGCACCCTCGCGGCGCAGCCCCTCCAGCAGAGCCGTGTCCTCGGAGGCGTCGTAGGGCGTCAGGGCGGGGGGCTGGTTGGTGACGTCGTGCGTGGCGTAGTGCTGCCGGGGCTGCGTGGACGCGGGTGTCGGAACCATGGCGTCATGTTGCATCTTTTCTGCGGTCGCAGCAATAGCGCAACAAGACGGTGCGTGTGAAGGTACGCAAGAAGGTGTGTATGAAAGAGCACAGGCCAGGAGCGCACGTAAGGTACGGGCTCATGCGGATGAACGTGTCAGTGCAGCCCGGCGAGGTCGACCTGCCGCCGCTCTCCGCGCGGTCGGTCGTCCTGAGCCTGCTCCTCGGCGCGCACCCGCCGGAGCTTCCGGTCAAGGAGCTCGTCCGAGCGGTGGAGCCCTTCGGCGTCGGCGGCTCCACACTGCGTGCCGCCCTCAGCCGGATGGTGGCCGCCGGTGACCTGCGCCGCACCGCCGCCGCCGTCTACGGACTCAGCGACCGTCTGCTGGCCCGCCAGCGCCGACAGGACGACGCGGTGGAGGCGCACGCGTGCGCATGGGACGGCCACTGGGAGATGGTGGTGATCACGGCGACGGGCCGCGGCGCCGCCGAACGTGCCGACCTGCGCGCCCGGTTGACCACCCTGCGGCTCGCGGAACTGCGCGAGGGCGTGTGGCTGCGCCCCGCCAACCTCAGCCGCACCCTGCCGGACGAGCTGGAGCAGGTGGCCCAGTCCTACACGGCCCGCCCCGACCGGCCCGCGGGCGAACTGGCCGCGCAGCTCTGGCCGTTGGGCGCCTGGGCCGCGACAGCCCGTGCCCTGCTCGCCCGGGTGGCGGAGGCGGACCGCCCGGCCGACCGTTTCACCGCCTTCGCCGCGGTCGTGCGCCACCTGCTCGCCGACCCCGTACTGCCCCCCGAACTCCTCCCCGCCGACTGGCCGGGCGAGGCCCTGCGCGCCGCGTACGCGGACTACCAGCGGCAGATCACCGGATCGATCGGCCACTGAATCGGGGTACCGAACAGAGCGGGGAGCGGGGTACGGGGGAAGGGCAGTCACATCGGACGTCGGCGCGACGGCGGTGAGTTGACTTACACCGACCGGTGGTACTGGACCGGAACCTGCACATCCGCGCCGAGTTCGCGCGCCGCATGCCGGGCCCACGAGGGGTTGCGCAGCAGTTCGCGGCCCAGGAGCACGGCGTCGGCCTCGTTGTTGGCGAGGATCTTCCCGGCCTGTTCGACGTCGGTGATCAGGCCCACCGCGGCGACCGGGAGGGCGGTCCCGGCCTTCACTCGGGCCGCGAACGGGACCTGGTGCCCGTCACCAAGTCCACGACCACGCACCACTTCCGGGTGCTGCGCGAGGCCGGGGTGATCCGGCAGATCTACCGGGGCACGGCCAAGATGAACGGCTTTCGCCGGGACGACCTAGACGATCTCTTCCCGGGACTTCTCGACACCCTGCTCGCCGCCGCCGCTCGGCAGGCCGCCCGCCTCGGCGGATGAAGTCGCCTTCGAGGGAAGGTGGTTGAAGAGCAGGTTCAGCACGATCGCCGTCAGGCAGCCCGCGCTGATGCCGCTGTTCATCACCGTCTGGAACCAGTCCGGGAACTTCGCGTAGACCGTCGGCACCCCCGCCGGCAGCATGCCCACGGCCACCGACACCGCCACGACAGTGAGGTTGTGGTTGTCCTTGAAGTCGACCTGGGCCAGGGTCCGCAGGCCGCTCGCGGCCACCGTCCCGAACATCACCAGACCCGCGCCACCCAGCACCGGCGCCGGTATCGCCGCGACCACCGCGCCCAGCTTGGGCAGCAGACCCAGCAGCACGAGGATGCCCCCCGCGGTGGCCACGACCCAGCGGCTGCGCACCCGCGTCATGCCGACGAGGCCGACATTCTGCGCGTACGCCGTGTACGGGAAGGTGTTGAAGACGCCGCCCAGGACCGTCGACAGACCGTCGGCGCGCAGCCCGTCCGCCAGGGAACGCGGCTCGACCTTCCGCCCGGTCATCTCGCCGACCGCGATCAGGTCGCCGGTGGTCTCCGTCATCGTCACCAGCGCCACCACCAGCATCGAGATGATCGCCGAGGCGTGGAAGGTGGGCGTGCCGAAGTGGAACGGCGTGCTGATGCCCAGCCAGTCGGCGCCGTCGACCCCGCCGAAGTCCGTGAACCCGAAGGGGATCGCCACCGCCAGGCCCACCACGATGCCGATCAGCACCGCGATCCGGCCGAGGAACGCCGGCGCGAACCGCTGCACACCCAGCACCACCGCCAGCACGAGGGCGGCCAGCGCCAGGTTCTTCGGCTCCCCGAAGTCCTTCGAACCGGCCCCGCCCGCGGCCCAGTTGCCCGCGACCGGCAGCAGCGAGATGCCGATGATCAGGATCACCGTGCCGGTGACCAGCGGCGGGAAGAAGCGCAGCAGCCTGCCGAAGACCGGCGCGAGCAGCACGATCGCGAGGCCTGCGACGATCACCGAGCCGTAGATGGCGGGCAGTCCGCCACCCGTCGTCCCGATGAGCACCATCGGCGACACCGCTGCGAACGTACAGCCCTGCATGATCGGCAGCCGCACGCCGAACCGCCAGAAGCCCACGCACTGGATGAGCGTGGCGATGCCGCAGACCAGCAGATCGGCCGTGATCAGATACGCCAGGTCCGCGGGCGACAGCTTCATCGCGCCGCCCACGATCAGCGGTACGGCCACCGCGCCCGCGTACATCGCGAGCACGTGCTGCAGACCGAAGGCGGCCAGTTGCCGTACGGGTGGGACCTCGTCGACCGGATGGACGGGGGCGGGCGTAGCCATGGGCACTCCAGAGCGGCGGGGGAGGGAGTGAGGGGGAGAGTCGGAACAGCACGAGACCGTATGCGGCTTGCACAGTTTGTTGATTTCCGGGGTGTTGCCGCTGTGTGTACTGCCCACTGGGTAGCTTCCGACGCTGCTACGAGGCCCGCTGTTCGCCCGTCGCCCGCGCCGCCGCCAGCAGCGACTCCCAGTCCGCCAGCTTGACGACACCGCGGCCCAGCGAGGCGCCGAGGGCCGCCTCGGCCCGCTCGATCGCCTGCCAGCCCGCCCACCGGACCGGCTCGATCCCCTCCGCGCGCAGCGCCGCGACAGGATCCCCCGGCAGCTCCTCGCGTACGAGCACGGAGGCGTCCTCCAGCAGCGACACCACCGTCTCCTTCGCGCACGGACGGTTGGTACCGATCACTCCGGTCGGGCCGCGCTTGATCCAGCCGGCCACGTACTCGCCCGGCGCGACGACGCCCGCGCGCAGGACGCGCCCCGCCAGATGCGGCACGGTGCCGCCGGCCGCGTCGAACGGCAGCCCCTCCAGCGGCACTCCCCGATAGCCCACCGAACGCAGCACCAACTGTGCCTCGATGTCCTCGTACCGTCCGGTGCCCGTGACGCCCCCGCGCCCGTCGGGTTCCGTCCGCTCGAAGCGCACTGCGCCCACCCGGCCGCCGTCGGCGAGCAGTTCGACGGGGCGCAGGAAGAAGCGCAGCCGGATGCGGTGCGGGGCGTCCTCGGGAGGCCGCTGGGCCCAGCCGCGCAGCACTTCCACGTTGCGGCGCTGGACCGCAGGCAGCGCGGCCGGATCCGCGTAGGCCGGATCCAGGGCCAACTCGGCCTGATCCACGGTGAGTCCGGTGTCCGGGAGCCCGTCCAGCTCGCGCAGCTCCTTGGTCGTGAAACGGGCCTGCGACGGGCCGCGCCGGCCCACCATGTGGACCTCGCTCACCCGGCTCGCGGACAGCGCGCTGAGCGCCGCCTGCGGCATGTCCGTCGGGCTCAGCTCCGCCGGGCCGCGGGCCAGCATCCGCGTGACGTCCACCGCGACATTGCCCACGCCGATGACCACGGCCGACCGGGCGTCCTGTACGAAACCGTCGTCGGCGGCATCCGGATGGGCGCTGTACCAGGACACGAACTGTGTCGCCGACCAGCTGCCCGGCAGGTCCTCGCCCGGGATCCCCAGGTGGCGGTCCGTGGCGGCGCCCACGCAGTACACCACCGCGTGGTACAGCTCGCGCAACCGGGCGGCCGGCAGCCCGCCGGGGCCGACCTGGATGCCGCCGAGGAAGCGCACCCGCTCGTGCTCCAGGACCGTACGCAGGTTGTTCTGCAGTGACTTGATCTTCTCGTGGTCCGGCGCGACGCCGTAACGCACCAGGCCGTAGGGGCACGGCAGCCGGTCCAGGACGTCGACGGACACCCCGGAGTCCAGCTGGACGAGACTCTGGGCGGTGTAGACCCCGCTCGGTCCTGAGCCGACGACGGCGACACGCAACACGGCGGAACTCCTTACGAGAGGAGATCGCTGACGGCTCCAGCATCGCACCGCCCGTGCTGCGCTGACAGGGTGCAGGCACACCATGGACGCGCGTGTCCGTTTCTGCTGTATGTGATCAAGTGGTTACGTTCCGCGTGTGCTAGAAGCATCCTTTCTTAATCTTTCTGATCGTTGTCCGACGGACGGCACGGTGTCCGTATGGCCCGCGTGGGAAGTGCGGGAGGACGATCGCGCCACGTCGTGGTTCAGCGTCCGGCTGGCGTTCGGCGACGGCGCCCGGGTCGACGCCCTCGCGATGGTCTGCGAGGGCTGCGCCGCGCTGGAGGACGTCCGGGCCCAGCCTGCGCTGTCCCTGGACGACCTCGCGGAACTCGCCGACTGGATCGAGGAACCGCTCTTTCGCGCGTGCGGCCCAGGGCCGGATCCGGCTGCCGGGCAGGACGGATCCGTACCCTCCCGGCGGGCCCGGTCCGGCTGGCCGCGTGGCGTCGAGGGGCGCCGGCTCGTCGCCCAGAAGTACCGCGCGGCGCAGGAGCAGGGCGCCGATCCGGTCCTCGCGGTGATGTGCGCGACCGGCCACAGCCGGCGCAGGTCGCTCCGGCTGATCTCACAGGCCCGCGACTCGGGGTTCTTGACGCCACGTCACGCACGGCGCTGACGGGGCGCCGTCCCCGGGGCACCGGGGCATTGGCCGCTGGTCGGAGGGAGCTACTGGTCGGAGGGCTCCGGCCGGGCGGGCCGGTCGCCGGGTCACTCGCCGGTCGCGAAGTACCGTGACAGATCCGTCTCGTACGCCCCCTCGGCCGCCGCCCCGGTGTCGGGCGGCACGCCCATCTCCCAGTCGAGCCGGTAGCGCTTGAACAACTCGGCCCGCAGGGTGGTGATCGGCATCGGCACCCTCGGCAGCACCAGCGCGTAGACGGCGCCCATCAGCAGGGAACGCAGCATCGGATAGTCGGCGTCGACGTCCCGCGACCCGCGCCGGGCGACGACGTCCCGCAGCAGCTCGGCGAGGCGCTGCTGCTCCGGGCACTGCACGAACCCCTCCGCCTGCAGCAGCCCGGCCATGTGCTGGCGCATCAGCACCGGACGGTCCCGGCCCAGCCGCAGAATCGCGTCGATGGCCCGCGCCATCCGCTCCCGGCCGTCCTCGGTGCGCGGCTCCCGCTCGACCGCCTCCTCCAGGATGCGGTGCATCAGCCGGTGCACTGCGGACTGCACGAGCTGGCGCTTTCCCGGGAAGTAGTACGACACCAGACCGCGCGCCGAGCCCGCTCGGTCCGCGATGTCGCCGAGCGTCGTCGCCTCGTAGCCGTGCTCACCGACCAGCTCGACGGCCGCTTGCAGGAGCCGCTCCCGGGAACGTCTCCGCAACTCTTCATTGACCGAGGCACTGCGCGGGGACATGCTGTAACTCCTGCGTTGACTGGCTGCCAGCCAACTATACTCAGCACGTCCCGATCGGAGTTCCGTACGGGCTGGTCAGGGCTGCCGTCCGTCTGGGGCGACGCGGGGGATCGTCTCAGGCGGGCGGTCCTTTCGCCCAGATGGTGTCCTCAGGCTACTTCCCGAAACCTTCGTACTCCCCTCGCGCCGCACCCCCGCCGTCCCTAAAGTGGCACGAGTGCCGAGCCGAGGAGGCCTGCGGAGATGGAACAGGACCGGCAGATCCTGGCCAGGATCACGGAGATGGTCGAGGACGAGCGCAAGCTCCGGGAATCCCTCGCGTCCGGTGAGATCGACAGCACGACGGAACACCAGCGGCTCGGACAGCTGGAGCGCGACCTCGACCAGTGCTGGGACCTGCTGCGGCAGCGGCGCGCGAAGACCGAGTTCGGGGAGAACCCGGACGAGGCGCGGGCCCGGTCGTCGTCGCAGGTCGAGGGCTACCTGGAGTAGCCGGGCGGACGCGCAGGGCGGACCCGGGGCCGGTCCGCCGCTCAGTCCACCAGGTCCAGCACGGCGCGCAGCCCGTCCGGCCGCTCGGACGTCGGCAGATGGTCCACCAGGTGCACCCGGCAGCCGAGGGCCGCCGCTCCGCCGTCCGCCGCCCGGTCGTCACCGACCATCAGGACCTCCGCCGGATCGGCTTCGAGTGCCTCGCAGGCCGCCGCGAACAGCCGTGGGTCGGGCTTCTGGATGCCGTGTTCGTACGACAGGACGTACGTGTCCACATACCGGTCGAGGCCGTGCTCGCGGAAGACCGGACGCAGGTCCCAGCCGATGTTGCTCACCACGCCGATGCCGATCCCGCGCTCGCACAGCGCCCGGAGCACCTCGGCGGCGTCGGGGTAGGGCGCCCACGCGGCCGGCCTCCTGTGCCGGTCGTACAGCGTGTCGTGCAACCCGGGGTCGGGGAGCGGCACTTGGCGGGAAAGGCCGGTGTAGGCGGCCCGGTGCAGCTCGGCGCTCTCGTCCCGGATCCGCCACACCTCGGCGAGGTGCGCGGGCAGTTGTGCCGGGGTCGCTCCGCCCGGTTGCGCCCCGGCCACCTGCAGCGCCTTCGCCGCCTGGGTCAACTCCGGCTCGGAGACCGTGATCCCGGCCTCGTCCAGCACCGCCCGCAACCAGGCCTCGGTGGACTCGATACGGAAGAGTGTGCCGGAGAAGTCGAACAGGACAGCCGTCATGGGTGGATCTTACGTGGCCTGCTCATGGTCGCCATCGCTGGTGGACCAGCACGGCCAGCGCCACGAGCATCGCCCCCAGGAGCCAGCCGCCCACCACGTCGGAGGGCCAGTGCACGCCCAGCCATACACGCGTGAGGCCCACCCCGGCCACGGAGACCACGGCCACGGCCAGCGCCGTGCGCCACAGGGCGCGGCCGGGGCCATAGACGTGCAGGAGCCAGAGCAGGAGGCCGCAGACGACCGTGGCGGTCATCGCGTGTCCCGAGGGGAAGGCCGCGTAGTGGGCCGCGTCGACGGGGTCGGGCCAGACGGGGCGCGGGCGGTCGACCGCGGACTTGAGGGCCTGTTGCAGCAGGGTGCCCAGCGCGCAGGTGGCCACCAGCCACAGCGCCGTCCACCACGCCGCACGTCTCCACACCAGCCACAGCACGGCCGCCGCGCACACCAGGCGCATCGTCCAGGGGTCCCAGACCCAGTCCGTCAGGATGCGGAACGCGTGGGTGAGGCCGGGTTCGTCGACGGCCCAGCGGTGGGTGGTGCGGGCGATGTCGCCGTCGGTGCTGGTCAGGGGGCGCCACTTGACCGCGACGAGCGTGAGCAGCAGCGCGGAGCACAGGGCGAGGACGGTTGCGGCGCGGGCGGTGGCGTTCTGGTCCGGCGGGCGGGGCGGGGAGTCGGCGGGCGGGTTGTGCATGCATTGATCCTCGCCGACCGGCGGGGTCCGAGGCCAATGTCCGGGACTCCTGCGCATCCCGAGGCCGACACCGGGGCCTTCTGGGCCGCCCCGGGAGGGCACAGCCGACGGGCACTACCCCAGGGCCCGCAACCCCGGTACGAACGCCACCAGTACCGGCACCACCGGCACCAGGGCGGCTGTCGCCGTCAGCCCCAGCCGTCGGGTTGCCGTGAGCCGGTCGGGTGCGCCGAGCAGCCTGCGCACGCGCTGCGGAACGTGTGCCTGGGCGCTGGGAGAGGGGCCGAACACGCCCCGGTCCTGGTTGAGTTCGACGAGTGCGAGCGCGGTCGTCAGACGGCCGTGGCGGCGCGAGGCCATGTCGTCGGCGGCGAGCTCGACCAGCCGGTGCATCTCGTCCCGGAACCCCGCGAACACCGGCACCTGCGGGAACCCGACCGCCAGCGCGGCCGAGCAGTGCAGTAGCCAGTCGTGCCGGGCCTGGGCGTGCCCCTGCTCGTGGGCCAGGACGGCGTCCAGCTGCCGGCCCTTGAGGCGGCGCAACGCGGCGGTGGTGACGACGAGCCCGGGCGCCGCACCGGCCATCCACCAGGCGTCGGCCCGCTCGCCCTCCAGCACGACCAGCCGGCCCTCCTCGGGGTTCTCGCCGGGCAACAGCGGGGCCCGGACGAGGAGTTCGGCCCGGCGCCGGCGACGGCGCGCCCGCGCCCGCACGACCTCCCGGACCAGCAGGGCCACGCTCCACACCCCGGCGCACGCGAGCGCCACCGCGGTCGTCGCCGCCCACGGGCCGGTCGCACCGAGTGCGTAGGCGTCCACGACCGTGTGCGGCGCCGCGGCGAACACGTGGCCGCGCACCGCCTGCCACGCGTCCGCCGCGCTCAACGTCATCGACAGCGCACAGCACATGAGTACGGCCGCCACCACGCACTGCCACACCCACAGCGCGAGCACCGGTTCACGGTCCGCCCAGTCGGCCCGGGCGAGCAGCCGTGGGGAGACGACGGCGGTCAGCGCGCCGAGCAGCAACAGTGCCGCGGGGACCATCATGGCGATCACCCTATGAGTCCACGCGCGCCCGGGGCAGGGGCGGCCGCGGCAAAGTGACGCAGGCAACGGTTGCGTGCGGGACACGGCGGCTCGGAGAGGGAGCGGGATCGGTAGGCGGTGGCCGCGACCGGGGGCCCTCGTCGAGGGCGGTCACGAGGTGCCGTAGCCGCGGGTCGGGGCGCTGGGTCCGCGGCCGGCCGCAGAGCCAACTCCTCAAGTCCGCTTGCCGGTTCGGCGGCCGCGTTGACCCGCGCGTCGAACCGGCGGGGTCCGCAGCGCGAGCGGGGCACGGCTGCTCAGAGCGTGATCAGCATGGCCACCATCGCGATCCCCATCGACAGCCGGCAGGCCCGCGCCAGCTCCGGCCGGTCGCCCCAGCCCGTGGTGCCGCCGCCCGCGGTGGCAGGTATCAGCCGGACCCCCGACAACAGCACGTACCCCACGAAGTAGAGCAGCAGCATCCCCGTCACCAGGGGGACTCCGGACGAACCCCCGTGCCCGGCATGGTGTGCCGGAGCGGCCGCCATCGCGACCGCCATGTAGACCATGGCCGAGGTGCCCACCAGGTGGTGCAGATGGTGCGCGCTCGTCCGCGCCGTCCACAGGTCGCGCAGCGCGGCGGCGCCGAAGAAGGCCGCGTAGCCGGGCCAGGTCCACGGCGGCGGGCTGAAGGCCGCCGCCGGAACGGACATGGCGGCCATGCCGAAGCCCATCAGCGCCTCGCCGCCCGCGGCCCTGCGCTGCTCCTCGACCGTGCTGCGCATCCGCAGCAGACAGTAGGCCCCGGTCGCCGCGCACAGCGCGACCAGCAGCCAGCCGGGCGAAGCCGGTCCGTGCACGCGCACCTCCCCGCTCGACGGTGTCGACAGTCGGTGGTTGCCCGTACGACGCGGCGCGCACGCAAGCGCAAGGAGGTGCACGGGGAGCGTTCGAGGGAGCACGGCAGGTGAGGGCAGGTGAGGGCAGGTGAGGGCAGACGGAGGCGGGTGCGCGAGATTTCCTTTACTGGTAAAATACCTGCTAAGGTTATGCCACATGACCCCTGCGACCTCCACTCCCACCACCCCGCGCGGCCGCCGCCTCCCCCTGTCCGGCGTGCTGCGTCTGGGCCGGCCCGCGGACATCTGGTTCAAGCCCGCCCTGAGCGTGGTCGCCTCGGTCGCTCCGCCCAATCTCACGCTGCTGGCCCTCGGCCGGCTCGACCTGGCGCTGTACACCATGGCGGGGTCGCTGTGCGCGCTGTACGCCCACAACCGCCCCTACACCGCCCGGGCCCGGGTCCTCGCCTGGGTGGTCCTCGGCATGGTCGGCGGCCTGGCCGTCTCCCTGGTCACTGCCTCGCTCACCGGCAGTGCCGTCGTGCTCGTCACCGTCGGCGCCCTGCTGGCCGCGCTGCAGAAGGCGCTGTGCGACGCGACCCGCATCGGTCCACCCGGCAATGTGGTCCTGACCTTCATCACGTCCGCCTCCCTCTTCGCCCCGCAGACCCTCGGTCAGGTCCCCGGCCATCTCGCGCTGGCTCTCGCGGCGGGCGGCTGGGCCTGGCTCGTCGGCATGGCCCCCGGACTGCTGCGCCCGCACGGCCCGGAGCGCCGGGCCACCGCGGGCGCCCTGAACGCCGCGGCCGCGTACGCCGGCACACGGGGCACGGGCGACGGCCACGCGCGCAGCCGCGCCACGGCGGCCGCCGCCGTCCAGGCCGCCTGGCAGTCGCTCCTGGCCACGCGCGGCCCCCGTACCCGGCGCGCCCTCGAACGCCTCGTCGTCCGCGCCGAAGTCGCCCTCGCCGCACCCGCCGACACCGATCCGGAGCAACTGCGCATCTGGGCACGCGAGTTGACCGGCACCAGACCCGTCCCGGTCGTCCACGACCCAGTGGTCACCGACGACCTCCTCGGCGTGGACGCAGAACTCGCCGTCCTGCCCCGCCCGTTGTGGCAGCGCCTCGGTCCACTCACCCCGATCGCCGTCCGCACCGCGCTGGGCTGTGCCCTCGCCGGCTACGCCTCCCTGGCCCTCGGCGTCGGCCGCCCCTACTGGGCCCTGGTCACCGCGGCCTCCCTCTATCAGGCCAACCTCGTCCTCACCTGGGGCCGGGGCGTCCAGCGCGTCGTCGGCAACCTCCTCGGCGTCCTGCTCTTCGCCGCCGTGGCCCCGCTCGCGCACCTCGGCCAGACGGCCCTCGTGCTGTGCTGCCTCGCCTTCAACTTCGGTGCCGAGGCGCTGATCGGCCGCAACTACTGGCTCGGCACCGTCTGCGTGACCCCGATGGCGCTGCTCATCACCGAGTTCACCGGGTTCCAGGAGCCGGGGCAGCTGATCGCCGAGCGCGCCGTGGACACCGTCGTCGGCGCGCTGGCCGGCCTCGTCGCGGCCGTCGCCGTCACCAACCGGCGCGCCGGCGACCGGGTCGAGCACGCCCTGGCCGCAGTCGAGCGCTCCCGCGAGCACACCGCCCGACTGCTGGCCGAGTCCGCCCCCGCCCCCGTAACCCTGCAAGCCGCTCGCCGCTCGCTCGCCGCCGCCCTGGCCGACCTGCGCGCCACCGTCGACGCCGCGTCCGGCGAGTGGTGGCAGCGCGCCCTGCCCCAGGAGCGGGTCGTGCGCGCCGAGCAGGCCGGACACCGTACGCTCGCGGCGACGGTGCGGCACGACGGGCCGCGCCGGAGCGCGAGGACGGAGGGCGTACGGCCATGACGGCACCGAACGGACGGCAGGCGGGCGCGACCAGGGGGGACGACACCGTCTCCGCGGTCGTGCGCCAGTGGCGGGCCGTCCACCCCGACCTCGACACCGGCCCCATGGAGATCGTCGGCCGGATCAACCGCTGCGCCGCGCTCCTCCAGCAGGCCGAGGACGGCCCGCTGCGCCGGACGGGCCTGAGCCGCCCCGAGTTCGACCTGCTCGGCGCCCTGCGCCGTACCGGCCACGAGCTGACCCCCAGCGAGCTGGCCCGCGAGACGTACTCCTCCGGCGCCGCCGTCACCAAGCGCCTCAAACAGCTCACCGAGCGCGGCCTGGTCGAACGCCGCGGTGACGCCCGCGACCGCCGCGTCGCCCACGTCCGCCTCACCGACGCCGGCAGCGCCCTGGTCGACGGGATCCTGCCCGAGCAGCTCGCCTACGAGACCTCCGTACTGTCCGTGCTCGACCCGCCGGGACAGGACGAACTCGCCGGTCTGCTTGGGGAGTTGCTCGGCCGGCTGGAGGGTCGGCGTGGCACTCTGCGCGCCTGAGCGGCGGATGCCGGAACGTTCGGACGGCGGACGTCCGTTGACGTGATCGACGCCGACTCCCTACGTTCGACCGGGCTGGTTCGGATCACCGGCTGGCGTACGAGATGTCGAACCAGCGATCAGCGGGGGATGCCGTGGCAGCCGAGACGTTCACTGTCGACCTGGGCACGGAGACGGGCCCCTTCCACGGCGGAGCCGCCGGCACGCTCTACGGCCTCGACTCGGCAGTGGAGGCGGGCAAGGGCAACGGCCAGTGGTGGCTGTTCAACGCGTACGGGCAGCTGTCCGGGAACACCGTCCGGGTGACGGCGCCACACCCCAACGTGCGGTACACACTGCAGGGCGTCGCCGCACTCGACCGGGCCAAGCGGCAGGCACGTGTGCTGTTCGGCGGTGCGAGCGGCCGTGCGGACCTGGTCCTCACGGGCGTCGACGCGGAGGTCTTCGGCGCGAGGGTCCACCTGCGGCTGCAGGAGATCCCGTGGACCGGGCAGGTCGGCGCGAGCGCCCAGCCGTTGCGCCTGCGGGACCTCGAACTGCCCGTCGTGGACGGCCGCGTGACGCTGCCCCTGACCGGCCTCGACGAGATGTCGGCCTACCAGCTGATCCTCGCACCGGGCGGCAACGGGGCCACGCCGCAGCCGCCGTCGGTGACCTGGCGGTGCACGTACGAGGCCGAGGACGCGACCTACACGGGAGGCGGCCGCTCCAAGAACGGTCCCGAAGGATCCCCGTCCGCCGTCGACAGGTTCGCCACCTCCGGCGGCCATCACGTGGGCGGACTGCGCACCGGCTCCGACGGGGTGCTCGCCTTCGATGTCGAGGTCCCGCAGGACGGCACGTACGACATCCGGGTCTTCGCCAACTCCTACAACCTCGCCGACCTGGTGCGCGAGAACGGCCCCACCAACGTCTTCCTGCGCATCGACGGCGAGGACCCGCGGGAACTGCGGCTGCCGCTCGGCTACAAGTGGGCGGTGTGGGGCCACACCGACACCGAGGCCGAATTGACCGCGGGACCGCACCGGATCACCCTCGCCGCACAGGACCCCGACCTCGGCACGACCAGGGGCGACGCGGTCGTCGACAAGTTGGACCTCGTTCTGCGGGACGAGCAGGAGGCCGTGTACGACGCCGAGTACGCGGCGCTCGGCGCGGGCGCCCGGATCAGCTACGCCCACGTCGGCGCATCCGGCCCCGGTGTCGCCGTGGCCCCCCGCGGCGGCACCGTCACCTTCTGGGCGCACGCCGCCGACGACGGCGAGGCGACGGTCACCATCGATGTGCTCGGCCCCGGCGAGGGCCTGCTCACGGTCAACGGCGAGGAGCTCGGGCCCGTCCGGCGAGGCCCCGTCCCGCTCTTCCTGGCCGGCGGCATCAACAAGGTCACGGTCACCGGGACGTCGGAGCTGCTGGTGGTGGACCGGCTGCGTGTCGGCGCGTCCCGCGGACTGCTGCCCGTGCGCGTCGGCGCCGCCGAGGACGGCGTCCTGACCGGCACCGCACACGTGACGGGACTCCCGTACGCCACCGGTGGCAAGGCGGTCGACGGCATCGGCGCCGGGCCCGGCAACGCGCTCACCCTGACACTCAAGGCCGAGCGCGCCGGACGGCATGCGCTCACGATCCGCTACTCCAACGGCGAGCAGGCACCCGCCACTCACTACAACCCCGACCCGGTCTGCCGCCACGCGGACATCTCCGTCAACGGGGCCGCCCCGCACCGAGTCCTGTTCCCCACCACCTTCCACTTCAACAACTTCTGGAACCTCTCCGTCCCCGTCACCCTGGACCAGGGCCCCAACACGATCACCTTCACCGCCGACGAACTCCCCGACTTCGACGGCCGCACCCACAACCAGTACGGCCAGCGCTCGGCGTACGCCCCGGTCGTCGACCGGGTGAGCGTGACCCCGCTTGTCTGAGGGGGTCCTGTCGTGTCGGGCATGGCGAACGACCTCCGGGACCTCGCGGGCGTCGACTTCGAGCGAGTGGACATGTCGGGCACGCCCTTCAGCGGCGTGAGCCTCAACCGGGCGGGCATTCTGTACTCCGCGCTCCCTCAGGTGGTGATGCGCGGTGTGAAGATGGTTCACGTCCGGAGGCAGGCCTCGGCACTGATCACCGTTCGTCGCGCGGCAGGTACACGCCGAACACCGCCTGCTGCGGGTCCCGCAGCACCGCGATCCGCGGCCCGTCCGGCACGACGGTGGGCTCCATGAGGACGGTGCCGCCCGCCCCGGTCGCCGTGGCCGCGGTGGCGTCCACGTCCGCCACCGCGAAGTACGGCAGCCAGTGCGGTGGCACCTCGGGCGGGAACTCGTCGTCCATCCGCACCATCCCGCCGAAGTCCGCGCCGTCGACGCCCCACTGCGTGTAGTGCTGCGAGGCGTTGACACTCCAGCCGAACACCGTGGTGTAGAAGCTCAGGCACCGCTCGGGCGCACGGGTCAGCAGCTCCACCCAGCCCAGCGCGCCGGGCGAGTTGAACAGCCCGGCGCCCGGGAAGGCCCGCGCCTGCCACATCTGGAAGGCCGCACCCGCCGGATCGAGCGCCACAGTGAAACGGCCCACGTCGAGCACGTCCATCGGGCCGAGCAGGACCGTCCCGCCGGCCGCCGTCACCCGCTCGGCGGCGGAGTCCGCGTCGGCCACCGCGAACGACACGTTCCACGCGACGGGCTGCGACTCCTGGAAGAGCGGGGTCAGTGCGGCGACGGCCGCGTCCCCGAGGTGCGCGACCGTGTAGCCGCCCGCCTCCTGACGCGGGTCCGTTTCGTGGCGCCAGCCGAACAGCTCCGCGTAGAACCGCTTGGCCGCCGCCATGTCACTGGTGCCCAACTCGGTCCAGCAGGGCCCGCCGGTCACCGGCTTGTCGAGCTTCATGACGTTCCTCCGGAGGGAATGCGGGACAGCCCCCTCCAGCACGCTAGTCCCGGGCCCCGGCCGCGGCCATCCGGCGAAAACCCCCTCGCACACGGCGCCGCCAGGGACGTATTCTCGCCCCGTACCGCACCCATTGGCGGCCTCCAGCTCACGTATCCGCTCCGGAGGTTTCGCATGTCCGCACTCACGGTGCGCCCTTTCCGCCGCGACGACCGCGACCAGCTCACCGATCTGGTCAACGCGCACATCGCCGCCGTCGTCCCCGGCGTCTCCGTCTCGGTGAACACCGTCCTCAGTGATCTGGAGCGCCGGCCCGCCGAGTTCGTCATCGACCCATGGGTGGCCGAGCGCGTGACGCTCGTCGGCGAGCAGCGCGGGCACGTTGTGGCCGCCGCCCATCTGCTGCGCTACCGCCCCGGCGACGAGGTCGGGGAGGACTACCGGGACGCCGGCGAGATCGACTGGTTCGTCTGCCGTCCGCCGGCGTCCCTCTGGCCCGACTCCGAGGCCGCCGCCGACCAGCTGATGGCCGCGTGCCTGGCCCAGCTCGCCCGCTGGAACGTACGCGTCCGGTACGCCGACGGCGCCGTTCCGGCCCCGGTCGTATACGGCCTGCCGCGCAACTGGCCGCACATCCGCGCCCTCTACGAACGCTTTGGCTTCCAGCACGTCGGCGACACGGAGGTCATCCTGCTGGCACGGGTGGCCGACCTGCCGGCGCCCGAACCCTGGCCGGGCACGACGACCGAGCGCACGCTGGGGGAGTGCGGCACCCGCTTCACGGTCCACGCCGGCACCCGCGCCCTCGGCTTCATCGAGATCGACACATCCCTGGCCCGCCCCGAGCGCCACGCGCGCGCGGCCGGCCTCGCCGACATCGGCAACCTGCACGTCGACCCGGCCCGGAACGGCGAGGGCCTGGCGCAACGGCTGCTGGCCGAGGCCGCCGGGTGGCTGCGTCTGTGTGGAGTGGACCGCCTCCTCGCCTACGAGCAGGTCGGTGACAAGGCGGCGATCGACCTGCTGCTGGGCGCAGGCTTCCGCGAACTCACCCGCACGGACCGCCGCTGGGAGCACCGCCCGGACTGACCCCCGGACTGACCTCAGATCCCCGGCCGGTACCGCATCGGATGGTCCGCCGGCACCTCCACCAGCACGATCCGGGTCCCGTCCGGGTCCGCGATCCACATCTCCATCAGACCCCAGGGCTCCTTCACCGGCGCCCGCACGATGTCGACCCCGGCGGCGCGCAGCTCCTCGTGCGCCGCTGCCACGTCCTCGACCTGCAGCCACAACTGCACGGCCGGGGAGGGCGGGGTCTCCAACCTGCCGGAGACCTCCAGGAAGCCGCCGCCCAGGAAGTACACGGTGCCGCGCTCCGGCCCCGTGCCGAACTCGCGGTGGACGGCGAGGCCGAGCTGCTCACCGTAGAAGCGGCGTGAGCGCTCGGGATCGAGGGGATGGACAAGCGTCCGGCTGCTGAGAACGTGCACCATGCACCGGAGCCTAATGGCAGGGTTACCCTCGTCCGAGCCCCAGCCGCGCCCAGATTCCGGAGTGACGTCCATGGAAACCGCTGCCACCGACCTGACCTTCCGCGACGCCACCGACGCCGACGTGGACGCCCTGGTCGCGCTGATCGAGTCGGCCTACCGAGGGGACTCCAGCCGGGCCGGGTGGACCACCGAGGCGGACATCCTCCAGGGGCAGCGCACCGACCCGGAGGGTGTCCGCGACGTCATCAAGTCGCACGAAAGCCGGCTGCTGACGGTCGAACGGCAGGGCGCCGTGGTCGCCTGCTGCCAGCTCGAACACCGCGGTGACCACGCCTACTTCGGAATGTTCGCCGTCAGCCCGCAGCTGCAGGGCGAGGGCCTCGGCAAGGTGATCATCACGGAGGCGGAGCGCGCGGCGCGCGAGACCTGGGGCGTGCGCGAGATGCACATGACCGTGATCTCCGTACGCAACGACCTCATCGCCTGGTACGAGCGCCGCGGCTACCGCCGTACGGGCCGGATGACCCCGTTCCCGTACGGCGACGAGCGCTCCGGTGTTCCGCAGCGCGACGACCTGCAGTTCGAGCTGCTGGTCAAGGAGCTGGCGTGACGTTCACGCGGTGAAGCGGGCGGTGCGTTTGATCTCCGGGTAGTCGGTGGTCGCGCCGTCCAGCTGCAGGGCCCGTACGAGCCGGAGGTGGTCCTGCGTGTTCACCACCCAGCCGATGATCCTCAGGTCCGCCTTGCGGGCCCGCTCCACGACCTCCAGCGTGAGGCGGCGGATGTTGAGGCAGACGGTCGCGGCACCGGCCTCCACCGCGCGGTCCACGATGTCGGTGCCGTAGCGGCTGCCGATCAGCGCGGTCCGCACGCCCGGCACCAGCCGGTTGATCTCGGCGATCGCCTCGTCGTGGAACGAGGACACCTCGACCCGGGAGACCAGGTCCCGTTTCAGTATCACCTCGGCCAGCGCCCGGGCCGCCGCGATGTCCTTGATCTCGGCCTGGAGAGGCGACCGTACGGCGTCGAGGACCTCCTCGAAGACGGGGACGTGCTCCCCGCGGCCGGCGTCCAGGGCACGCAGCTCGGAGAGGGTCTTCTCGGCGATCGGGCCGGTGCCGTCGGTCGTGCGGTCCACGTCGGTGTCGTGCATGACGACGAGGGCGCCGTCCTTGCTCAAATGCAGATCGAGTTCGATCACGTCGAGCCCGGCCTGCTGGGCGGCGACGAAGGAACGGAGGGTGTTCTCGGGTTCGGTACCCATGACTCCGCGATGACCGATGGTAAGGAAGTTCAAGGTTCAACTCGCTTCCGTCGACGGCGGCTCGGCTCCGCGCGCGACCTGAGCGGACGGTCACGCGGACAGAGCCGCAGCCTAACGGCCCGGCCCGGCGATGAACCCGTGCGTACACGGGGGATTGGGGTGTCGCGAGGGGCGGACCTGGCCCGTACCCCTGAGGGCGGTCACCCTGGCGTGGGCGAGTCCTCCCGGGATTGACCCCTGGCTTGTTTCGGCTGTCCGGTCCCAGGGTAGCCGCGCGATATCCAAATGCCCGCCGGATCTGTTTCCGGCAGGAAAAAGTTCGGTGACCACCGGGGGTGCGCAGGATAATCTCCCGAGACTCCTCTTGCTGGGAGGAAGCTCGTATGTATACGGTCTCCTTACGCGAGGTTCTCCTGTGGAGGATGGGACATGACGGAAATTCTTGTGCAGACGGCTTCGGGGGACTGGATTCCTCCCGTGACCAGGGTGGTGGAGCACCCGGCATGGGCCGTGCTCAAGGATGCCGTGGAGCGGATCCGGCCATGGCAGTCCAAGGACGGGTCGATCGACCTCGCGGCGGAGGGCGCCCCCGAGCGCGCGGACGCCGCGGCGGCGGTCGGGCGTGTCGTGGAGGCGGTCGAGGAGCTCTCCGCGCTGCTCCCGCACGACAGCGCCTACCACGAGGCCCTGGTCCAGGACCTGCGCCGGTGGGCCGAGGGTGGCTTCGAGGTGCCCGACTTCCTCGACTCGCTGCTGGCCTTCCAGCCCGCCGCGAACCGCGCTGACGGCCTCCAGCACCTGGTCGTCTTCCCGATGTACACGCAGAACGGCAACCCCGACCGCAACCTCGAAGCGGTCGTCCTGCGCATGGTCTGGCCCCAGTGGCTGGCCGAGCTGGAGCGCAGCCGCTACGACAACCCGCTGTTCTGCGGCATCAAGTTCGAGGACTTCACGGCCGGCTACGACACCAACTCCGCCGTGCTCTTCCCGGAGACCATCGCCGTGCGCGAGGCGCCGGAACGCTTCTCCTGGGGCGGCATCTTCTGCGACCGCGAGGCCGCCCGCTTCCGCCGGGTCACCGAGGCCGCCGTCGGCATCCTGGGCATCGAGCTGCCCGAGGACGTCGCCGCCATGGTCCACGACCAGACGCGCTGCGAGGAGGCCTTCGTCCTGTGGGACATGGTCCACGACCGCACGCACAGCCACGGCGACCTGCCCTTCGACCCGTTCATGATCAAGCAGCGCCAGCCGTTCTGGATGTACGGACTGGAGGAGCTGCGCTGCGACCTCACGGCCTTCAGGGAGGCCGTGAAACTGGAGGCCGACGGCGTCCCGCAGGCTCGTGACGTGCAGTATGCGGTCCTCTTCGACCGCATGTTCCGCTTCCCGGTCACCGGTGAGCGCGTGCGCAACTACGACGGCCTCGGCGGTCAGCTCCTCTTCGCCTACCTGCACAAGCACGACGTGGTGCGCTGGACGGACAACAAGCTGTTCATCGACTGGCAGCGCGCCCCGCACGTCACCAACCAGCTGTGCGCCGAGATCGAGAAGCTCTACCGCGACGGCATCGACCGTCCCAAGCTCGTCCACTGGTTCGCCGGATACGAGCTGGTCTCCGGTTACCTCGCCCCGCATCCCGGCTCCCGCTGGGCCAAGGGCCCGGACGCCCTCGACCTGAGCCAGCCGCCGCGGAAACTCGTCGATGACGTGCTTCCGGACGAGTTTCCGCTGAGCATGTTCTATGAGGCCCTCTCCAAGAAGCTGAAGAACGTGATCGCCTCCACCAAGGGGATCACCGCGGAGAGCGCCGAGCGGGTGGCCGCGTGAGCGACCGCACCACCAGGAACACTGCTCAGGAGGCGAAGACCATGGCGGGGAACGGAGCTCTCAGCGGTGCGGTGATCGCGGTGGCCGGCGCGGGCGGACCCGCCGGCCGCGCGACACTGCTACGGCTGGCCGAAGCGGGGGCGACCGTCGTCGCCGCCGACAACGACCCCGAGCGGCTCGCGGAGGCGGTGGACGCGGCCCGCTACGCGTCGGGCGGCGCCACCGTCACCGGCGAGCCGGTGGACCTGCTGGACCTGGAGTCCACCCGGGAGTGGGCCAGGCACATCGAGAAGGAGTTCGGCCGAGTCGACGGCCTGGTCCACCTCGTGGGCGGCTGGCGCGGCAGCGAGACCTTCATCAAGACGAGCCTGGACGACTGGGACTTCCTGGAGCTGCTGCTCATCCGCACCGTGCAGCACACCTCCCTCGCCTTCTCCGAGGCGCTGCAGCGCAGCGAGCGCGGACGGTACGTCCTGATCAGCGCCGCGGGCGCGACCAAGCCCACCGCGGGCAACGCCGCGTACGCCGCCGCCAAGGCCGCGTCCGAGGTGTGGACGCTGGCCATGGCCGACTACTTCCGCAAGGCCGGGGGCGCCGAGGGGCCGACGTCGGCGGCTGCGATCCTGGTGGTGAAGGCGTTGGTGCACGACGCGATGCGCGCCGATCGCCCCAACGCGAAGTTCGCGGGCTTCACGGACGTCACGGACCTCGCCGAGGCCATCGCCGACGTCTGGAGCAAGTCCGCCGCCGAAGTGAACGGAAAGCGTCTGTGGCTGACCGAGAAGCCGTGAACCCCCCGAAGACCGACGCACGTCGTCATCACGACCCGGAGGTCCGCGGCTTCGCCAGCGACAACTACGCCGGGGCCCACCCGGAGGTGCTCGCCGCCATGGCCCTGGCCAACGGCGGGCACCAGGTCGCGTACGGCGAGGACGACTACACCGAGAACCTCCAGGGCATCGTCCGCAGCCACTTCGGCCCGACGGCGGAGGCCTTCCCGGTCTTCAACGGCACGGGCGCGAACGTCGTCGCGCTCCAGGCGGTCACCGACCGCTGGGGCGCGGTGATCTGCGCCGAGAGCGCGCACATCAACGTCGATGAGGGCGGCGCCCCCGAGCGCATGGGCGGCCTGAAGCTGCTCACCGTGCCCACGCCCGACGGCAAGCTCACCCCCGAGCTGATCGACAGGCAGGCGTACGGCTGGGACGACGAGCACCGTGCGATGCCGCAGGTCGTCTCGATCACCCAGAGCACGGAGCTCGGCACGCTCTACACGCCGGACGAGATCCGGGCGATCTGCGACCACGCCCATGCCCACGGCATGAAGGTGCACCTGGACGGCTCCCGCATAGCCAACGCGGCAGCCTCGCTGAACGTCCCCATGCGGACGTTCACCAACGCGGCCGGCGTCGACATCCTCTCCCTGGGCGGGACGAAGAACGGTGCGCTGTTCGGCGAGGCCGTCGTCGTCATCGACCACGACGCCGTCAGCCATATGAAGCACCTGCGCAAGCTGTCCATGCAGCTCGCCTCCAAGATGCGTTTCGTGTCGGTGCAGTTGGAGGCTCTGCTGGCCAAGGACCTGTGGCTGCGCAACGCCCGCCACTCCAACGAGATGGCCCAGCGGTTGGCCGAGGGCGTGCGTGCCGTGCACGGGGTGGAGATCCTCTATCCGGTGCAGGCCAACGGGGTGTTCGCCAAGCTCCCGCACGACGTGAGCGAGCGTCTGCAGAAGCGGTTCAGGTTCTACTTCTGGGACGAGGCCGAGGGAGTCGTGCGCTGGATGTGCGCCTTCGACACGACCGAGGAGGACGTGGACTCGTTCGTCGCGGCGCTGAAGGAAGAGATGGCGCGGTAGCCACGGTCCCCGACGGTGCATAGGTATGCGGTCGCTTGAAAAGTCATTGACTGTCGGGTGATCGCATTCCTATGCTCTGTGGGCATGGAGCTGATCCAGAACAACCCTGACCTGTCCGCGTACTTGGCCGCCGACGAGGCCATCGACCATGACCACCCGCTGGTCCGGGAGACGGCTGCCCGGCTCGCCAGGGAGGCGGTGGACTCGTATGCCTATGCGCGGCTGGCGTTCGATTTCGTTCGCGACACGATCCCGCACTCGCAGGATTCCGGTGACCCGCGCGTCACCTGGCGTGCCTCCGACGTCCTGGAGCAGGGCACGGGCATCTGTTACGCCAAGGCGCACGCACTGGCGGCCCTGCTGCGGGCCGAGGACATTCCGGCCGCGCTCTGCTATCAGCGGTTCGACGTGGTGCACGGCCTGGTCGCCGTGCGGTTCAACGGCGCCTGGCATCGACAGGACCCGCGCGGAAACAAGCCGGGCGTGGACGCCCAGTTCTCCCTCGAAGGCGAGCTGCTGGCCTTCACCCCCGACCCGCAGTCCAATGAGATGGACTATCCGGTCCTGTATGCTGAACCGCATCCGACCGTGTTGAGCGTTCTCCGAGCCGCCTGCGACCGGCCGTATCTCTGGAAGACCCTCCCCACCGCACTCTGAGGCATGGCAATGACTCCCTCCCTGACCGTGTCCGACGAGGTGCGCACCCTGGCGCCCGGCTTCACCCACCTGGCAATCGAGGCGCACGGCCTGGTCAACGGCCCCAGCACGGAAGCCGGTTCGGCCCTGCTCGACGACGCGGCCCGCCGTCTGGCCGTACGCCTCGACGGGCGTGCCCCGCACGAGGGCCCGTACATGGCGGCCTGGCGCGAGGTCTACACGGCGTTCGGTCCAAGCCCTCGCGCACCCGCAACTCGGCCGAGGCGCTGGCGAAGAGGGCGCTGACGGACAGCGGCCTGCCCCGCATCAACCTGCTCGTCGACCTCTACAACGCCATCAGCGTCGCCCACCTGATCCCCGTCGGAGGCGAGGACATCGACCGCATCCAGGGTGGCATGCGGCTCGTACGGGCCGTCGGCGACGAGGACTTCGTGACCGTGGCCGGTGGCGAGGAGGTCGTCGAACACCCCGACGCGGGCGAGGTGATCTGGCGTGACGACGCGGGCGTGACCTGCCGACGCTGGAACTGGCGCCAGGGTCCCCGCACCCGCCTCACCGAGGAGACCGTCTCGGGCATCTTCCTGCTGGAGGGCCTGGCACCGATGCCCGTCACCGAGGTGCAGCAGGCAGGGGCCGAACTCGCCGAGCTGCTGGAGAAGTTCAGCCCCGGGGCGCGGATCACCGTCCACGCCCCGGAGTGAGAATTCAGCGAGCCTCGGCCGCCTTCACCTCTTCGGGGGTCGGCGCCGTGCCACCGAGATGCGCGGGCATCCACCAGGTGTCGTTCGGGCCCTTGGGCCGCACCGGGTAGGCGCGCTGCGCGGCTTCCAGGAGCTCCTGGACGCGCTCGCGCAGCCGCCGCGTGATGGCACCCGCGTACTGGTCCTGGGGCGCCTCGACCGGCTCGCCGACCCGAATGGTGATCGGCGTGTGGCTGCGCTTGAAGTTGCGCGGGTGACCCTTGGTCCACAGGCGCTGAGTACCCCACAGAGCCATCGGGATGAGCGGGACGCCGGCCTCCTGGGCCATGCGCGCGGCACCCGACTTGAAGCTCTTCAGAGTGAACGACTGCGAGATGGTCGCCTCGGGGAAGACGCCGACGATCTCGCCGGAGCGCAGCGACTGCAGCGCGTGCTGGTACGCCGTCTCACCCTGCTTGCGGTCCACCGGGATGTGCTTCATCCCGCGCATCAGCGGACCGGAGATCTTGTGCCGGAACACCGACTCCTTCGCCATGAAGCGCACCAGACGCTTCTGTGGCAGGGCGGCCAGACCGTCGAAGATGAAGTCCAGGTAGCTGATGTGATTGCTCACCAGCACGGCGCCGCCCGAGCGCGGAATGTTCTCCGATCCCTTGCAGTCGATCTTGAGGTCCCAGGCCTTGAACAGCGTTTGGGCGAGACCCACGACGGGACGGTAGACAAGCTCAGCCATGGGCGGGGTGGACCCTTCTCTCTGCCCGGATGGGTTCTCCCGGCGGGAAGTTACGCAGCCGTAGGTTTACGGCATTGCGCAGATCGTGCCCCAAGAACGAACGGGTGGCCAGCCCTGGTGCCGCAGAACGGCGAGATCCTCGTCACGTCCATCACCAGTTCGACCTCGGACGTTTTCTCCGCCTTTACTCCGTACGGACCGTCACGCGGCGCAGGACCAGGTACATCTCGCATCCGAGGCAGTACCCGAACGCGGCATTGAGGAACGCGGCGGCGAGCGCGGCCCCGGTCGCGGCGAGTCCCAGCCAGCTCGGCCCCAGCGCGTAACCGACCAGCCCCACGCCCGCGAAGAGCAGGCCCACCGCCTGTGCGAACCGCGGCGGCTCCGGCGACTCGAACTCGGTCGGCGGCCCGATCCGGGGCCGCACGGTCTTGCGGAACAGCCAGCCGTACGGAGAACGGCCCACCCCGCCCGCCGCGCCGAGCGCGAACGCCAGCGTCTGCCAGGCCAGCAGCCAGCCGCTCCCGGTGATCAGCACGACCGCGAGGACGGCGGTCGTCACGGCAGCCCCGAAGCGGGGCCCCCTCACATCGATGTCCATGAACCAAGCATTCCGCAACGGAAACGATCTGGGCAGTCGGGAATCTTTGCAGTCTCGTGAATGCTTGTGCAGGTGATGAACGGACTCGTGGTGTGCGCGGTGGTGCTCCTGGTGGCGAGCGCCTATGGAATGCTGCATCGGCAGCGAAGCGGGAGGGTGCGCGTGCGTGGGCGCGACGGCGGAAAGCGGCTCGGGGCGGCCGAGTTGGGCCAGGAACTGGGTGAGCGCGCCACGCTCGTGCAGTTCTCCAGCGCCTTCTGTGCGCCCTGCCGGGCCACCCGGCGCCTCCTCGGCGAGGTGGCCGGAATGCTCCCGGGTGTGAGCCACGTCGAGATCGACGCGGAGGGCCACCTGGACCTCGTGCGCGAACTCGACATCCTCAAGACCCCGACGGTGCTGGTCCTCGACGCCGACGGCCGGGTCGTGCGACGCGCCACCGGCCAGCCCCGCAAGGCCGATGTCATCGCGGCGCTGGGCGAGGCGGTTTGACGGCTGTGGTCGCAGGGGTGAGGCATCTCCCATATGCCGGAACGTACTTGACTGTGCGCACCACCTATCGTCAACCTGACCGTATGCCACCGGAACTCCTTCTCTTCGGGCGGGTCCACGTCGACCTCGCCCGCACCGCGAGTGCGCGCTGTCCGAGCTGTTGAGCAGCCACGACTCCGCTCGCCCCTCCTCGCAGAAGGACAATTCCATGACGGCCACCGGCCTCGACGCCCGCACCTCTCAGCTCGCCTCTCCCGACCTGCTGCGCTCCGTCTTCCGCCGGCACGCCGCGGGAGTCGCCGTGATCACCGCACAGGGCGACGCCGGCCCTGTCGGCTTCACCGCCACCTCCCTGACCTCGGTCTCCGCCGAACCCCCGCTGCTCTCCTTCGGCATCAGCACCGGAGCCTCCAGCTGGCCGGCGATATCGGCGACCGACCACATCGGCGTCCACATACTCGGCGACCATCAGCAGGACTTGGCGGCCACCTTCGCCAGGAGCGGCGCGGACCGGTTCGGTGCGCCCACCGCCTGGCGCGAGGGCCCCGAAGGGGTGCCCGTCCTCGACGACGTGCTGGCCTGGCTCGTCTGCCGGGTCGTCGGCCGCGTCCCCGTAGCCGACCAGCGCATCGTGCTCGCCGAGGTCGTGCTCGGCGACCCCACGGGCCACGGCCGCCCGCTTCTGTACCACCAGGGGCGGTTCAACGGCCTGCGTGACTGATCGTCGGCCGGCTCCTTCTGCGAAGCGGTCGAGTTCCGATTACGCTGCGTTGCAAAGGTCACAGTTCAAAGCGCTTGCTTAGCGGGAACGAACTGGGTGTACTGGCGAGTAATGTTTCGCTCGGAGCGTGGGTCGCCCCGATCGGGATCGGCCGCTTGAGGCGCCTATGCTGCCTGAACGTAGGCAGCACCGAAATGACGATTGCAGTAGGAGAGCCGGCGTGAGCTTGAGGATCGTTGTCACTGTGAAGTACGTGCCCGACGCCACTGGCGACCGGCACTTCGCCGATGACCTGACCGTCGACCGGGACGACGTGGACGGTCTGCTCTCCGAGCTGGACGAGTACGCGGTCGAGCAGGCGCTGCAGATCTCCGAGAACTCCGATGACGACGTGGAGATCACCGTGTTGACGGTGGGTCCGGAGGACGCCAAGGACGCGCTGCGCAAGGCGCTGTCGATGGGCGCGGACAAGGCGATCCACGTCGAGGACGAGGGCCTGCACGGCAGCGACGCGATCGCCACCTCGCTGGTGCTGGCGAAGGCGATCGAGAAGGCCGGCTTCGATCTGGTGGTCTCCGGCATGGCGTCCACCGACGGCACGGCGGGCATCGTGCCCGCGCTGGTCGCCGAGCGGCTGGGGGTGCCGCAGGTGACGCTGCTGTCCGAGGTCGCGGTGGCGGACGGCACGGTGACGGGCCGCCGGGACGGGGATGCGGCGTCCGAGCAGCTGGAGGCCTCGCTGCCGGCGGTGGTGTCGGTGACCGACCAGTCGGGTGAGGCCCGCTACCCGTCCTTCAAGGGGATCATGGCGGCGAAGAAGAAGCCGGTTCAGGCCTGGGACCTGTCCGACCTGGACATCGACGCCGACGAGGTGGGTCTGGCGGGTGCCTGGACGAAGGTCGAGACCGCCACCGAGCGTCCGGCCCGTACCGCGGGCACGATCGTCAAGGACGAGGGCGAGGGCGGCAGGCAGCTCGCCGAGTTCCTCGCGAGCCAGAAGTTCATCTAAGGGCCCTGGCAGCCCCTTCCAAGGGTCCGGCAGCCCCCTTCCTTCGGAGCTCGCCTCCCTTACCGTCCCTCGCCCCTCAGCTTCGCAATTTCGCAGGAGAGCAATCCCATGGCTGAAGTTCTCGTCTACGTCGATCACGTGGACGGTGCCGTCCGCAAGCCCACTCTGGAGCTGCTGACCCTGGCCCGCCGCATCGGCGAGCCCGTCGCCCTCGCGCTGGGCAACGGTGCCGCCGGCACCGCCGCCGCGCTCGCCGAGCACGGCGCGGTCAAGGTCCTCACCCACGAGGCGCCGGAGTACGCCGACTACCTGGTCGTGCCGAAGGTCGACGCGCTGCAGGCCGCCGTCGGCGCCGTGTCGCCGGCCGCGGTGCTGGTGCCGTCCTCCGCCGAGGGCAAGGAGATCGCCGCCCGTCTGGCGCTGCGGATCGGCTCCGGCATCATCACCGACGCCACCGACCTGGAGGCCGGCGATGAGGGTCCGGTCGCCACCCAGTCGGTGTTCGCCGCCTCCTTCACCACCAAGTCCCGTATCGCCAAGGGCATCCCGGTCATCACCGTCAAGCCCAACTCCGCCGCGGTCGAGGCCGCCCCGGCCGCCGGCACCGTCGAGGCCCTGGATGTCACGTTCTCCGAGAAGGCGACGAGCACGAAGGTCACCGGGCGTACCCCGCGTGAGTCGACCGGGCGTCCGGAGCTGACCGAGGCCGCGATCGTGGTCTCCGGCGGCCGCGGGGTCAACGGCGCCGAGAACTTCGCGATCATCGAGGCCCTCGCCGACTCCCTGGGTGCGGCCGTGGGTGCCTCGCGGGCCGCGGTGGACGCGGGCTGGTACCCGCACACCAACCAGGTCGGCCAGACCGGCAAGTCCGTCTCCCCGCAGCTGTACATCGCCAACGGCATCTCCGGCGCCATCCAGCACCGGGCCGGCATGCAGACCTCGAAGACGATCGTGGCGGTCAACAAGGACGCCGAGGCCCCGATCTTCGACCTCGTCGACTACGGCATCGTCGGCGACCTCTTCGACGTCGTCCCCGCCCTCACCGAGGAGATCAAAACCCGCAAGGGCTGATCACTCGACGCCTGTCCGAGGCCTCCGCGATCGCACGAACGGTCGCGGGGGCCTCGGCTCATTCCAGACCGATCGACGCCTGCACCGGCAGGTGGTCGCTCGGGAACTGGCCGTCCGCGGAGAAGGTGTTGATCGATGCCCGGTGCGTCGTCACCCCTGGCGTGGTCAGGATCCAGTCGATGCGGTCGCCGTCCGGCGTGAGTCCCTTGTAGCCGTGGAAGGTCCCGTAGTGGGCACTGCGCTGCGCTGCAGCGTCCCAGGTGTCGACGAGGCCCGAACCCACCAGCGTGTCGTAGACCGGATTCCTGTGCGCGGCGACGTTGAAGTCGCCGGTCACCACGACCGGCAGCGAGCGGTCGAGCCACGCGATCCGTTGCGTCATCAGGGAGGCGCTGCGCTCGCGCGCGTACTGGCTCGCGTGGTCGAAGTGGGTGTTGAGGACGTAGAACTCCCGTCCGCCGTCGGCGAGATCGCGGAAGCGGACCCAGGTGACGATGCGAGGGAAGGCGGCGCCCCAGGTGTTCGAGCGGATGACTTCCGGGGTGTCGGAGAGCCAGAAGGTGTAGTGCTCGGCGGGGGCCAGGCGCCCGGTGTCGTAGAAGATCGCCGTGGACTCGTCGCGGCTGCCGCCCTCGCGTCCCGTGCCGATCCAGTCGTAATCCGGTCCGAGGTCGGAGTCGATGTCGCGCAGTTGCTGATAGAGGCCCTCCTGGGTGCCGATGACCTGAGGATGCGCGCGAAGCAGCAGTTCGCGCATCACCGGTCTGCGGGCGCTCCAACTGTTGGGCTCGGTGGTGCTCGCGAAACGCAGGTTGAAGGTCATGACGTCGAGACGGGGCGCCCGGCGCGCCTGTCTCGGGACGGACGGGGCGGGCGAGACCGACCCGGACGAGGCGGACGAGGCGGAGATCGCGGCGCTGGAGAGGGGCAGGGTGACTGCCGCGGCCAACAGAGCTTTCATCCCCAGACGGCGGGTGACTCGGCGGTACGGCACGGGGGCTCCTTCGGTGGCGACGGCCGGACGAGTCGTGCGTGAGGCGGGTCGTGCGGGAGGCGGGCCATGCGCAGGGAAGTGTCATACCCCGCTGCGAGATGAGCGTGAACACGCCCAGATCACGGCGTCGCTCCCCATGGACATGGTGTTGACCATCCGGAAGGTCCACCGATAACTTCATTCTACGGATTGTTGATTCCGTACTGCGGAAAACAGGAGGATGGGATGGGTCAGGGTCAGCAGGAGAAGGTGGCGACGAGCCTCGCGGGTGCGATCAGCGAGGACATCAGCGCCTCCCTCGCCCCGGTCGACGCCGAGTTGGAGCGCCGCTACCCCGGGGACCCCGGCACCCGCCAGCCCGTCCACACCGTCTACGTCCCCGGTGACGTCTTCGCCGCCGACACCATCCGCTCCTGGGGCGACCAGGCACTCGCGGCCCTCGACGCACACGCCCCGGACGCCGCCTCCTTCGCCACCGTCCTCGGTCTGTCCGACGAACTCGCCGAACCCGTCTACGCGCGCGTGCGCGCCAAGCTGGAGCGCGAGCCCATCGAGGACCTGCGCGTCGACTTCGAGGACGGCTACGGCTCCCGCCCGGACGCCGAGGAGGACCAGACGGCGGCGCGCGCGGCCCGGCTCGTCGCGGAGGCGTACGAGAAGGGGACGGCGGCCCCGTACATGGGCATCCGCATGAAGTGCATGGAGGCACCGGTGCGCGACCGAGGCATCCGTACCCTCGACATCTTCCTCAGCGGCCTGATGGAGGCCGGCGGCCTGCCCGACGGGCTGGTGCTGACACTGCCCAAGGTGACCTGTCCCGAGCAGGTCACCGCCATGGTGCGGCTGCTGGAGGAGTTCGAGAAGGCGCGCGGGCTGGAGGCCGGCCGGATCGGCTTCGAGATCCAGATCGAGACCAGCCAGTCCATCCTCGCCACCGACGGCACCGCCACCGTCGCCCGGATGATCCAGGCCGCCGAGGGGCGCGCCACAGGACTGCACTACGGCACCTTCGACTACAGCGCCTGCCTCGGCGTCTCGGCCGCCTACCAGGCCAGCGACCACCCGGCCGCCGACCACGCCAAGGCGATCATGCAGGTCGCTGCGGCGGGGACGGGGGTCCGGGTGTCGGACGGCTCGACCAACGTGCTGCCGATCGGACCGACCGAGAAGGTGCACGACGCGTGGCGCCTGCACTACGGCCTGACCCGCCGCGCCCTGGCCCGTGCCTACTACCAGGGCTGGGACATGCACCCCGGCCACATCCCCACCCGTTACGCGGCCGTCTTCGCCTTCTACCGCGAGGGTTTCGAGCAGGCCGCCGCGCGGCTCGCCCGGTACGCGGGCCGGGTCGGCGGTGACGTCATGGACGAGCCCGCCACCGCCAAGGCCCTCGGCGGCTACCTGCTGCGCGGCCTGGACTGCGGCGCGCTGGACATCGCCGAGGTCGCCCGGGCGACCGGTCTGACCCGGGCCGATCTGGAGGGCTTCGCGGCACCCCGGCGCGGCGACCTCACCGTCTCCGGCACGTAGCGGGCCTGTCACAGCCGTCACCGGCGGCTGGTGTTGTCACCGCTGCCCCGTAGTCTGTACGGCACGCATTGACATGTCACAGGAACGGGGCAGCGGGCAGTGTCTTCGGGGGAGACTTCGGCAGGAAAGGGCCAGGGCGACGGGACCGGTCGCCTGCTGGCCGGGCGGTATCGCATCGTCGCCCAGCTCGGGCGCGGCGGCATGGGCATCGTCTGGAGAGCGGTCGACGAGGTCCTCGGACGCGAGGTCGCCGTCAAGGAACTGCGCACCTACAACGACGCCTACGGGCCCGAACTCGCCGACCTGCGGCTGCGGATGCAGCGCGAGGCCCGCGCGGCGGCCCGGGTGCGCCATCCCGGAGTCGTCGCCGTGCACGACGTCACGGAGGTCGACGGCCGCCCCCTGATCGTGATGGAGCTGGTCGACGGGCCGTCCCTGGACCACGTTCTGCGCGAGCGCGGCACCCTCGACGCGCGCGAGGCGGCCGGGATCGGTGCGAAGGTCATGGACGCGCTGGCCGCCGCCCACCGGGCCGGCGTGCTGCACCGCGACGTGAAGCCCGGCAACATCCTGCTGGAGCGTTCGGGGCGTGTCGTCCTCACCGACTTCGGCATCGCCACCATGGAGGACCCGGGCGACGGCTCCGCCACCCACCTCACCCGCAGCGGCGAACTCGTCGGCTCCCTCGACTACCTGGCCCCCGAGCGGGCGCAGGGCGCCGACCCCGGACCGGCCTCCGACATCTGGGCCCTCGGCGCCACGTTGTACGCGGCGGTGGAGGGCTCCTCGCCCTTCCGGCGTACGTCGACGTACTCGACCCTCGCCGCGATCGTGACCGAACCGCTGGCCGAGCCCCGTCGGGCGGGCGCCCTGGGCCCGGTTCTCCGGCAGCTGCTCGACAAGCGGCCCGAGACCCGGCCGGAGGCCGAGCGGGCACGCGGACTGCTGCAGGCGGTCGCGGACATGGCGGGCACGGACACACCGACGGCCACGCTGCGCGGCGGCACGGACCCCAGGCCCGACACGGAACGCAGTCTTCCGTCGGTGCCGCCGGGGTTCGGCCCATGGGAACCCGTGGGGACGGATCCGGCCGGGAGCGGCACGGCGCCGCTCGGAGCCGACACACCACGCTCCGGCTCGGCGGAGCAGCCGGGGCCGGTCTTCCCGGCCTTCGGGGCGCCCGAGCAGGCCGGCGGCTCCGCCGGGAGCGCGGCGCACGGCAGGAGTGGCGCCGAACCCACCGCGCAGCCGTCGCACGGCTTCGGGCCACCCGCGTCGATGGGCCCGTACCCCCCGTCGGCACCCACCAGTGCCGTGTCCACCTCGCGGCCCCGGCGCAGAGGGCGCGCCCTCCTCGCCGCCGCCGCGGTGGTCGCCGTCCTCGCGGCGGCCGGGACCACGGTCGCCCTGGTGAACGGCTCGGGCGGAACGAAGGACGACGCCAGGCCGGCCGGGTCCGCCACGAGCGCAGGGGCCTCCGGCTCGGTGAGCGGCCGCACCGACGCCGACCGTCCCGGCGCGCCCAAGCCCACGAAGCGCAAGGGCGGCAAGACCCCGGACGGGACCGAGGCACCCGGCAGAAAGGGCGGGACCGAACCCGGTGACGGGGCCTCCTCGTCCTCCCCGGCGAAGCCCACCGGCGGCGGCACGACGGGCGGCGGTTCGGGCGGCACGCACGGGGGTACGTCGGACGGCGGCACCGACGGCGGTTCCGGCACCGGCGGTACGGCGACGGGCGGAGGTGGCACGACCGCCGAGCCGTCGGCCTGCCAGTCCATCGGCGGCGGCAAGTACAACTGCCAGGTCTGGCGCACCGCCAAGTCCTACACCGCCTCCGGCACCGAGGTCGGCGTCATCAACGCGGGCACCAACTACTTCTTCTGCCAGCAGAACCTGGGCCGGCGCGAGACCTACGGCCAGTGGACCAACGTCTGGTGGGCGAAGACGGACGACGACAGCGGCAACACGAACGTCTTCGTCAGCGACGTCTACGTCAAGGGCGGCGACAACGACGAGCCGATCCCGGGGTTGCCGGTCTGCTGACGCTCACGCGTCCGTCACATACCGCTCCAGCCCCGACACCGTCACCAGGCTCTCCTCGGCGAACACCTGGGTGCCCTGCTCGCACAGCCCCGCGTCGGCCCGCGCCCGTGCGCAGAACTCCTCGGGTGTGACACCGAACAGCTCCCTCAACCGGGCCGAACCGACGAGGAGTTCGGTGATCAGCGCCCGCTGGCCGGGGTGCCCGCGCGGTGCCCCCGAGCCGTTGTGCAGGACCCCGCGGCGGTTGACGTAGACGTACACCCCGGGCAGGCGCGTACCGTCCTCCAGCTCGATCCGCACGTCCGGCGCGGGCAGCCAGGCGCGCCGGAAGTTGCCGTAGGGCAACGGCACGCCCTCGCTCGCGTCGATCACCCTGAGCTGCTCGGTGTCGAGCCAGGTGAGGAACAGCTCCCGTACGGTGCCGGGTGCGTCGACCGGTGACGCGGAGACGTATCCCAGGCGGCTGACGTGCGCGGAGACGCCCACGCTGATGCCGGTGACCCGGGTGCGCACGATCGGAATCGGCGAGGTGATCCCGGACTCGGTCATCTTGTCGCGCAGTTGGCCCGGGCAGGCGTTGGAGCCGACGGCAAGGACGGGGAGACGGTCTTCGTGGACGAGGCGGTCAAGGGGCAGCAGTCGGTCGCCGTCCAGGAGCCCGGACTGCGACGGCCAGGCGCCCGGGTAGAGCAGCGGATGCCTGCGCGGAGCCTCGGCCAGGCCCAGTGCTTCGAGCGTGCGCTCCGCATGGCTGCCCATCGGCCGCTCAGTCCGTCGGGGGCAGCTCGCCCGAGCCACGGGTGATCAGCCGGGTCGGCAGTTCGATGCGTTCCGGGGTGAGTAGAGTGCCGTCCAGCTGGCGGAAGAGGCGGTCGGCGGCCGTGCGGCCGAGAGTCGCGGCGTCCTGGGCGACGACGGTGACGCCCGGCTGCAGCAGGTCGGCGAGCTCGATGTCGTCGAAGCCGACCAGGGCGACCGGGCGGGCCTGCTCGGCGAGAACGCGGACCACGGTGACCGTCACCCGGTTGTTGCCCGCGAAGATCGCGGTGACGGGATCCGGCCCGGAGAGCATCTCCTCGGTGGCCCGGCGCACCCGCTGCGGGTCCGTGACGCCCAGGGACATCCACGAGTCCGCGACCGTTATGCCCGCGTCCTCCATGGCGGCCCGGTAGCCGCGCAGCCGCTCGGCGGCCGTGTGGATGCGGGGCATGTCGCCGACGAAGCCGATCCGGCGGTGGCCGTGGGCGATGAGGTGGGCGACGCCGTCGCGGGCGCCGCCGTAGTTGTCGGAGAGGACGACATCGGCGTCGATCTTCCCGGCCGGCCGGTCGACGAACACCGTGGCGACGCCCGCCCTGATCTCGGGCTCGAGATAGCGATGGTCGCCACCTGCCGGGATGATCACCAGGCCGTCCACCCGTCGGGCGCACAGAGCCAGGGCCAGTTCCTGCTCACGGTCGGGGTCCTCCGCGCTGGAGCCGTTGATCAGCAGGGCGCCGTGTGCGCGGGCCACCTCCTCGACCGCGCGGCTGAGGGGGCCGTAGAACGGGTCGGCGAGGTCCTCCAGGACCAGGCCGATGCTGGCGGTGCGGCCCTTGCGCAGGACCCGCGCGCTGTCGTTGCGGCGGAAGCCCAGTGCGTCGATGGCTTCCTGGACACGGCGCTCGGTCTCGGGGGTGACGCCGGGCTCGCCATTGACCACGCGGGAGACGGTCTTGAGGCCCACGCCGGCGCGCGCCGCCACGTCCTTCATCGTCGGACGGTTGCCGTAACGCGTTCCGGAAAGGGGGGCTGATCGGCGAGCGGTCTCGGGCACGATGCGCTGTCCTGTCCTGTCTCGTCCATGGGGATGCGTCGACCATGAGTTTGTATGAGGATGTGGCGTCGAGCATAGGGCCTGGACAACGTTGTCATGCGCAAGAGAGACTGTCCACCGCAATCTCCGGCCTCCGCCCCCACCGCGAGACCGGCTCATACTTCTCCACGGTCGACGGGGAAATCTTCCCCGGCCGACCGGAGATCCGATGGTTGATGGGGAGATCCGACACTGATGCACACCGACCTCGTGGGCGCGCTCGACATCGGCGGTACCAAGATCGCCGGGGCGCTGGTGGACGGTCACGGCCGGATCCTGGTGCGTGCCCAGCGCGCGACGCCCGCACAGCAGGACGGCGAGACCGTGATGGGCGCGGTCGAGGAGGTCCTCGGCGAGCTGACGGCCTCGTCGCTGTGGGGACGCGTCACGGCCCTCGGTATCGGCAGTGCCGGTCCGGTGGACGCCTCCGCGGGCACGGTGAGCCCGGTGAACGTGCCGGGCTGGCGCGACTACCCGCTCGTGGCGCGGGTCCGGGAAGCGGCCGGCGGTCTGCCCGTCGAGCTGATCGGCGACGGCGTGGCGATCACGGCGGCCGAGCACTGGCAGGGCGCCGCCCGCGGCCATGACAACGCGCTGTGCATGGTGGTCTCCACGGGCGTCGGCGGCGGTCTGGTCCTCAACGGCCAGCTTCACCCCGGCCCCACGGGCAACGCCGGCCACATCGGTCACATCTGCGTCGACCTCGACGGCGACCCGTGCCCCTGCGGCTCGCGCGGCTGCGTGGAGCGCATCGCGAGCGGCCCGAACATCGCCCGCCGTGCCCTCGACAACGGCTGGCGGCCCGGACCCGACGGCGACACCTCCGCCGCCGCGGTCGCCGCCGCCGCGCGTGCCGGTGACCCCGTCGCCGTGGCCTCCTTCGAGCGCGCGGCCCAGGCGCTGGCCGCCGGCATCGCCGCCATCGCCACGCTCGTCGAGATCGACATCGCCGTGATCGGCGGGGGAGTGGGCAAGGCCGGCGACGTCCTGTTCACGCCGCTGCGCAAGGCTCTGGGCGACTACGCGACCCTGTCCTTCGTGCAGCGCCTGGAGATCACGCCGGCCCAGATGGGCACGGACGCGGGACTGGTCGGAGCGGCCGCGGCCGCGCTCGCCAAGCGGGCGAACGCGGCAACGGTCTGACAGGTCCCAGCAGGAACGTTCACCCTGTTGCCGGGCCTTTGGCGCGCTCAGCAGGTCAACCGGGCGTTCGCCCAGTCCGCGTGGTCCGAGTCGATGCCGTCGCCGCCGTCGGTCACGACCAGGCGGACCACCTGGGCGCCGGTCACGTCAGCGGTCAGCGGCCGGGCCGGCATCGCGTTGGTGAGAACGCCCGTCGAGGCGACCTTGGTGCCGTCGGCCCAGATCTCGAAGGCAACGGTGCCCTTCGCGCCCTTCTCGTCGTCGACACCGACATCCGCGGTGACCGTCTCGCACGCCGTGCCGGTGTAGTACTCGACCGCGCTCTCCGCGTGGACGCCGAGCCCCTTGCCGTACACCACACCGCCGATCGTCAGGGGGTGGCCGTCGCCCGCGGCGCTCTCCCCGTTGCTGGTGTTGCGCTCGACGGGCCCGTAGCCGTTGGTGGCCGACAGCCATGGCAGGTCGCCGAGTCCGGAGGTGCCCGAGGGCGGCGGTACGACCACCGAAGCCGTCAGCGGGACCGTACTGTCGACCCGGACACCGGTCGGGGAGCGGTAACTCGCCCTGAGCGTCAGGTCGTACGAACCGGTCGGCGTCCCCGCCGGAGGGGTGAGGGACCACGTGGTGCGCAGGGCGTGGCCGGTCGGTACGACGGCGGAGGTGGTCCGCGAAGCCGCTCCGACCGTCCATCCCCCGGGCCCGGTCAGCTTCGCCCTGACGCGCAGGGCGGGTGTACGGCCCAGGTCGGTGACGACGGAGGTCAGCGTGGCCGCCTTGCCCGCCTCGATCAACGGGCTGCCGTCCAGGCCGAGTTCGACGGCGGGCGGCTGCTGGGCCCATCTGCGGTCGGCGAAGACCCGTACGAGAACCGTTCCGTGCGCCGGGACGGTCGCCGAGATGGTGCCGGCGCTGTTGTAGCTCCTGTGCTGCCACAGGTCGCGCAGGGTGTACGCGGCGGCGTGGGGCAGGCCCACGGCCCCGGCGCTGGTGGCGATGTGCTGGGCGGTCCCCGACTCGTTGAAGAGGGCCACCGCGCGGCTGCCGTCCTTCATCTCCTTGGCCACGACCCAGCGCCCTCCCTCGGAGGAGACGACCGTGCCCTGCTTGCCCAGCGGGTCCTGGTCGACGGCGACGACCTCCTTGTTGCCGAGGATGTCGAAGGTCGATCGGGACGCCTTGCGCAGGTCGGATCCGATGAGGAGCGGGGCGGCCATGACCGACCACATCGAGAGGTGGGAGCGGTACTCGGTGTCGGTCATGCCGCCGTTGCCGACCTCCAGCATGTCGGGGTCGTTCCAGTGCCCGGGGCCCGCGTACGGCGCGAGCGGCAGGTTCTGCTTCAGGATGGACAGCATCGAGCCCCAGCTGTCGCTGATGTCACCGGTCGTGCGCCACGAATGGCCCACGTCGGCCGCCCATTCCCAGGGCTTGTTCTGACCCCATTCGCAGATGCTGTACACGATGGGCCGGCCGGTCGCCTTCAGGGCGTCGCGCATGGTCGTGTAGCGCAGCTTGGCGTCCACGCCCTGGTTATTGCAGTTGTCGTACTTGAGATAGTCCACGCCCCAGTCCGCGAACTGCCGGGCGTCGCTGTACTCGTGACCGAGCGCACCCGGGAATCCGGCACTGTCGCACGTCGTCGTGCCCGCGCTGGTGTAGATGCCCAGCTTGAGTCCCTTGGAGTGCAGATAGTCGGCGACCGCTTTGATCCCGTTCGGAAAGCGGACCGGATCCGGTACGAGCCGGCCGTCCGCGTCCCGGTTCGGCAGGGCCCAGCAGTCGTCCAGGTTGACGTACTGGTATCCGGCGTCCTTGAGGCCTTTCTCGACGAAGAGGTCCGCGATTCCCTTGACCATGGATTCGTTGAACTCGGCACGGCAGTGCGTGGAGTTCCAGTTGTTGAAGCCCATGGGTGGGGTGAGGGCGAGGCCGTCGGCCAGGGTGGGCGCGCTGGGCTCGCCGACAGGTGCCGCCAGGGCCGGCGCGGCGAGTCCCGCCGCGCACAGGAGTCCTGCGGTGAGCGCTCCGACCACTCTTCGGCGGGTTGTGCGGGTGTGAAGGTGACGCATCGTTACGTTCCTCCGAACACGCGAAAGGTGGGATGACGTCATGTATATGCCAGGGCTGCGCGTTTGCGGTAGGTCGTAGCGGTCGGCACGGGCCGGGCGGATCGGGGCCGGCCCTCCGCGAACCTCCGCGCGGTCACGATGGTGCTCCGCGGCCCTCTCCGGGCGCCTGGAGGTCATCGCGTACGGCACCCGCAGTCCGCAGCCCCGCTGTGACGCCCGGCAGGTCGCCGACGAGGCCGACGCGGCGGCCGGCATGCGTGACCCCTGGCCGTGGTCGACAGTTGATCCGGTCATGAAGAAGCGCAGCATGCTCGCCATCGCCTCCCTCGCCACCGGTTTCGTCGTCGCGGCCGTGTCGCCGTCCCATGCCGTCGGCAACGGCCCGGCCGTCACGCCGTCGTCCGCCCCCGCGGACGACGCGGCGCCCACGCCGTCCCATTCCCTCGGGCACCCGGCAGTGCTCGGCTCCGAAGTCGAGGGGGCCCTCGGTGCCCTCGACCCGACCATCGCCAAGGAGTACCGCCTGGCCATGGCCAACGCCCCCCACGGGAAGAACGGCCACGTCGGCTGACGAACCGTGCCTTTCGGGCGCGACGCCGGTGTCCCCGCTGACGGGGCCACCGGCGTCCGCGTTCCCGGCGCCCTCAACGGGGGCTGGTTTTGGTGGCAGGGTGGAGCGGGCAAGCCTCAGGGGGCCAACAGAAGAGGGGGACCTGTGACCGTCGTCTGGATCAACGGCGCGTTCGGTGCGGGGAAGACCACCACCGCACGGGAGCTGATCGAGCTGATCCCGAACAGCACGCTCTTCGACCCCGAGGTCATCGGCGGAGCGCTGACGCACCTGCTGCCGCCCAAGCACCTCGCCGAGGTCGGCGACTTCCAGGACCTGCCGGTCTGGCGACGGCTCGTGATCGACACGGCGGCCGCCCTGCTCGCCGAGCTCGGCGGGACCCTCGTGGTCCCGATGACCCTGCTGCGCCAGGAGTACCGCGACGAGATCTTCGGCGGCCTCGCAGCCCGCCGGATCGCGGTCCGGCATGTCCTTCTCGCCCCGGCGGAAACGATCCTGCGAGAGCGAATAGCCCGTCGGGAGGTGCCGCCGGACCTGCCGGACGGCGAGATACGGATACGGCAGTGGTCGTACGACCACATCGAGTCGTACCGTGCCGCCCTCGCCTCCTGGCTCACCGCCGACGCCCATCTCGTCGACACCGGTGCGCTGACCGCCTACCAGGCGGCGGCCCGCATCGCGGAGGCGGTCGGTGCCGGCGACGTCGCGGTGTGTGACATCGTGCAGACGCCCGAGCCGACCTCCGAGACCCTCGCGGCCGGCGTCCTCCTCTTCGACGAACAGGACCGGTTCCTTCTCGTCGACCCCACCTACAAGGCCGGCTGGGAGTTCCCCGGCGGCGTCGTCGAGCGCGGCGAGGCACCCGCCCGCGCCGGTATGCGCGAGGTCGCCGAGGAGACCGGCATCCACCTCGACGACGTTCCCCGCCTCCTGGTCGTCGACTGGGAGGCACCCGCGCCTCCCGGCTACGGCGGCCTGCGCCTTCTCTTCGACGGCGGTCGCCTCGACTCCGCGGAGGCGGCACAACTCCTGCTGCCCGGGCCCGAACTGCGCGCCTGGCGGTTCGCCACCGAGGAAGAGGCCGCGGACCTGCTGCCACCGGTGCGCTACGAACGGCTGCGGTGGGCGTTGCGGGCGCGCGAACGCGGGGCGGCGATGTACCTGGAGGCGGGCGTTCCGGTGGGCTGACGTGTGTCGCATCCCCGAGATGCGGACACCCTGGAGACCTCCCTCGTCCTCATCGCACCGGGGCGGTGGGAACCCGGTCGTCCGCCACTACTCGGAGAGCGTGGAGCTGTTGTAGGCGAGGCGTAGTTCCTCGTATGGGTAGTGGGTGCGGCTGCCGTTCTTCCGCAGCCGGTCGAAGAAGCCGTTGAGGACGGCGGTGAGGGGTGCGTCACGGGCGATGATCGCGGCGGCGGTCCCGGGGATGCCGTCCGTGTGCGCCCCGATCGCGCAGGCCCGCACGAAGGCCTCCCGCTCCTGTTGGTCGTACCCGTACAGAGCGGTCACGAGCCAGTTCACCAGGTGAGCCCGGGAATGGACGAGGTCGTAGTCGCGGTGCCGGTCGAAGAAGGCGCGCTCCTGCCGGGTGAGCCGGAACCGGGAGCTGACCGCGAGGCCGTGGTCGGTGAGATAGAAGTCGTCGCCGTCGGTGAGGACGTTCTGGAAGTGGGCGTCGAAATGGGCCAGTTCGTGATCGTGGAGGAAGGCGCTCAGGGTCCCCAGCCACTCGTCCACCCGCCTGCAGACCCGGTCGGATTCGGCCGTGCGCACCTGGGTGTCGAGCCAGTCGTGGAGGGTGTGCGGAAAGTACTCAAGGAACAGGGTGAGGCTTGCGGACGACTTCCGCAGGGCCTCAAGGCGTTCACGAACCTGACGGGAGCCGCTCCAGTAGCCCACCACTCGCTCCACGTCGGCCAGTTCCTCGGGGAGTGGCTGTACGGAGTCCGGCAGGACGCGCCAGTGATGCATCAAGGGGAAGCCCGGGAAACGGTCGGCCAGCACCCAGTTCGTCGTCATCGTGTGCACGGCCAGCTCACGCCAGGCACCGAAGCCCGGACTGCGCCCGGTGCCGTAGTGACAGCTCGGCGGCAGCCCGAAGAAGTTCCCCGTGGACTGCGCGTTCTCGGGTGCCAGCTCGACGTCCGTGAGCGGCACCCGCTTCACGAACACGCGGCGCCCCTCCACTTCGACCAACGCCGAACGCCCACCGATCCCGACACCGAGGGGCACCCCCGACTCCACCAGGTCCGCCAGCTCGCGGTCGCCCAGGAGGGCCAGGGAGGTGGCGAGGTCGGCGTGGGCGGCGCGGCGCGTGGCGGAGGACATGACCTCCATGGTCAGGGTGCGAGCGGGTGTGTGTCTGCCGATCGGCGAAGTGCCGTCGCGGCGTGCGCGATCACCGGATCGCCGTGACCGAAGCACGCCACGTCGGAGGCGGCTCCGCGAGCCGCTGGAAGGGGCGCGGCGAGTTCGCCGGCCCCGCCCGCGTGGTCCTCGTGGAAGTGCGTGAGCACGATGCGCCGCAGGTTCCCGAACAACGCTGCCACGGCGGCGACGCGGGCGCCCGAGCCTCCGGACCCGAGTCGATCAGCGTCTCGACGCTCGGCGCAGCGCGCTGCGCCGCTCCCCGTCGCCGTCGCGCCGGAGAAGAGGCCTGGCCGACGGGGAAGCGGACGAGGTGGAGGCCGGGGACGAGTTCGATGACGTCCAAGGGGCGACCGTGGACGGGCCCCCGTCCGAAGACGAGGGCCCTCTGTCGGAAGCAGACCGAAAGCAGACGGGTAGCGGAGGTCAGCTCGCCGCGTAGGTGCGCAGGAACAGCGCCTCGGCCACCGACAGCCGCTCCAGCTCCTCGGGTGAGACGCTCTCGTTCACGGCGTGGATCTGGGCCTCCGGCTCGCTCAGGCCGATCAGGAGGATCTCCGCCTGCGGGTAGAGGGAGGCGAGGGTGTTGCACAGCGGGATGGAGCCGCCCTGGCCCGCGTACTGCATCTCCTGGCCGGGGTAGGCGACCGCCATCGCCTCGGCCATGGCCGCGTACGCCGGGCTGGTGGTGTCGGCGCTGAACGCCTGGCCCTGCCCGACCTGCTCGACGCTCACCCGGGCGCCCCACGGCGTGCGGGCCTCCAGGTGGGCCTGCAGCAGCTTGGTCGCCTCGACCGCGTCCACGCCCGGCGGCACTCGCAGGCTGACCAGCGCGCGTGCGCCCGCCTGCACGGACGGGGTGGCGCCCACGACGGGCGGGCAGTCGATGCCGAGGACGGTGACGGCCGGACGCGCCCAGATCCGGTCGGCGACCGTGCCCGAGCCGATGAGCTGTACGCCGTCCAGCACCTTGGCGTCCCGGCGGAACCGCTCCTCGTCGTACTGCAGGCCCTCCCACCGGCTTTCGGGGGCGAGGCCGTCGACCGTCGTCGAGCCGTCCTCCGCGCGCAGCGAGTCGAGGACCCGGATCAGCGCGGCCAGCGCGTCGGGGGCGGCGCCGCCGAACTGGCCGGAGTGCAGGTTGCCCTGGAGGGTGTCGATCTGCACGCGGACGAGGGTCATGCCGCGGAGGGTGGAGGTGACCGTCGGCAGCCCGACGCGGAAGTTGCCCGCGTCGCCGATGACGATCGTGTCGGCCGTCAGGAGATCGGGGTGCTCCTCGGCGTACCGCTCCAGGCCGCCCGTGCCCATCTCCTCCGAGCCCTCGGCGATGACCTTGACGTGCACGGGAACGCCGCCGTTGGCCTTGAGGGTGCGCAGCGCGAGCAGGTGCATGATCACGCCGCCCTTGCAGTCGGCGGCACCGCGCCCGTACCAGCGGCCGTCGCGCTCCGTCAGCTCGAACGGCGGACTGGTCCAGGCGGCCTCGTCCAGCGGCGGCTGCACGTCGTAATGGGCGTAGAGCAGGACGGTCCTGGCGCCCTCGGGGCCGGGCAGGTAGCCGTAGACGGACTGGGTGCCGTCGGGGGTGTCGAGGAGGGCCACGTCCTGGAAGCCCTCGGTGCGCAGGGCGTCGGCGACCCAGTGCGCGGCGCCCTCGCTCTCGCTCTTCGGGAACTGGTCGAAGTCCGCCACCGACTTGAACGCCACCAGTTCGGCGAGTTCCGCCTTCGCCCTCGGTATCAGCGAGGCGACGGTCTCGGCGACCGGATTCGACGACATGGGCACGCTCCTTGTGGGTGCGACGTTGTACAGGTGGATATCGGGATCCTCCCACAGCGGCCTGCGGTGATGTCCGCCGTAGGATGCGGGGGACAGGTGCGGCAGGCGGCTTGATCGGAGCAGCGGACCATCGTGAGCGGCGAGAACTCTTCGGCGGACGACGTGCAGCGGGTGTGGGACGTCGTCGTGGTGGGCGCGGGACCTGCAGGGGCCTCGGCCGCCTACGCGGCTGCGGTCGCGGGGCGCAGCGTGCTGCTGCTGGAGAAGGCGGAGCTGCCGCGTTACAAGACGTGCGGCGGCGGGATCATCGGCCCCTCGCGCGACTCCCTGCCGCCCGGCTTCGAGCTGCCGCTGCGCGACCGGGTACACGCGGTGACGTTCTCGAACAACGGCCGCTTCACGCGGACCCGGCGCTCCCGGCAGATGCTGTTCGGGCTGATCAACCGGCCCGAGTTCGACCAGCAGCTCGTCGAGCACGCGCAGAAGGCGGGCTCCGAGCTGCGGACGGGCGTCACCGTGCAGCGCGTCGAGCAGCACGGGTCGGCGGTGCCGGACCGGCGTACCGTCGCCCTGTTCCTGCAGGGCGGCGAGACGCTGCTCGCGCGGGCCGTGGTGGGCGCCGACGGCAGCGCCAGCCGCATAGGAGCGCACGTCGGGGTGAAGCTCGACCAGGTGGATCTCGGCCTGGAGGCGGAGATCCCGGTGCCGGAGACCGTCGCCGAGGACTGGCGGGGGCGGGTGCTCATCGACTGGGGGCCGATGCCCGGCAGTTACGGCTGGGTGTTCCCCAAGGGCGACACGCTCACGGTCGGCGTGATCTCGGCGCGCGGTGAAGGCGCGGCGACGAAGCGGTACTTGGAGGAGTTCATCGGGCGACTCGGCCTCGCCGGCTTCGAACCGAGCATCTCCTCCGGCCACTTGACCCGCTGCCGGGCCGACGACTCGCCCCTGTCGCGCGGTCGGGTGCTGGTGTGCGGGGACGCGGCGGGTCTGCTGGAGCCGTGGACCCGTGAGGGCATCTCGTTCGCGCTCCGCTCGGGGCGGCTCGCGGGAGAGTGGGCGGTGCGGATCGCCGAGGCGCACGACGCGGTGGACACCCGGCGCCAGGCACTGAACTACGCGTTCGCGATCAAGGCGGGGCTCGGCGTCGAGATGAGCGTCGGCAAGGCTCTGCTCACGGCGTTCGAGCGGCGTCCCGGCCTGTTCCACGCGGCGCTGACCGGTTTCCGGCCCGCGTGGAACGCGTTCAGGGACATCACACGGGGGGCGACGTCCCTCGCCGAGCTCGTGCGCACCCGCCCCATGGCCCAGCGCGCGCTGACCGCGCTCGACCGGCGTCGGCCGGTGGGTGGCGAGTCCCCGCTGGGTGGCGAGTCACCGGTGTCCGGCGAGTCGCAGGTGTCCAGCGGGTCCCCGGGGGGCGACGAGCCTTCGGCGGGCGGCGAGGTCAGCTCGTGACGGTGACGCGGAAGACGGGGTGGTCGGGTGCGATGCGCCGCAGCTCGGTGTCCGGCGAGTCGGGGCCGACCCCGTTGAAGAAGACCCCGACCTCGGCCTTCCAGCGCTTGAGGTAGGCCCGCAGCAGCGGGACCTTGTCGTCGTCGCCGACCTCGGTCGCGGTGAACACGTCCACGTTCTTGCCGAGCCGCAGCTCACCGCCGCCCGCCGCGCGCATGTTGTGCGTCCACTGGACGTGGCCGCGCGGCGCGACCAGGTACTGCTGTCCGTCCACGGTCAGCAGGTTCACGGGGGTGGTCCGCCACTCGCCGCTCTTGCGGCCGCGGACCGCCAGAACCCTGGAGCCCCAGACGCTGAGGCCGCGGCGGGTCATCCATGCCACGGCGCGGTTGAACACGTTGACGGTGAACCAGCCGGGCTTCTGGACGTGCGTGGACATGAGGACCCCCATCGGTCACGTGAAGAGCGCCGCTCTCTTTTGTGAGCGCTGCTCTCGCTAGTTGAGATTCTGCACCGGATCGGTGATCCATGGCAAGAGCAGTGCTCTCTTTTTTGTTCGCTGCTCTCCTTTGTGTGCACTGCTCTTGTTCGTGGGAGACTGCTCCCATGAGTACCGCACACAGCGCCCGCGCCCGAGCCAGGATCGAGGTCACCGCCGCCATCAAGGACGAGGCACGCAGACAGCTCGCCGCCGAGGGTGCCGCCAAACTCTCGCTGCGCGCCGTCGCCCGGGAGCTGGGGATGGTCTCCTCCGCGCTCTACCGCTACTTCCCGAGCCGCGACGACCTGCTGACGGCACTCATCATCGACGCGTACGACTCCGTCGGCGAGGCCGCGGAGACGGCGCGCGACGCCGCCTCCGACGCCGCCCCCACCCCACGCTGGACCGCCGTCTGCGAAGCCGTACGTGCCTGGGCCCTCGCGCACCCCCATGAATACGCCCTGATCTACGGCTCTCCGGTCCCCGGCTACGTCGCCCCCGACACCACCATCCCGGCCGCGTCCCGCGTCGGCCTCGTGATGATCGGCATCCTGCGCGACGCCGTCAGGGGCCCGGGCGTGACCTTCCCCCCGCTCCCCGCCGAACTGCGCCCCGAGGCCGAGCGCCTCAGCGCCGACATCGCCCCCGACCTCCCGCCGGAGGTGTCGGCGGCCCTGGTCGCGGCCTGGGCCCAGTTGTTCGGACTGGTCGGCTTCGAGCTGTTCGGACAGTTCAACCGCATGGTCGAGGACCGGGAAAGGTTCTTCCGGCACGCCGTCGTACAGCTCGCCCGGGGAGTGGGGCTGAGGTGAGAGCCGAGTGGGCCTGAGGTGAGCGCGGGCGCCCCGCGTACTTCCCGTGGAGTACGCCTGATCACCACGCCCGGCTGACGCCCACCAGGCACGATGACGTCTAGCGTGGCGGGCATGGACGAGCAGCGAGCACGCGGGGCCGGCCCGCCTCACTGGTGGCGGCACGGGCCGCCGGGGCTGAACCGCTGGGTCGACGAACAGCAGTCGACCCGGTGGCCGTGGCGTTCCACCGGGCTGCTCACGATCTTCGTGCTCGCCGGCTCCAACTACGCGGCACACCAGCAGGCGGGCGAGCGGGCCGCCCTGGACCCGTTCGCGCGCGCACTGCTGCTGGTGGGCTCGGTGCTGCTCCTGTGGCGACTGAGGCATCCGGTGGCCGTCGTCTTCGGTACGGCGGCAGCGGCGATGATCTACCTGGGCGCGGGCTACCCGTACGGGCCGGTCTTCCTCACCGTCGCACTGGGCTGCTTCAGTGCCGTGGTCGCGGGACATCGGCGGGCGGCCTGGGCCGCGGTGGGGATGCTCTGGGTCGGGCATGTGCTGGTGGGCCAGTGGCTGTACCGCTGGCTGCCGCCGTCCGCGGACTCGGCGGCCTCGTGGGCGCCGGAAGGCGTGATCGCCGCCTGGGTGGTGGCGATCGTGGCGCTGGCGGAACTGGCCCGGGCTCGGCGCGAGCAGTGGGTCCGGGAACGGGCCGAGCGGGCGCAGGCCGCGCGCCGGCGGGCCGACGAGGAGCGGCTGCGGATCGCCCGCGAGCTGCACGACGTCCTCGCGCACAGCATCTCGGTGATCAACGTCCAGGCGGGCGTCGGTCTCGCGCTCCTCGACACCGACCCCGAGCAGGCCCGCACCGCGCTCACCACCATCAAGGCCGCCAGCAAGGAGGCGCTGGGGGAGGTCCGCCAGGTCCTCGACACGCTCCGCGCATCCGGAGAGGCGCCGCGCGCTCCGGCGCCCGGCCTCGACCGGCTGCCCGAGCTGGTGGAGCAGGCGGCGAGCGCGGGGCTGACGGTGGACGTCGAAGGCGAGCCGCCCCGGCTCGCGCCCGGCACCGACCTGGCCGCCTTCCGCATCGTCCAGGAGGCCCTCACCAACGTCGTACGGCACTCGGTCTCGCGCCACGCGCGCGTGCACGTCGACCACGACCGGCGGACGCTGCGGCTGTGCGTCGACGACGACGGGCCCGCGACCGGCGCCGACGTGGGCGGCAGCGGCAACGGTCTGGCCGGAATGCGGGAGCGGGCCGCCGCGCTGGGTGGCACGATCGAGGCGGGCCCGCGCACGGACGGCGGCTTCCGGGTGCTCGCCGTACTGCCGTTGAAGGTGAAGGCCGAGGAGGACGACCGGTGATCCGTGTACTGCTCGCCGACGACCAGTCACTGGTGCGGGCCGGCTTCAGGGCACTGCTCGACGCACAGCCCGACATCGAGGTGGCCGGGGAGGCCTCCGACGGTGAGGAGGCGCTGGGCAAGGTGCGTGAACTGCGCCCCGACATCGTCCTGATGGACATCCGCATGCCGGTGCTGGACGGGCTGGCGGCGACCCGTCGGATCACCGACGACGAGGCGCTGCGAGGCGTCAAGGTGGTCATGCTCACCACCTTCGAACTCGACGAGTACGTCTTCGAGGCGATCCGCTCCGGTGCCTCCGGCTTCCTGGTCAAGGACACCGAACCGGACGAACTCCTGCGCGCCGTAAGGGCGGTGGTGGACGGCGACGCGCTGCTGTCGCCCGGGGTGACCCGTCGCCTGATCGCGGAGTTCGCGGCCCGCTCCAAGGAACCGGCGGCAAAGGGTGCTCTCGGCGAACTCACCGAGCGGGAACGGGAGGTGATGGCCCTGGTCGGCATCGGTCTGTCCAACGACGAGATCGCCCGCCGTCTGGTCGTGAGCCCCCTCACAGCGAAGACCCACGTCAGCCGCACGATGGTCAAGCTCGGCGCCCGGGACAGGGCCCAACTGGTCGTACTCGCCTACGAGTCGGGGCTGGTGCGGCCGGGCTGGCTGGGCTGAGCCGGCCGCCGGAAACGGACCAGCACACTGACCACCCGGGCGAGGAACAGCACGGGGGCGAGCACGAGGCCGGTACGCAGCAGCACCGTCTCGACGCCTTGCGGCAGGTCGAAGAGCAGCGCCGGACCGGCGACCGCCCCGAAGACGACCGCTGCCGCGAACACCGCGCTGCACAGCGCGTATCCGATCTCGACGGTGATCGCGTCCCGCTCGGCCTGACTGCGCCGTCCCCCGTGCTCGGTCATGCCCGAAGTCTCACAGCCGTGCGCCCGGCGGGGCAAGCGGGCCCCCGCCGGGCGCTCGACGCAGAGGCGTCCCCCTAGTCGCGTACGGGTACGCGCTCCGCCTCCACCGCGGTGGACTTGGCGACCGTGACGGACTGTTGAGGTCGACGGGTGCGCACGCCCGTGAGCGTGATCAGCAACCCGGCGACCGCGATTCCCGTGACCACCACCAGACCGGGCCGGTAGCTGTCCAACACGGCCTGCGGGGTGGCGTGTTCGGGCGCTCCCGCGGTCACCACGGCCGTCACGACGGCCAGGAAGATCGCGCCGCCCACCTGCACCGAGGTGTTGAGCAGACCGGAGACCATGCCCTGCTCGTGGTCCTCGACCCCGTTCGTGGCCTGGATGTTGAGCGAGGGGAAGACCAGCGCGCAGGCCGCGCCGATCAGCAGCATCGACGGCAGGATGACGGCGGCGTAGGTCGGGTCGAGGCTCACGCGCAGGAACAGCGCGTACCCGACGACCATCAGCGCGAAGCCCGCCGCGATCAGCCGCTGGGTGCCGAACCGGTCGACGATCGAGCCGACCTTCGTGGACGACACGGCCACCAGCGCGCCCGCCGGCAGGAAGGCGAGCGCCGTGTGCAGCGCCGACCAGCCCAGCAGCGACTGCATGTACAGGGTGACCAGGAACTGGAAGCCGACGTAGGACCCGAAGAAGGCCATCGCGCCGAGCTGGGCGCGGATCTGGCTGCCGGAGCGCAGCACGCCCAGCCGGATCAGCGGACCGGGAGAGCGCCGCTCGACCAGGACGAACACGGTGAGCAGGACGGCGACGGCCAGGAAGGACAGCAGCGTGCGGGCCGACGCCCAGCCGGCCTGGGGCGCCTGTACGACGGTGAAGACGAGCAGCAGCATCGACGCGGTGCCGAGGACGGCGCCGGGGATGTCGTAGCCGTTGTGGTCCTTCTCGCGCTCGCTGCGCGGGAGCAGCTTCAGGCCCGCCACCAGGGCGATCAGGGCGATGGGCGCGGGCAGCAGCATGGTCAGGCGCCAACTGGCCTCGGTGAGCAGGCCGGAGAGCACCAGGCCCATCGAGAAGCCGGTGGCCGCGCAGGTGGTGTAGATGGACAGGGCGCGGTTGCGCAGCGGGCCCTCGGCGAAGGTCGTGGTGATGATGGACAGGCCGGCGGGCGCGGTGAAGGCCGCGCTCAGGCCCTTGATGAAGCGGCTGGCGATCAGCAGCGGACCGGAGTCGACGAGCCCGCCGAGCAGTGAGGCGAGCGCGAAGACGCCCAGGGCGATCAGGAAGACCTGACGTCTGCCGAGCAGGTCGGCGGTGCGTCCGCCGAGCAGGAGCAGGCCGCCGTATCCCAGGATGTAGCCGCTGACGATCCACTGCAGGGTCGAGGTGGACAGGTCGAGGTCGGTGCCGATGGACGGCAGCGCGACGCCGACCATCGACACGTCGAGCGCGTCCAGGAACATCGCGGCGCAGAGCACCAGCAGGGTGCCCCACAGCCGGGGGGTCCAGCGTCCCTCGGTCGTGGGAGTGGTGAGCGGAGAGGTCATGTCCGAGACACTACATGTACATGCATCGAATGCAAACGCATTTAATTCTGATGCAATAAATTTGCTTCTCTGCTACGGTGCGGCCATGGCGGCGAAGAAGGCCGAGCAGGAGCTCGCGGGCCAGTGGCGGGACATCCTGGCACTGCATGCGCGCACCCAGTGCGAACTCGACCGTGAACTGCACCAACACGGCCTGTGCGCCAGCGACTTCGAGGTGCTGGACGTCCTGGCCGGCGAAGCCCACGGCTATCGCGTGCAGGAGATCTCCGAGCGCGTCCATCTGAGCCAGAGCGCGCTGTCGCGGCTCATCGCCCGGCTGGAGAAGGACGGCCTCGTCGAGCGTGCCATGTGCGCGGAGGACCGGCGGGGCGTCCGCGTGGCCCTCACCGGGAGGGGCAGCACGCTGCACGGCGAGGTGCTGCCGGTGCAGCGCGCGGTGCTGGCGAAAATGCTGGCGGGCGACCTCAGCTCCAGGTGACGGCAGACTTCTCGCGCCACAGCGCGGCGACGGCGGCGTCCCCGGTGACCTTGGGGAACGGGAGCCGGTTCCACAACGCCGGATACAACTGCCCGGCGGGCCCCGCCACTTCGCAGTCCGCGTCCCCCGCCCCGTCCCGCGTGGCCACGGGCGGCTCCTGGGACAGTCGTACGGTCCACACCGCGTCGTCCGCGTCCGTCGCCCGCACCCGCAGCACTCGGGGCTCGTCGCTGCGGACCTTGCTCCGGCTGCGGGCGTGGAAGCCGCGCAACAGCTCGTCGATGCCGTCCGCCGCGAAGACGGGGGCGATCTCGGCCTGGGCGCCGCCCCGCGCACTCTCCGCGTCGATCCGGTGCACCGTGGTCTCGTGCGCCTGGCGGCGTGCCCAGAACGCGAGCGGGGAGGGCGCGGGCAGGAAGTGCCAGCACCGCACGTCGGGCGGGGCGCTGGAGAGGGTGTCGACGAGGTGTCGGTGTCCTGCGCGGAACCAGGCGAGCAGTTCGTCGCCGTCCAGGTCGGGCAGTCCGCCGTCGGGGTGGTACGAGGTGTGTCCCTCGGCCACGAACGCGGCCGCCCAGCGGTGCACCATCCCGGTGTGCCGCACCAGATCACGCACCTGCCACGGAGGGCAGGTCGGCACCTCGGCGTCGGTCCCCGCCGCCTCGGCCGCAAGGGAGAGGAGATGCCCCTCCCGGTCCAGGACCTCCACGAACTGGGCTGTCTTCATGGGAAGAGTGTGCCGGACGCACGACATCGGCATCCGGCAGCGACTGATCAGACTCCGGGGTGCCGGTGCGGCTGCTGCGGCTGCCCGTACGACTGACCGCCGGCAAGGCCCGCGGCCTGCGCCTGCAACTGCTCGGCCTGCTCCTTCGTGACCTTCTGCTCCGCGCCGCAGAACGTGCACTGCGTCGCGTACTTCGTGGAGATGGGGAACAGCGGCACGAAGAACAGGGTGAACTTCGTGACGCGCTTCCTGAGCGTGTGCGCGGCGGGAGTGCCGCAACTGCCGCACACCAGCGTCAGTATCGCGAGCTGGTACAGATATCCCTTGGTGCCAAAGACGATCACGAGGTCGGCCCTTTCCTGGGTCAGTGCCCGGCGCCGGATGGAGGACGCCGACCGCCATCCTCTCCCGGAAACGGCACGGACTGCCGGGCGGAGTCAGCGTGCTGCCGCACGTCGGGTGACGAGTCCTATGGCGGCTGCCGTGGCGGCAAGTACCGCGACGCTGGTGAGGGCGGCGGGAAGCGAGAACCAGTCCGCCATGAAACCGATGGCGGGTGGCCCCAGGAGCATGCCGCCGTAGCCGAGGGTGGACGCGATCGCGACCCCGTCGGGGCCGGCCAGCGTGCCGGCGCGTTCGACGGCGACGGGGAAGAGGTTGGCGAGGCCGAGCCCGGTGACGACGAAGCCGAGGAGCGCTGCCCACAGGGAGGGGGCGAGCGCGCCGAGCAGCATGCCGACCGCGGCCGTGGTGCCGCCGTGGACCAGGGTGCGGGTCCGGCCCAGGCGTTCGAGCAGCCGGGTGCCGGTGAGCCGGCCGATGGTCATGGCAAGCGCGAAGCTGGAGTAGCCGACCGCCGCCGCGCCCGGTGTGGCGTGGAGGTCCTGTTCCAGGTGCAGGGCGCTCCAGTCCGCCAGTGCTCCCTCGCCGTATGCCGTGCACAGGGCGATCAGGCCGAAGGTGACGACGAGACCGCGGGTACGGGTGTCCAGGCGGCGTGGCGCGGGTTCGTCCGTCGGTGACGTCTCGGGTGGTCCCGGGGGCTGGATGCGCAGGAGGACCCGGCCCGTCAGGGCCGTGACGAGCAGTCCGATCACGGTGAGGCCGAGCAGGTGCCATGGGGGGGACAGGGACCCGGCGATCAGGCCGCCGAGTCCGGCGCCGATCATGCCGCCCAGGCTGAAGGCGGCGTGGAAACTGGGCATGATGGGCCGTTGCAGGGCTCTGACCAGGTCGACCGCCGCGCTGTTGAACGCGACGTTTATCCCTCCGTAGGCGGCGCCGAAGACCAGCAGGACGGCGCCGAGGGTCAGCGCCGAGTGGGTGAGCGGGGGCAGGGCGACGCTGAGGGACAGCAGGATGCCGCAGATCACGGTGACCGGGTGGCTGCCGTAGCGGCGGCACAGACGACCGGTGAGCATCATCGTGACGACGGCACCGGCGGAGACGCCGAGCAGCGCTAGGCCGAGGGCGCTGGCGGAGGCTCCCGTCTGCTGCTTGATGGCGGGGATGCGGACGACCCAGCCGGCGAAGACGAAGCCGTCGAGGGCGAAGAACACGGTCAGGGCTGTGCGGAGCCGGGGGAGGTCGGTGGTGCGGTTGCCCGGCACGACGTTGTGCGTTCGGGATTTGTTTATTTGCGGCACAAAGTCAGGCTAGGAGCCGGGTGCGGCCGAGGCAAGGGGGCCGGGGTTCTTCTGCGACGCTGAGGGGGCCGAGGCCTCCTGTGCGGTGGCCGGCGTGCCTTCGTCCCGGTCGGTGGGCACGGTTCCGTATCGGTCACTGGACGTCGGCCACCGAGAAGATCCCCGGATCGCTCACCCCGTACAGCACCGTGCCCACCAGCAGCGGCGGCACCGAGCTCGGTGTGAGCTCCTCGAAGGAGCGGCCCTCGGTGTCGAAGGCGGGGGTGGTGCGTCCGATCTCCCTGCCCGTGCGCGGGTCGAGAGCGATGATGCTCGTGTCCGGCAGGTTGACGTACAACCGGCCGTCGTGGAGGGCGGGTTCGCTGAAGACGCGCAGCTCGCGCGAACTGGTCCACAGCGGTTTTCCGCGTTTGAGATCGAGGGCGAGCAGGGTCTCGTTGCCGTAGTCGAAGATGTACATCGTGTCGCCGTGCACGAGCGGTGGCGTCTCCGGCTCGACACTCCAGGGAAAGTCGATACGACGGGTCTTCCCGCTGCTGAGGTCCTGGATGAAGAAGGCGGAGGACACCCCGCTGTCCTTCTCCCAGCGCGCGTAGTAAGCCGTGCCGTCGTGGACCGCGGCCAGCCACAGGACGCCCGTGGGTGCCCTGACCGTGCTCAGTGTTCGCCCCGTGCGCGCGTCGAGGCGGGCGATCCGGCCGGAGCCGCTGCGCAGGTCGGCGTAGAGCGTCCGCTCGGGCCCCTCGTAGAACGGGCTGGGTGAGCGGGATGTCAGCTCGCGCTGCCACAACTCCTTGCCTGTGCGCGCCTCGTAGGCCGCATAGCGTGGGCTGCCGGTGGGCCCGAGCTCGTTCAGCCTGACGAGCAGTACGCCGCTCACATACGAGAACTCGCCGACCGGACCGTCCAGACGCCACAGTCGCCTGCCGGTACGGCCGTCGAAGGTGTCCACTCCCTCCGAGCGATCGGCACTGCGGACGTGCACCACGCCGTCGTGGACGGCGGGCCGGCTCACGGAGAAGCCGCTGACCCGCTTCTTGCTCATGGGCTTCGTCCACACCGCCCGTCCCGTCGTGGCGCTCAGCCGGATCAGCGCGGTCTGTGCGGAGGAGCAGAAGACGCCGAGAGCGTCCGGTGTGCAGGACGGCGACGTGGCCATCGGATCGCCCTTGTCCGGCTCCAGCGCGTTGCGCCAGGGCTTCCAGCCCGGCGGCACCGAACCATGGGACGCCGGCCGGGTGTCCGCTTGGCCGACCCCGTCGGCGGTGCTTGCCGGGGCGCCGCCGATCACCGCTGCCGCGCCCGCGCCGGCCACGCCGAGGAGGGCGGCGACGGCGACGGCCGCCCACAGCTTCGTCCTCCTGCGTCGCTCAGGTTCGGCCCGTTCGACCTGTTCGGTCCTTTCGGACGGCCGGGGCACTGTTCCCGGCGCCGGGGCCGACGCGATCCGGGCCGGCTCCGCGTCGGCCTTTTGACCGGGCACTTCTTCCGGGAGCGCCGCCAGGGCGTCCAGCACCTCGCCCGACGTGGGCCGGTCCGCCGGCTCCTTCGCCAGGCAGGCCGACACCAACGGGCGCAGTGGCTTTGGCAGTTCGCCCAGGTCGGGCTCACTGTGCACGGTGTTGTACGCGGCGAGATAGGCGTTCTCCGCCTCGAACGGGCTGCGCCCGGTGGCCGCGTAGACGAGCACCGCGCCCAGGGAGAAGACGTCAACGGCGGGCCCGACCTCGCGCGGGCGGCTGAACTGCTCCGGTGCCATGAAAGGCGGTGAGCCCATCACCAGGCCGGTCTGGGTCCGGACATCGCTGCTGGCCGCGCGGGAGATGCCGAAGTCGATGACGCGCACCGCTCCGTTGTCGCCCTCGCCCTCCAGCAGCAGCACATTGCTGGGCTTGAGATCCCGGTGCACGACCTGCGCGCGATGGATCTCCCGCAGCGCCTCGGCGAGTTCGGTGCCGAGCCGGCGCAGGGCGGGCCAGTCCAGCGCACCGGTCTGCGCGACCCGTTCGGCGAGCGTGTGACCGGGAACGTACGCGGTGGCCATCCATGGCCGATCCGCGTCCGGGTCGGCGTCCACGACCGGTGCGGTGAACGCACCGCTGACCTGGCGCGCGGCCGCGATCTCCTGCCGGAACCTGGCCCGGAACTCGGCGTTGTCCGCGTACCTCGTGTGGACGACCTTGACGGCCACGGTCCGTCCGGATGCCGATCTGCCGAGGTAGACGACGCCCATGCCGCCGATGCCGATCCGCGATTCGATTCGGTAGCCGCCGACGGACCGAGGGTCCCCCTCGCCCAAAGTCACCGCAACTCCTTCACCGGCGCCGGTCCCGGATTCTGCTGGCATGAACCGCTCACTCTAGCGCTGGTCCGGGCCCACACCCAGGTGAAGGGGCGCGGGGGACTGCTGGTCGTCAGGCGCCCGCCGAGCGACGCCCCAGGACCGGCTCGGCCAGCATTCTCGCCGTTCGGCAGAGCGTCTGGCCGTGCTGTGCGAAGAGTTCGTCACGTGAGTCGAAGTGACCCAGGTCCGCCAGGACATGGGCCGAGAGGTCGCATGCGGCGCCGGTGGCCGGGCAGAGCGTCGCACCGTCCCAGTCGATCGCCGTCCGGGACAGCGCGTCGAAGAGCGTCTCCGCGCCGGCATTGGTGAAGCCACCTCCCTCACCGTCGCTCAACTCGTCGAGACTGCCGAAGAGTTCCGAGACCGGCAGCCAGGGAGCCGTGGGGTGCGCGCTGGGCGACAGCGCGTCGAGGCGGAATTCCGGCCACGCCAGCAGCACCCGGTCCGGGACGATCCGCTGCAGCCGGGGGAAGCGCGGATACCAGAACGCCCCGTCCACCAGCAGGCCGCGCACCCGCGTGGCCACCCCGGACGCCCGTGCCACGGACTCCAGTACGGCCAGGCGCTGACTGCACGAGCCGCGGCCGTGGCGAAGCACCGCGGACACGGGGCGCTCGTCCTGCACCGAGTACACCGGCCGGACGGTCGAGGCGATCCGTCGGTGGGCCCGGCGCAGGGCCGCGATCCCGCGGGCGGGCTCCGCGGCGGCCACCGGGCCGGCCGCCGAGTCGGACGCCATGTCGGTCTGCCGGAGCAGGGAGGTGACAAGCGGATGCTGCCAGTCGAGGATCCGCGTCGGGGCCGTGCTCCCCGCCGCCGGTCCCGCCTCTCGTCCCGCCCCCGTCGTGCCGACGTGGCGACGGCCTCGTGGCGTGAGCAGTGAGCTCGTCATGACCGTGGTCCTCTCGTCCAGTGCTCCGCGATGGCTCGCACAGGCATCTTGGCGGAAAAACTGAACGCGTTCAACTCTGGCGGGTGGTGCGGAGGTCCGCGGGTGCCGAACATCCGGTGAACCTGCACACCGTTCACGGGCAGGTCGCAGGGAACCTGAAAAGCCGTCACGACTTTGCCGACGTCCGGCGGATTTGCCGGAAAAGCGTGCGCCCGGAAATCGGTGGCAATGGTTGCGCGTGCAGCGGGGCGGCAGGCTGTGTGAAGGGTGTCGGTATGTACGGTCACCGCGCTCACACGCAGGTGAAGGCACCTTTCGCCAGGTGTACCGGCCAAGCCCCGGACGGTTGGCCGTCCGATTGCAGGCGTGCTTTGATCCTGCCCGTGGTGCAGGTCGCGGGAGAGGTTCTCCTTGTCGAGGATCGGGCGAACTCTGCCATTCCGAAGTGGTTACTCGAAAGGATCGCGCGTGATGAACCTTGCCTCCCAGGTCGAGACGACCGAGATGTCCGACGCCGAGATGGAGAACGTTTCCGGCGGCCTCGGGCTCGGCGACCTCCCGGTCGGCGGCCTCCCGGTCGGCGACCTTGCGCTCGGCGGCTCCGGCGGTCTCTCCCTCCAGACGCCGCTCGGTGACATCGCCGGAGGCCTCGTGGCCGGCGGGTCCCTGCAGGGCCTGACCGCGGGTGCGAGCCTGCAGACGCCCCTGTCTGCCTGACGACATCTGCTCGTCCGTGGGCCCCGGATCGATCGATCCGGGGCCCACGGACGTTTCGCGTCAGGCCCGGCCGTGGGTCTCCTGCGAGCGTCGCGCCAGCGCGTCGATGACCACGGCCGCGAAGAGCACCCCGCCCGTGATGACGAACTGGATGGCCGTGGGGGTGTCCGTGATCGACATGCCGGAGGAGATCGACTGGATGACCAGCATGCCGAGCACCGCCGACCAGGTCGTGCCCCGCCCTCCGAACAGGCTGGTGCCGCCGATGACGGCCGCCGCGATGGCGTTGAGCAGCAGGACACCCGATCCCGAACCCTGGCTCACCGATGTGATGCGCGAAGCCAGGAACAGGCCGCCGATCGCGGCCATCGTCCCCGACACCGCGAGCACCGCGGTCTGGATGGCCGTCACGTTGAGGCTGGCGCGGCGCGCAGCCTCGACGCCGCCGCCGAGTGCGTAGACCTGCCGGCCGTAATGCGTGTGGCGCAGGACGATGTCGAGGCCCGCCACCACCACGAGGAAGATCAGCAGGGCGAGCGGCAGACCCTGGAACCGGTTGAGCAGATAGGCCGAGGTGAACGCGATCACCGCGAGTCCGCCCGTGTGCACCCCGATGTCCCGCAGTGAGCGGTGCGGCATGCCGACGGCCATTCGGCGCCGCCTGTTCTGGTACATGATCAGGAAGACGATGCCCGCGCAGACCGCCGCCAGGCCGTAGGCGACACCGTCGTTGGTGAAGTAGTAGCTGGTCAGCTTGGCGACCAGCCCGTTTTCGTCCAGGTTGATGGTGCCGCTGGTGCCGAGGATGTAGAGCATGAGGCCGTTCCAGGTGAGCAGCCCCGCGAGCGTGACGACGAACACCGGCACCCGGGTCTTGGCGCACGAGAAGCCCTGGACGGCTCCCGTCACCGTGCCCACGAGCACCGCGACGATGACAGCGAGCCATTCGGGCACCCCGTGGTTCACGTTCAGAACGGCGAAGACGGCCGCGGCGAAGCCGCTGATCGAGCCGACCGACAGGTCGAGATCACCGAGCAGCAGCACGAAGACGATGCCGACCGCGATCAGGCCCGTACCCACGATGTCCACGCTCAGATTGGACAGGTTGCGCGGCGAGAGGAAGTTCGAGTTGAGGGACTGGAAGATGATCCAGACCGTGGCGAGCACGAGGACGACGGGGAGCGAGCCCAGCTCACCGGCGCGGAACCTGCGCCGGAGGGAGACACCCCAGCTCCTCAGGACGAGGGCGGCGGCCTGCCCGCGCTGTGTCGGGCGGGCCTCGTCGACCGGTACGGCGCCGTCCGCCCGCGTGCTGTCCGCAGTGCGGCGCATCCCTGTCACCACCCCGCCTCCTGGGATGCCGGCCGGCGCGGCACGTTCTCCGTGGCGCCGGTGATGGAGGAGATGATCTGTTCCTGGGACGCGGTGTTCACGTTGAAGAAGCCGTTGTTGCGACCGAGCCGCAGCACGGCGGCCCGGTCCGCGAGTGCCTTGACGTCCCCCATGTTGTGGCTGATCAGCAGTACCCCCATACCGCGGTCACGCAGCGTGTCGACGAGATCCAGGACCTCGGTGGTCTGCTCGAAGCCCAGCGCCGCGGTCGGTTCGTCCAGGAGGAGGACCCGGGGGTCGCCGAGGAGCGAACGTGCGATGGCCACCGTCTGCCGCTGACCGCTGGACAGGGTGACAAGGGGGGCCCGCAGGTCCGGGACGCTCTTGGTCAGCCGCTTCAGCAGAATCATGGTGCGGCTCTCCATCTCCATCTCGTCGAGGAACCCGAACCTGCGGATCTCCCGGCCGAGGAAGAGATTGCCGACGACGTCGAGATTCCCGCACAGCGCGAGATCCTGGTGGACGGTGGCGATACCGAGGTCCCGGGCGTCGTGCGGGCGCCTGATGTGCACCGACCGGCCCTCCCACTCGATGACGCCCCGGTCCGCGGGGGCGACGCCGGAGATCACCTTGACGAGGGTGGACTTGCCGGCCCCGTTGTCGCCGAGCAGCGCGACGACCTGTCCGGCGTGGATTTCCAGCTCGACGTCCTTGAGAACCTCGACAGCGCCGAAGCGTCTGCACACGCCGTGCAGCGCCAGCAAGGGGGGAGTCGGCACGGAAACCATCTCCTTCCCAGGCCGGGACTCGGGCGGAACGGGATCGTCAGGTCAGACCCACCCTGGTGCAGTCCGCCTTGAGCGGGGGGACGCAGATCTGCCGGACGGTGTAGAAGCCGTCCTTCACCAAGGTGTCCTTGATGGTGGGGGCGGTCACGGGCACGGGCGTGAGCAGGACCGCCGGCACCGACTTCCCGCCGCTGGTCCTCACCTTGTCCTTGCCGACCTCGTCGAGACTCGTGCGGCGGGCCGCGGCCACGGCCATGGCGCCGCCCGAAGAGGCCTCGGGGCCGAAGGGCTTGTACACGGTCATGTACTGGTCGCCGGCGACGATGCGCTGTACGGCTCCGAGCTCGGCGTCCTGCCCGGTGATCGGGGGCAGCGGGTCCACCTTGTTTGCCTTGAGGGCGGAGATGCTGCCCGCGGCGAGGCCGTCGTTGGCGGCGTAGACCCCCTGGATACGGTCGGCGCCGAGGGCGGCGATGGCCCCGGACATGTTCAGGTTGGCGTTCTCCGGCCTCCACTGAAGCGTGTCGTACGCCTTGCCGATCCTCACGCGCCCCGAGAGTACGGACAGCGCGCCCTTCCTGAACGACACCGCGTTGGGATCGCTGGGATCCCCGTTCATCATGACGATCTGCGGGCTCGGCCCGCTGCCGTCCATGGCCTTCAGCAGCGCCCTGCCCTGCAGCCGGCCGACCTCCTCGCCGTCGAAGGAGACGTAACCCGAGATCGGGCCTTGGGAGAGCCGGTCGTAGGCGATCACCGGGATGTCCGCCGCGGCCGCCTTCGTGACCGCCGGGCCGAGGGATCTGGCGTCCACCGCCACGAGCACGATGGCGTCGACGCCCTTGGTGATCATCGAGTCCATCTGTTCCTGCTGGATCGCCACATCGCCCTTCGCGTTGGCGTTCTCGATCGTGCAGTCCCTGCACAGCTGCGTGATCTTCTTCTCCAGCCGGGGCCTGTCCTCCGCCTCCCACCGGGCCGTGGTGGCGTCCGGGAGCAGCAGGGCGATCTTCGGTGTGCCCGTCCCTTCCGGGTCCTTCCCGGGGCTCGACCCGCAGGCCGACAGAGCAACGGCCGTCGAGATCGCGGTCATGGCGAGGGCCGCGCCCCGTATGCAGGCCTTCATGTCGGAGACCTCCCTCCGGAACGGAGATCCACCTGGGAAGTGCCGCATGGTGGCGGCAGGACGACCCGTCGTCAGTCTCGCACCGGCCACGGCGATCTGCGAACGCGGCGGCGGTCGTCGACACGGCCTGAGAGCGCGGCGGTGGTCACTGATACGGCTGTGTCCGCCGGACGCCCGGTGTGGTTCGCCCGCATATGCGATTCTGGTGTGGGTTGCCCGATCTCAGCCGCATCAGCGGCACGGACGGGAGGTAGCTGCCGACATGCCTCACGACGGCCGTGCCCGGGCCGGAGTCTCTCAGCTGCGGGCATCCGGGGCCGATGCCACGGACACCGGTGCGCTGCGTCCGGTGCCGGTAGCGGCAGCGGGCGAGCGGGCCCTGGCCTTCGCCGGAGCGGCCATGGCGGCCGTCTATCTGCCCGAGGCCGGCCGGCAGGAGCTTCGCCTTGCGGAGACGGCCTGTTGGGCCCCTTCCGACCAACGGCTGCCCGAGCGTCTGCCGCTGTCCGGGGAGTCACCCGCGGCCTCCTCCCTCCGCACCGACCGGCCCCTGTGGCTCGATCCTGCCGAGCAGGTCTCCTCCGAGGGTGGGCCCGTACCGGGCGCGGAGGCGTCGCTCGGCGTCCTGCCCCTCGGGCCGGAGGGGAGACGCCAGGGCTGCCTGGTCGTCGTGGGGACGTCCGCCGACGGCTTCGAGCCCGAGCAACGACGCTTCCTGGAGCGGTACGCCGACGCGGTCAGCCGCATGCTCGTGTCCGCCGCCGACACCCCCGGGCCGTCGGCAGTACTGGGGCCCGCCCTGCGGAGTCTGCGCGCCGGCTCCTTCGTCCTGGTGCCGGACACCGGCCTGATCGAGGCGGACGAAACCCTGCTCGGCCTCGTCGGCATCACACCGGCCGACTTCGACGGCAAGGCGGACACCCTGCTCGCGCACGCCCTTCCCGAGGACATGCACGCGCTGGTGTCGGTCCTGGAACCGGCACCCCAGGCGTTCGGCCGACGGGAGCTGGAGTTCCGGGTCCGCGGCCCCACCGGTGAGATGCGCTGGCTGAGTCTGTGTTGCCGTGTCGTGGCGAGCACCGACGACAGCCCCGAGCAGGTGCTGGGGGTGGTGACGCCGACGTCCGTCCTGCGCCGGAGCGCCGACGACGTCTCCCGTATCCAGTGGCTGACCACCGCCCTCGACGACGCCACGACGGTGCGTGACGTCAGCCGTGTGGTGGTCACCGCGCTGCGGGAGCCGCTGGGCGCCGACCGGGTGGCGCTCGCCGAGCTGCAGGGCGACCGGCTCATGGTCACCGTGCTCGACCCGCCGCAGCCCGACGCCTGGCCGGAGAGCTGGCGTGCCCAGTGGCGTACGGAATGGCCCGAGGCCCCGATCGGCGCCCTGCCCACCCTCCAACTGGCCCTGCGGGACGGGCGTTTGGATCTGTGGCCCGCCGGCACGGCCTTCGAACCCGGACTCGCGGGCATCGGTGGCGGAGGCCTGGCCGTCCTGCCGCTGCCCGCCAGGGGACGTGTCGCCGGTCTGTGCCTGATCGGCTGGGACCGGCCGCACGAGTTCGTCCCCGACGAGCGGTCCCTGCTGACGGCCACCGCGGCGCTCGTCGGACAGGCCCTCAAGGGCGCGCACGAGCACGACGCCGAGCAGGAACTCGCGACGATGCTGCAGCGCAGCCTGCTGCCCCGGCGGCTGCCCGAACTGCCCGGCGGGACGGCCGTGGCCCGCTATCTGCCCGCCCGGCGAGGCCTTCAGGTGGGCGGCGACTGGTACGACGTCATCGCCCTGTCCGAGGACCGGGTGGCGCTGGTCATCGGCGATGTGCAGGGGCACAGCGCGGGAGCGGCGACCATCATGGGCCAGATGCGTACCGCGGTCAGGGCGTACGCGGTGGAGGGCCACCCGCCCGACGTGGTCGTCGCGCACGCCAACCGCCTCCTCGTCGGCATGGAGACCGATCTCTTCGCCACCTGCTGCTATGCCGAACTGGACCTGGAGCAGGGCAACACCCTGTTCGTGAGGGCCGGGCACCTCGCACCCCTGGTGCGCCACCCCGACGGCAGTACGGAGGAGATAGAGGTCGAGGGCGGGCTCCCCCTGGGCATACTGGAGGAGGCCGAGTTCCCCATGACCGCGGTCGAGCTGCCCCCCGGCACGGTGCTCGCGCTGCTCACCGACGGTCTGGTGGAGGCCGCAGGCCTGCCCATCGACGAGGGCATGCAGCAGACCCGCACGGCGCTCGCCGCCGCCGATCCGGCGGATCTGGGGCGCATGGCCGACCGGTTGCTCGGTGATGTCGGCCGCCGCGAGGACGACGTGGCGCTGTTGCTGCTGCGCTACGACGGCATGCGGACCCGGCCGATCCGGGCCGGCTGGGTGGTGTGGCGGCTGCCCGACGCCGTCATGCACGCCCGCCGCTTCACCGCGCGCACGCTGCGGCACTGGAAGGCGGAGGACGTCGCCGACGCGGTGCTGCTGGTCGTGTCCGAACTGGTCACCAACGCCCTGGTGCACACACAGGGCGCCGTCCGCCTCGATCTCATGCTGCGTGGGGACCGGGTGCGCGTCTGTGTCAGCGACTCCTCACCGCGCGCGCCCGCCAAGCCGGTGATCGTGGACTGGGAGTCGACCGGTGGCCGGGGGCTGCTGCTGGTCGAGGCGATGTCGGAGAGCTTCGGCTCGATGCCGGTGGCCGGCGGCAAGCAGGTGTGGAGCGAGATCGCCGTGCCGCCGCGAGAGCCGGCACCCGCCGAGCCCGAGCCCCGGCCGGCCGGGGGGAGCCTGCCGTGAGGACCCGTGGATGGCAAGCCGTCGCGGCCCTCGTCGCGGCACTCATGACGATGTCCCAGGTCTCCTGCGGCAAAGACGGCAACGCGGGCACGGACAGCTTCGCCGTCGGCCTGCTCCTCCCCAGCCGAGCGGTCCCGCGCTGGGAGCACTCCGACAAGCCGCTGATCGAGAAACGGCTCAAGGAACTGTGCCCGCGCTGCACGATGGAGTACGCCAACGCGGAGAACGACGCCGACAGACAGCGGCAACAGGTGACCTCCATGATCACCAAGGGGGTCAAGGTCCTGATCCTCGACGCCGCCGACACCAAGGCCCTGCGGTCCTCGACCCAGGAGGCCCACCGGGCGGGCGTACCGGTCGTCGCGTACGACCGGCTCGTGCAGGGCCCCGTCTCCGGCTACGTCAGCTTCGACGGCGGGCAGGTCGGCAGGCTCCAGGGCCGCGCACTCCTGAACGCCATGGGGGACAAGGCGGCCGGCAAGCAGGTCGTCATGCTGAACGGCGATCCGACCAGCCCCAACGCGGCCTGGTACAGGAGGGGCGCGTTGTCGGTCATCGCGGGCAAGGTGAGGATCGGCAGGTCGTACGACACCCAGGGCTGGAGCGCGGACAACGCCCACGTCGAGATGTCCGCCGCCATCGCGGCCCTGGGCCCCGACCGGATCGGCGGGGTCCTGGCGGCCAACGACGCGATAGCCGCCGGTGCCATCTCGGCTCTCAAGCGCGCGGGCGTCAGGCCGCTTCCCCCGGTCACCGGTCAGGACGCCGACCTCGACGCCGTACGGCGCATCGTCGCGGGGGAGCAGTACATGACGGTGTACAAGAGGTTCGGGACGGAGGCCGCCGCGGCCGCGACCATGGCCGTCACGCTGGGCCGCGGCGACGATCTCGGGAAGGTGGCCGAGACGACGACCGACAGTCCCACCACCCGGAACATCCCGTCCGTCCTGCTCACCCCGAGCGCCGTGACGGTCCGGGACGTCAGGCGGATCCTCGTCGACGGCGGGGTGTACACGCTCGACGCGATCTGCACCCGGGAGTACCGGCACGCCTGTGAGAGGGGCGGGCTCGCGCCGTAGCGACGGCGCCTGCGGCGGATCTGGCGCATGAGGGTGCGGCGGCTCACGCGCGTATCGGGGCCCGCTCGGGACTGCCGCTCCCGCCCCGTCGGCTCACGGCTCACGGCTCACCGGTGTCGGGGTCGGGCGGCGTCGCTGATTCCGTGCGGCACTCATGGGGCCGGGCCGTCCTCGCCCGACCGAGTCGCGGGTCCACATGGATCTTGGGGCCCGGCCCGGCGCCGGGCGGGCGTTCGCCGGCGAGTACGGGGCCGACCTCGTCGAGGCTCACGGTGGCGGCGACAAGCGGCCGCGGATCGACGAGGCCCTCCGCGTAGGCCCGGATGGCGGCATCGAGTCCGGGGGAGGCGGACAGGACACCCACCGCGGTCACGTCCTTGAGGGCGAGCGTGCGGGTGTCGATCCGGCTGGGATCGCCGGCCAGCCCGATGTACACGAGCCGGCCGCCCGGTTCGACCGACTCCAGCGCGAGGTCCGGCAGATGGGCGGCGTTCGAGGCGTCGACGACCGCGTCGAAGGGCAGATCGGGAACCGAGCCCTCCGGCCACACGTGGGCGAAGCCGAGACCGTGGACGAAGGCCGGCGAGTCGCCGGTGCGGCCCATCAGGTGGACCTCCGCACCGGCGGCCCGCAGGAACATCGCGACCAGCAGCCCGATCGTCCCCGGCCCGAGCACCAGCACCCGGTCGCCGGACCCCGCCGCGGTGGCGCGTGCGGCCCGCAGGGCGTTGCCGCCCGGCTCCACGAGGGCGCCGAGTGAGGCGTCCACCGCGTCGGGCAGGACGTGCAACGAGGAGACCGGGACGGCCAGTTGCTCGGCCAGAGCGCCGGGCCGGTCTCCCCGTACGCCGACCTCCTGCCGTTTGTCGCACACATGCTGACGGCCGCGCCGGCACCGGCGGCAGTCGCCGCAGCCGAGCATCGTGTCGCCCATGACACGGCGGCCGATCCACGCGGGGTCGACCCCGGCACCGACCGCCGTCACGCGACCGGCCCACTCGTGGCCCAGGCGCATCGGGTAGGCGGCGTGACCGTGGTGGAGATACGCCATCGCGCCGGTGAAGAACTCGACGTCGGTTCCGCAGACGCCGACCCGCTCGACGTCCACGACGGCTTCGCCGGGGCCGGCCGCCGGCGCCGGCACGCACGGGACCGCGTACGCACCGGGGCCGGTCAGCACGAAGGCACGCATCGTGCCAGGACTCACCGGGGTCCGAGCACGTGCTGGCGCTGTGTGCCGAGGTGCCTGATGCCCAGTTCCATCACGTCGCCCGGCTGGAGATACACGGGCGGGGTGAGGCCCATGCCCACGCCGGGCGGGGTGCCCGTGTTGATCAGGTCGCCGGGCTCCAGGACGAGGAACTGGCTGAGGTAGTGCACGATGACATACGGGTCGAAGACCATCGTCTTGGTGCTGCCGGTCTGCCGGCGGACCCCGTTGACGTCCAGCCACATGTCCAGTGCGAGGACGTCGTCGATCTCGTCGGCGGTGGCGAGCCAGGGGCCTGCGGGGTTGAAGGTCTCGGCGGACTTGCCCTTCGCCCACTGGCCGCCGCGCTCCAGCTGGAAGGCGCGCTCGCTGACGTCGTTGACGACGACGTACCCGGCGATGGCGTCGCGGGCCTCCTCCACCGAATCCAGGTAGCCGGTACGCCTGCCGATCACGATGCCGAGCTCCACCTCCCAGTCGGTCTTCGTGGAGCCGCGAGGAATACGCACGTCGTCGTACGGGCCGACCAGGGTGTTGGGTGACTTGGTGAACAGGATCGGCTCGTCCGGCACGGCCATGCCGCTCTCGGCCGCGTGGTCACGGTAGTTGAGCCCGATGCACAGGATCTGGTGGGGGCGGGCGATCGGAGCGCCGACGCGCTCTCCGGCGAAGCGGGACACCTGTCCCGCCGCCACCCGCTCGGCCACGACGGGGCGGACGCGGTCGATGCCGCCCGACCCGAAGAACGCCTCGTCGAAGTCCGTGACGACGTCGGAGAGGTCGACGTAGGTCTCGTCGTCGATACGGGCAACGGGCTTCTCGGCGCCGGGCGCGCCTATACGCATGAGGTACACGAGGTCGGTCTCCAGGGTCGGATCGATGGGGGCGGACGGGTCTTCAGCGGTGCGGCTCGCCGAGCGGGCCGAGGAGGCCGCGGATCTCGGCGAGCGCGTCGACCAGGGTTTCCAGGGGTGTCCGGTAGGCCAGCGCGCTGACGCTCACGGCCCCGGAGGGCGACGTCGGCGAGGTCAAGTACACCGGCAGAGCAAGGCAGTTGACCCCGGTCTCGTTCTCCTGGGCGTCGAGGCCGTAGCCCCGCTCGCGGGTGGCCCCCATCTCACGGTGCAGGTCGACGGCCGTGCACAGGGTCCGCGGCGTGCGACGCTCCAGAGGGCGGTCGCCGATCCACGCCGCGACCTCGTCCGGCGAGCCCAACTGCCCTGCGAGCAGCAGCTTTCCGACCGCGGTGGCGTGGGCGGGGTTGCGCCCGCCGATCGCCGAGGTCAGACGGACGGCACCGGTGGGCGGATCGACCTTGGCGCGGTAGACGACCTCACGGCCGTCCAGAACCGCGTAGTGCGCGGTCTCGCCGAACCGGTGCGCCAGCGCCTCCAGCACCGGGCGGACGCGCATGTGATCGGGCCGGACCTCGTGATGGGCGAAGGCCATACGCAGGAACTCGTCACCCAGCACATAGCGGCCGCGGGTGTCCTGGTCGGCCAGACCGGCCCGGCGCAGGGCGCCCAGAGCCCGGTGCACGGTCGGCTTCGGGCTGCCGATCACGCGGGTCAGCTCCTCCAGCCCCACCCCGTCGGGATATCGCGCGAGCTCCTTGAGGACCGCGAGCACCCGGTCCGAGCCCACGAGCCGGCCGCCGTCGGCGCCCGCCCCGCCGGGGGCTGTCGATCCGTCGTACGTCTGCGTATCCTCCATGGTGTTCCGAACTGTAGACCGCTGTACCGATTACTGGAAGGAACTCCATGGTTCGGCTCCGCAGCGCGCAGTGGTACGAGGGACAGGACCGCAACGCCTACATCCACCGGGCGTGGATGCGGCGGGGCGTGCCGGACGACGCCTTCACCGGCCGGCCGCAGATCGCCATCGCCAACACCGCGTCGGATCTGACCCCGTGCAACGCGCACCTGAACGAGGTCGCGGCCTCGGTGCGTGACGGTGTGCACGAGGCGGGTGGGGTCCCGCTGGACCTGCCCGTGGTGTCGCTGGGCGAGACGCAGGTGCGGCCCACGGCCATGCTCTGGCGCAACATGGCCGCGATGGCCACGGAGGAGATGCTGCGGGCCAACCCCATCGACGGTGTCGTCCTGCTGGGCGGCTGCGACAAGACCATCCCCTCGCTGCTCATGGCCGCCGCCTCGGTGGACCTGCCCGCGGTCGTCGTGCCCGGCGGCCCGATGCTCACCGGGACCTTCCGCGGGACGCCGCTGGGCTGCGGCACCGATGTGTGGCGGCTGTCGGAGGAGGTCCGGGCCGGCACGCTCTCCCAGGAGCAGTTCACCCGGTCCGAGTCGTCGATGATCCGCAGCCGCGGGCACTGCAACACCATGGGCACCGCCTCGACGATGGCGCTGGTGGCGGAGGCCCTGGGCACGACCCTGCCCGGCACGGCCGGAACTCCCGCCCCCGACAGCCGGCTTCTCCAGGCCGCGCACCTCACCGGCCGGCTGGCCGTGGAGATGGTGGGCGCCGAACGGCGGCCGGGCTCGTTCCTGACCGAGGCGTCCTTCCACAACGCGATCGTGGCACTGGCCGCCGTCGGCGGTTCGACCAACGCGGTCGTCCACCTCCTGGCCATCGCGGGCCGACTGGGCATCGACCTGACCCTCGACGACTTCGACCGCATCGGCTCCCGCGTCCCCGTCCTGGTGGACCTCCAGCCGGCCGGCCGCTTCCTCATGGAGGACTTCCACCGCGCCGGCGGTCTCCTCGCCGTCCTGCGCGAGGTACGCGACCTGCTCGATCCCGGCGCGCTGACCGTCACCGGCGAGCCCCTCGTGAGCCACCTCGACGACGCGCCGATTTGGGACGGCGAGGTCATCCGCACCCGTGCCGAACCGCTGGTCGCCGAGGGCGGCATCGCCGTGCTCCGCGGCAACCTCGCACCGGACGGGGCGCTGATCAAACCGGCCGCGGCCTCCCCGCACCTGCTGCGCCACCGCGGCCGTGCCCTCGTCTTCGACAGCATCGAGGACTTCCACGCCCGTATCGACGACCCCGGACTCGACGTCGACGCGGACTCCGTCCTCGTCCTGCGCGGCTGTGGCCCCAAGGGCTACCCGGGCATGCCCGAGGTGTCGAACATGCCCCTGCCGAAGAAGCTCCTCGAACAGGGCGTCCGTGACATGGTCCGCGTCTGCGACGGACGGATGAGCGGCACCGCGTACGGCACGGTCGTCCTGCACGTGGCACCGGAGGCCGCAGCGGGCGGCCCACTCGGCCTGGTGCGGACCGGAGACCTCATCACGCTGGATGTCGAAGCCCGCCGTATCGACCTCGACGTACCCGCCGACGAACTCGCCCGCAGAACCCCGGACAAGGCCACCGTCACCGGCTTCGCGAACCCCCGCCGCGGCTGGGAACGCCTCTACGTCGACCACGTCCTCCAGGCCGACTCGGGCGCCGACCTGGACTTCCTGGTCGGCTCCAGCGGCTCTGAAGTGAGCCGGGAGTCGCACTGAGGGCAGCGGCGGCCTCCCTCATCCGAAACCCGGGTGGCGTCGGCGCGTCGCCCGGGTACAGTCGGGCAATGCCCGATCTCCAGCGGCTGCACGCCGGCCACGCCCCGGCGGTCCTGGCTTTCGAGCTGGCGAACCGCGCCTACTTCGCCGCCGCGGTCTCCGACCGTGGCGAGGAGTTCTTCGAGCAGTTCACCGACCGGCACAGCGCTTTGCTGGATCGGCAGGAGGCCGGCACCGGCGCCTTCTACGTGCTCGTGACCGAGGACGGCTCGGTCGTGGGGCGGTTCAACCTGTACGAGTTCGACGACGGCACCGCCGAACTCGGCTACCGGGTCGCCGAACACTTCTCCGGCCGCGGCGTGGCGACCGCAGCCGTCCGTGAACTGTGCCGGCTGGCCGCGACACGGCACGGGCTGCGCACACTGCGGGCGGCCGCTTCCCACGACAACGCGGCATCCCAAAGGGTGCTGGTCAAGGCCGGGTTCGTCCCGGTCGGCCCGGCCGGTCCGACCGACCTCGGCGGCAAGTCGGGCAGTTGGTACGAGCGCGACCTGGTGCACGGGTCCTAGGGCCTCTCCCGGGACGGCGTTGGCGGGGCTTTCACTCTGTGCTGCACACCGTCCGGGGTGCCGAAGGCCTGGGCGGCTGGGCCTTCTGGACGAGCTGCACACCTTGGAGGAGCCCGTCGATGCCGGGGTCCTCGTGCGCGGCGACCCTTGCGATGGTCAGCAGGGCGGCCTCGTAGAAGGCGTCCCGCACGGCGGGCGGCATGACGTCCGAGGCGTCCAGACAGCGGGGGCCGTCACCATTGAGGCGCTCGACGATCTCGCGTTCGACCGCGTCCTTCCGTGGCCGCACCTGGCGATTCGCCGAGAAGACGGCCGCGGTGCCGGCCCATGTCTGCTGGCCCGCCTTGGAGGTGAGCCGTTCGATCAGTTCCTGGGCCTGGGGACGGTCGCTGAACAGGGCGGCGAAGTCGCCGGTCACCTCATGGGCGCGGGCCCGGTCCGGGCCGCCGGGCAGCAGCGGCGCGGAGTCCACCAGGGCCGCGCGCTTCGCGTACTTCTCTCCGTAGAAGGAGGTGGCGAAGGAGCCCTGGTGCTCCAGAGTGCATCCGCGCCGGCCGTCGAAGAGCAGGCCGTGGTGGTCGGGGTCACCGCGGTGGTCGGTGAGCAGGGCCTGCTTGGCCAGGCCTCTGTCCTGCTGGAGCAGACGGGCCCACGCCTGCCAGGCGTCGCGCACCGGTGCGCTGTTCCACCACGCCCCCGGCTTGCCGAGCGCCCACTTCTGGTAGACGGCCGGCCCCGACCGTTGCAGCACCAGATCCTCGATCCAGTCGGTACCGGGCCAGCCGGAGGCGCCGTCGTCACCCATGCCGATGCACCAACTCCGCAGCGGCGCAGGTGAGGTGGCGGGCCTGTGGCCCTGGCGGTACCAGACGATGCTCTTCAGGTCGGCCTTGACCGGGACCCAGAACACGTGCTTGGAGGACTCTCCCGTCTGCTTCCAGGGGGAGCCGTACTCCTGCGGGTGGTAGAGCCGGTCCAGCGGCTTGAGGTGCTTCTGGTCGGCGTACTCGGCGAGTTCGCCGAGACCCGGCATGATCACGATGTCCGGCGGCTCCCCCGACTGCACCTTGGAGAGCAGCACCTCACGCTGCGCCGCGGTGCCCTGGTAGTGGAAGGGGATGCCGAAGCTGCGCAGCACCTTCTTGAAGTCCTTTTCCTGGCCGGCGGTCCACGTGCCGAGGATGGTGACGGGCTCGTCGTCGTTCTGCTGCTCCCAGACGACCACCATCCCGGCGGCGGCGATCAGCAGCATCACCACGAGGAAGACCAGCATCTTGAACCGCCGGGTCACCGTCGCCTCCAGTAGTCCTTGTCGAGCCGGAGAACGAGCCCCGACGCGGGCAGGGCGATGAGCAGCAGACCGCCGATCAGGGTGCCCCGGTACACCCTGTCGGTCCAGGAGCCGTCGGCCAGTTCCCGTCGGACGTCCTCGGACGTCTCCGTGACCTGCCGCTGGGTGCCGGGCAGTGTGTCGTGGCAGCAGTCCTGCTGGGACATGTGGGTGATCTTCCGCAGGCCCTTGATCGCGCCGTCGAGATCGCTCTCGGTGGAGGAGGTCGTCATCAGCGGGACCACCGCGAGCAGCACGGTGATGACGAAGGCCGCGAGCAGATACGGGTTCCAGTCGCGGCCGCAGCGGTCGCGCAGCACGAACAGTGCCGAGAGCAGCGTCAACGCCAGGGCCGCGAGGGCGAGTTCGGCGAGCCACCAGCCCGCGCGCTGCCACGTCCCCAGGGAGGCGGTGGCTTCGGCGTGCGTCATCTGGATCCGCTGCAGTGAGCTCAGACGGGGCGCGAGGCCCACGTCCTTGCGGGTGAGCAGCGACGTCGCCTCGTCGAACTTCTGCTCCTGCATGAGCTGCTGGTCGCGGCCCATGGACATGCCGAGGTTGAGTGAGTTGCCGTAGGTGGCGAGCAGACCGTTGACGGTGCCCAGGTCCTGGTCCGTCCGGTCGGCGATGCGGGACAACCCCTGGTCGGCGGCGGACAGCTGGGAGCGGTAGGACTCGCCCGAGCCGGCGACGTCGACAAGGTGGTGCGTCACCAGGACGCGGACCTCCCAGTCGGCACGCAGCGCCGCGAGCCGGGCCGCGGCGAGCCCCTGGACGGCCGGTGCCTCCCGGGACGAGAGCGCCTCCACGCCACGCTGGGTCTGCCGGTAGCAGCCGAGCAGCGCGATCGCCGCCACGATCGCGCACAACGTCAGGATGAGCAGATGCATCTCCAGCAGCCGGCGGGTCCGCCAGAGGGCCAGCCGCCTGCGCCAGAAAGCGGCGGGGGAGCTGCGGCGCAAGAAGGCGACGGGTCCGGTCTTCACAGCAGCTTCTCCCCGCAGGCGATGCAGTAACGGGCCTCGCTCCCGGCCACGGTGCCGCAGCCGCCGCAGCGCGGACCCGGCCGCGCGTTGACGGCCTCGGTCAGCAGTCCACCGGGACGGGACCCGGCGCGCAGGATCATCGGGCCGAGCGTGCCGGCGTCGACCGCGGTGCGCAGCCGGACCCGCCCGGCGGCCGCGTCCTCGATGTCGGCAACCGCGTGGATCTCGGCCAGCACCCAGTCCGTGCCGAACTCCGCCGCCAGACGTGCCGCCTGCCCCAGACACTTCTCGGCGGTGTCCCGTCTGTGGTCCTGGAGAGCGACGAGCCCCCGGCGCAGAGCACTGCGCATCCGTCCGGTGGCGTTCAGGTCGCGCACGCTGTCGGCGCCCGCCGGGGCGTGCGGCGGGGGCTGCGCGGGACGGTGCCAGCGGGCGATGACGGGCGCATGCACCTCGCCGACGGAGACCATGGCGAACTGCAGCTCGGTCTCCAGCGGATCGGCGTCGGCGTCGGCCACGAGCGTGAGCAGGTAGTCGCGTCTGCCCTGCTCCCACTGGTAGGTCGGGAAGCTCCAGCGGTGCGGCCGGCCGGGCTGGGGCAGCCCGCCGAGACGGTGCGGCCGGGGTGCCTTCTCGCTGAGCGAGACCTGGCGCACCGACGGTCTTACGGTCACCTCGATCGGCAGTTGGGGGGTGTGCACCCGGCGCAGGCGCTTGATGGCCGCGGTGATCGTCCGGGCCAGGCCGTCGTCCACGAACTCGGCGGTGCCGTGCAGCCGTTCGGCGAGGGTCAGCAGGGGGTCCGGGGCCCATTCCGAGCCCACCGCCAGCACATCGCAGGTGAACTGCCCGGCGCAGGCGTCCAGTTCCTCCTCCAGACGGGTCTCGCCCGGAGCGCTGCTGCCGTCCGTGATCAGCACCAGATGGCGTACGGACAGCGGCCGGCCGAAGAGCAGGGCGCGTGACCTGGCCGCCCAGGCGGCGTACCCGGCGGGACGCGGGCCCTCCCCGTGCAGCGGGAGCGAGCCGACGGCGAAGGCGGCCCGCCGCTTCTCGTGCTGGTCGGCGACGGCCCACTCGTCGTCGCCCCGCGGATAGCACCGCACGGGCTCGGGGCCGCCGCCGAGCACGGTGAAGGAGATGCCGTCGGGCAGGGCGCGCAAGGCGGCCGGCAGGGCCCGTCGGACGGACTCCCGGTGACGCCGGGCGACGTCCACCGCGATGATCACGGCGAGTTCGACCGCGGGCAGGTCGGTGGGAGCACCGTCGGCGGACACGTCGACCCGCAGATGCGCCTCGATCTTCACGCTGCGGTGCGGGCGCAGATCGCCGTCGAGATCGACGTGCAGCTGGATGCCCGGCTGCTGCGGCCGGGTGTGGCTGCTCATTCGTACCTCACCGCTCCTTCCCCTTCGTCGCCGACCGGACCGCGTGGGGGCGCCGTCCGGTCCGTGGTGGCCGTGCGGTCAGAACCTGGTCTGGGGGCGTACCGCGTGCAGGAGGTCCACGAGGTGGTCGTGGACGGTGACCGACTCCCGGTGGCGTGCGGCCAGTTGGCGGTAGTGCTTCTCCACCTGTCGGCGCAACTCGCGTTCCTGTGGGCCCAGGCGTCTGAGGCGGCGGGCGTCGAGCCGTCCGGCTCCCGCTCCCGGTGAGCCGGGCCGGTCGCTGCGGGAATGCAGCGCGTCCAGTTTCCATTCGTGCATTTCGGTGCTCAGGCGCAGCGCCTCGTCCTCGGACAGGCTCGGTTCGCCGGCGCCCGGTCGCTGGCCCTCGAGGCCGCGCAGTTCGGTCAGGGCCGCGTCGACCTCGGTGGGTGCCGGCAGCGGATCGCCGTCTCCGGGCAGCCGGGCCGCGCGGATGCGTAAGGAGGCGATCCGGGCGACGGTGTGGTCCAGGGTGCCGGGGCGGACCCGGCCCAGTACGTCGAGGGCCGCCCGGCGGTCGCCCGCACGCAGCGCGAGCCGGGCCAGGCCGAGGGCGGCGCCGCCGTGAGCGGGGTTGCGGGCGAACACCGCCTCGTACAGTTCCTTCGCGGTGGGTCCGGCCGAGTCGTCGCCGAGTCGCTCCCCGCAGTAGGCGAGGGCCAGTTTGGGCGCGTACTCGCCGGGGAGTTCGAGATGGACCTTCGCGAAGTGGTTCCTGGCCTCGGCGACCTGGCGCGGAACCTCCTCCAGGCCGGCGCTGCGCAGCGCGAGCAGCGCGCGGTGCCATTCGAGCCGCCACCGGCGCACCGCGGACGGCCCCGGGATGGAGTCCGCGGTGTCGAGTTCCTCCTGGGCGAGCGCCAGGTCCTCCAGCGTGTTGCGGCGCAGCAGGACGCGTACGTTGTGCAGGCAGATCTCCACCGACTGCGGCTTCTCGTACTCCTGGTCGAGGAGTTGGCCCGGGTCGTAGCCGCTGCTCACCTCGAACCGCGCGGTCTGCGGATCGCCCGGATAGCGTCTTGGTACCGGCAGACAGCGGGCGATCTCCGTGGGCGTGGGCGCACCGAGGTCGAGGGCGGGGGCCTCGGGCGGCCAGTATCGGTCGCGGCGTGGGCGGTCCAGCCAGTGCTCGATGCCCGGCACGGTGCCGAGCCGGGCGCCGAGCAGCTGCGGGGACGGCCGGAAGTAGTCGGAGGGCTCGGGCGGGTCGCTCTTGCCGCGCAGGGCGCGGATCTCCCTCAGCGCGCCGCGCAGTTGGCCGGCCATCTCCCGGGCGTCGGCGAAGCGCAGACCCGGATCGCCGCGGGTGGCGCGCTCGACGACCCACCAGAAGGAGGCGGTGCCGAGGCCGGGCACCTCGTCCACAGCCCAGCGGGCGAGTTCCCGCAGGGTGACACCGACGGTGTGCAGGTCGTGGGCGACGGTGGGCACGGCCACGGACCCCGTCTCGGGAGCCATGTACTCGGGAGTGACATGGGCGGGGGGCTGGGGCCGGCTCTCGTCCTGCTCGCGCATGCCGCCGAGGTCGATGACCTTGACCGCGTCCCCGTGGTGCACGACGTTCGAGGGCTTCATGTCCCCGTAGACGAAGACGCGTTCGCCGCCGGCGTGCAGATGGACGAAGGCCTCCAGGATCTGGCAGCCGTACGCGGCGACGTGCTCGATGTCGAGCACCGACTCACCCCGCCGGGTCTCCTCGACGACCTTCTCCAGGGTGCCGTCGCCGACGTCGTCCATGACGATGTAGCCGCCGGTGACCTGACCTGCCCGGTCGCTGCGCGCGACGAAGTCGCGGATCTGGACGATGCGCGGGTGGCGGATGGCGACGAGGTTGCGGCGTTCGACGTCGGCGAGCCGGGCGCCGTCGTGTTCGTAGCGGTTGAGCAGTCCCTTGACGGCGACGACGTCACCGAGATGGGTGTCCTCGGCGAGGTAGACCCAGCCCTGGCCGCCGTGCGCGATGGGCCCCATGATCCGGTACTGGTCGCGCAGCAGCCCGCCCTCGGTGAGCTCCGGCTTGTACGAGTAGCGCGCGCCGCAGGCCGGGCAGAACCCCTCGGTCGGCACCTGACCCTCGGTGTAGGGCGGGGCGAACGTGATGCCGCATTCGGCGGCCGAGCAGCCCATGCGGATGCGCAGCGGTGCCTCGGGCCGGATGAGGCGCTCCTGCGCGGGGCGTGACGGGCGCTCGGGCAGGGCGAGGAGGTCGTGGGGGCCGAAGTCCCGTGGGTCCTGGGGCAGTACGGGCAGCCCGGGACCGCCCTCCGCGCGGCCGCACTCGGCGCAGTGGCCGGTGGGCAGCACGGTGCCGCCGCAGGGGGCTCCGGTGAAGCGCCGGTGCGGGCAGGCCGTCATCCTCTCGTCGTCCCCCTCTGCTGCCCTGGCCGTGCTGAGCCGGTCATGCCCGGCCTGCCGGTCCTACGCGGCCTGCCGGTCCTACGCGGCCTGCCGGTCATACGCGGCCTGCCGGTCATACGCGGCCTCCGGGGTGTCGTAAGTCGGCGCGCAAGGTTCTGATCAGCTCGCGCAACCGGGTGAGTTGCTGTCGCGGGTCCGTCAGTTCGTCGATCAGGCGGCGCTCGTGCCGGCGCCGGTCGGCTGTCTCGGTCAGGGTGTGGAGGGAGGCGCTGTCGACGACGCCGAGACGGACCGCGCGGCTGAACTCCGCTCGCTGCAGCCGGTCCAGGAGCGCGTCCGCGTGGTTCGACAGTGCGGGCCGCAGGAGTTCGTCGCGGGCCGCGCTCCAGCCGGTGCCGCCCTCGTGCCGGAAGACGAGCAGCAACCGGAAGCCCAACACCCGCAGCCGGCCCAGGAGTTCGATCAGCGCATCCGGCTCGGGTTCCTGGTCGAGGCCGTCGACGAGGACGGTGACCGGGCGGACGGGCGCACGGTCGGCCGCCTGAGCGGGCCGGGGCCTGGTACCGCGCAGCCAGTCCCAGTACGCCAGGTACTCGCCGGTCGGGAAGGTGATCTGGTCCAGGGCGTGGTCGGCGAGGTCCGGTCTGCTGGAGCCGCCGCGATGCACGACATGGGCACGGTGCTCCAGATGGCGCAGCGAGCGCTCCTTGCCGCTGCCCGGACGGACCACGGTGATCTTCACCGGATCCCCGTCCGGGTCCTCGAACCAGCGGGTCAACCGCTCCTCGAAGAGCCTGTCCCATGCGTTCGGGTTGCTCAACTCCTTGATCAGCGGGGAGAGTTCGGCGATACGCTCGACCGGGACGAGATACGAGAAGGCGAGCCGGTTGTCCTCGGGCAGTGCCGCCTCCATGTCGCCGCGCCAGCTGACGACGAGGCCGACCACGCGGGCCGGACGGCCTTCCTGCGGGCGGGTGCACACGGCGGCGCCGCTGAAGCCCTTGCGCACCACCTCCGCCCTGGTGACGGCGTCGAGCTGGACCCGCTCGCCGCTGGCCCCGCCGATGCGGCCCCACAGGCTCATGCCGTCGTCAAAGCCCTGCGCGTAGCCCGTCGCGTACACCTCCATGCCGCCCCACAACGCCGGTTCCAGCGGGGCGGGGCGAGCCTGCGGGCGCGGGTTGTCCAGGCGCAGCACGGCCACGTCCTCGCTCGCGCGCAGCCAGCCGCCGGGCAGGACCCGCGCCGCCACGGGTTGGATGTCGCTGTTCTCGGCGAACTCCAGCCACATCACGGCGTCCGGGGTGCGCACCACGTGGGCGCAGGTCAGCGCGGTGTTCTGGTCGACGAGCACGCCCGCGCCGCAGATGGGGCCGTGCGCGTCCTCGCGCCGTAACCTCAGTCTCCAGTCCGCACGCAGTTCCCCCATGCTGTCTCACACTACGCGCGGAGCATGGTGCATCCCTAGACTTGTGACCAGTTCGGATCGGCCAATCAATGGAATTCGGCGGTGTGTTGACATGGGGGATTCGGAACCGATCGGTCTCGCGGAGGCCATCGGCACGGTCCGTGCCGAGCTCGCGCGGGCCCAGGCCGAAGGCGCGGAGAGCGACTGGCGGTTCAGCGTGGAGCAGGTCAGCCTGGAGTTCTCGGTGCAGTTCCACCGGGCAGGCGAGGGCGGGGCGGGCCTGAGGCTGGGTGTGGTCGAGGCACGCCTGGGCGGCTCGGTGAGCCAGGACTCCACGCACCGCATCCAGGTCGACCTCAAGCCCCTTCCCCGCCCCGACGGCCGTCACCACGAGGTGAGCCGCGACGACGACACCGCCCACGGCCGGCCGGAACCGCACGACGGCGACCTCTCACGCGGCTAGTGGTGCCGGCGCAGGGTGCTGGTGCCGCTGGTCCCCGACGGTGACGGAGCCCTTGACCTTGGCGCCCGTCCGGTTGTCGTAGACCACGTCGCCGGTGGACTTCTTCCAGATCCTGATGCGGAAGGTGTCCGGAGCATCGGTTGCGGTGACGCGGAAGGCGTAGCCGCCGGTGCCGTTGACCGTGCCGGAGCCCTGGTACACGGCCTGGGAGCCGGTGATCACCAGCCAGTCGGAGCCGGTGGAGCGGAAGTGCAGCCTGGCCGGGCCGAGTTCGAGGGCCACCTGGCCGGTGGGGGTGGTGGCTCCCTTCGCGTAGAACGCCGTGAGGAGGAAGGCGGCCTTGCCGGTCAGGTCCGGTCCGGCGGGGTAGGCGCCCGCCGGAGAGGTGAAGACGCCGGTGGCGAACGCGGTCCCCGCGGAGCGGTCGTAGGCGATCAGTTCGGGGAGCGTCCTGCTGCCCGTGGCGCCGTCGTCGTCGGTGACGGTGATCACCGGTCGCCGTATTCCCGCCTTGGTGTAGGTGTGTTCGGCGCGGCAGCCGGTGACGGTGACCGTGCCGGGCTGCGGCTCGCCGCCGTCCTTCCAGTCGACCGCGCAGGTGTGGGTGTCGCTCGCGCCCGGGTCGGTGAACTCGGCGGTGACGACTGCCCGTTTGCCCACCGACACCGGGGACCGCGGCCCCTCGGCGGAGGTGATGGCCGGTGCCACGTTGGACACCGTGACGGTCGCCGTGTCGCTGCTGCGGCCGCCGGTCAGGGTGGCCGTGTAGGTGCCGTCGTCGGTGCACGTGACGGTGGTCTTCGCCGCCCCGGGGTCGGCGACGGTGCAGGGCGCTCCCTTTTCGACCGTCCAACTCGGGCTGCCTGCACCGGAGATGGTGCCGTTCAGCGCGAGGGCGTCGCCTTCCTTCCCGTCGGCGTCCGCACCGGCGTGCACGATGGTCACCGGGTCGATGCTCGTCAGGGTGGGCGCGACCTTCTTGATCAGGCCGTCCGAGTCGAACTCCAGCTTGTCGATGGTGGTCTCGCGGTGGGTGCCGTCACCGCCGGGGATGGCGAACCGGTGGTAGGCGATGTACCAGTCGTCGGTGTTCGGGACGTGGACGACCGAGTGGTGGCCGGTGCCCTTGATGCCGAGGGAGAGGTCCTTCTCCAGGATCACGCCCTGCTTGGTCCAGGGGCCGGTGGGGGAGGGCCCGGTGGCGTAGGCGACGCGGTAGTTCTCGTCGCGGGTGTCGTTCTCCGACCACATGAAGTAGTAGGTGCCCTTGCGCTTGATGACGAAGGAGCCCTCGTTGTAGCCGCTGGGCGTGATGTCCTTCATTTTCGAGGTGTCGACGGAGGCCATGTCGTCGTTCAGCGGAGCCACGTAGGCATGTCCGTTGCCCCAGTAGAGGTAGGACTGCCCGTCGTCGTCGGTGAAGACCGCCGGGTCGATCATCTGGCCGCTGAACTGGCCCGCCTTCAGCAGCGGTTGACCGAGGGCGTCCTTGAAGGGACCGGTCGGCGAGTCGGACACCGCGACCCCGATGTTGGCGTCGGCGCAGAAGTAGAAGTAGTACTTCCCGTCCTTCTCGGCGATCGTCGGCGCCCAGGCCCTGCTGTCCGCCCAGCTGACGTCGGGACCCAGGTCGAGGATGACGCCGTGGTCCTTCCAGTGGACCAGGTCGGTGGAGGAGTACGCCTTGAACTGCGTACCGCTCCAGCCGTCGAAGCCGTCGGTCGTCGGGTAGATGTAGAAGGTGTCGCCGAACCGCACGATGTTCGGGTCCGCGTTGAGGCCTGGCAGAACCGGGCTCTTCATGACGAGCGCCGAGACCGTCCAGGCGCGCTTCTTCCCGTCGGACCCCGTCACCTCGTACGTCACCGGCTTGCTGAAGTCCTGCACACTGCCGGAGGCGGGGCTGATCGCCGCGCCGTGCGCGAGGGTGAACTCCGGTGCCAGCGCGGTGAGATCGGTGCCTTCCTTCACCGGCAGCGTGACCTTGCTGTCGTCGTTGTCGACGATGGCGTCCACCTTCAGCGCGGGGTGGGTCGCCTTGGCGATGCCCGCGGTGTTGCCGCTGAGCTCCATGACCTCCGCCGCCGACAGGGCACGGTCGTAGATGCGGAAGTCGTCGACGTCGCCGCCGAAGTACGGGTCGGCCGAGTACAGGGAGCGGCCGATGTAGCCGCTGTAGTCCTTGTTCGCGTCGTACAGGTCGGACGGCTTGATGGTGGTCGTCGTACGGGCAGCCTCGACGCCGTCGACGTAGAGGACCATCGTGCCGGTCGCGCCGTCGAGGGTCACGGTGACGTGCCGCCACTGGCCCGGCGTCAGCTGCGAGCCCGCCGTCACCTTCGACTCCGCCGACCAACTCGCCTTCGTGATGGCCGAGTAGAGGCTGTTTCCGCCGTTGGAGGGCGTGGCGAACAGGTACTTGTCGCTGTCAGGACCGAGCCCGAACAGCCACTGGAAGCTGCTGCCGCCCTTCCACTTGGCGTACGTCGACACGGTCACGCTGTCGGCGTTCTTCAGCACACCGGCCGGGACCTTCACATACGGCGAGCCGGTGGCGCCGGACATCCTGAACGAGCCGCCCTTCACGCCGGTGCCGAAGGCGGGCGTGCCGACATACGTGCCGTGGTAGCCGTGGCCGCTGGAGTCGACCGCGATGTTCCCGCCCGTCTCGTCGAAGTCGTAGTGCAGGAGCAGGTCGGACGGGACATCGCCGCCCTCCTCCGAGACGGTGACCGAGGCCTGCACGGGGATCGCCGCGCCCTCCGGCAGGCTGCCGGTCACCGTGAAGGTGCCGGCCTGCGCGTAGGCCGAGGCCGGGACGTCGTCCCAGGTGACCGCGACCGGCCGCTCGACGCCGTCCGCGTACGTCGCGATCACGGTGGCGGGCAGGACGGGCGCCCGACCGGTCCTGGTCTTCACCTTCACGCTCTCGACGCTCTGCACCAACTGGTCGGGCTGGTAGGCGCGCAGGAGGCGGTCGTACTCGGCCTGGGTGACGGGCAGGACGGTGCCGTGGCGTGGCTTGGCCGGCAGGTCGTAGCCGGTGGACGGGGTCCAGTTGCCGGAGTCGAGGTCCGTCGTCTCGAACGGGAGGTAGCCGCGGCCGCCGAACTCGTCGAGGAAGGCGTACCACTTGTCCTCGGTGTTGGACTTGAACACCAAGGGCCCCTCGGCCGCGCTCATCGTGCCCTTGCCGATGCCCTCCGCGACCGCGGTCCAGGAGGGGTTGAGGATCGAGTCGCTCTTCTCCTCGAAGATGAACTTGCTGTTGGGCGTGGAGGAGGTGTTGTTGCGCTCGTCCTTGGACAGGCGGTAGTACGTCCCGTCGTGCTGGATCATCGTCGAGTCGATGACCGAGTAGCCGCGGTCGATCCACACCTTGGGCTTGCTGAAGGTGTAGAAGTCGCGGGTGGTCGCGTACATCATGCGGTTGTACGTGTCGCCGGAGTGCGCCTCGTTGTCGTACAGCTTCGACGCCCAGAAGACCACGTACTCGCCGAGCTTCGCGTCGTAGAACGCCTCCGGCGCCCAGGTGTTGCCCGCGCTGTCGGGGGAGATCTTCACCAGCCGCTGGTTCGTCCAGTGGACCAGGTCGGTGGACTCCCAGATCATGACGGACTTGCTGCCGGTGCGCTGGGCGGCGTCCCAGTCGCCGTTGCCGTAGATCCTGAGGTCGGTGGCGATCTGGTAGAACTTGTCGCCCTCGGGGGAGCGGATGATGAACGGGTCGCGCAGGCCCTTCTCGCCGAGCGTGGAGGTCAGGACCGGCTTGCCGTCGTTCAACTCCCGCCAGTGCAGCGGGTCGTTGCCCTTGCTGAGGGCGGAGTAGAGCTGTTCGCCGTCCGACGTGCCCTCGCCGGTGAAGTAGCTGAACATATAGCCCTTGAGGGCTTCCTTCGCGGGCAGTTCGGGCACCTTGGCCGTCAGGACGCGGGTTGCGCTCGCCTCGCCCTTGGTGACGGTGGCGGTCAGATCGACGGTGGTGGCGCCGGCGCCGTGCGCGGGGCGGTGGACCACGCCGTCGGCGGAGACCGCGGCGGGGTCGGCGGAGGACCAGGTGACGCTCGTGCCGTAGGTGCCGTCGGCGGGCAGGGTGAGGTTGCCGCGTGCGTCATCCAGGTTGTGGACGGTCAGCGCGTCGGCGGCCTGCCGGGCGGCGGTGGCGTCGTCGAGGGCGGGCAGGACGGTGACCTCGAAGGTCCGGGTGTCAGTGACCGTGCCCTTTGTGAGGGTCGCCGTGAGGGTGGCGTGGCCGTCGGGCGAACCGGCGGCGGGGCGGGTCACCCGGCCCGAGTCCGAGACGACGTCGGTGTTGTCGCTGGACCAACTGATGCCGGAGCCACCCGCCGTGCCGGTCTTCGGCAGATCCAGATCCGCCGTCACGGCACTGGTGTCACCGAGGCCGAGGGCCGCCTTGTCGTCGGCGACGCCCTGGGTGTCGACGGGGAGGGCGAGTTGCTCGACCTCGGAGCCGGCCAGTGCGCGGTCGTATACGCGGAAGTCGCGGATGCGGCCCTTGAAGAGCTGGTCGCCGGAGTAGACGGACCTGCCTATGTAGTCGGCGGTGGTGGTGCCGGAACCGATCGCGCCGGGGGTGATGCTCACCGCCGTGTTGCGGCCGACCTCGACGCCGTCCTCGTAGAGCACGCCCGTGGTGCCGGTCTGGGTATAGGCGATGTGCTTCCAGACCGAGCGGGTCAGATTGTGCGAGTCGGACGGCTTGGTGTTCTGCTCGGTCGACCAGTTGCCGCTCGCGACCGACGTACGGAAGGAGTTGCCGGTGCTGAACAGGTAGCCGTTCCCGTTGCCGCCGCTGGAGTTGCCGAAGCCGTAGAGGAAGTACGGCGTGCTCTGCGCGGAGTCGATGCGTACGTCGAGGGAGACGGTGATCGAGTCCATCCCCTTCATGACGTCGTCCGGCACCTTGATGTAGGTGTCGGTGCCGTTGAAGGCGAGCCCCTGACCGGATGCCGACCAGTCGGCGGTGCCGTTGACCGTGCCGGTGCGCCCGTTGCCGGAGGCGTCGCTCACCGTGGTCCCGGAATCGGCGTCCAGTTTGTACCACAGGGCCAGTCCGTCGGTGATGTCCGAGACTTCGGCGGACTGTGCCGCCTGCGCGGGGAGTGCCGGTCCGGCGAGGGCCACAAGCATCGAGGCGGCGGTCAGTCCGGCGAGACGGCCCGCCAGGCCTCTCGCGCGGCTGCGAAGTCGTGCGATGTGCGTCATGTCGGGTTCCCTGCTGAGACATGGCTGATGGCGGACGGTGAGGCGGGACGGGCGCACGAAGGAGGGCCGACGACGACGTGCTTGTCGTGGACCTGGGGTTACGCGGAGGTGACGTCGTGTTGCGAGAGTGTCAATCGGCGTGCTGTGCAGCGTCAAGAGGTTTCGATCAATGTGCGACAGGTCGAACGGAAGCGTGCAACCTGGCACGCCGGGAGAGCACTTGGCTGAGCCGACCGCCTCTCTGATCGTCGCCGTCGTCGGTGTGCGGCGAACGCGTGAACCGTGCGCCCCGGGTGGCGGCCCGGCCGGGATCGTAGGCAAGGTGGAGACCTGCGGAGAGGCGGGTGGAGATGACCACTGCGACGGTCGTGGGAGCCGGCCCCAACGGTCTGGCCGCCGCCGTCGCCCTGGCCCGCACCGGTGTACGGGTCACCGTGCTGGAGGCGGCCGACACGATCGGCGGCGGCACCCGCTCCGGCGAGGCGACCGTGCCGGGGCTGCTGCACGATCACTGCTCGGCCATCCATCCCATGGCCGTGGGCTCGTCGTTCCTGAACGAGCTGGGCCTCGACCGTCACGGTCTGCGCTGGGCGTGGCCGGACATCGACTGCGTGCATCCGCTGGACGGTGGCACGGCCGGGGTACTGCACCGCTCGGTCACCCGGACCGCCGCCGGCCTCGGCGCCGACGGCCGAGCCTGGCGTCGGCTGTTCCAGGGCCCTTCGACGGCGTACGACCTCTTCGGCGACGCCATCATGGGCCCGCTTCTGCGCCTGCCCCGGCATCCGGTCCACCTCGCCCGCTTCGGTGTTCCCGCGCTCGTACCGGCGTCGCTGCTGGCGAAGGTGTTCAGGACGGAGGAGGCCCGCGGGCTGTGGGGCGGGGCGGCGGCGCACGCCTTCCATCCGCTGGAGCGGCCGTTCAGCGCGAGCGTCGGGCTGGGCGTCGTCACCGCGGGACACCGCTACGGCTGGGCGGTCGCCGTGGGAGGCTCGCGCCGCATCACCGACGCCCTGGCGGCCCTCCTGCTCGAACTCGGCGGGACGATCGAGACCGGCGTGCGGGTGCGGACGGTCACGCAGCTTCAGCGCGCGGACGTGACCCTCTGGGACGTGGCACCCAGGGCCCTGGCCGGCATCCTCGGCGATCTGCTGCCGGCCCGGACCGCCCGCGCCTACCGGCGCTACCGGCACGGACCGGGTGCGTTCAAGGTCGACTTCGCGGTCGAGCACGGAGTGCCCTGGCGGGCCGAGGCGGCGCGGCGGGCGGGCACGGTGCACGTCGGCGGCACGTACCCGCAGATCGCCGCCGCGGAGCGGGACATCCACGCCGGGCGCATGCCGGCGCGGCCGTTCGTCCTGGTCGGACAGCAGTATCTGGCCGACCCCTCGCGCTCGGTCGGCGACGTTCACCCCGTGTGGTCGTACGCCCATGTCCCGAACGGCTACACCGGTGACGCCACGTCGGCGGTCATCGCGCAGATCGAGCGGTTCGCCCCCGGCTTCCGGGACCGCATCGTCGCCACCGCGGTACGCACCACGCGCGGGTTCGCCGAGTACAACCCCAACTTCGTCGGCGGCGACATCATGACCGGCGCCACGGACCTCTCCCGGCTGGTCCTCGGACCACGCCCCACGCTGCAGCCGTACGACACGGGGGTGCCCGGCCACTATCTGTGCTCCGCGGCCACCCCGCCCGGCGCCGGCGCGCACGGAATGTGCGGAGCCCACGCCGCGGCACGAGCCCTGGGCCAGCTGCGTGCGTGACGCAGCGAGGCCGCGGGCCGTCCTTCGTCCAGGGCTGTCGACGCGGGGCGCGGTCAGGGAGAGGTCAGCCGGTAGCGCAGCACACCGCTCCGGGTCGTGAAGTCGTCCGGAAGGAAAGGGGCGCTGACGGGGTGTCCGTCGAGCCGCAGCGACCGCACGCGGGTGTTCTCCGCCGACGCGCCCGGGGCCAGGACGGTCAGGGTGACCCCGTTGCCGCGACGCACCGTGGCGGCGGGGAAAAGGGGGCTGGCCAGGGCGAGTTGGGGGCTGCCCGGGATCTGCGGGTACATGCCGAGGCAGGCCCAGACGGCCCAGGACGACATCGCGCCCAGGTCGTCGTTGCCGACGAGACCGTCGGGCCGGTCGGCGAACAGGGCGACCAGGGCGCGCCGCACGGTCGCCTGGGCGCGGTCGGGGCGGCCCACGTAGTCGTAGGCCCAAGGGACGTTGAAGGAGGGCTCGTTGCCGAGATAGGCGTACGGCTTCTCGGCCCCCGCGTTGAGCTGCGTGAAGAAGGTGTCCAGACGGGACGTGACCGCGGCGTCACCGCCCATGGCGGCGAACAGGGCGGGCAGGTCGTGCGGGACCATCCATGTGTACTGCGCCGCGTTGCCCTCGACGTACTCCCCGCGCTGGGTGGGCGTGAACGGCGGCCACGTTCCGTCGGCCGCGCGGGGCTGCAGGTAGCCGCTCGCCGGGTTGAACAGATGGCGCCAGTTGCCGGCGGCGCGCGTGAGAGCGGCCTCGGTGTCGGTGTCGCCGAGGCGTCCGGCGAGACGGGCGAGCGCGGCGTCGGCGACGGCGTACTCCAGCGTGGTGGAGGCGCTGCCCCAGACGCCCTTGGCTCCGGCCGGGACGTAGCCCAGGCTGTCGTACTGCTGGTGTCCCGGCCGCTGACGGTCGTCCTCCCGGCCCGCCACGGCCGTGCGCAGCAGCGCCTCGGCGTCGAAGTCCGTGCCGCCGAAGGCGTGGATCGCGGCGGCGATGGCCGGCAGCGGATCGCCGACCATGACGCGGGTGCCGCCGTTCGCCAGCGTCCACCGGTCGAAGTACCCGGCCTGGCGGCCCTGTTCGAGGATCGACCGGGCGACGTCGGACGCCTCGTGCGGCGCGAGCAGGGCGAGCAGCTGGACCTGTGAACGGTAGACGTCCCAGCCGGAGTAGTTCGCGTACTGCACGTGCCCGGGCCGGGTGCGGTGGACACGGCCGTCCATCCCCCGGTAGCGGCCGTCGGTGTCGCTGAAGACGCTGGGGTGCAGCAGCGCATGGTAGAGCGCGGTGTAGAACACCCGGCGCTGGGCCTCGGTGCCGCCGCGGACGGCGATCCTGCCGAGCCACTCGTTCCACCGGTTGCGCGCGGCACGCCGGACGACGTCGTACGAGCCGCCGCCCTGCTCCACGGTGGCGTTGCGGCGGGCTGCGCCGACGTCGACGAAGGACACGCCCACCCGGGCGGTGACCGTACGGATTCCGGGTGCGAAGGAGACGTACGCGCCGGACGTCTTTCCGTCCAGGGCCTCGGTATGGGCGAAGGGGCGGTCGAAGACGACGTGGAAGTAGAGCCGGTAACGGTTCGAGGAGCGGCAGAAGCCGCCGCTGTCGGTGTATCCGGACAGGGTGCGCGTGCCGACGGTGATCTTTCCGCCGGCCTTGTTGAACGCCCGGCCCGCATCCACGGTCAGCCCGGCCGGCTGCGCTTCGTCCGAGGGATAGGTGAAGCGGGCGATGCCGGAGCGCTGGGTGACCGAGAGCTGTGTATGGATGCCGTTGTCGAACGTGACACCGTAACTGCCCGGCGACGCCTGTTCGTTGGCGTGGGAGAAGGTGGCGAAGCGAGCGGCGGGGTCCGCGTCCGGGCGGCCGGTGAGCGGCATGAAGGGCACGTTGCCGTAGTCGCTGCAGCCGGCGCCGGAGATGTGAGTGAGGCTGAAGCCCCGGATCCGGTTGTCCTTGTACGTGTACCCGCCGTGCTGGTGCGTGACCGTGTCGGGGCTCCACTGGACCCCGCCCAGCGCCGCCGAGGCACCGGGGAAGGTGTTCCCGGCCCCTCCGCCGTGACCGAAGTCCGTGCCGCCCGGAGCTGTGCCGACGAACGGGTTGACGTAGCCGGCGGGATCGGCCGCGGGCCGTGAGGACTCGGCCGGGGAGGGGGTGGAGGACGCCGCCTGGGCCGCTGGGGCCAGCAGGGCGGCCGAGGCCAGGGCAGCCGCGACAGAGTGCAGGCGCAAGAAGCTCTCCTCGAGACGGTGGGACGTCGCGGTGTCGTACGGCGACGGGGCTGCCCACCTTCTCTGCCGGACCGCGTGGTGACGCGGCGCCTTGCCGTGGCACGGGCTGCGGATCAGGCTCACGGCGCAACGCACGGGCATGAGGAAGGGGAGTTCGGGGACACCGGGCGGGGACGGGGGCGGTGCTGTTCACCCGGTCGCCCGGCCCGCTCACACCTCCCTGTGCTCGATGCCGAGCAGGCTCGCCGCGGCCCGGAAGTCGGCGGTGTGCCTGCCGACCGCGAGGGACCAGTGGTGGCCGGTGCCCGTGGCGCTCCACGCGTCGACCCACTCGCCGGGATCGCGGCCGAAGTCGACGCGGCTGGTGGTGTTGCCGATCTCCAGCAGGGGGCCGGGGACGACGGTGCCCTCGGAGGTGATGAACGACAGGCTGCCGTCGGCGTCCTGGCCGAGTCCGAGGAGGGTGACCGGGCCGTGCCGTACGTCGAACTCCACGCTGACGCCCCAGCCGCGCTTGCCGTGATACACGCCGAGGCCCCGCAGCAAGGGGTCACGGGCGCTCACGGCCAGGTGGGCCGGCCCGTCGTGGCCCATCTCCACCACGCCGTCCTCGAAGTTCAGCGCCTGGATCTCGGTGAAGGAACCTCCGGCACCGACACTCTGCGAGGCCAACTGGGCGACGCTGGTGCGCAGTTCGTACTCCCCGGCGGCGGGTACGCCCCGGGCGGTGAGCAGGGAGGCGCCCAGGATCATGCCCGCGCCCAGCCGTTCGTGCAGCTCGCCGTCGAGGCCGCGATGGTAGTAGGCGAGCGTGTCGAGGCCGAAGTCCGCCACGAGCCGGTCGAGGGCGACGGACACGGTCGCTCCCCACCCGAAGTCCTCGTCCACCACGCTCTCGTCGAGGGTGAAGACCCGGCGGGCGAGCGTCATGCGGTCGCGGGTCTCCGCCTCGGTCACCTTCTCCACCCGGTGCCGCAGGTCGTCGAACTCCAGTACCTCGACGTGCGAGCCGAACGTCGTCGACAGCAGGGTCGGATCGGTCGAGACGTCGAGCATGCCGGGATACAGGTGCCCCATCAGTCCGTGCCGGGCGTGCCTGAGTGCGGCCCGGACGTGTGCGGCGCGGATCCACTGCTCGATGCGCCGCCAGGCGGACTCCTGGTGCAGCCATCCCGACACCGACCGGAAGGGGATGCCGGCGCGGCGGAAGACGTTGCCGATCTCGGGTACGGAGCACTGCCCGCAGTAGGCCAGCCAGGCACCGGTGCCGAAGGAGGCGTGGTCCATCCGCTCGGACGGCTGCAGGTCGATGACCAGCACGGGCGTGTGTGAACGCCGGGCGATCGGCAGCACCATCGACGAGGTCAGATACGTCGTCACGAAGAGCACGATCAGGTCGCAGTCGGCCCGGCGCAGCTCCTCGGCGGCGACGGCCCCCTCCTCGGCGTCCGAGACGAAGCCGACGTCGGTCACCTCGGCGTCCATCCGCCGCAGGCGTTCGGCGACGTGTGCGGCCGACTCCTTCAGCTGCGGAAGGAGACCGGGGAACTGCGGCCAGTACGTGCCGAGTCCGCCGGCGACCAGGCCGATGCGGGTGCGGCGGCGGGGCACCGGGGGGAGCAACTCCTTTATCCGCGTGGAGTGTTCGGCAGTTGTCATGGCTCTGGGTGCTCCTTCGGAGGTCCGCTTCGGATTCACGCCCGGGCCGCTCCCAGATCCGCCGGAGCGGCAGTGGCGTCGGGGGAACGCCGCAGGAGCACACGGACGATGTAGACGCCCGCGAACGCCGACGCCGCCATGCAGGCGGTGATCGACCAGAGCAGGACGGACGCGCTGTACTCCATCAGGGCGGGCGTGACGAACGCGACGCCCGCGAAGACTCCGCGCGACACGGCGTAGGTGAGGCCCTGGGTGGTGCCGCGGGTGTCCGGGGGCAGCGTGAGCTGCGACCACACCTTGTAACTGGCCTCCCCGGCAAAGGGGTTGGAGATCTGGTAGAGCACGAAGAAGACGAGCATGCCGACGAGGGCACCGGCCGTGAGGGAGGCGACGCAGAAGGCGACGATCTGTACGACGGTGAACACGTAGAACAGCCGGTCGCGCCAGGGGGTGTCGGCGATCCGGACGAAGACGAAGGTCAGCACCAGGGCGATCGGGAGGAAGACGAGGTTGATCCCGGTGGCCAGGCTCTGCGAGGCGCCGCTGACCGTGACCAGCAGATAGGTGCCGAACTGGCCGAAGGTGTTGGCGCCGACGCCCCAGGTGACGTAGTAGGCGAAGGTCGCGGCCATCGGCAGCAGCGCGGCTCGGTTCCACACGTTCTTGAGCTCGGTGCCACGCGGTGCGGGCGCCGCGGCCGGTTCCCGGGGCACCTCCGTGTCCGGCGGTTCGGCGTCCGGCCGCAGGCGGGAGCGGAGCTGCCAGGTGACCAGTGCGGCGACGGCCAGATGGCCGGTGATGAGCCGCGCCCCGACCATGCCCGAGTCGGACAGGAGGTAGCCGAGGAAGATCACTACGACGATGCCCGCCACCCACATGACCTGGGTGAAGGACACGAGCCGTGCTCGGCCTTCGACGGGGGCGGCGTCCGAGACCACGGCCAGGGACGTCGGCAGATCGGCTCCGGCCGCGAGGCCCGCCACGAGCACACCGCAGAAGAGCACGATGTCGTTCGGCGCCAGGGTGATGACGATCGCGCCCAGCGCGAAGCAGAAGATGTCCCAGTTGTAGACACGGCGGCGCCCGAACATGTCGGCCAGCCGTCCGCCGACGAGGGAGCCGACGGCGATGCAGCCGGTGACGATCGCGCTGATCGCGCCCGCCATCCACACGCCCATGTCGTAACTGTCGCGGTAGATGGCCAGGTTGACGGCGATGCTGACGATGAGGGCGGCGTCGAGGTAGGAGGCCATGCCCGAGAGGGCCGCGACCTTCCACAGCCGCCAGGGGATGGGTTGTTCGGAGCGTTCGGGGGCAGTCGGGGTTCGGACCATGATGCGACTCCGTCGTCTGGGGATGGGCCGAGCGGAGGGGAACGTCGCGGCTCTGGGCCGGGCTGCGGTGAATATAGGGTTCAAAAAACGTTACAACAAGACCTCTTGCGCGCATCCGCTGGAAATGGCGTCCCGTGGGGTCGCCGCGGCATGTCTGGCGCGTACGCCGCAGCTTGTCTACGGTGAGGTGCATGTAAAACGTTTTTCAGATCCGTGAAGGTGTCCGAGCCCAACTCGGAAGGACCGCATTCGTGATCTCGCCGTCCCTGCAGCAGCTGTTCGAGGATCCGCCCCGGGACTTCGGCCCCACGCCGCTGTGGTGGTGGTCGGGTGCGAGGGTCACCCGCGAGCGTCTCACCTGGCAGATGCGCAGGTTCGCCGACGGCGGCATCCACAATCTCGTCGTGATCAACCTGGCCCCGGCCGGGCCGGGTTTCGGCGCCCCGGCCGACGAACCGGCGTGGTTCGGCGAGGAGTGGTGGGAACGCTTCACCGACGCCTGCAGGGTCGGCCGTGAGCTGGGCACGCGCCTGTGGTTCTACGACCAGATCGGGTTCTCCGGCGCAAACGTCCAGGGCGGCGTCACGCGTCGGCAGCCCGAGGCGGCCGGCCTCGCCCTGCGCACCCGCCGGGCGACGGTCGCCAAGGGCGCCGTCCTGCTGCGGAGTTCGGAGACCCTGGTGGGCGTGTACGCCGCGGACGGCCGCCGCCTGCCCGACACCGACCTCGACGCCGGCCCGGATACCGAGGCCGGGACCGGAACTCGTGCTCAGCGGATCGCCGCCGCGGAGGGCAGCGAGATCCAGCTCGTCACCGCCGTCCCCACGGCCTTCGACTACCTGGACCCGTCGGCCGTCGGCCTGCTGATGGACGCCGTCCACCACGAGTTCGACCGCCGGGTCCCCGAGTACCTGGGCAACGTCGTCGCGGGCAGCTTCCAGGACGAACTGCCCGGCACCAACTCCTACAGCCACCGCTTCCCCGAGGAGTTCCGCGCCCGCCGCGGCTACGACCTGCTCGACCATCTGCCGGCCCTCTTCGAGGAGACGGCAGCCCTCTTCGAAGAGAAGGCGCGGGCGGCGAAGATCCGCGCCGACTACTACGCGGTCCGCGCCGAACTCACCGAAGAGGCCCTGTTCAAACCCCTCGCCGCCTGGCACGACGAACGCGGCATGCTTGTCGGCTGCGACCAGAGCCACCCCGCGCGCTCCGGCCACCCCGCCCAGTCCACGCAGATCTACACGGACTACTTCCGCACGCACCGCTGGTACGGCGCCGCCGGCAGCGACCACCACGGAGATTCCAAGGTCCACTCCTCCATGGCGCACCTCTACGGACACGAGCGCGTCTGGATCGAGGCGTTCCACTCAACGGGCTGGGGCGGCACACTGGAGGACACCTACGACTGGCTCCTGCCGTTCCTGCGCAGCGGCGCCAACCTGTACAACCCGCACGCCAGTTACTTCGGCACCGCGGGCGGCTGGTTCGAGTGGGCGCCGCCGTCCACCGACTGGCGCCAGCCCTACTGGCAGCAGTACCCCGCGTTCTCGCGGGCCGTCGCCCGGATCTGCTCCCTCATGTCCTGGGGCACTTACAGCGCCGACGTGGCGGTCCTGCACCCCACCGCCACGATGCAGGCCCTCATCCCGCTGGACGCGCCCATCAAGCACTTCGGCGACGGCCGCCTCGGCGAGGGCCACGCCGACGTGGACGAGACGCAGGAGCGCTACCTGGACCTGTGCGGCACCAACAACTGGCTGCGGCCCCGCATCGGCGCCCTGGACCGGCACCGTGTCTCCTTCGACGTCATCGACGACGCCTCCGTGCAGCGGGCCACGGCCGCCGACGGCGCCCTGCGCATCGGGGACCTGGCCTACAGCGCGGTCCTGCTGCCCTCCGCGAGCGTCCTGGAGGAGGACACGGCGCGCCGGCTCACCGAACTGCTCGACGCCGGCGGCCGGGTGGTGGTCGTGGGCCGTCCGCCCGAGGGCGCGGCGGGCCTCGCCGGTGACGACACCGTCGTGGCGGCGCTGAGCGCTCACCGGCGGCTGGAGCGCGCGAGCGGCGCCGAGGCGGCGGCAGCAGCCGTGGCCGGTACCGCCGGACACGCGACGGGTGACGTCCCGCTCCTCGTCAGGAGGAACGGCGACACGGCGATCGCGCTGGTGACGGGGGCCTTCCCGGACGCCCGTACGCATCCGCCCAGGGGCAACCACGACATCGACCCGGCCCGCTACGCCCCCACCAGGTCCGTCACCGTGCGCGCTCCCGTCGCCGAGGCCGAGGTGTGGAACCCGGCGACCGGTGCCCGACGCCCCGCGCGCGTCACCGTCTCCGCCGGCGTCTCGGCCATCGAGGTGCAACTGGAAGGCGCCCCGGCCGTACTCGTCGTATGGCGCGAGGGCACCCCGACGGCAACGGAGCCCAGGCCGACACCCCGGCCGGCCCGGACCGTCGACGTGTCGACCGGCTGGGAAGGCCGCCTGGTGCCCACCATGGACAACACCTGGGGCGACCTCGCGCTGCCCGCCGGGTCGCTGGTCGACGTGCCGCAGATCTGGACTGTGCGGTGGGCCGAGTCCGCTTCAACTGACGTGCGCTGGGAGGAGATTCGGGCGACCTACGGCAACCGGGCGCGCGTTCTGCCCCCGATGCCCGCCGCGAAGGCCCCCGCCGCGCTGGACCCCGCGTCCGTCGCACGGGTGCTGGCCGGAGAGCTGCCGCTGGTGCTCTGGAACGAGAGCTGGGCCGTGGCGCTGTTCTCGTCGAGCCGCGGAATCCTCGATCCGGACGGCCTGCTGGGCAACAAGGGGCTCGTGACCGAGGAGTTCGTGCGTGTCCCGGTACCGGGCCCCCACACCGTCGCCCGCGTCCGGACGATCGTCGAGACCGACCACCGGGGACCCGCCGAGCTGCACGTGGGCGCGGCGGCGGCCAAGCGCGTGTGGTGGAACGGCGAGCGGCAGGAGACGGGCGGCGGATATCTGGCGTCCGCGCGCGTGCAGGTGAAGCAGCGCCGCAACGTCCTGGAGTACGAGCTGTCCGACGCCGAGGACCGCCCCTCGCTGATCTCGGCCAAAGCCCATGCCCCCGTGGGCAGTTACTACTGTCTGTCGCGTCCGGACGGGTTCGCGCGGCGTCCCCGGTTCATGTGTCTGCCCGAGGGTGTACGACCGGACGGCGGCGTCACCTATCGCGGGCGCCTGCGTGCTCCGGACGACGGGGCGCGGGCCGTGCTCGTGGTGGGTGCCGCCGTGGGGGTCACCGTGCTGCTCGACGGCGCCGTCGTGGCGAGGCAGGAGAAGGTGGAGTACTACGAGTCCGACTGGGGCGCGGTGCCGATGTTCTTCCGCCACGAACTGCCCCTCGGGGCGGGCGATCACGTGCTCGACGTCGTGGCCGACGGCGCCCGCGCACGGGACGCGGTGTTCGTCGACCTCGTGGCCCGCTCGGGGGCCGACGCGACCGCGCTGGTCAGCGGAGGCGGCTGGGAGGCCGAGACGGGCGAGTGGCGCGGACGCACCGTCGAACACGAGGGCAGGTGGGGGGAGTTGCAGCACTGCCATGCCGCGGTGCGGCCGCACCCGTTGCCGGACACCGAGTGGCTCACCGGCGCACCCCTGCTCGGCACCCCCGTACTGCCGGTGCGGTCCACCGACGACGTCCGTGAGCGCGCCCAGCGCTTCCGCTTCACCGCGCCGTCGGGCACCGTCGCCCTCGATCTCCCGCTGGAGCTGCCGGCGCGCGTCAGGGTCGCGGGCGAAGCCGAACGACCGCTCGACGGACAGACGCTGACGTTGCATCAACCCCTCGCGGAGGCAACCGAGTTCGAGGTCGTCACCGCCCCCACGGCCCTGCTGCGGGGCGGCTCGGCCTGGCGCGGGCCGGTGCGTGTCCATACCGTGCCGGCGCCGATCGAGCTGGGGGAGTGGGGGGCGCTGGGACTGGGCAGCTGGAGCGGCGGAGTCATGTACTCGCGGGACGTGGACGTGCCTGCCTGGCCGGACCCGGTGCTCGATCTGGGACGGGTGCGCGGCAGTGTCGCGGTCCGTGTCGACGGCGAACCCGTCGGCGAGGCGTTCTGCGCTCCCCACCGCTTCGCGCTGCGAGGGGCCGCCGGGCGCGCCGTACGGATCGACGTGACCGTCCACAACACGCTGGCCCCGTATCTCGCCGAAGCCACTCCGACCGCCTGGGCGTTCCCGTCCCAGCTCGCCTCGGGTCTGCTGGGACCGGTGACGCTGCGCAGCCGGGGCTCAGCCGGCGGAAAGTGACCGGGTGGAGTCCCGCAGGACCAGGCCGGGTGCGAACACCCTTGTCTCATGGGCGTGTTCGGCGCGGGCCTCCACCTCGTCGAGCAGCATCTCCACGGCCGCCCTGCCGAGATCCTCGACGGGCTGCCGGACCGTCGTCAGGGTCGTCCCCACGAAACTCGCGATGTCAAGGTCGCCGTACCCGACCACCTGTACGTCCTCGGGAACCTTCACACCCCGCTCCGCCAGCCCGCGGCACAGTCCGGCGGCCAGGAAGTCGTTGGTGCAGAACACCCCGTCGGGCAGATCGCCGAGCCCACGGGCGATGTCCGTTCCGTACGCCACCGTCATCTCCGCGGCGGCCACCTGCCCCAGCCGCGCCTCACGTCGGCTGCGCACGGCCTGCCTGGCGCCCTGGTACCGGTCCGCGCACTGCCGTATCGCGCGCTCCCCGTTCACCACCAGGATGTCACGCGCCCCGCAGTCCAGGAGGTGCTGCACGGCGACACGGCCGCCGGCGATGTCGTCGACGGAGACGGAACAGCCGTCCTGGGCCGGCATCGCGCGGTCCGCCAGAACCAGCGGGATGCCCCGCTCGCGCAGCCGTGTGAGCCGGGTGGGGTCGGCGCTGAGCGGGACGACCACGGCGCCGACGGAGCGCTGTTCGACCAGCATGCTGAAGTAGCCCTGCTCACGCTCCGGTTGGTCCCCGCTGTGGCAGAGCACCAGCGCATAGCCGTGGTCGTACGCCGCGTCGGCGGCCCCGCGGGCGATGCGCGCGTAGAAGGAGTTGGTCACGTCGGGCAGCACCAGGCCGATGGAGGAGGTGTGTCCCGTGCGCAGTCCGGCGGCGCCCGGATGGGGGACGTAGTCGAGTGCCGCCACCGCGTCGCGGACCCGCTCGGCGGTCCGGGCGTTGACACGCTCCGGGCGGTTCAGCACGTTCGACACCGTGGACACCGAGACCCCGGCGGCGGCTGCGACGTCCTGGATGCGGGCGGGGCGAACCGGAATGGCGTCCACCCCCCCTTGCTGTGACAGCCGTGCGACCAGGCGCGACGGGGTCCTGACAGGCGACGCAAAGTCTACCCCGGCGGCCTCTGGAACGTTTTTTCAACCGCCATCGGCCCGTGCCGCGCTCGCCGCTGTCAGGGACGCCCTCGCCTGACGAGCATCAGTACGCCCTCCGTGCTCGTCCACGGACCGTGCTCCATTCCCGGATGCCGGTACGCGTACATCCCCGCGGTGAACGTCTCGCCCAGGCACAGGTCGGTCAGGGACCCGTCGACGACGTACACCTCCTCGAAGCAGTCGTGACGGACGGGTCCTTGCGCGCTGGTGTCCGTCCCCGGCTCGTACCGCTGGAGCACGGTCGCGTCCTCGCTCTCCGGATCCTCCGCCAGCACCTGCTCCCACACGCCGTCGGGCGCCCCGGGCGGCCGGCGCCAGGGCGCCTCGGGGCGGTGGAACTCGGACTGCGGTCTGCTCATCGGGCCCGCCCTCTCATGGTGTCGACCGAGTTCAGCACAGCCGCCGCGCCATTCACCCTCCGTCGCACCCGTGAGCACGATCCGTGAGCGGGGCGTCGCCGGGTGTGCCGGGAGCGTCCGAGGTGGGACGCTTGGACGGGAGGCATCCGCCGAGGGGACTCGGGAGGGCCCGATGGGACGAGACGTACCCGCCCTGGTGTTCACGCGGGAGGACCGCCGTCAGTACCGGGAGAAGATGCACACCTGCCTCGACGTGCTCGCGCAGATGCTGCGCGAGTCGGGCTTCGAGAGTGAACGCCCCCAGGTCGGGCTGGAGATCGAGCTCAACCTGGTGGACGGCGACGGACTGCCCGCCATGCGGAACACCGATGTGCTGCGGGCGATCGCCGACCCCGCCTGGTCGAGCGAGCTGGGCCGCTTCAACCTGGAGATCAACCTCCCGCCCCGGCTGCTCACGGCGGGCGGCCCCGGCTCCTGGGAGCAGGCGATCCGCGACGCGCTCAACCACGCCGAGGAACGCGCCGCTGCCGTGGGCGCACACCTGATCATGATCGGGATTCTGCCGACCCTGCGGGAGTCGCACATGGGCGAGTCCGCCCTGTCCGGCGATCCGCGCTATCGACTGCTCAACGAGCAGATCTTCGCGGCACGGGGCGAGGACCTGCGGATCCGGGTGGACGGCGTGGAGCGGCTGTCGATGTACGCCGACGCCATCACCCCGGAGGCCGCCTGCACGAGCACCCAGTTCCATCTGCAGGTCGCCCCCAAGGAGTTCGCGGACTACTGGAACGCGGCGCAGGCCGTCGCGGGTGTACAGATCGCCCTGGCGGCCAACTCGCCCTTCCTGTTCGGCAGGGAGCTGTGGCGCGAGACCCGTATCCCCCTGTTCGAGCAGGCCACCGACACCCGGCCCCAGGAGATCAAGGCTCAGGGAGTACGGCCCCGGGTGTGGTTCGGGGAACGGTGGATCACCAGCGTCTTCGACCTCTTCGAGGAGAACGTCCGCTACTTCCCGGCGCTTCTGCCGCTGTGTGACGAGGAGGACCCGCAGGAGGCGCTGGACGGCGGCGGCGTTCCGCAACTGGGCGAACTGACGCTCCACAACGGCACGATCTACCGCTGGAACCGGCCCGTCTACGCCGTCACCGACAGCGGACCCCATCTGCGCATCGAGAACCGCGTCCTGCCCGCAGGCCCCACCGTGGCCGACGTCATCGCCAACGGCGCCTTCTACTACGGCCTGACGCGCGCCCTCGTCGACGAGGACCGCCCGGTGTGGACACGGATGTCCTTCGCGGTCGCCGAGGAGAACCTGCACGCCGCCGCCCGCGACGGCATCGACGCCCGCCTGTACTGGCCCGGAAGCGGCGAAGTGCCGGTCACGGAGCTGGTGTTGCGACGTCTGCTGCCCCTGGCCCACCGGGGCCTCGAACTGGCGGGCCTGGACGCCACATGGCGCGAACCCATGCTCGGCATCATCGAGCAGCGCTGTGTCACCGCCCGCAACGGCGCCCTGTGGCAGGCCGAGACGGTCCACCACCTGGAGAAGACCGGCGTCGGCGACCGCTATGAGGCGCTGCGACGGATGACCACCACGTACAAGGACTACATGCATCTGAACGCGCCCGCGCACACGTGGCCCGTGGACTGACCGCCGGCCGACCGGTGACGGGAACAGGCTGCCGCCGAGCCGGGACGCAACCCGGTGCCGGCGCGACGCCGGCCCAGTGTCGCGGTGAGTCCTCCGGTTCAGGCTCGATAGGTCCGCAGCTTCCGGTAGAGAGTGGCGCGGGCGATGCCCAGGGCCGCCGCCGCGCGGGCCTTGTTGCCGCCGTGGAGGCGGAGGGCCTCCAGGACGGCGGCGCGCTCGGCCTGCTCCATCGGGCTGAGCTGCCGGGCGGCGGGGCCCTCGCGCACGGGGCCCGGCAGCTCGCTGCGCCGGACGGGGCCGGTCGCGCGACGGCCCTGTGCCAACGCCCGTACCAGATGCGCGAGTTCGGTGATGTTGCCGGGCCAGGGATGCTGCTCCAGAGCGCGCAACGCGTCCAGCGTCCAGCTGAGCGGCGGCCGTCCCGGCGCCGGTCGCGGAGCCAGAACGGTGAGCAACTCCCTGATGTCCTCAGGCCGTTCACGCAGGGCCGGGAGGGTGACGGAGCGGGCGGCCAAGGTGTCCAGGAGTCGTTGGAGACACGGCCCTGGCGGTGTTCCGGGGGTGTAGGTGACCAGCAGGGGAACGTCCGGACGGGCATCGAGAGCCGAGTTGAGAGCCGCCGTGTCGTGCGCGGCGAGCTGCTCGGCATGACGGACGAGGAGCGGACCGCCCGTGAGCAACTGGCCGACCAGCGTGCCGAGTTCACCCTCCGCGGCATCCACGAGCGGCAGGTTCTCGCCCAGCTCCCGTGCCAGCGAGGTCTTCCCCGTGCCGCGCTCGCCGACCAGCAGCAGTGGCTCGGGCGACCCGGCCAGCTCCACCGCACGCCCGACCGCGTGCAGCCACGGCACCGATCGCCCGGGCAGTCCCACGTCACCGCGCGCGGCCAGTGCCACCGCCGCACGCTCCACCGGCTCCAGCACGGCCACCGCCCCGACGGCCGAGCCCTGGTGGGGCACGGGCGTGAGGAGCGCGGCACACCCTGTGCCGTCCGCGAGCCGGATGCGGCGTGGTGAGCGCGACTCCCGCATCAGCGCGACCGCGCCCCGCTCCAGTTCCTCCAGCCCCTGAGGCGAGAGCAACTGCTGCGCGGCCTCGCTGACGAAGCGGTTGCGGCCGTCGAGGGCGACGACCGCGTGGCCGTGCTCTCCCGCGGCCCTCAAGTAGGCGTCCAGCAGGACCCGTTCGGCTGCCCGGGACCGGGAGAGGAGCTCCGCCTCGACGGCTGCGGCCGCGGCCTCGGCCAGCGGGGCCCAGGGATGCGGTCCGCACTCGGCGTCCAGGCCGGAGGACACCGTCACCGTGCCCAGCATCCGCCCGGTCTCCGACGCCCGCACCGGCACACTGACCGCGGAGACGTCCTGCCACCGGTTGAGGAAGTGCTCGGGGCCGTGCACCTCGGCGCGCCGCCGGGTGTGCAGGGCGAAGGCCGCGCTGTTGTGGCCGACCACCCGCTCGGAGAGGTCGTGGCAGGGGGCGCCCGGCCCGTGTCCTTCGGCCCACAGCACCCGTAGCCGATCGTCGGTGAGCACGAGCGAGGCCTGCCCGGCACCGAGGGTGGAGGCGATCCGCTCCAGCACCGGGCGGGCCGCGGCCAGCAAGGGGGACTCGGCGGGCGGTGGCGCGTCCGCAGCCGAGTCGAGCGCGTCGTGTCGTACACCGAGGAACCGGGCACGCTTCCACGCGGCGGCGACGTCCGGCGGTACCCCGTCCGGCAGTTGCCGCCCGAGCAGGAAGAGTTCCCGGGCCCTGCGCAGCAAAGCGAGGTCGGGGCGGACGGCGGGGCGCTCTGCGGTGGTCATGGCAACGCTCACCCTACGGGGACCGGTTGAACGCGCAACAACCTTGGACCGATGCGACGCACTGTCTCGAATTGAGACACCCGGCTTCCCGCATATCCCCACATGATCATGGACAGTCGGCACCGTCCTCATTCCTGGAGCGTCCCCCGTGCACACCGTCGAGCCCGATGTCGTCACCGACGTACTGATCGTCGGCAGTGGCCCCGCGGGTGCCTCCGCCGCGCTCGCCCTGAGCACCTACGGTGTGCCGAACATCGTCGTCACCCGCTACCCGAGCCTCGCCGACACACCCCGCGCGCACATCACCAACCAGCGCACCATGGAGGTGCTGCGCGACCTCGGCGTCGAGGACGAGGTCGTCGCGAAGGCCACACCGCAGCACCTGATGGGCAACACGACCTTCTGCACCAGCCTCGCCGGCGAGGAACTCGGCCGGGTCCGCTCCTGGGGCAACGACCCCCTCGTCCAGGCCGCGCACGAACTCGCCGGTCCCACCCGCATGTGCGACATGCCCCAGCACCTCATGGAGCCGGTCCTCATGGACGCGGCCGTCGCGCGCGGCACGCAGCTGCGCTTCAGTACGGTCTACAAGTCCTTCGTCCAGGACGCCTTCGGCGTGACGGTCACCGTCGAGGACCGGCTGCGCGGCGACGAGTACACCATCCGCGCCAAGTACCTCATCGGCGCCGACGGCGGCCGCTCGCAGGTCGCCGAGGACGCCGAGCTGCCGATGGGCGGCCAGATGGGCGTGGCCGGCAGCATCAACATCGTCTTCGACGCGGACCTGTCGAAGTACACCGCCCACCGGCCGTCCACCCTCTACTGGGTGCTGGCGCCGGGTGCGACCGTGGGCGGCATCGGCGCGGGACTGGTCCGCTGCGTGCGGCCCTGGAACGAGTGGCTGATCGTCTGGGGCTACGACGTCAGCGCCGGCGCCCCCGACCTGACCACCGAGTACGCGGAGTCCGTGGTGCGCCAGTTGATCGGCGACGACGACATCCCGGTGACCGTCAAGTCGTCCTCCGCCTGGACCGTCAACGAGATGTACGCGCAGACCTACTCCAACGGCCGCGTCTTCTGCGCCGGCGACGCCACGCACCGCCACCCGCCGTCCAACGGCCTCGGCTCCAACACCTCCATCCAGGACTCCTACAACCTGGCCTGGAAGCTCAAGCTCGTCCTCGACGGCTCCGCGTCCCCGAAGCTCCTGGAGACCTACACCGCCGAACGCGCCCCGATCGGCAGGCAGATCGTCACCCGCGCCAACAAGTCCATCGGGGAGACGGCCCCGATCTTCGAGGCGCTCGACGGGCTGTCCCCCCAGACGCCCGAGCAGCTGTGGTCCAACATCGCCGCCCGCAAGGACGACACCGAGGCGGCGCGGAAGCAGCGCGAGAAGCTGCGCGAGGCGATCGCCTTCAAGGCCTACGAGTTCAACGCGCACGGCGTCGACCTCAACCAGCGCTACCCCGAAGACGGCTCGGCCGCGATCGTCCCCGACGGCACCCCCGACCCCGGCTTCGACCGCGACCCCGAGCTGTACCACCAGCCGACCTCCCGCCCCGGCGCCAAGCTCCCGCACGCCTGGATCACCTCGGGCACCCGCACCCTGTCCACCCTCGACACCGTCGGACACGGCCGCTTCACCCTGATCACCGGCATCGGCGGCACGCACTGGCTGCGGGCGGCGAAGGCCCAGCACCTGGAGATGGCCACCGCGGTCATCGGCCCGGGTCAGGAGTACGACGACCCGTACGGCGACTGGGCGCGCCTGAGCGAGGTGGAAGACGGGGGAGCGCTCCTCGTACGGCCGGACGGTTACGTCGCCTTCCGGCACGCGACGCCGGCCGCGTCCGGCGAGGACGCCGAGCGGCTGCTGACCGAGGCGGTACGGCGGATCCTCGGACACGCCTGACATCACGCACGCCCCCCACACCACCCCCCCCAAGGCCTGAAAGGTGAACCAACATGCCCCTCGGATTGCTCCGGCGGCGCCTCAGGAATGCCCCCGGGGGCGCCGCGGGCCGCGTGCTTCCCGTCCCGGCCGGCGCGGGCATCGTCGTCCGCGAGGTCCTGGACCCGGTGAACGAACCCCTGGGCGGCGCCGATGTGACGGTGACGGAACTGCGCAGCCACCAGGTCGCGACGCGCGGCACCACGGACCCGTACGGACTGTTCATGGCCACACTGCCACCGGGCACTTACAGCCTGATGGTCGCGGCCGAAGGGCTGGAACCGCACCGCGAGACCGTCGACATCGTCGCCGACGCGGGCCTGTCCCCGCAGCGGGTGTGGCTCCAGCCCGCCCGGCAGGCCGATCTCCCGGTCCCCGGCACCTGGCTCTTCGACCCGCCGCACACGGCGATCCGGTTCATCGCCAAGCATGTCGGCATGGCCCATGTGCACGGCCGCTTCGAACGGTTCGAGGGCGGCATCCAGGTCACCCCTGACGTGTCCGAGTCCCGCGTCCACGTGCGCATCGACGCGTCGAGCATCACCACGGGCAACAACACCCGTGACACACACCTGCGTTCCGCCGACTTCCTCGACGTCGAGCACTTTCCGTACATCGACTTCAGGAGCACCCGCTTCGCCTACCGCGGCGGAAGCAAGTGGTCGCTGCTGGGCACCCTCACGATGCACGGCGTGAGCCGGTCGGTGTCGCTGGACACCACGTACCTGGGCATGGCCAACGGCGGTTACGGCGAGGAACTGCGCTGCGCCGCCCTGGCGAAGACGGAGCTGCACCGCGAGGACTACACGCTCAACTGGCGGTCCATGCTGGCGCGCGGCATAGCGGTGGTCGGACCCACGGTCCAGCTGGAGCTCGACGTCCAGGCGATGTACCGCACCCACGACACCCCCACGCCGCCGGAGTAACGCCCCCCGACGCGCTCCGGCACTTCATGACCCGACATGGCCTAACGGCGGGCCCAAGATCCCAAATTACTACTCTCCGTATGTATACGCTCACCGCAAGTAGCTGTCCAGGGCTTCGTGCCCGGTGAGAAAGGGTCAAACCATGCGCACGTTCCAGCGCGCTGCCGTCGTGGCTGCCGCAGTTGCGGGTCTCTCCGTCCTCGGTGTCGGTGTCGGCTTCGCCGACGACTCCGACGGTCCGCGGCAGGGCACCGAGATGACGTTCCCGGTGTACTCCGCCCCGCAGGCCGACACCAAGAAGGACACGTCGGAGGAGGGGGGCAAGTACGTCCTGCCGGAGTTCGACCTCAGCGCGTTCCTGCCGTCGTTCGCCGCAGCCAAGTAGCGAAGCCCGGAGCAGTAAAGGCAGCCCGGTCGTGCAGCAGGCCCGTCAGGGTGCGCGGCCGGGCTGCAGCGCGTCGATGGCAGGACATTGAGGCGCGGCCGGTGAATGCCGGAACGGATGTATTCCGTTCCGGCATTTCTGCTTTCCGGTATGAAAGCCGCGGTGCCCCGGCTTGTGGCCGGGGCACCGCGGTGAGGTTCTGCCCTACTTGCCGACGCCGTTGTTGCAGCCCATGTCCGAGCCCAGCCCGGTGTCCTGGGCGCCGCTGTTGCCCTCGCCGTTCAGCCCGTTGCCGAGGACGCCGTCGAGCAGCCCGACCTGGCCGAGGACGTCGAGGTTCAGGTCGTGCGACCGGCACGTGGTGCTCTGCAGGACGCTGTACTGGCTGCCGCCTCCGCCCGAACCCGCGCCGCCCTGGCCTCCGTCGGCGTGGGCGGCGCCGCCGGCCAGTCCGACGGTCCCGAGAACCGCGAACAGGACGGCAGCGTTGCGAAGCTTGTGCATGGCATCTCCGGTGGAGTGAAGTGGATGCGACCTGTGACAGATCGACTACGTTCAGTTGGGGAGATTAATGAGGAATATCTCCAAAACACCCGGCGGCGCGCCGAATTCCGGCAACCGTCAATGCCCCTGGTCGAAGGCCCGGAAAAGGCATACCGGAAGTGAACCGAGACCTCGGCATATCTTGAGATGATTCCAATTGGGCCGTGTTCCCGGCGAGTTGGCATGTGGCCCACGCCGGCGGTGCGCGACCCGGCGCAGAGCCGCACGCGGGCCACCGCCCGGGCCGCGGGAGCCGATCTCGCGCACCCGCTCCTTCTCGCGTTGCCCACTCCGGGTACCTGGCGCACTCTGGACCTATGGGTGGGCACGAGGGCCCGGGCCCTACGCTGATCACGTCCGTCCAGCGGGCCTTCCGGCTGCTGGAGGCGGTGAGCGCGCACGAGAACGGCGCGCCGGCGAAACAGCTGGCACGGGAGACCGGGCTGCCCCTGGCCACCGCCTATCACCTGCTGCGGACACTCGTCCACGACGGATATCTGCGGAAACTGGGCGACGGCGGGTTCGTCCTCGGGGACAAGTTGCAGACATTCCAGACCATGGGCCGCGGGCAGGCGCTGCTCAGCAGGGTCCGGCCCGCGCTCGCCGCCCTGCGGGACGAGCTGGCAACCGCCGCCTACCTCACCTTCTACGAGGACGGAGAGATCCGGGTCGCCGAGATCGTGGACAGCCCCCGGGCGCCACGCGTCGACCTGTGGGTGGGCTTCGAGGACGCGGGGCACGCCACGGCGCTGGGCAAGTCCGTGCTGCGGGAGCTGGACGGCGACGCCCGCAAGGACTACCTCTCCCGGCACCACCTCGCCGACCTCACCCCGCGGACGATCACCAGCCTGCCGGCACTGCTCCGGCTACTGGACTCCTCACCCGTGGCTCCGGCCGTGATGGACATGGAGGAGTACGCCCTGGGAACGGTCTGTGTCGCCGTACCCGTCTACAGCGGGGACATGCTGGGCTCGCTCGGGGTCTCCCTGCCGGCGGATCGGCTCTCCCGGCTGCCGGAGATCCGGGCCCGGCTGATCCCCACCGCGAGCCGCGTGACCAGGAGCCTCTCGCTCACTATCTGAAAATCCTCTTCTTGTGACATCCAGGTCCAACCCGTTTCCTGGATGAAACGGGCATTTCGGCTATGCGTCCCGTGCTCAGAACCCGTACTCAGAACCCGCTCAGAACCCGTACACAGAAGAGGACTGCGGAAGACACATGAGTCAGGCCCGAGACCATGGCGGCGGCCGTCGGCCGACACGGCCGTTCAGGAACCGAGTGGCCGGTCCCGCGGCCTCGGCCAGGCGTGCCGTCGCACAGCTGGCCGCCGGCGCGCCCGTCCTGCCCGTACTGATCGTCTCGGTGATCGTGCTCACCGACCTCGCGGGCGGAGCGGGGATGATCTGGCTGCCGATGCTCGCCGCCGGGCCCGCCCTGGCCGCCACCACCAACGGACCGCGCGGTGTCCTGTGCGTGGGCGTCCTCGCCGCGGTGCTGGGCGCGACGCTCGGCGGCCGGGACGGTGTTCCGGACCGGGAACTGGCGGCCGTTCTGTCCGCCCTGGCGGCCGTCACCCTCGCGAGTGCCCTGACCAGCGCACTGCGCGGCCGCCGCGAACGCGTGCTCGCCGCCGTCCGCTCGGTCGCGGAGACCGCCCAGCACGTGCTGCTCAAGCCCGTCCCGGCGACCGTCGGCCCCTTCCAGGTCGCCGTCCGCTACAGCGCCGCGGCCGCCGAGGCCCGTATCGGCGGGGATCTCTACGCGCTGATCCCCACGCCGTACGGGGTGCGGCTGATCGTCGGCGATGTGCGCGGCAAGGGGCTGCCCGCCGTGGGCACCGCCGCGCTGGTGCTCGGAGTCTTCCGCGAGGCGGCCTACGACGAGCCCGATCTTCTCGCCGTCGTCGACAGGATCGAGCGGAGCCTCGCACGCAATCTCGGCGGCGACGACTTCGTCACCGCCGTGGTCGCCGGATATCCGAGGCCGGGACAGCTGGAGGTGGTGAACTGCGGACACGCGCCGCCGCTGCTGGTGCGTGCGTCCGGGAGTGTCGCGGCGGTGGAGCCCACGCAGCCCGCCCCGCCCCTCGGACTGCGCGCCCTCGCGCCTCACACGCCCGGCCTCCAGGTTCTGCCCTTCGCCGACGGGGACCAGCTGCTGCTCTACACCGACGGGGTCACCGAGGCCCGTGACCACGGCCGCGCGTTCTATCCGCTCGACGAAGGGCTGGCACGCCACGTGTCCGACGATCCGGCGCGCACCCTCGGCGCGCTCCACGACGAACTCCTCGCACACGTGGGTGGCCGGTTGCACGACGACGCCGCACTGCTCCTGATCCGCAAGCCGGTCCCGTCCGAGCGGATGCCCGAAGTCGGTACACGAGGCGGCACAGCCGTAGTGCGGACGACGTCCTGCGCTCCGGTCTGCAAGCCCCTTGAGGGAACAGCGAGTTGACAGCGAGATGACAGTGAGTCGGCCGTGGGTCGACAGCGAGTGACGAACGTCCGGTGGTCGGCCGCCCGGCCGGGGTCACCGTGACGCGGACCCGGCCCACTCCTCCGCGGCCGTGAGCGCAACCGCGGCGGGCGGCGGCGTCGACGTCGTCAGCTCGATCCGTCGCCCCTCGGCCGACGAGGAAAGGAGCGCGGTCATCGTCTCCAGCACGTGCAGGGCGAGCTCACCGCTCGCGCGAGGCGGCCGCTGCCCGTCGGCTGCGATGAAGTCGAGCAGACCGACGCCGCGTGCGCCCGCGACGTAACCCGCGGACGGCGGGAGCGTGCGCCACTGCGTGTCGCCGAGTCCGAAGAGCCGCACCTCGCCGTCGAAACCGTTCGGATCCGGCACCGAGAGCGTCCCCGTCTCGCCGTGGATCTCGATCGGCGCGGCCGTGGTTGCCACGCCGTCGAAGCTCGTGGTGATCGTCGTCAGGGTCCCGCCCACGTGCTCCAGCACACCGGAGACATGACTGTCCACCTCGACCGGTATCCGCTCGCCCGCGCGCGGGCCGGAGCCGACGACCCGCTCGGTGCGCAGCCTGCTGGAGGCCCCGGTCACGGCACGCACCGGACCCAGCAGATGGACCAGGGACGCCAGGTAGTACGGCCCCATGTCGAGGAGCGGGCCGCCGCCGGCGGTGTAGTAGAAGTCGGGGTGGGGATGCCAGCGTTCGTGTCCCGGGGTGATCATGACGGCCGAGGCGAACTGGGGGCGTCCGATCGTGCCCGCCTCGACCGCCGCCCGCGCCGTCTGGATTCCGGTGCCCAGGACGGTGTCCGGCGCGCAGCCCACCCCGACTCCCGCCTTCGTGGCGGCCTCCATGACGGCGTGGGCGTCGACGAGGGTGGCGGCCAGTGGCTTCTCCCCGTAGACGTTCTTGCCCCGGGCGACGGCGCCGAGGGCGATCTCGGCATGGGCCGCCGGGACGGTGAGGTTCAGCACCGTGTCCACGTCCGGGCTGCTCAGCAGCTCCTCGACGGACAGCGCCTGGACGCCGGGCAGTTCGGCGGCGACCCCGGCCGACCGCGAGGCGTCGAGATCGGCCACCGCGGTGACGCGTACGGCGGGATGGCCGGCCAGCGTGTCCAGGTACGCGCGGGAGATGACGCCGAGACCTACGATGCCGACACGGTGCGGGTCGCCCACAGCATGCCCCTCTCGATGACGGTGCGGACGTTCGGGTTCTCCACCACGTCGAGGCTGTGCCCCGGAGTGGTCACCACGATCCGCCCGGCGCCCCACCGCCGAGTCCAGATCGCCGGAGAGGTGACGGGCCGGTCCCAGGGCTGCCAGGCACGGACCGGATGGGTGGTCGTGGCCAGGACGTCGATCAGGTCGTCGTGGAGCACCCAGTACTGCTCCGTGCACAGCTCGAAGTCCTCGACGCCGGCGGTGACGGGATGCTCGCGGCCCAGCTCGGTGATGGTGACGACGTGCGGAAGGAAGTTGTCCTCGGCCTCTCCCCGGCGCTCGCACGGCTCCTTGCCCGGGTGGACGGCGAACTGGCCTCCCACCAGGTGGAGATAGTCGGAGGAGGCACGGAACGAGTCGACGATGCCACCGTGCCAGCCGGTGAAGCCGGTACCGGCCTCGACCGCCGCGCTCAGCCCCGACAACTGCTCGGCGGTGATCTGCGACATCGAGATGCACTGCACCACGAGGTCGGTGGCGCCCAGTTCGGCGGCGTCGGCGTAGACGTCCGTCGACTCCTCGATCCGGACGGTGTAACCGTTGCCTTCGAGGAAGGGGAGGAACAACTCCGTTGCCTCGACCGGCCGGTGTCCCTCCCATCCGCCTCGAACGATCAGGGCCTTCTTCCGTGTCATCTTGATCCTCACCCGTAGGACGGAGCCATCACTATGCGCCCGTCGCGCGCGATCGGGAAAGGGCGGCCGGATCGACGAAAGTTTCGCGGCCCACGACGCCGCGCCCGGACGGTCAGGAGGTGGACGTCACGGACGACGCCCGGGCGCCGACCAGCCAGCAGGCCGCGGTGAAGCGGACCTCCGGGCCCTGCACAAAGGTGTCGAACGCGGCCCGAACTGTTTCGAGGACCTGCTCGCGGGTCCGCTCGTCCACCTCGCGCAGGGCCAGACCGACCGGACCGAGCCGGGTGAGGTAGTGGGTCAGTTCCTCCTCGGGCAGGGCACAGGCCACGTCGATCGGCTGGATGTCGGTCTCGGCCCAGCCGCTGTCCGCCAGGATGCGGCGGATCTTCTCCGGATCCGCGAAGCCGAACTGCCCGGGCCCGTCGGGGCGGCGCGCGGGGAGGCCGGGCAGCAGCGGGGCCGCGGCGCGTTCGGCCGTCGTCATGAACGGATTCTCCGCAGGGCCGCGCCAGGCGATGAACCGGAGCCGGCCGTCGTCCGTCGAGGCACGGCGGAGATTCTCGAACGCCCGCACGGAGTCGTTGAAGAACATGACACCGAAGCGCGAGATGACGAAGTCGAAGGACGCAGGCTCGAACGTGTGATCCTGAGCGTCGGCGCGGACGAAGGACGCCGGAGTACCCTCCCGCTCGGCGCGCGCCCGGGCGGCGGCGATCACGGGTTCGGAGATGTCGACGCCCAGACAGCGCCCCGCCGGTGCGAGCCGCCGCGCGACGGCCAGCGTGATGCCGCCGGTGCCGCAGCCGACATCGAGCACACGACTGCCGTGCCCGGTGGACACGGCATCGACGAGCAGGTCCTCGAAGGGCCTGAACATCTCGTCCAGCACGCCCTGCATCTCGACCCAGGCATTGCCGCCGGGCCCGTTCCAACGCGCCGCCTGATCGTCAGCGGTCCTGCGGGTGCCGTCCATGAGCGCCTCCTCTGCTTGCCGTCATCGAGCCGGGATGACACCGTGCCACTTCAAGTCGACTTGAGGTGAAGAGGATGACAGACCTCGACATAGCCGAGGTGGCACTGCGCGCCGGGGTTCCCGCCTCGACACTGCGGTTCTACGAGGAGAGAGGGCTGATCGCGTCGAGCGGCAGGCGGGGTCTGCGCCGTCAGTACGACCCAGGCGTACTGGAGCGCCTCGCGCTGATCGCACTCGGCCGCACCGCCGGTTTCTCGCTCGACGAGATCGCGCGCATGTTCGCGCCGGACGGACGGCCCCGCATCGACCGGGAGATGCTCGCGTCCAAGGCCGCGGAGCTGGACAGGACGATCCGCGAACTCGGCGTGCTGCGCGACTCCCTGCGCCACGCCGCCGCCTGCCCCGCACCGAGCCACGCGGAATGCCCCACCTTCCGCCGCCTCCTGGAGGCCGCCGCGTCCGGCGTCCTCGCCCCACCGGCGAAGCGGGTTCCGCGGCGACCGTGACGCCGGTTCGTCAGCGCGCCGTCAGGCCGAGCCGGCGTCGTAGTCATGCCGGGCTCGCTCGACCTTGTCGAGGTTGCCGGCGGTCCATTCGGCGAGCTGGGCGAAGAGCGGGGCGAGGCTGCGACCGAGTTCGCTGATCTCGTACTCGACCCGAGGGGGAACCTCCGGGTGGTAGGTGCGTATGACGAGACCGTCGCGTTCCAGCTGCCTCAGCCGCTGGGTCAGCACCTTCGGAGTGATCCTCGCGATGCGGCGTTCCAACTCGACGAAGCGTTGCCGACCGTGTGCGTGGAGGCTCCACAGGATCGGTGTGGTCCACCGGCTGAACACGATGTCCACGACCGGGCCGATCGGACAGGCGAGTTCCGGATCGGTCCCGACGGATGCCGGTCCTGTGCCCTTGAGCGCCATACGCATCCCTCCGGGAAAGCCACTTTCCTATAGGTACCTACTATACCGGCGGTGTTAGCGTCCGATCGGCGCCCGGGAAGCAGCATCCCGCGGCGTTCCGGCCCGCTCGGGCATCGACAACCACGCTGCATCACAAGGGAGTTGCTCATGATCGTCGTAACGGGGGCGACAGGTAACGTCGGCCGGTCGCTCGTGCGGACCCTCGCCGCAGCCGGTGAGCGGGTGACCGGGACCTCCCGGTCCGTGTCGGCCGCGGACGCGCCGCACGGTGTCCGGCACCGGCAGGCCGACCTGATCCGACCGGAGAGCCTTCGGCCGGTGTTCGACGGTGCCGAGGCGCTGTTCCTGCAGAACGGCGGCCCGAGCGCGCATCTGCTCAGCCCCCAGGGCATCCTCGATGTCGCCAAGGCCGGCGGCATCCGCAGGGTCGTGCTGCTCTCCTCCCAAGGAGTCGCGACGCGGCCGGAGTCGGCCTCGCACGGGGCCACGGCGCGCCTCATCGAGGACGCCGTACGGCAGTCGGGTCTGGACTGGACGATCCTGCGGCCCGGCGGCTTCCACTCCAACACGTACGCCTGGGCCGAGTCGGTCCGCACCCGGAGGGTGATCGCCGCGCCCTTCGCCGACGTCGGCCTGCCCACCGTCGACCCGGACGACATCGCGGAGGTCGCCGCCGCGGCCCTGCGCGAGGACGGCCACACCGGACAGGTCCACGAGCTGACCGGGCCCGCCCTCGGCACACCCCGGCAGCGGGCCGAGGCGATCGCCGGCGCGCTCGGCGAACCGGTCCGCTTCCACGAGCAGACCCGGGAGGAGGCCCGCGCCCAGATGCTGCGGTTCATGCCCGAGCCCGTGGTCGAGACCACGCTCGACATCCTCGGCGAGCCCACGCGGGCCGAGCAGCGCATCAGCCCGGACGTCGAGCAGGTCCTGCACCGCGCGCCCCGGACGTTCGCCGACTGGGCGCACCGGAACATCACTGCTTTCCGCTGAGACCTCGCCCTCGGCTGCGCATGGCTCCGCGGCGCCTTCCTCGTTGGCCGGCCGTACGGCCCGGACAAGCTCCGTCAGGACGGGCTCCGTCGGCGATCCGCCCGACGGAGCCCGCTCTGGCACGACGGTGGAGGGTCAGGCGGTGTGCAGTGTCAGCCCGTACCGGTTGAGGATCTCGTTGACGGGCTGGTACCAGGTCTCGCCGCCGGAACCGCGGTTGCCCCAGCCGCCGGAGGTGACGCCCTGGGCCCGGTCGCCGCTGATGAAGGAGCCACCGGAATCACCGGGCTCGGCGCAGACGCTCGTCTTCGTCATCCGGTGGACGGCGCCCTGGCTGTAGTTGACCGTCTCGTTCTTGGCCAGGACCGTGCCGCAGTGCCACTGGGAGGTGGAACCGGAGCGTCAGATGGACGCGCCGACGGGAGTCTCGGCGGAGCCACGGACGAGCTCCCGAGGGTCTCTGCTCGCGCCCGGAGGAGCGGCGGATCAAGCGTCGGCGCGTCGCCGATCTTCTCCGCGTTGTGCTCGGCGATCTTCCCCGCGGCCCTCTCCGCGATCTTCTTCCTGATCTGCTGGACTTCGGTGCATGGGGGTTGTCCTGACATGCACCCGCACCTAGGGTCACCTTCGAGTGCAAGCGCTTTCTGCATGTGCTGTTCGTCGCCCGCTCAAGGAGCGCCGTATGCCCCCACACCCCGCCCGCCGCACACCGGGCGACCCGTTCCATCCGGCCATGCACGGAGACCACCCCCACTGGGCCCCGAAGGAGCGCGCATGAGTATCCGTCAGTCACGCGTACGGCGACCACATCGCGGTCGCTGCGCCGGACGGCACCGAGATCCTCCGCTACGTCTACCGTCCCGACCCCGATGCCTTCGAGGCGCGCAAGCCCTACGCCCACCCGGTGCGCACCCTCGCGGGCCGCACCGTGACCGGCTACCGCCCCAGCGACCACCGCTGGCACAAGGGCCTGCAGATGACGGCGAGTCATCTGTCCGGGCAGAACTTCTGGGGCGGCAACTGCTATGTCCACGGCGAGGGTTACCTGCCGCTGCCCGACCGCGTCGGTTCGATGCGGCACGACGGCTTCCCCGAGTTCACGGTCGAGGACGACCGGCTGGCCTTCACCGAGGCCCTCACCTGGGTGGAGAACGGCGGCTGCGCATGGGCGCGCGAGGAGCGCGGGCTGGCCGTGCACTCGGTCGACGAGGAGGCCGGCGCCTGGGCTCTGGACTGGTCGATCCGTCTCACCAACACCCGTGACACGCCACTCGTGTTCGGCTCGCCCACCACGGCCGGCCGGGAGCTGGCCGGCTACACCGGGCTGCAGTGGCGCGGTCCCCGCGACTTCACCGGCGGCACCGCCTTCGGCCCTGACACCGACGGGGGAGCGGGCGTGGACGCGGGCAAGCTGATGGGCACGCAGGGTCCCTGGCTGGCCTTCACCACCGAGCACGACGACGTGGACGCGCACTCCACGCTCGTCTTCGCGCACGCCCCCGAGAACCTCGACGAGCAGTCCGCCGTCCACGAGTCGCACTGGTTCGTGCGCTCCGAACCGATCCCCACGGTCGCGTTCTCCTGGGCGTTCTTCGAGGAGTTCGAGCTGCCGCCCGGCGCGACCTTCGGCTACCGCTACCGGGTGGTCGTCGCCGACGGCGCCTGGGACCGCGACCGCGTCGGCACCCACCTGGAGGGCCTGCCGTGGTGAACGACCCCGGGCCCGCCCTTCCCCACCCGCTGCCCGGCGCGGTCGGCCTCTCCCATCTGAGCGCCTACGACTGGGAGGCCGCCGACGGGGTGTGCGGCGGCAGTCCGCATCTGCACCTGGTGTGCACCGAGGCGTACGTCGTCACGGGCGGCCGCGGGGCGGTGCAGACACTGAGCCCGGACGGTTACCGGGACATCCCGCTGGAGCCGGGCTCGGTCGCCTGGTTCACTCCGGGCACCGTCCATCGCATGGTGCAGGGCGGCGGTCTGCGCATCACCGTGCTGATGCAGAACAGCGGCCTGCCCGAGGCCGGCGACGCCGTCTTCACCTTCCCGTCCGAGGTGCTCGCCGACCCCGGGAGGTACGCGGCCGCGGCAAAGCTGCCGCCCGGTAGGGGAGTTGAGACGGAGGTGGCCGCGCGCCGCCGCAGAGACCTCGCCGTCGAGGGCTACCTCGCCCTGCGCGAGGCGCTCGTCGCCGGGGACGACGGACCGTATCTGGAGTTCCAGCGGGCCGCCGCCCGGCTGGTGCGCGACAAGGTGCCGCGCTGGCGCGAGTTGTGGCGGGCCGGTGCGCTGGCCGCCGCCGAGCGCACCGGGGCCCAACTCGACGCCCTCGCGGCGGGTGAGCCCGTGCATCTCGCCGACGCGACCGCGTACGAGGCCGCGCCCACCCGGCACGGAGGCTTCGGCATGTGCGGCCTCCGCGACGAGTACGCGCTCCCGGGGACGACGCTGCCGCACGAGGTCAAGTAGCCGCGTCAGCAGGGTGGGTGAGGGAACGCCAGGGGGGTTCCGACCGAAAGCCCGAGGAGAGGAAGAGGTGACCTCGGCATGCCCGGACACGGGACAAAGGGGTTCTGCGCATCGGCCGCCGCACTCGCGCTCTGCGCGGTACTGGCCGGCTGCGGGGGACCCGGGGAATCGGCGGGCGGCGGCAAGGTGGTGCTGCGCTACACGTGGTGGGGCAACCCCGACCGCGCGGCACGCACCGAGCAGGCCGTCGCCCTGTTCGAGAAACAGCACCCCGATGTGCAGGTACAGACGTCGTTCTCGGGATACGACGCCTACAAGCAGAAGCTCGCCATCCAGGCCACCGGCGGCGACGCACCCGACGTGATGCAGCTCGACTACCGCCAGATCGACCAGTACGCCTCCGGACACGTCCTGCTCGACCTCGGGAAGGTCAAGGATGATCTGCGCACTAGCGAGATCGACGCGGGTCTGCTGGCCACCGGCCGGGTGGACGGCACCCAGTACGCCGTCCCGCAGGGCCGCGGCACCGAGACCGTGGTCTACGACGTGGCGGCCTGGAAGGCCTCCGGGGTGCCGCTGCCGAAACGGGGCTGGACCTGGAGCCAATGGGCCGACGACATACGGGCGTTGGCGAGGAAGACCGGCAGACCCGGTGCCACCGACCCCGGCCAGAGCGAGGACGCCTTCGAGGTGTGGCTGCGCGGCGGGGCCAAGAGCCTCTACACCAAGGACGGCGGACTCGGCTTCACCGCGGGCGATCTGACCCGGTGGTGGACCTTCACCGACCGGCTCCGCCGGGAGGGTGCCGTCTCCCCGGCCGGACAGACCACCCAGCTCGACGGCTCCGTGGAGAACACGCCGCTCGGCCGCGGCAAGGCCACCGCCGACTTCAACTGGGACGCCCCGTCCAGCGGTTACCTCGCGCTCGTCAAGGGCGGCGTCGCGCTGGCACCGATGCCGTCGGGCGAGGACGGCACGCCCGGCCAGTACTTCAAGCCTTCCATGTTCCTCGGCATCGGGGCCCACACCGGCCACCGCACGGAGGCCGCCGAACTCGTCGACTTCCTCCTCAACGACGGACAGGCGGCGAAGATCCTCGGTGCGACCCGCGGTATCCCCGTCAACGAGACCGTCCGCAACCGGACCGCCTCGCAGCTGAAGGACTTCGACAAGACGGTCGCCGACTTCCAGACGTCCCTGGAAGGAACCCTGAAAAATCCGCCGCAGGCACCGCCCTCCGGCGACAACGCCCTGCAGACCACCTTCCAGCGCGACTACGACCAGGTGTCGTACGCGCGCATGTCGCCGCGCGAGGCGGCCCAGAACTACGTCACCGAGGCGAAGGCGGAGCTGAGGTCATGACCACCACCGACATCCCCGCACCCACCGCACGACCGCCCCGCCCCGCATCCGCCCCCACGCGCCGCCCGGGGCGCGAACGCGAGGGCGCCGCCTGGGTGTTCCTGTCCCCGTGGGTACTCGGCGCAACCGTCCTGACGCTGCTGCCGATGGCTGTCTCCCTCTATCTCTCCTTCACCGACTACGACCTGTTCAACGCGCCGCACTGGGTGGGCCTGCGCAACTACACGCAGATGTTCACCGAGGACCCGCGGTACTGGCGGTCGGTCGCCACGACCCTGACGTACGTCGTGATCGCCGTGCCCCTGCAACTCGCGCTCGCGCTCGTCGTCGCGCTCGCCCTCAGGACCCTGAAGCGCGGCAAGGGCTTCTACCGCTCCGCCTTCTACGCGCCCTCGCTGCTCGGCGCGTCCATGTCCGTCGCCCTCGTCTGGCGGGCCGTGTTCAACGACGGCGGCACCGTGGACAACCTGCTCGGCACCGGCGGGTGGGTCAACAAGCCCGGCTGGTCGCTGGTGGCCGTGGCACTGCTGACGGTCTGGCAGTTCGGTGCGACGATGGTCATCTTCCTGGCCGGCCTGCAGCAGATACCCGCCGAACTGTACGAGGCGGCAGCCATGGACGGGGCCGGCACCTGGCGGCAGTTCCTGTCCGTCACGGTGCCGATGCTGTCCCCCGTGTTGTTCTTCAACCTGGTCCTGCAGACCATCCAGGCGTTCCAGGTGTTCACGCCCGCCTTCGCGGTCAGCGGCGGCAAAGGTGGCCCCGCCGACTCGACCCTCGTCTACACCCTCTACCTGTACGACCGGGGCTTCGTCGCCTCCCACATGGGCTACGCCTCCGCCATGGCCTGGGTGCTGCTGCTCGTCATCGGCGCCGTCACCGCGGTGCTGTTCCGCAGCTCGCGCTCCTGGGTCTTCTACGCCTCCGAGGGGGACCGATGACCACAGCCTCAACTGCCGTGTCCCGCAAGCCCGTTCGCTGGGGCCGGATCGCCGTGCACCTCGGCTGCCTGGCCGCCCTGCTGGTCATGCTCTACCCGCTGGCCTGGCTGCTCGCCACCTCGCTCAAACCCGCCGACGAGGTCATCGCCAGCCTCGACCTGCTGCCCAGCCACCTGGAGTGGTCGAACTACAAAACCGCCCTGGACGGCGTGAACGACGTGTCCATCTGGCGGCTGCTCGGCAACTCGCTGCTGATCGCGGGCGGCGCGGTCGTCGGCAACGTCGTCAGCTGCTCGCTCGCCGCCTACGCCTTCGCCCGGCTGCGATTCCGCTTCCGCGGGCCGATGTTCGCCTTCATGATCGCGACGATCATGCTGCCGCACCACGCGGTGCTGATCCCGCAGTACATCCTCTTCAACAAGCTCGGCCTGGTGAACACCTACTGGCCGCTGATCCTGCCGAAGTTCCTCGCCACGGAGGCCTTCTTCGTCTTCCTGATCGTGCAGTTCATGCGCGGGCTGCCGAGGGAACTGGAGGAGGCGGCGCGCATCGACGGCTGCGGCCCCTTCCGCAGCTTCTTCCAAGTCATCCTGCCGCTGACCCGCCCCGCCCTGATCACCACGGCGATCTTCACGTTCATCTGGACCTGGAACGACTTCTTCACCCAGCTGATCTACCTCTTCGACCCGGACAAGTTCACCCTCACGCTCGCGCTGCGGTCGTTCGTGGACGCCTCCAGCCAGTCGGCGTTCGGCCCGATGTTCGCCATGTCCGTGATCGCGCTGCTGCCGATCGTGCTGTTCTTCCTCGCCTTCCAGCGGTTCCTGGTGGAGGGCATGGCCAGCTCCGGACTGAAGGGGTGAGCGGCATGAGCGACACACGGACGCGTGAACCGGGTGAGGTCTTCGGGCCGCGCATGACCCTGTTCGCCGACATGCTGAGCGTCGGCCTCGCCACGGCGGCGGCCTGTCTGCCACTGCTGACCGCCCCGGCCGCGCTGTCGACGGCGTGCGCGGTGCTGCGGGGCGCACAGGAGGACCAGCCCGTCACCGCGGGCCGCTACCTCGCCCTGTTGCGGCGGCGCCTGCGCGCGGGCGACCTGGTGGCGGGGGCCGTCGCCCTGGCGGGTGCGCTGCTGTTCGCCGCGGACCTGGCGCTGGCTGGGGTGGGGCTGCCCGGGGCGCCCCTCTTCGCGGTGGCGGCCGCCGCGATCGGCGGGTGCGCCGCGCTGGTCGCCCTCAGGGCCTGCGCACGTCCCGAGTCCCTCGACGACTGGCCGGCCGCCCTGCGCGCGGCCGCGCGGGACGCGGCACGGGACGTGGGCGGCAGCGGCCTGGTGCTTCTCGCGCTGGCGACGGCTGCCCTGTGTGCGTGGATGCTGGTTCCGCTGGCGTTCCTGGTGCCCGGGCCGCTGGCGTTGGCGCTCACGGCAGTCGACGTACGGTGTGCTGCTTCGAGGCTCAAAGAGCCTGCAGGGAAAGCCGGTTCGCCGGGCGGGTGATGCCGGACAGGTCGCGGACCGTCATGCTGTTGCGGTCCGCGACCGAGCGGCCGAGCGCGTGGTGCGGCCACAGCCCCGCGGCCACGCGGCGGCTGCGCTCGCCCCATTCGCGGGCCGCGGCACCGCGCGCCTTGTAGTGGTTGACGGCGAACCCGCCCGCATGGATCCGCACCAGGCAGAAGCCGCCCGGGTACTCCTTGACCGCGCTGACCTCCTGCATCGTGACGTGCGGGGCCTGCGGCAGCACCGTGCGCTTGTTGCGGTGGGTGTGGCCCGCGTGATGGAGGAAGACGCCGGGTGCGCCGGCATAGGCGTCGAGGATGGAACGGGCCTGACGACGGCCGAGGCGCTGCCCGCCCGTCACCGGGAAGACGGAGTCCCGCACGGCCAGCGGATGATGCCCGAACACCACGGTGGGCTGGTCCTTGGCCTCCCTCAACCGGGCCCGGAACCACGACAGTTGCTCACCGCCGAGGCCGCCCGAGTCGGCGCCGTTCCCGTCCTTCTCGTAGGTGTCGAGCCCGACGATCCGCAGGCCGCCGAGGTCGCGCGTGAAGTACGACGGCCCGTCGCCGTCGAGAAACCCGTCGCGGAAGGAGTCGCCGCAACCGCCGGTGCAGGAACGGCAGTTGCCGTGTCCGGGCCGGTCGTGGTTTCCGCGGACGACGAAGTAGTCCCGGCCGTGGATGCCGAAACCGTCCAGGATCCGCTTGGCCTCGGCGAGGTCCTGTGCTCCGCCGCCGGCCGAGATGTCCCCTGCGGCCAGCAGCACGTCCGCTCCCCGCAGCCGGGCCTCCTCGACGACTGCCCTGCTCATGATCTCGGGATACGGCGCCAGTCCCTGCTCCTGCCGCACCCCGCGCAGCAGGGGAACACCGGTCACCAGACCGGCGGTGGTCTCACCCAGGTGCAGGTCGTTGCAGAGCGCGATCGACAGCAGATGCCGCCCCGGCGGCGGCTGCGGTGTGGTGAACGAGTACGGGCCGCCGCCCGAGCCGAGGCCGTGCAGGTTGGTGCCGACGGCGTTGCCGCGGACCAGATGCAGCGGGGTGGGCGTCGCGGCCACACCCCGCGAGCGGGCCTGGTAGTAGTACGTCTGCCCCGGCTCCAGGTCCGTGAGCTCCACGTAGTGGTGCGCCACCGGTCCGTCCTCCGCCGCGACGCGGTTGAGGCGGCCGGGGTGGGTGCCGTAGACGACCTCGCCCTCCGTGACCGCGGGCAGCATGTGACCCAGGCCGTCGTCGCTGCCGGGCACTCCCGTGTACCAGGTGATGACGGCGCGGTCCTCGGCCAGGGTGACGAGCTCCAGATGGATCGCGGCCAGGCCGTCGCGGTGACGGTGCCTGCCGCGGCCCGCCGGGCCGCGCAGCGCATCGGCGGCAGCCCGCAGCAGGGCGGGCGTGAGGAGGGCGCCGGACCGCAGGACCTGACAGGGATCCGGCAGGGTCTGCAGGGCGGCGAGGGGAGCGGACAGGCAGCAGCGCATGCCCAAGTGTGCCCGCACGCGGTGAACGACGGCTGTGACGTCCGCGGCGGGGCAGGGTACGGCGTACGACAACTCCCTGGTCGGCGCCCATGCCACACCGGGGTGGCGTGGGCAAACTCACGCCGTGCGGTTCAGCGTGGTTCGCCACGATAGGTGCCGAAGTTCCACCTGTTGCCTTCCGGGTCGCGTGCGGCGAAGTCGCGGGAGCCGTAGTCGGTGACGTGCAGGTCTGCGGTGATCTCGGCGCCGACGGCCTTGGCGCGGGCGTGGACGGCGTCCGGGTCGGCGGTGACGACGTAGGCGCTGAAGGCACCGGGCGGTGTCGGGCCGGTACCGGGCTCCTGCTCCTCGCGCACGGATCCCAGCATGACTCCGCCGCCCTCGGGCCAGCTGAGCTGGGCGTGCTGGACCAGGTCGCCCTCGCCGTACACCACGGTCTCCTCGAAGCCGAAGGCCTCGACGAGGAAGCGGATCAGGGCCCGGGCGTCGTGGGCCCGCAGCGTGGGCCAGACCTGCGGGGCGGGGGGCCGCCCGGCGGTGCCGGACGTGTTGGCGGTATCGGAGCCGGTGGCGTCGGACGTGCTGGTCGTGTCGGATGTGCTGGGCATGGTGTGTGCCTCCGTCTCGCGGGTGTCTGCCTGGACCGGCCGCCTGACGTGACCGGCCGACATCACCAGCGTCACGCGGGCGGGCAGTGCCCGGATTGGATGTTTCGGAACTCCTGCGCCAGCCAGTCGCTCGGCGTGCAGGACGCCAGCGCTGCGAACTCGCGGTCGAGGTGCGACTGGTCCGCGTAGCCGCAGTCGGCGGCGAGTCCCGCGAGGTCGGGCCGGCCCGGGCGGCTCGCCAGACGGCGTCGTGCCAGGTCGAAGCGGATGACGCGAGCGGCCGCCTTGGGGGTGAGACCGATCTCGGCGCGGAAGCGGTTACGCAGGTGCCGCTCGCCGACGCCGGTGTCGGCGGCGAGCTTGTCGACACGCAGCCGACCGCCGGCGGTCAGCAACCGCTGCCAGGCACCGGCCACCGGGCCGGCCAAGGCCGGCCCCGGGCCGTCGTGCAGGGACATGCGCCGCATCAGCCAGTCGTCGACGACCGCGAACCGGGCCGCCCAGCCGGCTGCCTCGCGCACCCTGTCGTGGACCTCGCGCACACAGGCGCCGAGCACGTCGTCGGCGTGCAGATCGGTCCCGGCCAGCTCTCCCGCGGGCAGCCCCAGCAGGACGCGCGCGCCGAGCGGGCTGAGCGCGGCCTGGATGCCGGACTGCCGCCCGGGGATCTCGATGAGCGCGGGCGTGAGGTGCAGGCCGCCCAGCAGGGTCGGATAGTCACCGCCGGCGGCGCCCGGATCGGGATGGGCGGCGATCGTCAACGGCTCGTCGAGGGTGATGATCAGTGTCAGCCACGGTGACGGCAGCCCTCGGTGCCGACCGTGCGGGATGCCGCGCTGGCGGTAGCCGGAGTACCACCCGACCAGCCCCCGCAGAGGCGGCGCGGGGACCCCTCGCACCGACTCGTCCACGATCTCGCCGCCCATGGAGCCATTCTCGCGCGCCGGGGACCTGGCTGCTCCCTCCAGGAGGCCAGGGCCTCGGCGAGGAGAGCGTCGTTGTCCACATGCATGCGGCCAGGGCCGGCCTCACCCTTGGGCGGGGTCGAGGCCGACCGGGACGTGGGTCGCCCCACGTCAGGCGCCCACGTACCCCGCGAGGTGCTCGCCGGTGAGGGTGGAGCGGGCGGCGACGAGGTCGGCCGGGGTGCCCTCGAAGACGACGCGGCCGCCGTCGTGGCCCGCGCCGGGGCCGAGGTCGATGATCCAGTCGGCGTGGGCCATGACCGCCTGGTGGTGCTCGATGACGATCACGGACTTGCCGGAGTCGACCAACCGGTCGAGCAGGCCGAGGAGTTGCTCGACGTCGGCGAGGTGAAGGCCGGTGGTCGGCTCGTCGAGTACGAGGACGGATCGGCTGCCGCCCTTGTCCGCCATGTGGGTGGCCAGCTTCAGACGCTGCCGCTCACCGCCGGACAGCGTGGTGAGCGGCTGGCCGAGGGTGAGATAGCCGAGCCCGACGTCCGCGAGGCGTTCGAGCACCTTGTGCGCGGCCGGGGTGCGCGCCTCGCCCTCGGCGAAGAACTCCAGCGCTTCCGACACCGGCATCGCGAGCACCTCGGAGATGTCCCGGCCGCCGAGGCGGTACTCGAGCACCGACGCGTCGAACCGCTTGCCCTCGCAGTCCTCGCAGGTGCTGGCGACCCCGGCCATCATCGCCAGGTCGGTGTAGATGACCCCGGCGCCGTTGCAGGTGGGGCAGGCGCCCTCGGAATTGGCGCTGAACAGCGCGGGCTTGACGCCGTTGGCCTTGGCGAACGCCTTGCGGATCGGCTCCAGAAGACCGGTGTACGTCGCCGGGTTGCTGCGCCGCGAACCCCGGATCGGGCTCTGGTCGACCGAGATCACCCCGAGCTCCTCGGGCACCGATCCGTGCACGAGCGAACTTTTCCCGGAACCCGCGACACCGGTGATCACCGCGAGCACGCCCAGCGGGACGTCCACGTCGACGTCACGCAGGTTGTTCGCCTTCGCGCCGCGGATCTCCAGGGCGCCGGTGGACTTGCGCACCGCGTCCTTGAGCGAGGCCCGGTCGCCGAGGTGGCGGCCGGTGACGGTGTCGCTGCCGCGCAGCCCGTCGAGGGTGCCCTCGAAGCAGACGGTGCCGCCCGCCGTACCGGCGCCGGGGCCGAGGTCGACGACGTGGTCGGCGATCTCGATGACCTCCGGCTTGTGCTCCACGACCAGGACCGTGTTGCCCTTGTCCCGCAGCCTGAGCAGCAGCTCGTTCATCCGCTGGATGTCGTGCGGGTGCAGGCCCGCGGTCGGCTCGTCGAAGACGTACGTGACGTCGGTGAGCGAGGAGCCGAGGTGGCGGATCATCTTGACGCGCTGTGCCTCGCCGCCCGACAGGGTGCCCGCGGGCCGGTCGAGGGAGAGATAGCCGAGGCCGATCTCGACGAACGAGTCGAGGGTCTGCTGCAGCGCCGTGAGCAGCGGCGCCACCGAAGGCTCCGCGAGCCCGCGCACCCAGTGGGCGAGATCCCGGATCTCCATCCGGCAGGCGTCCGCGATCGAGATCTGCTTGATCTTCGAGACACGGGCGTGCTCGGCGAGCCGGGTGCCCTCGCAGTCGGGGCAGGTGGTGAAGGTGACCGCCCGCTCCACGAAGGCCCGGATGTGCGGCTGCATCGCCTCCTTGTCCTTGGACAGCATCGACTTCTGGATGCGCGGGATCAGACCCTCGTAGGTCATGTTGATGCCCGCGATCTTCATCCGCGTCGGCTCGCGGTGCAGGAGGTCGTGCAGTTCCTTCTTGGTGAACCTGCGGATCTGTTTGTCCGGGTCGAAGAAGCCGGACTCCGCGTAGAGCCGGGAGTTCCAGCCGCCGCCGGTGTATCCGGGGATGGTGAAGGCGCCGTCGTTGATCGACTTGGTGTCGTCGTAGAGCTGGGTCAGGTCGAGGTCGGAGACCGCACCGCGGCCCTCGCAGCGCGGGCACATGCCGCCCACCTTGTTGAAGGTGACCTTCTGCTTGGCACCGCCGCCCACGGAGATCGCACCGGCGGCCGAGACCGAGGGCACGTTGAAGGCGAACGCTCCGGGCGGGCCGACGTAGGGCTTGCCGAGCCGGCTGAACATGATCCGCAGCATCGCGTTGGCGTCGGTGGCGGTGCCGACCGTGGAGCGCGGGTCGGAGCCCATCCGCTGCTGGTCGACGCTGATCACGGTGGTCAGACCGTCCAGGACGTCGACCTCGGGCCGCGTCAGGCTCGGCATGAAGCCCTGCACGAAGGCGCTGTAGGTCTCGTTGATCAGCCGCTGCGACTCCGCGGCGATGGTGTCGAACACCAGGGAGCTCTTGCCCGAACCGGAGACGCCGGTGAACACCGTCAGCCGGCGCTTCGGGATCTCGATGCTGACATCCTTGAGGTTGTTCTCGCGCGCGCCGTGCACACGGATCAGGTCGTGGCTGTCGGCGGCATGCAGCGCGGGCGACTGCGAGTCCGTCCTCTTGGCCGTGGTCATCGTCTCTCCATCTGTCGGGCCGGGGCGGGCACGGGCGTCGGTGGCCGGCGGGCGATCGGGGCTCAGTGGTCCTGCAGCAGTCCGCGGACGTCGCCGTCGGGGTCGGTGAAGGTGGCCACCGGACGGCCGCCGCCGACGTCGTGCGCGGGCTCCTTCACGGTGGCACCCGCGGCGGTCACCTCGGCGGGTTTCGCCTCGGCGTCCGGCACGTGCCAGCAGGTCACCGGCGAGGTCATGCCCTGCGTCCCGCCGCCCGGCACCAGCCCGGTGTGCCGGCCCCCGGCCTCGAAGGCGACGTAGTAGGACTCGTCGGCCACCGGGGGCACGCCCAGCAGGGCGGCGTACACCTCCCTGGCGGCCGCGATGTCGGTCACGGGGTGCAGCCCGGTCTTGATCCCCTGGGTGGGTGAGCCGGCCATGGTCACTCCTGAGGTCGTGGTTCTGCGGTCACGTTATCCGCGGCCCACGGACCGGCGCTTCTCGATTCCTGATCGGTTCCGGAACCCGTTCGGACCGTGCTTCCGGCGCCGGGCCGTCAGCAAAAGGCACGCAGTGGCGCCGAGCGCCACCGTGGCGAGCCCCGACCCGCCGAGTGTCGCCCGCGGGCCCAGCGCCGCGATGAGCGGTCCGCCGAGCGCCGTGCCGAGCGGTGAGGCGGTGAGCAGCACGGCGTTGTTGGCCGCGAGCATCGCGGCCAGGTGCTGCGGTGGCGACTTCGTCTGCATGAGCGTCACGGAGAGCGCCACGAACGGTCCGTAGACCACACCGCCGAAGGTGAAGCACGCGACGGTGACGGCCGTCGGCACGTCCAGCCCGAACGGCAGCAGCGAGAACCCCCAGGCGATCACGATGCCGACCGTCACGGGCCACAGGGGCAGCCGCCGCAGCGCGCCGACCGCCAGCGAGCCGAGCACGGCGCCGAAGCCGAACAGCATCCAGTACAGGCCAAGGAGTGTGCCGGGGGCGTGCAGGTCGTCGGTCACATGCAGCGGCAGGGCCACCTCGACCGGGCCGTACAGCAGGTTGAAGAACCACGTGAGCGTCAGCAGACCGAGCAGCTCGGGACGGGACCGCAGCAGGGCGAGTCCGCCGCGCGCGGCCGCCTGGTCGACGGGGGACACGTGCCCCGACTCCGGCAGCCGGGTGCGCACGACGAGCACGACGAGGAACACGTAGGTGAGGGCGTCCAGGCCGAGCACGAGCGCGGAGCTCGCGTACGTCACCAGCACACCGGCGACGGCGGGCCCGGCGATCGTGGCAGCGAAGGTGAGCGAGCTGACGAGGGTGTTCCCGGCGAGCCGCCGGTCCTCCGGCAGCAACTCGGCGAGCAGCGTGTACTTGCCCGCGCTGCCCCACGCGTGCAGCAGCGACGAGACCGCGAGCAGTACGAGGTACAGCGGCGGCGACAGCAGTCCGGTGAACCGGGCGAGCGGCACGGCGCCGAGGAACACACCGCGCACCACGCTGTCGGCGATCAGCAGCCGCCTGGCCGGCACCCGGCGCAGCCGGCGGCCCAGCACCAGCGCGCCGACCACACCCGGCAGGGTGTACGCGGCGACCGCACCACCTACCCACAGCCCCGCGCTCGCCTGCGGGGCGAGCTCGATGGCGAGCCACGCCACCGCGACGAAGCTCATGCCGTCCCCGAGGCCGGAGACGCCGAAGCCGAGGATCAGCCGCCGGAACACCCGGTCGGCGAGGACCGGCCGGTAGGCGGAGGGAACGAGACGTCGGATCACCGAGGTCACGCTAGGCCCGGCCGGGGGGCCGGCGCTTCTCCTTTCCTGATCGTCCTGCCTCCGGGTGCCGGTGAACAGCCGTCGGTGTTCGCTCGTACCCCTGTGATACGCCTGTCCGTCCGGGGCGGGCGGAACTGCGCCGACAGGGAGACGCACGTGTCACCGCGCCAGCCATCACGAGGACGCACGGTACGCATCACGCCCACGACCCGGCTGGTGCGCGGCGCGACCGTGGCCGGCAGCCTGGCCCTTCTTCCCCTGGCCGCCGCCTGCACCGCAGCAGAGGACGACGACGCCGCACGTTCCAAGCCGGCCAGAACGGCGGGGACGTCGGTAACGGCCGCTCCGGAGGCGGGAGTTGTGGCACCGGCGAAAGTTTTGTTTTCCGGTTCCGCCTCTGTCAGCGTTCGTCGGCGGTGAGCGGCAGCCAGGATCAGTGATGCCGCCGAGCCGCACGGAGAGGTGTCGTGCGTTCGGACCGCCCTGATGGGACCTACTGCCGCGCGGCGGTGCCGCGGAGCCCGAGCCTTGTGATCGTGCGGCGGAGTGCGGTGCGGATCGCCTGCGTCGTCGACGGGTCGAGCGGTGTGGAGAGGTGGTCGATCTCCAGCCCCGCGATGACCGAGAGAATGATCTCCGAGTCCGTCTCGGGATCGTCCGAGCCGAGCCGGCTCGCGACGTGGCTGACCTGGATCTGCAGCGCCTGGCGCCACGCCCGCGAGACGCGTGCGAGATCCGGCCTGCGGGTTGACTCGATCAGGAACTCGTACTCTGCGACCAGGCTCGTTCGTGCCTCGGTCAGCCCGTGGTGGATGAACGCCGCGAGGTGCTCGGCGACGTCGTCGGCATGGCTGCCGCTCTCGACACCCGCAAAGGCGGCGAGGACCCGGTCCGCCTCCCGGCGCGTGTGCAACTCGAACGCCTCAAGGATCAGATCGTCCTTGGTCTTGAAGTAGTAGCCGAGGGCTCCGAGCGGCAGCCCCGCTTCCGCCGCGATGGCACGCATGGAGAGACCGGCGAGTCCCTTGTCCCCGATGACCCTCAGGGCTGCTTCGAGGATGGCCGCCTTGCGGACCCCGCCGCGCTCGGTCAGGACGGGGGTGTCTCGTTGCTGGGCGGACTCGCCGGGCCGGCTCATGTCTGTCGTCGTCCTTCTCACCTGTGGGTGACCGCCGGGCGTCGCCCGCCGGCAATGGCCGCACGGTAGCAATCGGGGCGACCTGCCTGTGCGGTACGCCGTGGCATCCTGTCCCTTCACCTTTGAGACTGGAACGAACGTACCACTCATACCAAGAAAAGTCGGCCGTCCTGCCTGGGGCAGCGACAGTTAATTACCCTTGAAAGGCCAGTGAACTGGCCATTGCCGCCCAGTCCTAATTCCCTTACTGTGACGAACGTTCAACTCAGTCACACCATCGCGCGTCCAGGGATTCGAGGGTGAGTACCACATGAACCCGACCAACGCCGACGGCCGGCCCGTCGCGATCATCACCGGGGTCGGCAGTGCATCCGGCATCGGTTTCGCCTGCGCCAAGCGGTTGGCCGACGACCACTCGCTGCTGATCACCTCGACCACCGGGCGGATTCACGAGCGGGTGGCCGAGCTGGCGGGGAGCTGCCCCGTCCGTGGGGTCTCGGGCGATCTCACCGATCCCCGGTTCGCCGAGTCGGTGGTGGCCGAGGCGCTGGACGCCTTCGGCCGGATCGACGTTCTCGTCAACAACGCCGGCATGGTCTCGGTGGCCGAGCCCGAAGATCCGTCCAGCCTCGCGACGGCCTCCGACGAGCAGTGGCGTTCGGCCCTCTCGCGAAACCTCGACACCACCTTCCATATGACCCGCGCCGCGCTCCGGTCGATGCTCGACCGCGGGTACGGCCGGGTGGTGAACATGTCGTCGCTCTCGGGCCCGGTGATGGCCTACAAGGGCGACGTCGCCTATCACACGGCCAAGGCCGGCCTGATCGGCCTCACCCGCTCGACAGCCATGGACACGGCTTCGCGGGGCATCACGGTCAACGCCGTCGCGCCTGGCTGGATCGCGACCGGGGGGCTCGACGAGCACGTCGACGCCCTCGGGGCGGCAACGCCCGTCGGTCGTGCCGGGCGCCCCGAGGAGGTCGCCGCACTGGTGGCGTTCCTGGCCTCGCCGGAGTCGTCCTACGTCACGGGGCAACTGTTCGTGGTGGACGGCGGCAACTCCATCCAGGAGGAGCGCGGGCTGAGCCCGGCAGGCGGTCCCTTGGCGCTGTTCGCACAGTAGCCCGCCATTCGCCCATTCTTTCTGTTTTGCCCGTGCTGCCCATCGCCAAGAGGAGCGAAGGATGGACCTGAACTATCTGTCGGCCGACGAGATGCTGGGGGCGTTTCGGCGGCGCGAGCTGTCCCCGGTGGAAGTCCTGGACTCCCTGATCGAACGGGTCGCCAAGACCAGCGAGGTCAACGCGGTCGCCGAGGAGATGTTCGACGAGGCCCACGATGTCGCGCGGGCCGCCGAGTCCAGGTATGCGGGGAAGGGACCGGCGCCCCGGGCGCTCGAAGGCGTCCCGGTCGCGGTGAAGGAGGAGATGCCCATCGCCGGCAGGTCTCACCGCTTCGGCTCCCTGCTGACCGAAGGCAACGTCGCGACGCAGACGCAGCCGATGGTCCAGCGCCTGATCGACGCCGGTGCGGTCCTGCACCTGCGGACCACGACGCCGGAGTTCTCGATCGCCGTGACCACCCACTCCGCGCTGTGGGGCGTCACACGCAATCCATGGAACCTCGACTACAGCCCCGGCGGTTCCTCGGGCGGCTCGGGTGCGGCCCTGGCTGCCGGACTCGCCCCACTGGCCACCGGCTCCGACATCGCGGGCTCCATCCGGGTTCCGTCGGCTCTGTGCGGCGTCGTCGGGTTCCGGCCCCCCTACGGACGGGTGCCGTCGTTGCCGCCGCTCAGTCTCGACACCTACTGTCAGGACGGGCCGATGGCCCGCACGGTCACCGACTGTGCTCTCTTCCAGAACGTCATCGCCGGACCGGACCCCGTCGACCAAGCCTCGGTACCTGCTGCTCCACCGCTCCCGACGGCCTTCGGATCGTGTGCGGGACTGAAGGTCGCGCTCGCGGTCACCATCGGTGACTTCCCCGTCGTCCCCGAGGCGGCGGCCAACATCGAGCGGTTCGCGAGCGCCCTGCGGGACGCCGGAGCCGAGGTGACGCCGGTCGAGATCCCGATCACCCGTCAGTCGATCATGGCCACCGCATTCGCCCACTACGGCCTCCTCCTCGGGCCGTCCGTACGGGAGTGCGCGCCGGCCGACGACCCGCGCTGGTCCCGGAACGTCCTCGATGTCGTCGAGGCGTGTGAGGCGGCCCTGGAGAACGTCGGCGCCCTGCGGGTCGTGGAAGAGGAAGGCCGCATGCACGCCGTGCTCGCCGAGATCCACCGCGACCACGACGCCATCATCTGCCCGACCATGGCCACCACCGGCTACCCGGCGGACGCCACGTCCGCGGAGTCCGTCGAGCTCGCCGAGGGTGTGCGGTTCGCCAACCTCGTGAGCCACTGTCTGACCCAGCTCTTCAACATCGCGAGCCGGCATCCGGTCCTCAACGTGCCCTCAGGTCGCGCGGGCAACGGGGTGCCGACCGGCGTGCAGATCGTTGCCCGGCCGTTCGACGATCTGACCGCGTTCCGCCTCGGGGCGGCCGCCGAAGCACGTCTCGGCCTCTGGAGCGACCCGGACTGGCGGCCGAAGCCGGCGCACCATGGCTGAGACGCAACGGTCATCCACCGACGAAGCCGCGGTCGACGACACCGCCTGCGCCGCACCTCGCACCGGCCCGGCGCTGTCGAAGCAGGACGCGACCCGGCTCCTGCACGAGGAATGGGGAATCACCGGTCGGCTCACCGACCTGGGGAGCACCGAGGACCAGGTCATGCTGGTCGAGGACGACAGGGACGGGCGCCGATACGTCCTGAAGGCGTCTCTGGCCGAGGGCGGTGCGGAGGCAGTCCACGCCGAACACCTGGCGGTCCGTCACTTCCGGTCCCGGGATCCGGGCCTCGTGGCGCCGGAAGCCATCCCGACGCTGCGGGACCACGACCTGGTCGACCGCACGGGGCTCCGCGTGCGGCTCTTGAACTGGGTTCCGGGTGCACCGCTGGGCTCCGTCGCGCACCTCTCGCCGACGGCGCTGCGCGGCCTCGGCCGACTGGCCGCGAGATCGGTCACCGCACTCGCCGGGTTCGACCACCCCGGGCTGCACCGCCGCTCTTCGTGGGATCCACGCCACGCGGTCCGGACCGTGTCCGGGCTCACCGATCACTTCACGGACGCGGAGAACGCGCTCATCGAGCGGACACTCGCTCCGATGGACGAGCTCGTCGGCGGCGGGGCCGCCGGGCGACTGCCGGAACAGGCCGTGCACACCGACATCCACGAGTACAACGTGGTCGGTGACTTCGATGCCGACGGCGGGTTCGTCCCGACCGGGATCATCGACTTCGGGGACCTGGTGTGGACGTGGCGGGCCTGCGAGGTCGCGACGCCGATGCTGGCCGCCATCGCACGTGCCCCCGAGGATCCACTGGGAGCGGCGCTGCCGGTCCTCGCCGGATACCTCGATCGGCTGTCGTTGGCCGAGGCCGAGGCGGACGCGGTCTGGACGCTGGTCCGCGCGCGTGCCGTGCTCTGCGCGGCGCTCCAGACCGTCGCGTCGCAAGAGGATCCGGATGACAAGGGGGCGGCCAAGGTCGCCGCCGAGGACTGGCGGGCGTTGCGGTCCGTGGTGGAGACCGACCCGGCGCTCGCGACAGCGGTGGTGCGCCAGGCCTGCGGTTTCGGCGCACCGGAGACCGACCTGGCCGATCTCGTCGCCCGGCAGTCGCCGAGCCCGATCCTCAGCGACCAGGAGTTCGGTCGGCTCCGGCCGGTCGATCTGAGCGTCGAGTCCGAGCTGTTCTCGGCGGGCGACTGGATGGATGGCGCGGCCTTCCCCCAGCTCGGATCCGACACGGAGGTGGCCGTCGGGCGCTTCGACGAGGTCCGCCTCGGTGAGCCCCACCTCAGCGACCGGGCGCCCGCCGCACTGCACCTGGGTGCTGACCTGTTCGTCCCAGCCAGCACCGCGGTCTACGCCCCGCTCGACGCCACGGTGGTCCGGGTAGATGGTCACGCCGTCGTGTTGCGGAGCCGCGTCGACACCACGACGTTCTTCGTCCGGATCGCCGGAGTGGCCTCGCACCTCCCCGTCGGGCACACCGTGCGCCGTGGTGCCGAGGTCGCGCTGGTCGCACCGGCGGCCGGCCCACTGCCTTCCCACGTCCACGTGCAGCTCGGGCTCTCACCCGACCTGCCGGGCTACGGCAGGGTCCGGGACCGTGCGGCCCTCCTGACGCTCTGTGCGGACCCGTCACCGCTCGTCGGGACGCCCACCAGGGCAGAGCGCGGAAAAGCGGTCGAACGCGTGCATCAGCGCCGGGCGAAGTACGTGGCCGGCGCCCAGTCGACGTACTACGGGACTCCCGTGCAGATGGTCCGGGGCTGGCGGTACTGGCTCTACGACAGCGCGGGCCGACGGTACCTCGACCTGATCAACAACGTCGCGATCGTCGGGCACTCCCACCCCGCGCTCACCTCGGCGGCGGCTCGGCAGATGGCGTTGCTGAACACCAACTCCCGCTTCCTGTACGACGCCTTGGGTGAGTACGCGGAACGGCTCGCCGACACCCTGCCCGAGGAACTGCACACCTTCTTCCTCGTGAACTCGGGCAGCGAGGCCGTCGATCTCGCCGTCCAACTGGCCCGGGTGTACACGGGGCGTCGCTCAGTGGTCGTCATCGAAGGCGCCTACCACGGCTGGACCTCGGACGTGTTCGCGTTGGACACGCTTCCCCATGACCGCCCGCGCTGGCGCGAGGAGCTCGACGAACACGTCCACGTCGCCGAGACGCCCGACCCGTACCGCGGACGGCACGGTGCGCGGGTGGAGCCGTATGTGGAGTCCGTGAGGCGAGCCTGCGCCGAAGCCGGCCCGGGTGGTGGCGTGGCCGCGTTCGTGGCCGAGCCCCTGCTCGGCAGCCAGGGAGGAATCGTTCCGCCGCCGGGATACCTGGCCGGCGCCTACGCCGCCGTTCGCGAGGCGGGCGGGGTGTGCGTCGCCGACGAGATCCAGGTCGGGATGGGGCGCACCGGGTCGGCCTTCTGGGCGTTCGAAGGCCAGGGCGCGACCCCCGACATCGTCGTCGCGGCGAAGGCGACCGGCAACGGACATCCCATCGGTGTCGTGGCGTGCCGGCCCGAGATCGCGGCGGAGTTCGGCCGACGGGCCGGGTTCTTCTCCTCCACCGGCGGCGGCCCGGTCTCGTGCCGGATCGGTACGGCGGTCCTCGACGTCCTTCGTGACGAACGCCTGCCGGAGAACGCGCGCACGGTCGGTACGCACCTCGGCGCAGAGCTGGGCGCCCTGGCCGCACGTTTCCCCGAGATCGGCGCCGTCTACGGGGAGGGCCTCTATCGCGGTGTCGACATCGTCGAACCGGGCGCAGGCAAGGAGCCGGCACCCGCCGCCGCGACCCAGATCTGTGAACGCATGTTCGAACTCGGTGTCGTCATCCAACCCACCGGAGTCGAGCTCAACGTCCTGAAGATCAAGCCACCCCTCTGCTTCGACAACGCGGCAGCCGACTACTTCCTCGCCCAGTTCACCCGAGTGCTCGAGGAGCGGGCACAGTCCCGGATGGCCATGACCCGATCGGTTCACCGGCATCCCACGACCATGCAAGGTTGCCCGTGAAAGGAATGAGAGCCCATGACCGGAACATCCGCCGCTGAAGCCGGGATCGAGCTGCATCACGTCGATCCGGTGCCCGAATCCCACCGGCGAGGCCGCCCCCGCGACCTCTTCCACGTGTGGTTCGCCTCCAACCTCAACGTCGGCAACGCCATCTTCGGCGCGATCATCTACTCGGTCTGCCGCAGCATCCCGCTGGCGCTGCTCGCCGCCGTCATCGGCAACCTGGTCGGGACCGTCCTCATGGCCCTGCACTCGATCCAGGGCGCGAGGCTGGGGATTCCCCAACTGATCCAGAGTCGCGGCCAGTTCGGATACCTCGGTGCCCTGGTGCCCGTCGTAGTGGGGTCCGTCATGTACGTCGGGTTCACGGTCTCGGTCTCGCTCGCGGGCGGTATCGCGCTCAGGGCGGCCACGGGCGGCCGGATCCCGCTGCCCCTGGCCATCTGTCTGATCGCCGCGCTGAGCGTGCTCCCCGCACTGATGGGAAACCGGGCCATCCACGTCGTCGCACGCTACGCGACGTGGCCGCTCACCATCAGCCTGATCGTCGTCAGCGGCTACACGCTCGTCGGAGGGGGTGACGTGGCGGCGACGTCCGGTCCGGTGTCGCTCGCGTCGTTCCTCGCCGGCACCGGGGTCGCCGTGACGTTCGCGCTCACCTACGCAACGGCCGTCTCGGACTACTCGCGCTACCTGCCGCGCGACGCGTCAGGCCGGGCGGTTTTCTGGTGGACGGCGGCCGGGGTGTTCCTGTCGTCCACGTTCTGCTGCGTCGTCGGTGTGCTGCTCGCGGCCAAGTTCGCTGCCGCGGACGTCTTCCAGAGCGCCAGTGCCGCGCTCGGCGGTGGCGCTCTCGCGACTGTCGTCCTGGTGGTGACCGCACTGGGCCTGGCCGTGACGAACATGCTCAACCTCTACGGCGGGATGCTGAACCTGATCACGGGCCTCTCGACCTTCGTCAAGATCTCGAACTCGTTCCGGACCCGTGCGGCGATGATGCTGCCGACCCTCGTCATCGGTCTTGGCCTGGCCGTCACGGCCTCACAGGACTTCACCGGCAATCTGACGGCGTTCCTGTCGTTCCTGCTCCTGCTGCTCATTCCCTGGGGAGCGGTGAACCTCGTGGACTTCTACCTCGTCCAGCACGGGGAGTACGACGTGCCCGGCATGTACATCCGCAGCGGAAAGTACTGGAGCGACCCGGCCACGTGGACCCGCAACGGGGTCAACCTCAAGGTCCTCATCGCCTTCCTGGTCGGCGTGGTGTCCGGCATTCCTGCCATGAGCAACGCGTGGTTCGTCGGGCCCGTCGCGCGGCACTTCTCCAACGCCGACCTGTCCTGGATTCCCGGCATGGTGGTCACCTCGGTCGTCTACCTGTCGCTCGTCCGCGTCGGCCGCGGCGCCCGTGGAGAGTCGTTCACGGCAGTCGCGAGTCGGCAACCGACATCTCCCCTGTGACCAGAACTCCCAGTGCTGCGTGCCCATGCCCGACCTGCGTTTCCGGCCCGCCGGAGTGGAGCATCGGTGACGCACCGGGCGTCGCCGACCGCCTCCGCCGGCCGACCGAATCCGGCTCGGGCACGAGCCAGCAGCTCGGCTGCCGTGGCCTCACCCAAACCAGCGATTCCCACACTTGTTGCACGGGCTGGCGTCAGAAAAAGCGGCGCTGAACTGCATGAAACACCACAAGCCGGCCTCGCGCTGCGGTCTCTGCCCAAGGGAACCTCTGCCCGTCAGGGAGCGGCGTCCGGTGCGTGTTCTCGCCTGTGCCGGGTGCCGACTCTCGTACTGAACGTACTTGGGTCTGTGCCCGCTGCGGTGAGTGGGGGGCCTCCCACGCCCTTGAGGCAGTGGGGGAGCGTGCCGGGCGTCGCGACGGGGTGAACGTCGCCTGCCGGGGCACTACCGGCCCGGGACCGGGGTCGGCCGCACGGTGGACGGCGCCCCGAAGCGGACCGACACACCTGGCGAGTAGAGCACGCTGACCGGCGGCTGCGGCATCCGCGGCAGGCCGGCCGCGGTGATCAAGTCGTCGTCGAGGTCGAGGAGTTCGGCCCGGTGCAGCGGCCACGGCGCGTGCTCGTTCGGCAGGTGCACGGTGCGGCCGTGCCACGGGACGTGCATGCCCCATCGGGCTGTGAGGAACAGCTCCAACGCGGTGGGCCTCGCTATCGGCGCGTCGGGCCGCACCACGACCCGGCTCGTGGGCCCTCGCCCCGAGCGTCGTCCGCGACGGCAGGTGTAGGTGAGCACGCCGTTCTCGCGGCGCAGGCGCATCGACGACCACACATACGGCAGGCGTACGCCGAACCGGCCCGTCAGCACCGGCAGCAGCCGGGTCGCGTCCAGCGAGCGGAACACGACTCCGCGGCGGCCCTGCTCGTCCACCGAGTACAGCCGTACGTTCGTCTCGCAGAACGTCCCGAGATACGGCAGACCCGGCCCGGGGCCGAGGCCGACGCCGCGCATCAGGAACGGCACGAGGCCGACGTAGGTGACCCCGTCGAGGGTGTCCGGGCGGGTCCCCGCGGGCAGCAGAGCCGCCACCCGCTCCGGCTCCACCGGCCAGTGCAGGAAGGTCAGTTCGTGCCAGCCCTGCACCAGCGCCGGCCGGCGCACGGGTCGCGGGGTGGACGGCGTGATCGGCTCGGTCTCCATGGTCCAGCCTTGTAGCACGCGGGCGACAGCCGACCGCTCGGACGGGCCCTGGTCTCCCGGGGTTGTGCGCAACGGCACAGTCATGGACGCCGGCCGGGCGGCGCGGCGGTGCTGTCTCTGACGACCAGGCTGGTCGGGACGAGATCGGTGCCTGCCTGCGAGCCGCCGTGGGCGCGGATCTGCTGGAGGGCGCCCTGGACGCAGCGGCGGCCGACCTCGGCGAAGTCCTGGTGGACGGTGGTGAGGGGCGGGACGAAGAAGGCGGCGTCGGGGATGTCGTCGAAGCCGACGACGCTGATGTCCGCCGGCACGGTCAGCCCCCGTTCGTGGAAGGCGCGCAACAGCCCCAGCGCCATCTGGTCGTTGGAGGCGAACACGGCCGTGCAGCCGGGCTGTCCGGCGAGCGCCAGACCTGCCGTGTAGCCGGACTCGGCCGACCAGTCGCCGTGCAGGGGCGGCGGCACGGGACGTCCCGCCGCCTCCAGAACGGCCCGCCAGGCCTGGGTGCGACGCTGGCCGGCGAAGGACGTCTCGGGGCCGGTCACGTGCCAGACCGTTCGGTGGCCCAGGTCGAGCAGATGGCTCACGGCCTTGCGCGCTCCGTCGGCCTGGTCCGTGTCGACCACGCTGTAGCGGTCGCCGGCGTCGGAGTCCACGACGACCACGTGCACACCGGGCGGCAGCTGCACCGTGGCGGTGTCGAGCAGATGGATCTCCATGATGACGATGACGGCGTCGACGGCCAGCTCGCCCATGCGCGTGAAGGCCCCCAGCACGTTGTCCTGGGTCGGGACGTCGATGGGGATCAGCGTGATCGCGTACCCCTCGTCCGCGGCATGCGTGGCGATCGCCTCCACGGTGCGGCTGTTGCCCGTCGAGGACAGGCTGAAGAGGATCACGCCGATGGTGTTGAACTGGCCGTAGCGCAGGGCGCGTGCGGCGCTGTTCGGCCGGTAGCCCAGCTCCCGCATCGCCGCGAGCACCTGCTCCCGGGTCGAAGTGATCACTCCGGAATGGCCGTTGGAGACACGCGAGACGGTCTGCGACGACACGCCCGCGAGCTTGGCGACATCGGCCATGGAGACACGCTGCTTGCGGCGCCCGCCCGGCACGCCGGAGCCGCCCCGCTGCGCACCGCCGGCAGGTGCGGAGATCCGCTGCGCCCGGTCGTTCAGGTCCATGCCTGCACCACTCCCGTCTCCCTCGACGCACCGGAATGTTACGCGTGGGACATCTTGACGGCCGCTGGAGCGGATGCCACGATTCCGGCCCCGCCGAGTTTACGTAAACATCCGATGCCGTGGCAGTCCATGTTTACGTAAACATGCGGGACGCCGAGCCGCCACCTCCTGAAAGGCACGTCGATGCGCAAGACCCCTGCCGAACGCCGCCTCACTCCCCGGCTGCGTACCGCCTGCGTGGCGGTCGCGATCGCCGCGATCAGCGGTGCGACCCTCGCCGGCACCCCCGCCTCCGCCGCCGTGCCGAAGAACACGTCCCAGTTCAAGGGCGTCAACTGGGCCGACCCCCGTGACAACTACGCCAACGACCCCGTCGTGCTCTCCGGCCTGTCGCTCTCCGACAGCTACGCCCAGACCTACGCCAAGGCGAGCCGCGTCATCTCGGCGTTCCGCGCCAACCTCGGTGCCAACACCGTCCGGCTGCCCATCAACCCGTACACCGTGAACGGCTCGTACTGGAAGTCGTACCGGGGCGTCATCGACGCGGCGTCGGACAAGGGCTTCAAGGTCATCGTGTCCTACTGGGAGGGCACCGGGGACCAGAAGGACGGCTTCATCGACGACGAGGCCACCTACTGGCCGATGTGGAACACCGTCGTCAAGACCTACAAGCACGACAAGCACGTGTACTTCGAGCCGATGAACGAGCCCCACGGCTACACCGACGCCCAGTGGGCCGACCTCGCCGCGAAGTGGCTCGCCAGCTACCCGTCCGTCCCGCGCGACCGGGTCTTCGTCAGCGGCGCCGGCTACAACGACCACGTCACCTCGGTCTGCGCCGACCCGCGGCTGAAGGGCACCTATCTGTCGCTGCACCACTACGGGTTCTGGAAGGACTACGCCACCTACGACCAGTGGGTGTCCGACCTCAAGGAACGCCTCGGCAACTGCGCGAGCCGCACCGTCGCCGACGAGTTCGGCGCTCCGATGACCACCGGCTTCGACTACGACAGGCCGGACGCCACCAACAACTCGGTCAACTTCATCCAGGCCGACACCGACACCTTCCGCAAGCTCGGGATGGGGTCCGTCTACTGGCCCGGACTGCGCACCGACGACACCTACTCGGTCCAGAGGCTGACCGGCCCGGCCGCCCGCCCCTGGCTGGCCACCACCAACCAGTCCGGCGCCGACCGCCTCGCCTGGGCCTGGGGACGCGGCAAGCCGGTCCAGCCCTGACCCGGCCCCTCACGGACGCGGGACGGCCCCGGATCCGCTCGGATCCGGGGCCGTCCCGCACCTCGCACACCTGACGGCTACGGCTTGATGCCCACGCCGGTCCACAGGCTGACCTCGGCGTCCGTGGCGTCCATGCCGCCCTCCGGGCGCCAGCGGTGGCCGACGGAGACGCCCGGGTCGAGCAGGTCGAGCCCGCTGAAGAAACGGGCGACGTCGTCCCGCGAGCGGAACTGCACCGGAGTGCCGGCATTGGTGTAGATGTCGGTGACCTTCTGCCAGGTCGCCGGGTCGAAGTCGGGCGTGCAGTGGCTCAGTGCCAGCGCGCTGCCCGAGGGGAGCACCGCCAGCAGCCGCTCCACGATGCCGTACGGGTCCTGCGCGTCCGTCACGAAGTGCATCAGGGCGTTGAGCGACAGGGCCACGGGGCGGTCGAGGTGCAGGACCTCGGCCAGCGCGGGGGAGTTCAGCAGCGCCGCCGGGTCGTTGACGTCCGCCTCGATGTACGTGGTGCGGCCCTGCGCGGTGCTGCGCATCAGGCGCTCGGCGTACTTGAGGACGAGCGGGTCGTTGTCGGCGTAGACCACCCGCGCCTCGGGGACCACGGACTGGGCCACCTGGTGCAGGTTCGGCTCGGTGGGGATGCCGGTGCCGATGTCCAGCCACTGCCGTATGCCGTGCTCCCTGGCGAGGACGCGGGTGGCGCGGTGCATGAACGCCCGGTTCTCGCGGGCGCACACGAAGATCGCCGGGTAGACCGACGCGACGGTCTCGGCGGCGTGCTTGTCGACCTCGAAGTGGTCCTTGCCGCCGAGGTAGTAGTCGTACATCCGGGCGGAGTGGGGCCTGCTGGTGTCGATGTCCCGCGCGGCGTGCGAGTTGGTCATCGTGTCCCTTTCGAAGTGGTGCGGTGGGGGTGTGTGGCGGTCAGGTGATCGGCGAGGCCCCGTTTGACCCCCGCGACGAACGCGGTGATCTCCTCCGGGGTGTAGATCAGCGCCGGGCCGGCGGGGTCCGTCGACTGCCTGAGCGCCACGCGGCCGTCGGCGAGTTGCTTCGTCTGCACGCACTGGCCCCCGTTGGGACCGCTCCACGGAGACTCCCAGCCCTGTTCGCCGAGGTCCGCCGCCGGCATGCCGTTGTAGACGTTGCAGACACTGCCGTCGATCGGGGTCATGAGTACTCCTTTCGCATGCGGTTCAAAAGCCCCCTGCTGTCCGCGTCCGAGGTCAGCAGGGACATGCGGTTGTGCGCCTCCAGATGTGCCGCGACGTCCGAACGCTGGTCCAGGTACATGGCACCGGAGAGGATCTCGCTGTAGACGATGTCCGGCAGCTCCCGTTCCTCGAACCGGAAGTAGGTGAAGGGGGCACACGCCCCGACATGGGCGCCGGCGGTGAACGGCACGACGTCGACGCTGACGTGCTCCAGCTCCGAGACCTCCAGGAGCCGGTCGATCTGCTCCCGCATCACCTCGGGGCCGCCCACCACCCGGTGCAGCACGGCCTCCTCCATCACCACCCACAGCGTGGGGGCGTCGGATCTGTCCAGCAGGCCCTGGCGGCGCAGTCGCAGGTCCACCCGCCGCTCCAGGTCCTCCTTGCTGCCGTTCGGGAGGCCGCCGCGCAGCACGGCGCGCGCGTAGGCGTGGGTCTGCAGCAGGCCCGTCACGTAGTGGGGCTCGTAGGTGCGCAGGGTCGTGGCCCCGCTCTCCAGGCTCACGTAACCGCTGAACCAACTCGGCAGCACATCGCGGTACATGTGCCACCAGCCGGGCTCGTTTGCCCGCTCGGCGAGGGCGACGAACTCCTCGATCTCCTGCTGGTCCGCCCCGTACGTCTCGAGCAGCTTCTCCACGTACAGCGGTTTGAGGGCGACCTCCGCCTTCTCCAGGCGGCGAATGGTCAGGGACGTCACCCGCAGGGCCCTGGCCGCGTCCTCCAGTGACACGCCCGCACCCTGGCGCCGCTCCTGCAGGCGCCGACCGAGGATCATGCGGAGAACGGTGGGTGCGCTGGAGCCACTGCCCGCGCCCGGCCGACCTTCGTTCACGTCCAACCTCCTGAGGTGCCGTCACTGATCCGGTAACGAAGGTGACTTGGTGAAGTCAGCAGACCGATACCGGCGCCATGAAATTATCAGGCAGCTGGTTGCAGGTTGAACTGGCCTGGGAGCATAGTTACTTGTGTGATTCGTTACGACGATCACAGCGCGCCCGCTCTCCTGGAAGGCAACCGCCGTGTCCCCCCACACGACTTCCTCCCCGCAGCTCTTAGACGCCGCGAACCCGGAACGAACGCACTGGCTCGAACTGCCTCCGCACCGCTCCAGCATCAAGGTCGCCCGTCGGTCCATGAGCGCCCGGATGAGCGCGTGGCGCCTGCCGGGCGATCTGTGTGCGGACGCCGTCCTGCTCATGTCCGAGCTGGCCACCAACGCCCTGCGGCACACGCTCAGCGCGCGGATCCTGTGCGGCATCGGCCTCGTCACGGACGGATGCCTGCGCCTGGAGGTGCACGACCACGACTACACGGGCGGATGCCTGCCCCGGTGCGAGCCCGGCCCCGACGACGAGGGCGGCCGCGGACTGCTCCTCGTGGAGGCCATCGCGGACACCTGGGGGGTCGACCGGTCCAGGCTCACCGGCGGCAACGCCGTGTGGGCGAACCTGAGGGCCTGGACCTGAACCTGGCGGTCCGGAGGGCGAGTTCAGTCCTTCGCGGGCGTCAGCTCGGCGAGCAGCAGCGTGCGGTCGTCGGCGCCGGCCGCGCCGGAAGGGGAGCGCAGCAGCCGGCGGCACAGGGCCTGCAGCCGGTCCGCGTCGTCGCCGGCCGAGGGTGCGAGGTGCTCCGTGTCCACGGCGCGTGCGAGGCGGCTGATCTCCTGGTCGATGTCGGCGTCGCGGGACTCGACCAGGCCGTCGCTGTAGAGCACGAGCAGGGCCGGTTCGTCCACGGTCAGCACGGTGGCCTCGTAGCTGCCCGTGCCCAGCCCGAGGGGCAGACCGGGACTGGTGAGCGGGACCGGCGCGGTCTTGCCGGAGGGGCCGCGCAGCAGTGGGGGAGGGTGGCCCGCTCCGACCAGCGTGCAGGTGCGCTGCCGGGGGTCCCACTCGGCGTAGATGCAGGTCGCGAAAGAGGCTCCCGGGGTGTCGCAGGCGAGCGCGTCGAGGCGCCGTACGAGTTCCGCGGGCGGGATGTCGAGCCCCGCCAGGGTGCGGACGGCGGTGCGCAGCTGGATCATCGCGACGGCTGACTCCGGGCCGTGCCCCATGGCGTCCCCGACCACCAGACTGACCCGGTCCCCGGGTCGTTTCAGCACGTCGAACCAGTCACCGCCGATGATGTTGCCCTGCCCGGCGGGAAGGCAGCCGTGGGCGATACGGCACCCCTCGGCCTCGTGGGCGGTGCCCGGCAGCAGGCTCCCCCGGATGGCCAGGGCGGTGCGGCGCTCGCGCTCGTAACGGCGGGCGTTGTCCAGGGCTATGGCGGCCCGCGCGGCCAGCGACTCCACGGCCACGATGTCCGCGGGCCGGAAGGGGGCCCGGTCCGCGCCGCGCGTGCAGGCGACGAAGCCGACCGCGGTGCCCCGCAGATGAAGCGGGACGACGAGGAAGGACGAGACGCTCAGCAGGTCCCCTATCCGCGCGTCGCCGCCTGCGGAGGCCGTGAGCCGCTCGGAGGTGTGGGTGTCGACCGAGTCGAGCAACTGCGCGTGTCCGGCGGCGAGGGCGCGCGCGTACGGAGTCTCACGCGGGAAGACGATGACCTCGCCGGCCGGCAGCACCCGGTCCCAGTCCTCGGCCGCGTCGGTTCCGACGCGCAGCGCCAGGCGGCGCGCCTCTATCTGGGGCGGATCCGCGGCCGGGTACGCGTTCTCCTCGCGCAGCCAGCGCTCCAGCAGGTAGACCGACGCCGCATCGCAGAATCCGGGCGTCAGCGCGTGCACGACATGACTGCCGGTCAGCCACAGTTCGAGTTCCGAGCCGATGGCATCCGCCGCGGGGGAGAAGGCCGACCGGCGGGGCGAAGGCGGGTCGGCGGGTGTGTCGTCGGTGCGGCTGCGAGGTTCGTTCCGCAGGGGTCGTGCCTTTCCGGGTGTGGGCTCCGGACGCACGGTGATCGGGATGGCTCGCCGCGCGCCGTCGGCAACTATATGATGACGCGTCAAGGTCCCTGGTCGGAGAGGGAGTTGTCGTGCCGGACAGCGCAGGAATCGAACCGGGGACGGATCCGGACAAGGCGAGCGTCGCCCGTATGTATGACGCCATGCTGGGCGGGCAGCACAACTTCGCCATCGACCGGGAGGCCGTCGCGGCCTTCACCGCCATCGACCCCCAGGTGCGCACCCTGGCCCGGGCCAACCGCGCCTTCCTGGGACGAGCCGTGCGCTTCCTGATCGAGGCCGGGGTGCGGCAGTTCATCGACCTCGGCTCGGGCATCCCCACCCAGGGCAACGTCCACGAGGTCGCGCAGGCCGCGAGCCCCGGCGCCCGTGTGGTCTACGTGGACAACGACCCCGTGGCCGTGGCCCACAGCACCTCGCTGCTCGCCGACAACCCGGATGCGGACATCGTCGACGCCGACATCCGGCGGCCGGCCGACGTCCTGGCCTCTCCACAGGTACGGAAACTGATCGACTTCGACCAGCCCGTGGCCGTACTGATGAACGCGATCCTGCACTTCGTCACGCCCGAGGAGGACCCGGCCGGTATCGTGGCCGCGTTCCAGGACGCCCTGCCGGGCGGCAGTTGGTTGGCGCTGACCCACGCGACCAACCAGGATCGCCCCGACACCGCTGACGCCGTCGGCAAGCTGTACCGCTCCCGCGCGACCTCACCGGTCAGTGCCCGCTCCCACGACGAGATCCGCGGACTCTTCGCCGGCTTCGACCTCGTGGACCCGGGCCTGGTCTACGTGCCGCTGTGGCGGCCGGACCCCGACGACCTGATCCCGGACGAGCCGTCGGAGTACTGGGTGTACGCGGGAGTCGGCCGCAAGGGCCGGCCGATCCCCAGCCAGGTGGCACGCTCAGCACTGCGGGATCTGTGACTTCCAGGTGCCGGGGCCTCCGGTGTTCAGATACCAGTCGTTGACATAGCCGTCGCCGATGCCGTTGTCGACCCGCATCCAGTAGCGGTAGCCGTGGCCGTCGGCGTCCGGGTCACCGGTGGTCCAGCAGTCGATGCCGAGTTCGTCCCCGTTGTGGTGGTGGCCGAAGACCGGGGACTCGGACGCGCCGTACCTGGGGGCGGTGCGTACGGCCAGATAGGACCCGGCGTCGATGCCGGTGACGTTGGCGCACACGGCAGGGTCGCCGGAGATGCTGCACGAGTGGATCGCGGCGCCGGCCGGCCCCGCGCCGGCGAGGACGGCCGCGGCCGCTGCGGTGAGAGCGACGCCCGTCGCGGTGAGGGCACGCAGACGCTTCATCAGGGTTTCCTCCGTTGGTTCGACCGGTTCGACCGGTTCGACCGGTTCGACGGGATCAGGCGCACTGGGGGATCCGGGACTTCCAGACGTTCGGGCCGCCGCTGTCGAGGTACCAGTCGTTGACGTAGCCGCTCGCGCTGCCGGTGGAGACCTGCATCCAGTAGCGGTAGCCGTGGCCGTCGGCGTCCGGGTCGCCGGTGGTCCAGCAGTCGAGCTCCAGCCACTGCCCGTTGCCGAACCGGGCCACCGCCCCGGCGCCGTAGCGCGGTGCGGTGCGCATCACCAGGGACGAGCCCGCATCGATGTCGATCACTTGGGCGCAGCGCGCCGGGTCGCCCGGGCCCGCGCCGGGGCACGGGCGCGGATCGGCCTCGGCGGGCGCCGCCGTGAGCAGCCCGGCCCCGGCGAGCAGGGCGACGGCCGCCCCCGCGGCGGCCGCCGATTCCAGCCGGGACCGGATCGGTCGTGGTGTCAGCATCGGTTCCTCCATTCGATTGCCGATGATCAACGACGATGGCATCGAACGAGCCAGGAGCCACCCTGTGATGTCTCAGGGCCTCAGGGTCCGGTGGGTGTCGGAGATTTCCCGGTTTCCCGGTCGGACGTGTCGATCCGCGCGGTCGCCGTTCGTGTAGGGAGTGGAGGCCGGCACAGGGCCGGTCACGAAGAAGGGCTGTGATGACGATGACCCGGGTATCGACGCTGCTCACCGGCCTCGGCCTGGTCGAGTCACCCCGCTGGCACGGTGACCGGCTGTACTTCTCCGACTGGACCGCCGGCGAGGTCGTCGCCGTGGACCTGGCCGGACGCAGCGAGGTCGTCGCCCGGGTGCCGTCGCTGCCCCTGTGCACCGCCTGGCTGCCCGACGACCGACTGCTGATCGTCTCGTCCGGGCAGGGACGGCTACTGCGCCGCGAGCCCGACGGCAGCCTGGCCCTCTTCGCGGATCTCGGCGTCCCGGGCTGGAACGACATCGTGGCGGACGGCCGCGGCAACACCTACGTCAATCGTGCCCACTTCGACCCGATGGCGGGGGAGGACGCGCAACCCGGGTCCGTCCACCTGGTCGCCCCCGACGGCTCGGTGCAAGAGGTGGCCGACGACATCGCCTTCCCCAACGGCATGGCGGTGACCGCGGACGACTCCACGCTGATCGTCGCCGACTCCTACCGCCACCGTCTGGTCGCCTTCGACATCGGGGCCGACGGGCGTCTGTCCGGCCGGCGCGTCTGGGCCGACCTGGGCGCGGGCACGCCGGACGGGATCTGCCTCGACGCGGAGCATGCCGTCTGGTACGCCGATGTCCCCCACCAGCGCTGTGTGCGCGTCGCCGAGGGCGGCAAGGTGCTGCAGACCGTGACGCTGGACCGCGGGGCGTTCGCCTGCGTGCTCGGCGGCCTCGAAGGCAGGACGCTGTTCATCACGGCGGCCCGCTGGCAGGGCATGACGGAGGCCGAGCTGGTGGCACCCGGCACCGGTCAGGTCCTCTCCGTCCCGGTCGAGGTGCCGGGAGCGGGCCGGCCGTAGCACCGGCCGTGCCTCACAGGAAGGGCATGCCCGCGTCGATCCCCGACAGGACCCTGCCGTACGGCTCCAGGTTGGTCGCACCGCCTGGCACGACGGGCCCTCACCGTGACGCGGAAGGTGCGAGGCGTCAATGGCGCGTGCGGGGAGCCGAGTTGGAACGGGACAGCTCTCAGCCCCTGCCCAACTGGTCCGTGAGGCAGGCGAGGTAGAGGGCCATGGTGGTGCGATGGTCGCGCAGCGGCCGGCCGGTGATCTGCTCGATCTTGTTCATGCGGTAGACGACGGTGTTGCGGTGGATGTGCAGGGCGGCGGAGGCCCGTACGAGGTTGAATCCGCCCTCGCACCAGGCGGTGATCGTGTCGCGGAGCGCCGGCCAGTCCGGCTGGGCACGCAGATCGCCGGTGGTGAGGTCGACCAGGCGGTTGCGGGCGGACTGGTTCACCGAGGCCAGCACCTGATGCACCCGGAGCTCGGCGATCAGATGAACGGGAGGGCCCGCACCACCCTTCGTGCGTGGGGATCCCCAACTCGCCTCGCCCGCCGGACGCCCGCCCAGACGCAGGGCGTCACAGGCGTCCTGGTAGGAGTCGTGCAGGGAGCCGACCGAGGAGGCGGGCTCGCCGATGCCCACGCGGGCGGTCATCCCGTCCTGCGCGGCGATGAGGTCGACGACCCGTCGGCAGTCGGCGACCAGGGCCGCCGTCCGGTGCCGGGCCGTGCAGCGGTGCAGGACGCCGATCCGGCCGGGAGCAGCGCCGGCGACGATGTCCTGCGGGTCGGCGAAGACCTCGCGGACGGTGCGCAGCAGTTCCGTGCGGACCAGCGCCACGTCCTGGGTGGGGGCGCCGTTCCGGCGGCGTGCGGCCCCTTCGGGCACGGTCACCTCGATGGCCACCGCGACCCGCCGCAGCCGCAGGTCGAAGCCGAGTTCGGCGGCACGGAACACCAGGAAGTCGCCCTCGACGACCTGCGGATCGTACGAGGCGATGTCGGCGAGCAGCTTTTCGGCCGCCCGCTCGGAGAGCAGACGTGAGCGCAGCATCACGGACTCCCTGAGCAGGATCTCCGTCTGGCGCTTCACCAGCAGTCCGAAGCGGCGCACCTGGGCGGGAGTGCCGGTGATCCCGACGGTGCCCACCGCCTGTCCGCCCGCGACCAGCGGCAGGGTGACGCCGGGGCGCACCCCGCGCAGCTGCTGGGCCTGCGAGGCGTTGTGCGTGGCTGGTTCCTGGGTGCGCACGACCTCCACCGACGCCTCGTGGAAGGAGCCGACGCGACTGCTGTCACCGCTGCCGATGACCATGCCCTCCGCATCGGTGATCAGCACGTTGAAGCCGATGACGGCGGAGGTGTCGCCGGCGATCTCCTGCGCGAGTGACGGGCTCAGCACGACTGTTCCTCCCGTCGGACAACGGGCCGGGGACTGGACGCACCGTACAGGCGATCGCGCGACCACGGCCACAAGTTCGTACGAAGTGAACGGTGACGCACCCCTGGACCGGTCTCTAGCGTATGGGCCCAATCGATATCCCCGCCGGGGGCACAGCGCGGTGAACGGCGGGCTCCTCAGGCCGATACGGAAGGCCCATGCCGATGATCCGTGTGCGCTCGCTCGCCGTCGCTCTGTCAGCGACGCTGATGTTTTCCACGGTCGCCGCCTGCAGTTCGGACGGCGACGACTCCCCGAAGAACGTGTCCGCGAAGACCGCCGCCCTGGGCACGCTCACGCCCGGCGTCATCAAGGTGGCCGTCCAGCCGTACGCGCCCTACACCACCGTCCAGGGCGGCAGAATCGTCGGCCTGGACGGCGATATCCTCGCCTACGCGGCCAAGAAGCTGGGCCTCCAAGTCAAGCCGCAGGTAACGGACTTCGCCGGCATGCTCGCCGGAGTGCAGTCCCGCCGGGTGGACATGACCATCGGCGGTGTCGCATGGTCCGCCGACCGGCAGAAGCAGGGACTGTTCACCGACCCGCCCTACTACTCGCCCCCGGCGATGGCCGTGCGCAGCGGCAAGACCTACAAAACGGTGAACGACCTCGAGGGCCTCAACCTGGGCACGGTCGAGGGCTACGTCTGGGTCAAGTCCATCCAGGCCGTGCCCGGCGCCAGGCTGCACGCCTACCCGGACGCCACCGGCGTCTTCGACGACCTCGGCGCCGGCCGCGTCGACGTCGGTTTCCTCGACCCGCTGATCATCATCGCCGCGCAGAAACAGCGCCCGGAGCTGAAGATCAGGACGGAGTACCTGACGCCGCCGACCGCAGCCGAGGTCAGGGCCAAGCCCGCCTACGCGTACTTCCAGCCGTACCAGACCGGCTTCTGCCTCCCCAAGAAGGCCACGAAGCTGGAGAAGGCGGTCTCCGCGCAGATCGACGCCATGTACGCCAACGGCGAGCTGGCCAAACTCGTCAAGAAGTACGGCGGCGACCCGGAGCAGTTCCTCAAGCCCGCCGCCGACGTCGCCACCTCACGCCGCGGCGTGGACCGGCCCGGCAACTGGACGCCGCCGTCCATCGGCCAGTGAGAACCAGTGAGAACCAGTAACGATCACAGAGGATCAGTGAGGAGCTGACATGTCAGGACTGTTCCAGGTCCCCTGGTCCGGCTACCGGTCCGACCTGCTCGACGCGCTCTGGCGCACCGTCTCCTACACGCTGGTCAGCTTCGCCGGCGCGGTCCTCCTCGGCCTGGCCGTCGCGCTGCTCCGGCTGAACCGGGCCTGGCCCGCACGGGCCGTCGCCGCCGTCTACACCGAGGTGTTCAAGAACGTCCCGCTGTTGGCCATCATCTTCCTGACCTACTTCGGTCTCGCCTCGGCGGGGATCCGGCTGGACGTGTTCACCGCCGGCTGCCTCAGCCTGATCGTCTTCTACGCCGCCTACCTGTCCGAGATCTTCCGCGCCGCGATCAGCGGTGTGCACGCCGGACAGACCGAGGGGGGCGAGGCGCTGGGCCTCGGCAGGGCCGGCATCTTTGCCCATGTCGTCCTGCCACAGGCCGTCCGGCAGGCCCTGCCCGGCACCAACACCATGCTGGTCGACCTGCTCAAGTCCACCTCGCTGCTCGTCACCGTCTCCGCCGCAGAGCTGATGTCGGAGGGGCGCCTCATCACCTCGGCCACCTTCCGGGCGCTGGAGGTGTACCTCGTCATCTCCGCCCTCTACTTCGCCCTGTGCTACCCGCTCTCCCAACTCCTCCTGCTGCTGGAGCGGAAGGTGCGCGCCGGCATCCCCCTGTCCCCCTGGCGACGGCGCCGGATGCGCGCCGCTCGCGCGCTGCTCGCCGCCGACCTCGGCGCGACAGCCGACCCGAAGGAGGCGGCCGTATGACCGAGCCCGTCACCACGGCGAAGACCGTGCCACCGGCCACCACCGAGGCGGTCGTACGGATCGACGGCCTCAGCAAGTCCTTCGACGGCCGCCTGGTACTCGACAACGTCGGCCTGGAGGTCGACCGCGGCCGCATCGTCAGTGTCATCGGACAGAGCGGCGGCGGCAAGACGACCCTGATGCGCTGCGTCAACCTCCTCGAACGCCCCGACCGGGGAACCGTGGAGGTAGCCGGCGAGCTGGTGCACAGCGCCGGCCGCACGGTCTGCCGCGACCTGCCCCGGCTGCGCCGTACCGTCGGCATGGTCTTCCAGCGCTTCAACCTCTTCCCGCACCTGACGGCCGTGGAGAACGTCGTCCTGGCACAGCGCAGGGCCGGTGTGCCGCAGGACGAGGCGCTGGAGCGGGCCGTCACGCTGCTGCGCCGGGTCGGCGTGGCGCACCGCGGCCTCGCCCAGCCCGAGCAGCTCTCGGGCGGAGAACAGCAACGTGTCGCCATCGCACGGGCGTTGGCCCTGCGCCCCGAAGTGCTGCTCTTCGACGAGCCCACCTCCTCCCTCGATCCGGAGGCCACCCGGGAGGTGCTCGGCGTGATGCGCGAACTGGCCGCCGACGGCATGACGATGCTGCTCGTCACCCACGAACTGCCCTTCGCCCGTGAGGTGTCCGACCACCTCGTCTTCGTCGACGGAGGGCGCATCGTGGAGGAGGGCGCACCACGGGACGTGCTCGACCGCCCCGCCCAGGCCCGCACACGAGAGTTCCTCGCCGCGTACGAGTCGGCCTCATGACCGCCCCCGTGGTGGTGCTCGGCGGCGGCGTGGTGGGACTGTGCACCGCGTACTACCTGGCCGAGGCGGGCCTCGCGGTGGAGGTCGTCGAACGGCGCGGCCTGGGCTCCGGGGTGTCGAGGGGCAACGCGGGCTGGATCTGCCTCAGCCACTCGACGCCGGTGCCGGCACCCGGAGTCGTACGGTACGCACTGCGCTCGCTCGGCCGGCCGGACTCGCCCCTGTATCTGCGACCCCTGCCCGACCCGGCCTTCGTGCGCTGGCTGTGGCGGTTCTGGCGCAGCAGCACACCGGCCGCCTTCCGGCGTGGCTACGCGGCGGTCGCCGAGCTGAACCGCACCACCTTCGACCTCTTCGACGGCCTGCGCGAGGCCGGCGTCGACACCACACTGACGCGCCCCGGCATGGTCCACGCCTTCCTCTCCCCGGCCGAGGCCCGTCACCACCTCGCCGTACAACGGGAGATGGCCGACGGACGCTACCCGCTCCCCGACGACGTCACCACCGGGGACGCGGCCCGGCTGCTGGACGACGCGCTGTCGCCCGGGGTGCGCGCCGCCTATCTCGTCGAGGGAGAGGGCGTGGTCGACCCGGAGGCCTTCGCCCGCGGGCTCGGTCAGGCGCTCGCCGCGGCCGGGGTGAAGGTCCACGAGAACGCGGAGGCGGTGGGGTTCAGGACCACCGGGGGCCAAGTCACCGCGGTGCGCACCGAGTTGGGCGAGATCCCGTGCGGCGCGGTCGTGATCGCCGCCGGCATGCGCTCGTCCGGGCTGCTGGGGGCGCTGGGACACCCGCTGCCCCTCCAGGCGGGCAAGGGCTACAGCTTCTCCGTGGACCTGGACCCCGCTCCCCGGCACACCCTCTATTTCGGCGAACGCAGGGCGGTCGCCTCACCGATCGCCGGCACGACACGGATCGGGGGCACGATGGAACTGAGCGGCAACAACAACCGCCTGGACTGGCGCCGCGTGGTCGCCGTAGCCCTCGCCAGCCGACACTACCTGGGCCGCTGGTTCGACGACCCGGACGACCTCGTCGGCCTGATTCGCGACCCCTGGGTCGGCGGCCGGCCGTTCCTCCCCGACGGGCTCCCCGTCATCGATCGTGTCCCCGGCCACGACAACGCCTTCGTGGCCACCGGACACGGCATGCTCGGCGTCACCCTCGGCCCCGTCACCGGCCACACCCTCACCGAGTACGTCCGCACCGGCAACCGCCCCCGGGCCCTGGAACCGTTCCGCTTCGACCGACTGCGCCGTTGAGGACCGCGGTGGTTGTACGGGGACACCCGGTGCGATATCCATGGCCGCATGCTGCGTGGCGACAGAGCCGGTCTGCGGGCCCGGCACGAGGACGACGTTCCCGTACTCCACCGTGAGCCCTATGAGGACGTGGCCACCCGCTCCCGCGCGGACCGGGCCGCGCGGGCGTCGCGGCGGGATGCGGGAGGACGGCCATGACACCGGCGGAGGAACAGTTCGACGACCTGGTGACCGAGTTGCTCGGCCTCCCCGGGGTCACTCCGCCCGGCGGCTCCGGCTCCGGCTTCGGCAGGACCGCACTGCGGGTGCACAGCAAGATCTTCGCGATGCTGGTCCGCGGACGGCTGGTGGTGAAGCTCCCCAAGGAGCGGGTGGACGCGCTGGTCGACGCGGGCGAGGGAGACAACTTCGACGCCAACAAGGGCACGCCCATGAAGGAGTGGTTCAGCCTCTCCCCGGCCTCCCTCCTGACCTGGTCGTCCCTCGCCCGGGAGGCCCTGGCGTTCGTCGGCGCTCAGCACAAGGGCGCCGCCGGAGGCTGAAGCCGTGGCGGCGCTCCTGGGGTGAATCGCGATGCCCGCCGTCCCGATCGCCACTACTGTGCCGAGGACAGCATGATCCTTCCAAGGGGTGACGTGGACTACTTCTTCTACTGCCGGGACCGGCCGGGAACGTGGGCACTGCGGTCGGAACTGACCGAAGATCACTGGGCGTTCATGGACCGGTACGCCGACACGATGATCGCGCGCGGCCCCACGTTCACCGCAGACGGCACCGCGGTCACCGGCAGCATGCACATCGTCGGCCTGCCCGACGAGGCGGCCGCGCACGAGTTCGCGTTCGAAGAACCCAACCACAAGGCCGGTGTCTACGAGGAAGAGGTGCTGGTACGGCGCTGGCGGAACGTCCTGGGCCGCACCATGTGGGAGTTCACGGGGGCAACGGCCGGACATCGACGTTTCCTGATCATCGCGCACGGCAAGCCAGGCACGACCACGGCCCACGCGCCCCTGGACGCGGCCCACCACCGGTACCTCGATCGCGGTTACCGCGAACACCTCATCGCCTACGGCCCGTTGCTGTCCCTGGACGGCGGCGCATGGACGGGCACGGCCCTCCTGGTCGAGCTGCGGGACAGGAGCGCCGCCGAGGCGATGATGGCGGACGAGCCGTACGCCCGCGAAGGCCTCTACGAGAGCGTCGAGATCCACGACTGGGAGTTCGGCGGGCGGCCTGCGGCCTAGCGGCGGTCCGCGGTCTTTTGTTGCGGCAGGCGCTCTTGACAACATGCGTACTGTTTCGCGACGTTTGGTCCTCGGCGTACAGTTCGGAACCTGAGGGTCGACCGCGGAACGACCGTGTACACGGCGCGGAATCGGCTGATACTCAGAGAAGTGGTAGGACGCGGACCATGCGCCGCGGGGGGACGTCACGGGGGGAGCGGTCGCCGATGCGATCAGTGAACAGGGGTCCACACGCTCTACCGGCCTGTGCCGCGGTCGGAACGTCACTCGCGGAGCCTGTGGAAGGGCGGATGATCTGACGTGGACGTCACGATCCACAGAGTCGACGAACTGAACGCCTCTCTGCGCGCGGCCTGGCACCGTGCGATGGACGAGTCGCCCGAATACGCCAACCCTTTCCTGGCGCCGGAGTTCGCGCTCGGGATCGGCCGCTACCGCGCCGGAACCAGGGTCGCGGTCCTGCGTGAGGACGGGCGGCCGGCCGGCTTCCTCCCATTCGAACGCAATGCCTTCGGCGTCGGCAAGGCCATAGGTCTCGGCCTCTCCGACTGCCAGGCGCTCGTGCACCGCCCCGGAGTCACCTGGGAGGCCCAGGAGCTGCTGAAGGCCTGTGGCCTGTCCATCTTCGAGTTCGATCATCTCGTGGAGGAACAGAAGCCGTTCGGGCGCCATGTCACGGGCATGTTCGCCTCTCCGGTCGTCGACCTGAAGCCCGACGAGAGCGGCTACGCCCCATGGCTGCGCGGCGCGTATCCGGGACTGGCCAAGACGACGCTGAAGAAGGAGCGTCGCATCGGGCGGGACGTGGGCGAGCTGCGCTTCGAGTTCGACGAGCGTGATCCGCGGATGCTGCACCGGCTCATGCAGTGGAAGTCCGCCCAGTACCGCAGGACGGGCCGGATGGACCGCTTCGCCCGGCCGTGGATCGTCGACCTGGTGAACCATCTCCACCAGGTCCGGGAGGAGCACTTCACCGGTGTGCTGTCGGTGCTGTACGCCGGTGACCGGCCGGTCGCGGCGCACTTCGGGCCCAGATCGCGCACGGTGCTCGCCGCCTGGTTCACCGCGTACGACCCCGATCTCCACTACTACTCGCCCGGGCTGATGATGCACCTGCGGACGGCGGAGGCGGCGGCCCGGCACGGGATCACGCTCATGGACCTGGGGCGCGGCGACAAGGAGTACAAGGACTGGCTCAAGACCCGGGAGCTGCGCGTGGCGGAAGGATTCGCCAGCCGCCCCCACCCGGTCGCCGCGGCCCACCGGCTGTGGCGCAGACCCGTGCGGGGCCTGCGGAACACGGTCAACGCCCATCCCGAGCTGCGCGCCCCCGCCGACCGTCTGCTGAGGACGGTCGGCACACTGCGCACGTCGAGACGGGCGGACTGAGCCGCCGCGGGGCCCCGCGCCCGCTGAGCGCACATCGACGGCCATCCGCGGCGCCGGCTGCCCGGGTCGACGGTTGCCGGCTGACGCCGATGACCGTCGGCGTCAGCCGGCAGCGAAGTCCGGACCGCCTGCCGGAGCAAGGGTGTAAGCATGTAACACAGCCCTTGGGTAAGCGGAAAGGTCGATCCGTGGCCGACACACTCTCCGGGCCCGACCGCTCCCACGAGGAGCGGGCCGCACTGGACTCCTACTCGCAGATCGTCACCTCGGTCGCCGCCGAGCTCACGCCGAAGGTGGCGGCACTGAACGTCGCGCACCGTCGCCCCAGCGGGCGATTCGTGCAGGGGACCGGTTCCGCGGTGGTCTTCACCGATGACGGCTTCCTGCTCACCAACGCCCATGTCGTCGGGCACTCCGACGCCGGTACGGCGTCCTTCGCCGACGGCACGACCACCCCCTTCCATGTGATCGGCGCCGATCCGCTCTCCGATCTCGCCGTGGTCCGTGCCGACGGACCGACCCCGCCCCCGGTCAGGCTCGGCGAGGCCGACGCCCTGCGGGTGGGGCAGCTGGTCGTGGCCGTCGGCAATCCGCTCGGACTGACCGGCAGCGTCACCGCCGGCGTGGTCAGCGCGCTGGGCCGGTCGCTGCCGGCGAGCGCGGGCAAGGCCACCCGCGTCATCGACGACGTCGTCCAGACCGACGCCACCCTCCATCCGGGCAGCTCGGGTGGCGCCCTCGCCACGGCCGACGGCAGGGTCGTCGGCATCAACACCGCCATCGCCGACGTCGGCCTCGGCCTGGCCGTCCCGGTGAACGGCACCAGCCGCCGGATCATCGCGACCCTGCTCTCCGAGGGCCGGGTCCGCCGCGCCTACCTCGGCCTCGCCGGCATCCCCGCCCCGCTGCCACCGCTGCTGCGGGCCCGCACCGGCCGGCCCACGGGCCTGCGGATCATCGAGGTCGTGCCCGCCTCCCCGGCCGCCCGCGCCGGCCTCCGGGACGGCGACCTGCTGATCACCGCCCACGGCGCACCGGTCACCAGCGCACAGGCACTGCAGCGACTGATGCTCGAGGACGCCATCGGCCGGCCGCTCCCCCTGACCGCGCTGCGCGGCGACGCCCTCGTCGACGTCATCGCCACGCCCGCGGAGCTGGTCGCCGACGACTGAGGCCGAGCGGCACACACTCTCCCCGGGGGACCCGGCCGTGTTGCCGAAACAGCAACAGACAGCGCCCTCGGAGTCCGGTCCGCCGGATGATCGTCGTCCACGCACCTGGTCACGCTCGCCCCGGGAGGAACCATGCCGCAGACCCGCGACGCCGACCGCACCCACCGCCTGGTGCCCACACCGGGCGGCCGTACGCACCTGGTGGAGCAGGGCAGTGGACCCCTGGTGGTGCTCGTGCACGGTTTCCCGGAGTCCTGGTACTCGTGGCGGCACCAGCTGCCGGCCCTGGCCGCCGCGGGCCACCGTGCCGTGGCCCTCGACGTGCGCGGCTACGGGCGCTCCTCCACACCCGGGGACGTGGCGGCGTACCGGATGCTCGACCTGGTGGCGGACAACGCGGCCGTGGTCGACGCCCTCGGTGAGCGGTCCGCGGTGATCGTCGGGCACGACTGGGGCGCGACCATCGCCGCGACCTCGGCTCTGCTCCGGCCCGACGTGTTCCGTGCGGTCGGCCTGCTGAGCGTGCCCTACACCCCGCCCGGCGGCCCGAGGCCCAGTGAGGTCTTCGCGGCGATGGGCGGAGAGGAGGAGTTCTACGTCTCGTACTTCCAGCGGCCCGGCCGTGCCGAGGCGGAGATCGAACCCGACGTCCGGGGCTGGCTCGCCGGCTTCTACGCCGCCCTGTCGGCCGACACGATGCCCGCACCCGGCGCGCCCGATCCGCACTTCGTCGGCCGCGGCGGGACGCTGCGCGACAGGTTCCCGGGGGACGGACTGCCGGACTGGCTCGGTGAGCACGAACTCGACGTCTACGCCGAGGAGTTCGAGCGGACCGGCCTGACCGGGGCCCTGAACCGCTATCGGAACATGGACCGGGACTGGGAGGACCTGGCCGCCCACCACGGCGCCCCCGTCACACAGCCTTCGCTCTTCGTGGGCGGGTCCCTCGACGCGTCCACCACCTGGCTGTCGGACGCGATCGAGGCGTACCCCGCCACCCTTCCCGGTCTGGCCTCCTCCCACATCCTCGAAGGCTGCGGCCACTGGATCCAGCAGGAGCGCCCCGAGGAGATCAACCGGATCCTGATCGACTGGCTCGGCTCCCTCGACGTCTGATGTCCGTCAAAGCGCGGTGTGAAGACACATGCGGACGGGCGGGACAGCTGATCGCTGTCCCGCCCGCTCGATGACCGGTTCCCGAGGCTACGCGGCGAGGGCGCCGCGCAGGCGCGTGGAGCTTCGGTAGGTGGAGATTCCGACGGCCAGCAGCCAGTAGCTGAGGATCGCCCCCATCAGGGCGGTCGTGCCCCAGCCGTTCGCCGCATAGAAGTTCGCGGGAGTGTTGCCGAAGAACAGGGACGGCACGAACGCCAGGTTGATCGCTGCGAGGACGTACGCCGAGCGGCTGATCCAGCGCGGCAGCATGCCGGTGCGTGCGACGGTGTAACCGACCGTGGTCAGGAAGAGGCCGAGCATCAGCCGGGAGATCGATCCGTAGAGGATGTACGTGCCGTTGACGGTGATCGTCGGATCGATCGGATGGTCGGTGGCAATGACCGCGCCGGCCTCCAGGCCCATGGAGACCAGGGTGATCGTCGCGTAGACCAGCCCGGTGGTGTAGGCCAGCGAACCCGCCCACTCGTAGTCGGGACGTGTGCGCTTGACCAGTTCACGGAATGCCGTCACGAACAGGACCAGGCATGCGAGGCCGATGATCCCGAGGAGCAGCCGGGCCAGGACGTTCGCGTCCGGCGGCGGGCCCGAGTAGACGAAGTACAGGGGCACTTCGACGATGAGCGCGGTCGCGGCGGCGATACCGGCGACGCCCGTCAGGCGCCTGGCGAGAACTTCGTTCATTGTTCTTCCCCCGAGCTGGAGAGGTGGATTGCGAGTCGGTCCCTTTGCCGACGTCATGAATCCTTCCTGCCGCGGGGCTCCGCGTCCCTGGGCCTGGGCGGCGGATGCGGGGTGGTGCTGCCGACACCTCCCCCGGGGGTCCTCAGCCGAGGGCCCGGTCCAGGTTGAACGCCGCACTGATGAGTGCCAGATGCGTGAACGCCTGGGGGAAGTTGCCCTGTTGCTCGCCGGTGTGGCTGATCTCCTCGGCGTACAGGCCGAGATGGTTGGCATAGGTGAGCATCTTCTCGAAGGCGAGGCGCGCCTCGTCGATGCGCCCGGCGTGCACCATGGCCTCGACGTACCAGAACGAGCAGATCGAGAAGGTGCCTTCGTCTCCGCGCAGTCCGTCGGGGCTGGCCAGTGGGTCGTAGCGGTAGACGAGGGAGTCGGACACCAGCTCGTGGGTGAGGGCGTCCAGTGTGGACAGCCACTTGGGGTCGGTGGGCGCGATGAACTTCGTCAGCGGCATCATCAGGACGGACGCGTCCAGCACGTCGCCGTCCTCGTGCTGGATGAACGCCTGCCGGCTCTGCGACCAGCCCCGCTTCATGATCTGCCGGTAGATCGTGTCGCGGGCCTGCCGCCAGCGGGGCAGGTCGCCGGGCAGGCCACGCCGGTTGGCCATCCGGATCGCCCGCTCGATCGCCACCCAGCACATCAGCCGCGAGTACAGGAAGTTCTTGCGGCCTCCGCGGGTCTCCCAGACCCCCTCGTCGGGCTGGTCCCAGTGCGCGCACACCCATTCCACCAGCGTGCACACGTCGTCCCACTGGTCGCTGGAGATGGGCTTGGCCCACTTGTCGTAGAGGTAGATCGAGTCGATGAGCGCGCCGTAGATGTCGAGCTGGAGCTGGTCGGCGGCCGCGTTGCCGACCCGTACCGGTGCGGAGCCGAAATGCCCTTCCAGGTGGTCGAGTTCGCGCTCGGTGAGGTCGGTGCGTCCGTCGATGCCGTACATGATCTGCAAGGGAGCGGACTGTCCGTCGGCGCACGGACTGACGTACTGGGTGAGGAACTTCATGAACGCCTCGGCCTCCTCGGTGAAGCCGAGCCGCAGCAGCGCGTACACGCAGAAGGCGGCGTCGCGCACCCACACGTACCGGTAGTCCCAGTTGCGTTCGCCGCCCAGCTCCTCGGGCAGGCTCGTCGTCGGCGCGGCCACGATCGCGCCGGTGGGCGCGTAGGTGAGCAGCTTCAGGGTGAGGGCGGAGCGGTGCACCATCTCCCGCCAGCGGCCACGGTACTTGGAGGCGGACAGCCACCGCCGCCAGTACGCCACCGTCGTGCCGAACTGCTCCTCGGCCTCGGTCTTCGCACACCGGCGCGGCTCCACGTCACCGCCCACCTGGTCCAGCGCGAACACCGCCGTCTCGCCCTCGGACAGCTTGAAGTCGGCCCGCGCGTCGAGCCCGTCCGCCTCCAGCGGCACGGTCGCCGACAGCGCGAGCGACAGCCCCTCGGACTCGAAGACCGCCGACCCGCCGGCCATGCGCAGGACGTGCGGCCGGGTGCCGTAGTCGAACCGCGGGGCGACCCGGGTGCGGAAGGGGATCGAGCCGCGCACGCACACGACCCGCCGGATCACCCGGTGCCGCTCGGTCTCCACGCCCCCGCCGTTGACCGGCATGAAGTCCTGCACCTCACCGACGCCGTCCTCGGTGAAGAAGCGGGTGATCAGGACGTTCGTGTCGGGGAAGTAGAACTGCTTGGTCCTCGCCGGGACGGCCGCCGCCAGCTCGAAGGACCCGCCGCGCTCGGCGTCCAGGATCGCCGCGAAGACGCTCGGCGCGTCGAAGGCCGAGCAGCAGTACCAGTCGATCGTGCCGTCGGTGCCCACCAGGGCCACACTGCGCAGGTCGCCGATCAGACCGTGCTCTGCGATCGGCAGATATCGGGGGGCACCCCCGGGGGCGCCCTGGTCGATCGCTTCCGAGCTCATCGCAGCCTCCCTGCTCCGACCCGCGTCCCGCTCCCAGCCTAGGCGGACTCGGGCACGTGGGCGCGAGGATCGCTCGGGGCAGGGCGTACTGCGGGGGTCAGACCGCGACGACGGTGATCCCCGCCTCCTCGAAGCCGCGTAGCGTGTCCGGGCTCGCCGCCGAGTCCGTGACGAGGGTGCCCACCGACTCGGCCGCGCAGATCCGGGCGAACGCCCGCCGGCCCAGCTTGCTGGAGTCCGCTGCGACGATCACCCGCTCGGCGCGCTCGCACAGCAGTCGGTTGATCGCGGCCTCCGCCTCGTCGTGCGCGGCGGCACCGTGTGCGGCGTCGAAGGCGACCACGCCGAGCACGGCCACATCGAGGGTGATCTGGCCGAGCACACCGTCCGCGAGCGGCCCGATCAGCTCGTACGACTGCGGGCGCGCGACCCCGCCGGTCACCACGATCTTGAACTGAGGGCGCACGGCAAGCTCGTTGGCGATGTTGAGCGCGTTCGTGACGACCGTGAGCGCCGGAGACCCGGAAGCGAGATCGCTGCGGACGGCGAGCGCGCGCGCCACCTCGGTCGTGGTGGTGCCGCCGGTCAGCCCCACCGCCTCGCCGGGCGCGACGAGATCGGCCACGGCCTTCGCGATCCGCTGCTTCTCGGAGGCGTGCCGGGCCGTCTTGTAGCGCAGCGGCAGTTCGTACGACACTCCGTGCACGACCGCGCCACCCCGGGTGCGGTCCAGCATCTGCTGCTCGGCGAGCTGGTCGAAGTCGCGCCGGATCGTCGCGGCCGAGACCTCCAGCTCGGCGGCCGCGTCCTCGACGTCCAGTCGGCCGCGCTCCACCAGCAGCTCCAGCAGCGCCTTCCAGCGGGCGTCCCGCGACATGCCCACGCTCCGTTCCTCCCGCTCCTCGATCTCCCGGCGACCTTAGCGCACCCCGTCTGCGCTCGAATGCTTGATTCTGCTCGAAAACTCGCTATATCTTGCAGGAACAATCAAGTCATGGGAACCAAGGAAACCAATCAGGCCAGGGGTCAGGGCAAGGGAGGGTCCGGCATGACGCATGTCGAGGACGAGCTGAAGAGCCAGCCCGAGTGCTGGATACGGGCCGCGTCGGAGGCGGCCCGGCACGGCGGGGCGCTTCCGGTGCCGGGTGAGCGGGTCGCGATCGTCGGGTGCGGCACCTCGTACTTCATGGCGCAGGCGGTCGCCGCACTGCGCGAGAGCGCCGGGCAGGGTGAGACGGACGCCTTCGCCGCCTCCGAGTTCCCCCACGGCCGCGCCTACGACCGTGTCCTGGCCCTCACCCGCTCCGGCACCACCACCGAAGTCCTCGAACTACTCGGCCAGTTGAAGGGGCGCACACGGACGACCGCGATCACCGCCGACCCGGACACACCGGTCATGGCCGCCGCCGGCGACGTCGTCGTGCTGGACTTCGCCGACGAACGGTCCGTCGTTCAGACGCGGTTCGCGACCACCGCCCTGACCCTGCTGCGCGCCCATCTCGGCCTCCACACCGACGCCGTCGTCGACGACGCCCGCACCGCCCTGGCGACCCCGTTGCCCGAAGGACTCGTCGCCTGCACGCAGTTCACCTTCCTGGGCCGGGGCTGGACGGTCGGCCTGGCCAACGAGGCCGGGCTGAAGATGCGCGAGGCCTCCCTCGCCTGGACCGAGGCCTACCCGGCGATGGAGTACCGGCACGGCCCCATCAGCATCACCACCCAGGGCACAGCGGCCTGGATGCTCGGCGAGGCCCCTGAGGGCCTGCCCGAACAGGTGCGCGCCACCGGTGGGTTGTGGGTGGCCGACGGGCTCGACCCGCTCGCCGGACTGGTCCGCGCCCAGCGCCTCGCGGTCGCCGTCGCCGCGGCCCGCGGCCTCGACCCGGACCGGCCCCGCCACCTCACCCGCTCGGTGATCCTCGCCCCCTGACATACCGGAAGGGATTGACCGTGCCCCTCGTCACCACCGGCGAACTCGTCACCCGGGCCGGCGCCGAGCACTCCGCCGTCGCCGCCTTCAACATCATCACCCTGGAACACGTCGAGGCCGTCATCGCCGGCGCCGAGTCGGCCGAGGCCCCCGTCGTCCTCCAAGTCAGCGAGAACGCCGTCAAGTTCCGCTACGGCCGACTGCTCCCGCTCGCCCGCGCGGCCGTCGCCGCCGCCGAACGCGCCACTGTGCCCGTCGCGTTGCACCTCGACCACGTCCAGAGCGACGATCTGCTGCGCCAGGCCGCGGACGCCGGGTTCAGCTCCGTGATGTACGACGCGGCCCGCCTGCCCTATGACCGGAACCTCGCCGCGACCTGCGCCGCCGTCGACTGGGCACACGCCCAAGGCCTCTGGATCGAGGCCGAGTTGGGACAGATCGGCGGCAAGGCGGGGCCCGGCGGGCGGGAGAATTGTGCCGCGCCCCCGCTGGACGCCCACGCCCCCGGCGCCCGCACCGACCCCGCCGAGGCCCGCGCCTTCGTCGCCGCCTCCGGGGTGAACGCCCTCGCCGTGGCCATCGGCAGCACGCACGCCATGACCACCCGCACCGCCACCCTCGACCACGGCCTCCTCAAGCGGCTGGCCGCCGCCCTGGACGTGCCCCTCGTCCTGCACGGCTCCTCCGGAGTGCCGGACGAGGAACTGGCCGCGGCGGTCGCGGGCGGCATCGCCAAGGTGAACGTCGGCACCGCCCTCAACATCGCCATGACCGGCGCGATCCGCGACTTCCTCGCCGCCCATCCCGAGGCGGTCGACTCGCGCAAGTACCTGAGCGTGGGGAGGGAGGCGATGGTGCGGGCGGTGACCGGAATCATCCGGACCGTTGGCCGCCCACCGGCGTGATCACTCCTTGACGGCCTTCAGGACCACGAACTTCGGGTCACTCGCGACCAGTTGACTGTTGCCGAAGGCCTTGCGCAACTTGACGTGGTAGCCGAGGTGCCGGTTGCCGATCACCCACAGCTCGCCGCCGGGCCGCAGCACACGCCGCGCCCCGGTGAACATCCGCCAGGCCGTCGTGTCCGTCGTCGCCTGGTGCGAGTGGAACGGCGGATTGTTGAGCACGAGGTCGACACTGCCGTCCGGCACCCCGGTCAGCCCGTCCCCGACCCGGAACTCCGCGATCCCCCGCACCCCGTTCGCCTGGTACGTCGCCTCCGCCGAGGCCACGGCCTGGAACGACTCGTCCACGAACAGCACCTCGGCCGTCGGATCGGCCACCGCCACCGCCGTACCCACCACCCCGTTGCCGCAGCCCAGGTCCACCACCCGCCGGTCGGGGCGTGCGGCCGGCAGATGCTGCAGGAAGAAGCGGGTGCCGATGTCGAGCCGGTCGGCACAGAACACACCCGCGTGGTTGACCACGGTGCGCCCCGAGGCCGGGCCGACACCGCCGGGCAGGGCGTAGCTGTACGGCCACGGGTTCGCGGGGCGCGCAAGCGACGCGTCCGGCCTGCAGAAGACGAGCCGGGCCTTCTTCTCCGCCAGAGAGGTGCGGGTCGGTCCCAGGATCCGCTCGAAGAGCTGCAGCGTCGAGGTGTGGATCTCCTTCACCATGCCGGTGCCGACGACCACCGTCCCCTCGTGCACCGCCGGTGCCAGCCGCAGCAACTGGTCCTCCAGCAGCGCGAGACTCTTGGGCACCCGCACCAGGAGGACGTCGACGCGGTCGGGCGGCGGGTCCTGGGTGGTGAGCAGCCGCACGGCACCGGTCGCGACGCCGGCCCGCGCCAGGTTCGCCCGCGTCGCCTCCTGCGCCAGGAACGAGTCGGTGATCTGCACGGGCCCCTGCGCCGCGAGCGCGGTGGCCAGAGCGCCCCAGCGGTCACCCAGGACCACGACCGTGCCGGACAGCGGGACCTGCTCGTCTGCCAGGTGCCTGAGCAGGTAGGCGTCGGAGGCGTCCCAGGCGCGCAGCCTCTCGCGCGGGTCCTCGGGGAAACGGGCCAGCGCGAACTCGCCCCACGGCGTCGTCATACGGTCGTCCATCGTGCCTCAAGGCTAGCCGAGCCCCAGCTCAGAACCCGTCGCGCGGCCCGTCGGGCAGGATGGGGCGCATGGATGCCGAGCTGTTCCCCAGGGCTCGTGAGGAGATCGCGCCGGGCGCGGTGCATGTGCCGGACTGGCTGGACGCGGGGCGGCAGCGGGAGCTGCTGGACGCGTGCCGGGCCTGGGCCCGGCCACCGGCCGGCCTGCGTACCGTCCGCACACCGGGCGGCGGCACGATGACCGCACGCCAGGTCTGCCTGGGCCGGCACTGGTATCCGTACGGCTATGCCGACACGGTCGTGGACGGTGACGGTGCTCCGGTGAAGCCGTTTCCGGGGTGGCTGGACGAGCTGGGGCGGCAGGCGGTTGCCGACGCGCTGGGGACGCCGCCTGCGGTGGCACGTGACGTACCACCGGCAGGGGCAGGGGCAGGGGCAGGGGCAGGGGTAGAGGCACCGACATGGGTTCCGTATGACATAGCACTGATCAATTTCTACGATGGCGACGCCCGCATGGGCATGCACCGCGACAGCGACGAGACGTCGGACGCGCCCGTGGTGTCCCTGAGCCTCGGCGACACCTGCGTCTTCCGTTTCGGCAACACCGAGACCCGCACCAAGCCCTACACGGACGTCGAACTGCGCAGCGGCGACCTGTTCGTGTTCGGTGGCCCGTCCCGGCTCGCGTACCACGGCGTTCCCCGGGTGCACGCGGGCACCGCACCGCCCGAGTTGGGACTGACCGGACGTCTGAACATCACGCTCCGGATCAGCGGCCTGTAGGCCGGGGAATGCGCGGATCATGGGAGACTCGCCCTCATGAGCGGCAAGGCGGACCCCCGGCCGACGGGGGAAGGAACCACCTCGAGGGCGCGGCTGGACCGGGGGCGCGGCGCGCTCGGGCCCGCGTTGGAGCTCGTGCACACCGGACGCGCGCCCACCCGGGCCGTGCTCACCGCCGAACTCGGCGTCACCCGGGCCACGGCCGGCGCGGTCGCCGCCGAACTGGAAGCGCTCGGGCTGATCCGCGTCGACGCCCGGCCCGGAGCGGCGGCCGGCTCGCAGGGCAGGCCCTCGCACCGGCTCGCGGTCGCCGCTGACGGCCCGGTCGTCCTCGCGGCGCAGGTGCACGCCGACGGGTTCCGGGCGGCGCTGGTCGGCCTGGGCGGCAGCATCGTCGCCACGGCGCCCGGCTGCGAGACCGTCGACGCCGACCCGGCGAAGGTCCTCGGCTCGGTCGTGGAAGCGGGCGCCGAGCTGCTGCGTTCGACGGGAAGGCACTGCGTCGGTGCCGGACTCGCCGTACCGTCCGCGGTCGCCGAGCCGGACGGCCTGGCCCTCAACCCCCTGCACCTGGCGTGGCCCGTGGGCGCGCCCGTACGCCGGATCTTCGCGGAGTGCGTGCGCGAGGCCGGGATCACTGGTCCCGCCTTCGCCGGCAACGACGTCAACCTCGCCGCCCTCGCCGAGCACCGGCACGGGGCGGGCCGCGGCGCCCGGGACCTGCTGTGCGTGGCCACCGGCCACCGCGGGGTGGGCGGCGCGCTGGTGCTCGACGGCCGCCTGCACACGGGCAGTTCGGGCCTCGCCCTGGAGGTCGGCCACCTCACCGTCAACCCCGAGGGCCGCCCCTGCCACTGCGGCAGCCGCGGCTGCCTCGACGTGGAGGCCGATCCGCTGGCGCTGCTCACGGCGGCCGGCCGCGAGCCGGGCCCCGAGGTCTCGCTCCTCCAGCAGGCCATCGACCTGATCCGCAACCACTACGACGACCCGTCGATCCGCACGGCCACCGAGGCCCTCATCGACCGCCTCGGCCTCGGTCTCGCCGGCCTGGTGAACATCCTCAACCCCGACCGCATCATCCTCGGCGGTCTCCACGGCACGCTCCTCGACGCCGACCCCGACCGGCTGCGCGCCGTGGTCGCCGACCGCAGTCTGTGGGGTCAGAGCGGCGGCGTCCCCATCCTGGCCTGCACCCTCGACCACAACAGCCTTGTCGGTGCGGCCGAGTTGGCGTGGCAGCCGGTGCTGGACGATCCGCTGGGGGCACTGACCTGAGGGTCAGCCGTCCTCGGCTGTCCTCCTTGGCCGGCTCCAGGAGGCGCCCGATCGCCGTCGCCGTCGAGGAGGCACCGCTGGGCGAGCGCCTGGCCCGGTTCGGCATGCTCGCCATGGGCGCCGACAGCCACACCCTGACCCGGAGCGTGTACGTCACCGAGCACACCGTGCAGGACCATCTGAGTCCGTCTTCGCGCGGACGGGCACGCACAACCGCCGAACCTGCTCGCTCGCCCGCGCACTGGGGGCGTGAGCCCCACGGCGCTAGGCTCCGGAGCATGCGGATCTCCGTCTCCTCGGACATGGACGAACCCGTGGCGCGCTCGCTCGTCGCGGAACTGGGCAGGCGCGGCCACGAGGTGGTGGCCCACGGGGCGCTGAGCCCCGGCGACGACCCCCAGTGGGCCGCGTGCTCGGAGGCCGCGGCCCGCGAGGTCGCCACGGGGACCGCGGCCCAGGCGGTCGTGTGCTGCTGGACCGGCACGGGGGCCTCCATCGCCGCGAACAAGGTGCCCGGCGTACGGGCCGCCCTGTGCACCGACGCGTACACGGCGGACGGAGCCCGCCGCTGGAACGACGCCAACGTGCTGGCGCTCAGCCTGCGCCTGACGTCCGAGCCGCTGCTCAAGGAGATCCTCGACGCCTGGTTCGCGGCCGAGGCCAGTGAGGACCCCGAGGACCGCCGGAACGTGCGGCGCGTGGGGCAACTCGACCTCGGCAGGAACACCGACTGACCGGGCGCGCCGTCGCCCAAGCGGCCGGCGACCACCTCTTGCTTACTCCAATAAAGGCGCTTTAGTTTAGTCAGCATGATGGTGACCCAGCGGGAGCGCGAGATCATCGCGTTGCTGCGCCGCGACCCGCTCGCCGGGCCGCAGGCGATCGCCGACGCCCTCGGCACCACCCGGGCCGCGGTGAACGTTCACCTGTCCAACCTGGGCAAGAAGGGTGCCATCCTCGGCCGCGGCTACATCCTCCGCGAGGAGAACGCGGTCGTGGTCGTCGGCGGAGCCAACGTCGACGTGAAGGTACGCAGCCTGGCACCCGTACGGCAGCGGACGAGCAATCCGGGGCGGGCCGGCACCACCGCGGGCGGCGTGGGCCGCAACATCGCGGAGAACTTGGCGCGGCTGGGCACCCCGACGCATCTCATCGCCGCCGTCGGCCGGGACCCGGCGGGCGAGCGCCTGCTCGCGGAGACCGCGGCGGCAGGCGTACGCCTCGACCACGTGCACCGCGGTGCCCATCCGACCGGGACCTACACGGCGGTCCTGGACGCCGACGGGGACCTGGTCGTCGCGGTGGCGGACATGGCCGCCACCGAAGCACTGGCGCCGGAGGACCTGCACCCGGCGCGTGAACTGATCGCCCACGCCGACATGCTGGTCCTGGACGGGAATCTGCCGGCCGGGGTGCTGGCCCACGCGATGGACGTCGCACGGACCGCCGACGTACCGGTGGTGATGGACCCGGTCAGTGCCCCCAAGGCAGCCCTGCTCGCTCCGCTGCTCACCGCCCGTCGGCCGCTCTTCGCGCTCACACCGAACCTCGACGAACTCCGGGCCCTCCTCGGCCACCCCGTCGGCGACAGCGAGGCCGAGGTGACGGCGGCCGCCGCCACCCTGCACGCGCGCGGCGTGCGGCACGTGTGGGTACGGCTCGGGGCGCGCGGCAGTGTCCTGAGCACCGCGGGCGGGGACGCGACGTTCCTGACCGCGCCGCCCGCGGAGGTCGCGGACGTCACCGGCGCCGGGGACGCGATGCTCGCCGCTTTCGTCCACGCGCTGCTGGCGGGCGGCGGGCCGCTGGACGCCGCCCGCTACGGGCACGCCGCCGCAGCCCTGACGGTCGCGAGCCCGGCGACCGTACGCCCCGACCTGACCCCACGCCTGATCGAGGACACACTGACCGGCCCACTGACGAAACCGACCGGCCGTGCCGCCCCGACCGCTGGGGCCACCGGGGCCGGCCCGTCCGCCTCGACCGTCCCGAACGGCCCGGACGCCGCGGCCGGCTCGGGCGACCTCACGGACGCGTCGGCCCAACCGAGCCGAACGGTCTGACCGACCGACCCGACTGACGCGTGCGGCTGCCTGACAGGCATGAACCCCCCGGGCCCCGAAGCCCTGGGCCCGAAACCCCCCGGCCACCCCCCGCCCCCTGAACGACCAGATGCGGAGCCAGAGATGACCACGCCCACCCCAACCCCCGCCCCGATGCCCGCGACCGCGGCCCCGCATCCGCGCCTGGTGCTGACCGACGAGGTCCGCGAGGCGCTGCGCGACGGGCGTCCCGTCGTGGCGCTGGAGTCGACGATCATCAGCCACGGCATGCCGTATCCGCAGAACGTGGAGATGGCCGTCGAGGTCGAGCAGATCATCCGCGACGGCGGTGCCGTCCCCGCGACGATCGCCGTCCTGCACGGCCGGCCCCGCATCGGGCTGACGCCCGCGGACCTGGAGCTCCTCGCGACCGCGCCGGACGTCACCAAGGCCAGCGTCCGTGACCTCGCGTACGTCGTCGCGCGCGGCACCCACGGCGCGACGACCGTCGCGGCGACCATGCGGCTGGCGGCCCTCGCGGGCATCCGCACCTTCGTCACCGGCGGCATCGGCGGGGTGCACCGGGGCGCCCCGACGACGTTCGACATCAGCGCCGACCTGACGGAACTGGCAGCGACGGGCGTCGCGGTGATCAGCGCGGGCGTCAAGAGCATCCTCGACATCGGCCTGACCCTGGAGACCCTGGAAACCCTCGGCGTCCCGGTCCTGACCTACGGCACGGACGAGTTCCCGGCGTTCTACTCGCGCCGCAGCGGCTTCACCTCGCCCATGCGCGTGGACTCCCCGGCCGAGATCGCCGCCGTGATGCACGCCCGCTGGGACCTCGGCATTCCCGGCGGTCTCAGCATCGCCAACCCGGTGCCCGAGGACGAGGAGGTGCCGGCCGAGCGCATGGACGGCGTCATCTCCCAGGCCCTGGCGGAGATGGACAAGGCCGGCATCACCGGCAAGGACACCACCCCGTACCTCCTCGGCCGGATCGTCGAACTCACCGGCGGCGAGAGCCTGCGCACCAACATCGCGCTGGTCAAGAACAACGCCCGGCTCGGCGCCCGGATCGCCGTCGAATACGCCAAGCCCTGATGCGTGCGAGGCCGTTGAGAGGGCAATACGGTCAGTGCCACTCCACCGCGAACGCCAGGGCGGGGTTCGCCGTGAAGATGCGGTCCACCAGGTCCTCGCCCAGCACCAGCGCCAGCCGTGGCCGAACCCGGCGCAGCAGGTACGGCATCCCGGGCCCGCCGTCCACCGACCGCGCCCCGGCGACCACGGTGTCCCCACCGAGCAGCAGCCGATGCCCGAACCCTGCCTCGGCGAGCGCCCGTACGGCGTCCGGCATGCGCCAGTCGGTGGCGTGATGGGCGCGGGACGGGCCGTCGAACGCCAGCCAGCAGCCCGCCTCCGCGGCCTGGCGCTGCACGGTGAAGTCGGGGGAGCGGTTGAGGTGGCCGAGGATCACACGGTGCGGCGGGACGCCCAACTCGCCGCACAGCAGGTCCAGTACGTCGAGTGCGCCCGTGCCCAGCTCCAGGTGGACGGCGATCGGCGCGCCCGTCGCGTGGTGGGCCTCGGCCGCGGCCGTCATCGTCCACCGTGCGTGCGCGTCGAGCGAGTGGAAGCCGCCCGCCACCTTGACGAGACCGGCCCGGACGCCCGATGTGCCGATTCCCTCGGTGAGTTCGGAGACGAACACGTCGGCGAGTCTGCCGCGCAGCTCGCCGAGCAACTGCGGGATGCAGTGGGCGGCTTGGTGCAGTCCCGTCGCGCAGACCACGTGCACGCCGGCCGCCCGGGACAGCAGCGGCAGGTCCGCGGCGCGCCGCCCCATCCCGACGGGGGTCCACTGCACGACGCTCGCCCCGCCCGCCGCACGGAACGCCTCCAGCTCGGCCCGCGCGGCGGTGGCGTCGTTCAGCTCCTGGCCCGGCAGCTGCGGGCTGCTGATGAAGAGATGGTCGTGCGCGTCGCAGACGCCCAGCTCCTCGGGCCGCATGTCGCCCAGCACCGTACGGACGCTGCTCACCACTGCTGTCCGCGCGGCAACCGGTCACGCCCCGGCGCCGACATGTGCAGCACCTCGAACACGTCACCGTCGGCCTTCGGTGCGTCGTGCGCCCACAGCGAGAAGTGCACCAGCTCCCAGCGGCGGGAGTCCACGGCCGCCGCCGCGAGCACCGCGCCGTCCTCGCCGGCCAGCCGCTCGGTCTCCTGCACCGCGTCCGCCATGACTCCGGCCAACTCCACGCCCTCCGGCACCGGTTGGCGCCGCCGCACCGCGAACCGCGCCGGGAGGCCGGTGCCGCCACCCTCCTCGTACGCCAGTCCCGTCCACTGTCGGACGGACGGTCGCCCGAAGTCGTTGCTCAGCCCCTGGAAGGCGCCGCCCCAGAGGAAGCTGTTCATGCCCTCCATGGTGTTCCACAGGTAGAACGGCGCGTACTGGGTGACCGGCGAGCCGTTCACCCCGCGCTCGCGCAGCAGGTACGTCTTGAAGCCGAGGCCCTCCCAGCCGTCCAGCAGATGCCCGACGCGGGCGACACGGCCGCGGATGATGCCCGTGTCGTAGTCGGCGGGCAGGGTCAGCTCGTACTGCATGGCATGCATCGGATGCCTCCTCAGGCAGGGGTGCCCTGCGAACCGTCGGCGGGGTACTCCTCCGGTCCGACGTGCGCGTCCCACTCCGTGGTGGTGCCGTCCTGGGCGGCCTCGACGACCGCGAGATGCGTCATGAAGGTGCGCGGCCCGGCACCGTGCCAGTGCCATTCCTCCGGCTCGATCCACACGGTGTCGCCGGCGCGGATCGCCTCGACGGCCCCGCCCTTTCGCTGCACCAGCCCCTCGCCCTCCAGGACGTGCAGGACCTGGCCGTGCGGATGGCGATGCCAGGCGGTGCGGGCGCCGGGCGTGAAGTGGACGTTGAACATGCGCAGTCGGGACGGGGCGGCGGGCGCGGCTATCTCGTCGAGCCACACAGAGCCCGTGAAGTTCTCCGCCGGGCCCTGCCAGGTGTCGGGACGCTTCCTGGTGATGTGCACTGACCTGAACTCCTAACGTGGGGCGAGAAGGGAGAGCAGACCCCGGACGGCGGCGTCGAAGGCGGTGGGGGAGCCGGCCGCGCGGGCGAGGACGTAACCGCCCTGGACGGTCGCCAGGACGGTGGCCGCGATCTCCTCACCGTCCAGCGTGGGCGCGAACTGCCCCTGTTCCTTGCCCTCTTCGACGATTCCCGCGATCAGCTCCCGGATCGCGTCGAGCGTCTCGTCGACCGGCGCGCGCAGCTCGGCGCTGGCGATGACGTCCGGATCCATCGTCAGCCGCCCGACGGGGCAGCCGCGCAGCACGTCACGCTCGCGCAGCAGATACGCCTCGATGCGCTCGTACGGCGTCCCCGGTCCGTCGAGTACTCCCTCGGCGGTGGCCCGCAGCTCGCCGGCCGTCCGCCGGATCGCCGCCAGCGCGAGATCCGGCTTGCCCTTGAAGTGGTGGTACATGCTGCCCTGCCCGGCGCCCGAGCGCTCCAGGATCGCCTTGGGGCTGGTGCCCACGTAACCGCGCTCCCACAGCAGCTCACGGGTGGACTGGATCAGTCGCTCCGAGGTGCTCATGCAGTCACTGTACATACTAGTAGTTACAGAAGTCGAGCTCTTTGGGAGCAGCAGAAACCGCCCTGCGTACTCCCCGGGAGGTACACGCAGTGCCGCTGGCCGTACGACGACCCGGCCCCCTTCCCGGCGGGAGTCTCGAGAGAACAACGCAAGACCCACCTGGGAGATGACTCGAGATGCAGACACTCGCGAACTGGAACGGCGGCCCCGGCCCGTGGATCCTCTTCTTCCCGCTGATCTGGGCGGCCGTCGTGATCGGCGCCGTGACTCTTCTGCGCCGCACCGTCCGGCGCGGCCGCCGTGGACCCTGGCGGCCCATGGACGATCCGCGCCCCTCCGGCGACTCGCCGCTCGCCGTGCTCGGCCGCCGCTTCGCCTCCGGCGAGATCGACGAGGACGAGTACTGGCGCCGGCTGTCCGTCCTGGACGAGCAGTTCGGCCGCAGCAAGGGCGGTGCGGCGTGACCACCACGACCGCCGTCCGTACGGCCGCCCGGGTCGTCGACGCAGTGAAGGTCTACGGCCGCGGTGACACCGAGGTGAGGGCCCTGGACGGGGTGAGCGTCGACTTCCCGGTCGGGCGCTTCACCGCGATCATGGGGCCCTCGGGCTCCGGCAAGTCCACCCTGATGCACTGCGCCGCCGGCCTGGACACGCTCAGCTCGGGTGCCGCCCACATCGGCGACGTCGACCTGGGCGGACTCGACGACCGCCACCTCACCCTCCTGCGCCGCGACCGCGTCGGCTTCGTCTTCCAGGCGTTCAACCTGGTGCCGACGCTGAGCGTCGCGGAGAACATCACGCTGCCGCTGGACCTCGCCGGCGGCAGCGGGGACCCGGAGTGGATCGAGGCGCTCATCGACGTCGTCGGCCTGCGCGACCGCCTCCACCACCGCCCCTCCGAACTCTCCGGCGGCCAGCAGCAACGCGTCGCCGTGGCCCGGGCGTTCGCCGGTCAGCCGGACGTCGTCTTCGCCGACGAGCCGACCGGCAACCTCGACTCCCGCTCGGGCGGGGAGGTCCTCGGACTGCTCGGCCGCGCCGTGCGCCGGACCGCCCGCACCGTCGTCATGGTCACCCACGACCCGGTGGCCGCCGCCCACGCCGACGAGGTCGTCTTCCTCGCCGACGGACGCCTGGTCGACCGTATGCAGTCCCCGACCGCCGACAGGGTCCTCGACCGCATGAAAGCCTTCGAGGTGCCCTCATGAACGCCGCCGTACGCCTGAGCGTGTCCTCCCTGCGCGCCCACAAACGACGCTTCGCCGGCACCTTCCTCGCCGTGTTCCTCGGCGTCGCCTTCCTGGCCGGCACCCTCGTCATGGGCGACACACTGCGCGCCAGCTTCGACAGCATGTTCGGCAACGCGACCATCGGCACCGATGCCGTCGTCCGCAGCGCGGACACGATCACCACACCCGGTGAGAGCCAGGGCGTACGGCAGCCCGTCGACACGGCCCTGGTGAGCACCCTGGAGACGGTGCCCGGTGTCGCGGCCGCCGCGCCCGACATCGAAGGCGCCGGTCAACTCGTCGGCAAGAACGGCAAGCCCATCGGCGGCCAGGGCCCGCCCACCCTCGCCGGCAACTGGATCACCGACTCCGGGCTCAACCCGTACCAGCTCGCCGAGGGCCGCGCCCCGCAGAAGTCCGGCGAGGTCGTCGTCAACCGCGGCGCCGCGAAGAAGGGCGGCCTGAAGATCGGCGACACCACCACACTCCGCACCCCGGACCCGGTCGAGGTGACGATCGTCGGCCTGGCGACCTTCGGCGGCGAGGACGGCATGGCCCAGGTGACCTTCACCGGCATGACCCGCACCGACGCCGAGAAATACCTCACCGCCAGGCCCGGCGAGGCGGCGAGCATCAAGGTGCGCGCCGGACCCGGCGTCGGTGAGAAGGAGCTCGTCGACCGGCTGACTCCCGTACTGCCCAAGGGTGTTGAGGCCATCACCGGTCAGGAGTCGGCCCAGGAGAACACCGACATGATCTCCAGCCAGTTCCTCACCGTCTTCACCACCCTCCTGCTGGTGTTCTCCGGCATCGCCCTGCTGGTCGCGACCTTCTCCATCCACAACACCTTCGCGATCGTCGTAGCCCAACGCACCCGCGAAAACGCCCTGTTGCGAGCCCTCGGTGCCTCCCGCCGCCAGGTCACCGCGACGACCCTCGTCGAGGCGAGCGCTGTGGCCGTAGCCGCTTCGGTCACGGGACTTGCCGGCGGAATCGGCATCGCGGCAGGCCTGCAGGCCCTGTTCCCCGCGATCGGATTCCCCTTCCCCGACGGCAACTTGGTGATCAGCGCCCTGTCCATGGCACTGCCGCTCGCGGTCGGCATCGTGGTCTGCCTGGGCTCCGCGCTCCTGCCCGCCGCCCGGGCCGGCCGCACCGCCCCGCTGGCCGCCCTGCGCGAGACGACCGTCGACGCCTCCGGCGCCTCCCGCACGCGTGCCGTCACCGGTATGGGCCTCGCCGCCCTCGCCGTAGCCGTGACGCTCAGCGGCGTCCTGGTCTCACCGTCCGTCTGGCTGGCGGGACTTGGCGCCGTCCTCGCCCTGGTCTCGTTCGTGGTCCTCGGCCCGGTCGCGTCCTCGACGGCCGTACGGATCCTCGGCGGCCCCCTCGACACGCTGCGCGGCGTCACCGGCTCCCTCGCCCGGCGCAACGCCCTGCGCAGCGCCAGGCGGACCGCCGCCACCGCGAGCGCCCTGATGATCGGCGTGGCCGTCGTCTCGCTGTTCACCGTCTTCGGCGCCTCACTGAAGGCGACCATGGACCAGACCGTCTCACGGTCCTTCGCCGGCGATGTCGCCGTCAGCACACCGTCGTTCGGCGCGGGCGGCAGCGGCCTGAGCCCTCGGCTCGCCGGGGCGATCCAGCAGCTGCCCGAGGTCGACACGGCCGTAGGGCTGGGACGCGGAGTCGCCGAAGTCGACGGCAAGGGACGGGCGTTGACCGTCACCGACCCGGGGGCGCTGGAGCGCACCTTCGACCTCGGAAAGGTGCAGGGCTCCCTGCGCGACCTCGGCAGCGACGGCATCGCCATCACCAGCGCGGAAGCCGACAAGCAGCACCTCACCACCGGGGCGAAGGCCCAACTCGCCTTCACGGACGGCAAGAAGCAGACCTTCACGGTCCGCGCCGTCTACGGCCGGTCCGAACTCGCCGGCGACTACCTCATCACCCGTGCCGCCTGGGCCCCGCACCGCACCCAGGACTCCGACACGCTCGTCGCCGTCTCCTTCAAGGAGGGTGTGAGCACGGACGCGGGCAAGGCATCCGTGCAACACGTCGCCGACCGCTACGGCAACCCCGAGGTGCAGACCCGCGACGAGTACGCGCAGTCCTCGGCCGGAGGCATCGACATGATGCTGACCCTCGTCTACGCCCTGCTCGCCCTCGCGGTCCTCATCGCACTGCTGGGCATCGCCAACACCCTGACCCTGGCGATCCACGAACGCACCCGCGAACTGGGTCTGCTCAGGGCCGTCGGGCAGACCCGCTCCCAGCTGCGGGCCATGGTCCGGTGGGAGTCGGTGCTCGTCGCCGCCTTCGGCACGGTCGGCGGCCTCGGCCTCGGCGCCTTCCTCGGCTGGGTATTGGTCAAGGCCTCGGACGGTGCCGGCGACAGCGCCTTCGCCTTCGCGATCCCGCCCGTGCAGCTCGTGATCGTGGCCCTGGTGGGTCTCGCGGCCGGCGCCCTCGCGGGCCTGCGTCCGGCCCGGCGGGCGGCGCGCCTGGACGTGCTGCGCGCCATCGCCACCGAGTGAGAGAGTGCGGGCAGATCACCGCCCGGTCAGCCGGCAACGGCCGACCGGGCGGGAGCGTGTGCGGGCCTTCGGCCGTCGACCGCGAGCTCGACCTCCGCGAACCGGTGCGCCGGCTTCTCGGCCGTACGACGCGGAAGGCGGGCCGGCGCCGCGACCGGAGCCGGAGCGGTGGGCAGCGTGAACCAGACGACCTTGCCCGACTCGCCGTCCGGGCGCACCCCCCAGCTCTCGCTCACCGCGGCCACCATGGCGAGTCCGCGCCCGGTGGTGGCGCCCGGCTCCACCTCCCGCACCTCGGGCAGCCGGGGGTCGTGATCGTGCACGGAGACCGTGAGCCGGTCCAGCAGCAGCTCTATCTCCACGGTGCACAGCTTGTCGGGCTGGGCATGCAGATGGACGTTGGTCAGCAACTCCGTCACACCGAGCGCGGCACGGTCGATGAGGGAGTCCATATGCCAGTAGCGCAACTGCGCAGAGACGATTCTGCGGACCTGGCCGATCCGCGACGGCAGGGCTTGCAGCTCTACCGTGCAGTGCCTGCTTGGGTGACTGATCACGGCTGCGACTCCCCGACTGAAGAGGTCCGGAAGAACACGGAAGACGGATCCAGCAGGGTGGCTGAGGGAGACGGCCGCCTGCTGTCGTGCCCGGCGGGCTGGTTCGCAGCGTTATCGCCGGTAAACCCAGAGTGACGTGAGACCAGCGTGACGCAGGGGGCGCGGTACCGCAACTCGCCGTCGGCTCGCGGTCGCAGGGCGCAGCCCGCCGCCGTACTGCGGGAGTTGTCAGCCGCCGCGCCCCGCGGCCCTGCGTACGGCCTCTATGAACCGGCGTGCCGCGGGCGGCCCTGGCTCGCCCGGTGCGGGGTCGTGGTCACCCAGCGTCAGCAGGTACCGCTTGCCGTTGAGGTCCGCGAGCGCTCGGCCCTGCGCGGCGAACCAGGGCTTGGAAGCACGCACCGCCTGCACCGGCGCGCTGTCGATCTCGGTGCCGTAACTGGTGAGCAACGCGAGCCTGCCGTCGCTGATCCGGACCTGCCCGGCCCGGGTGAGCGAACGCAGCCGTTTGCCGATCCGCACGCCCGTCGCCGTGAACTCCGGCTCCACCATGCCGCCCGCCCCCTTGTGCGCGTCCGGTGCGCTGGATTCTGACCTGCGTGGGCCGTGATCCAGCTCGTCTCGTGATCCAGTGTGCGCCCCCGTTCCGTGCAGTCTGCCCGCACCCGGCGTCGAGCACCAGTACGCACGGCACCCCTGCTCCGGGCGCCCGGAGCACTCGCCCGAATGCGCCCCCACCATCGCCCACCCCCTGCCCCCAGGCTGTCCTTTGGGGTGCCCAAAGGTGCGTTTATGCAGGTGAGAAGCGTGCGGAAGGTGTTTATGATCGATGTGTCGGCGGCGCGACGCGTCGTCGGCGCTCAGTGTGAGGAGCACCCGTCGTGAGCACCCCCCAGCAGACCCGGACCGGCCGGACCCTCGACGTCGACCGCAGCGACGCGGCCTACCGTGACTGGCTGAAAGAAGCCGTCCGCAAGGTCCAGGCCGATGCCAACCGCTCGGCCGACACGCACCTGCTCCGCTTCCCGCTGCCCGAGAAGTGGGGCATCGACCTGTACCTCAAGGACGAGTCGACCCACCCGACCGGCAGCCTCAAGCACCGGCTCGCCCGCTCCCTCTTCCTCTACGGACTGTGCAACGGCTGGATCCGGCCGGGCCGCCCGGTGATCGAGGCGTCCAGCGGCTCGACAGCCGTCTCCGAGGCGTACTTCGCGAAGCTGATCGGCGTGCCCTTCATCGCCGTCATGCCGCGCACGACGAGCGCCGAGAAGATCCGCCTGATCGAGTTCCATGGCGGGCAGTGCCACTTCGTGGACGACTCGCGCAGGATGTACGAGGAATCGGCACGTCTGGCGGTGGACACCGGCGGCCACTACATGGACCAGTTCACCTACGCGGAACGGGCCACGGACTGGCGCGGCAACAACAACATCGCCGAATCCATCTTCCGCCAGCTGGAGCTGGAGCGGTTCCCGGAGCCCGCGTGGATCGTGGCGACGGCCGGCACCGGCGGCACCTCGGCGACTCTCGCCCGCTACGTCCACTACACCCAGCGCGACACCAGCATCTGCGTGGCCGACCCCGAGAACTCCTGCTTCTTCGAGGGCTGGACCACCGGCGATCCGGACGTCACCTGCGACTGCGGCTCCCGTATCGAGGGCATCGGCCGCCCCCGCATGGAACCGAGCTTCGTGCCGGGAGCCGTCGACCGGATGATGAAGGTGCCCGACGCGGCGAGCGTCGCCGCCGTACGGGCGCTGGAGCGGGCCATCGGCCGCAAGGCGGGCGGCTCGACCGGCACCGGCCTGTGGAGCGCGCTGAAGATCATTGCCGAGATGGTGGCCGCGGGGCGGCAGGGGAGCGTGGTGACGCTGTTGTGCGACCCGGGCGACCGGTACCTGGACAAGTACTACTCAGACGCGTGGCTCGCCGAGCAGGGCCTGGACATCGAGCCGTACACGGCGGCGATCCAGTCGCTGCTGGAGACGGGCGTCTGGCCGACTGAGGAGGTGCGCCCGAGCCGCAGCTGATGCCCCGGCAGGCAACGTTTGCCCGTCAGGGAGCGGCGTCCGGTGCGTGCTTTGAGGGTCCCCCGGCCGGGTGCCGGGTGCCGGCCCCCGTACCGGACGTACTCGGGTCTGTGCCCGGTGCGTCGAGTGAGGGGGACCTCCCACGCCCTTGAGGCAGTGGGGGAGCGTGCCGGGTGCCGCGACGGGGAACGTTGCGTGCCGGGGTACTAGGTCGCGAGGCGCCGGTCCAGTGAGGTCACCGCGTCTCGGAAGGCCCGGCCCAGGCCCGCCCGAGCCGCCTTGAGGACGAGTCGCAGCGGAGCCGTCCCGTCGGCGGCGAAGGTCCACTGCACGCGCGTGCCCGTGCCGGCCGGAACGAGCCGCCACTCCTCGACCAGGGCCCGCATCCCGGGAGCGTTGGTCACGTCGACTCGGTAGGCGTACACCTCCGCCTCCTTCGCCGCGAGCACCGTCTCCTCGAAGCGCGTCCCGCCCGTCAGCCGCACCTCGCGCCGGGCGCCGCCGTCGAGCGGCCGGGCCAGTCTCACCGCCGAGAACCACTGCGCCCAGCCCGTCACGTCCTCGGCGAGCGCGTGGAACACCGCCTCCGGAGCGGCCGAGATCTCCCGGGCGAAGACGAGACATACGGGCGCGGTCTCGACGAAGTCGAGCCCTACGGGACGCAGACGACGAGCCATGGACGAGAACCTCCTTGACGGAGCAGGGAAGTTGACCGGGGCAACGTCACGATAACTGGCGGCCCGTCAGATGTCTGCACCGCCCGGAGCCGATCAGCTCTCCGGCTCGCCCGCCACGACCAGCCGGCGCAACTGCTCGGAGATCTCCTCGCGCGCGTCGCCCGCGAGACCCGAGTCGGTCACCAGCGTGTCGACCTGCTCCAGCGCGGCGAACGAACTCAGGCCCACCACGCCCCACTTGGTGTGGTCGGCGACCACCACGACCCGCCGCGCCGACTGCACCAGGCGCCGGTTGGTCTCGGCCTCCGCGAGGTTCGGCGTCGACAGGCCGGCCTCGACCGATATGCCGTGCACACCGAGGAACAGCATGTCGAAGTGGAGCGCCGCGATCGCCTGGTCGGCCACCGGGCCCACCAGCGAGTCCGACGGCGTGCGCACGCCACCGGTCAGCACCACCGTGGCCGCACCCTGCCGGGGGCCGGAGGTGCGCTGCGCGGCATGGAAGACATCGGCCACCCGCACCGAGTTCGTCACCACGGTCAGGTCCGGCACGTCCAGCAGGTGGTGCGCCAGCGCATACGTCGTCGTACCCCCGGACAGCGCGATCGCGGTACCGGGCGCGACCAGCTGGGCCGCGGACCGGGCGATGTCCTCCTTGGCCGTCAGCTCCAGGCCCGACTTGGCCTCGAAGCCCGGCTCGTGCGTGCTCGCCTCCACGACCGGGACCGCACCGCCGTGCACCTTCTCCAGAACGCCCTGGCGGGCCAGCGCGTCGAGATCGCGGCGCACGGTCATGTCCGACACGCCGAGCTTGCGGGTCAGCTCGTTGACACGGACCCCGCCCCGGCGCCGGACCTCGTCCAGGATCATGGAGCGCCGCTGCTCCGCGAGGAGGTTCTGATTCTCACTCACGTACGCTCCGGTCCTTTCGCCTCAAGCCGTCCGACATGCCCTGCACACCCCGTCCGACAAGGACATTCTCGCCGACCCCGGTGCGCGGACGTCCCATCCTCGCACGGGTGGGCACCCAGGACGCCACCCGCCCGATGCGCTGATGTCACCGATGCCACATCTGTTCCTCGCATGTCACTCGGAACGGGGAGATTCCGTGTTCACAGGTGTACGTCCCCGTCCGAGCGGCGATCCTTGTGCCCGCACGGACACAAGAAGACGGCGCGTCACGGGGGAAGTGCGAACAGTGGAACGTGCGCAGGAACGTGCCTCGGCGAACGGCCCCGCTCCGGCGCCCGAGGGATCCGGAAACACCCTGGAACTGCTGGTCCACGGCGTGGGCGGCACCACGCCCCAGGACATGCTCGATGATCCGTGCACGGTGCGGATCACCGGCGACGACACGGCGGCCGTCTTCCGGCGCGCCGCGGACGTCGACGCGGACGGCAGACCCGACGGCCATCGCGGCGGACCGGTGCCGGAGGCGTACGTCTGGTGCAACCTCACCTCCGGCAACAGCGCGCGTGCCCTGTGGCTGTTACTGCTGCCGTTCATGGTCGTCAACCTCGCCCACTGGATGCGGCCCACCGACCGCGGCCGCAAGCGGACGGTGCGCTTCTACGGGCTGCTGGTGCGACTCGCCGGACTGACCCTGACGGTACTGCTGGTCGCTGCCGCCTGCGAGGTCGCCCTCGACCTGGCGGCCTGGCAGTGCGCGGGCACGCGCGCGTGCGCCGAGCGGCACACCTGGCTGGGCTTCCTGTCACCGGAGGTGTCGCACCACAGCTGGTGGAGCAGGCCGGGCCGCCGCCTCGCCCTCGCGGCTCTGGTGCCCACCGCGCTCACCGGCCTCCTCTGGTACCTCTCCCACCGCACCTGGAGCGCGTACGAGTCCCAGCAGCCGCTCGCCCACCGGACCGAACCCGACGAGGAGACCGGCCGCACCGCCCTGGGCCGCCCCGGCTTCTGGTACGGCCGCCGGCTCGTCGCCCGGCTGCGCGCCGCCCACACCGCGGCCGGCCTGCTGACGGTCGCCGCGGCGGTCGCCTCGTCCGCGGCCCGCTTCGACCGCGCTCCGGGCGGCCCCGCCGTCCTGGACGTCCTGGGCCGGCTCCTCGCCGTGGCCCTCGTCGCCACCGGCGCCGTCGTGATGTGGGTGGTCTGCCGCCGGGGACGCAGCGAGAACCGCCTCGACCGGGAACTCGACGCGCACCTCGTACGACGGCTTCCGCTCGCCGCCCTCGTCCTGCTCCTGCTGTGCGCGGTGTACGCCGGCTGGGAGCGCCCCGGATGGCGGTCGGGCGGCCTGCTGGCCGGCGGCGGCACCACCTTCGGCGGTATCGCCCTGGTCCAGGGCTTACTGGTCCTCGCCCTCGCGGTCGTCGCCCACCTGCTGTACCGCACCCACCCCGACCCGCGCGCCGTGCTGCACGGCCAGGGCGGACCCGCCGTCGCGATCCTCGCCTGCGCCCTGGGCGGCGTCATGTCCGGCGGAGTCTCCCAGCGGGTGTCGGACTGGCTGGACGGCACCGGCACCTCCATCGAGGGCCCGCCGGTCCTGCTGACCTGGCAGGCATCCGTCATCCCCCTGCTTCTCCTCGCCCTGATCGCGCTCTGCGGCCTGCTCGGCCGACGGGCCTGGCTGCTGCGCCACACCGAACTGGCCACCGTCGAGCTCGACCACCCCGGCGAACCCGAGGACGCCGCACGCACCCGCCGAATCGCCACCACGCGCGCGCTGGCCACGCTCACCGACCGCGCCCCCCTCGTCGTCGCTGTCACCGCCACCACGACCCTGATCCTGGGCGCCGGAGCACTGGCCGGCGCCAAATTCACCGAAGAGGCGCCCGGAGAGGCGGCCCAGCACGCCTTCGCCTTCGTGCACGGAGCCGCACAGACCGCGCAGGCCCTGGGCTCCTGGCTGATCGGCCTGGGCTTCATCCTCTTCGTCACCTGGGGCCGGCGCGCCTACAAGGACGCCTCCGCCCGGCGCACCATCGGCATCCTCTGGGACGTCGGCACCTTCTGGCCGCGCGCCGCGCACCCCTTCGCCCCGCCCTGCTACGCCGAGCGTGCCGTCCCCGACCTCACCTGGCGGATGGCGACCTGGACCCGCGCCACCGGCGGCCGCCTCGTCATCTCCGGGCACTCCCAGGGCAGTGTGCTCGCGGCGGCCGCGGCCTGGCAGCTCAAGCCGTCCGACCGCAAACGGGTCGCCCTGCTCACCTACGGGTCCCCGATCGAGCGCCTGTACGGCCGCTGGTTCCCGGCCCACTTCGGCCCGGCCGCCCTCGCCTCCCTGCACCACGACGTCGACTGCTGGCGCAACCTCTACCGGCTCACCGACCCCATCGGCGGCCCGGTCCGCCTGCCCGGCGACTGCGGCCCCGAGGTGGACCGCCCGCCGCTCAAGGACCCCCTCGCATACGGCCGTACCGCACAACACCCTCTGCCCGCACCGATCCTCGGGCACTCGGACTACCAGGCCGACCCGGCCTTCGCCGAGGAGCGGGAACGGTTGCTGGGCCGCCTGCGAGCGGACGTACCGGCTCCACGCCCCGCGGCAGGCACTCAGGAGGGCTCGGGCAGGTCCTCGGCGTAGAGCAGCGTCAGGTCGTCCGTGCTCGGCTCGTCGAAATGGGCGACCCGGCTCGCGTGCCGCTCCACCATGGCCTCGAAGGTCTGGCGGGCGGTTCGGCCGTTGCCGAACGCCGGGCCCTTGGGGAGCGCTGTGAAGTACTTCAGCAGGGCCTCCGCGGCGCCCGGCGCGAGCCGGTACTCGTGCTCGTCGGCCTGCTGTTCCACGATCCGCAGGAGCTCCCCGGGGTCGTAGTCGCTGAAGGTGATGGTCCGTGAGAAGCGGGACGCCACACCGGGGTTGACCGAAAGGAACCGCTCCATCTCGGCCGTGTAGCCCGCGACGATCACCACGACCGCGTCACGGTGGTCCTCCATCAGCTTCACCAGCGTGTCGATGGCCTCCTTGCCGAAGTCCCGGCCCGAGTCCTCCGGCGACAACGCGTAGGCCTCGTCGATGAACAGCACACCGCCACGCGCCCGGTCGAACGCCTCCTGCGTGCGGATCGCCGTCGAGCCGATGTGCTCACCGACCAGGTCGACGCGGGACACCTCGACGAGATGGCCCTTCTCCAGCACACCGAGCGAGGCGAGGATCTCGCCGTAGAGCCGCGCCACGGTCGTCTTGCCGGTGCCGGGGGAGCCCGTGAAGACCAGATGCCGCTTGACCGAGGCCGCCTTGAGGCCCGCCAGCATGCGACGCCGGCCCACCTCGATCATGTCGGTCAGCGCCCGCACCTCGCGCTTGACGCTCTCCAGGCCCACCAGCGCGTCGAGTTCACCCAGTACGGCCCTCGACGTCCGCGTCGGCTGCTCGGGCTGCGCGGCGAGCAGGGGCTCCTGTTCGGTGGTGCGCTGCCCGGGGATCGCTCCCAGCAGACCGGGCGACTGACCGGCGGTCTGCACAGCGGGCTCCGGGGCCGCGGGAGACCTGAGGCCCGCGCTCTCGTCGCTGGTGCAGCCCTCGACGACGGGGCCGGTGCCGGGCGCCGCGTCGCCTCCCTCCGCGAACTCGTACCCACCGCGCGCGCAGCGCTCCGTGCGGCACTTCTTCAACGTCGTACGACTGCCGTCGATCACGTGGAAGCCGTAGCCGCCGCTGCCCGTCACCCGGCAGTTGAGGAAGCTGCCGCGGCCGCCCGCCGACACGTAGAAGCCCGCCTCCGCGGGGGAGTCGACCGTGCAGCGCTCGATGGTGGGGTCGGCGCCCTTGGTGACGATCACGCCCGTCTGTGTGGCGTCGATGGTGCAGTTGTTGAGGGTGCCGCCGCTGCCGTGGTCGCGGAACCAGGCACCTGTCGCGGCGTCCCGGATACGGCAGTCGTCGAGCTGTGCGGTGGCGCCGTCGCTCACCGACACGGCCGTGTTGCGCACCTGGGACAGGTCGCTGTCGACGACGTCCGCGCGCGAGCCGCGGTCGAGGACGAACAGGGCGTCCGGCACGTCGTGCACCCGGCAGGAGTCCAGCACCGCAGTGGCGCCGTCACTGACCCACACCGCCGGGTAGTCGCCCGTGCTGTCGAAGATCTCGCACTGGTTGGCGTCCACACGGGTGCCCGGATCCCACACCGACAGGCCGTTGCGCCCGAACTGACGAACCGTCGTCCGAGTCAGGGTGAGCACAGAGCGGGAGCGCAGATCGACCGCGTTCTCAGGGATGTCGTGGATGCGGCAGTCGGCCAGCGTCAGCACCGCGTCCGTGTCGAGGGTGACGCCGTCCGCCGTGGTGCGGTGCACATCGCAGTCCGTGAGGTGCGCGGTGGCACGGCCGGTGACCTGGACCCCGCTGCCACGGACCTCGTACACCTCGCAACCCACCGCGTCCAGCGCGGAGTTCTCACCGGTGGCTGACAGACCCGCGCCCGAGGCGTGATGGATGCGGCACCGCTCCAGACGGGGCTGCGCGCCGCCGCGGACCGCAACCCCCGACTGACCGGCGGCCACGACCTCGCACTCCTCGAACACCCCGCCTCCGCCGTCGAGTACGGCGATACCGATGCCGGCCGGATTGTCGACGGTGCACCGCCGCACAGTCGGCCGCGCGCCCCCGCGCACCTCGATCCCCGCCGCCGACCGGGTGATGATGCGGACGTCCAGCAGCTCCGGAGTGCCCTCCTCGACCAGCAGGGCGGGCGCCGCTGCGTCCTGCCCCTCCACATGCAGGTCCTGCACCACCGCCGAGGCACGCACGGTCAACGGCACACCGTCCAAGGGTGCGATCCGCACCGATCCGGGAGAACCCTCGGGCCCGCGCAGGGTCACCGACCGCTGCACCACGAGGTTTTCCCGATAGGTACCGGGCGCGACGGTGAGGACGTCACCGTCGGCGGCAGCCTCCAGGGCGGCGGCGAGCGATGCGTACTCACCCGTGCGGCGCCGCCACCGCGATGTGCCGGTGTGCGTCACCTGGACCGTGCCCTGTGCCATGGTGTTGTTCTGCCCCCACCTCGTGATACGCGGGTCGATGCCGAAGGGATCGGCCGGTCCACCGTAGCGTGCGCGCGGGCGGTGGGTTGACCAGAGAGGGAAGGCCGTCAGCTGCCGGCGCCGGTCCTGCCCCAGTCCGGGCCCGCCCGGTCCCAGGCCTGGTCCCAACGGGCGTACCGGCGACGGACCATGCGCCAGACGATCAGCCGTCGACCGCCCTCGACGGCGCCCGCGGCGAGCATGGCGGCGCCGAACCCGGCGAGCACCGCGTGCGTCGTCGCTGTCGCCGAATCGAGCGGACGGGCCACTATCTGGCCGTGCAGGTCCGTCCATATCCTGAAGTGGTCACCGCGGTGCGGTGACGCGAGGCTCGCCAGGGCCGCGCCGTGGTGGCCGGAGCCGTCCGGCGCGGTCCAGTCGGCGAGGACGCGGCTGCGCAGATCCCGCGACGAGGTGGACTCGGGGTCGGTGTCCAGCGGCGAGCGGTCCAGCTTGCGCACGACGGTGGCCGTCACCAGGTGGCGGGCCGCACGCTGGTCCCGGACGGACTGCTGCAGCGCGTCCTGCGCGATGGTGCCGACGACGGAGCCGATCACCGGGGCCGCGACGAGGATCAGCAGCAGGGCCACCAAGGTCAGCCAGGCCTCTACCAGATCGCTCGTGCGGCGCAGCGGATTGTGCCGCCAGCGCCAGAGTCCGCCGATTGTGCGCACAGTCCCGCACCCCCCTTCCCGCTCCGTGATAACCCCCGGCCGAGCCGTACACGCGCCGACCCGGTCAAAGAGAGAGCGAGATCACTTGCTCCCGGGCTCTCTCATGAACTTCTCACGAAACCTCAACGCGCAGGCCCCCGACCCTGGTTCCCGCGCCGCGGGCCTTGTCCGGATCTTTCGTCCGGGCCGCTCCACAGCGTCCGGCGGAGCTGCCTATTCGAGGACCGTCACCGGATCGCCGACCCGGATCGTGCCGGGGGAGAGGGGCACCAGGTTCTGACCGAAGACCAGGCTGCTGCCCATGCGGCGGTGGCGGCCCAGGGCGGCCAGGGGTTCCTTGCCCCGCTCGGCGGTGTCCTGGTCGGTGGTGGTCACCACGCACCGCCCGCACATCTTGGCGACCCGGAAGGTGACCTCGCCGACGGCGATGAGGGACCACTCGTCCTCGGCCCAGGCGTCGGTGCCCGCCACGACCATGTTCGGCCGGAACCGGTTCATCGGCAGCGGCCCGTCGGCCGGTTGAGAGCCTTGGGCGATCAGGGAGTTGAGGGCGTCGAGGGAGGCGCTGGTGGTGAGCAGCAGCGGGAAGCCGTCGGCGAAGCTGACCATCTCGCCGGGCCGCGCGTACACCGGGTCGACGGGCCGGCGGGTGGCCGGATCATCCATGTGTACGAGGCGTACGTCGATGCCGAGATAGTCGCTGCACCAGGCGTGCGCGGCCGCGTCCTCGGCGGGAACGGCCTCGGCCTTGTCTCCGAAGATCTCCAACGGCACCGTGCCGACCGGCCGGGGGACCCGCACGGTCAGCGGGCCCTTCCCCGGTGCGGACAGGCGAACGCCGCCGCCGGGGACCAGCTCGGCGGCGGCCTGCGCAAGGCGCGGCTGCTGACGTTGCGTGACGACCTTTCCCCTTGCGTCGATCAGCGCCCAGCGCCGGTCTCCGGCCAGCCCCCAGGGCTCCACGACGGCTTCCCGGGGCGCGACGCCCCGGAACGCCTTCACCGGATGGACGTGAATCGACTGCAGCAGCGCGTTCCCCATGCGGCCATCGTGCCAGGCGGCGGCGAGAGCCGGGGAGGACGGCTCAGTAGCCGCGGTACTGCTGCTGGTTGTTGTACGGGTCCTGGTACTGGGCTGGGTTGGGCCGGGGAGCCGCGGGGCGCATCGCCTCGTAGCCCGTACCGGTCGCCATGGGCCGTTGCGGCTGCTGGGGTCCGGGATAGCCACGAGGCGCCGTGGTCTGCTGAGGGATGTACGCCGCGGGCGCCTGCTGCAGCGGAGCCGGCTGCTGCGCCTGCGGATAGCCGTAGGAGGGCTGGGAGGGACCCGCCGGAAGGGCGGGGAGTGCCGACGGCAGGGCCGGCAGATAGCTGCCCGGCGCGTCGTACGCGGCGGGGACCCGGATCGGAGCGATCTGCGGGGTGCCCCGCTCGGCGACGAGCCTGTCGTAGATCGGAGTGTCCGGGAAGGCGGAGTAGTAGCCGCCGCCAAAGGTGGAGCGGGGGGAGGTCATGGCACATAAGTTAAGCCCTCGATGTGCTAGTTGGGGAGACCGATAAGAGGGTTGTTTTCAGTGTCGCCAGTGACGCGGGATCCCCAATGCGAGCGAACTTGGCAAAAAAGGGCGCCCAGCGATGTTCAGGTCCGGTAAAGGCCGAGTTTCGGGCGGGTTACCAGCGGTTGGCCACAGGTAACCCTGTGCTCCTCGTGGGAGTTCGTGGGCCCGGGGAATAGGTTGTGCGGATGGAGTACCTGAAGGGCTGCCGGGACACGGACAGGCACGGTGACACGTGATGGGGGCGGGCATGTCAATGCCGAAAGGATCGAATACGCCGGTGCCGACGACGGCACTGCGGGTGGAATTGGGCTGGAGTTCAGGACCCGGCGTTCCGGACGCGGACGCCTCGGCGCTTCTGCTCGTGGGCGGCAAGGTCCGCTCCGACGGCGACTTCGTCTTCTACAACCAGCCGGAGCACGTTTCCGGCGCGGTCCGGTACGAGGGCAAACACAACGGGGACGGCCGCGTTGTCGACAGCCTCCTTGTCGACCTCGCGCGCGTGGAGCCCACGATCGAGACCGTCGTCCTCGCCGCTTCGGCGGACGGCGGTACGTTCGGACAGGTTCCCGGCCTCTACATCGAGGTCCGCGACGCCGCCCAGGGCGGTGTGGTGGCCCGTTTCGACAGCACGGGCGCCAGCGTCGAAACCGCTTTCGTGCTCGGTGAGTTCTACCGCCGCCAGGGCGCCTGGAAGTTCCGCGCCGTCGGCCAGGGCTACAGCAGCGGACTCGAGGGTCTGGCCGCGGACTTCGGGATCGCGGTCGACGAACCGCAGCACACTCCGCCCGCCGCAGCTCCCGCGGCCCCTCCGTCCGCGACCATGCCCCCGCCCGTCGCCCCGCCGGTGAACATGCCCCCTCCCGCCGCGCCCCCCATGACCATGCCTCCGCCTGTCACGCCCCCGGCCGCCGTGCAGCCCCCTCCGCCGCAGGAGCCTCCCGCGCAGCCGGTCCGCCTGACCAAGGTGACGCTCACCAAGGCGGCCCCCGCGGTCTCGCTGTCCAAGCAGGGCGGCACCTCGGGCTCGATGCGCGTGAACCTCAACTGGGAGGTGCGCAAGCAGTTCTCGGGATGGGGCAGCAAACGTGGCCGCGCGGTCGCCCATCACGCGGACCTCGATCTAGATCTGTGTGCCCTGTTCGAACTCGCCGACGGCAGCAAGGGCGTCGTACAGGCCCTCGGCAACTCCTTCGGAGCCCTGAACCGGCCGCCGTACATCCACCTGGACGGCGACGACCGCACGGGCGCCGTCGCGAACGGTGAGAACCTCACCGTCAACCTTGACCACAAGCAGGACTTCAGGCGGATCCTCGTCTTCGTGACCATCTACGAAGGCGCGCGGTCCTTCGCCGACCTGCACGCGACGGTCACCCTGCAGCCGCAGTTCGGTGCCCCGATCGACTTCTCGCTCGACGAGTGCACCGTTCCCTCGACCGTCTGCGCCCTCGCTCTGATCACCAACACGGGCAATGACCTGGTCGTCCAGCGGGAGGTCCGATACCTGGTGCCCGAGCGCGGGGTGAGCCCCCAGCGGACCGTCGACTATGCCTACGGGTGGGGCATGAACTGGACCCCCGGCAGGAAGTGAGCCCCGCGGACGGAAAGCGAGCGCTCTAGAGAGGGCGCTCGTCCGCGACGGTGTCCGGGCGTGTGTACGTACGGCCCTTCCAGGCCGCACCGCGTCCCCTGTAGTGCTGCACCGCGGAATCGACCGTCATGAGGAGATAGAGGAAGGCGGTGACCGGTAGCAGGGGAGCGAGCCACGGCGGCTGGCGGTAGTAGCGGAGCATGGGGAGGTACGTCCCCGTCATCACCAGCCACGCGAGACAGCCGAGGACCCCGGCCGCCCCGTCCCCGGTGGCCGCACCCACGACCAGGGCCGCGGGCGGCACCAGGTACACCAGGGCCAGCCCGACGACCGTCCCGAGGAGCAGCGGCGGGTTGTGCCGCAACTGTGCGTACGCGCTGCGTGACACCATGCGCCACAGGTCGTGCAGCCGCGGATAGGGCCGCACGCTGTCCACCCGCTCGGCCAGCCCCAGCCAGACGCGACCGCCACTGCCCTTGACCGCGCGCGCGAGTGCCACGTCGTCGATGACGGCGTGGCGGATGGCGTCAGGGATCCCCGCCCGCTCGGCCGCCTCCGTACGCAGCAGCACGCAGCCGCCCGCCGCGGCCGCCGTCCGCGTCCCTTTCCCGCTGATCCGCCGGAACGGGTACAGCTGGGCGAAGAAATAGACGAAGGCCGGCACCACGAGCCGCTCCCACACGCTCTCCACCCGCAGCCGAGCCATCTGGGAGACGACGTCGAAGCCGCCGCTGTGCGCAGCGGCGACCAACTCCCGCAGGCTGTCCGGCGCATGCGCGATGTCCGCGTCCGTCAGCAGCAGATATTCGGGCTCACGCGCGCGTGCCAGGCCGACGCCATGCCGTAATGCCCACAGCTTGCCCGTCCAGCCGGCGGGCGGTTCACCGGGTGAGCCGACCGTCAGGGGCAGCCCGCCGTGCGTGGCCGCGAGTTCGCGGGCCAGGTCTCCGGTGCCGTCCGAGCTGCTGTCGTCGACGAGGAAGATCTCCGCCCGGCCCGGATACTCCTGTGCGAGCAGGGACGGCAGGCTCGCGGGCAGTACGGCGGCCTCGTCGCGCGCGGGGACGACGACACAGACGGACGGCCAGCCGGCAGGGTCCTCGCGGGGCGGCAGCCTGACGTCCGTGCGCCAGAAGAAGCCCTGACAGAGCAACAGCCACAGCCAGGCGGCGAGTGATACGGCGGCGATCCACGCGATGGCGCTCACCCGCGCAGTCTGCCCCACCGGACCGGCCCGCAAGGGCCCATCGTCTATCGTGGCCGGGTGAAGATCGCGCTCATGGACTCCGGAATCGGTCTGCTCGCGGCCACAGCCGCGGTACGGCGTCTGCGGCCCGACGCAGATCTGGTGCTTTCCCTGGACCCTGACGGCATGCCCTGGGGACCCAGGACCCCCGAGGACCTGACCGAGCGTGCCCTGGCCGTGGCCGAGGCGGCCGCCGCACACGGGCCCGACGCCCTGATCGTCGGCTGCAACACGGCGACCGTGCACGCCCTGCCCGCCCTGCGCGCCCGTCTCGAACCCGACCTGCCGGTCATCGGCACGGTCCCGGCGATCAAGCCGGCCGCGGCCGGCGGCGGCCCCCTCGCGATCTGGGCGACGCCCGCCACCACAGGCAGCCCGTACCAGCGCAATCTCATCGCACAGTTCGCCGACGGAGTGACGGTCGCCGAGGTGCCCTGCCACGGGCTCGCCGAGGCGGTGGAACACGCCGACGAGGCCGCAATCGACGCAGCCGTCGCGGCGGCCGCCGCGCTGACCCCCGACGATGTAACGACCGTCGTCCTGGGCTGCACCCATTACGAACTCGTCGCCGAACGCATCCGTGCCGCCGTGCAGCAGCCCGGTTTCCCTCCGCTCGTCCTGCACGGTTCCGCAGGCGCCGTGGCCGCCCAGGCCCTGCGCCGCCTCGGCGAGCAGCCCGCCCCAGGGGCACCGGCCACCGGAACCCTGACGGTGCTGCTGAGCGGCCGCGAGGGTGCACTCATACCGCCCGCCCTGGCCTACGAAGAAGGCCGACTGCTCCAGGCGGTCAGCCCCGCGCGCTGAGCGGACGTCATGAAACGGACCTCATGAAATGGATGCCATCGGTCCGGGCGGCGTACGGGCATGGTTCACTCTCCGCGACCCGGTGCCCGCGCAGCGAAACATGAGTAACCTCGTAGCCATGAGGGACCACCCCCACGGCGAGAACGCCAAGCTTCCGGATGTCTGGACCGGACACGCCACCAAGCGGGTCCAGTGGCTGCCGGCGGTCGCCGGCGCGGCCGTCATGGCGCTCGGCATCGAGCTCGCAGTCGACTCCGCCTGGACATCGGGTATCGCCCCGCTCGTCATGGCCGTCGTGGGCTGTATTGCCGCCGGACTGCTGGTCCTCTTCGGCACGCTCGCCTTCCTGCACGTCGATCTGAAGCTCGACAAGGAATGCCTTGAGGTGCGCTGCGGCCACATCGGTGTGCCGCGCCGCAAGATCCCCCTCTCCCATGTCGCCGGCGCCGAGTTCGCCGCGCACGTGAACCCGCGCCACTGGGGCGGCTGGGGCTACCGCTGGCGGCCCGAGAAGGGCACCGCGGTCGTGGTGCGGCGCGGTGAGGGCGTCGTCCTGCGCCTGTGGGACGGCCACACGTTCACGATCACCGTGGACAACGCCGAGGCGGCCGTCCGGGTCATCAGCGACCGTCTGCGGCCGGGCACGACCGGCGCGCTGCACTGAGCCTCGTCGTCACGGCGTCAGCCGATCACGGCGCGGGCGTACGTCAAACTTCTCCTGTGGTGACTCGTCGGCGAGCGGCCGGGCCGTGGCCAGGCCCGCGAGCAGGCCCGCACCGACCGACACGGCGGTGAAGCTCAGCGCGTTGCCGACCGCGGCGATCGCCGCGAGCGCCGTCAGAGCCGCACCCGCGGTGAGCACGACCGGGGTGGGGCGCGGGGAGCGCCACAGCGCATGCAGCACCCAGCAGAAGGACGCCCCCAGCAGGACCACGCCGACGACACCCTGCTCGGCCGCCTGCTGCAGCACGGCCGAGTGCGGCTTGCCGTCCGAGAGCACGGTCCGGGTCGCCGTCGTGCTCAGTTCACCGAAGCGCTCCGGGCCCACGCCCAGGGCGGTGTTGCGATGTGCCAGATGCAGGGCGTCCTGCCACAGCTGGACCCGGTGCTGGGTGAGCTGCCCTTCCAGGGACGTGATGAGTCCCTCGGGCAGGGTGTTTCCTGCGACGGCCCAGGTCAGGCCGGTCACCAGGGCCGCGACCAGGGCGAGGCCCGCGATACCCGGGCCACGGCTGTGCATCCGTCCGGCGGCGAGCGAGCACAGCAGCACGGCGGTGCAGGTGACGAATCCGCTGGTCGAGCCGAGGGCGGCCGCGGTCACCGTGATCCCGACCGCCAGCGCGCCCATCGCGAACCGCAGGGGCGGCGACTCGGCGGCCCAGGCCGCGCAGCACGTCGCGCCGGCGCACAGGGTCAGCAGCGCGGCGGTGGCACCGGCATGTCCGAGCGGCGCGACGATCTGAGGACCCGGGGCGAGGTGCGGAACGGCCACCGCCAGGCCGATTCCGGCCAGCGCTCCGGCACAGGGCGCGGCCACCGGCAGCAGCGCCCCGCAGATCCGCCCGGCCGCGTATCCGGCGGCCACGGCCAGCACTGCGAGCAGCACACCCTCCGGCCGACCGTCGTGCACGGTCGCCGTGATCAGCGACCAGGTGGCACAAGCTCCGAGCACCACCACGCCCACTGCGTCAGAAACGTTTCGTCTCTCGCCGCCCTCCCCAGGACCGGCATCAGACGTCATCCCTGTGGAAACCACCCAGCCCCCCGAACCCGGCCGAAGCCCCCCGACCTCGCACGACCCAGGTCGCCGCGGCCGTGACCGGCCGGGCGACTGTGGCTGGGCACACCGTAACGGCTGATGGACGTTTTGTGGATGAGTTGGACCGAGTTGCGCAGGAACGATGCGGCAGCTGCGGCGCGCAGCGGCCTGTGCTGCCATTCGGACCGCGCTGTCCGGGGCAAGGTCACCGGCCGTACACTCCCGGAGTGACCGTCACCGCAACCTCCGTGGACGAGTCGGACCAGTTGCAGCCGCAGGCCGCGCCCGCATCGCGTTCGGCGCGCCTCGTACGCCTCGTTCCGGCTCTCGCCGCGGCGCTCTTCGGAGTGCTGCTCTACGTCAGTTTCCCGCCGCGCACCCTGTGGTGGCTGGCCGTCCCGGCCTTCGCCGGCTTCGGGTGGGTCCTTCGTGGCCGCAGCTGGAAGGCGGGCCTCGGTCTCGGCTACCTGTTCGGTCTCGGCTTCCTGCTGCCGCTGCTCGTGTGGACCGGCGTGGAGGTCGGCCCAGGACCCTGGCTGGCGCTGGTGGCGATCGAGGCGATCTTCGTCGCTCTGGTCGGCGCGGGCGTCGCCGTCGTGTCGAAGCTGCCCGCGGGGCCGGTGTGGGCCGCCGCGGTGTGGATCGCGGGCGAGGCCGCACGCGCGCGTGTGCCGTTCAATGGCTTCCCCTGGGGCAAGGTCGCGTTCGGTCAGGCCGACGGCGTCTTCCTGCCGCTGGCAGCGGTGGGCGGCACCCCGGTGCTGGGCTTCGCGGTCGCCCTGTGTGGCTTCGGCCTGTACGAGGTCGTACGGCTGGCCCTGGATGCCCGGCGCACCCGCGACGTCCGGCGGTCGGCCGCGGCCGTCGCCCTGCTGAGCGTGGCCGTGCCGGTGGTGGGCGCGGTCGCCGCCCGCTCGCTGGTCAGCGACAAGGCCGAGGACGGCTCCGCGACCGTCGCGGTCATCCAGGGCAATGTGCCCCGCTCCGGGCTGGAGTTCAACGCCCAGCGACGGGCCGTGCTCGACTACCACGCACGCGAGACCCGGCGCCTGGCCGCCGAGGTCAAGGCGGGCAAGATCGCCAAGCCCGACTTCGTGCTGTGGCCGGAGAACTCCTCCGACGTCGACCCCTTCGACAACGCCGACGCGTACGCCGTCATCGACGGCGCGGCCAAGGCGATCGGCGTGCCCGTCTCGGTCGGCGGCGTCGTCAAGCGGGACGGCAAGCTGTACAACGAGCAGATTCTGTGGGACCCCAGGAAGGGCCCCCTCGACACGTACGACAAGCGGCAGGTCCAGCCGTTCGGCGAGTATCTGCCGCTGCGCTCGCTCATCGGCGCGATCAACAGCAACTGGACCTCGATGGTTCGCCAGGACTTCAGCCGGGGCACCAAGCCCGGGGTGTTCACCATGGACCACGCCAAGGTCGGCCTGGTCACCTGCTACGAAGCGGCCTTCGACTGGGCCGTGCGTTCCGAGGTCACCGACGGCGCGCAGATCATCTCCGTACCGAGCAACAACGCGACCTTCGACCGCAGCGAGATGACGTACCAGCAGCTCGCCATGTCCCGCGTCCGCGCCGTCGAACACAGCCGGACCGTCACCGTGCCGGTGACCAGCGGCGTCAGCGCGATCATCATGCCGGACGGGAAGATCACGCAGAGGACCGGCATGTTCGTCGCGGCCCACCTGGTCCAGAAGGTGCCGCTGCGGTCGAGCGAGACACCTGCCACGCGGCTGGGAATCCTCCCGGAGATGGCTCTGGTGCTGGTCGCCGCGGGCGGACTCGGGTGGGCGATCGGCGTCGGAGTGCGCGGGCGGCGCGCCCGGCGCGTGTAACCGTACGCCCGGCGCCCGCCCCGTGAAATGCGCCGGGGGCCCGGGCGCCGGCCCTTTAGGGTCGGTGTCATGGCAACTCCTGACTTCATCCGCGAGATCCGGGCCACCTCGGGCCACCAGCTGCTCTGGCTCCCCGGCGTCAGTACCGTCGTCTTCGACGGCGAGGGCAGGATTCTGCTGGGTCAGCGCTCGGACAACTTCGAATGGGCGCTGATCTCGGGCATCCCCGAACCGGGCGAGCAGCCCGCTGCCGCCGCCGTGCGGGAGGTGTACGAGGAGACGGGCGTCCAGTGCGTCGTCGAACGCGTGGTCGCGGTGCGGTCCGGCGGGCCGGTCACCTATCCCAACGGCGACATCTGCCAGTTCATGGACATCTGCTTCCGTGCGCGGGCGGTGAGCGGCGAGGCCAGGGTGAACGACGACGAATCCCTGCAGGTCGGCTGGTTCGCGCTCGACGCGCTGCCCCCGTTGACCGACTACCACCACTTCCGGATCAAGCAGGCACTGTCCGACGAACCCACATGGTTTGACGCTATGAGTTCTGAATAAAGTATGGGGTGTGACCATATGTGGGCGGACGGGGGTGCTGCTTAGGGTCGGCACATGACCCCGCCCAGCGCCCTCCCGACTCCCCACGCTGTCTCCCTCGACCTCGGCGGCCGCACCGCGCTTGTCACCGGTGCCGCCGGTGGCATCGGCCGCGCCTGCGCGCTGCGCCTCGCGGCCGCCGGGGCCAAGGTCAGAGCGGTCGACCGGGACGCCACGGGACTGGAGTCGCTCGCCGAGCAGGCCGGGGGGCTCGCGGGCGCCGTCGAACCGCACGTCCTCGATCTCACGGACCTCGACGCGGCCGAGCACGCCGCCGCGGGCACCGACGTCCTCGTCAACAACGCCGGGCTGCAACTGGTGCGCCCCATCGAGGAGTTCCCGCCCGACGTCTTCCACACCGTGCTCACCGTGATGCTGGAGGCACCGTTCCGCCTCGTCCGCGGAGCACTGCCCCACATGTACGGGCAGGGGTGGGGCCGCATCGTCAACGTGTCCTCCGTCCACGGACTGCGCGCCTCGGCCTACAAGTCGGCCTATGTGGCGGCCAAACACGGCCTGGAGGGACTGTCCAAGACCGCCGCCCTGGAAGGCGCACCCCATGGCGTCACCTCGAACTGTGTGAACCCGGCCTATGTGCGCACCCCACTGGTCGAGAAGCAGCTCGCGGACCAGGCACAGGCACACGGCGTACCCGCGGAGCGCGTCCTGGCGGAGGTGCTGCTGCGGGACAGCGCCGTCAAGCGGCTGATCGAGCCGGAGGAGGTCGCCGAGGCCGTGAGCTATCTGTGCAGCCCGCAGGCCTCCTTCGTGACCGGCACCTCGCTCGTGCTCGACGGCGGCTGGACCGCCCACTGACCAGGCAGGCATCCATGCGTCCACGAGTTGTCCACAGGGCTGACGGGGCGGCCGTGGGATGAGGAATCCTGTGAACATGTCTCGCGATCACGTGCAGTCCGCCGAGCGCGCCGATGCCGAAGCGGCCGGGCCGGCGCTCACCGGCGCCGAGACGCCGTTCCTGGAGCTGCTGGCCAGGGGCGCGTCCTCCGACGCCTACGAGCAGCCGGTGCTGCTGGCGCGCGCCGAGGGGCGGTCGGCCGAGGTGATCGCCGCGCTCGACCACGCCAAGCTGCTCGCGCTGCGTGTGCGCGCGGACCTGGAGGGGCGGCGCCGCCGGGAGGCCGAGCTGTCCGCGCTCTTCGAGACGGCCCACGACCTCGCCGGTCTGCGGGACCTGGACTCTGTTCTGCAGGCGATCGTGCAGCGCGCCCGGTCACTGCTGGGCACGGACGTCGCCTACCTCAGCCTGAACGACCCGGACCGCGGCGACACCTACATGCGGGTGACCGAGGGCTCGGTCGCCGCCCGCTTCCAGCAGCTTCGGCTCGGCATGGGGGAGGGGCTCGGCGGACTGGTGGCCCAGACGGCCCGTCCGTACGTCACCGACGACTACTTCAAGGACGGCCGCTTCCAGCACACGCACACCATCGACAGCGGCGTGCGGGACGAGGGCCTGGTCGCCATCCTCGGCGTGCCCCTGATGCTGGGCCACCACGTCATCGGCGTCCTTTTCGCGGCCGACAGACGCGCCCGTGTCTTCGAACGCGAGCAGATCGCCCTGCTCGGTTCGTTCGCGGCGCTGGCCGCGGCCGCCATCGACACCGCGAACCTCCTCACCGAGACCCGCTCGGCCCTCGCCGGCCTTGAGCGGGCCAACGAGATCATCCGCGACCGCAGCGGAGTCATCGAGCGAGCCTCCGACGTCCACGACCGGCTCGCCGAGCTCGTGCTGCGCGGCGGCGGGGTGCACGACGTGGCCGCGGCCGTCTCCCAGGTCCTCGACGGCACCGTCGACTTCACCGAGGCCGTCGACGCGCCGGAGGCACCTCTGGAGGCGTCCCGTGCCGAAGGGCACGCGGTGTGCCACGAGGACGACTGGATCGCCGCCGTGACGGCCGGAGGCGAGTTGCTCGGCGCGCTCGTCCTGCGCGGTCACCCCGGCCTGGACCCCGTCGACCAGCTCACCCTGGAGCGGGCCGCGATGGTCACCTCGCTGCTGCTGCTCGCCAGACGCTCGGCCGCCGAAGCCGAACAGCGCGTTCGCGGCGAGCTGTTGGACGACCTCCTCGACGCCCGCGACCGCGACCCGCGCCTGCTGCGCGAGCGTGCCTCGCGCCTGCACGCGGACCTCGACGCCACCCACGTCGTGCTCGCCGCCCGACTCGACGGCACCGCACCCGACGCCGACCATGAGGCGGCCGCGCGCCGGCGCCTGTGGTCCGCGGCCTCGCACCTCGCCGCGACCCGGCACGGACTGGCAGCCGCGCGCGACGGCGGCACCGTCCTGCTGCTGCCGCTGACGCCCGGCGACATCGCTGCCGACCTGGCCCGAACGACCGCCCACCAGCTGGGCACGGCGGTCCACGAGGCGGTCACCGTCGGCGCCTCCGCCCCCGTCCAGGACCTCGCCGCCCACCCCGAAACCGTGGCTGCGGCCTACGCGGAGGGCCGACGCTGCCTGGAGGCCCTGTGCCTGCTCGGCCGCTCCGGCGACGGGGCCGCAGCAGAGGACTTCGGCTTCCTCGGCCTGCTGCTTGCCGGGGACCGGGACATCGCCGGCTTCGTGGACCGCACGATCGGCCAGGTCGTCGCCTACGACGCACGACGCGGCACCGACCTCGTACGCACCATCGACGCCTACTTCACCTGTGGCATGAGCCCGGCCCGCACCAAGGACGAACTCCACGTCCACGTCAACACCGTGGCCCAGCGCCTGGAGCGTGTCGCCCGTCTCCTGGGCGACGACTGGCAGAGCCCCGCCCGCGCGCTGGAGATCCAACTCGCGCTGCGGCTGCACCGGTTGTCGGCACCCGCACAGAACTGAACCCCCCGTAGGCGAGGCGTACGGGGGGACGGTTTCCTGTGGGTCACACGGTGCGCGCGTCCGCCGCCGGAGCTGCCGTCGGTTCGGCGCCCGCGGACGGCTCGACGTCGGCCAGGTCCCGGTGGCGGGTCTCCTTGGCCACGCCCACCGCCAGGACCGTCAGGACGGCCGCGGCGATGACGTACAGGGCGATCGGGGTGGAGCTGCCGTAGTCGGACAACAGCGCGGTGGCGATCAGCGGGGCGGGCGCGCCCGCGGCGACCGAGGCGAACTGGGCGCCTATGGAGGCACCGGAGTAGCGCATCCTGGTCGAGAACATCTCGGAGAAGAAGGCGGCCTGGGGCGCGTACATCGCGCCGTGCAGCACCAGGCCCACGGTGACCGCGAGGATCAGGTTGCCGAAGCCGCCGGTGTCGATGAGGGAGAAGAACGGGAACATCCACAGCCCGACGCCGACCGCGCCCAGCAGATACACCGGACGTCGGCCGACCCGGTCCGACAGCGCGCCCCAGGCCGGGATGACCGCGAAGTGGACGGCCGACGCGATCAGCACCGCGTTGAGCGCGGTCTGCTTGGACACACCGGCCGACGTGGTGGCGTAGACGAGGATGAACGCGGTGATCACGTAGTAGCTGATGTTCTCCGCCATGCGCGCGCCCATCGCGATCAGCACGTCCCGCCAGTGGTGGCGCAGCACCGCCACGATCGGCAGCTTCTCGGCCTCAGCGGCCCGGTCGGCCTTGCGGGCCTCGGCCTGGGCCAACGCCTGCTGGAACACGGGTGATTCATCGACAGACAGACGAATCCACAAACCGACGATCACCAGCACGCCGGAGAGCAGGAACGGGATCCGCCAGCCCCAGGACACGAAGGCGTCGTCCGACAGGAGGGCCGTCAGCGCGGACAGCACACCGGTCGCGAGCAACTGCCCGGCGGGCGCCCCGGTCTGCGGCCACGAGGCCCAGAATCCGCGCCGTCGGGCATCCCCGTGCTCGGACACCAGCAGCACGGCCCCGCCCCACTCGCCCCCCAGCGCGAAGCCCTGGACCAGACGCAGGGTGGTGAGCAGCACCGGAGCGGCGGCTCCCACCGTCGCGTGCGTCGGCAGCAACCCGATCGCGAAGGTCGCCCCACCCATCATCAACAGGCTCAGCACCAGCAGTTTCTTACGTCCGATCCGGTCGCCGTAGTGCCCGAAGACCAGTGCGCCCAGCGGGCGGGCGGCGAATCCGACGGCGTAGGTGAGGAACGACAGCAGGGTGCCGACGAGGGGGTCCGAGTCCGGGAAGAACAGCTTGTTGAAGACGAGCGCGGCGGCGGAACCGTAGAGGAAGAAGTCGTACCACTCGATGGTGGTGCCGATGAGGCTGGCGGCGACGATACGCTTGAGGTTGGCGGATGTCGGGGGAGCGGATGCTGCTGAGGCCATGTGCGCCACTTCCTCGTGTGCGGTGGGGACGGGTACGTGTCCGGACACCGTAGAAACGCGCACGTCGAGCGCACATATGGCGGGGCACCATACTTCGGGGGTTGGCTATGCGTGCGGCCACCATGCCTGCTGGGGGCCCGGCGGCCGTCACAGCATCACGCGCCTGACCTGTGTGTAGCCGAGCAGGCCGGTGAGGGAGAGTTCGCTGCCGTGGCCGGAGTGGTGTACGCCGCCGTGGGCCATCTCCGACACCGTCGTGCCCTGGGTGTTGACCCGGACGATGCCGGTCTGCAGCGCGCGGCTCCCGCATCGCGTGGTCGTGGTCGCGGGCCCAGACGCTCGCGGCGAGTCCCTGCGGGACGCCGTTCGCCATGCGCAGGGCCGCGGACTCGTCGGCGAAGGGCTGACGGTGACGACCGGGCCGAACACCTCGCTCTGCACGGCCTCGTCCTGCTGCCGCACTCCCGCCACGACGGTCGCGCGACGGAAGTAACCGGGACGGGCGAGGGGCGAGCCGCCGGTGACGAACAACGGCATCCGCCTCATGCTGCGCGATCCCACGGTCACGCTCGCCATGGCGCTCGCCGCCGTCTGGCGCCATGTGTCCGCGGCGCTCGGCCTGCCGGACACGATCCCGACGGGCTGAGTAACCGTCAAAGTTGCTCAGCCCACCGGGAGTTGGGCGGGGTCAGCGGACCGGGAAACCGAAGGAGTACCCCTGCTGCTTCAGTGACGGCAGGATCTCGCGCAGGGCGGCCACGGTCTGGGAGCGGTCTCCGCCGGCGTCGTGGAAGAGGATCGTCGGACCGTTGGGCAGCTCGTTCTTGACGGTGGCGACGATGGCTTCGGTGCCGGGGCGCTCGAAGTCCTTGGAGTCCACGTTCCATCCCAGCGGGCGCATGCCCTGCGAGGCGGCGAGGTGCCTGCTGTAGGGCGTGAAGGCACCGCCCGGGGCCCGGTAGTACATCGGCCGGACGCCCCCGGCGGCCTTGGTGATCATGCCGGCGGCGTCCAGGATCTCCTTGGACTGGTAGGAGTTGGCCTTCTTGTCCATGGTGGTGTCGTGCGACACCGTGTGGTCGCACAGTCGGTGCCCCGCCGCCACCACGGCCTTGACCAGGTCCGGGTGCGCCTGGGCCTGCGTGCCGACCATGCAGAAGGTGGCCTTCACGCCGTAGTCCTTCAGCACCTGCAGGACCTGGGGCGTCCAGACAGGGTCCGGTCCGTCGTCGATCGTGATGTTGACTCCGCGGACGCCCTTGTCCGAGGCATGGGCGATGGTCACGGACACCGGGGCCCGACCGGGAGCCGCAGCCCCCGTGGAGGGGTGTGCCGCGGCTCCCGCGTGCGCCCCGCCGATGGGGCCCGCCTGCGCCGTCCATACCGAAGTGGCCGCCGCCACCGCCGTCACCCCGACCGCCGCCGCGAGTACCCGGCCGTGCCATCCCCGCCCGCCATGCCGCGCCATGTCCGCCCTGTTTCCTGTCGTCCCGGTGGTTCTTGTGCACCTGTCAGGACGGCGAAGAGGTGCCGCAGGATCCGTCTGTTACGGATCACGGACAATTTCGCGGGGCTACCGAGACGCAACTCAATCGGAGAGCCGGTTTTCGAACGTACGGGCTTGACAGGGGCCTTCCGCGTCCGCACGGTCGCCGTCGCTCCGGACCGGCGGCCGGCCGGCTGGCCGCCACCGTCAACGGGCCTTGCGTGTACCGGAGTTTTTCTGCCTCCCTCTCCACCGACGGTGCTTCGCCGGCCGGCTCGCCCGGTCCTCGCTGCTGAGGTCAGGCCGCCGGTTGTATCAGCCCGGACTCGTAGGCGAAGGCGACCGCCTGGACGCGGGCACGGGCGCCGATCTTGGCGAGGATGTGGCTGACGTGGGACTTGACGGTGGTCGGGGCGATGGAGAGCCGAACGGCGATCTCGGTGTTGGACCAGCCGGCGGCGACGGCCGCGAGGACGTCGCGTTCGCGTTCGGTGAGGGTGTCCAGGCCGACCTCCCGGCGGAGGGGGAGGGAGGCCGGCTGCTCGTCGCGGACGGTGTCGATGAGTGCGCGGGTCAGCGCGGGAGTGATCACGGCGTCACCGGCGGCCACGACGCGGATGGCCGCGATCAGTTCGTCCGGGGCCGCGTCCGTGAGAAGGAAGCCGCCGGCTCCGGCGCGCAGAGCGGCGTAGGCGTGCCCCTCGTGACGGGGCGAGGTCAGCACCAGTACCCGGGGAGGCGGTCCACCGGCCAGGACCGCGCCGGTGGCCGGGGCGAGGCGCGGGGGCCGTGCGATACGGCGGATCGCCTCGATGTCGTCGGCTTCGGCGAGCCGGATGTCCATCAGTACGACGTCCGGACGGAGCGCGGCGCTCATGGTGACCGCGTCGGCCCCGCTCACCGCCTCCCCGGCGACGCTCAGATCGGGCTCGACGGTCAGCAGCATCCGCAGGCCGACACGCTGCAGGGACTGGTCGTTGACGATGAGTACGGAGACCATGTCCGTCCTCCCTCACCCTCGAAACGAAACTGTTTCGTTCACTTGGTGACCAGCCTAGTCCCGCGCCTATCGAAACGGCATCGTTCTCCTTATGGTGTGGGTCACATCTCACGACGGAGATCGCATCTCGCGACGAACGTGAACGCGCGGTTCTTCCGCGGTGTCCGTCACCGCTCGCGGTGCTCGTGCGCCGCCCGCTCCAGTTCGTCCGCCTCGGCCTCCGCGAGCCGCTGTTCGGCCTCCACGTCGATGGACCGGGTGAGCAGCCAGTAGAGCGCCGCGGCGACCGGCAGTCCGACGAACAGGGAGATGTCGGCTCCGTCGAGCGCGTCGGCGACGGGGCCGGTGTAGAGGGTGCCGACGGAGAAGAAGGGGATCATGGCGCCGAAGCCCACCAGGTAGGCGATGATGCCGTGCCGGCCCCAACGCCCGTAGATTCCCCGCGGGTTGAAGATCTCGGCGATGGCGTAGTGTCCGCGGCGCACGACGTAGTAGTCCATCAGGTTCACCGCGGTCCACGGGATGAACAGATAGAGCACCAGCAGCAGGAAGTTGTTGAAGTTCTCCAGGAAGTCGGAGGTCGCGGCCAGCGCGCCGACCAGGGAGAGCGCCGCGGTGAGCCCGATGGTCACCAGCCGCACGCCGAGCGTCGGCCGTACCCGTCTGATCGAGTCGATGGCGCTGATCAGGGTCAGCGAACCGCCGTACATGTTCAGTGCGGTGACGGAGACCAGGCCCAGGACGGCGAAGAGCAGCACGATCGCGCCGAACCCGCTGAACACCTTGTCGCCGGCCGCATTGATCGACTTGACCGTCTCGAAGTCCTTGCCCGCCCAGGCCGCGAGCAGCGAGCCGAGCACCATCAGCCAGATGCCGCCGAGGGCCGAGCCGAAGTAGGTCCAGTAGAAGGTCTTGCGGACGGTCACGCCCGGCGGGAGGTAGCGCGAGTAGTCGGAGACGTAGATGGCCCAGCTGATCTGGTAGCCGGCCACCACCCCGAACTGCGCCAGGAACGGTGTGGCCTTGAAGGCGTCGAGGTCGAAGGAGCCCGCCGGGTAGTGCAGCGTGACAAGGACGCCCACGGTGAAGATCCCGAAGACGACCAGGAAGGAGTACGTCAGGAGCTGCTCGGCCTTGTGGATGACGTCGTAGCCCACCAGCGCGATGACGAGGGCGACCACGGTCACCACGGCAACCCACAGCTTGACGCCGCCGTGCACCGTGGTGTGCATCGCCTCACCGGCGAGGATGGTGTTGAAGACGTTGAAGCCCGCGTACTGCACATAGGCGAACAGCCACACCAGCAGGGCGCCGACGTAGCCGAACTGGGGCCGCGACTGGATCATCTGCGGCAGCCCGAGCTGCGGCCCCTGCGCCGAGTGGAAGGCCATGAAGAAGGTGCCGAGGACGGTGCCCGCCACGATCGCGATGAGCGACCAGACGAGGTTGCCGCCCTCGGTGATGCTGATCAGGCCCACGGCGAGGGTGGCGATCTGCGCGTTCGACATGAACCACAGGGGGCCCAGGTGCCAGAGCCTGCCGTGGCGCTCGTCCAGGGGGACGTAGTCGATGGAGCGGATCTCCAGACCCGACACCCGCGGTTGCGATGATGTGGTCACGGCGCCTCCGGAGTGCTGATCCGCCCCTGTGGCCGCATTCATTCCCCACGAACGCCCGGTCAAGTGGTCACATTGCCGACCCTTGACCGGGCGTATCGCCGACGTCAGACCGCCGGGCTCGGGAAGGTCGGGTACGCCACCCCGGAGACGTGCTGGACGACGCGGATGACCTGGCAGGAGTAGCCGAACTCGTTGTCGTACCAGAGGTAGAGGATGGCGTTGTCGCCGTCGACCTTGGTGGCGCCCGCGTCGACGATCGAGGCGTGACGCGAGCCGATGAAGTCGCTGGAGACCGCGTCCGGTGCGGTGGTGAAGTCGATCTGGCGCTTGAGCGGCGAGGTCAGCGACACGTTGCGGAGGTAGTCGAGGACCTCCTCGCGGTCGGTCTCACGGCTCAGCCGCAGGCTGAGGATCGCGATCGAGACGTCCGGCACCGGGACGCGGATCGAGCTGCCGGTGATGGGCGCCTTGAGGTCGGGCAGCGCCTTGGCCACCGCGGACGCGGCGCCGGTCTCGGTGATGACCATGTTCAGCGGCGCGGAACGGCCGCGGCGGTCGGCCTTGTGGTAGTTGTCCAGCAGGTTCTGGTCGTTGGTGAACGAGTGGACGGTCTCCACGTGGCCGCGCTCCACGCCGAACTCGTCGGCCATCGCCTTCAGCGGCGGCACGATCGCGTTGGTGGTGCAGGACGCGCAGGACAGGATCTGCTCGTCCGGCTTGATGGTGTCGTGGTTGACGCCGTGCACGATGTTCGGGACGTCGCCCTTGCCCGGCGCGGTCAGCACGACCTTCTCGACGCCGGGGCGCAGATGCTGCGAAAGGCCCTCGCGGTCGCGCCACTTGCCGGTGTTGTCGATCAGGATGGCGTTCCTGATGCCGTACGCCGTGTAGTCGACCTCGGACGGGTCGTTCGCGTAGATCACCTTGATCGCGTTGCCGTTGGCGAAGATCGTGCCGCTTTCCTCGTCCACGGTGATGGTGCCCTGGAACTGCCCGTGGATGGAGTCACGGCGCAGCAGCGAGGCGCGCTTGATGATGTCCTGGTCGCCACCCCCGCGTACCACGATCGCGCGCAGCCGAAGGCCGTTGCCGGAACCGGCCTTCTCGATCAGCAGACGGGCCACCAGGCGGCCGATGCGTCCGAAGCCGTAGAGGACGACGTCGCGTCCCTCGCCGCCCTCGATCTTGTTCGCCCCCGTGGCGCCGGCGACGGCCTCCGCGGTGAACTCCTCCACGGACAGGCCGCGGTCGTCGCTCGTGTACGTCGCCGCGAGCATGCCGATGTCGATCTGTGACGGCCCGAGGTCGAGCGCGGTGAGCGCCTGCAGGAACGGCAGGGTGGCGACGACCGACAGCTCCTCGCCCGCGATCTGCCGGGCGAACCGGTGGGTCTTCAGGATGCTGACCACCGACTTGTTCACCAAGGAGCGGCTGTGCAGCAGGACGGTGACGTCCCGCTCGCGGTGCAGCTTCCCGATGATCGGGATCATCGACTCCGCGATCTCCTCGCGGGTCTTCCAGTTGGTGAACGAGTCGTCGTTGACAGTCACAGATCCATCTTTCGAGCTAGGCGGCGCTCATATGTTAAACCCTGTTTGATCGATCGTTTGAGCGGGGTTCGTCACACGAGTCCGCGCGCGCGTCCGTACACGCGTCGGTGCCCGCGATCGAGACGATCCGGCCCCCGTCCGTACCTGACGGGCATGGGGCACGCCCGCCCCGCGACGCCACCGCACCGATCGAGGGACGTACACCATGAACGCAACCGCAGCCATCGGCGTGACCGGCCTGGGCGTGATGGGCCGCAATCGCACTCACCGGCCTCGCGGGCCTGGTCGCTCCCACCGCCCACGCGACCGACAACGTCCCCTGTCACGGCACCACCAAGAGGGACCTCACCGACCCCGGCACCGGGCGCGTGTGGCCGGGGACGGACGTCAAGGTCTGCAACCTCACCCGCGGCCATGTGCCGGTGTACGCCACCCGTTCGCCGGGCGCCCCGGTCGTCGGACACCTCGAACAGGGCGGCGCCGCCAACTGGTTCGTCTCCGAGATGACGGGCCAGACCTTCCGGGACGGTTCCTCGGAGAACTACTGGTGGGCCAGTACCCGGGCGGACAACGGCCGTTGGGGCTGGGTCCCCGAGGTCTACTTCGCGGGCGGCGACAACAACGAGGACGACGCCGGGCTGCTGATGCCCGGCAACTACACCTGCGCCAACGTCTGCCCGCCGCTGCCGTTCTGGGCGCGCTGAGCGGGTGATCCGGCGCGCTGGGCGGGCCGCTTGCCCAGGTTGCGCCAGGCGATGCCGCCCGGCATCGGCGCCATGAGCATCAGCAGGAGCCAGACGGACTTCGGCAGGTGGCGCACGCGTGAGTCCGGTGTCCTGACGCAGTCCACGAGGGCGTGCAGCCACAGCACGACCACAACGGCGTTGAGAGTGAAGAGGATGAGGGCGGTCAAGGGCCGAGTTCCTTCGTGCCGGTGCCGGTGCCGTGCCGGTGCCGGCGCGGGCACCGGGATCCTGCCTGTTCGCCCCTTCATCGGACCAGGCCGCCCGGCCGGTTCACGCGGACGGCACCCTTTCCCGCCGACGGCGGTGGGCGAGCCGTCCGGCAGCCGGCGCCGCGCCGGCCCCGGTGCCCCTTGACGGCTTGACCAGCGCAGACCAGGCTTCAGGCCTCGGCGGAACGCACCTGGACAGGTAGGTCGACGATGGCAGAGTCCCCGGACACCCCCGGCAAGAGAGCCACGGGGCGACAGCTCCAGGTGGAGACGAACGGCCTCGACGTCATCGCCGACGCCGAGCGCAAGGGCACTCCGCGGACCCTGTTCTGGCCCTGGTTCGGCGCCAACGTCTCTGTCCTCGGGCTGAGTTACGGCGCCTTCGCGCTCGGCTTCGGGATCTCCTTCTGGCAGGCGCTGGCCGCGGGCGTCATCGGCATCGTCTTCTCGTTCCTGCTCTGCGGCTTCGTCCCGGTGGCCGGCAAGCGCGGGTCCGCGCCGACCATGGTCCTCAGCCGGGCCGCGTACGGTGTGCGCGGCAACCGCCTTCCCTCGGTGGTCTCCTGGGTCCTCACCGTCGGCTGGGAGACCGTGCTGTGCGCGCTCGCCACCATGGCCACCGCCACCGTCTTCGGCCGGCTCGGCTGGGGCGGCGGCACCGGGACCCAGGTCGTCGCCCTGATCCTGGTCGGCGCCCTCACCGTCGTCGGCGGCGTGATGGGCTTCGACCTCATCATGCGGCTGCAGACCGTGATCACCGTCGTCACCGGCGTCCTGACCGTCGTGTACATCGCGCTTGTCGCCGACCACATCCACTGGGGCACCGTCAGCGCCCTCCCGGCGGGCTCCGCCCAGGAGTTCATCGGCGCCGTGGTGTTCATGATGACCGGCTTCGGGCTGGGCTGGGTCAACGCCGCCGCCGACTACTCGCGCTATCTGCCCCGCAGTTCGTCCGGCCGGGGCGTGATCGGCTGGACCACCTTCGGCGCGTCCGTGGCACCGCTGCTCCTGCTGGTCTTCGGACTGCTGCTGGCGGGCTCCTCCAGCAAGCTCGACACGGCAGTCGCCGCCGACCCGATCGGCGCCCTCACGACCATCCTGCCGACCTGGTTCCTGGTCCCGTTCGCCGTGGTCGCGGTGCTCGGCCTGGTCGGCGGCGCGGTCCTCGACATCTACTCCTCCGGCCTCGCCCTGCTCTCCGCGGGCCTGCGCATCCCCCGCTACCTGGCCGCCTTCGTCGACGGCGTCCTGATGATCGCGGGCTCGATCTACATCGTCTTCTTCGCCGACGACTTCCTCGGCCAGTTCATGGGTTTCCTGACCACCCTCGGCGTCCCCATCGCCGCCTGGTGCGGCATCATGCTCGCCGACCTGGTCCTGCGCCGCCGCGACTACGACGAGGGCGACCTCTACCGCCCCACCGGCCGCTACGGCGACGTGGCGCTCACGCCTCTGCTGCTCACCCTCGCCGCCACGGCCCTCGGCTGGGGCCTGGTCACCAACTCGGCCGCGGGCTGGCTGGACTGGCAGGGCTACCTCCTCGACGCGTTCGGCCTCGGTGGCAGGTCCGGCGCCTGGGCCTACGCCAACCTCGGCGTCCTCGCCGCTCTCGCGCTCGGCTTCCTCGGCACCCTCGCCCTGGGCCGCACTCGCGTCCGCGCACAGGAGGCGCAGGCCCCGAGCCCCGCGGACGCGGGAGCGGTCGCATGACGACCGGCCTGCTCGCCGTCATCGACATGCAGCGTGTCTTTGCCGAGCCCGACAGCCCCTGGGCCACCCCCCGCTTCGCCGAGGCCGCGGCAGGAGTACGACGCCTGCTGCCGGCGTACGCGGAACGAGTCGCCTTCACCCGCTTCCTGGCCCCGGCCGAACCCGACGGCGCCTGGCGGGCCTACTACGAACAGTGGCCGTTCGCCCTCCAGCCGCCCGACGCCCGACTCTGGGAACTGGCCGACGAGTTCACCGACCGCGCCCAACACGTCGTCGACGCGCCCACCTTCGGCAAGTGGACCCCCGAACTCGCCCGGCACGTAGGCCCCGAGCGCCGCCTGGTCCTGGCCGGCGTCAGCACCGACTGCTGCGTCCTGTCCACCGCGCTCGCCGCCGCCGACGCCGGAGTCGAGGTGCTGGTCGCCGCTGACGCCTGCGCCGGCGCGGACGACGACTCGCACGCCAGGGCCCTGCACGTGATGGACCTGTACCGCCCCCTGATCCGCGTGACCACGGTCGCGGAAATACTGGACGGCCCACGTTCACCGTCGTCGAGGACTCTCCTGATCCCTTGATCTCCTGAGGCGGTTCACCAGGTGTTTTCCCTCGGGTCCTCTCCCTGGTGATTCCCCGCGGAGAGGAGGAATGAGCCGGTCCGGATCGGGTACGCGAGCAGAACCGTGCCCGGGACCGATCTTGTCCCGGCCGGCCCGTACGACCGCCGCTACCAGGGGATCCGCCATGGAGATACCTGCCAACGACCACACCGTCACCCCGGCTCGGCAGGCGCTGGACGCGCTGGCCGTGAACACCGAGGACATTCAGGCGCTGGACACGCTCGCCGGCAGCGAGGTGCTGGTTCCCGTGCCCGACGACGCGAACCAGGAGGACGCCAGGGACCCGGGCGCCGTGGCACTGCCGGTGCTGGAGCAGCCGGACGGCGACCCGGTGGTGCCCGTGTTCACCTCCGAGGGGGAGATGGCCGGGATGCTGCCGTTCGTCTCCCGTTACCGCCTGGTGCCGCTGGGCGCACTCGCCTCGCAGTGGCCCGCCGACGATCTGTCCCTCACCATCGACGCCGGATCCGAGCATCCGCTGACGCTCACCTCGGAGGGCGTGCGGACCCTGCTGGCCCGGCCCTGACGCAGCAGCCGGGCCCGGGAAAGGGAGCGGGTGGTGGCTTCCCGCTCCCCGCACCCCGGCTCTCGCACGGCGAGGAGATGAACGGCGCCGACACCGCTCATACCCGGGCGCCCACGGCGGCCGCGCCGGACGGTACGACCGGCGAGGCCCCCGCGTCACTCCCGGATACGCGGGGGCTGTCCGCGGAACACAGCGGATTCCGGCATCTGGGTGCGTACGCGGCCGGGACCGCCGTCGCCCGCAGCGGTCCCGAACCCGGTCCCGAACCCGATCCCGGCCCGTTCGAGCGCAGTACCGTGATCGTATGGAACAGCGCATCACACTGATCACGCTGGGAGTCTCCGATCTCGCGCGCGCCAAGGCCTTCTACGAGGCCCTGGGCTGGCGCGGACAGGAAGTCGAGGAGACCGTCTTCTTCCAGGCGGGCGGGCTGGGGCTGGTGCTGTGGAGCCGTGACGCACTCGCCCGGGACTGTGGCCTGGAGCCCGCTCGGGCGAGTGGTTTCGGCGGGATCGCCCTCGCGCACAACGTGCGGTCCGAGGCAGAGGTCGACGCTCTGCTGGCGGCCGTGCGGCGAGCCGGCGGGACCATCACCAAGCCCGCGGCCACCAACGCCATCGGCTTCTACTCCAGCGCCTTCGTCGATCCGGACGGCCACGCCTGGGAGGTCGCCCACAACCCCGGATTCCCCCTCGCCGAGGACGGCTCGGTCACTCTCCCCGACTTCGGCAACCCGTAGCCGCGGGCGTCGCCCCGCAGGGCGGCAGGGAGAAGTACGGCGCCATGCCCACGGTCTCCGCGGTCCTGACCGCGCTGCCCGACCCTGCCGACCATCCGGTCTTCCGCCTCCGCGGCCGACGCTGATCGCCCCACCCCGAAGCGGTTCACAATGTCCGCATGGAATGGATCTCCGGCGTGGCGGGCGGCCTGCTCCTGGGGGTCCTGTTCGCCAACGTCCTGCGCACCCTCGTGGTGCCCCGCGGTCTCTACTCGGTCCTGGTGTTCCGGCTGTGGTGGCTGCTGCGCCGACTGCTGCGGCTCGCGGCACCCCGTGGCGGCTACGACGCCATCGACCGCGCGCAGACCTGGCTCGCTCCGCTGATCCTGATCGGCATGCTCGCGACCTGGCTCGGCGGAGCACTGGTGGGCTACGGGCTGCTCTTCCACGCCGTGCCCGGGCTCGCCTGGGGCAACTCCTTCCGGGAAGCGGGCTCCAGCCTGCTCACCCTCGGCTTCGCCAGCGGCGACCGGCTGCGCCTGTCCACACTCGACTTCCTCGCCGCGGCCACCGGGCCCGTCCTCATCGCCCTGCAGATCGCCTACCTGCCCACGCTGTACGCCGCCTACAACCGCCGTGAGCTGGAGGTGACCCTGCTGCAGTCACGGGCCGGCGAGCCCGCCTGGGGCCCTGAGATCCTGGCCCGGCAGTGGCTGGTGGACACCGAGTCCGCGCTGCCCGAGCTGTACCGGGCCTGGGAGCGGCTGGCCTCCGACATGGGGGAGAGCCACTCGACGTATCCCGTCCTCATCGCGTTTCGCTCGCCCCGCCCGTACCGCCACTGGCTGGTCGGCCTGGTCGCCGTCATGGACGCGGCAGCCATGCAGCTCGCGCTCACCCCGCACACCGCCCCGCCGGAGGCGCGCCTCGTGCTGCGGGCCGGCTTCATCGCGCTGCGCGACATCGCCCGCGCCCTGCGCCTGCCCTTCGACCCCGACCCCGCCCCTGGCGCACCCATCCGGCTCACCTGCGCCGAGTTCGACGAGGCGGTCGCGATGCTGGAGGCGGCGGGCTTCGGCGCCGACCGCACCACCCTTGAGGCGTGGCCGCACTTCCACGGCTGGCGGGTCAACTACGAGGCGATCGCCTACGAACTCTGCCGCCGCTGCGACGCGGTACCCGCCCTGTGGACCGGCCCTCGTGACTTCGCCTCGACTCCGATTCCGCCGCGCAGACCGGCGGACCGCCGCCCTGGTGAAGGGCGTGCGGAGGTGCCGCCGGAGGGCGGGTGAGGGGAGTGTGGGGGGGGCGTGGCGGGGTGTGTGGCGTCACGCCGTGGTGGCCGGTACCGGGTGGGGGAAGGTGACGCCGGTCAGTTCCTCCGAGACGATCCACAGGCGGCGGGCGGCCGCCGGGTCGCTGGCTGCCTGCGAGCGGCCGACCAGGGTCGGGGCGCCGCGCATCTCGCCGAGGCCGTCCGGACCGACGTAGCTCGCGCCGGGCAGGTCCTGGACGGCGGCGTACAGCGTGGGCAGTGCGCCCGCCTTGCTGTCCTGGGCCACGAAGCGGTTGGTCACCTGCATGAGAGCACGCCGCAGCGCGCTGCCGTCGTGGCTCTGAAGGCTGGTCGCGGCGTACCCCGGGTGCGCCGCGAGGGCACGTACGGACGAGCCCGACTCGGCGAGGCGGCGCTGGAGTTCGAGGGTGAAGAGCAGGTTGGCCAGCTTGGACTGGCTGTACGCCTTCATGGGCGCGTACTCGCCGGTGAGGTTGAGGTTGTCGAAGTGGATCCGTGGGCTGCCCGGCATCCGGTGAGCGCCGGACGACACCGTCACCACCCGGTCGGTGACATGGCGCAGCAGCAGGTTCGTCAGGGCGAAGTGGCCCAGGTGATTGGTGCCGAACTGCGTCTCGAAGCCGTCCTTCGTGGCGGACTCCGGGATGTTCATGATGCCGGCGTTGTTGACGAGCAGATCCAGGTCGCCCTGCCAGCCGGCGGCGAACTCGCGCACGGAGGCGAGATCGGCGAGGTCGAGCCGGCGCACCTCCACGCTCCCGTTCACCCGCGCCGCCGCTGCCTCGCCGCGCTTGGGGTCCCGTACGGCGAGCACCACATGCGCGCCCGCACCGGCCAGTGCCTCGACGGTGGCGATGCCGAGCCCGCTGTTGGCGCCGGTCACGACCGCCGTGCGGCCGGTCTGGTCGGCGATGTCGGTGATGTTCCACTTGCTGGGTTGAGTAGCCATGCCCGCTAATGTAGGCGCCGCCAACAATGCTGTCAATGACAACAATAGTGACGCCGCCAACAATGTGGGCGGCATAAACATGACCGATACACTGACGCCCATGCACACCCGCACTCGCCGCTACCACCACGGAGATCTCCGTGCCGCCCTGCTCACCCGTGCCGAGGAGACGCTCCGGGAGAAGGGGCCGGCCGCGCTGTCGTTGCGTGAACTCGCCCGCGACCTCGGCGTCAGTCATGCCGCGCCGAGCCGTCACTTCAAGGACAAGCAGGCACTCCTTGACGCGCTGGCGCTGACCGGATTCGAGCGGCTGACCGCTGTCCTGGAATCGTCACAGGACGGTGCCGGAGGGACGTTCGCCAAGCGGCTGGACGCGGTGGTCCGCACGTATGTGGGTTTCGCCCGGGACAACGCCGAGCTGCTCGACCTGATGTACTCGATCAAGCACGACCCGGCGGCCTCCGACGCGCTGCTGGAGGCCACGCATCGCTGGTCCGACGTGGTCGTCCGGCTGATCGGCGACGGGCAGGCGCGGGGAGAGGTGCGGGAGGGGTCGGTGGAGCGCGTCGGCCTCCCGGTGTTCGCGACCCTGCACGGCTACGCCGACCTCGCGGCGACCGGCATGCTGCCGTCGGAGGTGGACGAGCACGGGCTGGACGAAGTGATCGCGTTCATGCTCCGAGGGTGTGTGCCTCGGGACGTCACGGGAGCGTGAGCACCGCGCTCTTGTCCGAAAGGCCGGGCGCCGGCTTGTCGGGACGGGTGGCCGCCGGCCCGGTGTCGTCGGCGTAGTCGCTCTGTCGCCCGTGGAACCTGTGGCCGGCCGCGAGGAGCCGGACGATCTCGTGCCCCAGAGCGACTGGGGCCTCCCTCGTCGGCCGTCTGTACGTGCGGCGGAGTGCGGGGTCCCGGAGGGCGCGAAGTGCGGTACGTCGGCCCTAACGCCCCGGCGAATCCTGCGGCGCGGGCCGGTCGCCCAGCAGTCGGGCCAGCACCTCGCGCTGCAGCGGCAGCGCCTCGGCGTGCAGGTCGCGGCCCTTGCCGGTCAGGGCGACCCACACGCCGCGCCGGTCCTCCACGCAGACGGAACGCTCCACCAGGCCGTCCTTCTCCAGTCGGCCGATGAGCCGGGACAGTGCGCTCTGGCTGAGATGAACCCGTCCCACGAGGTTCTGCACCCGGCAGTGGTCACCCGCGGCGGGCGCCTCGGACGCCAGGATGTCGAGCACTTCGAAGTCGCTCGCGCCCAGGCCGTGCGGGTGCAGGGCCCGGTCGATCTCGCACATCGTGCGCGCGTGCACGGAGAGGATGTCTCGCCACACGTCCTCCAGCCGTCCATCTGCCGTCTTCGCTGCCATACCCGCACGGTAACACCGAATCAGGCATTTATTGACCATGCAATCAATGCGGATGCATGCGGATTGGTGGCCGGTGATGCCGGACGTGGTGTCACGCGGAGGGGTCCTGGAGCAGCCCGACGAGGTTGCCGTCCGCGTCCTTGACGAAGGCGATCAGCCTGCCGCCACCGACGTCCTGCACGTCCTGCAGCATCTCGGCGCCGGCGTCGACCAGTGCGGCGAGCCGCCCCCGGATGTCGGCGACGTGCCAGTACGGCACCGGGCCGGTCATGCCCTTCGCGTGCCCGTTGGGGTCGAGGCCGATGTCCTGGCCGGCGTCCTTGAAGCCGACGTAGTACGGCTCGTCGGCGTACGGCTCCACCTCCAGCAGGGCGCTGAACAGAGCCTTCGCCCGGGTGATGTCCTTGACGGGGTAGATGATCGTCTTGAGGCCAGCGGTCATGGCGTGCTCCTCGGCAGTGGGGAACCGGCGGATTTCGTCGGTGGTTTCACGCTAGGGCGCAATGGCGGGGCATGGCTTCTTCGATCCTGACCGCTTGCGCACGATCGGGCGTCCGTCACCCGTGGCCGGTAGCCGAATCAGTCCACGCTGCCGGACGGGACGGGGAAGGCCGGCGCGGTCCCGGGAGCGCGCTGCCGGCGCAGGGGCGGTTCAGTCATCGCTGAGCCAGAAAGCGCGGGGCCGGGCGCAGGGGTACCGCCTGGCTCCCGCCCGTGTTCCTGGAGGTGGGACCGTACAGCCCTGTGTCGGATGGGCCGTACGTTCCCGGACAAGGGTGGTCGAATGCCCTTCGCGGCGGTGCGGGCTGCGGGACAGTGTGAAGACGCGGTATGTGGTGGTCCGTCCGGAGAGGGGGACGACGTGTTGAGGACTTCCGTCAGTGAGAAGCGGCTGGTCATCCTGGAGTGGCTGAAGGATCCGGCCGTGCATTTTCCGCCGCAGCCGCACGGTGACCCCGTCGACGCCGGCGTCACCGCGGACGCCGTGGCTGCCAGGCTCGGCGTGCCCCGCGCGGTCGCCGCCACCCATCTCGACCTGCTCGCGGACGTCGGCCTGCTGCAGACCCGCAGGATCCGGTGGCGCACCTACTACCGGCGGGACGAGATGCGGATCGCCGAGGTGGCGCGCATGTTCGAGAAGGGCTGGTAGGCGAGGACAGGGCGACGCGTGCTCGCGGCCGTAGGCGGCGGCCTCACCGCACTACGAACGCAGGGATGACGGCCCCTGCCCGCGGTCCGTCGGGTCCGCCGGGTGGGGAGGCTCGTCGAGGTGCCCGAGCCACTCGCACAGGAGCCGGCCCAGCAGCGCACCACCGAAGACCACGAACCCGACACCGACGAGCCACGACTCCACCACCACAACCGTGCCGACAGGGCCGTAGCTGATCGCGTTGGTGACCAGGAGCGGGGTGAACACCAGATACGAGAATCCGCGCAGGCCGACCAGACCCGCCATCGTGGCGAGCGCACCCGGCAGGAGATAGCGCCAGGGCACCTGGCGGTGGAGCAGGAAATGCGGCGCCCACCAGAAGAACAGCAGGCCGACCCCCATGCTGAGCAGGATGCGGGGCGTGCCCTCCAGCACCTTCCGGGTCTGCACCTGGGCGTACAGGTACACCATCAGCATGGTCAGCCAGACCGCCTGCCGCCAGATCCGGTGCCACGGCACGGAGGCCGCCTTCCAGATCCGCTCATAGCCGTTCTGCACGCTCGATGCGAAGGACATGCCGAACAGCGCGAGCAGTGCCACGCTCAGCACGCTGGTGGTGCTGATCACATTGCGGGTCGGACCGAAGACATGCGCGAGCGCGTCCGCGGACCGGCCGGACAGGGCCATGCCATCCACCAGCCACAGCGCGAACCCACCGTGCCCCAGCGGATCCGCGGCCGCGACCACGATCAGCAGCGGCGCCAGCGTGACCAGGGCGAGTGTGGCGAACCCCATGGACCGGTGCAGCAACTCCAGCTCCGTACCGCGGCGGTGCAGCTCGGCGAACCCCAGCCGGTGCCAGGCGGCCTGCCGTGACATGGGGACCACCCCTTCCTCCGGTCCGGAGCTACCGGTGGTGGTGTGCTGAGTGGCCAGGAACACATCCCCATAAACCTGATCGGGTGACGCGGCACCCGGCGGGCACCCCTACACATGCCAGCATGAACTGTCCCGACCTCGACGAGGAGGTTTTCATGGACCGTCCCAGTGAAATGGACCGTGCCAGTGAACTGGTCCCGCTCCGATACGTCGCCATCGGCGGCCGCGGCCCCGAGGACGTCGTCGCAGACGCTCGCGGCCGGGTGCTGACCGGAGTGGAGGACGGCCGCATCCTGCGTATCGACGGACTGGCGGAGCCCGCGGCACCCCGCGTCGAGGTGCTCGCCGAAACGGGCGGCCGACCGCTCGGACTCGAACTCCTCCCGGACGACGCCCTGTTGGTGTGTGACGCCGAACTGGGCCTGCTGCGCGTCGACCTCGGTGAGGGTGTCGTCCGCATTCTCGCCGACTCGGTGGCGGGGGAGCGGCTCAGTTTCTGCAGCAACGTGGTCGCCCTGTCCGACGGGAGCGTCTGTTTCACCGTCTCCAGCCGCCGCTACCCCCTCAACCAGTGGATCGGCGACCTCGTCGAACACACCGGAACCGGCCGTCTGCTGCGCCTCGCCCCCGGCAGCGAGCATCCCGAAGTCCTGCTGGAGGGGCTCCAGTTCGCCAACGGCCTCGCCCCGAGCGCCGACGAATCCTTCCTGGTCGTCGCCGAGACCGGAGCCTGCCGGCTGACCCGCTACTGGCTCACCGGAGCCAGGGCGGGGCGCAGCGAACCCTTCGCCGAGAACCTCCCCGGCATGCCCGACAACCTCTGGCGGGCACCCGACGGCCCGATCTGGGTGTCCCTGGCCGGCCCTCGCGTCCCCCCGCTCGACCTGCTGCACCGCGCCGCTCCCGCCGTCCGCGGCGCCGCCGCCCGCATCGCCGTCCGCGCCCCGTTCCGCCCCACGGGCACCATCGGTGCCCTCGCGTTCGACGACCAGGGCGCCATCGTCCACCACCTCGCCCGCCGCCGCTCCGGCTATCGCATGGTGACCAGCGTCTGCGAGGCCGCCGGTCACCTGGTCCTGGGCAGCCTGTGGGAGCGGGGCGTCGCGGTCTGCGAGCGGCCCGTCCCGAAGTGACCCGGGTCCGGCCCGGGCGATACCCTGTTGCCCGGCCGCGACCACGCCTCGCGGCGCGGTGGTGGGGCCCGCCGTACCCGAACCGCGGCAGTGCCGCCGCCAACGGTCCCTACTTGCGAAGGAGCGGCGCCCGTGTGTCCCGGGCCCCGGCGAGTAGGAGACGTACGACCATGACAGCCCCGGAAGCCGAGAGCGTCCGCGCCCGACCCCGCACTGAGCGACCGCCCGCCTGGCGCACCCAGGCGCCCGTCGTCGCGGTGGTCGCGCTCGGCGGCGCCCTCGGCGCCACGGCCCGCTACGCGTTCTCGCTGTGGTGGCCCGCCCAGGCCGGCGGATTCCCCTGGGCGACCTTCTGGACCAACGTCGTCGGCTGTGCGGTCATCGGCGTCTTCATGGTGGTCATCACCGACGTGTGGGCCGCCCACCGCCTCGTACGCCCCTTCTTCGGCACCGGTGTGCTCGGCGGCTTCACCACTTTCTCCACCTACGCCGTCGACATCCAGAAGCTGGTCGACGGCGGCCATCCCCGCACCGCACTGGCCTACCTCGCCGCGACCCTGCTCGCGGCGCTCGCGGCGGTGTGGCTCGCGGTGATCGCGACCCGCCGCGTCCTGAAGTGGAGGCAGCCATGACGAGGCTGACCGGCAGCGCCCTGCGTGTGACCGTCTTCATCGGCGAGAACGACACCTGGCACCACAAACCGCTCTACTCCGAGATCGTCCACCGCGCGCACGCGTCCGGCCTCGCCGGCGCGAGCGTCTTCCGCGGCATCGAGGGCTTCGGCGCCTCCTCCCTGATCCACACCTCGCGGCTGCTGTCGCTGAGCGAGGACCTGCCCGTCGCGATCGTCATCGTCGATTCCCAGGACCGGGTGCGCGCCTTCCTCCCGCAGCTCGACGAGCTCGTCGGCGAGGGCCTGGTGATCCTCGACGACTGCGAGGTCATCAGGTACGTCGGCCGCGAGGACGGTCCCGGTGAAACGCGCACGAAGGGTAAGAAGTCGTTGTGAACTGGCTGTTGGTCGTGGCGGGAGCCGTGGTCGGTGCCCCCCTGCGCTATCTCACCGACCGTGCGGTGCAGGCGCGGCACGACTCGGTCTTCCCCTGGGGCACCTTCGCGGTGAACGTCTCCGGCTGCCTGATCCTCGGCCTGCTGACCGGTGCGGTGGCCGAGGGGGCCGCCGGTTCGCACATCCAGCTGCTGATCGGCACCGGCCTGTGCGGGGCCCTGACGACGTACTCGACCTTCTCGTACGAGACCCTCAGGCTGACCGAGACCGGGGCGGGGCTCTACGCTGCCGCCAACGTCGTCGGAAGCGTGGCGGCGGGTCTCGGCGCGGCATTTGTCGGGGTGTCGGTAGCCCAGGCCCTGTGGGGTAGGTGACCGGCTCCCTCACGCGCGTAGTAAGACTGTCTACAGCACTGTCGACCAACTCCTCAGAACTGGATCCCATGAGCGTCATTAACGTCGGTCAGGCCGTCGTCCTCGGAGCCGTCGAGGGGGTGACCGAGTTCCTTCCGGTCTCCTCCACCGGCCACCTGAAGATCACCGAGGGGCTGATGGGCATCCCCGTGGACAACGACGCCGTCGTCGGCTTCTCCGCCGTCATCCAGGTCGGTGCGATCGCCGCCGTGCTCGTGTACTTCTTCAAGGACATCGTGCGGATCGTCTCCGCGTGGGGCCGTGGCCTGGCCAACAAGGAGGAGCGCTACCACCACGACTACAAGTTCGCCTGGTGGGTGATCTACGCGACCATCCCGATCGTGATCGTGGGCCTGGCCGCCAAGCCGCTCATCGAGGGTCCGCTCGCCTCGCTCTGGGTGGTCGCCGCCTCGCTGATCGTGGGCAGTGGCGTGATGTGGGCGGCGGACCAGATGGGGCGGCACAAGCGCGGGGAGGACGACACCACGTTCAAGGACGCGATGCTGGTCGGCAGCTCCCAGATCCTCGCCCTGCTCTTCCCCGGCTTCTCCCGCTCGGGCGCCACCATGTCCACGGCCCTCATCCTCGACCTGGACCGCGTCGCCGCCACCCGCCTCTCCTTCTTCCTCGGCATCCCCGCCCTGACCGGCGCCGGCCTGTACGAGCTCAAGGACGCGCTGGGTACGGGGGTGGGCGCCGCCCCGCTGGCCGTCGGCACGCTCGTCTCCTTCGTCGTCGCGTACGGCTCCATCGCCTGGCTGCTGAAGTTCGTCGCCAAGCACTCCTTCAACGCCTTCGTCATCTACCGGCTCATCGTCGGCGTCCTGCTGCTGGGCCTGCTCAGCACGGGCGCCCTCAGCAGCTGACGGCATGCGGACGGCCGCATCGGCGGAAGTCTGCGCGGCGGCCGCCCGACGGGGCCTGTGCCGATCCGGCCGGGGCGGCGCGCCTGAGGGCGCGAAGCTCTGGCGGGGCCATGTGGTGTGTCGGAGGGGGGCGGGCGCTGAGGGATCCCGCCGCCGGCCCTGGAGGGCTGCGTCCCGCGGGCCCGCGGCGGGCGGACCGGAAGGTTTCCGTCCGCGTATCGGTGCGTCCGAGCCCGGCCGAGGGGGCCACGCTGTGCGGGACGGCGAGCTGTACCGCCTCTTCGGCCGCAGGACTTCACCGCCGCCCGAGGCCCGCGGGTGGCGGACGTCCGCTGCTCTTCCGGCGGCATCGGACGCCGGAAGAGTGGGCCGGCCGAAGATGAACCGCGGCCGGCCTGAGTGAGGAGTGCTGTGCTGGGGACTTGGCTGTGAGGACGGGTATCAGCAGCATTCCCTGGGGGCTGGCCCGGCCAGGCTCCTCTGGTTCAGCATCGAGCTGGGGGAGCCGCCCGTCAGAACATGCTGCCTTGCTCGCAGACCCGGTGGGCGACCTCGCGGAGTTTGACGTTGTTCTCCTGCGAGAAGCGCCGAAGTGCGTCGAACGCCTGCTCCTCGGAGAGGTTGTGGGCGCCCATGAGGATGCCCATGGCCTCGCCGATGGCGTGGCGGGTGGCGACGGCCTGTTCCAACTGGGCGTGCGTGCGGGCGCTGGAGAAGGCGACGGCGGCGTGGGACGCCAGCAGCCAGCCGGCCAGTTCGCTGGCCTCGGTGAAGGCGCCGGGCTTGCGGGAGTAGACGTTCAGCGCGCCGAGTTCCTCGTTCTCGGTGAACAGCAGGAAGCCCATCATGCTGCCGAGGCCGAGGGTGCGTGCCTGGGAGGCGTAGGAGGGCCACGCCTGCTGCTTCTCGGTGAAGTCCGCGATGCGGAAAACCTGTCCGTCCTCCTTCATGCTCGCGGCGTCGAAGCAGGGCCCCTCGCCCAGTCGCTCCTGCAACTGGTCGCTGTCGTCGACCAGCTTCTCCGTGGGAGCCAGCGTCTGCACCTTCGAACCGTGCAGCACCAGAATTCCGGCCGCGTCGCAGCCCTCCACCAGCTCCGTTGCCGAGTGTGTGATCCGCTTCAGGGTGTCGTCGACCGACTTCTGAGCGAGGAGATCGCGAGCCATCGACGCCATCTGCTGCGCGAACCGACCCCAGTCCATGCCGTCCTCCACATCAGGGTGCGTCCTGGTCAAGAACACGTCTACCCACCCTTTGACGCAACCTGCACAGGGCGTCCGGGGGAGTCGACTCCGGCGCGCAGCGGGAGGATCCGGCAGCAAGAACCGGCAGGAAGCACCCGCGCAAGTCGACTTTCAGGCTTCCCGCACCATGGATTCCCACATTCGCCGCCCTTGACAGCTCCCGTCCGGCACCCGCAGGATCACTAACGTGAACCTGTCAGACAGCCAGACAGCCAGTCAGGGCCCGCGGCGTATCAGCGCCATGGAAGCGGTGCTCGGGCATCTGCGTGCCGCCATCGAGCGCGGCGAGTACGCGGTGGGGGACAAGCTGCCCTCCGAGGCGGAGCTCTGCCGCACTCTCGAGGTCAGCCGGCCGGTGCTGCGCGAGGCCCTCAGGGCCCTGCAGACGATGGGCCTGACCGTCTCCAGGACGGGCAAGGGCACCTTCGTCGTCGCCAACACCGTGGAGGACCCCACGTTCGGCGACTACGCGGCCAGCGACCTGCTGGAAGTGCGCCGTCACGTCGAGATCCCGGTCGCGGGCTACGCGGCCGTGCGCCGCACCTCCGAGGACCTCGACCACCTGGCGCACCTGCTGGAGCGCATGGAAAGGGAGACCGACACCACCTCGTGGGTCGCCCTCGACACGCTGTTCCACCTGGCCGTCGCCCAGGCCGCCCAGAACCCGGTGTTCCGCCGGGTGATCGAGGAGATCCGCGACGCACTGGCGCGTCAGTCGGCCTTCCTCAACGAGCTGGGCGGACGCCGCGAGCAGTCCAACCGCGAGCACCGGGCGATCGTCGAGGCGCTGATCGACGGTTCCGAACTCGACGCGGTGGACGCCATGGCGCACCACCTCGACCGCGTCGAGACGACCCTCACCGACATCGTGCGCCCCACGCGCACGGACAGCCCAACGGAAGGCGGACCCGAGGCGTGAGCGAGCAGCACCTCAAAGACGAGACGCGCACACCGGCCGCACATGTCGACGCGGGAGACGCCGGCTACAGCAAGTCCCTGAAGTCCCGGCACGTCAACATGATCGCCATCGGCGGGGCGATCGGCACCGGCCTCTTCCTCGGCGCCGGCGGCCGTCTCGCCGACGCCGGCCCCTCCCTCTTCATCGCCTACGCGGTCTGCGGCGTCTTCGCCTTCCTCGTCGTGCGCGCCCTCGGCGAACTCGTCCTGTACCGGCCCTCGTCCGGTGCCTTCGTGTCGTACGCCCGGGAGTTCCTCGGCGAGAAGGGCGCGTTCACCGCGGGCTGGATGTACTTCCTCAACTGGGCCACCACCGGCATCGCCGACATCACCGCTGTGGCCACGTACACCCATTACTGGGGCATGTTCTCCGACATCCCGCAGTGGGTGATCGCACTGATCGCCCTGGCAGTGGTCCTCACCGTGAACCTGATCTCGGTGAAGATCTTCGGCGAGCTGGAGTTCTGGTTCGCCATCGTCAAGGTCAGCGCGCTGGTGATCTTCATGTGCATCGGCATCTACCTGCTGGTCACCCAGCACCCCGTCGACGGGACCAGCCCCGGCCCGGCGCTGATCACCGACAATGGCGGCATCTTCCCCAACGGCCTGCTGCCCATGCTGCTGATCATCCAGGGCGTCGTCTTCGCCTACGCCTCGGTCGAGCTGGTCGGCGTGACGGCCGGCGAGACCGAGAACCCCGAGAAGATCATGCCCAAGGCGATCAACTCGATCATGTGGCGCGTGGGCGTGTTCTACGTAGGCTCGGTCGTCCTGCTGTCGATGCTGCTGCCCTGGAACAAGTACAGCTCCGGCGAGAGCCCCTTCGTGACGGTGCTGTCCAACATCGGCATCCCGGCGGCCGGCGGCGTGATGAACCTCGTCGTCCTCACCGCGGCGATGTCCTCGCTCAACTCGGGCCTGTACTCCACCGGCCGTATCCTGCGCTCCATGGCGATGTCCGGCTCCGCACCGAGGTTCACCTCCGTGATGAGCCGCAGCCAGGTCCCCTACGGCGGCATCCTGCTCACCAGCGGCATCTGCGTCCTGGGCGTCGGCCTCAACTTCGTGGTCCCGGCGGACGCCTTCGAGATCGTCCTCAACTTCGCGGCGATCGGGATCCTCTCCACCTGGGGCATGATCATGCTCTGTCACCTCCTCTTCTGGCAGAAGACCCAGAAGGGCGAGCTGACCCGCCCGGACTACCGACTGCCGGGCTCCCCGTGGACGGAACTCGTGACGCTGGCGTTCCTCGCCTCCGTCCTGGTCCTCATGTACGCCGACGGAGGCGCCGGCCGCACCACCGTGCTGTGCCTGCCGCTGATCGTCGGAGCCCTGGTCGTCGGATGGTTCGGCATCCGCGGCCGTGTCGCACGCCGGTCCACCGGGACCGGTCCCACCACCGGAGCCGACGCGTGACCCACGCGCCGCTTCCTGACAAGAGGCAGTGATGTTCAGCAGTTCCGTCGCGGACGCACCCCTGATCCGCGAGCCCCTCCACGCCCCCGTCGCCCACCTGATACGCGGCGGGGTCGTGGAGGGCATCCACTACGGCTCCGTCGTCGTCCTCGGCGCCGAGGGACACCTCCAGCTTCAACTCGGCGACATCGAGGCCGCGTTCTACCCCCGGTCGGCACTCAAGCCCGTCCAGGCGGTCGCCATGGTCCGGGCCGGTCTCCCGCTCGACGGCGCGCTCCTCTCGCTCGCGGCGGCGAGCCACTCCGGCGAGGAACGTCACCTCGCCGGGACGCGGAAGATCCTGGAACTCGCAGGGCTGACCGAGGAACACCTGCGCAACGTCACGGACATGCCGTTCGATCCGGCCGTCCGGGACGAGTGGATCCGGGAGGGCCGCTCGCCCTCCCGGATCGCCCAGAACTGCTCCGGCAAGCACGCGGCCATGCTCTACACCTGCAAGCTCAACGGCTGGTCCCTCGACGACTACCTCGACCCCGGCCACCCCCTCCAGCAGGCGATCGCGGAGATCGTCGAGGACCTCACCGGACAGCGCATCGCCCAGGTGACCGTAGACGGCTGCGGCGCTCCGCTGTTCTCGGTCTCGCTGCACGGTCTCGCTCGTGCCGCCGCCCGTATCACCACGGCTCCGGCCGGTACACCCGAGTCACGTGTCGCCGACGCGATGCGCGAACACGCCGAGATGGCCTCCGGATCCGGCCGGGACGTGGCCGCGCTGATGCGGGCCGTGCCGGGGCTGCTGGCCAAGGACGGGTTCGAGGGCGTTCAGGTTGCCGCGTTGCCGGACGGCCGGGCCGTCGCCGTGAAGATCGCCGACGGGGCGAACCGGGCACGTGTCCCGGTGGCGGCCGCCGCTTTGGGCAGGGCCGGGGTCGACCCCGCGCTGCTCACCGGGTTCGAGGGCGAGGCGTTGCTCGGCGGTGGCCGGGAGGTCGGGCGTGTACGGCCCGTGCGTTCGCTGGAGCCGGTGGTGGTTTCGGCCTGCGCGTAGTGGGCCGGGCCGGTTTGTCGTCCGGTGGCTGCGGCCGCCGGACGTGGCTGGTCGCGAGGCTCTCATGGCCCCTGTCGGGGCGCTGTCACCCGGTATCCCAGAAAGAGGACCCTCACCTTCATGACGACCGTCGTCACCCGTAGCGAACACGACCTGCTCGGCGACCGTGACGTTCCCGCCGACGCGTACTGGGGTGTGCACACCCTGCGTGCCACGGAGAACTTCCCCATCACCGGCACCTCGATCTCCGCCTATCCGCACCTGATCGACGCCCTCGCGGCCGTCAAGGAGGCCGCCGCCCTCGCCAACGAGGAGCTCGGTCTGCTGGAGCCCGAGAAGGCCGCCGCGATCGTCGAGGCGTGCCGGGAGATCCGGGCCGGCAAGCTGCACGACCAGTTCGTCGTCGACGTCATCCAGGGCGGCGCCGGCACCTCGACCAACATGAACGCCAACGAGGTGATCGCCAACCGGGCGCTGGAGCTGCTCGGGTTCGACAAGGGCCGGTACCGGCACCTGCACCCCAACGAGGACGTCAACCTCGGTCAGTCGACCAATGACGTCTACCCGACCGCCGTCAAGATCGCGACGGTGTTCGCGGTGCGCGGGCTGCTCAAGGCGATGGCCGTCCTGCAGGACGCCTTCGCCGCAAAGGCCGTCGAGTTCCGCGCCGTGCTCAAGATGGGCCGCACACAGCTCCAGGACGCGGTGCCCATGACGCTCGGTCAGGAGTTCTCCGCATTCGCCGTCATGATTGACGAGGACCGCTGCCGTCTTGCCGAGGCCGTCGAGTTGATCCATGAGATCAACCTGGGTGCCACGGCCATCGGCACCGGACTCAACGCCCCCGCCGGATACGCCGAGTCGGCCCGCCGCCACCTCGCCGACATCACCGGGCTGCCGCTGGTCACCGCCGCCAACCTGGTCGAAGCCACCCAGGACTGCGGCGCGTTCGTGCAGATGTCCGGGGTGCTCAAGCGGATCGCCGTCAAGCTCTCCAAGAGCTGCAACGACCTGCGGCTGCTGTCTTCCGGGCCGCGTGCGGGTCTGGGCGAGATCAACCTGCCGCCGGTACAGGCCGGTTCGAGCATCATGCCCGGCAAGGTCAACCCGGTGATCCCCGAGGTCGTCAACCAGGTCGCCTTCGAGGTGATCGGCAACGACGTCACCATCACCATGGCCGCCGAGGCAGGACAGCTCCAGCTCAACGCCTTCGAGCCGATCATCCTGCACTCCCTGTCGGAGTCCGTCACGCATCTGCGCAGCGCCTGCCTGACGCTCGCCGAGCGGTGCGTGGACGGCATCACCGCCAACACCGAGGCGCTGCGCGCGAGCGTGGAGAACTCCATCGGCCTGGTCACCGCGCTCAACCCGCACATCGGGTACACCGCGGCCACCGACATCGCCAAGGAAGCCCTCGCCACCGGCCGGGGTGTGGCCGAACTCGTCCTGGAGAAGGGCTTGTTGCCCGCCGAGACCCTCGCCGAGCTGCTGCGGCCCGAGGTCCTGGCCGGCAGCGGCTCCGTCATCGCCTGATCCACGGCCGCGCGCCAGGACCGACCCGGAGGCACAATGGTGATCATGGCCGTTCCCCCATCCGCCCCCACCTTCGAACCGGTCCTGGCGCGCATCGCCGAGGAGATCGAGCGCACCCCCGGCCGTGGCCGGCCCGCCGACTACATCCCGGCGCTCGCGGCCTGTGACCCGCGCCGCTTCGGCATGGCCGTCGCGGAGCCGGACGGCACGGTGTACGGGGTGGGGGACTGGCGTGAGCCGTTCTCCGCGCAGTCCCTCACCAAGGTCTTCACCCTCGCCCTCGACCTGGCCCGCGAGGGCGACGAACTCTGGGAACACGTGGGCCGCGAGCCCTCCGGCAACCCCTTCAACTCCCTGATCCAGCTGGAGTACGAGAGCGGCATCCCGCGCAACCCGTTCATCAACGCGGGCGCCCTGGTCGTCACCGACCGCCTCCAGACCCATACCGGAGACGCGGCGGGAGAGCTGCTCGCCTTTCTGCGTACCGAGAGCGGCAACCCGGGCCTGGACTTCGACCTGGACGTTGCCGCCTCCGAGTCCGCACACGGCGACCGCAACGCCGCCCTCGCCCACTTCATGGCGTCGTACGGCAACATCGACAACCCCGTCCCGGCGCTGCTGGACCAGTACTTCCGTCAGTGCTCCGTCACGGCGTCCTGCGCCGACCTCGCCCTCGCCACCGGCTTCCTGGCCCGTCACGGCGTTCGCGCCGACGGCAGCAGGCTGCTCACCGGCAGCCAGGCCAAGCAGGTCAACGCGGTGATGCTGACCTGCGGGACGTACGACGCGGCGGGCGAGTTCGCCTACCGTGTCGGGCTGCCCGGCAAGAGCGGCGTCGGCGGCGGCATCATCGCGGTCGTACCCGGGCGCTGCACGCTGTGCGTGTGGAGCCCCGGGCTCGACGAGCGCGGCAACTCGGTGGCGGGCGTCGCGGCCCTGGACCGCTTCACCACCCTGACCGGCCTGTCGGTGTTCTGAGAGCCGGCGTTCGAACGGGCGGCTCAGTCCAGGAACTCCCTCAGCAGCGGCACCAGCAGGGACGTGCGCCGCATCAGCGCCACATGCGTGGTGGCCGGCAGGACGGCCAGCCGCGCCCCGGGGATCAGCGCCTGCATCTCGGCCGCGTGCTCCACGCGTACGAAGTCGGTGTCGCCGACGACCAGGAGCGTGGGCGCGCTCAGCCCGCGCAGGTCGTCGGCCGTCCAGGGCAGCGGGGCGTGGGCCGCGCCCGTGACCTTCGCGAGGAAGTCCTGGAAGTGCTCGGGATGCGGCGCGACAGCGGCGTAGGCCTCGGCCATCTCCTGGAAGTCCGCCTCGCTGGGCAGCCGGGGAGAGGCGTAGTCCGGAGTGCGGACCTCCTCGTGGTAGCCGTCCTGTCGGTACTGGGTGGCGGCGAGCACGAGCCGTCCGACGCGCTCGGGGTGCCGCACCGCGATCTCCAGGGCGGTCAGCCCGCCGAGGCTGAAGCCGATGAAGTCGGCCTGCTCGACGCCGAGTTCGTCGAGCAGCGCCACGACGTCCGAGGCCAGGTTCGCCACCGTCATCTCGCGGTCGGTGTCGGCCGTGTGGCCGTGTGCCTGCAACTCGGGCGCCACGACACGGCGGTCCGCGGCCAGGGCGGGCAGCACGGCGGCGAAGGACAGGCCGATGGTATGGACCCCGCCGTGCAGCAGCACCAGTGGGCGCCGGCCGGCCCCGGCGGAGCCGTGGGTCTCGTAGTACATCTCCAGGCCGTTGACCTTGGCGTGGGCGGAGCTGTCGGGCACGGTCATCACGTCCGTTCTGTGGCTGATGGACAAAGGGGGGGCGAATGAAGGCCGGACGCAGGGGAGACCGGCCGACGGGACAGAAATCATCGCTCCCGGCGCGCGATCACACGCCGGACACACGCAGGCCCCCGCCCGGAAGGCGGCGCGTCAATTTCCGGCCACCCGGCGTTGACACGCTGACCGAGTGTTGGCCATGGCTTTTCCCGTCGATCTCCGTCGCTGTCAGGTCCTGGGCCTGGCCGGCACCGCCTTCCTCGCCCTGGGCGGTGAGACGTCCGGTGCCCTGCCCGTCCGGGACCTCCTGGCACCGGCCAACGCCCGCGCGGCCCTGGGCCTGGTCGGGGTGTACTTCGGTGTCGTCCTGCTGATAGCCGCCTGGGTGCTGCTCGGGCGGCTCGTGCGCAGCGCCGGGCCGCCCACGCCGCGCGAGCTGCTGCTGGTGCTCGCCGTCTGGGCCGCACCGCTGCTCCTCGCCCCGCCCCTGTTCAGCCGTGACGTCTACAGCTACCTCGCGCAGGGCGCGATGGTCGACGCCCACATGGACGTCTACGCGCACGGGCCCGCCCAGCTCGGCGGCCCGCTCGCCGACGAGGTCGCCCCGCTGTGGCGGCACACCGGTGCCCCGTACGGCCCCGTGTTCCTCGCCGTCGTCTCAGCACTGTCCGGCCTGACCCGCGGTGAGCTTCCCGCCGGTCTGGTCGGGATGCGGCTGGTGGCGCTGCTCGGCGTGGCGCTGATGGCGGCCGCGCTGCCCCGGCTCGCCCGGCACAGCGGCGCCGATCCGGCCGCCGCCCTCTGGCTCGGCGCCCTCAACCCGCTGGTCCTGCTCCACCTGGTCGCGGGCGCCCACAACGACGCCATCATGCTCGGCCTGCTCGGCGTCGGCCTGGTCGCGGCGCTCGGCCGCCGGCCGGTGCTGGGTGCCGTACTCGTCACGCTCGCCGCGCTGGTCAAGGCGCCCGCCGTGCTCGGGCTCGCCGCGGTCGTCGTCCTCCAGGTGCGCGCCGGGCTACATCCGGCGAAGGCCGTCCTGTCGGCCGGGGTCGCAGCCGCGGCCACCACGGTCGCCGCGACGGCCCTCGCCGGAACGGGCTACGGCTGGATAGGCGCCCTCGACACCCCGGTCTCCGCGCACAACTGGGCCCTCACCAGCCTCCTCGGACGTGCCACCGGAGCCATGCTGGAGCACCTCGGCAGCGACCTCGCGCCCCTCGCCCTCCCGGCCTGGCACATGCTCGGCCTCGCGGTCACCGCCCTGCTGGTGGCGGCCATATGGTGGCGGCTGCGCCCCCGCCCGGTCTACGCGCTGGGCCTGAGTCTCGCCGCCGTGGCCGCCTTCGGCCCGGCGATCCGCCCCTGGTACGCCCTGTGGGGCCTGTTCCTGATCGCCGCCGCGGCACCCACCACCTCGGTACGGCAACGGGTGGCGGCCGTGACGGGAGTGCTCGCGCTCGCCACCCTGCCGAGCGGCGGACCGGCCGACAGCGGGCAGTTGATGCTGGCCGTCTCCGGCGGTGCGCTGGCCGTGGTCGTCCTGTGGCAGGTCCACCAGGCGGCCCAGGCACCCGCGCTGGAGAGGACCGCATGAAGGACCGCATGACCCCTCCCCGCACCGACCGCGGCCGACTGCTTTTGGTCCTCACCGTCGCCGCCGCCGTCACGGTCTTCACCGCGACCGTGCCGCTGCTGCGCGACTGGTTCGACCTGCGCGTCTACTACGGGGCCGTCAACAGCTGGATCCACCACGGCGGACGGATCTACGACTACCAGGTGCCGGGGACGACGTACGGCTTCACGTACCCGCCGTTCGCCGCCGTCAGCATGCTGCCCATGGCCCTCGTCGGTCTGCACACCGCGATCGTCGGCTCCCTGCTGCTCAACCTGGCGGCCCTGGCACTGGTGCTGCACGTGCTGACCGACGGGGCATGGCGCCGCTACGGCTGGTTCGGCTGCGCCCTGGGCGCCTGTCTGCTCGCCCTGTTCGAACCACTCCGCGACACCTTCAGCTTCGGGCAGGTCAACCTTCTGCTGCTGGCCCTCGTGCTGGCGGACGCCTGGCTGCTCGGCACAGGGCGGGAACGCCGGGCGGGCGTCGGCATCGGCCTCGCGGCCGCGATCAAACTGACCCCGGCTGTCTTCATCGGACTGCTCCTGCTCGCCCGCCGATGGCGTGCCGCCGCCGTCGCGACGGCCGTCGCGGCCGCGGCGACCGCGCTCGCCGGCCGGGTCACGCCGGGTGCCTCGCGTTTCTACTGGACCGAGGCCCTGTGGGACACCAGCCGGGTGGGCCGCCTCGACTACGTCTCCAACCAGTCGCTGCAGGGCATCCTGGCCCGCCTCGGCGAAGTGGACCGCAAGGTCTGGGCCGCGGCCGTCCTGGTGGTCCTCGGCATCTGGGCCTGGCGGACTCGCCGGGCGGTCGCGGCGGCGGACTGGCCGGCCGCGTTCGCCCTCACCGGCCTGACCGCCTGCCTCGTCAGCCCCATCACCTGGGTGCACCACCTCGTATGGCTGCTGCCGTCGTTCGCCGTGCTGATCCGCACCGGGCACGCGCGCGTGGCGGGCGCCCTGTACTCAGTGCTGTGCACCAGCGTCGTGTGGCTGTGGTTCCACGACGCGTCCGGCATCGACGGGTTCCTCGGCAGCAACACCTACACCTGGATCACCCTGGGCCTCCTGCTGTGGCTTCCGGTGGGTCAACTCCGTGGCGACACACCGCCCTTGCCCCGCAGCACCAGCGCCACTGCCCCTGCGCCCAGAACGGCGGCACCCGAGATGACGCCCGCCGCGGGCCATCCCGGCCCGCCGTCCGGGACGGCGACGGCCACGGGAGTGGCCTGGGGCCCCGGCCGCGGTCTGACCCGCAACCCGTCCAGCGAGCCCACCGGTTCGACCCGGCCGGCGGCGTCGAACCCCCAGTCGAGCAGTTCGCGTGCCTCCTCGTAGACCGTGAACCCGCCGCCCGCCTGAGGGTTCATGACCGTGACCAGGAGGGTGCGCCCGCCGCGACGGGCCGCGGCGACCAGGGTGTTGCCCGCGTTGCTGGTGTAGCCGTTCTTGACACCGATCAGCCCCGGGTACGGTTCCACGCCGTCCGCGCCGGTCAGCAGCCGGTTGGTGTTCTGGATGTCGTACGACCGTCCGCTGCCGCCCGGGAACTTCGCCAGGGCCGTGCCGCAGTACCGCGCGAAGTCCGGGTTGCGCAGTCCCTCCCGCCCGAACACCGCCAGGTCGTACGCCGACGACACCTGGCCGGGTGTGTCGTATCCGTCGGGCGACCGTACGTGTGTGTCGAGCGCGCCCAGGGAACGGGCCTTGGCCTGCATCCGCGTGGCCGTCTCATGCCAGCCGCCGTTCAACGAGGCCAGGACGTCCACGGCGTCGTTCCCGGAGTTGAGGAAGACTCCGCGCCACAGATCGGCGATCCGGTAGGTCTGCCCCTCGGCGACTCCGACCTTGCTGCTGCCCGGTCCGATGTCCTCCAACTCCCGTTCCTTCACCGTGTGTTCGATGCCGGCGGGCAGGGCGGGCAGCACGGTGAGGGCGAACAGGGTCTTGAGCGTGCTGGCCGGCGGCAGCCCGCGATGCGCGTCGTGCGCGGCCAGCACCTCGCCGGTGCCGGCGTCGGCCACCAGCCAGGACAACGCGGAGACCTCCGGTACCCCGGGCGCCCCACGACGGGTCCGGACCTGGGTGCCCTCGCGGTACAGGAACGACGGCTGCGGCGCCGCAGCCCGCGGCGCACCGGGCGGGGTGGGCTCCGCACCGGCGGCGGCCGCGACGGGCGCGAGAGCCAGGACACCGGCCACGCAGAGGGCACAGGTGGAGACGGCTGTCCGGGACCTGAATTCGGTGATCATATGATCAACGTAGGAATCTGTCCGAGGTGCGTGCCGGTGACCGGGCCATGACGCGGCTTGCTAGCACCCGGATGCCGCAACGTGGGGGCGGACGGCAACGTGGGGCGGACGGCGAAGGTCCGTGACAGGCCTCCTCCGCGCATGGATGCTCGCGACACGCGCAACATGTCGAGTGCGACAAACAACGTTTTGATACGTTGATCACAGTATTCCGGGCGGCTCACCCCCGTTGAGGAACCCGGGATGCACACCTGCGCATAGACCCCGTAGGTGCGGGTCCCGGGCGCCACGCACTCCCCCGATGAGTGGCGCCCGGGACCACGAACTCCGCTGTTCCGGCACAGGCCGGAGGCGGCCGTGAGGTCCTGGTGACACGGACCTATTCGGCGAGCTTCCCTTCGGTCGAGACCTCTTCCATCAGAGTGGCGATCTCGTCCGGGACCGCCGGAATGCTCTCGTGGGTGATGCCCGTCGACGGGGACCACACGAGATTGACCCGCAGAGCGGGATCCATGTCGGGATAGTCGCTGCGGTTGTGACAGCCACGTGTCTCCCGACGCTCCAGTGCCGCTTCGAGGGTGGCGCGGGCGGCAAGGGCGGCGGACTTGAGGTCAAAGGCGTGCGCGAGGTCCTGATAGCCCGCGATGTCCGGGTGCACGCCCACGTCGTCCATCCTCTTCTCGATCACCGTGAGCTCCGCCAGCCCGGCGCGCAGGCCTTCTTCGTCGCGTACCACTCCGGCGTGCTCCGTCATGGTGTCGCGGATGGCACGCTGCAGGGCACGCACGTTCTCCGGCCCGTCGGCGGCGAGGAGATCGTCCATCTCGGCGCGGGCCTCCGCGACGGCCGACGCCGAGCGTGGCTGCGCGGTCAGGGACTCCGAATAGGCGGCCGCCGCCCGGCCCGTGAGGCGGCCGAAGACGAGCAGTTCGATGAGGCTGTTCCCGCCGAGACGGTTGGCGCCGTGCAGCCCGCTCGACGCCTCGCCGATGGCGTACAGGCCACGCACATCGGTGCTGTGGTCCTCGGGACGCACCCACACGCCGCCCATCGAATAATGGGCGGTGGGCGCGATCTCGATGGGTTCGCGCGTGATGTCCAGCATCTGCAGGTCCAGCAGAGTCTGGTAGACGCGGGGGAGCCGCGTCATGATCGTCCGCCGTGGCAGGTGCGAGACGTCGAGCCACACGCCTCCCTTGGGGGTCCCGCGCCCTTCCTTGATCTCCGTGTAGGAGGCCAGGGCCACGCGGTCGCGGGTGGACAGCTCCATGCGGGCGGGGTCGTAGCGGGTCATGAACCGCTCCCCGAGGGCGTTGCGCAGGATCCCGCCCTCACCCCGGGCGGCCTCGCTCACCAGCGTGCCGGCCGCGTTCTCCGGCTCGATGATCCCGGAAGGATGGAACTGGACCAGTTCGGCGTCGCGCAGCCGGGCACCGGCCCCCACGGCCAGGCGGAAGGAGTCGCCCGTGTTCTCGTCGCGCCGTGAGGAGGTGCGCCGCCAGATCCGGGTGTGGCCGCCCGCAGCGAGAATGACCGCGTCGGCGTGGATCAGGTAGCGCCTGCCGCTCGTGAGGTCGAAGCCGTAGGCACCGAAGACCGCTCCGTCGTGCGCCAGGAGCCTGGTGATGTACACGCCCTCGAGTACGGGGATGTCGAGCTGTTCCGCGCGCCTGATCAGCGTGCGCTGGATCTCCAGGCCGGTGTAGTCGCCCGCGAAGGCGGTCCGCCGGAACTTGTGCGCGCCGAAGAACCGCTGCGAGATACGGCCGTCCTCCTCCCTGGCGAAGGCCATCCCGTAGCGCTCAAGGTCGTCGATGCCGCGGGCGGCGCCCTGCGTCACGATCTCGACGGTGCGAGGGTCGGCCAGCAGATAGCTCTCCTTGAGAGTGTCCGCCGCGTGCTGTTGCCAGCTGTCCTCGGGATCCATGGTGGCGAGGGCCGCGTTGATGCCACCGGCGGCAAGTGCCGTGTGGGCGTCGTCCTTGGGGCGCTTGCCGACCGCGAGGACGTCGACACCGGCCTCGGCCAGCTCGATCGCTGCTCGCAGTCCGGCTCCGCCGGTACCGATCACCAGCACCATGGTGGAAAGACGTTGTTCGGTGATAGCCACGGTCTTCTCCGATCGACAAGGTTGTCATTCACTAGGACCGGAACATCGGGGTTTCTGTGACAGTGACCGGTGCTGTCGCTCGCTCATGCCTGTCGGCCTGCGGCTGGTTCGGGCGGGCCGGAAGCCCTGTCACCGTCCATGGGAATCAAGCGTGATGGTTGTCGGCGTTCCTCGCGAGGCCATCCGTGCGTAGGGACACAGCGCATCTGCCTGCTCCAGGAGTGGAGCGGCGATTCCTGGATCGATACCCGGCCATTTGACCACCAGATGGACCTGCAGCAGATAACCGCCGTCTTCCGGATCCCGCCCGAATGCCACGGTCGTCCCAATGGAGATCGCGGCGGGATCGAGCGCCTCCTGCCGTGCCACCAGACTCAGTGCGCCGTGGAAGCAGGCCGCGAATCCGGCGGCGAACAGCTGCTCGGGATTGGTTCCGCGGCCGTCCCCTCCCAGTTCTGCCGGCATGCGCAGGTCGATGTCCAGGACACCGTCGTCCGAGCGCGCTTTTCCCGAGGCCCGCCCATGAGTTGCCTCCCCGCCGCTCACGGTCACCGTGGTCGTGTAGATGGGGGCGAAGGATTCGCCGCCGAAGTCCTTGTCGGTCGACAATGCGGGCAACCGAAACTGCTCGTTCAACGCGTCACTCCGACAGCACTCGGGGACCCGGGATTCCGGACAACGAGTTGACCGGCAAGTGCCGCCTTCTGTGACGCAGGGCGGACCGCCTCAGCTGTCCTGCGAAGCCACGTACGGCGCCAGTTTCTCCGGATTCATGACCCACATAAGGCGTTCGATGCCGCGCGTCGACACTTCGGCGGACAAGAGAGCCACAGCGTTTCCGCCGGCCGAGACCAGAACGGCCGGCCTGCCGTTCGCCTCGACCCAGCGGACGTCCGACTGCGGCCAGAAGCGCGGGGCGAAGGCGGCGAGGTATTTGGCGACACGCAGACGTCCGACGACCGGAATCCTGGATGCTCCGCGCACGCCGCCACCGTCGGCGTAGCTGACCACGTCCGCCGTGAGAACGTCTTCGAGCACCGCCAGATCGCCGGTCTGCGCCGCGGCGAGGAACACCTCCAGCAGCCTACGGTGAGCTTCGGGGCTCGCGGGCTCCCGGCGTTCCGCCGTCAGGTGTTTGCGGGCGCGGCTCACCAGCTGTCGCGTATTGGCCTGGCTCGTCTCCAGCATGTCCGCGATCTGCCGGTAGGGATAGTCGAAGGCTTCCCTCAGCACATACGCGGCCCGTTCCACGGGATTCAGCTTTTCGAGGAGGAAGAGGACCGCCAGGTCGAGCGCCTCCGCTCGTTCCGCGCCCAGTTGCGGGTCTGCCGTGGTGTCGACCGGTTCCGGCAGCCAGGGCCCGGTGTAGGACTCACGTCGCTTGCGTGCGGACTGAGCCAGGTTGATCGCCAGCCGCGAGGTGATCGTGGCCAGGAACGCCGTCGGGTCGAGAACGTCGGCGCGGTCGGTCCTCTGCCAGCGCAGCCACGCGTCCTGGACGATGTCCTCGGCTTCCACGGCGCTGCCCAGCACGCGGTAGGCGATGCCGAAGAGCTGGGGACGCGCCGCCATGAAATCCCTCGTTGCCTTGTCGAGAGAGTCGGCGTCATCCCCGGCGCGCATAGGTGTCCTCCAGATGTGGATCACCATGCTACAAGCAGGCTCGTCACCGCACTCGAAGCCCGGTGGCGACGTGATCCACAGCCAGGACGGTGCTGGGCCCGTTGATGCCAGTGGCCTGTTTCCATGCCGTGGATCGGGTGGCGTGGAGACAGGCCGTGGGCGGCGGGCAGGGTGGGCGCCGATCAGCCGAACATGCCGGGCTGGTAGTCCCCGGCGGGCTGCTGGACGATGAGGTTCACACGGTTGTACGCGTTGATGACCGCGATGAGGGAGACCAGTGCTGCGAGCTGGTCCTCGTCGAAGTGCTTCGCGGCGTTCTCCCACGCCTCGTCGGTGACACCGCCCGCCGCATCGGCGGTGCGGGTGCCCTGCTCGGCCAGCTCCAGGGCGGCACGCTCGGCCTCGGTGAACACCTTGGCCTCACGCCACGCAGCGACCAGGTTGAGGCGCTGCGCCGTCTCGCCTTCGGCTGTGGCGTCCTTGGTGTGCATGTCCGTGCAGAAACCACAGCCGTTGATCTGGCTTGCGCGGATCTTCACCAGTTCCTGCGTCGTGGTCGGCAGGGTCGAGTCCCACACCAGCTTGTTGGCGGAGTTGATGTGCTTCAGGACCTTTCCCGCGAGGGGGTGGCCGAAGAAGTTGAGACGCGGTTCCATGGGGATCTCCTTGCCCTGTTGCGGATACACACCTACTGACAGGGGTGGCCCGTGACGTGTGACAGCTCTTCGGGTATGACCTGCGTCTCAGCGTTTCGACGGTGTGGGCCGAATTCACCCGCGACGGGGGAAGCCTTCGCCATCGGGCCTTGCCAGGTTGGACGGGCACGCGCGCGGGACGGGAACAGCGGTGCTCGCATGCCTGGGGACGCGCCGGCGGGAAGGAGGGGCCGCTCATGCAGCGCCATGCTCCGATCGGGGATCGGGAGCCGGTCGGAGACACGCGGACCGCGGCGCTGGTTCTGGCCCTGATCACGGCGGCCCTCTCCCTCGACCACGAGATGGGCGTGGTCGTCCGAGAAGGCCACCGATCCGCGTATGCCGCATGGTCCCTTCGCAGGGCCGTCCGGCCGTGCGAAGGGACCATGCGGCCGTCTTTGCCAGGCGTATGTCCGGAAAGAATGGGATCCTGAAGCGAGGGGAACGCTGCCCATGACATGACGGACAGTGGTGGTGAGCGCCGTGTCTGCATTCGAGGAGTACGTTCCGGCGTCGGCCGACGGAAGCGTCGATCCGCTGGGGGACCCCTTCCTGCGCACCCGGTTCGCGCTGCCGGCCAGGCCCGGCGCGTTCCTGCGGCGGCAGCGGCTGAACCGGCACCTCGACCAGGCTCTGGGCGCTCCGCTGACCATGGTCAACGGCTCCGCCGGCGCGGGCAAGACCCTGCTGGTCGCCGACTGGGCCGCACACCTGGACCGGCCGGTCGCCTGGCTCACCCTCGAGTCGGACGAGCAGCGGCCCGGCATGTTCTGGGCTTATCTCCTGCAGGCCCTGCGCGTCTGCGGGATGCCGCTGTCCGACCCCGCCGCCCGCCCGGCGGACGCCGGCCGCGTGGACCACAGGGTGCTGTCGGCGATAGCCGGTGAACTCAACGACCGTGACCAGGCAGCGACCGTCGTCCTCGACGAGTACGACCGCGTGAGCGCGCCCGAGGTCGCGGAGCAGCTGGAGTTCGTGCTGAACCACGCCGGCGAGGGGCTGCGGCTGATCCTCGTCACCCGCACCGAACCCATGCTCCCGTTGCATCGCTACCGGGTGGCCGGCGCGCTGACCGAGATCCGCGGCGCCGAGTTGGCCTTCACCCCGGAGGAGGCCCTCGACCTGCTGGAGGTGCACGGTCTGCGCCTTCCCCTGGACGCGGCGCGCGCTCTGGTGGACCGCACCCGGGGCTGGGCCGCCGGCCTGCGCCTGTGCGCCCTGGCCGCGCTGGAGAGCCCGGACCCGGAGACGTATCTCAAGGAGTTCGAGGCGGACCGGAGCACGGTCGCCGACTTCCTGCTGGCCGAGGTGCTCAAGCAGCAGACGGAACAGACGGAGGACCTCCTGCTGCGGGCCAGCGTGCTGGAGAGCTTCTGCCCCGATCTGGTGAACGCCCTGACGCAGCGGACCGATGCCGAACGCATCCTGGCCCGGCTGCACCGCGAGAACGCCTTCGTCGAGGATCTTGGACACTCCTGGTACCGCCTGCACCCGCTGTTCGGGGAGATACTCCGGGCCCATCTGCGCGAGCGCTGCCCCGGTCTTGAGCCCGAACTGCACCGGCGGGCCGCCCTGTGGCTGCAACGCTCCGGCTCCCTCCCGGAGACCCTCGCCCACGGCGCCGCCGCGGGCGACTGGGACTTCACCGCCGGGGCCCTCGTGGACGACCTGGCGATCGGACAGTTCTTCACCGGTCTGCGCTCCGAGGACCTGACCCGGCTCTTCTCCCGGATGGGGCCCGATGCCACGAGCCCCGCGACGGAACTCGTGCGCGCCGCATGCGACCTGTCCCGCAGCGACCTCGACCGTGGACTGGCCCACCTCCACCATGCCGAGGAACGGCTGACCGGCGACCTGTCCGACCCCGCGGCCGCGCAGCTGAGCTGTGCGCTGCTGGAGGCCCTGGCCGCCCGCCTGACCGGGTCCCCCGCACAGGCGGAACAGGCTGCCGAAACCGCCGAGGAGGCGCAACAGGACGTTCCCGCACACCTGCTGGACAAGCATCCCGAGTTGCCCGCCCTCCTGATGACCCACCTGGGCACGACGCGACTGTGGGCAGGGCGGTTCGAGGAGGCGCAGGCCGCTCTGTCCACGGTGATCCGCTCGCCCGGGGGAGTCTCGACCCTGCTCCCCCGGGAGGAGTCGATGGGCCACCTGGCGCTGATCGACTACCTCAACGGCTGGCCCGGCAGAGCGGAGGACAAGGCCCTGGAGGCGGTGACCGAGACGGAGCGCTTCAGACTCGACCACCCCTCAGGCTCCGGCATCGAGCGACTGGTGCTGGCCGCCGTGGCCGTCGACCGCAACGAACTGGGCCGGGCCCAGGCCCTCCTCGACGAGGCAGCCGAACTCCCCGACGCGATACCGGACCCGGTGACGGCCGCCGGACGGGCCATCGCCACGGCGCGGCTCCGGTTGGCCCGGGGCGACGCGCGAGCCGCCGTCGAGGCGGCCGCCCCGGTGGTCTCCACCGCCGTGGCCTCACCGTGGGCGGAGAGCCACGCGGTACTGGTCGTCTCCGCCGCACACCTCGCCGAAGGACGGTCCGAAACCGCCGCCGAGCTGCTCCGAACCGTTCCCGACAGCCAGCCCGCGTGCGCCGTGGAGGCCGCTCGCCTCCACCTCGTCGCAGGCCGTCCGGATGCCGCGATCGACCTCCTCGACAGCATCCGGGCCGACAGCCGAACCGGTCCGGCGGTGACCGTCCGGGCGGCACTCGTGAGAGCGCAGGCCGCGCACGGCGCGGGGGATTCGGCCACCGCCCGCGCACTGGTGGCACAGTCGCTCGTGCAGGCCCGGCACGAGCGGTTGCGCCGGCCCTTCCTCGAAGCCGGACAGTGGATCCGCCCTCTCCTGGCCACCGCGCCCCTCCAGCAGTTGGCCGAGGGCTGGCTCGTGCCCGGCACCTGGCGACACGACGAACCGGTCGGAGCCGGGATGCCCCTCTGGCCCCTCGTCGTGGAGGAGCTGAGCGGCCGTGAGCACGATGTGCTCGAACGGCTGGCCCAGATGATGTCGACGGAGGAGATCGCCGCCGACCTGTACGTGTCGGTGAACACGGTGAAGACACACCTCAAGAGCCTGTACCGGAAGCTGGGCGTGAACCGCCGCAGCGCCGCGGTACACCGTGCGCGGGACCTGCGGCTGCTGTGAACACGGATCGCATCGCCCGCGGCGGGTGAGGCGCCGGACGACCTCCTCGGTTGGGATGGGAATGGCGGCCGGCTCCACCGCCGCTCCGGGCCGACTCGGCGAGGTGGACACCGTGACACGATGGCGAGCTCTGATCGTCCTGGGCACGGCCCAGTTCCTGATGGTCCTTGACACCTCCGTCATGAACGTGTCGATCAGCCAGCTCGTCGAGGACTTCGACACCGAGGTCACCGCCATCCAGACCGTGATCACGCTGTACGCGCTGGTCATGGCCGCGTTCATGATCATCGGTGGCCGGTTCGGCGACATCGTGGGGCGCCGCCGTCTCTTCTTCATCGGACTGATCGTCTACGGCACGGGATCGGCCCTGACCGCGGTGGCCCCCACCGTGTGGGTGCTCGCGCTGGGCTGGTCGGTCATCGAGGGGCTCGGCGCCGCCATGGTGCTGCCGTCCATGGCCGCTCTCGTCGCGGAGACCTACCGCGGGCGGGACCGTGCCGTCGCCTACGGCGTCATCGGCGGACTCGCCGGCGCGGGGATCGCGGTCGGCCCGCTGCTGGGCGGCTGGGTGACGACGTACCTCACCTGGCGGCTCGTCTTCGCCGGTGAGGTCGTGGTCGTCGTGGCCGTCCTGTGCTGCCGCCGGATGATCACCGAACCCGTCCGGATCGGACCCCGCCACCGGCTGGACGGAGTCGGCGCCGTGCTGTCGGCGGGCGGTCTGGCCCTCGGCGTCCTCGGCGTGCTGCAGAGCAGTACCTGGGGATGGCTACAGCCCCGCAACCCTCCCTTCACCGTCCTGGGCTTCTCCCCGACGCTGTTCGTCGTCGGCGCCGGGGCGGTCGTCCTCGCCCTGTTCGTCCACTGGGAGCGGCGGCGGGAGGCGCAGGACGCCGAGCCTCTCGTACACCTGGCCCTGCTGCACAAACGGGCTCTGCGCTCCGGTCTGATGACGCTGCTGAGCCAGAACCTCATCCTGCTGGGACTGTTCTTCGTCATCCCGCTGTACCTGCAGGTGGTGCAGGGCTTCGACGCGTTCCAGACCGGACTTCGGCTGCTCCCGGTGTCCGTCACGATGCTCGCGGCCTCCGTGCTCGCCTCCTCGCTGGGCCGGGTGGTGGGGCCGCGCCGGGTGGTCCGGCTGGCCCTGCTGACGCTGGTGGGAGCAATCGTGTGGCTGCTGGCCACCATCGACCCGGTCATCGACGACGCGCAGTTCGCCGGAGCCATGGCGCTGCTGGGCGTGGGTACCGGCCTGCTCGCCTCGCAGTTGGGCAACGTCGTCCAGTCCAGTGTCGGCGAGGAGGAGCGCAGCGAGGTCGGAGGGCTGCAGTTCACGGCGCAGAACCTGGGCTCCGCGCTGGGCACGGCACTCATCGGGTCCATCCTCGTCGGCGCACTGGCCCAGGCGTTCACCACGCAGGTGGCCGACGATCCCCGGCTGTCCGAGGAGGCCCGCACCCAGACCGGTGTGGCTCTGGAGTCGGGGATCTCCTTCGTCAGCACCGAGCAGGTGCGTTCGGCGGCCGAGAGCGCCGGTCTGCCCTCGTCCGAGGTCGACGCCCTCGTGGACTCGTACGCCTCGGCGCAGCTCGACGGCCTGAAGGCGGCGATCCTCGCCACCGGCGGTGTGACGCTGGCCAGTTTCCTCGTCACCTCCAGCCTGCCGGCCGGCCAGAAGCGGCGTACGGAAGATTCCGGTGCCGATACATCGTCCGGAGCCGTCGGATCGACGCAGTGAACCCCCAGGGAGGCCCCGATGTCCAGGACCGACGGCACCGCGGTCCGCGCGCGCGGCGCCGAGCGCCGGGACCACGCGGACTACACCGGCGGCGTCTACGGATCGATGCTCGCGGCCTCCGTGGTGATCGGGGCCGGCACCCTGGGCTCTTTCCCGCGCGTCGAGCTGGTGGTGCTGTTGCTGCTCACCGGCGTGGTGTTCTGGATCGCGCACGTCCACGCCCAGCTGTTCGGGGCGCGGCTGGCGCAGCGGCCCCTGGACCGCCAGGTCGTGCTGCACGTCTGCCGCGACGAGTGGCCCATCGTCAAGGCCGCCGTCCCGCCCGCCGCCGCGGTGGCCCTCAGCCCGCTCCTGGGCCTGGACGTACAGGGCGCCGTCTGGCTGGCACTGTCCGTCGCCGTGGCCGGGCAGGTGGGCTGGTCCGCCGCCGCGGCACGCCGCACCGGCGCCACCTGGCGCCTGGTCGCGACCACTGCCTCGGTGAATCTGCTGCTGGGCCTGGTGATCATCTCGTTCAAGATCGTTCTGAAACACTGACCGAGGCCACCCGCGGGAGTACGACCCATGCGCTACGAGATCCGAGTCGACGGACACCTGTCGAAGGCGCTTGCCGAGGCCTTCCCGGAGCTGGATCACGTGGTGATGTCCGGTCAGACCGTCCTGTTCGGTCCCGTCATCGACGAGGCGCAGCTGTTCGGACTGCTGGCCCGCTGCCGGTCACTGGGCCTGCGCGTCGTGGAGATGCGTCAGCTGCCGGAGTGACCCGACCCAGGCCGTTGCGCTCAGAGATCCTGCGCCGTGATCCGGCCCGAGCGGGAGGCGGCCGCCAGCGCATCGAAGTCGCGCTCGTTCTGGTCGGCGTAGGACTGCGCGAAAGCGGCGAGCGCGCGGTCGAAGCGGTCGCTGCCGCCGAGGTACGCGGAGATGGCGATGGGATCCCCTGAACGAGCGTGCGCCCGCGCCAGGGACGCCCCGCACAGCCGGGCGAAGAGGCGGAACAGAGGCGGGTCCATGGTCTCCGGCCGCGCGATGCCCTTCCAGTCCCGCAGCTGACGTACATAGAAGTCGCGGCCCTGCCCGTCGAGGCCGGTCACATGCGTCCAGCCCAGCAGGATGTCACTGGTGGTCTGGATCAGACGCTGTCCGGTCACGACCCGGCGGCCCTGGTTGTCGTCGTGGTCGCCACCCGTCTGGGCGGCCAGCACCGATTCCCCTGCTTCCTTCGCCTGCAGCAGAAGGGGGTCGTCGTCGTTGCGGCCGAGCAGGAGAATGATCCAGCAGCGGGTGCCGACACTGCCGACGCCCACCACCTTGCGAGCCATGTCCACCAGGCGGAAGTGGCGCAGCAGATGCCGGCGTTCGGACGGCAGGGTCTTTGCGTATCCCTCCACCACGGTCCGCAGTTCCTTCTCCTGTCCGTCGGACCTCGCGTCGGTCAGCAGATCCCTGAGCGGAGTGATCAGCGGTGGGTCCGGTGTGATGCGCCGGCCCTCGTCCGTGGCCTGCGTGAGCTTTGCGAAGGCCTGCAGATGTGTACGGGTGCGGGCCTGCTCCGTGGCCCGGGCGGTGCGGTGCCGGGACTTCTTGTCCATCGACGAGGCCAACAGCTGCTGCAGGCCGGCGACATCGTCCTGGGCGTACCAGATGTCCAGGGTGCGCATGCCGGCGAATTCGCGCATCCGCTCCCGGTAGGCCCGCACACAGGTCCGCACGGCCGCGTCCTGCTCCTTGACGGAGTAGCCGTTCGCCCTGCTCGCTATCGCGAAGCTGGCCGCCAGACGCTTGACGTCCCATTCGAACGGCCCGGGCAGGGTCTCGTCGAAGTCGTTGATGTCGAAGACCAGATGGCGCTCCGGCGAGGCGAGCAGCCGGAAGTTCAGCAGGTGGGCGTCTCCGCAGAGCTGCACGTGCAGCCCGGTGTTCGGTCCGGGGCCCAGATCCATCGCCATGATCGCCGCCGCACCACGATAGAAGCGGAACGGCGACTCGAGCATGCGGCCGTACCGGATCGGGACCAACTCCGGTACCCGAGTGGCCGATTGGCGCTCTAGCACCTCGATCGGGTCGGGCCGTCGCGGGCCCGGCTCGAAGCTGCCGTGGCGCGAGCGCGGCGCTCGGCCACGGGCGTCCCTGCCACAGGCCACCCGCTCGGCCTGCGACAGGGAGACCGTCAAGGAGTTCGTGGTGGTCATGGCTGAACCTCCTGGTCCGGAGTCCTCGGATCCGGCGGGTGGGTCCCCGACGGCGCCCGGCCCTGCGGCGCGCCCGCCGGCACCCGCGCGACGACGTCCGACCGCACCTCCCGCGAGAACACCGGCGCCACGCCCCGCGGACCGCACGCGAGTCGCGCGAAGACCCCGTCCGGGCAGCCTGACAATCGGTCATGTCTGTCTCTTCGTTCGCGTCCGTCTCTTCGTTCCGTCGCGCCGGCAGTGCGGTGAGCGCCTCCGGACCCCACCCCACCGGCACGACGGGGCCGCCGGATCACCCGTAGGGGGTGACCCGTGCCGCGGCGACGCGCGGGATCCTGATCCGGAGCGGTCCCGCACGCCGCCCCGTCGGCGGTCCGCAACGACCGCTCGATCACGCGAGGAGGAGCCATGACCGTGTCGCGTGGTCCGGCACCGCGTACCGGACCGGAGCACAGTCCCGACGGGGCGGTCCCGGACCAGGAGGGCGCTTCCGCGGAAGTGCTGGAGCGCCTCGGCCGTTCCTGGACCTGGATCCTCGGCTCCGCCGTCGCGACGCTCGTGCCCGGCGTCCTGGTCCTGGTCTGGCCGGACGAGACCCTGCACGTGCTGGCGGTCCTCATCGGCCTGTACCTGCTGGTGATCGGGTCGTTCCGGTTCGTCGCCGTCTTCGCCCGGGACGGGCACGGGGAGCGGCTCCCCGGGCTGCTCATCGCCGTCCTGTACGTCCTGGCCGGAGTGCTGTGCCTGCGCAACCCGCTGCAGACCATCGCCGCGCTCTCGCTCATCGTCGGTGTCGTCTGGCTCGTGTCGGGCATCCTGACGCTCTACACGGCCATCGCCGCCCAGGAGTTGCCGCACCGCGGCGTCGTCCTGGGTCTCGCGGTGCTCGCCATCGTCGCCGGGATCGTCGTCCTCGCCCTGCCGGCCGAGTCGGCCCGGGCACTGACCCGGCTGCTCGGCCTGTGGCTCGTGCTGCTCGGCCTGGCCGAGGCGGCGCTCGCCCTCGCCTGGCGGGCGGCACTGCGCAAGTCCGGCATCACGGGGCGGCCCGGGACCGACCCGAGCGTCTGAACCCGATCTGCGCTGAGGACTGCCGAGGCCGCCGCGCCCATTCGTCCGGGCCGCCGCGAAGGAGCCGGGTGCGCACCGCCGACGAACCGGGGCACGCGGTCCCGTGAACCGCGCCACGCCTTCCCGACGCGGTTTCGCGCCACTGCTCCGGCGGAGGTCCGGTCAGTGGGCCGCCACCTCGTCCCGCCCACCGCCACGCACTGAACCAGGGCCTGCCCAGGGCGAGGGCGTCTCCTCCCGCCCACGACGCTCACCCGTGCCGGGTGAGGCCGCCTCGCCCTTGCCGTGGGCACGCTGAGACCGCACAAACAGGCGGGCGGGCGAACGCCCGGGACCGGAGGAGAGACATGAGCGCGTCGACGTACCTCGCGTACGACTTTCCGCTGCTGAGCGCCTTCTGGACGATGCTGTGGTTCTTCCTGTGGATCATGTGGTTCGTCCTGCTCTTCCGGGTCGTCGTCGACATCTTCCGTGACGATGGCATGAGCGGCTGGGCCAAGGCCGGCTGGCTGGTGTTCGTCATCGTGCTGCCCTTCCTGGGCGTCTTCGTCTACGTGATCGCCCGCGGTAAGAACATGGGCCACCGGGAGATCGCCCAGGCACGGGCGCAGCAGCAGGCCTTCGACTCGTACATCCGCGACACCGCCAAGGGCGGAGAAAAGTCCAGCAGCGTCGACGAACTCGCCAAGCTCTCCGAGATCCGCGCCCGCGGTGACATCACGGACGAGGAGTTCGCCAGGGCCAAGGACCTGGTCCTGACCGGCCATGGTCCCGCGACGCACTCCGGTGCCTCAGCCGCCCCCCACGGGCGCTGAGCACGCCGGACCGACCGAAAAACGAGGCATCAGGATGACTGCGACACACACCGCACACGCGCCGACGACGAAGCAGAACTGGGCTGCCGGTCTGATGGTCTTCGCGGCCGTGATGCTGATGATCGCCGGACTGCTCGCCATTTTCCGCGGCATCATGGCGATCGCCGAGGACGACGTGTTCGTCAACACGCGCAACTACGTCTTCCAGTTCGACCTGACCGGGTGGGGCTGGATCCACCTCGTGCTGGGCGCGGTCGGCGTACTCGTCAGCTTCGGTCTGTTCCAGGCGGCGACGTGGGCGCGCGTCGCGGGCGTCGCCATCGCCGGACTCATCGTCATCGCCAACTTCCTGTCCGTGCCGTACTACCCGGTCTGGTCGGTCGTGATGATCGCGATGTCGGGGTTCATCATCTGGGCCCTGTGCGTGGTCCGGCGCGACGAGTCCTTCGAGCCGTTCGAGCGCCCGCCGCACGACGTCTGAGGCGGTTATCCGGTACGGGCACCCGCCGGTGACCTGAGGTTCGGCGTACGCCATGTCCTGCGGCAGGGTCACTCGGCAGGCAGCGTCGGCTGGATGCGGCGCAGGAACGTCGCGTTGTCCGGGGTGTCCCGCATGCGGTCCAGCAGGGTCTCCAGACCGGACTGGCCGTCCCGGGTCTGCAGGGCGCGGCGCAGACCGCGTACGGCGGTCAACTCGGGGGCGGAGAGGAGGAGTTCCTCACGGCGGGTGCCGGACGGGTTGATGTCGACGGCCGGGAACACGCGGCGTGAGGCCAGCTCGCGGCTGAGACGGAGTTCCATGTTGCCGGTGCTCTTGAGCTCCTCGAAGAAGTAGTCGTCGGCGCGGGAACCGGTCTCCACCAGCGCGGTGGCGAGGATCGTGAGCGAGCCGCCCTCCTCGGCCAGCCGGGCCGCCCCGAAGAACCGCTTCGGCCCGAGCAGCGCGGTCGCGTCGACACCGCCGCTCAGGGTGCGGCCACCGGCGGCGGCCGCGTTGTTGTGCGCCCGGCACAGCCGGGTCAGCGAGTCGAGCAGGATGACGACGTCCTCGCCCGCCTCGACGAGCCGCTTGGCCCGCTCGATGACGAGATCGGCGAGCGCGATGTGCTGCTTGGCGGCCCGGTCGAAGGTCGAGGCGTACACCTCGCCGCGCACGGAACGCCGCATCTCGGTGACCTCCTCGGGGCGCTCGTCGAGCAGCACCACCATCAGGTGGCACTCGGGGTGGTTGCCGGCGACGGCAGCCGCGATCTGCTGGAGCACCACGGTCTTGCCGGTCTTGGGCGGGGCAACGAGCAGCCCGCGCTGGCCCTTGCCGACAGGTGTGATCAGGTCGGCGACGCGGCCGGTCAGGCCGGCCGCCGGGTGTTCGAGACGGAGCCGGCCGCGCGGGTGGAGCGGCATGAGGTCGCGGAAGTGACGGCGGCCGCGCACTTCGTCGGGCGTGCGCCCGTTGATCCGTACGACCTCGGTCAGGGCGCGCCGGCCGTCGCGTACGCCGTCTACCAGGTCGCCCTTGCGCAGGCCGTGACGGCGGATCAGCGCGGGGGAGACCGGGAGGTCGGAGGGCGAGGACAGCAGGCTCGCGGAGCGCAGGTGCCCCTTCCCGCTCGCGTCGATGTCGAGGACACCGGTGGCGACCTGGGTCGTGGGCTCTTGCTTGACTGGGGGGTGTTCGAGTGTGGTGGTCATGGTGGTCGGTCCTTTCGAGGACGGATGGCATGAGACATGCGGAAGGAAGGAGTGACGCCGCGAAGAGACGAAGGCGGACTGAGCGCCTTCGGCGGCAGAGACATCACCTCGGGTACGGCACAGCCGTGCCGGTCATGAGGTGGTGCGGAAAAGCCGGTGCGCCGGCCGCGCAACGGCGGGCGATTCGGCGAACTGAAAGGGAACTGGCACCGGCGCCCTCAATGGGGGCGTACACAAGTGCTACCAGGACCGTACCACAGGGGGTGCGGCGCCAAACCGCTCAGCGGGTGGCGAGCAGGCCGTAGAGAAGCGGGATCCGTGGCTCCGGAAGGCGCCACCAGCCGGAGGGGGTCCGGACCATCTGCGGCCACCGCGGCCAGGGCAGCTCGTCGCTCTCGCGCAGGCCCCGGATGGCCATTCCCGCACCGATCAACGCGTTGACGACCTCGCTCATTCCGTGCATCCACTCGTAACTGTCGGTGGCGCCCTCGACGGCCGGACCGTCGGTGTAGGTGTGCGTCGCGTCCCGGTGCACGGCGCCGTCACCGGCCAGGTAGTCGTGGCGCAGCAGCAGTTCGGAGCCCTCGCCCTCAGCGGGTTTGGGACCCAGCGAGTTGAGCAGCGGGTGGAACTCGACCAGGTACAACCGGCCACCGGGGCGCAGGAGTTGGGCGACGACGGCCGCCCAGTGGTCCAGGTCCGGCAGATAGCACAGCGCACCCTTGCCGGTGTAGACGACGTCGAACTGCCGCCCGTCCAGGGCCTGTACCGCGTCGTAGACGTCGGACTCGACGTAGTCGACGTCCAGGCCGGCCTTCGCCGCGATGTCCCTCGCGGCGGCCACCGACGCCCCCGAGAAGTCGAGGCCGACGGCCCGTGCGCCGCGCCGGGCGAAGGCGATCGTCTCGGTCCCGAGGTGGCACTGCAGGTGGAGCACGTCGCGTCCGGCCAGCTCGCCCAGGTCGTCCCACTCGAAGGAGGCGAACCAGCGCGCCGGGTCGAGATCCTGGTCGAGACCGTAGAACCGGCTGGCGAGGTGGACGGGGGTGCGGGCGTCCCAGTTCGCCCGGTTGGCCCGCATGAACCGTGCGTGCTCGTCGGTGGTCATGAGGACATCCAACCGCGGACGCGCCCCGGCCTGCGGGAGGAATCGCGTATCGGCCAGGGTTGGCGCGGGACAGGCGTCCGACGATGGCCAGGGAGGGGCGAACCGGTCCAGGCCATGGCAGGTGCCGGTGAGATGCGTCAACATTTGGGGAAGGACGACGGATCTGCCCGGCGACGCCACTCCGGGGCTCAGACCCCGTTGACGGCGAGGAGGCCGGCCGGTGTGAGGTGGACGGGCGCGCGGTACACGGACCAACCCACGGTCGAGGTGCGGACCTGGATCGACGCCCCGCCGGAGCGAGTGTGGGCGCTGGTGTCCGACGTAGGGCTGATGTCGGGCACCAGCGGTGAACTCCAGTCGGTGGAATGGCTCGACGGCGCCACCGGACCGGCCGTCGGCACCCGCTTCCTCGGCCGCGGCCGGCATGAGGAATGCGGCGAGTGGACCACCACCTCGTACGTCATCGAGTGCGAACCGTGCCGCGTCCTCGCCTGGGCCGTACAGGACCTCGCCGAGCCGTCGGCGGTGTGGCGCTTCCGGCTCCACGCCGGCGACGGCGGCACCGAACTGTCGGAGTGGGTGCGGCTGGGCCCCGGCCGCTCCGCACCGTCCGCGGCGATCGACCGGATGCCGGAGACGGAGGAGGAGATCGACTTCGTACGGCTGCCGGAGTTCGAGCACACCATGACCGCGACGCTGAAGCACATCAAGATCCTGGCGGAGACCGCCTGATGCGCTCCGTGACCAGGGTCGAGGCCTCCGGCGGACGCTGCCCGGGGATGGCTCGCCCCGGGGTGTCGATTCCGGCTGCCCCCGTTCGTCGGTGGGATACAGGAAGCTCATGACGACCGGGAGGAACCATGAAGTACATGCTGCTCGTCTGCGGCGACGACACCGCCGACGCCTCGGGCATGGCACCCGTAGAGCCCTGGGTGGAGGAGCTGGGGGACCGCAGTGTCCGGCTGCACGGTCACCGGCTGGCACTGCCCGCCGAGGCGGTCACCGTGCGGGTGCGCGGCGGCGAGGTGCTGCGCACGGACGGACCGTTCGCCGAGACCAAGGAGTACGTCGCCGGCTACGACCTCCTGGAGTGCGACAGCCTGGAGGAGGCCGTCGAGGCCGCCGCCAGGCACCCGGTCGCCACCATCGGTGCCATGGAGGTGCGCCCCTTCTGGCCGATGTGGGACGAGGAGGACGCCGAGACCGCGATCCGCAGCCTCGACGCGGAACTCACCCAGGCGGCGAGGGAACGGGACCTGGAGCGGGCGCTGGCCTGCTACGCGCCGGACGCGGAGGTCTTCCACCTCGCTGACGGCCACGAACGGCAGGGCCTGGACGCCCACCGCAAGGCCCTGCAGGACCTGTTCGCGGCGGCCGCCGGCCCCGTGACCCGCGAGGTGCTGGACTTCCGGGTCCAGGTCGACGAGAGCGTCGGGTTCGCCCACTGCCTCGTCCGGCTGACCGGAACCCGCACCGACGGCACAGCGCTCGACGACACGCTGCGCGTGACCACCGGCTACCGCGACATCGGCCTGCGCCGACTGATCACCCTTGAGCACGCCGTGTCCCTGAAGGGGGAGTGATGAAGTACGCCCTGTTGTTCTGCTCGCCGGTCGGCGACGAGGAGCAGAGCCCGGCACAGCACGCCGACGACCCGCGTTTCGCCGCATACCTGGCGGAGGCGCGGGCCGGCCGGGTCACCGGCGGGGCACGGCTGCGGCCGGTCGGCGACGCCACCACGGTGCGCGTCCGGGGCGACGAGGTCCTGCTCAGCGACGGGCCGTTCGCGGAGACCGAGGAGTATCTCGCCGGGATCGCCTTCATCGACGTCGCCGATCTCGACGAGGCCATCTCCCTGGCCGCCAGGCATCCGGCCGCCACCGGCGGTTCGGTCGAGGTGCGGCCGGTCTGGGAGTGACGGTGCCCGATGCGGAGAAGGCCGTCGCCGCCGCGTTCCGTGAGGAGTGGGGCCAGGTCGTCGCCACCCTGATCCGGGTGACCGGCGACTGGGACCTCGCCGAGGAGTGCGCGCAGGACGCCTTCGCCCAGGCCCTGGACCGGTGGCGGCGCGACGGTGTACCGCGCCGCCCCGGGGCCTGGCTGACCACGACCGCCCGCAACCGCGCCCTCGACGTGCTGCGCAGGGAGGCGGTGGGGGCGGCGAAACTGCGGGAGGCGGCAGTGCTGGTGCGGGACGAGGGACCGTACGACCCGGAGTACGACGGCGACGACAGCGGCGTGGAGGACGACCGGCTGCGGCTGATCTTCACGTGCTGCCATCCGGCCCTGGCCATCGAGGCCCGGGTCGCGCTGACCCTGCGCACCCTCGCGGGGCTGACCACACCGGAGATCGCCCGCGCCTTCCTGGTCCCCGAGGCGACCATGGCGCAGCGCCTGGTGCGCGCGAAGAAGAAGATCCGCAACGCCGGCATCCCCTACCGGGTGCCGCCCGCGCACCTCCTGCCCGAACGCACGACCGGTGTGCTCGGAGTCGTCTACCTCCTGTTCAACGAGGGGTACGCCGCCACGTCCGGCGCCGACCTCGTGCGCACCAACCTGTGTGCGGAGGCGATCCGACTGGCCCGTGTCCTGGCCCGCCTGATGCCGGACGAGCCCGAGGTGGCCGGCCTGCTCGCCCTCCTGCTGCTGCACGACGCCCGCCGGCACACGCGCGTGGACGCGGCCGGAGAACTCGTGACACTGGAGGACCAGGACCGCGGCGCATGGGACCGCACGGAGATCGACGAGGGCGCCTCCCTGCTGGAGGCGGCGCTGCGCCGCGGCCGCCCCGGGCCCTACCAGATCCAGGCCGCCATCGCCGCCTGCCACACCACCGCCGCCACGGCGGACGACACCGACTGGGCCGACATCGCCGCGCTGTACGGGGAGTTGACGCGGTTCGTGCCCTCACCCGTGGTGCGCCTCAACCGCGCGGTGGCCGTCAGCATGTCCGAGGGCCCCGACGCGGGACTCGCCCTGGTCGCCGAACTGGAACACGAGGGCGATCTGGCCGACTACCACCTCCTGCCCGCCACCCGCGCCGACCTGCTCCGCCGCGGCGGACATACGAAGGAAGCGGTCGCGGCGTACGAGCGGGCGCTGGAGCTGGTCGAGAACGACGCGGAGCGAAGGTTTCTGGAAAAGCGGGTCGCGGAGTGTCGATCCGCGGAGGAGCCGTTCGTCGGTGGGGTGAAGACACCCTGAGACACCGGAGGCTCCGATGACCGCTCAGCCGCATACGCGCCGCACCATCACGCTCCGGCAGGCCCTCGCCTCGCTGCTGCGGGCGCGCCGGACGTCCGATGCGCCGGGCACCCCGGACATCTGGCTCGCCGGCCTGCGCCTGGGAGGCTGACCATGCCGACCGCCGACTCCCGCCGCTGGTACGCCCTCGCCCTTCTGTGCGTCGCCGGGTTCATGGTGATCCTCGACGCGCAGATCGTCGTTCTCGCCCTGCCGTCCATCTCCGAAGGCCTCGGCTTCTCTGCGAGCGGCGCCCAGTGGGTGATGAGCGCCTATCTGCTGAGCTTCGGCGGACTGCTGCTCCTCGGCGGCCGCACCGCCGACCTGCTGGGCCGCCGCCGTGTCTTCATGACCGGCACGCTGCTGTTCGGGCTGTCCTCGCTGCTGTGCGGCTTCGCCTGGTCGGCGGGAGCGCTGGTGGCGGCCCGTACCGTGCAGGGCGTCTCGGCCGCCGTGATGGCGCCGACCGCGCTGTCGATCCTCCTGAACACCTTCGACGAGGGCCACGAACGCAACAAGGCGCTCGCCATCTGGTCCGGCAGCGGTGGCTTCGGCGCCACGGCCGCCCTGCTGATCGGCGGCCCCCTGACCGATGTCCTCGGCTGGGAATGGGTCTTCTTCCTGAACGTCCCCGTCGCGCTGCTCCTGCTGATCCTGAGCCCGCTCCTGCTGCGCGAGAGCCGCGCCGAGGCCCGGTCGCTCTCCTACGACCCGGTCGGCGCGCTCACCGCCACCGCCGCACTCGTCGTCTGCGTCTACGCCGTCGTCGAGGCACCCGGCGCCGGCTGGCTGTCGGCGCGCACGACCGGCCTGCTGGCCGCAGCCGTCCTCATCGCGTTCGTCTTCATCCGTGTCGAAGCGCGCTCCGCCGCACCCCTCGTGCCGCTGCGGCTGCTGCGTGCCCGGACGGTGAGCGGTGGCAACCTGGTCGTGTTCCTGCTCGGCGCCTGCGCGTTCGGGATGTCGTACACCCTGTCCCGGTACGGGCAGGGCGTCCTCGGCTACTCGCCGCTGTGGTTCGGCCTGTGCAACGTCGTGATGCCGGTCGGGGCCGTCGTCGGCTCCTACGCGGGGCAGGCCCTGGTCACCCGTCTCGGCCCGCGCCCCGTAGCCGTCGGCGGGCTGGCCCTGGTCGGCGCGGGCAGCCTGCTGCTGGCCGGAGTGCCGGTGAACGCCGGATTCGTCCGCGACCTGCTGCCCGGGCTGCTGCTCTTCGGGCCCGGCCTCGGCGCCTGCGCGGTCGCCGGTTCCATCGCCGCCCTGACCGGAGTGGGGGAGCGGGAGTCCGGGGTGGCCTCCGGGATCAACACCGCGGCCTTCCAGATCGGCGGCGCCTTCGGGGTCGCCGTGGTCACCTCCGTCGCCCTCTCCCACAGCGGCGGCCCGAACCGCCTCGCGTCCCTGACCGAGGGCTACCAGGCAGCCTTCACCGCATGCGCCGCGCTCGCGGCGGCCGGACTGGCCTGCGCCCTCGTGCTGCTGCGTGCCCCGCGCCCGCGGACGCCGCAGCCCCGACCGGCGGGTACGGCCACGAGGCGTCGAGTGCGTACGTGATCGCCATCAGGACGCGGCGTCGGCGGACCGCGTCTGCGCCTCCTTGGCGATGTCCTCGAACCGTGCCCCCATGGCCGCCGCCAGGGCCTGAGCGCCCGACAACGGCCGCACCATGACCGTGAGTTCGTCGATCAGGCCGTCCTCGTCGAGGTGGATGAAGTCGCAGCCCGTCAGCTCCCGGCCGCCCACCCGCGCGGCGAACACCAGCGCGTGGTCGCGGCCGTCGGCGCCGGTCAGTTCACGCTCGTACCGGAAGTCCTCGAAGACCTGCGACACCGCGCGCAGGATCGCCGCCGTGATCGCCTTGCCCGGGTACGGCTTGAAGACGACCGGGCTGGTGAAGACGACGTCCTTCGCCAGCAGTGCCTCGACGGCGTCCATGTCTCCGGCCTCGACCGCCTCGCGGAACGCTCGCATCTCGCCACCTCATAATCAACTTTTTGAGTAAGTGAGGATGAGAGTAATCAGTCGGTGTGCGGCTGTCCACTAGGCTGACGTGGGTGTTCAGCCCCGAAGGCCCCAGCCTGCGTGAACTCGCCGTCCAGGCGTTGTCGTCCGTCGAGCACGGCTACGACCTGCTCGCTCCGAAGTTCGACCGCACACCCTTCCGGACGCCCGACTCGGTCCTGGACGCCGTCGTCTCGGCGCTGGCCCGGACGGGGCCCTTCCACAGCGGCCTCGACCTGTGCTGCGGCACGGGTGCGGGCGTCGACGTACTGGCGCGGCTGTGCCGGGAGAGTGTCACCGGGGTCGACTTCAGCGCGGGCATGCTCGCCGTGGCGCAGGAGGGCGTACGGCCGCTGGGGCCGACGATCTCCTGGGTCCGGGGCGATGCCCGCGCCCTTCCGTTCGGCCCGGGCACCTTCGACCTCGTGGTGAGCTTCGGGGCGTTCGGCCACTTCCTGCCCGCCGAGCTGCCCGGCCTGTTCGCCCAGGTCCACTCCGTGCTGCGGCCGGGCGGCAGCTTCGCCTTCCCCATCCTCGCCCCGCCCCGGCCCACGTCGCCCGCGTTCTGGATGCTGCTCGGCTTCGACGCGGTCATGCGGGTGCGCAACGCCGTGTGGCGGCCGCCGTTCGTCATGTACTACCGGGCCTTCCGGCTCGGGGACGTACGACGGGACCTGGAGCGGGCCGGGTTCCGCGTGCGCCTGGAAGCCCTGCCGGAGTTCGGCCGACGCGCCGACGGCAGCCCACGCGTAAGGATGGTCGTGGCCGTCCGCGCCTGATGAAGCCGCCGCGGCCGATCAGGGGTCGGACACGTCGGGCAGGTCGAGTACGCCGCCCAGCGCCAGCGCGATGGCCGCTTCCGGCCCCAGCTCCCTTCCCTCGCGGACCGCTTCGGTGAAGCGGTGGTCCCCGAGGGATGCGCGCAGCCGACGCTCGTACTCGCGGTGGAAGACCGTCCTGTCGGGCCTGCCGAGCTGGGGCAGGCCCGCCACGTGCCACAGGCGTCTGCTGATGCCGAGGAGGCGCGCGGCCAGTTCGTCCTCGCCCAGGGCGGCCTGGGCGGCGACGAGGAGGTCGGCGACCGCGGCGGCGCCGAGCCGGTCGTGCACCCGCAACTTGGCGGTCAGCGCCTCGCGCGCCGAGCGCACCGCCTCGTCCGGGTGGCCGAGACCGATCCCGGCGAGCGAGACGAAGAAGTCGCCCCATGCCCGCATCCACAGCTCGCCCCGCTTGGCGCAGTCCGCCCGCAGCCGCTCGGCGACCGCGGCGCACCGCTCGAACGCGGCCTGACTCGCCAGCAGATACGACTGCAGGGCGAGGGTCAGCAGCTGGAAGAACTCGGCGCCGCCGTCCCCGGCCGGCCCCTGCCGGACACTTCCGTACAGCACCGCCGAGCGTGCCGACTCGCCCCGCACGGCCAGGCTCGCCCCCGTCAACGGCAGGGCGGGCACCGGGAGTTGACGCTCGGCCGCGAGCCACACATAGGCGGCGCTCACCGACTCCGCCGCCTCCAGGTCGTCCGGGACGACGGTGACCAGGCGGTGGGCCCAGACCGCCAGGGTGTGCTCGGAGCCGCCGGACTCGGGGCCGTGGCGCAGTGCGCGCTCCAGGTAGCTGCGGCCCTCCTCGGCGAACCCGCAGGCGAACCAGAAGAACCAGAGCGAGCCGGTGAGTTCGAGGGCCGTCTCCGCCTCGGTCGCGGTCAGGCACTCCTCGATCGCCAGGCGCACATTGGCGTGCTCCACGGTCAGCCGCTCCGCCCACATCCGCTGGCCGGGCCCGAGCCACTCCGCCTCCCCCTGCCGGGCGATCCAGCGGAAGTAGTCCCGGTGGCGGCGCCGGACGGCCTCCGTCTCGCCCAGCCCGGTCAGCCAGTCGGCGCCGAACGAGCGGACGGTGTCCAGCATCCGGTAGCGCACCGCCGCTCCCTCGTCGTCTCGGGTGACGATCGACTTCTCCGTCAGTGACGCGAGCAGCGGAAGGATCTCCTCCGCGTCCAAGGGGCCGCCGTGGCACACGAATTCGGCCGCCTCCACGTCCCAGCCGCCCGCGAACACCGAGAGCCGGGCCCACAGCAGCCGCTCCAGCGGGGTGCACAGCTCATGGCTCCAGCCGATCGCGGTGCGCAGCGTCTGATGCCGGGCGAGCCGCGGACGCGCGGGCGAGACGAGCAGGTCGAAACGGGAGTCGAGACCCTCCAGGAGCCGGTCCAGTGGGAAGCCGCGCAGGCGTACGGCGGCCAACTCCAGCGCCAGCGGGATCCCGTCCAGCCGGGCGCAGACCGCCGCCACATGTGCCCGGTTGGCATCGGTGAGCGCGAACGACGGCACCGCGGCCGCGGCCCGGGCCGTGAACAGCGCGACCGCGTCCGCGCGCTCCCCCAGCGGCAGCGGCGCCACCGCCAGCAGGTGCTCGCCCGGCACGCCCAGGGGTTGCCGGCTGGTGGCCAGAACCCGTAACTCCGGAACGTGCGCCAGGAGTTCCTGCACGACCCGCGCGCACTCGTCCAGGACGTGCTCGCAGGTGTCCAGGACGAGCAGCAGCGGCGCACCGGCGAGGTGTTCGCAGACCGCCTGCAGCAGGGGGCGCAGCGTCTGCTCGGTCAGCCGGGTCGCCTGCGCCACCGTGTTCGTCAGCAGGTCCGGGTCCCTCAGCTCCGACAGCTCCACCAGCCAGGCCCCGCCCGGGAACCCGGCCCTGGCCGCGTGCGCGGCCCGCAGCGCCAGCCGGGACTTGCCCACACCTCCCGGCCCCGTCAGCGTCACCAGTCGCTCGGTCCCCAACAGCCCCGCGATTCCGGCGAGTTCAAGCCGACGGCCGACGAACGCGTTCGCCTCGGCGGGAAGGTTGCCGATCCTGCCGCCCTGTACAGAGGCCGCCATCGTCCCCCCTCACCGGAACCGATGGCGGACACCATAACCCCTCACGGCAGGCCTGCTTCCGGCGTAGCGTGGAAGCGGTCCGTCCACCCAGGGAGGTGCGGGGATGGCCGTCATACCCACCCTGAAAACCGTGGGACAGATGCGCCAGGGAGACCACCTGCTCCTCGGCTACGACACGGACGAGGAGCGCGAGACCGTCCTCGCCGTGTTCCTGCTCGACGGCCTGGCCAGCGGGCAGCGCGGACTCCTGCTCCCGCCCGCCGACATCCCCGGCGGGGTCGCCCTGTCCTTCCTGGAGGCGCACGGCTGCCGGGTCGACGAGGAGCTCGCGGACGGCAGGCTGTGCGTCGACCCGCACCTCGCCGGGCCCGAGGGGCTGTGGGACCTGGACGAGGTGATCCGCCGCGAGGCGCGCCGCGCCGTCGGCGACGGCTTCCTCGGCCTGCGCGTGTGCACGGAGATCCTGCGCGCCCAGGCCGGCAAGGAACTCAAGACGCTGCACGACAGCGAGCTGCTGCTCGACCCCGTGTTCTCCTCGCTGCCGGTCCTCGGCATCTGCCAGTACGACCGCCGGATCTTCGACGAGACGGAACTCGTCCCGCTCGCCGGGCTGCACCACGGCCGGGTGGGCGCCGACGACGTGTGGCGCGACGACCTCCTCGCCATCACCCGCACCTTCGCACCCGCAGGCCTCGCCCTGGCGGGAGAGGTCGACGACACGAACGTCACCGCCGTCGCCCGAGCCCTGCGCGCCGAGACGGCCCGCGCCCGGGCCCGCACCGCTAACGGCGCACGGACCGCGAACGGCGCCCGCACCCACCTCGACCTGCACGAGCTGCGCTTCATCGACGTCGGCGCACTGCGCCTGCTGGTGTTCACGGCGCTCAGCCTGTACGCGGCGGGCGGCACCCTCGAACTGTCGGGCGTCGCCCCGCACGTCCAGCGGGTGATGCGGGTGGCCGGCTGGGACCGCGTCCCGGGCCTGCACATCGAGCCGGAAGGACCGGAAGCACCGGCAGGACCCGACGGACCGGCAGGACCGGAAGCACCGGCAGGACGGGAAGGACCGGCAGGACGGGAAGGACCGGATGGAGAAAGTCCGTGACCGGGTTCGTCCACCAGGCGCTGCGCTGCGCTACGCCGCGGACGACCAGTTCCTCGACCCGGCCGCCCGCTTCGTCCGTGACGGGGCGGCCGAGCCGGATGCCGCCGGCGGTCACGGACGGTGGCTGGTACGGCAGTCGAGCGACCTGGCCGCCGACGACCTCGACGCGTCGGGCTCCGTAGTACGGCTGTACTTCCGACGGCCGGGACACGGTCAGCCCGCCGCGGGCAGCGTGAACTCATAGACCAGGGCGCCCGGTTGAGCGTCCACGACCAGGTCGGTGATCTCCAGCGGCCGCGCATACTGGTCGTGCACGCGCCGGGTGACCCGTACCGAGGGCGTGTCCGCGAGGCGGGTGATGGAGTCCCGGTGATGCAGGGTCAGGCCCGCCTTGCGCATCCAGTCGTAGGCGCGGCTCAACTGCGCCGAGGCGGCGCCGTCGGCCCGGTCGCGGTAACGGGCCAGCTCCTCGACCTCGGAGAGCGCCACGGCGGAGAAGGACGTGACCGCGCTACGGCGCCCTCGGCCGTCGGCACCGGCCGACTCGTAGCGGTGCACGAGGGTCGGGTGGTGCGGGGCGAGCCCGAGGGCCTCGGCGTGCTCCGGCGGGGGAGCCTCCCAGGTCACCCTGGTCCGGTCGACGGCACCGGGGTCCGCGGCCCCGGCACCGACCGGGAAGGTCGACGAGGGCGCGGTCTCGACCGGCAGCCCGGGCAGCGTGGCGTGGCTGCCCCGCCGGTCGGTGGCGACCAGACCGTCCCGGCGCAGCACCTCCAGCGCCTGCCGGACGGTCTCCCTGCTGACATCGAAATGACCGGCCAACTGCCGTTCTCCCGGCAGTCGTCCACCCGGCGGGACGGTGCCGTCGCGCAGCTCGCCGAGCAGCTGCTGCGCGACGCGCCAGTACAGCGGTTCTCCCTCGGTGCGGGTGCGGGTGCGGGTGCGGGTGTGGTCGTGCGGAGTGGTGCGGGCCATGCCGCGCCTCCTGTTGGTGACGTACCGTAGCCGTGCGGGCTCATTGCGCCACCAGATCTAGCATTGGTCTAAACCACGAGGGAAGACCGGCCTGCGGGTTCGGCCGAAACCGGCCCGCCCCGATCGCCGCTCACAGCGCGCTGTACAGGGCGTCGACGAGGGCCATCTTCCGAGGGTCGTCCGCGATATGGGGGCCCATCCGGTTCATCACATAGCCGAGGGACACCCCCGCCTCCGGGTCGGCGAGGCCACAGGAGCCGCCGAAGCCGTCGTGTCCGAAAGCCCGCGGGTTGGGGCCGTACGAGCCGTTCGGGCCGCTCAGCCACAGGCCGAGCCCGACCTCCGTCTCGTGCTCGAAACCGGCGCCGAGCACCAGGTCCCGGCAGCTGCCCTGTCCCGCGCGCACCCGCTCGGCCGCCTCGGCGGACAGCACGCGGTGGCCGTCGTACGAACCCCGGCCCGCGAAGATCCCGTAGAGCGCGGCGACCGCCCGCGCCGTGCCGTGCCCGTTAGCGGCCGGGATCTCGGCGGCCCGCCATTCGGGTGTGTTGGCCTCGGTCGCGCCCACCAGCGGATTGGCCAGCGCCGCCAGCGCCAGGGGAGTCAACTGGCTGAAGACCGCCGCCTGTTCGCTGCTCGACGCGGCAGGCGGATGCACCAGTTCGGCCGCCCGCCCGGCCTCCTTCTCCGGCAGCCCGACGGTGAAGTCGATCCCGAGCGGCCCGGTCACCTCCCGTTCGAGGAACGCCCCCGGCAGCAGCCCCGAGATGCGCCGCACGACCTCCCCGACCAGGAAGCCGAAGGTGATCGCGTGATAGCCGGACCGTGTCCCCGGCTCCCACCAGGGCTCCGTCGCCGCGAGCCGCCGCGTCGTCAACTCCCAGTCGTAGAGCTGCTCCAGCGAGTGCGGCTCACGCGGCCCGGACAGCCCCGCCCGGTGCGACAGCAGATGGCGTACGAGGATCCTTTCCTTGCCGGCCGCGGCGAACTCGGGCCAGTACGCCGCCACCGGCGCGTCGAGGTCGAGCAGTCCCCGGTCGGAGAGGATGTGCGCGCACAGCGCGACCGGGCCCTTCGTGGTCGACCACACGTTGACGAGGGTGTCCCGTTCCCAGGGCCGGGTGCGGGCCGCGTCGGCCCATCCGCCCCACAGGTCGACCACGACCTCGCCGCCGAGGCTCACGGCGACCGCGGCACCGAGCTCGGCCCGCTCCCGGAAGTTCTCCTCCAGCGCCGTGCGCACCGCCGCGAACCGGTCGTCGCAGTAACCGTGCACCTCTGGCTCGCGCTCCGCCATGGGGTCCTCCGTCGTCCGCCCGAAACCCGGGCCGCGACGCTGCGACCCGGGCGGTCCCGAACGTACCGACTGGTCGGACTGGAGGGAAGGCCGGAGGCGGAAGAGCTTCCGGACCTCCGGCTTTGCGCGGAGCCCGTCAGGCGTACGACCGCAGCCAGTCCAGCTTGGCCGCCTCCTGGTAGGGGCCGCCGCCCTCGTGGTCGTTGAAGTCGTACACCTCGATCGTCTTGTCGTCGTGCGCCCAGGCGTTGAAGGCCGCGAAGACGGTCGACGGCGGGCAGGTCTGGTCCTCCAGGGCCGTCGAGAACAGGGCGGGAGCGCGGCCGCGGGAGGCGAAGTGCACTCCGTCGAAGTAGGACAGGGTGCGCAGGGCGTCCGTGGCCCGGCCGCGGTGGGTCTTGAGGTAGAGGCCGATCTCGCGGTACGGGTGGCGGTCCGTGCTGGTCGCGGCGCGCGGGTAGTCGCAGAGGAACGGCACGTCCGGCGCGATCGCCGTCAGGTCCGGGACGAGACCGCCCACCGCGATGGTGATGCCGCCGCCCTGGCTGGCGCCGAGGGCGACCGTGCGGGAGGCGTCGGTCAGTGGGTGCGAGCGGGCCGCCTCGACGGCACGCACCGCGTCCGTGAACACCCGGCGGTAGTAGTAGTTCTCGGGCGCGTCGATGCCGCGGGTCATGAAACCGGGGAAGGCGGGCGCGCCGCCCACCGGGTCCGCGGTGCCGCCGCCCCCGCCCCACGCGCTGCCCTGCCCGCGCGTGTCCATCACGAAGTGCGCCCGGCCGGTGGACGCCCACAGCAGATGCTCGTGCGGCAGGCCGCGCCCGCCGCCGTAGCCGACGAACTCCACGACCAGCGGTATGGGCTCCTCGGCCGCGGCGGGCAGCGTCAGCCAGCCCTTCACCGGGTGCCCGCCGAAGCCCGCGAACGTCACGTCGAACACCCGGACCGTCGTGAGGCCGGTGTCGACCGGTTCGAAACGGGCGTCCAGGTCGTGCTCGCGGGCCTCCTGGAGGGTCTTGGACCAGAACGCGTCGAAATCCCCGGGCTCGGTAGAGGCGCTGCGGTACTCGCGCAACTCGTCGAGGGGGAGGTCGAACAGGGCCATGTAGGACCGCCTTTGCCATGGGACGAAGGATTCAGGTAGGGATGATCACACCGTACGTGGATCCTCCGACGAATCGCCAGGTCTTTCCAGCCGTACCTGTCTTACGACGCGGCCCCTGTCGACAGCCGTGGATCTGCTGGTCAAGGACGCCGGAGTGCTGGTCGTGGCGGGGGACCGCGAGATCCCCGGCGGCAGGGTGGCCGTAACGAATGGTCGGGTCACCGCCGTGGCAGCCGCCGGGACCGAGCCCGCAGCGCGACGGCTCCGCCTCCACGGACCACGCCTCCCTCTGGAGGGAGACGCGCAACGCCCTCCTGCTGGGCCGCTACCGGGGCGGACCCGGCGCGATGACCGCCCGCGACGCCCTCGACCGCGCCACCCGCGGCTCGGCCCGCTGCCCCGGCCGCGCCGACGAACTGGGCCATCTGCGCCCGGGCGCCTGCGCCGACCTGGTCGTCCGGGACCTCCACGAGGTCGCCCTCGCGGGAGCGTTGAGCGATCTCTGGAGGCGTGGCTGCGCTGCGGACCCGCCCGCGCCCGGAGCACGGTGGCCGCGGGCCGGGTGCTCGTCGACCGGGGCGAGCCGGTGCTGGCCGAAGCGGTACTTGAGATGCGTGGCGAGGGGCGTGTCGACCACCCTGACGGGCTCGACGTCACGCCGCCCCGCGCCGGGGCCGTCGAAGAGCCGCAGCCCGTCTCCGAGGAGTGCGGGCACCACGTGCAGCTGCAGCTCGTCGATGAGTCCCTCCCTGAGGAACTGCCGCACCGTGCTCGCCCCGCCGGCGATGTCGACGTTCCTGCCGCCGGCGGCAGCTCTCGCCCGGTCGAGGGCGGTGTGGATGCCGTCGGTGACGAAGGCGAACACGGTGCCACCCTCCTTGACCAAGGTCGGCCGGGGGCGGTGGGTGAGCACGAAGACCGGCGTCCTGGACGGTGGGTTGTCGCCCCAGAACTCCTCACCCGCGTCGTACATCATCCGGCCCATGACCACCGCCCCCGTGGCGTCGAACCACGCGCGCATCAGCTCGGAGTCGCGGTTGTCCTCGCCGCCGGTCATGCCCTGCCGCTCCCGCCGGCTCGCCAGGTTGTGGATCCACTCGAAGAGCGGTTCGGCGCCGGTGCCTCCCGGGTTGTCGACGGAGACGTCGGTGCCGGCCATGTAGCCGTCCAGGGAGATCGCCAGGTCCGCGGTCACGGTCACGACGGGGTGCTCCTGAGGTCGTGGGATGTGCAGCCTTCAGCCTCACGTCGATCGGGAGGCGGCGCATGCGACATCCCCGTACCGGTTCACGCCTTGCGTCGTGTCCACTGCGGCTCGGTCCGCGCCCATTCCCGCTCCCACTCCACCAGCCGGCGGCCGGTGGTCACGCGGCGCACGACCGCGTTCGCGAGGAGCACCACGCCCACCGCGCCGCCCGTGGCGGTGATGCCGATGGTCACCGTGTGCTGCCAGACCGCGGTCTCGCCCGGCGGTGGGGCTACGGTCCTGCCCCGGGAGTCGAACCAGACGTCGACCGTGTCGCCGTGCTGGGTGCCCGCCGGGACGCGCGCGTTCGTGGTGTGCGTGCCGGTCACGGGATCCTTCCACCGCACCTCCACGCGGTACGAATGCTCCCGGCCACCCTCGACCGTGGGCAGCATGTCGGGGGTCCTGCCGGTGACCTCGGCCCGCACGCGGTGACGTTCGGCGCGTTCCGCCGTGGCGCTGCCCCGCGCCTCGTCATGGGCCCACCGGCCCGCGAGGGCTCCCGCCAGCGGGGCGCCCACCAACAGCAGGACGGCGACGATCAGCGCCGTCCACGCCTCCACCACGTCCGAGTGGCGCCGCAGCGGATTGCGCCGCCAGCGCCAGCCGCGCACTCGGGTTCGCATCCCGACCTCCTCGCCGTCACCGGAGCCGGAGGGGCCGTACCGTGTTTGCTTCGTATTGTCCCTCCCCACCACCTGTGCGCGCGAGTGCCCAGGAAAAGCGGATACCCAGCACGCCGCCGTGAGGACATCGGGACGTGGCCGTGAGGAGGCCGTGCCGGCCGCTCGTCAGCCGAAGCGTTCGATCCGGATCCGTTGCACGGGCTGGCCGGCCTCGACGAGCAGCCGCGAGGCGTGCTCGGCGAAGGCGTTCGAGCCGCACACATAGGCCTCCCACCCACCGGGAGGCTGCTCGGCCAGGAGCGGCGCCACATGTGCGGCCGCCATACGTCCGACGGGCACACCCGCCGGTGCGCTCCGCGTGAACACGGGCGTCGTCTCCGCGCCGAACTCCCGCGCGTAGATGAGCTCTTCGGGACTGCGCGCCGACACCACGAGCCGCAGCGGAACGTCGAGATCCCGTGCCCGGTGGTGGCGCACCATCGACATCAGCGGCACGACACCCGAGCCGGCGCCGATCAGCAGTGCGGGACGGTCGCCCGGCCAGGCGAAGAAGCCGCTCAGCGGGCCACGCACCTCGACCCGGTCGCCCGGCTCGGCCACGTCGTGGAACCAGCCCGAGACCTCGCCGCCCTCGACGTGATCCAAAGTCAGCTCGATGTGACCCGGTTCGTCGGGAGCGGACGCGATCGAATAGTGGCGCTGGGCCACATATCCGTCCTCCGCGGTCAGCCGCAGCATCAGGTGCTGGCCGGGCAGATGCCCCGCCCAGGCGGGCACCGCGAACCGGAAGGTGGAGGCGTACGCGGTCTCGCGGCGGACCTCGGTCAGCGTGGCCGTCTGCCACACCGCGGCGGTCCGGTTGCTCACGGCGATCCGGCCGGGCACGGCGAAGCGCGTCGGAGGAGTGGCCGGGGGAGTGAACGTCTCAGTCACCGGAGTACCGCTGCTCCTGCCAGGGATTGCCGCGCGCGTGGTAGCCGTTCTGCTCCCAGAAGCCCGGCTCGTCGTGGTCGAGGAGCGTCAGGCCCGCGATCCACTTGGCGCTCTTCCAGAAGTACAGATGCGGCACCAGCAGCCGGGCGGGCCCGCCGTGCTCGGGTGCGAGCGGCTGCCCGTCGTACTCCCAGGCGATCCAGGCACGCCCGCCGGTCAGATCCGTGAGCGGCAGGTTCGTGGTGTACCCGGTGTGTGAATAGGCGACGGCATGGGTGGCGGACCCATGGGGCCGCACCACGTCGAGAAAGGCGTCCAGGGACACACCCCCGAAGCGCACCCCGAACTTCGACCAACTCGTCACACAGTGGATGTCGCCCTCGTACGCCGACTCCGGCAGCGCGTGCGCCTGCTCCCAGTCCCAGGTCCGCGGCCGCTCCACGAGCCCGTCGACGCGGAAGGTCCAGTCGGCGGGCGCCAGTTCGGGCGTGACCTCCGCGGACAGAACGGGCCATTCGTCGCCCGCGTCGTACTGGCCGGGCGGCAGGCCGGGATGGTTGACGCGGGCGCGTCCGGTGAAGCCTCGGGTGACGTTCATATGGATCCAGCGGGACGGAAGTGATTGCCTGTGCATTCAACCGTACGTGCTCGTCGGCGGTGCTCGCGCCCCGGGCCGGCCCGCGATCATTCAGGGCGTAGGAAGAGTCCGGTGAGCGGGGAATAGCAGGACCTCGAACGTCCTTGCCGTCTGGTGCCGGAACCGGTGCCCCGTACAACCGGTGAGCGGCGCGGCAGCGAAGGAGAGTGGGAGCAGATGCCCAAGGCGTACGTCTTCACGCGCAACGGCGGACCGGAGGCCGAAGCCCTTGTCGACGTGGACCGGCCGAGCCCCGGCCCCGGTCAGGTGCTCGTCGCGGTGCGTGCCGCGGGCGTGAACCTCGTCGACCGGAAACGGGCCGGCGAGGCCCTGCGTGCCGTCGAGGAGGGCCATGCCCGCGGCAAGATCCTGATCGAGGTCGCGATATGAGCGACAGCACACCGCACGTCCTCGACAACCCCGCCCGCGCCGCACTGACCGGCCCGCACGCCCACTTCGCCGAGCGGCGCGGCCGGGTGCTGCGCTACCCCGTCGACGTGACGCCGTGGCTGGCGCTGCCCGAGGAGCTCGACGACGAGGACTGGGCCGACCTCGCGGCACTCGCCGGCCCCGGCGTCGAGGTCCCGCTCCTCGGATTCCGGGGCGAGCCCCCTGCGGGCTGGGAGATCACCTTCCGGATCGAGGGCGTGCAGTTCGTCGACGACGGCCTGGCCGCCGCCCCGGACCCAGAAGCCGTCGTCCTCGACCCCGCCGACGTCCCCGAGATGCTCGACCTGGTCGCGCGGACCCAGCCCGGCCCCTTCCTGCCGCGCACCATCGAACTCGGCACCTACCTGGGCATTCGCCGCGGTGGCACCCTCGTCGCCATGGCGGGGGAGCGGCTCCACCCGCCCGGCTGGACCGAGATCAGCGCCGTCTGCACCGACCCCGCCGCCCGCGGCGAGGGCCTTGCGACCCGGCTGATCCTCGCCGTCGCCCACGGCATCCGCGAGCGCGGCGAAGCGCCGTTCCTGCACACCGGGGCAGGCAACACCAACGCCATCCGCCTCTACGAGTCCCTCGGCTTCCGCCTTCGCCGCACCACGGTGTTCGGCGCGGCCCGCGTCCCCGAACACCGCGCGGACGAACGGGCGGTGGCCGTCCCCTAGCCACTCCCCGTCCCCGCGTCCCCTCGTTGACTGGTCCTCGTCCGCGGGGCGCGCCCACGCGTTGTGGCGCACGAGAGAGTCGGCGAACCGCTCCAGATCCTCGCTGGGCCAGTCCGCCGGCCGCCCGCGGAAGGCCGCTCGGCGGCTTTCGGTGACCTGGGCGAGGATCTGGCGCCCGGCGTCGGTCAGGTGCAGGACCTGGACTCGATGGTCGTCCCGGTCCAGGCGCCGCTCGATGAGCCGGGCCCGTTCGAGCGCCGACACCTGCCGGCCGCCGCGCCGGTACGCGCGGACCGTCAGGAAGCCGAGGAGGAGCAGATCGTGGAAGAGGTCGAGGAGACCGTCGCCGTATGAGCGTTGGGGTAATGTGGCTGTCCGGCTGCGGAATGTCCCGGCCTTTGCAGACCGAGGAGGTGAGACCCATTACCGCTGTGTCAGGTCGGGTGCTCTCCCCTCGAGGCGACGTGGGTCGCCGGTAGGCGACAGCGGGAGCGCCCTTCGCATCACCGAAAGGCTCTCGGCCTCCATGCCCTCACGTTCTCCTGCTTCTCCTTCCTCTCCTTCTCTGCCTTCCTCCCCGGCCACGCCCGACGTCCGTGCCCGCGTCGTCACCGAGTTGCGCGCCGCGGGCTGTGTCTTCGCGGAGGACGAGGCGGAGTTGATCCTGGCCGGCGCGCGCACCCCCGCGGAACTGGCCGCCATGGTCGACCGCCGGGTCACCGGGCTGCCTCTCGAACTCGTCGTCGGCTGGGCCGAGTTCAGGGGGCTGCGCATCGCCGTCGAACCCGGCGTCTTCGTGCCGCGCCGCCGCACCGAGTTCCTCGTCGACCAGGCCCTCGCCCAGGTTCCGGACGCCTCCGTCGTGGTGGACCTGTGCTGCGGCTCCGGCGCGGTCGGCGCTGCCCTGGCCGCCGTGCTCGGCCACGTGGAACTGCACGCCGCCGACATCGACCCGGCCGCGGTGCGCTGCGCCCGCCGCAATGTCGGCGCGGTCGGCGGCCAGGTCCACGAGGGCGACCTGTTCGCGGCGCTGCCCGGCGATCTGCGGGGCCGGATCGCCATCCTCGCGGCCAATGTGCCCTACGTCCCCACGAGCGAGGTCGGCCTGCTGCCCGCGGAAGCCCGCGACCACGAACCGCGGGTCGCGCTCGACGGCGGTGCCGACGGGCTCGACGTCCTGCGCCGGGTCGCCGCCGAGGCCCCCCGCTGGCTCGCCCCCGGCGGCTGCCTCCTGGTCGAGACGAGCGAACGGCAGGCCACCGCGGCCCTCGGCGCCTTCACCGGCAGTGGGTTGAGGGCACGTCTGGCGGTCTCCGAGGAGCTGTACGCCAACGTCGTGATCGGCGTCGGACCGTAGGACGGTCTTCGGTACCGGCAGCGGCGTCAGGTCGTGGCGCCGTTGCCCGACGGGCTCGACGACGGTGCGTGGTGGCGCCAGTCCCTGTTGCCCGGGCCCGGGAACCTGTTGTGCCGGTCGCCGCCCCGCCCCCAGTCGTCCCAGGTGCCCGAGAGCGCGCGCGTCGCGGTCCTGGTGCCGTCGTCGGAGCGGGTGCCGACGAGGAGCGCCGTCTCGCCCTTCTTGAGGTCGCCGGCGCCGGAACCCTTCGTACCGTCCCGGAACACGGTGGTGTCGGCGTTCACGGTCCATGTCCACGCGGCGCCGTCGTCGCTCTTGACGGTGACCTGGTCGCCCGCGACCTTCTCGACGGTGCCGCGCTGCCAGGTCCGTACGATCCACTTGCCCGTGTCCTGGTCCTTGACCGTCGCCTCGCCGTGCACCCCCATGCCGCCGACGCCGAACCCGAACCGGGGGCCCCCACCGTGCCGGCCGCCCGGCCCGTCCGGTGACGGTGACGCGGACCCGGACGCGGAGGGCGTGGCGCCCTGGCCCGAGCCGCCCGCGGTGGCGGCGTAGGCGACGGTGCCGCCGAGGGCGAGGACGACGACCGTGGCCGCCGCGATCACGGCGCGCGACCGGCGGGACCGCCGCCGCCAGAGCCCCGGCTCGTGGTCCGCCACGCCCGGACCCGTCATCACTTCCCAGTCGTCCGATTCGTGCGTCACCGCTAGCTCCCATCGGCCACGGCACCGGCATCCCTATGCCACGCCTTACTGCGATTGTCGGGTGTGGACGATAAGGAGCACGTAATCAATACCTGTGAGAACCGGGCGTCCCGGATGATCAGCCCGTTTTCTGCACCCGCGCGATGAGAAGCGCCACGTCGTCGGAGTTGTCGGGCTGGTGCAGGGTGCGCAGCAGGAGGTCGCAGACCTCCTCCAGGGGGCGGTCGGGGCCTTCGAGGAGGGCCAGGAGTGCGTCAAGGCGCTCGTCGAGGGGATGCTGCCGGGTTTCCACCAGGCCGTCGGTGTAGAACACGAGGCGGTCACCGGGTTCCAGGTCGACCGTGGTGGTCGAGAAGGCGACCCCGCCCACGCCCAGCGGCACCCCGGTGGGCAGGTCCAGCAGTTCCGGGGGACGCCCGGCGCGCAGCCTGGCCGGCGGCAGGTGCCCCGCGTTGGCGATCCGGCACTGCCGCAGCTCGGGGTCGTGGACGGCGTACACGCAGGTGGCGATGGAGTGGTCCAGGCCGTCGGTGATCCTGTCGAGGTGTTCCAGGAGCCGAGCCGGATCGAGGTCGAGGGAGGCGAGGGTGTTGGTCGCCGTGCGCAGCCGGCCCATCGTCGCGGCGGCGTTGATGCCGCTGCCCATCACGTCGCCCACCACCAGGGCCGTCTTGCCGTCGTCCAGGGGGATCACGTCGAACCAGTCACCGCCGACCTCGGCGGTGGCGCCCGCGGGCTGGTAGCGGGAGGCGACCTCCAGGCCGCCGGTCACGGACGGGTGGCTGGGCAGCAGGCTGCGCTGGAGGGTGAGGGCGGTGTCGCGGGCGTTCTGGTACCAGCGGGCGTTGTCGATCTGCACCGCGGCGCGGGCCGCCAGCTCGCGGGCGAGCAGCAGGTCGTCCTCGCTGAACGGGAGCGGGTTGCGCGTGCGCTTGAGGTCGAGGGCGCCGAGCACCTCGCCCCGGGCGATCAGCGGCACGGCCAGATAGGAGTGGACGCCCGCACGGGCCAGTAGGTCCGCAGCCTCGGGCGAGCGGGCGATACGGGGCAGGTCCGTGGCCTCGACCTGCGTCACCATGACCGGCCGGCCGGTGCGCACGCACTCGGTGACGAGGCGGTCGGAACCGTACCGGGCCACCTTCCCGGGCGGGTCGGCAGCCCGCAGCGCCTCCGGGGCACCCTCCGCCTGCACGGCCAGGGCCCGGAACACCGCCGGCTCAGCGGGGCCCAGGCTGCTGCGCCTGCCCGCCACCACCGCGTCCAGCAGATCGACGGCGGCGATGTCGGCGAGCTCCGGCACGGCGACGTCGGCCAGTTCGCGGGCGGTGCGGTCCAGCTCCAGGGTGGTGCCGATGCGGGCGGAGGCGTCCGCGATGACCTGGAGTCGCCGCCGCGCGGCCTCCGCCTCCACGCTCGCCCGGTGCTGTTCGGTGACGTCCACGACCGAACCGGCCAGGCCCAGGACCGTCCCGACCGCGTCGTCCAGGCGGTACAGCGAGATCGACCAGGCGCGCTCGTCGTCCGGGTCGGGCGAGGTGCGGCCGACGGCCTGCTGGTCGACCAGGGGGCGTCCGGTCCGGAGCACCTCCTGCGCGGCCGCCTCCAGGGCGTCGACGTCGAGATGCGGCAGGACCTCGCGGATCGAGCGGCCGATGTGGTCCTCGGCCGACAGCCCGTTGATCTCCTCCAGTGCCGGGTTGACCGAGACGTACCGCAGATCGGTGTCCAGGACGGCCAGCCCGATGGGGGACTGGGCGATCATCCGGGTGGACAGGGCCACGTCCCGCTCCAGCCGCCGTACGGTCGACCGGTCGGCGCACAGACCCAGCGCGTAGACGTCGCCGTGGTCGTCCATCAGCCGCATGTTGCGGAACTCCACGAGACGCGTGGTGCCGTCCTTGCGCCGGATGGGGAAGGCCCCGGCCCAGCTCTGGCCGGTGACCATGACGTCGGCGAACAGCTTGACCACCAGGTCGAGGTGCTGTTCGTGCACCATGATGTGGGCCGCGTACTCGCCGAGGGCCTCTTGGGCCGGATAGCCGAACAGCTCCTCGGCCTGCGGGCTCCACAGCACGATGTGTCCCTCGGCATCCAGGACCACCGAGGCGACGCGGAGCACGTCGAGCAGCCCGCTCGGCCGCACCGACTCCTCGCCGTCGGCCACCGGAAACCCAGGTGCACTCATTCCACGCACCGCCTTCGCCCGCTCACGCGGCACGCCGTCCCCTGTGCCGACTCCCCTGTTCTACCGCGCTCAACCGTCCCTGTGACGACCCCGTCGCCCACCTCCACCATCCCTCAACACGGCCAGGGCCTTCCCGCCGCCGGAACCGTGACGACACTACCCGGGGCGGAGCGTCGCCGAGCCGAAAGCCTCCGTTGGTGAATTGGTCTGTACATGACCACCTGGTCGCGCCAGACTGTCGCACTGTTCCGCCCTGTTCGGCCGAGCATGCCCACCCCCACGGAGGAGCCCTCCCATGCCCCTGCGCGCCCGGCAACGTTGTCAGGTGGCCCTGGCCGCGGCCGTCGTCCTCGCCACCGCCGCCGTCCTGTCCGCCGCCCCGCCCGCGTCGGCCGCCGACACCTGGACCGAAGTGGGCTCCGACCGCGCCGATCCGCTGACCGAGAGCCAGGGGCTGACCTCGATCGAGGTCCCGGCCGGGCGCCCCAACCACTACACCGGCATCGGCACCATCCCCGCCGACGTCAGCCGCCGGGGCTGGGACCATGTCGGCGACCCCGACGCCTCCTACAACGGCTACTACGTCGAGCCGTACCAGGCCGACTCGGGCAACGCGAAGATGTTCCGCGTGCAGGCGCCGGACGGCACCTGGTCCGAATACGTCCACACCCTCAGCCCCGGCGAGGCTCTCAACAACTCCTGGGTCGCGATCTCGCCCGGCGGCCCGTGGATGCTGGCGGGCGAGTACGGCACCATGAGCCGCCTGCTGGTCCTCCCCACGCCGGGCGCCAACGCGAGCACTTCCCCCTCCGCGAACCTCCCGCAGGCCTCCACCGTCAACCTCGATCACGCGGTACGCGACGTGCAGGGCTGCGACTTCTCCGGCCCGACCACGCTCCTGTGCTCCTCCGACGACCCGGAGGGCTCTCTGTTCGGCGTGACCAGGCCACTGCTGCAGATCGACCTGTCCGCCGAACCCAACGGCACCTCGGACGTCTTCGGCCATGTCACGGCCCTGCGGCAGCTTCCGCTGCGCAGCTCCTGCTCCGGCACGTTCGAGGTGGAGGGCGTCGACTACGACCGCCGCGACGCCACCCTGCGCGTGATCGTCGTGTCGCCGGGCTTCTGCGTGCTGACGGACAGCAAGACGTACCGCTTCACACGGAGCTGAGCCTCTCGCTGGTCTGCCCCGGACAGTGGTGCTTTTCTGGGGATGTGGCGCGGTTCGCGGGGAACCCGCACGGCCGCGCCACCGCCACGAGAGGAGCGATCACGATGGACCGTGTGCGACCGCACGAGGAGCCCGTAGCGCTCGAGATCAGCGGATGCAGCAAGGAGGACGCCCGGATCGTCTTCGACACGCTGTGCGCGTGCTTCGAGTCCGACCGTGGCCCCGACGAGGTGCCGCAGCAGCTCCACGAGACCCGTCCGATGGTGTGGCTCGGCACCTTCGAGGTCACCGACGCCCACGAGTGCCCGGCTCCCGCCCGGCTCTCGTCCTCGGTCGAGGTCGACGCCCAGGGCGGCTACTGGGCGATCGAGCGCCTGCGGACCACGCTGGACCCCCTGTTCTCGGTGCGTGACCTCACCTCGGCCTCGGGCGACCAGGAGCGGGAACTGCACGTACGCCTGGAAAGCCGCTGACCGGGCGACCTGACCCGGAAACGGGCTCCGGCGGCAGGGCCCGGCCGGTCAGCAGGTCGAGCACCGCACGCCGGTAGACGGCGTGGACCGCGGGCAGGTCCGCGAGACGGGCGCGTTCGTCCGCGCCGTGCAGGCCTTCGTAGGGGACGCCGAATCCCGCCGTGGCCGGGATGCCCTCGCTCGCCAGCAGGTTGCCGATGTTCGACGGGCCCGCGGTCTTCGCCCGCACCGTGAGCCCCTCGGCGGCGGCAGCCTCCAGCAGCGCGGCGGCCGGCTGCTCGTCCTCGGCGAGACGGAAAGGCGGCCACACCGCCACCTCGGTGATGCCGGTCGGCCGGGGAGCGGGCAGCCGCCGGTCCAGCTCGGCCGCCGCGGCGCGGACCAGCTCCTCGGCCGCGCGGGCGTCGAAGTCAGGGGTGGTGCGGACGTCGACGCCCAGCTCGCACAGGTCGGGGACCACCGAGAAGCCCTCGCCGCCGTGGCAGTAGGTCACCGTCAACCTCGGTGGAAGCGGGAACTCCCCCTCGGCGTCCGGGAGTTCGGTCTCCTCCAGTAGCTGCACGAGCCGCGCCGCACGGGAGACCGCTCCGACCGTCGTACGCCTCGATCCCGAGTGGCCGGAGGCCGCGTGCACCGCGATCGTGGCCCGCCACAGCCCCCGCCCGCCGACCACCACCTCCTGCGGCCCGGGATAGCCGATCATCACCCCGGCCGGGCGTACGGCGTCCGGGTCCGCGAGGTAGGCCCGCGCACCCCCGAAGCCACCGGTGTGCTCGTCGACGTCCAGCAGGACCGCGAGCCCGCCGCGCAGGTCCGCGGCCCGGCCACGCAGCTCCGCCGCGATCCGGCAGAACATCGCCGCCGCCAGCTTGGAGTCGGCCGCTCCCCGCCCACGCAGCCACCCGTCCACCACGTCACCGCGGTCCGGCGGGAACGACCAGGCGCCTTCGTCGCCGTACGGGGCGGTGTCCACGCAGGCGTCGAGTGCCACCAGGGCCCCGGCCGGCCGCCCGCGACCTCCACCAGCAGTGCGACCGGCCGGCCGGCGCCGTCGTGGAGGCGTCGACGCGGCAGGTCACGTGCTCCGAGCCAGTCCTCCAGGACGCCGAGGACCGGCTCGTAGTCGTCGATCCCGGCCCGGCTCGGGCGGCGGATCAACTCCTGGGCGAGCGCGACCACCTCGGCGTCTTCGGGGCTCATGAGGCCACTGTGCCCCCGGGTGGCCCGAGTCACCCCCTCCCGCTTGTGCAACTAGTTGCAAAACATGGTCGGGGTCCTCTACAACAGAGGCACCACACCGTGCACGGAGGACCCCGATGAGCCGTTACCCGCACCTGCTGAACCCGCTCGACCTGGGCTTCACCACGCTGCCCAACCGGGTCCTCATGGGCTCCATGCACGTCGGTCTCGAGGAGGCCGAGCGCGGCTTCGAGCGCATGGCGGAGTTCTACGCCGCCCGGGCACGCGGGGGAGTGGGCCTCATCGTCACCGGCGGCATCGCGCCCAACGACGCCGGGCGGCCGTACGAGGGCGGTGCGAAGCTCACCACCGACGCGGAGGCCGAGCAGCACCGGCAGATCACCGACGCCGTGCACCGCGAGGGCGGCCGGATCGCGATGCAGATCCTGCACTTCGGCCGGTACGCCTACCACCAGGACCTCGTCGCCCCGAGCCCCCTCCAGGCCCCGATCAGCCCCTTCCCGCCCCGCGAGCTCACCGACGCCGAGGTCGAGCAGACGATCGACGACTACGCCCGCGCCGCCCGCCTGGCCCGGCAGGCCGGCTACGACGGCGTCGAGATCATGGGCTCCGAGGGCTACCTCATCAACGAGTTCATCGCCGCGCAGACCAACCAGCGCTCCGACCGCTGGGGCGGCTCGTACGAGAACCGCATGCGCTTCCCCGTCGAGATCGTCCGCCGCGTCCGTGAGGCCGTCGGCGAGGACTTCATCATCGTCTACCGCCTGTCCATGCTGGACCTGGTCCCGGGCGGCTCCACCCTCGACGAGGTGGTCACGCTGGCCAAGGCCGTCGAGGCGTCCGGCGCGACGATCATCAACACCGGCATCGGCTGGCACGAGGCCCGCATCCCCACCATCGCGACCTCCGTGCCGCGCGGCGCCTACACCTGGGTCACGAAGAAGCTCATGGGCGCGGTATCGGTCCCGCTCGTCACCACCAACCGCATCAACACCCCCGAACTGGCCGAGGAGTTGCTCGCCGGCGGGTACGCGGACATGGTCTCCATGGCCCGCCCGATGCTCGCCGACCCGGACTTCGTCGCCAAGGCCGCGGACGGGAAGCCGGAGGCCATCAACACCTGCATCGGCTGCAACCAGGCCTGCCTCGACCACACCTTCAGCGGCAAGATCACCTCCTGCCTGGTCAACCCGCGCGCCTGCCACGAGACCGAGTTGGTCCTCTCCCCGACCCGGCTGCGCAAGCGCGTCGCCGTGGTCGGCGCGGGACCGGCCGGACTGGCCTGCGCGGTGTCGGCGGCCGAGCGCGGCCACGAGGTCACCCTGTACGACGCCGCGAGCGAGATCGGCGGCCAGCTCAACGTCGCGCGCAGGGTTCCCGGCAAGCAGGAGTTCGACGAGACCGTCCGCTACTTCCGCCACCAGCTCGACGCGCACGGAGTGGACGTACGCCTCAACACGCCTGTGACAGCAGGGGACTTGGCGGACCACGACGAAGTCGTCGTCGCCACCGGCGTCACCCCGCGCACCCCGGACATCCCGGGCGTCGACCACCCGAGCGTCGTCGGCTACCTCGACGTCCTGCGCGACAACGTACCGGTCGGCGACCGCGTCGCCATTCTCGGCGCGGGCGGCATCGGCTTCGACGTCGCCGAGTTCCTCACCGACGGCGGGGACAAGGCGAGCGAGGACCCCGAGACGTACTTCCGCCAGTGGGGCGTCGACATGGACTACAGCGCGCCCGGCGGACTCGCCGCTCCCGAGCGTCCCGCGCCGCCGCGCACCGTGCACCTCCTGCAGCGCAAGCCCACCAAGGTCGGCGCGGGCCTCGGCAAGACCACCGGCTGGATCCACCGCACCGAGCTCAAGCACCGCGGTGTGACCATGGTCCCGGGCGTCCGCTACGACCGTATCGACGACGCCGGACTGCACGTCACCGTCGGCGAGGAGAGCACGATCCTGGCCGTCGACACGATCGTGCTGTGCACCGGACAGGAGCCGCGCCGCGGCCTGTACGAGGAGCTGGTCGCCGCGGGCCGCAGCGTGCACCTCATCGGCGGCGCCGACGTGGCCGCCGAACTGGACGCCAAACGGGCCATCAAGCAGGGCACGGAGATCGCGGCCGCCCTTTAGGGCCTGTTGCGAACCTGGCGTCTGCCGCGCGACGCCCGGCGCGCTCCCCACTGCCTCAAGGGCGTGGGAGGTGCCCCACTCGCCGCACCGCCCGAGAGCCCGAGTACGCCCAGTACGAGGGCTTCCGGACGGGGCTCCCCCAGCCTCCGGACGGGGCTCCCCCCAGCTTCCGGACGGGGCTCCCCCCAGCCTCCGGCCGGGGGGAGCCCCGGAGCACGCACCGACGGTGACACCAGCCGCTGCCGCGGCGGGCGCGCTGCCGCCCTTCGGGCGACGGCGCCACTTTCGCAACAGGCCCTCTGGCCGCCGTCCCTAGGATGACTCCATGTCCCTCCCGCACGCGATCCTCACCGCCCTGCTCGAAAGGCCGTCCTCGGGGCTGGAGCTGACCCGCAGGTTCGACAGGTCGATCGGTTACTTCTGGTCGGCGACGCACCAGCAGATCTATCGCGAGCTGGGCAAACTGGAGGCCGAGGGCCACATCCGGGCCCTGCCGTCCAGCCAGCCGGCCCAGGGGCAGAAGAAGAGCTACGAGGTCCTGCCGGCGGGCCGTGCCGAACTGGCCCGCTGGACCGCCGCGTCCCAGGACCCCAAGCCGCACCGCGATGTGATGCTGCTGCGGCTGCGCGCGGCGGCCGTGGTGGGCACGGACGGTCTGGAGACCGACCTGCGCCGTCATCTGGAGCTGCACCGGCTGCAGTTGGCCGAGTACCAGGAGATCGAGAAGCGCGACTTCCCGCCCGGCAAGGACGCCGCCCAGGACCGGCTGCGGCATCTCGTGCTGCGGGCGGGCATCGACCTGGAGACCTTCTGGACGCAGTGGCTCACGCACGCCCTGGAGGAGTTCACCGAACTCCCCGGTTCCGGGACGGCGTGAGCGCGGCCGCCCTCAGAGGCGGTTCGGCTTGGCGCGGCGGCGCAGGTACCAGCCCGTCGCGATGACGCCCGTGCCCACCAGGGCGGCACCCACTCCGAGCGTGACCGGGCCGTAGTCCTTGACGGCGCCTCCCAGCCCGCCCATCACGCCGAGCGAGGGCGAGGGCGAGGGCTTGGCCGTAGCGGAGATGGTGGGGGTGGAGGCGGGGGCGACGATGACCGACTGGGTGCCCGCGGTGCTGTTGTTGAACGAGCACATGACCACCACCGTGTAGGTGCCCGGGCTCACGTTCGACCAGGCCGCCGACTGCAGCGCGGTGGTCCCGGACAGGGACACCTGCCGTCCCTGGGCGAAGTTCGTCTGACTGCTGTTGAGCAGCGAGGCGGTGCCCCAGCTGCCACTGCTGGTGGTCCGGGAGCAGGTGCTGGTCGTCACCGAGACCGTGGTCCCGCTGGTGCTCACCGAGATCCCCGCCCCCTGCGCCGCGGCCGGCACGGCGGCGAGGGCGACGGGGAGCGCGGCGGCGGCTGCCGCGGTCAGGGCGGAGCGGAGGAGTAGCTGGGAGTTGCGCATTGGTCTGCCCTCCGACGGCACGGTTGGCGGTACATCCCTTGCGCCGCCGAGGGTCGGGAATCGCCCGTGCTGCCTCAGGGGCAGCCAACGTCCCCACGGCCCGCTCCGCATGCGGACGGCCCCCGGGCAGGTGACGGATTCCTTCGTCCGGCCCATGCGGGAGCGCCGTCACGGCCGGGAGCCGCCGCCCGCCCCGGTCGTCACGCTCCGCTGCGCCGAGTAGCCGCCCCAGCTGCCGTCGGGCAGCCTCGCCCTGATCCGCAGACGGTGCGTCACGCCGGCTTCCCGGCCGACGTAGAACGAGTACGACGCCCGGTCGCGCGGTGCGTCCCCGCCATAGACCAAGGAGGTGGCCGTCCGGCCGTCGAGGCGGACCTGGTATTCCGTGACCACGCCGTCCGTGCGCGGCGGGATCCAGCGGAGGTCGAGGTAGTACGCCCCGTCGGCGCGGTGGCTCGTCGCACCGAAGGCGGTGGGCGCCGTGTTCCGCCCGTCATCGGAACCGGGGGTGCTGAGGCGGACGGTGCGGCTGGGAGACGAGACGTTGTCGGCCGCGTCGCGGGCCCGCACGGTGAAGGCGTACCGGGTGCCCGGCCGCAGCCCCGTGACCACGGTCGCCGTCTGCGCCCCGCCGACGCTGTGGATCTTGGAGGTGCCCTGCTGGATGTCGTACGACAGCACGGCCCGGTCGTCGGTCGACGCGGACCAGGACAGCTCGACGGCCCTGCTTCCGACCACCCGGCCCCGCGCCCTCCCCGGACGGGTGGGCGCCGTGTCGTCCGCCGCCGCGGCCGCGGGAGTCGTCGCCCGCACCGGACGGCCCGGCGGTCCGAGCCGGCCCTCGGTGTTCCGCGCCCGCACGGTGAAGACGTACACGGTGGAAGGTCTGAGCCGGACGACGTCCACCATGTGCTCGGAGCCGGGCACCTCCTCGACCTTCGTGGTGCCGCGATACACCTCGTAGAGGCTGACGCGAGGGTTCGCTGACACGGCGTTCCACATCACGTGCACACTCGACGAGCTGCCCGCCGCCGCGGTCACGCCCGAGGGCGCGCCCGGCGCCCGGCCGTCATCGCCGCCCGCGCTCCCGTTCGCGCTGTCGCTTCCATCGCAGGCGCCGACCAAGGCCAGGGCCGCACAGAGGACGAGGGACCGGTACACGAGAACGGAGCGGTACACGAGAACGGTGTCGCGACGCACGGCTCTGCCTCCCGGACGGCACTGCGGCAATGGTCCGTACCAATATGGGCTCCTGGCGTGGCCGCATCAAGAGGGTGGTGTTCGGTGCCGCCCCGCAGGCGGCTGCCGTGGAGGCCGCCCGCGGGAGTTACGTATGCTGAAGCTCCTCGCGGCTGAACTCTCCTTGAGGGCTTGTGAGTTCATGCCGGTGGCGCGGGCCGCTGTCGTCGCTGTTCCCGCGCCGGACGCGGGTGGCCGGGCAGCCGGAGCCGATGCAGGCTCAGGCGCCCGGCCCCTGCCGGACATTCCGGGGCGCGCCACGCCGTGACCTGCCTGAAGCCGTGCGCCGTCCGGCCCGCCTACGGTGTCCGCATGATCGTTACGGCACCAGATCGGGCCGAATGCCCGTCAGTTTCCCCGAGGAGAGGGTCCCTCATCGTGCGTGTCCAGACGCTGACCCTGGCCGTGGCAGGAGCCGCGCTGCTTGCCCCGGCGATGCTGCCCGACGCCGAGCCCGGCGTCCGGGCGGAGCCGGTGTCCTGGCGCGAGGGCGACGTCCCGGCCGCCGACCTGCTGGCCAAGGTGCGTGACTGCACCCAGGTCTCCCACGGCCGGTTCCGCAGCGACGCCGGCAAACCGGCCACCATCCCGGTGTGCGGCACCCGGCGCGCCGTCTTCTGGAAGGCCGACATGGACATCGACTGCGACGGACAGTCCGGCCCGCGCTGCAACCGCCGCAGCGATCCGCAGTTCTCCCGCGCCACCGCCTACCAGCAGTCCGACGGACGCCACCTGAGCTCCGAACGCCTCCCGTACATCGTGGTGCCCGCCGCCAGCCGCATCTGGGACCACCGCGACTACGGCGTCCGCGGCGGTTCGGTCGTCGCCGTCGTCTACCGGGACCGGGTGCAGTACGCGGTGGTGGGCGACATCGGCCCGAGCAACGTCATCGGCGAGGCGTCCTACGCCACCGCCAAGGGCCTCGGTATCGCCCCGGGTCCGCGCAATGGTGGCACGCCCTCCGGCGTCACCTACATCGTCTTCAAGTACTCGCAGGCCAAGCCGATCGAGAGCCATGCCGCCGCCGTCACGGCGGGTCGGCGGCTGGCGAGGCAGTTCGTGCAGGACCAGTGAGCCCCCGGGCGGCCGTCGGACGGCCCGCCCGCCCGTCGCCGACCGGCGGAGGCCGGGCTCTTGGAGGCCTTGTGCTCGGCCCTGACCGCTGCGGCGGAAGGGCTCGGCGGGACCGTCTGCTCAGACCTTCCGGTAGGTGTACGCGTCCGCGGCCGCCGCCTCCACCGCCGCTAGGTCGGCGCCCGTGGCCGCCGTGACCACCGCGGCCACCGCTCCCTCCACGAAGGGGGCATCCACCAGCCGGGTGTTGACGGGGAGTTCGTCGCCCTCGGCGAGCAGTGCCTTCACCGTGAGTACGGCGCTGCCGAGGTCGGTGAGCACGGCGACCCCGGCGCCCCGGTCCACGGACGCGGCCGCGGCGGCGATCAGCTCCGAGCTCGTGCCGATGCCGCCGCCCTCGGTGCCGCCCGCCGGGGCGACGGGCACCGAAGTCCCGCCGCCCGCAAGCCCCTTCGCCAGCTCGGCCACCGACGCGGCCACCTCGGCGCTGTGCGAGACCAGCACGATCCCGACCTGCTTGTCGTCACTCACCGCCGGCCTCCGTGAGGGCTCCAATGAGCAGCGCCGACGAGGTGGCGCCGGGATCCTGGTGCCCGATGCTGCGTTCCCCGAGATAACTGGCCCGGCCCTTGCGGGCCTGCAGCGGCGTGGTCGCGAGCGCGCCCTGCTCGGCGGCGGCCGCGGCCGCCGCGAAGCCGCCGTCGCCGAGCGCGTCCACGGCCGGCACCAGCGCGTCGATCATGGTCTTGTCGCCCGGCGCGGCGCCGCCGAGTGCCATGACCGCGTCCACCCCGGCCCGCAGCGCCTCGGCGAACTGCGCATCGCTGACCTCACCGGCGTCCCCGAGCGCCTTGCCCGTACGGCGCAGCAGCGTGCCGTACAGAGGCCCCGACGCGCCGCCGACGGTCGAGATCAGCTGCCGTCCGGCGAGTGTCAGGACCGCGCCGGGCGTCGGGGGTGCCTCCTTCTCCAGCGTCGCGGTCACGGCCCGGAACCCGCGTTGCAGATTGCTGCCGTGGTCGGCGTCCCCGATGGGGGAGTCGAGGGCGGTGAGCCGTTCCGCCTCGCGGTCCACGGACGCGGCGGTCGCCGTCAGCCAGCGGCGGAAGAAGTCGGCGTCAAGCACTGGATCTCCTTGCGTGGTAGGTACGTTGACCGTTGACACCCGGCCTGCCTACATTCCCCAGCGCAGCCCCGGCGTCTTCACCGGTGCGTCCCACAGCCGCAGCAGTTCCTCGTCGATCTGGCACAGCGTGACCGAGGCGCCCGCCATGTCGAGCGAGGTGACGTAGTTGCCCACCAGGGTGCGGGCGACGGCGACGCCACGCTCGGTGAGCACGCGCTGCACCTCGGCGTTGAACCCGTACAGCTCCAGCAGGGGCGTCGCGCCCATGCCGTTGACCAGCACGAGGACGGGGTTGCGCGGGGGCATGTCCTCAAGGATCGCGTTCACCGCGAACTCGGCGATCTCACCCGAGGTCATCATCGCCCGCCGCTCCCGGCCGGGCTCGCCGTGGATGCCGATGCCCAGTTCCAGCTCACCGGACGGCAGGTCGAAGGTCGGACTGCCCTTGGCCGGGGTGGTGCAGGCGCTGAGCGCGACGCCGAAGCTGCGGGAGTTCTCGTTGACCTGGCGGCCGATCGCCTGCACCCGCTCCAGCGGCTGTCCCTCGTCCGCCGCGGCACCCGCGATCTTCTCCACGAACAGCGTCGCCCCGGTGCCCCGGCGTCCGGCCGTGTAGAGGCTGTCGGTGACCGCCACGTCATCGTTGACCAGCACCTTGGCGACCTGGATGCCCTCGTCCTCGGCGAGCTCGGCCGCCATGTCGAAGTTGAGCACGTCACCCGTGTAGTTCTTCACGATGAACAGCACGCCCGCCCCGCTGTCCACGGCCGCCGCGGCGCGGGCCATCTGATCGGGAACCGGCGATGTGAACACCTCGCCGGGGCAGGCACCCGACAGCATGCCGGGGCCCACGAATCCGCCGTGCAGCGGCTCGTGCCCCGAGCCGCCCCCCGAGATCAGGGCGACCTTCCCCGCCACGGGGGCGTCCCGCCGTACGATCACCCGGTTCTCCACGTCGACGATCAGCTCGGGATGGGCCGCCGCCATGCCCCGCAGCGCATCCACGACCACGGACTCCGGGACGTTGATCAACATCTTCATGGTTCCTCCTGGTGAGCCTGGCACCTTTGGGCAGTATCGACCTTGCGACCGCCGCGGTCACGTGGACCGGCAGGGCGTTTGTACGACTGCTCCCCACAGGTCGACCCTCCCATTCGGGATCGTGGAGTGAGACCTTTTAGGTGTGTCCGTCCTCATTGCGCCCGTGAGGAGGTGTGGCCGATGCGAAAGGTCAGACGGGTGAGGGTCCTGGGGTGGCGCTGGCGGAGCAATCCGCTGCGGCGGCGCAGCGACCTGCTGGAGGCGTGGATCGTGCTGGCCGCCTGGGCCGTCGCGACGCTGGGGGCGGTCGCCGCCGGTGTCGTCGGCGCCCAGGCCGCACAGCGCACGGTGGAGCGGGACCGGGCGGAACGCCGGCCCGTGACGGCGGTACTGATCAAGACCGTGCCCGACAGCGGACGGGACGTGGTCACCGGCGCGCGCTACGACCGTGTACTGGCGAAGGTCCGCTGGACGGACGAGAGGGGCACCGTCCGCATGGGCTCGATGGAGGTGAAACCCGCGACCAGGTCCGGCAGCGCGGTGGCGGCGTGGACGGACGGGCGCGGCCACCTGGTGACGCCGCCCGTCAGCTCCACGGAGGCGACGACACGGGCGGTGCTGGCCGGTGCCGGCGTAGCCCTGGTCACCGGCGCCCTGGTCCTCGTCGGCGGCCGTTTGATGCGCATACGGGTGGAGCACCGGGCCACCGAACGGTGGGGAGCCGAGTGGGAGCGCGTCGGCCGACGGTGGGGGCATACGACGGGGTGACACGTCCGTCGAGTGGACGCGTTCGTCGGAGTGACGCGTCCACCGGGGCGACGGACGCGCGGCTGACCGAAGGGCGGCCCTGCTGCAAGCGCCAGTGCTTGCAGCAGGGCCGCCCGTCCGGTGTCGACGTGGACGGTGCCGACGTCAGCCGGCGCCGGGACCGCCGCTGTCGAAGGAACCGCTGCCGCCGTCGCGCCAGCGCGGCCGGTCCTGTGACGGACTGGTCCGGGTCGGCGAGTTGCCGTGGCCGGGAATCTCGTGCGGCGTCAGCCGATGGTCGCTGTGCGGCACCTCGTCGGGCTCGCGGTTCTCGAGTACCTCGCGGACCGGGCCTTCGTCCGGCAGCCGCGGCTGATCCTCGGGGCGCGGCGGACCGGGCTCGCGGCCCCGGATACGTGCGCCCAGCCAGAAGGCGCCGATCAGCAGCGCCACGACCACCACACCCACCACGACCAGGCCGATCCCCAGTGCGCCGCGGCCTGCGGCGATGTCCATCCCTGCGGAACTCATGGGCTGCGGGTACCCGAGCGGCCCGACGTGAACCGGACCTCCTCTGCGATCCGACCCGGCGAGGGCCGGAAAGCCCGCGCTTCCCGGTGTTTGGGGGGATCGACTCCGGCAACCCGGCCGACGTGACTTCGACGACCCAGCAGGAGCTCTTCCGGTTCCTGGAGGACCGCTTCGCCGTTGCTCAGGCGTGCACCGAGTGTGCCCGCGCCTGTGCTCTGCGCGCGAGCCTCGTGGACCCGGACGGCTCTCAGGAGCAGGAACTCGTACGACGCAAGGGCATCATGTGCGCGGAGGTGTGCGACGCGACCTGCCGGGTGCTGTCCGAGCAGAACCGGCTGGACGAGGCCGGCATCCGCATCCAGGTGGAGTGGTGCCGCACTGTGTGCCTGGAGTGCGCGCACGTCTTCGACCTGCTGCCGGGCGCGGAGGACGGTGCGAAGGCCGGCCGGGACTGCGCACGGGCATGCACGGACTTCCTCGCCACACTGAACTGACGACGCGGGGCGCAGCCCCGGGCGGTCCACCCGGGTGCTTGCGGACCGAGTCCTCACCGCCCCGAAGGCGGCGGGGCGCTCGGCGCCGAGCGGGCAACTTCCGTCGCGCACTGACCGGTTCGAGACGAAGAGGGCCCGGACGGTGACCGCGGGCCCCTTTCCGTACGCTTCGGCATTCCCAATTTCTGAAACACGTTCTACCGTGTGCGCGGTCAGGACCGGCCTGCGAAGCCTGGAGGCGCCGTGCACCTCGAATACACGCCCGAGCAGCTGCGACTGCGCAGCGAACTGCGCGCCTACTTCGCCGAGTTGGTGCCCGACAACGCGTACGCCCGGCACGGCGACCCCGCCACGCAGAAACGCTTCTACCGCGAGACGATCCGGCGCCTCGGCACGGACGGATGGCTCGGCGTGGGCTGGCCCAAGGAGTACGGCGGGCGCGGGCTGACGGCGATGGAGCAGTTCATCTTCTTCGACGAGGCCGCCCAGGCAGGCGTACCGCTGCCCCTGATGGCGCTGAACACGGTCGGACCGACGATCATGCAGTTCGGCACGGACGAGCAGAAGGCGTACTTCCTGCCCAAGGTCCTCTCCGGCGAGATCGACTTCGCGATCGGCTACAGCGAGCCCGACGCGGGCACCGACCTGGCCTCGCTGAAGACGCGCGCGGTGCGCGACGGCGACCAGTACGTCGTCAACGGGCAGAAGATCTGGACGACCAACGGCGACACCGCGGACTGGGTGTGGCTCGCCACGCGCACCGACCCGGACGCCCCGCCCCACAAGGGCATCACCATGCTGCTCGTCCCGACGACCGACCCCGGGTACTCCTGCACGCTCATCAACACCCTCGCCTCGCACGACACCACGGCCAGCTACTACGAGAACGTCCGCGTCCCCGTCTCCCGCCGCGTCGGCGCCGAGAACCAGGGCTGGCGGCTGATCACCAACCAGCTCAACCACGAACGCGTCACCCTCGCCGCCCACGGCACCATGGCCATTCGCGCCCTCCAGGACGTGCAGCGCTGGGCCATCGAGACCAAGCTCGCCGACGGCCGCCGCGTCGTCGACCTGCCCTGGGTGCGCCGCCACCTCGCCCGGACGCACACCAGGCTCGACGCGATGAAACTCCTCAACTGGCAGATGGTGAACGCCGTGCACCACGGCACCCTCACCCCGCAGGACGCCTCCGCCGTCAAGGTCTACGGCTCCGAGGCCCGCCGGGACGCCTACGCCTGGCTGATGGAGATCGTCGGCGCATCGGGCGTGCTGAAGGAGGGCTCGGCCGGCGCGGTGCTCCACGGTGAACTGGAGCGCGGCTACCGCTCCGCCGTGATCTTCACCTTCGGCGGCGGCAACAACGAGATCCAGCGGGAGATCATCTCGTGGATCGGTCTGGGGATGCCGAGGGTACGGCGTTAGCCCCTCTGTAGATGTGACGAGGCTCTCTAGTTGGCATGAAAGCGGGATGGTTGGCACTGAGCGGAGCGCTTGGCCTCACGCGCGATGGGCTTGGCTTGCTGGCGTCCCGGGCCCGCTGACCTGCTAATTCCTCAGGGCCGGCGCAACTGGGCGGTGCGGTGCTGAGGCGGCCGCCGAATTGAGGTCGCCGGCGTCCCCGGTGTTGAACGGCGCCGGCCCGATCCCCCGGGCGCCCTCGCCGCCCATCTGCGTCAGGCGGCGGTGGCCGACGTCGTGAACGTGGCCAACGCCGACGAGAACGCACGGACGCCAGTCGTACTGCACCTGGTCGGACTCGTCGCCGTCCTGTGGCCGGCCGAGCGGCACCCCGCCTGGCTCACCCCCCAACTGCGCACCGCCGTACCGGCGTTGTGCTCCCTGCTGCTCGGTGGGCACGCTGCTCGCCGGGCCGCAGGCCCTGTTCGGCCCGGGCGAGTTCGCGATCCTGCTGTCCCTGCTCTTCATCGCCGTACGGCACTGCGGGCCGCTGTGGGCCGTGGTGTGCGGCACGGTCCGCCCGCACACGCCCGGTGGCAACCAGCGCGGGTCCCGGCGCGCGAGGCAGGCTCCTCGCGCCCGCGCCGCACATCACCACCCAGCGACGCCACCGCATGCCGCAACGCCTTCCCTCGTCCCGGCGTCCCCCCTGCCCCGGGCGGCCTCGTCACTGCGCGTCGGACAGCGCGGGCCGACATGCTGCGCATGGCTTAATGAGCCGTTCCGGCGGCTTCCCGGGTCACGTTGTGCGCATGCGGTGACCGGTGCGGGCGGCGACAGCGAGGTGGCGAACAAGGTATGGGCGAGGAGATGGTGGACCGTTCGGAGGGGTCCGGTGAGCGGCTGCTCGGCCTGCTGCTGGACCGGGCGCGGCTGATGCCGCCGCAGCTGATCGCCCCGTTGATCGCGGAGGGGGTGGCCGGGATCGGTGGTCGTGACGTCTCCATCCTGCTTCAGGACTACGCGCAGGAGGTGCTGGTGCCGCTTGCGGGCAGCAAGCTGCACGTCGGCCAGCCCGAGCCGATGGCCGACTCCCCCGCTGGCCGGGCCTTCCTGAGCGCGGACCTCGTCGAGGTGCCGCAGGCCCACGACGGCGTACGGATGTATCTGCCGCTGCTGGACGGCAGTGACCAGGTGGGGGTGATGGCCTTGACCCTGGATGCCATCGGCGACGATGATCGGCGGCTGCTTCGCCGACTTGCCGGCCTGGTCGCCGACATGCTGGTCACCAAGAACTCCTACACCGACCTGTTCTTCCTGGCCCGGCGCCGGGAGCCCATGAGCGTGTCCGCGGAGATCCAGTGGAGCCTGCTGCCGCCGCTGACGATGACCGTGCCGCAGGTAGCGGTGGCCGGCATCCTGGAGCCCGCCTACCGCGTCGCCGGTGACAGCTTCGACTACGCCCTCAACGACAACATCCTGCACATGGCCGTGATCGACGCGATGGGCCACGGCCTGGACGCCGCCGTGATGGCGACCGTGGCCATCGGCGCCTACCGGCATGCCCGGCGCGTGTTCGTCAGCCTGGCCGAGAAGTACGCGTTCATGGACGACGCCATCTCCCGGCAGTTCGGCCCCGACCACTTCGTCACCGCCCAGCTGATGCACATCAACATCGCCACCGGTGAGCTGGAACTGGTCAACGCGGGCCACCCCGCGCCCCTGCTGATCCGCGAAGGCCAGGTCGTGCGACAGCTGGAGAGCGCGACGACACTGCCCGTCGGCTTCGGCGGCGAGGAACCCCGGATCCGAGAGCACCTGCTCAAGCCGGGCGACCGGGTGCTGTGCTACACCGACGGCATCATCGAGGAACACGCCACCGGCGGCGCGCCGTTCGGCGAGGAACGCCTCATCCACTGCGTCAACCGCCTCGGGGAAGAGCCGTCACAGGGGGTGCGGGCGGACCTGCGCCGGCTCTCCTACACGCTGAAGAGGGAACGAGGCGGGCGCACCAGCGACGACGCCACCCTCTTCATGATCGAATGGCGCGGAGGCGCCGCCGACCACCTCGCGGCCTTTGACTGAGCGCCTCCACGTCAACCGCTGTGGGGCGGGCGGGAAGGATGTCGCTGGGCCCAAGCCTTCCGTCGCCGGCGGCCGGGTTGACCATGAGCGTGACGAAGAGTCACCCCTTCGGCGGACCACCGGGAGCGAGACGGCGTCGTTGGAGACGTATGGCAGCGCAGCACGGTGATCCGCTTTGCCGGGGTGAGGGGGCTCGCCGCGAGCTGAGGGGTTCCGGCTGGAAGCCGCCGCTACCCAGCGTCTGTACGAGCCCGGCGACAGTGGGACGGCTCAGCCCCGCTTCACCGTCTCCTTGCCAAACGCCACCGATGTGATCGGCGTGTTGTGCAGTCTGCGGAACCTGCTGGTGGCCGGCTGGGGACTGGCCGGCACCGGGCAACATTCGGGGCGAGCTCGCCCGGCGGAGGTGTGTATGAGCGGTTCGGATGGACCGGCGTGGGCTCCAGAGGGGCGGGCCGGGCTCTGCCGGATGGTGGGTGACCGACTCGTCGAGACGATCAACGTCATCCGCTCGCAGGCGGCGGTTGTGCCCTCGGCCACCACCCTGCAGATGCTGCCCGATCTGCTGACACTCCAGTACGGCCCACGTCTCGCCGTGCGTGCCGGGGGCGCGACCGTCGAGCAGCCGCAGGCGGTACTGGTCGGCAACAACCCCTACCGGACGGATGATCCGGCCGGGCTGGGCCGCCGGGACCTGCTGGACTCCGGCAACCTCGGGGTTCTGGGCGTCAAGGTCGACAGCGCGGCGCAGGCGGCGGGAATGCTCCGCGGGCACCGGGCGCCCGGCCTCGCGCAGCTGACCGCCCACGGGGTGGTTGGCGACGCCGATGCCGACGCGATCCCGGTCGGCGTGGACGGCGAGGCCCTCACACTGCCGGCCCCGGTCCGCTGCCGGATCCGCCCGCCCGCCTGGCGCGTGCGGGCCCCCCGCGACCGTCCCGGCGTGCCGCACGGCAGATCCCCGACGGACTGGCGCCGGGTGCGGCGACTGGCCCTGACGACGATCCGGAGGGCCGCGGGACATGGGGGATGACCGCGCAGGACCCGGCTCTCGCGCGACCCTCCGGGCCGTGGCTAGGGCCATCGCTGTGTCGGCCGGACTGGTCGTCGCCTACTACCTGTTGCCCATGGACAAGCCATTCGGCGTGGGCGCGGTGGCCGGCCTCGTCCTCGGCCTGATCGCGGTGACGGCACTGTTCCTCTGGCAGGTGCGTGCGATCGTCCGTTCCCCCCAACCCGAACTGCGGGCCGTGGAGTCGCTCGCCGCCGTCGTCCCCCTGTTCGTCCTGCTCTTCGCCACCTCGTACTTCCTGCTGGCGCGGGCCACACCCGGCAGCTTCACCGAGCCCCTCACCCGTACCGACGCCCTGTACTTCGCGCTCACCGTGTTCAGCACCGTGGGCTTCGGCGACATCACCGCCCACACCGAAACGGCGCGCGTCATGACGATGATCCAGATGGTCGGCGGAATCCTGCTCGTCGGGATCGCGGCCCGGGTGGTGGTCAAGGCCGTCGATACCGGCCGGCGGCGACGGGACCCGAAGAACATGTGACTGTGCTCCGAGCTTCTCGCAGTCGCCGACCGTCCTGGCAGGTCTGTGGGTGGGCCAAGGGCATCGGAGCAGTGATCTCCGGGCTGACGGTCCGAGCCTTCTGCAACCGCATCGGCGCGACGGCCGACGGAGCCGTGCGTTCACGCGGAGCCGCCGGAGCCATCGAGGCGAACAACACGCGTACACGGCGTACGACCTGCAAGGACCCGGTCCCGGCTTCGTCACTCACCCGTCCCGGGTGAAGCGGAACCGCACTCAACGGGCCCACAGTGCAGATCACCCTGTGGAGCAGCAGCTGGGCCCCGGTGGGGGGATGACCCCCTGCGGCGTGGTTCCGAACACCCTGAAGGTGGTAGCCGATGTGCCGGTGGCTCGCCTACACAGGAACGCCTGTCCTGCTCGACACCGTGCTCTACAAACCGGTCCACTCGCTGATCGACCAGAGCCTGCACTCCCGGATGGGCGTCGAAACGACCAACGGCGACGGGTTCGGCATCGGCTGGTACGAACCGGACAACGTCACCCCCGCGGTAGTCCGGGACACCGGCCCGGCATGGAGCAATCGCAATCTGCGGGAGATCGCGGACCACGTCCGGTCCCCGCTGTTCTTCGCTCACATCCGGGCCACGACCGGCACTCCGGTGCAGCAGACCAACTGCCACCCGTTCCGCCACGGCCGCTGGATGTGGATGCACAACGGCGGAATCACCGACTTCCGAGCACTCCACCCCGACGTGGCGTTCCTGCAGGAGGTGTCCGACGAGACCCGTCTCATCGTGTCCGAGCCGCTGGGCGATCTGCCCGGCGTCTGGAACGAGGTCCCCGAGAGCAGCTACGGCGTGGTGGGGCCCGGAGCGGACGACCTGCTCCCCTTCGCCCCACAACCCGTGTAGTGATGCAGCGACTTCGTCGCCCGCCCCTGGGAGCGTGCGTCAGTAGCCGGTACCGCGCTTGACCTGGGCCCGCTCGATCCCGTGGGTCGCACCCTTGTCGTCCAGAGTGCGACACGCGGCAGCGATGTCCTGGCTCAGACGATCGATCTGCTCGCGGCTCAGGGTTTCCTTGACCAGGGCACGCAGGATCTTCACCCGCTCCGCGTTCGGCGGGAGGGTGTATGCCGGCACCATCCAGCCCCGCTCGGCCGAGAGCTGCCAGGCGATGTCGGACTCGTCGTAGGCGTGCTTGCCGGCGAGGCGGAAAGCGACCAGCGGCAGTTGCTCGAGGTCGCTGCCGATCACTTCGAAGCGGCCGCTGCCGCGCAGGTTGTCCGCCAACGCGCCGGCGTTCTCCTGCATCATCTTCATGACGTAGGTGTAGCCCTGGCGACCGAGCCGCACGAAGTTGTAGTACTGCGCGAGCACCATCGAAGCGCCGGTGGAGAAGTTCAGGGTGAACGTCGCGTCGGTCTTGCCCAAGTAGTTCTCGTAGAACACGAGGTCCTGGGCCAGGTCGGACTCCTCGCGGAAGACCAGCCATCCGATGCCGGGGTAGACCAGGCCGTACTTGTGTCCCGAGACGTTGATCGAACGGACCTGCTCGAGCCGGAAGTCCCATTTCGAGTCCGGGTAGAGGAAGGGCCACACGAATGCGCCGCTGGCGCCGTCGACGTGGATCGGGATGTCGAGGTCCCGCTTTTTGCGGACGTCCCGCAGGAGCTTGTCGATCCCGACGACATCGTCCTTGTGGCCGGTGAAGGTGGTGCCGAGGACGGCGACGACGCCGATCGTGTTCTCGTCGAGGTGGGGCTCCACGTCTTCGGGGCCGATCGTGTACTTGTCCTCGGCGAGCGGCACGATTCGCGGCTCGACGTCGAAGTAGCGGCAGAACTTCTCCCACACGACGTGGACGTCTCCGCCGAAGATCAAGTTGGGGCGGTCGATGGACAGGTTCGCCGCCTGGCGGCGCTCGCGCCACTTCCACTTCAACGACAGCGCGCCGAGCATGATCGCCTCGGACGAGCCCTGGGTCCGACATCCGGTCGTCCTGCCCGGCGCGTGGAAGAGGTCGGCGAGCATCCGCACACAACGCTGCTCGATCTCGGCGGCGATGGGGTACTCCGCATGGTCGATGAAATTGCGGTGGAGGTTCTCGGCGATCAGCCGTTGCGCCTCCGGCTCCATCCACGTGGTGACAAACGTGGCGAGATTGCGCTGCGGGTCGCCCTCCATGGCGAGGTCCTCACCCACCAGCCTCATTGCGTCCGTCGCGGCCATGCCTTCCTCGGGGAAGGTCTCCGAGGGAGCGGGCACGGTCAGGAATCGGTTGCCGAAGAGAGCCGCGTCGTCGCGCTTGGTCATGACGGTGATTCAAACAGTGACGGATCCATCCTCGGGTGAAGGACACACCGAGACGGAACGCGAGCCGCCGATCACGAAGGAGACCGCGGCCGCCAGGGCGAGCCGCGACACGTGACAGGCACTGCCGACCGCGCGTTCGCGGACTCCACGAGCACGCTGATCGTCTGGCGTGCCGTCATGGGCGTCGGCGCCGCGGATCATGCCGGGAACGTGGGGGGAGTCGGGGAGTGACGACAACGCCGCTGGGGGGCACCCACGCCTTTGAAGCAGTGGGGGAATGCGTGCCAGGCCCCGCCACGCCGGGATGATCCAGACGACAGGGCCTTGGCCTACTGGGCCGCCGTCCGCTCTGCACGTCCTTGCCGATACCCCGGGCCGGCAAAGGAGACGTTGCCTGGCGCAGGACGCTAGTTGAGCCTCTGAGCACGCCGTTCGGCACCGAGGCGGGCGTAGTGGTCGATGAGGTCGGGGTTGTCCACGGTGGCCGGGTCGACGACCTGCTCGACCGGAGCGCCCTGGAGCAGGCGTTTGACCGGGACCTCCAGCTTCTTGCCGGTGCGGGTGTGCGGGATGCCCGGCACCTCGAGGATCTCGTAGGGGACGTGGCGCCGAGGACGTCGTCGAGACGGCCCCGTCGTCCGCTCTCGGTGGTCACCAGGGGCTGTGGGCAGAAGGTGCCGCCGAGCCGGCTGCGGCGTACGAGCGAACCGACGCGCAGCGGGCGGCCGAGGTCCCGGCTCGCCCTACCCGTCACCCCGGGGATGCGGCAGGCCGCGGCGACGGCGCTGCGCCGCAGGGCGGCCGCGCGGTCCTGGCCGCCGGTCATGGCCCAGCCGGTGGCGACCGCGAGGCGGATCACATGGCGGGCGTGCGGTCTGCGTTCCCGCTCGTAGGTGTCCAGCAGCCGTTCGTCGGCGCCCTGCTTCAGGACGCGGGCGAGCTTCCAGGTCAGGTTGTGGGCGTCGCGCAGCCCCGAGCACAGGCCCTGTCCGACGAACGGCGGGGTGAGATGGGCGGCGTCGCCGAGGAGGAAGACGCGGGAGAGGTCCACCCAGGGGGCGACCAGCTCGCGCAGTCGCTCCCGCCCGTCGGGGCCGTCGAGGTCCTCCCCCGCGCAGAGCCGGAACTCCCAGCGGTAGCGGTCCTCGCCGACGCGCATGAAGGTGGCCGGGCGGTGCGGGTCGCAGACCTGGTCGACGCCTTCCCAGCAGCGGACGGCGGCTTTCGTCGTCACGTCGATGACGGTCCAGCGTTCCTCGAAGCGCAGGTCCTCCCACCCCGCGCCGATCGCGTCGCGGGCGAGGCTGCCCGCGCCGTCGCAGCCGAGGACGGCGTCCGCGAGCAGCAGGTGCTCGCCGTCGTCATCGCGGTAGGTGACGCGGACCGGTCCGTCGGCCGGCTGCTCGACCGCCGTCACCTCGGCCCCGCCCCGCAGCTCGCACTCCGGGCGGCGGGCGAGTGCCTCGCGCAGCAGCCGCTCCAGCTCGGGCTGGTCGAACATGCTGGTCTGCGGGAAGCCGTGGTGGCCTTGCGGGGACCGCCGGAACTCGGCGATCACGCGATGCCGGGCGTCCAGCAGCCGCAGCCCGCGCGCGGGACGGGCGATGGCGGCGAACTCGTCGGCGATTCCGGCGGCCTGGAGGATCCTGCGGACCTCGTCGTCGGTGGCGACGGCACGGGGCAGGGGGTAGACGTCCTGGTGGCGTTCGAGGACGACGGTACGCACCCGCGCCGGGCGAGCAGCAGGGCGGCGGTCACGCCCACCGGTCCGGCGCCGACGATCACCACGGGTACGTCTGCCGAGTTGTGCTCGACGGTCATGTGCGGCTCACTTCTGTTCTCCGTGCGCGTCGGCCACGGGCGTGCGCTGCTCGCCCAGGTCGATCCGGCCGTCCGGCGTGGCGATGGAGGCGGTGACGACGTCGCCGTGCCGCAGGTAGTGGGGGTTCTTGGCCTGGGACTTGAAGAACGCCTTCCACTTCACCGAGGGCGGCAGCAGGGCGCCGATCTTCTCGACCGGCTTCGGCGGGGCCTTGAGCGCCGTACCGCCGGGGGGTGCCGGTGAGCAGCAGGTCGCCGGGGTCGAGCGTCTGGAAGCGGGCCAGCAGGGTGAGGGCCTGCGCCGGGCGGACGATCATGTCGGCGAGGGTGCGGTCCTGGCGCAGGTCGCCGTTGACGGACAGCTTCAGCCGCAGGTCGAGGAGGTGGGCGAAGTCCTCCGGCCCGCTCGGCCGCCCGGAACGCCGGGCCGATGAAACGGGACGTACGACCGCGCCGGATCACCATGCAGGGCGGGCCGGCGAAGGCACCCCGCAGCCACAGCTCACTCTCCGTGCGGGCGGCGATACCGAAGCCGAAGTCCCGGGCGAAGACTTCCGTCCGGTCCAGGTCGGCTTCTCGAACTCCAGCCACGCCAGGTCCGCCACCTTGATCAGGGGGTTCCGGGAGCGACCGGGATGTTCGCCGCGCAGGGCGCCCTGCTCACTGTGGAGATCCTGGTGGGGCGTCGCGACGGCGGCTTGGGCCACGCGTGATTCAGACATGGTGCCCTCCGAGCAACATTGCCGTAATGAGGAAATCATCATCGCTGACAGAATCCTCGTCAATAGATAGGCCATCACAAGATGAGGATTTCATCAGAACTGTGGCAATGGCGGATCCCGCAGCTACACTCGGCGCATGCCCACGTCAGCTCCGCCCAGCAACCGGTTCGAGCGGCGCCGCGCCGAGACCCGCAGGGCGCTCGTCCGCGCCGCCCGGCAGATACTCGCCGAATCCGGGGACACCGGCGCCAGCATCCAGGCGATCGCCGAGCGCGCGGACGTCGGCTTCGGCTCCTTCTACAACCACTGCGAGTCCAAGGCGGAGCTGTTCGAGGCGGCGGTGACGGACGCCCTGGAGGAGTTCGGCCAGACCTTCGACGAGCGCCTGACCGGGATCGACGACCCCGCGGAACTCGTCGCGGCCGGCTTCCGGCTCAGCGCCCGTATGGCCGAGTCCCACCCGGAGCTCATGCAGGTCCTGCGCCGCCGCGGCCTGGGGCACATCCACTCGGACAGCGGACTGTCCCGCCGGGCGCTGCGCGATCTCCAGATCGGCATCGCCTCCGGGCGTTTCACCACCCTCGACCCGACGGTCGCCCTCCGCGCTGGGCGGAACCCTGCTGTCCCTGGTCGAGCTGAGGTTCGCCCGCCCCGACCTGGACGGGGACGAGGCCGCCGAGAACCTCGCCGAGATGGTCCTGCGCATGCTGGGCGTCCCATCGGATGACGCCCACGACGTCGCCCGGCGCCCGCTGCCCGATCTGGTCTGACGAGCCGGCACCGCAGCAAGGGCACCTCCCATGAGCGAGCCGCGGGCCATGCGAAGAAGGCGTGCCAACGCAGTGGAGTCGCGACAGCGCATCCTCGACCCAGCGGCGGAGGTCCCGCGCGAGCGCGGGGACGAGGGCACGTCCATCGCGGCGGTCAGCGCCGAGTGCGGACTGCCGCCGGCTCGATCTACTGGCACGTCGAGGGCGACACCGGCGCGAGCGGTACGGCCTGCCGTCCAGCGCGGCTTCTCGCCTCGTAGGGGCACGGCGATGTGGCTGCCGCGTTCATTCCGGGCTGTCGCCGCCGAAGGTCTCTGGCCCTGCTATGCCGACACACGCCCCATGACCTGCGCTGTACGAAAGTGCCGCCTGTTTCGCTGATTCTGCGGCTCCGGTCGCTGAAACTACGTGGCATCAGTGCAGGTCGTGAACATGGCCTGGTGCCAACTGGCGAGCCCGGTCACACTGCAGGGGTGACGGGCCTCAAGGCAGGTGATCCCGGGCTGTTCGGACCGGCCTCGGTGACCTGGCAGATGCACGGCGACCCCATGATGTGGGTCGCCGGCGTACGTGCGCTCTACCTCCAGGCGCTGCATCCGCGCGCGGTGCGCGGAGTCATGCAGAACTCCGACTTCCGGCGCGATGCCTGGGGCCGCCTCATGCGGACCGCGAACTTCGTCGGCACCACGACGTACGGCACCACTCAGGCCGCCGAACGTGCGGGCGCCCGCGTGCGGAAGATCCACAGCATGCTGTCGGCGACAGACCCGGACACGGGGGAGCGGTACGGCGTCGACGAACCCGACCTGCTGCTGTGGGTGCACTGCGCCGAGATCGACTCCTATGTGCAGGTCGCCCGCCGCTCCGGATTCCGCCTCACCGACGCGCAGGTGGACCGTTACATCGGCGAACACCGCGTCAGCGCCCGCCTGGTGGGCCTCGACCCCGACGCCGTACCCGCGAACCAGGCGGAGATGGACGCCTACTTCGAGAAGGCGCGGCCCGAACTCGCCGCCGGAGCCGAGGCGCGCGAAGTGGACGACTTCCTGCTCCGCCCCCCGACACACCGCCTCCTCGTCCCGGCGCGGGCGGTGCTGTGGCGGCGGGTGGCACACCTGGCGTACGCCGCCCTGCCGCCGTACGCCCACGAGCTGTACGGCCGGCCCGCACCCGGACCCGACACCGTCACCCGGCAGTTGCGTGCCACGGGCACCCTGCTGCGCTGTGTTCCCGCACGTGTGCGATGGCAACTCCCGCCCAAGCACATCCTGCGGGCCATGTCACGGCTGGGCCCCGGCTCCCGCCCGGCACCGTACAAACTCGGACGATAGGTCGCCATACTGGACGGGCCAGGGGTGGCCGGGGCGAACAGTTACGGGGGCGATCGCAGCAGATGGGGGACAGCAGGCTGATCCAGGGCCGGTACCGGCTGCTCGACCTGATCGGGCGGGGCGGTATGGGCGAGGTGTGGCGTGCGCGCGACGAGTCGCTGGGCCGTCATGTCGCCGTGAAGTGCCTCAAGCCCCTCGGCCCGCACCACGACCAGTCCTTCACCCGGGTCCTCAGGGAACGCTTTCGCCGTGAGGCCCGGGTGGCCGCCGCCCTCCAGCACCGCGGGATCACCGTCGTCCACGACTTCGGCGAGTCCGACGGGATCCTCTACCTGGTCATGGAGCTTCTGGAGGGCCGCAACCTCTCCCAGCTCCTCGAGGACAACAAGCAGCACCCGCTGCCGGTCGGCGACGTCGTGGAGATCGCCGACCAGGTCTCCGCCGCCCTCGCCTACACCCACCAGCAGAGCATCGTGCACCGCGACCTGAAACCCGCCAACATCATGCGGCTCGGCGACGGCACGGTGAAGATCTGCGACTTCGGCATCGCCCGCCTCGGCGCCGACATCGGCTTCACCTCGCGGCTGACCGGCACGGGCATCGCCATGGGCACCCCGCACTACATGTCGCCTGAGCAGATCGGCGGATCCGAGGTCGACCAGCGCAGCGACCTGTACTCGCTGGGGTGCGTGCTGTACGAGATCGCCACGGGGGCACCGCCGTTCGACCTCGACGACGCCTGGGCGATCCTCGTCGGCCACCGCGACACCCCGCCCCAGCCGCCACGCAGCCGGCGGGCCGAACTGCCCGAGTACCTCGAGAAGATCATCCTGGACCTGCTGGCCAAGCTCCCCGAGCAACGTCCGCACGACGCCCGCGAGTTGAGCCGCCGCATCAGCATGGGGCGTACGACACCGGCGTACGTGCCGACCATCGTGACCCCGCAGCCGACGATCCGGCCACCCGAGCCGGAGACCTCGCGAGAGGTCCGGCTGCCGTCCTGGACCCGCGGCATGACCACCGGCCACAAGGCCACCGGCGCAGGCCTCAGCATCACACCACCGGACGCCGGGGCCGGCCTCACCGGCGAGTGGATCCCGCGATCCGCGGGCGGCCGGGCGGAGGAGCCCCCCTCGGACCAGCTGTCCGCGCCCTCGCCGGAGGAGATCGCCGCGCTGTCCGGGCGGCACAACGCCGGGCTCAGTCTGGGCCGGCTGGGCCGCTGGGCGGAGGCGGGCGAGGTGCACCGCGCGGTGGCCGCCGAGCGCACCCACCTTCTGGGCCCCGACCACCCCGACACCCTCGCCAGCCGCTACGAGGTCGCCTTCACCCTCAGCCGCACCGGGCGCGCCGCCGACGCGCTGCAGGAGTACAAGCACGTGGCTGCCGCCCGAACCCGGGCGCTGGGCGCCGACCACCCCGACACGCTCGCCGCCCGGCAGGAAATGGCCTACGTGCTGGGCCAGTTGGGCCGCCACTTCGACGCGCACCAGGTGTACACGTCCGTCCTCGCCGCCCGTGAGCGCGGCATGGGCCCCGACCACCCCGACACCCTGCGCTGCCGCCACAACCTCGCCTTCAACCTCAGCAGGCTGGGCCGTCCGGAGGACTCGTACCGCATGGCCTGCGACGTCGCCGCGGCCCGCACCCGCGTGCTGGGCGCAGACCATCCGGACACCCTGGTCACCCGCTACGAAGTCGCCTATGCGCTGGGCCAGTTGGGCCGCTGGCAGGAGGCCCTGCAGACCTACCACGAGGTCGCCGAGGCCCGCGCCCAGGCCCTCGGCCCCGACCACGCCGACACCCTCGCCGCCCGCTACGAGGTCGGCATCAGCCTCGGCCGTCTCGGCCGCAGCGCGGAGGCGCTCACCCTCTACCGCGACCTGATCGACGACCGCGCCCGCGTCCAGGGCCCCACTCACCCCGAGACCCTGCGCGCCCGGCACGGCCTCGGCGTCAACCTCGGCCGCCTGGGCCGCTGGGAGGAGGCCCTCGCCGAATCCCGTGACGTCTGCGCGATCCGCGAACGCGTCCTTGGCCCCGACCACCCCGACACCCTGGTCAGCCGCCGCGAGGTCGCCGTCGGCCTCGGCTGGCTGGGCCGCTGGCCCGACGCCCTCACCGAGTACCGCCGCGTCGCCGCCGCCCGCGAGCACGTCCTGGGCCCCGACCACCCCGACACCCTCGCCAGCCGCAACGACGAGGCCCACTGCCTGGAGCAACTCGGGCGTGGTGCCGAGGCGGTCGAGTTGTATCGCCGGGTGGCGGTGCTGCGGCAGCGGCGGGCGTCGGGTGGGGGATGACGCCGGGTGAGTGCTGGTGGTTGTCGTGGGTCGGTCTCGGCCGTTAGGGGTGATCTTCGTCGGCGGCAACGTCGAGGCCCACTGCCTGGAGCAACTCGGGCGTGGTGCCGAGGCGGTCGAGTTGTATCGCCGGGTGGCGGTGCTGCGGCAGCGGCGGGCGTCGGGTGGGGGCTGACGCCGTCGTCGTGACCCCCGGGGCGTCGTGCACCCCTGGCCGCTGACGATCATCGCGTGCTACCAAGAAGCATGGCTGCACACGAGGGACACCGGACATACGACGCCGTGATCGTCGGCGGGGGCCACAACGGGCTGGTCGCCGCCGCCTACCTGGCCCGGGCCGGGCGGTCCGTGCTGGTTCTGGAGCGGTTGGACCACACGGGGGGCGCCGCGGTCTCCACGCGGCCGTTCGCCGGGGTGGACGCGCGGCTGTCGCGTTACTCCTACCTGGTCAGCCTGCTGCCGAAGAAGGTCGTGCGGGACCTCGGGCTCGACTTCCGGATCCGGGCCCGCACCATCTCGTCGTACACCCCCGTGGAGCGGGACGGCCGGCCGACCGGACTTCTGGTCGGCGGGGGCGAGCGGCGCACCCGGGAGGCCTTCGCCCGGCTCACCGGTTCCGACCGCGAGTACGAGGCCTGGCAGCGCTTCTACGGCATGACCGGCCGCGTCGCCGAGCGCGTCTTCCCGACCCTCACCGAACCGCTGCCCACCCGCGACGAACTCCGCCGCCGCGTCGACGACGAGGAGGCCTGGCGGGTTCTGTTCGAGGACCCGATCGGCGTCGCAGTCGAGGACCGTTTCGCCGACGACCTCGTGCGGGGTGTCGTCCTCACCGACGCCCTCATCGGCACCTTCGCCGACGCCCACGACCCCTCACTGCGGCAGAACCGCTGCTTCCTCTACCACGTGATCGGCGGCGGCACCGGCGCCTGGGACGTCCCCGTCGGCGGCATGGGCGCCCTGACCGACGCCCTGGCCACCGCCGCCCGGCGCGCGGGCGCCGTCCTCGCCACCGGGCACGAGGCCGTGCGCATCGACACGGACGGCCGAACCGCCGAGATCACCTACCGGACCCCCGACGGCGAGGGCGTCGCCGCAGCCCGGCACGTCCTCGTCAACGCCTCCCCGCAGGCCCTGGCCGAGCTGACCGGCGACGCACTCCCCGCCCCCGCCGAGGGCGCCCAGCTCAAGGTGAACATGCTGCTCAAGCGGCTGCCGAAGCTGCGCGACCGTTCCGTCGACCCGCGCGAGGCGTTCTCCGGCACCTTCCACATCGCCGAGGGCTACCGGCAACTCGCCGCCGCCCACGCCCAGGCCGCCTCCGGCGAACTCCCCGCGGCGCCGCCCTCCGAGATCTACTGTCACTCCCTCACCGACCCGTCGATCCTCGGCTCCGACCTTGTCGAAAAGGGCTACCAGACCCTCACCCTCTTCGGCCTGCACACACCCGCCCGGCTCTTCGCACGGGACAACGACTCCGTACGCGAGGAACTCCTGAAGTCGACCCTGGCTCAACTCGACGCCCATCTCGCCGAACCACTCGTGGACTGCCTGGCGACCGACGCGGACGGCCGCCCGTGCATCGAGGCCAGGACCCCGCTCGACCTGGAGCGCGACCTGCGCCTGCCCGGCGGCAACATCTTCCATCGCGAGCTGACCTGGCCGTACACCCAGGACGGGACCGGCCGTTGGGGCGTGGAGACCCGGCACGCGAACGTGCTGCTGTGCGGGGCGGGCGCGGTACGGGGCGGCGGTGTGAGCGGAGTTCCGGGACACAACGCGGCGATGGCGGTGCTGGAAGCGAAGTGACTGACGTGAGCGCGTCCTCCGCACGGGACTTCTACGACTCACTCGCCGCCGACTACCACCGCATCTTCCCGGACTGGGACGCGAGCATCGCCCGCCAGGCCGCGGCACTGACGGTCTCGTCCGCCGGGGACTGGGTCCCGGACCGCACAGGTTGCTGGACTGCGCCTGCGGCATCGGCACCCAGGCGATCGGGCTCGCTCGCGCCGGACACCGGCTCGTCGGCAGCGACTTGAGCCCCGTGGCCGTCACCCGCGCCGCCGCCGAAGCCGCGGCCCGTGGCGTCGTACTTCCGACGGCGGCGGCGGACATGCGCCGACTCCCGTTCGGGCCGGACACGTTCGACGCCGTCGTATGCGCCGACAACTCCCTCGCACACCTGCTGTCCGCGCAGGACCTGGGGGCGGCTCTGCGCGGCATGCGACGGGTCCTGAGAGACGGCGGGCTGCTCCTGCTCACGCTCCGGGACTACGACGACATCCGCCGGACCCGCCCCGCCGCGTCCCCTCCCCAGGTGTCGCACGGCTCCGACGGCCGGTCGATCACCTTCCAGCTGTGGCACTGGCACGACGACGGCGAACGCTACGACCAGGAGTACTTCCAGCTCGTGCCCGACGGAGAGGGGTGGGAGGTGCGCGTCCGCCGGGCCACCTCCTGGGCGCTGCCCCGGCGCGCGGTGACGGAGGCCGCGAGCTCGACTCCTTTGAGTACCACCCGGACAACCCGGACCTGCTGGAGCTGACCAACCACGTCACCTCCGGCTCCGACTACTACACCGACTCCGGTGCGATAGCGCCCGGCCAGTGGGTCACCATAGGCACGCGCTACGGAGCCGACTCCGTGGACTGGTACGTCAACGGCAAGAAGGTCTACTCCGACGGCCACGGCGTCGGCAACGACTTCTCGGCTTACTTGATCCTCAACCTGTCGCTCAGCGCCGGCGAGTACCACCCCGCGCCCAGCGGCTCGACGCCGATCACCATGCAGGCCGACTACGTGAAGGTGTACCGCTGATCATCAGCCGACCGGTCCGTAGCCGACTCGTCAGCAGGTGCCTGGTCAGCTGTCGACGGACAGGGTGAACGGCGTTCGGTCGTTGCGCGGATCGCGGTCGTCGACGCTGATCACCTGGATGTGCCCCTCAGCCTCCGTGCCGGAGGGCACATCCGCGTCCACCCGGACCGGAACCAGCGCGGTGGCCGTCCGGAACCGCGCCAGCCCCGCCCCGAAGGTGCAACGCACCAGGCGGCCACGGGCCTCGGCGCGGCAGTCCCCGGGGAAGTAGGGGCCCTCCGCCGTGAAGCCGGACGGCAGCCGTACGACCACCGTGAACGGCGAGGCGGTCTGATCCGGCCCGCCGTTGGCCACGAAGGCGTGCACCACGGTGCTGCCACCGGGCGGCGCGGCGGTCGGGTCGAGCCGGACCACCTCCAGGTCCGAGTCCGAGGGCGCGGCGGTCAGGCCGGTCGCGCACATCACCGCCACGCCCGTCGCGAGCAGGGTCGTCAGCCTTCCGGCCATCCAGCGTCTCCCATCCTCCGCACACTGATCGCTACTCACGGTAGCGGGAGGGTGCCGGATCGCAGCGGAGCGCGCCTGGTCGGCCGACGCGGCCCACACCGTCGCCACGATCCGCGCCGCGTCCGCCGTGTGTGACTCGTCGAAGAGGACACCGTGTGCCGCCTCGACGCGGAGGCCGTCGACATACGTGCCGCGGCCCACGTACTGCTTGTCGGTCGTGTACCGCCGGCGCAGGGCCGGCCGGGCGTGTGCCGGGAGGGCGGCCGTTCCCCGGGCGCCACGATGGTACTCGGGCCCTCCCTCCGGCAGGCGATCGTCCCGGCCCACCTCATGGGCCGGGACGCCTCCACCTCCCGCATGCTGGCCATGTGCGCCGCCCCCATCGGGGCCTTCCTCGGCGGCTGGCTGGCCACCACCTACGACATCCGCACCCCGCTCTACGCCGCCGCTGTCCTCCTCCTGGCGATGACGGCCGTCACGGCATCCATGACCAGCAACCGCCGGGTCGAAGCGGCGCTGCGTGCCGCCGCCCCGGCCGTCGGTCCAGATCACCCGGCATCCAAGGATCCCGCCCAGGAGAGTGCACCCGACTGACTTGTTGTGACGCCTGCCGCGCAGGCGTCACAACAAGTCGGGTGCCAGGTCCCCGCGGGGCGCAAGCAGTGGCCAGGTCGCTCGGGTGTGCCGGCCGTCAATCCTCGTCGTCTTGCACAGTGAGCTGCCGACTCATCAGCCGTCGGCAGGTGTCATCGACCGGGTCGACCAGGGCGAGCAGATGCATGGTCTTGTCGATGCACCCGTACTCGGCGAACGCGGCCCCCAGCGGGGTCGGGTGCCCTTCGCGGCCGAACATCCGCAGCAGGTCGTAGGCCCGGACCTGGCTGGTGATGAGCGACCCGGCCACCCGGAGCATGTCCGGCCGGTGCGTGGCGATCTTCTTCAGGTTGACCTTGTCGCAGGCTACGTCCTCCAGCGGCCCGTACCCGTCGGCCTTCGCCGGACGGCCAGAAATCTGACGGAGCATCAGAAAAAGCCTTCCGTCGTCCGGAGGACTGCGGCATTCTGCGCCCATGCAGACGGAGCTGAGCAAGAAACTGGGAGTCGAGCACGCCATTTTCGGCTTCACGCCGTTCCCCGCCGTCGCCGCGGCCATCAGCCGGGCCGGCGGCTTCGGAGTGCTCGGCGCGGTCCGCTACACAGCCCCCGACGACCTCAAACGCGACCTGGACTGGATCGAGGCGCATGTCGAGGGGAAGCCGTACGGCCTGGATGTCGTGATGCCCGCGAAGAAGGTGGAGGGCGTCTCGGAGGCCGACGTCGAGGCGATGATCCCCGAGGGGCACCGGCAGTTCGTCACGGACACCCTCGCCAAGTACGGCGTGCCCGAGCTGGCCGAGGGCGAGGTGTCCGGCTGGCGCATCACCGGCTGGATGGAGCAGGTCGCCCGGAGTCAGCTCGACGTCGCCTTCGACTATCCGATCCGGCTGCTCGCCAACGCCCTCGGCTCCCCGCCCGCCGACGTCGTGGCCCGCGCCCACGAGCAGGACGTACTGGTCGCCGCGCTCGCGGGCAGCGCCCGGCACGCCGGCAAGCACAAGGAGGGCGGCATCGACATCGTGGTCGCCCAGGGGTACGAGGCCGGTGGCCACACCGGCGAGATCGCCTCCATGGTGCTCACCCCCGAGGTCGTCGACGCCGTGGATCCGCTGCCCGTGCTGGCCGCCGGCGGCATCGGCAGCGGACAGCAGGTGGCGGCCGCCCTCGCCCTCGGCGCCCAGGGCGTGTGGCTGGGCTCCCTGTGGCTGACCTGCACCGAGGCCGATGTCTCCTCGCCCGCCGTGACGCGGAAACTGCTCGCCGCCGGCTCCGGCGACACCGTCCGCTCCCGCGCCCTGACCGGGAAACCGGCACGTCAGCTCCGTACCGAATGGACCGACGCCTGGGACGACCAGGCCGGACCCGGCACGCTCCCCATGCCCCTGCAGGGACTGCTCGTGGCCGAGGCCCTCACCCGCATCCAGAAGTACGAGGTCGAGCCGCTGCTCGGCACCCCCGTCGGCCAGATCGTCGGCCGGATGAACGGCGAACGCAGTGTCCAGGCCGTCTTCGACGACCTCACCCGTGGCTTCGACAACGCCATCGACCGCATGATCCGCATCGCCGGAAGGAGCGGCAAGTGACGAGTACGCCCCCCGCCGGATTCTGGGTCCAGGCCGCCGCCGATCCGGACCGCACGGTCCTCGTCGCACCGGACGGCGAGCAGTGGACCGCCGGCCGACTGCACGCCGCCGCGAACCGTCTGGTGCACGGCCTGCGTGCCGCCGGACTGGAACGCGGGGACGCCTTCGCGGTCGTCCTGCCCAACGGCATCGAGTTCTTCACCGCCTACCTGGCCGCCAGCCAGGCCGGGTTCTACCTCGTCCCCGTCAACCACCACTTCGTCGGCCCGGAGATCGGCTGGATCGTCGCCGACTCCGGCGCCAAGGTGCTCATCTCCCACGAACGGTTCGCCGAACCCGCCCGCCACGCCGCCGACGAGGCGGGCCTCCCGGCCACCCACCGGTACGCGGTCGGCGAGGTCGAGGGCTTCAGGCCGTACGCCGAACTCCTCGACGGGCAACCGGAGTCGGCGCCCACGGACCGGGAGCTGGGCTGGGTCATGAACTACACCTCCGGCACCACCGGCCGCCCGCGCGGCATCCGCCGTCCGCTGCCCGGCAAGACCCCCGAAGAGGCCTATCTCGGCGGCTTTCTCGGCATCTTCGGGATCAAGCCGTACGACGACAACGTCCACCTCGTCTGCTCGCCGCTCTACCACACCGCCGTACTCCAGTTCGCGGGCGCGTCCCTGCACATCGGCCACCGTCTCGTCCTGATGGACAGATGGACGCCCGAGGAGATGCTCCGGCTCATCGACACCCACGCGTGCACGCACACCCACATGGTCCCGACCCAGTTCCACCGGCTGCTCGCCCTGCCGGAGGCGGTGCGGCGCTCGTACGACGTCTCGTCCATGCGGCACGCCATCCACGGCGCCGCGCCCTGCCCCGACCACGTGAAGCGGGCGATGATCGACTGGTGGGGCAACTCGGTGGAGGAGTACTACGCGGCCAGCGAGGGCGGAGGGGCCTTCGCCACCGCCGAGGACTGGCTGAAGAAGCCCGGCACCGTCGGCAAGGCCTGGCCCATCAGCGAACTCGCGGTCTTCGACGACGACGGCAACCGGCTGCCTCCCGGTGAACTGGGCACCGTCTACATGAAGATGAACACCGGCGGCTTCGCCTACCACAAGGACGAGGCCAAGACGAAGAAGAACCGCATCGGTGACTTCTTCACGGTCGGTGACCTCGGCTGCCTCGATGAGGACGGCTATCTGTTCCTCCGCGACCGCAAGATCGACATGATCATCTCGGGTGGGGTCAACATCTACCCGGCCGAGATCGAGTCCGTCCTGCTCGCCCACCCCGCCGTCGCGGACGCCGCCGTCTTCGGCATCCCGCACGACGACTGGGGCGAGGAGGTCAAGGCCGTCGTCGAGGCGGCCCCCGGCCAGGAGCCCGGCTCGGCCCTCGCCGCCGCGATCCTGGACCACTGCGCCGGGCAACTCGCCGGATACAAACGGCCCAGGAGCGTCGACTTCATCGCCGAGATGCCCCGCGACCCCAACGGCAAGCTGTACAAGCGGCGGCTGCGTGACCCGTACTGGGAGGGCCGCACGCGCCCCTTGTGACCTGACAGCCCTTCCTCACGTGCGCACGGCCCTGCCGACGACATGGGGAACGATCAGGTGGTGGAAGGGCTGGATGGCCCTGAAGTACAGGCGGCCGGCGGGGCGGTGGAAGCGCACCGCCGTCGTGCAGACGCCCTCCAGCCGGGTGCCCGCGGAGACCGGACGGACCGCGAACGAGGTACGGAAGTCCAGGTGCTTGTCGTCCTCCCCGCACAGCACTTCTGCCGCGGTCACCTTCAGCAGGCGAAACGGCCCCATCCTCAGGCCCGGTTCCACCCGGATGTCCGCCGCGGGCACGCGCTGCTGCGTCTGCAGGCCGAAGGGTGCCATGACCTTGTCGCGCAGGGTGAGGAGCCGGTGCACCCACTCCGGGGTGCCGGTGAACACCAGCCTCGTGAACTCGGCCGCGTCGGTGCCGGCCGGCAGATCCACGGCCACCGCGTCGGCGTGGTCGCAGCCGCCGAGGTCGGCCACCGCCCCGTCGAGCACCGGCTCGGCGTGTCTGCGGACTCGTGTGCTGGTCATGCCCCCTCCCTCCCAGTGACCGGGGTGTCCCCGAACGTGCCACCTGCTTGACCTGACCCGACGACGGGCCGAGGATCATCAGTCATGACGCAGGGACAGGGCAGCACGGTTGACGGGGTGCTGCGGCGCAGCGCCCGGCGCACCCCCGCACGCGTCGCGGTCGAGTACCGCGACCGCTCCTGGACATACGAGGAACTCGACGAGGCGGTCTCCCGGGCGGCGAGCGTACTGCTCGCCCAGGATCTCGCCCCCGGCGACCGGGTCGGCTCCTACGGCCACAACTCGGACGCCTATCTGATCGGCTTCCTCGCCTGCGCCCGCGCCGGCCTCGTCCACGTCCCGGTCAACCAGAACCTGACGGGCGACGACCTCGCCTACATCGTCGGCCAGTCCGGCAGCTCCCTGGTCCTGACCGACCCCGACCTGACCGGCCGACTCGCCGACGACGTCCGTACGCTGCCCCTGCGCGACGCCGAGGACTCACTGCTGGCCCGCCTCGCTGCGGCTCCGGCGTACGACGGGCCCGAGCCGCGCACCGAGGACCTGGTGCAGCTGCTGTACACGTCCGGCACCACGGCCCTGCCCAAGGGCGCGATGATGACGCACCGTGCCCTGGTCCACGAGTACCTGAGCGCGATCACCGCCCTCGACCTCAGCGCCGGCGACCGCCCCGTGCACTCACTGCCGCTCTACCACTCGGCGCAGATGCATGTGTTCCTGCTGCCGTACCTCGCGGTCGGCGCCACGAACATCATCCTGGACGCCCCGGACGGCGACCGGCTCTTCGACCTCGTCGAATCCGGCCGCGTGGACAGCCTGTTCGCCCCGCCCACGGTGTGGATCGGGCTGTCCAACCGCCCCGACTTCACCACCCGCGACCTCGGCGGACTGCGCAAGGCGTACTACGGCGCCTCGATCATGCCCGTGCCGGTCCTGGAGCGGCTGCGCGAACGGCTGCCGAAGCTCGGTTTCTACAACTGCTTCGGCCAGAGCGAGATCGGCCCCCTGGCCACCGTCCTGGCACCCGGCGAGCACAAGGGCCGCATGGACTCCTGCGGCCGCCCCGTCCTCTTCGTCGACGCCCGTGTGGTCGACGAGGACGGCAAGGACGTTCCCGACGGTACGCCGGGCGAAGTCGTCTACCGTTCCCCGCAGTTGTGCGAGGGCTACTGGGACAAGCCCGAGGAGACGGCCGCCGCCTTCCGCGACGGCTGGTTCCACTCCGGTGACCTCGCGGTCCGGGACGCCCACGGCTACTACACGATCGTCGACCGCGTGAAGGACGTCATCAACTCCGGTGGCGTACTGGTCGCTTCACGCCAGGTCGAGGACGCCCTCTACACCCATGACTCGGTCGCCGAGGTCGCCGTGATCGGCCTGCCCGACGAACGCTGGATCGAGGCGGTCACCGCGGTCGTCGTCCCGCGCGGCGAGGTGACCGAGGACCAGCTCATCGCCCACGCCCGCGAGAAGCTCGCCCACTTCAAGGCACCCAAGCGGGTGGAGTTCGTGGACGAGCTGCCGCGCAACGCGAGCGGGAAGATCCTCAAGAGGGAACTGCGGGACCGGTTCGCGGGTTAGCGCGAGCGCAGGTCCACGATCCTGCGGAGCTTTCCCACCGACCGCTCCAGTGACTCCGGTTCGACGATCTCCACCGTGACGGAGACGCCGATGCCGTCCTTCACCGCCGCCGTGATCGTCCGAGCGGCGGCCTCCCGGACCTCCCGGCCGGCGTCCGGCCGGGCCTCCGCGCGGACCGTGAGGGCGTCCAGCCGGCCCTCGCGGGTGAGGCGGAGCTGGAAGTGGGGCGCCACGCCCGGTGTCCGCAGCACGATCTCCTCGATCTGCGTGGGAAAGAGGTTCACCCCGCGAAGGATCACCATGTCGTCGCTGCGCCCGGTGACCTTCTCCATCCGCCTGAAGACACGCGCCGTGCCGGGCAGCAGCCGCGTCAGGTCCCGGGTCCGGTACCGGACGACGGGCATCGCCTCCTTGGTCAGCGAGGTGAAGACCAGCTCGCCCTCCACACCGTCCGGCAGCACCTCGCCGGTGATCGGATCGACGACCTCCGGGTAGAAGTGGTCCTCCCAGATGTGCAGCCCGTCCTTCGTCTCCACGCACTCCTGGGCCACGCCCGGGCCGATCACCTCGGACAGCCCGTATATGTCGACCGCGTCGATCACGAACCGCCCCTCGATCTCCTGCCGCATCTGCTCGGTCCACGGCTCGGCACCGAAGACGCCCACGCGCAGCGAGGTGCCGCGCGGATCGACACCCTGGCGTTCGAACTCGTCCAGCAGTGTGAGCATGTACGACGGCGTCACCATGATGATCTGCGGTTCGAGGTCCTGGATCAGCTGCACTTGACGGGCCGTCATGCCGCCGGACGCGGGGATGACCGTACAGCCGAGCCGTTCGGCGCCGTAGTGCGCGCCGAGGCCGCCGGTGAACAGGCCGTACCCGTACGCCACATGTACCTTGTCTCCGGGCCGGCCGCCCGCCGCCCGGATCGAGCGGGCCACCATGTCGGCCCAGAGGGAGAGGTCGTTGTCGGTGTAGCCGACGACCGTGGGACGTCCGGTGGTGCCGCTGGAGGCGTGGATCCGGCGAATGCGGTCCTGCGGAACGGCGAACATTCCGTACGGGTAGTTCTCTCGCAGGTCCGCCTTCGTGGTGAACGGGAAACGGGCCAGGTCGGCAAGTGACCGGCAGTCGTCCGGGTGGACGCCGGCCTTGTCGAAGGACTCCCGGTAGAAGGGCACACGCTCGTACACGTGCCGCAGCGAGGCGCGCAGCCGCTCCAGCTGCAGCTCCCGCAGAGCACCGGCGTCGAGCCGCTCCCCGGCATCCAGCAGTTCCGTCGCGTCCGTCATGGGGCCATCTCCCTCGCCAACCACATCAGCCGACCCATCATGCCGCGGCGGCCAGCTGCTGCGCGGACGAGGGGCCGCCTTCCGTCAGCAGCCGAAAGCCCGGCCCGACCGGATTGGAACAGTCGAGCAGCACCTTGCCGTCCAAAGCCGTCCGCAGCTCCCGGGCCACGCTCACGCCCGCGCCGAAGGGCAGTGCCGCCAGCACCACCTGCCCGGACTCGGCTGCCGCGCGCAGACCGGCAGGCTGAGCGCCGACGCGGGTCGCGAGCCGCTCCGCCCTGACCGCGTCCCGTCCGCCGATGGTCACCTCGTGCCCGGCCCGCACCCGGTGGGTGGCGAGTGCGTCCGCCATGTTGCCCGTCCCCAACACGCCGATTCTCATTGTGTGTTCCCTCCCAGTGCCGCCTGTTTCGACCGTTCAGGACGACGCTAGAGGGCGTGTCGGGCACCATTTGGTACGTGACGACCGATGACTTCCTCGCCGACTGCCGCGCCCGCCTGGCCTTCGACCTGCTCTCCCACACATGGAACGCCGTGGTGCTCTGGGCGCTGCGCGACGGACCCGGGCGTCCGGTCGAACTGCGGGCGCGGATCGGAGGCATCAGCGCCAAGGTCCTCACCGAGACGCTGCGGCGCCTGCAGTTCAACGGACTGGTGACCCGGCACGCACGTCCCGGCGCGCCACCCCGAGTCGAGTACCAACTCACGGCACTGGGACGGACCTTGCTGGCTCCCATCGACGCCGTCGGAGCATGGGCCTTCGAGCACGGCGACGAGGTCATGGCCGCTCAGGGCCGGTTTCAATGACCTCGCGGTGCGGCGGCACGGCGACGTCGCCGTAGGAGCACGTGGCCGGTGGCCAGGCCCAGGGCGACGACGGTGAGGCCGGCACCGGCCACCGCCTCGAAGCCGGCAGGCCCGGTGCCGCCGCCGACACCCGCGTTCACTCCGCGTTGGGGAACCGCGGTCGGGGTGACAGCGGCCGCGGTTCTGTGCGGGAGTTCTTCGCAGGCGATGCCGTCGTTGTCCGCGTCCAGGCGGAAGGGATCGCTGGGATCGCGGTTGAATTCCGCCTGCGCGTCCTCCTGGAAAGCGAAGTCGCTGCAGTCCAGGTCGGCCTGTGCCTGTGCCTGTGCCTGTGCGTGTGCCTGTGCGTGTGCCTGTGCGACGGCAGTCGCCGGCCCGGCGGTCAGGAGGATCGTGAGCGCGGCTGCGCTCAGCGCGCGTATCGGTAGGTTCATGGGGGAGTCCCCTTCAGGTCCGGTGACATGGGATCACCGTTACTGCGACCCTAGGGACGCCATCCGTCCCCGGCGAGTCTTGCTACGCCGTCCGAAGACTCCCCGCCCACTTCAGCCCCTCACCTCACCAGGACCCCCGGAGCCCGGGATCACCCGGAGTGCGGTCCGTACGCCGTCATGAACCGGTCGCGGAACGTGTTCATGCTCCACTCGGGTCCGTTCTTGGCGGGCTTGAGGCCTTCCGTCCAGCCCCAGTCGGAGACCCTGTCCAGCACCTTCGGGTCGCGGGCGACGATCGTGACCGGCACGTCCCGGTTCGCGGTGCCGCCGGTGACCGTCGGGACGGGCTGGTGGTCGCCGAGGAAGACGAGGACGGTGTTGTCGTCGCCGTAGCGCTGCATCCACTGGGTCAGGCTGTCCAGGGAGTACTGGATGGCCTTGCGGTACTCGGTCCGCACGCGCTTCGCGCTCTTCCAGACCTCCGTGGGGTTCGTGCCCTCCTTCTTGATCTTGTAGAACACCGAACCGTCGCCGAGGTCGTTCCAGTCGATCGTGTGGGCGATGGGGGACCAGGGATTGTGGCTGGAGGCCAGGATGATCTCCGCCATGATCGGGTCGCGGTGCTTCTTGCCGTGCTCCAGCTTCTGGAAGGCCTCCAGGCTGAACTGGTCCGGCACCGGCGTCCAGCTGAAGTACGGACCCTGGTAGCCGAGGTGTGTGGAGTCGTAGATGTGGTCGAGGCCGAAGTACTTGCCCTCCGGCCAGGCCTTGCGCACGCCCGGGACGATGCCGACCGTGCGCCAGTCGCCGGTCTTCTTGAAGTAGCTGGTGAGGGTGGCGCGGTCGCTGGTGGTCACGGTCCGGTACCGCTGCTGGTTCTTGATCCACAGGCCGGACAGGAACGTCGAGTGGGCCAGCCAGCTGCCTGCGCCGGTCACGGGCGACCTGAGCCAGCCGCTGCGCGCCGCGAAGCCGGCCGACGTGAGCCTGGCGTTGCCCTCCTGGAGCGTCGCGTCGATCTCCGGTGCCATGGACGGATCGTCGATGGCCACCCGGCCGTAGCTCTCGATGAAGGTGAACATCACGTCCTTGCCGTGCAGCCCGGTCAGCAGCTGGTCGGGCGGGGTCTTGGCGTAGGCGTCGACGGCCAGCTGCTTCTTGAAGACGTCGGCGTCACCGAGGCCGTCACGGACGTACTGGACACGGTTGGCGAGGTACTGGGCGTAGCCCTTGGTGGCGAGCGTGACACCGCCGAACTGCGCCCCCAGGGTGAAGCAGATGATCCACGCGACGCCGAGGACCAGCGTGGTGCGTACGGCCATGGGGCGGTGCCGGGCCATCACGTTCGCCAGCCGCACCACGGCGAGCGCGCTCACCGCGAGCACGGCGACGACCAGGACGATCACGCCGATCACCGCGAGCACCTCACCCGAGCGACCGAGCGAGTCCTTCAGGAAGTCCGCCGCGTCGCTCAGCAGGACCCAGTCGAAGACCAGGTCGAACGGGCGGGCCAGGGTCTGGCGGAAACCCATGTCGAGGCACTTCAGGATGGTGGTCAGCCCGAGGAGCACCCCCAGCGCTCCGGCCGTGATCCGCCGTGCCTTCGACGGCAGCACGAGCAGAAGCGCCGCCAGGAAGATCGCCTCGACGGGGAGGCGGAGGAAGGACTGGACAGTGATCCGGTCGAGGCGGTTGGGCACGAGAAGCACGGCGAGCACCAGGGCTCCGGCCAGGACACTCGTGCCCACCCGCACGGCGCGGGCGGCACGGGGGTAACGACGGCGCCAGCCGAACCAGCCGGGGCGGGAAGGCGGGGTGGCCTCGGCGGAGTCGGGATCGGCCGCCGCTTGCTCGGCGTCCGGCCCAGCCGCAGGCTTCGCGCCCGGCTCCGGTGGGTCCGTCGACTCGGCCGCGGGCTGTCCGCCCGTGGACACGGCGCCCTCGTCGGCGCCCGGTTCCTCGTCCGTGGACGCGACTGCCTCGTCGGCGCTCTGTGGCTCGTCCGGCACCACCGGTTTCGCCGCGGCCGTATTGCCCGATGTCGCGGCAGCATCAGATGTCACAGGCGAATCAGGGTCGACGCCCGCTTCGATGTCCGGCAGTTGACGAGGGGGCGTGAGGTGCGACACCCGTAGGTCCTTCCGTGCGAAGCCCGGTGATGGCACGGCGGACCGGGCCCGCAGGGCCGGGCCGCCAACCTCCGTACGGCCCGGCTTCACTCTCCGTTCAATAAGCCCGGGTCAACCGCGCGCAAAGACTACGCCGGGCCGGATCCGGCGGCCCCGCCGGGCGCCCGCGCGGGTGCGATGTCCGCCGCGACCGCCACCTCCCGTGCCCAGCGGTAGTCCGCCTTTCCGCTGGGCGACCGCCGTATGGCCTCCGTGACCACCAGCTGCCGCGGGATCTTGTACCCGGCGAGGTGCGTACGGCAGTAGGACTGGACGTCCTCCAGCGAGGGCCGTGGTACGCCTTCACGCATCTGTACGACCGCCGCCACGTGGTTGCCCCACTTCGCGTCCGGCACTCCGGCGACCAGGGCGTCGTACACGTCCGGATGGGACTTGAGGGCCTGCTCGACCTCCTCCGGGTACACCTTCTCGCCCCCGGTGTTGATGCACTGCGAGCCCCGGCCGAGGACGGTGACCACACCCTCCTCGTCCACCGTCGCCATGTCGCCCAGCAGCACCCACCGTTCGCCGTCCTTCTCGAAGAAGGTCTCGGCGGTCTTCTTCGGGTCGTTGTAGTAGCCGAGCGGCACGTGACCGCACTGCGCGACCCGTCCCACCTCACCCACGGCGACGGTCGCGCCCGTGGCCGGATCGACCACCTGGGTGCGGGAGTTGACGCGGATGCGGAAGCTCTGTCCGGCCCCGGAGTCGGCCGTCGCCGTGCCGTTGAAGCCGGACTCGGAGGAGCCGTAGTTGTTGAGCAGCATCACGTTCGGCAGCAGTTCCTGGAACTGCCGGCGCACCGTCTCCGACATGACCGCCCCCGACGACGACACGCTGAACACCGACGAGCAGTCCGTGCCCCTCATGGGGCCGCCCAGCGCGTCGATCAGCGGCCGCAGCATCGCGTCGCCGACCAGCGACATGCTGGTGACCTTCTCCTTCTCGACGGTCCGCAGCACCTCCTCGGGCACGAACTTGCGGTGGATCACGACCCGTTGCCCGAAGTTGAAGCCGATGAACGAGGTGAGCGTCGAGGTGCCGTGCATCAGCGGGGGAGTGGGGAAGAAGGTGATCCCCGAGCCGCCCGCGGCGACCCGCTCGGCAAGCTCCTGCGGCCGCTTCACCGGTTCACCGGTCGGCGCGCCCCCACCGAGCCCCGAGAAGAACAGGTCCTCCTGGCGCCACATGACGCCCTTGGGCATCCCGGTGGTGCCGCCGGTGTAGATGATGAACTGGTCGTCGCCGGAGCGGGCCGGGAATCCCCGGTCCGGCGAACTTCCCGCCTCCGCCTCGGCGAAGGGTACGGCGCCGGTTCCCTCGCCGTCGCCGCCGACCCGCACGAGGTGCCGCAGCTGCGGGCACTGCGGCAGGGCGGCCGCCACCCGGCCGTCGAACTCCGTGTCGAAGACCAGGGCCACCAGGTCTGCGTCCCGGTAGAGGTACACCAACTCGTCCTCTACGTAACGGTAGTTGACGTTGACCGGCACGATCCGCGCCTTGAGGCAGCCGAACACCGTCTGCAGGTACTCGATCCCGTTGTACAGGTGCAGCCCGAGGTGCTCGCCGGGGCGGATCCCGGCGTCGATCAGATGGTGGCCGATACGGTTCGCCGCCGCGTCCAGCTCCGCGTAGGTCAGGCGGCGTTCCGCGCCCGTGCCCGGGTGGTCGACGTAGACCAGGGCCTCGCGCTCCGGCACCACGTCGACGACCGACTCGAACAGGTCGGCAAGGTTGTACTCCACCGCTCCTCCTGACCCCGGCAGACATGACGAAGAAAGGCGCATCCGTCGGTTCGCCGGTCATCAGAGCAAAGGGCGCGGCAACTGTGAAGGGTCCGAGCGAAGAAATCTGACTGACTGTCAGAAAACCCTTGAAGTGCCCACTCGCCTACTGCAACCTGTTCTCGTTCCAGATGAGGGGAGATGGGCAATGGGTGGGACCGAACACCTCACCATGCGGCGCGAAGGCGCCACACTGGTGCTCACGCTCAACAGGCCCGAGGCCAAGAACGCGCTCTCGCTGTCCATGCTCGTCGGCCTGTACGACGGCTGGATCGAGGCCGACCAGGACGATGCCGTCCGCTCGGTCGTGCTGACCGGCGCGGGCGGTGCGTTCTGCGCGGGCATGGACCTCAAAGCCCTCGCGGGCAGGGGCATGGAGGGCGAGCAGTACCGGGACCGCCTCAAGGCCGACCCCGACCTCCACTGGAAGGCGATGCTGCGCCACCATCGCCCGCGCAAACCGGTCGTCGCCGCCGTCGAGGGGCACTGTGTCGCCGGAGGCACGGAGATCCTCCAGGGCACCGACATCCGCGTCGCGGGCGAGTCGGCCACCTTCGGGCTCTTCGAGGTCAGGCGTGGGCTGTTCCCGATCGGCGGGTCCACGGTCCGCCTGCAGCGCCAGATCCCGCGTACTCACGCGCTCGAAATGCTCCTCACCGGCCGTGCGTACACCGCTCGCGAGGCGGCCGACGTCGGGCTGGTCGGCCATGTCGTGCCCGACGGCGCCGCCCTCGCCAAGGCCCTGGAGATCGCCGAACGGATCAACGCCTGCGGCCCGTTGGCGGTGGAGGCCGTCAAGGCGTCCGTGTACGAGACCGCCGAGATGACGGAGACGGACGGCCTCGCCTCCGAACTCAAGCGCGGCTGGCCGATCTTCGACACCGCCGACGCGAAGGAGGGTGCCCGCGCTTTCGCGGAGAAGCGGCCGCCGCTCTACAGGCGCGCCTGACGCTCCGCCGAAGGCGCGGTCCGGACACGCGGGCCGTGCGTGGCGGGTCGCGCCCCGCGACGGAGCCGCACATGCCACCGCCCCCGCGCCCCCTTGGACGCGATCCGCCGACCCTGCTCCGAAGGAGAGACGTTCCCGATGCCCGAAGTCCTCAAAGCCCCTCTCGCCGTCGAGTTCCCCTTCACCCGCTCCCTCGGTCCCGTCCAGAGCGCCTTCCTGACCGGACTGCGCGAGCGCGTCGTCCTCGGCGTACGGACCGGCGACGGCCAGATCCTCGTCCCGCCCGTCGAGTACGACCCCGTCACCGCCGAGGAGATACGCGACCTCGTCGAGGTCGCCCCCACCGGCACGGTCACCACCTGGGCCTGGAACCACGAACCCCGCCGCGGCCAACCCCTCGACACCCCCTTCGCCTGGGTCCTGGTCCGCCTCGACGGCGCCGACACCGCCCTCCTGCACGCCCTCGACGCCTCCGGCCCCGACGCCGTGCACTCCGGTATGCGCGTCCGCGTCCGCTGGGCCGAGGCGCGCAAGGGCGCCATCACCGACATCGCCTGTTTCGAGCCGGACGAAGGACAGCCGGCCGAACCCGCCCAACCGGCGGACCACACCGGCCAGTTCGCGGACCCCGTCACCGGCATCGTCGCCGCCGCCCGCCTCGACTACACCTACTCGCCGGGCCGCGCCCAGTCCGCCTACATCCACGCCCTGTCCGACCGGCGGACGGTCGGCGAACGCTGCCCCTCCTGCCGGAAGGTGTACGTCCCGCCGAGGGGCGCGTGCCCCACCTGCGGTGTCGCCACGGCGGAACGGGTCGAGGTGGGCCCGCGCGGCACGGTCACGACGTACTGCATCGTCAACATCAAGGCTGCGCATACGGCGAATCTCGGCATCGAAGTCCCGTACGTCTACGCCCACATCGCCCTCGACGGCGCCGGCCTCGCCCTGCACGGCCGTATCGGCGGCATCCCCTACGACCAGGTGCGCATGGGGCTGCGCGTCGAACCGGTGTGGACGGAAGGGGCCCGCTACCCCGACCACTACCGGCCCACCGGTGAGCCCGACGCGGACTACGACGTCTACAAGGAGCTGCTGTGATGCGTGACATTGCACTGGTCGCCTTCGCCCAGACCGACCACCGGCGCAGCAGCGAGGAACTCTCCGAGGTCGAGATGCTGATGCCGGTGCTGCACGAGGTCCTCGCGCAGACCGGTCTGCAGACCTCGGACATCGGCTTCACCTGCTCCGGCTCCAGCGACTACCTGGCCGGCCGCGCCTTCTCCTTCACCCTCGCCCTCGACGGCGTCGGCGCGTGGCCGCCGATCTCCGAGTCGCACGTCGAGATGGACGGCGCATGGGCCCTGTACGAGGCGTGGACCAAGCTCCTCACCGGGGAGGCGGACACCGCCCTCGTCTATGCGTACGGCAAGTCCTCACCCGGTTCCGTACGCGACGTCCTGACCCGCCAGCTCGACCCGTACTACGTGGCACCCCTGTGGCCCGACTCCGTCGCGCTGGCCGCACTGCAGGCGCAGGCCCTCATCGACGCGGGTGACACCGACGAGCCCGCGCTCGCCTCCGTCGCCGCCCGCAGCCGCGCGGACGCCACCGCCAACTCCCATGCCCAGCTGAGGGGTTCGGTGCCGCAAGGGGACTACCTCGTACGGCCCCTCCGTACCGGCGACTGCCCGCCCATCGGGGACGGAGCCGCGGCCGTGATCCTCGCGGCGGGGGAGCGGGCGCGGGAACTGGGGGCGCGGCCCGCCTGGATCCGTGGCATCGACCACCGGATCGAGGCCCATGGCCTGGGTATCCGCGACCTGACCGACTCGCCCTCCGCACGGCTGGCCGCAGAGAAGGCCGGCGCCTTCGAACGACCCGTCGACACCGCCGAGTTGCACGCACCCTTCAGCTCGCAGGAGGTCGTGCTGCGCAAGGCGCTGAGGCTCGGCGACGACGTACGGGTGAATCCGTCCGGCGGCGCGCTCGCCGCCAATCCGATCATGGCCGCCGGGCTCATCCGGATCGGAGAGGCCGCCGCCGCAATCCATCGCGGCGAGTCCGACCGGGCCCTCGCCCACGCCACCTCCGGCCCCTGTCTGCAACAGAACCTGGTCGCCGTACTCGAAGGGGATCCGCGATGAGCAAGGAACCCGTGGCCGTCGTAGGCATCGGCCAGACCAAGCACGTGGCGGCGCGGCGGGACGTGTCGATCGCGGGACTCGTCCGGGAGGCGGCCCGACGTGCCCTGGACGACGCCGAGTTGACCTGGGCCGACATCGACGCCGTCGTCATCGGCAAGGCGCCCGACTTCTTCGAGGGCGTGATGATGCCCGAGCTGTACCTCGCCGACGCGCTCGGCGCGGTGGGCAAGCCGATGCTGCGCGTGCACACCGCCGGTTCGGTCGGCGGCTCCACCGCGCTGGTCGCCGCGAACCTGGTCGCGGCCCGCGTGCACGGCACCGTCCTGACGCTCGCCTTCGAGAAGCAGTCCGAGTCGAACGCCATGTGGGGCCTGTCCCTGCCGATCCCGTTCCAGCAGCCCCTGCTCGCCGGGGCGGGCGGCTTCTTCGCCCCGCACGTGCGCGCGTACATGCGGCGCACCGGCGCGCCCGACACCGTCGGCTCGCTGGTGGCGTACAAGGACCGGCGAAACGCCCTGAAGAACCCCTACGCCCACCTCCATGAACATGACATCACCCTGGAGAAGGTCCAGGCCTCGCCCATGCTGTGGGACCCGATCCGCTACTCGGAGACCTGCCCGTCCTCCGACGGTGCCTGCGCGATGGTGCTGACCGACCGGGCGGGGGCCGCACGTGCGCCGCGGCCGCCCGCCTGGATGCTGGGCGGCGCCATGCGCAGCGAGCCGACCCTCTTCGCCGGCAAGGACTTCGTCTCGCCCCAGGCCGGCAAGGACTGCGCGGCCGACGTGTACCGGCAGGCCGGGATCGCCGACCCGCGCCGGGACATCGACGCGGTGGAGATGTACGTGCCGTTCTCCTGGTACGAGCCCATGTGGCTGGAGAATCTCGGCTTCGCCGAGGAGGGCGAGGGCTGGAAGCTCACCGAATCCGGGGTGACCGAGCTGGACGGTGACCTGCCCGTCAACATGTCGGGCGGTGTTCTGTCGACCAATCCCATCGGCGCCTCCGGCATGATCCGTTTCGCGGAGGCGGCGCTCCAGGCGCGCGGACAGGCCGGAGAACACCAGGTGGAGGGGGCCAGACGCGTCCTCGGGCACGCCTACGGGGGCGGATCGCAGTTCTTCTCGATGTGGCTCGTGGGCAGCGAACTCCCGGACTCGTAGAAGACTCCGTAAAGGTCCCCCTCACGTGGCCTGTCGGCATCAGAAACCGATCGCTAGGCTGGCCGCGGACGACGAGTCGGGAGGAGCACGGACGTGGCCGAGAGCACCATCCAGCAGCACCCGCTTGCGGGCTGGGACAAGCCGGAGCTGGACCTCAGCAACGCCGATTGGCACTCGAGCAGCCGTGGCATGGGGGATGTCCAGATCGCTTTTGTCGAGGGCTTCATCGCGATGCGCAACAGCGGTAGCCCGGAAAGCCCGTCCCTGATCTTCACGCCCGCGGAATGGGGCGCGTTCGTGTCGGGGGCGCGGGAAGGGGAGTTCGACCTGACGTGACCTGGGGCTCTGTGCCTGATCCGGTAGCCGGTGGTTGATGGCCGGCGGCTGAGCCGACCGGCCGATCCGGGGTGTTCCTTCCGCTTTTCCGGACACGCGGCCTTGAGCGCTCTCCCGGGGCGGTGTCCGAGCGACGCTGACCCCTGGAGGGGAAGGCCGTCTTCCGGAGGTGCGGAACCCCATGAGCAGCAGCCTGCCGGTCATCGCGGCCGTTGACGGGTCGGACGACAGTCCGCGTGCCCCGGACGGGGCCGTCGACGACGCCCGCAGACGCGGGGCGCCGCCGCTGCGGGTGGTCCACGTGCAGCAGTACGCCGCCTGGGCGCAGCCGGACGTCCTCGCGGCCGGTCCGACCACCCCGGACGACGATCCGGTGCTCGACCAGGTACGGGACACCTGCACGGGCGGGCCGGCCTGCCGGACGTGGAGTACCAGGCGCTGGTGGGCGCGCCGGGAGCCGTGCGGGCCGACGCGGGTGCGATGCCGGGCGACGCGGCCGGCCTGCTGGTCGCCGCCTCCAAGGACGCCGGGCTGGTTGTCGTGGGCCGTCGCCGCCGGCTGCCCGCACCCGCCCGCATGATGGGCTCGGTCGCCCAGGCCGTCCTGCTGCACGCGGCGGCCCCGGTGGCGGTGGTGCCGCCGACGCCGGGGGAGAAGTGAGGAGCGGCAGACAGCGGGCGCCGGTGACATCGGCGTCGGGCCGCGTCGCCGGGCGACACGAACGGCGCTGCGAGAGCGTCCTGAACAGGTACGGCCGGTAACGGGCCGAAACGGGTCGCGCGACCCTCGCGAGGCGTACGCTGAGGTGCCTGTAGGTCACGGTGCGCGCCCGCTCCCCGCGCGGGCGTACCAGCGTGGCAGGGGGTATACACCATGGGGCAGCGCATCGTGCGCAGCAGTAGGACCATCTTCGAACGCGAGAGCGAACTCGCCGCTGTGGACGAGGCGTTGGGCGAACTCACCGGCCTGCGCAGGGACGGCGCCGAACCCTCCGACCGCCCCCGCGGCGCCCTCCTCGCCGTCGCCGGGCGCGCCGGCATCGGCAAGACCACCCTCCTCGCCGAGGTGCGCCGGCGCGCCGCCGCCAGGGGCTGCACCGTACTGTCCGCCCGCGGCGGCGACCAGGAGCAGCGCGTCGCCTTCCACGTCGCCCGACAGTTGCTGCAGCCCCAGCTGGCCGGTACCGCGGAGACCGATCTGCGTGCCTCGCTGGGCAGTTGGTACGACATCGTGGGTCCCGCCCTCGGCCTGTGCGCGCCGACCGGCGGTGCCCCGCCCGACCAGCAGGGGCTGCGCGACGGCCTCGACTGGGTGCTCACCCATCTCGCCGTGCTGCGCGCCCCGATGGTCCTCGTGCTCGACGACGCCCACTGGGCCGATCCCGAATCCCTGGGCTGGCTCGCCGCGTTCGCACCCCGCGCCGAACAGCTCCCGCTGCTGGTCGTGGTGGCCTATCGGCCCGACGAACTCCCGGACCACGCCGAGTCGTTCAAGGGGCTGCCGGGGCGCGCGGGCGGACGCCCACTCGACCTGGAACCGCTCAGCGCCGTCGCCGTCGCACGCCTCGTGCGGGAAGCCGTCGGTGCGCACGCCGACGACGCGTTCTGCCGCGAGTGCTGGGCCGTCACCGCCGGCAACCCGTTCGAGACGGTCGAGCTCACCGCCAAGGTGCGCGACCGCGGTGTCACCCCGACCGAGTCCGGCGCCCATCTGCTGCGCGACCTCGCCGCGGCGGTGAAGGGCAGCGGGCTCGTCGTCCGCCTCGAACGACTCGGCACCTCGACCGTCCGCTTCGCCTGGGCCTGTGCCGTCCTCGGCACCGAGATCCAGCCGCTGCTCGCCGCCGCCGTCGCCGGACTCGGCCACGAGGAGGCCGCCGACGCCGCCGACGCCCTGCGCGGCGCCCGCATCCTCACCGGCGCCGAGACCCTGGAGTTCGTCCACCCGCTGATCGCCACCGCCGTCTACCGGGCCATCCCGCCCGGCATCCGCGTCGCTCTCCACGGCCAGGCCGCCTGGTGCGTGATCAATGAAGGACAGGGCGCCTCCGCCGCCGCCCGCCACCTCCTGGAGACCCACCCCGACGGTGACAACTGGGTCGTCCAGCGACTGCGCGCCGCGGCCGAGGAGACCCTCCGGGCCGGCGCCCCGGACGCCGCCCGCAGCTACCTCGCCCGCGCCCTGCGCGAACCCCCGCCCTTCGCGGACCGTGCCGCCGTCCTGTACGAACTGGGCTCGGCCTCCCTGCTCACCGAACCCGCCACCACCGTCAACCATCTGCGGGCCGCCCTGGAGGAGCCCATCGCCGAGGCCGACCTGCGCCACCACATCGTCTACCGGCTCTCCCAGGTCCTCGCCCACAGCGACCGTCTCGCCGAGGCCTCCGACACCCTCGCCCGCGAGATCCGCGTCACCGACGACGCCCGGGTCAAGCTGCGCATGCTCGCCGAACAGTTCATGTGGGACGCCTTCCGGGCCGACGAACCCGACCACCCCTCCCGTTCCCGCCGCCTCACCAAGCTCGCCGACCGGCTGAGCGGCCGTGACCTCACCGAGCGCTACGTGATCGGCCTGCGCACCTGGGACGCGGTCCTGCGCGGCGAACCCGCCCACGTCGCCCTCCACCACGCCGAACGCGCCCTGGCCGGCGGCCTCGGCTGGGCCGAGCCCGACCGCGGCTTCGAGGTGCCCGTCCTGGTCGCGCTGGCCTTCATGTACGCCGACCGCCCCGGCCGCACCGAGGAACTCTTCACGGCGGGCACCGCCGACTTCGAACGCCAGGGCTGGCGAGGCGCCCACCTCTCGTTCGCGTACACACTCCTCGGTTACGTCCGCTACCGCCGCGGCCGGCTCGCCGAGGCCGAGGACTTCGTCCGCGCCGGACTCAGGCTCGCCGAGCGGGTCGGCCCCGGCACTCCGGCCCACTGGTACGCGGTGGGCATCCTCATCGAGGTCCTCCTCGCTCGCGGCCGGGTCACGGAGGCCGCGCAGACCGGCGACCACTACTCCTTCTGCGCGCCCTTCCCGGCCGCCGTCGTCTTCCCCGACGCCCAGACCGTGCACGGCGAACTCCTGCTCGCCTGCGGTCGCACCAAGGAAGCGGCCGAGGAACTGGCCGCCGCCGGCCGCCGTCTGGACCCGCGCGGCATCCGGAACCCCGCCTGGTGCCCCTGGCAGCTCCACCTGGCCCGCGCCGAGGCCTGTGAAACCCCCGAACGCGCCGTCGCCACCGCCCTCGAAGCGGTCGCCCGCGCCCGCCAGTTCGGCACCCCGTCCGCCATCGGCCAGGCCCTGCGGACAGCCGCCGAGGTCTCCTCGGGCTCGGCCCGCATCAAGTACCTGGAGGAGGCCGTCACCCACTTGGAGCGCTCCCCGGCCGCCTACGAGCTGGCCTGCGCACTCGTCGCCCTGGGCACCGAACTGCGCCGCACCGGCCGCCCCGGGGACGCCGCCGAACTCCTGTACCGCGGCCTCGACGCGGCCGTCCAGTGCGGCGCCGACGGTCTCGTCGAAACGGCCCGTGACGAACTCGCCGCGGCCGGTCTGCGCCCGCGCCGCCTGCACAGCACCGAGACGGACACCCTGACCAGCCGCGAACGCTCCGCGGCGAACCTGGCCGCCGCTGGCCGCACCGAGGCGGAGATCGCGAAGGAGCTGCACACGGAGGAGCCGGCGGTCGTGCGCCTGCTCTCGGCGGTCTACCGCAAGATGGGCACGGAGATCACCGGGCTGACATCGGCACTGAAACCGACCTGAAGTCCGGCGCCCCAGGGTGCGGGGCCGACGATTCGCGACTCCGTCGCGTCGGCCCGATCGCCGTCCACCGGCCCGCACGCGCACAACGACCTGCGCGCCCCATTACCATTGGCGACATGTCGTTCCTCCGCCGCCGCAGCGCCACTCCCGCCGGGCCCGACTTCGACGTCCTGGCCATGGACCCGGGCGACTGGCCCGGCAATCTGGGCGCCGGCCTGCTGCCCGCCCCCGACGGCACCTGTCAGGGCGTCTTCCTGCGCTACGACCTCTTCGGTGGCCGAGGCCCCGCGATGGTCATCGGCAATCTGCCCGAGGGCTCCCCGGCCCGCGAGACGGGCGAGGGCGAGATCCCCTTCGAGGTGGCCCAGCTGCTGCTCGCGCTGGAGAACGAGGAGGAGGTGAGCGTCGTCGGCGTCGAGGACATGCCCGTCATGCAGGGCGACAACCTCCTGATCGTGCGCCGCCTCAAGCTGTCCGAGAGCCGGATCTCCTGCGTCCAGTTCGACCGCAGCGACAACGTCCTGGTGACCATCGCCGCCTGGGACCGACCCATCACGGACGACCTGTACGCCCTGCTGAAGCCACTCCCGGCGGAGCTTTTCCAGCAGGGCTGACAGCGGCTACGGGCGCGATGGCGCCACCGTCACGTCGGCCGCCCGTACGAACGCCACCCGGTGTCCGAACTGGATCTCGTAGTACAGGTCCTTTCCCACCACCACCCGGTGCGAGCCGGTGGCGAAGGTGACCGCGTAGTAGTACTCGCCGGGCACCCTGTCACCGACCACGTACCGCTGCCCCGCGGGCAGGGAGTACGACAGCGGGGACACCGCCTGCGCGGGCACTCCCGCCGGGTAGGCCGAGGCCTCGGGGTAGGCACGCCCGTACACCGGGACGCTGTCCAGGCCCGGCTTGGGGGTGACCACGAAGCCGGACGCGTTCACCGCGGCCGGGTTCTTCCTCGGGTTCTTGAACCACGCCTTCTGGCCGAGGTACCAGATCGCCGTCCAGTCCCGGTAGTGGCCCGCCACCGCGTACTGCTGGCCGGTGGACACCCGCGAGCCGACATCATTGACGTCGATCGTCGAGGCGGCGTTTCCATGCAGACCGACGTCCTTGATCAGGGCGGAGTCCTCGTCGTGGTCGGAGTACAGCCGCACCTCGCTGGAGCCGTGCGCCGCGCAGGGCTGGTCCCTGGTGACGCAGCCCGTGTACACGGGCTGGTTGGCCGCGAAGCCCGGGAGGATCGTCACCAGTCCGCCGGCCTTGCCCGCGGTGCGCTCGAAGGGCCGGCCCAGCAGTGCGAAGTAGTGCCGCCAGTCCCAGTACGGGCCGGGGTCGGTGTGCATTCCGGAGATGGACGACGTGGTCGGACCCGGCACGTTGTCGTGGCCGAGGATGTGCTGCCGGTCCAGCGGAATGCGGTACTTCGCGGCCAGGTATCCGACCAGCCGCGCCGACGAGCGGTACATGGCCTCCGTGTACCAGGCGTCGGGCGCGGCAAGGAAGCCCTCGTGCTCCAGGCCGATCGACTTGGCGTTGATGTACCAGTTGCCCGCGTGCCAGGCCACGTCCTTGGCCTTCACATGCTGGGCGATGAACCCGTCCGTGGAGCGCAGCGTGTAGTCCCACGACACATAGGTGGGGTCCTGGACCAGCTTCAGTACGCTGTCCCAGGCACCCTCCGTGTCATGGATGACGATGTACTTGATGCTCTGCGATGCCGGGCGGTCGCCCAGGTCGTGGTTGCCGTAGTCGTTGTCGCCGAACTCCTCGTACGGGGCCGGGATCCACTCGCAGGACACGGACCTCGGGCACTCGGTGCCCTCGTCCGAGACCGTGCGCAGGCCGGTCCTCCCGATCTGCGCGGTGTCGGGGGCAAGGTCCGGGCGGGCCGCCAGGGCGACCAGTTGCCCGCTGTCCGTGGTGCGCTCCTCGCCGGTGCGGATCACGTCGTACACGTCGTTGGCGTACGCGGCCGCCGTCGCGGTGTCGTCCGCGCCCGAGAAACGCGCCACCGCGCCGTACCAGTCCGCCGGATCTGCGCTGAGCGGCTCGCCCAGATCCCTCTGTGCGGCGGCCAGCAGCGCGGCACCGCCCGCCACGTTGGCGGCAGGGTCCGAACGCAGCTGCCCGGCGCTCAGCCCGGTCAGGTCGGCCGCCTTCGGCAAGGTCCTGAGCCGGGCGGGGAGTTCGGAGTTCTCCGGCACCCTGGGGTCCGGGTGCAGGGCGGCGCGGGCGCTGTCGCCGCGGGCATCCTCCCTGCCCTCGCTGTGGTGCGAGGCGGTGGCGAGCGCGGTGCGGGCGTCGGTGAGGTGCATCGGGCCGTACCCGCCGCTCACGCTCGGCGCGCCCTTGTGCGTGTCCCAGCGGGACTGCAGATAGGAGACGCCCAGCAGCACGCTCTGCGGTACGCGGTACTTGGCGGAAGCCGAGGCGAACGCCCCTTGGAGCCCGTCCGCGGAGGACTGGGCGCCGGAAGGCGCCGCGCCCAGCAGCGGCAGCATCAGCGCTGCCGTGGCAAGGGCGCCGGCGGTTGCGCGGGCGCGTCTGTGGCCGGGTGTGGACGTGGGGTCGGTGACGGATCCTCGCAATGCAGCCTCCTGGGACGTACGAGCGTGGCGGGGCGTGCAGGGCCGAGCGGTGGGTCTGTGTTACCGGCTGGCCGACGATCCGTCAATCATGCCCAGAGGCGGGGGATTTCCCATGTCAACACGAGGATGGAGGAGTTTCGTGGCGGCGCCCTGCGGGTCTGCGGGGCGTCACTGGCGTACACCAATGGCCCGCCGCGAAGGTAATTTCCGGGCGGGCCGTGTGGACCCGGACATACGAAGGTCCGCGGAGCGCCGCTGTCCAGGGCGCCGCGGACCTTCGTCCCCTCAGCGAGTGCCGACCGCCGCGCGCACGGCCCGTCGGGCCAGCTGGCAGTCGTCGTGCAGCCGCCTCAGCAGCAGCCGCTGTTCCTCGCCGGACGGCGCAGCACCCGGGTGGGCCGCTCCCGGTGCCGCCGGGGTCGAGTCGTGCATCGAACGCTGCACGGCCGTTTCGTAGGTACGGATCTCACGGGTCAGTACGAGCATCAGGTTCACCAGGAACGCGTCTCGCGAGGCGGGGCCCGCCGTCTGCGCGATCTGGCTGATCTGACGGCGGGCCACCGGAGCGTCCCCGAGGACCGACCACAGCGTCGCCAGGTCGTACCCCGGCAGGTACCAGCCCGCGTGCTCCCAGTCCACCAGCACTGGACCGGCCGGTGAGAGCAGGATGTTCGACAGCAGGGCGTCGCCGTGGCAGAACTGGCCCATGCCGTGCCGGCCCGAGGCGTGCGCGATGCCGTGCAGCAGCTTCTGCAGGTCGCCCATGTCGCGGTCGGTGAGCAGGCCGAGCTCGTGGTAGCGGGAAATACGGGCCGCGTAGTCGAGCGGGGCGTCGAAGGTGCCGGCCGGGGGCCGCCACGCGTTCAGCCGGCAGATGGCGCCGAGCGCCGCCCTGACGTCCGCGCGCGGTGGGGCCTCGGCCGGGTGCCGCTGCAGGGCAGCCACCCTTCCTGGCATCCGCTCGATGACCAGTGTGCAGTTGTCCGGGTCCGCCGCGATCAGCCGGGGCACCCGCACGGGCGGGCGATGCCGGACGAACGAGCGGTACGCCGCTATTTCGTGGCGGATCCGCTCGGCCCACGCGGGGGAGTGGTCCAGTAAGCACTTGGCGACGGCCGTGCTGCGTCCGGTCGTACCGACCAGGAGCACGGATCGTCCGCTGCGGCGCAGCACCTGGACCGGAGCGAACTCCGGGCAGATCCGGTGCACCGACGCGATCGCCGTACGCAACTGGGCGCCCTGAGGGCCTGACAAGTCGAGTCTCCCGCTGAGCGGTTGGGTGCCGAGCCCCGGCAGGCGCCGGGCCCTGCCCGCGCCGAGCGCGGGAGCCGCCGGACGGGGCGCGGGGTCGAGATAGGGACCGCTGCCCGCCGGGCGAGGCTGCAGCGGCCGGGGCGGGGCGGACACGGAGGACGATGCTGTGTACATGGGCGAAACAGATCCCTTCGTGTGCCTGCGACGTCAATGCGCTGCCCGGCCCGGCACCTCAGGTGCACCCTGGGGAGTGTTTCCCTCGGCAACCGGGTCGGGGTGGCGCTTTCCTACCCGACACCCGATGCCCAGTGGCACACCATCTGGCGCACCCTGGCGAACCCTGGCGAATAGTCGCCCGGCAACTTGCACCGGGCTACTGTCAACTCAGCCGAGAACCTGGGGGCTTGACGTGAGCGGACAACCCAACACCCGCCTGGCGGACCTGTTCGGCCTGGCCGGCTGGTCCAAGGGCGAACTCGCGAGGCTGGTCAACCGGCAGGCGGCGGCCATGGGCCACCCCCAGCTGTCGACCGACACCTCCCGGGTTCGGCGTTGGATCGACACGGGAGAGATCCCGCGCGATCCGGTGCCGAGGGTGCTGGCGGCGCTGTTCACCGAGCGTCTCGGCCGTGTCGTGACCATCGAGGACCTCGGTCTGGTCCGGCACGGGCGTGTGGGGAAACGGCAGGACGCCGGGAGCGTGGAACATCCCGACGGCGTGCCGTGGGCGCCCGAGCGGACTGCGGCGGTCCTCACCGAATTCACGGGAATGGACCTCATGCTCAACCGACGCGGTGTGGTGGGTGCGGGTGTCGCGCTCACCGCAGGATCCGCACTCAGCAGCGCCATGTACGACTGGCTGCACACCGATCCGACTCTCTCCGCCGACGCCCCCGACTACGACAATCCCCTGCATGCCGACCCCGCTGGGTTCGACCGCTACGAGGCCGCCCCCATCGGGTCGCAGGAGATCGAGGAACTGGAACGCTCGGTCGAGGTGTTCCGGGCCTGGGACGCCGCCCGCGGCGGCGGGCTGCAGCGCAAGGCAGTCGTGGGCCAGCTCAACGAGGTGGGCGGCATGCTCGCCTACCGCCACCCCGACCATCTCCAGCGTCGACTGTGGGGCGTCGCCGCCAACCTCGCCGTCCTCGCGGGCTGGATGTCGCACGACGTCGGCCTGGAGCCCACGGCCCAGAAGTACTTCGTCATCGCCGCACACGCGGCCCGTGAGGGCGGCGACCGGCCCCGTGCCGGGGAGGCGCTCTCCCGAGCGGCTCGCCAGATGGTGCACCTGGGCCGGCCCGACGACGCACTCGACCTGATGAAGCTCGCCCAGTCCGGTTCCGGCGAAGAGGTGCTGCCGCGCACCCGGGCGATGCTCTACACCATCGAGGCCTGGGCTCAGGCCTCCATGGGCAAGGGCCAGGCGATGCGCCGCACCCTCGGCCGGGCGGAGGACCTCTTCGTCTCCGACAAGGGCGACGTGCCGCCGCCGAGCTGGATGCAGATGTTCAAGGAGGAGGACCTGTACGGCATGCAGGCCCTGGCCTACCGCACACTGGCCGAGCACGAGCCCGGAGCCGCCGCGCACGCCCAGCACTACGCGGAGAAGGCCCTGGCGCTCAGGGTCGACGACCGGCAGCGGTCGAAGATCTTCGACTTCCTGTCCATGGCCTCCGCCTGCTTCATCGCCGACGACCCGGAGCAAGCCGACCGGTACGCACGGCTGGCCCTGATGTCGATGGGAACCAACTCCTCCCACCGCACCTGGGACAGGCTGCGCCAGATGTACCGGCTCACCGCCGAGTACTCCAGCTACCCGAAGATCCACGAGCTGCGGGAGGAGATCAAACTGTCGTTGCCGAGGACGGCGAAGAGCGGCAACAGCGCACGGGCGTAGGGGGTCCGTGCAACTGCCGCCGATTCATCTCACCGCGGGTTCACATCACCGCTGGTTCACATCACCTTGGCGACGAGTACGCACGCGTCGTCCTCACGTTCGGCCTCGCCGAACTCCTCCATGACCATCCGTACGCAGTCCTGCGCGGTCCGTGCCTCGCCGAAGCGGGGGGCCAGGTCGAGGAGCCGGTCCGCGGTCTCCGTGCCGTTGCGCCCGGGCACCAGCCCGTCGGTGTGCAGCAGGAGCAGGTCGCCTGTCTCGAGGGTCTCTTCGACCTGCTCGTAGGAGGCACCCGAGGTCGCGCCGAGCAGGACGCCGTCCGGTGCGTGCAGCCTGCGCCCCGTCCCGTTGCGGAACAGTAGCGGGGCGGGGTGTCCGGCTTGTGCCCAGGTCAGTGTGCGGGTGGCGGGGCGGTACCGGCAGCAGACGGCGCTGCCGAGGGCAGGTTGCACGGTGGCGTCGAGTAACTGGTTGAGCCAGGACATCAGTTGGCCGGGTTCGGTGCCGGCCATCGCCATGCCGCGTACGGCGCCCAGCAGCGTCGCCATGCCCGAGGTGACGGCGACGCCGTGTCCGGTGAGGTCGCCGACGCTGAGCAGCGTCTGACCGTCGGGCAGTTCCAGCGCGTCGTACCAGTCGCCGCCGATCAGTGCGCTCGTCGACGACGGCAGATAGCGGGCCGCCAGATCCAGTGTCTCGGGGCCGTGGTGCGGGAGCCGCAGGGAGCCACGCCACGGCGGCAGCACGGCCTCCTGCAGCTCTACCGCGAGCCGGTGCTCGGTCTGCGCGCGGTGCTGGTGGCTCTGCAGCGAGTCACGGGTCTCGCTCACCACCTTCTGGCTGCGGCGCAGTTCACTGACGTCACGCAGCACGGCCCACATCGAGGCGGTGCTGCCGTCGGTGTCGAGCACGGGCTCGCCCATCATGTGCACCGCGCGCACCTCGCCGTCCGGGCGCACGACGCGGAACTCACCGTCGATGGGCTTGGCGTCGACCAGGCAGTCCGTGACCATCGCCGTCAGCTTCGCGCGGTCCTCGTCCAGTACCAGGGACGGCAGTTCGTCGAGGGTGAGCGGGGGAGCGGCGGGGTCGCGGCCCAGGATCTGGTAGAGCTCGCCGGACCAACTCGCCTCGTCCGTCAGCAGGTTCCACTCGGCGCTGCCGACCCGGCTGAGCAGTGAGCCGCGCCGGGGAGCGTGCGGCACGGCACGGGCAGGTGCCGGCTCCGCGATCGGGGGCACGGGGGCCGGGCCGTCCCGCAGCTGCCCCAAGTGGGCGGTGAGGTCGGTGAGTTGGTGCAGGGCAAGATCGCACAGCGCGCGCTGCCACCGCTCCTGGGGGTCCGAACCGTCACTGTCCGCGTCCCGTCGTACGGCGTCCACCTCGCCCTTGAGCCGGCGAGTCTGCGATATCAACGCGTCGACCGAGCCGCGTCCTGGCGGCTGGGCGGCTGGGTGATCCGCAGAGAGATGGGACGACATGACGCACTCCGATGCGGGACGGTACGACCGGGGCTGACGGCTTGGGGACCGTTACGACTGTGGCACAGCCCGCGACGCCCTGTAAGGGATTCGGCAACACCCGATACGGTGGTGCTTCTGGCATATGCCACAGTCTTCACGGAGCGACCGTGCAGTGCGGATGGCGTATACCGCTGACGGACCAAGTCGTAGGCAGGATACGCGATTTGATGTCCCGGCGAGGACTCCCGGTGGGCGTTCAATCGCACGTTCGACGGCTGCTTGTTCTATGGCGGCTCAGTGATCCCGCCCCGCCTCTTGCGCGGCAGGGAAGGCTCTGGCCGCCAAGTGACGCAGGTCACACAAACCCGCAAGCGCTTCCACGTAATGCGAACGGCACCTGCGTGCTCGTACAAGCACACCGGATAATCCGGCCGACCTCCTACCGCAGGGGAGACCGACCATGGACATCACCCTCCGACAACCCGCCCACGGCTGTCTGGTCACAGGCGATGAGCAGGAGCTCCCCGTTCCCGCCACGTTGCGCTATGCCGCCACGGACCCGCTGGCCGTGTACCTCGACTTCCCGCCCGAGGTCTCCCTCGACGGCACGGGGGTCACCTGGACCTTCGGCCGTTCCCTGCTGGAGGAGGGGCTGCGTGGCCCCGCCGGCGGGGGTGACGTGCACATCTGGCCGTGCGGCCGCGCCCGTACCGTCGTGGAGTTCCACTCGCCCTACGGCCTGGCCCTGCTGCAGTTCGACACCGAGGCCCTGCGCCGGTTCCTGCTGCGCACGTACGCCGTGGTCGCCGCCGGGCAGGAGGACATCGGGGCGGCCGTGGACGAGGGCCTGAACTCGCTGTTCGGCAGCGTCTGACGACCCCCGGGCCGCTGTGGAGAACGGTTTTGACTGCTGTTCATCTCGGGCTCACCGCACCGGTACGGCCTCTGACGGGCACTCCGGGCAACGTTGCCGCGGTGCGCCGCCCGGACACTCCAGCGCTGACGAGGACGGGGCGAATGACACCGATCACCCGAAGGGGCTTCGTGAGTTTCGGCGCGACCGTCGCGGCGGGCATGGCGACGGGCGTCGGAACGGGCACGGCGCCCGCACTTCTCCCTCCACCCGGGCGCCTACCGGGACACCACACCGTGGCAGTACACGGTCGATCCGGGCGGCACGGCCACCGAGTCCTTCAACATCGGTGCCGGGTACGGCGACGGCAGGTACGACCTCACGAGGGCCGGCCCCAACCGCTTCCTGCGGCGCTTTCGGGGCGACGCGACGAAGGCCGGCAAGTCGGCCGAGGTGAGCACCCGTTACGCCGTCGAAGCGGCCAAGGGAAAGCTCGCGATCCACTTCAGGATGGTCAACTCCGGTTCCGTACCGGTGCAGTTCACCATCACCGCCGGCCACTACCGCGGCGACGGCCCGTGGACGTACACCGTCGCCGCGGGGGGATCGGCCCAGGACCCCTTCAACGCGGTGGCGGACCAGGACGGCTGGTACGACTTCACGCTCACCGTCGACTCCGACGCTTCCTGGTCGCGCCGGTTCACCGGCACCTGGAGACGGGTGCGCCGAGCGTCAGCGGCTGACGCTCGGCGCGGTACTCGTGCCGGGCGAGGTTCAGTAGCGCAGGATCCCCGCGATCCCGTGGGCGTCGACCAACATGCCGTCCGGTACGAACCGGACGTCCGCGCCCGTCTCCAGGCACTGCTCGACGATCTCGTCCACGATGTCCTCGCGGGAGTCGAGGTCACCGCCGGCAGCCGGCACGAGATGGTCGCCGAGGACATCGCGCACCGTCATGCGGTAGTTCTCCTCGACGGCCAGCAGCCGTACCCGGCCCTCGCGGGCGCTCTGCCAGACCTCGTCGACACCGGCCGCGAACGCCTTGCGGCCACGGGCCGTCTCGAGTTCCCGGGCCACGGCGTCGCTGCTTCTGCGGGCCTCGGCGGCGACCATCGGCCGTACCGCCTGCCACACGGCGTCGGGAGTGCCGTGCGCGAGACCGCCGTGGGGCAGGTGCACCGCCTCCTTGGTGACGCTGCCGACCTCGTCCAGCACGGACAGCGCCGCCTGTTCACCGGTGACGTAGAGGGGCCGCCGCTGCTCGCGCAGGACCATCCCCATCGTGGCGTCGGCCTCCCGCAGGAAGTGCCGGGTGCCCTCGTCGCGGTAGGTGCTCGGGAAGTCGCCGATCCGCTCCTGCCGCTCGGCGTCGAAGTTCTCGGGGTGCCGGGTCAGGGGGAACCCGCCGGTCCGGTCCTCGACGACGCGATCCGTGCCGCCGCTCCACAGGGTGGCCTGGTCGGAGGAGACCGACAGCACCCAGAACGGCCGCTCGGCGGCGTGCGCGGAGACGAGGTTGCGGGTCAGGAAGGTGTCGGAGAGCACCACGCGCTCCGGCACGGTACGGGCGAGCGACCACACCTGGTGCTCACCCGGTGCGGCGAAGATCACCAGACCGTCCTCGGCATGCGCCAGATCCACCTCCCTGAGGGCCTGGTCGAGCTGATGAACCACGTCGTGGCGCCGTTCCCGGGTGACCGAGGGATCGGACTCCAGCTGCTTCTTGGCCTCGGCCACCACATTGCGCAGCCGGACCGGATCCTGGGCGTTTTCGGGCTCCCGGCGATGTGTCGGCGTCAGCACGGACACGGCCGGATAGGCGCGCGGGCGCCGGAGCTCGGACAGGGTTGAAGGACTCAGGTCGTGCTCCATAACTAGCACCATAGGACCCTTTCGCCGATCGGGCATCAGGGGCAGTCGAGCCAGGCATACGGGACATCGCAGAGGCCTCAGTCCTCCTCCTCGGGCCCGCACGAACTGCCGGTCGGCGGCAGGCTGCCGTACAGCAGGAAGCTGTCGACCTTGAGGTGTACGCACTTGGACGACGCGTAACCGGTGTGTCCCTCGCCCTTGTTGTCGAGCACCACGGCCGAGGAGCCGAGCCGCTGCGCCGTCTCCACGGTCCAGCGGTACGGCGTCGCCGGGTCGCCGCGGGTGCCGACGAGGAGCATCTTCGGAGTGTGGACGTCGTGCACGTCCTTGCGGATGAAGTCGGTGCCCTTGGGGCGGCCGTAGCACATCAGCAACTCGGTGAGGCGGTAGCGGCCGAAGACGGGGGACGCCTGCTCGTACTCGGCGCGCAGCCGGCCGAGGTCCTTGCGGATCGTGTCCGCGGCGGGCCGATCGGGGTCGTCCGCGCAGTTGATCGCCATCAGCGCCGCCGGAAGGTTGTCGAGCGGCACGTCGTTGGCGTCGACCAGCCCGCCACCGGTGCGTCCGCGTACGGGGAACACGGCGCCGCCGCTCACGAAGCCCATCACTCCGCGTGTGTCACCGTCCTCGACCAGCTGGCCGAGCGCCCGCTCCAGTGACGGCCACAGCTCCTTGCTGTAGAGCGCCTGGCCGATGGCGCCCACGAGGTCCTGCCCGGAGAACTCCTGACCGAAGTCCGTCGGCACCGGGTCCTCGTCGAGGGAGTCGACGAGGTGGACGAGCTGCTCCCGGCCATCACGCGGATCCTGTCCGAACGGGCAGGCGACGTCCTTGGCGCACCACGTGATGAAGTCCTCCAGCGCCGTCTGCTGCCCTTGGGCGCCCGCAACTCCCTGTTCGGACATCGGTTCGGTCAGCGTGTCCACCCCGTCGAGCACCAGCCGGCCGACCTTCTTGGGGAACTGGGCCGCGTAGACCGCGCCGAGCCGCGTTCCGTAGGAGAAACCGAGGTAGTTGAGCTTCTTGTCGCCCAGTGCCTCGCGCATCACGTCCATGTCGCGCGCGGAGTTCACCGTGCCGATGTGGGGGAGTACCGGACCCGAGTGCTTCGCGCACTGGGCGGCCGCCGTCCGCAACGCGTCGAGCATGGCCCGCGGATCGTCGGCCACCGCGCTCCCGTCGGTCGCCGCCGAGGCCTCGGCGGCGCCGTCTCCGCAGCTGACGGGCGAGGACCTGCCGACCCCGCGCGGGTCGAACGTCACCACGTCGTAGCCGTTCGTCAGGCCCATGAAGTCGTCGCCGCCCGCGGCGAGTTCAGGGACACCCGCGCCACCGGGACCGCCGAAGTTCAGCAGCACCGAGCCGCGCTTGCTGCCCGTCGCCCGGTAGCGGGCCAGCGCCAGGTCGAGCGTGCCGGCCTTCGGCTCGGTGTAGTCGAGAGGGACCGTGAGCTTGCCGCACTGAAGGTCCTTGGGCATGTCGTCGCCCTGGCACGCGGACCAGACGATCTTCTGCCGGTAGAACCGCGTCAAATCGGGGCCGGAGCCGTCCGAGGCCGCGGCGGGCAGACCCGCGGCCACCAGGGCCAGACCCACGGCTCCGCTGACGGCGCAGCGTCGGACAGCGGGCCGCGTTGACAACTTGGCCAGCATCGATGCCTCCAGGGGCGCCCGCCGGGGACCGGGAGAACGGCGCCTCGATCACGATAAGCGGGCGCTGCGGGGCCCGCCTCCGGGCCAGCGGGACCTCACGGAGTGCCCTACCCTGCGCACCCTCCGTGCGCATACGGCAGTTTTGCTGCTAGTTCGATAACCGTGCCGCTCGATGGGGTGAAAGACCGATAAGCCATAACCCGGATGGTTCGCCCGCGTTTTAACCCGTGCGGGCCGGTGCCCGCTTCTCCGGCGCGGGTACGTGCCCGCGACCATGTCTGGAAGGCAGGGAACCTATGAGAAGGGTTACCCGAAACGGTGTGATCGCCGTCGCCGCGGCTTCGGGCGCGATGGCTCTGGCGGGTCCGGTGAGCGTCGCTTTCGCGGCCGACGGAGGCTCTGCCGCGAACGGTGCCGGCGCCGATTCGCCCGGCGTGGTCTCGGGCAACACCGTCCAGCTGCCGGTGCACGTCCCGGTGAACGTGTGCGGGAACACGGTGAACGTGGTCGGGCTCCTCAACCCCGCCGTGGGCAACAGCTGCGTCAACAGGAGCACGGGAGGCAAGCACGCGGCGCGCGGAGCCACCTCCGGCGGCAGCGCGGCGCACGGCAGCGGAAAGGATTCGCCGGGGGTGGTCTCGGGCAACACCGTCCAGCTCCCGGTGCACGTCCCGGTGAACGTCAGCGGGAACACGGCGAACGTGGTCGGCGTCGGCAACGCGGCCGTCGGCAACGAGTCCGGGAACGTCTCCGGCCACGCACACCACTGCGCCAAGCCGGCGCCGAAGCCGTCCGCCCCGGCCAACGCGCATCCGCAGCCGGTGACCGCCCAGCGCGCCACGCCACGGCAGGGCCCGCCCTCCCTCGCCCACACCGGCGCCGACCAGACACTGCCCGCCGCGGCGGCGAGCGTCGCGCTGGTCCTGGGCGGAGCCGCCGTCCACCGGAGCGTCCGGCGACGGGCGACACGCTGACCGCACACACGCACCGCAGCGGAGAAGGGCCCTGCCGGGCGGGGGACCGGCAGGGCCTTCGGTGACTCCGGTGGGGCCACGTCCTCCAGGTCGGCTAACGGGCCACCGCGGTCATCAGCACCATCCCGGAGTCCCCGTACTCCGGCAGCGTCGGATCGCTGTCGATGCGAGTGACGGACAGGTCGCGGGTCATCGGGGTGAACACCCTGGTGACGATCTCCGGGTTCACCGGGCAGCCCGGCCAACGGGACGCGGGCCCGATGCGGTAGGTGGGCATGTTCTCCATGAAGGCGGCCACCAGGTACCCGCCGGGGACCACGCAGCGGACGAAGGCGCGGCAGAAGTCCGTGAACTCCGCGTAGTCCTCGGTGGCGCCCTCGGCGACGAAGTGCATGGACGCCAGCTCGTATCCGGCGGGCTCCAGCTCCCTGACGTCTGCGTGGACGACGTTGACGTGTGCCAGCGCCCCGGCCAGCGTGGGCGGCAGGTCGGGGTTCAGGCGCCGGGACAGCGCGTGGAACGGCAGCCAGCTGGCGTCGGGTCCGCAGAGGATCTGGTCCTCGAGGTAGGCGATGTTGCCCGCCCCCGCCTCGACGGCCTCGATACGGCGGCTCGCGGCGGCCGCGAGGATCAGGGGATACAGGTTGGGGCCCGCCCCGAACTCCACCGAGCGGCCGACGGAACCCGGCACGAACCGCCGGTAGAACGCCGAGTGGTGGCTGATGACCGCGGCGTCGGACCGGTGCAGGTCGCGATAGTTCTCCGCGAGGTAGTCCGCGACCGGCCAGGTGTCCCAGTCGACATCGTCGTTGTGGGTCGCCATGGCGGGCTCAGCCCTTCGCCTTCAGCGGGAAACGCGCGGACAGCCGGGTCAGGGTGCCGTTCAGCCGGTCGATGTCGGCGTCCGAGTTCAGAGCGGTGATCTGGACCCGGAAACCGACCCGGTCGCGCGGCACGAGCGGATAGGCGGCCAGCGTCACATAGATGCCCTCCTCCCACAGGAACGCGGCGACCGCGTCGAGATCGTCCGCGTTCGCCAGCGGTATCTCGATGATCGGCAGCCGGTCCGCGTTGAGCGTGCCGACGTCCAGCCCGTCGAGGTGGTCCAGCACCCGGACCGTCCTGCGGTACAGATCGGCACGCAGCACGTCCCCGCGCCGGTCGTTGACATCGAGCCCGGCGAGTGCCGTGGCTAGGGAGGCCGTGGGGGAGGGGCCCGAGTACAGGTAGGGCCCGGCGGCCGTCTTCAGCCGGTTCTTCAGCTCGGTGGGCAGGGCCAGGAAGGCGAGCAGCGACGAGTACGCCTTCGAGAAACCGGAGACCAGGACGATCCCGTCGTAGGACTCGCCGGTGTGCCGCACCACGCCGTTGCCGCGCGAACCGTACGGACAGGGCTCCAGCGGTCCGCGCTCCCCGATCACGCCGAACCCGTGTGCGTCGTCGACGTAGAGCGTCGCGCCCCCCGCGCGGCACACCGAGGCCAGCGCGGGCAGGTCGGGAACGTTGCCGCTCATGCTGTTGACCCCGTCCAGACACACCAGCCGCGGCAGACCCGCGGGCACCGAGGCCAGCAGGGTCTCCAGCTCGTCGGGGCGCTCGGCGTGGAAGCGGTGCAGGGTGGCCCCCTGGCCGCGGGCCACGACACAGCCGTCGTACACCGTGCGATGCGCGGTCGCCTCCACGAACACATGGCCGCCCTCGGCCAGAACGGGGATCACCGACGAGTGGATCAGCGTCAGGGTGGGCAGCAGCAGCGTGTCCGGGGCGCCCAGCAGCGCCGCGAGCCGTGCCTCGATCTCCGGGTACAGGCGTGGGCTGCCCAGCAGCCGCGACCAGCTGGGGTGCGTGCCCCACCGTCGTACGGCGGGGTCCACGGCCCCGATGACGTCCGCGTCCCAGTCGAAGCCGAGGTAGTTGCAGGACGCGAAGTCGATCAGCCAGTGACCGTGGCTGCGGATGTGCCGGCCGCGCACCTCGTCCAGCACCGCGTCGGTCATCGGGCTGGTCCGCCGCAGATGTTCGAGGTCCGTCCACAGCGCCGCGCGGCGCTGTGGGGACGAGGGCCGCGCCGTCGGCACGACCGCCGCCTTCGGGTGGCCGTTCGCGCGCGGGTAGCACCGCCCGACTCGCTCCCGCAGCACCCGCTCGCTCTGCTCCAGCGTCATCGGCCTGTCGAACAGGTACCCCTGGCCGAACCGGCACCCCATGCCGGCCAGCAGATCACGCTGCGCCGCCTCCTCGATCCCCTCGGCGATCACCTGCATGCCCAGGGTGTCGGCGATCCGCACGATGCCCTCGACCAGCGCGACCTGCTGCGCGTCGCGTGTGATGTCGTCGATGAACGTCTTGTCGATCTTCAGTGTGTCGATGGGGAAGTCCCGCAGATAACGCAGCGAGGAGAAGCCGGTCCCGAAGTCGTCGACCGCGATGTGCACGCCCAGCTCCTTCAGCGAGCGCAGCACCGACTGGATCTGGGTGTCGCGGCGCAGCAGCACCGTCTCGGTGAGCTCCAACTGCAGCGAACCGGGTGCCAGGCCCGGCGTGCGCAGCGCCTGGTCGACCTGCTCCAGGAATCCGGCGTCGCGGAACTGGCGGGCGGACACGTTCACGCTGACGTACGGCGGACTGACCGGGCCGGGCAGCCGCTGCAGGCCGACGATGTCACTGACCGCGTTCTCCAGGACCCACGCCCCGAGCGGCGCAATGTGCCCGGTCTCCTCGGCCAGCGTGATGAACTGCTCCGGTGTGATGGGTCGGTGCGGTGCCCTCGGCCAGCGGACCAGCGCCTCGAAGCCGACGACCTCGCCCGCACCGATGTCCACGACCGGCTGGTAGCGCAGGGCGAACTCCTTGCCGGCGACCGCCTCGGCGAGCCGGCTCTGCAGGTCGTGGCGCTCGACCATGCGGGTGTGCAGCAGCGGCTGGAAGCGGCGCCACTGACGTTTGCCGGCCGACTTCGCCGCGTACAGCGCGAGATCGGCGTGACCGAGCAGCTCCTGCGCGTCCGTGCTGTCGCGGGCTGTGGCCACGCCCACGCTGGCGGACACGGTCACCGACTCGTCGGCGAGGTCGAACGGCCTGGTCAGCGTCTGGATCACCTGGGCCGCCAGGAGTTCCGCGTCCAGCGGTTCCCGGGCGTCCTCCATCAGGACGGCGAACTCGTCGCCGCCGAGCCGGGCCGCGGTGTCGGTGCGCCGCAGGGTCTTGGAGAGACGGTCGCCGACGGCGATCAGGAGGTGGTCACCGGCCGAGTGACCGAGGGTGTCGTTGATCAGCTTGAAGTCGTCGAGGTCGATGAAGAGCAGACAGGTCATGGAGGACTCGCGGCGGCCGCGCAGCAGGGCGCGTTCGATCCGTTCCAGCAGCAGGGTGCGGTTGGGCAGGCCGGTCAGCGAGTCGTGGAAGGCCCGCTCGGTCAGCTCCTGCGCCAGCCGGCGCTGTTCGGTCACGTCGCGCAGGGTGACGACCAGTCCGGCCACGGTCCGCTCGTCCCGGAAGTCGCTGCACCGCACCTCCACCTCGACGCGGCCCGCGCGGTGCCGCACCCACCAGTGGTCGTGGGTGGCCCGCGGGCCGTTGTCCCGCACGGCCGTCAGTTCCCGCGTGGCGCGTTGCCGGTCGCGGGGGTCGACCAGGTCGGGCAGTGACTCACCGACCACCTCCGCGGTACCGAAGACGGTCGCCGCCGAGGGACTGGCGTACCGGATGGTGTTGTCGTCCTCGACGATGAGGATGACGTCCGAGGTGTTGCGCACCAGCGTGCGGAAGTACGCCTCGCTCTCCCGGCTGATGATCTCCTGGCGCAGGGCGATACGCTCCATGGCCAGCCCCGCGTGCGAGGCCAGGATCTCGACGGAACCCCGTGTCTCGGTGAGCGGTCCGGCCGGCCCGGTGACCAGGAGAACGCCCGGAACATCGCCGTACGGGCGCTCAGGCGGGATCATCAGGCACACCAGGACGGTCGCCGCGTCGTCCAGCTCGGCGACGCCGCCGGGACCGAGGTCGCGGGCGTGCACGATCCGCGCGTGGTGCGGCGCCAGGTCCGCCGCCCGCTCGGCGGGCAGCAGCAGGGTCCGATGGCCGACCTCGGTGCCCAGCAGCCGGTCGACGGCGGCCTCGCAGGACTGCGCGACCTCCAGCGGCCGGACCGCCGAGACCAGCGAGGCGGCCGCCTCGCGCAGCGCCAACTCCCGCGCCACCGCACTCCGATGGGCCACCACCATCCCGGCCAACCGCCAGATCACCAGCAGGAACAGCAGGGCCGAGAACGCGGCGATGACGGCCGCGTCGTGCGCCGAGCGCGTCAGCGCCTCGTACAGCAGGATCCCCGGCGCGATGAGCGTCGTCACGGCCAGCATCAGCAGTCGGCGCGGCGGCGGCAGCAGCGACCCGCGCTGGGGCGCGGCAGCGGTCAGCTCCACCATGTCCGGGTGCAGCGCGGCCTGGCCCCAGGCCGTGTAGAAGATGATCCACCCGGCATCCAGCCCCGTGCCGGCCTGCCAGGAGTTGTTGAGCTGCAGGATCCCGTATGCGATATCGAAGCCGAGGAGCGTCACCGTGCCGACGACCAGGAACTGCACGGACCGGTTGGGCCCCTCGACGGGATTCGGTGACAGCAGCCGCGCCAGCAGGGCCAGGACCAGTACGTCGCCGAGCGGGTAGGCGATGCTGATGGCCCGCTGCTGCCAGGTCAGCCCCTGCACCTGTGTGAGCGGCTGCACCAGATACACCCACACGGGCAGCGCCAGACCTGCCGTGATGATCAGCGCGTCCAGCATGCTCGGCAGGTCGTGGCCCGCCCACCGGTAGCGGACCAGGCCGGACAGCCCGATGGCGAAGAGAGGGTACGTGGTCAGGTACGAGGCGTCCGAGGGGGAGGGGAAGGGGTTGGAGGCCTGGAAGTACTGCTCCACGATGTTGTAGTACGTGTCGCCCGCGATGAAGGTGAGCAGGGCGGCGGCCAGGACCCACCAGGGCCAGCGGTGGGCAGGTCGGTTGACATGGCTGCCGATCACCACGGCGGCCGTGCCGGCGAGGCCGATGACGGCCCAGACGGGGGCGCGGGCGGCGGGCAACGCCATGTAGAGGGACGTGGCGACGGCGACCAGCGCAAGGTGAGCTGCCATCAGCCGATGTGCCGACAACAAGGGCAAGCGCCTCCCCCCTTGGAGGAGACCGGGCCGTCCACCTGGTCTGGTTCCCCATAGATCGTAGGCACCGCGGCCCGGGCCTGCATCTCGGGAACAGCAGCCCCGGGATGCTCAGGCGCCCCAGCCGTGAAAGCGCCGGTGCAGGGCCCGCACTTCCTGGGCCGGCTCGGGCACCGGGCCTTCCACCATCAGGTCCGGCGCGGCCTCGTTCACAGGCAGCGCCCGCACCGGTGCCGTGGGAACCCCCCACTCGGCCGGCCGCTAGGACGGTCGCCGCGCCGAGGCGAGGTACACGATCCGCCCGAGGTCCACCCAGGTGTGCGCGGCACCACGGTCACCGACACCACCAACCACGGCAAGGCCGAGACCCAAGTGTGGGACCGGGTTCGCCCCCGGCTTTTCTTCAGCCTCTGGCCTGGGCTCACACCATGAGCGTGTCGGATTGTTTGACGGTTTCGTCAGTCGACGATCTGAACTGGTTGGCCGTATCCCACGTGAGCGGATGCAGAACGGCTGGTCAAAGACGTGTTGCTACGCGGATCAGGTCGGCGGCTGCGCGAAGTCGGCTCTGCGACGGCCAAGCGATCACGGTTGTCACGGGCGGGGCATCCAGGACCGGCACGGCGGCGAGATCCCGGCGCAGGTCGCCGCCGGCAGACTCGGGGATGATCACGGTGGTGTGGCCGAGCGCGATCAGCTGGAAGAGCTGTGTCAGGTTCCGTACCTCCGGCCCTGGTCCCTCCGGGTAGCTGCCGCCGTGGCCCGGCCAGCGTGCCATCGGGAGTTCCGGCAGCGCGGTGACCTCGGCCACCCGGATCTGGGTGCGGCCGGCGAGGCGGTGAGAGGCGGGCAGGATCGCCACCTGTCCCTCGGTGTACAGAATTTCGGTGTCGAGTCCGGCCGCCGAATCGAAGGGCAGGTGCAGCAGAGCCACATCGGCTTGCCCGTTCTGCAGCAGTTCCTGTTGCTGATGCGCTTCGCAGAGCAGCAGATCAACGGTGGCTGCGCCGGGCTCCGCGCGGTACGCATCGAGCAGTTTGGCCAGCAACTCGCCGGTGGTGCCGGATTTGACGGCGAGGACGAGGCGGGGGCGGCTTTGCGCGGCCTGCTGGGTACGCCGCTCGGCTGCGGCTACCGCGCTGAGGATCGAGCGTGCCTCGGACAGCAGGACTGCCCCGGCCGCGGTGAGGGCGACCCTGCGGCTGGTGCGCTCCAGCAGCGTGACCCCGAGCTGTCGTTCGAGCTGGGCGATGGCGCGGGACAGGGGCGGCTGGGCTATCTCCAGACGCTGGGCGGCCCTGCCGAAGTGCAGCTCCTCGGCGACGGCGACGAAGTACCGCAGCTCGCGTATCTCCATGCATGCACGGTAACCGTGGGAAGGGCCGATTGATACCGTCCGGGTATCGCTGCGCTGCCGAGACGGTGTTGGTGCCCGGCCGAAGCGCAGCCATGCTCGGTGTCATGAGTGAGAAGACGATTGCGCTGGTCACCGGCGCGAACAAGGGAATCGGGTACGAGATCGCGGCCGGGCTGGCTGCGTTGGGTTGGAGCGTCGGTGTCGGCGCCCGGGACGAGCAGCGCAGGACGGACGCCGTGGCGAAACTGCGCGCGGCAGGCGCCGACGCGTTCGGCGTGCCCTTGGACGTGACCGACGACGAGAGCGTGACCGCCGCCGCGCGGTTGATCGAGGAGCGGGCGGGACGCCTTGACGTGCTGGTCAACAACGCCGGCGTCGCGGGCGGCTGGCCGGAGGAGCCTTCGACCATCGACCTGGAGACCGTGCGGCGGCTGGTGGAGACCAACGTCATTGGCGTCATCCGGGTCACCAACGCGATGCTGCCGCTGCTGCGCCGCTCGGCGCAGCCGAGGATCGTCAACCAGTCCAGCCATGTCGGCTCTCTGGCGCTGCAGACCACGCCCGGCGTCGACCTCGGAGGAATCAGCGCGGCCTACGCGCCGACGAAGACCTTCCTCAACGCCGTCACCATCCAGTACGCCAAGGAGCTGAGCGGCACCAACATTTTGATCAACAACGCCTGCCCCGGCTACGTGGCCACCGACCTCAACGGGTTCAGCGGTACTCAGACCCCTGAGCAGGGCGCGGCAATCGCCGTCAGGCTGGCGGCTCTGCCCGACGACGGCCCCACCGGTCAGCTGTTCGATGACAGGGGAGTCGTGCCCTGGTGACGTTCTGATGTGTTCCCGCTCGACTGGGGTTGTCGCTCAACACGCCTCGCCGGCGTCGTGTGAGCAGCCGTTTGTCACGGCGGCCGCGGGGCCGCCGGTAAAGCCGTTGCCCGCCGCGCTCCGGGATGCTGGAGTGAGCCCATGGATCATGCCGGAGTGCTCGCCCTCTTCGACCACGACATGCGTGAAGGCGCCCAACCCGACGGGCTGGACGCGCGCGTCGAGTGGGTCAGCGGCGTGGTGCGCCATGTCGCCTCGGCGCGCGGCTGGAACGGGGTGGTGTGGTCCGACCTGGCCGAGAGGGACGCGGACGCGGTGATCGCCGAGCAGATCGCGTACTTCTCCGGGCTGGGACTCGAGTTCGAGTGGAAGCTGTACGGGCACGACCTGCCGCTGGATCTGGGGCAGCGGCTCAGGGCCGCCGGTTTCGAGCCCGAGCCAGGGGAGACGCTGATGATCGCCGAGGCCGCCCGCCTCGACCTCGACGCCGAGCCGCCCGAGGGCATCCGGCTGCTGCCGGTCACCGACGCGGCGGGCGTCGACCTGCTCGCGGACGTGCACGAGAAGGCCTTCGGCACCGACGGTTCCCGGCTGCGCCACCAGCTGCTCGCCCGGCTCACGGGGGAGCCGGACACGATCGTCGCCACCGTCGCCCTCGCCGGCGACGTACCGGTGAGCGCGGCCCGCATGGAGCTCGTGCCCGGCACCCGCTTCGCCGGCCTGTGGGGCGGCGGCACCGTGGAGGCCTGGCGGGGCCGGGGCGTCTACCGCGCCCTGGTCGCCCACCGGGCCCGCGCCGCAGTGGAGCGCGGCTACCGCTACCTCCAGGTCGACGCCTCCAGCCAGAGCCACCCCATCCTCGAACGCCTGGGCTTCGAGCCACTGACCACGACGACGCCGTACATGTACGTGCCGTAGCGGCCCGCCGGAACATTCCCGTGCCGTAGCTGTATCGACCTGCCCGGTCAGTCCGGGCCGAACGCGTCCGCCCGGTGCCTCCGGCGCGGCCCACGCCGCGGAACCGGCCGGACGCTTCCAGGCCGATCGCCCCGTGCGTGGCCGATCGCCCCGCGAATAGGGCGCCCGGGCGAGCACGGCCCCGGCAGGCGCGGCCCCTCCGCATCACTGAGATTCCGGGCGTGATGTCGCCGGGCCAAGGCGTGTCCGAACTGCATGTTCTCGTCGACGGCCGGCTACATGACGCCGAGATCATCACCAGTGGCCACCAGCGGCCGCACCGCCGCCGACGGCGCGCCTCCTTCGGAGCGGGATGTCACATCCGTGACCGCCCGACCCGTCGCATCGTCATGACGACGAACCAGGCGAACCAGAAGAGCCCGAAGAACCGGAGCATCCTCCTCGCCGGCGCGAGCGGCATCCTCGGTGGCCACATCACCCGGGCACTGGCCGAGGCCGGCCACAAGGTCACCGGCCTCGGCCGTGGGCCCGCGAACGGCGTCCGGGCGGATCTCATGGATCGCGACGCACTGCTGCGGGCCGTCGACGGACAGCACTTCGACACCGTCGTCCACGCCGCGACCGCCCTGCGCAAGGCGCCCATGCGCCACCGCGACATGCACGCCACCGACGCGCTGCGCATCGCCGGCACCGCCCACCTGGTGGAGGCCGCACAGACCATCGGCGCCGACCGCTTGGTGAGCGAGTCGATGGTCTTCGGCTACGGCTACGGAGACTTCGGCGACCATGTGATCACCGAGGACGACCAGTTCGGCCCGCACGGCACCACCCCGGAGCTGGAACGGCACATCGAGGGCATGCGTATCAAGGAGCAACTCACCTTCGAGGCAAGGGGGTTGGCGGGTATCGCGCTGCGCTTCGGCCTGTTCTACGGTCCCGGCGGCACCGATGCCGTCCTGCTCATGCTGCGCAAGCGGCAGCTGCCCGCCCCAGGTGACCAGGGCCGGGTCCTGCCGTGGGTCGAACTCACCGACGCGGCGAGGGCGGTGGTCGCCGCGGTCGAGTACGGCAGCTCCGGCCAGGCGTACAACATCGCCGACCGCGCCCCGCTCGGATTCCGCTCCCATGTCCTGTGCGTGGCCGAGGAGTTCGGCCTGCCCAGGCCGATGACCGTGCCGCTGTGGATGACCAGGCCGATGTCCTACGCGCACACGATGATGCAGGCGAACATGCGCGTGTCGTCGGCGAGGGCGGAGCGGGAACTGGGCTGGACACCCCGGTACCCGTCCAGCCGGGACGGTCTGGCTGCGCTGGCGGCCGGCCGTTGAACGCCCGACCGAGGTCGCTCGGACCGCGGTTCGCGACCGGAGGCGGTTCGGGGTCGGACGGGATTCGGGGTCGGACGGGGTTCGGAACCGCAGCTGTGTCCACCGCATCGGTGCCTGCCGCAGCAGTTCCCACCATGGCCGGGCGAGGCGCCGTTGCGTCCCGCCCGGGCCTGACACAGGTGCTGTCGCCGCACTTGTCGTGTCAGCGGCGTGCCTTCGACCGGTCCAGCGCGGCCACGCCGAGTGCGGCGAGGCCGATCTGGATGAGCCACTCGATCCAGTCGATGCCGTTGGTGTCGGACACGTCGAACGCGTTGGCGATCGCCGAGCCGATCAACGCGGCCACGATGCCGACGACGATCGTCAGCAGGATGCCGATGCGCTGTCGTCCCGGGACGACGAGCCGGCCCAGCACACCGATGACGATGCCGATCACGATGGCACTGATGATGCCTGAGATCTCCATCTCCGCCCCTCTTTGTCAAAGCCCCCGCACTATCCGGATTCCCCCTGGGGACGGGGACAGTCCGTTCCGCTTAAACCAGGGGTCAACGCGGGGTCAATCTCCGTCCCGGTGTGCCCGGTGGCGCCTGTTCACGCCCCGTCCTGCCATGTACGGTTCAACCGATTCGGCCGCACGTCAGTCGTGCAGCCGTATGTCTACGCGCGCAGATGCTCGTCGTCTACGCGCGTAGGTCCGGCCCGCACCGCCCCGCACCGCTCTTCCCCCACCCCACCCGGAGGTACGTCGGATGCTCGGACGCACCAGATCCCGCCACAGACCCACCACCGCCCTGGCCGCGTTCGGTCTGCTCACCGCAGCGGCCGCCGCTCAGGCCACCGTCAGCGCAACCCCCGCCCACGCGGCCACGACGCATCGCGTCCTGTTCGACGACGGCCACGCCGAGGAGGCGGGCAACGCCGACTGGATCATCTCCACCGGCAAGCCCGATCCGCTCTCCCAGGATTCCTCCCCGTCCGCCGAGACGGACTGGACCGGCGCGCTCTCGTCGTGGGGCGTCGCCCTCCAGAAGACCGGCGGCTACAGCCTCAAGACCGCCACGAGCGCCCTCACCTATGGCGGCTCGTCCACGACCGACCTGTCGAACTTCGACACCCTTGTCCTGCCGGAGCCCAACACCCTCTTCACCACCGCCGAGAAGACGGCGATCATGACCTTCGTCAAGAACGGCGGCGGACTGTTCATGATCTCCGACCACACCGGCGCCGACCGCAACAACGACGGCGAGGACGCGGTCGAGATCCTCAACGACCTGATGACCAACAACAGTGTCGACTCGACCGACCCGTTCGGTTTCTCCATCGACACGTTGGACGTCAAGTCGGGCTACCCGGCCGCGATCGGCGACAGCAGCGACCCCGTGCTGCACGGTTCCTTCGGCACCGTCACCAAGAGCCTGATCGCCGACGGCACGACGGCCACCCTCAAGCCCTCCGACAACTCCGCCGTCAAGGGCCTGGTGTACCGCAGCGGTTACTCGGGCAACACCGGTGCCTTCTTCCTCACCAGCACCTTCGGCAGCGGCCGGGTCGCCTTCTGGGGCGACAGCTCACCGATCGACGACGGCACCGGCCAGTCCGGCAACACCCTCTACGACGGCTGGAACGACACCGGCGCCACCAACGCGGCCCTCGCCCTCAACGCCACCGCCTGGCTCGCCGGCGACGGCAGCGGCGGAGGCGGCGGAGGCGGCGGCGGTTCCGGCACCTGCACCGCCGCCCAGCTGCTCGGCAACAACGGCTTCGAGTCGGGCAGCACCACCTGGAGCGCCTCCAGCGGCGTCATCACCAACTCCACCAGCCAGTCGGCCCGTACGGGCTCGTACTACGCCTGGCTGGACGGCTACGGAACGGCCACCACCGACACGCTCTCCCAGTCGGTGACCATCCCATCCGGCTGCACCACCGCCACCCTCAGCTTCTACCTGCACGTCGACACGGCGGAGACCACCACCAGCACGGCGTACGACACGCTCAAGGTCCAGGTCCTCAACAGTTCGGGGACCGTGCTCGGCACGCCGGCCACCTACTCCAACCTGAACGCCGCCGGCGGCTACACCCAGCGCAGCTTCAGCCTCGCGAGCTACGCCGGTCAGACCGTCACGCTCAAGTTCACCGGCACCGAGGGCTCCACCCTGCAGACGTCGTTCGTCATCGACGACACGGCACTCAACGTCAGCTGACGTCCCCTGGGGCCCGGTCCCGACCGGGCCCCAGGCGGTCATCCCGCGGGAACCGTCTGCTCCGGCGTGTTCCAGCCGGAGACCCGCACCCGTGGCGCCGACCCGTGCAGATCCGCGGTCCGGTAGGTGGCGGTGAGGGTCGCCGTCTCGCCGGGCCAGAGGCTGACGTCGTTGTCCGACCACTCGATGGGCAGTACGGGCTTCCCCGTCGCGTCGACGAGATGGACGTCGGTGAGCAACGAAGGTGTTCTCCCGTCGCCCGTGTTGCGTACGGTCACCGTCGTGGTCGCCGTCCCGCCCGAGGTGTCCGTCGACGCCGCCGCCGACACCGGCACCCGCGCCATCGCGCTCAGGCCACTGAGATCGGCGTAGCTCGTCGTCGGCGTGTAGTACCAGTCGGTGTGGGCCCAGTCGAGGGTGTCCGGCCCGGTGGACAGCCAGTAGACGTTGCGGCTGACCTCCTTGGCGGAGGCGTCGGTCAGGGTCAGTCGCACCAGATACGTCGTCGACAGCCCGTTCACCGACGCCGGCAGGGTGAGTGCGGTGCTGTGGGCGCCGTCGCCGCCCACCTTCACCCCGGTGACGGTCCTGTCGTACTTCTGCGTGCCGTCGGGGTTGAACACCGTGGCACGGGCGGTGAGTTCGGAGGCGGCCGTGTGCCGGTTGTTGACCACGACCACCGAGCGGTCGTCGTAGGAGTACTGGACGTGCAGCGGCTCGTTCGCCTTCTTCGCCCCGAAGTAGGCGCCGCCCTGGTCGAGATGACGGTCCATCAGCTGCCAGTGGAGCGAGGTCCAGCCGCTGTTGAACATCCAGTAGACGACGCCGGTCGCGGGCTTCGAGGAGTCGGTGGCGTTGCGCTCGTACGCCTCGAACTGGGCGCGGACGTTCTCGTACTGCGCGAGCTGGGCCTTGCGGACGTAGTCGGTCAGGCTCGTCGGGGCGCCGTAGCGGCCGGTGAGCGCGCCGTCGTAGAGCTTGAGCGTGCCGAAGGTCGACGACGGTGAGCGGTGGTACTGCTTGGCGTCCGGGTTCTTCCAGAGGGTGTCGAGTTCGGCCGGGGTCATCATGCGGCGCAGGGTGTCGAGGGTGGGGATGTCGGGACCCGCGCTGGTCTCGGAGTTGAAGCCGGTCGCTCCGCCCTCACGCTTGGCGTACCAGTAGTTCGGCGGGACCCAGTCGTACGGGCCCGTCATCTTCATGCCCGAACTGCCCAGTTGCGGGGAGGATTGGTCGGACGCGGCGGCAATGACGGGGGTCGGCCAGTCGGCGGCCTTCAGGGCGTCGAGGTAGTTCTTCTCGATCGTCGCGTCGGGTGCGAAGTCGCTGCCGACGAGGAAGGAGAGCACGCTCGGGTGGTCGCGCAGCCGGGCGGCCTCGGCGGCCATCGACGCCCTCGCGACCGGGTAGTCCGCGGCGGTCCACTTGTCGCCGGACTCGCCGCCGTTGACCTGGCCCTCCCACTTGTCGCAGCACTCCCAGCCCGGCAGCGTCAGGATGCCGTAGCGGTCGGCGATGTCGAAGAACTCGTCCGGTTCGAGATGCCCTTCGAGGCGGATGGTGTTCAGGCCGAGATCCAGGGCGTACTTCAGCCGGTCCTCGACATAGGTCCGGTCCCAGCGCAGGTACTCGTCCGGCGACCAGCCGCCGCCCTTGATCAGCAGCTTGCGGCCGTTGACGCGGTACTGGCGCGCGCCGTCGGAGTTCAGCGGCGCCCGGACGTCGCGGATGCCGAAGGTCTGGTGCGCGGCGTCCGAGACGGAGCCGGAGTCGGGGACGGAGGCGCTGAGGTTCAGGTCGTACAGGGGCTGCCCGCCCATTCCGGCCGGCCACCACACCTTCGGCGAGGCCAGGTGGAGGCCGGGGATGTCGGACGGGGCGAACGTGACGGACTTTGTCTCGTGCGCGGCCAGTGTGACGGTCTTGCCGAACCTCGTCGTGCCGATGTTGCCGGCGACCTCGGTCGTCGCCGGTGCCCCGGAGTCGTTGCGGACCTGCGCCTTGACCGTCAGGTCGGCCGAGGCGAGCGAGGGCACGTCCAGCTTGGTCACCACGTGGGCGTCGCGCAGCGCGACCGGGCCGCCGCGGCGGACGAGGACGTCGCGGACGATGCCCATGTTCTCGTCGGGCGGCGGCTGCAGCCAGTCGATCCAGCCCATCGTGAGGTTCTTGTTCGGATCGTTGGGCTGGATCCGGAAGGCGACCGTGTTCGTACCGGAGCGGACGAGCGAGGTCACGTCCAGCTCGTGCCGGGTGTACGCGCCGGTCACGTCCTTCGCCGGGGCGATCTGCCGGCCGTTGACGTAGACGTCGGCTGCCGAGACCACACCGCTGACGTCGAGGTAGGTGCGCTCGGAGGTGTCGGCGACCGTGAAGTCGGAGCGGTACCACCAGGGGACCTGGAAGTCGGCCTTGGGGATCTTCTGCTGGTTCGTCGAGTAGAAGGGGTCGGCGTACACGCCGTTCGCCAGCAGGGTCGCGAGGACGGTGGAGCGGGGGCCGGCCGGGTACCAGCCGGTCGCCGGGTAGCCGGGGGAGGACACGTCGGCCGCCGGATCGGAGACCTTGGCCGTCGACTGGACCGTGTACCCGTCGAGGGCGGTCGTGCTGCCCGGCACCGAGGAGACCCGGGTGGGCCGCGCGTGCGGTCCCGTCCGATGATCGTGCGCTGTGGCCCGGGCGCCGGTCGTCAGCGAACACAGCAGCCCCAGGACTACGGCGGCCGTGGCGAGACGGTGTCCGTTCACGGAGTCTCCAGCCCTTCGTAAAGTTAGGAAACTTTACTAATGGCGGTCACGGTAGGGCGCCCGGTGGGCGGTGTCAATCACCGCGGCTCGTGGGCGAGTTGGTCAGGACACCGCCGACCTGCGCTCGAACACGACGTCCCGCGCGGTCCCGAGTGCCGTGGCCACCGCGCCCAGCAGCACCGCGTCCTCGCCGAGCCGGCTGGGCACGACCTTGGGCCGCAGGGGGGTGAGTGCCCGCAGGTGCTCGCGCACCGGGTGCAGCAGCAGATCCACACTGTGCCCCACGCCGCCGCCGAGGACCACGAGATCCGGGTCGAGGACGGCCGCGGCCGCCGCCACCGTGTGCGCGATGCGCTCGCCCTCCAGCCGGACCGCCTTGACCGCGGCGTCGTTTCCCTGCCGGGCCGCGTCGAACACGGCCTTCGCGGTGAGCTGCCCGCTCATGCCGAACCTGCGCGCCGCCTCGACGACGGCCACCCCCGACACCGCGTCCTCCAGCCGCTCCGGCTTCTGCTGCCCCGGCCACGGCAGGAACCCGATCTCCCCGGCCAGCCCGTGCGCCCCCGTGAACAGCCGCCCCTCGCTGACCACGCCCATCCCGAGGCCGGTGCCGATCAGGATGTACGCGAAGAGCCGGCTGCCCGTGCCGACGCCGTAGGCGTACTCGCCGAGCGCGGCCAGATTGGCGTCGTTGTGGACCTCCAGGGGAACGCCCAGCTCCTCGCGCATCCGGTCGAAGAGCCCGGCGCGCCCCCAGCCCGGCAGGTGCATCGCGTATCGCACCCGGCGCTGTTTCTCGTCGTACACGCCGGGCGTGCCCACCACCGCGTGCACCACCTCGTCCGGGGCCACGCCCGAACCGGCGACGACCTGACGGGACGTGGCCACCACCAGCTCGGCCATCGCGGCCGAGCTGCGGGCCCGGTTGCGCACGTCGGAGCGGGAGACGACGCCGCCGTCGAGGTCGGCGACGGCCACCCGCAGCCAGCTGCGGCCGACGTCGATGCCGAGGACATGGCCGGCCGACGGGTCCGGCGCGTACAGGACGGCCGTGCGGCCGCGCTCGGGGGCGAGGGTGCCGACCTCGTGGACCAGCCCGGCCGCCTCCAGCGTGGCGAGCACGCTGGAGACCGTCGGTTTGGACAGGCCGGTCTCGCGGGCCAGTTGGGCGCGCGACGCGGCGCCGCCGGAGCGCAGCCGGTCGAGCAGGAGCCGCTCGTTGGTGCTGCGCAGCCGCCGACGGTTCCAGGGCTGTTGCTGCTGGTCCATGGCATCACTGGCGGGCATCGCACCATTCTCACTGATCCGAGGGGACCTCTTGACGCATCAAGTAAGGCTCCTTAACTTTATCGGCCAGTCAGCCTCGCCGGGCCAGCCAGCCTTGGGCAGCCCAGCGCCCGGTGCGTCAGGAGCCCCCATGTCCGGTAGTCCGTCCAGCCCGCCACCCGCCGGCGGTTTCGTCCGCCGCGTAGGCCTCTTCCCGGCCACCGCCATCAACATGAGCCAGATGTGCGGCATCGGCCCGTTCGTCACGATCCCGCTCATGGTCGCCGCGTTCGGCGGCCCGCAGGCGGTGATCGGCTTCATCGCCGGCGCGGTCCTCGCGCTCGCCGACGGACTGGTCTGGGCCGAACTCGGCGCGGCGATGCCCGGCTCCGGCGGCAGTTACGTCTATCTGCGCCAGGCCTTCCAGTACCGAACGGGGCGGCTCATGCCGTTCCTCTTCGTCTGGACGGCGATGCTGTTCATCCCGCTGATCATGTCGACGGGCGTGGTCGGCTTCGTCCAGTACCTCGGATACCTCGCCCCGGACCTGGGCAGGACGTCCGGCGACCTGGTCGGCCTCGGCATGATCGCGCTGGTCGTGATCCTGCTGTGGCGCGGCATCGAGCACATCGCCCGGATCACCGCCGTGATGTGGGCGGTCATGATCACGTCCGTCCTGCTGGTCATCCTGGCCGCGGCGACGGACTTCAGCGCGCATCTTGCCTTCACCTACCCGGCGCACGCCTTCGACCTGGGCAGCAACCACTTCTGGCTGGGCTTCGCCGGCGGCCTGACCATCGGCATCTACGACTACCTCGGCTACAACACGACGGCCTACATGGGCGCCGAGATCAAGGATCCCGGGCGCACCCTGCCCCGCTCGATCATCTTCTCCATCCTCGGCATCATGGCGATCTACCTGCTGCTGCAGATCGGCACACTCGGCGTGATCGACTGGCATCGCATGATCGACGCCGACGACATCGCCTCCACGTCGGTCGCGTCGGCCGTGCTGGAGAAGACGTGGGGCAAGGGAGCGGCCGACACGGTCACCGTGCTCATCCTGATCACGGCCTTCGCCTCGGTCTTCACCGGACTCCTGGGCGGCTCGCGCGTCCCCTACGACGCGGCCCGCGAGCGCGTCTTCTTCCGCCCCTACGCCAAGCTGCACCCCCGGCACCGCTTCCCGATGCTGGGCCTGGCGACGATGGGCGTGATCACGGCCGTGGGCTTCCTGATCGGCCGGCACACGGACCTGGCGACGCTGATCCAGTTGCTCACGACGGTGATGGTGATCGTCCAGGCGCTGGCCCAGATCATCGCGCTGACGGTACTGCGCAGGCGGCAGCCGGCACTCCACCGGCCGTACCGTATGTGGCTCTACCCGGTGCCGAGTGTCATCGCCTTCGTCGGCTGGTGCGTGATCTACGGCTACGCCGACAAGAACTCGCCGGGCCGCCATCCCATCGAGTGGTCGCTGGCCTGGCTGGGCCTGGGCTGTGTGGCCTTCGTGCTGTGGGCGCGCTTCGAGAAGGTGTGGCCGTTCGGACCGAAGGAGATCTCGGAGGAGTATCCGGCCCCGGCACAGCAGGATGTGTCACCGACGGGTGCGTGAACCGTCCGCGGCAACTGCCGTGCCTGCGTCGGAGAGCCGAGGTGGTGGCGGAGGGTCGAGGTGGTGGTGGAGGTGAGAGGCGCGTCGGCCCTCGGTGGACGGCGTTTCTCAGTCGCGGCCGCGGGCCTGTTTGAAGCGGGCGAGGCCCTCGGACAGGTCGACGATCGGGTCCGGGTAGTCGCCGAGCTCGGCACGGGCGAGGCCCCGCGGCTTCCACGGCTCGTGCACCGCCGGGCCGTCGATCCCGGCGAGTTCGGGGACCCAGCGGCGGACGTAGGCCCCGTCGGGGTCGTAACGCCTGGCCTGGGTGACGGGGTTGAGGACACGGTTGGGACGGCTGTCGGTGCCGGTGCCCGCCATCCACTGCCAGTTCATCTGGTTGTTGGCGAGGTCACCGTCGACCAGGAGGTCCAGGAAGTGGCGGGCGCCCACGCGCCAGTCGACGTACAGGGTCTTCGTGAGGAAGCTCGCGGTCAGCAGGCGGGCCCGGTTGTGCATCCAGCCCTCGTACCGCAGCTGGCGCATTGCCGCGTCGACGACGGGGTAACCGGTGCGGCCCTCCTTCCAGGCCTCGGCGTCCTCGCGAGCCTCGCGCCCGGAGCGCCAACGGTCGTGTTTCGTACGGTAGTCGGAGCTCGCGACGCCAGGCCGGGCGGCCAGGACCTGACGGTGGAAGTCGCGCCAGGCGATCTGCCGGACGAAGGCCTCGCCGCCGGGACCGCCCGCCCCGCGTGCCCGGTGGACCAGTTCGACGGGCGAGAGCGTGCCGAAGTGCAGGTGGGGCGAGAGGCGGGAGGTGGCGTCGCCTGCCAGGTCGTCGTGCCGGTCCTCGTACGTGCCGATCCCGCCGCGCAGCCAGGCGGCCAGGCGCTTGCGGCCCTCCGCCTCGCCACCGGTCGCCAGGCCTTCGGACAGGCCCGACAGACCGGAGCGGGCCGGGAGCGTCTCGGAGCCCATGCCGTCCGGGACGCGCACGGCGCGCGGCGCGGCGAGCGGGTCGCGCAGGTGGACCTCGGACCATCGCCGGAAGTAGGGCGTGAAGACGGCGAAGTGGTCCGAGGAGGCCGGGGTGACCCCGCCGGGGGCGACGGCCGTGGTCACCGTGTCGTGGACGTGCAGCCGCCGCCCCCGGGACTCCAGGGCGCCTCGCAGCCGTCGTTCGCGCAGATGAGCGTAGGCGCTGACGTCGCCCGCCATGTGCACCTCGTCGGCGTCCGTCTCGGCGACCACCTTGCACACCTCGTCGACGACGTCGCCGGAGCGCACGATCAGCCGGCCGCCCCGTTGCCGCAGAGCGGTGTCGAGGTCGCGCAGGCTGTCGGCGAGGAACGCCAGCCGGTTGGGCACGGCGAACCCGGCGTCCACGACGGCCTTGTCGCGTACGAAGAGGGGGACCACTTCGTCGGCCTCGTTCGCGGCCCGCAGTGGCGGATGGTCGTACACGCGCAGGTCGGCGGTGAACAGGACGACCGAGACGTTCATGGTGCTTCTCCGGGGGAGGGGGAGTGACGGGCTGCCGGTGAGGTGCCTGCGGCCGGGTGGACGTGGCGGGCGCGGCCGTCAGCCGCTGGACACGGGTTCCCTTGCCGGGGCGGTCGGGGGCCGGGCCGCGGCGAGCGCGATGTTGCGGGCCATGCCGCCGAACACGACGGCGTGGAAGGGCGAGACACTCCACCAGTAGGCGTGGCCCAGCAGTCCGTGCGGGTGGAACAGAGCACGCTGGCGGTAGCGGGTGCGGCCGTCGGCCCCGGTCTCCGCGTACATCTCCAGCCAGGCCGGGCCCGGCAGCCGCATCTCGGCCCGCAGGCGCAGCAGACGGCCCGGCTCGATCTCCTCCACCCGCCAGAAGTCCAGTGAGTCGCCGGCCCGCAGCCGTGCCGCGTCACGTCGTCCACGGCGCAGCCCCACGCCGCCCACCAGCCGGTCCAGCCTGCCCCGCACCGCCCAGGCCAACGGGAAGGAGTACCAGCCGTTGTCCCCGCCGATCCCCTCGATCACCCGCCACAGTGCCTCGCGCGAGGCGTCGACCGGCAGCTCCCGCTCGTCGGTGTACAGGCTGCCGCCCGCCCAGTCGGGGTCGGTGGGCAGCGGATCGCTGGGCGCGCCGGGCACCGAGGCCGACGACCAGCGGGTGGTGACCTGCGCCTCGCGGATGCGCTGCAGGGCCAGCCGTACCGCCTCGTCGAACCCGACCGGATGCCCGGCGGAATCGGGCACGTGGCGCGCGATGTCGTGCTCGCGGCAGACGACCTCATGGCGCAGCGACTCCGTCAGCGGCCGTGCGATCGACGCGGGGACGGGGGTGACCAGCCCGACCCAGTGACTGGACAGGCCCGGGGTGAGCACGGGGACGGGGACGATGACCCGGCGGGGCAGACCGGCGACCGTCGCGTAGCGCAGCATCATGTCGCGGTAGGTGAGTACGTCCGGTCCGCCGATGTCGAAGGCACGGCTGACGTCGGCCGGCATGCGGGCGCCGCCGACGAGGTAGCGCAGTACGTCCCGCACCGCCACGGGCTGGATGCGGGTGCGCACCCAGCTGGGAGTGATCATCACCGGCAGGCGCTCGGTGAGGTAGCGCAGCATCTCGAAGGACGCCGAGCCCGAGCCGATGACGATCGCCGCGCGCAGCACGGCCGTGGGCACCCCCGAGTCCAGAAGGATGCGGCCCACCTCGGCCCGGGAGCGCAGATGCGGGGACAGCTCGCCCTCGGGCACGCCCGAGGGCGTCAGACCGCCGAGATAGACGATGCGCCTCACTCCCGCGGCGCGGGCGGACTCGCCGAAGATCCGTGCCGCCCTGCGGTCGGTCTCCTCGAAGCTGTCGCCCGTGCCCAGCGCGTGGACCAGGTAGTAGGCGACGTCGATGCCGCGCATGGCCTCGGCCACGGAGCCGGCGTCCGTGACGTCGCCCTTGACCACCTCCACCTGCCCGGCCCACGGATGGTCGCGCAGCTTGCCGGGAGAGCGGGCCAGGCAGCGCACACGGTGGCCCTCGTCGAGCAGCTCCGGCACCAGCCTGCCACCGATGTATCCGGTCGCCCCGGTCACCAGGCAGCGCAGGCCCGGCCCGTCCTGGTCAGCGTTCATCGGCACCGGCTCCTTCGCGTCGGTCCCCCTCGGTCCCCCCTTTTGATCACTTCCACGGATTCCGCCGTGGAGGAAGCGGGCGTCGAGCGCCTCGACCGTGTACCCACGCAGGAGGCCGGCCAGCACTCCCGGTCATCGTGCCGGTCGTTACGGCCCGGCACACATGTCGACGCGCATCGCGGGCAGACGCACGCCAAGAAGTCGTCACGCAGGTCGTGGGTGGAGGTGCTGCCGCTATGGGCGCGAAGGTGTTGGAGCGGTTTCCTGCGGGAGCTCCGCGCGGATCGTGGCCGGCGGAGGAGTACGCGGCCCGGTGCCGCGCCGAGGGCCGGCCCGCGAAAGTGGTCATGGACCTCAAGTCGGACGCGTTCCTCGTGGTGATACCGGCCGACGACGACTGACCGGCCGGCGGCGAACCGAGGCGACGACCGATCGGCCGCCGCGTCAGAGAGACCGGCCCGCTGCGTCACGGGGACGCTCCGCCCCACTCCCGCGCCCTGCGCACGAACACCTCGTACAGGTCCTGCGCGGCCTGCGGCACGGACTCCGCCCTGCGGCGCTGCAGCATCAGCAGTACCCGGGTCCTGTCGTCGGCGATCGGCCGGTAGGTGATCGTGCCCTGCCGCTCCAGCGGATCCCCGATGATGCTGAAATCCGGCAGAACCGTCACTCCAAGGCCCTCGGCGACCATCAGCTTCCCCATCTCGGCGCCGTCGGTGGAGTACGAGAAGGACGGGCTGCGGCCGTGCAGCAGCCGGTGGACATAGCGGTGCATGACGTAGCCGGTGCGCATCGCGATCAGGGGCTGGGCCAGCAGGTCGTCCACCGTCACGCTCGTCAGGGAGGCGAGGGGGCTGTCCGGGCGCACGCACACCACCGGCCGCCCGCGCAGCAGCTCCGTGCACTCGAAGCCGGCGGGCACGTCGTCGCCGTCCAGGTGGTTGACCAGACCCAGGTCGAAACCGCCCTCCGACAGGGCCCGGTGGATCTCCTTCTGCTGCGCGGCGACCACCTCGACCTGGGTGAGGGGATGCCCGGCGCGGAACTCCCGGACGACCGGAATGAGCAGGGCAACGGTCGCCGCGTTCACCGTTCCCACCCGCACCATGCGGCTGATGCGGTGCTGTTCGCCCGCCGCCGACCGCAGCCGGTCCACCGCGTCCAGCACGTTGACGATGTGCGGCAGCAGTTCCCGGCCCGCCGCGCTCATCGTCGCCCCTGACCGCTTGCGTTCCAGGAGGTCGACGCCCAGCTCGCGTTCGAGGTTGCGCACCGTCTCGCTCAACGCGGGCTGGGAAAGGCGCAGTTCCTCCGCCGCCCGGCGCAGCGAACCCAGCCGTGTCACGGCCGCGATGTATTCCAGTTGTTCCGTCCGCACGACCAGCAGAATGCGGCTGATTCGACGGGCGGTTCAAGGGTTTCCCTGTCACATGTTCGTGAAATTCAATGGTCCGGGATACGAGACCGGTCGGGTTTTCCTTGACGGTCCTCGCCGCCGGCTGCCACGATCGAGGACATGAAGATGCGACTGGACCTCACGCGGCGACGCCACGTCGACCTCGCGCGCGTCTCCAGCGCCTCCTGTTGCTCCGCGGCCTGATCAACTCCCCGAGATCCGCCGCGCTTCTCCTTTTCTCCGCCTGATTTCACCGCGTCTGCACGCGATGTGATTCGACGTGCCCGGGAACATTCCGCAACAGGAGTTCCGCATCTCCGCAGCGCCCGTGAAAGTCGCCTCGACGGGTTCTGACGCATCGTCCGCACCCACACGCCGCACGACCCCGTCGCCCACAAGCGGCGCGAGGTCGGCTGCTGGGTCCTCAAGGGGCGAACAGCCCGAACCTCCTGGTAGTCCTGACCGCTTCCCCGGGGGCGCCCGCCACGCGCAGTCGCCCCGCCTCCCTCCGAAAGAGGACCCATGGCCACCGTCCTGTCCGTCTCCGGCAGCCCCTCCGTCTCCTCCCGCACCAACCGTCTGCTGCGCCACCTGGACAAGAGACTGAGTGCACAGGGCCACGAGGTGATCCCGCTCGACGTCCGCACCGTCCCCGCCGAGGCGCTGCTCGGCGCGGACTTCCGGCACCCCGCCATCGTCGAGGCCACCGAGCTCTTCGCGCGGGCCGACGGCGTCGTCGTCGGCACCCCCGTCTACAAGGCGTCGTACTCCGGTGTCCTCAAGGCACTGCTCGACCTGCTCCCGCAGTACGCCCTGGCCGGCAAGGCCGTGCTGCCGCTCGCCACCGGCGGCTCCACCGCCCATGTCCTGGCCATCGACTACGCGCTGCGCCCGGTCCTCAGCTCCATGGGCGCGGGCCACATCGTGCAGGGTTGGTTCACCCTCGACAAGGACATCACCGTGCACGAGGACGGCTCGTTGACCGTCGCGCCGGGCGCCACCGAGGCCCTCGCCCAGGTGGTCGACCAGTTCTCGACGGCCCTCGGCCGCACCCCGCTCCTGGCCGCGGCGAGCTGAGCGCCGTGTCCGCTGAATTCGTGCGGACGAAGAACCGCCCCCTGGTTCGAGAGCGGCGTCGAGACGGCCGCCGAGGACCCGCTGCTGATCCAGCGCTTCGGTGAACCCGCCCTGCGGACAGGGGCGTCGGAGGCGCTGCTGCGCGAAGCCGCCCGCGCGGTCGACGCGGCGCGCGCCGACCTCACCGACGACACGGCGGCGGAGGCCTCCATCGCGGTCGCCGCGGCGAAGGTGCAGTCCGCGCGGCGGTCGAGGTGGCGAGGGCCCTCTTCGAGGTGTCGGGCACCCGGTCGGCGCTCAACTCCCACAATCTGCACCGTCATTGGCGGGACGCCCGCACCCACACCCCGCACCACCCGGCCCGCTGGAAGATCCAGCACATCGGCCGGTACGTGCTGAACGGCACGAGGCCACCCCGCCACGGCCTGCTCTGGCGCACGGCGCGACACGAAGCGACACCTCTGATCGGAGACCCCACGTGTCCCTCACCTTCCACTGGTTCCTCCCCACCAACGGCGACAGCCGCCATGTCGTCGGCGGCGGCCACGGCACCCCCGCCACCGGCTCCGGACGGGACCGGCCGCCCACGGTGGCCTACCTCAGTCAGATCGCCCGTGCCGCCGAGGACCTGGGCTTCGCCGGCGCGCTCACCCCGACCGGCGCCTGGTGCGAGGACGCGTGGCTGACCACCGCGATGGTCAGCCAGCACACCGAACGCCTGAAGTTCCTGGTCGCCTTCCGCCCCGGCTTCGTCTCGCCGACGCTCGCCGCCCAGATGGCGTCCACCTTCCAGCGCCAGTCCGGCGGACGACTCCTCCTCAACGTCGTCACGGGCGGCGAGAGCCACGAGCAGCGGGCTTACGGCGACTTCCTCGACAAGGACGCCCGTTACCGTCGTACCGGCGAATTCCTGCAGATTGTCAGGGGGTTGTGGGAGGGCAAGACCGTCGATCTGCACGGCGAGCACCTCCAGGTCGAGGACGCCAAGCTGGCCCGGGTGCCCGACCCGGTCCCCGAGGTGTACTTCGGCGGGTCTTCGCCCATCGCCGGAGAGGTGGCCGCCAGGTACGTCGACGTCTACCTCACCTGGGGCGAGCCGCCCGCGCAGGTCGCCGAGAAGATCGCCTGGATCCGGGGCCTCGCGGCCAAGGAAGGGCGCACCATGCGCTTCGGCATCCGCCTGCACGTCATCACCCGCGACACCTCCGAGCAGGCGTGGGCGGAGGCGCACCGGCTCCTCGACGGGTTCGACCCGAAGACGGTGCAGTCCGTCCAGGCGGGGCTCGCCCGCAGCGAGTCCGAGGGACAGCAGCGGATGCTCGCCCTGCACGGCGGCGGCGGCAACCGCGACGGCCTGGAGATCCACCCCAACCTCTGGGCCGGCATCGGCCTGGTGCGCGGCGGCGCCGGCACCGCCCTGGTCGGCAGCCACGACGAGGTCGCCGAGCGGATCAACGAGTACCACGCCCTCGGCATAGACGAGTTCGTCCTCTCCGGCTACCCGCACCTGGAGGAGGCGTACTGGTTCGGCGAGGGCGTTCTGCCGCGGCTTGCCGGGCAGGGGTTGTGGCGGCATCCCTTCCGTACGGCGGCCGCCCCCACGGCCCAGGTGCCTTTCGCCAGCTGAATGAAAATTCAACTGGTCGTGATTCAACGGTTCTCCGGGCGTTTTTCTCGTGTCGAATTCTTGTCGGTCCGTCATTAGCATGGACGTATGAACAGCACACCGGAGTTCTACGTGGTACGGGAGGGTGACACACTCTCCAAAATCGCGGCCAAGTTCCATGTGACCCTGGCCCAGATCGAGAAGTGGAACCCCCAGATCAAGAATCCGAACGTCATTCACGTGGGCCAGCAGGTCCGTGTGACGGCGCCGAGTCATCAGCCGGTCAGCGATGACGAGCCCTTCCCGGGCAAGGACTTCTTCCAGCCGTCCGTGAGCAGCCCGATCATCGAGGTCATGGGCTGGCGGCTCATCGAGGAGGGCTGCTCGGCGTATCCCGACGACGAGCCCGACTTCCAGTGGAGCGCGGAGGACCGGGAATCCTACGCCAAATGGCAGCGCAAACTCGGATTCGGCGGCGGCGACGCCGACGGAATGCCGGGGCGGCAGTCGTGGGAGCGACTCCATGTGCCCGCTCTGACCCGCTAGCCTGCCGGAGCGTCAGGAGAGCCCGCCATGGCCACTTCCGTGGCGGCCCGGGGAAGTCCCCGGGCCCGTACGCGCCGACGGCTCGAGTCCGGGCTGCGCCCACGGCCGCCGCGGTCGCCTTGGCGGGCCCGGGCCAAAACCCGACTCGCCTATCTTGAGGTACAGCTGAACCGGGAGGAGGCCAAACCGCCCTCCGCCGACCGCAAGGCCCTGCTCCAGGGAATGGAAAGCCACCTCGACAAAGCTCGCTCGGCGGCGGATGAGACCTTCGGATGGCGGCGGTTGTGGTCGGGGTCGACCGCCCAGGAAGGCGTCTGGTCGAATCTGCGCAGCGCCGACGTGCTGCTGCTCCAGCTGGTGTCCGACCGGGAGGCCGCGGGCCGCGCCAGCGAGGTCATGGCGCTGGTCAAGCGCCATCTCGGCAAGGACGACCCGCAGCGTGTCAGACTCGCCCAGCGGATCCGTCCCATCGTCTCGGGCGAGATGGCGCCGACCGACCGGGAACTGATGGTCCGGGCGCTGGACAGCGCGTACACCACCCTCGACGCCGAACTGGCCCGGGTCCGGAGCCTGCGCAACATCCTCTGGACCGCCACCGTCGTCGTCCTCCTCGGGGTCGCGGGCCTCGCCGTGTACGGCTGGTTCTACCCCAAGTCGCTCAGTCTGTGCTTCGCGCCCAAGCTCGGCCCTGACAGCGGGAAAGGCATCGACATCGTCTGCCCGAGCAAAGACTTCCACGGTATGCCGGCAGGCACCGTTCCCAGCAGTCTCGCCGAACCGAGGGACATCCTCACGGTCGAGGTGGCCGGGCTGGCCGGCGCGGCCTTCACGGTCATCGCCTCACTGCGCCACATCAGGGGCACCAGCGCGCCCTACATGCTGCCTCTGGCGTCGGCGGTGCTGAAGTTCCCCACCGGCGCCCTGTCCGCCTTCCTCGGGGTGCTGTTGATCAGGGGCGCCTTCGTCCCCGGTCTCAGCGACCTGGACAGCCGGGCGCAGGTCCTCGCCTGGGCCGCCGTCTTCGGCGCCGCGCAGCAACTGGTGACGCGCCTGGTCGACGACCGCGCACAGATGACGCTGTCGGAGGTGGGCAAACCCACCGACTCGGTGGTCGACCCGGAGAACGCCGCCGTCATGGAGGCTGCCGGGGACGGCGGCGGTGAGCGGACCGAAAGGAGTCAGGACCCGGAGGCACCGGTGGAGGAACCCGCTCGGCCGCGCCCGCGGTGAAGGGTGGCCGGCCCGCCTCACCTGGTCAGCGAGTCGAGGTGGGCCGTCCTCGATTCCTGCGTCTGCCCCTGGACCAGCAGGAACAGCCCCTCCCGTGCCAGGCGTTGGGCTCTGTGCGTCAGCAGCATCGATCGGCCGCCGCCGCTCACCACCGCGGCAGTGGTGGCCGCCTGCATCACCTCGTAGGCCCGCGTCCTGAGCGCGAGGCGTTCGGCGACGTGCTCGTGTGGTGGCGCGCCGTCGGCCAGGGCGTAGGCCTGCCGGCGCACCTCGGCCAGGCGGGCGCGCAGAGGAGCCGCCCTCTCGTCGTCCAGGAGGGACAGGGCCGCCCGTGCGATGCCGAGGACCGCCGGGCCGGCGTTCAGTGTCTTGAGCCGGTCCGTCGTGGACCAGCGGTCGCGCGGGGTGCGCAGTGCCACGGACTCCTCGGGCAGCCTCAGGCCGTCCAGCTCCAGCGAGACCGTTTGCGCGGCCGTGAGTGCCGCCAGCCGCATCGGCTCCGAGGCCCGCAGGCCCGGCCGTTCGCGGGCGTCGGTGAACGCGAACACGATCTCGTCGGAGTCGGTCACGCCCGCGAGCAGCATCACGTCGTTGAGACCCCAGCCCGTGAACCAGGGCACCGTTCCGTCGAAGCGCCACCCGTCCCGCTCGGCACTCGCCCGCACCGGTACCCGGGGGAAGGCCAGGACGTGCGCGAAGGCGATGCCCGCCAGCAGCTCACCGGTCGCCAGCGGACGCAACAGCCGCTCCCGCACCGGGAGCTCGGCCCGGGCGAGCATCCGTACCGGCGTACGGTGCTGGGTCTGCACGAACCACGTCGAGCAGCACGCCCCGGCCAGGATCTCCGCGACCTCCCGCGCCACCGCGTCGGGGGCGCCCGCACCGCCGTACCCCGGGGGTGCGCTCACCCCCAGCAGCCCCGACCGCCTGACGGCCTCGACATGGCTCTCGGGTACGCCCTCCTGGTCGGTCCGCGCCGCGTTCGGGGCGAGGAGGTCGTCCGCGAGGGACCGGGCGGTGGAGACGAGCGGGTGCGATGCGGCGGTCATGAGAGAAATTCTCCCGATCTCGTCGTGCGCGGTGTCGATCCGGGGGCGCGCCGTTCGTGTAGGAGGTGAGAGAAGGACACGACGCCAAGGAGGACGTCATGCAGTACTACCTGCTCAGCGTGATCACGCCGGCCGAGGGAACGCCGCCCGGGCCGGAGGCCATGGCGGAGATCGTCCGCAACCTCGACACCTTCCACGCGGAACTGCGCGAGGCCGGCGCCTGGGTCTTCGCCGGCGGGCTGCACGGCCCCGAGACGGCCACCGTGCTGCGGCCCAAGGACGGCGACGTCCTGATCACCGACGGCCCGTACGCCGAAGGCAAGGAGTACCTGGGCGGCATCTGCCTGATCAAGGCCCCCGACCTGGACGCGGCCCTGGAATGGGGCAGGAAGGCGACCTGGGCCACCACCCTGCCCATCGAGGTCCGCCCGTTCATGCACCAGGCCGAGGACTGATGCCTCACCCCCTCGACGTCGAGGCCGTGTTCCGTGCGGAGTACGGCCGCGCCGTCGCCGTCCTCGTCCGCTTCCTCGGTGACATCGACCTTGCCGAGGAAGCGGTGCAGGACGCCTTCACCACGGCCGTGCAGCGCTGGCCGGAGACCGGAGTGCCGCCGAGCCCGGCCGGCTGGATCATCACCACCGCACGCAACCGGGCGATCGACCGGCTGCGCCGCGAGTCCTCCCGCGAGGCACGCCACTCCGAGGCCGCCCTGCTGCACACCCCCGACGCACCGGCCGAGGAGGGCCCCGTGCGCGACGACCGGCTCCGTCTGATCTTCACCTGCTGCCACCCCGCGCTCGCCCCCCAGGCGCAGGTCGCCCTGACCCTGCGCCTGCTCGGCGGCCTCACCACGCCCCAGATCGCCCGCGCCTTCCTGGTGCCCGAGCCGACGATGGCCCAGCGCGTCGTCCGTGCCAAGGCCAAGATCCGCGACGCCCGGATCCCGTACCGGGTGCCCCGCGACGCCGACCTCCCGGACCGGCTGAAGGGTGTCCTGGCCGTCGTCTACCTGATCTTCAACGAGGGCTACGCAGGCACCCCCGACCTGTGCGCCGAGGCCGTACGCCTCGGCCGTCTGCTGTCCGAGCTGATGCCGGACGAGCCCGAGGTCACCGGCCTGCTCGCGCTGATGCTCCTCGTCGACTCGCGCCGCCCCGCCCGCCTGGACGACCACGGCGAACTGGTACCGCTGCCGGAACAGGATCGCGCCCGCTGGGATCCCGGGCTGATCGCCGAGGGACAGTCGCTGGTCCGCCGCTGTCTGCGTCGGGGCCGGCCGGGGCCGTACCAGATCCAGGCCGCCATCCAGGCCGTCCACAGTGACGCGCCCACCGCGGCCGCCACCGACTGGGGGCAGATCCGGCAGCTGTACGACCAGCTCATGGCCGTCGCCCCGAGCCCGGTCGTCGCCCTCAACCGAGCAGTCGCCGTGGCCGAGACCGAAGGGCCCCGGCAGGCCCTCGACCTCGTCGACGCACTGGACCTCGACGGCTACCACGTCTTCCACGCCGTCCGTGCCGATCTGCTGCGCCGCCTGGGCCGCGGCACCGAGGCGGTACGGGCGTACGAGGCGGCCGTCGAACGCACGGAGAACCCGGCCGAGCGAGCCTTCCTGGAACGGCGCCGACAGGAGCTCGTCCGTTCGTGACGCCGAGGGCGGAAAGCGGTGCCCAGCTCCTGCTCGCCCCGGTCGTGGGAGCTTTCGCCGCGGGCAACGCCGTGGTCGCCAAGCCCAGCGAACTGGCACCCGCCACCTCGGCCGCGATCGCCCGCCTGCTGCCCGCGTACCTCGACACCGACGCGGTCGCCGTCGTCGAGGGCGGCATCCCCGAGACCACGGCCCTGCTCGCCGAGCGCTTCGACCACATCTTCTACACGGGCAACGGCACCGTCGGCCGCATCGTCATGCGCGCCGCCGCCGAGCACCTCACCCCGGTCACCCTCGAACTCGGCGGAAAGTCCCCGGTGTTCGTCGACCGGGACACCGACCTCGACGTCGTCGCGGACCGGCTGGCCCGCGGCAAGTTCCTCAACGCCGGCCAGACCTGTGTCGCCCCCGACTACGTCCTCACCGGCCCGGCCACCGCCGCCGCCCTGGAGCCCGCACTCGCCCACGCCGTCGAGGCCCTGTACGGCACCGACCCGCAGGCCTCCGGCGAGTACGGCCGCATCGTCAACGAGCGCCACTTCGACCGGCTCTCCGGTCTGCTCGGCTCCGGCCGCGTCGTCGTCGGCGGCGGCAGTGACCGTACGGCGAAGTACATCGCGCCGACCGTGCTGGCCGACGTCGACCCCGAGGCGCCCGTCATGCGGGAGGAGATCTTCGGCCCGATCCTGCCCGTGGTCACCGTGCCCGGCCTGGACGAGGCGATCGACTTCATCAACGACCGCGACAAGCCTCTCGCCCTGTACGTGTTCTCCGAGTCCGCCGACACACGCGGCCGGATCGCCGCCGAGACGTCTTCCGGCGGCCTCGGACACGGCCTGCCGCTGGCCCATCTCACCGTCTCCGACCTGCCGTTCGGCGGTGTGGGGGAGAGCGGCATGGGCAGCTACCACGGCCACTACTCGATCGAGACGTTCAGCCACCGCAAGGCGGTCCTGGAGAAGCCGCTGAGCTGAGGCCGCCGAGTCGAGTCCCTCGAAACGGATGGGCTGCATCCGGTGTGGAGCACGCCCGGCCGTCGACAGGGCCGGGCGTTCTCGGTGTTCCGGCCCGCCCCCGGATTGACTTGCTGCTTGTACAAGTGCTGCCCGATGCGCATTCGCGAACGCACGCCTTGGGTGCGCTCGCGGACCCGGTACGCCCACGGATCCTGGAGGCCGCATCCGGACGCCTTGGCCACCGGGCCGGCCGCGGCAGGCTTGAGCGCCGGCTCCGCGGTCACCGACGACACTGCTCGGACGAGGGCCGACGGTTCATGACATCCGGCAGCGAGGCCTGGTTCGCGGCGAACGTCTCCGGCGGGGAGGACGAGAAGACGGCACGCGAGTCGGCGGACCGGACCACGGCGGCGTACACCGGAGCCTGAGCCGACCGGCCCCGGATACACGGCTGCACAGTGCCGTCGTGTGCGGCGGGGTCACTCGGCGGTCCAGACCGGCGGCCCGCCGCCGCGCCACTCGATCAGTCCGGACTGCCGCACCCACTCGTCGTCGACGTCCTCCAGGCCCGCGAGGCGCAGGAACTCGACGATGTCCAGCAGTCCGTACGCCATCCCCAGGAAGTGGTCGTCCACACGTACGCGACGGCCGCCGTCCGCGGCAGGCGGGTAGATCACGATGGGCTGTGTGCTGGCCATGGGACCAGCGTGCGGCCTGGGGCGCCTGCTCGCATGCGGGGCGCCGGTGCCCGCACGAGTACCACGGTCGAGGTGCCGGTGCCGGCTCAAGTACCGCTGTCGGCCCGCCGGCGCTGCGGGTCCTTTCCCCGGGCCGGCGTCGGCAGTCCGGCGGGTTTCCTCGCCCTCCTCGGTGCAACTTGGCGATCGGGAACAGTGATTGACTGGTCTACACCCTTGACTGGTACAGACCAAAGCGGTTGAGTGTGCCTCCACAACCCCCCACCACGGCCGTACCCCTTGCCGGGTGCGGCCGTGCTCCGTAAAGGAGTTGATCCGTGTTGAGGCGCCGCATCGCCGCAGTCCTGTCCTCGCTCGCCCTCGGGGGCGCCGTCCTGGCGCTCCAGCCGGCCCCCACGGCTTCCGCCGCCGGCTTCGTGGTGAGTGAGTCGCAGTTCAACCAGATGTTCCCGGGCCGGAATTCGTTCTACACGTACAGCGGTCTGACCGCCGCGCTCGCTGCCTACCCCGGCTTCGCCGCCACCGGCAGCGACACCGTCAGGAAGCAGGAGGCGGCCGCCTTCCTGGCGAACGTCAGCCACGAGACCGGCGGCCTGGTCCACGTCGTCGAACAGAACACCGCCAACTATCCCCACTACTGCGACGCGAGCCGGCCCTACGGCTGCCCGGCCGGCCAGGCCGCCTACTACGGACGCGGCCCCATCCAGCTGTCCTGGAACTTCAACTACAAGGCCGCCGGCGACGCCCTCGGCATCGACCTGCTCAACAACCCGTACCTGGTCCAGAACGACGCGTCCGTGGCCTGGAAGACCGGCCTGTGGTACTGGAACACCCAGTCCGGGCCCGGCACCATGACCCCGCACAACGCCATGGTCACCAGCGCCGGCTTCGGCCAGACCATCCGCTCCATCAACGGCTCCCTGGAATGCGACGGCAAGAACCCCGCCCAGGTCCAAAGCCGCGTCGACGCCTACCAGCGCATCACCGGCATCCTCGGCGTGACTCCCGGCGCCAGCCTCTACTGCTGACGCAGGCCCCCGCGTCATGGTGTCATGCACCTGACCATCGACCCGACTCGGACGAAGGGCATCACCATGCGCACCCCCCACGCCCTGCTCGCCACGACCGCGGCGCTCGCCGCCACGGTCGTGGCACCCCCGGCCCACGCGACCGCCGCGGTCCCGACGGCGGGTACCTACTACCTCCAGAGCGCCACGACCGGGCTGGACGCCGCCGACAGCGCGGGAGGCGTCGAACAACACAGACCCAAGGGCGACGAGGACCACCAGCAGTGGAGACTGGCGCCGAACGGTTCCTCGTACGTCCTGGAAAGCACCGACACGGCGGGCAGCTGCCTCGGCCGCTCCGGCGACCAGGCCCGCACCCCCGCCTGCACCAGCAGCGACGCCGCCTGGGAGATCACTCCGTCCGGCCCCGACCAGTACGCACTGAAGGCCCCGGGCGCCGAGCGGTATCTCACCGTCGCCGCCAAGCCCTCCGGCGGCAACTACCCCGCCCAGCTGACGATCGGCACGTCCGGCGGTCTCGCCGCCTGGTACCTCACGCCCGTCACCCCGACGACCGCCCCCATGCCGCCCCAGGACCAACGCACCCTGGACCAGGTCACGTTCCTCACCGCGCACAACGCCTACGCCAACGGGGTCGACGGCGGTTTCGCCCCGCCCTTCGTCAACTTCTTCCCCAACCAGGCACGCGGCATCGACCGCCAACTCACCGACGGCGTCCGGGGTTTCATGCTGGACATCCACCAGACCCCGGACGGCGCGATCCTCTGCCACGACAGCTGCACCCTGGTCAGCAGGCCGGTCGCCCTGTGGGTCGACCTCCAGCGCATGGTCGACTTCCTGAAGGCGCACCCCGACCAGTTCGTCACCGTGTTCCTGGAGGACTACGTCGACCCCGGCGTCCTCAGGTCCGAACTCGCCCGCGTCAACGGCCTGTCCGACGTCCTCTACCGACCCGACCGCACCGGCGTCCGGCAGAACGGGTGGCCGAAGCTGTCCGACCTGATCGCCGCCGACCAGCGGCTGCTGATCTTCACCGATCACAGCCGCTCCGCCGACGAGCAGGCGGGCCTCACCCGGGACAGCTTCGGCGTGATGTACCAGCCCGAATGGACCGTGGAGAACTACTGGTCCATGGGCTCGGGTGTCGGCTCCTCCGACTGGTCCTGCTACAGCCGCTGGTACGCCGCGGACACCAACGTCCCCCTGACCCGCACGGAGTCCGGCTTCCGCCCGCTCTTCGTCATGAACCACTTCCGTGACGCGGCCGTCGCCGCCACCGCGACGACCGACAACACCAAACTCACCGACCGGGCCCGGCGGTTCTGCCAGCCGGCCGCGCGCAAGAAGCCCAACTTCCTGGCCGTGGACCGCTACGACCTCGGCGACCCGGCCGCCGCCGTGAACACCCTGAACACCTACACGTATCCTTAGATACATACAGGTATCCGTAAAGTGCCCGCGGCCGGGTGCGACACATGTGCGAGACTCCGCCGATGACCTCCGAAACGATCACCGCGGACGCCGCGGGCACCTGGAGAATCGCCGACCTCACCGTCAGCCGCATAGGCTTCGGGGCCATGCGGCTGACGGGTACCGCCGCCTTCCACCTCGGCACCCCGACGAACCGGGAACGCTCGATTGCGGTGCTGCACAGGGCGATCGAACTCGGCGTCAACCACATCGACACGGCTGCCTTCTACTTCTCGCAGCTGCGCTCGGCGAACGAGATCATCAACAGCGCCCTGGCCCCGTACCCGGACGACCTCGTCATCGCCACCAAGGTCGGCCCCTACCGCGACTACTTCGGCGAGTGGGGCACCTCCGCCCGCCCCGACCAACTGCGCGGCCACGTCGAGGAGAACCTGCGTCAGCTCGGCCGGGACCACCTCGACCTGGTCTATCTGCGCCGCATGGGGCAGGAGTCCGTCGCCGAGCACTTCGGCGCCCTGGCCGAACTGCGCGAGGCGGGCCTGATCCGGCACCTGGGCCTCTCCGACGTCGAGCCCCACCACCTCGCCGAGGCGCAGGCGATCGCACCGGTGTCGTCCGTCGAGAACCGCTTCGGCCTGGACTCCCACAACCCCGCCACGGACGAACTCCTGCGTGTCTGCGGCGAACAGGGCATCGCCTTCGTGCCGTTCTACGCCGTCGCGGGCAAGCAGGGACCGCAGGCCGCCGCCGACCGTCACGACGAAGAGGTGCTCGCGGTCGCCCGCGCCCACGACGCGACCCCCACCCAGGTCCGGATCGCCTGGACCCTCCACCAGGGGCCGCACGTCCTCGCCATTCCCGGCACCAGCAACCCCGACCATCTTGCCGAGAACGTCGCGGCGGGCGCGCTGCGGCTGACGGACGAGGAACTGCGACGGCTCGACGCCCTGCACCACGCGGCGGGCTGACGCCACCGGGCGGCCGCCCCGCCCCCGTGAAGAGCGCAGCGGTGTCGATCCGCGGTATCCGGCGGTCGATCTCGGCGACGATGCCGGCGGAGGTGCTGTCGCCCTGTTCGCTCGGTGTGAGACCTTCCGTCGGCTTCCACGGAGTAGGAGAAGCCATAGGTGTGCGCACCGCCCGGCCGTCCCGCCGCCGACCGGTCCACCGTCGGCTCTCCGAGCGGTCCACGGCCGGGCGGCCACGCCTTCGCCCAGCCGTTCGGCGCGCGCGACAGAACCACAGCTGGTGTGCTGGTTCAAAGCATTCCGCACTTTCGGGAGAGGCAGATGAGCACCTACCGAGTCGCCCAGGTCGCCGCCGCCGAAGAGCCCTTCCAGATCGTCGAACGTGAAGTGCCGAGGCCGGGACCCGGCCATGTGCGGATCGCCGTGGAGGCGTGCGGGATCTGCCACAGCGACATCATTTTCGTGAACGCCGTGGTGCCCGGGGTCCGCTTCCCGGTGGTGCCCGGGCACGAGAGCGCCGGGCGGATCGAGGAACTCGGCGACGGAGCGGGGGACATGGGCTGGGAGGTGGGAGACCGGGTGGCCGTCGGCTGGTTCGGCGGCAGCTGCGGCCACTGCGGGCCCTGCCGGCGGGGCGACTTCATCGTCTGCGACAACCTGAAGGTGCCCGGGTGGGCCTACGACGGCGGTTTCGCCGAGTCGATGATCGCGCCGGTCGACGCACTGGCACGCATTCCCGACGCCCTCTCGGCGACCGACGCGGGACCCATGGCATGCGCGGGCGTCACCGTGTTCAACGGGCTGCGGCGCAGTTCCGCGCTCCCCGGTGACCTGGTCGGAGTGCTCGGCCTGGGCGGACTCGGTCACCTGGGCGTGCAGTACGCGGTCGCGATGGGCTTCGAGACCGTGGCGATCGCCCGCGGGGCCGACAAGGCGGACTTCGCCAAGCAGCTCGGCGCCCACCACTACGTCGACAGCACCGCGGACACCCCCGTCGCGGAGGCGCTGCGATCCCTCGGCGGTGCCAGGGTCGTCCTTGCCACGGCCAGCAACTCGGCCGCCATCACGGCCGCCGTCGAGGGGCTGTCGCCCCGGGGCGAGCTGGTCGTCATCGGGGCCGATGCGCAACCCCTGGGGATCAACCCCAACCAGCTGCTGATGAGCGGCAAAGTCATCCGTGGTCACCCCTCCGGTACCGCCCAGGACGTGCAGGACACCATGGGGTTCAGCGCCCTGCACGCCATCCGCCCGATGGTCGAGACCGTGCCCCTGGAGCAGGCCGACGCGGCCTACCAGAGGATGCTCTCCGGCGGCGCCCGCTTCCGGATGGTGCTCACCAACCGCTGACAGGGTTTCCGACCACTCCCGCTGCCACGCCCACGGCGAGGGCCACGGTCGCGGCCATGGCGAAGGCGGCCGCGTCACGACGAGCGGCACCGCCTCAGGCCGGTCACGACGCGTGCGGCCGCCTCAGGCCACCCACGCGCCCTCCCTCATAAGGTGCCGCTTGGGCAGCTCGCGTTGCTCGTGCCAGGCCTGGACCGCGTACGGCCGCACGCGAAAGAAGGCGTACGAAGCGCTGTCCTGCCGCGGGTCCCAGCCCGTCTTGGCGAGGAACGCCTCGGCCGCGGCGCCCGGCACCTCCCGCAGGGTGCAGGTCTCGACATGCCCGTCGATGAGCACCACGTCCCGGGTGTCCCCGAACGCCAGCCGGGCCCGGCGGCCGTCCCGCAGATTGCGGCCGGTCGGATTCGTCGTGCGGGTCGCCAGCCACACGGACTCGGCGTGCCACACGAACCAGAGCGGGACCAGGCACGGCAGCCCATCGGCGTCCGCCGAGGCCACCCAGATGTCGATCTCCTTCTCCAGCCGGCGCAGAACGTCCTGCCTGCGCTCGCGGGGGTCGCGCGGCGGCGTATCGATCTTCATGACCGGGACGCTAGCCGTCGGCGCCGGCGCGCGCCTCGGTCCCGGGTCCGGCCTCGGCTCGTACCCGGGTCCTAGGCCCGGAGGTGACTGGCGTCAGGCGCGTTTTACGTATAACCTCTCCCGTCAATCACCCCTTCCGGAAGGCACCGATGAGACGCGTCGCCCTGGTCACCCTCGTCGTCGACGACTATGACGAGGCGATCCGCTTCTACACCGAGGCCCTCGGATTCCGGCTCGTCGAGGACGCGCCCCGCCCGGACGGCTCACGCTGGGTCGTCGTCGAGCCCGGCGCCGACGGGCAGGGCACCGGCCTGCTGCTCGCCCGGGCCAAGGACGAGGCGCAGCGCGGCCGGATCGGGGACCAGACCGGCGGGCGCGTCGGGTTCTTCCTGCATACCGACGACTTCGCCCGCGACCACGCCCGCATGCTCGCCGCCGGTGTGACCTTCCTGGAGGAGCCCCGGCATGAGCCGTACGGCTCGGTCGCCGTCTTCCAGGACCTGTACGGCAACCGCTGGGACCTGCTCCAGCCCGCGGACTGACCGCCGCCCTCCGCCACCCCGATCGCCCCGCCCAGGAAAGACGCACCATGACCGCTACGCGCGTAGACGCCGCCACACTCCGCCGGCTGCCCAAGGCCGTCCTGCACGACCACCTCGACGGCGGCCTGCGCCCCGCCACCGTGGTGGAGCTCGCGGACGCGGTCGGCCACACCCTGCCCACCACCGACCCGGACGAACTCGCCGCCTGGTACTTCGAGGCCGCCAACTCCGGCGATCTGGTGCGCTACATCGCCACCTTCGAGCACACGCTCGCCGTCATGCAGACCCGCGAGGGCCTGCTGCGCACGGCCGAGGAGTACGTGCTCGACCTGGCCGCGGACGGCGTGGTGTACGGCGAGGTGCGCTACGCCCCCGAGCTGAACACCAACGGCGGGCTGACCCTGCCCGAGGTCGTGGAGACCGTCCAGGAAGGGCTCGCGGCGGGCATGGTGAAGGCGGCCGCGGCCGGCACCCCGGTCCGGGTCGGCACCCTGCTGTGCGGCATGCGGATGTTCGACCGTGTGCGCGAGGCCGCCGATCTCGCCGTCGCCTTCCGGGACGCCGGTGTCATCGGCTTCGACATCGCCGGCGCCGAGGACGGCTTCCCGCCCGCCGACCACCTCGACGCCTTCGAGTACCTGCGCCGCGAGAGCGTCCCGTTCACCATCCACGCAGGTGAGGCCCACGGACTGCCCAGCATCCACCAGGCGCTCCAGGTGTGCGGTGCCCAGCGCATCGGCCACGGCGTGCGCATCACCGAGGACATCCCCGACCTCGCGGCCGGCAAGCTCGGCCGGCTCGCGGGCTGGATCCGGGATCGCCGGATCGCCCTGGAGATGTGCCCGACGTCCAACCTCCAGACGGGCGCCGCGAGGTCGATCGCCGAGCACCCGATCACGGCCCTGAAGGACCTCGGCTTCCGCGTCACCCTCAACACCGACAACCGTCTGGTGTCCGGCACGACGATGACCCACGAGATGTCCCTGCTGGTGGAGCAGGCGGACTGGACGGTCGAGGACCTGCGCACGGTGACGGTGAACGCACTCAAGAGCGCGTTCATTCCGCTCGACGAGCGCAGGGCCCTCATCGAGGACGTCGTCCTGCCGGGCTATGAAGCGGCCCTCTGAATCAACCCCCGTACATAGGCGGCCTGTCCGGCGTGCTGGAGATCGTCGGACAGGACACTGATCAGCCGCACACCCAGGGTGACCGGCGGATCCCAGCGTTCGTCGACGACGCGCTCAAGGTCCCCGGCGGCCACCTCGCGCAGGACGCCGAGGCTCTGCTCGTGGACGGCGTCGTAATAGCCGGTCAGCAGGTCGCCGGAGTCGACCCGTACCTTCGCGACCTGCGCGGAGCTGTGCCCGTAACCGGTGTCGCGGCGTGGCAGATCGAGCCCGAAGCGCTTCTCCCAGTCCTGCGTGAGCCACACCTGGTCGCGCCCGAGGGCGCCGGCGACGTGGTCGTCCTGGACGCGGGTGAGGTGCCAGACCAGCCAGGCCACGGAGTTGGCGTCGTCGGAGGGGCGGGCGTTGAGGGCGTCCGCGCCCAGGCCTTCGACGGCGGCGTGGACCTCTTCCTGGATGCGGTTGAACGCGTCGATGAGGATGTCCTTGGCATGCATGCATCCACCATCGCGCATCACATCCCGTCCTGCGTCCCCTGTTCGAGAAGCGCCATCAGGGCCCGGGCCGCCGGACTGGTCGCCTGCAGGGGCGGAAGCAGCGCCACGGTCTCGTAGACCGTCTCGCCCGTGCCCTTCACCGGCAGGGCGGTCAGCGTCTCGCGCTTGTGCCGGAAGTGCCGGGGCACGACGGCGATGCCGAGGTTCTCGTCCACCAGGTCCAGCAGGCTGTGCACGTCGTTGACCTCCAGCGCGACCGTGCGCCGTACGCCCGCTGCGGCGAAGGCCGCGTCGGTCGTGCGGCGCGGCCCCCAGTCCGGGTGGAAGTCCACGAACACCTCGCCGCCCAGGTCGTCCGGCGTGACCGCCGCACCGCCGGTGGCCAGACGGTGGGTCGGGTGGCACAGCACGGTCATCGGTTCGGCCGTCAGCGACACCGAGCGCAGCTGGTCGGTGTCGGCCTGGGTCCGGTAGGCGAAGGCCAGGTCCAGACGCCCGGCCGCGACCTCCTCCGCCAGCGCGCCGGAGCCCGCCTGTCGAAGCCGTATCTCCACGTCCGGGTGGCACCGCCGGAACGCGGCGAGCAGCCCCGCCACATGCACTCCCGCGATGCACTGCTCGGTGCCCAGCGCGAGCGTGCCGCGCAGCACGCCCTGCACGGCCGCGACCGCCTCGTGCGCTGACCGCACCTGGGCCAGGATCCGCTCCGCCTCGCCCTGCAGCGCGCGCCCGGCCTCCGTGAGGGTCACGCGGCGGGTCGTGCGCACGAACAGAGGGGTCTGCAGCTCCCGCTCCAGCGCCCGGATCGAGGCCGACAGGCCCGACTGGGACACCATCAGCCGTTCCGCCGCCCGGGTGAAGTGCTGGTCCTCGGCGACGGCGACGAAGTGCTGGAGATGGCGCAGTTCCATGATTGAGAAGACTATCCGCTGAGTTCCATCGGATTCTCCTGTTGGACCACTGCCCGCAGGTCGCGAAAGAGTGGGTACTGGTTTCCCATACGTCCCAGGAACCGGACATTCGTGTGCCAACCCCTCTGGAGTCGCGTTGTACACCGCACACCCCGACCGCTACGCGGACATGCCCTACCGGCGCACCGGACGCAGCGGCCTGAAGCTTCCCGCGATCTCGCTCGGCCTGTGGCACAACTTCGGCCCCGACCGCCCCGTCGAGACCCAGCGGGCCATCCTGCGCCGCGCCTTCGACCTCGGCGTCACCCACTTCGACCTGGCCAACAACTACGGCCCGCCGCCCGGCGCCGCCGAGTCCGCACTCGGCGAGGCGCTGAAGGCGGACTTCGCGGATCACCGCGACGAGCTGGTGATCTCCACGAAGGCCGGCTACCTGATGTGGCCCGGGCCGTACGGTGAGTGGGGCTCCCGCAAGTACCTGCTGTCCTCACTGGACCAGAGCCTGAAGCGGATGGGCCTGGACTACGTCGACATCTTCTACTCGCACCGGCCGGACCCGGAGACTCCCCTTGAGGAGACGATGGGTGCCCTGCACTCGGCGGTCCAGCAGGGCAAGGCGCTCTACGTCGGCATCTCCAACTACTCGGCGGAGCAGACCCGAGAGGCCGCCCGCATCCTCGACGAGCTGGGCACCCCGCTGCTCATCCATCAGCCCCGCTACTCGATGCTGGACCGCCGCCCCGAGGACGGGGGCCTGCTGGACGCCCTCGACGAGCTGCAGGTCGGCTCGATCGTCTTCTCGCCGCTGGAGCAGGGTCTGCTCTCCTCCCGGTACCTCGACGGCATCCCGGAGGGCTCGCGAGCGGCGAGCGACAGCCCCTTCCTGAACTCGGACGCGGTCACCGAGGACCTGGTGGGCCGGCTGCGCGCACTGGACGAGATCGCCAAGGGCCGTGGCCAGACCCTGGCCCAGCTGGCCCTGGCCTGGGTGCTGCGCGGCGGCCGGGTGACCTCCGCGCTGGTCGGTGCGAGCAGCCCGCAGCAGATCGAGGACAGCGTCGCGGCCACTCGCAACCTGGACTTCGATGCCGACGAACTGGCCCGCATCGACGCGATCGTCACGCGGTAGGGCGCTCGCTGCTCTCCCGGAGGCGGGCAGCCGCCTCCGGGCCGGCGGGGCGGGAAGTGCGCCGGGCGTCTGCACAGCCTCGTACCGCGGTGGACGCCGCCGAGACCGGCCGACGGCTGTCGGAGCCGCGCCCCGGCGCTGCCGGGACGCCACTTTCGCAACGGCCCTATGAGCTGAGCCGTTGCTCCAGGCGCACGGTGACCGTGTCGCCCTCGCCCTTCCCGATGGCCTTGCGGATGTCGGCCTTCACCGGCAGCTTGTGCGTGCCGTCCCCCAGCGCCATGAACGAGCTGCGGAAAGGGTGTCCGTCGATCGTGCCGCGGACCTTGACGAGTCCCCGGGTGCCGAAGAACTCGACGCTCCTCGGCCAGACGAGATAGGTCCAGCCGCCCTCGTTCGCGCTCTTCCGCAGGACGGCGGTGAACTCCTCGTCCAGCTTGGCGGTCGTGGTCATGGTGGCTCCTTCGCTCGCGGTGGCCGGGCACTTCAGGAGACCACCGCGAGCGCGGAAACTCATCGCGGAACTCAGGCCCCTGCGGGCACCCGGTCCAGAAATCCGAGCACGGACCGGATCCGGCCGTCCGCCTCCAACGTGATCACGTCGAAGCCGGCGACGGGCGCGGCGCCTCCCCCGGCCTCGCTGACCAGTTCCCAGGAGAAGCGCGCCGTGTCGTGGTGGCCGTCCACGGCGCCGGTCTGCCGGAAGGCGAACCCCGGGAACTGCTCACGCGCCGCCGCGATCAGGGCAGCGATCTTCTCGTGCCCGCCGACGTCGGCGAGCGGGTCGGTGTAACTGCCGTCCGGCGTCCAGGCGGCGGCCACCGCCTTGGCCAGCTCCTCGGGCTCGTTCGCGTTCCAGGCCTCGAAGTAACGGGCGACGGCGTTTTCGTAACGGTCGGTGTTCGCGGACATGGCGATCAGCCTCCATCGAGGTGGTCATTGCTGGTCAGGTCCCGGATTCGCGCTCCGGCGACTCGGTACGCCAACCATGCCCGCAGCGTCGCGCACCGTCGATTACCCCTCGGGTAATGGCGGCACTCGCCGGAATTCGGCCAACTGCCCTGGGGAATATGCCAGGAGACTGGCCGGAAAGTCATGGTGACAGTGTTTCAGTAGTGAACATACTCAACACTGTGGAACTTCACGGCTAGCGAAGACGCCGTCACGCACAGCACATGAGCCGCATCGAAAGTGAGGACAGCCGACAGGCGAGCGAGCAGCGGGGGAGAGAACGTGCACGACGAGTTCTTATGCCATGTCACGGCGTACGGCGCCTGCGGAGGCGAGCGCATAGGGGTGCCTTTAGGCACGTATCGGGCCCCGACCCTCGCCCTCGCCCTGTGGTGGCTGCGCGATCGCGCGAACTGGATCGCCGATCGCCTCGATCCGCAACCGGAGGCGGAGCACTTCCCGGCGAGTTCGCTCGTGCCGGTCGCCCACACCGTGCCCGACGTTCCGGCCGTACTGCGCGCCTGGTGCACCAGTGACGACCAACAGGAACTCGTGGCCTACGAGTTGGCCGCCGGGCGCCTGGTGCGCATGGTGACCAGTGACGACACCACCGAGTACGAGCTGCTCGCCGAATCCGTCGACGCCCTGCGAATGCAGCGGACCGTCCCGGGGCTCTTCATGCCCGTCGGCTGACCGGCGGCTGCGCCCGCCGTATCAGGCGCACATGTGGACGAATCGGTAGAATCCTGGTCATGACAGAGCGGCCGGTCGCACCGTCCGCGCCCGAACTTGTCGTGGAGACCGAGGCGGGCTCCACGGTGATGAGTCCGGGCCGCGACTACCACGTCGGACGCGACCCGTTGAGCGACATCGTCATCGACGATGCGAGGGTCTCGTGGCACCACGCGGTGCTGCGGCCCGACGCCGATCACTGGACCCTCGAGGACGAGAACAGCACCAACGGCACCTTCACCGACGGCCGCCGCGTCCGCGCGTGGGGCGTGGGTCCCGGCAGCGTGATCCACTTCGGCAACCCGTCCGACGGCCCGCGCGCCATCCTGACCCGCGCTGCGGCACCGGCCCCCGAGCGCCCCTCGGCGGCTGCCGCGGTGTCGATGCCGGGCCTGACCGGCACCTTCCGGCGGCCCACCAGCGTACGGCCGCTGCCCGCCCGCACCGTCCGCATCGGCCGGGCCGCGGAGAACGACCTGGTCATCGACGACCTGGTCGTCTCACGCCGGCACGCCGAACTGCGCGCCCTGCCCGAGGGGGCGTACGAGATCGCCGACCTGGGCAGCCACAACGGCACGTTCCTCAACGGCTCGCCCGTCACCGTCGCCCCGATCGGTCCCGGCGACATCGTCGGCATCGGCCACTCGGCGTTCTGCCTGGTCGGCGACCAGCTGCAGGAGTACGTCGACACCGGCGAGGTCTCCCTGGACGTCCAGGACCTCACGGTCGCCGTCGACCGCGGCCGCAAGACCCTCCTCGACCACGTGTCCTTCCCGGTGGGGCAGAAGTGCCTGCTCGCGGTCGTGGGCCCGAGCGGCGCCGGCAAGTCCACGCTCCTGAACGCCCTGACCGGCCAGCGGCCCGCCGACCACGGCACCGTCCTCTACGACGGCCGCGACCTCTACCGCGAGTACGCCGAGCTGCGCCAGCGCATCGGCCTGGTCCCGCAGGACGACATCCTGCACGCCCAGCTGACCGTCCGCAGCGCCCTGTCCTATGCCGCCGAGCTGCGCTTCCCGCAGGACACCGCGAAGGCCGAGCGCCGGGCCCGGGTCGACGAGGTCATCCGCGAACTGGGCCTGGAACAACGCGCCGGCCAACCGGTGCACAGCCTGTCAGGCGGGCAGCGCAAGCGGGTCAGCGTGGCCCTGGAACTGCTGACCAAGCCGTCGCTGCTCTTCCTCGACGAGCCGACCTCGGGTCTGGACCCCGGTATGGACCGCTCGGTGATGCACATGCTGCGCGGCCTTGCCGACGATGGCCGGACCGTCATCGTCGTCACCCACAGCGTGCTGAGCCTGGACGTCTGCGACCGGCTCCTCGTGCTCGCGCCCGGCGGCAGGATCGCCTACTACGGCCCGCCCGAGGACGCCCTCGCGTTCTTCGGCTTCGAGCAGTGGCCGGAGGCCTTCGAGTCCTTCGAACGGGACCACGACCGAGACTGGGCGGGCGACTTCCGCGTCTCGCCCTTCCACCGCCACTACGTCAGCGAGGCGACGGCCCAGCCCCGCGTGTCCCGCTCGGGCCCGGTCGTCATCACCGCGCCGCCCCGGCCGCGCAGCCGGGGCGCCCAACTCGGCACCCTGGTGCGCCGCTACGCCGCCGCGCTCGGCGCCGACCGCACCTTCCTCGCCATCATGATCGCCCTGCCCTTCGTGATGGGTGCCATGGCCCGCGCGCTGGCTGGCAGCAGACTGACGCAGTCCACGGCCATGAACGCGCTGCTCATCCTCTGCGTCGGCGGGGTCCTCACCGGCGCGGCGAACGCCGTGCGCGAACTCGTCAAGGAACGCACCATCTACCAGCGCGAGCGGGCCGTCGGCCTGTCCAGATCGGCGTACCTGATGTCGAAGGTCGTCGTGCTGGGCACGATCACCGTGCTGCAGGCCGTGGTGCTGAGCCTGGTGGCCCTCCTCGGCGTCGACCTCAACGCGCCCGGCGGCGAAGGCGTGTTGATGCCGCCCCTTGTCGAAATCACCGTCGCGGTCGCCCTGCTGGCGTTCACCGCGATGATGCTCGGCCTGCTGGTGTCCGCGCTGGTGCGCAAGGAGGAGGTGACGATGCCGCTGCTGGTGCTGCTGGCCATCGTCCAAGTCGTCTTCTGCGGCGCCCTGTTGAAGCTCGACGGCGTGCCGGGTCTGGAGCAGCTGTCCTGGCTGGTGCCCTCGCGGTGGGCGCTCGGCGCGATGGCAGGCACGGTCGGGCTGGCGCGGATCGTGCCGGGCGACCTGACCGGCGATCCGCTGTTCAGGCACTCGGCCGGGGTGTGGCTGCTGAACATCGCCATGCTGGTGGTGCTGTCGGCGGTCTTCGGCTTCGCGGTGTCCCGGCTGCTGCGCCGGCACGAGCCCGCCGTGATGCGGAAGTAGGAGCCGCGATGACCACCCCCGGCTTCCGGCCCACCCACGTCGTCCCCCAGCACGGCATGCCCGCCTGGGAGACCCCCGATCCGGCACGGCCCGCCGTGCCCTTGGACCCGCTCCTGCCGGTCCAGCTCGTCGAGCGGCGCGGCGACTGGGGGCACGTCCTGTGCGCCAACGGCTGGTCCGCGTGGGTCGACGGCCGCTTCCTGGTCGCCGTACCGCAGGACCCGCCCGCCACCGGCGGCCCCCAGGCCCGCACCGCCGACCCCCGGCCCCTGCTCGCCGGCACGGAACAGGCCCTGGCCCGCTACCGGGCCGCCGTCGAGGAACTGGCACGCGGCAGTCTCGACGGCGAGTCCTTCCGCGCCCGTACGCAGGGACTGCGCGTCGGCCTCGTCGTCGACGGCGAGTCCGTCTGGCTCTACGACACCGACCGCAGCCAGTGGGTGTACGGCGACGGGACCCGCCTGAGCACCTACGCCACCGACGACGAACCCCGCGTCGCGGCCGCGGACCCCGGCCACGCCCCCACTCAGGTCGTGACACCCGATGGCCCGTGACACGAGCCTCTTCTCGGGCCGCCCCTCCGAACTGCTCGGCAGACAGGTCGCCGGCTACCGCATCGAGCGCGAGATCGGCCGCGGCGGCATGGCCGTCGTCTACCGCGCCCGCGACCTGCGCCTGGACCGGACGGTCGCGCTGAAGCTGCTGGCCCCGGAACTCGCCCGCAACGACACCTTCCGTCTGCGCTTCACCCACGAGTCCCGGGCGGCCGCGGCGATCGACCACCCGCACATCGTGCCGGTCTTCGAGGCGGGCGAGACGGACGGTCTGCTGTACATCGCCATGCGCTACGTCGAGGGCAGCGACCTGCGTCATCTCCTCGACCGGCGGGGCCCGCTCGCGCCCGCGGCCGCCCTGCGCATCGCCGCGCAGATCGCCTCCGCGCTCGACGCGGCCCACGAGCACGGGCTGGTCCACCGGGACGTGAAACCCGGCAACATCCTGGTCGCCCGCGGCACCGACAGCGACCACCCCGAGCACGCCTACCTCACCGACTTCGGCCTGACGAAGAAGTCGCTGTCCCTGACCGGCTTCACCAGCGTCGGCCAGTTCGTCGGCACCCTCGACTACGTGGCTCCGGAGCAGATCTCGGGCCGGCCCGTCGACGGACGCTGTGACGTCTACGGTTTCGCCTGTGTCGTGTACGAGTGCCTGGCGGGCCGTCCGCCCTTCCTGCGCGAGGACGACATGGCGCTGCTGTGGGCCCACCAGTACGACGAGCCGCCCCGGCTGACGGAGTCCCGCCCCGACCTCGCCCCTCAGGCCGACGCCGTGTTCACCCAGGCGCTGGCCAAGAGCCCGGACGACCGCCACGACTCCTGCCTGGCGTTCGTCGCCGCCCTGCGCACCGCCGTGACCGGAACGCCGGGCACAGGCCATCCGCCGACGGAGGTCGACCTGCGGGTGGCCCGCGCGGGCGAGGGCCGACCCGAACCGCCACCGCACTGGGCGGAACCGGTCTTCCGGAGTCGCTAGTGCCGCGTCAGTCCAGGTTTGCCCGTCAAGGAGCGGCGTCGTGGGGGAGCGTGCTCTGGGGGTCCCCCCGGCCGGAGACTGGGGGAGTGCCGGCCGGAAGTCCTCGTACTGGATGTACTTGGGCTTTCGTCCGGTGCGGCGAAGGGGATCCCTCCGTCCGAGCCGGGCGGAGCCGGTTCGAGGGCGGGGGCGCGTGCCCGGCGTCGCGACGGGGCGAAGCTTGGCTGACGCGGCACTAGCTCTCCGCGCCGAGCCCGCCTAGCGGCACGCGGTGTGCCACGATCCTGCGTCGGCTGATGCGCCAGCCCGCGGCGACCCGTACCACGACGTCCTCGTACGTGACGGATCCGCACGAGCCGTCCGCCATGATGCCCAGACCCTTGGAGCGGGCGCGGACGCTGCCGTCGGTGGTCTCCTCGAGCACCACGTTGGTCACGTGATGTGCCACGGGGTTCTTCGCGCCCAGGGCCAGCGCGGCCTCTTTGAGGGCGGCGAGCCCGGCGACCTCGCCCTGGCCGAAGTCCGACAGGTCGTGGACGACGTCCGCGGTGAACACCTCGTCCGAGCGGTCCAGCTCCCCGCCGTCGACCAGGTGCCCGTGCAGTGCGATCAACTCGGTGACGGCCAGCCGGTCCTCGAGCGCCAACGCCATGTCGTGCCCCTCCCTCGACTGATCGCACACTCTCATGGACGGCATCACGCCTCCCACTCCTTTTCGGTCGCGCCCCGCCGCCGCACGGGCCTCGCCAGCAGCGCACCGAGGAACCCGGTCACCAGCCCCCACAGCACGGCGAAACCCAGCGCGGTCCACACCTTCGGCTTCAGGGACAGGTCCCCGCCCAGATCTCCGCCCAGGTCCCCGATGCCGAGGACCGACAGCCCGTAGTGCGCGGAGATCCGGCCCACCAGGCAGATCATGAGCACCGTCAGCGTCAGGGCGACGGCCATGTGCAGGGCGTGCTGCCAGGCCTTCGTCCGGGCCGGGGAGCGGGCCGCCATCACGAACGCGGCGGCCAGCAGCAGCACCGCGTCGACGGCCAGGAGCCACCACACCCGGCCGTCGTGCTCGGCGAGCGTGCGGAGGTTGAGCGTGGAGACGTCCTTGGTGCGCAGCACCTCGTCGAGCACATGCGGCATGGGCAGCCCGAACGGCCCCTGCACCCGCCCGGCCCAGGTGGCGCCGAGCCCGAGCGTGAGCGCCAGCCATGCCAGGTTCGGCATGCCCAGCAGGATGACCGCGAGGGTCTCCGCGGCGTGGCCGCGGGTCACCATGACGACCAGCGCGATGACGACACCCAGGGCGACGAACGCGAGCAGCAGGACGACCATGGCGTACGCGGCCGGCCGCACCGACTCCTGGAAGCGCAGCAGACGGCCCGGCAGCGGTGCCCCGCGCGAGACCAGCAGAGCCAGCACCAGCACACCGGCCAGCCACAGCAGGCCGAAGACCAGGGTCAGCGGCACGTCCGCCCGGAAGCCGACTTTCGGGGACACGCCGAACAGGTCGCCGAGGTCGCTGATGGTCCCCTCGCCGAGGGAGAGCGAGAAGGTCTGCCGGGCGCCGAAGGCCAGTCCGAGCAGCGCGAGCAGCCACAGGGCCGCGACCCTGGCGGACCAGCCCGCCAGCTCCCGGGCGCCGGCGACGGCCCGGTGGCGCAGCGGACGCAGGAACGCCGTCGCGAGGACGAGGGCCCCGGTCAGCGTGACCGACAGCGGGATCACGGTCAGTCCGGCCGCGGACTCGGCGAGCGCGCCGGCGTTCCCGGAGAGCTCGATCGTGCCGCCGACTGCCGTGACGACGGTCGCCGTGACGACCCTGGGGAACGCGCGGTCCGGGAGGTCGCCCGCGCCCGCCGCCCAGAGCCCCAGGGCGGCGACCACCCCCATGGCGATCAGCGCGGCCAGTACGGCTGCGAGGGCCTGCGCCCAGCCGTGGCGGGCGGCGACGGAGGCGGAGGGGGTTCGCGGGCTCACCCTCGCCACGCTAAGCAGCGCCCGCACGCCCCGCCCGCCGGGAGGGCCGTCCGCGTCGGCTTGCGGGTGGCACGGAAGGGCAGCGCACAATGATTCTGCAAGTGGGAAAGTGTAGTAAACCAGGACAAACTGTTAGGAAATCCGCGTCGGGAAGAAGAACTCGTGAGCGTCGAACCGCCGTCCTCCGGCCGCCCCACAGGCCCGCCCTCCGGCCCGCTCTCAGGTCCCTCCCAGCCGCCCACGGGTCCGCCCTCGCCGCCACCGGGCAGCGGCGGTGGCACGCCGTCGCCGCCACCCCGCCGCCCCTGGTGGAAGTCGGCTCCGCGCGTCGCCGTCCTCACCACGCTGGTGGTCGCCGCCGTGGTCCTGGCGGTCGTGTTCACCCGGTCCGACGGCGGCACCTCGGCCAAGGGCGGCGAGGTCTTCCTGCAGGCCGCGGGCAAGACCGGCCCCGAGCCGTTCACGGAGTCGACGGCCGAGGACAGCTCCACCCCGTCCGTCTCCGCCTCGCCGGCCACCGAATCGGCACCGGCGAACGCGGTACGCGGCGTCGACGGCGACGCGCCCGGGCTCTACGGCGGCACCCGCAACGTCTCCAGCTGTGACGTGGAGAAGCAGATCAAGGCGCTCCAGGCGACCCCGGCGAAGAACAAGGCGTTCGCCTCGGTCTCCGGCGTGACCCCCGCCCAGGTCCCGTCCCACCTGCGCTCGCTCACCCCCGTACAGCTGCGCATGGACACCCGCGTCACCAACCACGGCTACCGCAACGGCGCCGCCACCAGCTACCAGGCCGTCCTGCAGGCGGGCACGGCCGTCCTGGTCGACGGCCACGGCGTGCCCCGTGTGCGCTGCGCCTGCGGCAACCCGCTGACACCGCCCGTCGCCCTCCAGACCACACCGAGGCGCACCGGCGACACATGGTCCTCGTACCGGCCCTCGAACGTCGTCGTGGTGACCCCCGCACCGCAGATCATCAACATCTTCGTGATCTACGACCCCGACCACCACGAATGGATCGCACGGCACAGGGGCGACACCGGCCGGCACGACCACCGGACCGAGCCGCCGGCGAAGGCCTCCCCGTCGGTGAGCACGACCACACCGAAGACACCGTCATCGCCGTCGTCCCCGTCCGCGTGCGCGTCTTCGCCCGGCACGGACAAGGGCAGCACCCCGCCCACCTGCCCGCCGACGTCCACCGCCCCGTCCTCCTCCACGCCGAGCTCCGAGCCGCCCTCCACCGAGCCCGGGAGGAGCGAGCCCGAGTCACCTGCGTCCTCGTCGTCCGCAGCACCCCTCGGCTCCGGTGAGACGACCGCTCAGACGCCGCCGAACCAGGCCGCCGGCGCGTAAAGTGCTGCGAGGCCGACCTGCACATCACCGGCGCTGTGCGCCGAAGCGGACAGATCGGCCCGCAAGGGGGACTGCCGGGCGCGGCTCGGGGTACGAGCACTGATGCAGCAGCGTCCGGCCAGGCCGGCTTCCGAGAGAGACATGCATGATCGAGCACGTGGGCGGGGCAGTGATATCGACTGGTTTCGACGTGCCCGTCGAACCGCTACGGCGGGCGGCGCACTACACCGGCGAACCGGGATCCATCGCCGAGGCACGGTCCTTGGCCGCGCACTTCGTGGACCAGCTCAGGACCGAGTGGTGCGCCAAGATCGCGGAACGGGCCGAGGAGGAGGTGCTGCTCGTCGTCAGCGAGCTGGTCACCAACGCCGACCGGCACAGCAACGGTCCGTACATCCTGGAACTCGAAGGCACGGACGTCTCGGTGACGGTGTGTGTCTACGACAGCAGCGCGGCCCTGCCGCGCCGCTTCCCGCGGGACCCCGAGCGCGTCGGCCGGCACGGTCTGGAGATCGTCCACGTCCTGGCGAAGAGGGTCACCGTGGAGCGGGTGCCGGTCGGCAAGCGGGTGTGCGCCGTGGTGGCCCTGAACGGCGAATGACCGCCGAAGTCGCCTAAGACGACTTCGGCGGCCATGAGCCGATGTCCCGGTCCCTCAGGCGTAGTCGAGTTCGCCCAGCATTCCCTCGCGCAGTCGCGCGATGATCCGCTTGATCAGGCGGGACACATGCATCTGCGAGCAGCCGAGCCGTTCGCCGATCTCCGCCTGGGTGGCCTCCTCCACGAACCGCATGTGGATGATCTGCCGGTCGCGTTCGCCGAGTTCCGCCATGAGCGGGGCGAGCGACTGGAAGTCCTCGACGAGCCGCAGCCCGTCCTCCTCCATACCGATGAAGTCGGCGAGCACCGCCTCGCCGCCCTCCGGACCGTCGCCGGTGAGCGCGGCATCCAGCGACGAGGAGTTGTAGCCGTTGGAGGCTATCTGCGCCTCGATCACCTGCTGCTCGGAGATGTTCATCAAGGTGGCGAGCTCGGGGACCGTGGGGTCGCGGTCCAGCCGGCTGGCCAGCTCCTCGCGCGCCTTGGCCAGCTCCACCCGCAGCTCCTGCAGCCGGCGCGGCACGTGCACCGCCCACGTGGTGTCACGGAAGAAGCGCTTGATCTCGCCGACGATGTACGGCAGGGCGAACGAGGTGAACTCGACCTCGCGGGACAGCTCGAACCGGTCGATCGCCTTGATCAGGCCGATCATCCCGGTCTGGACGAGGTCCTCCATGTCGTCGCCGCGCCCCCGGAAACGTCCGGCGGCGAACCGCACCAGCGAGATGTTCATCTCGATGAGCGTGTTGCGCGCGTACTGGTATTCGTGCGTGCCCTCCTCGAGTTCCGAGAGGCGCTGGAAGAACTGGCGGGACAGTTCCCGTGCGTCACGCGGAGCCACCGAGCGTGGCTGTGCGATCCCCGGCAGTGGTCCATCACTCGTGCAGGTTTCGGCGGCCTTCTCGACGACCCTTGCCTCCGACCGTTCCACGGCGGTGTCCATTTTCCCTCTCCCACGAAAGTCACGGTTCGACGTCTGTCTGTCTGCGGCGTCTGACTGCGGCGAGTCCTTCGTGGTGCGGGTACCCTGCCTGCGCCGGTGCATGCATGCCGTTTGTGTCACTCCCCGACGCGGGTGGCCACGATCAGGTCGTGGAGGTAGCGCTTGGTGACGGTCCCGCCGTGCCGCCTTTCGATCAGCCGGCGCAGACACGTGAGCAGACCCTGCCGCGCCGTCTCCTCCAGCGCACGGTGCCCCGAGTAGGTGAGCAGTACGTCGATGTACTGGTCGGTCGTGTAGGTGATGTCCCGGGTGTGGCGGGTCGCCACGACCTGCTCGAAGTACGGGGAACTCTCCAGCTCCCCGGAGTCCGTGGGGATTTCGGACGCCGGCAGCAGGCGCAGCCCGGGAGGTGTGGCCGGATCCCAGCGCTCGTAACAGCTCTGCGCCTGCGCGAAGAACTCCGTGGTTCCGCCGGCGACGTGGTCCGTGACGACGAGGGCGAGACGCCCGCCCGGACGCAGCGCCCGGGCCGCCTTGACCACCCGTACCGCCGGGTCGATCCAGTGGAAGGCCGTCGCGCACACCACCAGGTCGAAGGGCTCTTCGGGCAGCTCCCAAGCCTCGAACTCCGCCACCCGCACCTCCACGCGCGGGAACGCGCTCAGCCGCTGCCGGGCCACTTCCGCCATCGCGTCACCCAGCTCGACCGCGATGACACGGCAGCCGAACTCCGCCAGCGAGACGGTGAGCTGGCCGGTACCCGGGCCGATCTCCAGGACCCGGCTGCCTGGGCCGAGCCCCGTCGCCCGGGCCAGTTCGTCGACGAGGGCGCGGGGATACCGCGGCCGGGCCCGGTCGTACAGCTCGGCAGCCTCGTTGAACGTCTTCCGCAACACCGTCACCGCTTCCTCCGCCTCCGCGATTCCACCCAGGGCAGAATGCCGATCTCTTCCCTTCGGGGCGAGGGAATTTAGGCTGGGGAGGTGAGCAGCCAAGCGCCGAACGAAGCCCGAGTCATTGAGCTGCGCCGCCCGCAGGGCGCGCGCCCGGTCGCCCCTCTCCCTGCGCGCCCCGCCCCCACGGCCCCCGTGCCCCCAGCGCCCAGGGAACCCCTGTGGCGTGACCTGGTCGGCGACGTCCTGCGGCGCGAACGCCTCGCCCAGGAGCGCACCCTGAAGGACGTGGCCGACGAGGCCCGGATCTCCATGCCGTACCTGTCCGAGGTGGAGCGCGGCCGCAAGGAGGCCTCCTCGGAGGTCCTCGCGGCGGCCGCCCACGCCCTGGGACTCGGCCTGGGCGACCTGCTGTCGCTCGCCCAGGGAGAGCTCACCCGGATCACCGACCGGTCGGCCAACAGGAGCCGCCGGACGTCCACTTCGCCGTACAACGGACTGTGCCTGGTCGCCTGACGACCGGTCCCGGCACCGGCGCCTCAGACCGCCACGAGGCGCCGGCTCAGCACCTCGTCGGCCAGCCCGTACGCCACCGCCTCCTCGGCGGTGAACACCTTGTCGCGGTCCATGTCCGCGCGCAGCGTCGGGATGCCCTGGCGGGTGTGCCGCGACAGCACCTCCTCGACCTGGGCCCGGATCCGGACCATCTCCTTGGCCTGCAGGGCGAGGTCGGAGATCATGCCCCGGCTGCCACCGCTGGCCGGCTGCCCGAGGAGTACGCGCGCGTGCTCCAGCACGAACCGTCGCCCCGGATCCCCGCCGGCCAGCAGTACGGCAGCCGTCGAGGCCGCCTGCCCGACGCAGAATGTCGAGATCGGCGCCTTGACGAACGTCATCGTGTCGTAGATCGCCATCAGCGAAGTGAACGAGCCGCCGGGGGAGTTGAGGTAGATCGCGATCTCGTTGTCGGGGGCCGACGACTCCAGATGGAGGAGTTGCGCGATGACGACGTTGGCGACGCCGTCGTCGATCTCGGTGCCGAGGAAGATGATCCGCTCGGACAGCAGCCGGCTGAACACGTCGGAGGACCGCTCGCCGTTCGCGGTCCGCTCGACGACGTACGGAATCGTGTAGTTCCCCATGTCACAGCCCCATCCGTCGCTTCGAGGCGGCGGGGCGGACGTCGGCGAGCGACTCCAGCACCCGGTCCACCATGCCGTACTGCCTGGCCTCCTCGGCCGTGAACCAGCGGTCGCGGTCACCGTCCCGGGCGATGGTCTCCGGGGTCTGGCCCGTGTTCTCGGCGATGAGCCGCTCCATGGTCCGCTTGGTGTGCTCCAGGTTCTCCGCCTGGATCTCGATGTCGGCGGTGGTGCCGCCGATGCCCGCCGACCCCTGGTGCATCATGATCCGCGCGTTCGGCAGGGCGTACCGCTTGCCCGGCGTGCCGCCGCAGAGCAGGAACTGGCCCATGCTGGCCGCGAAGCCCATGGCGAGCGTGGAGACGTCGTTCGGGATCAGCCGCATCGTGTCGTAGATGGCGAGGCCCGCGTGCACGGATCCGCCCGGGCTGTTGATGTACAGGCTGATGTCGGTGCGCGGGTCCTCGGCCGACAGCAGGAGCAGCTGCGCGCAGACCCGGTTCGCGGACACCTCGTCGACCTGGGTGGCGAGGAACACGATGCGCTGTCCGAGGAGTTGGGCCGCGAGATGCTCGTCGAACCGGCCGGGTGGAGTGTCGCCCTCCTCGGCGCGGGGCGAGAGCGTGGTCAGTGGAGTCATGGTCTCTCCTGTCGAGTGGTGATGCCGTCGACTCCACTCTTGGCCCGGGCCCGCGCTCCGATGCGGTTTCTCTGCCCGCGGCAGATTCGCCACGGGCAGAGCCCGCTCTCAGCCCTTCTCGCGCAGCTGGCGGAAGAAGGCCCGCACATCGCCCACCAGCAGGTCCGGCTCCTCCATCGCCGGGAAGTGCCCGCCCCGGTCGAACTCCGTCCACCGGACCAGATTCTCCGTGCGCTGCGCCTTGTGCCGCAGCGGGAGCTGCGGCTCCGCCGGGAAGAGGGCGAGCGCGGTCGGCGCGGACGAGGGCTCGGTGGGAAGGGCGGCGCGGCCGGTGGTGTGTGCCCGCTCGTAGTAGATGCGGGCGGCGGAACCCGCGGTCCCGGTCAGCCAGTACAGCATCACGTTCGTGAGCATGCGGTCCCGGTCCACGGCCTCCTCGGGCAGCAGCTCCGAGTCCGTCCACTCCTGGAACTTCTCGACGATCCAGGCGAGTTGGCCGACGGGCGAGTCGGTGAGCGCGTACGCCGGAGTCTGCGGCCGGGTGGCCTGCAGGACGGCGTACCCCGTGCCCTCGCGCGACCACTCGCTCCACCGGCGCCATGACAGCAGCGCCCGCTCCTGCTCCTCCGTGCCGAGCGCGTCCAGCTCCTCCGGCGTCGGTTCGGTGGCCTGCTGTGCGCCCGGCAGCAGGTTGAGATGGACGCCGGCCACCCGGTCGGGGTGGGCGCGTCCCAGCTCGCGGGAGATGGCGGCACCCCAGTCGCCTCCCTGCGCGCCGAACCGCTCGTAGCCGAGTCGGCGCATCAGCTCGGCCCAGGCGTCGGCGACCCGGCCCGCCTCCCAGCCCGTGTCCGCGGCGGGACCGGACAGTCCGAACCCGGGGATGCTGGGCACGACGACGTGGAACGCGTCGGCCGGGTCCCCGCCGTGTGCCGCCGGGTCGGTGAGCGGCCCGACCACGTCCAGGAACTCCACGATCGACCCCGGCCAGCCGTGGGTGATGATCAGCGGGGTGGCGTCCGGCTCGGGGGAGCGGACATGGGCGAAGTGCACGGTCGAGCCGTCGATCGTGGTCGTGAACTGCGGCCACTGGTTGAGCTGCGCCTCGGCGGCCCGCCAGTCGTACGAGTGGCGCCAGTACCGGGCCAGCTCGCGCAGGTAGCCGGCGGGTACGCCGTACGCCCATCCGGTGCCGGGCAGCTCGTCCGGCCAGCGGGTGCGGTCGAGACGGTCGTGCAGGTCGTCGAGGTCGCTCTGCGGGATGTCGAGGCGGAAGGGGCGGATGCCTTCGGCGTTCTCGGCGTTTCCTGCGTTCCCTGTGCTCTCTGTGCTCTCTGGGTTCCCTGTGCTCTCTGGGTTCCCTGCGGGCGAAGACGTCATGGCCGCGAGCCTATTCCGGTCGGTGACGGGGCCGTCCGGATTAATCCGCGGCGCGACCGATGAGTTCCGCGGCGAGGATCGGTCGACAGAAGTGACCGCATACCACGCCCCAGGAGGACAACACATGAGCACCGACGGATTCACCACGTGTCTCTGGTTCGACGGCCAGGCCGAGGAGGCCGCGCACTACTACGTCTCGGTCTTCAAGAACTCCAGCATCGGCAGGGTGTCCCACTACACCGAGGGCGCCATGCAGCCCGCCGGCACGGTGCTGACCGTCGAGTTCACGGTCAACGGCCACACATTCGTCGCCCTGAACGGCGGCCCCCAGTTCAAGTTCACCGAGGCGATCTCCTTCCAGATGTTCTGCCGGGACCAGGAGGAGATCGACTACTACTGGACCAAGCTCACCGAGGGCGGCGGCGAGCCCGGCCCCTGCGGTTGGCTGAAGGACCGCTTCGGAGTGTCCTGGCAGGTCATCCCTGAGCGCCTCGACGAGATGATCAGCGACCCGGACACGGCGAAGTCGAGCCGTGCGATGCAGGCGATGCTGAAGATGCACAAGCTCGACATCGCCGCCCTGGAGAAGGCCTACGAGGGCGAGTGACGGCCGGCCCCCTTCCCGCCCGGCGGGCGGACCGGCCGCAATCGCTCGTCGGCTACGAGGGGGAGGCCTGCGCCAGCGTCGCCACATCGGCGGCGCTCAGCGTCCTGCCGTACACCCGGAAGTCGTCGACCGCTCCCTTGAGGTAGGGATCCGCGTACTGCGACCTGCCGACGTACGCGGTGCGGATGTGGTTGCCGAAGTGGCGCGGCTCCACGGAGACACTCGCGTTCCGGCCGGCCTCGGCGCCGTCGACGTACAGGACGGCGGTCCCGGCGCCGTAGGTTACCGCCACGTGCACCCAGCGGTCGGCGGGCAGCGGGTCGGCGTCGATGTGGTGCTCGCCGCCCGCCCCGCCGGCGGTGATCGCGTACCTCAGGGTGCCGTCGCCGCTGAGCGGGGTCAGGAACAGGTTGGCGGTGGCGCCCGTGCCGAGGTCGAAGACGCGGCTCCAGGTACCCGGCTGACCGTCCAGCCGTACCCATGCGGCCAGGGAGTAGGCGGAGGCACCCGCCAACAGGTCCTCGGCGAGGGTGACATGGGCGTCCGTGCCGTCCAGTGCCACCGCTCCGCCGATCCGCCCGGACGCCGACCACGAAGCCCCGCCGACCAGTTGGGCCGCCCTGCCGTTGCCGGTCGCGTCGGCCGCGGTGGTGCCCGACGTCTCGTCGAAGCGGTGCCAGGCGGCGAACTCCGGGGGAGGGGGCGGGGGTTCGCCGGTGAGGGCCCGGGCGGTGGCGGCCGATGGGTAGGGCGCGGTTCCGGTGGCGGCATCCGCCGTCCCGCCGCCCGTGATGGCGAGCGCCGCGGAAGCGGTACCGGTGGCCGCGAGGAACTGACGTCTGCCGAGAGGTGGGGTCATCACCAAGTCCTCCGCATGTCGGGGAGACGGGGCGACGGTGTCCCTCCGCCGCTCCGCTATGTTCGAAATGTCGAATGACGTGCGACATGCTGTGCGCGGGACACGCTGTGCGCCCCCGTGTGATGTCAACAGTGCCGGAAGAGACGGAAGTTGCCCGCGTCGGTGTCAGCCCTCGCCGGCCGGCACAGCACGGCGGAGGCCCGACGCCACCTCAAGCGGCTCATCGAGCGCGAACCCGGTCCGCGATCACCCGCGTGATCTTCCGCGCGATCCGCAGGATGCCGGGGGAGCGCACCGGGCACGGCTTCGGTGTGGAAGTGGTGGGCGCCAGGCAGAAGTGCAGGTAGTCGGCGTCGAGATGGAGAGCGGTGCGGTCGCGGCCCGGCTGGGTGCAGTATTCGGCGTGCTCCAGCTCGTAACCGCTGCACGGCAGGTACTGGGCCCAGGTGTAGCGGGCCCCGGCAGGGCTCACCGCGGCGCCAGCGTCGGCGACGAGATCGCCCGAGGCGGCGGCCTGCTGCTCGTACATCTCGTTCACGCGCCGGACCCGGTCGGGCGTGATCGGGTCCGGACCCTGCAGCACCCACACGATCTTCGGCCGCCGGTCCCCGCCGGCCGCGGCGATCTGCTCGGTCAGCCGGCGCAGATCGGCCCGGTAGCGCGTGAAGTACCTCTGCTGCGAGGCGTTGTAGGTGATCCCGTCCATGCACCAGGTGTAGCCCCAAGCGTTGCCCCAGAACTGCAGCACCACATAGTCCGGATGCCGGGAGCGGACCAGCGCGGCCGCCTTGTCCGCGTCCGGCACGAGCGAACGCTTCCCCGTGCCCTCCAGGTAGTCGCACAGCGTGGTTCCCGAGTACGGGGCGCTCGTGTACGTCGCTCGGAGGCTCCCGCGGAGTTGCTGCCCGAGGACGTTCTGCGCCTCCATCGCGAGCGAGTCGCCGAGGTACAGCACCCGAGGTGCCACCGCGGGCACTCCGGGGGAGGCCGGTGCCCGCTGGTGGGTCGTCGTGGCGGACGCTCCCGGCACGACGGGGGAGGGCGGCGCGGCCTCCGGCCCGGACGACGGGTCGCCGCACGCGCCGAGCAGCAGCACCCCGGTCAGCAGCAGGCCCACGAACCACGGCTTCCGCATACGGCAACTCCAGCCCCGGCAAGCGAAAACGGCTCCCCAGGCAAGCACAGGCCGGCCCAAGGCGGAAGACACAGAGGTGAGTTCACTCGCCGTCCCGCCTTGCCGCGCAGCCGGTACACGTGCTCGGGCAGGCGTTGATGCCCCGGCCATGTGGCGAAGGCAGAACAGTGAATGCCCACGGTTCAAGGGGCAGCCGCCCGGGGGAGTTCCGGCACGGGCTCGTGCGATGCGGAGATGGCGAAGACACCGCACGAGCCCGCGCCGGAACGTGCGCCCCGGCGCGGGTGAGTACCTACGACGTGGCCGTGTGCGTCAGACCCGGTCCGCGGCGATCAGCAGGTACTGGAAGCTGCCGTTCTTGTACGCGGTCAGGAACGTGTCCTCGATGCCCGTGACCAGGTGCTCGGCCTGCCGGCGCAACTCCCAGTAGGGGATGGTGGTCGCGGTGAGGTCCTCCACATGGACGGGTACGAGTCGGTGGCGGGCCATCGCCCGGAAGTACTCCGAGCGCGGGTGGATGTCGCAGATGTAGTGGGCGTTGATGAGGGACACCTCGCGGGACGCCTGTCCGTAGGTGTCGTTGTAGCAGCCGGTGACCACCACATAGCGTCCGCCGCGGCGCAGCAGCCGGGAGTGCTCGGCGAACAGCTGGTCCAGCTCGACGTACATGGTCGACTCGTTGTTCCACGACGCCGCGTAGGCGCCGGTCGTGAAGCCGGTGTCGAGCATGTTGCGGTGGTGGTAGCGCACCTGGCCGTCGATGGCCCGCCTGCGCGCCTGCTCATTGGCGAACGCGGCCTGCTTCGCCGAGATCGTCACGCCGTCGGCCTCGCAGCCGTAGCGCAGATGCGCGACGACACTGCCGCCGCCGCGCCCGCAGCCGGCGTCGAAGACCCGGTCGGTCGGGGAGAGCGGGCCGAGGCGGGTCGTGAGGAGTTCCGCCTGGGCGTGTTCCAGGCGGTGCAGTTCGGTGGTGATCCGCTCCCGCCGCAGCGCGGGCTCGGGCTCCTCCAGCACGGTCCAGTCGACGTCGCCGATGCCGTAGTGATGGTGGTAGAGGTCGTCGATTCGGCCGAGTTCGAGGTTGACCGGATTCTCCTCGGCGTTCCAGTAGTCCGCGACGCGGGTCTGGTACGTGGACTGGGTCGGCACCGGTGCCGCCGTCGTGATGTCGGCGTCGGGGGCGATGGTCAACGAAGACTCCTCATGGTGCGTGTGACGGTACGTCAGCAGAGCGGTCTGGAGCGGGTGTTACCAGTAGTTCGGCAGGTGGTAGCGGTGGGTGTTGGTGCAGTGCCACTCGTGGTTGCCGGCCACCCAGTCGGACAGGCCCCGGGCGTAGCGCTCCACGAGCGGTGAGGTGGCGGACAGGAGGGCGGACTCCTCCTCGAACGCGGCCATGATCTCGTTGTGGATCTCGACGGCCTTGAGATAGGCGGCCTTCAGCCCGCACCGCTCGTTGGCGGCGACGACCTGCGGCAGATTGAGGTGGGTGGGGTCGCTCGCCAGCTCCTTGGTGAAGGAGTACAGGTCGTTGACGATGGTGGTGGCGTTGCAGGCGAGCGCGGTGATGCGCTGGATCTCCGGGCGGGCGTAGACCGCCTCGGGCAGCTCGTAGCCGTCGACGGCGTCGACGATCGACAGACAGGGGCGGAAGTTGTTGAACTGCCGCATCACCAGGTACTCCCACACCCGCGGCACATACCGGACCTCCGCCCACGCGGCCTCGGCGAGGTAGCCGAGGTGCAGCCGTGCGATGTCGTGCACGAACCGGTCGGTCTGGCTGGGGGTGGCGAGGAGGGCGTAGTCCTTGAGCGCCCAGTGGTAGGAGCGCAGCGGTCCGTCTGCCTGCACTCCGTGCAGCCACTGCTCCTGCAGGGCGGGTGGGCCGTGGAAGGGGTCCAGCGCCGACTGGGCCAGGACAAGGCGGCCGCCGAGGCCGCGGCGGGCCCCGCCCCGGCCCTCGTCCTCCTCGCAGTAGCAGCTGTCGACGAGGTTCTCCGCCAGCAGCAGCTTGCCCGCCGCGGTCAGCCGCTCCAGGTCGGCGGCCGCCGGATGCTGGAGTACGACAGCCCGGCCGAACTGGAAACCCGAGAAGTCCCCCGACCAGGCCTTCGGGAACAGGTCGAGGCCGTGGGCCCAGGTCTCCAGCCTGCGGTCGACCTCCTCGGCCATCGCCGGGTCGGCGGGGGCGACGGACCGGTGTGTGAGCCCGGGAATCGCCCCGCCCCGCCGGGTGCGCACGGCGCGGGCCAGGTCGGGCGGACCCGGCAGCGGATACGAGGAAGCGGGCGCGCTCATTCCGTACTCCACCCTCAGTCGGCCGTCCGGCCGAGCTGGACGTTCTCCAGGATCCCGGCCGCGTCCGGCACGAGGATGGCCAACGAGTAGTAGGCGGTGACCAGATAACGGATGATCGCGGCCGTGTCGATGCCCATGAACCGTACGTTCAGGCCCGGCTGGTACTCGTCCGGGATGCCCGTCTGGTGCAGGCCGATCACCCCCTGGTCGCCCTCCCCGGTGCGCAGCGCGATGATGCTGCTGGTGTGCTGAGGGCTGACCGGGATCTTGTTGCAGGGAAAGATCGGCACCCCGCGCCAGGCGGGAATCTCGTGCCCCTCGACGTTCGCCGTGCCCGGCACCAGACCACGCCGGTTGCACTGCCGGAAGAACGCGGCGATCGCCTTCGGATGGGCGAGGAACACCTTGGTCCTGCGGCGCATCGCCAGCAGCTCGTCCATGTCGTCCGGGGTGGGTGGGCCGGTGAAGGTGCTCACGCGCTGGCTGTAGTCGACGTTGTGCAGCAGCCCGAACTCCCGGTTGTTGACCAGCTCCCACTCCTGGCGCTCGCGGATCTCCTCGATGGTCAGACGCAGTTGCTGCTCGGTCTGGTTCATCGGGTCGTTGTAGAGGTCGGCGACCCGGGTGTGGACCCGCAGCACCGTTTGGGTGAGCGACAACTCGTACTCGCGCGGGGCGAGTTCGTAGTTCACGAAGCCGCCGTTCAGCGTCGGCTCGCCGACGTGGCCGGCCTGCACGGGGACGTCCGCCTCGCCCTTGCGGTTCATGGGCAGCTTCTGCCGCGCGGCGAACCCCTCCAGATGCGCGGCGAGCGACGGCACCCGGTCGGTGAACTCCCTGACGACGTACCAGGGCAGCACCAGCAGCACGCCCGCCGTCTCCGCCCGCACCGAGCTCAGCCACAGCGGGTCGGACTGCCCGATGGCCTCGTCGCCCATCTGGTCGCCGCCGGAGACGACCCCGATGATCTCCTCCTCGCCGTACTTGCCCGCCGCGTAACGGGTGAACCTGCCGTGCACCACGAGGTAGGCCTCCGTGACCGGCTGCCCCGCCTCGAACAGCACCTGACCCGCCCGCACCTCCCGGACCCGGAACCGGGCGGCGATCTCCTTGAGGACGTCCGGGTCGGAGTAGCCGCGCAGGACCGGCAGTTCGGTGAGGGTCTCGGGGATGACCTTGATGTCGTCGGCGCCGTTCTGCTCGAACTGCACACGCCCGCGCCCGATCGACAGCTGGAGACGCCGGTTGACCCGGTAGGCGCCGCCCTTGACGTCCACCCACGGCAGGGTCCGCAGCAGCCAGCGCGAGCTGATGGCCTGCATCTGCGGTGCGGACTTGGTCGTCGTGGCGAGCTGACGAGCCGCCTGGGTGCTGAGACTGGTCAGCTGCCCCTCGGAGTCGGGTTCGAAGCCGGGTGCGGGTGCGGGGTCGTCGGTGGCGGGTCCGGGGGCGCTTTCGGGGGCGGACACATTCCCTCCCTGGGGATGTACATGGCGATGTACAGGGGTGAGCGCAGTGGTCGGAGATGAAGGCGACGTCGCGATGGGCTGACATTCAGGCACCGCATGTACAAGGCAAACAGCCACGTGGGGGCCCCGGAACGGCGCGAAGGGGGCGGCTTCACTCCCGGGGTGTGCAAACGCGCCGATCGAGGCAGAGCACCGACGGCCCGGTGATCGCACGCCGGGCGCCACGCTTCTGGCTCCGGCGCACAGGTGGCACAGGGGGCACGGGCAGCACACGTGAGGGCCCGCCTCCCCGGCTCACGACACGTCGTTCACCAGCACCGCCGCCCCGTCGAAGCGCCCCGCCTTGAGGTCGCGCAGTGCCCTGTCGGCCTGTGTCAGGGGGTAGGCGTGGGTCGTGGCGTGGATGTCGTGCCGGGCGGCGAGGGCGAGGAACTCCCGGCCGTCCTGACGGGTGTTGGAGGTGACGCTGCGCAGCTGCTTCTCGTAGAACAGCTCGGTCTCGTAGTGCAGCGCCGGCGTGTCACTGAGGTGGATGCCGGCGATCGAGAGGGTGCCGCCGCGGTCGAGGGCCCGCAGGGCGACCGGTACCAGGTCCCCGACCGGCGCGAACAGGATCGCGCTGTCCAGCGGCTCCGGCGGCATGGCGTACGCGTCCTGCGCGGAGGCGGCGCCCAGACCGAGCGCCAGCCGCCGCGCGGCCGCCCCGCGCGTCAGGACGTGCACCGTGGCGCCCTCGGCCAGTGCCAGCTGCGCGCACAGGTGGGCACTGCCCCCGAACCCGTACAGACCGAGCCGCCCGCCCGGTGGCAGCGCCGCCCGCCGCAGCGCACGGTAGCCGATGATCCCGGCGCACAGCAGCGGCGCGAGAGCCACTTCGTCGACGGGGCCGGCCTCCGGCAGCCGATAGGCGAACCCTGCGGGCACGGTGATGTACTCCGCGTAACCACCGTCCGCGTCCCAGCCGGTGTACCGCGAGGACGGGCACAGGTTCTCGGCCCCGCGCGCGCAGTAGCCACAGGTGCCGTCCGTTCCGCGCAGCCATGCCACGCCCACCCGGTCACCCGCGGCGAAGCCGCCGACCCCCGCCCCGAACCCGGCCACCAGGCCCACGACCTCGTGCCCGGGCGTCACGCCCGCCCGGTGCACCGGCAGATCGCCCTCGGCGACGTGCAGATCCGTACGGCACACCCCGCACGCGCGCACGTGCACGAGGAGTTCGTCCTCGGCGGGCACCGGCACCGGTTTCCTGACGCATCGCAGGCCCTCCTCCTCGACCGGCCCCGGCGTCACCACCGACCACGCGCGCATCGTCCCGTCCGCCATCCCGCACCCCGTCCGCAGCGTCGAAACCCCTTCCCGTCCAGTCTGAAACGGACCGACGCGTTCGGCGCGCGCTTCGGCGGGCGGATGGCTAGCGTGAGGAAACGGACCATCCACCGATTCGGGAGAGGGCCGCTGTCATGGCCGTACAACCTGAGGGAACCCCCTGTTGGGCCGACGCGATGTTCGGCGACGTCGAGGGAGCGAAGAGCTTCTACGGTGACGTACTCGGCTGGACCTTCGGCGAGGCGTCGTCGGAGTACGGCAACTACACCCAGGCCTACGTGGACGGCAAGGCGGTCGCCGCCGTGGTGCCGCCGATGTCCGGCCAGGAGGGCCACTCGCAGTGGTGCCTCTACTTCGCTTCGCCGGACGCCGCCGCCACCGCCGCCAGCATCCGGGAGAACGGCGGCGAGGTGCTGATGGAGCCGATGCAGGTCGGCGAGTTCGGCACCATGTGCATCGCCAGCGAGCCCAGCGGCGCCGTCTTCGGCGTGTGGCAGGGCGGCACCCACGAGGGCTTCGAGGCGACCGCCGTGCCGGGCGCCTACGGCTGGGCCGAGGTCTTCACCCGCGAACCGGAGAAGGCGGACGCGTTCTTCAGCGCCGTCTTCCGGTACTCGGCGCAGCAGGTCGTCGACGACGCGGTCGACTTCCGCCTGTTCAACCTCGGTGACACCACGGTCCTGGGCCGTATGAAGATGGGCGACGAGTTCCCGCTCGAGATGCCCTCGTACATCAATCTCTACTTCGTCGTCCCGGACTGCGACGACGCGGTGGCCAAGGCGACCAAGCTCGGCGGTGTCCTGCGCTTCGGACCGATGGACAGCCCGTACGGCAGGTTCGCGGCACTCAGCGACCCGCAGGGCGCGAACTTCTCGGTGATCGACCTCACGCGGTCCGAGGGCGAGCTGCCGAAGACCAAGGACGTCTGACCGAGGACCGACGACGTCCGAGCGAGGACCGCGGATGTCCGCGGACGTCTCCCGGAGGGTGCCGGAGGCCCCGTCCGCCCGTGGCATGATCGAGCCCATGGGTGAACGTGTGGTGGCCGCGTGCGACGGGGCCTCGAAGGGAAATCCGGGACCGGCGGGCTGGGCGTGGGTGGTCTCCGACGACTCCGAGACCCCCGCCCGCTGGGAGGCGGGGCCGCTCGGCAGGGCCACCAACAACGTCGCCGAACTCACCGCGCTGGAACGCCTGTTGGCGGCGACCGACCCCGGCGTCCCGCTCGAGGTCCGCATGGACTCCCAGTACGCCATGAAAGCGGTCACCACCTGGCTGCCCGGCTGGAAGCGCAACGGCTGGAAGACGTCCGCCGGCAAGCCCGTCGCCAACCAGGAACTCGTCGTGCGCATCGACGAACTGCTCGACGGCCGCTCGGTCGACTTCCGTTACGTACCCGCCCACCAGGTCGACGGCGACCCGCTCAACGACTTCGCCGACCGCGCCGCCAGCCAGGCCGCGAAGGTGCAGGAGCCCGCGGGCAGCGCACTGGGCTCGGCCGAGCCGCCGCCCTCCGCGGACACCCCGAAGTCGAGCGCCCCGCGCCGCAAGCCCGCGGCGTCCCGGCAGCGCGGCGACTCGTCCCGCACCCTCAAGGCGAAGTTCCCCGGCCGCTGTCTGTGCGGCCGTTCCTACGCGGCCGGCGAGACCATCGCCAAGAACGCGCAGGGCTGGGGGCACCCGGAGTGCCGTACGGCGGAGGCCGGTTAGGGCGCCCGTTGCGAAAGTGGCGTCTGCCGCGCGACGCCCGGCACGCTCCCCCGCTGCCTTGACGGCGTGGGAGGTGCCCCCCTCGCCGCACCGCCCGAAAGCCCGAGTACGCCCAGTACGAGGGCTTCCGCACGGGGCTCCCCCCAGCTTCCGGACGGGGGGACCCCCAGAGCACGCACCGACGGCGACACCAGCCGCTGCCGCTGCCGCGGCGGGCGCGTGGCCGCCCTTCGGGCGACGACGCCACTTTCGCGACAGGCCCTGGCGGCCTCCGCCGCATCGAAAAGGTGCCGGTCGGGGTGGCTTCGGTCAGACGATCACGCCGCGCCACTCCCCGGACTCCTGGCCGCGCTCCTCGATGAACTTCTTGAAGCGCTCCAGGTCGCCCTTGGTCTGCCGCTTCACGAACCCGAGCTTGTCGCCGACCTGCTCGGTGATGCTGTCCGGATGGAAGTCCATCTGCAGCATGACCTTGGTGTGGCTGTCGTCGAGACGGTGGAACGTCACCGCTCCGGCCTGCCGGGCCTGGCCCGCGACAGTCGTCCAGGCGACCCGCTCGTCCGGTATCTGCTCGGTGATCTCCGCGTCGAACTCCCGGTGCACACCATTCACGCTGGTCACCCAGTGGGTGAGCGTGTCGGTGCGCTGTTCGATGCGGTCGACGCCGTTCATGAACGCGGGAAACGTCTCGAACTGAGTCCACTGGTTGTAGGCGGTGTGCACCGGGACGCCGACCTCGATGGATTCCTCGACCTGCGACACGGGTGAAACCCTCCTTCTCATCGGTTGCGTCCGGCGCGGGTACCCGTGGCCTGCGGAGCAAACCACCCTCGCACCCGCCCCTGCCCGCGCCGCGCCCGCCGTCCTCCGCGTCCGGTCGCACTTGGGTGAATGGCTATTCACCGGCTATGGTGAATAGCCATTCACCCGTTTCCTTCCGTGCCGCGATGGAGTGCCGATGGACCAGCCGGGCCCGATACCCCGCACGCCGGAAACGGGAGCCCTGCGCGACCGGCTCGCCATTCCGGTGCTGGCGTTCGGCGGCATCCTCATGGCCGTCATGCAGACCGTCGTCGTACCGCTCCTGCCCGACCTGCCCCGGCTGACGAACTCCTCGCCGGGCGCGGTGTCCTGGATGGTCACGGCGACCCTGCTGTCGGGTGCGGTGCTCACCCCCGTGCTCGGCCGGGCCGGCGACATGTACGGCAAGCGCAGGGTGCTGACGGCGGCCCTCGTCCTGATGACCGTCGGCTCGGTGATGTGCGCCCTGTCGTCCGACATCGTCGTCCTCATCACGGCCCGCGCGCTGCAGGGCGCCGCGGCCGCCGTGGTGCCGTTGTCGATCAGCATCCTGCGCGACGAACTGCCCCCGGAGCGCCGGGGCTCGGCGGTCGCCCTGATGAGCTCCACCGTCGGCATCGGTGCCGCCCTGGGCCTGCCGCTGGCCGCCCTGGTCGTGCAGTACGCCGACTGGCACACCATGTTCTGGCTGACCAGCACCCTCGGCGTGCTCGGCGTGACGGCCGTGTGGTGGGTGGTCAAGGAGTCGCCGGTGCGCGAGCCGGGCCGGTTCGACGTGGCGGGCACGCTGGGGCTGGCCGCCGGACTGGTGTGCCTCCTGCTCGGGGTGTCGCAGGGCGGCCAGTGGGGCTGGGGCAGCCCGCGAGTCCTGGGACTGTTCGCCGCCTCCGTCGTCGTCATGGCCCTGTGGTGGTGGCAGCAACTGCGCACCGAACGGCCGCTGGTCGACCTGCGGCTGGTCGCACGGCCCCGCGTCGGCCTGTCCCACGTGGCGGCACTGCTCACCGGGTTCGCCTTCTACGCCAACTCCCTGGTGACGGCCCAGCTGGTGCAGGCACCGAAGGCCACCGGGTACGGGCTCGGGCTGTCGATCGTGGAGACCGGCCTGTGCCTGCTGCCCGGCGGCGTCACCATGCTGGTGTTCTCGCCCCTCTCGGCCCGGATCTCCGCGGCCCGCGGCCCGCGGATCACGCTCGCCCTCGGGGCGGCGGTCATCGCCTGCGGCTACGCGGCGCGCATCGCCGACAGCCGCGACCTGTGGATGATCATCCTGGGTGCGACGGTGGTGTCGACCGGCACCACCCTCGCCTACTCGGCCCTGCCCACCCTGATCCTGCACGCCGTCCCGGCCGAGCAGACCGCGTCCGCCAACGGCGTCAACGTCCTGATGCGCACGATCGGCCAGGCCGTCTCCAGCGCCGCCGTGGCCGCCGTCCTGGTACACCACACGAGCCTGGTCGGCGGGGCCCCCGTGCCCACCCTGCACGGCTATCTGCTCGCCTTCGGGATCGCCGGCGTGATCGCCCTGGCGGCCGGCGCCGCGGCCCTGACGATTCCCGGTGACCCGCCGACGGACGGGACACGCCGGGCCCGCGGCCGCACCCGGGACAGCCGCGACGAGGCCCTGGAGGGAGCATGAGTGCCGTGAGCACTCCTCCCACCGAGTCCGCGCCCGTCCGCCGGGACGCCGAGGCGACCAAGGCGGCCATCCTCAAGGCGGCCCGCCATCTGCTGGCCCGGCACGCCCACGCCGACATCACGCTCAAGGCGGTCGCCGAACGCGCCGGTGTGAGCCCGCCGTTGATCCTCAAGTACTTCGGCAACAAGGACGCCCTCTTCGCCCGCGTCATGTCCTTCGAGACCGACGCCGACGCCCTGCTGGACGCCCCGGTGGACCGGCTCGGCCGGCACATGGTGCGGCACGTGCTGGTCAGCCAGTCGCAGCAGGGCGCCGATCCCGTCCTGCGGATCGTGTTCGCCCCCCTGCAGGGTGCCCAGGGCGACATCCTGCGCGCCAACTTCCGCACCCAGGTGACCGACCGCCTCACCGAGCGCCTCGACGGCCCCGACTCGGGCCTGCGCGCCGAGTTGGCCGTGGCCAACCTGCTCGGCCTGGGCGTGATGTACGGCATCGCGCGCGGCACGCATGTGCGCGCTGCCGCGCTGGAGGACGTCGTGGACCGGTACGCGCCCGCGGTTCAGGCGCACCTCACTCCAGGCGGAGGAATCCAGCCGTCGTAGCCACGAACCGCTCGGGGTCGTCGAGCCAAGGAAAGTGACCGGCGCCCGGCTGCACCACGAGCTCGGCGCCCGGGAAGAGCCCGGTGAACTCGGTCACCGCGGGTACGGGCGAATTGAGATCGAACTGCCCCGCCAGCACGTACACGGACGCATCGAAACGTGCGAGCGCCGCACGGGTGGCACCCGGGTCGAAGGCCCCCTCGGCGCCGAAGACCGCCGCGGCCTCCTCGTTACGCTGCTCGCCACCCTCGGCATGGTGTGCCTGGGCCGCCGTGTCCCAACGGCCGTACCGGAAAGGCGCGATGGCCTCCCAGCTGCCGGCCGTCGCCCGGCCGGCGGTGATGGCCTCCAGCGCGGCGAACGCCTCCGCGAACCACGGTTCGCCACGGCGAAGCAGCGCCGTCTCACGCCGCGCCTCCCCGGGGACGGCGATCCCGACGGCCGTCAGGCTCGGCGTGATCAGCGCGAGCCGCCGCACGCGCTCCGGGTGACGGACCGTGTACAGCACCGCCGGATTGGTGCCGGCCGAGTGCCCGAGCAGATCCACGGCGTCGAGCCCGAGGTGCTCGCGCAGGGCCTCCACGTCGTCGACCAGGCGGTCACAGCGGTACGTGGCGGGGTCCGTCGGCGCCTCGGACGAACCGGTGCCCCGAAGGTCCGGCAGGATCAGCCGCCGGTGCCCGGACAGGCCGCCGAGCTCGCCCAGGTAGGCGGACGCCTGCATCGGACCGCCCGGCAGGCAGATCACCGGAGGGCCGTCCTCCCCGAACATGTGGTAGGCGAGCTTGGTCCCGTCGTACGCGGAGAAGGCAGGCATGGCGCAGACCCTGCCAGCGGCACCCCCGCGGCGGCAACCGCTTATCGGAGCAGCCGGTCGAGGAACCCGTTCCCGAGGACACGATGCGGGTCGAGCCGGTCCAGGACCCCGGCCGCCCGCCCCCACACCGCCTCGCCGAACGAGGCGGGAACCGCCGTGCCCAGCACCTCCTCGTCGCTCCAGACGGCCTCGTCCGTGTAGGCCCAGCCCTTGGACCACTCGACCCGGGTGAGCGCGTGCTCCCCGTCGTAGGTGCGCAGCAGGAACTGCTCCAGCTCCCGCAGGAAGGCCTCCGCGTGAGGCGTTCCGGGCAGCGTCAGGACGTCCAGCCACACCGCCGTGTCCCACTGCGGGTGCGTCTCGCTCTGCCGCAGCGCGGACAGCAACGGGGCGCGGGCGCCGTCGAGTTCGGCGTCCGCCGGGTCGTCGAGGCCGGTCACCCTGATCTCGACCGAGCCGTTGACCGGGAAGCGGCCCAGCGCCGCGTACGCGTTCAGCCGCTCCCGGTAGAAGGACGTGAACTCGGCGACGACATGCTGCACCTGGTCCCGGGTGGTGAGCACGGCGTAGCCGTTGGCGTTGACCCGCAGCGTGGTGGGCCGCAGGTAGAGCAGGGTGTTCTTCGAGGGGCCCCAGATGTCGGCGGACAGCGTCGCCACGAGTCCGAGCGCCGCCGCGTCGAACTGCGCGTTGCCCAGCACCGGAGCCAGATACCAGGCCGCCTCCGAGGCCATCCGCCCGACCAGGTCCGCCACGACGGTCGGAACACTGTCCGAGAACGGGTAGTTGTACGGCGACGACACCCGCCGCGAGGTGAGCGGCCGGGTCGGCGACATGCTCCACACCTTGAGCCAGGGGAACTCGGTGAAGGCGAACCAGATCGCCTCGACGCGCCCCGACCGGTCCAGGTGGCTCGCGAGGGTGCGTCCGTCGGTGCCGGGCGCCGCGAAGAGTTCGGCGGCCGGAATGTCCGTACGGCTCACGCACCGCAGACTGACGTTCGCGCCCACCCGCAGCACCACCTCGGTCACCAGGGCACGTCCGAGGTGGGTGAGCAGAGCCGCACAGTCCGCCTCGTCGCGGCCGTACGTCCGCAGCACGTACGCGCCGGCGTCCTCGTCCCACACGACCGCGGTGAGGGAGAGCACCAGATTGCTGAGCGATCCGTACGTGTGCCCGGGCAGCCGCTGCTCGCCCCGCGCGGGTACGGCGGTGCCGTGCGCGTCGACCGCGAGCGCGCCGCCCAGGGTCAGATCGCCGGGAGCCGGCGCGGCCGTGACGCCCAGGCCGTGCTCCTCCAGGTAGGTGAGCAGGGCTTCCAGGGTGACGCCGGTCCCTGCGCGTACCGCGGACGCCGAGTCGAATGACAGGCCGGTCAGATGACGGGCGGTGTCGATGAGAAGGACGGGGGCGTCCGACTCGGTGCCCGCGGTGATCGTCAGTGGCGACCAGCCGTGCGCGGAACCCCGGGCGCGGACTCTCCAGCCGTGCCGCCAGGCCCAGTTGACGACGGCGGCCACCTGGTCCGGGCCGGCCGGGGCGCAGGCCCACAGTCCGTCGGCGGTGATCTCTCCTGCCCAGTTGCGGTAGGCCGAGCGGTAGAGGTCGACGCCCTCGGGGAAGTCCGGCAACTCCCGCGCCGCCACCGCCGGATCGGCGGCGATCAGGACGGGCACGGCGGCCAGTGCGGCGGCCGAGAGCAGGAAACCACGCCGGGTCCAGGACGGGTCCTGCGCCGCCCCGGAAGCTAAGTTGCTCATTGAACTGTCGGTCACGCGCTCACGCTAGAGGCCTGTTGACACGCGCCGCCCTCCTGTCGAGTCACATCACTCATCCGAGTGAATGACGTGCAGGTGGCGCACTGGATCGATCGGTTCCGCGTAAGGGCGTGACGGATGGCAGACTGACGCCATGAACGAGCGCACATTCGGTAGGTCGGGTCAGCACGCATCCGTCGTCGGTCTCGGGACGTGGCAGCTGGGCGCCGACTGGGGAGACGTCGACGACAAGGAAGCACTGGCGGTGCTGGAGGCGGCGGCCGAGTCGGGGGTGACCTTCTTCGACACCGCCGACGTGTACGGCGACGGGCGCAGTGAGCAGACCATCGCGGCGTTCCTCGCCGGCCGGCCGGACCTGCATGTGCTGGTCGCCACGAAGATGGGCCGCCGCGTCGACCAGATCCCGGAGAACTACGTCCTCGACAACTTCCGCGCCTGGAACGACCGTTCGCGGCGCAACCTCGGCGTCGACCGCATCGACCTCGTACAGCTGCACTGCCCGCCCACGTCCGTCTACTCCACGGACGAGGTGTTCGACGCCCTCGACACCCTGGTCGAGGAGGAGCGCATCGCGGCGTACGGAGTCAGCGTGGAGACCTGCGCGGAGGCGCTGACCGCGATCGCCCGCCCGAACGTGGCGAGCGTGCAGATCATCCTCAACGCCTTCCGCATGAAGCCGCTGCGCGAGGTCCTGCCGGCCGCCCAGGAGGCCGGTGTCGGCATCATCGCCCGGGTCCCGCTGGCCTCCGGCCTGCTGTCGGGCAAGTACACCAAGGACACCGTGTTCCCCGAGAACGACCATCGCTCGTACAACCGGCACGGCGAGGCCTTCGACGTGGGTGAGACCTTCTCCGGCGTCGACTACACGACGGGTGTCGAGGCCGCCGCCGAGTTCTCGGCGCTCGCCCCCGAGGGATACAGCCCGGCCCAGCTCGCCCTGCGCTGGATCGTCGAGCAGCCGGGAGTGACCACCGTGATCCCCGGCGCCCGCTCGCCCGAGCAGGCCCGCGCCAACGCGGCCGCGGCCAGGCTCCCGCAGCCCGGCGACGCGACACTCACCGCGATCCAGGACCTCTACGACCGCCGGATCAAGGACCAGGTGGAAGCCCGCTGGTAGCGGCGAAGGACCCGCTCACGGTTCCAGGAGCAGTTGCCACTCCTGCTCCTGGTCGCCGGAGACCGAGCCCTGGTCCTGGGCCGTGAAGGTGTGGAGGAGCGTTTCGCGTGCCGTCGACACGGCCTTCGGCGAGCCCTGGACGGTCAGTGTCACCGCACCGGACAGATGGCAGGTGACGGCGGGACCGGGCCTCGGCGCCGGCGCCGGCGCCGCCGGATCGTGCTCGAACCTCGCCGTGTGGACCGAGACGTCCTCGTCGGCGGGCGGTCCCTCCCGCGCCGTCCCGAAAGCGGGCTCCAGAGCCCGTACCACCGCGCGCGCGTCAGCGGTGGTGCCGCCGCTGACGGTGATCGTCAGTTCAGTGCCGGACATGGCTGTCGGACTCCTCACGTGATCGTCGTACGCCCTGCGCTCCGTGTAACCGCCTGCTCATCGCCCAAACAGCTCCCGATTCCCGCACGGCGCGGTCAAACGGGCGCGAATCGGGAACCCGGGTACGGAAGACATCCGGGGCGACGGAGCCGGGAGGAAGCGTGCCGGCCACGAAAAGCGGTGGAGACCTGAACGAGTGGGGGCGCAACGAGACCAAGGAGGAGCGAGCCGACCGGAAGTGGAGCGACCTGATCCAGGAGGTCAGGGTCGCCCAGACCGGTGTGCAGATCCTGTTCGGTTTCCTGCTCACCGTCGTGTTCCAGCAGAAGTACGCCACGCTGGAGGACACCGACAAGACCATCTACATCGTCACGGTCGTCCTGGGCGCCGCCACGACCGGCGCACTCATCGGGCCGGTCTCGCTGCACCGCGTGGTCGCCGGGCAGCGGATCAAGACGGAGGCCGTCGAATGGGCCTCCCGGATGACCTTCGCCGGCCTGGTGCTCCTGCTCGCCACCATGTCGTCCTCTCTCCTGCTCGTCCTTCGGGTCGCGACCGACAACGCGGCCGTGCCCTGGATCGTCACGGGAGTCGTCGCGTGGTACCTGCTGTGCTGGGTCGTGGTGCCGCTGTGGACGCTGCACCGCCATACGGAGTGAGGCCCAGGGCGTCGAGCTGCCGGTCGTGCAGCCGGGAGAGCACCAGCACCGAGACCGTGGCACCGATCAGCGCGCAGAACATGTCCCACTGCGTGTCCCACACATCGCCCTGAGTGGCCAGGAACGCGTCCGCGGAATGCCCGCCGATCACCGCGGCCAGCCACTCCAGCATCTCGAAGACGGCCGAGAAGGCGAGGCACGCGCACACCGTCAGCGGACCCAGCCAGCGACTGCCCCGCAGCGGCGAGGTACGGCTGAGCAGCTCCCGCACCAGCACCGCCGGGACGAACCCCTGCATGAGATGCCCGAAGCGGTCGTACGGATTGCGGTCCAGACCGAACGTGTCCCGCACCCAGTCGCCCAGGGGCACCTGCGCGTAGGTGTAGTGGCCGCCCACCGCGAGGACGAGCGCGTGCACGGCCAGCAGACAGCACAGCAGGTTCGTCAGCGGGAAGCGCCGCCAGGTGAGCACCACCAGCGGCAGCCCCATCAGCACCCACACCGTCTCCAGGAACCAGGTCGCGCGGTCGTGCGGGGCCCAGGCCGACACCGCCAGCCCCGCGACCACGACCGCGGCGAGCGCGGCGGGCAGTTGCCGTCGCGGGACGGCGGAGTGCACAACAGCAGTCATGGGGGCTCCTTCTCGTGGGAGCCCCCATGCTGGCCGAGCGGGCGGGCTGCGGCATGAGTACGGCTACTCAGCGCAGCCCGCCGAGAACCTCAGCCCTTGTCCCCGCGCAGGGCGCTCAGACACGTGACGATGGCCTGCTGAAGGTCCTCCAGACGCTGGACCATGTCGTCCTCGACGAACTCCTGCACATCGTCGAAGGTCAGCTCCTCGAACGCCTTCGTCGCCTTCTGCAGGCTGCTGTAGAACTTCGTCCGCCGTTCCTGGACACGCAGTTCGGGATCGGCCTCCACCGTCTCGGCGACGAGGGACTTCAGGGTGTCGTAGGCCTCGGTGGCCCACTCGCCGGTGTCCTCGTCGTCTTCCAGCTCGTCAATCAGCGACAGGTGCCGCTCGGCCTCCTGGCGCAGGTCGACCGGCGCGTCGATGGTCTGCCCCGCCGGGGTCCTGACCTGGCCCGACTCGGCGATCTGGCGCACGTAACCGATCCGGTCGGCCGACCTGCTCTCGCTGGCGACGGCCTTCTTGAGATCGTCGGTGCGGACGACGTCCCGCGCCAACTCGGCCTGCAGATCCGGGTCTTCACGGACCCGGTCGAGGAGTGCCTGGCGCGCCGCCCGGGCGGTGGAGGGGTCGGCGAGGATCGCGGCCCGCAGCGCGGTCGGGTTCTCGGCGACCTCCAGTGCCTTGGTGGGCCGGATGCCCTCGGCCTCGGCCGCCTCCGCGATGGCGGTGCCGCGCTCGGAGGCGGCGCTGTTGCGGGAGACGTAGTAGCCCAGCCACACGTCGGCGTCCGGCAGTTCCACCTCCTGGCCCGGCGCAAGTGCCTCGAAGTGCGGCACGAGACCGTCGTCGGCGGCCCGGTCCCAGGCCTTGTAGTAGCGCATGACGCGCTCCGGAGAGCAGCCGGCCAGGTCCGCGAACTCCCTCGCGGACACCTTCGGTGTCTCCTCCGCGCCCTGACCGCCGGGCCGTACGCTGCGGGCCACCATCAGGCCGAAGGCCCAGCCTCCGGTGCGCGCGTAGACGCCGAACTCACGCGCGTCGCGCGCCACGAGGTCGGACAGGGGCGCGGGGGACGTCTCGGACGGGTCGATCGCCAGTGTCACCGATGACTCTCCTGTGCAAAGCTGGTCGGACTGCAGAAGTGCAGACCGGCAGCCTATTGCACCCATTGACGGCGCTTTGACGGCCCTCGGTGGCCGGCCGGGACGGCCTCAGCCGAACGCGTCCCGCAGGGCCGGTAGCAGCGTCTTCTCCGACCAGTCCAGATAAGCGGGCTGCGACTCGCCGCCGATCTGCACGAGGGCGATCTCGCCGAATCCCGCGTCCGCGTAGGGGCGCACGGCCTCGACGAAGTCGTCGGGGTCGTCGCCGCAGGGGATCGACGCCGCTCTGGCCTGCTCACTGCCCGAGGGGACGTTCACGGTTCGGTGGCACACGACTCCACTGGGCAGCACGCCGCTGCGAGCGATGCGGGCGCCCCGCAGCTCAGCCTGAGGACGACCGGAAGGTCCGCAGGAAGGTGTCCAGGGCCTGCCGGTTCGCGGAGTCGTTCCAGTCGGCGGCCGGAGTCGTCCAGCGCAGCGAGAAGCTGCGGCCGCCGCCGAGCAGGAACCCGCGTCCGAAGGTGCGCACCTGTGTGCCGTCGACGTGGGAGAGCCACTCCATGTCGGCGGCCTTGTGGCCCTGGTACGTCGTCGCCTTGATCTCGCCGATCCGCTGGAAGCCGTCGTCCTTCTGCAGCTGGGGCTCGACGTCGTCGCGCCAGACGGCGACGGGATCGGGGCCCGCGACGGTGCTGTAGGTGACCGCGAGGGTGCGGGGATCGTCGTCCGCGCCGAAGGTGACGCGGTACGACAGGTCACGCACGCGCGAGGTCTGCACCCGTGTCCAGTCCTTGGGGAGGGCCACGGAGAAGCCCTCGGGGGCGGTGTAGCGGTGGAAGCCCGCCGGCAGTGCGGTGGCCGGCGGGGAGGACGAGGGCGGCGGTGAGGGCGTCGGTGACGCCGTGGACGTGGCCGTGGCAGTCGTGGCCGGGGGCGGTGCGGGCGCTTGTGACTGCCGGCCGTCGGGGCGGCTGTCCGGCGCGGTCGCGGACGCGGTGGCGGACGCCGGCGGCTGGGGCCCGGCACCGGCCGGGGACGTGCCGGTGCCGGGCAGCCGGCCGGTGACGGCGAGCGCCGCGGCCGCCACGGTGACGACGGCGAGGGCGGTCCCGAGGGCCATGGTGCGTCTGCTCCACCCGGGGCCGACATGAAGGGCGGCGGCGTAGACACCCCGCAGCCGGGGCCGGGGCACGGTTGCGTTCTCCGCGTCGGGGTCCTCGGTGAGGACGCGGGTGAGGGACTCGCGGACCACCTGCCGGGTCAGCCGCTCCCTGGAGTTCTTCCGCAGCAGGCCCTGCACCGTCTGGGTGAGCGGCCCCGCCCGCACCGGTGTGCGCAGCGGCAGCCGGTCCACGCCCTTCAGCGTCGCCTCGGGCCGGTCCCGGTCCCTGAAGGGCGGGCGGCCCTCGACCATCGTGTAGAGGATCGCGCCGAGCGCCCACAGGTCTGCCGCGGGCCCGATGCGCTCGTCACGGGCCTGTTCGGGGGAGGCGTACGACGGCGCGGTGAGCCGCGGCGCCAGGGTCGCGCCGGCCAGTCCGAAGCCGGTGACCACGACCGAACCCCGGTCCTGCACGAAGATCTGGCCCGGGCTGAGCTCGCCGTGGGTGATGCCCTCGCGGTGCGCCGCCTCCAGCACGTCGAGCAGCTCCAGACCGATACGCGCCGCCCGCACGTAGTTGAACGTGCCCTGCTGGGCGATGAGTTCGCCCAGGGAGGTGCCGTCGATCCATTCGGTGACGATCCACAGGTCACCGGCCTGCTCCACGGTGTCGACGACCGTCGCGACCGCGCCCGGGCACATCAGCCCCATGGTCTCGGACATGCGGATGATGCGGGCGGTCGCACGGGGCGCGGCCTCACCGTCGGGGTCGTCCGGGAGCGCGATCTGGGTGAGGAGATGGGCGCGCCCGACGTTGACGTCCTTGCCGTACCAGCAGACCCGGTTCGTCTCGCGTTGGACGACATCGACGAGCCGGTACCTTCCAGCGACCAACTCGTGCGTGAAGACATGCGCCTTGACCATGGTCATCCCTCGTCGAACCCCTGGGTCTCACCTTTCACAGAGGTACGGGGAGCGCGACGGTGTGTGTTCAAAGGATCCACAAATCATTGGCGGCCGAGGCCATTTGTTCACGTGCCGTTGGAGGATTTCGCGGAAGTTCCCTTTACCTGACCGGAATTCAACGGAGTGCTTTCCGGACGGCGCCACGGACTCAGCGCAGCCCGAAGCGCTCCGCCCAGTCCATGACGGCGCCGGTCGTCACGTTGCCCCCGCACACGACCAGACCGAGCCGAGCGCCCTCGCCGACTCGCTCCAGGACCCGCCGAGCAGCGGGCAGCAGACAGCCGGCGGCGGGTTCGGCCCACACCTTGGCGTGCCCGGCGAGGTCGAGCGTGCCCTGCACCGCCTCCCGGTCCGGCACCACGAGTACCTCCTGGACCAGCGCGGAGACATGGTCGTAGGTCAGTTGTGAGACGGCGGGCGCGCTGAGCGTGGACACGATGGAGGACAGGGCGACCGGTACCGGCCCGCCCGCCTCGAGCGCCTCGGACATGGCCTCGGCACCCTCGGTCTCCACACCCCAGATCCGCACGTCGGGCCGCCGGTCCCCGAGCGCCGCCGCGACACCGGAGATCAGTCCGCCGCCGCCGACGCTGACGAGGACGTCGGTGAGGTCACCCGCGTCCGCGGCCAGCTCCAGGCCGACGGTGCCCTGGCCGGCGACGACCACCGGATCGTCGAAGGGGTGCACCAGCGTCAGCCCCTCCTCCCGCAACCGCGTCGCGAGCGCGAACGCCCCGGGCATGTCGTCGGTCAGCCGCACCGACGCACCGGCTGCCTCCGCGATCTCGACCGACCGCGCGGGCGCCGAGCGCGGCATGACCACCGTGGCCTTCACATGGAGGGCCGCGGCCATGACCGCGAGGGCGATCCCGTGATTGCCGCCGCTGACCGCCACGACTCCGGCGGCCCGCTCGCCTTCGCTCAGCGAGAGCAGCTTGGCCGTCGCCCCGCGGGACTTGAACGAGCCGGTGCGCTGCAGCAGTTCGAGCTTGACCGTGACCGGCGCGCCGAGCAGCGTGGTCAGTCCCGGGCTCGGCAGCGTCGGGGTACGCACCACGTGTCCGGCGATGTGCTCGGCCGCGGCTTCGACCTCGGAGATCCCGATCAAGACAGCCACCTTTCCCGCACGGGAGCGACGACCCGTGCCGCTTCGACCCTTGCGTGCGAGACGGCCTGGGTCAAACGCATTCGGACCGGCGGGGAGGGCGGCGGTCTCTCAGACGTCCCGCCGCATCAGATACCCCAGCAGCGACCGCAGCTCGTCCACCGCCTCCGTCTCCAGGGCCCCCTCGGCGAGAGCCGTCTCCACCGCGGTGATGTGACGCCGTGCCTCGGCCATTGCCGCCGACCGGCCTCCCAGCACATCGATCAGCGCGGCCGCCTCCCCGGGGTCCCCGCCCGCGGCCAGCAGCGCGGCGAGCCGCCGGGCCCCGGGGCCGTCGGAGTCGAGCGCGGCCAGTACCGGAAACGTCTTCTTCCGTTCCTGGAGATCGCCGTGCACGGGCTTGCCGGTGACCGCGGGGTCGCCCCAGATACCCAGGACGTCGTCGACGATCTGGAAGGCGATCCCGAGGTGGCGCCCGGCACGGTCGAGGGCGTCGACGGCCGAGGGCGCGGCGCCGCCGAGCAGGGCGCCGAGCGCCGCCCCGCAGCCCAGCAGCGAGCCCGTCTTGTGCTCGGCCATCGCCCGGTACTCCTCCGGCCGCACCCGCTGCGGTCCCGTCCAGGGGCGGGAGGCGAACAGCAGGTCGTCCGCCTGACCGCGCACCAGGTCACCCAGGGCCACCGACAGCACCCGCACGGCCTGCGGGCCGGCCGGCGCCGCGGCGAGGGTCTCGACGGCCAGTGCGAACAGGGCGTCGCCCGCGAGGACCGCGGGCCCGGTGCCGTAGGCCTTCCACACGGCGGGCCGGCGTCGCCGGGCCGCGTCGCCGTCCATGATGTCGTCGTGGAGCAGGGAGAAGGTGTGCACCAGCTCCACCGCGACCGCCGCGGGTACTCCCGCCAGTCCGGGTGCCCCCGCCGCCTCCGCCCCGAGCACGGCCAGCGTCTGTCGCACGCCCTTTCCGCCGGACGCGGCGGCCGGCGCACCGCCCACCTCGCACCAGCCGAAGGAGTACGCCGCCATCTCACCCACCCAGGGATGCATCCGCGCGACGGCCTCCACCAGCGCGGGCCGCACCAACTCGCGGCAGCGGTCGAGGACGTGAGGAGCGTCGACGGGCGCCCGCAGCGCCGAAGGAAGGGCGGTCACCGTGCGACCTCCGCCACGATGCCGAACTCCTCCTGCGCCCGCGCCACCATCTCCCGTGCGTGCCGCAGCCCGATCCGTTCCAACGCGCGTGCCAGATCGGTGAGTTCGGCCGCCGTCTCGGTTCGGTCGCGGCCCAGCCGGGCCAAGGACTTGGCGAGCCCCAGCCGGGCCAGCGCCTCCCCGCGCGGCTCGCTCATCGCGCGGAACTCATCGAGCGCCTGCTCGTACAGGTCACGGGACTCGGCGTAACGTCCCGCCCGGTACAGGACGTTGCCGCGCATCTTGTGGTTGTAGGCCAGCGCGCTGGACAGTTTCATCGCACGGCACGTCGTCTCCGCCTCGGACAGCAGCGCGAGCGCCCGCTCGACGTCCTTGTCCCGCACGGACACGATGTCGGCCAACCCGCGCAGCGCCCAGGCGTGACCGCGCCGGTCGTCGGCGCCCGCGGCTATCCCGGCCGCCTCCTCGAACAGGGCGTACGCCGTGTCGTACTCACCCGTGTTGCGGTGGATCTGCGCGATGCCCTCAAGCGCCCACACCGTGTGCCGAGCCTCGCCGCGCCGCCGGGCCTCGGCCAGCAACTGCTCGTGCAGCCTGCGTACGGCCTCGTAGTCGCCCTGGATGCGGCCGGTCTCGGCAAGTCCCGCGAGCGAGTAGCCGCGTACGACGACGTCGCCGCCCTGTTCGCCGAGTTCGGCCGCGAGCCCCAGCAGCCGCCAGGCCAGCGGGAAGGCGCCCCGCTGCCGGGCCAGGGTGCCGCCGCTCCACAGTGCCCACGCCATGGCCGCGGTGTCCCCGGCCTCCCGCGCCGCGCGGTAACTCGCCTTCCACGCGCGCTCGGCGTCCCTGACCTGCCCCAGCCTGCGGTGAGCCTCGGCGACGGCGAGTCCGGAGCGGGCGGCCTCCCCCTGCTTCCCGGCCTGCTCGGCAGCTCTCAACTCCCGTGTGCCGGCGGCCAGTACGTCGGTCAGCGAGGAGTTCACGGAGAGAGTGGTGAGGGCGCCCTGGTACTCCGGGGCGGATGCCTTGCCGTACATGGATCCCTTTCGGTCCGTATACACCGCATCTCTACGCGTTGCGTATACATGTCGGGTATACATTCTGCGTATACATGGCGTGTATAGAGCTTCGGAAACGTGCCCTGGCCCGGGAGGGCCAGGGCGTCACCTGTTGTGGATCAAGACGTCGTTGCCGCCGTGAAGGTTGCTCGTGATGCGCAGATCACATCAGCGGACCGGTCCAGAGGCTCAATTCCCGGGCCTCAGTGCTGCTGCGCCTTCTGCGGCGTCGCCTCGCTCGGCCGCACGACCACGTACCCCTCGCCCTGCAGCATCAACTGCACGGCCTCCCCGGAACCGCCGCGCAGCATCGAGCCTATGGACTGCGAACGGTGCAGAGAGGTCTGCAGACCGGCCGTCCAGCCGACGACCGCGTCCGTGTCGACGTACACCGGGAACTGCGCAGAGACGGGGATGACCAGCGGATTGCCCTCGCACACCAGGCCCAGCCTGCCCTGCCCCGTGAAGACGCTGTTGAACAGGCCGCCGCCGGCGATGCCCGCGCCCTTGACCGTCGAGATCCGGTACGACAACGAGGCGTCGAAACACAGGACGTTGCGGCCGTTGACGGTGAACTCGTCGCCGGGATCGACGTCGACGATGAAACAGTTCTGGGCCTCGTGCGCGAACCAGGCCTCGCCCTGTCCGCGTACCGCCATCAGCGGCAGCCCCTCACCGGTGACCGCGCGCTTGAGCATGCCGCCCACGCCCTGGCCCTTGCGTTCGAACTGGAGGCTGCCGCGGTAGGCGACCATCGCGCCCTGACGGGCAAGCATCTCGCCGTTCACCACGTACTTGACGCATTTGGCGTTCTCGACGGTCATGCCCGCTTCGGTGGCCGGCTGGACCATGTACTCACTGGAAAAGAGGGAACCCTTCATGCGCGCATCCTGTCCCGGAGTGTTCCGTTCCGCCAAGATCGCGGTGCGGCGAGATCTTCGGTGGTCAGGCGCCGAACAACTGGGTCCAGTACGTGCCTGCCGGGCCGCCGCCCACGAAACCGATCCCTATGTGAGTGAAGTCTGGTTTGAGGATGTTGGCGCGGTGCCCTGGGCTGTTCATCCAGCCGTCCACGACCTCGGCGGGGGAGCGTTGGCCGCAGGCGATGTTCTCGCCGATCGAGCGTCGGCGCGATCCCGCGGCGGCGGCCCGGTCCCAGGGCTGGGTGCCCTCCGGCGAGGTGTGCGAGTAGAAGGCGCGGGCCACCATGTCCGCGCTGTGCGCCTGCGCCGCGGTGGCGAGCAGGGGGTCGCCGGCCAGGGGAGGCAGACCGGCCCGGGCGCGCTCCCGGTTGGTGAGGTCGACGACCTCGGCCGCCGTCCGTGTCAGGTCGCCCGGCGTGAGGGGCCTCGCCCACAGCGCGGTCCAGTACATGTCGCCCGAGCGCCCGTCACCGACGTACGCCACGCCCGCCTGCGTGAAGGCCGGGTCGCACAGGGTGCGCCGGGACCGCCCGTCGCCCAGGCAGTACCGGACGAACTCGGAGGGTGTGCGCGGGCCGGAGACCAGGTGCTCGCCGATGGTGAGGTACGCGTACCCGGTGGCCGTGACGCGCTGGTGGACGGAGACTCCGTCCCCGCCCTCGACACCGAGGAGCCCCGCCGCGGCCATGGCACCGGCATGGGCGTGCGCCGCGGACATCAGACGGGCGTCGAGGACGACCGGCGGTGAACCGGCCGCGGCGCGGGCGGAGTTGACCAGCCCGAGGAAGCCGCCCGGGTCGGGGGACGGCGGTGGCGCGGGGGGCACGGCGGGCCGTGTCGGGGATGGCGGTGTCGGGGACGGGACCCGCCCGTGGGGGGTCCGCCGGGTCGGCGGCGACGTCGGCGGCGGTCCGGGTGCCGTCTGTGCGGGCGCCCCTGCCGTCTCGTCGATGACGTCCACGCCGAAGTCCCGCGCGAGACCGGCGAGTCCGTCGGCGTACCCCTGGCCCAGGGCTCGCAGTTTCCAGCCACCCGCCCGCTGATAGATCTCCGCGAGCAGCAGCACTGTTTCCTGCCGCGGGGGCGGCGGGGCGAACCGGGCGAGCCGGCGGCCGCCGGGAGCCGTGACGAGGAGCGTGGGCGCGGGGAGGCGGCCCAGGGGAGTGCCGGGCTCGGCGGAGCTGACGACGACGGTGATCCTGGTGGCCCCGGCGCGCAGTCGCGGCGGTTCCACGGTGAGGGTGTCGCCGTCCAGCCGGGCGCCCGGAGCGGACGGCTGGTTGTAGAAGACGAAGTCGGCGTCGCCCCGGACCTTTCCCCCGTCGTCCGTGATGAGCGCGGACACGTCGAAGGGGCCGGGCACCCGGACGGTCACGGCGCCGCCCGGGAGGGGCATGTTGCCGCCGGGGACCAACTCGCTCATCGTGCCGCCCTGGTGTCGTCGCACTCGCCTCGGTGGGCTCGTCCGGACAACGTCCACCAGGGCGGCGCGGTTCCCGCCGGGCCGGCCCCTACGACGGGCTCCCGCCCGGTCAGTCCCGTACGACTCCCGGAGCGACGTCCTCGTGGCGCTCGACGGCCGGTACGGCGCGCCGCACCTTCGCCTCCTTGCCGCAGAACGCCGACTCCAGCGTGCCGAGCATCGTGCCGAGCACGGCACCGTTGTTGGACGTGGTGGCGAGTGCGGTGAGGCTGCGCCTGCCGTCCTTCGAGGCGAACGCGTACGTGTAGTAACCCTGGACGGCGCCCGTGTGCCCGTACACCGAGACCCCGCACGACAGATCACGGCGCCGCAGCCCCAGCCCGTACGCCTGGGTGCTGTCGACCCGCACCATGCGCTCCATCTGCTTCAGCTGTGCGGACGACATCAGCCGGCCGCCGAGGAGGGCGGACAGGAACGTGTTGAGGTCCCGGGTGCTGGAGATGACCGCGCCCGCGCTCTGCGCCCAGGACACCGTCTGCTCCGTGGCGTCGACCAGGGGCGTGCCCGCCTCGTCCGGCGTGAGATAGCCCTTGGCATGCCGCCCGGGAATCTTCGTGCCGGGGTGGAGGTAGAACGTGTCGCGCAGTTTCAGCGGCTCGAAGATGCGGTTCTCGTACTCCGTCCGTACGGAGTGGCCGGACAGCTTCTCGATGAGCATCCCGGCGACGACGAAATTGGTGTTGGAGTACGCGTACGCCCCGCCCGGAGCGTTGGTGCGCGCGTGCCGCAGTGAACCGTCCAGCAGCTGACGGTAGGTGAAGACCTTGGTGCGGACCGCCTCGAAGCCGGGGACCGTCTTCGCGAACAAGTCGTTGGTGTAGTCGTACAGACCGCTGCGGTGCCCCAGCACCTGACGCACCGTGATCCGGCTGTCGGGGAGCAGCCCCGGCAGGTAGTGGTCGACGGAGGTGTCGAGGTCCAGCTTGCCCTCGTCCGCCAGCTGCATCAGCACCACGGCGGAGAAGGTCTTGGTGACGCTGCCGATGCGGAAACGGTCGGCGGTGCCCAGGGCCCGTCCGCTCGCGCGGTCGGCCACGCCCACGGCGGCCCAGCCGACCGAGCCGTGGTCGTCGATCCGTGCCATCGCCCCGGGCGCTCCCCGCTCGACCGCGGTGCGCAGAACGCCCTGAAGTCCGGCGAGGTCGGGCTTCGGCAGCGACTCGGCCGAGGCGGCGTGCGCGGGGACCGTGAGGAGCGAGAGCAGGGCCGTTCCCAGGACCGCGCTCCTGGATGCGAGATGGGTCACATTCACCTGAGGCAACTTTCTTCCGTCGCGTCACATCTTCACAGTCGCCGCACAGTTGGTCACCCGCTGATCACTGAGCGGTGTGGATTTGTAAAGTATTGCCATGTATCGCACGGAAACAGGTTTTTTAGTCTTTACATGGACATGACTCATCCGAAAGGGTTTCTTCCCGGGGCCCGACCAGCCCCTATGGCGCTCAACGGCGCCATGCCTCAAGGCGGTTGGCGATCCCGGCCGTCTGGCAAGGAAGGAACCCTCATCAGTGCGTAGACCGCACATACGCAACGTGGCGGTCGCTGTCGCCGTGACGACGGCCGCCACGGGCCTCGCGGGCACCGCCTTCGCGGGCCCCGCCACGGGGACGGGCCACACCACCTCTGCCACCGCCGGCGTCTCGGCCGCGTCCGTGGTGTCCGCCGCCCGCGCCGCCGCCTTCGCCCACGCATCGGCGACCGGCGTCTCCCAGGGGGACGAACTGCAGGCCGGGGACGTCATGATCGATCCGGAGGGCGCCCGGCACGTCCGGTTCACCCGGGTCCATCAGGGCATGCCGGTCCTCGGCGGCGACCTCGTCGTCCATCTCACCGAGCAGTCGGCGTACTCGGGCGTCACCCGGGCCGCCGGACATACCGTCAAGCCCCCTGCGGCCACCGCCGCCAAGCTGTCGGCCGACCAGGCCGAGCAGAAGGCGGCGACGGTCGCCAAGGGTGAGGCCGGCACCGCCGAACTCGTCGTGGACGCCCGCGACGGCGCGTCCGCCCTCGCCTACCAGGTGCCGGTCAGTGGCGGCGACACCGCCGAGGCCGGCGGCTCCCGGACGGTCGTCATCGACGCCGTCACCGGCAAGGTGCGCAGCAACACGCCCGACAACGACGAGTTCCTCTCGCCCCACCTGCTCGACACCCTGCGCGAGCGCGGCGAGAAGCTCGACCCCGCCACGGGCACCGGCTCGCGGGCCGCCGGCCTCACGGCGATGCCCGCCGCGGCCGCCGCCACCCGCTACCCGTCCAAGGCGAACGGCACCGGCAAGTCCATCTTCGTCGGCAAGGTCCCGCTGACCACCACCCGCACGGCCCGCACCACCTACCTCCTCAAGGACCCCACCCGCTGGGGAACCGAGACCCGGGACGCCAAGGGCCAGGAGCTGGAGAGCTTCTCCCGCGGCAAGAAGATCACCACCACCAACGACGTCTTCGGCAACGGCACCGTCTCCAACCGGAACAGCGCGGCCGCCGACGCCCAGTACGGCGTCACCAAGACCCTGGACTTCTACAAGAAGACCTTCGGTCGCAAGGGCATCGAGAACAACAGCAAGGGCGCCCAGGCCATGGTCCACTTCGGCAAGAAGGTGGCCAACGCGTTCTGGGACTCGGACTGCGACTGCATGCTCTACGGCGACGGCGACGGCGACCTGTTCAAGAAGCCGCTGGTGGCCCTGGACGTCACCGGTCACGAGCTGACCCACGGCGTGGTGGACGCCACCGCCAAGCTGGAGCCCACCCGCGTCGACGAGCAAGGCAACCAGTACGGTGAGCCGGGCGCGCTGAACGAGTCCCTCGCCGACGTCTTCGGCTCCAACGTCGAGTTCTTCACCAACAACGCGACGGACAAGCCGGACTACCTCATCGGCGAGAAGATGGGCCTGGACCAGAAGTTCCTGCGCCGGCTCGACCACCCGTCCCTCGACAAGCTCGAAGGCACGATCGACTACTGGTCGCCCCAGGCGTACGACGCCGAGGTGCACGCCGGCTCCGGCGTCTCCTCGCACGCGTACTACCTGCTCGCCGAGGGCAGCGGCCGAAAGACGATCGGCGGCGTCAAGTACGACTCGCCGACCTTCGACGGCTCGACGGTGAAGGGCATCGGCCGCACCAAGGCCACGGCCATCTTCTACCGGGCGCTGACCCGCTACATGGTGTCCACGACCGACTTCCACGACGCGCGCGTCGCGACGCTGAAGGCGGCCACGGACCTCTACGGGCCGAACAGCACCGAGTACCTGACGGTGGACAAGGCCTGGGCCGCGGTCAACGTCACCCTGGCCAACACCCCGGCCGGGCACCGCTGAGCGGTGCCCTCCGACCGAGGGCACCGGTCCGGGCACCCCGTACAGCGGGGTGCCCGGCTCAGCCTCATTGCTTCAGGCCCTCTGCTTCAGGCACTTCGCTTCACGCGGGCCACGTCGCGCGTTCGCCGATCTCACGGCCGTGCGGCTCACGACGCGGATCGGCCTCGTATGAGGTGATCGCCCCCGCCAGGATCACCGCCTGGAAGGGCTCGCCCGGAACGCGGCCCCGCGCGACGTCCGCCGGCATCGAGAGCGCCGCCCCACTCGCGTCGTACACGGGCCCCTGATGGCACAACGCGGACCACAGGTCGCTCCACACCACGTCGTCCTCGCCGCCCCCGAGAAGAGCGAACAGCCCGGTGTGTCCGCGGCCGAGCCGTAGGCGTGGGTCAGCTCGCGCCAGTCGATCGTCGTCATACGGGCGATGGTGCACGCCGGCACCGACGTGGCTGGATCAGATGTCAACCGCCCCGCCTCACCCGTCATTTGAAGGCCACCGAAACCTCACAGTCAACCTGCGGGCGATTCCTGTCTCTTTTATTGACAGCGGAAAATAAGGCACCTAGGTTCCCGGCCATGCGGTCCACTTCGCCCGTCGAGACGTTCCCGGCCCACACGCCTGCCGCCTCGCAGATCTTCACCACGGTTCTGTCCCAGGGGCCCCTCACCCGGCTGGAGGTCGCCCGGCGCGCCGGGCTGTCCCCGGCCGCCGTCACCAAGGCGGTCCGTCCGCTGCTGGCGGCCGGCTATCTGGTGGAGGCCGCCGACGAGGAGGCGCGCCCCGCCCTCGGCCGGCCCGCGAGCCTGGTGCGCGTCGACGGCGGGCGAGCGCTGTTCATCGGGGTCAAGGTGACCGGCGGCGAGCTCATCGGAGTGCTGACCGACCTGTGCTGCCGTATCCGCCTCGACCGGCGCGTCCCGCTGACGGACCGGTCGACCGAGGCCGTGCTGGCCCCACTGGCGGAGCTGGTGCGCGAACTGCTCGCCGAGGCCGAGGACTTCGGCGCCCCCGTCCTCGGCCTCGGCGTCGCCGTCTCCGGCGACGTCGACCGCACCGAGGGCGCCGTTCGCTATTCGCCCTTCCTGGAGTGGCGGGACGTACCGCTCGCCGAACTCGCCGCCAGGACCACGGGGTTGCCGGTCACCGTCGACAACGACGTACGCGCCCTGACCGTCGCCGAGCAGTGGTTCGGGGCCGGCGTGGGCCTGTCCGACTTCGCCGTGGTGACGGTCGGCGCCGGCATCGGCTGCGGCCTCGTGGTGCACGGCCGGGTGATAGCCGGCGCGCACGGCGTGGCCGGTGAGATCGGCCATGTGACCGTCGACCCGGCAGGGCCTGCCTGTCACTGCGGCAACCGCGGCTGTGTGGAGGCGATCGCGGGGGACGCCGCGATCGTCCGCCGGATCCACGAGACCACCGGCATCGAGGTCGCCGACACCGCCCAGGCCGTGGCGCTGGCCCACCAAGGAGTCGCCGGAGCCCGCGAGGCCTACGCGAGGGCGGGCGAGGCGATCGGCCGGGGCATCGCCACCGTGGCCAACCTGCTCGGCCCGGAACGCGTGATCATCTCCGGTGAGGGGCTCGCCGCCTACGACCTGTTCGCCGAGCAGATCCGCGACACCTTCTCCGCGGCCGCCTTCGGCTCCGCCGCCGACTGCGACGTACAGACCCGCCCGCTCCCCTTCGAGGAGTGGGCCCGCGGGGCCGCGGCCACCGCGATCCAGTCCTTCATCGCCCCCGACGACCCACCACCGAGCCGCTGAACCAACTCCCCCTGGAGGTACGGCCCATGCGGTCATCCTCGTACTCCGTCATGCCCGCACGCACCCTGAGAGCCGCGGTGGTCCTGGCCCTCGCCGCCGGTGCCGTCACCGTCGCCCCCGCGGCCCACGCCGAGACCACCGGGACCACCACGTCCACCGTGTCCGCCGCGCCCGCCGTCGCGGCCAAGCCCTATATGGGCTGGTCGAGTTGGAGCATGCAGTCGTCCAAATACCCCGGCCTGAACCCCGACGGCGACTACAGCTACCTCACCGAGGCGAACGTCACCAGGCAGACCGACGCCCTGGCCGCCAAACTGAAGAAGTACGGCTACGACTACGTCAACATCGACGCCGGGTGGTGGCGCGACAACACCTGGAAGCCCGAGTACGACGAGTACGGTCGGCAGAAGGCCGACCCGAAGCGCTTCCCCAGCGGTATGAAAGCCGTCGCCGACCGCATCCACGGCAAGGGCCTCAAAGCCGGCATCTACCTGCCCGCCGGCCTGGAGAAGGAGGCGTACGGCGGGGGAAAGACGCCCGTCCGGAACGCCGACGGCTGCACCACCGCCGACGTCGTCTACAACGACCTGCGCACCACCAACGGCTGGGACAGCTCCTACAAACTCGACTTCTCCCGACCCTGCACGCAGAAGTACATAGACGCGCAGGCCCAGTTGCTCGCCGGCTGGGGCTATGACTTGCTCAAGCTCGACGGCGTCGGACCGGGCTCCGGAAAGAGCGGCGACCAGTACGACAACGTTGCCGACGTGGCCGCCTGGAAGAAGGCGATCGCCGCCACCGGCCGCCCCGTCCACCTCGAACTGTCCTGGTCCCTCGACATCGGACATGCCGCCGACTGGAAGAAGTACGCGCAGGGCTGGCGCATCGACACCGACGTCGAGTGCTACTGCAACACCCTCGTCAGCTGGGAGAACTCCGTCGACGACCGCTGGGACGACACCCCCGGCTGGACCCGCCACGCCGGCCCCGGCGGCTGGAACGACCTGGACTCCCTCGACGTCGGCAACGGCGCCATGGACGGCCTCACCCGAGCCGAACGACAGAGCTACGCCACCCTGTGGGCCATCGCCAAGTCCCCGCTCTACACCGGCGACGACCTCACCCGCCTCGACTCCTACGGTCTGTCCCTGCTCACCAACGAGGAGGTCATCGCCGTCAACCAGGGCACCACCCCGCCCGCACGGCCCCTCACCCCCTCCGACCCACAGCAGGTGTGGGCCGCGAAGAACCCCGACGGCAGCTACACCGTCGCCCTGTTCAACCTCGCCGACTCACCCGCCGCCGTCTCGGCCTCCTGGGCCTCCCTCGGCTTCACCGGAAAGGCCGCCGTCCGCGACCTGTGGAACCACGAGAACCTCGGCACCCACCAGGACAAGGTCACCCAGGCCCTGCCCGCCCACGGTTCCCGCCTGTTCACCGTGACCCCGCACGGCCAGGCGCTCGCCTTCACCGGCTACGAGGCCGAATCGCCCGCCAACACCCTCGCCGGCAACGCCTCCGTCGCCGACTGCTCCACCTGCTCCGGCGGCAAGAAGGTCGGCAACCTCTACCTCGGCGGCAAGCTCACCTTCAAGGACATCGTCGTCCCCGAAGCCGGCACCTACCAGGTGAAGATCGCCTACATCAGCGGTGACGCCCGCTCGGCCGGCGTCTCGGCCAACGGAGGTGGCGGCACCAGCCACAGGTTCCCCTCCACCGGCGACTGGGGAACCGCCGAAACGGTCAGCGTGCCGCTGACCCTCAAGGCCGGCTCCAACACGATCACCTTCGACAGCGGGAACGGCTACGCGCCGGACATCGACCGGATCGACGTACCGAAGTCGTCCTGAACGCCCTCCAGGAGCCGCCATGAACACCGATCCGCCCCACCTGCTGCCCAGACGCAACCTGGTCGCCCTCGCCGCGACGACCGGAGCGGCCCTGGCCGCTCTCCCCGTCTTCACCGCCTCGGCCGCACCGCAGCGGCTCGACAACTCGGCCTCGCAGGAGAGCAGTTCGCGCCACACACTCTGGTGGCAGGCCCCCGCCGACGACAGCTCCATGATCGAACAGGGGCTCCCGGTCGGCAACGGCCGCCTCGGCGCCCTCGCGGGCAACGACCCCGGCCGTGAACTCCTCCTCCTCACCGACGCCACCCTGTGGACCGGCGGCCTCAACGACGAGCTGGACGCAGACGGCCAGTTCCCCTACGGGCGCGACGACTTCGGTTCCCTCACCCTGCTCGGCCGGCTCACCGTCGACCTCCCCGACCACCACCTCGGCAAGGTCTCCGGCTACCGTCGCACCCTCGACCTCGGGCAGGGCCTGGTCACCACGTCGTACGTCCGCTCGGGCGTCACCTACCGGCGGCAGATCTTCGCCAGCCGCCCGGACGACGTGATCGTCCTGCACTTCACACAGAGCGGAGGCGGTCGCCACACCGGCACGGTCACGCTGGAGGGCATGCACGACGAGGGCGCCTCGGTCGCCTTCGGTGCCGCGTTCCCCAACGGCCTGAAGTACGGAGCAGCCGTCACCGCGTACGGCACCGGAGGCCGCGTCACGGTCAGCGGCTCGCACATCGCCTTCGCCGGCTGCAAGGACCTCACCGTGGTGGTGAGCGGCGGCACCAACTACGCGCCGGACGCGGCCAAGGGCTACCGCGACCCCACCCTCGACCCGAAGAAGCTGGCGCGCACCAAGGTCCGCGACGCCGCCACCCACTCGGCGGACACCCTGCTGCGCACCCATACTGTCGACCACCGGGCCCTGTTCGAGACGTTCGACCTCTCACTGGGCACGTCGTCCGCGGGGCAACGCTCCCTGGACACCTGGGAGCGGCTCAAGGCACGGACGGCGACCGGCGACCCCGACCCCGAACTCGAGGCCGCCTACGTGCAGTTCGGCCGATACCTGATGATCTCCGGGTCGCGCGGCAGCCTGCCGCTGGGCCTCCAGGGGCTCTGGCTCGACGGCAACGACCCGGCCTGGATGGGCGATTACCACACTGACATCAACATCCAGATGAACTACTGGATGGCCGACCGGGCCGGCGTCTCCGTGTGCTTCGACGCGTTCACCGACTACTGCGTCGCCCAGGTCCCCTCCTGGACCGACCTGACCCGCCGCCTGTTCGACGACTCCCGCAACCGCTACCGCAACTCCAGCGGCAAGAACGCCGGCTGGACGGTCGCCATCTCCACCAACCCCTATGGCGGAGGCGGCTGGTGGTGGCATCCCGCGGGCAACGCCTGGCTGTGCAACACCCTGTGGGAGCACTACGAGTTCACGGGGTCACGGTCCCACCTGAAGAAGATCTACCCCCTGCTCAAGGGTGCCTGCGAGTTCTGGGAGGCACGACTGCTCACCACCACTCTCCCGGGCACCACGCGCGAGGTGCTGATCGCCGACAGTGACTGGTCACCGGAACAGGGTCCGCTCGACGCCAAGGGGATCACCTACGCTCAGGAACTGGTGTGGGCGCTGTTCGGCAACTACTGCACTGCGGCAGCCGAACTGCAGTGGGACAATACCTACGCGGCTACCGTTTCCGGCCTCCGCAAACAGCTGTATCTCCCGCAGGTGAGCCCCAGGACCGGCTGGCTGGAGGAGTGGATGTCCCCCGACAACCTCGGCGAAACCACCCACCGGCACCTGTCCCCGCTCGTCGGTCTCTTCCCCGGTGACCGCATCCGTCCCGACGGCTCCACCCCGGCCGGCATCGTCGCCGGCGCCACCGCCCTGCTCACCGCCCGCGGCATGGAGAGCTTCGGCTGGGCCAACGCCTGGCGCAGCCTGTGCTGGGCCCGCCTGAAGAACGCCGACAAGGCGTACCAGCTGATCGTCAACAACCTCCGCCCCTCTACCGACGGCAGCAACGGCACGGCCGCCAACCTCTTCGACATCTACGAACTGGGCAAGGGAAACGGCGTCTTCCAGATCGACGCCAACTTCGGCACCCCGGCGGCCGTGATCGAGATGCTCCTGTACTCCCGCCCGGGTCACCTCGAACTCCTGCCGGCGCTCCCCGACGCCTGGGCGAAGTCGGGCTCGGCGAAGGGCATCGGGGCCCGCGGCGGCTTCCTCGTCGACCTGCACTGGAAGGACGGCAGACCGACCGAGGCACGTATCCGCAGCGTCGGCGGCCGTACCACGACAGTGGCGTACGGCGACGCCTCACGGTCCGTGACCCTGGCCCCCGGCGGCTCCGTCACGCTGAAGGACCTCGCGCGGTGAGGGCCCGCCTCGCCCGAGCCGGCCGCCTCGGCGCCCTCCTGCTGCTGGCCGGTGCCGTCCAGGCCACGCCGGTGCACGCGTCCGGCGAGCAGCCCGAGTTCACCGTCGTGGGAGCGCCCGAGGACCACCGCTGGGTTGTCACCTGGGGCGCGAGCGCCGACCGCATGGGCGACTCGGCCGCCGACCGCGGCTACCGGCTGGTCGTCCGCACCAGCGCGGCGGGCAGCGGCCTGCGGATCCGGCTCTCCAACGCCTTCGGGGACCGGCCGGTGACCTTCGACAGCGTCTACGCCGGCATCCGGCAGCAGGGCGCCTCACTGGTCCCCGGCAGCAACCGCCGGCTGACCTTCGGCGGCGCCCGCTCCGTCACCGTCCCCGCGGGCGCCGTCGCCCTCAGCGACCCCCTGCCAGGTCGAACCCCCGCCGCCACCGACCTGGTGGTGAGCATCCACACACCGGACGCGGCGGGCCCCGCGACCGGTCACTGGATGGCCATGCAGACGTCCTACACGACCCAGGGCGACCACACCGCCGAGGAGAGCGCCGCCCACTGGACGGAGGCGATCGGCTCCTGGTTCTACCTGGACGCCGTCTCCGTACGGCCGCCCGCGGGCACCGCGGCCGTCGTCGCTCTCGGCGACTCCATCACCGACGGCTGGCAGTCCACCACCGACCTCGACCGCCGCTGGCCCGACTACCTCGCCCGCCGGCTGCGGACCGCCGGCGGCGACGTCAAAGGAGTGGCGAACGAGGGGATCTCCGGCAACAAGGTCCTGGCGGACGGCGGCGGCCAGAGTGCCCTGAACCGTCTGCAGCGCGACGTCCTCTCCCAGCCCGGCGTCCGTACCGTCTTCCTCTTCGAGGGTGTGAACGACATCAAGGCCCATACAGGAGTCACCGCCCGGGACCTGATCACCGGCTACCGGGAGATCGCCGAGCGGGTCCACGCGGCCGGCAGGTGTGTCGTGGCCGCCACCGTCGCCCCGTTCAAGGGCTGGTCGGAATGGGATCCGGCCGGCGAGACGGTCCGCCGGGAGGTCAACGAATTCGTCCGCGGCAGCGACGAGTTCGACGCCGTCACCGACTTCGACCACGTCCTCCGCAGCCCCTACGACCCCGAGCGCGTCCTCCCCGTCTTCGACGGCGGGGACCATCTGCACCCCAACGACAAGGGCATGCAGGCCATGGCCGACGCCGTCGACCTCAAGAGCCTCGACTGCACCGCCCGGCAGCACCCCGGCGGCCGGAATCAGCCCGACGCCGTCGGCTCCGGCGCGATCAGCCCCTCCCGGTAGGCGATGGCCACGGCCTCCGTACGGCTCGAAGCACCCAGCTTGGCCAGGATGTTGGAGACGTGGACGCTCGCCGTCTTGCCGGTGATGAACAGCGCCTCGCCGATCTGCCGGTTGCTGCGGCCACGGGCGAGCAGCCGCAGCACCTCCTGCTCGCGGGGGGTGAGCGGCGAGGGGCGCTCCCCGTCCGACGACGGGGCGTCGGCGAGGCGGCCGCGGCGTACAAGACCGTCCAGCCGCTCCAGCAGGGGCGCCGCGCCGAGCCGCTCGGCCACCGCGTGTGCCTCGCGTGCCTGAGCGGCCGCCTCCGCACGCCGCTCGGCCGCCAACAGGGCCTCCACGAAACGCACTTGGCAGCGCACCCGCTCATACACATCGCCGTAGCCGAACGCCGTGACCGCCTTCTCCCAGGCCGCCGCGTCCGGCCCGGACACCGCCCGCAGCCACTCCGCCTCGGCGCGGGCCAGCCAGGCCAGCCCCTCCGGGCCCTGGGGAGTGCCGTCCTCGCCGCGCACGGCTGTCTCCCGGGCCAGCTCGACCAGTTCGTCCGCGGTGTCCTTCCAGTGGTCGCAGGCGCCGCCGCCCGAGCGCAGGTCCACGGCCGCGTCGGCGACCGCCGACAGCGCGAGGGCCGCCAGCCGGACCGAGAGGTCGGGGCGGTGACCCGTCTCGTCGGTCAGTGCCTCCACCGTGGCCCGAGTCCGCTCCACGGCCTCCTGCGGCTCACCCCGCAGCACGGCGGCCTCGGTCAGCGCGATGCCCGCGACCAGTGTGGCCATCCAGTCGAACGGTCCCTCCAGCAGAACCCTGGCCCGATCCATCGCGCCCAGGTCACCGCGGGCCAGCGCCACATACAGCGCGGGACCCATGGCGTACGCGCCCGCCGACGGCAGCACGGCGACATCGTCCGCCGCGGTCCGCAGGCACTCGTCCCAGCGGCCCAGCGTGTACAGCACCAACAGCTGCAGATAGCGCATCTCCAGCGGATACGGCGACGACAGCAGCCCGGCCCGGCGGGCACGGTCCAGGCCCTCGGCAACCCACGGCAGACAGCCGTCGAGGTCACCGGACTCGAAGCAGCCGACGGCGAGATTGAACAGGGCACGCATCTCCACCGGTGCGTTCCCCGCCTGCCGGGCCAGCTCGCGGGCCTCCCGCAGCCGCTCACGGCCCTCGGCGGTGCGCCGCCCGCCGCCCTCCAGGATGGCCAGCGAGACCAGGAGGTCGGCCTGCGCGTCCGCGACCCGCAGCTGCTCGGCGACGCGCAGGGCCTGGCGGGCGACCCGCAGCGCCGTCTCGTTCTCCCCGATGTGGCGGGCGGCGATCACGTGCGTGGCGGCCGCCCACACCCAGGTCCGGGTCGGCGGCTCGGCGGGGATCAGGTCGAGCGCCTCGCTGCTGTAGCCGAACGCGGCCGTCAGACTGTCGACGCTCATCAGATTGCCGGCCAGGGTGTACCGGACCCGGGCGGCGAGCTCGGAGTCCGCGTCCTGGCCGATGCTCGCGAGCGCGGCCCTGGTGAGGGACACCGCACGGTGCGAGTCACCGGCATGCGCGGCCGCCGCCGAGGCGCGCAGGGTGAGCGTCACCCGGTCGACGCCGTCCCCCGAGGGCCGGGCCGCCGGGTCCACCGACTCCCACAGGTCGAGGGCGGTCTCCAGATGCCGCAGCTCCTCGGCGGGCGCGCCCACCCGGCCGGCGTACCCGGCCGCCTCCAGCGAGGCGGCGAGCGCCTCGGCCAGGTCATGGCTCTCGCGGTAGTGGTGGGCGCGCTCGGCCGCGCTCTCGGCCGGGTGCCCGCGTCCCGCGAGCAGGCGGGCGAACGCGCCGTGCAGCCTGGCCCGTTCCCCCGGCAGCAGGTCCGCGTAGACCGCTTCCCGGGCCAGGGCGTGCCGGAAGGCATACGTGTCGGCGTGCCCGGGGACGAGGAGCTGCCGGCCGATCGCCTCGCGCAGCGCCGCCTCCAGCTCGTCCTCGGGGAGCCCGACCGCCTCGCTCAGCAGGTCGTGCTCCACGCGCCGGCCGGCGACCGCGGCCGTGCGCAGCACCTGCTGGGCGGTGTCGGACAGCTGCTCGATGCGGATGAGGAGGACGTCGGCAAGGCCGCTGGGCACGCCGCCCGCCTCCGTGTCCGTGGCCGCCAGCAGTTCCTCCGCGTAGAAGGCGTTGCCCTCGGCGCGTGCGACGATTCCGCGGACCGTGGCCTCCGGCAGCGGACGGTCCTGCAGCGCGCGCACCAGCCGGGTCACCTCGGCGTCCGCCATGGGCCGCAGCTCCAGCCGCTCCACCGCGGGAAGCCGCACCAGCTCGGCCAGGAGGGGGCGCAGGGGATGGCGGCGGTGCAGGTCGTCCGCGCGGTAGGAGGCGAACACCGCCAGCCGGTGGGTGGGCGCACCGCCCGCCGGCCGCTGCAGGATGCCGCGGCTGAGCAGGAACCGCAGCAGATCCCGTGAGGACTGGTCGGCCCAGTGCAGATCCTCCAGGACCAGGAGGAGCGGAGCGATCTCCGACAGATCGGCCAGCAGCCCCGCCACGCCCTCGAACAGTCGCAGCCGCCCGCCCCCACTGTCCCTGTGCGGGGTCGGGCCGCCGTCGTCCCGCGTGGCGTCCGAGCCCGCGCCGAGCAGCCGGTCCACCACCGGGTGCCGGGCCAGGACGTCCGCGAACCGCTCGTCGGCGGCCGGCACACCCAGCACCTCGGTGAACGGCAGATAGGGCAACCCCACGTCACCGAGGTCCACGCAGTGACCGGTGAGGACCGTCATCCCGGCCCGGGCGGCCCGTCCGGCGACCTCGTCCAGCACCCGGGTCTTGCCCACGCCGGCGTCCCCGGCGAGCAGCACGGCCCGGGCCTCGCCGCCGCGGGCGCGCTCCAGCAGCGTGGCGAGCCGGGCGATCTCGTCGTCCCGGCCGATGAGCGGCGTGGTGAACAGGGTCTGCGGCACGCATCCATCCTGGCACGCGGCACTGACGGCGCGGCCCGGGACAGCGGAGGTCAGGGCCTCAGCGCAGCGTCTCCGTCCAGTTCGCCGGTACGCGTCCCGCCGGCCCCGGTGCGGGCTGGTCCGCGGGATGGCTCTCCGGCGGAGCGAGACCGGGCCCGGATTCGTAGAGCTCACTGCTGTCGAAGTTCCAGAACCAGCGCTCGCCCGGCTCGTAACTGCGGATCACCGGGTGGCCGGTGGCCCGGTAGTGCGCGGTGGCGTGCTTGGCGGGGGAGTCGTCGCAGCAGCCGACGTGGCCGCACTGCGCACAGCGCCGCAGGTGGAACCACCAGCCGCCGGCGGCGTCGCACTCGACGCAACCGCTGCCGCTCGGCGGGACGCTGGTGTCGATTCCGTTGTCGCTGGTCATGCAGGCTCCTCAGGCGTGTCGTCGTCCGTGGCGGTGAGCGGAAGAAGGACCTGGAAACGGGTGTCCCCGGGCTCGGACTCGACCTGGAGGGTGCCGTGGTGCTTGTTGACGACGATCCGCCAGGAGATGTCCAGGCCGAGCCCGGTGCCCTCGCCCACCGGCTTGGTGGTGAAGAAGGGGTCGAAGATGCGGTCCCGGATGTCCTTGGGCACACCGGGCCCGGTGTCGCGGAACTCCACCAGCAGCCGGTCGGGTTCCCGCGCCGTGCGCACCGTCAACGTGCCTTCCTCACCGGTGCTGTTGATGGCCGAGACGGCGTTGTCGATCAGGTTGGTCCACACCTGGTTGAGCTCCGCCGGGTAGGCGGGGATCTTCGGGAGCGTACGGTCGTAGTCCTTGACGACCTCGATCCGCGGGCCGATCTTGGCTCCCAGCATCAGCAGGGTGCTGTCGAGGAGTTCGTGGACGTCGGAGTGCTGGTAGGGGGCGCGGTCGAGTTGTGAGTACTGCTTGGCGGCGTCGACCAGATGCGAGATACGGGTGGTCGAGTCGTTGATCTCGTCCATCAACAGCTCGGTCTCGACGGTGTAGTTGAGCCAGCCGATCGCGTTCGGCAGGATCTCCGTGTCCACGGCCGCCGCGATCTGGTCCAGCCAGTCCACGTCGAGACCGGCCTGCACGAAGGTGGGCGCGATCCGCCAGCCCTCCTGGATGTCGTGGTCGTCCAGCCAGTCGGTGACGGTGTCCTCCCGGTCCGACGCCTCCAGGGGGCTCAACGTGGGCGCCTTGGCGACGCGTTCGGCCGTGCGCTCCTGGATGTCGATGAGGTTGGCCATGACCTCGGGGGGATACGAGCCCTGGGCGATGACCGCGAGCTTGTGCCGCATCTTGCCGACCCGCTCCCGCAGCGTGGAGGTGGCCCGTACGGCCGCCGCGGCCGGGTTGTTGAGCTCGTGCGTGAGCCCGGCGGACAACGAGCCGAGCGCCAGCAGCCGTTCACGCTGGCCGACGGCCCGCTGGGTGCTCTTCGAACCGAAGAACAGACCCTCCAGGAGATGGACCGCCATCGGGAACCACTCCTGCATGATGGCCGCGAACGTGTCGGCGGGCAGCACGAAGAACCGCGTCGGCTCCGTGACACGCATGGAGTTGTTGTAGACCTGACGGACCCGGTCCTCCCCGATGTAGGCCTGCATGGCCCCCGCATACACCCCGCGCTGTGAGGTGCGGGTCACCTCCACGTCGTCGCCGCCGACCCGTCGGGACAGCACGACGGTGCCCTCGATCATCACGTAGAAGCAGGTGGCGGGCTCGCCCTCGGTGTACACGGGCCCCGCCTCGTACCGCTCCACCCGCCCCTCGCTGCACAGCCGCCCCTTCTGCTCAGGGGTCAGCTTCTCGAACAGGAACAGCGATCCGATCTCCTGCGGGCTGCAGGGCGCGGGTTCCCCGCTCACGACTGCTCCAGATACCGGTGGACGAGCATCACTGCCATGGCTCCCTCTCCGACGGCGGACGCGACGCGTTTGGCGGACTCGGCGCGTGCGTCGCCCGCCACGAACACGCCGGGAATGTTGGTCTCCAGGTGGTACGGCGGCCGGTCCAGTTCCCACTCCGCCGGCGGCCGCCCGTCCGGCGTGAGGTCGGGTCCGGCCAGGATGAACCCGTGGTCGTCCCGCAGCACCGTCCCGTCCAGCCAGTGGGTCAGCGGGGCCGCGCCGATGAACACGAACATCCACTGCGCGTCGACGAGTTCGGTCTGCCCGCTGTCGACGTCGCGCAGGGTGAGCTGTTCCAGGTGGTCGGAGCCGTGCGCGGACTCGACGACCGTGCGGGCGCGCACGGAGATGTTGGGCGTCTCGTTGATCTGCTGGATCAGGTAGTGCGACATCGACGCGGACAGGTCCGCCCCGCGCACCAGCAGCGTGACCGACTTGGCGCCCCGGGCCAGGTACATCGCCGCCTGCCCGGCCGAGTTGGCGCCGCCCACGATGTACACGTCCTGCCCCTGGCAGGAGGCCGCCTCCGTGAGCGCCGAGCCGTAGAACACCCCGCAGCCGGTCAGGTCGTTGCAGCCGGGCGCCTCCAACTGCCGGTACGACACCCCGGTCGCGAGGATCACACTGTGCGCTGCGACCGCCGAGCCGTCCGAGAACCGCACCGTCCGCGCGGCCCCGTTGGCCTCCAGCCCCGTCACCTCCCGCGCGGAGAGGATCTCGGCGCCGAACCTCGCCGCCTGCCGGCGCGCCCGGTCGGTGAGCTGGGCGCCCGACACTCCGTCCGGGAAGCCCAGGTAGTTCTCGATCCGCGAACTCTGGCCCGCCTGCCCGCCGGTCGCCGAGCGCTCCACGAGCACGGTCCGCAACCCCTCCGACGCCCCGTACACCGCGGCTCCGAGCCCGGCGGGCCCGCCGCCGATGACGACGAGGTCGTAGAAGTCCGCGGCCGGTGTCGTCGCCAGGCCCACCCGCGAGGCCAGCTCGGGCGCCTCCGGCTCGACCAGGGGCGTCCCGTCCGGGGTGATCACGAGCGGCAGCCGTTGCCCGTCCTGCCCGGCCGCCGCCAGCAGCCGTCTGCCCTCCGGCTCGTCCGCCGAGTACCAGCGGTACGGCACCTGGTTGCGCGCGAGGAACTCCCGTACGTCCGAGGAACGCGCCGACCAGCGGTGTCCGACGACCTTGGTGCTGGGCACCGGCCGGAAGTCGCTGCAGCGCCAGGCCTCCAGCAGATCGTCCAGGACGGGGTAGAGCTTCTCCTCCGGCGGGTCCCAGGGCTTGAGCAGGTAGTGGTCCAGGTCGACGACGTTGATCGCGTCGATCGCCGCACTGGTGTCGGCGTACGCCGTCAGCAGCACGCGCCGGGCACCCGGATACACGTCCAGGGCCTGTTCCAGGAACTCGATGCCGTTCATCTGCGGCATGCGGTAGTCGGCCAGGATCACGGCCACGAGATCACCGCGCAGCTTCAGCTCCCGCAGCGCGTCCAGTGCGGACTCGCCGGACTCCGCGCGCACGATCCGGTACGACTCGCCGTAGCGGCGTCGCAGGTCCCGGGCGACCGCCCGGGACACCCCCGGGTCGTCGTCCACGGTCATGATCACGGTCCGCGCTGTGTCGGACGCCTGTGCCATACGTCTCCCACCCCGAGTGGTCGGGCCGACGGCACGGCGAGTCCTGTCGCAAGGGCCCCGCGCCGACTCCCGCCCATCGTATGTTCGATCGTCCCGCTTCGCTCCGGTATACAGCGGGCCGCCGGTCAGTGGCTCGTCCTTGCTTCCCTTGCGAGGTCGCGGGGCCGGGGTGGGGAAGACTGGCTGCGATGGACGTGGCCACGACACTGGAGGCAGCCGCATGACGCGCCCGATCACCGCAGGGGTCGACGGAACCGAGGAGAGCATCGCCGCACTGGACTGGGCAGCCAGGGAGGCGGTGCGCCGGGGCCTGGCGCTGCGGGTGGTGCAGGTCTGGAGCTTCCAGCCGCACCAGGGGATCGCCGCGGCCGACCCGGACACGCAGACCGGGTGGGTGCGGGACGCGCTGGACGAGGTCGTCCGAGGCGTCATCGGGCGGCATCCGGACCTCGACGTCACCACTGATGTCGTGACGGGGGAGCCGGTGGCTGCGCTGCTGGCCGCTGCCAAGGAGGCGGAGCTGCTGGTGCTCGGCTCGCGCGGGCACGGGCCCGTCGTCGGTTTCCTGCTCGGCTCCGTGGGCCAGCAGGTGATCGCCGAGGCGGCACGGCCGGTGGTGCTCGTGCGCGCCGGCGACCAGCCGGCGGGCGAGGCCGGCGGCCGTGAGGTCGTCGTCGGCCAGCAGGGGGAACCGGACGACAGCGCCGAGACCTTGCGGTTCGCGTTCGAGACGGCGGCCGCCCGGGGCGCGACCGTGCGGGCGGTGCGGGCCTGGACGCTGCCGCCGGTGTTCGCCTACAGCCCCGGTTCGATGCGCCTCCTCGACGAGGCCGGAGGCCTGGAGCCCTTCGAGAGGAAGGCACTTGCCGCGGCCCTGCAGCCGTGGCGGGAGCGGTTCCCCGGCGTGCCCGTGGTCGAGCACGTGGAGATCGGCAGCGCGGGTCAGGTGCTGCTGTCGATGACCGGGCGGGCCCAGCTGATGGTCGTCGGCCGACGGGCGCGCCGTACGGCGGTGGGCGCGCGCATCGGCTCGGTGGCGCACGGGGTCCTGCACCACGCGAGTTGCCCCGTGGCCGTGGTCCCGCACACCTGAGTCACTCGCCGGTCGTGGGCAGCAGCGTGTCGCGAGCCTTCGGAAGGATGCTGTCGATGTAGTCCTCCACCGCCGTGTCCAGCCCGATGTCGTGCTGCGCCCGCTCCGACAGGTACCAGCGGTGCTCCAGCAGCTCGTGGTAGATCTCCGCCGCGTCCATCGTGCCGCGCAGTTCCAGGGGGACGGCCCTCACGGTGGGCCGGAAGACGTCCCGCACCCATCGGTGGGCCAGCACCTCGGGGCGGGCGGCGAGGGGGTCGCCGGGCGCGTAGTCGTCCTGGGTGGCCATCCAGCTCTCCAGGTCGTTGAGGAGCCGCCGGGCCTGGTTCTCCTCGGTGTCCAGGCCGGTCAGGCGCAGCAGTTGACGCTGGTGGTGGCCGGCGTCGACGACCTTGGGCACGAAGGTGACGGTGTCGCCGTTGGAGGAGTGCTGGATCTGCATCTCGGCCACGTCGAATCCGAGCTCGTTGAGGCGGCGGATCCGGCGCTCTATGTAGTGGTGCTTACCGGCCGGGTAGACGGACGTGCGGGTCAGCTCCTGCCACAGGCCGCCGTAGCGGGCGCAGATCTCCATGCCGAACTCGACCGGATCCACCGACGGGTGCAGTGCCCCGGACGCCTCCAGGTCGAGGAGCTCGCCGCTGATGTTCACCCGGGCGAGGTCGAGGTCGTACTCGCGCTGTCCGCCGCTGAGCCGGGGGTGCAGGTCGCCGGTCTCGGCGTCCACGAGGTAGGCGGCGTAGGCGCCCGCGTCGCGTCGGAAGAGGGTGTTGGACAGCGAGCAGTCGCCCCAGGCGAACCCGGCGAGGTGCAGGCGCACCAGCAGCACCGCCAGCGCGTCCATGAGGCGGTGCATGGTGGCCGGACGCATGGTCGTCTCGAACATCGAGCGGTACGGCTGCGAGCCGCGCAGATGCCGGGTGATCAGCACCGGTTCCAGCGGGGCGCCTTCCTCGTCGGCCCGCCCGGTGACCACGGCCAGCGGATCCACCGCGGGGATGCCGAGCCGGTCCAGGTCGCGCAGCAGCTCGTACTCGCGCAGCGCGGGCCGCTCGGCGAGTTCCTTGACGGCGATGACCTCGTCCCCGGCGCGGGCGTAGCGCACGACGTGGCGGGATATGCCGCGCGGCAGCGGGACCAGGTATTCGTCGGGCCACTCCTCCAGCGGGAGGTGCCAGGGCAGGGCCAGCAGGAGCGCGGGATGCTCCGGGTTCGTCGCGCTGATCTGCAGTGCCATGGCTCGCGTTTCCTTGCCTCGCGGGTGATCGTCACCTCACCTTAGAGGGCGCGCTCCTTGGCCTGAAGTGCCGCTTCACCCACTGGACCGCGGTGTGCGGGGCCGTGTCCGGGAAGCAGCAGGTCGCCGTCCAGGGCGGCCAGTACGTCCAGTGAGGCAACCGCACGTTCGCGCTGGTGGTGGAACATGTCGGGCAGTAGCTGCGGCCCCTTGATCCGCGAGGTGGGGTGAGCGCTGGCCAGGGCGTCGCCCGAGATCAGTACCCCGGCGTGCGGCAGGTGGAAGGCGGCGTGCCCGTCGGTGTGGCCGGGCGTGTGCACCGGTACCGGCCGGCCCGGCAGATCCAGCGGGCCCGCCGCGGGGAACGGCTCCGGAGCCGCGACCGGCACATGGGCCGTGCCGCCGGAGCGGAGGGTGTGCACCGCCCAGGGCAGCACACCGGGCCGCCAGCTGTTCCGCAGGACCTGCCCGACGGTCACCTGGTGCAGGAACTCCCGGCGCGCGTGCGGCACTTCGGCCTCGTGGAGGTACACGGGCGTGCCGTAGGTGCTGCGCAGGTACTCGGCGGAGCCCAGGTGGTCGTTGTGCGCGTGCGTGATCAGCACCGCCGCGACCGCCTCCGGTGAACCGCCCACCGCCGCCAGGGACGCGAGCACCTGCTCCCGGTCCCCGGGGTAGCCGGTGTCGATCAGGGTGATCTCGTCACCCTCGGTGAGGATCACCCAGTTGGTGTTGCTGCCGTGCACCAGGTGAATGCCGTCGGCGACTTGCCGCACGTCTGCCCGCATGATTGCCCCGTGTGGTGAGGTCCCTGCCCGACCGCACCAGCAAAGCAGACCCGGCCCGCACCGGAACCGGCGGGTCCGCGCCAATCTGCGGGCGGTCCCGACCGGCGGAAGGGCTGCCTCCGGCACCGTCCGCCGGAGGCAGCCCCCTGCGTGCAGCCGACGCGGCCGCCTCTCCGCCTCACTGCACGCCGTGCGGGCGGAACTGGATGCTGATACGCGGTCCCGCGGCGCGTGCGGTCTTCGGTACGCAGTGCTCCCAGGTCCGCTGGCAGGAGCCGCCCATCACGATGAGGTCGCCGTGCCCCAGCGGGCGTCGCACACTGTCGCCGCCCCGCGCAGGACGCAGCAGCAGATCGCGGGGCGCGCCCACCGAGAGAATGGCGACCATCGTGTCCTCGCGGGCGCCCCGTCCGGTCCGGTCCCCGTGCCAGGCGACGCTGTCCCGCCCGTCGCGGTAGTAGCAGAGCCCGGCCGTGGTGAACGGCTCGCCCAGCTCCTCGGCATAGCGCGCGGACAGCGCCAGGCGGGCCTCGTCCAGCGCCGGGTGCGGGAGCGCGTCGCCCGCTCGGTAGTACGCGAGCAGCCGCGGTACGTCGATGACCTGGTCGTACATCGTGCGTCGTTCGGCATGCCACGGAACCTCGGCGGCCAGCTGTTCGAACAGGCCGTCCGAGCCGGCGAGCCATCCGGGCAGCAAGTCGATCCAGGCGCCGAGGCCGAGCTGCGTCCGGCGGATCCCGTCGAGGGAGCCGAGCCGCAGCTGGTCGGTCTGGTCGAAGAGCGAGCCCTGGAGGTGCGTGGTCATGGATCCAGCGTACTCCTTATTCGAAAATGTGTTCCCATGGATGTCGGGCCGCTTTCGATACATCGATGTATCGGATACATTCCCGTATCAAACGGAGGGCTCATGGTTGCTGGACAGACGGTGCGGCGGGTGACCCGGCGCCGGGTCCGTACGCGCGCCAACCTCCTCGACGCCGCCTTCGCCGTGTTCGCCGCCAAGGGCTTCGGGAGGGTCTCGATCGAGGAGGTCTGCGAGGCCGCCGGCTACAGCAGGGGCGCCTTCTACTCCAACTTCGACAGCCTGGACGAGCTGTTCTTCGCCCTCTACCGGCAGCGCGCCGACCTGATCGCGGACCAGGTGGCCGGAGCGCTCGCCCAGGACGGGCCGGACCTCGACGTGCCCGCCGCCGTCGACCGCGTCACCGAGGTGCTGCTCCTCGACCTGGACTGGCTCCTGGTGAAGACGGACTTCCTGGTGCACGCCGCCCGCGATCCACAGGTCGCCGAGACCCTGCTGGAACACCGGGCGCGGCTGCGCGGGGCGATCGCGGACCGGCTCGCCCGCGCGGGCGGCTTCGTCGAACCGCCCGCCGTGCTCGGCGACATCGACGGCGCGGCCCACGCCGTGGTCGCCGCGTACGACGGTGTCACCACCCAACTGCTGCTGGACAGGGATGTCGACGGCGCGCGCGCCTGGCTCAGACAACTGCTCACCGCGCTGCTGACCGACGGCAGGGGCAACCCCCGATAGAGCCCCGAAAGACCCCGGCCGGATCCAAGAGACCCCAACCAGACCCCAACCAGACCCGGCAAGACCCGGCAAGACCCTGACAAGAAAAGGAACCCTCGCCATGGACGCGGACGTCATCGTCGTCGGAGCGGGCCTCGCGGGCCTGGTAGCCGCCCACGAGCTCACCAGCCAGGGCCGGAGGGTCGCGCTGGTCGACCAGGAGAACGCCGCCAACCTCGGCGGGCAGGCGTTCTGGTCTTTCGGCGGCCTGTTCCTCGTCGACTCCCCGGAGCAGCGCCGCCTCGGTATCAAGGACTCCTTCGGCCTGGCCTGGAGCGACTGGCAGGGCAGCGCACAGTTCGACCGGGTCGACGACGAGGACTCCTGGGCGGTGCGCTGGGCGCGTGCCTACGTCGAGTTCGCGGCGGGGGAGAAGCGCTCCTGGCTGGAGAGCCACGGCATCAAGTTCCTGCCCACCGTCGGCTGGGCCGAGCGCGGGGACCTGCGCGCGGACGGACACGGCAACTCCGTTCCCCGCTTCCATGTCACCTGGGGCACCGGCACGGGCGTCGTGGAGCCGTTCGTCGACCACGCCAAGCAGGCCGCACGCGACGGGCTGCTCACCTTCTACCACCGCCACCAGGTCGACGAGCTGGTCATCGAGGAGGGCGCGGCGCGCGGGGTGCGCGGCACGGTCCTCGCCGAGGACAACTCGCCCCGTGGTGTCGCCTCCGGCCGCGACCGCATCGGCGACTTCGAACTCACCGCCCAGGCCGTCGTCGTCACCACCGGCGGCATCGGCGCCAACCACGACATCGTCCGCCGCTACTGGCCCGAGCGGCTGGGCACCCCGCCCTCCGAGATGGTCACGGGCGTGCCCGCGTACGTCGACGGCCGCATGCTCGACATCAGCGCCGAGGCGGGCGTACGCCTGGTCAACCGCGACCGCATGTGGCACTACACCGAGGGTGTGCAGAACTGGGACCCGATCTGGCCCGGCCACGGCATCCGCATCCTGCCCGGACCGTCCTCGCTGTGGTTCGACGCCCTCGGCCGCCGCCTGCCCGACCCGTGTCTGCCGGGCTACGACACCCTCAGCACCCTCAAGCACCTGCGCACCACCGAGGACATCGCCGGCCACGACCACTCCTGGTTCATCCTCACCCAGAAGATCATCGAGAAGGAGTTCGCGCTGTCGGGCTCCGAGCAGAACCCCGACATCACCGCCAAGGACAAGGGTGCGGTCCTGCGCGACCGTCTGCTCGGCAAGGGCGCCCCGGGCCCGGTCGACGCGTTCCTGCGCAAGGGCGCCGACTTCGTGAGCGCACCCACCCTGGAGCAACTCGTGGCGAAGATGAACGAGCTGACGGACAAGCCGCTGCTCGACGCGGCCGAGCTGCGCCGCCAGATCGAGGCCCGCGACCTGCAGATCGCCAACCCGTACAGCAAGGACTCCCAGGTCCAGGGCATCCGCAACGCCCGCCGCTACATCGGCGACCGCCTCGGCCGCGTCGCCACCCCGCACCGTGTCCTCGACCCCGCGGCGGGCCCGCTCATCGGCGTCAAGCTCCACGTCCTCACCCGCAAGACCCTCGGCGGCATCCAGACCGACCTCGACTCGCGCGCCCTGAACGCCGACGGTGACCCGATCGAGGGGCTCTACGCTGCGGGCGAGGTCGCCGGCTTCGGGGGCGGAGGCGTCCACGGCTACAACGCCCTGGAGGGCACCTTCCTCGGCGGCTGCCTCTTCTCCGGCCGGGCGGCCGGACGGGCGGCGGCGAAGCAGACCGCCTGACCGATTCCGCACGCGCGCGCCGCAGGGGCGGTCGGGGAAGCCAACCCCATCGCCCCTGCGGCGCGCAGGTGTGTGAACAACCGTCCGCGGCAAGGGGATTGACCGTCGCTGTCGTGCACTGGTTCAGTGGCTCAGCCACTCATCCACTCCTTTCCCGTGCGAGGTGACATCCGTGGAGGCACTGCCCCGCGAGACGATCGTGGACGTCCTGGAGACCCGGCTGCGCGAGGACATCCTGGACGGACGCCATCCGGCGGGCGGCTATCTGCCCCCGGAACGCCAACTGGCCGACGGATACGGCGTCACCCGCACCACCCTCAAGCACGCCTTCGGCCGACTGGTCCAGGCCGGCCTCCTGGAGACCCGGCACGGCGTCGGCACCAAGGTGCGCGACTACGCCCGGCTGGGCGGCGCGGACCTGCTGCCGATGCTCGTGCGGCACGACGCGACATGGGTGCGCGAGATCTTCGAAGTACGCCGGTCCGTGGGCGCGTTGATCGCCGAGCGGGCCGCGGTGCGGGCCACCCGCAAGCAGCACACCGAACTGCGCCGCCTCCTCGTGGCCGTACGGGAGGCGGACGGCGCGGACGCCGTACAGCTCGCCGACGTCGAGGTGCACCGCGCCCTCGCCAGGTCGACCGGCAACCGTGTCTACGTCCTGCTCACCAACACCCTCTTCAACGCCTACCTCCCCGTCCGTGCCGCGCTGCGCGGGCCGTTCACCGACCCGGAGGCAGCGCACGGGCGGCTCGCTCCGGTGGTGGAGGCGGTGACATCCGGCGACGGCCGACGGGCGCACTCCGCCGCGGACGCCTATCTGCGCGACACCGAGCGGATCATGCTGGAGGGACTCGCGTGAGGGGCACGTCGTTCACGGAGACCATGGCCGGGACGGTCCGGCTCGACGCCGGGGACCCGGTCCGCCGTATCCGCCTCGACCTGCGGGCCGAGGCCGACCAGGTCCTGCGGCCGCACCGCACGACCGAGGCCCGGATCGGCGGCCGTGTCCGCATCGCCGGAATGACCGACGACCCGGACGCCACCGGCGAGTTGGAGATCTCGCCCCTGGCCCGCCGGCGCATCCGCTACCGGCTGACGTTCACCGCCGCCGGCCGCCGGCTCACCCTGGACGGCTGGAAGTCGCTCACCCCGCGTCACCCGGTGAAGTCGATGACCGTCCTGCCCTTCACGCTGTACGAGGACGGCGCGCGGATCGGACGGGGCAGCCTCCGCTTCCCCCTCACCACAGGCCTGGCGCCCTTCCTCCTCAGCTTCCGCTTCCCCCGTCGTGAGGACCCCGCCCGGTACACCGCACCGCGCTGGGACGGCAGCCCCGGCCGCACCGAGGTCTGGTACACCACCCTCACCGACCCCGCCACGGGCACCGGCATCTGGCTGCACCACGAACTGGTCGCGCCCGCCGACGGATCCGCCCCGCAGGCCCACGGCTGGGCGGCCGCCTTCCCGCCCGACGCGGAGGTCCGACACGTGCGCTTCGGGCCCACCACCTGGGACAACCCCACGCGGGGATTCACTGCCGAAGGCGTCGCCGCGATCCCGGGGCGGCTGACCGGAAGTGCCGGCGACTTCCGCTGGGATCTCACCGAACAGCCGCTGGCACAACTCCTGTTCACCTTTCCCCGCTGGTCCTGGCGGCGCCCGCTGCTCCCCGCCGCCCACATGCTCCCCGCGGCGCGGGCCGCGTACGACGGAACGTTCAGCGACGGCGAACGGACGCTGGCCCTGCGCGGCGCCCCCGGTGCCTCCGCCCGCATCCACGGCCACGGCAACGCACAACGGTGGGCCTGGCTGCACGCGGAGCTGGGCGGCTCGGACGTCCTCGAGGTGATCGCCGCGGTGTCGACGCGGCCCGTGCTGCGGCGGCTGCCACCGCTCGTCTTCCTGCGCCTGCGGCACCGCGACCGCACCTGGCCGCGCCGGGCGGAGCGCTCCGCGGTGGGCCTGCTCGGCATCGGCCGGTTCCGCGCCCGTATCGGAGTGCCCGACTGGACGGTCACCGGCCGCACCCTGCTGCGCCGCATCCGCGTCGAGGTCACCCAGCCCGCCGAGCGCACCCTCGCCCTGGAGTACCGCGACCCGGACGGCGCCCCCGCGGTGTGCCGCAACAGTGAGAGCGCCGACGCGAAGATCCTGCTGGAGCGCTGGTGGGGACACTGGCGCACGGAAGCCTCCTGGACGCTGCGCGGCACCGCGCACGCCGAGGTGGGGGAGCGGTGAGCGCGCAGGGACTGGTCGCCGCCCTGCTCGCCGGCACCGGACACCCCTCAGAGGAGGAGTGGCTCGCACGCGTGCCCGGCAGACTCGACAGTTTCCTGTCCGCGCTGCCCGCGCCCGTACGCACCGGCGTGCGTGCCGCTGCGACCGCCGTGGACGCCTACGCCGTCCTGCACAGCGGTCGCCGCCTGGCCGCGCTCACGCCGGACGAGCGCGAGAGCGTGCTCGCCTCGCTCGCCGCGCGTCCCGGACTCGTACCGGCCCTCGACCTTCTCAAGGTGCCCGTGCTGCTCGCCGCGGCCACCGAGCGGACACCTTCCGCGCGGACACCCGCAGTGCCCGACGATCCGCCCCTGGACTGCACCCCGGCCGAGGAGTGGCCCGCGCGTGCCACCGCCGACGCCGTCGTCGTGGGGTCGGGCGCCGGCGGAGCCGTGGCGGCCCGCACCCTCGCCCGCGCCGGGCTCGCCGTCGTGGTGCTGGAGGAGGGCGAGCACCACACCACGGCGTCCTTCGGCCGCCGCGCACCGCTGGAGCGCTTCACCGACCTGTACCGGGACGGCGGAGCGACGGCGGCCCTGGGCGTCCCGCCCCTGCTGCTGCCGGTCGGACGGGCCGTCGGCGGTACCACCGTCGTCAACTCCGGCACCTGCTACCGCACTCCGGACCATGTCCTCGACCGCTGGAGCAGCCGCCACGGCTTCCACCTCGCCGACGGATTCCCCGCACACCTCGACGAGATCGAACGCACCCTGCGCGTCGCCACCCAGCCGCTCGACGTGCTCGGCGCCAACGGTCTCCTCGCGCTGGCCGGTGCCGGGCACCTCGGCTGGCGGGCCGGCCCACTGCGCCGCAACGCACCGGGCTGCAAGGGCTCCTGCCAGTGCGTGGTGGGCTGTCCCACCGGCGCCAAGCAGAGCGTCCAGCTGTCCGTCCTGCCCGACGCGTGCGCCCACGGCGCTCGCATCGTCACCGGCGCACGAGTCCTGCGGATCCTGACCGACCACGACCGCCCGGGCCGGCCACGGGCCGCGGGCATCCGGGCGCGCCGGGCGGACGGCAGCGAGCTGGAGATCCTCAGCCCCCTCGTCGTCACGGCCGCGGGGGCACTGCAGACCCCGCCGCTGCTGCGCCGCTCCGGCCTGGGCACTCACCCCCGCCTGGGCCGCAACCTCAGCGTCCACCCGGCCACCAGCGTCGCAGGCCGCTTCACCGAACCGGTCACCTCCTGGGAAGGCGTCCTGCAGAGCGTCGGCGTCGAGGAACTGCACGACCGCGGGATCCTGATCGAGGCGACCGCGAGCCCGCCCGGCATGAGCAGCTTCGTCCTGCCCGGCCTCGGACGCTCCCTGCGCCGGGAACTGGAGGGAGCCGACCGTCTCGCGATCCTCGGCGCCATGATCGCCGACCGGCCCGCGGGCCGGGTCCTCGGCCGCGACCGCACGCTCGTCCGCTACAGCCTGGACCCTCGTGACGGCGATCGGCTGATGACGGCCGTACGGGCCATGGGCCGGATCCTCTTCGCCGCCGGGGCCCACGAGGTCCTCACCGGCGTTCCACGGGCACCGCGTGCCCGCACCCTCGCCGAACTCGACGCGCTGCTCGCCGGGATCACCCCACGCGATCTGCACCTGTCGGCCTTCCACCCGGCCGGCACGGTCGCCGCGGGCGGCGATCCGGTTCGGTCCCCGTCCGATGCCCGGGGCAGGCTCCGGGGCGTCGACGGTGTCCTCGTCGCCGACGCCTCCGTCCTGCCCGGCTGCCCGGAGGTGAACCCCCAACTGAGCATCATGGCAGCCGCGTCGGCCGTCACCGCAAGCTACCTGGAAGGCGAATCGAGCAGCCGGATCAGCACGGCGGCGTGACTCTGCTCGGGGGCCTTGGCGGCGGTCAGCAGGGTCACAGGCCCCTTGGCGGCCAAGTCCCGTACATGGAGCAGGAGTTCGGCGGCCTCGGGAGCGTCCAGCTCGGCCTCGTAACGGTCGGCGAACTCCTCGTAGGATCCCTCGCCCGCGTGATACCAGCGGCGCAACTCGGTCGACGGAGTAAGGGCCTTGGGCCATTCCTCCACGCGCGCCGCCTCCTTGGACAGGCCGCGCGGCCACAGCCGGTCGACCAGGACGCGGACGCCGTCCTCCGGCTCGGGCGGTTCGTATACGCGACGCAGGCGAACGCTCATGGCCGGGCCTTTCTGCGATGCCGGATGACATCGAGCGTAGTGCCGAGGCGTCCAGTGACGCTGTGTGACTTGACCCGAATGAGGAGGAACCCGCGCCGGGCCGGCCCATAGCCTGAGCGTGATTGATCATCGACCTTCAGGAGCGCAGATGAGGCAGTCCCGCCGGCAGGGCGTCAGATCCACCACGGTCCTCCGCCGCGAGGCGCTGACCGCAACGGTTCCCGTCGCCCTCGCGGCGCTGCTCGCCGCCGCCGGGCCCGCCTCCGCGGGCACCGGTGGCGCACCCGGTGCCGGGGACCCGTACTTCCCGCTCGCCGGCAACGGCGGCTACCACGTCGACCACTACGGCCTGACCCTCCGTTACGACCCGGCGAGCCGCCACCTTGACGGCACCGCCGTCCTCACCGCCCGCGCCACCCAGCACCTGACCCGCTTCGACCTCGACTTCACCGGCCTGAAGATCACCGGCCTGACCGTCGGCCGCGGGAAGGCGCAGTACCGCCGAGACGGCCAGGAACTCGTCGTCACCCCGCCCCGGCCCCTGCATCCGGGCGAGGAGTTCCGCGTCACCGTCACCTACAGCGGCACCCCGAGGCCGGTCACCGACCCCGACGGCTCGCTCGACGGCTGGATACCCACCGACGACGGGGCGTTCGTCGCAGGGGAGCCACAGGGCGCCATGACCTGGTTCCCGGCGAACAACCACCCGAGGGACAAGTCGTCCTACGACATCACGGTCACCGTGCCCGCCGGACGCACCGCGGTCTCCAACGGCGTCCTGGTGGGACAGCGGACCACGCACGGACACACCACGTTCCACTGGCGCCAGCGCGAACCGATGGCCGCCTACCTCGCCACCGCGACAATCGGCAAGTTCAAGGTCGAGCAGTACACCACCCGCGACGGCATCCGCGTCTACAACGCCGTCGACCCGCGCGAGGCGTCCCAGGCGGCGCCCGTCCTGAAGAAGCTGCCGTCCGTCCTGGAATGGGAGAGCAGGCTCTTCGGGCCCTACCCCTTCAGCGCCGCCGGATCGATCGTGGACCGCGCGCCGAACGTCGGGTTCGCGCTGGAGACCCAGTCCCGTCCGGTCTACGACTCGGCCCCGGACCTGAGCACCCTCGTCCACGAGAACGCCCACCAGTGGTTCGGCGACTCGGTGTCGCTGACCTCGTGGAAGGACATCTGGCTCAACGAGGGCTTCGCCACCTACGCCGAGTGGCTCTACAGCGAGCAGCACGGCGGCGACAGTGCCCAGAAGAGCTTCGACGCGCTCTACGCCCGCCCGGCGAGCGACGGGCTGTGGGCGTTCCCGCCCGGCGACCCCGGCAGCGGTGCGCACATCTTCGGCACCCCCGTCTACGCCCGCGGCGCGATGACCCTGCACGAACTCCGCAGGACCGTCGGCGACCGGACGTTCTTCCGCATCCTGCGGACCTGGGCGGCCGTGCACCGCGAAGGACACGGGACAACCGCGCAGTTCGTACGCCTCGCGGAGCGTGAGTCCGGTAAGAACCTCAACCCGCTGTTCACCTCCTGGCTGTACGGTCGGGGAAAGCCCAACCACGCCTGAATCCTGACGAGTTCCTCATATGTGTCGGTCACAGTCGATCCGTAATCATGAATAGACGCCGTGTCGCCCTGCTCGCCGCCTCCCTGTTGCTGACGGGATGCGGCGGCGGGGCGATGGCGTCACCCGGCCACCCGACCGGCGCAACAGGCCCTACGCGCCGCCCCGGCGGGCCGCGGCGCGCCGCCGGCGCTGCAGGGCGCGCCGTTCCGTCTCGCCGGTGCCGCCCCACACACCGAGGATCTCCCCGTGGTCCAGCGCCCATTCCAGGCACTGTTCCCGCACCGGGCAGCGTGCGCACACCGCCTTGGCCTGTGCCGTCTGCAACAACGCGGGGCCTGAGGTGCCGATCGGGAAGAACAGCTCGGGGTCCTCGTAGCGGCACGTGGCCTGGTCTCGCCAGTAGTCCATCAAAAGTCACCTGCGATCGAAGTCGTACGTGCCCTCGCGAATGGCTTACTCGATTCCGGGTCACCTGTCGATGCGCGAGTGAAACAACGTAAGTCGCGAAGATCCCGTGTTCATTCTTCGCGCATGCCCCACGGGGAGCCGTACGCGGTCAGCAGGTCCAGGAACGGGCGGGCCGGGAACGCCTCCGGACCGAGGACGCCCGAGCCCGACCAGGCGCCGGTGGCGAGGAGTTCGAGGGCGACGACCGGATTGACGGCCGTCTGCCACACCACCGCCTGGCTGCCGTACTCCGCCATCGACCACTGGTTGTCGACCACGTGGTACAGGTACACCTGGCGCGGCCTCCCGTCCTTGGTGCCGCGCACCCAGGTGCCCGCGCAGGTCTTGCCGTGCATCCGCTCGCCCAGCGTCGCAGGGTCGGGCAGGCACGCGGCGACGACGTCCCGGGGTGAGACCGCGACCGGCCCCGCGGCGCTCGGCACGGTCACCGGTCCTGTGCGGTCCAGGCCCAGCAGATGCAGCGTCTTCAGCGTCTCGATGAACTCCCGGCCCAGGCCGTACTTGAAGGTGACCCGGCTCGCCTCCACCCAGCGCGGCACGAGCAGCACCTCCTCGTGCTCCACGTTCACGCACTCGACGGGACCGATCCCCTCGGGGAAGTCGAACACCTCGGGCTCGCTGAACGGTTCGGTGGTGAACCAGCCTCGGTCGGCCTCGTAGACGACGGGCGGGTTGAGGCACTCCTCGATGGTCGTCCAGATGCTGAAGGAGGGGGCGAAGCCGTAGCCGTCGACGGTGAGGTTCGCACCGTCACGGATGCCGATCTCCTCGATCTCGTCGAAGAGTTCGTCGGCGGCGAACCGCGCGAACACGTCCGACATGCCGGGCTCCACGCCCATGCCGACGAGAGCCAGCGCGCCCGCCTTCTCCCACTCCTCGGCCTGCGCGAACTGGTCGTCGCCGAGCTTCACGCCGCACACCTCGTAGGGCCGCTCGGCGTGCGGGTGCGACAGCGACATCGCCATGTCGAGGTAGGTGGCGCCGGCCCTGCGCGCGGCTCGGAACAGCGGCATCACGAAGCGCGGGTCGGTGGCGTTGAGGAGCACGTCGCAGCCGTGCCGGCGCAGCAACTCCGCCACCGCCTCCTCGTCGCGGGCGTCGACGCGCTCGGCACGGAAGCGGGCCCCCTCGCCGCCGAGGGCGGCGACCGCGGCCTCGGCCCGCGCCGGGTCGTGGTCGGCCACGACCATCGCGTCGAAGAAGGAACGCCTGGCGGCGATCCGGGTGACGGCGGTGCCGACCCCGCCGGCGCCCACGAGCAGTACACGCATGACAGATCTCCCTGTCCTGAGGACCGATGAGTCCTGAGGATCGATGACTGTCCTGAGGACCGTTGACTGTCCTGAGGATCGATGACGAGGGGCCCCTGCCGGAGATACAACGCCGACCGCTCACGTAAGGTCAATGGCGTTGGCATAAGGCGGAAGGTCGTGTCGTGCCCAAACCGGTCGTGCCCGAGGAGAAGCGGCGCAGGCGCCGGCCCACGAAGAGCGGCACCGTGCTGTCCGAGCGGCTGATCGTCGAGACCGCGCTGCGGATGCTGCGCGAACACGGCAGCGCGGGCCTCACCGCCCGCCGCCTCGGTCTGGCCCTGGACGCCGACCCGAGCACCCTGTACCGCTACTTCAGCGGCATGGACGACCTGACCCTCGCCATCGGTGACGCGCTCATCGGCGAGGCCCTCGACGGCTGGCGGCCGACGGGGGAGTGGCGGGGGGACCTGCGCGCCGTCGGCCTGCGTATGCACGCCGCCTACGTCGCCCACCCGCAGGCGGCGGTGCTGACCACGAGCCGGGTCACCGGCCGGGCCAACGAACTGGCCGCCGACGAGACCGTCCTGGACGTTCTGCGCACGGCCGGCTTCCCGCTCCCGGACACGGTCCGCATCTACCACGCCTTCATCGACCAGACACTGGCCTTCGCCGCTCTCGACGCCGCCTCCCTGGCCCTGCCGAGCGACGCACTGCGGGCCGACGAGACCATGTGGCGCTCGACCTACGCCGACCTGCCCGGCACCACCCACCCGCGCATCGCCGAGGCAGCACCCCTGCTGGCGGCCCGCATGGTCGACAGCGCGTATCCGACGGCACTGGAGATGCTGCTCGACAGCGCGGCGGCACAGCTGGAGTCCCTCGGGGCTCGCGGGACGGACCGGTCGCCGCGACGATGACCACGCCCGGTTCCCTGCTCGTCGCAGGGCCTGGGATCCACGACCCGGGCATGCGCGTCCCGAACTCTCGGACGGTGCTGGGATAGTGAACCCCGGATCCGAAAGATGTATCGAGCAACCAGGAAGCCCGTGGACACCAGCGAGAGCAGCACCGAACCGCAGACACCGGACCCGGTCGCGGCCGACCCACCCCGGCGCGGCTGGCGCCGCTGGGCCATGGACACCCGCCCCCTGCGCATCCCGGCCTACCGCCGCCTCTGGTCCTCCACGATCGTCACCGCCGTCGGCAGCCAGCTCACCGCGGTCGCCGTACCCAAGCAGATCTACGACATCACCGGATCCTCGGCGTGGGTCGGTGCCGCGAGCCTCGCCGGCCTGCTCCCGCTGATCGTGTTCGCGCTGTGGGGCGGCGCGGTCGCCGACAGCATGGACCGCCGCAAGCTGCTGCTGATCACCAACAGCGGCATCGCCGTCACCTCGCTGCTCTTCTGGCTCCAGGCCTTCGCCGGGCTGGAGTCCGTGGTCGCGCTCATGGTCCTGCTCGCCGTGCAGCAGGCGTTCTGGGGCCTGAACGCCCCCGCGCGCAACGCCTCCATCGCCCGTCTGGTACCGGAAGGGCAGCTGCCCGCCGCCAACGCCCTCGGCTCCACCGTCATGCAGACCGGACAGGTCGCCGGACCGCTGCTCGCCGGCGCCCTCATACCCGTCATCGGCCTGCCCGAGCTGTACCTGATCGACGCCGTCGCACTCTGCGTGACGGTGTGGGCGGTGTACAGGCTGCCCACGCTGCCGCCCCTGGCGGGATCCACGACGCGTCGCGCCGGCGTGCGGGAGATCGCTGAGGGGTTCCGCTACATCTCCATGCACAAGGTGCTGCTGCTGTCCTTCCTCGCCGACATCATCGCGATGGTCTTCGGCATGCCCCGCGCCCTCTTCCCGCAACTCGCCGCGCAGACCTTCGGTTCCTACGGCGAAGGGCTCGCGCTGGGCCTTCTCTTCGCGGCGATCCCCATCGGCGCCGTGCTGGGCGGACTGTTCTCCGGCACCTTCTCCCGGGCCCGCCGGCACGGCTGGATGGTGATCGGCGCGGTCGTCGCCTGGGGCGCCGCGATCACCGGCTTCGGACTCAGCGGCAACCTGTGGCTCGCCGCGGTGTTCCTCGCCCTGGCCGGGGTCGCCGACATGGTCTCGATGGTCTTCCGCGGGGCGATCCTGCTGTCCGCCGCCACCGACGAGATGCGCGGCCGTATGCAGGGCGTCTTCACGGTCGTCGTCGCGGGCGGACCGCGCCTGGCCGATGTCCTGCACGGCACCGCGGGCTCGGCTCTCGGCCCGCGCACGGCGGTCGCCGGCGGCGGCCTCCTCGTCGTCGCCGTGATGCTGTCCCTGGCCGCCGCGGTCCCGGCACTGCGCCGCTACCGCATCTGACCCCACTGCCCGAACTCCCGCCCCGAGGCGGCCCAGTGCCCCGACAGGGGCTAGTAGGGCCTGTTGCGAACGTGGCGTCTGCCGTGCGACGCCCGGCACGCTCCCCCACTGCCTTGATGGGTGGGGGGTGCCCCCAACTCGCCGCGCCGCCCGACAGCCCGAGTACGCCCGGTACGAGGGCTTCCGGACGGGGGTCCCCCCAGCTTCCGGACGGGGGGAGCCCCAGAGCACGCACCGACGGTGACACCAGCCGCTGCCGCGGCGGGCGCGCTGCCGCCCTTCGGGCGACGACGCCACTTTCGCAACAGACCTAGAGGTGGCCTAGAGGGCGCTGCGCCGGCTGATCGAGTGCTGCTCCATGAGCTTGCCTCGGGTCGTCTCCAGCCGGTGCGCGAGGATCTCGGCGACGTTGCGTACGAGCGCGAGCCCGAGTTGCGTGTCCTCCTCGCACAGCCGCAGCACCGCGGCCGCCTCGAACTCGTAGGCGCGCACAGGGCTGAAGGCCTCCGCGCCGAAGTCCCACTCGTGCGGCGGGAACAGCCAGGACCAGCCGAGCAGATCGCCCGCGCCGAGGCTCGCGACGGTCACCCGCTGCAGCGAGTTGACCCGCTGGTCGAGGGAGACGGCGCCCGAGCGGATGACCCAGAAGCGGTCGGCCCTGCCGCCCGCCTCGAAGATCCGGGTGTCCTCCGGGAAGGAGACCTCCCGCGCGAGCGCCATCAGGCTCTGGCGCTGCGGCGGGGGAAGAGCGGTCAGCAGTTTTATCGCTTTGGTCATGACGCGGGGCTCCTCGCCGAGGATCGGTTCCGGTGCTTTCCCTACGCCCATTTCAGCCGCTGCGGACGCCCCGGGCACCTCGGCGGACGGCAGTTCTCGCACAGCACCCCGAAGACATGAAAAAGCCCTGGCTGGACGGGGGAGACCAGCCAGGGCCGTAAGCGGTGGCGTCGGAGGACGGTACGGTCGACTCCGTCACCACGTATGAATGAACCGTAAACCATCTAGCGGGGTTTTGGCGCCCCCAGAACGGGCCAAGTGACCGGTTTCACTCCTGAGCCCCTTCGCCGGCCGCCCCGGGCGGTCGGTTTCGGTGCCCACCCGGCGGCTCCCCACCCGGCGGGTCAGGTCCCATCGCCGCGCTTGCCCGGTGTCAGGATCTCGTCCAGTACGCACAGGACCGCCTCGTAGGTCAGAGTCCGTACGGCGGCCTCGTGCGCCGCCTCCGGATCGGTCGCCCGCAGGCCTTCGCCCCGCGTCCGCCACGCCCGCTCCTCCCGCTGCGCGCAGTCCCGCGCACGCCGGATACGGCGCAGCAGCTCGTCTGAGTCCACGACATCGGTCATGGCATCCGCCTACCCACGTTTCTCACTCCAATGGCCTGGATCCCGCATCCGGCCGGGAGGTTTGGCAAGGCCCGTCCCGGTGAGCCGATGAGAAGAGACCTGTGGTGCTCGCGCAGCGGGAGTCGGAATCGCTGCCAACGGGCGGGGGAAGCTGCCGTGCCCGTCAGGCATCGGCCCGGACACGGCGGCCGCAGGTGTGGCCGGGGCCCGCTTTCCCCCGCACACGGAGGCCGGGCTCTTCACCGATCAGGGGAGCCAGGCGATGTGCGAGGAGCACCGCACCGAATCCGCCCTCGAACGACCGGGCGCGCGGCAGACACGGCCCTCGCGGTGGTGCAAACCCGCCGAGGCGCGAAGGGCGGTCGAGCGCGCTGTCACCGAACGCTGCCGGCTCACGCACACCTCCTGCGATCCGGAGGCCCTGGGTGACGCCCTGCTCGTCGCCACGGAGCTGACGACCAACGCGATCCTGCACGGCGGCGGCGTCACCGACTTCAGCGTCGACGTCCTCGGCACGGGTGTACGCGTCTCGGTGTGCGACCGCAGCGACCGGCTGCCCGTGTCGAGGCAGCCCGCCGACCCCCTGCGACGACAGCACCCCGGCGGCCACGGCTGGCCCATCGTCTGCCGCCTGGCCCGCGACGTACGGGTGTCCGAGCTGCCCGCCGGCGGCAAGTGCATCACCGCCGTGGTCGCCCTGGACTGAACGCTTTTTCGCAGGTGCGGTTTGTTCCCGCGTGGGCAGGGCATACGGACGTTCGTGCTTCGGACCGGAGGCGCCCCAGCGGGAGCGGTATCGCTACCCCCGGGCCCCTTCAGTCGGTCCGGACGGCGATCCTCCCGCGGTATGTCCCTGAAACCCTCGTTCAGGAGCGAATCCGCATGCTCATCGACACGTCGACAAGCCGTCCCGGCACCCAGACCCGGCCGACCGCCCCCAGCGGGCGGCGGCACGACGACGCACCCGACACGGCCGACTACTTCGCCCGTCTCGCCACGCTGGAGAACGGCCCCGAGAGGGACCTGCTCCGCGACGAACTCGTCACCGCGTGGCTGCCCATGGCCCATCGGATCGCCGGCCGGTTCCGCGACCGCGGCGAGTCCGTGGAGGACCTGCGCCAGGTCGCGGCCCTCGGCCTCGTCAAGGCGATCGACCGCTTCGACCCGGAGCGTGGCGCCTTCGAAAGCTACGCGGTGCCCACCATCACCGGTGAGGTCAAGCGGCACTTCCGGGACCGGATGTGGGCCCTGAGGGTGCCCCGCCGGGTGCAGGAACTGCGCAACAAGGTCCGGGTGGCCCGCCGTGAGCTCACCCAGACTCCCGGCACCCCGGAACCCACCGTGGCCGACCTCGCCGCGCACACCGGACTCACCGAGGACGAGGTGAGCGCCGGAATCGAAGCCCTCGAAAGCTTCAGCACCCTCTCCCTGGACGCCGAACTCTCGGGTGACGAGGACGGCTACAGCCTCGCCGACACACTCGGTGCCTCCGACACCTCGTACGACGTCGTGATCGACCGGGAGTCCGCCAAGGAAGGACTGCGCCGGCTGCCCGAACGCGAGCGCGCCATCCTCTACATGCGTTACTTCGAGGACATGACGCAGAGCCGGATCGCGGACCAGCTCGGTATCTCGCAGATGCACGTCTCCCGCCTCATCAGCCGCAGCTGCGCCCGTGTGCGTGCCGAGGCGCTGGGCGGCGGCAAGGGTGCCGACGGCCGGACGTCCGTCGCATGAGCCGGTCCGAGCGGACGAGGAGTGAAAGAACGATGCTGATCCCCCATCCTGCCGTCCTGAGAAGGCTCGTGGAGGAGTACGAGAGCGTGCAGGCCGAGGAGGCGGGGCAGAGCGGTGGCCGGATGAGCCCGCTGGCGCAGGACCTGGCGTACACCCTCTGCGTGTCGACCGGCACGCGGGATGTGAGAAGGGCCCTGGAGGCGGCACACCGGCTGCTCGAGACCACGACCACGACGACACCCCAGGTACCGCCCGCGACAACTGAGATCGGAGTCGGATGACAGGGCCCGCGCCCGGGGCGGCGGACGACGAGCCGGAGCGCGAAGGATCGGAGCGCGAAGAGCTGGAGAGGCTGCGGGCACAGGTGCGGGACCTCAGGGCCAAGGCCCGCGCCTACCCGCAGATATCCCATGCGCAGGGCATTCTCCAGGAGCGCTACGGGCTGCCCGACGCGGACAGCGCGTTCGCGCTCCTGCAGCAGGCCTCGCAGCGGCTCAACGTCAAGCTGCGGATCCTGTCCGGAGCCGTGGCGACCGTCCCGCGCCCGGACCCGGGGGAACAGCTGTGGTTCCCGCGGCGCGTCCGCCTCCCGGAGCCCGGGCTGCGCTTCGAGGCCGACCGCCCGCCGGAACCCGGCAACCGCGGTGCCGTCCTGGGCGCCGTACTGAGCCAGACGCTGGCGGTCGTCGGCACCGACATGGGAAACGTCCAGGTGGCCGACCGGGCCGGGCGCGGTCTGGTCATCGAGAAGCACACGGGTCTGACCGCGGACTTCGTCGACTTCTTCGCCTACGTCGGGCCGACCGGCACCGCCTGCGCGAAGGCCGCCCGCGACGGCACCCAGGTCACCGTGCGGGACGTGGAGAGCGACCCGGTCTTCGACGAGCCGTCGAGGGCGGCGATCCTCGCGGCCGGCAGCAGGGCCTGTCACAGCGTGCCGCTCACGACCACGGCGGGTCTGTGCGTGGGGATGGTCTCCGCCCACTCCGAACACACCCTCCAAGGGCTGACCAGGGCCCAGCTGAAGGTCCTGGACGTGGTGGGCGGCGACGGCGGCCGATGGCTCGCATGGCACGACCGCACCGTGGTCCTGGACGCCCTGGAGTATCTGCACGCCCTGGGCCGTCGCATGCGGGGCACGCGGATGCGCAGGGCATGAACACACGACGGTGTGCCCGTCCGACGTCGGGGCATTCGGATTCGGGGAGGTCCTCATGAACACGAGTGCCATGGCGCGGACGGGCCGGCTGGAGGCCGAGCGGGCAGCGCGAGGTTCGGTGGCCGGGGGCGCCGCCCGGGCAGGGCTCGCCGCACGCGGCGCCATCTACCTGCTGGTCGGCGCCCTGGCCCTGCAGATCGCCTTCGGCGACGGCGACCGGCAGGCGGACCGCGGCGGTGCCCTGGCCACCCTCGCCGCGCAGCCGTTCGGCGCCGTCCTGCTGTGGGCGCTCGGCCTCGGCCTGGCCGGCATGGCGGTGTGGCGGCTGTCGGAGGCACTGTTCGGCTCGGTCGGACCGGACGGCCGTACACCGCGAAAGCGGCTGCTCGCGGCGGTCCGCTGTGTCTTCTACGTGTTCGTCGCCTATTCCGTGCTGAGGTTCGCGGCCGGCCCCCACGACGGTGGCGGTGGGTCGAGCGACAAGCAGTCCCGCGATGTCACGGCCAGGGTCCTGGACCTGCCTGCCGGGCAGTGGCTGGTGGGTGCGGCCGGGGCCGGCGTGGTCGTGGGCGGCGTGTGGGTCGCCGCACGGGCCCTGCGGCGCGACTACCGCGACGAGCTCAGGCTCGGCCGGATGTCCCGGTGGTCCCGACGGCTCGTGGATGTCACCGGAGTGGGCGGCGGCGCGGCGCGCGGCCTGGTGTTCGCCGCCGCCGGCGCCTTCGCGGTGCGCGCCGCGGTCGACTACCGGCCGGACCGGGCCAAGGGACTCGACGACACCCTGCGCTCGTTCGCCCACACCCCGCTCGGCCCGTCGCTGCTCGTCTGCGTCGCGGCCGGTTTCGTCCTGTTCGGTCTGTTCTCTTTTGCCCTGGCTCGCTGGCGCAGGGTCTGACGCGCGGCCCACGGGGAACACGGGCGGCATGAACGAATCCGAGTTTCCACCGGAGCACCGACCCGTCGACGTCTACCTCGGTCTTCTGCGTACCCGGATGGACACGGAGGACTACAGCCGGCTCCTCGGCGTGGTCGAACCGATCCTGGAGGCGATCGAGGAGGAACGCCTTCCCGGTATGGACTTCGCGCTGGACGGGGACCACGGGGACGGCCTGTCGCAGGAGGTGCGCGACGAGGCCGCCCTGGTCATCGCCGCCGCGGTCACCGGCAGACTGGACAACGAGGTGGTCGAGATCGACCTCGAAGGAACGGGCCCGATCAGGGTGATCACCGACGCGGACACCGCCTCCGACCCGGCACGGCTGGGCGAGATCGCCGACTACATCCGGGACCGGCACCGGCAGAACGAGGAACTGCGCGGCATCGCCGAGGTGAGCGGCCTGCCCACCGACTTCTGAAGGACGGTCACCGCTTCGGCGGCGCCACCGGCACCTCCAGCGGCCGGGCCAGGCCCACCACCGCCTCGTCGAGGCGCTGCAGATGCCTGAGCACCCGGTCGGTGATGCGCCCGTATCGCGAGGTGCCGGGCAGCTCGGACTCCAGGAGTGCCGCGATGCTCGCCCCGGTCTCGACCTCGACGGCGGCCCGCTCGTCCGCGACCCGGGCGGCGATCGCCCCGACATTGCGCAGAATGCGCTGCCCGGCCCGCCGCAGACGGGGGTCGGCCGCGATCGAGGGATGCGTGGGCAGCAGCTCGGCCATCGCGGCCAGCGAGCGCGCGTGGTACGCGCAGGTCTCCAGGAGCGCCACGACATAGCGGGCTGTGTTGCGCCGCGCCCGCATCGGCGTGACCGGGTGGGTGAGCGGCTGGGTGGCGGCGCGCAGGTCGGCCAGCGCCTGGTCCAGATCGCGCGCCTTGTCGAGCAGCTCAGCCGGATCACTGCCGCTGAGCTGGTCGACCGCGGCCTCGGTGACGTCCACGAGCCGGTCCAGGACGGTGACGAGCAGGTCGTTGGTACGGCGGTCCGTGTGCACCGGCAGGACGAACGCCGCCGCGATGATCCCGCAGGCCGCGCCGAGCGCCGTCTCCTCCACCCGCAGCACCAGCACCGACAGGCTGTAGGTGTGCAGCAGCGTGTACAGCACACCCAGCGCGGCGGTCACGAAGAAGGACATCAGCGTGTACGACAGCGGCGCCGTGTAGAACATCGCGAACACGCACAGGAGCACCAGCCCGAACGCCGTCCAGGTGTGGTGTCCGACGAGCCCCGCGAGCAGCAGACCGGCCACGACGCCCAGAACGGTGCCCAGCAGCCGCCGGTAGCCCTTGACGAGGATCTCGCCGGTCGAGGCGGTGTTGATGAACACGATCCAGCAGGTCAGCACCGCCCAGTACCAGCGCTGGCCGGAGAGGAACTCACCGCCCACGATGGCGAGCGACGACCCCACCGCGACCTGCACGGCGGCGCGCGTGGTGGGCCTGTCCAGTCCCGTCGCCGACTCCTGCGCGGTCTCCTCTCCCGCGTCGATCGCCGCGTCCTCGGCGTCCAGCTCCTCGCGTGAACGGGCCGTCGACGGAGTGTCGTCCGAGTCGTCCTGCGGCCCGCCGAGTGCGATCCGCAGCCCGAGCACCGCGCGGGCGGCCTCGCCGATGCCGCGGAACACGTCCTGCACGGCGGGCGAGGCCTTCGGGAGGTTCTCCTCGTCGCGGTAGCCCAGGAGCCGGTTGCGCAGATGGGCCAGGCCGGTCCCGGTGCCCACGGACACGGGCCGCAGCACCAGCAGGCGCAGCGCCTCCAGGTCGCGGTGCAACGTGGCGGTCGCCTCGTCGGGCACCGGCAGGTGCCCGCCCGGCGGGACGGGCGCACCCGGCAGATGCAGGGTCAGCGTGTCCGCCCGCTCGGCGCTGCGGGCGGTGAGCAACAGCAGGCCCAGACGTTCGGCGGCGATCTCGGCGTCCGCGACCCGGCGCTGCACGAGTCGCGCCGCCGCCTCGTCGGAGGTCCCCTCCTCCAGCCTGCCCTGGATCATCATGGCCGTGTCGTGCAGACGCGCGGTGCCGTCGCGCACGTCCTGCAGCGCCTTGTCGATGTCGTCCGGCCCGGCGTCGAGCAGGCCGAGCTGCGCGGTCACGAGCTGCGCCAGCCGGGCGCGGAAGGCGTCGCGCAGCCGTTCCAGGATCCCCGTCGGCGTCTCGGGTACGAGCGCGAAGCGCACCACGGCGCTGGACGCGACGGCGACGGCGACCACGCCCCACAGCTTCGGCAGCACCGGCGGGCTCGCGCCGACGAACAGGGACATGAAGTAGACCTGGAAGCCGATCAGCCCGAGCGCGGTGCCCCGGTCGCCGAACCGCCGGATGTATACGGCGCAGAAGATGAGGACGACGAAGAACAGGTCACCGCCCACGACCCGGGAGTGCAGGACCGCGGCCAGGGACACCGAGGCGAGCGCGACCGCTAGGCCCAGCGCCAGCGTGACGGCCTGCGCGGCGCGCTGCTTCTCCCGGATGGCGAAGGTGGAGACCATGGCCGCGATGGCACCCGCCACGAGCAGGCGCACATCGGCACCCAGCAGGGAGAGCACGGCCAGCGTGAGGGCGATGGCGCCCACCGTCCGCAGGCCCGCGGCCAACCGCAGCAACCCGGGATCGTTGGCCGCGACGAGATCGCGCAGCCGTCCCCGGCCCGACCCACCCGCTGCCCTCACGCCGCCGTACTCACTCCCGCTTCACGTCATGATCCGGATCTCAGCATGTCACGGCGCGACCGGACGGCCCGCACCGGCTTCATGCGTCCTTGCGGTCCGTCCCCTCGACGTGGGCCCGCACCTGTTCCGGCGTCATATAGGCGTCGGTGAACTCGAAGTCCTTCAGCCTGGCGGCCTTGCGGGCCTGGAAGCCGGTGCGGACGAAGTCGTCGCCGGCGAGCGCGTTGAGGATCCAGTTCGTCAGTACGCGCGTCTTGGCGACGTTCGTGCGCAGGGCGGACCAGTGGTAGCCGCGGGCGACGGCCTGCGCGGGCACGCCGCGCAGTTCGATGCCGAGAGGCTTGGAGACGGCGTCCTTGCCGCCGAGGTCGACGACGAGGCCGAGGTCCTTGTGGACGTACGGGGCCAGCGGCCGGTTGCGCAGGGTCGCGACCACGTTGTCGGCGACGTGCTTGCCCTGCCGCATCGCGTGCTGGGCGGTGGGCGGGCAGACGGCGCTCTCGTCGTCCTTGGCCTTGTCGGGCACGGCCGCGGCGTCGCCGAGCGCGAACACACCGTCCTGGCCCGGCAGGTTCATCTCGGCGTTCACCGCGAGCCGGCCCCGCACCGTCTCCGCGCCGAGCGTCGCGATGAGCGGGCTGGCGACGACACCCGCGGTCCAGATCAGGGTGCGGGTGGGCACCACACGGCCGTCGGTGAAGGTGACCTCCTCGGGTCCCGCCTTCGCGATGGAGACGCCCAACGACACGTCGATGCCTCGCCGTCCGAGGATCTCCTGCGCGCTGCGGCCGAGTTTGTCGCCCAGCTCCGGCATCAGCTTCGGGGCGATGTCGATGAGATGCCACTTGATCGATCCGGGGGCGATGCGGGGATAGCGCTTCACCGCGCTGTGCGTCAGCTTCTGCAGACAGGCGGCGGTCTCGGTGCCGGCGTACCCGCCGCCGACCACGACGAACTGCAGGCGCGAGGCGCGCTCGGCCGGGTCGTCGCTCGCGTCGGCCAGGTCGAGCTGGGAGATGACGTGGTCGCGGATGTAGGCGGCCTCGGCAAGGGTCTTCATGCCGTACGCGTGCTCGGTGAGCCCCGGGATGTCGAAGGTACGGGTGATGCTGCCGGGGGCCAGCACGATGTAGTCGTACGGCTCGTTGACGATCTGGTCGGTGATGGTGCGGATGACGCAGACCTTGGCCTTCAGGTCGACGCCGATGGCTCCGCCCGGAATGATCCGGGTGCGGTACTTCTTGCTGCGCCGCAGCGAGACGGCGACCGACTGGGGCGTCAGCACTCCAGAGGCCACCTGGGGCAGCAGGGGCAGGTAGAGCTGGTAGGAGAACGGCGTCACCAGGGTGACGTCCGCTTCGTCGGGCGCGAGTTTCCGCTCCAGCCGGCGTACGCATCCCACACCGGCGAAGCCTGCCCCAACCACCAGGATCCTGGGTCGTGTCACGGTGTTCATCCCTCTCTGCGGCTCCAGGCGGTCTGCAACCGACGCCCTTCGACTGCCCTGGATCTCTGTGCGCACCACATCGATCCCACCCGTGCCTCAGCCGTTCCGCCAGCTGGGCGCGGCAGGCAGACGAACGCGTCGAGCACAACCATGCCCGTCCGAGTATCGAAACGCACCGGGGAACGGAAAGAAATCGATCGAGCTTCCCGAACCGAGCGGGTGCCCCCTTGTCACCCCTGGGCCTGGATGATGCGGGCGAGTGCCTCCTCGGCGCTTTCCGACACCGGCACGGTGATGCTGACGCCCGTGAGGTCGAGAATCCGTTGAACGGCGGGCGTGGGGGAGATGATGTGGACGCTCCCGGGAAGATCGCGGGCCTCCTGGTAGACGCGCAGGATGATGCTCATGCCCGAGGAGTCCATGAACGGCACGTTCGAGAGGTCCAGCAGAAAGTGCCGTCGGCCGTGATGCAGCTGGTTGGCCAGATGGTGCTCCAACTCGGTCGCGGTGTCGACGTCCAAGTAGCCCTCGACCGTGATCAGGGCCACGTCCTGGGCGGGCAGGCTGACCTCCACGGACAACGGGTTCTGGGCAACGGACACGTCTACCTCCAACAATGACGACTACTGACGGCCACTGACGACAACTTCGGCAGCCATGCGCGATTACCCGTGATCGCGCGCGGCATGCACCGAGCCGCATGCCGCGTCCCTGTGACACGTCGTACCGAATGCGAACGTTCGAACCGGGTAACAGCTGCTGTGGGACAGGTAGCCGGCGGCGCCGTGTGCGGCGGGACCGGTCGGCCGTGGCATGGAGGTCTGCTGGTGGTGAAGGAGCGTTGAGCCGGCCCGGCAGGACTCGGGCCACGGTCCACGTGACGACCGCGGCGGCGGCACGCGCACATGCGCGGTCGGTCGTCCGGGAGCAGTGGGAGTCGGCCATCGGCACGGCATGCGAGGAAGACGTGATCGATCTGCTTCTCGTCGTGTCCGAACTCGTCACCAACGCGATCCGGCACGGCCACGGACTGGCGGGGTTCGACGTCACCCCGACCTCCGACGGAGTCCGGATCTCCGTCCAGGACAACAGCGACGTGGTGCCGGACATGGCGTACGGATCCGGCGCCCTGCCAGTGGCGCACCACGGCCACGGCTACGGCTGGCCGCTGATCATCCGTCTGGCACGCGAGATCACCATCGAGAAGCGGCGTGGCGGCGGAAAGACGATCGGCCTGCTGGTACCGCTGCGTCCCGCGGACCGGCGCAGGCAGGGCGCCGAGCAGCCGGCCTGAGGTGCCGGGATCTCACCAGGGCAGGAAGACGTGTATGCCCTTCCCCTTGTCGTGGGTGGTGACGTTGATCCGGCTGCACAGGGCGTGCAGGAGATGCCAGCCGACCCCGCCGCCGCCTCCGTCGGGGCGGAAGGGGCGCGGTGCCGGCGGGACGGTGCTCGTGTCGGCCATGACCACATGGACGCCGTCGACGGTCCTGCGCATCGTCAGCCAGAAGGGGCCCGGCGCGTACTGGATCGCGTTGGCGGCGAGTTCCGTGACGACCAGGAGAATGTCGTCCCAGTGCTCCGGTGTCGCCGGAGGTGTCACCTCCGCGAGATCGTCGAGAAACTGCTCCGCGTCCAGGCGGGCGTCCGTCACGTTTCGGAGTTCGCCGGGGAAGCGAGTGACACGCTCAGGGATCCCCCCTGGAGCGAAGGTCATGTCCCAATGCGGCTCGGTCGGCATCTCACCTGTCCAGCCCCCGTGTCTACAGCTCTGTCGTCCTTGCTCTCACAACCATGGACTGTCCACGTTCCCAAGCCGGCGGATGCTACGCATGCCAGAAGCGGCAAGTGGTACGGCCGGGCCGGACACAGACGGTCACTCGCACTCACCGGAACACGTTGTCCGTCTCGTCCCAGCCCGCCAGTTCGTCCGGCACGGTCTGCCGCGGAGCGCGTGTGCGTGCCTGGTACATCGCGTCGATCTCGAACGCGTAGTGCCGCACGATCGCGTCCCGGCGCAGCTTCATGGACGGCGTGAGCAGCCCGTTGGACATGTCGAACTGCTCCGCGAGGACACGGAAGACCCGGATCGACTCCGTGCGCGACACCGCGCTGTTGGCGGCGGCCACGGCTCGTCCGATCTCCTCCCGCAGCGCGTTCTCCTCGCGGGCCTCGCGGCTCGGCGCGTCGCTCTGCAGCGCCAGCGAACCGCGCCAGTACGCCAGGAACTGCGGGTCAAGGGTGATCAGGGCGCCCACACAGGGCCGGTTGTCGCCCACGACGACCGCCTGATGGATCAGCGGATGCATTCTCAGCCGCTGTTCCAGGGAGGCCGGGGCGACGCTCTTGCCGCCGCTGGTGACGATGATGTCCTTCTTGCGGCCGGTGATCGTCAGATAGCCCTCGGGGTCCAGCCGCCCCAGGTCCCCGGTGGCCAGCCAGCCGCCGCGCAGCGCCGCCCGCGTCGCCTCGTCGTTGTTGACGTAGCCCTGGAACACCGACGGCCCGCGCACCAGGATCTCGCCGTCGTCGGCCACCCTGATGTCCGTGCCCGGCAGGGCCTGCCCCACCGTCCCCGACATCTCCCGGCCCAGCGGCTGTGCGGTGACACCGCCGCCGACCTCCGTGAGTCCGTACCCGTCGTTGACGTAGATGCCGATCCCCTCGAAGAAGAGGGACAGTTCGCGACTGAGGGTCGAGCCGCCGGACGACGCCCGGCACACCCGGCCGCCGAGCGCGGCGCGCAGCTTGCGGTACACCGTGCGCTCGAAAAGGGCGTGCTGCAGCCGGAGATCGAAACCAGGACCCGAACCGCCACCCAGCCGGTGCCGTTCCAGGGCCGCGGCGAAATCCCGCGCCGTGTCCGCGGCCCGCTCGAACAGCGCGCTGCGGCCCGCCTCCTGGGCGGCGCGCAGGAAGTTCTTGTAGATCCGCTCGAAGAGGGAGGGGACGGCGCAGATATACGTGGGGCGGAAGGAACGCAGCGCGGCCGACAGGGCTTCCTCGCTCAGGTCCGGTTCGTGGCCCATCACCATCCCGCCGCGGATGCACAGGCTCTGCACCATGAGGCCGTACACGTGAGAGAACGGCAGGAAGACGAGGACCGACGCCTGTTGCTCGCCGGGCGGCACCACCGTGTGGCCCCAGCCCGCGAGCAGCGTGTCGGCGGGGCTCGCCAGATTGCGGTGGCTCAGCGCGCAGCCCAGGGGATGACCCGTCGTGCCGGAGGTGTAGATGATGGCGGCGGTGGAGTCCGGCAGCACGATACGGCGCAGCGAGTCGACCGTCGCGATCGGGATGAACCTGCCCCGCCCCACCAGATCGTCCAGCGCCCCCGCGTCCAACTGCCAGACATGGCGCAGCAGCGGCAACGCCCCGCACACGGAGCCGACCGTCATCACCGCCTGCTCGTCCTCCACCAGCACGGCCACGCAGCCGGCATCCCTCAGGATCCACTCCACCTGGTCGCGCGAGGACGTCGGATAGATCGGGACGATCTCGGCGCCCACCGCCAACAGGGCATAGGAGAGCACCGTCCACTCGTAACGGGTACGTGCCATGATCGCCACGCGGTTGCCCGGTGAAATGCCGGACGCGATCAGTCCCTTCGCCAGATCCACAACCTCGTCGCGCACTTCCACGGCGGTCACCTCCTCCCAGGCGGCGGAGGAGGGGGTGGGGCGGCGCGCGAGCAAAGGAAGAGTGGGGTTCAGGGCTGCCGTGTCGAAGATGCTGTCGGCCAGCCCGCCGGTCAGGGCCGAGACGGCAGGGGGAGCGAGGGCGAAGTCGCGCATGCGCTGCTCCTGAGCTGTACGGAGGGTGACCATGCCGACGAGTTCCGTTGTCGACGGTGCTCGAATCTAGCCCAGCTCAGTGCGGATGGTGACCGGAACCTGGGAAGTTGCGGTTCCGTGATGACTACTCCTGTGTATGTCGCACACACGTCGTGACGACGTCCCGCAGACTGTCGGTCCGGGTGAGCAGGTCGCGCTGAATCCGCGCGCCCGTGCCGCCGTTCAGCAGCCGGGCACAGCTCGCCTCGGCGCGCTCCAGGTCACCGCTGTCGGCGAGCGCGTCGCCGACGTGTTCCAGCAGCGCCCGCACCACGGTCTCGGCGGGCAGCCGGCGCATGGTCGCGGGGTGCAGCAGCTCCTCGGCGAGACCGGAGCGCGCGGCCTGCCAGGCGGCCATCCGGAGCAGGCTGACGCTGTGGTCCACCGGCTCGTGACCCGCCCTCCACTCGCGCGCGGCCGTCTCCACCAGGCCCCGGATCAGCAGCGCGACGAGGACGGCCGTGTCGGCGTGCAGGCACACGTCCGCGACCCGGACCTCCACCGTGGGATACGTCCGGGACAGGCGCGCGTCGAAGTAGATCATCCCCTCGTCGAGGATCACCCCGCTCGCGACCATGTCCGCCACGCGGCGGTGATAGCGCTCGGCCGACCCGAAGAGCTCGGTCGGCCCGGCCGAGGGCCAACGCTGCCACACGCGGCTGCGATAACTGTCGTAGCGACTGTCCTTGCCCTGCCAGAAAGGGGAGTTGACACTGAGCGCCGCGATCACCGAAAGCCAGGGCCGGATGCGGTCGAGGACCGCGACGCCCTCCTCGTCGGAGTCGACGGCCACATGGACGTGGCAGCCGCACACCAGCTGCTCCTGGGCGGCGAGACCGTACTGCTCCACCATCCACTGGTAGCGGCTGCCCTTCCCGACGGTCGGGTTCACCGGCAGCGGCGAGCTGGCGAGGGCGGCCACCGTGCACCCGATCTCCCCGGCGTGCCGTGCGGCCTCCTTGCGGCAGCGGACGATCTCCGCGCTCAGGTCCGCCATCTCGGCTTGGGGATGCGTGGCGAACTCCAGCATCTGCCCGTAGAGCTCCTTCTCGAACACCCCCTCGTCGGTGTCGTCCTGCTCCGCCCGGGCCAGCACCGCGGCGGACAGCGCCTTCGGTTCACCGGTCTCCGGGTCCACGAGGAGGAGTTCCTCCTCCACTCCGACGGTCCGCACCTTCAGGCCGCCTCTCTGTGACATCGCCATGGCTACGACGTCACCGGGTACCCCGCCGATCGTCACACCAACGGGGTCAGCCACACGGTGGCGAGCGGCGGCAGCGTGAGGGTGATCCTGCCCTCCTCCACCTTGAGATCGTCCGGGTTGGTGACGTCGCTGCCGCCGTAGCGTGCGGCGTCGGTGTTGAGGGCCTCTCGCCAGACGGGGACGGAGTCGGGCGCCCAGAGGCGGTAGCCGTGGCGGACGACGGGGGAGAGGTTGGAGACCGCGAGCAGCGGCGTGCCGTCGGCGGCGAACCTCAGGAACGCGAAGACGTTGTCCTCGGCGGCGTCCCCCATCACCCACTGGAAACCGGACGGCCGGGTGTCCTGCTGCCACAGCGCCGGGGTGCCCCGGTAGACGGAGTTGAGGTCGCGGACCAGGTCCCTGACGCCACGGTGATCCGGCTCGGCGCCGTAGCCGGAAGAGACCAGCCACCAGTCCGGGCCGTGCGCCTGTGACCACTCCGACCCCTGCGCGAACTCCTGCCCCATGAACAGGAGTTGCTTGCCGGGATGGGCCCACATGAAGCCCAGGTACGCGCGGTGGTTGGCGCGCTGCTGCCACCAGTCGCCCGGCATCTTCGACACCAACGACTGCTTGCCGTGCACCACTTCGTCGTGCGAGATGGGCAGGACGTAGTTCTCGCTGTAGGCGTAGACCATCGAGAACGTCATCTCGTTGTGGTGGTACTTGCGGTGCACCGGCTCGTGCTCCATGTAGCCGAGCGAGTCGTGCATCCAGCCCATGTTCCACTTCAGCCCGAAGCCCAGACCACCGCTCTCGGTCGGGCGGGTCACCCCGTCCCATGCCGTCGACTCCTCGGCGATGGTCACCACACCGGGTGCCCGCCGGTACACGGTCGCGTTCATCTCCTGCAGGAACGCCACCGCGTCCAGGTCCTCGCGCCCGCCGTGCACGTTGGGCGTCCACTGGCCCGAGTCGCGCGAGTAGTCCAGGTACAGCATGGAGGCCACGGCATCCACCCGCAGGCCGTCGATGTGGAACTCCTCGCACCAGTAAACGGCGTTCGCCACAAGGAAGTTGCGCACCTCGACGCGCCCGAAGTCGAACTCGTAGGTCCCCCAGTCCGGGTGCTCGGCCCGGCGCGAGTCCCCCGGTTCGTACAGCGGATCCCCGTCGAACCGCGCCAACGCCCAGTCGTCCTTGGGGAAGTGGGCGGGCACCCAGTCCATGATCACGCCGATGCCCGCCTGATGCAGGGCGTCGATCAGGTGCCGGAGGTCGTCGGGGCTGCCGAGCCGTGCGGTCGGCGCGTAGTAGGAGGTGACCTGGTAGCCCCAGGAGGGCCCGAAGGGGTGCTCGGCGACCGGCATCAGCTCGACATGGGTGAAACCGAGGTCCTTCACGTACGCCGGTAGCTGATCGGCGAGTTGACGATACGTCAGCCCCGGTCGCCAGGACGGCAGATGAACCTCGTACACCGAGAACGGCGCCTCGTGCACCGGGATGTCCCCACGGTGAGCCATCCACTCCGCGTCGCCCCACTCGTAGTGCGGGGCCGTCACCACGGACGCCGTCGCGGGCGGTACCTCGGTGCAGCGGGCCATCGGGTCGGCCTTGAGGAAACGGCCGCCGTACCGGGAGGTGATCTCGAACTTGTAGCGGGCGCCCTCACCGATACCGGGCACGAACAGCTCCCACACCCCGGCCGCGCCCAGCGACCGCATCGGCAGCGCCGTCCCGTCCCAGCAGGTGAACTCCCCGGCGACCCGGACCCCTTGGGCGTTCGGCGCCCACACGGTGAACCGGGTGCCCGCCACCGCGTCGTGGGTCATCGGCTCGGCGCCGAGCACCTTCCACAGCTGCTCGTGCCGGCCCTCACGGATGAGATGCAGGTCGAGTTCGCCGAGCGCCGGCAGGAAGCGGTACGGGTCCGCCGTCTCGTGCTCACCGTCCGCGTACCCGACCACCAGCGTGTACTCGGGGATCGTGTCGAGGGGCAGCACGCCGGAGAACAGGCCGTCGCCCTCGGAGGCCAGCCGGTGCCGCTCCCCGCCGACGACGACACTGACCGTGCGGGCGTACGGGCGCAGGGCGCGGAAGGCGATGCCGCCCGCGACCGCGTGAGCGCCCAGCAGTGCGTGCGGATCGTGGTGCCGGCCGGCGAGCAGGCGATCGCGGTCGCCGGGGTCCAGCGCGGGAGCGGCAGCGCTCCTGGCGACGAGCGGGCCGGACGGCTCGGGGAGCGGGGTGTCACGCAGTGCCACGTCTTCAGCCTCCTCTTACGGCGAGACGTTCGATCGCCGCCATGGGTACGGGGAGCCAGCCCGGTCGGTGCCGGGCTTCGTACAGGACCTCGTACACGGCTCGGTCGGTCTCATAGGCACGCAGCAGGCCGTGCTTCTTGCGCGGGTCCCAGCCGGCCCGCTCGGCGTAGCCCGCGCAGTACGCCTCGCGGCAGCGGCGGGCCCACTCCGGGCGCCAGGGCCGGCGCTGCCGGGCGGCGTAGTCGAAGGAGCGCAGCATGCCCGCGATGTCGCGCACCGGGGACTGGGCGCTGCGGCGCTCGGCGAGCGGTCGGGACGGCTCGCCCTCGAAGTCGATCACGAACCAGTCCCGGCCGGCCCGCAGCACCTGGCCCAGGTGCAGGTCGCCGTGGATGCGCTGGGCCGGCGGCCCGGGATCGCAGGCGACCAGCGCGCCGAAGGCAGTGCGCAGCCCCGGTACGTGGGGACGCAGCGCCGGCACGCAGTGCGCCGCGGAGTCCAGGCGCTCGGCCATCGCCGCCGCCGTCCGCGCGCTCTCGTCGTGGGCCCCGGCGGGGAAGGCCGTGGCCAGCGCGAGATGCACGTCGGCGGTGGCCCGGCCCAGCTCGTGGGCCTGCACGGTGAAGTCGTCGCCGGAGGCGAGCGCCTGCAGGGCCAGCGCCCAGCCGTCGGAGGCGTCGGGCAGGAACGGCTGCAGTACGCCGAGTGTCGCCTCCTGCGGGTGTGTCGTACGGAACCAGGCCACGGGCGCCGGCACCCGCCCGCAGCCCTGCTCGGCGAGCGCTCCGGGCACCTCCAGGTCCGGGTTGACGCCGGGCTGGACGCGCCGGAAGACCTTGAGGATGAACGCGTCGCCGTACACCAGCGAGGAGTTGGACTGCTCGGCCTCCAGCACCCGCGGCACAAGCCCGGCGGGCACCTGCACGGTCGGGTCGCCCTCGAAGCGCAGCGGACCCGCTGTGCCGGGGTGCCGCAGCCGCTCCAGGAGCAACTGCGCCGAACGGGGATCCTGCAGCGCGTCGTACACCATGAGACCGGCCAGCGGTCCCGCCTCCGCCCTGCCGATCAGGGCCCGGCCGAGCCTCGGCGACAGGTGTTTGCGCACGCCGAGCAGCAGCTGGTAGCAGTCACCGGCCGATGCGGCACCGCTGGGCGCGGGAACCCCGGTGGGACCGGTGTGCACCAGCAGATGCAGACAGCCCGGGAACAGCTCGGTCACGGACAGCAGACCGAGGTCCGTGACGGGCCGGTCCTTGCCCGCGAACCAGCGCTGCCGCGGCAGCCACTCGCGCAGCAGCCCGGCGAGCGAGGCCATGGGACCGGTGGCGACGCTGCGTCTGGGACGGAGCGATGCGGTCTTCTGCATGGTGACGCGTCCTTTCCTCGCCTCACGCTCAGGGTCGTCGGCCGATGCGGGATGCGACTTGGGTGAGCCGGAACCAGTAGAAGCCGTGGCCCGCCAGGGTCAGCAGGTACGGCAGCTCGCCGATGGCCGGGAAGCGCACCCCGCCGATGAGCTCCACGGGGTGGCGCCCGTCGTAGGCACGCAGGTCGAGCTCGGTGGGCTGCGCGAAGCGGGAGAAGTTGTTGACGCACAGCACCAGGTCGTCCCCGTACTCCCGCAGAAAGGCCAGGACCGCCGGGTTGGAGGACGGGAGTTCCGTGAAGGAGCCGAGGCCGAAGGCCGGGTTCTGCTTGCGGATCTCGATCATCCGGCGGGTCCAGTGCAGCAGCGAGGACGGGTCGGACATCGAGGCCTCGACGTTGGTGACCTGGTAGCCGTAGACGGGGTCCATGATGGGCGGCAGGGACAGCCGGCCCGGATCACAGGACGAGAAGCCCGCGTTGCGGTCGGGCGTCCACTGCATGGGGGTGCGTACGGCGTCGCGGTCACCGAGCCAGATGTTGTCGCCCATGCCGATCTCGTCGCCGTAGTAGAGGATCGGCGAGCCGGGCAGGGACAGCAGCAGGGCGGTGAACAGCTCGATCTGATTCTCGTCATTGTCCAGGAGCGGGGCGAGCCGCCGCCTGATCCCGATGTTGGCGCGCATACGCGGGTCTTTCGCGTATTCGGCCCACATGTAGTCGCGTTCCTCGTCGGTGACCATTTCGAGGGTCAGCTCGTCGTGGTTGCGCAGGAAGATGCCCCACTGGCAGCTCGCGGGGATGGCCGGGGTCTTGGCGAGGATTTCCGAGACGGGGTAGCGGGATTCCCGCCGTACGGCCATGAAGATGCGCGGCATGACCGGGAAGTGGAAGGCCATGTGGCATTCGTCGCCGCCGGACTGGTAGTCGCCGAAGTAGTCGACGACGTCCTCCGGCCACTGGTTGGCCTCCGCCAGCAGCACCGTGTCCGGATAGTGGGTGTCGATGTCACGGCGGACGCGCCTGAGGAACGCGTGGGTGGCGGGCAGGTTCTCGCAGTTGGTGCCCTCGGCCGCGTACAGATAGGGCACGGCGTCCAGGCGGAAGCCGTCGATGCCCAGGTCCAGCCAGAAGCGCAGGGCGGCCAGGATCTCCTCCTGCACCGCCGGGTTCTCGTAGTTGAGATCGGGCTGGTGGGAGAAGAACCGATGGAAGAAGTACTGGCCCCGGACCGGGTCGAAGGTCCAGTTGGAGGCCTCGGTGTCGACGAAGATGATCCGCGCGTCGGCGTACTGCTTGTCGTCGTCGGCCCACATGTAGTAGTCGCCGTAGGGCCCGTCGGGGTCCTTCCTCGACTCCTGGAACCACGGGTGCTGGTCGCTGGTGTGGTTCATGACGAAGTCGATGATGACGCGCATGCCGCGCTGGTGGGCGGCGTCGACGAACTCCACGAAGTCGGCGAGGTCGCCGAACTCCGGCAGGACGGCCGTGTAGTCCGAGACGTCGTAACCGCCGTCCCTGAGGGGCGACTTGAAGAACGGGGGCAGCCACAGGCAGTCGACGCCCAGCCACTGCAGGTAGTCCAGTTTGGCGGTGATGCCCTTGAGGTCGCCGACGCCGTCGCCGTTGCTGTCCTGGAAGGAGCGGACGAGGACCTCGTAGAAGACCGCACGCTTGAACCACTCCGGGTCCCGGTCCCTGGCGGGGGTGTCCTCGAAGGTGTCCTGGACGGGCTGGTTGACAGACATGTCGCTGTGACTCTCCGATCAGTGGCTACGCGGACGACTGCTGGACGTGGAGCACATGTGCCGGGGCCCGCCCGGGATCCAGGCGCACATAGTTGGTTCTGCCCCAGTGATAGGTCTCACCCGTCAGTTCGTCGTGCGCAGACATGAATGCGTGCCACTCCAGGCCGAGTTGCGGCATGTCCAACGAGACCGTGGCCTCCTGGGTGTGGTGCGGGTCGAGGTTGGCGACCACCACAACCGTGTCCCCGCCCGTGGTCTTGCTGTACGCGATGACCATGTCGTTGTCGGTGGGGTGGAAGCGGAGGTTCCGCAGTCGTTGGAGAGCCGGATGCCGCCGTCGGAGGGTGTTGAGTTTGGTGATGAGGGGGGTGATGGTGCGGCCCTCGCGTTCGGCTGTCTCCCAGTCGCGGGGTTTGAGCTGGTACTTCTCCGAGTCGAGGTATTCCTCGCTGCCCTCGCGCAGCGGGGTGTTCTCGCACAGTTCGTAGCCGGAGTAGATGCCCCAGGTGGGGGAGAGGGTGGCGGCCAGTACCGCGCGCAGTTCGAAGGCGGGCCGGCCGCCGTGCTGCAGGAACTCGTGCAGGATGTCGGGGGTGTTGACGAAGAAGTTGGGCCGCATGTAGGCGGCCGTCTCGCCGGACAGCTCGGTCAGGTAGTCGGTCAGTTCCTGTTTGCCGGTGCGCCAGGTGTAGTAGGTGTAGGACTGCTGGAAGCCGCTCTGGGCCAGGGTGCGCATCATGGCGGGGCGGGTGAACGCCTCGGCCAGGAAGATCACGTCCGGGTCGGTGGCGTTGATCTGGGCGATCACCCGCTGCCAGAAGACGACCGGTTTGGTGTGCGGGTTGTCCACCCGGAAGATCCGCACGCCGAGGTCCATCCACAGTCGCAGGACCCGCAGGGTTTCGGTGATCAGGCCGTCCAGGTCGGCGTCGAAGGCGATCGGGTAGATGTCCTGGTATTTCTTGGGCGGGTTCTCGGCGTAGGCGATGGTGCCGTCGGGGCGGTGGTGGAACCACTCGGGGTGCTTGGCCACCCAGGGGTGGTCCGGGGAGCACTGCAGGGCGAAGTCGAGGGCGATCTCCAGGCCGTGGCCGGCGGCCTGGCGCACGAACCAGGCGAAGTCGTCGAGGGTGCCCAGCTGGGGGTGGACGGCGTCGTGGCCGCCCTCGGGGGAGCCGATGGCCCAGGGCACGCCGACGTCGTCGGGGCCGGCGGAGAGGGTGTTGTTGCGGCCCTTGCGGAAGGTGGTGCCGATGGGGTGGATCGGGGGCAGGTAGAGCACGTCGAAGCCCATGGCGGCGATGGCGGGCAGGCGGCGGGCGGCGGTGCGGAAGGTGCCGTGCGGCGTCTGGGGGGTGCCCTCGGAGCGGGGGAAGAACTCGTACCAGGCGCCGTACAGGGCGCGCTCGCGCTCCACCAGCAGCGGCAGGGTCTGCGAGGCGGTGACGAACTCGCGCAGCGGATGCCGGGCCAGCACCGCGTCCACCTCCGGCGTCAACGCCGCCGCCAACCGGGTGGCGACCGGCAACGAGTCGTCGCGCAACGTCGCCGCGGCCGCCAGTACCGCCGCACGCCACGGGCCCTCGGGAACCCCGGCGGCCAGCCGCTCATGGAGGTCGCCGCCCTCCTCCAGGACCAGGCCGGTGTCGATGCCCGCAGGGACCTTGATGCGGGCGGTCCGCCGCCAGGTGGCCACCGGGTCGCTCCAGGCCTCCACCCGATACGTCCACTGGCCCATGGAGGTGGGCGTGACCTCGGCGCCCCAGCGGTCGGAGCCGGGGGAGAGTTCCCGCATCGGCGTCCACGGGCCGTGCTGGCCCTCCGGATCGGTCAGTACGACGTTGGCGGCGACCGCGTCGTGTCCCTCCCGGAACACGGTCGCGCTGACCTCGAACGTCTCTCCCGCTACTGCCTTGGCCGGATGCCTTCCGCAGTCCACCGCCGGGCGGACGTCCCGCACCGGGATGCGGCCGATGGCCGGAGTCGAACTCATGGGTCTCACCTCCGTCGTGCTGGAGACCGGGCCGTCTGCCCGGTCGGGGATACGAGCTGTGCCGCGGAGGGGTTACCTCTCCGCGGCGAAGTGCTGGTGTGCCTTCGGCGGACCGTGCATGTCGGCGGCACCCGTCCGGGGCAGTTCTTCGGACTCCCGGAGATAGGCAGGCGTTCGGGGCGGCTCTTCGGACTCCCCGAGGTAGGCGCCGAGGGTGGACCGGAGATAGCGCTCGGCGGCGTCCGCGGCCTCGCGGGCACAGCGCTTCCCCATCAGCACGCACAACGTGTAGCCCGAGTCCTCGAAAGTGGCTCGCACCGCGCGATCGGCGGGGGACGCGAGCATGACGCGCTCCCAGGCCCGATACCGCCGCAGTTGCCGGGCCACCTCGGCTTTGGCCGGTAGCAGCATGACGCCTTCACTTTCCGGGGGCTCGATCGCACGTCTCCCGACCGTCGGGCGGCGGCCGCGCGTGGGCACGCACGGGTCCGTTACGGGCATCGAGGTCTTCACACATGGTGCACGTACAGTGACCCAACGTCTTGTTGGATCCTCAACCATTCGGGGTGTCGGTCACCCCGAGTGCGCTCGTGTTGCACGAATGGCGTAGTGCTCCCACTCTTGAGGTGACTCAGGAGCGATCAACGCTCACGCTTTGCGTACGGGGGGCTCGTCCCGCAGGGGCGAGGAGAGCGGGAGCTTCGCCGGTGAGGAGCCAACGACGATGAAGACCGCAGTGCCCTGCTACTACCACCTAGATGTGGAAGTCAGTCCGGAACGGGTCGGACAGGTTCGGCGCATCCTGGCCGCACACCTCCGGCTCTGGGATCTCGAGACGCTGGTCGAGCCCGTCTGCAGCGGCGCCGAGCTGCTGCTGAAGGCCATCGACGAGCACGCGACGGACAAGAACACGTCGATCGAGATGTGGTGGAACGGACAGCACCTGATCACCGCCGTGGCGGAGAACGACAGCGAGCTGCGTCCGGACCTGGATCTGCGCGCCTGTCTGCAGCGGATCGCCGCCATGAGCGATGGCTGGGGCTGTTGTGCCACCGACAACGGCAGCAAGGTCATCTGGTTCTCGCAGCGGGCCCGCGCCGGCGAGCGGGTGCCCCTGGTGCCCCTGGCCCCCGCGCCGAGCCTGCGCGAGGTCCTCAAGGTGCCCCGCGAGGTGCGGGCCGCGGTGCTGGCCGGTCAGGTGCGCGAGCCGGACGGCCTCCTGGAGGACGCCCGGTGACCGCGAAGCGCCGCCGCAGGTCAAAGGCAGGGGTGCCCGTCTGGAGCGGGCACCCCTACCCGTTGGGTGCCGCCTTCGACGGCAAGGGCACCAACTTCGCCCTCTTCAGCGAGGTCGCCGAACACGTCGAGCTCGTCCTCGTCGACGACCAGGGCAATGAGCGCTGTGTCCCGGTGACCGAGGTCGACGGCTTCGTCTGGCACTGCCACCTGCCGGACGTCGGACCGGGCCAGCGCTACGGCTACCGGGTGCACGGGCCATGGCACCCGGACCTGGGCCACCGCTGCAACCCCGCGAAGCTGCTCCTCGACCCGTACACCCGGGCGGTGGACGGGCAGGTGGACAACCACGCCTCCCTCTTCGAGCGTTCGCCGAGCGGCCGCTCCCGGTCCGACAGCGCCGGACACACCATGCTCGGCGTGGTCACGGATCCCGCCTTCGACTGGGGCGACGACAGCCCGCCGCGGCAGCCGTACGCCGACAGTGTCATCTACGAGGCCCATGTACGGGGCCTGACCCGCGCCCACCCCGACGTCCCGCCCGAACTCCGCGGCACCTACGCCGGACTCTCGCACCCCGCGGTCGTCGGGCACCTGAAGAACCTGGGCGTGACGGCGGTCGAGCTGATGCCGGTGCACCAGTACGTGCAGGATGGCGTGCTGCAGAGCCGCGGTCTGTCCAACTACTGGGGCTACAACACGATCGGCTTCTTCGCCCCGCACAACGCCTACGCCGCCCACGGCACCCGCGGCCAGCAGGTCACCGAGTTCAAGTCGATGGTGAAGGCGTTGCACGCGGCCGGCCTCGAAGTGATCCTCGACGTCGTCTACAACCACACCGCCGAGGGCAACGAGAAGGGCCCCACGCTCTCCTTCCGCGGCATCGACAACGCCTCGTACTACCGCCTGGTGGACGGCGACTGGCGCCATTACTACGACACCACCGGCACCGGCAACAGCCTGCTGATGCGGCACCCCTACGTACTGCAGCTGATCATGGACTCGCTGCGGTACTGGGTCACCGAGATGCACGTCGACGGCTTCCGCTTCGACCTCGCGGCCACACTGGCCCGGCAGTTCCACGAGGTGGACCGGCTGTCGGCGTTCTTCGACCTGATCCAGCAGGACCCGGTGATCAGCAGGGTCAAGCTGATCGCGGAGCCGTGGGACGTGGGGGAGGGCGGCTACCAGGTGGGCAACTTCCCGCCGCTGTGGTCGGAGTGGAACGGCAAGTACCGGGACACCGTACGGGACTTCTGGCGCACCGAGCCGCACACGCTGGGCGAGTTCGCTTCCCGGCTGACCGGCTCCTCCGACCTCTACCAGCACAGCCGGCGCCGCCCCCGCGCCAGCGTCAACTTCGTGACCGCGCACGACGGATTCACCCTGCGTGACCTGGTCTCGTACAACGACAAGCACAACGAGGCCAACGGCGAGGGCAACCGGGACGGCGAGAGCGACAACCGGTCCTGGAACTGCGGCATCGAGGGCGAGACCGACGACGCGGGCGTACGGGAACTGCGCGGCCGGCAGCAGCGCAACTTCCTGGCCACTCTGCTGCTCTCGCAGGGCATCCCGATGCTGAGCCACGGCGACGAACTGGGCCGCACCCAGGGAGGCAACAACAACGCCTACTGCCAGGACAACGAAGTCTCCTGGATCGACTGGGAGGTGACCGGGGAACAGCGGGAACTCGGCGAATTCGCCCGCCACGTCATCGCACTGCGTGCCGCCCACCCCGTCCTGCGCCGCCGCCGGTTCTTCCGCGGCGACACCGCGACGCACGCGGGCCAGCCGCTGCCCGACCTGGTGTGGCTGGCGCCGGACGCCCGGGAGATGACGGAGGAGGACTGGCAGCGCCCCGACGCGCACTCCGTCGGCGTCTTCCTCAACGGCGACGCCATAGCGGAACCGGACGCGTGCGGCCGTCCTGTGGTGGACGACTCGTTCCTGCTCCTGCTCAACAGCTACTGGGAGCGGGTCGAGTTCCGGCTGCCGGACGTCACGTACGGCGAGCGCTGGACGACGCTTCTCGACACCGCCGTCCCGGGGGACGCCCCCGACGAGACGGAGCACAAGGCGGGCACCGTCATGAGCGTCGAGGCACGCAGCCTGGTCCTGCTCACCCGCCCCGCCCGTACCGCGGGCTGAGCGTCAGCGCTCGCGGCGCGACGTCACGGTGAACTGTGCGCCGTCGGCGTCGCGCAGCACCGCCTCGTCGCTGCCCTTCGACAGGACGCTGCCGCCGTGCAGCTCGGCGGCCCGAACACATCCCGCCACGTCCTCGACCGCGAAATGGACCTGCCAGTGCGGCCGAATGGTGGGATCGGGGGCCGCCCCCAGGGCGCCGGACTCGATGCGCGCCACGATGTCGCCCTGGCTGCGCAGCACCACCTCGCCGCCCTCGTAGTGGACCTCGCAGCAGCCGGGCCGCTCGGATGCCCAGTCCAGGACCTCGCCGTAGAAGATCGCGGCGTCGAAGGCATCGCGTGTGTGCAGCCTGATGAAGGTCGGGGCCGAGTGCCGCCACTTCTCCCAGTCGCCGACGAGCGCTCCCTCCCAGATCCCGAACGTCGCCCCGTCCCGGTCGGCCAGCAGTGCCGCCCGCCCGGGCGGGAAGGAGATCGGCCCGACGGCGGCCGTACCGCCCCGCTCCTGGGCGCGCGCCACGGCCTCGTCCGCACTGGGTACCGCGAAGTACACCGTCCAGGCCACCGCCATCTGCCACATGTCGGCGACGGCGGCGAGCCCGGCCACGGGCGTCCCGTTCACCAGCGCCATACGGAAGCGGTCACCCAGCTTGGCGGGGCGCCACTCCCAGCCCAGCACGGCGCGGTAGAAGTCCTCGGTGGCGTCGCGGTCACGGCTGGTCAGACTCACCCAGCAGGGCGCCCCGAACACGGAGTCCGAGGACATGACCGTCGTCGTACCGCGCGGGCCTGAGATGTCGTTGTTCATGGCAGTCGTGTCCTGGTCTCGTCCGCCGGTTTCGTACCAGTGTCCAACCGGAACCGCTCCGGGCGCCTGCCGAGTACCCCCGGAGTGGGGCCGAAACGGCTGCCCCTGCCCCCTGCCACCCGGTGGCAGGGGGCCGGACGGGTGCCACTATGGACGAGTGGCACAGGCATCGCACGAACCCCCCGACGAGACAGCCCGCATCTTCGAACTGCAGGAAGAAGTCGATCAGCTGAAGGAAGCGGTCGCCTCGCACGCCGTCGTGGACCAGGCCATCGGGATGATGGTCGCCCTGGGCCGGGTGACGCCGGACGAGGGGTGGGCGGTCCTGAAGGACGTGTCCCAGCACACGAACATCAAGCTCCGGAATGTCGCGGACCTCATTCTCATCTGGGGTCGCAACGGCGAGATGCCCCCGGAGATCGGCGCCGAACTGGAAGCCGCCCTGGACCGCTACGGCCCCACGCAGATCCCCGGGGCCCCACCCGAGGGGTGAGGCGACGGGCCGGGCGGGGCCACCCGCCCACGGCTCAGCCGGCCTCCGCGAGGAGTTCCTCGCGCAGCTGCGCGAAACAGCTGCTGAGCAGGCGGGACACATGCATCTGCGAGATGCCGAGCTGCTCTGCGATGCGGTTTTGCGTCATGCCCCTGAAGAACCTGAGATAGAGGATGGTGCGCTCGCGCTCCGGGAGCGCGAGAAGGCAGGGCCCGACGGCCACGCGGTCGACGACGACGTCATAGGCCGGGTCGGTGCTGCCGAGCGCGTCCGACAGGGCGAATCCTTCGGTGCCGGGCATCTCGGCGTCCAGCGACAGCGCGGTGAAGCACTCCAGGGCCTCCATCCCCGCACGCACCTCGGCCTCGCTCAGCTGCGCGTGCCTGGCGATCTCGCTGACGGTGGGTCCACGCCCGGGGGTCGTCTGGGACAGCTCCTTCACGGACTGCCGGACCCTGTTGCGCAGGTCCTGGACCCGGCGCGGCACGTGCAGCGTCCACATGTGGTCACGGAAGTGCCGCTTGATCTCGCCGGTGATGGTCGGCACCGCGTACGCCTCGAAGGCGTGGCCGCGGTCCGGGTCGTAGTGGTCGACGGCCTTGACCAGTCCGAGTGCCGCGACCTGGTAGAGGTCCTCCAGGGCCTCCCCGCGCCCCTTGAAGCGGACGGCGATCCGCTCGGACATGGGCAGCCAGGCCCGGACCAGGTCGTCCCGCAGCCGCCGGCGCTGCGGACCATCGGGCAGCCGGGCGAGTCGTTCGAAGGCTTCGGCGGTGTCGGGGGCGTCGTCGTGCGGGTGTGGTTTCGCTCTGCCGCTGGTGACACGCATCGTGCGTACCTCCCTGGGGCGGTGCCGAGAGGACGGACACCATGGGAGATACGGACCCGGAACGGCGGAGGACGTCCGGAGCCTGATCGGCTCCCACGGACGTGCCTCCAGTCCGAAGCACGTAGTGCAGGTGCCCGGATTAGGAACTTCCGAAACAAAACGGACGAAGAGTGCGGCCTCGGTATCCCTCTACCCCGTCTCGATCAGGCCGGGCCGGCTCCAGGCCATCAGCAGGCTCAACCCCCTGAGCTACCAAGCGGACGCCCTGAGCGGCCTGCTCCTCGGCACGCACGCGCACGTGGCCCTCGATTTCGGGGTGCTGCTCGTGGCCGCCGCGCTGGGCGTCACCGCCGCGTCCTCGCTCCTCGGCCGGCCGGCCCGCCGATCATGTTCCGGAACGTGATGTGCGGCACGCGCGTGTGGACGTCCGTCCCGCCCGTCCGTCAGTTCTTCCTGCGCAGCGCTTGATCACTGATCAAGGGGGCGAATTCGCTGGCCACAGCGCATTCTGCTCATTTGACAGTGCACTGAGCGCAAAGATAGGAAGCAGCTCTCTGAGGTCGAAGAGGTGGACTGTGTACGAGCCGAACGTGGTCGGGGACTGGCAGGAGTACGACGAGCATGCCGGCCTGCGTGTCCGCGTCCACCGTCTGGAAGCCGCCGAGCCGCCGCGCGGACGGGACGACGCGGCCGAGGGACTCACGTACTTCAGTGTCCGCGTGACCGTCGAGAACCGGGGCAGCGGGCACTCCACCATCCATCTGGAGGACGGCCAGATCGACGTACGGATCGGCCCCGACGGTGAGGCCGCGTTCATCGACTGGCGCAACTCGCAGTTCATCGAGGGCTTCGACGTCTATCCGCTGCGCCGGGCCACCGCCGTGCTGTTCGCGGCGGGCCCCGAGGCCGGCCTCGGCCAGGTCGACGTGCAGATCCAGCTGCGGGTCGACGAGGAGTGGGCCGACCGTCGGCTGTGGGCCGGTGGCATCGGAATGCACGAGGAGGCCGTCGGCGCCCACACGGGTGCGGCACGGGACAGCCTGGCCCACCAGGTGAGCAACTTCCTCAGGGACCAGGCGGAAGAGGGCACGGCCTGAGCCGCGCCCGCCCGGTCCGCTGCCCGCTCAGTGCGGGATGCCGTCGATGAGTTCGCGGGCGCCCTGCCGCAGCAGGGCCACGGCGACCGACGTGCCCAGGGTCGCAGGGTCGAGTCGGCCGGCCCACTCGTGGGCGTTGAGCCGGGTCTTGCCGTCCGGGGTGAACACGCAGGCCCGCAGGGACAGTTCGCCGCCGTGGTCCATGCGCGCGTAGCCGGCGATCGGGCTGTTGCAGTGCCCCTGCAGGACGTGCAGCAGCATGCGCTCGGCGGTGGCCTCCCGGTGGGTGTCCGGATCACCGAGTCCGCTGACCACGTCGATGACCTCGGTGTCGCCCTCCCGGCACTGCAGGGCGAGGATGCCCGCTCCGATGGACGGCATCATCGTCTCGGGGGAGAGGATCTCGCTGATCACGTCCTCGCGGCCGATGCGTTCCAGGCCCGACACCGCGAGCAGCAGCGCGTCCGCCTCGCCGGCCGCCAGCTTCGCGAGCCGCCGGTTGGCGTTCCCGCGGAACGGCACGCACTCCAGATGCGGGTGGGTGGCGGCGAGTTGGGCGACCCGGCGCACCGAGAAGGTACCGATCCGCGTCCCGTCCGGGAGCTCGTCCAGGGTGAGGCCGCCCGGATGGACCAGGGCGTCACGGATGTCGTCCCGCTTCAGGAACGCGGCGAACGTCGTGCCCGCCGGCAGCGGCCGGTCGGCCGGCACGTCCTTGAGGCAGTGCACCGCGAGATCGGCCTCGCCCGCGAGCAGCGCGGCGTCCACCTCCTTGGTGAACGCCCCCTTGCCCTCCACCATGGACAGGGCGCCCATCCACCTGTCACCGGTCGTCTTCACCGGCACGACCTCGGTGCGCACACCGGGATGCAGGACCGCCAACTCGGCGCGGACACGCTCCACTTGGGCGAGCGCCATGGGCGAGTCGCGGGAGACGATACGGATCAGTTCGGGGACGGACATGCCGACACGATAGACCCAGGGACCGGGGCGCCCGTACGGTACCGCTCGATCGCGACCCGAATCCCGCCACAGGAATGCGCGGACGCGCCCCGTTCGGCCTGCCGGGCCCCGGCGTGCACAGCAACCAGGCCGGGCACCCGCACTCCACGCGTCTACCGCGACTCCGCGACCGCGCGTGCCGCCTTGTCCTCGGGCCAGGTCAGCACGGCGAGGGCGCCCACGGTGAGCATTCCGCCGGCCAGGAAGGTGCCGCGCGCGCCGGTGAGCGGCAGCAGGGCTCCGCCGAGGAGGGCGCCGGCGGCCACACCTGCGTTGAAGGCTGCCGAGTTGGCCGCGAGTGCCGACTCGGTGCGGCCCGGCGCCACTCGTAGGACCTGGCTCTGCGCTGCCATGAAGACCGGCGCCACCGAGGCGCCGAGCAGCATGAGCAGGGCGACCGCCGCCACCTGACTGCTCGCTGCCGCGCAGAGGCCGAGCAGGGCCGCCGCTTGGGTGGCCACCGGCACGGCGAGCGTGGCGCGCGGGAAGCGGTCGAGGAGGGGTCCGGCGAGCGCGACACCGGCCAGTGCGGCCGCCCCGAACGCGAACAGCACACCGCTCACCGCGTCCTCGCCGAACCCGCCGACGTCCTCCAACAGCACGACGACGTACGTGAATCCCGTGAACACCCCCGTCACCGACAGGGCGGTGGTGGACACGACGCCGAAGAACCGGCGCCGGTCCGGGGCGACGCCGTACGCGGCATGGCTCTCCTGGGGGCGGGAGGTCGGGAGCAGGGCGGCGACGACGGCGAGGGAGACGAGCGCAAGCGCGCCGAGCACCGCGAACGGAGCGTGCCAGCCGCCGCGACCACCCAGCCAGGTCCCGGCCGGCACGCCGAGGGCCGTGGCCAGCGAACCGCCGACCGAGAGCAACCCCATGACGCGGCCCCGCCGTTCGGGCGGGAACAGCCCGACCGCGACCGGCCCCATCAGCACCCAGAACGACGCCTGAGCGAGCGCGGTGACCACCCGCGCCGCCAGCAACAGCCCGTACGAGATGCTCCCCAGCGCCGACACCCAGCTGGCCGCCACCAGCAGTCCCAGCACCCCGGCGAGCAGATACCGGCGGGGCACGGAGCGGGTGAGGCGGGCGGCGGGCAGCGACACCACGGCCACCGTCAGCCCGTATCCGGTGACCAGCGCGCCGACGGCCGTGAGCGACACGCGCAGATCGGCCGCCATGAGCGACAGCAGTCCCGTGGGGAGGTTCTCGGCGGTGTTGAAAGTGAAGGCCGCCAGCATCAGGGCCGCGACGACGGCGCTCCTGCGCCATGCGGCCGGACGTACGCTGCCCATCCAGGTGCCCTCCTGGGTGTGGGGAAGGAGTCGGGGCAAGCGTGCTGATCCCGCGGCACGGGCTTCTACCGTTTCGTTCCAGACCGAATCGCATCCGACCGGCATCGCTCACGGAGGCCGTCTTGCCGTTGACCCTGCGTCTGGGCGCCGCCGGCCTGACGCGCTGCCGGTTCGCGATCTCGCCCCTGTGCCAGACCCACGAGGCCCTGCGCATGCTGCGCCGCCCGTCCCGGCACGGCTACCACCGCGCCTGGCTGCGCCGGACGGGCCGTACCCTGGCCGGCCTGGACCTCACGCTCCTGTGGCTGTTCGTCCCGCGCCCCGGCGGCTACACCCCGGACTTCCTCGGCCCGCCGCCCGACCGGCCGTACCCCTCCATCGACGACGAACTGGCCAGGATGCGCGCCACCGACCCCGCGCTCGCCCGCGTCGAGATGGCCCGCTCGCTCGCCTGTACGCCCGGCCTCACCGAGTCACCGCGGGGACGGGCCGCCCTCGACGACCCCGCCGGCACCGTCCGTCGCCTCGCCGACCTCACCGAACTGGCCTGGCACGCCCTGCTCGCCCCGGACTGGCCGCGCCACCGCGCCGTGCTGGAAGCCGACATAGCGCACCGCTCCCGGAAGGCCGCCGACGGCGGCCTCGACGCGCTGCTCACCGGCCTGCACCCCGCCGTCGACTGGGCCGGCCACACCCTCACCCTGCGCATGTACGAGGACCAGACGGTCGCCCAACGGCCCGACGGGCGGGGCATCCTGCTCATGCCCAGCGTCTTCGTGTGGCCGGACGTGGTCAGCGCCTACGCCCGCCCCTGGCAACCTACGGTCCTCTACCCGGCCATGGGGATGGGCCGCCTGCACACCGTCCCGGCACCACGGCCGCCCGAGGCCCTCGCCCGGCTGCTGGGTCACCACCGCGCCGCGCTGCTCACCGGCCTGACGATTCCCGCCTCCACCTCCGAACTCGCCGTCCGGCACACGCTGGCCCCCTCCACCGTGTCGTCCCATCTGACGGCCTTGCGCGCGGCGGGGCTGCTCGATGCGCGGCGCCAGGGTTACTACGTGCTGTACCGGCGCACGGTGTTGGGAGACGCGCTGGTGGCAGGCGGATAGGGGCGCCTCCCGAGGGCGGGAGGAATCCCAGGCGGGCCTCAGACGGGGCCTCGGGCGGGCCCGTGGGGCGAGTCCTGCCGGACGGACGAGTCGAGATGTCCGGCCAGTCGCTGGGTCTGGAGAAGAAGGGCGCCGTACGCCGAGGCCTCCTCGGGCACGCCCGACACGGAGCCCGGAGTCTGCCGACGCAGACCGTCCGCGGTGGCGCGCAGCTCCCGGGCGGCCTGCTGCAGTGCGGCGTCGTGCTCCCGGCCGAAGCCGCCCTCCCCGTACAGCCGCACGACCTGGGCCGCCCGGGCCAGAAAGTCGGCGTAGCCGTGGATCAGCGGCGGACGGGACCAGTGCGTCGGCCGGTCCTCGGCGGCTGCTTCGAGCAGGGTGCGGGTGAGTTCCGTGGTGTGCACGGCGGCGTAGTCCAGCACCACCATCGCGTCTTCGTGATTCCGGTCCGGCGGCGCTGCGGCGAGGCTGCGGCGCCGCACGTTTCCCCACAGGCTCTCCCGGCTCCAGCCGACGGCTGACCGGCACTCTCCCACCAGGTGCTGAAGGTGCAGGGCCTGCTCGTGCCAGCTCTTCGCCTCGTCGACGCCCCACCGCCCGTCGGCCAGGTGCCCGGACGTCTCATCGAGGAGCGTCCAGGTCTCCTGAGCGGCCTCATGGAGCACCGCCTGGGCATCCCGCAGATAGACGGGCGGCCGGATGAGCGCGTTGACCCCGATGCCGACCGCCGCTCCGAAGGCGGCCTCGGCGATCCGGGCTGCGGACGCCATCAGTCCGACGTGCGTGTCGGTGAGCACGAAGAGCGCCCCCGTGGCCGTGTAGATCCCCTGTCGGCCGAGACGCCACCATGAACCGAGGAGTACGACCAGGGGGAGGACGAGGCCCATGGCGCCGATCCTGTTGTGCATCAGCAGCGCCAGGACCGTGGCCATGATCGTTCCGGCGGCGATCGCCGCCAGCTGCTGCAGTGCGTGGGCGACGGACTGGTAGACCGTCGACTCGACGAGCAGGATCGCCACCCAGGGCGCCACGAAGGCCATGGGCGCGTGCAGCCACCAGCCGACCACCGCCCAGGACGCCCAGGCCGCGAAAGCGGCCTTCATCGCCTGCGCGGCGATATCCCGCTCCCTGCAGGGGCCTCCCACGCGCGCTGTACGGCCTGTCCCGCGCCCCGCACCTTCGTGGGCACGGCCCAGGCCGCGTCCGACATCCCTGCCATGACAGTTCCCGTCCCCGCGATCGCCGCTTCGTGCCGAAGGAACCCAGTTCCCAGGGCCGCCGGACCGAAGCCGAAGGGCCGGCTCGGATTCTGTGGGAAGCCTGCGGCGCGGCTGAACGACACGCACACGCGCGTGTCGTTCGTGAGGGACGTCGACGAGCGCTCAGAGGCCGGCGAGCAAGGAGTCGAGCGGGGCTGGCACGCCGTCGGGGTCGAGGGCCTCGACGAGGACGCGGCCGTAGCGGATCTTGCGACCCTTCTTGGTACCGAGGAAGCGCCGGAGCTGTTGCTGTGCGGTGCGCCCCTGCTGTGCGGGCTGTCGCAGGAAGGTCCGCAGGGCGCGCAGGTCGCCTTCCGCCCGGACGAGTTCCTCCACCCGGGCCACGCCCAGCGCGCGGATGAGCTCGTCCTCCAGATCTGCCGCGCAGACGAAGAAGCCGTCCTGTGCCGCTCCGACCCGCTCCAGGGCGCGGGCGTAGTACGGACGCTCGCGTTCGTCGCACAGTCCCGTGAGGCGAAGGCCGAGACCGGTCGGTCCGAGGAGGTCGGCGAACCGGCCGACGCTCATCGCACCGCCCATCGGCAGGACGCAGACTCCCTCGGCCGCCAGGTCCCGGCCCCGACGTATGGCCAGCGCGCTGACCGCCGCGGCATCGCTCGGCCCTTCGAGCAGGACCGCCGCCCGGAGGGGCAGCCGTGCGGACAGCTCGCGCGCGAGGTCGCCGGTGCCACCGGCAGCCCAGACGGTGACCGCTTGCCGGAACGACCCCATGTCAGCCATGCGACGAGTCTCGGCTCGTCACCGGCCTGGGCGCCAGGGGTTTTCGCCGGTCCTCGGTCGTCAGGTGAGCGGACCTCGTCGTCGGTGAGCCGTTCAATTCGGCCGTGGGCGGATCAGGCCGGCGGTGAGCAGCCGAGCGCGGTCAGTCGGCCCGGGCGCTGCCGCGACCACGACGGGACTCGCCCGTCCCGGAACGACTCGCCGGATTCGGCGGCGGGACGCCTACGCTCGTGAGCGCCGCGGTGAATGGGGGAGTGGAGGGGGGAGCGGACGGGGGACTCGGGCGGTGTTCAGGGGAGCGAGATGCGGAGTGAGGAAGCAGCATGACGGACGTCGACGCCTTCACGAGCCGGCTGAACCCCGACATGTGCGTGGTCACGGCCGCGACGGGTGCGCAGCTGTCGGGGTGTCTGGTCGGCTTCGCCTCGCAGTGCTCCATCCGGCCGGTGCGTTTCGTGGTGTGGCTGTCCAAGGCCAACCACACCTTCCCCGTGGCCTGTGCCGCGGACTGTCTGGCCGTTCACCTGCTGACCCGTGATCAGCACGAGCTGGCGGCGCTGTTCGGCGGGCGGACGGGCGACTCGGTCGACAAGTTCGTGCGGGTGCCGTGGAAGCGGGGGTACGGCGGGTCGGCGGTCCTGGAGGATGCCGCGGCCTGGTTCGTCGGCACCGTGGACCGGCGCGTCGACGGAGGCGATCACGTCGGGTTCGTTCTGGAGCCCGTGGAGTGGGGCGGCCGCGCCGAGGGGCCCTTGCTGCGGCTCGACGACGTCCTCGACATCAGCCCCGGCCACCCGGCATGACATCGGCCGGTCACCGCATGACATCGGCCGCGCTTCTGCGCGATGGCGCCGCCTGACGGAATCTCACGTTCCGCGACCACCCGTGAGTGGTCTGTTTCATGGTCACTACAATATGAGCTCAAGACAACCATTCGGTCGGCCCGTTGGACGCGTGCCGACCGGGGTCGCCGATGCCAGGGTCCGCTCCCCGGGCTGCGGTGATCTTCCTGCCCAGGAGGACCATTCCGCATGTTCCGACGTATTGGCACCACGGTCGTCCGACATCCCGTCTGGACGATCGTGGCATGGCTGATCGCGGCGGTGGCGATCGTCGCCACCGCACCGAGTCTGCCCTCGAACAGTGACGAGAGCAGTTTCCTGCCCAAGAGTTATGAATCGATCAAAGCGGCGGATCTCCAGCAGAGGGCGTTCCCCAGCGCTTTCACGCCGTCCGCGATCGCGCTGTACCAGCGCAGTGACGGCGGCAAGCTGACCGCCGAGGACAAACAGGACGTCGCCCGGATCACCACCGAGCTGGGCGAGAAGCACATCGACCAGGTGCAGAAGGTCGTCCCCGGCCAGCCGTCCAAGGACGGCAGGTATGACCTGACCCTGGTACAGATGGACAGCAAGAACGCCGGCCAGCCCAAACAGGCGGATGCCGCGAAGGTGCTGCGCGAGGACGCCAAGGAGCTGGCCAAGGGCACGAACCTGGACGTCGAACTGGGCGGCTCCGCCGCGCAGGCGCTCGACCAGCAGGATTCCTCCAAGCGTGGCGAGGCCCTGATCGGCATCGGCACCTTCGTGATCATCCTGGTCACCCTGCTGATCATCTTCAGGGCGCCGATCCTGGCCCTGCTGCCCCTGATCACGATCGGCCTGGTGTCCGCGATCGCCAACGGGCTGATCGCGTACGCCACCAAGCTGTTCGGCCTGCAGGCCAACAGCTCCATCTCGTCGATCCTGATCGTCGTGCTGTTCGGCGTGGGCACGGACTACTTCCTGTTCCTGCTGTTCCGCTACCGAGAACGTCTGCGGGCCGGGGACGAGCCCAAGTCGGCCATGGTGAACGCGGTCGCCCGGGTCGGCGAGGCCATCGCCTCGGCCGCCGGCGCGGTCATCATCGCCTTCCTCGCGCTCTCGCTGTCCACGCTGGGATTCCTCAAGCAGATGGGCCCGGCGCTGGCCATCGCGGTCACCGTCACGCTCATCGCGGGCCTGACTCTGATCCCGGCCGTCGTGTCGCTGATCGGGCCGAAGGTCTTCTGGCCCTCCAAGTCCTGGCAACGGGAGCCCGAGAACGCCCGTTTCGCCGCCCTCGGCCGTGGCGTGCAGCGCCGCCCGGCGCTGACCGCCGTCCTCTCCGGCCTCGTCCTGGTCGCGCTCTCGCTCGGCACCCTCGGCTTCAAGGCCACGTTCGACCTGGCCTCCGGGTCGATGCCCAAGACCAAGGAGTCGATGGTCGTCCAGGACGAGATGCAGAAGGCGTACTCGGCGGGCGCGGCCGCCCCCACCGACGTCTATCTCTCCAGCACCGACGGCAAGCCGCTCGACAAGAGCGCCTTCACCGCGTACGCCCAGAAACTCGGGGCCGTGGACGGTGTCGCGAGCACCCGTATGAGCCAGCTGAACAAGGACGGCACCACCGCCGACTTCACCGTCACCCTCAAGTACGAGGCGTCGACGGACAAGGCGATCGACGCGGTGGGCAGGGTGCGGGAGGTGGCGCATTCCGACGCGCCCGACGGCACCGAAGCCCTTGTCGGCGGTATGTCCTCGATCTTCAAGGACATCGACACCGCGGTCAACCACGACTACCGGACCGTGTTCCCCGTCGCCGCCCTGCTGATCATGCTGATTCTGGGGCTGCTGCTGCGCAGTGTGGTCGCGCCCTGGTACCTGATCGCCTCGGTGGGTCTGGGCTTCGGCGCGACCCTCGGCGCCACCGTGTGGATCTTCCAGGAGGGCCAGGGACACTCGGGGCTGATGTTCATGCTCCCCGTGATCATGTATCTGTTCGTGGTCGCCATCGGCACCGACTACAACATCCTCATGATCGCCCGGCTCCGCGAGGAAGCCCGCGAGGGCCGAGATCCGCGCGAGGCGGCCGGCATGGCGCTCAAGTACGGGGGGCCCACCGTGGCCGCGGCCGGTTTCATCCTGGCGGCGACCTTCGCCACGATGATGCTGGCGGGCAACGCGCTGCTCACGGAGATGGGTTTCGCGGTCTCCTTCGGCATCGCCGTCGCCGCCTTCGTGATGGCGATGTTCTTCACACCGAGCCTGACCGCACTGATCGGCCACGCGGCGTGGTGGCCGGGCCACGGCGACCGCGCGGAGGGACCGACCGCCGAAGCGGGCGCCGGATCCGTCGATGCCGGGCCGCACTCGGGCGGAGGCCGGGACACGGCAGTACAGGACCCGGCGGGACGCCGGAACTAGCGGCTGTGTGACGGCATGTGACGGCATGTGACGACAGGTGTCTGCCGGGCCCGGACGGCCCGGCAGACAACGTCGGAGCCCATCGGGCCGTCGGAGCCCGCCGTGCCGGATGCCTGCTGCGCGACCGCAAGGGCCCGCTGGTCCCCGACGCCCGGAGCCGGGGTGTCCTCGGCGGTCAGGCGGGCCGGAGCGCACGGGCGACCGGCTCCGCGGGGCCGGACTTCGCCGTGACCGGACGCCGTCGGGGCTGCGAACGGACCGGGCAGCCGAACTCTCGCTGCGCGCCAGGGCATGCCATGGCCCGCCGCACGGCGTCGTCGGCTCGGCGTGCCGGCGGGCGGCGGAACGTGGGTCACGGCCACCGGCCGCTCGCGACGCGGGCGATGCGCGCGTGGTGAGTGCGCCGGCGAGCGCACGTGCCGCGGAGTCGTCCGCGTCCTGCCTCGACCACAGGCCGGCGTGTTCGTCGATCGAGCGGCTTGCGACGCAGCCGGGCCGGCCGCGGGAGGGAGGACTCCCTACGGAAGGGGGTCTGCAGAAACGCCACCCGCCCCGTCGCCCCCGGCCCAGGCGAGTCGGCCCCGCAGAGCGGTGGACGGGTCCGGCGCCGTCCCTTCGTCGGTTCCCGCGCCCGGTCCCGTGATCGGGGGCACCGGTGTGTCGATGTGCGGGTCGGCCGGGTGCCCTCGGGCCCGTACACCCCGCGGCGCTCGGAGAACAGCCGCAGCAGGGTCGGGAACAGCACCGCGGCCACGAGCAGCGACGGCAGGCTGATGTCGACTCCGCCCGCGAGATCGCCCAGGGGGCCGACGAGCTGCCCCGGGAAGTCGGTGAACAGCACACCGATGAGCGCGGGCACCCACCAGGCGGTCATTGCCGCTCCGACGCCCCCGCGAGGATGAATCCTCCATCACTCGGCTTCGGTCGGGGCGTCCTCCGGTTCGGCGTCGGGGCCCTGGGCCCGCACCCGCTGGACGTGTTCGAGGGAGTCCCGCAGCTCGGTGAGCCAGTCGTCGGTGTGGCGCTGGACCAGGCGGACGCACCACGCGAGGGCGTCGCTGCGGCTGCGGGCGACACCACCGGCGATCAGGGTGTCGAGGACCTGTCGCTCGGGCTGGCGCAGCCGGGTCATCACGGGCGCGGCGACGTGGGTGAACAGGGCGCGCTCGCCGCCGCACTCCACACCCCAGGAGACCTTCCGGCGGAACCGGTGTTCGGCCTCGCGGGCCACCTCGACGCGTGCCTCACGCGTGCGCTCCCGGAACTCCTGGATGCGGCCCTGTACCGCCGCCTCCCGCTCGGCGTCCGAGGCGCCCTCGGCGAGCCGGGGTTCGGGGATGCGGCCGATCACGGTGATCTCCTCGCGGTCGACCGTGAGCTCGGCCAACCCCTCGAAGAGGTCCTCGGGGACGCGGCCGGCGAACCAGCCGCGCAGCTTCTCCTGCTGCTCTGCCGTAATCATGTAATGACGATTACGCAACCCGTTCATGAACGCAAGGGGTCGCGGGGGAGTCAGCCGACGGCTCAATCGGAATGTTTCAGGCCTATTAACGAAGCGCTGGAAACCGGCCACTTGGCTGCTTCAGGCGATCAAGAACCGCTCAGTTCCGGGGTTTGAACGATCGAATTCCGTGACTTCGCGCCACTGATTCAACACGCAAGGTTACTGAAACGCATGGGGTCGACGTGTGTTTCCGCGGCGGACTCGGCAGACTCGCGCTCGCCGGTCCGGCACCAACCCTTGAACGGTCCGGTACACCCTCGAATCCAGCGGAAGGATGCACACAATGCGGAACACCGCGCGCTGGGCAGCAACCCTCGCCCTCACCGCCACCGCCGTCTGCGGCCCCCTCACCGGAGCCGCCCTCGCCACCCCGGACGCCGCCCCCGCCTCGCTCTACGCCCCCTCGGCCCTGGTGCTCACGATCGGCCACGGCGACAGCGCCGCCGTCGCGACTCCCATGCGCGCCGTCACCCTGACCTGCGCGCCGAAGGCCTCCGGCACCCACCCGGCCGCCGCCCAGGCGTGCGCCGAACTGCGCGGCACCACGGGCGACTTCGACGCCCTGACGGCGAGAACCGACGTGCTGTGTACCAAGCAGTACGACCCCCTCGTGGTCACGATCGACGGGGTCTGGCAGGGCAAGCGCGTCTCCTATGAGCGGACCTTCGGCAATGAGTGCGTGAAGAACTCCTACGGGACGAGCGTCTTCGCGTTCTAGGACCGGGATCGCGGAGCCCTCGCGCGCACAGGAAGTGGCTCGCAAGGTGGGGAGTGCGAGTCCCTGTCGCGAGGTACCCGGCGATCTCGCACCGGGAGTCGGTCGGGCGGAGTGGGGCCGCCCGCCGACTCCTGGGATCACCTCCGCCCCTTCCCGGGACTCCGGGGAGGGGCGGAAAGCGTCCTCGCGGTCCCGCGCCGCTCAACAGCCGGTGGAGGCGGGCCGCGTCGGGGACGATGCGCAGCCGCCGCCGCGCTCACTGGCCCGTGTCTCGGCCCGGCACGGTGCGCGCAGGCCCGAACATTGGCCTTTTCGCGTACGGGGCATGCGCGGAACGCGCTATGAACCGTACGTTCGATGAGATCCCGGCTGCGGCTGCTCAGTCGCCCTCGGACTTCTCCTGGGCCTGGGCCCGGGCGTTGGGGGTGATCGCGTCTGCGGCCTCGCCTCTGCGGCGCCGCTCGGCGGCGGACTCGCGGGTGCGGGTCTCGACGTCCTCGATCTCCCGCAGAACTTCTTCCCCGGCCGTTTCGGGGTGCTCCTTGTCGTCGGACACGGCGTCCTCCTCCGTCCAGGTCGTCGGTTCAGCTCCCCACAGCCGCTACGCGCAGGGGGACCGGGTCCGGGGGTACGGGTGCCTCGTCGAGGCGGTTGACCTCGGCCCACCAGGACCCTCCGTCCTCGATGTGGCGCAGCAGGACACCCTCACGGATCGCCCACGGGCAGATGGTGACGGTCCTGAGCCCGGTCAGTTTCATGGCGGTGTGCGCGACCAGCGCGCCCGCCAGGCTCTGCTGGGCGCGCGGCGCGGAGATGCCGGGCAGCCGGCTGCGTTCGACGGCGGACAGGACCGACAGCCGGTCGATCGCCAACCGCAGGTCCGAACGCTGCAACTGCCGGTCCACGAACGGGCCGCGGCGCCCGGGGGCCGCCCCGCACAGCCGTCCCAGCTGCTGGAACGTGCGGGAGGTGACCACCGCCGTACGCGGCCCCTCCCAGCGGATCCGCGACGCGACGTCCCGCAGCTGGTGCCGGACCTTGCGCCGCAGCGCCCGCACCTGCTCCGGCAGGGGCGGGTCCTCACCCTGGAAGAACTCATGGGTCAGCCGTCCCGCACCGAGCGGCAGCGAGGCCACGAAGTCCGGCACCCGGCCCCGCCCGAAGGCCACTTCGAAGGAGCCGCCGCCGATGTCCATCAGTGCGAGGGGCCCCGACCGCCAGCCCATCCAGCGCCGCGCCCCGAGGAATGTCAGCTCGGCCTCGACCTCGCCCGGCAGCGTGCACAGGCCCACCCCGGTCCGCGACCGGACGGCGCGCAGCACCTGTTGGCGGTTCGGGGCACTGCGCACCACCGCCGTCGCGAAGGCCAGCGGACCGGCCGCACCCCAGCGGGCCGCCGTCCGGCTCGCCTCGGCAATGGCTCCGACGAGCTGCTCGACGGCCTCCTCGGGGATGTCGCTCCCAGGCGTCACCTGCTCCGACAGCCGCAGGCGCCACTTGGCGGTGTGCACGGGCAACGGCACCCCGTCCGCCGCGTCCGCCACCATCAAGCGGACGGTGTTCGACCCCACATCCAGCACGCTGATTCGCATGGGCCGGAAGTACCCCACTTTTCGACCACCCGAACGTTCGTCAGCTGTCGCGCCAGGGCGTCAGTCGCGGCCGCCACCCCGGTACCCCCTGCCGGTAGCGCACATAGTCGGCGCCGAACCGGCGGGTCAGCGCAGGCTCCTCGTACCCCTTCACGAACGCCCACATGGCCACGCCGGCACAGGCGCCGTACGCGAACAGGACCGGCCGGGCGAGCAGCACGCCCTGGCCGGCGATCGCCGCGATCACGGCGACGTACATCGGATTGCGCAGGTAGCGGTACAGCCCGCCCACGACCAGGTGCTCGGGCGGTGCGACGGGCGCCGGCGTGCCCAGGCCCTCGACCACGAAGCGCACATAGGCGGACAGCAGGACGATCACGCCCGCGGTCAGCGGGACCAGGCCGGCCGCGCGCAGGACCGGCCACCAGTCGCCGGACCGCCATCCGGTCAGCCACCAGGGCAGCAGGACGACCACGGTGCCGGGCGCGACGACCAGGAAGACCGTGCTGCCGAGGGCCGCCACCTCTTTGCGCATACGACCACCATGGCAGCGCAGAGGGGCCGCCGTCTCCCTGCGGACGGCGGCCCCTGGGACCAGTGCGGCTCGGACCGGAACGGTCACATGTGGACGACCGGTGCGGCGTCCGCGTCCTGTTCGGGCACACCGCGGCGGAAGAGCAGGAAGGCGATCACCGCGCCGGCGGCGAACAGGACCGCCGACCACCAGAAGGCGGTGGTGTAGCTCTCGATCGTCGCCCGGGCCTGCACCAGCTTGCTGGTCGCGTCCTTGCCGGCCAGGTAGTCGGTCGCGGCGCTCGCCGCCAGGGTGTTCAGAAGCGCCGTGCCGATCGAACCGCCGACCTGCTGCATCGCGTTGACCGTGGCGGAGGCGACGCCCGCGTCCTCGGCGGCCACCCCGCCCGTGGCCAGTTGCATCGCCGCCGGCATCACGAGGCCGAGGCCGACACCGATCACGATCAGCTGCGGCAGCACCGCGCTGACGTAGCTGGAGCCGACGCCGATCCCGGTCAGCCAGGCCATGCCGACCGCGGAGACCGCGAAGCCCAGCGGCACGACCACCTTCGGCCCGATCCGCGGCACCAGGAGCGTGGTGCCGAGCTGTGCCGCCACCATCAGCGCACCGACCATCGGCAGGAACGCGACGCCGGTCTTCGTCGGGCTGAAGCCCAGGTTCAACTGCAGGTAGTAGGTGAGGAAGAGGAAGACGCCGAACATGCCGCCGCCGGAGATCAGCACGGCCAGGAACGAGGCCGCGCGGTTGCGGTCCAGCAGGATGCGCAGCGGCAGCAGGGGGTGGGCGGTACGGGTCTGCCACCAGGCGAAGGCGGCCATCAGCACACCACCGGCGATCAGGAAGCCCCAGGTCAGGGCCGAACCCCAGTCGTGCGTCTCGGCGTTGGAGAAGCCGTAGACGAGGGAGAACAGACCGGCGGCGACGAGCACCGTGCCGGGCACGTCCAGCTTGGAGTTCTCGGCGTCGCGGTGGTTGGTCAGCAGCAGCCAGCCGCCCGCGAAGGCGACGACGGCGATCGCCACGTTCACATACAGCGTCCAGCGCCAGTCGAACGCGTCGGTCAGCACACCGCCGAGCAGCAGGCCCACCGCACCACCGGCGCCGGCGATGGCGCCGTAGACGCTGAACGCCCTGGCGCGTTCCCGGGCGTCGGTGAAGGTGGTGTTGAGGAGGGAGAGCGCGGCCGGTGCCAGCAGCGCGCCGAAGGCACCCTGCAGGGCACGTGCGGTGACCAGCATGCCGAAGCCGTTCGCGGCGCCGCCGAGCGCGGAGACCGCGGCGAAGCCGACCACACCGACCAGGAAGGCCGTCTTGCGGCCGAACAGGTCGGCTATCCGGCCGCCGAGCAGAAGCAGGGAGGCGAACGCCAGCGCGTACGCGGTGACGATCCACTGCCGGTTGCCGTCGGAGAATCCGAGGTCGGCCTGGGCCGAGGGCAGGGCGATGTTCACGATGGTGGCGTCCAGCACCACCATCAGCTGCGCGAGGGCGACGACCGCGAGGATCCACCAGCGCTTGGCCGAGGCCGCGGGCTGCGCCTCGACGGCAGCCGGGCGGGTGTCGTCGGTCAGAGTCTTCTGGGACATGGGAGAACCACTCCAGGGAAGTCGTTCGGGTTCGTTGGAACACGGGGGAACAACGTGGGGTAAAGGAAACCTAAACGAAACGGTTTCGTACACCTAGAGGCTAGACCACCGCGAGCGAAACGGCAACGTTTCGATGGGCTGTGGTCGCAGTGGTCTTGTATTCCTTGACGGGAATATAACTACCGAGGCATATTGGGCTCATGTCCGACGCCGCGCTCTGGACCGCCCTCGCCGATCCCCACCGGCGGGCCATCGTCGCCCTGCTCCTGGAGCGGCCGCGGCCCGTGGGCGAGATCGTGGAGGCATGCGGCCTGAGTCAGCCGAGCACCTCCAAGCACCTGAAGGTGCTGCGGGAGGCGGGCCTGGTACGGGTACGGCAGGACGCTCAGCGTCGCGTCTACGCCCTCGACCCGGCCCCGATCGCCGAGCTCGACACATGGCTGGCGCCGTACCGGGCGCTGTGGAACCGCAGCCTGGACCTGCTGGGCCGACGCCTCGACGAGACGGCGACGGACGATCCCGAGGAAACCTCCCCGAAGGACTGATCCACCATGGCCGCTGAACCCACCGGCACGTATCTCACCCTGGACGACGGCCGTCCGGCCGTCCGCTTCAGCCGCATCTACGAGCACCCGATCGAGCGCGTCTGGCAGTTCGTCACCGACGCGGAGGAACTCGCCCACTGGTTCCCGTCCCGAGCGGAGATCGACCCGCGCCCCGGCGGCACGATCACCTTCAGCGGCGACCCGCACATGCCCGAGTCCACGGGCCGGGTCCTCGCCCTCGACGAGCCGCGCCACCTGTCCTTCGAGTGGGGCGGCGACGAACTGCGCTTCGACCTCGAGGCACTGGACGACAAGCGCACCCGCTTCACCCTCACCAACGTCCTGCAGGCCGCCGACACCGCCGCCCGCAACGGCGCCGGCTGGGAGGTGTGCCTGGCCGCCCTGGACGCGAAGGCGCGCGGTGAGCACCTCGGCGGGCCGCACGCCGGGGCGGGCGTCCCCTGGAAGGAGTTCTACGAGGAGTACGTCAGGACGGGGGTGCCCTCCGGCGCCCCCGTCCCCGGCATGGACTGAAGGCTCACGCCATCTGCCGGCGCACCAGCTCGTGCAGCCGCCCGCTCGTGTCGGCCAGCAGCTGCGCGGGCGGGCCCTGCTGGGCGACCTTGCCGTCCTCCATGACGATCACGCGGTCCGCGTCGAGGACCGTGGACAGGCGGTGCGCGATGACGATGCGGGTGGCGTTGAGAGCCTTCGTGGACTCGATCACCGTGCGCTGTGTCTCGTTGTCGAGGGCGCTGGTCGCCTCGTCGAAGAAGAGGATGCGGGGCCGGCGGATCAACGCCTGCGCGATCATGAGGCGTTGGCGCTGGCCGCCGGAGACGGCACCGCTGCCCGACACGATCGTGTGCAGGCCCATCGGCATCCGCTTGATGTCCTCGGCGAGTCCCGCCATCTCGGCCGCCGCCATGGCCTCCTCCGGCGTGTACGGCTCGGTGCCGCAGATGACGTCCAGGATGGAGCCGGTGAAGGGCTGCGCGTGCTGCAGGACCACGCCGCATTGGCGGCGGACGGCCGACTGGTCGAGCGCGCCCAGGTCCTGACCGTCGTACAGCACACTGCCGGAGACCGGCTTGTCGAAGCCGATCAGCAGCCTCAGCAGCGTCGACTTGCCGCAGCCGCTGGGACCGACGATCGCCACGAACTCGCCCGGACGTATCGCGAACGACACGTCGTCCAGGACGAGCGGGCCGTCGTCCGAGTACCGGAACGACAGCCGCCGCGCCTCGATCGCGCCGGACAGCGGGCCCGGCCGGGTGCTCGCCGTGCGCACCTCCGGCGTCGCCTCCAGCACCGGTTTGATCTCCTCGAACAGCGGCAGCGCGGCCACCGCCGACACGAACGCGCCGGTCAGCTGGGTCACCGAGGTCAGCAGCATCGTCACCGAGGTGTTGAAGGTGAGGAACGCGGCCGCCGACATCACCCCGCGCGCCGGGCCCGCCAGCAGCATGAACATCAGCAGGGTGCACAGCGGCAGATACACCGCGCCCATCACCGTGGTGAGGTTCTTGATGCGGCCGACCCGCTGCTGCAGTTCACGGCTGCGGGCGAACTCCGAGGCCCAGGCCGCATAGGCGTAGTTCTCGGCCGCCGCCACCCGCAGCTTCGGCAGCCCGCGCAGGGTCTGGAACGCCTGGTTGTTCAGCTTGTTGTTGAGCACCACCAGCTTGCGCTGCCAGCGCACCTGCCACAGGCCCAGGCCCAGGAAGGCGCCCGCGATGACGACGAGCATGCCGATCGCCGCCAGCGCCATCATGGGGCTGTACCAGAACAGCAGCCCCAGGTTCATCGCGCCGACGGTCACCGACTGGGCGACCACGGGCCCGACTCCCGCCATCAGACGGCGAATCGAGCTGATGCCCATCGCCGCGCTGGCCAGCTCGCCGGTCGAGCGCTCGGTGAAGAACTTCGTCGGGAGTCTCAGCAGCCGGTCCCAGACGGCCGGTTGGAGCGTGGCCTCGATACGGCCCTCCATGCGGAGGATGGTGAGGTTCTCCAGCAGCATGAAGGCCGCCGCCACGACGCTGGTGAGCATCACGGCCAGGCAGACCTGGACGATCAGGCCCGTCTGTGCCCTCGGGACGAACTCGCCCAGCACCTTGCCGGTCGCGATGGGCACCAGCGCACCGATCGCCACCGTCACCAGACCGCTGATCAGCAGGCTCGTCAGGTCGCCGCCGGTGCCGCGCATGCTGAACCGCAGCAGCCGCAGCGGGCTGAGGGTCCGTTCGGGCAGCGGACGGTAGAACATCACCGCACGCGCCTCGAACTCCTCCGCGTTGGCCTTCTCGATCGGTGTCTCGCGGCCCGTCGACGGATGCACGGCCACATAGCCGCCGCGCCGCCACAGCAGGGCCACCGGCGCACCCGACAGGGCCCGGTGGCCCACCAGCGGACCGACGTTGTCCCGCCACCAGCGGCCGTCCAGACGCACGGCCCGGGTGCGGACACGGGAGGCGATGGCCACGAGCTCCACCGGGTCGAGCCGTTCGCTCTCCGTCCCGCTCTGCGCGGGCTCGGCCAGCGTGATCCCGGCCGCTTCGGCGACCAGCTTGCACGCCGCGTACGAGGCGTCGGCGTCGGCGGCCGTGGCGCGCTTGCCCGACGACTTGCCGATCGAGGCGAGCAACGTCTGATCGGCCTGGGCGCGGACCGCCTCACCCGCCTTGATGCCGGCAGCCGTCCGTGTCTCGTGCGAGCGCTCCAGTTGCTCGATCCAGCGGTCCAGCGTGGTCAGCAGCCGGTACTGCTGGTCGACCATGCTCTGCCAGATCGCCGGGTCCATCAGCAGGTCGGCGGCAGCTTCCGCGCCGTAGAGCGAGCCGTACTGGACGCTGCCCGGCGGCACCTGCATCCAGAAGACGTCGTCGTCCGTGACCTCGGCGGCGCCCTCGGTCGCCATCGGTGCCTGGAAGAGGACGGACAGGCTGCGGCCGACACCGAGGGCGAGGGCGTACTCCAGGGGGCTCGTCGTCGGCGGTACGTACTGGGGATTGCCGTACTCGTCGTAGGACCAGGTCTGGGTGTCGGCCGTCTGGTACAGCTCGCGCAGCCCGATGCGGTGCACCACGCAGTCGCGCAACGGGCGGGCGACCAGGGTGTGCTGCGGTCCCGGGACCGGGCCGAGGACCAGCGAGCCCGCCTCCAGGCGGCCGAGGTGGTGCCAGTGACCCTGCTGTCCGGCGTCCACGGCGAACAGGTCCAGGCTGCCGGCCGCGACCAGCCACAGCACCTGCGGTCCTTCGAGGTCGAGCCGGGTCAGGCCCGAGCAGTCGACCAGTGTGCCCATGGAGCCGAGGGCGCCGAGAACGAGGTCGCCCTCGTGTGCGGTCGTCATCTCATCGCTCCCTGACCAGCGCCGCGTACGCGCCACCGCGCGTCACCAGCTCCTCGTGCCGTCCGCGCTCCACGATCGTGCCGTGCTGGAGCACCACGATCTCGTCGCTGTCGCGCACGGTGCTGAGCCGGTGCGCGATCACCACACAGGCGCAGCCGCGCCGGCGCAGGTTGTCCATCACGACCTGTTCCGTCTCCGCGTCCAGGGCGCTCGTCACCTCGTCGAGCACCAGGATGCTGGGCCTGCGCACCAACGCCCTCGCGATCTCCAGGCGTTGACGCTGCCCGCCGGAGAAGTTGCGGCCGTCCTGCTCGACCTTGCTGTGGATGCCGCCGGGGCGGCGCGTCACCACGTCGTGGAGCGCCGCGTCCCGCAGCGCGTCCACCACGGCGTCGTCGGGAATCGAGGGATCCCACAGGGCGATGTTGTCGCGGACCGAGCCCTCGAACAGGAAGACCTCCTGGTCCACGAAGGAGACGGACGCCGCGAGCGCGCCGCGCGGGATGTCATCCAGGCGCCTGCCGTCGATGCGGATCACGCCTTCCCAGGGGGTGTACAGGCCCGATATCAGGCGGGAGACCGTGGACTTGCCGCTGCCGGATCCGCCCACGAGGGCGACCTGCTGGCCGGGGCCGACGGTCAGGTCGAAGCCGGTGAGCAGCGGCTTGTCGAGCGGGTTGTAGCCGAAGGTGATGTTCTGCAGTTCGACGTGACCGTGCAGGCGGCGCGTGGAGTCGCCGGCGCCGGGGCGGCCGTAGAGCGGGTCGGCCTGGAAGTTCTCGACGTCCTTCAGACGGGCCACGTCGGCGGCGAAGTCCTGGATGCGGCCCGCCACGCCGTTGAGCCGGGTGATCGGTGCGGTGAAGCGCGTGACCAGGGCCTGGAAAGCGACCAGCAGACCCACCGAGATGCCGCCCTCCACCGCGCGCATGCCACCGATCCACAGGATCAGCGCGCTGTTCAGGGCGGCCAGCGTCGGCGCGACCACACCCAGCCAGGCGCTCGGCACACCGAGCCGCTGCTGCTCCTCCAGCGTGGTGGCATGCTGCCCGGCCCACTTGCGGAAGTAGCCGTCCTCACCGCCGGTCGCCTTCATCGTCTCGATCAACTGCAGCCCGGTGTAGGCGGTGTTGGTGAGCCGGGCGCTGTCCGCGCGCAGCTTCGCCGTCCGGGTCGCGCGCAGGCGGATGACGACGCGCATCGCGACGATGTTCAGCAGGGCTACGCCGATGCCGAGGAACGTGAGCTGCGGGTCGTAGGTGTAGAGGAGTACGGCGTAGAGCACGACGACCACCGCGTCGACGCCCGCCGCCGCCAGATCACGGGCCAGGGTCTCGGCCACGGCGTCGTTGGACTGCAGTCGCTGCACCAGGTCGGCCGGGCTGCGCTGGGAGAAGAAGGTGACGGGCAGCCGCAGCAGATGCCGCAGGAACCGGGCGCTGGAGAGGGTGGAGGAGATGATGCGACCGCGCAGCAGATTCGCCTGCTGCAGCCAGGTCAGGACGATCGTGAGCAGCACGGACGCGCCCATCGACGCGAACAGCACGCCGAGCAGCGAGGTCTGCCCGCCGATCAGGAACTCGTCGATGTAGGTCCGGCTGAGCGCCGGCACGGCCGCGCCGACCGCGACCAGCAGCAGGCTCGCCAGTACCGCGGCGGGCATCGTGCCCGCGGTGCCGCGCAGCCGGGCCGGCATCGCGCCGAGCACACCGGGCCTGCGGCCGCCCTTGGTGAAGCCCTCGCCCGGCTCCATCACCAGCACGACACCGGTGAAGCTGCCGTCGAAGTCCTCCATGGGCACGAAACGGCGGCCCTTGCCGGGGTCGTTGATGTAGACCCCGCGACGTCCGAAGCGGCGCCCCATGCCGTCGTAGACGACGTAGTGGTTGAACTCCCAGAACAGGACGGCCGGCGTCTTCACCTCCGCGAGGGCCGCCGTGTCCATCTGCATGCCCTTGGCGGTGAGGCCGTAGCTGCGGGCCGCCTTCAGCAGGTTGCTGGCGCGCGAGCCGTCGCGGGAGACACCGCACGCGATGCGCAGCTCCTCCAGCGGGACGTGCTTGCCGTAGTGACCGAGGACCATCGCGAGGGAGGCGGCGCCGCACTCCACCGCCTCCATCTGGAGCACGGTGGGCGTGCGGACGGTCTTCGCCCTGCCCACGGGAACGGGACGCTTGGGCGGAGCGGCGCGCCGCCTGCTCCGCGTCTCCTGTGCGGTGCTCACGGCAGCAGCCAATCGACGGGACGCTGATCGGCCAGCCGGATGGAACCCGAGGCCAGGGTCATGGAGGTGAGGTCGAACGGCGGCCCGTCCTTGGACGACCACCGGTAACCGCTCTTCGTTGCGGACGACTTGTCCAGGCGCACGAGTACGGCGACCGGGCGGCCCGACCTGGTGAACTGCTCGCCCAGTTGGCTGTCCCCGAGGAACGAGGCGATCTGCTGGGCCGACTGGGCCGAGCGGTCCACCGACTTCACATGGCCGCGCAGCACGCCGTACGTCTGCGTCGGCACCGACGAGACGGTCAGGTCCACGACGGCGTTCGCGGGAATGGAGGCCGCGTTCTCGGCGGGGACGTAGACCGTGGCGTAGAGGGGATCGTCGGCCTTGGCGACCTTCTCCACCGCGGCGACGTTCGCGCCGGTCTGGATGATCTGGCCGATGGTGGCGGCGAGGCCCGTGATCCGGCCCGCCGCGACCGTGCGGACGATGGTGGCGCCCTGGCTCGTACGGACCTTGAGCACCGGGGAGTCGGCCGGCAGCCGCTCGCCCTGCTTGGCCAGCACCGCGGTCACCTGGCCCGCGACCGGGCTCTGCAGGATGTAACTGCCCTCACCGTGCGTGAGGATGGCGGGCGCGCCGACCGTGGAGGTCACCGAACCGGTCACCGCCCACACCGAGGCGGCCGCCATCGCGACCACCGTCACGGACAGCACGAGCCAGCCCTGGGGGCGGGCGAAACGCACCGGAAGGTCGAGCTCCTCCGGTGACTGGAGCTTGGCGAGGGCTTGTTGGCGGAACTGCACGGAACTTCCCTCACCTGAAAACGAGAGAGGACCGGCTCGCACGAGCCGGCTGGTTTGTGGCAACCGAAGGCCCCGGAGCCGTGTGACGGCTCCGGGACTCGACGATCACAAAAGGTGCGATCAGAGACCGGCGACCAGGCCCGTGACCGGGGCGGTGTTCAGGCCGGTCACACCCTCGAGGGTGCCGACGGCCGTGTCGACCAGACCGGAAACGGGAGCAATGCCGTCCAGCGCACCGGTGGCGGTGTTGACCGCGTTCACCGAAAGACCGCCGGAGACGTTGTCGAGCTCGGCGTCAGAGATCTCGACGGTCTCAACACGGGGGGTGGAGTTCATGATGGAACTTCCCTTCGTATGGGTATGTCACAAGGGGGGAGCGGCCCCGTCTGGGGACAGAGCGACGGCCGCGAACCGCGAGCGCCGGGCGCCCGTTTCCAGGAACCCTTCGCGGCCCCCGCGGTGCGATGGATCAAAGCACGCGGCGGGCCCGCGGTTCCAATCAACCAGGCGTCTCACCAGGCAACTTGGATCTCAGGGGCACCGAACGGTGCAGGTGTGCGCACGGCACGGCGGCGAGTTCTTCACACGCGCCACCGCATTGGTTCATTCATGGCCTTGCCGTGGTGTCGACGAATCCGACACTCCCGTCCCAATGACGTAGCGGGCGCTGTCGTGGTGTGCAGATCCTTCGCCCGCGGTGACTTGGTTGCGCATTGGATGTGCAGATTCACTGAAGCCGGGATTCCGATCGGTGTTCTGAACAGAGCGTTGCCGATCGACTGCGGACCGTGTCGGTCCAGTGGTGCACGGGCCGTGTCAGCCCAGAAGTGCGTAGACCGTGCTCGCGCGCGCCGCGAGTTCCCCCGATGCCGCGTCGGTCATCGTGACGTCCGCGAACGCCATACGGCGGCCCAGCTTGGTGAGCACCGCCTCGATGAGGACATCCGATCCGGTGACCGCGCGCTGGAACGACGTGGACTGCTGAACCGTCGTCATGGGGCCGTACGCCCCGCGTGCCGCCGACACCGCGATCACGGTGGCGGTGTCGGCGGCGGCCATCAGCGCCTGCCCCGACAGCCCCCCGCCCTCCCGCGACAGGCGCTGCGACCAGGGAAGTCGCAGCGTGGCCCGGTCGTCGGCCAACGACTCGACCGTCAGGCCCAGTTCGAGGACCCAGGGGGCGAAGTCCGCGGAAAGGATCTTGTCGGCTTCGGCGGTGGTCATCGTCATATGGGCGATTGTTCCCCGTGCCGGTTAGCCAGGCGCGTGTCATGGCCGATTCGGCATCGGGCAAAGCGAGTTGGCAAACGGAATTGAACGCACCACGAGGCCCGTGCGTACCAACAGCCATCCAGGCGCCCGAACAGAACAGCTGCCGGACGGCGGCACAGACTCCGGTCCCCCCAGGAGGTCGAGAAGCTTGAGTCACAAGCGAATTCCGAAGCGCAAGGCCGCGATCGCGGCAGGCAGCGTCGTGGCGCTCGGCGCAGCCGCAATCCTGCTGCCGAACGCCAACGCGTCGCAGGACGGCTCGTCGGCCGACGCCGCCCCCAAGACCCTGAAGGCGACCGACGCATCGGATCTCGCCTCGCAGCTCCAGGACATGCTCGGCCAGGCCTTCGCCGGGTCGTACTACGACTCCGGCAAGCAGCAGCTGGTCGTCAACGTCATATCCGGCGACAACAACGTGGTCGTCCAGGCGAGGAAGGCGGGCGCGAAGGTCCGCGAGGTCAGCAACAGCCTCGCGGCGCTGAAGGCGGGCGCACAGACCCTGAAGGCGAAGGCGACCATCCCGGGCACGGCCTGGGCGGTCGACCCGAAGACCAACAAGCTCGCCGTCACCGCCGACAGCAGCGTGACCGGCGCCCAGTGGGACAGACTGACGTCGACGGTCAAGAGCCTCGGCTCCGACATGGCGACCGTGAAGAAGTCCTCCGGCACCTTCAAGACGCTCGTGTCGGGCGGCGACGCCATCTTCGCGCAGGCGCAGGGCGGCACCGTGCGCTGCTCCCTCGGCTTCAACGTGACCGCCGGCGACGGCAGTCCGGCCTTTCTGACCGCGGGCCACTGCGGTGTGGCCGCAAAGCAGTGGTCCGACTCCGAGACCGGGCAGCCCATCGCCACCGTCGACCAGGCCACCTTCCCGGGCAACGGCGACTTCTCGCTGGTGAAGTACGACGACGCGAACACGCAGGCGGCGAGCGAGGTCAACACCGGACAGGGCCAGGCCGTCCAGATCACCCAGGCCGCGGAAGCAACCGTCGGCGAGCAGGTCTTCCGCATGGGCAGCACGACCGGCCTGCATGACGGCAAGGTCACCGGTCTCGACGCCACGGTCAACTTCCAGAGCGAGACCGACCCTGGTGGTGTCGACACGGTCACCGGTCTCATCCAGACCGACGTCTGCGCCGAGGCCGGCGACAGCGGTGGCTCCCTGTTCACGCAGGACGGCGGCGCGGTCGGTCTGACCTCCGGCGGCAGCGGCGACTGCACCAATGGTGGCGAGACCTTCTTCCAGCCGGTCACCGCCGCCCTCCAGGCCACGGGTGCGACGCTCGGCGCCGGCGGCGCGGGTGCGGGCGCCGGTGCGGGCGACCAGGCCGGCACCGCCGATCCGTCCGCCTCCGCGGGTGACCAGGCGGGCACCGCCGATCCGTCCGCCTCCGCGAGCGGCCAGGCGGGCGGCGGCGACGCCGTCGGTGGCGGCAGCCAGGCAGGCACCGCGGACCCGTCCGCGACGGCCGGCGACCAGAACGGGGCCGGTGACCAGTCCGGCGCGGGTGTGGGTGACCAGTCCGGTGCCGGTGCGGGTGACCAGTCCGGTGCAGGCGTGGGTGACCAGAGCGGTGCCGGCGTGGGCGACGGTTCGTCCCAGACCGGGACCCACTGATCGACCCGATCCGATCCGACCCGACTCGCGGTTCCGGTCGACGGTGACGGTGGACGGTCCGGCCCTCCGGCGGGAGGGCCGGACCGCGTCGTGTCCGGGCCTGTCCCTCAGGCCTGCGTACGGGCCCTGAGCAGCAGCAACGCCACGTCGTCGAGGCGTTCCCGGGCGGCCGCGCTGTGCTGTACGAGATGGTCGGCGAGCTCGTCCAGGGGCAGCTCCCCGGCTTCGGCGAGCCGCTGGCCGAGTCCGGCGAGCGCGTCCTCGATGTCGACGCCGGGGGACTCGATCAGCCCGTCCGTGTAGAGGGCGAGCACGGAACCGGGCGTGAGGTCGACCTGCGTCGTCGGATAGACGGCCGAGGCGTCGATGCCGAGGAGCGGGCCACCGGCGAGATCGAGCACCCGCACTCGGCCGTCGGGGCGGCGCAGCAGCGGCGGCGGATGACCCGCCCGGGCCATCACGGCCTGCCCGCGCGCGGGATCGAGACGCAGGTACAGGCAGCTGGCGAACAGTTCCGCACCGAGATCGATGAGCAGCCGGTTGGTGCTGCGCATGACCTCCTCGGGTGCCTGTCCGACGGTCGTGTAGGCGCGGACGGCGGTGCGGATCTGTCCCATCAGCCCGGCCGCGGTCACGTTGTGCCCCTGCACGTCCCCGATCACCGCCGCGGCCACGCCCTGCGTGGGGACCAGGTCGTAGAAGTCGCCGCCGATCTCCATGCCGTCGGTTGCGGGCAGATAGCGGGAGGCCGCCTCGATTCCGGGCAGCGTCGGCAGTGAGTGGGGCAGCAGGGCGGCTTGCAGGCCGTGGGCCAGCTGGTGCTTGGCGTCGTAGAGCAGAGCCCGCTCCAGCGCCTGCGCGATCAGACCGCCCAGGCTCGTCAGCACCGCCCGCTCGTCCGCGGGGAACGGGTGCGGTTCGGCGTAGGCGAGCACACACGTGCCCACCGGACGTCCCGAGGCGATCAACGGCAGATAGGCCCAGGCCTCGAAGCCGTCCGGGGTGGCGAGCCGTGACCGGTACACGCGCTCCAGCTGCTCCCGGGACTCGAAGAACGCCGGAACCCCGGTGTTGAGGGCGTTCGTGCCCGGCGTCGGCTCCGCCAGCGGAAGCCCGTCGAACCGCTCCACGACGTTCGCGTCCGGATATCCGTGGTGCCCCAGCACATGCAGCCGCCCCGCCCGCGAGCCGAGCACCACGAGAGCCTGGCTGCCCGCGGCCGGCGCGACCTCGTTCGCGACCAGCTGCACCACGTCCTGCACGCCCACGGCCTCGGTCAGCGCACCGGCCAGGGTCAGCACCTGCGAAATGGTGACCAGCCGGGCCGGGGTGTCGCCGGGCTGCGGACCGGCCCGGTTCATCTCCGCCACCGCCCGCGCCCGCGTGACCCGGACACTGAGCCCGGTCGTACTGGGATACATCCGGAACGACAGCCAGTCCCCGGGCGGCCGCACCGCCACGAACGAGGTGGTGTGCTGGCTGAGCAGCGCGGCCCGGTAGCGGTCCTCGTACACCGGGTCGTTGAGCCAGGGCACCGACGCCCACAGCTGGGTGCCCAGCAGTTTGCTGACCGGGAGCCCGATCAGCTCGGCCGCCGCCGCGTTGGCGAAACAGACCCGCCCGTGCAGATCCAGCGAGCACAGCCCGTACGGCAGCCGTGCCACCATCCGTGCCGACTCCACCGTGCCGAGCGTGCCGGCCGCGCCGCCCACCGGCGGTACGCCGAGCAGATCGGGTTCGTGCAGCAGCGGAAGACTGTCCTCGAGAGCGCGCTCCAGCCGGATGGCGAGACGGTCGCAGGCCGCGGTCAGATGGTCCCGCTCCCGGTCGGACAGCTCGGGCGGATGGGCGCCGGGCCAGGTCACGAAGACCGCGCCGTACGCCGTCGACTCCGTCGCCACCGGCAGGGCGGCGAGTGCGAAGGGGTACGGCAGCACGACGGCGATGCGCGGATAGCGGCGCGCCATCTCCTCCTCGCCGCCCACCCACACCAGGCGCCGCGTGCGCACCGCGTCGGCGACCGGGATCGGCGCGCTGAGTCCCACCCGCTCCCACGGCGCGGCGAAGGCCCGGGGCAGCCCCGCCATCACGGCCATCTCCAGGACCGGTTCGCGGGGCGCCAGCAGATACACCGCGCCGGAGTGCGCGTGGACGTCGTCCATCATCGACGCCAGCGCAAGGGACAGCAGCGGACGGCCCACTCGGGTCCGCGCGGCCGCCGGAGCCTGTGCGGACGTCTGCGCGTCGGACACGCCGACCACCTCCTCGCACGGCCGGGTGACGGGTTCCACGGACTAAATCTGCCCCTTGGCGGCCCGTCGCGCACGGCGAGCGGTGAGGCGACCTCACACCCGGCCCGCGCAAACGGGCGCGACACGGCTCCCCGCACGGTGATGAACCGCCGCCTACCCCCTCGGCCGCGGACCATGCCGCCTCAGTCGATGCGCGGGTGGTGCACGCAGTGCCGGGCGTGCGCCCCCACGCACCGCATTGGCCGGATCTTCGCGCCCCAGTGCGGTCGCGGACGCTGAGAATGGGCACGCGTTTCACCACCAATCAGACCGGCGGACGGAAAGCTGAGGGGCGGGCAGTGATCCGGGTACTTCTGGTGCACGACGAGTGTCTGGTGCGATCGGTGCTGGCGCAGTGGCTGCGCGGTGAAGCCGATCTCCGAGTGGAGGACGCGCCCTGGAGGAGCGCGCCGGGCCGGGTGCGTTCCCTGCGGCCCGATGTGTGTGCGGCGGACCTGGAGTGCGCGGACGCATACGGCATCGCGCCGCTCGGCGACCTGTGCTCCTGGGGCCCGGACGCGGCCCCACCGAGACTTCTCGTGCTCGCCAGTGCGAAGAGACCCGGGCTGCTGAAACGTGCCATCGAGGCGGGCGCGCTCGGCTACGTCGACAAGGAGGGGTCGCCGGACCATCTGGTGCGCGGAATCCGGCGGGTCGCCCAGGGGGAACGTTTCGTCGACGACTCCCTGGGCTTCGGCTTCCTCAAGGCCGCCGAGATGCCGCTGACCCGGCGGGAGCTGAGCGTGTTATCCCTCGCCGCCGAGGGGGCCTCCGTCGCGGAGATCGCCGGGAGCCTCCACCTGTCCCACGGGACCGTGCGCAACTACATGGCGGCCATCACTCGCAAGACAGGGGCCCGCAACCGCATCGACGCGATCCGCATCTCCCAGGGGGAGGGCTGGCTGTGACGGCACGGGCGTCCAGCCGCCGACGAGATCCCGGTACAGCGGCGAGGTCTCCAGCAACTCCTGGTGGGTTCCGCACGCCGTGCCCCGGCCGTCCATGACCAGCACCCGATCCGCGCGCCGGGCGGAGCTGATGCGATGCGCCACGACGACGAGGGTGCCGCCCGGCCGCCGGGCGAAGGCCCGCTCGGCGCGTTCCTCCGCCTGCGGATCCAGATGACAGGTCGCCTCGTCGAGCAGGGCGAGCGGGGCGTGCGACAGATAGGCCCGGGTCAGCGCGATCAGCTGCCGTTCGCCCGCGGAGAGTGCCGCGGGGTCGACCCGGGCGCCGGGTCCGCCGAGCGCGTCGAGCAGCGGGCCGAGCCCCACCGCGTCGGCCGCCGCGTGCAGCTCCGCCTCGCACACGGGGTCCGGCCGCAGATGGGTCAGGTTGTCCGCGACGGTGCCGGTGAAGACGTACGCCTCCTGGGGGATGAGTACCCGCTGCCGTGCCGCAGCGGCGGACGGCACCGCCTCCCCGCCGACCCGGATCGTGCCCCGGCACGGTTCCAGCAGCCCCGCTACCAGGGCGGCGAGCGTGGACTTGCCGATGCCGCTGGGGCCGACGACGGCCAGGTGGGAGCCGGGGGGAAGGGTGAGGCCGAGGTTGTCGATGACGGGGACGGCAGTGGGGCCGTAGGCGAAGGTCAGGGAGGTGAGGGAGAGGGCGGGGGTGGCGGCGGTGTCGGGGGTGTGCGGGGTGGGGCGGTGCTGCGGAGCGGGCGGCTCTTGCCTGTCGCCGCCGGGTGCCGGGGGCGGCGTCAGTCGCCGCAGGACCACGGTCAGACGTGAACCGCTCGTGCCCAGGCCGTGGACCAGGTTGCGGAGGGCCGGGAGGAGGGACTGGGTGAGGTAGGCGAGGGCGCCGACCACGGCGCCCGTGGTGACGCCTTGGGCCAGCAGCCAGGGTGTGGCCGCGAGCAGCAGCACGATCGGGAACTGGCCGCCGATCGCGAGCGACGCCACACGCAGCACGCCCCAGCGGGCAAGGGAACGGGCGGCCCGCAGTTCGGCGTCGATGTGTTCCCCCGCGTCGGCGGCCATGCGTTCCTCGGCGCCGGTGGCCGTGATGTCCCGCAGCCCCGGGCAGACGGCACCCAGATGCCCGGCCAGCGCCTCGTCGGCCACGAGGAACGCCTCCTGCCTGCGGGCCAGCGGCCGTAGCGACGCCGCGAACAGGGCCACCCCGGCCAGGAGCGGCGGCCCGACCACCAGCAGGAGCAGCGGAGCGAGCGAGAACAGCCCGACCAGCGCCCCCACCGCGGTGAACACGAACGAACGCGACACCATCACGAGCCCCGCGAAGGTGTCCCGCGCGATCTCCACCTGCTGAGTGAGCGCCGACAGCACCCCGTCGTCGGCCTCCCGGACCCCACGCTCGACCACGCCCTCGACGAGTCGGTCCCGGAGGGGTTCGGCCAACGCGGCGACGGCGGCGTAGACCCGCCCGGTCCCCACCGCACCCACCACGACAGCGAGCCCGGCCACAGCGAGCCAGGCGAGCCCGACATCGGCGCGCCCCGCCAGGAACCCCGCGTCGAGGGCCCGCGCCGGGGCGTATCCGGTGACGAAGGTCTGCCCGGTCTCCAGCACGGACCAGCCCCCGAGCCGTGCGACCACGCCCCGGCGCGCCCACAGGAACCGGACACCCCGCACCCCGATCCCCCCGCTCATGTCCGCCCCCCGTCCCCGAAGGCCGCCCGGTACCCCGCGATCCGCAACAACTCCGCATGCGTCCCCACCGCCCGCACCCTCCCCCCGTCCAGCCACGCCACCGCGTCCGCCCGGGCCGCCGTGGCCGCTCGGTGGGCGATGAGGAGCCGGGTGCCGCCCGAGCCGTGGGCCGGCAGGGAGTCCGTGATCTGTGCTTCCGTCACCGTGTCGAGACTGGAGAGGGCGTCGTCGAGAATGAGCAGGCGGCTGTCCTGGGCGAACGCCCGGGCCAGGCCCAGGCGTTGGGACTCGCCGCCGGAGCGCGGGGCGTCGGCGCAGCGGGTGGCGTAACCGTGCGGAAGGCGGCGGACGAAATCGTCCGCCCGTGCCGTTCGGGCCGCCTCGCGGATGCGGGCGGGGGAGGGGCGCCGCAGGCCGAGGCGCAAAGCGTCCTCGATGGTGGTGCCGAGGAGCGCGGGGCGTTCGAAGGCGTAACTCACTGACCGGCGAAGGTCGTTGTGGGTCAGTTGACAGAGGGGGACGCCGTCCAGCAGGACCTCTCCGGCGTCCGGGTCGGCCAGCCGGCCGGCGATCGCGGCGAGAAGTGACTTGCCCGTGCCGGAACGGCCGACCACGGCGAGCGTCGTGCCGCCCGGGACGACGAGGTCGAGGCCGTCGAGGACGGTGCGCTCGCCGCGGCGTGCCGTCACGCCGCGCAGCTCCAGTCGGCCCGGTCCGGGCGGCAGCCGGAGGGCACCATGCGCGGTGGCCGGCTGAGCGAGGAGCTCGTCGAGGCGCCCGGCGGCCGCCCTGCCCCGGGCCAGGCTCGCGAACTGGCCGACCAGCACGCCGACGCCCGTCGCCAGGACCGCGTACCGCGAGGCCGCGAGGACGTCGCCGACCGACAGCCGATGCCGGGTGAGGAGAACTCCGGCCACGGCGACGACCCCCAGCTGCAGCAGCGGCGCCACGGCGCTCGCCTGGGCCGCGGCCCGTCCCTGGATCCGCCACACGCGGTGTCCCGCACGCGACAGCTCCGGCAGCGGCCGCAGAATCCGCGCCGCCTCCTTGTCCGCCGTACCCGCCGCCTCGATGGTGCGGCGGCCGGCGACCGCCTCTGCCAGCGCGCCCGCGATCCGCCCCTGGAGCCGCTGGTAGTCCGCCACGCATCGGGTCGTGTCACGGGCGAAGGCACGCAGCAGGAGGGTCAGGACCGGTGCTCCGGCCAGGAACACGGCCGCCAGCCACGGGTCGATCAGGCCGAGCGCCACGATGCCCCCCACAGGACCGGCGAGCGCGGCGAGCAGTGCGGCGCGGGCTGCCGGAGTGGTCCCCGCCTGAGCCGCGTTGCCGACGAGACGGGAGACGAGTTCGCCCGGGCCGAAGTGTGCGGCGGCGCGCGGGCCCACGGCCAGCACATGGCCGGTCAGCCGGCGCCGCAGCCACGCGGTCGTCCGGGCGTCGACGGTGCCGCCGAGCACGGTCTCGCAGGCGTCCAGCAGGGCCAGCAGCAGGACGATCCCCGCGCAGTACACCACCCAGCGCGTCGCCGGGGCGTGTGCCAGGAGGAGGTCGAGGGTGCGGCCGAGAGCGGCCGGCAGGAGGAGACCGGCACCGGTGGACGCCGTGCTCATGAGGCACAGGGCCACGCAGCGGGAAGTGCTGTGCCGGGTGGCCGAGTTGAGCAGGGCGGAGCGGCGTACGGGCTCTGCGTGAGTCGTCATACGGCCGCGGCCTCGCATCCGGGGTCGGTGTGACCGTGCCCAGGACCCCGGGCGGCCCCTCCCTCGCGGGAGCGGACCGCCCGGAGCCGTGAGCGCACGATGCTCGTCAGAGACAGAGCAGAATGCTCGCCGCGCTGATGCAGGAGAGCAGGCTGACGGTGCTTGCGCCACCGCCGCCGCCGGTGTGTTCGTCGGACTCCATCGTCTGCAGGTCGAGCAATGCCATGTCGTGTCCTTTCATCGATGTCCACTCGTGGGGACGGGGTTGCGTCACGACTCCGTCAGGTTGCGGAGCCGCGTCATGAGGGCCGCCTGGGCGGCGGCAGGAAGGGCAGATGAGCGGTGGGCGGACGAGCGGTGGACCCGGCGTCCAGAGCCGCGCTCAGCGCGAGCAGGCACCCGGCCGTTCCGGTGCCCAGATCCATGGACAGCCGCATCATCTGGTGCCCGGGAAAGGCCAGTTGGCCCTGGAAGTCCATCGCGAACCAGCCCAGGGCGTCGATCTGTTCGGCCAACCGGTCCGTGGCGCCCGTACGGGCGAGGTGCAGGATCATGCCGGAGCGGCCCTGGAAGAGGCCGGGCTGCGCGTAGAAGCGACACGTGGCGGCGGTGAGAACACCCTGGCGCACCAGCTCGAACTCCCCGGTCCCGGGGCCGACATGGGCCAGGTAGTCGTCGAGGACCATCCCCACTCCGGCGCTGCCGTCCCCGAGATACGGCAGCGTCCGCCACCCCTCGTCGACCTCCAGCGCCCCGCCCTCGCGCACCACGCAGCACTCGAGGTCCCGGCGCAGTGCCGCACCCGCCGCCGCCAGCAGCTCCGGGTCGCCGGTCCACTCGTACTGCCGCAGCAGGAACAGCGCGGGCCCGCTCGCTCCCCGCAGCAGCCCGGCCCGCTGTCGGGGCGTGTCCGGCCGAGGCTCGGCGAGTCGTCGTACGAGGATCCGTGCCGCCTCCGCGGCACGCTCGCGCAGCTCCGACTCGCCCGTGGTGCGGGCCAGTTGACCGAGAACCAGTCCCAGGCCGGCCAGACCGCCGTGCAGGTCGGAGGAGAGGTTCTGCCACTTCTCGTCGAGGATGCCCTCGACCAGGTCCAGGGCCCGCCGGCGGTGACCCAGCCGGTCCAGGACATGGGCGACGCCCGCGAGACCGTCGTACAGGCCGAGCGGTGTGCCGGCGGGCGCCGGGTCCGTGTGGTCGAGCAACCAGCGCTCGCCCTCCTCGTACCGCGCGGCACCGGTCTCGGCCAGTGCGTACAGCACTCCGGCCGCGCCGTGGGCGAGCCCGAGCCCGCCGCCGTCGGAGAACTGGGCGATGTCGCCGGGGAAGAGCCGGTCGTCGCGCTCCGGGGTGGCCGAGGCGAGGATCGCCTTGACCATCGAGTCGCGGCTGTGCGGCCGGTCGCCGGGCCGCACGAACGCCGGGGCACCCACGCCGGCGCCCCGCGTGATCTCCGCGACCGCCTCGTCCAGGAACTCCTTCGGTACGTCCGGGAACTGGTCCGCGATCACCTCGGCCAAGTGCGCCGCCTTGCCCCGGTCGACCACGAACAGGGTGGTGACGGGCAGGAACAGCGCCAGCCGTAAGCAGGCCAGCGCATAGCGGTCGACGTCGAGGCCCGTCCGGTCGGGCGGAGCGAAGAAGCCCGGGTGGGCGACGACCTGACGGCCGCTCGTGGCCACCGGCGCCGCCGCCTCGAAGTCGAGCAGGAACACCGACTCCTCGTCCGGCGCGACCATGATGTTGAAGACGTGCAGATCGTTGAAGACGATCCCGCGCGCATGCACCGACTCCACCGCACGCTCCACCGCCCCGTGGATGCGCACCGCCCACTCGGTGTAGGCGGCCACGGCCTGCGGGTCGGGGTCCGGCGTGAGCAGCGGATGCCGCTCGGCGAAGAAGGAGTTGAGCGGGCGCCCCTCCAGGAAGTCCATGACGAGGAACCGGTGGTCGCCCAGCGTGAACCAGTCCCGCACCCCGGGCACCACACCGGTTCCCGCCACCCGCTCCAGCGCCAGCTTCTCGCGCTCCAGCCGGGCGACCGCGTCCGCGCCGTCCGAGGCCAAGCCCGCGTGCGGCCGCCCTTCCTTCAGGACGATCCGGCTTCCGTCCCGGGTGTCGGTGCCCGCGTACACCCCGCCGCCGTTGGAGAAGTGCAGCGCCTTCTCGATGCGGTACGGCAGTTCGCCCACCGTCGTGGTGTTGCGGGCCGCGAGATGCGGTTCGAGGAACGCGGGCAGCGTCACCCAGTCCGGCACCTGGAAGGACGGCGCCCGCCGGTCCGGCACCAGCGTGCCCGCGCCGTCCCGCACGGCCGGCACGAGCGAGCCCCGCTCGTCGACGACGAAGGTGCGCGCGAAAGCGCCGTAGCGCACATAGAGCGGACCGTCGTGCCAGCGCAGATCGGTGAGGATGTACGGCCCCTCGAAACCCTCCAGCAGCCGGCCCAGCTCGCGCAGCACCTGGTGGAGCTGCTCCTCGTCGGCCGGGTACACGGTGACGAACTTGCCGCTCGTGTCGCGGGCCGCGTACTTGGTGTTGCGCAGGTGCAGCAGATGCGGCCCCGGCACGAACTTGAACGGGATCCGGCGCGACACACAGTAGTCCCACACGATCGCCGCGATGCGCTCCGCGTCGGCCCGGGTGGCGGAAGCGTGGATCTTCCAGCCCTGAGCCGGGCCGGGCAGCGGGCTCCCGTCCGCGCCGAGCGGCGTCAGCGTCAGCCAGTCGCCGATCCGCGCCGACCGCCAGCCCTCGGGCACCTCACGACGCGCGGCGTCGAACAACGGCGCGTCCTGCCGTCCCGGCGCGGAGAGCCGGTCCGGCGTCTCGTAGAAGTGTCTGTCCGCCAGCGCGTACACCTCGTACCGCTTGTCCATGCGTCCCCCTCCGTGGCCCGGCATCGACACTTTCAGTCGACCCGCGGTCCCGGACAGTCACGACTGTCACGAGATCACCGTGCGGTACGCATGCGTAAAGACATGTTCGGCGAATTTCGAGTGGACCCGCACGACGAGTTCCACGGAATGCTCACAGGGGCTGCGCGCGCGTCCTTTACGCGCTGTAATTGCGGACGTGGTCAGTGAGGGCGCTGAGGGACGCAGAACGAGAACTCTGCGGGCCGAAGGTGCCCTGAAAGCGCTCACGTCCGGTCCGGCCTCGCCCGAACGGGTGCGTCGCATCCTGGAGCAGGCACTCGTCTACGCCGGTGCGACCTTCGCCGCCGTGTACACGCCGGGCGAGGACGGCGAACTGCTGTGCCTGGTCGAGTCGGCGGGCGTGCCGAGGACGCTGCTCGGCCTGCGCGACAGCTATCCACGCTCCGGGACCTCCCCGGTGGCCGACAGCCATCGCTCCGGGAACCCGGTGTGGCTCGGCCCGGAGCAACTCGCCGAGTCAGCCGAGGCGCGGCGGACGCCGTCGCGGGACTTCTTCCTGGCCGTGCTGCCCGCGCGCGGCGACGACGGCGGTGGCTCGCTGCTGGCCGTCAGCGAGCGGCCCGACGGGTTCGACACCGAGGACCGCAAGTGCCTCGAACTGATCGCCGATGCCGTGGGCAGCCCCACCCCCGCCCGGGCCGTCGCAGGCGCCGAGCTGCCGTCCAACGCGTTCATCCTCGCCATGGACAGCGGCCGGGTCGAGGTCGGCGACGACATCCTGGAGCTGTTCGCCCTCACCCGCTCCGACTTCGACGGCAAGGTCGAGACCCTGCTGGGCCTCACCGTGCCGGAGGACCTGCCCTCGCTGATGTCCGTGGTCGAGGCCGACCACATGTCCATCGGCGACCGTGAGCTGGAATTCCGGGTCCTGCAGCCCTCGGGCCCGCCGAAGTGGCTCAGCCTGCGCGGACGGCTGCAGGCCGGCGGCGAGGGACAGCCCGCCAGGCTCGTCGGCACCGTCGGTGACGCCTCCAAACTGCGCTCCGACGTCACCGACGTGGCCCGCGTCCAGCGCCTCGCCGCCATGCTCGCCACCGCCGGCACCGTCCGCGACGTCAGCCAGGCCGTGGTCGCCGCCCTGCGCAAACCGCTGGAAGCCGACCGGATCGCGCTCGCCGAGCTGGAGGGGGACCGGCTCGTCGTCACGGTCCTCGACCCGCCCGAACCGGAGTCCTGGCCCGAGCTGTGGCGCATGGAGTGGCGCAGCGAATGGCCCGACGCCCCGGTGCGCGCCATGCCCACGCTCGCCGCCGCCCTGCGCGAGGGCCGGGCCCACATCTGGCCCGCCGGCGCGCCCCTGGAGCCCGCCCTCGCGGACGTCGGCCCCGGCGGACTCGCCGTCCTGCCGCTGCCCGCCGGCAACCGCATGGCCGGCGCCTGTCTGATCGGCTGGGACACCCCGCACGACTTCGGCCCCGACGAACGCGCCCTGCTCACCGCCTCCGCCGGTCTCGCGGGCCAGGCCCTGATGCGCGCCCACGCCTTCGACGCCGAACACGAACTCGTCGGCATGCTCCAGCGCCAGCTGTTGCCCCGCCGTCTGCCCAAGCTGCCCGGCGCGGTCGCCGTCGCCCGCTATCTGCCCACCACGGCAGGCCTGGAGGTGGGCGGCGACTGGTACGACGTGATCCCGCTGCCCGACAACCACGTCGCCCTCGTCATCGGCGACGTGCAGGGCCACAACGCGAGCGCCGCCACCCTCATGGGCCAGATGCGCACCGCGCTGCGCGCCTACGCCGTGGAGGGACACCCGCCGGACGTGGTCGTCTCCCACGCCAACCGGCTCCTCATGGACCTGGAGACCGATCTCTTCGCCACCTGCTGCTACGTCGACGTCGACATGGAGGAGGGCTCCGCCTGGTACGTCCGCGCCGGACATCTCCCGCCGGTGCTGCGCCACCCGGACGGCGGCACGGAGGTGCCGGACGTGGAGGGCGGACCGCCGCTCGGCGTGGTCAGACAGGCCGACTTCCCGCTGAGCGTGCTCCGGCTGCAGCCCGGCACCGTGCTCGCGCTGACCACGGACGGCCTCGTCGAGTCCGCCGACGCCGACATCGACGTCGGCCTCGACCACCTCGCCCACGAACTGTCCCTGTCCGACCCCGCCGACCTCGGCCTCGTCGCCGACGCCCTGCTCGGCAACGCCCGGCGCAGCGACGACGTCGCACTGCTCCTGCTGCGCTACGACGGCATGACGCTGCGCCCGCAGCGCGAGAGCTGGACCGTGTGGCGTGTACCCGAGGCCGTCGGACACACCCGCCGTTTCACCCGGCGCACCCTGCGCGCCTGGGGCGTGACCCCGGACGACATGGACGCCGTACTTCTCGTGGTCTCCGAGCTGGTCACCAACGCCCTCGTGCACACCGACGGCCAGGTCCGCCTCGACCTCACCCTTCTGGAGAACAAGCTGCGCGTCTCGGTCGCCGACTCCTCGGCCCGCACCCCCGTGAAGCCGACCAGTATCGGCTGGGAGGCCACCGGCGGCCGCGGCATCCTCCTCGTCGAGGCCATGTCGGAGACATGGGGGACCGTGCCGGTCAGCGGCGGCAAGCAGGTGTGGGCCGAGCTCGCCGTCGGCCTGTGACGTCGGCGTGACCGTCCTGGTGACGGACGCCCGACCCCCGAACGGGACGCTCCACGCGGCATGTTCATGCGCCCGGCGCCCCCCATACGCGGCCGTTTGGCCGGGCCGCTTCCGGGGACCCGTTCTGCGGGCACTGACGAAGAAGGAAGATGAGCCGCCGTGACGTCGCACACCAGTGAGAAGCTCATGATCCGTCGACCGGAGACCGGGTGGTCGAAGGCCAGGCGTCTGCGCGGCAAGGGCGTCGTGCGCACCTGCGTGCCGGCCGTTCTCGACCAGGAGGTCACCCGGACGGACCAGCAGGGTCCGGAGGGGAACATCGTGCGGGGCGAGGACTGACCAGGCCCCTCACCGCAAGCACGTGCTGCGTCGCCGGACCGGCGGCGCAGCGCCGTCGTAACGGACCAGCCACACTGGTCGCAGCCCGTCCTCGGGGCCCGCGACTAAGGTGAAGCAGATGAAGGCTCTCGTGCTGTCCGGTGGTGCAGGTACACGACTGAGGCCGATCACGCACACATCGGCCAAGCAGCTCGTGCCCGTGGCCAACAAGGCCGTGCTCTTCTACGGACTGGAATCCATCGCCGCCGCCGGCATCACGGAGGTCGGTGTCATCGTCGGAGACACCGCCGCCGAGATCCAGGAAGCGGTCGGCGACGGATCCAAGTTCGGTCTGGAGATCACCTATATCCCCCAGGAGCGGCCCCTCGGGCTGGCCCACGCGGTGCTGATCGCGCGGGACTGGCTCGGCGACGACGACTTCGTGATGTATCTGGGCGACAACTTCATCGTCGGCGGCATCAGCACCCTCGTGGACGAGTTCCGCGGCAACCGCCCCGACGCCCAGATCCTGCTCACCGAAGTCGCCGACCCCCGTTCCTTCGGCGTTGCCGAACTCGACTCCCTGGGCCAGGTCGTCGGCCTGGAGGAGAAACCCGAACACCCCAAGAGCAACTTTGCCCTGGTGGGGGTCTACCTCTTCACGCCCCTCATCCACGAGGCCGTGCGCGCCATCAGGCCCTCCTGGCGTGGCGAACTCGAGATCACCCACGCCATCCAGCACCTGATCGACCGCCGTGCCGACGTGCGCTGCACCGTCATCAAGGGCTACTGGAAGGACACCGGGAACGTCGTCGACATGCTCGAAGTCAACCGGACCGTCCTGGAAGGCCTGGACCGCCGCATCGACGGTGAGGTGGACGAGGGCTCCGAGACCATCGGGCGGGTGGTCGTGGAGGAGGGCGCCCGGGTCGTCAACTCCCGCATCGTCGGACCCGTCGTGATCGGCGCCGGCACCGTCGTCCAGGAGTCCTACGTCGGCCCCTTCACCTCCGTCGCCGAGAACTGCCGGATCATCGACAGCGAACTGGAGTTCTCCATCGTGCTGCGCGACTCCTCGATCCTCGGAGTGGGCCGGATCGAGAACTCCCTGATCGGCCGGCACGTCGAGGTCACCCCGGCGCCCAGTGTGCCCAGCGCACACCGTCTGGTCCTCGGAGACCACAGCAAGGTGCAGATCCACACATGAACCTCCTCGTCACCGGCGCCGCCGGATTCATCGGCTCGTGTCACGTCCGCACCCTGCTCGCCGCCGACGGGCCCGAAGCGCCGCGGATCACCGTGCTGGACAAGCTCACCTACGCCGGCAGCCTCGACAACCTCGATCTCGCCCACCCCCGGCTGGAGTTCGTCCAGGGCGACATCCGCGACGCCGAACTCGTCGACAAGCTGATGACCGAGGCCGACCAGGTGGTGCACTTCGCCGCCGAGTCCCACGTCGACCGCTCGATCACCGGCGCGACCGACTTCGTGATGACCAACGTGGTGGGCACCCAGACCCTCCTCGACGCGGCCCTGCGCCACCGCGTGGAACCCTTCGTGCACGTCTCCACCGACGAGGTCTACGGCTCCATCGAGTCCGGCTCCTGGCCGGAGGACCATCCGCTGAGCCCCAACTCCCCCTACTCCGCCTCCAAGGCCTCCTCCGACCTGCTCGCCCTCGCCTACCACCGCACCCACGGCCTGGACGTCCGCGTCACCCGCTGCTCCAACAACTACGGCCCGCACCAGTTCCCCGAGAAGGTCATCCCGCTGTTCGTCACCAACCTCCTGGACGGCAGGACGGTCCCGCTCTACGGCGAGGGACTCAACGTCCGCGACTGGCTGCACGTCGAGGACCACTGCCAGGGTGTGGAGCTGGTGCGCACACAGGGCCGGCCGGGGGAGGTCTACAACATCGGCGGCGGCACGGAGCTGAGCAACAGGGACCTCACCGGCCTGCTGCTGGACGCCTGCGGGGCCGGCTGGGACCGCGTGGAGTACGTGGAGGACCGCAAGGGCCACGACCTGCGCTACTCCGTCGACTGGAGCAAGGCCCGCGACGAACTCGGCTACCGCCCCCGCCACGACTTCGCCTCCGGCCTCGCCGAGACGGTTGCCTGGTACCGGGACAACCGCGCCTGGTGGGAGCCCCTGAAACGGCGGTCGGCATGAGGTGGCCGGTCACGGGAGCCGGCGGCATGCTCGGCCGGGACACGGTCGACGAGCCGACCCGGCGCGGCGAGGACGTCACAGGGCTGGATGACGCGGCCCTGGACGTCACCCGACAGCAGGCGGTCGAGGGGGCGTTGGCCGACCACCGCCCTGATCCGGTCGTCAACCGCGCCGCGTACACGGCCGTCGGCGACGCCGAGACCGACGAGGAGCGGGCCCTGTGGATCAACGGCGACGGGCCCCGCCACCTCGCCCGCCCCCGCGCCGCGCACGACGCACGCCTGATCCACGTCTCCACCGACCACGTCTCCGCAGGCGACGCCGCGACTCCGTACCCGGAAGACCACCCCACCGCCCCGCGCACCGCCTACGGCCGTACCGAACTCGCCGGCGAGCGTGCCGTGGCCCAGGAGCACCCCACATCTGGCGCAATAGTGCGAACCGCTTGGCTCCACGGCGTCCACGGGCGTAGTTTCGTCCGCACGATGATCGACCTGGAGTCGCTCCGCGACACCCTCCACGTCGTCGACGACCAGCGCGGGCAGCCAACGTGGAGCGCGGACGTCGCCGTACGTCTCGCCGACCTCGGCCCGCACTCGGCCGGGGCGCGAGCGGTGGCTTCCATGCCACCGGCGCCGGCGAGGCCACCTGGTACGAGCCGGCCCGCGAGGTCTTCCGCGACCTCGGCGCCGACTCGGACGGGGTGCGCCCCGTCGGCAGCGAGGCCTTCCCCCAGGCCTGCTCCTCGTCCCGCGTACAGCGTCCCCGCCCACGACCGCCGGCAGGAGCCCGGCCTGTCGCCGCTGCGCGACCGGCACGCCGCCCTGCCCGAAGCACTGCCCCAGATTCGCAAGGAGTCCCTTCGTGAAACGCCATGAGTTCCTGCGGGAACTGCACAAGGCCTCGGCCAACCGCAACTACCTGGAGATCGGGGTCAACGACGGCCGCAGCCTCAAGCTGTCGCGCGTCCCCAGTATCGCGGTCGACCCCGCGTTCAAGGTGGTCACGGAGATCCGTTGCGACGTCCACCTGGTGAAGGCCACCAGCGACGACTTCTTCGCCCGGGACAACCCGCTGGCCCACCTCAAGGGCGGCCGCCATCCCCTGCGCAATCTGCGCCGGGGCCGCAGCCCCTTGGGCTACTGGCGGCGCACTACCCTCGACCTGGCGTTCATCGACGGCATGCACCTCTTCGAGTACGCGCTGCGGGACTTCATCAACATCGAGAAGCACGCCGACTGGGCCAGCGTGATCGTCTTCGACGACATGCTGCCGCGCAGCATCGACGAGGCGGCCCGCGACCGGCACACCGACGCCTGGACCGGCGACGTGTACAAGGTCATCGAGATCCTGAACCGCTACCGCCCCGACCTGGTGACCGTCCTCGTCGACACCCAGCCCACCGGGCAGCTGGTCATCTTCGGCGCCGACCCCAAGAGCACCGTGCTGCAGGACAAGTACGACGAGATCATCGCCGAGTTCAAGGTGCCCGACCCGCAGAAGGTGCCCGAGGCCGTCCTGGAGCGGGTCAAGGCGGTCAAGCCGGAGACTCTGGTGGGAGCCGACTTCTGGCGCCCGCTGGTCAGCGCCCGCAACCGCGGCCTGAGCCGCTCCCGCGGCTGGAAGGCGCTGCAGTCGGCCCTGGAGCCGCTCGCCGCCAGTCGCTGACCTTGCCGCGCAGCTTCTCGTAGCAGGCGGTGCAGGCCTCGTACGACGCAAGCAGCCCCGTCCGCCGAGCCTCGGCCGGCGACGGGGCGTCAGCGTCCTTCGGCGACGGCAGCGGGGGGACGCCCTCCGGTCAGACGATGCCCAGGTCCGAGTCCAGGCGGTGCACACCGTGCTCGCGCTCGGGGGCATACCCGGTCGAGCACAGGTACACCACCGTGGCGTGGTCGGTCAGCGCCATGAAGGCGTGCCCGAGCCCCTCCGCGAGAACGGCGCGTGCCTTGCCGTCGTCCAGGCGCACCGCCTCCCACCGCGCGAAGGTGGGCGAACCCACGCGCAGATCGACCACGACGTCCAGGATCGCGCCGCGCACGCAGGTGACGTACTCGGCCTGCCCGGGCGGCACGTCGGAGAAGTGCACCCCGCGCAGGACGCCCCACCGGGAGACCCGAGCAGTTGGCCTGCGCGGGGGAGAGGGCGTACCCGGTGGCCTCGCGGAACTCCCCACCGCGGTACCACTCGTGGAAGCTGCCCCGCTCGTCGGGGAACACCTTGGGTTCGAGCACCCAGGTGCCCGTCATGCCGAGCGATCGGACACGGTCACGTCTTTCGAGTCCTGGCCGACCGGGACGCCGTACGCAGGCCGAGGACCGCGGCGAGTGCCCGCCGCGCCCTGCGGGCCACCCGTCTCAGAGCCGAGGGCCTGCGCGTCCGCACCACCTTGACCGAGGTCGTGTCCGCACGCAGGGCGAGCGGCAGCGGGAGGAAGCGTGGCTCGTCGGCCTCCGGAGCAGCGCACAGGGCGGTCCGCCAGGTCGCGCCCCTGAGGTCGGAGACGGACAGAGCCGCCTCCAGTACGGCCCCGTCACCGGCGGGAGAGAGCGTACCCGGCGCGTCGACCGACCTGTGTGCCGAAGTGAGCCGCAGCAGCACCGCGGTGTCGGCCGGCACGTGCAGGGGGACCGGCGTACGCAGCCGGCCGCCCGCGGTGTCGACGGCCGCGGGGTCGAGGCGGTCGAAGCCCAGGCGCTTGTTCGCCCGGTCGACGTCCAGGGAGAGATTGCCGTGCTGGTCGGTCCAGTACGGCAGGACCACCCGCCCGCCCACGACGCCGCCTGACGTGGCGGCACGGGCCTTGCGCGGGCCGGGGCCGATGCGGGCCTCCTTGCTCCAACCGCCCAGCCTGACACGGGCGTACGTGTCCCACAGCCCGCCGCGCAGCGGTGTGCCGTCCACCGCGCCCGCCGGGTCGACCGCGGCAGTCGCCCGCAGCACCAGCCTTACGCGCCCGCTGTCCTCGACCGGCACGATCTCCCGGGTGACCTCGACCGGCTGGAAGTACTGGGCGGCGCTGGCGCGTTCGCGCACCAGCAGGTCCAGCGTGGCCTGAGAGAACCGGGCCACGGTGTCGGCACCCACCCAGGCGATCGCGTCCGCGATGTTGTCGGGCGGACCGTCCAGCGGGGTCTGGACCCCGCCGCCGGGGAACGTCAGCGGCGAACCCCCCGTGGTGAACTCGGCGGTGAAGCCGAGGCGCAGCGCCCCGTCCCGCCACTCGACGGTGCCGGGCCGGGCCGACAGAGTGAGCCCGACCTCCCACTCGGCGAAGGCCACGACGTCGTCGTACCGGTCGGCGGCGATCAGCGCGGCCACGACCTGCTGCGTCGGCAGCATCCCGGTGGCGACACCGGGGCCGAAGCGCTCGGCGACGACCCGGTGGATCTCCTCGAACTGCTTGCGCCGATAGTCGTCCGGTTTGCTGAGGAGGCGCCGGCCGCGCATCCGCTCCACCATCTCGACGCGCAGCCATCGGCGGTAGAGGCTGTCGCGCACCGCGCCCGGCTCGGTGTACTGCTCGACGACGTCCAGTGCCTCCCGCAGGTTCTTGAAGTACCCGGCGGGATCGAAGCGTTGGAAGCCCGCGTTGGAGGAGTCGTCCCGGCGGACGTGGTAGTAGCAGACGTAGTCACCGATCACGGAGACGTTGGCCGCGCGCAGATACGCCTCCGTCACGAAGACATGGTCCTCAAGCCGCCGCCTGCCTTCGGGGAAGCGCAGGCCGATATCGTCGAGGAAGGCCCGGCGGAACATCTTGTGCGGGGTGAGGCTGTCGATGAGCGGGGCGTCCGCCACGCTCGCGCGCGGCCGGTTGCGGCGGAACAGCTCCACCGGGACCCCGCGGCCCTGGCCGGCCATCTTGCCGACGACGACGTCCGCGCCGTTGGCCACGCCGTACTCGTACATCCGCTCCAGGGCCTCGACGCCGAGGTGGTCGTCGTTGTCGACGAACATGACGTACTCGCCCCGGGAGGCGTCGATGCCGACGTTGCGGGGCTTGCCCGACCAGCCGGAGTTCTCCTGGTGGAAGACCCGGACCCGGGGCTCTTCGGCGGCGAGCGCGTCGAGCCGGGCCGGGGTCTGGTCGGTGGAACCGTCGTCGACGAAGATCACTTCGTATGCGTCGGGTGGCAGGGACTGCTTGAGCAACGAGGTGATGCAGTCCTCGATGTAAGGCCCCGGGTTGTAGACGGGGACGATGACGCTGACCTTGACCGGCATCGGGCTCCGAGCCCCCTCGGGTCGCTCGCCGTATGGGTGGGTGCGGGTGGCCAGATGCTATCTCCGACGGGAGCCTCGGCCCACTCCGGGCGCCCCTTCGGGGGTCCCCGGCGACCGGATCAGCCGTGCGTCTTGGCCAACAGCTCCAGGATCTCGTCCGTGGTGCCCGGCTCGCCCAGACGCGGGAAGATCCGCTCGATGCTGTTGTCGTGTGCCTCGGGGCTCATGTCGCTCATGGCGTCGGTGGCGAGGGTGACGTGGTAGCCGTGCTCGTGGGCGGCGCGGGCGGTGGACTCCACGCCGATGCTGGTGGCGATGCCCGTCAGCACGATCTGCGTGACGCCGCGACGGCGCAGCCGGACGTCGAGGCCGGTGCCGTGGAAGGCACCCCAGTTGCGCTTGGTGACCCTGATATCGCCGGGGTGACCGGCCAGTTCGGGAACGACGACGTCCCAGCCCTCGGGCAGGGTGCCACCCCGGCCGGCGGCCTGGGTGCGGCCGGGGACGGCGTCGCTCCCGTCCGCGGCGAACGAGACCCTGACCAGCACCACGGGCAGGTCCCGGGCACGGAAGGCGTCGGCGAGTTCGGCCGTACGGGCGACGACCTCGGCGCCGGTGTACGGCTGGGTGGGCGCGCCCACTGTGCCGGCCTGGAGGTCGATCACGACGAGGGCGGTGCGCGGGTCGAGTGCGGTGACGGTCAAGGGCCAGGCCTTTCGGGAGCGTGCGGGTGAGTTCGGTTCGGGCGGTGCGGACCCGGTAGGCATGCGCGGGGCCGGATCGTGCCGACCTGCTGTGTCGGTGCGGTGGGAGAAGAACGTCGCGGCGGCGGCGGAGGCGGCCGGCGTGTCGAGGAAGAGGAACATGAAGGTGCGCTGCAGTCCGGCGGCCGAGGCGATACGGGCCGGCCCGGACACCGCCCCCACGGCAAGGAGTTTCCGGCCTCGCGACAGGCCGACGCCACGAAGCCTCGGTGTCACTGCTGCGTGAGCCGTTCCAGCAGGGCAAGGCCGTCGACAACGGTGCGGCGTTCGTCCTCCGTGAACCGGTCCTGCAGGGCCCGGGCCAGCCACTCCTCGCGTGCCTGGCGGTCGCCCTCGACACGTCGTCGGCCCGCGTCGGTCAGGGTGACGAGCCGGCGGCGGCCGTCGTCCGGGTCGGGGCTGCGCCGGATCATTCCCTGCCGGTCCAGAACGGCGAGCGTGGTGGCCATCGACTGCGGCCGTACGCCCTCGGCCACGGCCAGCGCGCTGGCAGTGGCGGCCCCGTGCTTGGCGACCAGGGTGAGCGCGGAGACCTGCGGCGGCGTGAGCGCGTCGTCCTCCGCGACCTCCCTGATACGGCGCCGCAGTCGGCTGAACACGACCCGCAGGTCGCGCGCCGCACGCGCGGCGGAATCGCTGATGCCCCCGTGAGGGTCGGTGACCGGTCCGTCCATACCCTCACCGTAGAATCATAAGCTGAGACTGTCCAGTTCAGCCTGAACAGTTTTCTCTGTAGATCCTCAGCTTTCTCTGCAGACCCTCCGCGTGCGCGCACACACGCCGGCGCCGGCCCGCCCCAGTGGGGCGGGGTCGGCCGCAAGCCCTGGCCGACGCACCGGGCGGTCCGCCCACCGCGGCACCGACGCGCTCTCTACGCTGCCCCTGTGCGCCTTCTCCTGACGACCGACACCCACCTCCCCAAGCGCGCCAAGGAGCTGCCCGCCCCGCTCCTCGCCGAACTCCCGCGCGCCGACGTCGTGTTCCACGCCGGGGACTGGGTCGACGCCGGCACCCTCGACCTGCTGGAGGCCCGCTGTCGCCGACTCGTCGGTGTGTACGGCAACAACGACGGGCCCGAGCTGCGGGCGCGGCTGCCCGAGGTGGCGTACGCCGACCTCGGTGGACTGCGCTTCGGGGTCGTACACGAGACGGGCCCGGCGCCGGGCCGGGAGACGCGCTGCGCCGCCCGGTTCCCGGACCTGGACGTGCTGGTCTTCGGCCACAGCCACATCCCGTGGGACACCACCGCCCCGGGCGGCCTGCGACTGCTCAACCCCGGTTCCCCGACCGACCGCCGCCGTCAGCCCCACTGCACCTACATGACCGCCACCGTGGCCGACGGCCTGCTCACGGACGTACAGCTGCACCGCCTGCCACCGCGCCGGCCACCGGTTTCGGGGTAGAGGGGCGGGGGCACCCGACAGCGGCGCTGCGCAGCCGTGCAGCAGCACCTGGCACACGGCGGCACTGTCAGACCCCACTGGTACCAAGGAACCATGACTGGAACACCGGCGACGCTTCTGCGTCGCGCGGTGAGCCCCGCACGGCCCGCGGGCTCGCCGCGCACCGTCCTGCTCGTCATGTGCACCGGGTACTTCCTGGTGCTGCTCGACGTCACCATCGTCAACGTCGCGCTGCCCGCCATCGGTTCGGGCCTGGGCACCGACGTCGGAGGCCTCCAGTGGGTGGTGGACGGCTATGCGCTGGCACTCGCCGCCCTCATGCTGACCAGCGGGACGGCCGGAGACCTGTACGGACACCGGGGGGTGGTGCTGGCCCGACTGGTCGTCTTCGGCGTGGGCTCGCTGGCCTGCGGAGTCGCCCCGGACGTGCCCGTCCTGGTCGCCGCCAGGGTGCTCCAGGGCATGGGCGCGGCCCTGCTGCTGCCGGGCACCCTGGCCATCATCAGCCGCGCCTTCCCCGACAGAGCGGCACGCGCGCGGGCGATCGGTCTCTGGGCCGGCATCGGAAGCCTGGCCCTGCCCGCCGGCCCGCTGCTCGGCGGCGCACTCGTCGACGGCCTCGGCTGGCGGGCGATCTTCCTGCTGAACGTGCCGATCGTGCTGGTGGCCCTGGTGTGGGCCGCGGCGATCGTGCCGGAGAGCAGAGAGGCGCAGGCCCGGCGTCCGGACCTGCCCGGAGTGCTGCTCGGCAGCCTGCTGCTGCTGGCGACGACGTACGCCTTCATCGAGGGCGGACGCTCGGGCGCCGCCACGCCCCAGGGGCTCACGGCCGTGATCCTCGCCCTCCTCGCCGTGCCGGCACTGGCCGTGGCCGAACTGCGCCGCGGGGACGACGCGATGCTGCCCGTCGCACTGCTGCGGCGACCCGCCTTCGACGCGGCGAACGTGGTGGCCGGGATCATGAACATGGGCACGCTCGGCACACTGTTCGTGCTGATGCTGTTCCTGCAGTCGGTCCAGGGCCGCTCCGCGCTGCTCGCGGGCGCGGCGGTGATCCCGCTGTTCGCGCCGCTCGTGGTCATCGCGCCGTTCGGCGGGCGCATCACCAGCCGGATCGGGTCCCGCCTGCCGGCCGCCGCGGGCCTGCTCGTCGCCACGGCAGGGCTCACGCTCCTGGTCCTGGCCGCGCCGCACTCCCCGTATCCGATCCTGCTGCCCGCGTTCCTGTTGTGGGGCACCGGCATGGGCCTGCTGACCCCGGCGGTCGTCGCCGCGGCCATCGCGGCTGTCCCCGCCGAACGCTCAGGGCTGGCCTCCGCGATGAACAACACCGCACGTCAGACCGGCGGTGCGATAGGTATCGCGGTGGCGGGAGCGATCGCCGGACAGCCCACCGACGTGAAGAGTTTCGTACGGGGCTTCCATGCCGTCGCCCTCGGAGCCGCGGGCCTGTACGCGACGGGCGCGGTGCTCGCACTCCTCCTGTTGCCGGGCGCCCTGCGTCCGGGCGGCGGAAAGCGAGGAGAGCAGCGGGCGTCAGCGTGACAGGGGGACCCGGGGCCCATCCGCGACGTGCGTGACTGCATGAGATCCGGGCCGCTGCATGCAGCTGCGAGCGGCCCGGGCGCTGCGAGTGTGCGCTGTCACGGACCTCCTTCCCGCAGAGGTGCTGTCTTGCGGGGGGCGTGCAATGCCTCCGTTGTCCGCCGCCTACCCCTTCCGGGGCGCCCTCACACACGGGAAAACGGTCGGCTCGGGGCCGGCGGCCCGCAGAGAAGGACGGAGGGCTGACAGACGGCACTCTTGTACGCCCACCTGTACGCCCTCTGCTCTCCGCCCGGTTCCCGCAATGGGCCCACCCTCCCGTCAGCCCGGTGCCGCAGTCCGGCATGGACAACGCCACGAACCGGCAACCCGGGTCACGGCGGCCCTGAACCACCCGGGTCACGGCAGCGCTGAACCATCTGGAGGCGACCTTCGCGGACCACCGGCGGGACGAACCCTGAGGGCGATCAACTCCGCCGCGACCGCCGTACGCCCCTGAACACGACCGCCGCGAGGACGACCGCCGCGACCACCACTCCCGCCCGTTTGGCCACCGGCACCCCGGCCGTGCGGAACAGGTCGAGGGGCTCGGCCGGCTCCGGCGGCTCCTCCACCGTCGCGGCGGGCTCGACGATCCGCTCCGACAGGCAGTCGGCGAACTGGCCGACCAGCCGGTCGCCGACCTCCGCCATCACACCGCGCCCGAACTGCGCCGGCCGCCCGGTCACCGTGAGATCGGTGCGCACCGACACGGCCGTACCGTCGTCGTGCGAGGTCAGGGTGCCGGTCACCGTGGCGCGTGCCGTGCCCTGGCCACGGGTCTCCCGGCCACTGGCGATCAGCACCATCCGGTGCGCCGTCTCGTCCTGTTCCTCGAAGACGGCGGTGCCCTTGTAGGTCACGGCGATCGGGCCCACCTTGACCTTCACCGAGCCCGTGACGGTCTTGCCGTCGTACTCCTCGACGGTCGCCCCGGGCATGCACGGCGCGATCCGCTCGATGTCGAGGAGCGTCCGCCAGGCGTCGTCGACCGGAACCGGCACGGTGAACTCGTGATGCAGCTCCATCACGTCCTCCTGGGATGCGAGGGACTCACAGGGATTCAAGGGGAAGGCCGGGCGGCGGATGAATCGCGCCGCCGGTCGCGGTCAGCGGGGTGCCGGTGCCGCCCCAGCGCAGGGCGACGATCTCGGCGGCGACGGACACGGCGACCTCCTCGGGCGTACGGGCGCCGAGGTCGAGGCCGACCGGTGAGCGCAGCCGGGCCAGTTCGGGCTCGGTGAGACCGGCCTCCAGCAGTCGCTTCATACGGTCGTCGTGCGTACGGCGGCTGCCCATCGCCCCGATGTACGCGGCCGGTCGCCGCAGCGCCTCCTCCAGCAACGGCACGTCGAACTTGGGGTCGTGGGTGAGGACGCAGATCACCGTGCGCTCGTCGGTATCGGTGCCCCGGAGGTAGCGGTGCGGCCAGTCGACGATCACCTCCACGGCTTCGGGGAAGCGCTTGGGCGTGGCGAACACCGGGCGGGCGTCGCACACGGTGACCCGGTAGCCGAGGAAGCTGCCGATGCGGGCCACGGCGGCCGCGTAGTCGATCGCGCCGAAGACCAGCATGCGCGGGGGCGGGGCGAAGGAGTGCAGGAACACGCTCACCGTGTCCTCGCGCCGCTCGCCGCGGGGACCGTAGTGGCGCAACCCCGTGGCGCCCAGGGCGAGTTCGCCGCGCGCGTCGGCGGTGACGGCCACGTCCAGGCCGGGCGGGCCCAGCGTGCCGGACACCTCGTCCGGCCAGACGGCGAGAGTGGCCCCGGTCCTCGCCGGCCCGTCCGTCACCGTCGCCACGGTCACCGGGCGGCCCGCGGAGACGGACTCCGCGACCGCCGCGAAGGCCGGGTCGGTCTCCCGGGTGACCGGCCGGATCAGCAGGGTGATCTCGCCGCCGCAGGTCAGCCCCACCGCGAAGGCGTCCTCGTCGCTGTACCCGAAGGTCTCCAGCCGGGCCTCGCCGCTCTCCATGACCTCCTCGGCAAGCTCGAAGACGGCCCCCTCGACACAGCCGCCGGAGACACTCCCCACGACCTCCTGGCCCGGGCCCACCGCCATGGCCGCGCCGGGATCGCGCGGTGCGCTGCGGCTCACGGATACGACGGTCGCGAGGCCGAACGGGGCCCGAGCCGCATACCACTCGCTCAGCGTAGGGAGGATGTCACGCACGATCCGCTCCTTCCACGGCCGCGTCGGCCCCTCGCACCACCGCCGCCAGACGTTCCAGCGCGGCCAGGCTGTGCCCCTCGACGAAAGCATCGACGCTCGGCAGTGCCGCCGCCATCCCGGCGGCCAGGGGCGCGTAGCCGGGGCGTGCCTTGCGCGGATTGGCCCAGATCACCCGGTGCGCCAGTCGATGCAGGCGGCGCATCTGAGCCCCGAGCAGCGCCGGATCGCCACGCTCCCACCCGTCGGACAGCAGCACCACCACCGCCCCGCGCGCCATGCCCCGCTGCCCCCAGCGGTTCAGGAACTCGCGCAGCAGCTCCCCGAGCCGGGTGCCGCCGCGCCAGTCGGGCACGGCCGCGGCGAGTGCGGTCATCGCCAAGTCCGGGTCACGGTGCGACAGTTCGCGGGTCACCCGGGTCAGCCGGGTGCCGATCGTGAACACCTCCGTACGGCCTCCGTGCGCGGCCGCGTGCGCGAACCGCAGCAGCGCGTCGGCGTACGGCGCCATCGAACCGCTGACGTCCACCAGCAGGACGACCCGGCGCGGCCGGTCGGACCGGGTGTGCCGCCGCAGCCGCGCCGGCTCACCGCCGCGCCGCAGCAACTCCCGCACGGTGCGGTGCGGATCGACGTCCCCGCGCCGCGCCGGCCGCCGCCGCGCGCTGCGCCGTACCTCGCCGCGCAGCGCGAACGCGGCCAGTAGGCGGCGCAGTTGCTCGCGCTCGGCGGAATCCAGCCCGGCGACGTCGCGATGGCGCAGGACTTCGGAGGAACTGGCGAGCGCGGCCGCGGGTGGCCCCTCGTCTCGCTGCTCGTCCGGAGCGCGTCCGCCGGGCACAGGACCCTCCCGTACGACCAGCCGCAGCCGTGGCGGGGGCGCCGCGGCCGCCACCCCTCTGCCGGTTGGTCCACCTCCGAAATAGGCGGCGAACACCCGCTCGTACCGCTCCAGGTCGTCCCGACCGCCGCACAGCGTCAACCGCCCCGCCCAGTACACGTCCGCCCGCACCCCGGGCTCCAACTCGTCCACCGCCCGCAGAAAGGCATGCACCCGCTCGGCACTCGCATCGCCCCCGGCCGCTCGCAGTGCCCGGGCAAAACCGAGGAGAACGGCATCGGCACGGGCCCCGGCGGCGGGCTGGGCGGCTTGGCCGGGCGGACCGTCGGCCGCCGAGCCCACGGAATCGTTGCCGCTGCCCTGTTCCGCAACACCGCCGGGCCTGCTGCGCGTTTCAACCCCCTCGCCCTCGCCCTCGTCATCGCCATGGGCGTATGCCGGCCGGTCCGGTGGAGTGCGCCCGCCGGACTGCTCGCGCCTCTGACCGGGAGTGTCGCCGCGCGGGTGGTGCGCCGCTGACGCGCCGAAGCGCCCGTCTTCCGGCGAACCCTCGTCCGTCTGCCCACTCCGCGCGCAGCTCCACCCCCACCCCGCACCGCCGCTCACCCCGCCTGTGCCGCTCACCCCGCTGACCCCGCTCGCGCCGCCCATTCCGCTCACGCCCCCCGAGTCGCCAGTACCGCCGACAGGTCGAGGCCCCGGGCCCGTTCCATGTCCTCTCGGTACTTCAGGACCGAGCCCAGCGTGGCGACCGCGAGTTCCGCGTCGACCACGTCGGCGCCCAGTGCGTCCAGGGCCTCGGTCCAGTCGATGGTCTCGGCGACGCCCGGTGGTTTGAGCAGGTCCTGGGACCGCAGGGCCTGCACGAGCGCGGTCACCTGTTCCGCCAGGCGTGCCGACACACCGGGCAACCGCCGCCGTACGATGGCCAGTTCGCGGGCGAAGCCGGGGTGGTCGAACCAGTGGTAGAGGCAGCGACGCTTCAGCGCGTCGTGCACCTCTCGGGTGCGGTTGGAGGTCAGGACGACCACGGGAGGCACCTCGGCACGCAGGGTGCCCAGCTCCGGGATCGTGACCGAGAACTCCGAAAGCAGCTCCAGCAGGAAGGCCTCGAACTCGTCGTCGGCGCGGTCGATCTCGTCGACCAGCAGCACCGACGGCTGCGTCTCCAAGGCCTTGAGCAGCGGTCGGGCGACCAGGAAGCGCCGGTCGTACAGCTCGCCCTCAAGGCGGTCGGCGTCCTTGACTCCGGCCGCCTCCGCGGCCCTCAGGTGCAGCAGCTGACGGGGGAAGTCCCAGTCGTACAGCGCCTGCGAGGCGTCGATGCCCTCATGGCACTGCAACCGGATCAGCGGCGCGTCGAGCGCCACGGCGAGGGCGGACGCCAGCGCGGTCTTGCCGACGCCCGCGTCGCCCTCGCAGAAGATCGGCCGGTGCAGCCGCAGAGCCAGGAAGCAGGCGGTCGCCAGCCCGTCGTCGACGAGGTATCCCGTCTCCTCCAGGCGGGCCCGTACCTGCTCCGGGCCGTCGAGGTCCGCGGCCGGGCCCGGCCCGTCCGCGATCGGGTCATGCGTGTGTGTGATCGGTCCTCACCCCATTCCGGCGGCGACCAGGACCGCCCGCCTGGTCAGCACCCGCGCCAGGTGTTCGCGGTACTCGGGGGAGGCCGAGGTGTCCTGCGACGGCCGCGTCCCCTCCGCCGCGGACTCCGCGGCCCGCGCCACGGCCTCCGCGTCCCCGGCACCGGACAGGGCCTCCTCGGTCACCGAGGCGCGCAGCGGGGTCGAGCCCATGTTGCTCAGGCCGATCCGTGCCTCGGCGATGTGCCCGTCGTCGCGCCGCACCAGCGTGGCCACGCCGACGATCGCCCAGGACTGCGCCACCTGATGGAACTTCTCGTAGTGGAAGCCCCAGCCGTCCGTCTTCGGTACCCGCACCTCCACCAGGAGCTCGTCGGGCGCCAGCGAGGACTGGAGATAGTCGACGAAGAAGTCGCGGGCCGGGATCGTGCGCCGTCCGCCCGGTCCCTGCGCCACCAGTTCCCCGCCCAGCGCCAGCACCACCGCGGGCAGGTCCCCGGCCGGATCGGCGTGGGCGAGGGAGCCGCCCAGGGTGCCGCGGTGCCGTATGGCGGGGTCCGCGACCGTGGCCGTGGCGGACGCCAGCAGGCCCGCGTGCCGGCGGACCAGTGGATCGCGGATGACGTCGTGGTGCGTCGTCATCGCGCCTATGACGAGCGTGTCGCCGTCCTCGCGCACCCCGCGCAGCGCGGGGATGCGGCCGACGTCCACGACCAGCTCGGGAAAGGCCAGCCGCATCCTCAGCAGCGGCAGCAGGCTCTGCCCGCCGGCCAGTACCTTCGCGTCCTCGCCGGCGTCGGCGAGCGCGCGTACCGCTTCGTCGACGGTGGCCGGCCGGGTGTAGTCGAATGCCGGAGGAATCATCGCCGGGCCTCCCTCACCGCTCGCCAGACCCGCTCGGGTGTACAGGGCATGCGTATGTCGTGCACGCCCAGGGGCCGCAGCGCGTCCATGACCGCGTTGACCACGGCGGGCGTGGACGCGATCGTGCCCGCCTCCCCGACCCCCTTGACGCCCAGGGGATTCGAGGTGGCCGGTGTCTCCGTCCGGTCCGTCACGAAGTCGGGCAGGTCAGGTGCCGACGGTACGAGGTAGTCGGCCATCGTGCCGGTGACCAGGTTGCCGTCGTCGTCGTACACGGCCTCCTCGTAGAGCGCCTGCGCGATGCCCTGCGCGATGCCGCCGTGCACCTGTCCCTCGACGATCGTCGGGTTCACGACCTTGCCGACGTCGTCGACGCTGACGTAGGAGCGGATCCGCGTCTGCCCGGTCTCCGTGTCCACCTCGACCGCGCACAGGTGGGTGCCGTGCGGATAGGAGAAGTTGTCCGGGTCGGTGAGGTGCTCGGCGTTGATGGTGGGTTCCATGCCGTCGGGCAGATCGTGCGAGGAGAACGTCTCGAAGGCGACCTCCTGGATGGTCTTCCGGGCGTCCGGAGAGCCCTTCACGGAGAACACGCCGTCGGTGAACTCCAGGTCGTTCTCGCTCGCTTCGAGCAGGTGGGCAGCCACCTTCCGTGCCTTCTCGACCACCTTCCGCGCGGCATGGTGGACGGCGGTTCCGCCCACGACGAGCGACCGCGATCCGTAGGTGTCCATGCCCTGCGGGGCTGCCTTGGTGTCGCCGTGCACCACTTCGACGTCCTCGAACGGCACCCCCAGCACGTCGGCGGCGATCTGGCTCCAGCAGGTCACATGGCCCTGCCCGTGCGGGCTGGTGCCGGTGACCACCTCGACCTTGCCGGTCGGCAGCACCCGGATGCTCGCCGCCTCCCAGCCGCCGGCCGCGTACCTGAGGTCCCTCAGCACCCGGCTCGGGGCGAGCCCGCACATCTCGGTGTACGTCGACACGCCGATGCCGAGCCGTACGGTGTCTCCCCGGTGATTGCGGTCCGCCTGTTCGGCCCGCAACTTGTCGTAGTCGAACAGCGTCAGAGCCTTCTCGGTCGCGGCCTCGTAGTTGCCGCTGTCGTAGGTCAGGCCGGCGATCGCCGTGTACGGGAACTCCTCGTGTCCGATCCAGTTCCGGCGCCTCAACTCCACCGGATCCAGGCCGAGTTCGACGGCCAGCTCGTCCATGATCCGCTCGATGGCGAACGTCGCCTCCGGGCGTCCGGCGCCCCGGTAGGCGTCGGTGGGCGTCCTGGTCGTGAAGACACCGGTGCACGTGAAGTCGTAGGAGTCCATCTTGTAGATCGCCGGATACATGAAGGCGCCCAGGATGGGGATGCCCGGGGTGACGAGCATCAGGTACGCGCCCATGTCGGCCAGCAGATCGACCTTGAGGCCGAGCAGTGTGCCGTCACGGTTCGCGGCGATCTCGACGTCCTGGATCATCCCGCGGCCGTGGTGCGTGGCCAGATAGCCCTCGGAGCGGGACTCGGTCCACTTCACGGGCCTGCCCAGCCTGCGGGCGACCGCGAGGGCGATGGCCTCCTCGCCGTACACCTGGAGCTTGGAGCCGAAACCGCCGCCGACGTCGGGGGCGACCACCCGCAGTTTGTGCTCCGGGATGCCGGTGACCACCGCCATCATGACGCGCACGATGTGCGGGATCTGGGTGGCCGAGTACAGCGTGTACTCGCCGGACGCGGCGAGCGGGGTGACGACGACGGCGCGCGGTTCCATCGCGTTGGGGATGAGCCGCTGCTGGTGGTAGCGGCGCTTGAGCGTGACCTCCGCGCGCTCCCGTACGGAGCCGAAGTCCTCGCCCGTCTTCAGCGGCCAGACGTAGCAGCGGTTGGTGCCCTTGCCGGAGTGGACCAGAGGGGCGTCCTGCGCGAGCGCGGCCTCCAGGTCCAGGACCGGGGGCAGCGGCCCGTAGTCGACCTCGATCGCCTCCAGGGCGTCCGCGGCCGCGTACCGGTCGCGGGCCACCACCACGGCCACCGGGTCGCCCGCGTACCGCACCTCGTCGACGGCGACCGCCGGGTGGTCCGGCAGCACGATGTCCTCGGTCACCGGCCAGGCGCAGGGCAGCGAGCCCAGGACGTCGGCGAAGTCGCCGCCGCTGAACGCGGCGATGACGCCGGGACGATCGAGGGCCGGCGACACGTCGATCCGCTCGATGCGGGCGTGAGCCATCGGGCTGCGCAGGATCGCCATGTGCAGCAGTCCGTTGACGCTGATGTTGTCGGTCCAGTTGGTCTGCCCGGTGATCAGCCGGGCGTCCTCCTTGCGGGGCCGGGCACGCCCGACCTCGGGTTCCACGGCCTGGTCGGTCATGCCGGGACCTCCTGCTCGGAGGCGGCCTGTACGGCCCGCACGATGTTCTGGTAGCCGGTGCAGCGGCAGAGATTGCCCTCCAGGGCGTGGCGGATCTCCTCCGAGGTGGGGTGCGGGTGCTCGCGCAGCAGATCGCGTGCGGCCATCAGCATCCCGGGCGTGCAGTAGCCGCACTGCAGGGCGTGCTTCTCGTGGAAGGCGCGCTGCAGGGCGGTCAGCTCCCCGTCATGGGCCAGCCCCTGCACGGTGGTCACCTCGCTTCCGTCGGCCTGGACGGCGAGCACGGAGCAGCTCTTGACGCTCGCGCCGTCCAGTTCGACCGTGCAGGCCCCGCAGTTCGAGGTGTCGCAGCCGATCGGGGTGCCGGTCAGACCGAGGCGGTCGCGGAGGTAGTGGACCAGGAGGAGACGGGGTTCCACGTCGTCCTCGTACGTCGTGCCGTCCACCTTCACCGAGATGTGGGTCATGTGCCCTCCCAGGATCACGGGACGTGATGTACGTCACTCTAGAGCCGCTTCTGGAAGGGTGCGAGAGCAGCGGATTCATTGGTTGAGCGTTAATCCGTTGCCGTCGTGACTGCCGGCCTGCTGGACTTTGGGTGTCCTGTCACCGCACCGCCCGGGAGCAGCAATGCGCGCACCGTTCATGTCCCGCCTGAAAGGAAACGCCCCCTCTTCGAAGGACATGACGCTTCGTGCATCTGATCAACCTCGGCATCCTTGCGCACGTCGACGCAGGTAAGACCAGCCTGACCGAGCGGCTGCTGCACTCGGTCGGCGTGATCGACGAGATCGGCCGCGTCGACGACGGGAACACCCGGACCGACACCCTCGCGCTGGAGCGGCAGCGCGGCATCACCATCAAGTCCGCCGTCGTCTCGTTCCCGATCGACGACGTGACGGTCAACCTCATCGACACCCCCGGCCACCCGGACTTCATCGCTGAGGTGGAGCGGGTGCTCGGCGTGCTCGACGGAGCCGTGCTGGTCGTCTCGGCCGTCGAGGGCGTCCAGGCGCAGACGCGGGTCCTGATGCGGACCCTGCAGCGGCTGCGCATCCCGACCCTCCTCTTCGTCAACAAGATCGACCGCCGCGGCGCTCGCCCCGACGCTGTCCTGCGAGCGATCTCCGAGCGGCTCACTTCTGCGGTCGTGCCGATGGGGACCACCGCAGGGCCGGGTACGCCCGACGCCCGCTTCACGCCGGGCCTCGCGCCGACCGCCCCGGACGTCCTGGCGGACCATGACGACGATCTGCTGGCCTCCTACGTGGAGGGCGCTGCCATGTCACACGCCACCGTGCGCAGAGCCCTGACCGCGCAGACCCGCCGGGCCCGGGTCCACCCCGTCTACTTCGGCTCGGCCATCACGGGCGCGGGCGTGGACGCGCTGGTGACGGGCATCAAGGAACTCCTGCCACCGGCCGGCGGCGACCCCGGCGGACCGGTCTCGGGTGCCGTCTTCAAGGTCGACCGCGGCCCGGCGGGGGAGAAGGTGGCGTACGCCCGGATGTTCTCCGGCACCCTGCGCACTCGCGACCGGGTCCCCTTCGGTGAGGCCGGCCAGGAGGGCAGGGTCACCGCGATCGGCGTCTTCGACCACGGCGGCGACGTCCGGGCCGACGCGGTCCCCGCCGACCGGATCGCCAGGCTCTGGGGCCTGACCGACATCAGGATCGGCGACGCGATCGGCGAACCCCGCAAGGCGTACGAGCGCTTCTTCGCCCCGCCGACGCTGGAGACGGTGGTCGTCCCGGGCCCGGGCGTGGACCGGGGGAGGCTTCATCTCGCGCTGACCCGGCTCGCCGAACAGGACCCGCTCATCGACCTGCGCCACGACGAGGTGCGCCAGGAGACCGCCGTGTCCCTCTACGGCGAGGTGCAGAAGGAGGTCGTCCAGGCCACGCTCGGCGAGGAGTTCGGGCTCGACGTCACCTTCCGGGAGACCACGACGATCTGCATCGAGCGCCCGTCCGGCTCGGGGGCGGCCGTCGAGTTCAACAAGAAGGACCCGAACCCGTTCCTCGCCACCGTCGGCCTGCGCGTCGACCCCGCGCCGACCGGCTCGGGCGTGGACTTCCGCCTGGAGGTGGAACTCGGCTCGATGCCCTACGCCTTCTTCAAGGCCGTCGAGGACACCGTCCGCGAAGCCCTTGGCCAGGGGCTGCACGGCTGGCAGGTCACCGACTGCGTCGTCACCATGACCCACTCCGGCTACTCGCCCCGGCAGAGCCACGCCCACCAGGGCTTCGACAAGAGCATGTCGAGCACCGGCGCCGACTTCCGCGGGGTGACGCCGCTGGTCCTGGCCGAGGCGCTGCGCCGGGCGGGCGTGCGGGTGTACGAGCCGATGCACCGCTTCCGGATCGAGGCCCCGGCCGACACCCTCGGCGCCCTGCTCCCGGTGCTGGCCGCGCTGCGGGCCGTACCGCAGACGACCAGGACGCGAGGTGCCGACTGCCTCCTGGAGGGTGCGGTCCCGGCGGGCCGGGTGCACGAACTGGAGCAGCGGCTGCCCGGACTCACGCGCGGAGAAGGCGAGTTGGAGACCGCCTTCGACCACCACGCACCGATCACCTACGGAACGGTTCCCGAACGTCCCCGCACCGACCACAACCCCCTCAACCGCAAGGAGTACCTGTTGAACGTGACGCGTCGAGTGGGGAGTTGAAGCGGCAGGGAGAGAACATGCCCGGGAAACCTGAAACTTACTCAAGAGTCAGAAGTATTGACGCTGTCCGGAAATCACCGGACTGTAGTGGACATGCCGAATAGCCGGGCACGTCTGCTCGTGGTTCTGGTTGTCCTCCTCGGATCTCTGACGGTGGCGGGCGTGCCGTCCGCCACCGCCTCGACCCTTCCCGACTCCCTCTGGTTCGACGACACGCCGCTCACCGTGCAGAACGGCCGCTTCGTCGACGGCAACGGCCGCGAGGTCGTGCTGCGCGGATACAACGTCTCCGGCGAGACCAAGCTGGAGGAGAACAGCGGCCTGCCGTTCGCCTCGGTGGCCGACGCGAAGAAGTCCGCGACCGCGCTGCGCGCCCTCGGTGGCGGCAACTCGGTCCGCTTCCTGCTGTCCTGGGCCCACGCCGAACCCACCCGCGGCGCGGTCGACACGACCTACCTCGCCGCCGCCACCGCGCAGATGCGGGCGTTCCTCGACGCCGGCATCCGCGTATACCCCGACTTCCACCAGGACCTCTACTCCCGCCACCTCTTCAACTCCGGCAGCTGGTACACGGGCGACGGCGCCCCCAAATGGGCGGTGAGCCTGGGGGGTTACCCGCAGGAGTCCTGTGGGATCTGCCTTTTCTGGGGCCAGAACATCACCCAGAACCAGGCCGTGACCAAGGCGCAGCGCGACTTCTGGCACAACGCCCACGGACTTCAGGACTCCTTCCTCGACACCGCGCAGAAGACGATGGCGTACGTCGAACAACACCTCAGCGACGCGGAGTTCGCCGGCGTGGTGGGCTTCGACCCGTACAACGAGCCCCATGCGGGCAGCTACGACTCGGGCCAGACCAGCCGAGCCTGGGAACAGAACCTGCTGTGGCCCTTCTACGTGAAGTTCCGGGCCCGGATGGACGCGGCGGGCTGGCAGGACAAGCCGGCCCTGGTGGAGCCCAACCTCTTCTGGAACGCCAACATCGACTCCCAGAAGCAGCAGGGCGGTCTCCTCGACGCGGGCACGCTCGGTCCGCGGTATGTCTTCAACACGCACTTCTACGACCAGAAGGCCATCTCCGGCATCTTCATGTGGGGCAAGGCGGCCGACGGCCAGTACGCGACCGACTTCGGGACGATCCGGGACCGCGCCTCGGCCGCGGGAACGGCCGCCGTGGTCAGCGAGTTCGGTCACCCGCTGTCGGGAACGGTCTCGGACAAGGCGCCGACCGTCGTCAAGGCCATGTACCAGGCTCTCGACTCCCGTGTGCCGGGCGCGAGTTGGTGGTCGAATCCGGCAGGCTCGGGTCCCGTGCTGTCCGGCTCGCAATGGCAGTGGGACATCTACAGCGGGCGCCATCACGAGCTCATGAACGACAACCCCGACAAGGTCCGCACATCCGGTGACGCCTGGAACGACGAGGACCTCTCGGCCGTGGGCCTCGACGACTCCGGCACGGCGACGCTGCGCCAGAACGCCCGGCTCCTCGACCGCGTGTACCCGAGCGCCACCGCTGGTTCGACGCTCGCCTTCACCTACGAGGACCGCTCACGCGACGGCTCGACGACCCTGACCTGGAACCCGGTGCCGAACTCGCTGCCGAACGTGGCGACGCTCGTGGGCTCGGGCCAGTACGGGCTGCTCGTATGGCGCTCGGGCAGCGGCTCGGCACCCACCGAACTGCACCTCCCGGCGTCCTTCCCGACCTCGTCGACCACGGTGGTCTCCGACCTGGGCACGGCGTACGACCCGCCGGCGTACACGACGTCGACCCCGATCGCCGCGGCTCCCGAACCGGGCGGTACCGGCAGCCGCCGACTCCTGCTCACCGACACGGACTCGGGCGCCCTGCACTACGCACTGGTGACCAACGGCGCCACCACACCCTCGGCGGGCCTGCTGACCGCGGCCAGGTCCGAACTGGCGGCGTGGGCCGCCGCGCACTTCTGACGAGGCGCCCCGGGCGGTCCTGCCGGCCGGGGATCTTCCCCGCCACGTCCGCCCGGGGGATCCTCTCCGACACGCTCCCGCGGGGCACGGTCGCGCCCGGTGGTCCGGCTCCGCGGCGAGGTGGGTCGGCCTGGTTGCCGTGCCGCCCACCTCGCGTCTCGCGGGAGTCAGCTGCCGGAGGTGCCCGACCAGTTCGCCTCCACATGGCCCAGCCGCACCCGCTGCGGATGGTCACCGACGGAGACGGACGTGACCTTCCGCCCGGTCGCGAAGTCGATCGCCGTGACCTGGTCGGCGCCGCTCTCGGAGATGACGCAGTCCTTGCCGTCGCCGCTGACCGTGGCCCAGTAGGGCTTCGAGGCGGACACCAGCGGACCCTCGTTGAGGGTGGCGCGGTCGACGACCGTCGCGTAGTCGTCCATCGTGCCCGCGACGCACAGCTTCGTGCCGTCCGGGTTCATCGAAATGCCGTGGTGGCGCGAGTCGTTGACCCAGGTGGTGCGGTCCTCGCTGGTCGCCGGGTTCTTCGGCAGCGTCTTCACCCGGGTGATCTTGTCGGTGGCGACGTCGTACTCCAGGAATCCGTTGAAGAAGGACACCTGGAAGTACAGCTTGGACTCGTCCGGCGAGAACACGGCCGGCCGCACCGCGTCCGAGAAGTCCTTCAGACCGATCGCGTCGAGCCGGTCCCGCATGTCGATGACCTTGACCTGCTTGTACGTCGTCGCGTCCACGACGGTGATGTGCCGGTCGCCCTTGGTCCAGTCCCAACCCGGGTCGTCGAGGGACGTGTTGACGTCCCCGATGGCCATGTTCCAGATGTACTTGCCATCCCTGGTGAAGATGTTCTCGTGCGGTTTGTCGCCCGTCGCGAACGAGCCGAGCTGCTTGCCGGTGTTGATGTCGAGCACGTGCACGGTGTTCGCCGTCGAGGCGGACACCGCCACCCGGGTGCCGTCGGGGGAGACCGCCATGTGGTCGGAACGGTAACCGGACACGGGGAAACGCCAGTTGATGCTGCCGGTGGCGAGGTCGATGGAGACGACGTCGGCGAAGCTCGGCCGGGAGACCACCACCGACCTGCCGTCGGGGGTGGAGTACATGTCGTCGACGAACTGGTCGTGGCCCTCGCCGACGCCGTTGCGGATCGCCATGAAGTAGATCCACTTGATCGGATCGGCGTTGATGGCCGCCATCCGCTGGTCCTTGTCGGGGATGACGTTGATGCGGCCGACCTTCGCGAAGTCGCCACTGGACTTGATGACGTCCGCTGTGCCGTCCCAGTTGTTGCCGACGAACATCACCTCGCGCAGGGCGGCTGCGGAGGAGGAGTCGGTGGCTGCGGAGACGGCGGTCGCGGGCGCGGCGACGGTCAGGACGAGGGCGGCTGCTACGGAGCAAAGGTGCCTGGTTCTGAAGGCAGGCATGAGTGCTCTCTCCTCTGAGTGGCTGGGGCGTGATGGGAGCATGCCGAACGGAATGGACACGGCCGAATCTGAATACAGGCGCCTTCAGATTCCTACTTACTGGAAAGTAAGGAAGAGGCGCCCTTCTCCACAAGACCGCGGGCACGACAAAATTGCCGGAAGGGGCGGACGAGGGAGGTTCAGTGGCGGGCAGGCTCAGGGCGCCGACCGGACGGTACGGCGGCAAGACCGCCGTGGAACGGCAGGCCGAGCGGCACAGGAGGTTCCTGGACGCCGCTCTCGAACTGTTCGGCGGCGACCCCGGCTACCGGGCCACCACGGTCTCGGCGCTGAGCGAGGCCGCAGGCCTGTCCACCCGGCAGTTCTACGAGGAGTTCCGCACTCTTGAGGACGTGCTGGCCGCCCTGCACCTCCAGGTCAACGACTGGGCCGAGGAGGCCGTCGTGACGGCGCTCGCCGACGTACAGGGCCTGCCGCTCGCCGAGCGTGCCAACGGCATCTTTCGCTCCTACGCCGCCAACGTCACCGGCGACCCGCGCCGGATACGGATCACCTTCGTCGAGATCATCGGTGTGAGCCCGCGCCTGGAGGAGCAGCGCCTCGCCCGTCGCTCCCGCTGGGTGGACCTCATCTGCGCCGAGGCGGAAACGGCCGCCGCGCGGGGAGAGGCGGCCCCGCGCGACTACCGCATCGCCGCGACCGCCTTCATCGGCGGCGTCAACGGCCTGCTCCACGACTGGAGCGCCGGGTGGGTCGACGCGACGCTGGACGAGGTCGTGGACGAACTGGTGCAGCAGCTGCTGGCGATTCTGCGTCCGCCGGGGTGGGCTGCGCCGGCGGACTGACGGGTGCGGTGAATCGCGTGGGGGCATCGTGTGCGCGTGAGCGGCAGCCCCGGTGCGCTCGTCCCGGTCGGCGAGCGTGCGATCACCAGGGCTCTTGGGCGTCCGCTCCGTTCACCGGGTCCGGCCCATTCTGCGCGCCCTGCCCGTTCTCCGCGCCGGGTGCCTTCACCCCACCCAGTCCCTTCATCCCACCCAGTCCCTTCACCGCGCCCAGCCCGTTCACCGCGGCCAGCACCGGCGCCACGCCGTCCTCGTCCCGGATCCGTGCCCCCAGGCGCGCCGCGCGCCGCCCGAACGCCGGATCGCGGGTGGCCTGCACCAGTGCCGCGGCCAGCATGCCGGCGGTGAGGCGGCGCAGCGGCAGGGCGCGCGGGGCCACGCCCAGGGCGACCAGACGGGCGGACCAGAAGCCCTCGTCGAACTGGATCGGTACCGGCACGGCGGGCACGCCGGCGCGCAGACCCGCCGCCGTCGTGCCCGCGCCCGCGTGGTGGACCACGGCGGCCATACGGGGGAAGAGCACGGAGTGCGGGACCTCGTCGACGCCCAGCATGTCGTCGCCGAAGGCCCCGAGGCCGGCCCAGCCCCGCTGGATCACGCCCCGCAGCCCGGCCCGGCGCAGGGCGCGCACGATGGCCCCGCTGAGCCGCTCGGGGTCGGGCACGGTGGCGCTGCCCAGGCCGACGTACACGGGAGGTGGTCCCGCGTCGAGGAAGTCCCGTAGATGGGGCGGGAGTTGGGAAACCGTGTCGTACGGCCACCAGTATCCGGTCACGGTGAGACCCGGCCGCCAGTCTCGCGGCCGCGGTACCACCAGGGGGCTGAAGCCGTGCAGCACCGGCGGCTCCTGCCGCTCCCGGGCCCGCCAGGCCGCGGCGGCACTCGTGCGAGGCAGCCCCAGCCGCTCCCGCACCACGGGCAGCGCCCCGGCGAAGACCTGCTCGACAGCCAAGCCCACCCCGTGCCCGGCGATCCGGTTGCCCAGGGCCCCCAGTGAGCGGCCGCCCAGCATCGGAGGCCCGAACTCCCTTGTGGGGGCCAGCGGTTGGAGCGGCACGTCCAGGTACGGCAGCGACAGTCCCTCGGCGATGGTGTGCCCGAGCGGGCCGACCGAACCGGACAGCAGCAGGACGTCGCTCGACCGGGCGGCCGCCACGAGTTCGTCGGTCATCCGCCCGACCAGTGTGCGTGCCATCGCCACCACCCGCACCATCTTCCCCACGCCGGTCCCACTGCGGTGCAGACCACGCCCGCGCGAGGACTCCAGCTCGGCCCGCGGATCCACCGGCAGTGCATGGAAGCGGACCCTCGACCCCGCCACGAGCGGCTCGAAGCGGGCGTGTGTGACCAGGGTGACCTCGTGTCCTGCACGGGCGAGCCCGTGGCCGAGTCCGGTGTAGGGGGCGACGTCGCCCCGGGAACCCGCCGTCATGATCGCTACGCGCACGACCGCCAGTATGGCGCCGCCGCACGCCGCTCAGCCAGAGCACCCCGTAGAGAGTGGCCACTTCACGCCTGTCGCATCCGTTGACTTCCCTCTCTCCAGGGCTCTACTTTCGGCGCGCGACACGTTCGGTTCATCGATCTGTGTTCGGTATGTCGAATGCGATTGGGGCGTGCTAGTCGAATGCGTTGCCGAATACCTCCCCCCTGGGGTCCCCCGCCGAAGGAGCCGCATGTACTCCCCTCCGTGCTCGCCCAGAAGTGGTCTCGTGCAACGGTGCAGAGCCGCCGCCGTACGTCTCCTCGCCCTCGCCCTGACCGCGGCCGCCGCACTGCTGTTCGCTGTGCCGGGCCCGGCACAGGCGGCGACGGCCCGTCAGATCGCCGTGCCCGCCGCGCCCATGGGCTGGGCCTCCTGGAACAGTTTCGCCGCCAAGATCGACTACAACGTGATCAAGAAGCAGGTCGACGCGTTCGTCGCGGCGGGACTGCCGGCGGCCGGATACAAGTACATCAACATCGACGAGGGCTGGTGGCAGGGCACCCGCGACAGCGGCGGAAACATCACCGTCGACACCGCTGAGTGGCCCGGTGGCATGAGCGCCATCGCCGACTACATCCACAGCAAGGGCCTCAAGGCCGGTATCTACACCGACGCCGGCAAGAACGGCTGCGGCTACTACTACCCGACCGGCCGCCCCGCCGCACCGGGCAGCGGCAGCGAGGGCCACTACGACCAGGACATGCTGCAGTTCTCCAAGTGGGGCTTCGACTTCGTCAAGGTCGACTGGTGCGGCGGCGACGTCGAAGGACTCGACGCGGCGAAGGCATACCAGTCGATCAGCGACGCGATCGCGAAGGCGACGGCAGCCACCGGCCGCCCGCTCACCCTGTCGATCTGCAACTGGGGCAAGCAGAACCCCTGGAACTGGGCGCCGGGGCAGGCCCCCATGTGGCGCACCAGCAGCGACATCATCTTCTACGGCAACAAGCCGTCGATGACGAACCTGCTGTCCAACTTCGACCAGACCCTGCATCCCACGGCCCAGCACACCGGCTACTACAACGACCCGGACATGCTGATGGTCGGCATGGACGGCTTCACCGCCGCCCAGAACCGCACCCATATGAACCTGTGGGCGATCTCCGGCGCACCGCTCCTCGCCGGCAACGACCTCACCACCATGACCTCCGAGACCGCCTCCATACTCAAGAACCCCGAGGTCGTCGCCGTCGACCAGGACCCGCGCGGCCTGCAGGGCGTCAAGGTCGCCGAGGACACCAGCGGACTGCAGGTGTACGGCAAGGCGCTGGCCGGGACCGGCAACCGCGCCGTCGTCCTCCTCAACCGCACCTCCGCCGCCCAGAACATCACCGTCCGCTGGTCCGACCTGGGGCTGACCGACGCGTCCGCGACCGTGCGTGACCTGTGGGCACGCTCCGACGTCGGTACCCACGGCACGAGTTACACGACCAGTGTCCCGGCGGGCGGCTCGGTCATGCTGACGGTCACCGGGGGGACCGAGGCGTCGAGCAGCACCTACACCGGCACGTCGAGCTTCAGCGGAGTCGCCGCCGGGAGCACCGGGGTCAAGGTCGTCGACGTCTCGTACACGAACAACACCTCCGGTGCCCGCACCGGCACCCTCAAGGTCAACGGCCAGGGCTCCACCGCGGTCTCCTTCCCGCCGACCGGACCCGGCCCGGGCACGATCTCCGTGCAGGTCGGCCTGTCCAAGGGCGCCACCAACTCGCTCACGTTCTCGGGCGCGCCGACCCTCGACTCGATCACCGTCAGACCCCAGCCCGGGGCCGACGGCACCCAGGTCGTCGGCAAGCAGTCCGGACGCTGCCTCGACATCTACAACAACACGATCACCAACGGCACCCAGGCAGAGCTGTGGGACTGCAACGGTGGCCAGAACCAGGCCTGGAGGCACACCTCCCGCAAGGAACTCGTGGTGTACGGCAACAAGTGCCTGGACGCCTACAACGCCGGCACCACCAACGGCACCAAGGTCGTGATCTGGGACTGCAACGGCAACAACAACCAGAAGTGGAACGTCAACGGCGACGGCACGATCACCAACGTCAACGCAGGCCTCTGCCTGGACGCCTACAACAACGGCACGGCCAATGGCACCTCCATGGTGCTGTGGGCATGCGGTACGGGCGACAACCAGAGGTGGGCGCTCAACTAGCCCCGGCCCAGGCGCAGGAGAGCAGCACGACACCCGCGGCCATGACCGCGGCGCACGCCAGCAGCCAGCCGGCCAGCAGGCGGCACCGCAGCCCGCGGTAGGTCTCCTCGTACTCGCCCCGCAACTGACGGGCACGCTCCGCTGTGCGCTGCCAGGAGGTGCGGGCGAGTGCGAGGTACTCCGCCTCGAACCGGCGCTCCACGTCTTCCCGTTGGGTCTCCGTCAGCCAGTCGAGCCGGGCAGCGAAGCGTGCGGCGGCCCAGCGCCCCTCCTCCCGGGCGGCGGACAGGAGCAGATGTCCCTCGATCTCGGCGAGGAGCATCTGGGTGTCCTTGCTGCTCACGGTGCGATCACTTCCCTTTCCGGGGCCGGGAGCCGGACGTGGTGCAGGTCGAACGCCGGGGATTCGCTGCGGATGCGGGGAAGGGTGACGAAGTTGTGGCGCGGGGGCGGGCAGGAGGTCGCCCACTCCAGTGAACGGCCGTAGCCCCACGGGTCGTCGACGCCGACCGGCTTGCCGTACTTGGCCGTCTTCCACACGTTGTAGAAGAACGGGAGCATGGACGAGCCGAGCAGGAACGAGGAGATCGTCGACACCGTGTTGAGGGTCGCGAACCCCTCCACCTCGAGGTAGTCGGGGATACGGCGCTGCATGCCCTCGGCGCCCAGCCAGTGCTGGACCAGGAAGGTGCCGTGGAAGCCGATGAACAGCGTCCAGAACGTGATCTTGCCGAGTCGCTCGTCGAGCATCTTCCCGGTCATCTTCGGCCACCAGAAGTGGAAGCCGGAGAACATCGCGAAGACGACGGTGCCGAACACCACGTAGTGGAAGTGCGCCACCACGAAGTACGAGTCGGACACATGGAAGTCGATGGGTGGCGAGGCGAGCATCACGCCGGTGAGGCCGCCGAAGGTGAAGGTGACCAGGAAGCCGGTGGCCCAGAGCATCGGGGTCTCGAAACTCAGGGACCCCTTCCACATCGTTCCGATCCAGTTGAAGAACTTCACGCCGGTCGGTACGGCGATGAGGAACGTCATGAAGGAGAAGAACGGCAGCAGCACACCGCCGGTGACGTACATGTGGTGGGCCCACACCGTCACGGACAGGCCGGCGATCGCGATGGTCGCGCCGATCAGGCCCATGTAGCCGAACATCGGCTTGCGGGAGAAGACCGGGATGACCTCGGAGATGATGCCGAAGAACGGCAGCGCGATGATGTACACCTCTGGATGGCCGAAGAACCAGAAGAGGTGTTGCCACAGCAGGGCGCCGCCGTTGGCCGCGTCGAAGACATGTGCCCCGAATTTCCGATCCGCCTCCAGCGCGAACAGCGCGGCGGCCAGGACGGGGAAGGCGAGCAGCACCAGCACCGCGGTCAGCAGCACGTTCCACACGAAGATCGGCATGCGGAACATGGTCATGCCGGGCGCGCGCATGCAGATGATGGTGGTGATGAAGTTGACCGCACCGAGGATGGTGCCGAAGCCGGAGAAGGCCAGACCCATGATCCACAGGTCGGCGCCGATGCCCGGGGAGCGCACCGCGTCCGACAGCGGGGAGTAGGCGAACCAGCCGAAGTCGGCCGCGCCGGACGGGGTGAGGAAGCCGCCGACCGCGATCGTCGAGCCGAACAGGTAGAGCCAGTAGGCGAACATGTTCAGCCGCGGGAACGCCACGTCGGGCGCGCCGATCTGCAGCGGCATGATCCAGTTCGTGAAGCCGGCGAACAGCGGCGTCGCGAACATCAGCAGCATGATCGTGCCGTGCATCGTGAACGCCTGGTTGAACTGCTCGTTCGACATGATCTGCAGACCCGGCCGGGCGAGCTCGGCACGCATCAGCAGCGCCATGACGCCGCCGATCAGGAAGGACGCGAACGACGTGACGAGATAGAGCGTCCCGATCGTCTTGTGGTCAGTGGTCGTCAACCACTTGAGGTGCCTCATACCCCGCCTGTGTCCGGCCCCGGCACACCGATCACACTCGGATGACGCGACGAGAATCACGAAAGCGGGTGTGACGATCCGGCCGGTGCCGGACACGAACGGAACATGAGCAACGACGAGATCTTCGCCGCTGCCTATCGCGAGCACTACTGGGCGGTCAGCCGCTATGTCGCGCGGCGACTGGACGGGCGGGCCGACGAGGTGGAGGAAGTGGTGGCGGAGGTGTTCACGGTCGCCTGGCGGCGCCGCCAGGACCTGCCGGGCTCCCCGCTGCCCTGGTTGTACGGCGTGGCACGCAACTGCCTGGCGAACGCGGTACGCGGTTACGGCCGGCGGCGCCGGCTGGTCGACCGGCTGGGCAACGACGAGACCGCGCACGGCAGGCAGATCGTGGACAGCCCCGACGCGGAGACGGCGGGCTCCTGGGTGCATGACGCGCTGGCCCGGCTCTCTGAGGCGGACCGGGAGGTGCTGCGGCTGACCGCGTGGGAGGAACTGGGCATCGACGAGGTCGCCGTCGCCCTCGGCTGCGGCAGCCGGGCCGCGTCGATGCGGCTGCACCGCGCCCGGCGCCGGCTCAGAACCGAGATAGACCGCATGCGCCTCGCACCCACGGCCGGTCCGACAGCCGCGAAGGAGCACGACCATGGCTGACGAACTCGAACTCCTGCGCCGCGCCAACCCGGCGCCGTCCGGCGGCCCTCACTACGGCGACGGCCCCCTCGGCCACCATGCCGAGCGCAGGCTCGACCAGTTGCTGCACGAACGGCCTCCAGGCCGCCGCCGGACCCGGCTCGTGTGGAGTCTCGCGGCCAGCGCGGTCGTCGCCGCGACCGTGCTGACACTGACGTTCGGCGGCCCGAGCACGACCCCCGCGGTCGCCGCACCCCGGGCGCTCGTCGTCCAGGCCGACTCCACCCCCGTACCCCTGGATCAGCTCGCCGGCCGGGCACAGCGGCAGGCCGCTGCGGACGGTGCGCCGCAGCTGCGCAAGGGCACGCACGTGCAGTCCTGGAGCATGGGCATGAGCGAGGACAAACCCCCGGTCACGCTCCCGGAGGAGCGAGTCGTGCGCTGGAGGGCCGACGGCAGCCACACGGAGCTGGTGGTGGCGACCGACCCGCGGCACCCGGGCCGGCCGGTCCTGCGCGACGAGGGCGGCGATCCGCATCTGGTCGAGGACGGCCATGTCATCAGCAGGCAGACGTATCCGCCGAGCTGGAGCGACGCGCCGCCCGAGTCGCCCCCTCCGCACGACCCGGCCCGGCTGCGGGCCTATCTGCAGGAAGCCGCGTACACCCACCACACTGGGCTGACGACTCCCGAACTCCTCGACGTCGTCGCCGAGTTGCTCGACCACTGGACCCTCGGCGCCCGGGAGTCCGCGACGCTTGCCCGGCTTCTGGCGGACGCCGAAGGGCTGCGCCCGGTCGGCCAGGTGACCGACCGGCTCGGGCGGCGCGGCCAGGCGTATGTGTACGACGCTCCCGGCAACCGCCGGATGCTGATCATGGACCCGTCCACCGGCGCCGTCCTCGGCCTGGAGACCGTCCTGACCAAGGCCCAGCCGGAGTACGGCGTCAGGGCCGGCGACGTCGAGTCGTACAGCGCCTGGATGCGCTGATCACACCCCGAGCTGCCGGGCGGCGGCATCGACGGTCTGCTCCAGCAGCGTGGCGATCGTCATCGGGCCGACACCGCCGGGCACGGGAGTGATGAGACCGGCACGCTCCACGGCGGAGTCGAAGTCCACGTCGCCCACGTTGCCCGGGTTGTAGCCGGCATCGACCACGACCGCGCCGGGCTTGACGTCCTCGCCCCGGATCAGCCGCGGCCGACCCACGGCAGCCACCACGATGTCGGCCTCCCGGAGCACCGAGGACAGGTCCTGCGTGCGCGAGTGGCAGTACGTCACCGTCGCGTCGCGGGCGAGCAGCAGCATGCCGACCGGCTTGCCGAGGATGGCGCTGCGGCCCACGACGACGGCACGCTTGCCGGACGGGTCGACGTCGTACGCGTCGAGCAGCCGCATGATGCCGCCCGGCGTGCACGACACGAAGCCCGGCACGCCGAAACTCATCGTCGCGAAGGAGGCGAAGGTGACGCCGTCGACGTCCTTCTCGGGCGCGATCGCCTCGAACGCGGCCCGTTCGTCGATGTGTTCACCCATGGGGTGCTGCAGCAGGATGCCGTGTACGCCGGGGTCGTCGGACAGTGAGCGCAGGGTGCCGACGAGTTCCTCGGTGGTCGTGGCCGCGGGCAGTTCCACGTGCCGGGATTCGATGCCGGCCTTGCGGCAGCGGTTCTGCTTCATGCGGACGTAGGTGACCGAGGCGGGGTCCTCGCCGACCAGCACCGTCGCCAGACAGGGGGCCGTGCCGGTGCGGTCGGTGAGGCCGGCCGCCCGCCCGGCGGTGTCCTCGACGATCCGCCGGGCGAGCGAGGTGCCGTCCATGAGCCGGGCCTGAGACATGATCCACTCCTGGGCTGGTGTGACCGGATCGCCCAGGCGCACGGCATCGACTCTGCGTGGCCGCTCCCCGGTGGTACTCCACCTCAGCGCCAGTCACGGCCCGCCACGACCCTAACCGATGTCCTCGCTGTGCTGCGGTGGGGCGGTCGGATCGACCCCGGCGAGGAAACCGGTCGCCTGCGCCTCGATGCGAACGGCACCGATGGCCCCGGCCCAGCGGGCGACCTCGGTGGCGAGCGCCCTGGCACCCGCCTCGTCGCCGGTGTCGCGGGCCAGCACCGCCAGCAGCAGCTGCTGGGACAGCGTGCCGGGGACCGTGCCCGCTCCGGCACCCAGCGCGGTCGCCCGCCGCCAGCGTTCCAGGGCACGGTGCGGGTCACCGAAGTCGTGGTCGTGGTCGCCCAGATGCCGCAGGGCCTCCCGGGCCAGCAACGGATCAGGGCCAAACTCCCCGGCCTCCAGCGCCGCCGTGTAGTGGGCGGGCGCGGCGGTGCGCTCGGAGAAGTGATTGTCGGCGATCAGGCCCAGATACATGGAGGCCCAGCCGCGCCGCACCTCGTCCGGAGCGCGATCGCGCAGCCCGTACGCCTGCTGCCGCATCCCGGCGAGGGTTGCGGGGTCCTTGCCGTCGGGGCCGAGGCGCAGTGCGCCGTCGACGAGGAGCAGGTGGTGGTAGGTGTGCCGCAGCCGCACGAAGCCGAGGTCCCAGTCCTCCTCGGGCAGCAGTCCGGCCGCGGCCTCGATACGGCTCCGGGCGAGGTCCGTCCCCGCGAACCAGTCGCTCTCCAGGGCGACTTCGGCGATGGCGAGGGCGAGCCGGGTACGGTCCGCCGGTTCACCGGCGGAGGTCGCCTCCAGTAGCCCAAGAGCACGGTCCCAGCGGCCGGCGAGGGACAACGCCCTTGCACAGGCGAGCAGTTCACTGAAATCCACGGATGTGCGCGAAGCACTCGTCGTGTTCGTCATGACGAGAGAAGGTAGTTATGCAAAAAACCATCCACAAGAAAACCACTGCGGGAGACAGGCGATGGAGGACTCGGCAGACCGCCATGTCGAGGAGTGGTCGAAGGAACTCGACTGGATGGACCCCGTCAAGGAGGCGATCTTCGTCCGGCTGGCGTTCCTTGCCCGCCATATGTCACAGGCGCGGCGGGACGCCCTTGACTCGGACGGACTGCGGCGCTGGCAGTACAAGGTGCTGCTCACACTGCGGCGGCTCGGTCCGCCGTACACCGCGAGCCCTTCGCTGCTGGCCGACCGGTTGGGGCTGACCCGGGGCGCGCTGTCGGCGCGGCTGGGGCCGCTGGAGGACGCCGGGCTGATCACCCGCACGCACGAGACGGCCGACCGCCGGCGCGTACGGGTCCGGCTCACCGATGCGGGAAACGCCGCCTTCGAGCAGCATGCGGTGACGGAGGAAGCGGACGAGGTCGCGCTGCTCTCAGCACTGAGCGCAGCAGAGCAACGGACACTGGCCGACCTACTGCGGAGATTGGCAGCCGCCGCCGAGGCCGGGCCGGGCGTACCCGCCCCAGCGCCGCACGGACCGAGAAGGTCCAGGTCAACCGGGTGCTGACCTGGACCCTCGCGGTTCTGCCTCCTACTCGTCCCATGCCTGGATCAGGATTTCTTCGGTGATCTTTCCGTCGCGCAACGTGATCATCGACTCGGCCAGCACGCGCGTACCGTCCGAGTACTCGCAGGACTGGCTGTAGGCGGCATGGTCGCCCTCGATGATGCAGTGATCCACCTTGTGCGTCATGTCCCGGCTGTAGATGTCCTCGAACAGCGCGCCGATCTCGCCGCGACCGTGCAGGACCTTGGGCTTGCTGGGTTGGGTGTTGCGGTCCACGATGCGCACTTGCGCGTCGTCGGCGTAGAGCGACAGAAGGTCTGCCGCCGTATGTCCCTCGACGCCCCGGCGCAGGGTGTCGGCGTTGAAGGCAGGGGTTGCCGCGGTGCCCATGATGACCTCCTTCGAGGGCCGCGACCCGACGAGGAGTGGGCCGCGGAGGGCCTCTCATCCGAGACTCCTCCGCCAGGGCAGCCTCGGCAAGCGCAGCCGGGGCGCTGCCCCTGATGGGTGAGCGCAGCGACGTGCCCGTGTCCGCCACAGGCCCGGTGACGTTGTGAAAAGCATGATCTCAACACGACGTATCGTTGCCGCGGTTGGTCTCGCCGCCGGCATCACCGCCCTTGCGGCACCTCTTGCCAGCGCGTCCGACTCGACCATCCAGAACCGGGACGGGAGCGAGCTCAACCCGATCAGCACGATCGACTCCCTCGCCGCGACCGGCATCCCGGCGGACCGCAGGGCCGAGGTTCCGCGCCCCTCCGAGCAGCTGCAGCAGCTGAACCGGCTGAACAACCTCGGGCAGCTGGACCGGGTCGCCCACATGGGAGCCGCGGGGACCGGGCTGCCCGAGGCCCTCTAGCAGACCGACGCCGCATCGCACGTACCTGTCAAGGGCCGTCCGGAACACCGGGCGGCCCTTGACTCTGCCGCAGGCTGATCACCGTCCCGCCGAGGATCGTGAATCAAATGTCACGTGGCGAACGCATGCATGGTCAGCAGGGACATGCCTGCCGCCGACGGTCCGCGGTCACTGCGCCGGGTGAGCGGCGGATCCGGCGTCGAGGAAGTGGAATCCGGGCCCGGGGTGCATCAGGAAGTCGTGGTGGGAGATGTTCCACGCGTAGGCGCCCGCCAGCGAGAACACCACCCGGTCGCCGGCTCTGAGCCCGGGCGCGGGCACCCGGCGGGCCAGCACGTCCTTGGGCGTGCACAGCTGCCCCGCCACGGTGACCCTGCCGTTCCCGGCGGCCGGACGCGGCCACGGATGCGGCCAGTCCTCCGATTTCAGCACGGTGCAGGGCTGGTCGTGCCCCTTCGTCGCCGGGGTCCGCAGATGGTGGGTGCCGCCCCGGACGACGGCGAACTCCTCGCCGTGACTGCGCTTCACGTCCAGCACCTCGGTGGCGTACCAGCCGCAGTACGCCGTCAACGCCCGCCCCGGCTCGATGCGCAGGGTCAGCCCGGGGTGCGCCTCGGTGAGACGGGCCAGCCCGCTGCCGTACGCGGACCAGTCGAAGCGGCGCTCCGGCTCGGTGTAGTCGACGGTCATACCGCCGCCGACGTTCACCTCGGCGAGCGGAACACCGAGACCCGTGGCCCACTCCACGACCGACTCGGCCACCACCAGCAGCTCGGCCGCCTCCAGCCCACTGGCCAAGTGGGCGTGAACGCCGCGCAGTTCGAGGTGCGGGTACGTGCCATCGGTCAGCGCCCGGACGACGTCCACCGCCCGCTCCGGATCCAGCCCGAACGGCGTCGGACGACCTCCCATCGCCAGCGAACTCCCCGCCAGCGATCCCTTGGGCACCGGCAGGTTGACCCGGGGCAGCACCGCCACCCGCCGCCCCGGCGCACACCGGCGCGCCAACTCGCCCAGCATGCGCAGCTCGTACTCGCTCTCCACATGGAAACGGTCCACACCCAGCTCCAGCGCGGCCGTCACCTCGTCCGGCGTCTTGCCGGGACCGCCGAAGGCGAGAGCGCGGCCCGGCACCGCCTTGGCGACGTGGGCGAGCTCACCGCCCGAGGAGACCTCGTAGCCGTCGACGTACGGGCCCAGCGTGCCCAGGATCTCCGGCTCGGGGTTGGCCTTGGCGGCGTAGTACACCTCGACCCGCTCGGGAAGTGCGGCCCGGACGGTGGCGGCATGGGTGCGCAGCGCCGTCAAGTCGTAGACGTATGCGGGCAGTTCGGCCGAGGAGAGAGACCGCACGCGGTCGTGGACCGAGGGGGTCGGGTCGGTCATCGGGTGCCCCCGGTCGTGTCGCGCAGGACGTCCTCGGCGAGCGGGGAGGGCAGTCGGACGTAGCCGGCGTCCCGGTCCGCCCTGCGTTCCCAGCGGGTGAGCAGGTTGGCCTTGGCGGGCAGAGGCACCCCGGCGAGCAGGGCGGCGAGGCGGGGCGGGTAGCCGTACCGGTCGGAGTACGTCTGGAGCGTGGCGCGCACCCGGGTCCACAGGGCCGCCTCTGCCTGCGGGTGCAGGTCGGCGAGGGCGGCGAGGAGCTCGGCGACGTGGTTGACGAGCAGGCAGTACACGACCCGGTCCCAGCCGCGCTGCGCGTCGTACGTCATCGGGCCTGCGACCTCGGGCGGCAGCGCGGCCAGCGTGTCGGTGTGCTGTTCGGGGACCAGCTTGGTGCCCTCGAGGTCGCGGAAGAGGACCTGGGCGGGCATCCCGTCGGCGCCGACGCAGATCAGGACGTTCTGCAGGTGGGGCTCGAGGACCACGCCGTGGTCGAAGTAGGCGGCCAGGACGGGAGGGACGAGCAGGTCGAGGTAGGCCGACCACCAGGCGAGGGTCGTTTGCACGTCCGCCCCGTCGAGCAGGCGGGAGATGTGCGCGGGGCCGGTCGGGTACTCGTCGGCGACGGCCGCCGCGAGCAGGGGAACCGTGCCCGGGGCGAGACGGCGCGGCAGGCCCTCGCGGACGATGACGCCGAAGCCCTCGAACAGCTCGCGGTCGGCAGAACCGTCCGGGCCGGGCAGGGCGAGCGTGCGGTAGGCCGGCTCGCGGAGCACGGCGCTGCCGGGGAAACGGTCGGCCAGGTCGGCGAGTGCCGGACCCAGTACGCCGGTCAGCGCCACGGCCCCGGCCAGCTCGTAACTGCTGTTCTTGCGCAGGCAGTTGGTGATCCGGACATTCAGGCTGAACTTGAGGAAGGTCTCCCCGTCGTACAGGGTCCGCACCGAGGCGGTGGCGGCGAAGGGGCGTCCGCCCGGGCCGAGTTCGAGGATGTCGCCGCGGTCGAGCGCGGCACCCAGAGCCGGATGCGCCCGGAGTGTCTCGTACTGCCAGGGGTGGGCGGGCAGCAGCCGGTACCCCTGCGGCACGTCCGTGCGCAGCCCGTCCAGGAGGGCGGCCGCCGACGGGTCCGCGAACTCCTCGGCGATCAGGTGGGCGCGGACGGCGAGGTGCCGTAGCGGGAAGGAGGCGCCGACCTCCGGTGCGTACGCGGCCCAGGCGCGCGGGTCGCCGGTGCGGGCCTTGGGCGTCGGGTGGAAACGGTGCCCGAACAGCAGCGACTGCTCGGAGGACAGATAGGCCGAAAGACGGTCCTCCGGTAGACGGTCGTCGGGGAGGCGGGCGGAGCGAGGGGTGGCGAGCGTCGTGGAGACGGCGCCGTGGCTGGAGGCGATCTGGTCGAGGAACTCCTCGTTGCGCACGCCCGTGCGCAACGACAGCTCGTCGTGCGTGTACTGGGCCAGGCGCCGCCAGTCCACCTCCGACCAGCCGCCGTCGCCCTGCTCACTCACGGGGCCGGTGAACCGGTGAGCGCCGAGCAGCGAGGTGCGGCGCAGGGCGATGCGCAGCAGCACTCCGCGGCGCGGCAGCCGCAGCAGGAGGTGGCCGTCGGCGACGACCGACTGGTGCTCGGGTCCGGAGACCTCGCGCAGCAGGCAGTTGAGGAGCGTGTGGGCCACGGCGTCGTCGGCGGAGGGGAGTACGGCCGCGCTCCCGGACGGGCGAAGCGAGAGGGGGGTCCCCCCGGACGAGGTCTGGGGGAGGCTCAGCGAGGGCATCAGCGGCTCCTGCGGGTGCGGTCGTTCAGCGGGGGGAAGGACGAGGTCACCACGGTGGCGACGACGGTGACGGCGGCGGCCGCGCTGCCCGTCAGCACGGGTGCGGCCGGGCCGAAGCGGGCGCTGCCCGCCGCGGCGGCCAGTCCGGCGGCGACCGCGCCGGCCTTGGAGAAGAACTCCAGTGAGCCGAACATCCCGCCCGGCGACCGTCCTTTGGCGCAGTCGGCGGCCAGGACCGACAGACACACCAGGCCGAGGGTGAGGCCCGCGCCGAGCAGCAGCCGGACGGCGATCAGCGTCGCCAGGGAACCGGCGACCCCGTGCCCCGCGAGACCGAGCGCGATGCAGGTGAAGCCGAGCGCGATCCCGCTCCGGGGCCGGTCGTGGAACGCGGAGTGCACGGTCAGCGCCGACACCAGATAGCACAGGTGGGGGAGGGCGAACAGCACGCCGGAGAGGGTCGGGGAAGTGCCCGGGAGACGGTCGTCGACCAGGGCGATCAGATAGGGGAAGGAGATGACGGTGGAGAAGACGAAGGCGAACTCCAAGGCGTACAGGGCCTTGAGGGAGATCACCGGCGTTCCGTCCGCGCAGGTCGTCTCGACGGCACGCTCCGACTCCGGTGCGGCACACTCCGGTTCGGGCAGGGCCGCCAGCAACAGGGCGGCCGTCAGCGGCAGTACGGCGAGCAGGGCGTACTGGCGGTGAGGCGACAGCCAGCCCGACAGCGAGCCGATCACGATCGGCGCCACGACCAGCGCGGCCCGGGCGCTGCCCTGCATCAGGGTCAGCGCCCTGGACAGGGCGGGACCCTCCAGGGCGGCGCCCAGGTACCCGTTGGACGCGGCGAAGGTGCCGCCCAGGATGCCCTGCAGTACGAGGGCCACGGTGAACGTGGCCAGGGAGTCCGCCCAGCCCGCGAGCAGAAAGGCCACGGCGAGCCCCAACTGGGCGCGCAGCAGCAGCCGCTTTCGGCCGTGACGGTCGGCGAGCCGCCCCCACAGCGGGGCGCCGAGCGCACCGAACACGGTCGGGACCACGTACAGCACCCCCGCCCAGCGGGCCCCGTGGTCGCCCAACTCCGGCAGGATCTCGGTGAGATACGGCGGCAGCCCGAGGGCCGCGAAGGACGCCACGAAGTAGCAGCCGGCCACCGCGTGCACATGCCCGCGAGTGAACGCCCGGTCCGGCATGCGCAGGGCTTCGGCGCTCATGCCGTGCCCCCGGTGGGCAGCAGGTAGTTGGGGCCGGTCGTGTAGTGCTTGTTGACGTCCGCGGCGCCCGAACGCTCCTTGGAGAGCAGCGTCCCGGCCGTGACCATCGCCTTGACCGGCAACCGCGGTGCATCGAGGACACGCTCGCGCAGGACCGCACCCGCGTCACCACCCAGCCGGTCGACGGCCCGGGCGAGCCGGTCGCGTACGAGACCCAGCAGCTCGTCCCGGTGCCGGGCGAGGCCGAACGCGTAGGCCCCCGCGCACAGATGGACCGTGATGGTGGCGAACAGGTCCGCGACCGGTCCGTCCCCGGCGCACAACGTCCGCGGATCGTCGAAACCCCACGGACCGGGCAGCCTGGCGGCCAGCCGTGAGGCGTTGACGCGGGGCCCGTCGTTGTCCTTGAACAGCAACCGCAGGGCGCCCTGCCCCAGCACCAGCGAGACGTTCTGCTGATGCGACTCCAGCGCGATGCCGTAGCCGAACAGGGTCGTCTGCCAGTCGAACAGCAGCGTCAGGAGGGCGTCCAGCAGGGCCAGTGGATCGCCGCCGTGGAAGCGGTCGGCCAGCAGGTCGAGGACCAGGCGCCCGCCCGGCGCCTCGGCGAGCAGCGCGGCCAGCGGGACGACGACGGAGTCCTCGAGCGCGGCCGGATGGCGGCGGCACAGGACGGCCAGCAGCTCGTGCCCGGCGTGCGCGTACGTGGCCTCGTCGGCGTGCAGGATCGTGTCCCGGAAGCGGGGCTCGCGCGCGATCACCGCCGCCAGCAGCCGTTGCCCCGCCGCACCGTCGACGAGGGTGCCGGGCTTGATGGAGCGCTTGTTGCGCAGACCCAACGTGGCGGTGACCAGGGGGAGTTTGAGATGCAGGGAAGGGTCCGCGGCCACCGCCACCGTGCGCATCGACAGCGTGGGCACGACTTCGAGATGAGCGCGCTCGGCGAGCAGCGCGCTGCCCGCCAGACCCGTGGTACGCAGCGCCTCGTCCAGCGGCGCTCCCACGGTCAACGGGTGCACGGGCAACGCCACATGGGTGTGCTCGGCCTCGGGCAGCCCGAGCAGGGCGGGCGTGGGCCACAGCTCGGGGAGCGGGACCGTCACGGTCACCGCGGCACGCGGCACGGCCAGCCAGTGCAGCGCGAAACGGGGATGGAACTCCGGCGCGTACGACCGTAGTTGTGCCTCGGTGAGCCCTGAGCGGCCGCGTGCGGTCGGGTAGACGGGATGGTCGAGGCGGGCGGCGAGAGTGTCGTACGCGATCCCCGGCCACCCGGCCGGATCGTCCCCGTACCGGCCGGTCAGCCGTCGCATGACGTCGTCCCGCGTGCGGGCGTGCAGCCGCATCGTGTCCAGTGTCTGACGGCACTCCTCGGCGAACGCGTCGAAGCCGTCGCGGTCCTCGGGCTCGGCGAGATCGCGCAGCGCACCGAGCACGGCCTCGTGCGAGGTCAGCTCGAAGGCGTCCGACTCGCGTGCCAGCAGGGGCAGCCGGGCCCGGTACTCGCCCTGGTAGCCGTCCTCGGCGACCGGCAGCAGCAGGGCGTCACCGGCAGCCGGCAGGCGCAGCCAGTCGCCGTCCGGCCGGTGCACGAGGGCGCTGCGGCTGCGCAGGCCGACCACGTCCTCGCGCAGCAGGGCGCCGAGCACGCGGGTGAGCAGCTGCGTCTCGCAGGTGTCCGTCGCGGTCGGCGCGCTCACGACTGGATCTCCCAGCTCCGGGCGGCCAGGAATTCCGCCGACACCCGGTCCACCGTCCGCTGGTCGGTGCCGACGGCCCGCAGCACTCCGAGGTAGTCGCGGTTGGTGCGGTACAGCCCGTGCCGCTCGCCCGTCCCGCGCAGCGGACGGTATGTCAGATGGACGCCGTCGACGGTCAGTTCCCCGGCGGCCGGGGCCTGAACAAGGGTGCCGGCGCGGTCGGCGCACGGGTACTCAAGACGCGCGGCGCCGTCGCGGCGGGCTCCCATGTCGGAGGGCAGGCGTTCGCCCAGGTGGGTGCGCAGCACCAGCTCGAAGAACGGTATCTCCAGCAGCCGGGCCAGCAGCAGATCGCACTGGTCGCCGATGGCACGGTAGTTGACCTCGATGATCCTGGCGCGACCCTCGTGCACCACGAACTCGGTGTGACAGGCCCCGAACCCGACTCCCAGCGCGTCCAGTTGGGCGAGCACCTGGGCGACGACGGGCTCTGGGTGGGCCGGGACGAAGGTGAGGTGTTCCTCGATGAAGTACGGCGGAGCGGACAGCCCGGTGCGGAAGCCGCCCAGCACATGGCGGACCTGCCCGTCGCCCAGTGTCTCCAGGGTGTACAGCTCGCCGGGGAGGTACTCCTCGACGACGAGGACGGCACCGGGCCGACGGTCCAGGATCTCCCTGGCCCGTGCCACGAGCTGTTCCGGGTCGTCGACCAGGACGACGTCCTCGCTGGCCACGCCCTCGCGTGGCTTGAGGACGCACGGGTACGGCGCATCCGCGGGCGCGACGGGCTCCGTGAGCTCGGCCGACCACACGGTGTCCACACCGGCGGCGGCGAGCCGGCGCCGCATCTCCGCCTTGTCCTTGGTGCGCAGCGTGGCTCGCCAGTCCTTGGCGGGGAGGCCGAAGTAGGCGGCGGCCAGGGCGGCCTGGGTCTGGAGGTGGTCGCTGTTGGTGAAGACGGCGTCGGGCCGGTGGTGTGTGGATATCCGGGTGACGACGGCCCGGTGGTCGCGGACGTCGCACTCCAGGACCTCGATGTCCGGGTGGGGGCGGCGATGGGCGGCGCTCTGGTCGGTGAGGACGGTGACATCCAGGCCCAGCCGGGCGGCGGCGGGCAGGAAGCCCTCGGTGACGGAGTCGGTCGGATTGAGGGCAAGCAGGTAGATGCGCACGGTGTGCAGGCAACTTCCTTTGGCGAGTGGGGGGTTGGGGACGGACCGGGCAGACGGCGCGGTCCGCCCCCGGGAAACGGGAGTTACTTCTTCGGGAGGTCCACGCCGGTGGCCTTCGCCACGTCCTTGAGCACCTGTTCGGCGGCCTGGACGCCGATGCCGGACATCCACGTCTCGTCCGGGACCTCGTGGACCCGGCCGTCCTTGACGGCCGGGAGAGCCTTCCAGACCGGGTTGGAGGTGACCTGCTCCTTCTGGGTCTTGCCGTCGACGTCGGCGGAGGTGACGAAGATCAGATCGGCGTCGGCCCGGTCGATCTCCTCGGGGCTGACGTCCTTCATGGTGACGTCGGGGTCGTTCGACACCTGGGACTTGGGCCGCTTGAGGCCGATGTCGTTCAGGACCACACCGCTGTAGGAGTTGGACTGGTACAGGCGGGTCGGACCGGCGATGAAGCGGACCACGGACGCGGTCGGCATCGTGCCGCCGTCCTTCTTCCGGATGGCCTCACCGAGCGCCTTGGCCTGCGTCTCGTACTCCTTGAGCTTGGCCGCGGCCTCCTTCTCCAGGCCCAGAGCCTCGGCGTGCACCTTCAGGTTCTGCTTCCAGACCCCGCCGGTGGTCTCCGTGAAGACGGTCGGGGCGATCGCGCTGAGCTTGTCGTAGACCTTCTCGTGCCGGACCTTCGACGACAGGATCAGATCGGGCTTGAGGGAGGCGATCTTCTCCAGGTTGGGCTCCAGGAGCGGTCCCACGTCGGCGGTGCCGCTCAACTCGCCCTTGAGGTACGTCGGGAAGCCGCCCTCGGTCTTGAAGTGGGGGGCGACCGCGCCGACCGGGTCGATGCCGAGCAGGGTGACGTCGTCCAGCTCACCGGTGTCGAGGACCACGACCCGCTTCGGCTTCGACGGGATCTCGACGTTGCCCATCACGGTCTTGAGGGTGCGTGGGAAGCCGGCCGACGCCGAGCCGGAGGACTTGGCGGTGTCGGCACCGTCGGTCTTCTCACTGCCGCAGGCGGCCAGTACGGCCGTACCGAGCACCACGGAGAGCAGCACGGCGAGGAGTCTGCCGATTCCGTGCAGGGGAGAGCGCTTGAACATGGGGGGTCGGTCTTTCTGGTAGGTGCTTACGGGTCAGGCGGACACGGCGGGGCGCCGTACCGCGCTGCTCTTCGGTACGACCAGCGGGGTGCCGGTCTCCGGGTCGGGGATCACCCGGCAGTCCACGTCGAACACGGACCTGACCAGGTCCGCGTCGAGGATGTCCGCCGGGGCGCCGGCGGCGGCGAGACGGCCGTCCTTGAGGACCACCATGTGGTCCGCGTAGCGGGCGGCCTGTCCGAGGTCGTGCAGCACCATCACCACGGTGCGGCCCGCCTCGGCGTGCAGGGCGGCGACCAGGTCGAGGACGTCGAGCTGGTGCCGCAGGTCGAGGAAGGTGGTCGGCTCGTCGAGCAGGAGCAGTTCGGTGTCCTGGGCCAACGCCAGCGCGATCCAGGCGCGTTGGCGCTGACCGCCGGAGAGCTGGTCGACGCTCTGGTCGCGCAGGGACGTGGTGCCGGTGCGCTCCAGCGCCTCGTCCACCGCCTGCTGGTCCGACGCCGACCAGGGGCTCAGCAGCCGCTGGTGCGGATACCGGCCCAGGCGTACGAGCGCCTCGACGGTGATCGCCTCGGGCGTGACCGGCTGCTGGGGGAGCAGTCCCATCCGGCGGGCGAGTGTCCGCGCGGACATGCGGTGGATGTCCGCGCCGTCCAGGGTGACGGTCCCGGCGGCCGGGGCGAGCAGCCGGCACAGTCCGCGCAACAGGGTCGACTTTCCACAGGCGTTGGGTCCGACGATGGCGGTGACGGCGCCTCCCGGCAGCGTCAGATCGAGTCCGCCGACGACGAGCCGGTCGCCGTAGCGCAGATCGAGGCCCCGCGTGGAGAGCTGGTTGGCGGTGGTCATGTGCGGCTCCTGACGCGCTTGCTGTGCTGCGGTCGCATGTGGCTCGTGGCCGGTTTCCGGGGCGCCGGTCATGGCCGGCTCCTCTGGAGGGGCGAGCTCTGCCGGAACATCAGCACCAGCAGCCAGGGCGCGCCCAGCGTGGCGGTGACCGCGCCCACCGGCAGCCCCTCGACCGGCAGCAGGTGCTGCACGACCAGGTCGGAGGCGAGCAGCAGCACCGCTCCCGCAAGACCGGCCAGCCCCAGGGAGGAAGCCGTGGGCGGACCGGTGACGAACCGCACGATGTGCGGCACGGCGAGCGCGACGAAGGTCACCGGACCCGCGACCGCGGCCGCCAGGGACGCCAACGCGACCGCGACGACAAGGAGTTGGAGACGAGCGGCCGACGTCCGCAGGCCGAGGGCACCCGCCGAGTCGTCCCCGAGGTCCAGCACGGCCAGCCGGCGGTGCAGTACGAGGGTGACGGCGAGCGCGAGCACCATGGCGCCGCCCGCTCCCCACACCTCCGTCCACGTCCGCCCGTACACCGACCCCGTGGTCCACTGCAGCGCGGACCCGGCGAGCTCGGCCGGGAAGCGCACGATCATCAGGTTCACGGCGGCGGCCAGTCCCGCCTGCACGGCCAGCCCGGTGAGCACGAGCCGGGTGACGGCGAGCCCGGACCGCCAGGCGAACACGCCCAGCAGCAGGGCCGCGAGCAGGCCTCCGCCGAGGGCTCCGAGCGGGACCAGCGTCTGTGAGGCCCCGGCGGCGATGAGCGCGACAGCGCCCAACGACGCCCCGCCTGTCACGCCCATGACATCCGGGGATGCCAGGGGATTGCGGAACAGCCGTTGCAGCACGCAGCCCGCCGCGCCCAGCCCCGCTCCGGCGACGATGGCCGCCACGGTCCTCGGCGCCCGGAACTGCTGCACCACCAGCACGTCTCCCGGATCCCCGAGGCCGACCAGCGCACGCAGCGCCGTGCCCGCGGGCATCCGCATCTCACCCGTCGTCAGGGACACGGTGAGCAGCACGAACAGCGCGACGAGACCGGAAACGGCGAACACCAGGACACGGCGCCGCACCCGGCTGCGGGAGGCGGACTTCGTACGAACGGTGGCGACGGCGGCGCTCATCGGGCCACCTTCCGGGCCAGCAGCGCCAGCAGGGGCGCGCCCAGGAACGCCGTCACGATGCCCGCATCCAGCTCCGAGGGACGGATCACCATCCGGCCGACGACATCGGCCGACAGCAGCAGCACCGGTCCGGCGATCAGGCAGCCGGGCACCAGCAGCCGGTGGTCGGCGCCGAGCAGGGGACGTACGAGATGGGGCGCGGCGAGGCCGATGAAGGCGATCGGCCCGGCCATGGCGACCGCCGACCCGGCGAGCAGGACCACCGCGATGCCGCCGGCCAGCCGGATCCGGGCCACCGGCACACCGAGTGCCTGGGCCGCATCGTCGCCCAGGGCAAGGGCGTTGAGCGCCGGAGAGACGGCCAGGGCGGCCACCAGCCCGAGCAGCAGGGTCGGCAGCACCGGCCACAGCACGTCGAGGGGCCGGTCGGACAGGGATCCGGCCAGCCAGAAGCGGGCCTCGTCGAGGGTGCGCTGGTTCATCAGCATCACCGCCGACGTCCAGGACAGCAGCACGAGTTGGAGGACGGTGCCGCCGAGCGCCAGCCGTACGGGATCGATGTCCCCGGCGCGGCGGGCCAGCGCCTGGGCGAACAGGGCGGCGCCCGCGGCGCCGGCGAACGCGAACCACACATACTGCACAGGGTCGTTGAGCTTCAGTGCGAAGATCGCGACGACCACCGCGAAACCGGCGCCGGCGTTGATGCCGAGGGTGGTCGGCGACGCGAGCGGGTTGCGGGTGATGCCCTGGGCAACGGCGCCTGCGACCCCGAGCGCCGCGCCGACCGCGAGGCCGATGACGGTGCGTGGCAGCCGCAGCCCGGTGACCACGAGTGCCTCCCGGCCCTGGGCGTGACCGAACAGCGCGTCGGCAACCGTGGACAGGGGCACCGACCTGGCGCCGAGAGCGAGGCTCAGCGCGGTGCAGAGCGCAAGGGCGCCCAGTCCGGCGAGGAACACGGGGACGTGTCTGAGGGCAGGGGAGGGCACACCGGTGGGAGCGGCCCGTCGGGTCACGGTCACAAGCCGTGAGCTTAGGTGAGCCTTCCTTTACTTATCAACCGGCCGTGAGATGGCCTCGGCCTGGGAGCTCCATGATCCCGGGGTGCGCATGCCCCGTGGATCAACTCGCCGGGCGTGAAGTAAGGTAAGCCTGACCTTGCTGTCCGTCGTCGAACCTCCTGTGCTGGAGCGCCCATGTCCGTGGCTCTGAAGGCCCACTCCGCCGGTGCCGTCACGCATGCCCTCGGCGGTGCCTACCGGAAGCTGGGCGAGGTCTGCGAAGCGCTGACCGTGCGGGTCGTGGAGCCGGGCCACGAATCGGCCCGAACCGTGGTCACCGCGGCTGAGTTGGCCTCGGACCGGGCAGCGCTCGACGCCTTCGTCGACGCCGAGGCGGCCCGCATCCACGACCGCTACGAGGTTGCTGCCCGCCGTGACGTCGCCGCCTCGCGGGCCCTGCACGCCTACGCCTGGACCCTCGGCGTGCTGACGGGCGGGACCTGGTACCTCCAGCGACGCGTGCCCCTGATCCGGCTCGACGACCTGCGGCCGGACCTCGCCACAGGCGGGTACGAGATCACACCCGGCACCGAACTGGCCTGCCTGGCAGGTGACGTGGTCGCCTCGCAGCCCGGAGTGCTGACGCTCCGCCATGAGGACCAGCTGCGGGCCGTGCTGCGCAAGGCGATGGCCGATCACATGCGTCCGCTCCTGACCGCGATCGGCCCCACCGCACGACGCGGGGCACGGTCACTGTGGGGCATGGTCGCCGACGACCTCGTGTCCGGCATCTGGCACCTGGGCCGGATGCTGGGCCAGGAGGGCGACGCCGTGCGCGCCGCCACCGAGGTGCTGCCGATCGGCCTGGCCCCGTACCCGGCCGGCGCCGGCTTCCGTGACCTGGTCGGGGACGACGGCCGACGGCACATCACCCGCACGCGTACCGGCTGCTGCATGTTCTCTGCGATCCGGCCCGCCGAGTCCTGCGTGACCTGTCCCCGCACCGGCGACGCGGAGCGGCTGCGCAGACTGGGAAGCTGAGCGGCTGCGCAGGCCGGGAACGCAGTTGTCAGTCGGCCGTGGCCAGGAACTGGGTGGCCGCCAGCTCGGCGTAGAGCGGATCGGCGGCGACCAGTTCGCGATGGGTGCCGACCGCACGTACCCGTCCCGCGTCCATGACCACGATCCGGTCGGCCATCGTCACCGTGGACAGCCGGTGGGCGACGACGAGAACCGTCGTCGTGCGCGCGACATCGGAGACCGTGTCCCGCAGCGCCGCCTCGTTGACCGCGTCGAGCTGCGAGGTGGCCTCGTCGAGCAGCAGCAGCCGTGGCCGGCGCAGCAGCGCACGGGCGATGGCGACCCGCTGCCGCTCGCCGCCCGACAGCTTGGTGCCGCGGTGTCCCACCAATGTGTCGAGGTCCTTCGGCAGGCGGGCGACGAGACCGTCGAGACGGGTCGTCTTGAGCACGCGGGTGAGCGCCTCCTCGTCGGCGTCCGGGTTGCCCAGCAGCAGATTGTCCCGCAGCGAACCCGACAGCACCGGGGCGTCCTGCTCCACATAGCCGATCGCCGCACGGAGCGGGGGCAACTCCCAGTCCGGCAAGCCGAGTCCGTCGAGGGTGATGGTGCCGGACTCGGGATCGTAGAACCGCTCGATGAGAGAGAACACCGTGGTCTTGCCCGCGCCGGACGGTCCGACGAACGCCGTCATGCCCCGTGCGGGCACGGCGAACGTCACCCCGTGGTGGACGTACGGCAGATCGTCGGCGTACCGGAAACGGACGTCGTCGAAGGCGAGGGCGGCCGGCTCGGCGCCCGCGGAGGGCAACGGGGCGGGCGCGGCGGCCGGTTCGGACGGCAGACTCAGTGCCTCCTGGATCCGGGCGAGCGCGGCGGCGCCCGTCTGGTACTGCGTGATCGCGCCGACCACCTGCTGGATCGGGGACATGAGGTAGAAGACGTACAGCAGGAACGCGACCAGCGTGCCCACCTGGATGGCGCCGGTCGCCACCCGCGCCCCGCCCACCGCGAGCACCGTGATGAACGCGATCTGCATCGCGAGACCGGCCGTGTTGCCCGCCGCCGCCGACCACTTGGCGGCTCGCACGCTCTGCCGCCACGACTCCTCGGCGGCCTCGTGCAGCGTCCGCTCCTCCCGGTGCTCGGCGCCGGACGCCTTCACCGTGCGCAGCGCGCCGAGGATCCGCTCCAGCGACGCGCCCATCACGCCGACCGCGTCCTGCGCCTGCCGGCTCGCCCGGTTGATGCGCGGCACGATCACTCCGAGGACCGTGCCCGCGCCGAGGATCACGCCCAGGGTGACGGCGAGCAGCACGGGGTCCACCAGGCCCATCATCGCCACGGTCGCGACGAGAGTGAGTCCGCCGGTGCCCAGCCCGACCAGCGAGTCGGTGGTGACCTCGCGCAGCAGAGTGGTGTCCGAGGTGATACGGGCCATCAGGTCGCCCGGCTCACTGCGGTCGACCGCCGTGATCCGCAGCCTCAGCAGATACGACGACAGGGCGCGCCGCGCACCGAGCACCACCGACTCCGCGGTGCGCCGCAGCACATAGGAGCCGAGCGCGCCCACCGCCGCGTTGACGACGACCAGGACCGACATGACCACCAGCGCGCCGGTGATGGCCCGATCGTGCGACAGGTCGTCGATCAAGCCCTTGGCCACCAGCGGCAACAGCAGTCCGGTGGCCCCCGTGACCAGCGAGAGCAGGGCGCCCGCCAGCAGCGCCCACCGATGCGGCCGTACGTAGGCGAGGAGCAACCGCCAGGCGGGCGGGCCGGACACGGTCTCTGCGATGCTCACGGCGCTCCTCGGAATTCGGCTGAAGGGTTCAGGCTACGTCGGCCTCCTCCCCCATGGCCTGCCAGTTCCGGGCCATCGAGAGGGTGAGCGGTCGGTCGGCGCCTTCGGGCAGACAGTCGGCGAGCATGCCGGTCAGGACGTCACCGGGCCCGAGTTCGACGTAGGCCGTCATGCCGTCGCGGTGCATTCGCCCGACCGCGTCCGCGAAGCGGACCGGATCGCGGATGTCACTCCTGGACACTGTTGAGGAACGGTTCGCACTCGTGCGGGACGGGCGCGCCGGTGTCCTGCTCTCCGTGGGCGCCACCCTCGACCCCGTGCTGCGCGCCACCGCCGGCCTGGACCTGGCGGTCCTCTACGGCGCGACCATCAGGCCCTTCGACGAGATCGGTCTGCGCACCACAGCCCTCGCGACGGACCACGCCGACGTGGTGCTGATCGAGCCCGGCCTGCCCGGCACCTCGGCCCGGCAGGTCGCCGAGACCCTGGTGCACGTGCCGCATCGGCTGCTCGCCCTGGGCGGTGCGGTCGGGTTCGATGAGCAGGCTGTCGGCCGGGCCGTGCGGGAGTTCCTGCGGTGAGCGGCGGCGCGGGACCACCGCCGCCGTTACTGATCAGTCACCCGTAGGGTCGGAAGGACGGACAGCGGCCGACGAAGGGCTCACCACCATGGCGCAGGAAGTACGCGGCGTGATCGCGCCGGGCAAGAACGAACCGGTGCGGCTGGACACGATCGTCGTGCCCGATCCGGGGCCCGGGGAGGCGGTGGTACGCGTCCAGGCCTGCGGGGTCTGCCATACCGACCTGCACTACAAGCAGGGCGGGATCAGCGACGACTTCCCCTTCCTGCTCGGTCATGAGGCCGCGGGTGTGGTGGAGTCGGTGGGCGAGGGCGTCACGGACGTCGCGCCCGGGGATTTCGTCGTCCTGAACTGGCGTGCGGTGTGCGGGAATTGCCGGGCCTGCCTGCGGGGCCGGCCGTGGTACTGCTTCAACACGCACAACGCGAAGCAGAAGATGACCCTGCTCGATGGCACCGAGCTGTCGCCGGCGCTGGGCATCGGCGCGTTCGCGGAGAAGACGCTGGTCGCGGCGGGCCAGTGCACGAAGGTCGACCCGTCGGTCTCACCTCAGGTGGCCGGGCTGCTCGGCTGTGGCGTGATGGCCGGGATCGGGGCGGCCATCAACACCGGCGGTGTCGGCCGGGGAGACAGCGTCGCCGTGATCGGCTGCGGCGGGGTGGGCGACGCCGCCGTCGCCGGGGCGAACCTCGCGGGCGCGGCGAGGATCATCGCGGTGGACATCGACGACCGGAAGCTGGCCACGGCGCGCGAGATGGGCGCCACGCACACGGTGAACTCCAGGCAGCACGACGCCGTGGAGGCGATCCGTGAGCTGACAGGTGGCTTCGGCGCGGACGTGGTGATCGAGGCGGTGGGCCGCCCGGAGACGTACCGGCAGGCCTTCTACGCCCGCGACCTGGCCGGCACGGTCGTGCTGGTCGGCGTGCCGACTCCGGAGATGAAGCTGGAGCTGCCGCTGCTGGACGTCTTCGGGCGGGGCGGATCGCTGAAGTCGTCCTGGTACGGCGACTGCCTGCCCTCCCGTGACTTCCCGATGCTCATCGACCTGCATCTGCAGGGCCGCCTGCCGCTGGACAAGTTCGTCACCGAGACGATCGAACTCGACGCGGTGGAGAAGGCGTTCGAGCGGATGCACCACGGTGACGTGCTGCGTTCGGTGGTGGTGCTGTGATGACCGCGCGCATCGAACGCCTCGTCACCTCCGGCCGGTTCACCCTCGACGGCGGCAGCTGGGAGGTCGACAACAACGTGTGGATCGTCGGCGACGACCACGAGGTGATCGTCATCGACGCGGCGCACGACGCCGATGCCATCGCGGAGGCCGTCGGGGACCGGCGCCTGGCCGCGATCGTGTGCACCCACGCCCACAACGACCACATCGACGCCGCGCCCGCGCTCGCCGACCGCACCGGCGCGACCATCTGGCTGCACCCCGACGACCTGCCGCTGTGGAAGCAGACCCACCCCGACCGGGGCCCCGACGCCCATCTGGTCGACGGCCAGGTCATCGAGGCCGCGGGCGCCGACCTCACGGTGCTGCACACGCCGGGGCACGCGCCGGGCGCCGTGTGCCTCTACGACCCCGCACTGGCCACGGTCTTCACCGGCGACACCCTCTTCCAGGGTGGCCCGGGCGCCACCGGCCGCTCGTACTCACACTTCCCGACGATCATCAACTCCGTCCGCGACCGGCTGCTCACCCTCCCGCCCGAGACCAAGGTCCTCACCGGCCACGGAGATGCGACCACCATCGGTGCCGAAACCCCCCACCTGGAGGAATGGATCACCCGCGGCCACTGAGAGCGGCCGACGGATACGATCACCGAGCATGACCACCCACACACTCGAAACCATCCATGGCGTACGCGTGCTGCGCGGCGCCCTTGAGGGCCCGCCGCTCGACGGCGAGCAGGCCGCGCTCGATCTGATCGGCGATGCGATGGGGCACGACGCGCAGCTGGTCGCGCTGCCCGTGGGCCGGGTGGCGGACGAGTTCTTCCGGCTGAGGTCGGGCATCGCGGGTGCGGTCATGCAGAAGTTCGTGAACTACCGCGTCCGCCTCGCCGTCGTCGGCGACATCTCCCTGCTTGTCGCCGACAGCACGGCACTGCGCGATTTCGTCCACGAGACCAACCAGGGCGCCCACATCTGGTTCCTCGCCGACGACGACGCGCTCGACGCGAGGCTGCGGCCGGCCGGGTGACCGGTCCGGGTTCCCCGTAAAAGGCGACAGAAGATGTCCGGCTTCCCCGGCACCCTCGACTCCGACAGCAGTCGTGCGAAACGGGAGGTCGAACATGTCCGCACCGCTGAGGGGCAAGGTGGCGCTGGTCGCCGGGGCGACGCGTGGCGCGGGCCGGGGGATCGCGGTGGAACTCGGTGCGGCCGGCGCCACGGTCTACGTCACCGGCCGCACCACCCGGGCCCGCCGCTCCGAGTACGACCGCCCCGAGACCATCGAGGACACCGCGGATCTCGTCACCGAGGCCGGCGGCCAGGGCATCGCCGTCCCCACCGACCACCTCGACCCCGCACAGGTCGGCACCCTGGTCGACCGCATCGCGGACGAACAGGGCCGCCTGGACGTTCTCGTCAACGACATCTGGGGCGGCGAGAACCTCTTCGAATGGGAGAGCCCGGTCTGGGAGCACGACCTCGACAACGGACTCAGGCTCCTGCGGCTCGCGGTCGACACGCACGCCATCACCAGCCACCACGCCCTGCCCCTGCTCCTGCGCCGCCCCGGCGGCCTGGTCGTCGAGGTCACCGACGGAACCGCCGAGTACAACCGCGACACCTACCGGAACTCCTTCTTCTACGACCTCGCCAAGACGTCCGTACTGCGCATGGCCTTCGCCCTCGGCCACGAACTCGGGCCCCGCGGCGCCGCCGCCGTCGCGCTGACCCCCGGCTGGCTGCGCTCGGAGATCATGCTCGACCAGTTCGGCGTGGGCGAGGACAACTGGCGCGACGCCCTCGAACGCGTCCCCCACTTCGCCATCTCCGAGACCCCGCACTACGTGGGCCGAGCCGTCGCGGCCCTGGCGGCCGATCCCGACGTGGCCCGCCGCAACGGCGAATCCCTCTCCAGCGGCTCACTCGCCCAGGAGTACGGCTTCACGGACCTCGACGGCAGCCGCCCGGACGCCTGGCGGTACCTGGTCGAGGTCCAGGACGCGGGCAAGCCGGCGGACACCACCGGATACCGGTGAGATCAGGCGGGGGGCACGGGCGGCAGCGGCCAGCGCGCGGAGTGGCCGGGCGGCAGCCCGAGATCGTCGCGTACGGAGGTGTAGTAGCCCTCGCGCCCGGCCCGCTGTCGCTCCAGCAGGCCCTGCCAGGCCGCGGGATCCCGCGTGCCCTCCCGTACGAATCGCTCCATCTCCAGCACCGCGACGATCCACTCCCGGGCCTGCTCCACGGCCTTCGGGCTGCCCAGCAGGATGAGGGCCTCGCCATGCGGCTCCCGGGCCGTCTGGACCTCGGCGAGCAGCGGCTCCGCGTCCTGCGGCGACAGGGGATGCGGATGCGGATCGTTGCCGAGGTACGCCGCCACCCGGTAGGTCAGCGCGACCTGCTGCTTCAACGCCTGGGCCCAGTCCGCGTACACCGCGAACCGCCGTTCCTCCCAACGGGCCACCCGCTCGTGGCGGAAGCGGGCCCGGTCGCCCCGGACGACCGCCAGATACGAGCCGAGCGCGCCGATCACGACACCTATCAGCGCGGGGAGTTGCTGCACGAACGCGGACATGGACGCACGCTATCCGCCCTGTGATCTTGGGGGGAGTACGTTCGGCCCATGGCTGACACCAAGCGCTTCGAAGGGTACGCAGTTCTCGTCACCGGAGCCGCCCGCGGCATCGGCGCCGCCGTAGCGCGGCGGCTCGCCGAGGAAGGGGCCCGGGTGCTGGTGACCGACGCGGACGCGCCCGAGGCCGAGAGGACCGCGGCCCACTTGCGTGAACAGGGCCTGGCGGCCGAGGCGTTGGCGTGCGACGTGGCAGACCGGGCCTCCGTGGAGGCGGCCGTCGCGCAGGCCGTCGAAACCTTCGGCTCGCTGGACGTCCTGGTCAACAGCGCGGCGAGCTGCACCCCCGACACCCCTCTTTTCGAGGACGGGCCGGACGAGGCGTGGACCCGCGACCTCGACATCACCCTGACCGGAACCTACCGCTGCTGCCGCGCCGCGCTCCCGCACCTGGCCGCCTCAGGCCGCGGCGCCGTCGTCACCATCGGCTCCGTCAACGCCCTGCAGGACTTCGGCAACCACGCCTAATCCCCTTGTAGCAGCGGGTCCGCGAAGCTTCGGCTCTTCGGATCTGTTCGAGTACTGGGGCCGTTGACATCTTGTTTCAGCCCGGCAGGCCATGCCTTCCTGCAGAGCGGTGCAACGTCCAGGAGCTCGTGGTGATGGTCAGGTGGGTGTCGAAGCGACGCCTTCCGCGACGCGGCCTGGATCACCGGCACCGCGCTCACCGTCGACGGTGGCCTCACCGCGGTCAACACGGGATTCCTCAGGGCGACTCGACAGGAGAGGGACGCCTAGGGCTGCCCTGGCGGTGCCCATCATCACTCTGTGACCTGGGGCACTGCGAATGTCACCGTTTCGTCGCATCGTGGGGAGGCCTTGCAACCGATCGCCCCGGACGCCGGTCTAGGTGGCAGAGACCGCAGATCAGACGACCATTCCGGACGAAAGGCAAGGCACGCCATGGGGGACATACGCAGACGGGGAGCCGTCGCACTCGGGATCACCGGACTGGTGGCACCGCTCGCGCTCGCACTGGGCACCGCGCCCGCACAGGCGGCGACGGGCTGCACCACGTCGACCGGGCCCTACCAGAAGAAGGTCGAGAAGTTCCTCGGCCTGACCGTCGACGGCAGGCAGTCCGCCACCGACTGCAAGGCCATCAAGGCGTTCCAGACCAAGCACGGCATCACGCCGAACATCGGCTATGCCGGATCCGTCACCTGGGGCGTGATGGATCTCATGAACAAGCAGAAGGCCGTTGGGAACAACCCCAACAGGGACGGCGCGTGCCCGACGAACAAGGGCCGCATCGCCTGCGTGAACCTCACCCTCCAGCTCAGCTGGATCCAGGACGGCAGCAGACTCGTCTACGGCCCCGTCCCGGTCCGCACCGGCCGCGACGGCTACGAGACCCGCACCGGCCTCAAGAAGATCTACTGGCGGGACAAGAACCACGTCTCGAACATCTACCACGTGCCGATGCCCTACAGCCAGTTCTTCGACGGCGGCCAGGCCTTCCACTCGGTCAACCTCAGCATGTGGAACCCGCCGGGCTCGCACGGCTGCGTCAACATGACCACCGCCACGGCCAAGAAGTACTGGTCGCTGCTGAAGACCGGCGACGACGTCTTCGTGTACGGCCGCAAGCCGGGCACCTGAGCAGAGCGCAGGCACCCGGCCCGGTGACTCAGTTCTCCGGCGCGTCCCCGAAGTCCGGGATCTCCAGCCTGGCCCCGCCCTGCCGTGCCGAATCATGCGCGACGATGCCCGGCAGGGTGTAGCGGGCGGCCACCCACGCGTTCACCGACGGCAGCGACCGCGTGTTCACCGCGGTCACGAAGTCGTCGACGAGGAAGTGGTGACTGCCCTCGTGCCCGTTGTGCAGGTTGTCGAACTCCCGCGGCAGCCGGGCCCGGTCGTGCACCGGCGCCGAACCGGAGGTGAAGGCGGCCCGCAGATCCGGCGCGATGTGCTGGAGTGACGGATCGTCAGGAGCCATGGTGGGCTTGGGCTCCAGCAGCTCGCTGATGTCCTGGACGCCCTTCTTGTCCTGCCACAGCGCGACCGTCGCGAGCTGCTCCATGCTCGCGTCGGTGCCGAAGAAGCGGAAGCGGGATTCGCGGATGTGCGAGGGGTAGCCGACCCGCCGGAACTCGTTCGTACGGAACGAACCGCCGCCCGCCACCTCGAACAGCGCGGTCGCGTTGGAGAGGTCGTTGCCGAACTGGCTGACGTCCTTGTCGAAGACACCGTCGCCGCGCTGGTCGACGACACCGATCGCCGACACGCTTACCGCATGCGTCTGCCAGGCGCCGAGGACCCCGCCCACCGAATGCGTCGGGTAGAGCAGCGGGGGATAGCTGGCGGTCGCCTTCCAGTTCTCGCCGCCGCTGTACTGGTACGCCTCGTAGAACCCCAGGTCCATGTCGTGGACGTAGTCGCCCTCGGCGTAGAAGATCCGCCCGAAGGCGCCCTTCGCGATCTGGTTGCGGGCGTGCACGGTCGCCGGGTTGTACTGGCTGGTCTCGCCCATCATGTAGGTCAGTCCGGTGGCCTTGACCGCGTCGATGATCGCCGCGATCTCCTCCGTGGCGATCGCCATGGGGACCGCGGAGTACACGTGCTTGCCGGCGTCGAGGCCCTGCAGCACCAGCGGGCCGTGCGTCCAGCGCTGGGTGAAGATCGCGACGGCGTCGACCGCCGTCGACTCCAGCATCGCCTCGTACGACGGGAAGGTGCCGGTGAGGCCTTCGGTGGCGGCCAGCTGCTCGGCCCGCTCCGGCAGGAGGTCGGTGACGTAGACATTGCTCACGCCGGGATGGGCCAGGAACAACTTGGCGAACTGGCCTGAGAACTGGCCGGCACCGACGATGCCGAGGGAGAACGTCATGGAAGGCATGCCCTTCATCAGTGGAGTCACTGGTCGAGAACCGGATTGATCTGGCTGTCGGTCTGGTTCAGGCTGGTCACGGACCTGCCGTTGTCGTGGATGTCCTGCATGGCCGGGTGCATCAACGCGTACACGGCGGCCGTGTAGTCGGTGATCGGACCGGGGAGGGTCGTGAGGTCCTTCTTGTCGGCGACCGCCTTCGTGAAGGCCGGGACGTGGGTGCCCTTCCTCGTGTACGCCGCCACCGCCGCCCGGGTGCCGTCGGGCGTGGCCACTGGGTCTGCCCGTCCCCGTCCCCGCCGCCGTTGGTGGCGAGGCCGTACACCTGGACGTTGTTCTCGTCGAAGCCGGGCTCGTCGCCCCGCTTACCGTTCCTGTCGACGGTGGCGGGGCGCGACGGGGGACTGCTGGAGGCGATGGGCATCGGAAGACTCCCTCGGCTGCGGCGGCTCACCCTCGGCCACTTACTTTTGGTGCGAAAGAATCCAGACGTCAAGGTCTCGACGAAAAATCCTTCGAGGCGGCCGTCGGCTCGCTGTCTTGAGCTGATTGCTTTCATGGCAAAAGAAATTATGTGGGAGTCTGACCTTCATGACCACAGGTGCCGCCAGCTGGCTTCCGCTGAGCCCCGGTGAGCGCTCGGTGGCGATCGAGGTGCTGGTCCACGGCCCGCTGTCGCGCACCGAACTCGCCCGGAGGCTCGACCTCTCCGCGGGCAGTCTCACCAGGCTGACCAAGCCGCTGATCGAGTCGGGCCTGCTGATCGAGGCCGCCGAGGCCGGATCCCCGGCGGAGGTGCGTCAGGGGCGCCCCTCGCAGCCCCTGGCCGTCGTCGCCGAATCCCGCTCCTTCATCGGCTTCAAGATCACCGAGGACAGGGTCTACGGCGTCGTCACCACCCTCAGGAGCGACATCGTCGCGCGCCACGACCGCCCGCTCACCACCCACGACCCGGCCGAGGTCGCCGACCTGCTCGCGGAGATGACGCGCGAACTCGCCCGCGCCCAGCCGCGCCTCGGGGGCATCGGCATCGGCGTGGGCGGTCTGGTCGAGGACCGCGCCGTGGTGGGGGAGTCGCCGTTCCTGCAGTGGCGGGACGTGCCGCTGGCCGGCCTGGTCCAGGAGCGCACGGGTCTGCCCGTCGTCGTGGAGAACGACGTCGCCGCGCTCGTCGAGGCCGAGACCTGGTTCGGGGCCGGCCGAGGCCTGGACCGCTTCGTCGTCCTCACGATCGGCGCCGGTATCGGCTACGGCCTCGTGCTGGGTGGCAGGCGGGTGTCGTGCGCCGAGGAGGACCGCGGATTCGGCCGTCACTGGATCATCAACCCCAACGGGCCGCTCACCCCCGACGGCGAGCGCGGCAGCGCCGTCTCGCTGCTGACCGTCTCCAGCATCCGCTACCAGGTCCGCGCCGCAACCGGCCGAGACCGGACGTACGAGGAGATCCTCGGCCTCGCCGCCGCAGGCGAGCCCATGTCCGCCCGCGTCATCGACGAGGCGGCACGCGCTCTCGGTACTCTTGTCGCCCAGATCGCCAACTTCGCGATGCCGCAGAAGATCCTGCTCGCGGGTGAGGGCGTCGGCCTCATGGATGTGGCCGGAGACACGGTGCGGGAGACGATCACCGTCCAACGGCACCCGATGGCCGCCCCGGTCCCCCTGGAGACCAAGGTCTCCGACTTCCACGACTGGGCCCGCGGCGCCGCCGTCCTGGCGATCCAGGTGCTGGTGCTGGGAGCGGCCGAGGCGTGAACTCCGCGACCGGCCTTGTCGGATGGACGTGATCAGTAACACGGTCCAGAACTGTCAGATATGTCCATTTTGGCTAGGCTTACTCACAACGCCTTCACCTCCGGAGCCGTATGCTTCACAGCATGTCCACCACTGTTGAACCCGCCTCCGATCGCTCGGCAGACGAGGTCAACGAGGAGATCCGGGCCCTGTGGCACCGGTCGGGCGGGACACTGAGCGGCGAGCAGCGCGAGGAATACCAGCGTCTCGTCCTGGAGTGGGCCGCCGCGGCCCCACAGCCGGCGCGAGCGGCCTGAGCACCGGCTGAGGCCCGCCGCGCATCGGAGCCCCGCACCGGGGCACCCCACACCGGATGGGCCCTCTCCTCGCACTGGCCTCGGCTGTCTGCTACGGCATCGTCGACTTCACCGGCGGGCTGCTGTCCCGCCGCGCCCCCTTCACCGCGATCACCTTCCTCGGCCAACTGGGCGGCCTGCTGCTCGCCGGCACCGCCGCCCTTCTCGTGCCCGCGGACGCCGTCCGTCCCGTCGACCTGCTGTGGGGCGCCCTGTCCGGCGTCGGAAGCGGCACCGCCATGCATTACCTCAACCGCGGACTGAGCCGCGGCGCGATGAGCGTCGTCGTGCCCGTCAGCGCGGTGACCGGCGTCGCCCTGTCCGTGCTGTGCGGAGTGCTCGCCCTCGGTGACCGCCCCGGCGCCCTGGCCTGGGTGGGCACAGCCGTCACGGTACCCGCGCCCTGGCTCGTCTCCGGCGGGGGAGCGGCCCGGCCCGGCGGGGGCGGGGAGATGCGGGACGGGCCTGCTCGCCAGCGCGGGCGTCGCCGTACAGTACGTCGCCCTCGGGCTGGCCGGACCCGCTGCCGGGCTGTGGCCGGTGGTCGCGGGCCGCGTCGCCGCCGTCCTCCTGCTGCTGCCCACCGCCGTCCGGCACGGGCGCCACCTGCGGCTGCCGCCGCGGCTCACCGCCCAGGCACTGCTGGTCGGGGCCGGGGCCGCGCTCGGCCTGATCCTCTATCTGCTCGCCGCCCAGCGGCAGTTGCTCGCCGTCGCCGTGGTGCTCGCCTCCCTCTACCCTGCCCTGCCCGTCGTCCTCGGCCTGGCCCTCCTGCACGAACGGGTCACCCCGCGGCAGACGGCCGGGCTGCTGGGCGCCGCGGCCGCCACCGTCCTGCTGACGCTCGGCTGACCGGTCAGCTCCAGCGCGCCGAGTAGTAGCGCCGGTACTCCTTGCGGTCCTGCTCGGCGCGGATGTAGCGGGTGGCCACCAGCGCGAGCAGACTGCCCCCGATGACCAGCATGCCGGGGCCGACGTTCTTGGGGTTCGCGAGCCGGGCCAGCAGCGTCTCACCGTTCGCGGCACCCGTCGTGGGAGCCGGCGAACCGGGGGAGGTGGCACCGGGTGCGATCGCGCTGTGCGTGGCCGAGGCGGACGGCGCGGGCGTCTGCGCGGCGCCCTGCCCGGCGGCCTGCTTCGACACGATCATCTGGACGCCGAGCGCCTGCATCGCCTTCGTCACCGGCTGGAAGAACGTCGTGCCGCCCGAGGTGCAGTCGCCGCTGCCGCCCGAGGTCAGGCCCAGTGCGATGCCGTCGGAGAACATCGGGCCGCCGCTGTCCCCGGGTTCGGCGCACACGTTCGTCTCGATGAGGCCGGTGACGGTGCCCTCCGGGTAGTTGACCGTGGCGTCGAGCCCCTTGACCTCGCCGTCGTGCAGTCCGCTGGTGCTGCCGCTGCGGAACACCCGCTGTCCGACGGCCGGGTCGGCGACGCCGGTGATCCGCACACCGTTGCCCTTGCCGATGGCCACGATGTCGGCTCCGTTGCCCGCCGTGCCGTTCGCGTACTGGACCAGGGAGAAGTCGCTGCCCGGGAAGTTCTGCTGGACTGTCCTGCCCAGCTGCTGGTTGCCCTGGTTGTCCGCGAACCAGATGGACCCCGTCGGCCCGCAGTGGCCGGCGGTGAGGATGAAGTCGCTCTTGCCGTTCGTCACGTTGAAACCCGCCGAGCAGCGCCCGCCGGTCGACAGGATCGGTGAGGCCCCGTTGAGCCGGGTGGTGAACTCGCCCTGGGTGCGCTCCATGCGGACATAACTGCCGATCCCGGTCGCCGTCTTGGTCATGCCCGACCAGTCGGTGGCCGAGACGGTGCTGTCGGCCTGCACCACCACCTGGTTCGTCCGGTAGTCCATGACCCACGCCGTGCCGGCGACGCGGGGCGCCGAACGCAGCGTCGCCGCGGCCGCCCTGAGCTCGTTCATGCTGTGGCCGACCATCTTCGACGCGACCCCCACGCGCTCGGCCTCCGCCGCCGCCTTCGCGTCGGTCACCGCGACGACCGGACGTCCGTCGGTGCCGATCCAGGTGCCTGCCGTGCGGGCCGTGCCGAGCCTGGACACGAGCGCGGCACCGGGGTTGCCCGAGGTCCCGGAGTCGCTGAGCGGGAAGGCGGAGGTGCCGGACGGTTCGCTCGCCATGGCGGCCTGCGTCACCATCGCTCCTCCCAGGAGGAGTCCGCCGACGGCCGCCAGTCGCGTCACTCGCCGGACGATCCGTCGTCGTGCGTGCCTCATGCATGGCTCCCGAACCCGAACGCGCGGCGTCAACGCCACGGGGCCCTCCGGTCGTTGAGTGCCCTCTGTCCATACGTGGCAGCGGGCGATCGCGTTCAGCGCGCGGGTGATCTTCTCAGCGCTTGCGGCCCACCCCGCCGTACATGGCCACTTCCCGCGGTCCGCCCCCGTGCGTCTGCTCGGGACGCCAGCGCGAGCACGAGACCACGCCCGGGTCCAGCAGCTCCAGGCCGTCGAAGAAGCGGGCCACCGCCTCTGGGGTGCGCTGGGTCAGCGAGGGGGTGCCGTGCTCGTTCCAGAACCGGACCGCCGCGTCCACCTCGGGCAGCCCGGGGCCGGTGATGGTGTGGGACAGGACGAGATGGCTGCCGGACGGCAGCGCCTCCATGAACCGCCGCACGACACCGTACGGGTCCTCGTCGTCGCGCAGGAAGATGATCACTCCTAGCAGCATCAGAGCCACCGGCCGGGTGAGGTCCAGGGTGTCGGCGGCTTGCTCCAGGACCGACTCGACGTTGCGCAGGTCCCCGTCCAGATGATCGGTGCGGCCCTCCGGCGAACTGGTGAGCAGCGCGCGGGCATGGGCCAGGACGAGCGGGTCGTTGTCGACGTACACGATCCGCGCGTCCGGGGCCAGACGCTGGGCGACCTCGTGCGTGTTGTCGGCGGTGGGCAGGCCGGTGCCTATGTCGAGGAACTGCCTGATCCCCGCGTCGGCCACGAGATGACGCACGGCGCGTCCCAGGAAGAGACGGTCGGCACGGGCGTACTCGCCGATGGCCGGATGGAGCTCGCGGATCCGGTCGCCGGCCACCCGGTCGACCTCGTAGTAGTCGCCTCCGCCGAGCCAGTAGTTCCAGATCCGGGCCGTGTGCGGGCGCACCGTGTCGATGCGTCTGCGCAGCGACGCGGCCGGATCTTCGGTGACTGCCGGGTTCTCCGTCACGAGGTCTGCTCCAGGAGTGCCTGATGATGCGGTACGTACGACGACAACTGGCAATCTAGACGGCGGAGTTGATGTCTGCCGAGGGCGAGGAGGGGATCTTTTCGGCGCAGGGTGCCTGTCGCCCCGCGGAACAGGCCGTTCCAGGTCGCCCCGGCGCCCCCTATCTTGTGCCCCATGACCAGGATCCCGCACGACACGTCCGGTGAACCGAATCCCCTCCGCGCACTCTCCCTCGAGAGCCTGCGATGTCGTACGAGCATGAAGTGGCGCACCTACCCGGCCGACGTGCTGCCCCTGTGGGTGGCCGAGATGGACGTACCGCTCGCCGAACCCGTCGTCCGCGCGGTCACCGACGCGCTCGCGCTCGGGGACACCGGCTACCCGGCGGGCACCGCCTACGCCGAGGCGCTCGCCGCCTTCGCCGAGAAGAGGTGGGGGTGGGACGGGCTCGCCGTGGAGCGCACGGCGATCGTGCCCGACGTCATGCTGGGTGTCGTCGAGATGCTCAAGCTGGTCACCGGGCACGGGGATCCCGTGGTCGTGAACTCACCGGTGTATCCGCCGTTCCACCAGTTCATCGAGCACATGGACCGGCAGGTCAGACAGGTCCCGCTCGGCTCGGACCTGCGCATCGACCTCGGCACGCTCGAGGACACCTTCCGGCAGGCGGTCGCCGGCGGTCGCCGGGCCGCCTACCTGCTGTGCAGCCCGCACAACCCGACCGGAACCGTGCACACCGCCGAGGAACTCGCCGCCGTGGCGGCCCTCGCCGACCGGTACGGGGTGCGCGTGGTGGCGGACGAGATCCATGCCCCGCTGACCGCCTCGGGCGTGGACTTCGTGCCGTACCTGAGTGTGCCCGGCGCGGAGAACGGGCTGTCCCTCATGTCCGCGTCGAAGGCGTGGAACCTGGCGGGGCTGAAGGCGGCGCTCGCCCTCGCGGGCCCCGCGGCCGCCGCCGACCTCGCCCGGCTGCCCGAGGAGGTCAGCCACGGCCCCAGCCACATCGGCGTCATCGCCCACACGGCCGCGCTGACCGACGGCACCCCCTGGCTGGACGCGCTGCTCGCCGGCCTCGACGACAACCGGCGGCTGCTCGCAGATCTGCTCGCCGAACACCTCCCGGCCGTCGCCCACCGGCCGGGCGAGGCCACTTACCTGGCCTGGCTCGACTGCCGTGCCCTCGGCCTCGGCGACGATCCCGCGGCCGTGTTCCTGGAGCGGGGGAGGGTGGCCGTGAACTCGGGGATTCCCTTCGGCACCGGCGGCGCGGGGCATGTACGCCTGAACCTGGGGACCTCGCCCGAGGTGATCACCGAAGGCGTACGGCGGATGGCGGCGGCACTCGACTGAACCGGAGGCAGGCGCGCCGGGCGGCAGCGTGCACCAGGCGGAGCGTGCACCACGCGGAGGGTGCACCAGGTAGCAGGCGGGGTGTCATGGACATGTGGCGTCGCCCTGTCATGATGACCCCATGCGCGTGCTGATGCCGGTCCCCGACCACGACTTCGACGTCACCGAGGTGGCCGTGCCCTGGCGGCTGCTCACCGACGCCGGACACGAGGTCGTCTTCGCCACCGAGCATGCCGGAACCCGGCCCGCCGCCGATCCACGGCTGCTGACCGGGGTGCTCTTCGGGCAGCTCGGCGCGGAGGACGAACCCAGGAGGTGCTACGAACAGCTCACCGCGGCACCGGAGTTCACCGCCACGGTCGCCTGGGCCGAGGTGGACGTGACGGCGTACGACGGACTGCTGCTGCCGGGCGGACACGCACCCGGCATGCGGCAGTACCTCGGCTCGGCTCAGCTGCAGGCGCAGGTCGCCCGCTTCTGGCCACTGGGCCGGCCGGTCGGCGCGATCTGCCACGGAGTGCTGGTCCTCGCCCGGACCCAGGACCCCGGCACGGGCCGCAGCATCCTGGCCGGCCGCCGGACGACCTGCCTGCCCAAGTACATGGAACGCACCGCCTACCTGACCACCGCCTGGCGCCTCGGCCGCTACTACCGGACCTACCCGGCATACGTGGAGGACGAGGTGCGCGCCGCCCTCACGGACCCTGCCCGGTTCGAGCGCGGCCCCCGGGTACTCACCCGGCGCGGCACGGCGAGCGACGACACGCACGCCTTCGTCGTCCAGGACGGCACCCTTGTGACGGCGCGCTGGCCGGGGGACGCCTACCTCTTCGCCCGCCGCTACCTCGAGCTCCTCGGGGCGTCGACCGGTCCCTGAGGGCGCCGCCGCACGGTCCCGGACTTCGACGAACCTGCTTAGACTCCCGGTATGGACGACTCGTCGCTGGAGCGGCTCGGTGCGGGCCAGTACGTACTGATCACCAGCTACCGCAAGAACGGCACGTCGGTCGCCACCCCGGTGTGGGTGGTGCGCGACGGCGACACCCTCGGTGTGTGGACGCCCGCCGACTCCTGGAAGGTGAAGCGGATCCGGGCCCGCGCCGACATCCTCGTCGGCCCCTGTGACCTGCGCGGCAACCCCACCGGCAGCCAGGTCCCCGCCACCGCGGAGATCGGCGACGAGGCGACCGTCGCCCGCTACCGCGAACTCATCGCCCGCAAGTACGGAATCACCGGCCGCCTCACCCTCCTCGGCAGCCGCCTGCGCCGGGGCCTGAAGGGCACCGTCGGTATCCGGGTGAGGCTCAAGCCCTGAAACGCGGACGGCCGCGCGGTCCTCCCGAGAGGAACCGCACGGCCGTCATCACGGCGCATCCCGTCCTACGACCCGTCCAGCACCGTGCCGGTCAGCACCGTCTCGCCGGGCTGCGGCCCATCGTTGCTGCCGAGCAGCTGCAGGCGGACGGACTCGGCGGGCTCCGTCACCTGGTCCCTGATGGTGGGCAGCGTCAGCTCCGCACTCAGCTCACCCGGGGGCACCTCGACGGACAGGTAGACGGAGGCCTGGGACAGCGGACGCTCCGGGTCCGGCCCTTCTCGCTCGCGACGGAGTCGAGCCATTGCGGGTCCACGTCCCTCGTGGCGGACTTGACGTGCATCAGGTCGAGACCGGCCCGGGCGGCGGCGGTCAGCGGGACGCGGACCTCGCGGGCCCAGTAGGAGGCGGTCAGCGCGCTGCCCGGCAGTCCCTCGACACGGACGCGGCCGAGCGCGGCCCGCCTGCCGTGGGTGTCGGTCAGGGCCACGTCGAGCCGAGTGCCGGCGGAGTTTGGCGGCACGATCACCCGCAGGGCCCGGAATAGAAACCGACGCGTGCGTCCCCCATCGGCACCCGGGCGGTCGAGCGCCAGACGAGTTGTCGTGCGCCGTTCGTGCCGGTGATCCGCCAGCCCGGCGGGAGACCGCCGTCGCTGTCGGCGGCTGCCACAGAGGGTCTGGCGGCCTGCGGCGGTGCCGCCTGTGCCAGCCCTGGCGATCCCCCCGCCACCGCGAGTACCGCCGCAGCGGTGACCCATATTCGCCGGGCACGGAACAAGGTTGCCCTCCTCACGTCCGATGCAAAGGCGCCCCGTTGGTCGGCGGGGCCGCTCGTGTTCCGGAGGACGACTCGGGGTGTCCGTGGGTTGCCTGTGCCCGGAGATTCGGGTGGTGCCCCGCAGTGCCATCAGGCCAACCGGGGAAGGGGGCATGGGCCCCGGGGCTTCGGGACAGGACCCCTCAATGAGCCGAACTCCTTTGCGCGCCGCCATCGTCGGGACCGGCAGCCGTGCCCAGACCTTCACCCGTGGCCTCGCCGCCCGCCCGGGCCATCTGGTGGCCGCCCTGTGCGACCCGAGCCCGACGCGGATGGCCTTCCACAACCGGGTGCTGGCCGCCGCCGGTGAACCCGCCGCCACCGAGTGGGAACCGGACCGCTTCACCGACATGCTCGCCAAGGAGGACATCGACGAGGTCGTCGTCACGACCGTCGACGCGGCACACGACCGCTACATCGTGCCCGCGCTGCGGGCGGGCTGCCGCGTCGTCACCGAGAAGCCCATGACCGTCGACGCGGACCGCTGCACGCGCATCCTCGACACGGTCGAGGCCACCGGAAACTCCCTCACTGTCGCCTTCAACTACCGCTTCAACCCGGTGCACGAGACGGTGCGCGCGCTGCTCGCCGACGGCGCCGTCGGCGAGATCCTGTCCGTGCACTTCGAGTGGCTCCTCGACACCCGCCACGGCGCCGACTACTTCCGCCGCTGGCACCGCGAGAAGCGGAACAGCGGTGGTCTCACGGTGCACAAGTCGAGCCACCACTTCGACCTCGTCAACTGGTGGCTCGCCGACGAGCCGCACGAGGTGTTCGGCTACGGACGGCTCGGTTTCTACGGCTCCGAGGCGGGCGAACGCCACGGACTGCGCCGCGACTACGACCGCGCCCACGGGGCGGCCCCCGCCGACTCGGACCCGTTCGCCCTGGACCTCACCGCCAACGACACCCTCCGCGCCCTCTATCTGGACGCCGAGCAGGACGACGGATACCTCCGCGACCGCAACGTCTTCGGCGGCCCGGTCACCATCGAGGACGACATGGCGCTCCTCGTCCGCTACGCACGCGGGGCGACGATGACCTACCACCTCACCGCCTACTCCCCGTGGGAGGGCTACCGGGTCATGTTCAACGGCAGCGCCGGCCGCCTGGAGTTGGAGGTCGAGGAGAGCCGCTGGGCCCAGCCCCGGATTCCGGTCGCCTCGGACAGCGGCGCACTGCACGGAGACACGGCCGCTGAGCACGCGGGAGGCGCACGACTCACCCTGCGCCCGCTGTGGCGGCCTCCGGTCGACATCCCGCTCGACGCCGCGCACGAGGCCCACGGCGGGGGAGACCCGCGCATGCTCGACGCCCTGCTCGGCCCCGTGGACACCGGCATGCCGACGGCTCCGGAGAATGGGGCCCACCCCACGGCCACCGAACGGGACGGCGCCCTCGCCCTGGCCGTGGGAGTCGCGGCCAACAGGTGCTTCGAGACGGGGCGGCCGGTGGCCCTGCGGGATCTGATACCTGGGCTGTGGGGGCGATGAGGGGTGCCGGTGCGGGCCGTGCCATCAGCCGCAAACGAGCGGTCAGGTTTCGTGACCGTGGCCTTCTCACGGAGATCGCGCCAGCTCCGGCACCGAATATCGGATGAGACTCGGTCGCTCCGAGCCTAGGTCGAACCGCCTCTCAGGACACGATCGAGCGCTGCCCGGCCTGCGGGGCCCCACGTCGGCTTGCCACCAGGAAGGCCGCGGTCTCCGTTCTGGCCCATCAGCATGAGGAACAGGCTTTTCAGAGCAGCCAACCCGCGGGCGCGCCGGATCGTCCCCCGGTCTGCCCGCGCGTATGCCTCGAAGAAGGGTGAGGCGGCGTCAGCGGGAAGGAGCACCCATGCGGCCGCGAGGTCCCACGCCGGATCGCCGGCGAACATGGCGTCGAAGTCGATCACGCCCGAGAGCGTCCCGTCCGAGACCACGACGTTCGCGGGATGAAGATCGCCGTGCACCCAGAGCGGCGGCCCCTCCCACTCGGGCGCCGCGACGGCGTCGTCCCAGACGGCCCGGACATCGTCGGCGAGGTCGTCGGGGACGACGGCGTGGAAGAAGTGGTCGAAGCCGTCCGTGCACTTCTTGGGGTGGCCGCCGCGGTCCTCACTGATCGGCGCGTCTTCGGGCGCCTCCACATGGAGTGCCTTGAGGAAGCCCGCCAGAGTGTCGGCCGCGTGGTCGCCGCGGCTGATGGAGGTGTGGTCCAGCGGCTCGCCGGGGACCCACGTCATGATGGCCCAGGGCTTCGGGAAGCGCGCGGACGGTTCACCGACCCGTACGGGGTTGGGGACCGGAAGCGGCAGGCGCGGGGCCAGGACGGGCAGCCACCGGCACTCCTTGCGCAGGAGATCGGGGGCACCTTCTGTACGCGGCATGCGCATGGCCAACTCGTCCCCGAGGCGCCACATTTGGTTGCCCCACCCACCCGCTACTTCGCGGATGGCCAGTCCTGCGAGGTCCGGATGCTGCTCCTGCAGCAGGTCATGGACGAGGTCTGCGGTGATCTCGATCTCGGAGTCGGTCATGCGAAGCCAGGGTAGAGCGGGTCCGGGCCCGTATGTAACCGCAAGGGAAGTGCTGCCCGGCGGCCGGCGCCGGACCGGGCGGCGCTCAGGACCAGGCGCGGTAGGGCTCGTCGATCAGCTGGAAGACCGGCTCGCCGCGGACCGGGTCCTTGGCCGTGGACAGCCGGACCCGGTCACCGCTGTGGATGCCGATGAGCGGACCCATGACCCGGCCGCGCACGACGAACCCCTCGGCCATCTCGACGAGCGACACGTTGCGCGCGGCAGGGGTGTTGCGGTGCACGACCGTGGCGTGGCGGACCGTGCCCGTGCCCGCACTGCGCTCCGTCCGCAGCTCGCCGCCCTGGCAGACCGGACACAGCAGCCGGTGGTAGGTGGCGGTGCCGCACCACGTGCAGCGCTGGAAGAGGACCGCGTCCGAATCGGGCGTCATGGGTTCGAGGACGGCTGCCGCGGAGCCGGCTGCCTGCATAGCAACGTTTCCTGAGTAGTGGTACACGCTGGTCAACTCCCTGCGCTCGGCCGGAATCCCACGTGCGCGGGTCAACCGTGCACGCACGTGCGCGGCTCACCGTGCCACCGTGCACGCCCACAATGTATGGCACTCAGTGTCACGCGTAAAGGCACTCCGTACCCTCAATTTCGTCCCAGCGCGGACTCGATCTCCTGGACGACCCGCCACAGGGGTGCGTCCCGGCGGGAGACGACGACCACGACGTCCTCGGGCTCCTCTGCCCCGTGGTGTGCGGGAGGGGCGCCGCCGAACGCCGCCCGGACGTACCCCAGAGCGTGGTCCACAGCGGCGTCGGAGTCGCCCTTCCCGTCCGAACGCAGCCAGGACCGCAGCGCGTTGTTGTGCGCCGCCACCACCGCGGCGGCGATCACGTCGGCCCGCAGGGTCCTGTCGCGGCCGGTGAAACGGGTACGCAGGTACTCCGCCAGGGCACGCTCGTAACGCCACACCACGGACAGCTCGTACGCCCGCAGCCCCGGCACCTTCTTGGTGAGGCGGTAGCGCTGCACGGAGAACGTCGGGTTCTCGGCGTACATCCGCAGGACGAGACGGGCCGCGTCACAGACCCGGTGCACGGGCTCCTCCGCCTCACCGCTCTCGGCGAGGAAGGCCGTCATGTCGGCCAGGCACCGCTCGTGGTCGGGGAAGACCACGTCCTCCTTGGAGGGGAAGTAACGGAAGAACGACCGCCGTCCCACACCGGCGAGCGCCACGATGTCGTCGACGGTCGTCTGCTCGTAGCCCCGCTCCAGGAACAGCTGGAACGCCGCCGCCACCAGGGCGTCCCGCATCGGTGGCTTCACGGCCGCCGCCTCCGTATTCATGGACGGAACGTAGCATCGGACGGCGCTGATGGCACTCAGTGCAGCCCCGGAGGGGAACTCAGTGCTCTCACCTTTCAGCTGCGATCGTATGGCCCCCCGGGGGGAACCCATGCGACGGCACGTCGACCAGCGCCGCGGGAGGTCGAGCCGGTCAGGGAGCTGTGGGCCGCGGGGCGCTCAACCCCGGCTGAATCCCCAGGTCAGACGTTTGCGCGGCAGGAGCGCGGCGGCATACCCTGCGGCATCCGCAGCCGCCGAGGAGCACCCACGGCACGCGCCCGCCCCCGCATCCTCTACGTCACCGACCTGGCGTACCCGGCACGCGGGCGCCGCTATGGCGACGAGGACATCTTCCTCACCTCGCGCCTGCGGGAGGACTTCGACCTCGCCCTGTGCCATCCACTGGACGCGGCCGCACTCATGGGTGCCTTCGAAACGGTCGTCGTACGCAACAGCGGACCCGTCCTGGCCTACCGGGAGGCGTACGAGGACTTCCGTGAGCGGGCGATCGACAGCGGGGCGCGCGTCTACAACCAGCTCTCCGGCAAGGCCGGCATGGCAGGCAAGCAGTACTTGCTCGACCTCACCGCCGCGCGCTACCCGGTCATCCCCACCGTCGACCGCACCGAGGACCTGCACCGGCTGCCCGGGACGGACCGCTACGTCGTCAAGCCCAAGCTCGGCGCAGACTCCATCGGTCTGCGGATCGTCTCCGCGGACCAGCTGTGCGACCTCGTGGTCGGAGACGTTCTCGTCCAGCCGTGTGTCGACTTCGCCTACGAGGTGTCCTTCTACTTCGTCGACCACGATTTCCAGTACGCCCTGTACGCGCCGCACCCCGACCGACGCTGGCAGCTGGAACCCTACGATCCGACGGACGACGACCTCGCGTTCGCCCGTTCTTCATCGACTGGAACACCGTCGACCACGGCATCCAGCGCGTGGACGCATGCCGGGCGCCCGGCGGTGAGCTGTTGCTGGTCGAGCTGGAGGACCTCAACCCGTATCTGTCGTTGGACGCGCTGGCGCACCCGGCACGGGACGCCTTCGTCAACACGATGAAGAGGTCCCTGCACCGCTTCCTCCGCAACCAGGTCTGAGGGCGCGCCCCCACTTCGGCGCCGAGGTCGAGGGAGACCGGGATCCGCTGAACTCCCGGGGCGGCAGCCGCGTATCACTCCTCGGGGGACGGTGGAGGCCCCTGCCACGGGGCGTAAGGAGAGCACTGTGCCCACACCGCCTGTATCAGGGTCGTCGCACGACCGCCCGCCGCTGGAACCGATCATTGTCCTGCGCCCGCGCCGCACCGACGCCCTGGCGGAGTTGTTCCGGGAGATGGAGCAGAGCCGCGCCGATCTCGAGTCCGCCGCCGTGCGGGACCCGCGGTCCTGGGACGAGGGCGAGACACAGGAACTCCCGCCCGTGCGCACCCGCGACGTCGACCCACCGCGCGCAGGCGGCCGATTGGGGTTCGGGCCCGGACTGCGCCGTGCCGCCGTGACGGTCGCCGTCTCCGCGGCCGCCCTCGTCGGATTCGGCTGCGCCCTGCTGCTGGTCGGCAGGAACGACAAGGCGGCCGCGCAGGAGCCCCGCCCCACCGCGTCCGCCCAGCCCACCGCGTCCGCGCAGCCGACCGCGACCGCCTCCGCCGCCGCTCCCGGCCCGGCGGACCCCGACGGCGCCGGCACCCTCCGCGAGGGCGACAGCGGCCCGTCGGTGACCGACCTGCAGGAACGCCTGCTGCACATCCCCGACGTCTACAAGGACGGCTCCACGAACGGCACGTACGACGCGACTCTCAGGGAGGCGGTGGCCCGCTTCCAGCTCTGGTACGGCATCAGAGGCGACGAGGACGGCGTCTACGGTGACGACACCCGGCAGGCGCTGGAGTCCCGGACGGCCTCCGGCACCGGTTGACCGGCGGGCCGTCGGCCCTCGAACACGGGGCAACGGGTGCGGAAATCCCGGTGAGCGGCGGACTGCCACACGTCACCCTGGACACGGGGGCGACACACCCGGCGCCCCGCCCGTTCGACCCGAAAGCCACGCCCATGAACGGCTCCCGCATCCCGGGCCTGGTCCTGCCCGTCCTGTTCCTGGTGGCCCTGGTCGTGGGCGCGTTCTGGTACTGGCGCCATCGCGGCGACGAGTGAACGGTGACCGGCCACCGAGCCGCGTCACCGTCCGCACCGCGGGCCGTCTACTCCGGAGCCCTCTGCTCCAGATCCATCGGAGCCCTGATGTCGAGGAGACAGACGTCGTCCCGACGTTCGCCCTCCAGCATCGCGGCGAGCAGCGGCCCCAGCGACAGGGAACCGGGGTCGTCGGAATGGTGGCTCAGGACGGCCTCGGAGAGCCGCTTGAGGCCCCGGTCGATACTCTCCTCGGGCCGCTCGACCAGGCCGTCGGTGTAGAGCATGACGCGGTCGCCCGGTTCGAGCCGGCACTCCGCCTCCACGTAGACCGGTGCCGCACTCGCCCCGAGCAGCATGCCGCGGGGACGGTCGAGATAGCGCACCTGACCGCCACGCAGCAGCAGAGGCGGCGGATGACCGGCCTGAGCCCAGACCAGGCGTCGCTCCGCCGAGTTGTAGCGGGCCAGGACCAGCGTCGCGGTGCCGTGGGAGTCACGGGAGTGCAGCAGCAGCGTGTTGAGCCGGTCGAGCGCACCCGTCAGCGAGGACCCCGTGATCACCATGCCCTTGGCGGTGAAGCGGAGTTGGGCCATGGTGGCGACCGCGTCGATGCCGTGCCCGGCGACGTCGCCCACCACGAAGAGGGCGTCCCCGTCGGGCAGTTCGATGGCACTGAACCAGTCACCGCCGACATGGATGCCCGACTGGGCGGGCAGATAGGCGACTTCGACGCGCAGCCCGGCCAGGCGCACGGGCCGGATCGGCAGCGGAAGCAGGGCGTGCTGCAGCCGGCCCGCCAGCGTCCGCTCGGCACGCAGCACGTCGTGCTGGGTGAGCATCGCCCGCTCGCTCTCCACGAGGGCGAGCTCGGCGCTGCGCTGTGCGGTGAGGTCCTGTACGACGCCGTGCACCTCGACGGGCGTTCCGGCGACGTCCGGCACGGCTTCGGCGACGACCCGCAGATGCCGCAGCCCGCTCGCCGTCCTGATGCGGAACGGAATGTCGAACGTCCGCCCCTCGCCGAGGAGTTCCGCGATGGCGTGGGCCAGTGCGGGCACGTCCTCGGGCAGGGTGAGCTCCGGGAGCTCGGTGAGGCCGACCGGCCCGCACGCGGGGTTCCGGTCGAAGAGGGTGAACACCTGGGAGGACCAGGTGACTTCGTGCGTGACCAGATTCCAGCTCGCCCAGCCGAGGCTGCCCAGCCGCTGCACGTCCGCGAGGCGCTGCTCCTGCCGGTCGGAGGAGCCGTGCCGCACCCACGTGATGACCAGCCCCGCGCCCAGCCGCGCCGCCCGCACCGAGTAGGTGGACAGCTCGGCGACCCCGTCCACGACCTCCTGGTGCGCGAACGGCTCGCTCTCGTACGGCTTCCCCGTGGTGAGCGCTCGGCGCATGCCCTGCCACAGGGGCTCGGTCGCCAGCGCCGGACAGCACTCGCGGAACCGACGGCCGATCAGTTCCCGCCCGGCGCGCCCGACGACATCGACGGCCTGCGTGGTCGCGGCGTCGATGCGGTAGTCCTTGATGTCTCCCGACGCGGCGGGCAGCGGCGTCAGCAGCATCGCCGCGTCCGGCAGCGCGCCGAACACGGCCTGCACCGTGTCCACCGAGGCGTCGGCCAGGTCCTGGGAGCGGGTGTCGAACGCGCGCAGCCGCCCGGCGCACAACTGCGCCACCGCGTGCAGGTGTTGCCGGACGCCGGCGCTGAACGGCCCGACGCGGGTGCGCAGGACCCCGATGCACACGTCCGGCGCGTCACCGGTGGGCAGGGGCAGCCAGGCGCGGGTCGGCCAGCGCTCGGGCGAATCCCCGATCATCAGATAGCGTTTCCGGTCCGCCTTGGCGTCCTCCAGCCAGCGCGGCTCCCCGGCCCGCAGCGCGTCGAGCGCGGGAACCCCGGCCAGCGGCGGTACCCGCTGCCACTGGGTGGCCAGGGTGTCGTCGATGCCGGCGTGCCCGATCAGCTCAAGGCCTCCCGAGGAGAGCAGGGAGTAGATCATGACGGCGCCGGCGCCGACCTCCGGCGCGAGATGCTCCAGCAGACACCGGGCCAGATCCTGCGGTGTGGCCACATGGACGAGTTCCCGGCCGAGCGGGCCGAGGGCCGCCGAACCCTCGTCGGTGGTGGCCACGTGGTGTGCGGAGGCGGGGGAGGACTCGGGGGTGAGGTCGGCGTCCGGTCGGGGTGCGGTGGCCGGTGAGGTTGCCAGGCCGCCGAGGGTGACCCAGCACTCCTCGAGCAGTGTGCGGGTCCCTTCCGCGGCGCGTCGCTGCAGCTCCTCCTCGGCGGCGTCCGGGGAACAGCCGGTCAACGCCATGACGGCGCCCCTGGCCTGCTCCAGGACGGCCGCCTTGGCGGCCAGGTCGCGCAGCCGGTCCATCTCGGCGCGCTGCCTGGCGACCACCTTGGCCAGCGCAACGGTGTCCGGGGCGGGGCGGGACTCCGCCGGCGTTGCGGGCTCGCTCGTCACGCGTCGAGCATCGCACATCGAGAGGTCTTCGATCGTGGTCTCGCCGACCCGGGCTTCACCCGAAAAGGGAAGCTCGCAGGCGTCGCGTTGACGATCTGGACGGTACGGGCGGCGGCAGCGTCCGCGCACCCGCCACGGCCACTGCCCCGGAGCCCCCCGGGCAGGGGTGGGACCAGGAATGCCTGCACCGGCTGGGAGCGGGAGTTCGAGGAGTGACGCGAGGGCGGGATGCCGTCAGCGGCCGGACTCGACCAGGGCCTGGGTGACCGTACGGACGCTGCGCGCGATGTGCTGGAGCTGCAGCACTTCTGCCGCGTAGAGCTTGATCGTGTGCTCGATGACCGACTCGTGCAGGCCCAGCGCCGGCAGGTCCGCGCGCGCGGTCTGCAGGGCGGTGCGCGCGACCCGGATCTCGTGCTGGACCTGTATCTGCGCATGGCGGGCCAGGAGCACGGGGTGGCGGATCAGGGCCGGATAGCTGGCGTAGCGCGCGGGCACGAGCTCGCGCAGCCACCTGGCCGCCGAGCGCTCCCAGTCGTAGGAACCGGGCGTCTTGACCTGGCACGGCCAGTCAGGGCTGATGCGCGTGGTCGTCAGTTGCATGATCATCGCTTCCGGTGTGCGGCGTCGGGAGGGTTGGTCCGACGTGGTCGGGCGGCCCCGGTCCAGGGGATGACCGGGGCCGCCAAGGGCGCTCGCACGGAAAACGAGGCCCGACCGGACATCCTGGGCGCCGACGCGGGTAGGAGACGGCGGCTTCGGGTGTCCGGGGTGACGCGTGAGCAGTATTTATATATGCCGTCCGCTTTGCAAGACGCATGAAAACATTCATGCGTGATTTGTTGTGAAAGGTCCTTTTGTCATGCCGCATAACAGGAGTGAGTGCGGGGTGCGCGCGGGGTGAGGGGTGTCGCGCCGCAGGCGGGGACCGTCAGTCACGCAGGAAGAATTGGTGCTGGTCGGAGATCTGCTCGTACTCCTCGAGCCGGGCCTGGGTGCGCTCGGGGTCCGCGTCGGTCATGGCCTGCAGCAGCGCGGCGGCGATCACGCCGGGCGCGGCGTAGGAGTCGAAGACCAGGCGGGAACCGGTGCCGGTGGCGAAGACGACGTCCGCCTCGTCGGCCACCGCCCCCAGCGCCAGGTCCGTGACCAGGGCGACCTTCAACCCGGCGCCGCGCGCGACGCGTACGGCCGTGAGGGTCTCATGGGCGTGCCGTGGCATGGAGAACGCCAGTACCCAGATGCCGCCCGCCTCGCGCGACTGCAACAGCGCGTCGTAGGCGACGCTGCCGCCCCGCGTCACCAGCCGCACGTCCGGGTGGATACGGCGTGCCGCGTACGCGAAGTACTCGGCGAGCGAGCCGGAGATACGCAGCCCGAGGACGGTCAGGGGGGTGGACGCCGCCAGCAGGCGCCCGATGGCGATCAGCTGGTCGGGGTCGGCGAAGTCGCGCCGCAGGTTCTCCAGGTTCTCGATCTCGGCGTCGACGGCCGCCTGCAGCTCGTTGCTGCCGTTCTCCTCGGTGGCGGCGGGGCCGCCGGCCAGCGTGCCGAGGGCGATCGACTGGAGCTTCTCGCGCAGCGCCGGGTAGCCGCTGAAGCCGACCGCCGCGGCGAAACGCGTGACCGACGGCTGGCTCACGCCCACGCGATCCGCGAGGTCGGTGATCGAGAGGAACGCCGCCTCGGTGATGTGCTCGATCAGATACTGGGCGATGCGCCGCTGCCCGGGGGAGAGCCGGGGCCGGTCGAAGAGCGTCCTGAGCTGGGAGGCCGGGGCGGCCTCCACCTCAGGAGCCGTCTTGCCCGAGGTGATCGCGGATGCCTGTGCGCGTGCCTGCTGCGGCGATGGCACCGGTGTGCCTCCTTTGTCTCCCACAGTGCTTCAACATAGCCCACACACCGTCGTGACCAGGGCTTGTACGGCCGCATCCGGGACCGCCGGACGCTTACTCACGTTGCCTGCGGGGCGTGCGTCACCGGCGGTAGATCGTGATCGAATGACCGACCTCGTCGATCGGGTGACTGCTGTCGATCAATGCCGCCAGCCCGCCCTGCGCCTTGGCCACGGCCGAGTCCGACACGACCAGCAGCCCGCGTACCTGACGCGGGGGCACCTTCCGCGGGTCGGACGCGTCGATGCCGTAGTACGAGGGCACACCGCTGCCCTTGTACACCAGCCAGATCCGCCGACCCCGGTAGCGCTCGTGCAACCGGTCGGCGAGCCGGCCCAGGTCCTGGCCCCAGTCCACGTTCGAGTCGTGCAGCCGCAGATGGGTCTTGGCGGGACCGCCGGACGCCTCGTTGGAGTACGGCAGATAGTAGGGGAACGTCCGCAGCGAGCTGACGGCGACGAACAGCACCAGCGCGCCCGTCATGAGAGGCGCCCACCGCCACCGCGCGGCGAGCACGCAGCCCGCGGCCACCGCCAGGAACATCGGCACGAAGACGGCGTACCGGGTACCGAAGTCCCGCGCCCCGGTCATGGCGGCGGCCAGCAGCACACCGGCGGGCACGAGCACGTACGGCGCGGCGGGCCGCAGCCGCCGTACCGCCACCACCACGACGGCACCCGCCGCCCACAGCGCGAGCATGCCCAGCGGCGTCTTCACCAGCAGCGCGGCCGGCAGGTAGTACCAGCGGGACCCGGTGTACAGATGCCCGAACAGGAAGCCCTGCCACGGATAGTTCTCCAGGCCGAACTGGATGCGCATGCCGTCCCGGTACGCCTCCGGGAACGGCAGCAGCTGCACGAGCAGCCCCTTCAGGCCGTGCACGGCGGGCACCTGCTGCCCCGGCGACCAGCGCAGCCGCGGATCGACCGCCAGATACGACGCCCATACGACGGCGACGGCTGCCGCGGCGACGACGAACGCCGCCGTGGCAGCCCGCACCAGGGTCCTTCGCCGGTCCCCGGTACCCGCCCGCCACACAGACCAGGCGGCCAGCGCCAGCAGCACCGGAACCACCGGGAGGACGTTCATCTTCGTGGCCAGCCCCGCTCCGAGGGCCACCCCCGCCCACGGGACGTACAGCCGGGGCCGCCGGCGCGCCCGCCACAGCAGCCACGCAGATGTCAGCACGAACCCGGCCGCGGGCACGTCGAGCGTGGCCAGCGAGCCCTGCGCGATGATGTCGGGGGAGAAGGCGTACAGGGCCAGAGCCGCCAACCCGGCCGTGGCGCCCGCCAGTTCACGCGCGAAGGCGAACACCACGAGCCCGAACAGCAGGGTCAGCACGATCATCGGCAGGCGGGCCCAGAACATCAGCCGCCACGGGTCGTTGCCGGACTCGTACAGCAGATGCCGGCCGAACCGGCTCTGATCGCCCTTGTACGAGGTGTCGACGTGCGGGCCGGCGATCGCCACCCCGGCCGCGACGACCAGCTTGCCGAGCGGCGGGTGCTCGGGGTTGAACCGCACCCGGTGCTCGTGCAGGTAGTCGGCGGCCGTGGCGACGTAGATGGGCTCGTCGATCGTCGGCGTCTGCTGCACGGCGGTCGTGACCATCGCCGCCGCCATCTGGCCGAGCAGCACGACCACCAGCAGTGGCACCAGCCACCGCCGGCCGGGCCGGGGCGACTCTCCGGCGGCCGTCGCCCGCGGCGGGGGGTGTTCCTCGTCGTCGCGTGTGCCCGGTTCCAGGACCGAGTGCTGTTCGTGCGCCATCATCCGCCCCGCGGTGACACCGACCGCGAGGGGGCGGGAGCGATCCGGGCCCGTCTCATGGGTCCACTTTCGCATCAGCTCCCGCCCCCGGGCGTCACCGCTTCAGGAGTCGTACCGACAGACCTTCCGTCGTGTAGACGGGTACGGCCCGCAGCCGGTCGGAGTTCAGTTCGACGCGGTCGAACCGGCCGCGCAGGTGCGGAGCCGACAGGACGCGCACCGTGCTGCCCGCGGCCGGTGCCTCGTGCTCGTCGAGCTGCAGGGACAGCACGCTGCCGCTTCCCAGCAGTACGCGCCGGGTCACCTCGAGGGCGGGTCCGTGACCCGAGCGCAGCGTCAGCTCCAGCGCGGAGGTCTCCTGCACGTACGCACCGTGCACCTGCACGGGCTGCTGCACCCGCAGCGTCCCGCCGGACACCCGTACATCGCCGTGGCCCAGCGCGTGGGACGAGGCGGCGACCAGCGTGCCGTCCTTCACCACGGTTCCGCCCGTGTACTTGTTGTGGCCGGTCAGGGTGAGGGAGCCGCAGCCCTTCTTGGTGAGCCCGCCGTCGCCGTCGATGTCGTTGCGCCAGCTGTCTGCCGCGCCGAAGCCGCCCGCCGCCGCGTCCAGCGTGACGGTCACGTCGCAGTCGAAGGCGCCGTAGCCGTCCGCCGCGGCGAACAGGTTGAGCCGGCCCCACTGCTCGAACCCGTCCAGCAGCACATGGCCGGAGGGCAGCGCGGTCGTGCGCAGCACCTCGCGCCGCTGGGCCGCGTCCAGGTACGGCTGCCGCGTCTCCAGCAGCACCTCGGCGCCCTTCGGTACGGTCAGCGGCCTGCTCTGGCCGTGCCGGGTCAGCACGTAGGTCAGGCGGGGCTCGACCGTGCGGGCGTTGGCGTCCCGGTCCGCGTACGGGTCGGTGCCGGGGCCGGCCGAGTGGGCGTAGGCGTACAGGGTGTCGGCGTTCGTCCCGGTCCGCGCCGTGAAGTAGGCGAGGGCCTGGGCGCGCGCCGCCGCCTTGAGGTCGGCGTTGGCGGGGTCCGCGAGGGTGGCCGCCGCGAGGGCCGTTGCCATGATCCGGCCGCCGATGACGTCGACGGTGGAGTGCATGCCCGCCAGGATGCGCGTGTCGCTGAGCTCCAGGGCGCGCGTGACGAGTTCCTGGAAGCGCTCGGGCACGGCGTACGCGTAGGCCAGGGAGGCCAGGTGGAAGGCGTTGGTGTGGCCGCTGGGGAAGCCGCCGTCGTCCGCCGGCGAGGTGCTGCGCTGACGCAGCAGCTGCGGGGCGACGACGACCTTCGAGTCGTACACCGGGTAGCCGAGCGCGTCCGTCCTGCCGGTGTCGACGACCTGGCTGTCCTCGTTCATGCGCCAGGGGCGCGGATACAGGTAGGCGTACTTGGAGGGGTTGCCCGAAGCCCAGGTGCCGCGCAGCGTGTCGACCAGTTCGGCGACCTTGCCCAGCTCGGAGTCGTGGGAGCCCGCGCCCAGCGCGGAGCCGGCCGGGGCGTCGGCGGGAACGGCGTCGTCGATGGTGGTCGCCGGGGTGCCGTCGGGCGCACTGGTGATCGACGTGACCGCCTTGGCGCCCGTCCGGTACAGGTCGGTGAGCGGGCCGAGGCCGCCGGAGGCCGCGTAGCTCTGGTGCTGGCGGTCGTAGAGGAACGCCAGCTTCGCCTGGGCCGGGGTGCGCCGCGTGGTGACCTCGATGCAGTACCGCATGTTGGCCCGCAGGATCTCGGGCCGCAGCGGGGCACCGGTGTTCCAGGCGCCGCCTGTCTTCCAGATCTGGGCGAAGCCGCCGAGGGCCCGTACGACCGCGTTGGTCTCGGGCGTACGGTTCGCCGGGAGGTTGGTCCTGTAGTCGTCGACGAACGCGAGCGGCGCGGTCGCCGCCTTGGCGTCGGCGGCCGACAGCCACGAGGTGAAGGTGGGTGCGGCCAGCACACCGGCCGAGGCGCCGAGCGAGGTCTTGAGGAATCCCCTTCGGCCGACGGCGGGCCGACCGGTCGACGAGGGGGAGCGGTGCCCGGCTGATGACGGCATGCGTGTGCCTCTCCTGGGTTTCTGCGGCCCTGCGGCCGGGAGGAAGATCGTGCGAACAGAAGTGGTCCGCGGGACACGTGGGGTGTGCGAATCCGGTGAGTCCCGTGAAGCTTTGAGCGAAGATCTACGGCCGGGTCCTGACCCGTCGGCGATGGCCCGGCGGCCGGGACGTGTCGTGTGCGTGAACGTGGGCCGATCCGTTCACAGGATCGAGCGGGCCAGTGCCACCGCGCCCTCCACCGGTGCCGCGCGCAGCGGCTGCGGCCGTGCTCCGGGCACGGCCGCGGCGAGCGCGGAGGCGAACGCGTCGTAGAGCGAGGGCTGGGCGAGGACGGTACTGCCCGCGACCACCACGTCGTCCACCGCGACGCCGCGGGCGGCGATCCGCTCCACCAGCGCGGCCAGCGAGCGGCCGGCCTCGGCGATCACGGAACGGGCGAGCGGCGAGCCCGCCTCCGCGGCGGCGAAGACCACCGGCGCGTGCCGCCCCCATTCCGCGGAGACGTCGGTGGCGCTCTCCAGCGCGGCCCCGAGAGCGGGTACTTCAAAGACACCGAAGGACGCGAGGAGGGCCTGGGCCAGTTCGTCCGGATCTTCCCCGCGGTCGTGCGCCGCCCATGCGGCCCGCGCGGCCTCGCGCACGAGACCCGCGGCGCCGCCCTCGTCGCCGAGCACCGCGCCCCAGCCGCCGACCTGGACGGGACTGCCGTCCGCGAGGCGGCCCACCGCGACGGATCCGGTCCCGGCGACCAGGCCGACCCCCTTGTCCAGGCCCGCGGCGGGCACGAGCAGTTCGGCGTCGCCGACGACCAGCGCGGGCGCGGCGAAGTGCAGTTGGAGAGCGGTACGTATCTGGGCGCACTGGCGCGGGGTCTCGCAGGCGTGGCCGCCCACGGCGATGGCGGTGGGGCGTGCGCCCGTCGGCAGCGCCTCGGCGACCAGGGCGGCCAGCCAGGCCGCTGCGGCCACGGGGTCGTGCGGCCGCCAGCCACTGCTTGTCCGCACGTGGTCGGCGACGGTCTCCGTTCCGACGTAGGCACGCAGATGTGTCTTGGTGCCACCCACGTCGATGCCGGCCACGAGGGGGGTGAAGTCCTGCACGGAACCTCTTTCGTCGTTGCGCTGGGCTGCGACGGCGGGCGAACCGTACCTGGACATAAGGGAGTTGGGGAACTAGGGAAGCCCCGGGACGGGCTTCTGACGGACACGGCAGGCGAGTACCGTGAAGTTCGTTAGGAAGTTAACTAACGAAGTACAGTGCGTCAAGAGGTGTCGCACGCCCGACCGCCCGGACCGCCGTCGGACTCCTGGCGGGCATGTGCGACACCGAACATCCCATCGCCGCATCCCGAAGACGACCCGCCCCCGGGAGCGGCCCGCGACCTGTGGGAGAACTGTGGAATACGACGTGGCGCAGGCCCCGCGCCTGACCGAGAGCGCCAGCGCGGTCTTCGCCGTGCTGGCCCAGGCGGGCAGCGCGACCCGGCCGCAGCTCGCGAGCCTGGCGGGCCTGTCCAAGCCGACGGTGTCGTCCGCCGTCGCGGAGCTGGAGAGCGCCCACCTCGCGGCCCACTCCGGCACCACCTCCAGCGGCACCGGCCGCAACGCCGCCGTCTACCGCCTCGGACCGGCCGCCGGTGCCGTGCTCGCCGTCGACCTCGGCCCGGCCGTCACCCGGGTCCGTGGCTGCGCCCTGGACGGCAGCCTGCTGGCCGAGGCCACCGGCACGCGCGCGGAGGCCGCCGACGCCGTCCGCGAGGCCCTCGGCGCGCTGCCCGCCGACGCCCCGCTGCGCACCATCGTGGTCGCCGTCGGTGACGTCACCCGGGAGGGCACCGGGGTGCGTCCCGCCACCGCCAAGGCCGGCCCGGTCTTCGATGCCGTGGCCGTCGCGCTGCCCCCGGGCGTGCCCGTCCACCTCGAGAACAACGTCAACTGCGCCGCGCTCGCCGAGCTGCACGAGGGCGCGGCCCGGGGCCGCCGTACCTTCGGCTACCTGCGCATCGGCGTCGGTATCGGCCTCGGCGTCGTCATCGGCGGCCAGGTGCTGCGCGGGGCCAACGGCGCCGCCGGTGAGGTGGCCCGGCTGCCCTACCCCTGGGACGACGGCCTGCAGCCGCGCCACGAGGCGCTGGAGGAGCACGTCGGGGCCCGCTCCCTGCTGCGGCGGGCGGCGACGGCCTGGCCGGACGCCGACGGGCCGTGCCCCACCACCACCGAGCGCCTCTTCGCCCTCGCGGACGAGGGCCGCTGCACGGCGCGGACGATCGTGGGCCGGCACGCCGCCGACGTGGGCCGGCTCGCCGCCGCCGTCACCGCCGTGCTGGACCCAGGGCTGATCGTGCTGGGCGGCAGCACCGGCGCGTATCCGCAGCTCCTGCCGGGTGTGCGGGCCGAACTGGAACGCCTGAGCTGGCCCACCGAGGTGGTCAGCAGCACGCTCGGCGATCTCGGCACCGTCGTGGGCGCCGCCCGGCTCGCGGTCGCCCGAGGAGTCCAAACCGTGACCGAGGCCGCGCATGCGAAGGATTGACGGCCTCCGACTCGGTCTGCCAATGTCCGGACAAGCGCTTTCTAAGTCGGCCGGGACGCCGACTCCGGGTGAGCATCCCGCCCGTACGCGAAGTACGGCAGCCGCACGAGGGCGTGCTTGTGCGACGCCGGCCGTCATGGCCGGGGACCCCACCCTCAAGGCGACACGGCCGGGCGAGGCCGTGCCCCGGGAAAGCGAAGCCTCCTTCAAAATGCACCCGTGCCGCCTCGGCTGGCGCCGTGCTTCCTCCGGTACGACGAAAAGGGATCGAAGATGACCAGTGTGGGTGTGCGGCGCTCCAGCCGACTCGGCCGCGGCGGCATGCGCCGCGTGGTTCCCCTCGCTGCCGTGGCCGCGGCAGGTGCCCTTCTGCTCTCCGCCTGTGGCGGGTCGGGGTCCGGCTCGGGCGGCACGTCCAAGTCGCTGACGTTCTGGATTTCCACGGTTCCCGGGCAGGACGCGGGCTGGAAGAAGCTGGTGGCGCAGTACAAGAAGGAAGCCGGCGTCACCGTCCACCTCGTCAACATCCCCTACGACGGCTACACGACGAAGCTGCACAACGCCGCGCAGGCGAACTCCCTGCCCGACGTGGCGGCCGTGCCGTCGCTGGACCCGATCTGGTCGAACAAGCTGATCGACCTCAGCTCCATCGCCAACACCAAGAGCAACAACATCAACGCCAACTTCCTCGCCAAGGACTCGTCCGGGAAGGTGCTGTCCATCCCCTCGGACGTCACCGCGTCCGGCCTGTTCATCAACAAGTCGCTGTTCAAGAAGGCCGGCGTCTCCTTCCCGGACTCGCCCCAGAAGACCTGGACCTGGACCGACTTCATCAAGGCGGCGAACAAGGTCCGGGAGAAGACCGGCGTCAAGTACTCCCTGACGTTCGACCAGTCGCCCTCCCGGCTGCGCGCCATGGTGTACGAGCTCGGCGGGAAGTACGTCCACGCGGACTCCTCCGGCAAGTTCTCGGTGGACGCCGCGACCAGGAAGGCCGTGAAGACCTTCGTCGCAATGAACGACGACAAGACCATGCCGAAGTCGGTCTGGACCAGCGGCGCCGACCCGTCGGCCATGTTCCAGAGCGGTGACGTGGTGGCCTACTGGTCCGGCGTGTGGCAGGTTCCCGCCTTCGCCGAGAGCGTCAAGAAGTTCGAATGGGCCAGCGTCCCGACTCCCGCCGAGCCGGTCCAGGCCAGCGACGTCAACGCCGGCGGCATGATGGTGGGGTTCAACAACAACGGCGCCGCGGCCACCGCCACGAAGAAGTTCATGTCCTGGCTGTACGAGCCGGACCACTACCGCGTGCTGTGTGAGACGTCCGGGTTCCTGCCCGTCGAGAGCGGTCTGAGCCCGAAGTACCCGTTTAAGGCGGAGGCGGCGCAGGCGGCGTTCAAGCTGTACAACGAGGAGATCCCGCTCTACGCCCCGATCTCGGGTTACTTCAACGGCGCGCAGACGGAGTGGGTGCTGAAGGGCAAGAGCATCACCACCGACCCGACCAAGACGGAGATCGGCAAGGCGATCAACGGCCAGCAGTCGGTCGACAAGGCCCTGGACAACATCGTGGCCGGCTACAACCAGCAGGTCGGCGGCGGATCGTAGGCCCGAGGGCCGGGCGGCGGTCGAGACACCGCCGCCCGGCCCTCGCGTCCCCAAGCGATGCCGGGCTCATGGCGTGAGCCCACAGGAATCCCTTCCACCAGCACGGAGTCAGGAAGATGAAAACACGCGCCTCGGACGTGTCAGCGAGCCCGCCCAGCAGACGCAACAGCTACACCATCGCGCCGCTCGTCCTCATCGCGGCCAATGTCGTGCTCTTCGCGCTGTTCTTCGTCTGGCCTGCGGTGATCGGGCTCGTCTACTCCTTCACGAACTACACGGGTGTGGGGGCGTTCCAGTTCGTCGGACTGTCCAACTACCACAACCTGTTCGGGGACTCCACCTTCTACGACGCGCTGACGAGGACGCTGCTGTACACGGTGCTCTTCGTTCCGCTGAACTTCGCGCTCTCGCTGCTCATCGCCAACGTGGTGGTGAGCAAGCACGCCAAGGGCGTGTCGGTCGCCCGTGTCGTCTTCTTCATCCCGTGGCTGCTGTCGCCCATCGTCGTGGGTGTCCTGTGGCGGTGGCTGTTCGGTGAGAACTTCGGACTGGTCAACTACGTCATCGAGAAGCTCGGCGGAAGTGCCGTTCCGTGGCAGTCGAACGCGGACCTTTCGCTGCTGGTGGTGGTGATGGCGGCGTCCTGGATGTGGACGGGTTTCACGATGCTGCTGTTCATCGCGGCGATCAAGAACGTACCGGTGTCGTACTACGAGGCGGCCTCGCTCGACGGCGCCGGACCATGGCGCCAGTTCTTCAGCATCACGCTGCCGAGCATCGCACCCACCTCGTTCATCGTCATCCTGCTCAACACGATCAACGCGATGAAGGAATACCCGGTGTTCGTCGCCCTCAACAACGGCGGACCCGGAACGTCGAACAACCTGCTTGTCCAGTACATCTACCAGACCGGCTTCCAACGGGGCCAGATCGGCTACGCGAGCGCCGCGTCATTCGTGCTCATGCTCATCCTGATGGCCGTCGCGATCATCCAGCTGATCGTCAACCGGCGGGTGGAGAACCGATGACAACCACAGACATGCCCCGCAAGGTCGACGCCGGTGCCGGACGGGCCGTTTCCAGGAAGCGGCCTCGCAGCGCGGGCGGCGGTGGGGTCCGGCGTGCGGTGTCCGCGACGACACTGCTGTGGTTCCTGGCGTGCCTGTACGGGTTGCCGGTGCTGTGGTTCATCCTCAGCTCCTTCAAGCCGGCCAGCGACCTGTTCTCCTACCCGCTGACGCTGGTTCCGCACAACCCCACCCTGTCGGGCTACCTGACGGCGTGGCGCAGTGCCAACTTCTCCCAGTACTTCATCAACACGACCATCGTGTGCGTGATCACGACGATCCTCACGGTGGGTGTCAGCTGCTGCACCGGGTACGCGCTGGCCAAGTACGACAACAAGTGGCTCAAGGCGTTCTTCCTCTGCATCCTGGCCACCACGATGCTGCCGGGTGAGGTCATGCTCGCCCCGGAGTTCCTGGTGGTCCGCAACCTCGGCCTCTACAACTCGTTCACCGGCATCATCCTCCCGGCCGTGCTCACCGCGACCGGATGCTTCATGTTCCGCCAGTTCTTCCTGACGGTCCCCGACGAACTCGTGGAAGCCGCACGCATCGACGGCGCCCGCGAACTGTCGATCTTTCTGCGGATCATGGTGCCGCTCTCCCGGCCCATCATGCTGACCCTCGCCATCCTGTCCTTCCAGTGGCGGTGGAACGACTACATCTGGCCGCTTCTGATGCTCAACGACCCCGACAAGTTCACCGTGCAGATCGGCATCCAGAGCATCGTCGGCGCGCAGAACATCAACTGGTCGGTCCTGCTCGGCGCATCGGTCATCTCCATGATCCCGCTGATCGTCATCTTCCTGGTCTTCCAGCGCTACGTCATGAGCGCCGACATCAATGCCGGACTGAAGGACTGACCGTGCCCACCCCGCTCGACCGCGAGTTCGTCCGCGCGGTGGCCCGCGCCGCCGACCGGCCGGCCGCCCCGCTGGCGGCCGGCCCCGACGAGGAACCCGCCGGTGTGACCCACCGCGCCCTGGCGCGCCGGGTGAGGACTCTGGTCGCGGCGTACCGTTCCCCGGACTCGGCACTGCACGGCAGCAGTCAGGCCGTCGCCGCCTCGATGACCCACGTCCGTGCCCTGCGGGCGGCGCAGACCGCCACCGGTCTCTTCGCCGGCGGCGACAACGTGCAGTCGCCGCCGGATTCCGCGTTCACCGTCAACGACGTGTGCGACGCGCACGTCATCGCCGCGGGCGCGGGGCCGGAACTGCGCGACGTCACGGCCGCGCTCGCCGAGATCGCCGGCGCCGCCACGGGCAGTCTCCTGACCGGTGGGGTGCACACCCCGAACCACCGCTGGGAGCTGTGCGCGGCGCTGGCCCGGCTGCACCGGTCGTTCCCCGACGACCGGCTGCTCGCCCGCGTCGAGGAGTGGCTCGCCGAAGGCGTCGACATCGACGCGGAGGGCCTGTACTCGGAACGCAGCGCCAACTACGCGGCCCATGTGTCCAACCCTTCGCTGCTGCTGCTGGCCGACGTCCTCGGCCGCACCGACCTGCTGGACGCCGTCGAACGCAACCTCGCCACCACCCTGGACCTCATCAGGCCGGACGGCACGGTGGAGACCGTCCACTCGCGGCGGCAGGACCAGTACCACCCGTTCCCGCTGGCGCCCTACCTGCCGCACTACCGGCTGCTCGCGATCCGTACCGGCCGGGGCGACTTCAGCCGGGCGGCGCGGCTGGCGGCCGCCGGCGGCATCGACGACCCCGACCTGCTCGCCCAGACCCTCCTCACCCCGGACCTGTGCCGCCCGCTGCCGGAACCGGCCGCGCAGACACTTCCACGCGACCGGTACCTCACCACCGCGCGCCTCGCCGCACGGGCCTCCACCACCGCGCACACGGTGGTGTACGGCGGCTCCGACGTGCCCGGGCACCGGTGCATCCGCTCGGGCCTCGCCTGCAATCCCACCTTCCTGCGCCTGTTCGCCGGCGACGCCGTACTCGACACGGTCCGGCTGTCGCGGGGATTCTTCGACCTGGGCCCCTTCCGCGCCGCCGGCATGCAACGGCTCGCCGACAGCCGGTACCGGCTCACCGAAACCCTCACGGCCGCCTACTACCAGCCGCTCCCGCCGGACCGGCGTCAGGGCGACGGCGTCTACCGGCTGACGGACGAGGGACGCTTCTCGGCCGCGATGGCCTTCCCGGACCGGCCTCGGGACGAGGTCTCACAGACGACCCGCGTCGATGTGGACCTCCGGGACGACGGTGCCGACCTGCGGATCGACATCAGCGGACCACGGGTGCCCTGGGCCCTCGAACTGACCTTCCGGCCGGGCGGCGTCCCGGACGGCGCCGTACCGATCGGCGACGCCCGCTGGTGCCTGACGAGCGGATCGATGACGTACCGCGCCGGAGAGGACGAGATCCGGGTCGAGGTCGGCGTCGAGGCCGGGGAACCACTGGCCGGGCCGCACCGGAGCGACGTACTGCGATACGACCCGGGTGAGGAATACACCGTGGTGGGCGGCACCGACGCGACGACAGGGAACAGGGTCTACGTCGGCGGCCAGGGACCGCAGACGCTGACCGTCGCGCTGCGTGCCCACCGGCCCGCACCTGTCGCGTGACCCCGACACCCACGCCATGGCCACCTGAGGCATGAAGGGCTGAACCCCCGTGCACCTCCCGCACCCTCCCGTGTACCTCCCTCACCAGCGGGGCCCGCTGCACGACCTGCCGGACAGCCCCGAGGCATACGACGCCGTCCTCGCCGACGTCGTCGAGCAGGCGCTGCGCCGCATCACGCCGGAGGGCAGCCTCGAACACCCCGACTGCGTCGACGACATCGGTGACACCTCCCTCGGCATGACCTCCCTGCTGGTGCTCGCCCTGCAGCGGACCGGGGACCCGCGCCTGCCGGAGGCGGTGCACCGCAGCCTCGCCTTCCACCTGCGCGAGCGGGTCCACGTCGAGGACAACCCCGGCTACCCGAACCTGCGGATCCGCAACTCGGGCCTCCCGTACGCCCGTTACGTCCTGGAGGCGGGCGCCCACCCCATCGGCGACTGGCCGAGCACCGTGTGGGCGCTGCTCCAGGCGGTCAACATCCTCGACGCCCCTGACGGCCTCGTCGACACCGGCCGACGCGCCCAACTCCTCGACGTGGCACGGGGCTACTGGCGCTGGCTCACCGAGGCGACCTTCTTCAACCCGCAGGAAGCCGGCAACCAGGCCATCGGCTGCGTGGTCGGCGGCCTGATGCTGGCGCGCCATCTGCCGCCCGAGGAGGGGGAGCCGGTCCGCACACGGGCGATCGGCCTCTACGCCGACGAGATCCGCGCCCACCGGGTGCGCGACCGGGGCGCGCTGCTGCCTCCCGAGCACGGCGGCGCCTACGACAACAACTACGGCCCGATCTCGCTCTCCTTCCTGGCCCAGGCCCACCGCGTCAGCGGGGAGGAGATGTTCGCGGAGGACGGTGACGCGCTCGCCCGCTACATCGACGCCCGCCTCACGGGCGGCGGCTTCGACAACGGCGGCCCCCGCTACAGCGAGCAGCACTCCGGCTTCGAGTCGGTCCTCGGCCTGCGCTACTTCAGCCGCCGTATCGGCTCCGACCTGGGCCGCTACCGGGGCGACACCCGCTGGGGGCGGCACGCGACCAAGCCCGACGGAGGGGTCGACGGCCACTTCGCCTGGATGCTGGTCTGGCAGATCCAGGACCTCACCCGCTGGCACCGCACGCCGTCGGCCACGCCCGCACGCCACCAACTCCGGGCGGGCACCGTCTCGGTGGCCTTCGACGACCGGATGACTCCGTCACTGATCGAGGCAGCCGGCACCTACTACCTGCCGGCCGCCGTGAACCGGCAGCACGGCTTCGGCCCCGTGCTGGACGGGTTCGTGTTCTGCCGGCCCATGGGCGAGGTCCGGGTACGCGACCTGAGCGCCGACGGGCTCGTGGCGAAACTGGTGACCAAGCCGGTCGTCGGCCGCGACCACGTCCTGCGGCATGTGCGGTCCCTGTACGTCACCGACGGCACCGCCCTGTGGACGACGGTCGCCGTGGAACGCCTGCCCTCAGACCCGTATCTGCTCGCCGGGCTGCCCTACGCGGCCGACGACGGCGACCGGGTGCGCCGGACGGCCGAGGGCGCGGTGGCCTCGGCGGGCGGTCTGCGTCTGACCCATCCGACGGCGCGGGGCACGGAGCACTTCGACGCCCGTGCCGAACTCACCCAGGAACAGGCGGCGTTCGCGCTCGCCGCCGACCCGCGCGGCTACGGCAACCCCGACGAGGGCTGGCGGCACCTGGTGAGTTCCACGGCCCTGGAGGCGGGCCCGGTCCCGGGCACGCCGGACGACCTGCACGTGTTCGTGATGCGTTACGGCTCCCAGGAGCCGCCGACGGTATCGGTGGAACGGACGGACGAGGGGCTCACCGTACGAACGGACGCCTTCACCGCGGTGATCGGCGCCGACGACGAGCGGGGGGAGCCGGGGCTGACGCTGTGCGCGGTCAGTGGGTGAGGGCGAGATCACCGAACGGCACCACCAGGTCCGCCCGTTCCCGGCTCGCGGCGACCAGCTCGGCATTGCGCTGGTCGCTGCGCAGCACCCACTCCACCGCCTCCTCGTGCTCCTTGCCGAACTCCTCGTGCCGGGCGATCAGCCGGCGCAGGCGCTCCTGCTCGTCCAGCTCGCAGAACCACACCTCGTCGAGCCCGCTGCGGACCCGTGGCCACAGGCCCGTGTCGAGCAGGAGGTAGTTGCCCTCCGTCACCACCAGCCGGGCCGTCGGCGGCACCGGGACGGCACCCGCGATCGGCTGCTCCAGTACCCGCTCGAACCCCGGCGCGTACACCACGTCGCCGGGCCCCTGCCCGTCGTTCTCGCGCAGACGCCGCAGCAGTGCCGCGTACCCGGCCGCGTCGAAGGTGTCGGGCGCCCCCTTGCGGTCCCGGCGGCCGAGCCGCTCCAGCTCGGCGTCGGCGAGGTGGAAACCGTCCAGGGGGACGTGCGCGACCCACGGCCGACCGGACCCGTTCAGCTCCCGCACCAGGTTCTCGGCGAGCGTGGACTTGCCCGCCCCCGGGCTGCCGGCGATACCGAGGATCGCGCGGCGGCCGCCCCCGACGAGGGCGCGGGCACGGGTCAGCAGGTCGTCGAAGGTCAGCGGCACACAGCGAAGTGTGTCACCCGGCCGGCAGACAATGAATCCGGGCGGGCCGGGGAGTCGTCCCTGTACTCCGGGGGCACCACCACGGAAAGGAGCCGGTGCCGTGCCCGACGACGCAGCACAGATCCGCACACTGATCGAGAAGTGGGCCGAGGCCGTCCACCGCGGTGACCTCGACGGCGTCCTCGCCGGCCACGCCGAGGACATCGTGATGTACGACGTCCCGCCGCCGCACGAGGGCATCCGCGGTCTCGCCGCCTACCGCGCGACCTGGCCGCCGTTTCTTCGACTGGCAGGCCCGGGGCGCCCGCTTCGACATCGAGACGCTCGACGTCACCGCCGGCGCCGACGTCGCCTACGCGCACGCGTTGCTGCGCTGCGGCACCCCGGAGGAACTGGCCGAACGCCCCACTCTGCGCCTGCGGTTGACACTCGGGCTGCGCAAGGAGCGGGAACGCCGGCCGGTCGCCCACGAGCACCACTCGTTCCCGCACGACTGACCCATGTGGCGTGCGCCACGATGTGGATGCGCCCCGGCGGGGAACCGAACGGGTATGACGCAGCTCGGGCTCCCCGAAAACATCCAGGCCTGCCTCTTCGACCTCGACGGGGTCGTGACCCGGACGGCCGTCGTGCACGCGGCCGCATGGAAGGAGACGTTCGACGCGTTCCTGCGTGAGCGCGAGGGCGAGGACTTCCGGCCCTTCGACTCCGGTGCCGACTACGACGAGTACGTCGACGGACGGCCACGCGCCGACGGCGTCCGCACCTTCCTCGCCTCCCGGGACATCGAACTGCCCGAAGGCAAGCCGGACGACCCACCCGACGCACCGACGGTGAACGGCATCGGCAACCGCAAGAACGCCCTGGTCCTGGAGAAGATCCGCACCGAGGGCGTCGAGGCGTACGACGGCACCCTGCGCTACATCGAGGCCGTGCGCGCGCACGGCCTGCGCACCGCGATCGTCTCCTCCAGCGCCAACACCCGTGACGTACTGCGCTCGATCAAGGCGGAGCACCTCTTCGACGTACGCGTCGACGGCGTGGTGGCCGCCGAACGCGGGCTGCCCGGCAAGCCGCACCCCGACACCTTCCTCGCGGCCTCCCGCGACCTCGGGGTCGAGCCGTCGCAGGCCGCCGTCTTCGAGGACGCCCTCGCCGGCATGGACGCCGGCCGTTCCGGTCACTTCGGATACGTCGTCGGCGTCGACCGCGTGGGACAGACCGACGCCCTGTACGCACACGGCGCGGACCGGGTCGTCAAGGACCTCGCCGAACTGGGAGGGAACGCATGATCACCCACCGCTCCTACACCGTCGAACCCTGGACCGTGCGGGAGACGCGCCTCGATCTGGACGTCCTCGCGCAGAGCGAGTCCGTCTTCGCGCTCTCCAACGGCCACGTCGGCTGGCGCGGCAACCTCGACGAGGGCGAACCGCACGGCTTGCCCGGTTCCTACCTCAGCGGAGTGCACGAGGTGCATCCGCTGCCCTACGCGGAGGCCGGATACGGGTACCCGGAGTCCGGCCAGACGGTCATCAACGTCACCAACGGCAAGGTGCTGCGGCTGCTGGTCGACGACGAGCCGTTCGACCTGCGCTACGGCCGTCTCGTCTCTCACGAAAGAGTGCTCGACCTGCGGCGGGGCGTACTGGAACGGACCTGTGAGTGGACCTCGCCCGCCGGATCCACCGTCCGGGTGCGCTCCACCCGCCTGGTCTCGCTCACCCAGCGGGCCGTCGCCGCCATCGGCTACGAGGTGGAGGCCGTCGGCAGCCGTTCCCGTGTGGTGATCCAGTCGGAGCTGGTCGCCAACGAGAGCCTGCCCGGGACGAACGGCGACCCGCGCGCGGCCCAGGCACTGAGATCACCGCTGGAGGCCGAGGAGGACACCGCCGTCGGTCACCGGCTGCGGCTGGTGCACCGCACGCGTCGCAGCGGCCTGCGCGTGGCGGTGGCCGCCGACCACAACGTCACCGGTCCCGATCGGACCACGACCAGCAGCGAGAGCAACGTGGACGTGGCCCGGTTCACGATCACCTCGGTGCTGGAACCGGGCGAGTGCCTGCGCGTGGAGAAACTGGTCGCCCACGGCTGGTCCGCCGTCCGCTCGCGGCCCGCGATGAGCGACCAGGTGGAGGCGGCGCTGGCGGCGGCCGGCCACAGCGGCTGGGACGGGCTCCTGGAGGACCAGCGGGCCTACCTCGACGACTTCTGGGCGCGTGCGGACGTCGAGGTCGACGGCGACGAGGAGATCCAGCAGGCCGTCCGCTTCGCGCTCTTCCACGTCCTGCAGGCCGGCGCCCGCGCCGAGCAGCGCGCGATCCCCGCCAAGGGCCTGACCGGTTCCGGTTACGACGGTCACGCCTTCTGGGACACCGAGACCTTCGTCCTGCCCCTGCTCACCTACACCGCGCCCAATGCCGTGGCCGAGGCGCTGTGCTGGCGGCACAGCACCCTGCCCGCCGCCCGGGAACGCGCCGCCCAACTCGGCCTGAACGGCGCCGCGTTCCCCTGGCGCACCATCGACGGCTCGGAAGGATCGGCGTACTGGCCGGCCGGCACCGCGGCCTTCCACGTGAACGCCGCCGTCGCCCACGCCGTCGTGCGCTACACGGCGGCGACCGCGGACGACCGCTTCGAGCGCGAGGCCGGCGTCGAGCTCCTGGTGGAGACGGCCCGCCTGTGGCGCTCGCTCGGGCACCACGACCACCAGGGCGCCTTCCACATCGACGGCGTCACCGGCCCGGACGAGTACAGCGCGATCGTGGACGACAACACGTACACCAACCTCATGGCCCGCCTGAACCTGCTGGCCGCCGCCGACGCCTGCGAGCGCCATCCCGATCTGGCGGCATCCCACGGCGTCGACGACGAGGAGAGCGCGGTCTGGCGGGACGCCGCCGAGGCGATGCACATCCCGTACAACAGCGAACTCGGCGTGCACGAGCAGCACGCCGGCTTCACCCGCTACCAGCGCTGGGACTTCGCCGCCACCGGCCCCGACCGGTACCCGCTGATGCTGCACTACCCGTACTTCGACCTCTACCGCAAACAGGTGATCAAACAGGCCGATCTGGTGCTGGCGATGTACACGTGCGGCAGTCACTTCGACGAGGAGCACATCGCCCGCAACTTCGCCTACTACGAGGCCCTGACCGTACGGGACTCCTCGCTGTCGGCGTGCGTCCAGGCCGTCATCGCCGCCCAGGCGGGCCATCTGCGCCTCGCCTACGACTACACGGCCGAGGCCGCCCTGATGGATCTGGCGGACCTGGAGCACAACACCCGCGACGGGCTGCACATCGCGTCGCTGGCCGGCACCTGGATGGCCCTGGTCGCCGGGTTCGGCGGCCTGCGCCGCGAGGGCGACTCCCTGTGCTTCGCGCCGCGCCTGCCCGAGAAGTTCAGCCGCCTCGCCTTCACCCTCCAGTTGCTCGGCCGCCGGCTGCGCGTGGAGATCGGCCCGGACAAGGCCTCGTACACCCTGCTGACCGGGCCGCCTCTGACGATCCGGCACCACGGGGACCCGCTGACGGTACAGGGCGACGATCCCGTCGTCCGCGCCGTACCGCGGCCACCGGCCGGCCCCGCTCCCGCACAGCCACCGCACCGCAGCCCCAACTCCCGCTGACCGGGCCCCGCCGACCGGCTGCGCGGACGCATCCCGAGCGGGGCCGCCGCTCCTCAGCCGCGCAGCTTCAGCTCCTTGCGCCACTTCACGAACTGCTGCTCCGGATCTCCCGTGTACGACCAGGGAGTCCGGGTCGCCCGAGGGCCCAGCATCCGCAGCAGGGCCGCGGCCTCCTCCTTGTCGCCCGCGTTGCAGGCCGCATGCGTCAGGTAGTTGAGGTCGCGCAGCTCACCGGGGGCGATGCCGCTGTGCGTACGGCCCATGATCCAGCGCTGCCAGGTTCTGCGTACGTCACTGACGGCCCCGTCGTGGTTCCAGTGCTGCCCGAGGCCCACCGCCGACTGGCTGCCCTTCGCCGAGTCGAGGGCGTACCGGTACTCCTCCACGCGCGCGTACTGCACGAGCACCGGGAGGGCGCAGCCCGGGGGTGCCACGCCGGCCGCGTCGCGGGCGAAGTCGTACATCAGACCGTGCGTGCCGTGCCAGCGTGCCGAGTAGTAGTGCAGGACCTGAAGATGACCCTCCACGCTGTACGGGTCGCGCTGGTGCAACTCGTCCCACCAGCGCGCCAGTTCCTGCCGCCGCACCCCCGCGGCGTACAGCCGGGCCACCGAGATCAGTGAGATCCACGGCGTCGGGTCGTCCAGATAGGCCTCCGCGGCCTGCAGGCACGCCGTCACCGCGGTGTCGATGCGGTGCTGGTCGATCGGCACGCCCCGGCCCGCGGAGATGGCCAGGTTGAACGCCCGGGCCGTCTCCGTCGCCGCCCGCAGCACCAGCGCGTCGCCGCTGCGGGGCTCGGCCGCCAGCCATGTCTCCGCCGTCGAACTGCTCGCGCAGGCCTGCGCGAGCAGCCGCACCCGGTGGCCGCGGGCGAGCCAGTTGGGGCCGGTGACCCGCAGCAGGTCCCTCAGGCCCTGCCAGCGGCCGATGACGATGTCGTGGCAGGTGTCGGTGAGGGCCGTGTCCCCGCAGTCCTGGTCGAAGTCGGGAACGAATCGGTCTCTCGCCATCGGGGTCTCCCTCAGAAGTCGGTGGAGAGACCCTCGTGGACACGGGAGTTCGTGGCCGTCTCGCCGTCGGGGACGTACTCCGTCTCGACGGTGCGGGTGGCGTCCAGTCGGGCGGGCCGGTAGTAGTCGCTGCCCTGTTTCCAGTACCAGAGCATCGGGACCAGGCCGACGGCGAGTCCGCCGATGCCGATCGTGATCGCCGCGGTGTCGAGTTCGCCCAGTGACTCGACGAAGATCCAGAACATGAACAGGGCGCCGAACAGCGGCCACAGCCCGCCGAGCAGGAGGTCGGCCGGCGACTTCAGCAGCATCTTGCGGTACGCCACGACCACCGCGAGGCCCGCGAGGCCGTAGTACACGGCGATCTGCAGGCCGATCGCCGAGATCGCGTCGGAGAGGATCTCGCCCACCGAGCCCAGGGCGTTGGAGGCGATGAGCATCGCCAGTGCCACCCCACCGACCACGGCGATGGCCACCCACGGGGTGTTCCACCTGCGGTGCACCCGGCCGAGCGCGGTGGGCATCGTACGGTCGCGGCCCATCGCGAACAGGGAACGCGTGACCTGGATGAGGGTGGTCTCCAGGGTGGCGATGGTCGACAGCATCACCGCCACGATGAGCAGCTTGCCGCCCCAGCCCGGCCAGATCTCCTCACCGAGCACGCCCAGCACGTTCGCGTCGTTCTCCTCGATCTGCTTCGAGGTCAGGATGACGTTCACCGCGATGGTGAACACCTCGAACAGCAGGAAGACGATGCCCACCCCGATCAGACCCGCGAGTCCCGTCGTACGGCGGCTGTTGCGGGTCTCCTCGCTGAGGTTGCTCGTGACGTCCCAGCCCCAGTAGTAGAACGCGGCGACCAGTGCGCCCGACGCGAAGCCCGCCGTCCCGTGGAAGTGGCTGAAGCCGAGCCAGGACCATTCGAACGTGCCGGGGTTGCCCGTGTGGAACAGGGCGAGCACGGCGAACAGCGCGAGGATCGTGAGCTCGACGCCGGACATGAGGAGCTGCGCGCGTACGGTGAGACGGGCGCCGCCGAGCACGACGAGCAGCATGACGACGAACCAGGCAGCGCCGACCATGGTGGAGAGCGCGGTGTTGTCGGCGAGGCCGTCGTCGAACAGGGCGAGGGTCATCGAACCGGCGGGCAGCGAACCGGCCACCATGAAGATCGTCGCCGAGATCACCAGTGCCCAGCCGCTGATGAACCCGAGAAAGGGATGGAGCGTGCGTCCCACCCAGGAGTAGCTGGCGCCCGCGTTCACGTCGATGCGGCCGAGGTAGCTGAACGCCAGCGCGATACCCAGCATGGGTATCGCGCAGTACAGCAGTGCGGCCGGGCTCGCCATGCCCACCGCGCCGACCAGGACGGCCGTGGTGGCGGCGATCGAATAGGCCGGGGCGCTGCCCGCGACGGCCATCACCACGGTGTCGAACGTACCGAGGGCATTGGCCTGCAGCCCTCTGCCCCTGATGTTGCTCATGGTTGCGCTGCTTTCCGTCGTGCACGACGTGGGGACGACCTTGCCCCGACGACGTTGAGGGAGGTGGGGGGTGACGAACCCGTCCCGGACGTACGAGGGTTGGCCTCGCGTCAGGGGCGGAGAAGGACGTGGAGAATCCCGCACGGCCGGTGCGTTGCCGGGCAGTCACAGCGTGTGTGCGAGTGATGATAGCCCCACCCTTTGAGCTTTCAAGATTGACCAGGAAGTAACCTCCCGGGCCGCCCGGGACTGCCGAGGTTGGACCGCGCGCAACGGGAAACGCGGACCGGGAGACCGTAAGGAAACGACCCACCGCGACGCGCGAGGGAGGCATCCATGGACAGCGAACGCATGGACTTCGAACCGATGGCCGACGACGTCTACCAGCCCACCGGAACCAACGAGGAACAGGCCGACGCGACGCCGCTCGATCTGCAGGACGCCGTCGACGAGCGCACTTACGACGACACCCTCGACGAGGGCTACTCCCCACCCGAAAAGCCGCTCGGCGTGACCAGGTACGGCACGACGCCCGCCGAGCAGCATGACGGCGAGACCCTCGACGAACGGCTCGCCGAGGAGGTTCCCGACGTGACCGTTCCCGCGGGCGACGACGTCGGCGACCTGCCCGGGGGCGAGGGCGAACCCGTCGACCCCGAGGCCGGTTCACAGCGCGCGGGCCGCCTGGTCGCCTCGGGCGAGGAAGCGCACCCCGACACGACGGTCGCCACCGACGTGGGCATCGACGGCGGGGCCGCCGGCGCCGAGGAGGCCGCCGTCCATGTCGTGGAGGACGACACCGAAGTGCCGGACCGCTGAGCGGCGTTCAGTCTCCGATGTGGTCGATCTGCCGCAGTTTGTTCGTGGCGTCCAGGGCGGCGACCTTGTACGACTCCGCCAGCGTCGGGTAGTTGAACACCGCGTTGACCAGGTAGTCGACCGTGCCGCCGCAGCCCATCACGGTCTGCCCGATGTGGATCAACTCCGTTGCGCCGGAGCCGAAGCAGTGCACGCCGAGCAGCCGGCGGTCGTCCGGGGAGACCAGCAGCTTCAGCATGCCGTGGGAGTCACCGACGATCTGGCCGCGCGCGAGTTCGCGGTAGCGGGAGATGCCGACCTCGAAGGGCACACTCTCCTCGGTGAGCTGGTCCTCGGTCCGGCCGACGAAGCTGATCTCGGGGATGGTGTAGATGCCGATGGGCTGCAGGTCGTGCATCTGCCCGACCGGCTCGCCGCAGGCGTGGTAGGCCGCTGACCGGCCCTGCTCCATGGAGGTGGCGGCGAGCGCCGGGAAGCCGATGACGTCACCGACGGCGTAGATGTGCGGCACCTCGGTGCGGTAGTGCTCGTCGACGGTGATCCGGCCACGCCCGTCCGCGGTCAAACCGGCCTTGCCGAGATCGAGTTCGGCGGTCAGGCCCTGCCGGCCCGCCGAGTACATCACGGCGTCGGCCGGTATCTTCTTGCCGCTCTCCAGGACGGTCAGCGTGCCCCGCGGATGGCGCTCGACGGCGGCGACGGTCTCCCCGAAACGGAACGTCACGGCGAGGTCCCGCAGGTGGTACTTGAGCGACTCGATGATCTCGACGTCGCACATGTCGAGCATCCCGGCCCGCTTCTCGACGACGGTCACCTTGCTGCCGAGCGCGGCGAACATCGACGCGTACTCCATGCCGATCACACCGGCACCGACGATGACCATGGAGCGCGGGACGCGTTCGAGGGCGAGGACGTTGTCGGAGTCCATGATGGTGCGGCCGTCGAACTCGACGCTGTCCGGCCGCGCCGGGCGGGTGCCGGTCGCGATCACGATGTGCTCGGCGCTGAGCAGCCGTTCGTGACCGGTGACCTCGCGCAGCGCGACGGTGTGCGCGTCGACGAAGCTTCCCGTGCCGGCGAAGAGGGAGACGTGGTTGCGGGAGAGCTGGCTGCGGATGACGTCGACCTCGCGGCTGACCACGTGCTGGGTGCGCGCGGTCAGGTCGGCGACGGTGATGTCCTCCTTCAGCCGGTAACTCTGCCCGTACAGATCGCGCTGGGTGAGACCGGTCAGGTACAGCACCGCCTCGCGCAGGGTCTTGGAGGGGATGGTGCCGGTGTGGATGGAGACCCCGCCGACCATGTCGGGGCGGTCGACGATGGCGACCCGGCGGCCGAGCTTGGCCGCGGCGATCGCGGCCTTCTGGCCGCCGGGGCCGGATCCGATGACAAGCATGTCGAAGTCGGGCACCCACGGAGTCTGTCAGCCGCGAGCCCCTCTTCGAAAGGGTGAACGGGCAACCGCCGCACAGTGATCCATCGGGAACTCCCCTTGATCAACCGGCGGTTGTGTTCCGTCACCGGAAACCTGCCCCTTCCGACTGCTCCGTCCGCCCGCCCGGGGGATAATGCGCTCATGGGCCATCGACTCGGTGACACGAGCGCACCCGCCCGGCTGGCCGCACCCGACGAGGGCATCGGCCGGGACGAACTGGCGCTGGCCACCCGCAACCACGGCCTGCCGCTCGAGGCGCTCCGCTACGACGTCTCCCCGCCGGGCCTGCACTACGTACTGACGCACTACGACATCCCCTACGTCCCCGACGACATGCCCTGGCCGCTGACCGTCGGGGGCCGGGTCCGCCGCCCCTTGGAGCTGGACCTGGCAGATCTGCGGGCATTCCCCCAGGTCACCACGCGCGTGACGCTGGAATGCGCGGGCAACGGCCGGGCTCTGCTCACACCCCGCCCGGTCAGCCAGCCCTGGCTCGTCGAGGCGGTCGGCACCGCCGAGTGGACGGGCGTACCACTGCGGCTGCTGCTCGCCGAGGCCGGAGTCGGGGCCGACGCCGTCGACGTGGTGTTCACCGGCGCCGACCACGGAGTGGAGCGCGGGGTCGAGCAGGACTACCAACGGTCCCTGCCGCTGGACGTGGCCACGGGCACCGAGCCCGAGGTGCTGTTGGCGTACGCGATGAACGGGGGCCCGCTGCCGCCGCAGCACGGCCGTCCGCTGCGCCTGGTGGTGCCCGGCTGGTACGGCATGGCACAGGTGAAGTGGCTGCGCGAAGTCACCGTCACGGACGCGCCGTTCACGGGATTCCAGCAGACCGTGGCCTACCGGCTTCGGCAGGAGTCCGGTGAGGAGGGCGAGCCGGTCACCCGGATCGTGCCACGCGCCCTGCTGGTCCCGCCCGGATTCCCGGACTTCATGTCGCGGGCCCGCGTGGTGCGGCCGGGACCGGTGCCCGTCGAGGGGCGCGCCTGGTCGGGGCAGGCGCCACTGGCGCGGGTCGAGTTGAGCACCGACGCCGGGCGCAGCTGGCACGAGGCCGAACTGGAGCCCGACGGAGGGCGGCGGTGGGCTTGGCGGCGCTGGCACTTCGGCTGGACGGCGACTCCCGGCGACCATGTGCTGAGCGCGCGGGCGACCGACGCCGAGGGGCACTGCCAGCCGCTGGAGCAGCCCTGGAACCGCGGTGGCTTCGCCGTCAACCTCGTCCAGCGGGTGCCGGTGCTGTGCCTGGAGCCCGACGCGGAATGAACCGGAACCGGGTCTCCAGGCGGTCGTGAGGCGGCGGTTACGGCAGCAGTTTCTCGAGGGCGACGGGGCCCTCCGTCTCCAGCTTGCGCCTGGCCCATTCGAGATTGCGCGGGGTGATGTCCCTGCCCGTGGCAAGGACGAGATCCTCCGGCGACACATCGGTGCCGGTACTGGTGTGGAGCAGGTCGTCCGGGGTCACGCGGTCCCCGGACGACCCGGACGCGTCGGGCTGTGACGTCATGAGTGCTCCTTGGGTCCGAACGCTTCTGCTATCACCATTCAACGCCGGGGCCCGGCGTGCATCCGGAAGAGGCGGAGACAATCCATTCCCGAGATGCCGCAGCGACCGGGCGGGCGTGTAATGAGAGACAACGACCGTCCCGACCGGCAGAGAAGGCCGAGGTCATGTCACCGACCCGCACCGACGCGGGGGGATCGGGCACCGTTGCCAAAGGGGTGCTGCGACGGCTTGGGGAATGGTGTGCCCGCCACTTCGTGATCGTCATCGTCGCCTGGCTCGTCGCCCTGGTGGCGCTGCAGTTCCTCAACCGGTCCTTCGGGGGCGACTACTCCGACAACTTCTCCCTGCCGGGTGTCCAGTCCCAGCAAGGCCTGGACGTGCTGAAGAAGCACGACCCGGCGGCGGGCGGATACGGCAGCCAGATCGTCCTCCACGACGCGCAGAAGTCCGTGACGTCGCTCGGTTCGCAGATGTCCACCACGGTGGGCGACCTGCAGAAGCTGCCGCACGTCCTGTCAGCCCAGAACCCGCTGTCGACCCCCGCCTCGAAGGTCGGGCCGGTGTCGTCCGACGGGAAGACGGCCTACATCACCGTCCGCTTCGACGTCCAGCCCTCGACCCTGGGTGACAGCTACCTGAACGGAGTCGACAAGGCGGTCCAGCCGCTGCGCTCGGCCGGAGCGCAGGTCGAGTACGGCGGACCGCTGGGCGAACTGGCCCGGCCCGCCGGCAACGACCGCCTGAGCGAACTCATCGGCTTCGCCGTCGCCATCGTCGTCCTGATCATCGGCTTCGGAAGCGTGATCGCCGCCGGGCTGCCCCTGCTGACCGCGCTGCTCAGCGCGATCACCGGGCTCGCCTGCCTCGGGCTGCTCGCCGCCGCCTTCACCTTCGCCACCGTCTCGCCGACGCTGGCGACGATGATCGGCCTCGGCGTCGGCATCGACTACGCCCTGTTCCTGATCACCCGGCACCGGCAGAACCTCATGGACGGCGCCGATGCGGTGCACTCGGCCGGGCACGCCACCGCCACCAGCGGGCGGGCGGTCCTGGTCTCCGGCTGCACCGTGATCGTCGCCCTCGCCGGGCTGTACGCCTCCGGTGTGAGCTTCATCGGCAAACTCGGCCTGGCCGCCGCCGTGACGGTCGTCTCGGCGGTCGCGGGCGCGCTGACCATGGTCCCGGCCCTGCTCGGGCTCATCGGCAAACGCATCGACCGCTACCACCTGCGCCGCCCTGTCGCCGAGACCGACGCGGAGCCCGGAGCCGCGCCCCAGGGGGCCTGGCACCGCTACGCCCAGCGCGTGGAGCGCAGGCCCTGGCAGTTCCTGGCGGCAGGCGTAGGCATCGTGGTCGTCCTGGCGATCCCGCTGTTCTCCATCCAGCTGGGCCACATCGGTGACGGAGCCGACCCCACCTCCTTCACCGACCGTCGCGCCTATGACCTGATGACCGACGCGTTCGGCCCCGGCTCCAACGGCCCGCTCACCGTCGTCATCGACCAGACCTCCGTCTCCTCGTCCCAGCGCTCCACCCTCTCCTCCCAGGCGCAGAAGACCCTCAACTCCGTCGCCGGCGCCTCCACGGTCACTCCGCTGACGCCCACCCAGGACGGCGACGTCCTCATCGGCACCGTCTACTCGAAGCAGTCCCCGCAGGACGCCGACACCACCGCGCTGACCAACCGCCTGGTCCACGACACCCTCCCGGACGCGGTCTCCGGCACGCCTGCCAAGGGCTATGTCACCGGCACCACGGCGGCCCAGGTCGACTTCCGCGACATCGTGGCCAGCCGACTGGCCCTGATCATCGGCGTGGTGGTCGCCCTGGCCTTCCTGATCATCCTCGCGGTCTTCCGCGGCCTGCTCGTCGCCGTCAAGGCGGCCGTCCTGAACGTGCTGTCCATCGGGGCCTCGTACGGCGTCGTCGTGGCCGTCTTCCAGTGGGGCTGGGGCGGGCCCGCGCTGGGTGTCCACGGCAAGGTGCCCATCGAGAGCTATGTGCCGATGATGATGTTCGCGATCATCTTCGGCCTGAGCATGGACTACGAGATCTTCCTGCTCTCCCGCGTGCACGAGTCCTGGCTGCGTACCGGAGACGCCAAGGCCTCGGTGGCCCATGCCCTGGAGATCACCGCCCGGGTGATCACCTGCGCGGCACTGATCATGATGAGCGTGTTCGCCGCCTTCATCGTCAGCGACAACATCGTGGTCAAGATGCTCGGACTGGGGCTCGCCGTGAGCGTGCTGATCGACGCGAGCGTGGTGCGGCTGCTCATGGTGCCCGCCGTGATGACCCTGCTGGGCAAGCACGCCTGGTGGACTCCGCGCTGGCTCGACCGGGTCCTGCCGCACATCGACGCGGAGGGCGACCAGGAGCTCGGCGCCGAGCAGGACGTCAGCGAACGTCCCGTGACGCGGGCGTGAGGACGAGCATCGTCACATCGTCGACGACGGCGGGGCAGTGGCGTACGAGATCCGCCCAGACCCGGTCGGCGAGCACGGCCGGGTCGGTGTCGGCAAGCGCGGACAGGCGGTCGGTCAGCGGGTAGAAGGTGCCCGAGGCGTCCCTGGCCTCACTCACGCCGTCCGAGGCCAGAAAGAGGCTCTCGCCGGGCTCCAGCCGGAGCGTGAGCGCGGAGTCCGGGCCGCCGTCGGACAGGCCGAGACCGAGCGGCGTCCAGGCGACGAGGTCGACCTCGGTGACCTTCCCGCCGCTCAGCAGCAGCGGCGCAGGATGCCCGCAGGAGACCATCCGGACCGCCTGGGCGTCGCGGGAGAACTCCAGGAGTACCGCGGTCGCGAACAGCTCGGCGTACCGCGAGGCCGCCGAGTCCACGACCAGCCTGCGGTCGAGACGGGCGGCGACCGACTCCAGGTCGGGCAGATCCAGCACCGCCTCCCGGAAGGCCCCCAGCAACGAGGCGACCGTGGCGACCGCGGACAACCCGTGCCCCTGGACGTCGCCCATCACGGCCCGCACGCCGTTCGGCCCCTCCCGCACGTCGAAGAAGTCGCCCCCCACCAGCGTGCCGCGCTCCGCCGCTCGGTACAGGCCCACACAGCGGACCGGGCCGACCCGCTCGGGCAGCGGGGGCACGACGGCACGCTGCGCGGCCTCGGCGACCGTGCGCTCCAGGTCCAGCTGGGCGTCGCGACGACTGCGCACGTACGACACGAACACACTCAGCACGGAGACGAAGGTGATGGTCAACAGGTCGGTGTCGCCGGGGCGGTTGAGATCGAAGGCCGGGATGTTGAGCACGGCGACCACGAGTGCGCCGAGGACCGCGGTCGCCCAGGGACCGTACGACAGGACGGCCAGCGGGGGGATGGCTCCCAGCAGGAATCCGATGTCGAGGGGATCGGGGCTCAGCAGCGTGGCCGCGCACACGCCGGCGATCAGGACGACCGGAAGGACCTTCACCCAGCGCGGCGGCGGCGCGCCCCGCAGCCAGCCCCGCCGGGCGTGGTCCCGGCGCGGTGACAGGACGGGCACCTTTCCCACACCACCACGCTCCTACGCCGGGGCGCGTCCCGCATGCCGGAGGGGTCCCCGTCGCGTCAGCCCGCAGCGCCGTCCAACAGCCCCTCGGCCTCCGCGAGGATCTCCGTGACCCGCAGGCCGAAGGCCGCGTCGCACGGGTGCGGCAGGCCGGTGCCGGCGGCGGTGACCAGGGCGTCGGCGGCCCGGACGAGGGCGGCGACCGGCCCGTCGCCGCCGTCCGGAAGCACCGCCACCCCTGCCCTGCCGCGCAGCTCGACCGTGGTTCCGGCCGCCGCGGCCGGCGCCGAGAGACTGAGGGTGACGGTGCTCGACGCGCCGCCGACGTGGTCGAGGACCAGATGGACGGTGTCGCCGGGGCCCGGCGCCGCGGCGGTCACACGGCGGGCATCGCCGAGGACCGGCAGCAGCACGGAGAGGGCGTGCGGCCCCACGTCCCACAGTGCGCCCTTCTCCTGCCGCCACGGCGAGTCCGCGAACGGGCTGTCGCTCTCGCCGCCGAACAGTGCCCCCAGCCACTGCGCGCGCCCGGTGAACCAGCCCCCCGCGTCGGCCTGTTCGGTGATCCAGGCCTCGGTGTCCGGCACGAAACGGCTGGTGAAGAAGACGACCGAGGCGACCCCGGCCTCCCGCACGGCGTCGGCCACGGCCCGCCCCTGCTCCACCGTCGTCGCCAGCGGCTTGTCCAGCAGCAGATGACGCCCGGCCCGCGCCGCGCGCACCGCGAGATCCGCCTGCACGGCCGGCGGCAGGGCCACGGCGACCGCGTCCACGTCGGCGAGCAGCGCGTCGACGTCGTCGTAGGCGCGCGTGCCGTGCCGGTCGGCGAGTTCCTTCGCCGCCTCGGAACGGCGGCCCCACACTCCGACGAAGTCCAGTCCGGTGTGCTCGCTCAGGGCGGGGGCATGAGCCATTCCCGCCCAGGGGCCGGTACCGAGCAGACCGATGCGCATGCCGTCGCCTCTCCACCGCGCCGCCCGTCGTGGCGGCTGCTCGGCAGTGAGCCTCGCACACCCAGCGGCAGGCCGTGCAAGCCGGATACCCCGCACCGCGATTCAGTTGCCCGGCTGCTTAATGCGTTCTCTTTCCTCTATTGGACCTCCGGCCCGCAGGAGGGTCAGGCTGGAACCAGGTCCGGCGCCGCCGTACGCCATGTGCGGCGGGTCGAACGCCATTCGGTCCGCGCCATCTTCCGAAGAGGTCACGAGCACATGCACATCCGCCGCATCGGTGACATCGACATCAGCGCGATCGGTCTGGGCGGGATGCCCATGTCGATCGAGGGACGGCCGGACGAGGCACGCTCCCTCGCCACGATCCACGCCGCCCTCGACGCCGGCGTGACGCTGATCGACACCGCGGACGCCTATCACCGCGACGCCCACGAGGTCGGCCACAACGAGACCCTCATCGCCAAGGCGCTCGCCTCCCACGACCGTGGCGGGGACGTCCTGGTCGCCACCAAGGGCGGCCATCTGCGCCCCGGCGACGGCAGCTGGACCCTCGACGGGAGCCCCCGCCACCTCAAGGAGGCCTGCGAGGCGTCCCTGCGCCGGCTCGGCGTGGAGGCCATCGGGCTCTACCAGTTCCACCGCCCCGACCCGAAGGTGCCGTACGCCGAGTCCGTCGGTGCGGTGCGGGACCTGCTGGACGAGGGCAAGATCCGCATGGCGGGCATCTCCAACGCCGACCCCGAGCAGATCATGGAGGCCAACGAGATCCTCGGCGGGCGCCTGGTCTCCGTGCAGAACCAGTTCTCCCCGGCCTTCCGCTCCAGCGAGCCGGAGCTGGACCTGTGCGACGAGCTCGGCATCGCGTTCCTGCCCTGGAGCCCGCTGGGCGGTATCTCCCGGGCCGGCGAACTGGGCTCCACCTACGCGCCGTTCGCCCGGATCGCCGAGGTCCACGGGGTGAGCCCGCAGCGCGTGTGCCTGGCGTGGATGCTCGCCAAGTCGCCGGTGGTGGTGCCCATTCCGGGTTCCAGCCGCCCGGAGACCATCCTGGACTCCCTCGGCGCGACCGACCTCGAACTCAGCCCCGAGGAGATCGCGCAGCTCGACGCCGTCTGACACGACGCACACGGGCACAACGGAGGCCCCCCGCCGATGGCGTCGTCGTCGGAACGACCCCTCGACCACCGCCACCGCGACGAACACCCGATCCGCACCCTCGGGTACCTGTTCCGCGCCGACCGCCGCCACCTGATCGCGGCGGTCGGCGTGTTCACCGTCAAACACAGCCCCATCTGGCCGCTGCCGCTGACCAGCGCGTCCACCATCGACACGGTCGTCCAGCACCCAAGGCCCTGCGCCGCATGGACGGCACGCTGAGCGGCTGCTGACCTCCGGCATGCGCCTCGACCTCCGTCCGGCGCTGATCCGGGACCCCGAGGTGCTGATCCTGGACGAAGCGACCTCGGCCCTGGACACCCGCTCGGAGGCGGTCGTCCAGCAGGCGCCGGCCCGGCTGCTGAACGGACGGACCACGTTCGTGGTGATGGGTAAGGGACGCATCCTGGAGGCCGGCACGCACGAGGAACTGCCGCGTGGCGGCGGGGCGTACCGCAGCTGCGCTGCGGGCAGGTCGCCTGAGGGTCCGGGAGCCTCAGGCGGCGCTGCTGCGTCGCATCCCGTGCGGGCAGCGCACGTCGTGGTCGCGGCCGAGGCTCGTCCACCAGCGTTCGCAGCAGGCGGCGTCCAGCTCTCCGCGGACGATCTCGTCGGCGGCCGTCGGCGCGGGACGGCGCGGCCCGGCGGCGGACTTGCACAGGTCGCGGATCAGGGTCTCGCGCACCACGGCGATGACCGGAACCAGACTGGCCGCGGCGAACAGGAACGCGGCCCACCGTGGGCCGTGGAGGAATTCGAGGACCGTGGTCCAGGCGAGTCCGCCGCAGGTGGCGAGGTAGAGGGCGCAGAGGAGGCGGCCGGAGCGGTTCATTGGCTTCACCGTTCGTGCTCGGAGGGCTACTCTCTGTTCAACGCCTCGGAGCGCGCCGGGAATCGGGTCGAGCGGCGGTATTGCGTCAATTGAGGCCCGGGCGCGGAAGATGTGAATGGTCCGGCCCTGCCCGGGAATACGAGGCGAAAACCAAGAGAGGGGCGCTTCGTGCTCGTTCCGGACCCGAAGGTCGTCAGAACGTTGCTCACCAGATACGCGTCGCTGCGCATCGCGCAGGCGGAGCGGGAGAAGCCACAGGCGGCACGGGAGTTGGCGGACGTCAGCCGCGCGCTGTGCACGACGATGGGAGCCACGAGCGTCGAGGACGCCATCGCGAAGGCGGACGCCCTGCTGATCGCCTCGCGGGGGACGGCAGACGGGGAGGAAGGTCTGTCGCTGGCCGTCTGATGCGGTGACGGCTTCCGTCGCCGGCACGCAGAAGTGCCTTGCATCGGTGCTCAGGAGCGCCCGGCCTGGATGCGCGCCCTTCCATGGAACGCCGAGCGGTACGCCTGCGGAGTGGTCCCGACCACCCTGCGGAAGCGCTCACGGAACGCCGTCGGAGACCCGAACCCCGCCTGCTGCGCGATCCGCGCCGGCGCCGACGAGGGGGGAGCGGACACGGCGGCCGCGGGCACGGTCCGGCTGCTGCACCGCACTCTGCCGTGTCTACTCGGGCGTCGGCATCGCGTCCCCGCGCTGGGCTTCGCCACCTTGGCGCGATGGGCGTCCTGGGCAGTGCGTGGCTCATCGCGTCCATCACCCTCACCGCCGTGGCCGCGGGCATCCTGGTCGCCTTCGTGCTGCCTCGCCAGGGCGAGCTGCTCGAACAGCTGGACGCGCGCCGGCCCGTCGAGCGGGCGAGCACCGCGCAACTGGCCATGCTCACCGGCCTGTTCAACCTGCTCTGGGCGACCGTGACGATCCTGATGATCGTGCGGCCCGGCTCGACGACCGGCGCCTGACGGCCCGGACCGCCCGCCCAGGTCACCCAGACCGCGGTGCCGACGTCAAGTGCTCCTGGGGAATTCACGCCACGGTCTGCCGGGGCGCATACACTCGACAGCCGTGCCCATGCGCATGGGCCACCACACGAAAGGCGCGTTGGTGTTCCAGGATTCCCCGATCTACGACCGACTCGTCGCCGAGCGCGGCGACGTCCCCACTCAGGCTCGCAGGGAGGCCGAGCGCGTGACGCGGGAACTGGAGTACGTCATGCGGCCGCTGCAGTCCTTCGGCGTACCGTCCCCCGAGCGCCAGGCCTCCCCGGGCGCCGGCTGGCAGCGCAGCGCGCTGATGCCCGGCTCGCTTCCCCACTGACCTCCCCTTCCATTGACCTCCTCCCGCCGACCCCGCCGTCAACACACCGTCGTGTTGGAGCCGTTGGCGTGTCTCTGCGGCTCAGGGCCGGGACGGGCGAGCCACTCCGCGACGGTCCGGGCGATCGGCAGCCCCGTCTCCACCTCGACGAAGCCGAACTGCCCCGACTGGTTGCACTCCAGGAACCACCAGGTCCCGTCGGCGTCCTCGGCGAAGTCGAAGGCGCCGTAGGACAGTTCGGCCTCCTCCAGATACGAGCGGACACCGGCGGCGATGCACGGCGGAACCTCGGTGGCCTCCCACGGAATGTCCGGCGAGGCGAAGCGCACGTCCACGGCGCCCGGGTCGTCCGGATCCGTGTCCTCGGCGGCCGTCTTGCGGGCCGCCAGCAGCCGTTCGCCCACCACGGTCAGCCGGATGTCGGCCCGCTTTCCCACCCGCCGCTGCAGCAGTGTGGGCCCGAACGCCACGGCGGAGAAGTCCGTGTCCGGCGCGACCCGGCTCGTCGGCACCGCCCTGGGCGGATCCTGCGGGTGCGCCCCGGAGACCGGCTTGACCACCAGATCCGGATAGCGGTCGGCGAACTCACGGGCCGCCTGCGGGTACGTCGTGATCAGGGTGGCCGGGACGGGCAGCCCACAGCGCTGGGCGAGCCGCAGCTGCCAGGGCTTGTGGCGAGCGCGTCGGGCCGCGTCGGGATGGTTCATCCAGCGGGCCTCCGAGCCACGGAGCATGCCGTAGAGCGCCTGCGAGGACTCCTCGGTCAGCCACGCGGAGGGCTCGGCCGCCCGCGACGCGGCGTCCCCCGGCCTGCGCACCCACACCGACCGCAGCCCGGAGACGCTCACCAGGCGGCCCGCGGACTGGAGGTGGCCGCGGAAGGAGCCGTGCACGAACTCACCGGACAGGGCGACCCCGCCGGGGAGGTCTGCGGGGTCGAGGCGGACCACCGGGACTCCGGACGAGTTGAGGTGCACGACCACCATGTCGGCCGTCACGTCCTCTTCAGAGGTCAGGATCAGCACGGTCATCGTCGACGGTTCCGCGTTCAGTCGTCGAAGTGTGTCTTGGAGCCCGCGGTGGAAGTCGTGGTTCCGAGCTCCCTGAGCAGAGCCGCGTCGCCGGCGGCGACCCGGCCGTCCATGAGCACGTTCAACTGCAGCCCGGAGTCGTAGACGTACGGAGTCGTGGCTTCCAACTCCACCGCCGGACGTGCGTAGTTGAGCGCGAACGGTTGCATCGTCTCTCCCTCGTCAGTGCAGCACCGACCCAGTCGTCCCCGCCCCGCGGCGCCGCCCGGTCCGCCGACTGCATTGCCCTTCCAGTCACTTATACGAATCGAACGGGTGATTGGTTTCCTTACTCTGCGTAGTCACAGGGAGGATTCGTGACGATTCGGCACGTCGAGAGAGCCGCGCATGGTGCGCAGAGCGAGGAGAAGGACGCCGATGTCGTCCAGATAGATCGGGTCGGGGAGCAGGTCGGTCGGCAGTACGAAGTAGAGAACGGCACCCCAGAAAACCCAGCGCGGCCCGGTCGGCAGCCCGGCGCGCCTCAGGTCGCGCCGCGCCCTCACCAGTCGCACCAGCAGGATGACGGCCACGGTGAGGATGAGCGCCGCGAGGGCAATGGTGACGACGATCACCGTTGTGGTCGGTTTCACGGATTCTCCTCCGTCCGGCGTGCCGTCCGGCGCGCCCCTCTTCCCGGATTCCCGCATCCGGCCGTCGTACGTGTCCTTATCGGCCGTCAGAAAGGCGGCAGGGGTTCATACCCGTGGCCCACCCGAGTGGCACGGGGTGGGAGCAGCACCTAGTACTGGCACTGCACAGCAACGTCGTGAAAGGCGTCGGGAGACGCGTGAGCCGGCGAACCGTTCCATCTCTTCCATGGAGGAGATTCATGAGCATCCGCTCTTCGTCACCCCAATCCCACGACCCCTCCATAGCCGCCCTGCACGACGACCCGGTCAGCGACCTGGTGCACGCCGCGGTCGCTGACCGACCCCTGGAGGAGGTCGCCGACCTGATCACCCTGCTGGAGGAGTCCCCGCAGTACGCGCGGGCCACCGTCGACGCGCTGCGCGCGGTCGGCACGGACCGCTCCGTGGAGGACATCACCCGGCTGGTCACCCTGCTCACACGCCCACCGCGCGACGCGGCGAGCGCGGACGAGGCCATCCGCGCGGCGGCCGAGAACCGTCCGGTGGAGGAGGTGACGCGCCTGATGGCGCTGCTGCACCGGACGCAGACGGAACGCCACTTCGGTCAAGAGGCGGCGCGGGCGGCCGCCCAGGCACGGCCCGTCGAGGACCTCGTGGAACTCATCGGCCGGCTCAGTGAAGAACGTGAGGCCCTCGCCGCCCTGCCCGAGACGGAACCGCCGGGACAGCCGCAGGGCGAGACGGAGTGGGGCCCTGGTGGCGTCTTCCCGCCGCCCGTTCCCCTGGCCCCACCCCTCTTCGGTGCCGACCGGCCGACGCAACGCCTCGCCCGTACGCCGGACCGCCCCGGTGAGCGGCTGTCCTGGCCGGGCCTGCTCGTGGCAGGCGCGCTCTTCCTGTGCGCGATGCTCTGGTTCCCGCTGTACGAGGACGGCGAGCCCCTCGCCCTGTACGCCTCGTCCGTCGCGGTGTCGGCGCTCTGCGCGATGCTCGCCGTGCTGGTGACCCTGCGGCCCGTCCCGCCCGCTCTCGCGGTCGCGGTCGTGGTGCCGGCGGTGCTCGCCGCGGCCCAGCTGTACCCGGGCCGGTTCCACTCGGCGTGGCTGTCCCGGGCGCTCGACCTCACGCTCGCGCCGAGCTGGGTCGCGGGACTGGCAGCCGTCACTGCGGCACTCGCGGCTCTGATGGCCCTGGTCGTGCGCATCGCCTCGAATCAGCTGCCGGTGCGCGCCGACGCCCCGCACCTGGCCACGGCGAACCGATCCGACTGACCGCAGGCTGCGCACGGTCCGCGGCCCGTCACGGTCTCGCGCCCGCGGTCCTGAGGACCGCGGGCGCCCTTGCGGGCCTCAGCGACCGGAGCCGTCCGGCCGCTCTCCCGCACCGTCGGCCTCCGCCCCGTCCCCGGAGGAGGTGGGCCGCAAAGCCCTGGCGGTGTCCTTGAGACGTTCCAGCCTTCGGGTCAGCTGCTGGAACGGGGAGCTCTGCGGCGTGGTGGGGGACTGTGGCCGCGCCGGGATCTCGGTGCCGTTCTCGCGGTACACCGCCAGCGCCTCGTGGGCGCGCTCGGCGGCCTCCCGGTACAGGTCCCGGGACTTCGTCATGGCATCGAGGGCCTCGGTGTACATGGCCACGAGCCCGCGCTCGCGCGCGAGTTGCTCCTCCAGGGTCATCAGTTGCCACTCGTCCCTGAGCGCGGTGACGGCCTCCTCGGCGCCGTCCGGCAGCGGCGCCGGCAGCGTGGCGAAACGGGTCAGGGCGTCGACGAGTTCCGTCGGCCGGGAGCCGTCCAGGAAGACCGTGCGTACGGAGAAGTCGTCCGCGTCGAAGCCGTCCGGGGCAGGCGCCGGCGGCAGCAGGACGGCACCGCCGCGCGGGACCTGCACTCCGAACTCGCGCAGGGCCCGGTTCACGATGCGCAGCTGGTCAGGTGCGACCCGATGCTCCACCACGCGGTGGCGCAGGCTCGGCGGCAGCATCCGGGCGAGGGGCAGTCGGCCGCGCTCGTCGGGCGTCATCGCCTCGTGCACCACGAGGTTGACGGTCCAGCCGCCGCGCACCGAGTTCCTGAGCAGGCGCCGGATGTCCTTGTCCTCCTCGGGCAGGTGGTTGACCTGCCGGAAGCGCAGCCCCGTCACGGGCTCGTGGTCCCAGGAGGCGTCCGGTTCGTCGGGCCAGAACACGGTGGCGGGGCAGGGCCACTCCAGGTCCCACGGGCGTTCCGCCTCCGCCGCCAGCAGCCACTCCCGGCCGTGCTCCCCCTCTCGTGCGAGGGTCAGCCGGGCCCGGACGGTCACCGACCCGGCGACCGTCCAGCGCGCCTCGAAGACGGACCCGCTCGACGCGGTCTCCGCATCTGGCACCTCGAGATGGTCGTCGATGGTCTCGTCGGCCTTGAGTCGTTGGAGGGTCCGGCGAACGACGTCGTCGGGGGCGGGCCCGGTGTGGCGGCCGCGGGCCAGCCACAGTGCGGGGGAGGGTGTCGGGCGGACGGAGGGGGAAGAGCGCATGAGTCCAACTGAAGGCGGGGGCATGTGCGTGACCCAGTATCGTCGCCGCGGGTCGGCCCGAATCACCCGGGGGGTGGGCGCACGGGAAGTGCGCGGCGCACTCGGGGTGCGCGCACTCCACCCCACACCGCTCGGGTTCACCCGTGTCCTTCGGTGCACCGGGCCCGCCACAATGGCGCCCGCGAACAGGGCCCGCCCACCATCCGCTTTGGGGCGGGCCCTGTTCGCGCCCGGCCCGCCCGGCCCGCGCCACGCCGAATGCCTCCCCGACGCGAGATATATCGGAATCCGAGATATCATGGCTGCATGGCATCGAGGAACATGACTCAAGCGGCGTTCTTCGTCCTCACCGCTCTGGCCGACCAGCCCCGGCACGGCTACGGGATTCTGCGGGAGGTCGAGGAACTGTCCGACGGCACCGTGCGGTTGCGCGTCGGCACCCTGTACGGCGTGCTGGACCGGCTCACAGCGGACGGGCTGATCGTCCTGGACCGCGAGGAGGTGCACGAGGGCCGGCTGCGGCGCTACTACCGCCTCACCGACGAGGGGATGCGGGCCCTCGGCGCGGAGGCGGAGCGCATGGCGGCCGGTGCCAGCGCCGCCAAGGAGCGGATCGCCGAGGGGCGCAAGGCGCCCGGAGCGGCCGCGAACCCGGTCACCAAGCCGTCCGTCAACCCGTCCGCCGGTCCCGGACTCGCAGGAGGCATGGCATGACGACGCTGCTCGAGACGCGCTACCGCACGGTGCTGCGACTGCTCCCCGCCTACTACCGACGGGACCGGGAGGAGGAGATGGTCGAGGTGTACCTGTGGGACGTCGACCAGGAGATGCAGGACCAGAGCAGGCCCACGCTGGGTGAGGTGGCGAGCGTCGCCGCCCTGGCCGTGCGCAGCAGGCTGGCCGCCACCGGAGCGCCACGTCCGTACGCTCTGCTCGGGTCGGCCGTTCGCCACTTCGCCGTGTTCGCGGTGCTCCTGCAGGCGGCCGCCGCCGTCGTCGACAGGGTCCTCGGCCTGACCTGGTCGTCGACCCACGGCGCCGGCGACTGGGAGATGTTCCTGTCGGGATTCACCGGCCGCGGGCCGCTGATCGGCGTCGCCGAGGCCGCCGAATGGACGCTTCCGCTGCTGTGGACGGTCGGCTTCTTCGCCCTTCTGCGTGACCGCCGGCGCCTCGCCCAGGCGTCCGTGCTGCTCGCCGCACTGCCCACGTTGTGGCCGTTCGTCGCACCGTTGGTGACTGAACTGGCGCCGCCGGAACCGTGGTTCGCCACCACCACCGCACTCTTCGCCTGGCTGCCCGCGCTGGCCCTCTGCGCCGCCTACCACCGCGACGCCCCCGCCGCGGTGCTGCCGGCCGGCTCCCCCGGCCTCGTCTTCGCGGCCTGCGGTGTGGTCATGGGGGCGTCCGTCGTGGTGGTGCCCGCCATGGGCGACACGGTCTGGGCGCCGGCCACCTGCTTCGTCGTGGGAGCGCTCGGCTGGCTGCTGTTGCGCAGGCGCCGCACGGACCGGAGTCCCGCCTGCGGTGCCGTGGCCCTGGCCGCACTCGGTCTGCTGCTCCTGTCGGTGCGGGTCGCCGCGCTGTATCCGTGGTTCGGTGTGGGGGTCCCCTTCGTGTTCATCGGCGGCGCCCTGGGTCAGGCGGGCGCGCTCACGCTGCTGAGCGTCGTGCTGGCGGTGGTGGCGAGGCGTGACCTCGCGGCACGCTGATGCTCGCGGGCGCGGGCGGGTCGTGCTCGCCCGCGCCATCGCCGTCACCCGTGGAACGAGATGTACCCGTTGCCGTCCCTGTCGTTGTTGCTCTTGGTGTACGCGTGTGAGTCCGCGCCGGCGCCGGACGGCTTGTACAGGTAGATCGTGTCCTTGTCGTTGTTCCAGATGAAGTTGCAGTTGTTGCGGTAGACGACGTTGTTGCTGTCGGAGTCGGTGCCGTGGCCGCCACGGAGCTTCACGTAGTCACCGGGCTCCAGGTAGTGGTTCTTGGTGAACGTGAACTTGTTGCCGGTCTTGTCCTTCACCACGTAGCCCTTGAGGTTCACGGTGGTGCCCGACGAGTAGTTCTTGATCGTCAGGTACTCGTTCTTCGTGTTCCCGGTGGTGCAGCTGTTGGAGTCTCTGCCCGGCGCGTCGTACTGGACGCCCTTGAGCTTCAGTGCCGACGAGTATTCGGTGGCATGGGCCGGCACGGCGGCCAGCACGGCGAGAGTGCCCGCGCCGGCGGCGGCGACAAGACGTATACGCATGGAGATAGTCCCCCCTGTGTGGACATTCGGTGAAGGATCTGGAGCGTATACAACAGGGCGGATTCGGGAGCCGATTTCACCGAAATGTGGCCGACCTCGCCGGGTCGTGCTCAGTGGGGATAGGCGCGCGGCGGTCGCTGGCGGGGCAGTTCTGCGCGGAACTCCTCGATGACGGTGCTGATCTGCCGCATCAGCACGGTGTTCTCCAGCCGGTCGAGGTAGAGGTTGCGGCGGGCCAGAGCGGGTGCGTCCACGCAGAAGTACAGGGCCATCAGCGGGTTGATGAACAGTTCGCTGTCCCTGGTGCGTTCCGTGAACCGGACGTCACCGAACTCGCCGCGCACGGCCGCCGCGACCGAGCCGTTGACGATGCTCGGGTACTCGGGCGTGTTCCGCCGGGCGTGCTCCACCGCGTCGAGGTAGAGGGCGCCCTCCCGGCTCGCGGGCGGGAGGGAGAAAGCGCCCAGGTAGGCGCCGGCCCGGTCCAGGGCGGCCAGGTTCTCCAGCACCAGGCAGTGGTTGACCCCGTGATGGGCGTCCACCCCGAACCCCAGGCAGGCCACGAGCCGTTCGGGTATCTCGTCCAGTCCGTGCACGGCGGCCAGGCTGGCCATGTCCTCCTCCGGAGTGCCGAGCCCGTGCTCGTCGCCCCGCATGAGGATGTCGGTGCCGCCGTCCACGAGTACCACCGCGTCCACCCCGCCGAGATGTCCGATGAGCGCGCGGTAGGCGGCGCGCAGCGGCTGGACTCCCGTGCACGGGAAGGCGTGGACCGTGGACGGCAGACCCTGCCCTTCGAGCCACCGGGCGAGCGTGCGCTCGGGGAAGTAGTCCCCACGCGCCACGGTGTCCGGGCGGATCGCCGCGACGTCCTCCTCCAGCCACACATCCAGGGAGAGCCCGTTCAGGTCGGCGAAGGAGAGGTTCGCCAGATGGACCTCCTTGCCCGCCGAACGCAGCGCGAGGGCCAGCGGGAGACCGGCGTACACGTCGAAGCCACCGCCGGCTCCGGCGACGAGCACCCGCCTCGCGTCACGCAGGCGGGTGAAGAAGGGAGGCTCGGTGAGGGAGAACATCGGGGGACGGTAACAGGGTGAGGGTGTGTCAGGCCTGTGCGACGTCCCGCAGGTCCGACTCCCACTCCAGGAGCCGTGCCAGTTCGTCGTCCCCGGGCCGGGACGCGGCCGGGCTCCGGGTGGCGGGCGGCGTCGAGGCGCCACCGCGGGAGATGTTGCCGCTGACGGCGATGTTGTGCTCCACGCGCGGACGGCGCAGGTTCTCGTAGAGGGAGAGCGCGGCATCGGTGTCCGGCGCGTCGCGCAGCGCCTTCCCGAGGACCACGGCATCCTCCAGCGCCATGGACGCGCCCTGCCCGGTCGCGGGGGAGGCGGCGTGGGCCGCGTCGCCGACGAGCAGGGCCCGTCCGGAGCGCCAGGGGGTGCCGGCGGGCAGCTCGGTGGCGTTGGTGACGAGAAGGTCGTCACCGGTGGCGGCGACGATGTCCGCGGCGGGCGTGGCGTCCTCGCGCAGCGACGGCACCAGCAGCTCGCGCCATCCGGCCGGTGATCCGTGCGTGAGTTCGTCGGCGGACAGCGGGTCGCCGGACACGCGCGCGAACCAGTACGTCTCCCCGTCGGGGGATACGGCGAAGCCGAAGGCGGCCGTGCTGCCGCGCACCATGGTGATGTGCGCGGCCGGTTCGGACAGGGGCGCGGCGCCGGTGTAGCCGTAGAAGACGCGCTGGCCGGCGTAGAGCGGCCGCGTGTAGGGGCTGATCAGCTGTCGGACCGTGGAGTTCAGGCCGTCGGCGCCGATCAGCAGGTCGCCGGTGGCGGTGCTGCCGTCGCTGAAGTGCGCGGTGACGCCGGCCGGTCCGTCCTGGACACAGGCGAGGCGGGCGCCGTGCCGGACGGCGATGCCGCGGCGTGCGGCCTCCTCCTGCAGAGCGGAGTTGAGGTCGCCGCGGCGCAGGCAGCGGAACTGGAGGAGGGTGTCGGCGGCCTCGCCCAGGGGCACCTGGGCCAGCTCGGCGCCCGCGTCGTCCAGGACCCGCATCGACGTCAGCGGGAAGCCGAGTGCCGTGACCGCGGCGGAGGCGTCGATCTGGGCGAGCGCCCGCATTCCGTTGCTCGCGAGGGTGAGAAACGCGCCCAGGTCCTCGGCGGAGTCGGGATGCGCCTCGTACACGGCGACGTCGAGGCCCGCCTTGCTCAGGGCCAGCGCCGTCGCGGTACCGGCGATTCCGCCGCCGATGACAAGTACTCGTGCCACGCCCCACCCCGCTCGAATCCGTCCCGTCACGCGGACGACTCACAAAGACGCACGCGCACTTGGAGGAACGCCTGAGACACGGCAGGGGTTCCGTGGAGAGGCGGCGATCTCCGCCGGCGTGATGAGGTGTCGGTGAGTGAGACCACCACCCCGCTCCCGCTGGAGACGTCATGACGGACAAGATCGCCCTGTCGACCTGGCCCACACCGCTGGAGCCCATGCCCCGCCTCGCCGCGCGCCTGGGCCTGCGCGAGCACGATCTGTGGATCAAGCGGGACGACCTGATCGGCCTGGGAGGAGGCGGCAACAAGGTCCGCAAACTGGAGTGGTTCGCCGGCGCCGCCCACGCGGCGGGCGCGGACACGCTGGTCACCACCGGCGCCGCGCAGAGCAACCACGCCCGGCTCACCGCGGCCGCCGGTGCCCGCCTCGGTCTGGACGTGGTCCTCGTCTTCGCCGGCACACCCGACGGCGCGGCGAACGGCTCCGGCAATCTCGTTCTGGACAGCCTCTTCGGGGCGCGGATCCGCTGGGCGGGCGACGGCGATCCGAGTGCCCTGGGAGCCGTCGCGGAGGACGTCTGCGAGCAGTTGCGCCGCGACGGAGCGCGCCCTTCCTGATCCCGTTCGGAGGGTCGAGTCCGCTCGGGGCGCGCGGATACGCCGAAGGCGGTGAGGAACTGCGGGCCCAACTGCCGGACGTGGCACACGTGGTGGTCGCTCTCGGGTCCGGCGGCACCATGGCGGGCCTGGTCGGTGCCCTCGGCGAGGAGCGGGTGCTGGGCATCCACGTCGGTGCGGTTCCGGAACCGGCCGCCACCGTGGCCGCTCTCGCAGGCGCGCTCACCCACCGCACCCTCGACCCGGGCTCACTGCGGGTGCGCACCGACCAGGTCGGCGCGGGATACGCGGTGCTGCACGAACCCGTCCTGGAAGCGATCAGGACGGCCGCGGCGAGCGAAGGGATCGTCCTGGACCCCGTCTACACCGGCCGGGCCATGGCGGGCCTCGTCGCGGCCGTCTGCGACGGGGACATCCGGCCCGGCGAGCCCACCGTGTTCCTGCACACCGGCGGGCTTCCGGGACTGTTCGGCCATACGGAGACGGTGCGCCGCTCCGTCACCGCACTGCGGTCCTGCAAGCCCGTATGAGGAAGCCGGTCGTGCCGCGCCGCCAGGGGGCGCGGCACGACCGGCGCCGGGCCGGCGTCAGGCTCCGCTCGCCCCGAGCATGTCCTCGCGCTCGACGATCTTCACGCGCTCACGGCCCTGCGGCTCGCCCAGCGCCTTCTCCGCCGCGTCCAGCCTGTACCAGCCCTCCCAGGTGGTGAAGCGGACGTCGCGCTCGGCGAGGAACGCGTCCACCGCCTCGGGCTCGGGCGAACCCGGCGTCTGCAGACGGCCGTTCGCATGGTCGGCGAGCAGGTTGGACACCGTCTCGTTGGCGTCGCCCTTGGTGTGGCCGATCAGACCCACCGGACCGCGCCGGATCCAGCCCGTGACGTATGTCGACTGCAGGTGCTCGCCGGACTCCTGGATCACCCGGCCGCCCTCGTCCGGGACCGTGCCCGAGTCGACGTCCCAGGGGAGCTTGGGGAGTTTGTCGGACAGGTAGCCGACCGCGCGGTAGATGGCGGTGACGTCCCAGTCCTTGAACTCGCCGGTGCCCTTGACGTTGCCGGTGCCGTCGAGGACGGTGCGCTCGGTGCGCAGACCGACGACGCTGCCGTCCTCGCCGAGGATCTCGGTGGGCGACTCGAAGAAGTGCAGGAACAGCTTGTGCGGGCGGTCGCCGACATCGCGGATCGCCCAGTTCTCCAGGGTCTTGGCGACCATGTCGGCCTGCTTGTTGCCGCGCCGGGTCTCGATGGAGCCCTCGTCGTAGTCGATGTCCTCGGGGTCGACGATGACCTCGATGTTGGGGGAGTGGTCCAGCTCCCGCAGCTCCATCGGCGAGAACTTCGCCTGCGCCGGGCCACGGCGGCCGAACACGTGGACCTCCAGCGCCTTGTTGGCCTTCAGGCCGTCGTGGACGTTCGCCGGGATCTCCGTCGGCAGCAGCTCGTCAGCGGTCTTGGCGAGGATGCGCGCCACGTCGAGGGCGACGTTGCCGACGCCGAGCACGGCGACCTTCTCGGCCTCCAGCGGCCAGGTGCGCGGCACGTCCGGGTGGCCGTCGTACCAGGAGACGAAGTCGGCGGCGCCGTAGGATCCGTCGAGGTCGATGCCGGGTATGCGCAGCTCGCGGTCGGCCGTCGCGCCCGTTGAGAAGATCACGGCGTCGTAGAACGCCCGCAGGTCGTCCAGGCTGATGTCGTTCGGGTAGTCGACGTTGCCGAAGAGACGGATCTGCGGCTTGTCGAGCACCTGGTGCAGGGCCGTGATGATGCCCTTGATGCGAGGGTGGTCGGGGGCGACGCCGTAACGGATCAGGCCGAACGGGGCGGGCATCCGCTCGAAGAGGTCGATGGACACGCCGGGTTCGGCGGCCACGTCGGACTTGAGCAGGGCGTCGGCGGCGTAGATCCCGGCGGGGCCGGCTCCGACGATGGCTACCCGCAGGGGGCGCGGCATGATCAGGTTCCCTTCGAGTGATGACAGGCGACTCGAACGGGAAGCCTAAGCTAAGGCAAGCCTAAGTCGGTACGCGGGTCCGGTCTATGGACTCATAAGTCAAATTTATGAGCCAGGGACGGAACTCGAACGCGGGTATCGGCCAACAGCAGTCGACCATGCCCGCGACCTCGAGGGAAACCCATGAACCTGAATGGCGATCAGTGACCGCCTTGCCGACCATCGGAACCCGGCCTCACCCCGCGGCGCGCGATCCGGGCGGAGAGCCGGCCGGGCCGGCTGTCCCGAAGGCTGGTGTTCAGGATCGCCGTGGCCGGAACAGCCGCAGCCGCGGTCGCGGGAGGTGCAGTGGTCGTGGCCGGGCGCGAGGAGGACGCGGACGCGGACGCCCCCCGGATGACCCTCCTGAGCGCGGCGCAGTTGCTGCGCAAGGCCGCGGGCCGCTCCCGGTCAGCCGCCGGCGGTCTGCCGATTCCGCGCAACGACCAGTACCTGTACACGAAGACCTACATCACACGGACGTATGTGAAGGGTGCGAGGACCAGGACCTGGACGGACGAGAGCTGGCTCTCCGTGGACGGCTCCAAGCCCTCCCGGCGCGAGGAGCACGGCAAGATCCACCATGACCCCCCGCTGGGCAGGCACGAGGTCAGGTGGCCGCCGACGGAATACGCCAAGCTGGCGAAGTGGCCCACGGATCCGGACACGCTGCTCAAGCGGCTCATGATGACGGGGGACGACTCCCCGGAGGCCAACGGCATGGCGTTCATGAACACGTGCATGCTGATGATGGGACCGCGTGTCATGCCGCCCGGCCTGGAGGCCGCCACCTTCGAAGCCGTCGCGAAGATCCCCGGCATCAGGCTCGACCACCACGACGTGGACGCTCTCGGCCGGCACGGGATCGGGGTCTCGTACCCGAGGGTCACCTTCTCGTTCGTCTTCGACCCCGGAACCTATGCCTATCTGGGCCTGCGGTTGAAGGGAAGCAGCGCGAAGAAGCTCAACGGCAAGTGGCAGCAGGTCGGCTGGTACTACGAGATGCGGGGCCTGGAGGAGGCGGGCGTCGTGGACCGTATCGGCCTGCGCCCGTAGACCTGGGGGCCGCCGTACCTCGCGGGGGCGGTACGGCGGCCCGGCCGGAGCTCAGCCGATGTGGTAACTGTCGCCGTACACCTTCCAGTTGAGCGGAGTGTTCAGGCACAGGTTCCCGTTGCGCAGGAACACCCGCTGCTCCGTGTCGACCCTGCCCGTGTCGCTGTGGGCCTCCTCCTGCTTCATGGCCCACACGCGCGCGTCGAGGAAGGCTCCCAGGTAGGTGACCTCGTTGCCGCCCTGGGCCGGCGGCTTCGCCGAACGCAGGGCGCGCTTGCGTATGTTGCGGAAGCTGGTCGAGTCGTCGCCGTCGCCGTGCATGACGATGGCGTCGTAGTAGGCGAACTGCCCCAGTGTTCCCAGGCCGTCCGTCCGGCCCTGCTGCAGGGCCGGGTTGAAGTACACGCGGTCGCGCTCGTCGTTCTGTGCCTGCTGGAAGGCGCTGTCCTGGGCCGCTGTGCGCCAGTCCCTGGGGAAGTTCGGGTCCAGGCCGTCGTGCGAGTCGGATCCGTTCACCCGGCGCAGCGCCGGGAGGTACCTGGCGAGCACATTGCCGGGCTTGCGGTCGGTGTAGAGCTGGACGAGGTCGAGCATGTCGCCCGTGCCCGAGCAGAAGCCGATGATCCCGGCGGTGTAGCCGCGGCCGTCACCGATGTCCTCGATGTACTTGTACTGCGCCTTCCAGTCGAGCGAGGAGTTCTCCGCGCTCGACACCAGCTTCATGGCGATCTCCTTCTTCGCCGGGTCGTCGAGCCCGGCGCAGCCCGCGGCCGCCGACGCGTGCGAGGGCTTCAGGAGGGGGGCCGCGGCCAGGGTTGCGCCGACCGCGGCGAGGACGGTCCGGCGCGAAAGCCGGACGGGACGTGCGGGCTCGCTGGAGGGGTGCCTCACGGGGGCTCCAAGTCGTGGTGGGGGGTGGGGAGTTGGCCGTGCGTCATACTGATAGGAAGGTTTACTATCAGAGCGCGCGGAGGGAGCGCACCCGTCGCGGGAGAAGTTCGTAGGGACGTACGAAAAAGGTACGGACCAAATCGGGGTGAGTCAGGGCAGAGACGTCAGGCGGAGATGTCAGGCACGGGCTGCTCGGCCCAGATGACCTTGCCCTCCGGTGTGTAGCGGGTCCCCCAGCGGTCGGAGAGCTGGGCCACGAGGAAGAGGCCGCGTCCGCCCTCGTCCGTCATCGCCGCGTACCGCAGATGCGGTGAGGTACTGCTGCTGTCGTAGACCTCGCAGATCAGGGTGCGGTCGAACAGCACGCGGACGCGGATGGGGTCGGCGCCGTAGCGGAGCGCGTTGGTGACCAGCTCGCTCAGGACGAGTTCGGTGGTGAAGGCCAGCTCGTCGAGCCCCCACACGGTGAGCCGGCGGCTGACCGAGGCGCGGACCTCCGAGACGGCCGCCGGGTCGTTCGGCACCTGCCACTCGGCGATCCTGTCGGCGGCGAGCGCCTGGGTGCGGGCGACGATCAGAGCGACGTCGTCGCTCGGCCGGGCCGGCAACTGCGATTCGAGCACCACCCGGCAGGTGTCCTCGGGCGACTCACCGGCGCGCTCCAGGGCGCCCCGCAGCAGTTCGAGCCCCTCGTCGATGTCCCGCTCGCGGTCCTCGACGAGCCCGTCCGTGTACAGGACGAGGCGGCTGCCCTCCTCCAGTTCGAGGTCGGCCGTCTCGTACGGCAGTCCACCGAGGCCCAGCGGGGGACCGGCGGGCACATCGGGGAACTCGACGGTGCCGTCGGGCCGGATGAGGGCCGGCGGCGGGTGGCCGGCCCGGGCGACGGTGCATCTGCGGGACACCGGGTCGTAGATCGCGTACAGGCAGGTGGCGCCGGTGATCGCGGCGCTGCCGCCCTCGGTGGCCTCGGTGGTCTCGTCCTGGTCGATGCGGCCCACCAACTCGTCGAGCAGCGCGAGGAGTTCGTCGGGCGGCAGGTCGAGGGCGGAGAAGTTGTGCACCGCGGTCCGCAGCCGCCCCATGGTGGCCGCCGCGTGCAGCCCGTGGCCGACGACATCGCCGACGACCAGCGCGACGCGAGCGCCCGACAGCGGCAGTACGTCGAACCAGTCGCCGCCGACTCCGGCCTGCGCGGGCAGGTAGCGGTACGCGATGTCCAGCGCGGACTGCTCGGGCAGCCGCCGGGGCAGCAGGCTGCGTTGCAGAGTCACCGCCATGCTGTGCTCGCGCGTGTAGCGGCGGGCGTTGTCGATGGAGACCGCGGCGCGGGTCACCAGCTCCTCGGCGAGGGCCAGTTCCTCCGTGTCGAAGGGCTCGGCCTTCTGTGAACGCCAGAAGCTGACCACGCCCAGGACCAGGGATCCGGCGCGCAGCGGCACGGTGATCAGCGAGTGGATGCCGTACTCCACGACCTGCGCCGTGCGTTCCAGGTCCTGGGCGCGCCAGCCGGGAGCCGAGGCGAGATGCGGTTCCAGCGTGGCCTGCCCGGAGCGCAGGCTTCGGCCCTGCGGCGAGGAGTCGACGAACCTGATCTGCCGGCCCACCTTGTACAGCGGGGCGTCCTCGCGGATGCCGCACGAGGCGGTGCGGCGCAAGGGCGTCGTCGCCTCCGGCTGGCCCCCGGCCAGCACGGTGTCGAACAGGTCGACCGTCGCGAAGTCCGTGAACCTGGGCACGGCGAGCTCCGCCAGCTCCTCCGCGGTGCGGGTGACGTCCAGGCTCGTGCCGATGCCCACCCCGGCGTCATACAGCATGTTGAGGCGTTCGCGTGCCGTCTCGGCGCGGCCGGACAGAGCGCGCAGCTCGGTCGAGTCGCGGAGCGTGGCGACGGTGCCCGGCGGGCCGCCCTGGACGTCGGTGGGCCGCTGGTTGACGGCGAGGAGACGGTCCTTGACCAGGTGCACCTCGTCGGTGGCGACGCGCCCCGAGGCCAGCAGGTCGGCGGTGTCGGCGGCGAGGCCGAGGTCGAGTGCGTGCCGGCCCTCGGCGTCCTCGGGCAGGTCGAGCAGACGGTGCGCCTCGTCGTTGGCGAGCAGCAGACGGCCCTCGCCGCTGACGATGAGCACGCCCTCGCGGACGGCGTGCAGCACCGCGTCGTGATGCTCGTACATGCGGGTCATCTCGTCCGGGCCCAGGCCGTGTGTCTGGCGCAGCAGCCGTCTGCTGACGAGCGCGGTGCCCGCCGTCGCCAGGGCGAGTCCCGCGGCCGCGGCGAGCAGGACGAGTGGCAGCTGCCGGTTGGCGGCTCCGCCCACGTTCGCGGTGGTGATGCCCGCCGACACCAGGCCCACGACCCTGCCGTCGGGCGCCTTCACCGGCACGACGGCCTGTACCAGCCGCCCGATCGTGCCGTTGACCTCCTCGACCACCGTCCGCCCGGCCAGCGCGGGCCCGATCGTCCCCACGAACTTCTTGCCGATGCGGTCCGGCTTGGGGTGGGTGTAGCGGATGCCGTCGGTGTTCATGACGACGATGAAGTCCACGCCCGTGGCCTTGCGGGCGGCCTCCGCGCGCGGCTGGAGCACAGCCGTGGGATCGGGGCTGCTCAGTGCCTCGCGGGTGCCCGGCGCGTTGGCGAACGCCTCGGCGACCGCGACCGACCGGTTGCGGGCCTCCTGCCTGCTGTCGTGCCGGACCTGCAGGTACAGCGCCACCACCGCGGCGACCACCAGCAGCAGCACGATCACCACCTGCAGAACGAACATCTGCCGGGCGATGCTGCGTCCGGTCAGCGCCGACCTCAGCGCCGTGAAACGCCCCGGATCCGGTTCGCCGGGGTGGGTTCCGTGGTGCGTCAGCGAACGGCCCGTCGTCCGCGCCGATCGATGCCCGTGCGCTCCGTGGGCGCGGTCGTGCGCGCGGCGGGCACGGGGACCGCCGGGGCGGCGGTGCGACCGGGCCCCGGAGCGGTCCGGAAGTCGGACCATGTGCCCATGTCTACACTGCCGGGCCGCATGAGGCGAGAGGCGTCTCAGAGAGTGACAGGGGTCGTGCCGGTTCGTGTGGCCGGCGGCGCGTGCAGGAGTCGCCGCGCCGCCGGCGTACGACAGGCCTCAGCGCTGGTTGCCGTGCTCCGCACGGCGCGTGGCGAGGAGCAGGGCGATGTCGTCGGGGCGGTCCGCCGAGTGCCGGGCGGTCGCGGTCAGGCGGTCGGCGACCCCGGACAACGCTCGGTGGCCCGGACGGGCGGCGGGGGCGCCCGCCTTCGACAGGGCGATCCGCAGGGCCGTGATGCCGTCGTCGATGTCGCTGCCGGGCCGCTCGACGAGGCCGTCCGTGTACAGCGCGAGGACGGCGCCGGGCTCGATCCGCAGCTCCGTCACGGGGTAGTGGGCCTGCGGATCCACCCCGAGCACGACGCCGCCGGGCAGATCCAGGACGTCGGTGTGTCCGTCCGGGTGACGCAGCAGTGGCGGCGGGTGCCCGGCGTGGGCCACCCGTGCCAGGCCGGACGCCGGATCCAGGCGGATGTAGCAGCAGCTCGCGAACTGGCCGGGATCGAGGTCGATGAGCAGATGGTTGGTACCGCTCATCACCTCGTCGGGTGGACGGTCACTGAGCGCGAACGCCCGTACGGCGCTTCGTAGTTGGCCCATGGTGGCGGCCGCCTGCACGCCGTGCCCCTGCACGTCGCCGATGACCAGGGCAAGGCCGTCCCCCGCCTCCACGACGTCGTACCAGTCGCCGCCCACCTCCATGCCCTGGGTGCCGGGCAGATAGCGCCCGGTGGTCTCCACCTGCGGGTGGGCCGACAGCCTGCGGGGGAGGAGGGCCTGTTGCAGTCCCCGGGCGAGCGCCGCCTCGCTTTCGTAGCGCTGCGCCTTCTCCATGGCGTTGGCGATCAGGCCGGCGAGCGCGGTGAGCACCGTGCGTTCCTCGGTGCTGAAACTGCGGGGGCGGTCGAAGCCCAGAATGCAGGAGCCGACCGGGCGCCCGGACGCGATCAGCGGCAGGAAGGCCCGCGCTCCCTCGTCCGCGTCCAGCGGGATGCCGGGATAGGCGGCCGCCAGCTGCTCCATCGAGTCGAAGAAGAGCGGCCTGCCTGCGGTGAGCGTCTCGACGCCGGGCAGCCGGGCGTCGAGGCCCACACCCTCGAACGGGGTGAGGAACCCTTTGGGGAAGCCGCTCTCCAGGGCCAGGTGGAGGTGGCGGTCCTGCAGCAGGTAGATGGCCAGGTGGCGGCCGCCGAACGCGGGCAGCACCTCCCGCATGACCACGGCCGCCACCTGGCGGGCAGTGACCGCCTCGGTCAGTGCGATGGCGAGGACGATGGGACGGTACAGCGGAGCCATCGACGGGGCCGTGGGCACGGAGGCCCTGACCGGTTCCGGCCCCTCCTCGGGCCCCGGCGTGAGGTCCGCGGCGGCCTCCGCCAGCCGGTTCGCCGGACGGAACGTACACGTCAGCACGTCCGGGCCCGGATAGACGCATACGTCGAGCCAGGCGCCGTCGTACGACGCGGCGTCGCTCTCCCCGCCCTCCGGGCCGGGCCGCCACAGATGGAAGCGCACCGGGTCCGGGGACAGCAGCGCGCTGCGCAGATGGTCCTCGAAGGCGGGCTGGTTCAGCCAGGGCACGCTCTCCCACAGAGGACGGCTCAGGAGCTGTGTCCGTGAGCGGCGCAGCAGCCGTCCTGCCCGCGGGTTGGCGTACAGGATCAGCCCCAGCCGGTCCAGGCAGAGCACGCCCTCGGGCAGCAGGTCGGCCGCGGCGTCGGCTGCCGCGCCGGGACCCGGGTCGACGACGAAGCCCCGTACCGGATGGGCGCCGGACGGTGTGCCGGGCGGGGCCGGGGCGGCGTACGGGCTCCACAACTCCACCAGCCGCAACGCGCCGTCCTCGGAACGGACATACAACGGCAGGGGCGGCGGCCGGCCCGCGGCCGTCTCGCGCAGCGCGCCCAGGACCCGCTGCCGCTCGGCCGGGGCGACGGCGTCCACGAGGGCCTCGACGGACGTAGCGAACTCGTCGGCGGGCACCCCCAGCAGCGCGGGCAGGCGTTCGTCCGCGGTCACGACATCCGTCACCGGGTCCCAGGCGAAACCTCCCGCGCGGCCCGCGGGCGGGCGGACGCCCGGCGGCCGCACACACATGGGCTCGCCGTCCCAGGCGACCGACGTCCTGCCGCCGTCGTCCAGGCGCCGCAGGGCCGCGCCCAGGTCCTCCGCCAGCCGCACCATGCGATCGAGGTGATGGAGCAGCTCGGTCGCGTCCGGCGCGGAGGGACACAACACGGTCAGCACACCGTAGGTCGTCGTCCCGCCCACGATCGGTACGTACAGCGAACCGAACTGGAACGGCAGCCCGGCCGCGAACTGGGGGTAGCGGCGCATCGTCTCCGTGGCGTTCGGCAGGACCACCTGAACGCCGAGCCGGTAGGAGTCGGCCACCGGGAAGGGGCGGTCCACATGCATCCGCCACCAGGGCCTGAACAGCGGGCCCGGCAGCCCTGCGAGCACCGCGAGCCGCAGCAGCCCGGGTGTGCCGGAGCGCAGGTAGACCCCTCCCGAGTGCCCGCCGGCCGCACCGATCGCCCTTGTCGAGGCGTCGATCAGCAGCGAGGCCAGCTGTCCGGGCGTCCGGTGTGCGTCCTCCACGCTCCCAGTCATCGGCCCTACCTTGTCCCTGCGCCGTCCAGCGGGCGACACAGTAAGAATGCGCCACCACGGGCCGGTGTCGCACCTGGGCGGACGCAGTTCGCACGGGAATCACCATTCCCGGGCGTCGCGGGGGTGTCCCGCCGGTCGTGGGTGAAGCGAGATCGGCGGCGCCGGGCGTCGCGAGAGCGGTGTGACCTGCGTCGCAGTGTGTGACGGCGGCCTCGGCCCCTTGGGCACGCACGGCGGGAGCTCACCGCGCCTACGCCTCCGACCGTGGTGCGAATCCGCGATCCATGCGGTGGCCACCTCTTCTCAACGACCAGCAACAGCCGTGCGAGGCCCCGGTGTTGACGGTCATTCCAGTGCGCGCTCGCCGAGACCCTCACCATCTGCGACACCTACTTCTGCTCGCTCTTCTGCCCCATCCGGCCCCACCGGCCGGCGACCTTGTGGGAGCGCTCCCAGAACGGCAGGATGCTGCGATGACCTCGACTCCCGCCGTCCGCCCGTACCGCTCCGAGGACAGCGAAGCCCTCGACGACATCTGCATTCGCACCGCCCACAACGGCCAGGACAGCCGGCCGGTCTACGCCGACCCCGGCATCTTCCCGGCGATCTTCGCGGCCCCCTACGTCCATCTGGAACCGGAGCTGGCCTTCGTCCTGGACGACGGGCAGGGCAGGGCGGTCGGCTACATCCTCGGCACCGCGGACACGCCTTGCTTCGTCGAGGCCTTCCGGACGACATGGCTGCCCCTGGTCGCGGACCGTCACCCGGAGCCCGCCGGCCCGCCGGGCACCCCCGACGAGGCGATGGTCCCGCTGCTGCACCACCCCGAGCGGATGATCGTCCCCGAGACCGCCTCCTATCCGGCCCATCTGCACATCGACCTGCTCCCCGCATGGCAGGGCCGCGGGTACGGCCGAGCGCTGATGCGGACCTTCCTGCGGGCGCTGCACGACCGGGGCGTCGCCGCCGTCCACCTGTCCATGGTCACGGCCAACACCCCGGCCAGGGCCTTCTACGACCGCCTGGGCTTCCACGAGATCGACGTGCCGGATCCCGGCCCGGTCACCTATCTGGGGCGCACCACAGGGGAGTTGGAGAAGCTGTGACGTCCGGTCACGCGATCTCCGGCCTCAGATCCAGGTGTCCAGCCACATCCGGGCGTGCCACTCGGAGTACGGGATCGTCTGGCCCGTGTAGAGAGGGAAGAAGTAGATGAAGTTCCATGCGATGAGCAGCACCAGCACACCCGCGCCCACCGTGCCGATCAGCCGGCGCCGCTCGTTCGCCCCCGGCGGCCCCAGCATGGCGCCCACCATCATGGCCACGGCCAGACACAGGTACGGCACGAACGCGACGGCGTAGAACGAGAAGATCGTGCGGCCCTGGTAGTTGAACCACGGCAGATAGCCTGCGCCCACCGCGCACAGCACGGCGCCCGCGCGCCAGTCGCGGCGCAGCGCCCATCGGAACAGGAGGTAGACGAGCGCGCCGCAGGCCGCCCACCACAGCAGCGGAGTGCCGAGCCCCAGAATCTCCTGCGAGCAGCCGGCCGCGGCGTGACAGCCGTCCTGCCCGGCCTTCGGCCCCCGGTAGTGGAACGCGACAGGCCGCCCCTGGACCAGCCAGCTCCACGGGTTCGACTTGTAGCGGTGCCAGGCGTGCAGGTTGATGTTGAACTCGTAGACGGCGTGCTCGTAGTGCCACAGGCCGCGCAGGGGCGCCGGGATCCACGACCAGGTGCCGCCGCGACCATCCGCCCAGTGCCGGTCGTAGCCCTTGTCGGACAGGAACCAGCCGCTCCACGTCGCCAGATACGTCACCACGGCCACCGGCACCAGCGACAGCACCGACCAGCCGAGGTCCTTGCGCAGGACGGACCGGTACGGATGGAAGGCCCCGGCGACCCGTCGCGCACCGACGTCCCAGAGGACGGTCAGGGCCACGAAGAAGACCAGGAAGTACAGGCCGTTCCACTTGCTGGCGGCCGCGAGGCCCAGGAAGACACCGGCTGCCAGGCGCCATGGACGCAGGCCCGTGCCCGTACCCTCGGCGGCGTCGGCATCGGGACGCGCGAAGCCGTCCCCGGTCGTGGGCAGGGCGGCCGCGAGACGGGCCCGGGCCCTGTCGCGGTCGACGAGCAGACAGCCGAACGCCGCCAGGGCGAAGAACATGACGATGAGGTCGAGCAGGGCGGCGCGGCTCATCACGAAATGCAGGCCGTCGACCGCCAGGAGCGCTCCGGCCAGACAGCCCAGCAGCGTCGAACGGAACAGCCGGCGCCCTATTCGGCACAGCATGAGCACCGACAGGGTGCCCAGCAGCGCCGTCATGAACCGCCAGCCGAAGGGCCCCAGGCCGAACAGCCCCTCCCCGAGGGCGATCACCCACTTGCCCATGGGCGGATGCGCGACGAAGCTGCCGGGGTCCGAGAGCGGGATCACCTGAGGGTGCGCCAGGACCTGCGGGTCGGCGATCTTGCGGTCCGGCCACGTGCCCTCGTAGCCGAGCCGGAGCATCGCCCAGGCGTCCTTGGCGTAGTACGTCTCGTCGAACACGAGCGCCCGTGGCTGTCCGAGCCGCCAGAACCGGAGCGCGCCCGCGAGCACGGCGACGAGAATCGGCCCCACCCAGCCCATGGAGTTCGCGACCCGGCGGGCGAGCCGCGGACCGAGACCCATCGACTCCCAGATCCACGTGCCCGGTCGGGGGAACGGCGGGACCAGGCGGGCCCGGGTGTCGGGCGATGGGCCGGCCGTGTGTCCGAACCGGCGCGGCCGCCGCGCCCAGGGGGCCGGCTCGTGCTGCGCGGTCGTTCGGGCGTCTTCGTCGACGTCGGCCCGGGTGGGGGTGTCACTCGTCACCGGTTCATCGTAGGGAACGCCCGTGCGGGTCGTATGCCGCTCCCGGGGTGTGCGGCGCGACCCCGGTCACGTGAGGGAGGGACCTGGAGTGCTTCCGGGCCGGGGCAGGGCCCCGGCCGCACCCGCGCGGCGGTCGGGGCCCTTCGCGCACCGGCTCAGGGGTGCGCGGTCAACTGGAGCCTCTGTGCGGCCGATCCGTCTCAAGGCCCGAGGTGACAGGGAACTGCTCGAACTGTGGCTCACGCGCACCGGGTTCTGGCTGGAGGCGTAGAAGGCGCGGAATCCTGACGGCGGTTGCGGTCGGACGATCATGGGACGCCGGGACTGGGCCTCCGCCCGGCGGCTCATTCCGGTCCCCACGTCGAAGTCCCGTTCGGCCACGATTCCACTGTGCCGCGCCGCCCGAGACCGCGCCACGCGTGGGCGCTCGGGGGGCACGCGCTTTCTGAGATGTTCCTATGAATCTGTGGGGCGGCTGAACACACCGGTGCCGCCGTCCGTATGTGGCGAGGGATTTGTATGCCCGACCGCCGTGATCCGTAGGAGAACTCTCGTGGGACGCAACACGCGCAGACGCCCGACAGGCCCACGCCGCGCAACCTTTGCGGCATTCGCGCTGATGCTGGGCGGAGGCGGGTTGGTGGCGGCCAACGTCTATGCCTCGGCGACGGAAGGCGGTTCGGGCACGGAGGGAGCGCAGACGCGCAGCGCCGCCGGCACCATCGACTGCCCTGACGTCGGCAGCAGGTTGACGCAGATCCCAGACCAGGCGCGGGGGGACGTCGACAACGAACTCGCCTCGATGGACCAGCAGATAGCGGAGGCCTATCAGCGGCTGCAGGTGGCGACGCCGGAGCAGCGCCAGGACGGTGACTACACCGACGAAACGGTCATGAAGCCGCTGAAGGAGAAGCGGGGCGAGAGCCTCGACCGCATCGGCGACGCGATGGACCAGGCCGGCCGGCGTCCCGACGGGCTCGACTCCATGGCGGACTGCTCGATGCGGACCTGGAACAACCAGAACGGCCAGAACGGCGGCCAGGAAGCGGGTCGTTCCCAGAGCGGCCAGCAGCAGGGGCAGGGCGGCCAGCAGAACGGGGACGGCCGGCAGAACGGCGGCGGCCAGCAGGGTGGCAACGGCGGCCAGGCCGGCAACGGGCCGGTCGCCGCGGACTACCAGGACATCAACACCGTCCAGCCCAACTCCCCGGCGCCGGACCTGAATTCGTTCGCCTCCAAGGGCATTTTCACCACCAGCTGCGGCGTGAACGCGGGCGGCCTGTTCAACTCCGACAACGTGATCGTCGCCCCGGGTGTCACCAACGGCGCGCACCACTTCCACGACTACGTCGGCAACCAGTCCAACAACGCCTTCGCCAGCGACGACGACCTGGCCAAGGCCGACACGAGCTGCGAGAACCCCGGCGACAAGTCCACGTACTACTGGCCGGTGGTGCGACTGCAGAACGGCAGCCAGGAGCGGGACGCCGACAAGCCCGGCGGCGGGATCGAGGGCAACGCCGGTGAGATCGTCACGCCCCAGCAGGTCACGCTGACGTTCATCGGGAACCAGCGCAGCCAGGTCACCGAGATGCCCCGACTGCTGCGCATCATCACCGGCGACGCCAAGGCGTTCGTCAACGGCCCGGGCAACGCCAACGCCTCCTGGAGCTGCACCGGGTTCGAGGACCGGCAGCTGAAGGACAAGTACCCGCTGTGCCCGCAGGGCAGTGACGTGGTCCGCACCTTCAAGTTCCAGAGCTGCTGGGACGGCCGCAACATCGACAGCGCCAACCACCGCACCCACGTGGCCTTCGAGGACGCCGCCGGCAATTGCCCGAACGGCTTCAGGGCCATCCCGCAGCTGGTCCAGCGCATCGTCTACGACGTCAAGGCGCCGAGTCTGCAGGACGGCGGCCGTACGGCCCCGTTGTTCGCGGTGGACTCGTTCCCGGAGCAGCTGCACAAGCCGGTCACCGATCACGGCGACTTCATCAACGTGTTCGACGAGAACCTCATGAAGGAGGTCGTGTCCTGCATCAACGGCGGCCGTGCGTGCGGGGCCGGCACGAACGAGGACCCGGGCTCGGACGACGGAGCGACCCAGCCGCCGACCGAGAAGCCGACTGACAAGCCGACCGAGACGCCGACCGGCCAGCCCACCGCTCAGCCCACCGAGGACCCCACCACCCCGCCCGCCGGTGACGACAACTCGGGGAACGGAAACTCGGGCAACGGCAATTCGGACGACGGGTCGGGCAAGGACAACTCAGGCAACGGATCGGGCGACCAGACCGCGCAGCCCACGACCGCCGCGCCGGAGACCACACAGCCTGCCGGCGACGACGGGCCCACGCTGTCCAGCACGACGGAACCCCGCGTCTACGCGTCGTCCAAGGCCTCCCGGAGTGCCGCGGCCGCGCCGCAACAGGGCGCCACGTCCGACGACAGCTCCGCCCAGGCCCAGGCCGCAGGCGGGAACGACGACGCCTCCGCCGCCGGCCAGGCCGAACCGCAGGCGGTCCAGGGCGGGCTGGCGGAGACCGGCGCGAACCTGTGGCCCGCCGTGGCCGGCACGGTCCTGCTGATCGCAGGTCTGTTCCTGCTCACCCGCACACGGCGCCGTTACGTGCGCTGACGCGAAGGGGCGCTCGGACCGACCTCCCGGTCCGGGCGCCCCGTGCGTGTCCGGGGCCGCCCGTGCGAGGCCCTACCGCTCGGACCGGCCGCTCCTGTGCTCGGAGCGTCTGACCGTCTCGCTGACGTCGGCCTCGACCTCGTTGCGAGGCGTCCCCGCCTCCTTGGCGTACTCGGTGACCGAGGTCTGTGCCTCACGGGCCAGGTCCCGCCAGGCACGCAAGGCGGTCTCGTACGTGTCGGTCTGCTGTCCGGTCCAGCCGCCCTGCTGGGTCGGGGGGCCGTACGAGCGGCGCAGTTCCTCGACCCTGTGGTGTGCCTGGTCGGCTGCGCGCTGTTTCTCCACCAGCTCGTCAAAATGATGTGTCACGCAAATGGAGCATAAGGGGGCATTCGTGATTTCGCGCGCCGAGCCGGTGTCGCCGCCTCAGCGGCCGGGCCTCCCTGTGGGTCCTCAGAGTCCTGCCGGTCTTCAGTCCCGCCGTCCTCGGTCCTGCCGGTCCAGGACTTCGCCGAGCAGCTCCCGCGCGGTATCCAGTGCCGCGGCGCGGTCCGCCGGTACCAGGCCGATCCGGGTGCGGCGGTCGAGCACGTCGGCCTCGTCGAGCGCGCCTTCGTGGCGCACTGCCCACAGCAGCTCGGCCGCCGTCACCGGGTGTCCCGGCAGGACCCGCTCGCCGAGCCGGGGGTCGTGCTCGCCGAGCGCGAGGACGGCCGACGCCTCGGTGCCGTAGCGCCGCACCAGGTGGCGCGGTGCCCGCAGCGCGTCGAGGGTGCGGGGCGGCGCGGCGCCGACGAGCGGCAGCGACGCGGTGGGGGAGGGGCCCGCGGTGAGGCGACGGCTCGCGACGGCGGCGTCCACCGCGTCCTCGGCCATGCGCCGGTATGTGGTGAGCTTGCCGCCGACCACCGTGATCACGCCCTCGGACGAGGTGAGTACCGCGTGCCGGCGGGAGATGTCGGCTGTCCTGGCCGTGGCGCCGGAGCCGGCCTCCGGTGTCGTGTCCAGCAGCGGGCGCAGCCCCGCGAAGGTGCCGACGACGTCCTGGCGCCGGACCGGCGCGTTCAGGACGGAGCCGAGGACGTCGAGCAGGAAGCCGATGTCCGTCTCGGGCACCTCCGGCACGTCGGGGATGTCGCCCTCGACGGGTTCGTCGGTGAGGCCGGCGTAGACACGGCCGTCGCCCTGCGGCAGGACGAGGACGAAGCGGTTGGTCTCCCCGGGGATGGGGATGTGCAGGCCCGCCGGGACGGGGCCGAGGTCCTCCGAACGCAGGATGATGTGGGTGCCGCGCGAGGGCCGTATGCGGATGCCGTCGACCAGTCCGCCCGCCCAGACGCCCGAGGCGTTGATCACCGCGCGGGCCCGGATCTCGCCCTCCTCGCCGGTGAGTTCGTCTCGGACGCGGGCGCCTGAGCCGGTGAGTTCCAGCGCTCTGACGCGGGTCAGGATCCGTGCGCCGTGGGCGGCCGCGGTGCGCGCGGCGGCGGTCACCAGACGGGCGTCGTCGACGAGCCGACCGTCCCAGGACAGCAGGCCGCCGCGGAGGCCGTCGGTGCGCAGGGCCGGGGCGAGATGGCGGGTCTCCACCGCGGACAGCCGGCGCGGCGCCGGAAGCGTGGCCCGCGCCGTACGGGCCGCCACGCGCAGCGCGTCGCCGGCCCGGAACCCCGCCCAGGCCAGCGCCGCCTGGCCCCGGCCGACCAGCGGCGTCAGGGGCAGGACGAACGGCTGCGCGCGCACCAGGTGGGGTGCCGTGCGCTCCATCAGCACTCCCCGCTCGACCGCGCTCTCGTGGGCGACGTCGAACTGGGCGGAGGCGAGGTAGCGCAGCCCGCCGTGGATCAGCTTGCTGCTCCAGCGGGAGGTGCCGAAAGCCAGGTCGTGGGCGTCGACGGCGACGACACTCAGGCCGCGGGCGGCCGCGTCCAGCGCGGCCCCCGCTCCGGTGGCGCCGAGCCCGACGACGAGGACGTCCACGGCAGGGCCGCCGACGGTCTCGGTCAGCTCGCGCGAACGCCTGGCGGCGGACAGGGACGATCCGGCGGCGGGGCTGTGGCTCATGGGGTGAGGGTCCTCTCCAGGATGGAGCGCAGCTCCGTGCGGAAGGCCGCGGAGTCCAGTTCCGCGTCGTCCTCGTCGGTCATGGTCCGCAGGGACAGGGTGAAGGACTGCACGATCAGCAGCAGGGCGCGGGCCTGGCGCTCGGGGTGGCCGGCTCGGACCGATCCGTCGGCGTGTCCCTCCTCCAGACCGTCCGTCAGCAGCTTCAGGAGCGCGATCTGGCTCGCGCCGCGGCGGTCCAGCACATAGGGCAGGAGCAGCTCGGGATCGACGTCGACGATCTTCCGGAAGAGGGGATGGGCGCGGAACGAGTCCACCCCCGCCACGAGCCCGGCCACGAGCACGCCGCGCGCGTCCCCCCCCGGTCGGCGCTCGGGTATCGCCCGGGTGGCCACCTCGACCCACTCCCGGGTCATCAGGTCGCCGACCAGGGTGCGCACATCGGGCCAGCGCCGGTACAGCGTCATCCGGGAGACGCCCGCGCGGCGGGCCACGTCGGTGAGCGTCGTACGACGGACCCCGACGGCCAGGACGCAGTCCCGCACCGCGTCGAGCACCGCATCACTGTCCGAGCCGTTGTGACGAATAGGCGTCATGTGTCACAGTGTAACGCCTCGGCGCCCCGCGGCGCCGCCAGGGGCGGAATCGCTCGAATCGACCGGTGAGGACGACAGTCATGGACATGCTGTGGAGTGGCTGGGGCGATCCGGCCAAGGCGGCGCCGCTGCCCGACACGGTGAGCGGGCTGTTGCGCGATCTGCTCGGCGTCAAGCCGCGCAGCGCCGAGCCGGTCGGCCTCGTGGACATCGCTGTTCCGCAGGGGCAGTTGGAGCCCGCCGCGCACCGGGCCCTCGCGGCCGCCGTGGGCGGCGAGGAGTACGTGCGCACCGACGCCGAGACCCGGATCCGGCACACACGCGGTAAGTCCACCCCGGACCTGCTGCGCATCCGGGAGGGCGACACCGCGGACACCCCGGCGGCCGTGCTGCTCCCGGCCGGCCACGAAGAGGTCGTCGCCGTGCTGCGCGCGTGCGCCGAACACGGCCTGGCGCTCGTCCCGTTCGGCGGCGGCACCTCCGTCGTCGGCGGCCTCGCCCCCGGGCGGGGCACGTTCGTCGCCCTGGACCTGCGGCGTATGGACGGTCTGCTCGCCCTCGACCCGGTCTCCCGCACCGCCACCCTGCAACCGGGCCTGCGCGCCCCGCGGGCCGAGGCGCTGCTCGCCGAACACGGCTTCACCCTCGGCCACTTCCCCCAGTCCTACGAGTGGGCCACCATCGGCGGATTCGCCGCCACCCGCTCCAGCGGCCAGGCGAGCGCCGGTTACGGCCGCTTCGACGAGATGGTCCTCGGTCTCACCCTCGCCACCCCCGAGGGCACCATCGACACCGGCCGCGCCCCGCGCTCGGCGGCCGGCCCCGACCTGCGCCAGCTCGTCCTCGGCTCCGAGGGGGCCTTCGGCGTCATCACCGCCGTGACGGTCCGCGTCCGCCCCGTACCGCAGACCCGGGTCCACGAAGGCTGGCGCTTCGCCTCCTTCGAGGAAGGGGCCGCGGCCCTGCGCAGGCTCGCCCAGGACGGGCCACGCCCGACCGTGCTGCGCCTGTCCGACGAGACGGAGACCCTGATCGGCCTCGCCCGGCCCGACGCCATCGGAGCGGCCGACGCCCCAACTGCCGTCGGCTGCACGGCGATCGCCGGCTACGAAGGCACGGAGGAGGACACCTCGTACCGCCGGGAACGCGCCGCGGCCGTCCTGCGCGAGTGCGGCGGCACACCCCTGGGCGAGGAGCCGGGCGACCACTGGGCCCAGGGGCGCTACTCGGCCCCCTATCTGCGCGACGCCCTGCTCGACGCGGGCGCCTTCGCCGAGACGCTGGAGACCGCGGCCTTCTGGTCCCGGGTCCCCGAGCTGTACGCCGCCGTGCGCGACGCACTCACCACGACCCTCACCGAGGCCGGCACCCCGCCCCTGGTGATGTGCCACATCTCCCACGTCTACGAGAACGGCGCATCGCTGTACTTCACCGTCGTCTCGGCGCAGGGCGACGACCCCGTCGCGCACTGGACGCCGGCCAAGCACGCGGCCAACGAAGCGATCCTCGCCGCGGGCGGCACCATCACCCACCACCACGGGGTCGGCACCGACCACCGCGACTGGTACGTCCGCGAAGCCGGCCCGCTGGCCGTCGACGCGCTCCGCGCCGTCAAGCGGCGACTGGATCCGGCCGGACTGCTGAACCCCGGCGTGCTCCTGCCCCTCGACGACTGACCCGGCACCTCGTCATCCCCTGCCCGGCACCATCGACCCGTCCGCCCCGGAGGCACACCGATGCGACAGTTCACCGCCGTCGTCAACCCCACCGCGGGCGGATCCACGTCAGCCGCCGCGCTGCTCGCCGTGGCCCGGCTGCTGCGCGAGGCGGGCGCCGAGCTGCAGACGGAGTACAGCCGCAGCCTGGCCCACGCCCAGGAACTCGCCCGGCACGCCGGACAGCAGGGCCGGGTCGTGCTCGCCGTCGGCGGGGACGGCATCGCGGGCGGCATCGGCGGCGCCCTCAGCGGCACCGGCTCCGTACTCGGCCTGGTCCCCGCCGGTCGCGGCAACGACTTCGCCCGAGCCCTCGAACTCCCCACTGAACCCCCGGCGTTGGCCAAGGTGCTGCTCCACCACGAGCCGCGCCCGGTCGACACCATCGAGGTGGAGTCGGCCACCCATGACCGCACCGTCGTGCTCGGCAGCGTGTACGCCGGCGTCGACGCCCTCGCCAACCGCCACGCCAACCACGCGAAACTCCTGCGCGGCGCGGCCTCGTACTACGCCGGCGGCCTGCGGGCCGTCACCACCTGGCGGCCGGCCCGCTACCGGGTCACCGTCGACGGCGTGACACACCGGCACACCGGCTACACCGTGGTGGCCGCCAACTCCGGTTACTACGGCTCCGGACGCCTGATCGCCCCCGCCGCGCGCGTGGACGACGGCCTGCTGGACGTGGTGATGATCAGCGAGGCGCCCCGGCGGCTCTTCTTCACCCTGATGAACGAACTCAAGACGGGCACCCACGTCGACCGGCCACAGGTGCGCATCCTGCGCGGCAGGGAGATCAGCATCTCCGCAGACCGCGACGTGCCCTACGGCGCCGACGGAGAGGTCGAGGCCGTCCTGCCCGTCACGGTCAGAGTCCTGCCCGGAGCGCTGCGCGTGCTGTGCTGACCGCCCGGCTCAGCCGAGGTTCCCGGTCCGGGCCTCACGCCACAGGTCGACGCCCCCGTCGGTGATGTACTGGTCGATCTCGGCCAGCTCCTCGGAGCTGAAGTCGAGGTTGTCCAGCGCGGCGACGTTCTGCTCCAACTGCTCCGTGCGCGAGGCGCCGATGACCAGCGACGTGACCCGCCGGTCCCGCAGCGCCCAGGCGAGCGCCATCTGCGCCAGGGTCTGCCCGCGCCGCGCCGCGATGTCGTTGAGCGCCCGCAGCCGGCCGAGCATGTCCTCCGACAGCCACGCCGTGTCGAACGAGGTGCCCGCCGCGGCCCGCGAACCCTCGGGCACGCCGTCGAGATAACGCCCGGTCAGCAGCCCCTGGGCGAGCGCGGTGAACCCGATGACCCCGAAACCCTCCTCCTGGGCGGCATCCAGCAGACCGTCGGTCTCGATCCAGCGGTTGAGCATGCTGTACGACGGCTGGTGGATGAGCAGCGGCGTGCCCAGGTCGCGCAGGATCGCGGCGGCCTCACGGGTGCGCTCGGCGTCGTACGAGGAGATGCCGACGTACAGGGCCTTGCCCTGGCGAACCGCCGTATCGAGCGCGCCCATCGTCTCCTCCAGCGGGGTGCCGGCGTCGAGACGGTGGGAGTAGAAGATGTCGACGTACTCCAGGCCCGTGCGCCGCAACGACTGGTCGAGCGAGGCGAGCACGTACTTGCGGGATCCGCCGCCCTGACCGTACGGGCCGGGCCACATGTCCCAGCCGGCCTTCGTGGAGATCACCAGCTCGTCGCGGTACGGGGCGAGGTCCTGCTTCATCAGCCGCCCGAAGTTGATCTCCGCGGAGCCGTACGGCGGACCGTAGTTGTTCGCCAGGTCGTGATGGGTGATCCCGAGGTCGAACGCGCGCAGGGCGATCTCGCGCTGGGTCCCGAAGGGCCGGTCGTCCCCGAAGTTGTGCCAGTAGCCCAGGGAGAGGAGGGGGAGGTCGAGGCCCGAACGTCCGGTGCGCCGGTAGCGCATGGTGCCGTTGTAGCGGTCGGGATCTGCGAGGTGGTTCATGGGGCACACTGTGCTCGCGCACGATTCTGAAGTCCAACAACTCCCTTTCATCGGATTCAGCGGCTTCTTCTCTGCATCGGTTCGGCCTCGGGTCTGAGTAGGGTGCGGGGTGTGCCCACCCTGCTGATCGTGCATCACACGCCCTCGCCCAACTGCCAGGCCCTGCTGGAGGCCGTCGTCTCCGGCGCGACCGCGCCCGGGATCGAAGGTGTCGACGTCGTGCGGCGGGCGGCGCTGGCGGCCACGGCGTCCGACGTACTGGCCGCCGACGCGTATCTGCTCGGCACCCCGGCCAACATCGGCTACATGTCCGGAGCCCTCAAGCATTTCTTCGACCAGATCTACTACCCGTGCCTGGACACCACGCAGGGCCGCCCCTTCGGCTACTACGTGCACGGTGGCAGCGACGTCGCGGGCGCGGTGCGGGGGATCGAGACGATCACCACCGGTCTCGGCTGGCGGGCCGCCGCCAAGCCCGTCACCGTGACCGGGGAACCGGCCCGCTCCGACATCGAGGCCTGCTGGGAACTGGGCGCGACCCTCGCCGCCGGACTGCTGGACTGACCGAGCCGGAGGCCTCGTCGAAGGCGGGGACCCGACGAGACGCAGGTCATATTCGTGTGTGTCACATCCCGCCGAACCGTGCCGTCAGAGAGGTGTAGGCAACGACGACGACACTGGAGCACACCATGGAAGCTCGCCTGAACCTCTTCGAGAACGCGGTCGCGACCAAGGTCTTCCGGCACATCAACTCGGCGGGCAAGGCCGTCTCGGATTCGACGCTGCCGCACGCCACGCAGGAACTCGTGAAGCTCCGTGCCAGCCAGATCAACGGCTGCGGCATGTGCACCGACATGCACACCAAGGACGCGCTGGCCGCCGGGGAGGACCCGCAGCGACTGCACCTGGTCGCGGTCTGGCGCGAGGCGAAGGTGTTCACCGAGGCCGAGCGCGCCGCCCTGGAACTGGCGGAGCAGGGCACCCGCATCGCCGACGCGGCGGGCGGCGTCACCGACGAGGCCTGGGCGAACGCCGCCAAGCACTACGACGAGGAGCAGCTCGCCGCTCTCGTGACCACCATTGCCCTGATCAACATGTACAACCGCTTCAACGTGATCGTTCAGCAGCCCGCCGGCGACTACCAGCCGGGCATGTTCGGCTGACGCGCGGCACCCGACGACACACGGCCCGGGCAGCCTCGCCGCCCGGGCCGTTCAGCCGTGCCGCAGACGGCCGCCGACCTCATGCCCGGAGCCACGTACGCATGTCGTGCCCCTTATGCTCCTCGCCATGAACGAGGGGGACACCGACAGACGGGTCGTCGACGGCCGTTTCGAGCTTCAGGCACGGCTCGGTGGCGGCGGAATGGGCACGGTGTGGCGCGCCCGCGACCTGCTGCTTCACCGCAGCGTGGCCGTCAAGGAGGTCCGGCCCGCCGACCCGGACCTCGCCGAGTACGACCCGGGCTCGGCACGGATGCTGCGGGAGCGGGTGCTGCGCGAGGCCCGTGCCCTGGCCCGGGTCCAGCATCCGAACGTCGTGACGATCCATCACATCGTCGACGGCGGCGAGGGCACCTACCCGTGGATCGTCATGGAACTCGTCGAGGGCGGTTCCCTCGCCGACCGGCTGGCCCGCGGCCCCCTGAAGCCCGCCGAGGCAGCCCGCACGGGGCGCGGAGTCCTCGATGCCCTGCGCGCCGCGCACGACGCGGGCGTCCAGCACCGTGACGTGAAACCCGCCAACGTGCTGCTGCGCACCGACGGCCGGCCGGTCCTCACCGACTTCGGCATCGCCGCGATCCGTGATGCCACCGCGCTGACGGCCACCGGATCGATCATCGGCACCGCCGACTTCATGGCCCCTGAGCGCGTCACGGGCGGCGACGGCGGACCCGCGTCGGACCTGTGGTCGCTGGCGATGATGCTGTACGTGGCCGTCGAGGGGCGGCATCCGCTGCGGCGCGGAACGACCCTGGCCACCCTGGCCGCCGTACTCCACGAGGACGTACCCCCGCCCGTGCAGGCCGGGCCGCTGACTCCCGTTCTGGCCCGTGTGCTCGTCCGTGATCCCGCGGCGCGTCCGGACGCGGAGACCGTCGACAGGATGCTGGCGGCCACGGCGGAGGCCGACGACGACGCCACGGCCACCTCGTATCCCCTGGCGCCCCCGCGGAACGCCGCCTCGGCCCCGGTTCCTGGTCCCTCCGACACCGTCGTGCCCCGCCCTGACGCCCGACGACCGCTGCGGGCGGCGCTCGCTGCCGTGGCGGTCGGTGCCGTGCTGGCGGGCGGAGTTGTGTGGCTGGCCCTGTCGGGTGGCGACGACGGCCATGCCGCGGCGCCGACGGGCAAGGACCGCCGCACGCACCAGGCAGGTCCGAGTCCCACCGCCTCGACTCCGTACCCTTCGGCCGCCGTGACCGGCTCGGCCGCCAAGACCGGCAACCTGCTCACCCCGAACGGCATTCGGACGGTGATCAAGGCTCTGGAGGACGCGTCGGGAAGCGAGAGCTTCGGTGACTTCTACATCTATCCGGACCATGCGTCGGCCGCGATGATGGTGGACGGCAGCCGGACCCACTACGTCGACTACGACTACCGTGCCGGCAGCGGGGCGGAGCAGGGCATCATCAAGGGCACCCTGTCCAGCAACACGGAGCCGGTGAGCCTGAAGAACTTCCGGTGGGACGCCGTGCCCGGCCTGTTCGCCCGGGCGGAGAAGGACTTGAAGGTCGACAAGCCGACATCCCGGTACCTGGTGGTGAGGCAGCCGGACAATGTCTTCGGCACGCCGGCCGGAATGGCGGTCTATCTGAGCAACGATTTCCAGGACGGCGGCTACGTGGAGGCGGACACCCAGGGCAAGGTGACGAGGGTGATGCCGGCCGACGGTTGAGCCGTTGGGCCGGATGCAGCAGCCGGCAGAGCTTCACCCCGCGCACCGGGCAAGGCTTGGCCTGCACGATCGGCCTGCCACAGGAGACCTGATGCCCCTTCGCTCCGCCCCGGCCCGTTCCTTCCGCTTCCGTTCCCGGCTGCGCGCGACCTGCGTCGTCGCCCTCTGCGTGACAGCGCTCGGCCAGGCACCCGCGAGTACCGCCGCCGCTCCCGCACCGCGCGACGCCGACCTGCGCGACCAGCTGGAGCAACTCGTGCACGCCCCGGGCGGACCGCCCGGCGTGATCGCCGTGCTGCGGCGGGACGGTAGGAGCGAGGTCGTGAGCGCGGGCGTCGCCGACCTTGCCACGGGCCGTCGCCCGAGCCCCGACGACCACATGCGCATCGCCAGCACGGCGAAGGCCTTCAGCGGAGCGGTGGCACTGAGCCTGGTCGACCGGCACGCCCTGCGCCTGGACGAGACCCTGGGCGAGCGGCTGCCACAACTGCCCGGCGCCTGGCACCAGGTCACCCTGAGACAACTCCTCAACCACACCAGCGGCCTGCCGGACTTCACGGAGTCCGCCGAGTTCCTGAGCATCCTCGCGGCCGACCCGCACCACCACTTCGACTCCCGCCACCTGCTCGACTTCGTCGCCGACCGGCCCCTCAACTTCCCCCCGGGCACCGAGTACCGCTACTCCAACTCCGACAACATCGCCGTCGCCCTGATGGCGGAGGCGGCCACCGGCACCCCGTACGAGCAACTGCTGCGCACGCTGGTCTACCGGCCGTTGAAGCTGCGGAACACCAGCCTTCCCCAGGACTGGCGGATCCCCGCGCCCTATCTGCACGGCTATGACGTGACCCCGCCCGAGCCCCCGGAGGATGTCAGCGAGGCCCTCAGCGCCTCCGGTTCCTGGGCGTCGGGCGGCATCATCTCCACGCCCGCCGACATGACCCGCTTCATCCGCGGCTACGCCGGCGGTGCCCTCTACGGCAGAAACGTCGTCCGCGAGCAACGACGCTGGATCGAGGGCGCGTCCGAACCCGCGGGCCCCGGTGCCAACATGGCGGGCCTCGCCATCTTCCGCTACACGACCCGGTGCGGCGTGGTGCTCGGGCACACCGGCAACTTCCCCGGCTACACCCAGCTGATCGCCGCCACCCCGGACGGCCGCCGGTCCCTGACGTTCTCCCTCACCACCCAGATCAACCAGGAGATGAAGCCGGACCTGGTGAGCCGGATGCGCTCGGTCCAGGAGAACTTCGTCTGCGCGCTGCTGAACCGGTCCGGCCACTGACGCGGCCTCGCATGCCGCCGCCATGACGAGGGAAGATGGGGCGGCAGGCGTTTTGGTCAACCGATGTGGAGGAGCGGGCACATGCAGCACGAGCGAGCGGGTCAGCAGGCCGGCCCCGAGGACCTCGTCGACGTCGCCCGGCTGGTCACCGCGTACTACGCGCTGCACCCGGATCCGGCCGACCCGGGGCAGCGGGTGGCGTTCGGCACGTCAGGACACCGCGGATCGTCCCTGGCGACCGCGTTCAACGAGGACCACATCGCCGCGACGAGTCAGGCGATCTGCGAGTACCGCGCCGACCAGGGCACCGACGGTCCGCTCTTCCTCGGCGCCGACACCCACGCCCTCTCCGAGCCCGCACGGGTCACCGCCCTGGAGGTGTTCGCGGCCAACGGCGTCACCGTGCTCATCGACGGCGCGGACGGCTACACACCCACCCCCGCGGTGTCGCACGCCATCCTCACCCACAACCGCGACCGCACCTCCGGCCTCGCCGACGGTGTGGTGGTCACCCCCTCGCACAACCCGCCCGCCGACGGAGGCTTCAAGTACAACCCGCCGAGCGGCGGACCGGCGGGCTCCGAGGCGACCTCCTGGATCCAGGACCGGGCCAACGACATCATCACGGCCGGCCTCAAGGACGTACGGCGGATCCCGTACACCCGGGCCCTCGCCGCCGAGACCACCCGCCGCCACGACTTCCTCGGGGCCTACGTCGCCGACCTGCCGCACGTGCTCGACCTGGACGCGGTCCGCGCCGCGGGTGTGCGCATCGGCGCCGACCCGCTCGGCGGCGCGTCGGTCGGCTACTGGGGCCGTATCGCCGAACAGCACCGGCTCGACCTGACCGTGGTCAACCCCCTCGCGGACCCCACCTGGCGCTTCATGACGCTCGACTGGGACGGCAAGATCCGCATGGACTGCTCGTCGCCGTACGCTATGGCCTCGCTCATCGAACAGCGCGACCGCTTCCAGGTCGCCACGGGCAACGACGCCGACGCCGACCGGCACGGCATCGTCACGCCGGACGCGGGGCTCATGAACCCCAACCACTACCTGGCCACGGCCATCTCCTACCTGTACGCCCACCGCAAGGAGTGGCCGGCCGAAGCGGGCATCGGCAAGACCCTGGTGTCGTCCGGGATGATCGACCGGGTCGCCGCGGACCTGGGGCGCCGGCTGGTCGAGGTGCCGGTGGGATTCAAGTGGTTCGTGGACGGGCTGGTGGGCGGCTCGATCGGCTTCGGAGGGGAGGAGTCGGCCGGGGCGTCCTTCCTGCGCCGTGACGGCTCGGTGTGGACCACCGACAAGGACGGCATCATCCTGGCGCTGCTAGCCTCCGAGATCATCGCGGTCACCGGGAAGACGCCGTCGGAGCACTACGCCGCCCTGACAGCCCGCTTCGGCGAGCCGGCCTACGCCCGCATCGACGCCCCCGCGACCCGCGAGGAGAAGGCGCTGCTCGCCAAGCTGTCGCCCGCACAGGTCACCGCGGACACCCTGGCCGGAGAGGCGGTCACCGGGGTGCTCACCGAGGCCCCCGGCAACGGCGCGGCCATCGGCGGCATCAAGGTGACCACCGAGAACGCCTGGTTCGCGGCCCGTCCCTCGGGCACCGAGGACGTGTACAAGATCTACGCCGAGTCGTTCCGCGGCCCCGACCACCTGCGCCAGGTGCAGGACGAGGCGAAGGACGTGGTGGCGGCGGCCCTCGGCGGATGACACGGCGGATGAAGCGGTGAGCGACACGGTGGGTGGCAGGCGGCTGCACGACTGTGACAGGCCGTGACGAGGCGAACCGGTGCAGCCTCGAAGCTGTCCGCCCACCCGCCATGTCGCTATCATCCTCTGAAACGCATAATCTGAGGTTTTGCCCCGATGGGGCCACGGCCCACGGCCCCGCCGGAGTGATCATGTCCCTCGAGCGCCCGACAGACGACGGCGACGAGCTGCTCGCCAGACTCGGGTCGCTCACTGCCCAGGCACGCGAGCTGGCGGAGCTGCAGCGTTCCCAGGTCGAGCTGGCCGTCGCCCTCCAGCGCGGCATGCTGCCCCGGGGCCTGCCCGCCGCCCCGGGCCTTCACCTGGCCGTCCGCTACGCACCCGCCTTCCACGGCCTCAACGTGGGCGGTGACTGGTACGACGCCTTCACCATGCCCGACGGCCGCATCGGCCTGTCCATCGGCGACGTGCAGGGCCACAACATCGAGGCGGCCGCCTTCATGGGCCAGGTCAGGGTCGGCCTGCGCGCGCTCGCCGCCGTCACCGGCGATCCCGGTGAGCTGCTCTCCCGGACCAACGACCTCCTCCTCTCCCTCGGCACGGACCTCTTCGCCACCTGCACCTTCATGCGGCTCGACCCGTCCACCGGGCTACTGGAGAGCGCCCGGGCCGGACACATCCCCCACATCTGGGCCACCGCGGACGGACAGTCCGGCGTCGCCGAGGACGAGGGCGGGCCGCCCCTCGGCATCGAGGAAGGACTGCAGTACCCGGTCTCCCGCTACCGCCTGACCACGGGCGGCGTGTTCGTCCTGCTCACGGACGGCGTGGTGGAAGGGCCGTCGCTGCATGTCGACGAGGGACTCGAACAGGTGGTGCGGCTCGCCGGTGTCGCCGCGGTCGCCGGCATGGAGGCCGACGCACTCGCCGCCGGTGTGATGAAGGTGGCCGAGCGCGTCGGCCACGAGGACGACGCGGCCGTACTGGTTGTCGGACACGACGGGCCCGAACGCCGGCCGTAGCGCCGGGCAGCCCTTTTCCCGCCTCGCCGACCGGCTGACATCGGTGTCTGATGGCAGCTGTGGTGGCTATCCAGGACCTGCGGCGGCCGGCCGTCTTCGCCCTCCAGGCGCTGACCGTCGCCGCCTGCTACTACGCCGCCGGGCGGCTGGGGCTTCTGCGCCGACTCGTCGTCGAGGACGCGGTGGTCACACCCATCTGGCCGCCCATGGGCGTCGCGGTCGCCTGTCTGCTTCTGTTCGGCCTGCGCGCCTGGCCCGGCATCGCCCTCGGCGCACTCCTCGTCGTCATGTCCATCACGTCGCTCCAGCCCGCCGTCGTCGGCACCCTCGTCGGCAACACCGCCGCCCCCGTCTGCGCGTACTACCTGCTGTGCAAGGTGGGCTTCCGCACCGACCTCGCCCGGTTACGGGACGGCGTCGCGCTGGTGTTCCTGGGAGCCCTCGCCGCCACGCTCGTCAGCGCGACCGTCGGCGCCGGCCTCCTGGTCCTCACGGGCAAACTCGACACGCAGAGCTTCTGGCTCGTCTGGTCGGCCTGGTGGGCCGGTGACGCGATGGGCGTCCTGATCGTCACCCCGGTCCTGCTGGTGCTGTACGGGGCGCGCCGGCAGCCGCTCACCCCCCGCTGGAAGGAGGCCGTGGGCCTGACCCTGGTCGCCTGCGTCCTCGTGCCCTTCGCCACCCACAGTGCCGTGAGCCTGTTGTTCCTCGTCTACCCGCTCCTGATCTGGGCGGCCCTGCGCTTCAGGCTCGCGGGCAGCATGCTGTGCGCCCTCTTCGCCTCCGTCATGGCCACGATGGCGGCGACCGACCAGGTCGGGCCGTTCGCGGGATTGTCCCGGATCCAAGTGATGATCAAACTCCAGGCGTTCAACGGCGCGATGGCGCTGACCGCTCTGCTCCTGTCAGCGGTGATCACCGAGCAGCTCAACACCAGACGTTCGGTGGAGCAGGCCTGCCAGGAACTCGTCGAGGTCCTGGAACACCTCACCGCGGGGGAGGCCCCGCCGAGCCGGTCGCCCGTGGAGGCCGATGACCGGCCATGACGTCACCCGAGAGGGTGCATTGCGTGGGCAACGCCGCGATGCGGGGTACTGGACGATGTGCATCGCGACGGAAGGATCGCGACGGAAGGACGGAAGGACTGCCATGACGACATTCGTGATCACGGTGCCCGGCACCTTCACCACGGACGCGGGAGCACAAACGCGAGCGGAGCTGACGCGCGCCCTGCGCCCGGCCGATCCGCACCGCACACTGATGGGGAGTGCCGAGGACCTCGACGTCCTCAACGTGAACGAGGACAACACCTTCACCATCCGCCTCACCGTCGAGGCGGACAGCGGTCCCCGCGCCGAACTCGACGCCCGGCGACTCGCGGAATCGGCGCTGGAGGCCGCGGGCCTGGACACCGGCACGGCGCCGCTCGGGCCGGCCGTGATCACCGGCATCGACTCCGGGGCGTGAGCGCGCAGCTGAACGGGCCGCTGAGCGGCGAGTTCAGTTCCACAGCGGATAGGTCACCGTCCGCGGGAACGTGTCCGGCCTGGCGCCCTGGTACACGAGGGTCATCCGGGTGTAGTGCTGCAGCCTGGGGTGCTTCTTCCAGGGCTTCGGGTGATCCAGCCGTACGAAGACGCGGTACGCGTGGAACCTGCCCGCCGCGCAGTAGGGCTTGCAGTCGTTGACGAAGTTGACGCCCTGGGCCCTCGCCGCGGTCCGGCCCCACTGCGACCAATGCAGCCTGGCCAGGCGGCTGTTGCCGTCACCGCAGGCCAGCACGAAGGCGGTGGGGCGCACGTCCGCGTGCCAGAAGCAGTCGACGAGCACGGGGACGCGGGCCTGCTGCCGCACCGTGTGCGAGGCCGCCGGCGCCGCCGGCCGGGCCTGGGACGGTGCGCTCGCCGCTGCCGCCAGCGAGGCGGCGAAACAGAGCGTGACCGCCGTACTCCATGTGTGCCTGCGCATGTCAGCTCCCCGCTGCCGTCGCCCACCGACCGTACGACGCTACGACCGCTGATTCGACGCTACGACCGAGTGGGGGGATCCACCACTCGGACGGAGCAGTGCGACGGCTCTTCGGCGACGGCTTTTCGGCGGTGGGTCGTCAGGGGTGGTTCAACGCGAACGTGGTGAGGACCGCCGCGTGGTCCGACGGCCAGTCGTTGTCGGCGACATCCGGCCAGGCGCGCGGGACACCGGTGACGACGGTGCGGGAGTCGACGACCTCCAGGCCGCGGCCGTTGTGCAGGACGTAGTCGATGCGGTCCTGCGGCTCCGGGCGCGTCACGTCGTTCTCGTGCCGGATGTGGACCGGCGACCAGGTGTGGCCCGGTTCGCGGACCGGGTCGGGATGCGCCTCGCGATAGGAGTCGCGCAGACCGGCGGTCTCGGCGGCCCTCGTCACGGGCCAGGCAACGCCGGGCCGGTCGAGATGGGAGGGGCAGTTGAAGTCCCCGGTGAGGATCACGGGCGTCGCGGCGTCGGCCGACTCGGCGATCCACCGCAGGGTCTCCCGCATCTGGGCCAGCCGTACGTCCTCGTGGGCGATCAGCTCGGCCCCTCCGAGCCCGTCGAAGGCCGCCTCGTACGGTCCGTACGGCGTGTAGTGGAGATGGGCCGTCCACACGTCCACCTCGTACGATCGGCCGATGCGGACGCGGGCACCGGCCGCCCCGTAGAAGCCGACGTCGGGGTCCCCGAGGCGGGCCGTGACGGGGTGGCGGCTGATGATGCCGAGGTTCTCGCCGGCCTGGTGGTGGTGCCAGCCCAGCGCCTCGGCGAGTTCCCGGGCCGCCGTGCCGGCCGTCTCCTGCAGGCCCACGACGTCGGCCTCGCTGTCCAGGATCACCTTCAGCTGTTTGGCGCGGTGGTCCTCGACCTTCGTGCCGCCGTGCCAGAGGTTCCAGCTCATGACGCGCAGCCGGGGGCCGACCAGGCCCCGCAGCCGGCTCGGGGACACGTCCTCCAGGCTGGCCACCACCGTCCGTCCGGGTGCCGCGTCGATCGGGGCGAGCGACGGCACCGCCAGCACGGCGCACCCGGCGGCCTCGGCGGAGCTGACCCCGGTGGAGGTGTCCTCCACCGCCACGCAGCGGGCCGGATCGACGTCGAGGGCGCGGCACGCGGCGAGGTAGGGGTCGGGGGCGGGCTTGGTGTTGACGGTGTCGTCGGCGGTCACGGAGACCGCGAAGCGGTGGGCGCCGAGCGACATCAGCACGGTGTCGGCGACGGCCCGGGGCGAGGCGGTGACCAGGGCGGTGGGCACGTCCTCCGCGGCCAGCGCGTCGAGCAGGTCCAGCGCCCCGGGGCGGGGGACGACGCCCGCGCGGATCCGGTCGGCGAACTCGCGGTGCAACGCGCCGGCGACCTCGGCGACGGGCCGTCCGGTGGCCGCGCTCAGCCAGGCTGCGGTGTACTCGACCGGCCGGCCGAGCACGTCCGGGCGGTCGGCCTCGGTCAGGGCCCGTGCGGCGACCTGCTCCACCGCCTCCCACCAGAGCCGCTCGGTGTCGACGAGCGTGCCGTCCATGTCGAACAGCACGGCCGCCAACGAGGGGTCAGGAATACGACCCGCAACGCTTTCCACGGAAACCTTCTCTTTCTTCTTTCCCGAGTCGGGAATGGGCACTCGGCGTCCTGGAGGCCCCGGACGCCGGGGCGACGACCGTCTGACCCCTGCGGCAGCTTCGAGCAGCCGTCTACGGCCGCTCCGCCACCAGGACCTCCTGGTCCTGGAGCCCGACGGCCACCGGTGTGCCGACGGGCAGTTCGCCGGCGCGCCGGGTGGGCACGTCGGACTTGACCTCGACGCCGTCCGGGAGCCGTACCGTCACGCGGGTCGTCGCGCCCAGGAAGGCGGTGGCCACCACCCGTGCCCCGGCGTCCGGATCGGGCGTGACGTCCACCCCTTCCGGGCGCAGCAGCACGTCGACGTCCGCGCCGGCGGTGACGCCCTCGCCGGTCGCGGGGACCCGGCGCCCCAGCACCTCGACGGTGTCCGGTGCGGTCATGACCCCAGGGATCCGGCTCGTCGTCCCGACGAACTCGGCGACGAAGGCGGTGGCCGGGCGGGAGTACAGGTCGGTGGGCGTGGAGCACTGCTCGACCCGGCCGGCCCGCATCACGGCGACCCGATCCGCCGTCGACAGGGCCTCTTCCTGGTCGTGCGTGACGAACAGGGTGGTGATGCCGAGTTCCTGCTGAAGGCGGCGGATCTCCTCGCGCAGAGTGGTGCGCACCTTGGCGTCCAGCGCCGACAGCGGTTCGTCGAGCAGCAGGACCCGCGGGCGCAGGGCGAGCGCCCGGGCGAGCGCGACGCGCTGCTGCTGACCGCCGGAGAGCTGGTGCGGAAACCGCTCGCCCTTGTCGGCGAGCCCGACCAGGTCCAGCAACTCGGCTGCCCGCGAGCGCCGTTCGGCCGAGGCCACCTTCCGCATGCGCAGCCCGAAGGCCACGTTGTCCAGCGCGTTCAGGTGCGGGAAAAGACTGTACGACTGGAAGACCATCCCGGCGTCACGCCGGTGCGCCGGAACACCGGTGACGTCCTCCCCGTCGACCAGCAACGCGCCGGAGTCGGGCGCCTCGAAACCGGCGAGCATGCGCAGCGCGGTGGTCTTGCCACAGCCGGACGGGCCCAGCAGGGCGAGCAGTTCGCCGGGCTGCACGGTCAGGTCGAGGCCGTCGAGCGCGACCGTCGCCCCGAACCGGCGGTGCAGGCCGCGGAACTCGATGGTGGCGGCACCGTCCCGGACGGTCCTGTCGTTCTCGGGGACTGTGAGAGTCATGATGTTGTCTTCCCTTGGGAGACGGTACGGGAGGAGGCACGCCGGCCGCCGAGCGCGGCGAGGGCCAGCAGCAGGGCCCAGGTCACCAGCAGGCTGAGCACGGAGACGGCGACGGACATCTGGGCCTGGGAGCCGGAGACGTCGACGATCCACACCGCGAAGGGCTCGAAGCCCAGGAGGTGGGCGACGGTGTACTCGCCGAGCACCAGGGCGAGGGTGAGGAAGGACGCGTTGAGCAGGGCACCGCGCAGGTTCGGCAGTACGGCCCGCAGCAGAGCCTGGGTCTGGTTCGCGCCACAGCTGCGGGCGGCTTCGACGAGGGTGGGCACGTCGATCGCGCGCAGTCCGGCGTCCAGGGCCCGGTAGACGAACGGCAGCGCCATCACGACGTAGGCCAGGACGAGGACGAAGGGGAAGCCCGGGTTCTGGATCGCCACGATCGTCTCGAAGAAGGGCGTGCGTGAGAGATGGTCGGGGCCCCACTTCAGGACCGTGACGATCCCGGCGACGAACGCGATGGGCGGCACGACCAGCGGCAGCGAGCAGACCACCTCGACGACCGGCCGCAGCCGGGGCGCGCCGAGCCGCAGGGCCACCATCGCGGGCACCATGAGCAGCAGCACCAGGGCGATGGTGGCGGCGGCCAGTTCGAGGGCCAGCACCAGGCTGGAGACGAAGCCGCCGGTGGAGACGATCTGGCTGTAGGCGTCGAAGGTGATCGTGTCGTTGACGTCGACGGAGAAGATCACGGAGGCGCCCAGCGGGACGAGGAAGTACAGCGCGGCGAGGCCGAACACGACCCACCGCCACGGGTTCAGGCGAGCCATCGCGCGCTCCGTCGTTGCAGGGGCAGGTAGACCGCCATCACCAGGCCCGCGACCAGCACCATGTCGAGGCTGAGGGCGAGCGCCACGTTCTCCTGTCCGACCAGGACGTTGCCGGAGATCGCGTCGGCGATCTGGAGGGTGACCAGCGGGACGGAGCTGCCCACCATGGCGGCGGCGGTCGCGTAGGCGGCGAACGCGCTGCCGAAGAGCAGCACGAAACCGCCGAGCAGGGACGGCGTGAGCACCGGCAGGGCCACGTGCCGCCAGTACTGGGCGTGGGTGGCGCCGTTGTTCTCGGCTGCCTCGCGCCACTGGGTGCGCAGCCCCTCCAGGGCCGGGGTGATGGTGAGCACCATCAGCGGGACGAGGAAGTACAGATAGACCAGCGTCAGGCCCCAGAAGCTGTAGAGGTCCCAGCCCGCGTCCTTGAGGCCGAGGTGCTGGGTGAGGACGCCGGAGTTGCCGAGGGTGGCGACGAAGGCGAACGCGAGCGGTACGCCACCGAAGTTGGCCAGTACCCCGGAGGCGGTCAGCACGGCGTCGCGCAGCGCGCGGAATCGCGAGGTGACCACGGCCTGCGCCAGGAACAGGCCGAGCACGGTGGCGAGGGCGGCGGAGAGGGCGGACAGCTTGACACTGCCGACCAGGGCCGTCAGGTAGGCGCCCCGCAAGGAGTCCGTCAGGTTCGCCGTGGTGTACGAAGTCGCGCCCGTCGCCTGGTCCTTGACCGTGAACGCGCCGTTCAGCATGGCCAGCGCCGGGATTCCGAAGGCGATCGTGGTGACGACGAGCAGCGGGACGACGGCGAGCCAGCCGGGCGCACGGCGCCGCCGCTGCGGTGCAGCGGCGGACACCGTGTCGACCCTCGGGAGGGTGGAGGTCATCCGGAGATCGCCTTCGCCCAGCCCTCGGCGATGACCGTCTTGGCCTTGCTCTGCTGGGTCTCGGTCGGGAAGGACGGCGTCCCGGAGACCTTCGGGAGCTTGGCGGCGGCCGTCTTGTCCAGGGTGCCGGCCTTCTCCATGGCCGTCATCAGCGCCGGACGGGCGTACCCCTTGAGCCACAGGTTCTGGCCCTCGGTGCTGTACAGGTACTCCTGCCACAGGCGGGCGGCCGCCGGGTGCGGGGCGTCCTTGTTGATGGCCTGGGAGTAGTACTGGGCGTACTGGCCGTCGCTCGGCACCGACACCTTCCAGTCGACGCCCTTGGACTTGAACTCGTCGGCGTAACCGGCGTTCAGGTAGTCCCAGTCGATGCTGATCGGCGTCTCGCCCTTCTCGACGGTCGCCGGAGTCGACTCGACGGGCGTGTAGTTGCCGTTCTTCTTCAGCTTCGCGAAGAAGTCCAGGCCGGGCTGGATGTCGTCGAAGGAGCCACCGTTCGCGAGCGCGGCCGCGTACACACCGCCGAAGGCCGAACCCGACTTGGTGGGGTTGCCGTTGAGCGCGACCTGGCCCTTGTACTGCGGCTTGAGCAGATCGGCGAACGTGGTCGGGCAGGCCTTGATCCGCTTGGCGTCGCAACCGATGGAGACGTAGCCGCCGTAGTCGTTGAACCAGCGCGCCTGCGGGTCCTTCTGCCCGCTCGGGATGTCGGCGAAGGAGGCCACCTTGTAGGGCGCGACGAGTCCCTGCTGGGCGGCGCTGAGCGCGAAGGAACTGCCGAGGTCGAGGACGTCGGGGGCGCGGTCCTGGCCCTTGCGTGAGGTGACGGCGTTGATCTCGTCCTGGCTGGAGCCGTCGGGGTTCTCAACCGTGATCTTGATGCCGTACTTCTTGGTGAAGCCGTCGATGAGAGCGCCGTAGTTGGCCCAGTCACGGGGCAGCGCGATGGCGTGCAGCGTGCCCTCCTTCTTGGCGGCCTTCACCAGGGCGTCGAGTCCGCCGAAGCCCGCGGCGGAGGTGGCGGTGGCGGCGTTCTTGCCGTCGGCGGTCGTCGACGCGTTGTCGGGAGCGGCGCCGCAGGCGCTCAGGGCGAGTGCGGCGACGACGGCGAGGGAGCCGGTCAGGACGACTGTTCTCGGCTGGGACACGGTGACTCCAGAAAGGGGGTGCAGTGGATGCACGAGACTGAGAACTTGTCTGAACAAGTTGGCCTCAGTAATGCTGCCTGTGGTGACGCGCTCGTAAACACCGTAGAAATTCCGACCCCCGACTCCCTGCACAATCGAGGGTAGGCACGATCACTCCACGATCTCGATTACGCTGGTCACGCTGTGCACAGTTACTGACTCGGAGGGGAACGGTGTCGACGCGACACGAGGAGATCGCCGGCGAACTGCGGAGGGCGATCGACCGCGAGGAGTACGCGGTCGGCAGCAGGCTGCCCGCCGAGACCGAACTCGCCGCGCACTACGGCGTCTCGCGTGGCACCGTCCGCCAGGCCGTCGCGGCCCTGACGGCCGAGGGCCTCATCGGCTCCCGGCAGGGCGCCCGCCGTGTCGTCCTCGCGAGTCGCCGCAGCCAGAGCTTCGCCGAGCTGCGCAGCTTCGCCCAGTGGGCCCGCGCCATGGGCCGGCAGGCGACGGGGCACGTGGTGTCGCAGGAGTATCTGCCGGCCACCGCACAGGACGCCGCCCGCCTTCAATTACGCGAGGGAGCACCGGTGTTGCACGTCCTGCGGGTGCGTGGCCTGGACGGCGAGCCGGTCCTGGTCGAGCGCACGGTCTACGCCGACTGGATCTCGCCGGCCGTCGAGGCGATCGACCCGGACACCGCCTCCGTCACCCAGCAGCTCTTCGAGGACACGGGTCTCGTCTTCGCCTACGGCGAGCACGTCATCGACGCGGTCGCGGCCGGCGCGCAGGACGCCGGCCTTCTCGGCATCCGCCGCACCAGCCCGTTGCTCCGCGTCCGGCGCGTCACGACCACCCGCGAAGGACGCCCCGTGGAGCGGTCGGACGACCGCTACCGCTCGGACGCCGTGAGCTTCAGCGTGCACAACTCGCTGGACAACAACGCGCTGGCGCGCAAGACGGCGGAGTGAGGCGACTCCTGCAGGTCCTGCAACTCCTGTACGACTGTGGAGAGTTGGTTGTCGGCCGCCCCCCGGAGGCGGCCTGGGTACTGGACGTGAAGGGCCTCACCGACCGACAGGGCGGGCCAGGAGCTGGACGACGTGTTCACGTACGGCGTCCCACTCCGCGGGACGGAGCGTGCCGAGGGACGTGTCGCCCAGAGCGCTGATCGCCTGGTCGCCGCCGGCGCCCGAGCGGCAGGGGACGTCGTCCGTGAGTACGTCGTAGCCGTCCCGAACGGCGACGTGGAGGCGGTCGAGTCCGTCGTCGCGGGCGTGCACCGCGGCGGCGACGACGAGCGGCGGCGCTCCGCCCGCCTCGACGGACAGCTTGCGATAGCTGCTGACGAGCGGTTCACGCCAGTGGAGGCCGAGCAGGAGGTGGTGCTTGGCCACCACCTCGGCCAGGTCGGTCTCGAAGACCCGGTCCCGGTCGAGCACGGTCCCCCGGGCGTCCAGCACCAGCGCGGCCGGCAGCAGACAGCGCAGCGTGCTGCCGACCAGGTTGCCGCCGACCGTCGCCGTGCGGCGCACGGCTCCCGTTCCGACCCCGGCGGCCGCACGGTGCAGCACCTCGGGCACGCGCTCGTCGATCCGGCTCAGCACCACCGCGGCGCCGAGCGCCCCGCGCGCGATGACATTGGCCTCCGGCACGTTGCGCAGCGACATGGCCCGCTCGGGGAATCCGTCACGTTGCCAGCCGGCCCAGATCAGCGTCGCCCCGCCGACGGCTACGGCTCCTTCGGCGATGCACTCCTGCGCTTCGGACACGGATTCGGGCAGACGTAGCAGCACAGGAGCCGACCTGCTTTCTTGACGAGTTGGAGCTGAGGCACAGGGCGTCCCGGTCAGGAGACCACCGACACGGCGCATTTTCCTCACCCGCCCGGCGGCGCGTACAGGGCTCACTGATCTCCTGCGTGCGCCCCTCGCGGCGACGCCCCGGGTCTTCGGGGGAGGATGAGGCCTTCGGAGTGGAGAGGTGCCGTACGCGTGAGGAATGGTGGGGTAGTGCAGCGGAACGAGTCCGCGCTGATCGTGCGCCACGCGCCGCCCGCGGCGGCGGCCGCGGCGATCATGACACTGCACGGAGGCCTGGAGCTGAGCCGCCGGACGGCGCGCCCCTGGCAACTCGCCGCGCTCCGCATGCGCCCGGTTCTGCGGGCCGCCGCCGCGGACTCACCCCCGGACACCCTGCTCGGGCAGGTCCGTTACCGGCACCGGGGCTGGAACACCGGTGACCCCGCTGACGACGCCCTGCGGGCGCTCGACGAACTGCGGCGGTTGGCGGGAGCCGTACCCACGGTCCTCGTCGGGCACTCGATGGGAGCCAGGGCGGCCCTGCGAGCCGCGGCCCACCCGCTCGTGCGCGGCGTGCTGGCGCTGGCGCCCTGGTGCCCGCCCGTGGACTCCGCCCGTCATCTCGGCGGCGTAGGGCTGGTGGTCGTGCACGGTGACCACGACCGTGTGACCCCTCCCGCCGAATCCGCCGACTACGTACGGCGGGCCCGGGAGGCCGGAGCCCAGGCGGGCATGGTGGTGGTCAGGGGCGGCGACCATGCGATGCTCCGCCGCAGCGCCGACTGGCACCGCGCGACGACCGCGATCGTCGCCCACCTGCTGCGGCCGGAACAGGGCGCCGAGGGGCTGGTCGCCCAGGCGTACGCCGCGGACGGCGCCGTCCACCTGTAGCAGGGCCGGCGCCGCGGGCGGGTCAGGGCAGGAGCGGCAGGCCGGAGCAGTTGGAGGTGGCGGGACGGGCGTTGAGCCGATCGGTGAGCCAGGAGATCGCGTCGCCCTGGTCGGTGAGCAGTGGGGCGAAGTGGTTGATCAGAGCGCGTCCCAGGTCGGGCAGGATCACGGGCTGGTAGGTGACGTCGGCGCCCTTCGCGCACCAGGCGACGGCGAGGCGGCGCGCCTGCGCGTGGGGCACGAGGTCGTCGCTGATGCCGGTGGCGACCCGCACCGGTGACGCGGGTTTCATCGTGCCGATCCGCTGCTCGTCCAGGAAGGCCTTCAGTGCCGGCTCGGACTGGATGATGTCGCTGACGGACCGCCCGTCCGTGGTCCAGCCGGTGCTGTGCACCGAGTTGTAGGCGAGCAGCGCGTCGCCCACGCACATCGTCGACAGGTCCTTGAGAGCAGCCCGCCCCGCCGCGTTGAGGTGGGCGTCCGCGATCGGCCGGAGGGCGGGGTCGGACTGCAGGAAACCGTTGACCGACCAGCCCAGCGCACCGGCCAGGTCGCTGCCGTCGATGGCCTTGGTGACCTCCGTCAGGTCGGCCGGCGGGGCGCCCGAGTACGTTCCGGCGAGGGTGACGTCGGGAGCGTAGGAGGGCTGCAGTTCGGCGGCCGCGGCGGTCGCGCCGCCGCCCTGGCTGTAGCCGAACAGAGCCACGCGCGAACCGGAGGTGATCGAGGTTCCTGGCAGGGAGCGTGCCGCACGGACGGCATCGAGGACGGCGTGGCCCTCGTCGACCCGGTTGACGTAGGTGTGCAGCCGGTCGGTCGCACCCAGGCCCGGGTAGTCGGTGACGACGACGGCGATTCCCTTGGCGAGCAGGCGGTAGACGGCCAGGTCCTCGTAACCGACCGAGACCGTCTGGCCGTTGAACCGGAGCGGGTGCTGCAGCCCGAGGGAGGCCGCGCACTGGTCGCCCTGACCCGTGGTGCCGGGCGCCACGGCGACCAGAGGCCGTGCTCCGCTGCCCTTCCACACGGCGGCCGGTTCGATGTAGGCGCCGGTGACCGCCACCGGACGGCCGCCCGAGTCGGTGGACTTGTACATCAGGCGGGTGGCCGTGCCGGGCAGCGGCCCGTCGATGCCCGGCAGGCTCAGCGCGAGGGGAAGGGGTTCGCTGCGCACCAGGGCGCCGTCGGCCGAGGGCAGGTCGGCGGGCGGGGTGTAGAACGCGGGGATCGTCACACCGCGGGAGACCACGGGACCGGCCGGCTGAGCTGCCGTGGCCGGCAGGGAGCTGACGCCGAGACACGCGGCGGTGCTGACGGCGACGGCCAGCAGACGGGTGGAGACAGGCACGGCGAACCCCCCGGACGGCACTCTTAGACGAAGTGTCAGGACCGTACCGACCGCGGTGTTACCCGCGGTAGTTCCCGGAAGGTTACGTTTCAGTAATATGGCGGCGCCGGCCATGGCCGGCGCCGCCCTGTGGCTGTCAGCAAGCCCCCTCGTCCTGCCAGGGCCCCCAGTCGGAGGCGGCCGGCGCCTCGTTCTGGGTCCACCACTTGGCCTTCCAGTTGTGCTTGTTGTACGAGGCCTCGTTTCCGGCGGTGTAGACCGCGCTCGAACTCCACGCCGTCCTGCACCCGTTGGGCGTCGGTGTGGGAGTGGGCGTGGGTGTGGGCGTCGAGGACGGCGGTGTGGCGCCCGCGAACTTCACCGAGTACTTGGCGAAGTCCCAGGAGTTCTGCGCCACGCTGGAGCAGGTGCCGGAGGTACGCCCGCCGTTGTCGACCGGAGAGCACTGGCGGTCACGGTTCAGGGACCAGAAGGTGAAGCGGTCCATGTGGTGACCGGTGGCGTAGTCCAGCACGGTCTGGAAGTCGGCCTGGCTGAACATCTCGCCGGTGTCACTGCGCCCGTTCATCCCGGAGAAGCCCTCATGGGCGTAGGCCGTGGCCTGGTCCCAGCCGAACGTCGACTGGAGGACGGAGTTGAAGTTGGTGAGCGCGCTCGTCTGCGACGCCGCGCCGTTGAAGCCGCCGTCGAAAGGCATGATGGAGAAGTTGTTCGGTGTGAAGCCCTGTGACTTCGCCTCCAGCAGCATCTGCTTGCCGAACCAGCCGGTTCCGTCGGCCGTGCCGGCCGTGGTCACGGAAACATACAGGCCGGGGTTGTTCTGCTGGAGTATCTTGGCCGCGCCGATCTCGTTCTTGATCGCCGCCGTGTTCTCGTACTCCGGTTCCTCCAGGTCGAAGTCGATCGCGTGGAGGCCGTACTTGGTGATGACCTGCTGGTACGCCGCTGCCGTCGCCGCCGCGTCCGAGCATGTCTGACCGAGCTTGGTGCCCCCGTATCCGCCGATGGAGACGGACACGTCACCGCCCCTGCCGCGGATGGTGTTGATGACGGACTGGACGGCGGTGTCCGAGGAGACCGGGGCGGTACCGCCCCAAGTGGGCGAGCATCCGCCGCCGTTGGGGGCGAGGACGAAGGCGAGCTGGAAGGCCTTGAGGCCCGTGGCGTCCATGATGGCGGCCGGGTCGGGCGGGTCGTTGTCGAGCGGCATCAGGTAGGGGGCCGCCGCGTACCAGCGGTTGTCGAGCGCGTTCGTCGCGCCCGAGGCGCTGCCTGCTACCAGGGCTGTGGTGCCCGCGGCGGTGAGTCCGACGGCGGCTGCTGCGCCCAGACATGCGCGAAGACGTGTCACGGTGTGCCTCCGGTGGGGTGGGGGAGTGCCTCAGCTTCCTGCGGTCCGGTGACGACGTCCATGCTTTGGACTAGACCAAATCCCTTCTTGGTCTAGACCATGCAATTCCTTTGCGTTGCGTCCGCTCGCGGCCGGGGGTGGGGTTGTGCGTTACGGTCGATGTGCGGTATTTCGTGATTGACGAACTACTACGACCTCGGCAGTCAGGGTCGGCGCGTGACGACATCGTCCTCCGAGGCGCAGCCGTGGTTCGACCGTGGACTGAACTGGACCTCCGCCTTCCGTCGCGAAGAGGCCGTTCGCTGTTTCGAGGCAGCCGCCGCGGCGGATCCTGACTGCGCCATGGCCGACTGGGGCGTGGCCTATGGAGACCGTCCCGAAGGTCGCCGCTCTCGACCCCTGCTACGACCGGGAGGAGTGAGCGCCGTGGAACACCTCCTGCGGGGCGCGTCCCGGTGCGCGGTGTGGGTGCCTGGGGGCTTTGTCGCGATGTGAGGGTGTTCGGTGTCGTGTGACTGATCCGCTCGCTCCGTGGCCCCGCAGCGCAGGACCCGCCGGGGGCGGCGGTGGGGGAGCTGCGGACACTGACGTCCGGGATCGGCACGACCGCTTCACCGGACCCCGCTGATCCCGACAGAGCGTTCAGCCCGCGTGCTGTGCCGTCACCGGGCCGGGGACGGGCCGTTTCGCCGTGAAACCGTCACCCGGCACATGGCCCCGCAGTCGCCGCCACAGCCAGGGGCCGACATGGTCCATGGCCCAGCGCACATCGGCCCCGAACGCCTGCCGGGCGGTGACGGGGGAGCGCGGAGGCAGCGGTTCGGTCCAGTCGTCGTAGCCGGGCAGGCCGAACGTGTGGGCCATGCCGGCGGCGATCCGTGCGTGCCCGATCGGGCCGGCGTGCAGCCGGTCGTCGCTCCACAGACGAGGGTCGGCGGTGAACGGGTGCGGGAAGACGTCCAGCACGGCGACGCCGTGTCGCGCCGCGATGACGCGCACCCGCTCGTTGAGGTCGAGGATCCGCGGCCGCACCCGTCGCGCGACCGGCGAGACCTTGCCCAGGTCCGGGAAGGTCATGGTGGCGACACGAGCACCCGCCGCGGTCAGCCGCGCGAACGTCTCCTCGATGTTGGCGGCGACCGACTCGGGGTCGTAGCGCGGCCGTACGACATCGTTCATGCCCGCCGTCACCGTCACCAGGTCCGGCCCCAGCGCGAGGGAGGGGCCGAGCTGATCGGTCCTGATCTGCGTGCTGGTCTTGCCGCGCACGGCGAGATTGCCGTAGCTGAGTCCCGGCTGCGCCTGCGCGAGGATCTCGGCGAACCGGTCGGCCCATCCGCGGTGCCCGCCCGCCGGGCCGGGGTCGCCTATGCCCTCCGTCAGACTGTCGCCGATCGCGACGTAGCGCAGATACGGGTGTGAGACGGTCATGCCGGGTGAGTCCATCTTCAGTTCAACCCGAGTTCAGAGCCGCACGGTCGACCCGCGCTCCCGCATGTGCGGTGCGCACAGCACCCGCTTCTTGCGCACCCGCTTGCCTTCGATCGCCGCGACGGTCAGCCGCGCCGCCTCCGCCGCGATCTCGCCGAGGCCCCAGTCCACCGTGGTCAGGGGAGGCGTGAGCACCCGCGACACCGGATGGTCGTCGAAGCCGACCACGGAGACGTCCCGGCCCACCTCCAGCGAGTCCTCGGCCGCGGCCGCGTACACCCCGTACGCCAGCGAGTCCGAGAAGCAGAAGACGGCCGTCGGCGAGTGCGCGCTCTGCAGGACGCGCCGCGCCACCGCCGTCGCCTCGCTCAACTCCTGTGGACAGGGCACCAGTTCGGCCCGCAGTCCGAGCCGGTCGGCCGCCTCGCCGACATAGACGTCGGCCGGCCGGTCCGGTGTGCTCGGCCGGGTCGGTGTCAGGACGGTCACCCGGCGGTGGCCGAGTCCGTGCAGATACTCCATCACGGCGTCGATGCCCGACCGGTTGTCGAAGATGACCTGGCCGGCCGTCCGGGCCCGGCTCAGCGAGTCGCCGACAGCCACCACCGGCAGTGCCTCGGCGATCGCCGCCCAGCCCTTCGCCGAGGGGTCCACGGGAGACACCAGCAGCGCGTCGACCCGCTGGTCGCGCAACTGCTTGGCGAGGACCAGCTCCCGGTCGGGGTCACCTCCCGCGTCCAGGATCAGCGCGTACCGGTCGCCGGCCAGCAACTCCCGGCCGATGGCCGCCATCAACTGCTGCTGCCACAGGTCCTGGAGGTCGCCCGCGAGGACGCCGACCATGCTGGTGCGGCCGCTGGCCAGCGCACGGGCGATGGGATCGGCCTCGTAACCGAGTTCGGCAGCGGCCCTGCGCACCCGCTCCTCCGTCTCCTTGGAGACGTGTGTGCCGCGCAGGGCATAGGAGACGGCTGCGGTGGAGAGGCCCGTGGCCTCGGCCACCTCCCGGAGGGTGGTGCGCTTGGTGGGCCTGGCCATGCCGCGAAGCCTACCGGGATGCGTGCGTGTCGGGGGCACACGGCCCGCCGCCCACGTCCCCGAGAGCCAGTCAGCAGCCGCGTGACGGCCTCGGACGCAGTATCCCCGCATCTCCGAACCCTTGACAGGCACTCTTGTTAAGCGGTTAAGTTAACCGCATAAGTGAAGCGCTTAACAAACCTTGACCAATCGTTCCACCCACGTGCCCGCCCAGAGGACCGCCCCGCGTGCCCACCGACGTTCACCAGCACATCTGGCCGCCTGCCCTCATCGAGCTGCTGCGCGCCCGCACGACACCCCCCTGCCTGGACGGCTGGACCCTGCACCTGACAGGCGAACCGCCGTACACCGTCGACCCGGCCGACCACGACATCGCGGCCCGTACCCGCCTCGCCGCCACCGACGGTCTCGACCTGGCCCTGGTGTCCCTCTCCAGCCCCCTCGGCATCGAACACCTGCCGGCCGCCGAAGCCGCCCCGCTGCTGGCCGCGTTCCACGACGGCGCCCTCGCCCTCCCCGCACCCTTCGCCGTGTGGGCCTCCTGCTGCCTGTCGGCACCGGACCACGGCACCGTGGAACGCGAACTGCGGCGCGGCTGCGTGGGCCTCCAACTACCCGCCACAGCACTCCTCGACGCCGAGGGCTGGGCCCGCTGCGCCCCCCTTCTCGACCTCCTCGCCCGCCACGACAAGCCCCTGTTCGTCCATCCCGGCGCGGCCCCGCCCGCCCCCGGGACCCCACCGTGGTGGCCCGCCCTGGTCCCGTACCTGCAGCAGATGCACGCCTCCTGGTACGCCTTCCGCGCCTTCGGCCGCGCTCGGCACCCGCGACTGCGCGTCTGCTTCGCCGCGCTCGCGGGCCTCGCACCCCTGCACGGCGAACGGCTCGCCGCCCGGGGCGGAGGACGCGGCGAGATCGACTTCGACGTGTTCTACGAGACCTCCTCCTACGGCACCCGGGCCGTCGACGCACTCGTCCGGACCGCCGGCATCGACGTGATCGTCAGCGGCAGCGACCGCCCCTACGCACCGCCCGCCCTCCCCGACCTCGGCGCGGACGCCGCCCTCCACGCGCTGCGCACCGCCAACCCCGCCCGCCTGCTGCACGGCCGCACCCGAATCCCGGCCCCCGTGCCCACGCAGCCCTGAAAGGAGCCACTCATGACGTACGAGTCCCTGCCCGAGCGAACCCTCCACAAGCGCGAACTCCAGGCGCTCGTGACGGACCTGGCGGCCCACCCGGACCTCTGGCGTGGGCACGTGGCCTTCTCCGACAGCCGGCGGCACTACGCGTCCCTGCACCGCGACGAATACGTCGACATCTGGCTGCTGTGCTGGACCCGCCAGAACGACACCGGCTGGCACGACCACGACACGTCCGGGGGCGCCGTCGCCGTCGTACAGGGCCAACTCAACGAGTCCACGCCACGTATCGGCGGCAGCCACCACCGCGTCACCTTCAAGACCGGCGAGTCCTTCTGCTTCGGCCCCGAACACATCCACCGGCTCACCGGCGCGACCGACGACGCCGTCTCGATCCACGCCTACTCGCCGCCACTGTGGCGCCTGGGCCAGTACGACATCTCCGAGGACGGCCTGATGCGCCGCCTCTCCGTCTCGTACGCGGACGAACTGCGGCCGCTGGACACCCCGGCCGCCTGACGGCGTGGCTAGCCGGAGAGAGCCAGGACCGCGCGCACCCGCTTGCCGCCCCCGGTGACCGACGTGACGTCCAGATGCTGTGCCAGGCACCGCACCATGGCCAGCCCCCGGCCGCTCTCACCGTCGGCGGTGAACGGCCGTACACGAGGCGGGAGCGGGCTTTCGTCGTAGACCTCGACGGTCACCCGCTCCTCGGACACCTGCAACCGCAGACGGCAGGCGCTGCGGCCGTGCCGGGTGGCGTTGGCGACCAGCTCCGAGACCACGAGTTTCACGTCGTCGATCTGCTCGGCCTCCACCTGCGCCGTCCGCAGCCGGGAGCACGCCAGAAACTTCGAAGCGAGCCCTCGTGCCCGACGTGCCGACGCAGCCTCGTCGAGCAGCAGGTACTCCACTCGCACGGAACGTCCATGGGTACGCCTGTGCGCACGCATGGCGGATCACTCCCCTCCTAGGACACCCGGCTTCCCCGCGGCCAGTCCGCCCACCGGGGCCGCGGCATCTCCTGCGCGGCCGGTCCTGCCCACTCGTGATGCCCGGTGCCCATGATCGGCAACCCTTGCGGCTCCACTCCGGGCGTGAACGGGTCCACCAGCCGCTCCAGTTCGGCGGCAGGTGCGGCCGAGTCCGGCACGACCGAGTAACTGATGCCGGTCGAGGCCCAGTTCTCCGTGTCGAACCCGCCGGCCGCACTGACGCGCACACCGTCGAGCACGATGCCCGAGCCGGCGGCCTCGCGGTACAGGTCGTTGCGCACACAGCCGGCGGCGGCCAGATGCAGCAGGTGCGCCCCGGTGAATTCGGCCTCGACGGTGACGCCCTCCGCGGTCCACGGATGAGGGAAGCGGACCGGGCGCCAGTCGTCGGAGCGCAGGCTGCGGGCACTGACCACGACGGCGAATCCGTCAGTCATCCCCGGTCCTTCCGTGGTGTTCGGGCGACGGCCGGATCGGCGCCCGCCGCCTGCGCAATTCAAGCAGAATCGGCTCGGCCCGTACCCGGCGGCGATGCGGCGATCGACCTGCTGAAGATCGAGGTCCACGGTGCGCTCCTGCGCCAAGTGGCCTCGGACCGCGAACTGAACGGTATTAACAACGGCACTAATGTCGTCCGCATGACCGAAGACTCCCTGCGCTCCGTCACCGTCGAGCGAACCAGCACCGGACACTTCGTCGCCACGAACGCCCGCGGCGGCACGATCGGCTTCGGGACCGCTTCCGATTCCGATCCGCAGGGGGAGAGCGAGTTCACCCCGGTCGAGCTGCTGCTGGCCGCGATCGGAGGCTGTACGGCGGTGGACGTGGACGTCGCCGTCAGTCGCCATGCCGAGCCCACCAGGTTCTCGCTCGGGGTGTCCGGCAACAAGATCAATGACGAGCTGGGCAACCGGATGACCGATCTGCACGTCACCTTCAGCGTCGTCCTCCCGGACGGCGAGGGCGCGGAGCGGGCGCGGGCGATCCTTCCCCGGGCGGTCAAGACGTCCCACGACCGCCTCTGCACGGTCAGCCGCACGGTTGAGATCGGCACACCGGTCACCGCGACGGTCGAGGACGCCTGACCTGACCTCGTCGCGCTCGACGACCGAGCAGGTCGTCGGTCATCCCTCCCGCATCCAGGCCCGGGTACCGAACGAGGTGCACGCCCGCGAGGCCACCGCCGCCGCGCCACGCAGCGCCTCGACGAAGCCCTCCGCCGTCAGCCGGCCCTGACCGGCGAGGTGATGAGCGAGTGCCCCGTGCAACACGTCACCCGCCCCCAGCGTGTCCGCCACACGGACCCCGGGCACCTCCACCGTGCCACCACCGTCGGGACCCGCCCACACGAGGGGCCGCCCTCCCCGGCTGACGGCCGACCAGGCGACGCCGTACTCCCGCAGGACCCGCAGGGTGTCCGCCGGGCTTCCCACGCCGGGCGGGTGGAAGTCGGCCGAGCAGACGGCCACGTCGACGAACGGCAGCAGCTTCTCGGTGCCGTCCTTCCAACTCCCCCCGTCCAGGACGGTCACCCGGCCGGCGGTACGGGCGGCTCGGGCTGCGGACAGCGCCAGTTCCATGTGGTGGCCGTCGAACTCGACGACGTCGCAGGCAGCCACCAACGCGTCGAGATCGTAGGGCGGGGTGAGCCGGTGGCCCGTGGCATTGGTGGAGGCGACGGCACGTTCTCCGCTGGAGGCGGTCACCAGAACGGAGGACACGGCGGGCGGCTCGACGGAGTCCGGCGCCAGGTCCGAAACGGTCACGCCCAGCCGGCTCAGGTCCGCGGTCGCCGCACGTCCCAGCGGATGGGACCCGACGGCGGTGAGCAGCCTCGCCGAGCCCCCCAGGTGGCTGAAGGCCGCTGCCGCGTTCGCCGCCGGGCCGCCCGCGGCGACGACCTGATCACGAGCCGTGAGTTTCTCGTCGGAGGCCGGCACATGGTCCACGAGCTGGATGACGTCCAGCGTGCACAGGCCGACGAACAGCCCTTCAGGACGTCCCCTCGTGGCCGCTTCCACCCACCAGCACCTCCTCCTGCCCGGGCCTGCGGTCAGTGTACGAACCGACGGAAACGACGCCACTCCCGTGCCGGAATGCCTTCGTTGGGCGGTACTTGACGTGCGGTCCGGCGCTCCTCGGGGTCAGATGGACTGCGTGCGAAGATCCATAATCTCCCAGTACGGCCGCTCGTGCCTGCGTCTCATCGCGGCACTGGCCGGCCTTTTCCTCACTCTGTCCGGACTGCAGGCCGCACCCGCGGCGGCCGAGCCCGTCCCCGTCCCCGGCCCTGTACGCGGCAGCGCCTACATGGGCATGGGCGTCAGAGCCCACGACACGGCCAGTGACCCGCCCGACGTCACGGCCCCGACCGTCACGGCCCCGTCCGTCATAGCGCCGACCGTCAAGGCCACTCAGACCGAGGGCGTGGACGTCGCCAGCTACCAGGGCGATGTCGCCTGGGCCACTCTGTGGAGCGGCGGCGTCAGATGGGCCTACAGCAAGGCCACGGAGGGCGCGTCCTACCGGAACCCCTACTTCGCCCAGCAGTACGACGGCGCCTACGACATCGGCATGATCCGCGGGGCGTACCACTTCGCGGCGCCGGACTCCGGCAGCGGCACCGCACAGGCCGACTACTTCGTCGACCACGGCGGGGGCTGGTCCGCCGACGGCCTGACACTGCCCGGCGTCCTCGACATCGAGTGGAACCCCTACGGTGACGCCTGCTACGGCAAGTCCACCAGCGCCATGGTCACCTGGATCCGCGACTTCCTGAAGCGCTACAAGGACCGCACGCATCGCGACGCCGTCATCTACACGGCCACGGCCTGGTGGGACAGTTGCACCGGCAGCTACAGCGGCTTCGGTGCCACCAACCCCCTCTGGGTCGCCCGGTACGCGTCGTCGGTGGGGGCGCTGCCGGCAGGCTGGAAGACGTACACGATGTGGCAGTACACCTCGTCCGGGGCGACTGTGGGCGACCGCGACAAGTTCAACGGCGCCTTGGACGTGTTGCGCAAGTTCGCCACCGGTTGAACCTTCCCGCCGCCGACCTGCGTGAACGCCGGTCCCGGCGTACTGGGATACTCCGGCTGTGGATGCTGAGTTGACGGGGAACGGCGGGGAGTCCGACGCGGCGTCGCCTGTACGGAGCGCGTCGGCACCCGCCGTGGGCTGGGCGCTGCGCCCTGCGGTGACGGCGGACATCGAGGTCGTCGCGGAGTTGCGGGCCACGGTCATGCGCGCCGACCTGGAACGCCTCGGGCGTTACGACGAGGACCGTGTACGGCAGCGGCTGCGGGACTCCTTCTCCCCGCGGCACACCTCGATCATCACGGTCGAGGGTGAACTCGCGGGATGCGTCACGGTCCGGCCTGCCCGAGGCCGCCGGTGGCTGGAGCACTTCTACCTCGCCCCGCACTGCCAGAACCGAGGCCTGGGTGCCGCCGTCCTGCGCACGGTGCTGGAGCGGACGGACGCGCAGGGCATGACCGTGGCCTTGAACGTCCTGCAGGGCAGCGCCGCCCGCCGCCTCTACGAGCGCCACGGCTTCGTCGTCGAAACCCAGGATCCGATCGACGTGTTCATGGTGCGCCCGCCGGACCGGTCGGACCGCGTGGCGTAGGACGACGCGGTCCGACCGGTCCGGCGGAGCGCGGGGCGGGTCAGAAGCAGTCCGGAAGATCAACAGCGCAGCGAACCTGGTGGCAGACCTGCCCATGCGCGTTTGAGTCGCGCTGAGGCGTGTACGCGTTATACATGGCCCACACGAAGATGGAGACAGAACGAAAGTACGAAGCCCCGCCGACCGGTGACACCTCGTGGCTGGCGGAGCTGACCGGTGTGGGCGGCATCGCGTCGGTTCAAGAAGAGGGCACTGACGAGCTGGACGCCGTCTACTACGACACCGAGGACCTGCGCCTGGCGGGCGCATCGGCCACACTGCGGCGAAGGACCGGCGGATCCGACGCCGGCTGGCACCTCAAACTTCCCGGGTCCGGTGACAGCCGGGAGGAGATCCAGGCCCCCCTGTCCGACACGATTCCGGACCCTCTGCGGGACCTGGCGCTTTCTCGTACCCGAGGGGCGGAGCTGAGGCCGGTCGTGCGGATCCACTCCACCCGCGGCACGCGGCACCTCGTCGATTCCGACGGCGCGGTCCTCGCGGAGCTGACCGTCGACAGGGTTCGAGCCGAGCCCTCGTCGGCCACGACCACCCTGGCCGAATGGACCGAGATGGAGGTCGAGCTCGCCGACGACGCCGACCCCTCACTCCTCGACGTCGTGGACAAGACCCTGAGCAAGAGCGGCATCGGCCGTGCGGCCGGCCCGTCCAAGCTGGCCCGCGCTCTGGAGGAGACGGGAGTCGGCGCGGCCCGCCTGCCGGACACACGCGCCGAGGCCGTCACCCCGGGTTCGGCCGGCGAGGAGTTCCTGACGTATGTGGACGAGCAGGTCCGCGCCCTCGTCGACCTCGATCCGGCGGTGCGCCGAGACCTGCCCGATGCCGTGCACAAGATGCGCGTCACGTGCCGTCGGCTGCGCAGCACGCTGCGGTCCTACCGCTCCGTACTGGACCGCGAGGTCACCGATCCGATCCGCGAGGAACTGAAGTGGCTCGGCGGCGAACTGGGCGCGGCGCGCGACCAGGAGGTCCTCATGGACCGGCTCGGCTCGCACATCGACGGCCTGCCTCCGGAACTGGTCCTGGGACCCGTCGACGCCCGCTTGCAGGTGTGGAACGTCGCCCGGACGGCGAAGGCCCGTGGGCGCACCCTCGATGCCCTGCACTCGCCCCGTCACCTGGCTCTCCTGGAGTCCCTGACGCTGCTCACCGAGCAGCCTCCGCTGCGTCGGAAGGCCGGCCGCGAGCCGCGCAAGGTGATGGCCAAGGCGGTCCTCAAGGAATACGAGCGGCTGTCCGGCCGGATCACGCACGCGCTGGAGCTGTCCCCGGGAACAGACCGCGACGCGGCCCTCCACCAGGCCCGCAAGGCCGCCAAGAAGACGCGGTACGCCACCGAACCGGCGCGCGCCTCACTCGGCAAGCCCGCCAAGCGGCTCGGCAAGCGGGTCAAGGGCGTTCAGAAGGTCCTCGGGGACCATCAGGACAGCGTCGTGGCACGGGACGCCCTGCGCGACCTGGCCGTTGCCGCGCACACGGCAGGAGAAGGAGGTTTCACCTGGGGCCTGCTGTACGGCCACGAGCAGGCCACGGCCGCCGGCCGCGAACGGGAACTGCCGAGCGCGTGGGCCGACGCGTCGAAGCCGAAGCTGCGCAAGAAGCTCGCCGACTGACCACGTGTTCCCGGACATGGCCGGCGTACGCGTTCGGGCTGAGCACCGTGCTGTCGTAGCGCGCCGTACGCCCGCGGCAACCGCAATACATCGGATGAGTCAAGTGCTGCGGTCCAGGTTGTTGATGTGGGCACGTTGTGCCAACTTGTGCGTCAAGTAGTCGAGTTCAGCTAGTTATGACTCGCTCTGGTAATTGTTGAGGTTGTTGACAGGTTCACGAAGCGTACCTACGTTCTTCAAGACACCCGATGTATCGGGGATCCATCAGGTCTGGAGGACGCCGATGACCTCGCAGCCGGGAAAGCACTCGCCGGTTCCGATCAGAGCCGCGGTCGCCGCGCTGTGCGCCGGACTGGCCGCCGCGCTCTGCACGACCGCGCCCGCCCGGGCCGACCAGGACGCCGGCGCCCAGCCGCACGTCTGGGCGGTGACGGGCCCCGCACACGCCGCGGCGGCGCACGAACCACGCGCGAAGGTGTCCCTGGACGCCACCACCGGCACGCTGAGCCTGTCCGTCTCCCGTGCCGGCAGGACGGTCATCGAGCCGTCGCCCGTGGGCATAGTCACCGAACAGACCGACTTCTCCCACGACTTGCACTTCCTGCACCGGGCGGACCGGCCGGTCAGCGAGCGGTACCGCACGAAGTCCGGCAAGCGGCTGGAACGCCGGGTCCTGATGAACGAGTCCCGCCTGTCCTTCGCCACCGCCACCGGCGCCCGCCTCGACCTCGTCGTCCGCGCCTCCGCCGACGGTGTCGCCTACCGCTACGTCCTGCCCGCCGCGCACGGCGACGTCCTCGGCGAGACGTCAGCTTTCCGCCTGCCACCGGACGCGAGCGCCTGGCTGAGCACCTACCGCGTGGACAACGAGGGCCCGTTCGCCCGGTACACCGCTGCGAGCGCCCCCACCGGCGACTACTCCGACCAGGCGCTCTTCGCGACCGACGGTGGCTACACCCTGCTCGCCGAATCCGACCTCACCGGCCGGTACTCCGGTGCCCGCCTCGCCCACGACCAGGGCACCGGCACCTACCGCATCAAGCTCGCCGACGACCGCGTCCACACCGACGGCCCCCTCACCACCCCCTGGCGGGCCATGGTCACCGGCGACCTCGCCACCGTCACCCGCTCCACCTTCACCGACGACCTCGCTCCCGCCTCCAACGTCGCCGACTCCTCCTGGATCAGGCCCGGCACGGTCCTGTGGACCTGGCTCGCCGGCGGCAAGGAGGCAGGCCAGAGCCTCGCCGCCCAGAAGGCCTACGTCGACTATGCCGCCGAGCGCCACTGGCCCTACGAGGCCGTCGACGCCGGCTGGTACTTCAAGACCGACGCGTGGGACACCACCGACCCGAACTGGCAGAGCGACAGCTGGATGCCCCAACTCGTCGACTACGCGCGGGCCAAGGGCGTCGGCATCGTCGTCTGGATCCACCAGCGCGACCTCGACACGCCCGAGGAACGCGCCCAGTGGCTGCCCACCCTGGAGCGCTGGGGCGTCAGGGGCGTCAAGATCGACTTCATGAACTCCGAGGCACAGTCCATGCTCCAGTGGTACGACGCCATCCTCCCGGAGACCGCCGCCCACCACCTGATGGTCGATTTCCACGGCTCCACGATCCCCAAGGGCATCCAGCGCACCTGGCCGCAGGTCATGAGCCTGGAGAGCGTCGGCGGCGAGGAGAAGCGCACCAACACCGCCGCCCACCTCACCACCCTGCCCTTCACCCGCAATGTCATCGGCTCGATGGACTTCACCCCCGGCGCCTTCCAGCGCGTCGGTCTGCGCCCCAACTCGGACGCGGCCGAGGTCGGGCTCACCGTCGCGTACGAATCGGGCCTGCAGATGTTCGCGGGCACCCCCGAGTCGTACGACGCGCGGCCGCTCGCCCGGGCCTACTTCGACCAGGTCCCCGCCGCCTGGGACGACACCCGGCTGCTCGCCGGACAACCGGGCCAGGAAGCGGTCCTTGCCCGCCGCAGCGGCGACCGCTGGTTCCTGGGCGGGGTGTATGCCGGCGCCGCCCGCACGGCCGAGGTACCGTTCGCCGTCGGATCCGGACGGTGGCTGGTCGAGACGATCCGGGACGGCGCGGACGGCCTCGTCCAGGTGCGGCAGGTGCTGCGCGGCGGCGACACGCTGGCCGTCGACGTCGTGGCCAACGGCGGTTTCGCAGGGATCGCCTGCCGCTGGCACCCGGGCGTGACGACCTGCTATCGGTGAGTCCTGCGCACGGACCGACGGTGATACAGGCGACGAGGGCGGTGGGCGCCACATCGGCCCACCGCCCTCGCTCCACAGAGACCTGCGCCGGGTACGACCCGCGTCGGTTCAGCTCCCGCCGTTGCGGGCGTGGAGCATGCGGCGGACCGAGTCCGAGCGTTCGAGGAGTGTGTTGCGGACCACCGGGGCCGCCTTGTCGGCCGTGAGCCGGGCGGTTTCGATGTAGGCAGGATCGATGGCGTACGGCGGGAAGAGATGGTTCGTGAAGACCATCGCCGGGATCATGCCGCCCTGGTGCAGGTGGGGGACCACGTCCAGGTAGTGCTGGGCGTAGGGGGCCAGGAGGACGTCCTGCGCGGGGCGCCAGAAGGCCTCCGCCACCTGGCCGACCGCGTGGAGCGGAACAGCGCGGTCGACAGCGAACCGCTGCCAGACCTCCGCCTTCGTGGCGGCATCGGGCAGAGCGGCTCGTACGGTGAGAGCGCGGACCCAGGCGTCCGGATCCGGGTCGCGTTCCAGCAGCAGGGCGGCCTCGGACGAGACGTCCCCTCCCAGTTCCGCCTCGCGGACCAGCGCACGCCAGTGCAGGTCCACGTCGTCGCCCGCCCGTTCACGCAGCCAGGCCAGGTCGTCCGCGGTCGTCGCGGTACGGGCCAGACCACGCAGCGCGACCTGACGGCGGCCGGGTTCCGACGCGAGGTCCCGACAGACTCGGGCCACCGCCGCTGTCAGGTCGCCGCGCTCGCCCGGCGCAGCCCACAGCTCGGCGACGGTCGCGGCGAGGGTCAGACACGGCTCGATCACGGCGTCGGACGTCTCGACCGCAAGGACCGCGGTGATGCACTGCCCGGCCTCCGCAGCCGTGGCCTCACCAGTCGTCAGCATGTCCCACACGGTGGCAACGGCCACGCCCCGGGAGATGGCCGTGGGCAGGCGCGGAGCCGCACGGAAGAAGGTGTCCCTCGCCGTGGGATCCGGGCGGGTCGTGGCGAAGGTGAGGTCGTCGTCGTTGATGAGCAGGAGGTCGGCCGCGGGCGGAAGTCCGGGAACGACGGTACGTGGCTGCGTCACCTCGACCCGCACCAGCTCCGTACGCTTCAGCGCCCCGCCCTCTTCGCCGTCCTTGCTGTACGCGCCCACCGCCAGCACCTGCGGGCGGGGGGCGCCGGCGGTGACCAGGGTGACGGTATCGCCGGCACGCTCCAGCGAGAATCGGTCGGTGCCGGCCGTTGCGAGCCAGGCCGTGCGCCAGGCGTCCAGGTCACGCCCGCAGGCCTCGGCCAGTGCGTCGATGAGGTCCTGCAGCGTGGTGTTGCCCCAGGCATGGCGGGCGAAGTAGCCGGCCATGCCCGCCCTGAAGTGCTCCTCACCGACGTAGGTCATGAGCTGCTGGAGGACGGAGGCGCCCTTGGGATAGGTGATGTTGTCGAAGATCGACGCGGCTTGGGCGACATCGTGGATGGGCTGGTGGATGGGGTGGGAGACCGGGCCCTGGTCGGCCACGTACGCCTTCAGTTTGTCGCCCACCAGGTGGCCGGCCCAGGCGTCGGTGTACCGCGTGGCGCGCTCCGCGGCCCAGTGGCAGGCGAACTCGGCGAACGCCTCGTTCAGCCACAGGTCGTCCCACCAGCGCATGGTGACGATGTTGCCGAACCACATGTGCGCCATCTCGTGCAGCAGCACCTTGGCGAACAACTCCCGCTCGGCGGGCGTCGGATCCGCCCGTCGCAGGAACCCGTCCGACCAGGACACACAGCCGTAGTTCTCCATCGCCCCGCCGAACTCGGGCATGAACACCTGGTCGTACTTGCGCTGCGGGAACGGCATCGCGAAGACCTCGCCGAAGAAGGCGAGACCCTGCCGGGTGAGGGTGAAGATCTCGTCGGCGTCGCGTTCGAGGACCTCGGCGAGGGAGCGACGGGCGAACAGCCCCAGGTCGTGGCCGTCGATCTCGTGGCGGATCTCGTGGAGTGGGCCCGCGTTGATGACGGTGTTGTACACGGACAGGGGAGGCGTGTCCGGGAAGACCCAGCGGCGGGCCTGCGCCAGTTCCTCGACCTTCGCCCCGCCCGAGTTGCTGGTGACGGTCCATGCGGCCGGGGCCGTGACGGTGAAGGCGTGCGGGGCCTTGAGGTCGGGCTGGTCGAAGCACGCCCACACGAACCGGGCCTCGTCCGGCTCGAAGCTCATCCACACGTACACCTCGCCGTCCGCGGGGTCGGTCGCCTTGTGCACGCCCTCACCCGTGGCCGTGTCGGCCTGGACGCTCTCCACGCGCAGCACATTATGCTCGGCCAGGCCGGACAGCGGGATACGGCCGTCATCGGTGGCAGCGACCGCGATGCCGTTCAGCGTGGCGGTGCGCACCTGCGCCGCGCAGTCCACGAAGGTCTGCGCGCCCGGCTCGCGGCAGGTGAAGGTCACAGTGGAGACGCAGCGGACCTCGGGCCCGTCCGGCAGGGCCGTGAGGTCGATGTCCACCTCGTACCGTTCGACGGTCAACAGCGCAGCCCGGCGCTCGGCTTCGATACGGGTCAGGCTCCGGATCCCCATGCATCCTCCCTCGGCAGACAGCGGACGCCAGCGTATGACGGGGTGCCGCGTCGAACGCAGTGGTTTTCGATCCCGAACGGGGGCGCCGGGCCTGGGAGTTGGCGCGAAGTCGGGCATACGCACACGTGGCGGGGCCCTGTTGGTCCGGCCCTGACGGCGCGCCCGCCTCCCACCGGACGCCTATGCTGCGGCGAGGCAACGGGAGGCAGGCATGCGTAAACCTGGTGCCCGGGCTCTGACTTGGGCTTGGGCGGGAATGCTGGCGTTTGTGACCATGGTGGCGTGCGGTCACCAGGACTCGGCGGCCCGAGCCCCCTCCGGAGGGGCCTCCCCGGGCTCCTCGGACTCCCCGAACTCCGGGGTGTACGCCTTCCCACTGCAGCAGAGCGACCTTCCCTGGAGCGGCAGTCCGAGCCCGTACAACGCCCAGGTCGAACTCGATGACGGCCGCCGGGTGGCCATGCACTACCGCCGGGGCAAGGGGCTCGTCGAGCAGCACTACAGTCCCCGGGCGAAGGCCTGGACGAAACCGACGGTCATCCGCCGCACCAGGACCGACGCGTGCCAGGGCATCGAACTGCGGACCAGCGCAGGAACCGTCGCGGCGATCGCGGACTTCGGCGCCTACTGCTACGACGGCGAGCCCCCGACCGAGTCCATCGCGGCCGTCGGCACCGGCAGCCTGACCACGTGGGACGTCAACATCAAGAAGGACTTCGACGGCTGGGAGCGGGTCTCCGTCTCCGACGACGGAAGTCGGGTCGTCTTCGCGCGGGACGCCACCCTCCACTGGAACCGGACCCGCGGGTTCGGGACGGAGTAGCCGGCTGCCGGTTTCATGACCTCAACGGCAGACTGGAACGGGCGATGCCGGGGAGACCCGCACAGACCTCCCGGCAAGGACGCTGCGGCGAGGATCCGGACATGACGGGCACTGCTCCGGGCATATGGATCACGCAGTGCGATGATGACTGTGCGATCCAGTGGTGACCGGGAAGTGACATTGAACGCGACCGGAACGACGAGTGAGACGGAGCCCGACGGCTCCGGCCGAGGTGTGGCTGCGGCGCGAGCGCTCGCGCGACTCGCCCTGCTCTGTGTTGCCGGAGCAGTCGCGGCGGTGGTGGCGGGCGCCGGCCAGTGGCTGATCCTTCTGCTCGGTCTCGCCGGACTCGCCGTGGCCGGCGCGGGCATCTGGTGGGCGCTGGCGCATCGCGGAACCGCCCGGCTCCTCGGCGCACTGCTCGCGATCGCCGCACCCGTCGGTGTCCTGGTGCTGTACGCGGCGTCGGGTCTGTGGGTGGTGGCCGTGACAGCGCTCGCGGCATGGACGACCGCGCTGGCCTGCGCCAGGAGTGCACTGCGCAGACTGCGTACGCCGCAGCACATGCGCTCCCACTCCGCCCGGCCGCCCCGCCACGCCGTACTGATCATGAATCCGCGATCGGGGGGCGGAAAGGTCGGCCGGTACGGGCTGGTGGAGCGGGCCGAGGAACTGGGCGCCCGGGTGATCCTGCTCGATCTGGACGCCCATCCCGACCCGGTGGCGCTGGCCCGGCAGGCCGTGGCCGAGGGCGCGGACCTGCTCGGTGTCGCCGGTGGCGACGGCACCCAGGCCCTGGTGGCGAAAGTGGCCGCCGAGCACGGACTGCCGTTCATGGTCGTGGCCGCCGGAACACGCAACCACTTCGCCATGGACCTCGGCCTCGACCGTGACGACCCGGCGAGCAGTCTCGACGCCCTCACGGACGGAGTGGAACTCCGCGTCGACCTGGGCGACGTGGGAGGCCTGCCCTTCGTCAACACGGCTTCGTTCGGGGCGTACGCGGAGATTGTGCAGAGCCCCGAATACCGCGACGCCAAAGCGGCAACGGCACTCGATCAGCTGCCGGGCCTGCTGGCGGGCGAGGCGGGCGCCCCCCTGAACGCACAGGCAGACGAGGAGCGTCTGGAGGCCCCGCAGACCCTGCTGGTGAGCAACAACCCCTACGCACGGGCCGATCCGCTGGGTGGCGGACGCAGGTCACGGCTCGACACGGGCACGCTCGGCGTGATCGCGGTCCGGGTCGTCGGCGCGGCACAGGCAGCCGAACTGGCACTGCTCGGGGAACGGGCGAGCGGCATCACCTCACTGACGTCCCGTCGCGTGGTGGTCGAGTCCGACGAGCAGCTCATTCCGGTGGCCGTCGACGGTGAGGCGCTCACCCTGCCCTCGCCCGTCGTCTGCACCGTGCGGCCGGGCGCCCTGCGGATGCGGGTCCCCAGACATCGTCCCGGCGCCCCGTACGTCGCACCGTCCGTCGACTGGCGGCGCATCGTCCGGCTCGCGTTCGCCCGCACCCCCGACCCACGCGAGAAGATCAGGGAGCAGAGCGATGACTGACCGCCCGCCACGGGAACAGCGGGAACTGCGGGGGCAGCAGGAACCGCGGGGACAGCGGCTTCCGCGGGGCCTGTTGCGTGATCTCGCCGCCCTCGACCAGGCGCTCTACGAGTCCGTGACGGTCACCAGCACACCCGCGCTGGATTCCGCCCTGCGTCGGCTGTCCGCGGCGGCGGACCACTCCAAGATCTCGTTCGCGGTCGCCGGAGCCCTCGCAGTGTGCCCCGGCCGATCACGCCGCGCCGCCGCTCTCGGCCTCGCGGCGATCGGCGTCGCCTCGGCGACGGCCAACCTGCTCGGCAAGCGCCTCGTCCGACGACGACGCCCGCACCGCGCCGAGGACTCGCCGTTCCCGGGACGGCACGTGCCCATGCCGAAATCCGCCTCGTTCCCCTCGGGCCACACGGCTTCGGCAGTCGCCTTCGCCGCGGCCGTGGGCCCCGCGTTCCCGGCCGCCACCGTGCCGCTCGGCCTGCTGGCCTGCGCCGTGGGCTACTCCCGCGTCCACACCGGGGTGCACTATCCGGGCGACGTGATCGCCGGCGCCGTACTCGGAACCGGCGCTGCGGCCGCGGTCCTCGCGGCAGCCCGCTGGGACGGCCTGAGCGGTACGGCATCTCGCATCTGCGGGCTGCCGGGTCGATGACGATGCGGTGACGACGTCCACGCAGGGCCGCCAGGCCCCGCCTCCCCGCGCTCAGCCACGGAGGCTGAGCCCGCAGCGTCGGCTCGCGCCGATGTGCGACCACCCGGTGCCCAGCCCTGGGCAGGCAGCACTCCCACGATGGCGTGTGATGCCCCTCGCCACGGGATGCGGTGACCATGGGGCCGAGCACGCCGACGCCACAGCCGGCGCCGTCGAGACCGCCTACCGGGCGGTGCGTCGGCACAACGTCGCCCGCCATCTGCTCACCCGCCTCAACCGTGAGGGCCGGGGGGACCCAGGGTCGAGTTCCACCCGCTCGACCAGTCCCAGGTCGACCGTCCCCGCCGGCGCGCAGTGGAGTACCGCACGCTCGACGTGCGCCACTGGGACCGCATCGTGCAGGCCTGGGCCGACGAGGACGAGCAGGCCCTGGACGATGCCTGGGTGAACGACGTCGCTGTCGACCTCGGCTCGCAGTGGGGCCAGTACGAGTACGTCACGAACATCGGTTTCGCCGCATAGGCCGCATAGGCCGCACAGGGAGTCGCGGGATCACCCCCACGGAACCGTGCGGGTGGCCGAACTGCCGACCTGCCGCGGTTGGGGGACCGCAGCCGTCGACGAAGGGTGATCAGGCGGACTGCTCGGGACTCTGCTCGTCCTGTGCGGCCGACTCGGCGTCGTCCGGGGTCGTGTAGAAGACGGACCTGCCCTGTTTGGTGCGCTGGGCATGGTTCTTGGCCACCAGGCCTTCGAGTGTGGTGCGCACGACGGTGGCCTTGATGGCGCGCTCGGGGTGCTGCTGTGCGAGCGCGGTGGTGATCTCGGCGGCGGAACGTGGCTCGGTCTGGCTCGCCAGGTGTTCGCCGACCAGCTCGACGAGCGTGGGGGCAGACCGTGCGGCCGTAGTCCTGGCGGCGCTCTTCTCCGCAGTTCGCTTCTTGGCGGGTGCCGTGGGCCTCTTGGCCTTGGTCTGCTTGCCCTCGCCCGTTGCGCGCGCAGCCTTCTTGCGGGGGGCGGGCACCGTTGCGACGGCTTCGGTGGCGGCGGGCGCCGCCGGGATGCCCAGAGCCTGCTGGATGTTCAGCAGAATGCTGTGATCGTGCTGAAGGGAGGCCAACTGCGCCTGCAGCGCCTGGATTTCAGCGTCAAGGCGTTCCTGCTCCTTGAGGTTGCGTTCAAGGTCGCCGGTGACCTGCGCACTGTACTGCGAAGTCAATCCGGTGATCCCGGTAGCGTTTTCGGACACGATGCTCACACCTCTTTCTGAATGCCGTGCTCGGTCGACAACGAGCCCACGGCGTATGCGAAATCTAACGTGTGTGTGCTGTTCCGCATGCTGCCGTGCGAGATGCAGACCTTGCTGCCACACATCCATGTCGTAGTGATGCTACGGAACACATGTCTGCGGGCCCGGAGCAATCCGTATGTCGGGGCTTCTGGGAAGTATGTGAACAGGCGACGAGGACTGGATTCGAACCTGAGTCTCCCCGGGACAAAAGCCGACCAGCTCTCCCTCGGGACGGCGACGGCATCGTCGCCCGGGGCCAGTACGTCGACGCGCGAGCAAGTGATGACCCACTCGTTCCAACCGCGGTCCCGTCCGCACAGCCTCTCCCCGTGCCCGCAGGGTGAGTCCCGCCCGGTGGTCTTCCGGCATCGCCCGCGCCACGCCGGGATTTCGCGTGGCCGCGCGCCACTCGGCGTAGTTCTCCTGCCCCATGCTCTGCGGATCGCCGTGGTACCAGCTGTCCGGGTCGGCGTTGATGACTCGTTCGGGTATCTCCGGCTGGGCGAAGAAGAACCAGTGCCGCCACTGCGCGGCGGGCCCTTGCAGCCGTAGCGGACGAACACCGGTGCCTCACCGACGTCGCTCTGCCTGGCCGCGAAGTTTCGAACAAGGGCGGGACCTCCTGCACTCACCTCGTGGTGGACATGGTTGCGGGCCGTGACGGCGCCATCACCCAGCGCACCGCGGACGTGACGGCGAGTCCCAGCGGCCTGACGCACCACTCGTCGACGACCGTCAGCCTGGGCAGGCCGAGTTCCCGGGCGGCCCAAGTGGGCAGAAGGGAGACGGCGTTGGCGGCCAGGACCCCGTAGGGAAGCCGAGCGGCCAGCGGGACGGGCGGATTCAGAAGCAGAAAGCGAGCGGCCTCCCGCGCCTGTGCGGTGGCCCGAAGCTCCGGGCGGTAGGCGGCGAGCAGCCGGGCGAGTTCCGCGCGGTCGCGCGGCGGATCGAGCACGCCCAACTCGCGGGCGATACGGGCGGTGTCGGCGATGTATCCGTCGCAACCTTCCTCGGACAGAGGATTCGTTCCGTAGAGCTGGTGCGCCCGGAGGAAGCTGTCGATCTCGGCGGCGTGCACCCAGCCGAGCAGATGCGGATCGGCGGCGTGGTACTCGTCGCCGTCGACGGTGAGCCCGCGAATGCGTTCGTGCACCGACCGGACCTGCTCACACGCCTGCTCCGCGTGCGCGGCGGTGCCGAAGGTGGTCGTGGCAAGGAACGTGCTCGTGCGGTGCAGCCGGCCCCAAGGATCTCCGCGGTAGCCGGAGTGCGCCGCAACGGCAGCCATGGCCTGCGGGTGCAGGGACTGCAGCAGCAACGCGGACAGTCCACCGATGAACATCGAGGCGTCCGCGTGTACCCGCCGGATGGGGCGCTCGGGCCCGAACCAACGCGGACCAGGGGTGCCATGGATACGGGCGCGATTGCGCCGTCCGTCCGGGCCGGCGACGCGGGCGAAAAGGCCACGGCTCAATTGCTCTCGCAGTCCGGACCCGCCGGATGGAATGAGTCTCACCACCGTGCGGCCCTCCTCCCGGTCGACTGCGGCGCGGCACGACACCGGCCGTAGAACTCCAGTGTCCCGTGGCGGTCGGAACAGGTGAACGGGCCAGGAGGCTTGGTGGTGGACGAGCGGGCCCCGCCGGCTCTGCGCCCGCGGGGCCCGCTCTCCTGTCGCCGCACCTACCAGCGATACCAGCGGCCCTTACGACCGCCGTGCCCCGCGGGCCGGACCAGGAATCCCAGCAGCCACAGCACCGAAACGATGACCGCGATCCACCAGAGCGCCTTGAGCGCGAAACCGGCACCGAAAAGAACCAGGGCGAGCAACAGAACCAGAAGCAAGGGAATCATTCTTTATGCACCTCCGCCGCTTCAAGTTCCCCGGGGAAAGCGCCTCACGCACCGAATTCCCCTTTGTTTGTCTCGGCCGCGACCGGGAATTCGGATTTGTTTCCGCGTGCCCGGCCGGACCGGGTCGGCCGGTTCGGGGCGATCGGTCCGGTGCAGTCGGCTCGGGCCCGCCCTCCACTTCCCAGGGGCAGGACTTCGCGGCCCTGGCCGCAGGGCGTCGGGTGCGTGTGCCGGTCGACGGGTGAACCGGTGGGTGGCAGGCTGCCGTGATCGGTGCGCCGGGACATGGAGTGCGAATGGCGAAGATCGTGACCGTATTCACGCTGGGCGGGACGATCTCCGCCGCTCAGGGAGGCGCCGGTCGGCTGACCGGTGCCCAGGTGCTGGCGGACCTGACCGTCGCCGCTGACGTCGACGTACGTCTGCGGGACTTCCGGCGGCTCCCCAGCTCGGCACTGACCGTGGACGACCTCGCGGAACTCGCCGAGCTGATCGACGCGGCCGGAGTCCTTGGATCAGGTGCAGTCGTCGTACAGGGCACGGACACGATCGAGGAATCCGCCTTCCTCCTCGACCTGTTGTGCACGCATCGCGAGCCCCTCGTGGTCACCGGTGCCATGCGGCGCCCCGACGCACCAGGGGCGGACGGTGCCGCGAACCTGGCCTCGGCCATCGCCGTGGCCGGCGATCCGAGGTTCCGTGACGCAGGTGCCGTCGTGGTGATGGCGGACGAGATCCACGCCGCACGATACGTCCGCAAGACACACACGACGTCGATCGCCACCTTCGCCTCGCCCGGCGCCGGTCCGCTCGGAACCGTGGTGGAGGGCCGACCCCGCATCCTGCTCCAACCCCCGGCGCCCACCGTCCCAAGCCCTCTGCGCATCAACCGGGCGGTGCGGGTCGCCCTGGTCACGCTGTCAATGGGCGATCAAGGAGAACTCCTCGACGCCGTGGACGACCGTTTCGACGGGCTTGTGGTGGCGGCCTTCGGGGCGGGACATGTGCCCGGGTGGCTCGTCCCGTCACTGGAGGACCTGGCCACGCGCATGCCGGTGGTCCTGGCCTCCCGCACCGGCGCCGGATCCATCCTGAGTACGACGTACCGAGGGCCTGGATCGGAGTTCGACCTTCTCGGTCGAGGCCTCATCTCGGCCGGTGCCCTCGACGCACCGAAGGCACGGTTGCTCCTGCATGCGCTGCTGGCCGACGGGGCGGATCGCGCACTCATCGGACTGACCTTTGCAGGTCTGACCGGGGAACGCTGAGGCCGCGGCCTTCCTGGAGCAGCCGTCTTTGTCGGGGCGTCTTCAGGGGCCCCTCCGCTCCCGGGACGCCGGACCGCTTCTTCGGTGCACCTTCCGGAGGCAGGCCTCGCGAACTGCGGAAATCGGGCAGGTGGCCGCCCACGGCAGCGTCGAGTTGCGGCTACCGCCGAACGCCGGTGCTCTCCCCGGAGTGACGCTGCCGACTGCGCGCGATGAGGTACTGGCGCCCCAGGAGCCGTACGGTCGCCGAAACGTCCGGACGCGCACCGTGCGCCAGCAGCGCGCTCCCTTTGCGCTCCACGTCCTGCAGGCGCAGGCGTTGCACCGCGACAAGGGTGTCGAGGAACGGCCGAAGCTCGGGCTCGACGAGATGCGGCAGGTCTCCGCAGGAATCCAGCGCCGTGCCGGCAAGGCGCGCCTGGGCGATGACCAGGCGGTCGACGGCCGGCAAGTGGTCGCCTGTGCCGCGCGCCAGGTCTTCGGTGCCAAGACCGAACCGGGCCAGTGCGTCACGGGGTATGCCGACACGTCCCTCAGCGGCGTCCTCGGCCAGGTCCGCCAGGAAATCGATGCGCTGCATCGCCTCGATCAAAGTCCGGCAGCCGTCCTGGAACTTCAACGCGTCCGCCTGGGACGGCGGTTCGAGCAGCGAAGCCGTGAGCATGAGGGCAGGCAACGAGTAACCGTCGACATACGCCTGGAAGTCGTTCTCCGTCTCGAAGCCGTTCCAGGCGACCTCAACCGACGCCCCGTCGAGGAAGTCCCGCACACGCGCCGCCATGAACGGATGCCGACGCGCGGTGTCCGCAAGGGCCCTCAGCATGGGCTGCTCCACGCTGCCGCGACACTCGACAGCGGCCGTGACCTTCCGATCCCAGGAGCGGAGAGCCGCCGGCCGAGCGTCGCTCTCCCCTGTGTCGATGCGGTTGTCCGTCTCGTGCATGAAGGCGACAGCCGCTACGACGGAGGGGTGGAGCCGTGCGGGGAGCAGCAGCCGAACCGCAAGGTACTCAGCCGGCGCGAACCGGCGAACCATCGTGCGTTGCGAGCTGTAGTCCCTGCGCAGAGACGGATCACTGATGCCGCACTGGTCCAGGGCGGCCGGCCACCTGCTCACGTGTCTCCTCGCTACGGGCACTGTCCGATGATCACGCAGACGTCAGCGTATCGGCACCACGTCGGCCGGAAGGCAGCCCGTGGCTTCACCGTGCGAGCTCGGCGAGAGCCTGTAGCGCTCGGCTCAGCACCAGCACACCCGTGACGATCGGCAGCGCACCCAGCATCATGGGCGCCAGCCACCAATCCGTGCGGATCTCCTCGTCGAGCAGGGCGATGCCCGGTGCCAGGCTCACCGTCGCCTCGCCGGTGGTCAGCGCGGGCTGAGATGCGGCCAGTGGGCCCACCTGGAGGGCGTTGCCCAGGAGGAGCACCGCGGTCACTCCGGCCAGGGCGAAGCCGTGGTTCTGCCAGGAGGCGAGGGAGGCCGCGAAGCCGTGGTCGGCGAACGTGCCGTCGCGGACTTCAGTGGGCGGCCGTCAGGGCGTTCCCGGCCGCGGCCGCGGCCCCGAGGAGAGCAGCCGCCGGGGACTTTCCGGGGCGGGCTGCCATACGTCAAGGACAGACGGGCGCTGGGCCGGCCGAAGCGCTCGGTCTGCAAGGCCATCGTCCTCCGTCAGGACGACACCGGGACGTCGGACAGGGCACCGATCGGGCCGTCCCACACCCCGCCGGGAATGGCGGTGCGGGCCGGACCGGTGGCCCACGCCGGCCCGCACCTCTGCTGTGTCTGATGTGTCAGTGGCTCAGCACTCGCCGCGCCAGACGACACGGGTGATGGTGAGTCCCGTCTCGGCGTCGGCCTTGTAGCGGCCGGGGCCGGGGTTGTAGTGGAAGCAGTCGGTCGACGGCTGCCCGCCGAGGTACGACGTCACGTCGACGTGGTCGGCGCCCGGAAAGGCGACACCGTTGTTGAAGATGGAGCCGACGCCCAGATTGCCGGACCAGTTGCCGGCGACCTTCAGGACGAGCCGGCCGCACTGGTGGTCGCCACAGCCGGCCGGCGGCGAGACCCGTACGACGCTCGAACAACTTCTCGGCCACGGGCGGGCCGCCGTACTCCGCGCCCTGGAGGACGGGTGCACCACCAGCGAGGCGGCCCGACGGGCCGGCGTGACCGCCGCGACAGCCAGTGAACACGTCAGGATCCTTCGGGAGGGGGAGCTGGCCGCTTCGGTCCGTGATCGGAACACCGTGCTGCACGTTCTCACTCCGCTGGGACTCACCCTGCTGAGGGCCAACCGGTCGGGGCAGCCCATCGCGTCGACCGACAGGATGAGGATGTGACACACACCGGAGGCTGACCGCCGCTGCGGGCGCCCACGGAGGACATGGCGACCGAGGCAGCCGGCGTTGCCGGTCGAGCGGCGAGTCGGGAGTCCAAGCTCCCACTGAGCGGGCCGGCGGCGGATCGCGGGGTGTGGAGCCGCTCCCGTGCCATCGGCCTTGTGGCAGGGCCCCGCGGAAGCTGTGACGATGACATACAGGCCGCAGGCCCGACGGCACCGTGGGAGATGACATGCCGATCAGCCGGTTGGGACTCGTCGTGCACGGAGGTCGTCCCGAGGCCGTCTCGGGAGCACAGACCGTGCGTGAGTGGTGCGCGCGGTACGGCATCGGCTGCGCGGACATCGACGTGTGGCAGGGCCAGGGAAGCCGGCGCAGCGGGCGAGACGAGGTGCGGGCCGCGGGCAGCCCCGACCTCATCGTGACCCTCGGCGGAGACGGCACCTTCCTTCGCGGCGCCCGCATCGCCGCGAAGGAGAACAGCAAGGTCCTCGGCGTCGACCTCGGCAAGGTCGGATTTCTGACGGAGACCGCGGTCACCGACGTCGAGCGGGCACTGGAGGCCGTGCACGCAGGGCAGTCCGAGTGCGAGGAACGCATGACCCTCACCGTGCGGGCGTCGAGACTGCTGGAGATGCCCACGGACCTGGAGCAGTTCCTCTGCTACGGCCGCGGGCCCGCCCTTCCGCCGCCACCACCGCAGTCGCACCCCGCGCTGGAGGAAGGCCGGGGCATCGCGCTGGACGTCACCGCCCTCAACGACGTCGTGGTGGAGAAACTGGCACGGGACCGCCAGGTCGGTCTGGGCGTCTACATCGCAGGCCGGCTGCTGGCTTCGTACTCGGCGGACGGCGTCATCATCGCGACCCCGACGGGTTCGACCGCCTACAGCTTCGCCGCCGGCGGACCGGTGCTGTCGCCCCGGATGCGAGCGGTGATCTTCACCCCCGTCGCCCCGCACATGACGTTCAACCGCACCGTGGTCGCGAGCGCCGACGAACCGGTCGTCCTTCGTGTGCTGCCCCACTCCGGGCGGGCCGCGATGAGTGTGGACGGGCAGCCGCGAGGCATCCTCGACCCCGGCGACTGGATCGGGGTGACGGCGGCGCCCGAGCCCTTGCGTCTGGTCAGGCTCAATCCCGCCAACTTCTACGGGCGCCTGCGGGAGCGCATGCGGTTGACCGACGCCCCCGCCACAGCCGCGGACGGTGAGGCGGCGCCGCAGTTCATGCCCAGCCGACCTGTTCGGGACGGCGGGCGCCCTCTCGACGCCCCACCGCTGCCCTGACGAGCCGGACTGCTCGGCCGGACCGGGCGACCTGCCGACAACCGATCCGCTCGAACCGGCCCCGCTGGTAAGCCACTTGTGCGAGAAGTGCGGCCTCCCGTACATGCCGGGCGCCGTCGATGATCCGTCGTCGGCGTGATCGCCGTGGCGTGCATGCGGGAGACGGCACGCCGGCCGCCGGCCTGCTCGCCGCCCTCCGTGGCCACCCCCGAGGAGGCCGCCCGCATGGTGGAGAGCCAGGCGCCGAGGTTCTGACGCGCACGCGTGGTGTGCCCTCCGCCGGGTGGGAACCCTGATGCAATCAGGTCCACGCACAGACGAAGGAGGAGCGGTGCCGACGCAGGCTGACGCCGACGGACCCGACCCACGGCGCTGGAAGGCGCTGTGGGTCACGCTGGTGGCCGGGTTCATGAGCCTGCTGGACGTGACGATCGTGGCGGTCGCGCTCCCGTCCATGCAGCGGGACCTGCACGCGTCGGCACCCGCCATCCAGTGGGTGGTCTCCGGCTACGCCCTCACCTTCGCCCTGGTCCTGGTGACCGCCGGCCGCGTCGGGGACGCGATCGGCAGGCGTCGCATCTTCCTGCTGGCCCTGGCGGCCTTCGTCCTGTGCAGCGCGGCGGCGGGCGCGGCACCCGGCATCACGTTCCTGATCGCCGCCCGCCTCGCCCAGGGCGTCGCAGCGGGCTGCCTCGCCCCGCAGAACTCCGCCCTCATCCAGCAGATGTTCCGCGGAGCCGAACGCGGGCGCGCCTTCGGTCTGTTCGGCGCCGTCGTGGGCGTTTCGAGCGCCGTGGGCCCCATCGTGGGCGGCCTCATCCTCGCACTCGCCGACGGTCCCCAGGGCTGGCGCTGGATCTTCTACGTCAACGTCCCGGTCGGCGCCGTCGCCCTGCTGCTGGGCATGCGGCTGCTGCCCAGGACTGCCCCAGGCCGCCGGGAACCACTCGACCTGGGCGGCGTCGCCCTCCTCGGGTGCGGAGTCCTGGCGCTGATGCTGCCGCTGGTCCTGGCCGAGGCGGGCGGCGTACGACGACTGTGGTGGCTCTTCCTGGTGGGTTCGGCCTTGCTGGCCGGCTTCGTGCGGTGGGAGCGGCGCGTCGCCGCCGGCCACGGCCAACCGCTGCTGGACCCCCGGCTGGTGACGACCACACGGGGCTATGCCGTCGGCGCGGCCATCGCCACGCTGTACTTCGTCGGCTTCAGCGGCGTGTGGCTGGTCTTCGCCCTCTACTTCCAGAACGGCCTGGACTACTCGCCCCTGCGCTCGGGACTCGCGGTGACGCCGTTCGCGATCGGATCGGCCTGCGCGGCGGCACTGGCAGGCCGCCTCGTGGACCGATGGGGCCGACTGCTGACCGTGTGCGGCCTGGTCGGCGTGACGCTGGGCCTGGGCGGCACCGCGCTGATCCTCCTCCTGGCACCCGCCCACGTGGCCGCCTGGCTCACCGTGCCCGTCCTGCTCGCCGGCGGCCTGGGCAGCGGCTGCGTCATCTCCCCGAACATCACCATGACCCTGCGTGACGTGCCGGTGCGCATGGCGGGCGCGGCCGGCGGCGCCCTGCAGACCGGGCAGCGGCTCGGCGGCTCGGTGGGCACGGCCGCGCTGCCCGGCCTCTTCTACGTCGTGCTGGGCGCCGGCGGCCACGACTACCGCACCGCCGTGGCGACGGCCGTCGGCGTCGGCATCCTCCCCGTCGTGTGCTCGCTCACCCTCGCAGTCCACGACTGGCGCCACGATCGCCGCGCCGACGGGCACCCGGGGCCACCGGACGTCTCGCACAGCCGCTCGCACGCGGGGCAGGGCTGAAGCCCGTATCGGCTGCGGGCGCCGTGTGCCGTGCGGCTGCCGGCGACGGCGAACATGGTGCGGCGAATGCCCAGGGCGTCCGCCGGCGACCGGCACATGTCGTCGCCGGCCGGGATCGCGGCTGACCGCACGTATCCAGGCCCGGCGCCGCCTCAGCCACCGGCGTGGCTCCGGTGAGACGTCTCTGTTCGTGGACGGTCCCACAGCCCTCGCGTGCGCGATCTACAGTGGATCCTCCGCCGGCGGAGAGGCCGGCTGCACAGGAAACGGTGTTGATCGGTGGTTACCGTCGCGTATCAGGGTGAGTTCGGCTCCAATTCGGCGGCGGCCACGCTGAGCTTGTTTCCCGACGGCACGCAGATGCCCTGCACGAGTTTCGAGCAGGCACTGGATGCGGTGACTCTCGGCAGCGCCGATCTGGCGGTGATCCCGGTGGACAACTCCGCCGCCGGCCGGGTGGCGGACGTGCACCACCTGCTGCCGGAGTCGGGTCTGTTCGTCATCGGCGAGTACTTCCTGGCCATCCACTTCGACCTGATGGGCGTACCGGGGACATCGTTGGCCGACGTCGAGTGCGTGCGCAGCCACGTGCATGCGTTGGGACAGTGCCGGAAGGTGCTGCGGGAGGGCGGCTGGCGCACGCTGGTTTCCGACGACACCGCGGGCGCCGCCCGCGAGGTGGCGGAGCTGGGCGACGTGCGGCACGCGGCACTCGCCCCGCCTGCCGCGGCCCGGCACCATGGCCTGACGGTGCTGCGCGAGGGCGTCGAGGACGATCCGGACAACACCACGCGGTTCGTGGTCCTGTCCCGCGAGGCGGCCTTCGCGCCGGTCACTGACGAGCCGACGATGACGAGCCTCTTCTTCGCCGTGCGCAACATTCCCAGCGCGCTCTACAAGGCCCTGGGCGGTTTCGCCAGCAGCGCGGTGAACCTCACGAAGATCGAGAGCTATCAGATGGCGGCCGGGTTCAACCCCAGTTGCTTCTACGTGGAGATCGAGGGTCACCCCGAACAGCCCCATGTCGCGCTGGCCCTGCAGGAGTTGCGCTTCTTCTCCAGCGAGGGCCGGATTCTGGGCGTGTATCCGGCACACCCTCACCGCGTACGGGAACGCATCGGCTGAGCGCGCCCCGCGGCTTGGGGCACGTCACTGCGCCTGCGCCGACTGCGAGTGACCATGCTCAGGCTGGCCTGCGTCCGCCGCAGGTGACGCGTTCGCGCTGCGGCGCCCTTGCCGGCCTGGCACCGTGGGTGCCGGGCCGTGCCGTTTCCCGGTCGTGCCCCGCCATCCCCGTCCGAGGAGCCGATGTCATGGGCAACGAACTGCAGGGCAGGACCGCCGTCGTCACCGGTGCGAGCAAGGGCATCGGGCTGGCGGTGACCGAGGCGCTGGCCGAGGCGGGAGCGGCCGTGGTCGCTGGGTCCCGCACCGCCTCGAAAGACCTGGACGCACTGGTCGAGCAGGGTTCGGTGACCTGGGTGCCCGTCGATCTGAGCGAGTCGGCCGCGGCCGAGCGGCTGATCGAGGCCGCCCAGGGACAGGTGGACATCCTCGTCAACAACGTCGGTACGGCGCCGCCCCGCATCGGCGGCTTCCTCACGGTGACCGACGAGGAGTGGCGACGCACGCTCGACTTGAACCTCCTCGCGGCCGTACGGGTCACGCGAGCGGCCCTGCCGGCGATGCTCGCGGCGGGCCGGGGCTCGGTCGTCACCATCGCCTCGGTCAACGCCACCCTGCCCGACCCGCTGGTGATCGACTACAGCGCGGGCAAGGCCGCCCTCGTCGTGTTCTCCAAGGCCCTGTCCAAGGAGTTCGGTCCCAAGGGCATCCGCCTCAACACCGTGAGCCCGGGGCCGGTGGAGACCGACCTGTGGCTCGGCGGGGGCGGCGTGGCCCACACCGTGTCGGCCGCGGTGGGAGGCACTCCCGAGGACATCGTGGCCGAGGCGAAGTCAGCCATGGTCACCGGTCGCTTCACCAAGCCCAGGGAAGTGGCCGAGCTGGCCGTGTTCCTGGCCGGGGACCGCTCGGCCAACATCACCGGCAGCGACTTCGTGATCGACGGCGGCATGATCCCCACCTGGTAGTCACTCGGCGAGATGTCGTGCCGCTCACAGGTTGGAGTTGTCCTTGAAGACGGTGCCGTAGGTGACAAGTGATGCTCCGTCAATTCCCGCACCCCAGCGGCATGGTCGGAGTCCCTCCCGCATCCCGCATCCCGTGTCACCTTCGTGATCATGTCATCGTTCTGCGACGGCGCTGTACTGGAACGAAGGCGCCGGGATCCCTTCGAGTCGCAACCCCCTCATAGTGATCAAGGAAGCACGAGAAGACCGAACCCGCTTCGGCCTCAACTACGCCACCATCAGGGGGATTTCATGTCCGGCCACCTTCGCAAGGCCATCCTCGTCTCCGCAGCCCTCGTGGGCGGCGCCATGCTGATGACCGCCTGCCAGGGCACGGACACGGCCACGGACACCGGCGCCACGCGGAGTCCCTCAGCCGTCGCTGGGACCGGTAACGCGGCCACCCCGTCCGGCACGTCGAGCACGGGGAGCGGCCAGAGCGCCGACAAGGGTTCCGGCACCACGGGCAAGGGAAGCAAGGACGGAGCCGGCTCGGGCGCCGACACCGGCAACGGCGAGCGGCAGCCGGTCGGGCAGAGCTGCGGCGCCAACGACATCTCCTGGAGCACCAAGCCCGAGACCCAGGCCGGCGGATACATCCTGATCATCGCGAAGGCGAAGTCGGGGATCACCTGCTACCTGCCCGCCGCGCTGCCGACCGTGGCGTTCGGATCCGACGGCACCCAGGCAGGTCCCGCGGAGCAGAGCGCCGCCAAGCAGATCAAGCTGGGCGGGAGCACCACCGCCTACGCCGGAGTGAACCCGAAGACCACCAACGGAGACGGCGGCAAGGAGCTGGACAGCATCATCGTCGGCGTCGGTGACAACGACCCCAACCCGGTCTCCCTGCCGGTCGGCGCCATCACCGTCGAGCACCCGATCGTCACGAACTGGCACACCGCCCCGGCGGACGCCGTTCCCTTCGGCTGAACAGAACCGTTGGACGTTCAGTGAACACGATGGCGCCGCCACGAGACCCGCACTCGTCGTCCCGGCTCAGCAGCCCGTGTGTTCCGTCCGGTTGGGGGCATTCGGAGGGCACACGGTATGCGCGCGACTCACCGAACGGACGGACATCATGCTGGCGATCTTCTCGGCGGTCCTGTTCTTCATCGCCTTCCTGATCAATGCTGCGGACATCTCCACCAACGACACCTTCACCTCGACGAATGTGATGCTTCTCGGCCTTGCCGCGTTGGCCCTGCATCTGGCGGGTATCGGCAGTGGATGGTCCTGGCGCAGACGCTGAAGACCGCGCGCCTGCTGTACCGGCGGCGAATCGACTCCTGATTCCTCACCCTTCTGTGTGCGGGGCTGTCGCGGGTAGTTCCACAGTGATGCGGAGGCCGCCGGTGGAGCGGGGGGCGAGGGTGAGTGTTCCGTCGTGTGCGTGGGTGATGGTCTTCACGATGGCCAGGCCGAGGCCGACGCCTGCGTGGTCGGTGTGTGTGCGCTCGGTGCCGCGCTGGAATGGTTCGGTGAGTGTCGAGACCAGCTCCGGGGTGAGTTTCTCGCCGGTGTTTTCGACAGTGAGCACCACGGTCTTGGGGCGAACGCTGGTATTGACCCAGACGGTGCCCTGTCGCGGCAGGTTGTGGATGATCGCGTTGTGCACGAGGTTCGTGGTCAGCTGCAGCAGGAGCGCTTGCGAGCCGAGCGCGGGGGCGATGTCGCCGGAGGTCTCGATGGTGACGCCGTGCTTTTCCGCGAGGGGGAGCAGCGTTTCGGTGGCTTCTTCCGCCATGAGAGACAGGTCGACTTGTTCTCGGGTGAAGGATCGCTGCTCAGCGCGACTGACGAGGAGCAGTGCCTCCGTAAGGCCGATGGCCCGTGTGTTGACGGAGCGGAGGCGGTCGATGAGTTCGTCGGTATCGCGGTTCGGATCGGTGCGGGCCACATCGAGAAGTGCCTTCGAGATCGCCAGCGGGGTGCGCAATTCGTGAGAGGCGTTGGCGGCGAATCTCTGCTGTTCGGCGACGTGTGCTTCGAGACGTGCGAGCATCGCGTCGAAGGCGTCGGCGAGTTCACGGAACTCGTCTCTGTGGCCCGGCAGCCGGATTCGGTGGGAGAGCGATCCGTTCGTGGCCATGCGTGTGGCGTCCGTGATGCGAGTCAGGGGTGCGAGCATCCGGCCGGCGAGCAACCACCCTCCCCCGAGACCGAATACCAGCAAGAACGCCAGCACGACGGCCGCGGTCGGAGCGAAGGCGCGCAGCACGGCGAGGCGGTAGCTGGGCACCATGACGAGCCCGACATGCGGCACACGGGTCAGGAACACCCACCCGGCCGCGAGCAGCACAACGCCCGCAAGCATGAGGAATCCGGCATAGCTGAGGGTGAGTTTGAGGCGAACGCTCAACCCGGGCGCCCTATCCACGGTCTCCTCCCTATCCACCCTGTCCACGGTCTCCGCCCTCACGTCCGGTGCCGGGCGCGGTGTCGATGCGGTAACCGACGCCCGGCACGGTGGCGATGATCCATGGTGCGCCGAGTCGCTTGCGCAGTGCCGAGACGGTGATGCGTACGGCGTTGGTGAGCGGGTCGGCGTTCTCGTCCCACGCGCCTTCCAGGAGTTCCTCCGCGCTGATGACACCGCCCTCGGCAGCGACGAGGACCTCGAGCACTGCGAACTGCTTCCTGGTCAGCGCGACGTAGCGGCCGTCCCTGTAGACCTCTCTGCGGAACGGGTCAAGGCGCAGACCTGCGATCTCTCGTACGGGAGGCCTGTTGTGGGCGCGTCTGCGGTCGAGTGCTCTCAGCCGGAGCGCGAGTTCCTGGAGTTCGAAGGGTTTCGTGAGGTAGTCGTCGGCTCCGAGTTCGAACCCGGAGGCCTTGTCGTCGAGACGGTCGGCCGCGGTGAGCATGAGGATCGGCATGCCGCTGCCTGAGTCGACGATGCGTTTGGCGACCTCGTCACCGGACGGTCCGGGGATGTCGCGGTCGAGTACGGCGATGTCGTACGTGTGGATGCTCAGCATTTCCAGAGCGGTGTGGCCGTCGCCTGCGATGTCCGCCGCGATCGCTTCCAGGCGTAGGCCGTCGCGGATGGCCTCTGCCATATAAAGTTCGTCCTCGACGATCAACACACGCATGCTCTCGATGCTACGAGCTGCCCCATATCGTCGGCGTATCGAAAACCACATACGGGCCGGCAACACGACGCTGCCTTGACTGGCAGCATGACTCCGATCCCACCGTCAGCACGAACAACGACGCGCCGGTTTCACCGGTCCCTTGTCGTCGGCCTGTCAGTGGTCATAGCAGCGATCACCGCAGCCCTCGGCCACCAGTTATGGAAGTCCCCGCCCCCTTCTTCCGCCTCGTCGTCCGCTGCCGCACCATCCTTGAATGCTCTTCCCAGTGAGCACTCCGGCGCCCTTGGCGAGGCTGACGGCGTCGTCCCCGACGGCGTGACGGTCTTCGATGACGGGATTCCGGCTGTGGCCAAGCTCGATCCCGATCTGCTCAAGGCCCTCCGCCAGGCTGCGACGAATGCCGCGGACGACGGAACGAAGTTCTACGTCAACAGCGGCTGGCGTTCCCCGGATTACCAGAACCAGCTTCTTCGCGAGGCGGTCTCCGAGTACGGGTCCGAAGACGAGGCCGCCCGATGGGTGGCCACCGCGGCGACGTCCCCCCATGTGTCGGGGGACGCGGTCGATCTCGGACGCTCCGATGCGACGGCGTGGCTGTCGAAGCACGGCGCCGAGTACGGGCTGTGCCAGATCTACCGGAACGAACCCTGGCACTACGAACTGCGCACCGATGCGATCGGTCGTGGTTGCCCGCGCATGTACGCCAACCCCACCCAGGACCCGAGGATGCAGCAGTGACCGGCAGTGAGCGAGGAGAGACGATGGCCCGGCTGGACACGGCGGAGACCGGACAGGGCGGCGCAGGCCGCCGGGACACCGGCGCCGGGGCCTGGCGCGCGGGTATCCGCCGGGCGATCCGTACCGGCTCCCGGCCGCAGCCCTGGAAGCGCGGCCCGGTGCTCGCGGCGCTGGCGCTGCTGCTCGGCCTGTTCATGCTGCTGCACGCGGAGATCCCGAACAGGATCGGGAACCTCGGCAGCCTGGTGGAGACCTTCCTACCGTGGTTCGGCGCGTTCATCCCGATGCTGCTGGCCGGGGCGCTGTGGCGCCGCTCAGCCTCCGCGGTGGCCGCGCTGCTGCTGCCGGTCACGGTGTGGCTGAACCTCTTCGGCGGGCTGCTCGGCGACAAGTCCCACCCGGGCAGTGACCTCACCGTGGTCAGCCACAACGTCGACGCCGACAACCCCGACCCGGCCGGCACCGCCCGTGAGCTTGCCGCTTCCGAGGCGGACGTGTTGGCACTGGAGGAGATCACCTCGCAGGCCCGGGGCACGTACGAGAAGGTGCTGGCGAAGGCATACCCGTACCACACGGTGCAGGGCACGGTCGGGCTGTGGAGCAAGCTGCCGCTGTCGCACACCCGGCCGGTCGACCTCGACGCGGACTACGGGCCGCTTGCGGACACCAAGCCGGTCGAGGTGAGGAGGGAGGACGACCGCGCGCTGCGCACGACGGTGGCCACGGAGCAGGGGCCGCTGGCGGTGTATGTGGCGCACCTCGGGTCTGTACGGGTGAATCCCAGCGCGGGCTTCTGGACGGGCTCGCGGGACAGAGGAGCGCAGGCGCTCGGCAAGGCCGTCGCCGCCGAGCGGAACGAGCGAGTGGTGCTGCTCGGCGACCTCAACGGCACCATGGACGACCGCGCGTTCGCCGGCATCACCTCGCAGCTGCGCTCGGCCCAGAACGCGGCCGGGGACGGCTTCGGGTTCAGCTGGCCGGCGAAGTTCCCGGTGGCCCGGATCGACCAGATCCTGGTGCGCGGTGTGAAGCCGCAGAGCTCTTGGTCGCTGCCGGCCACCGGCAGCGACCACCTGCCGGTGGCAGCCGGAATCAGCTGGTGAGCACGGCGTCATGGCCTGCCCCACCCGTGAACAACTCATGCTGTCGCTCGCCGCTCGGATCGAGCGAGCCTCAGAAGGGAAGTGGCACTGCCGGCACTGCTCACGGACGTCAGGCCCGATCGCAGAGGCATGTCAGTGACGCCTGTTATAACCGGGATGCGGGAGCTCAATTGGGGGTGTCCCGTACCAAGGAGGGGAATGTGACTGCGAACAGACGCGCAGGTTCACTGCGTTCGCTGCTGGGCGCGTTATTGAGTCTTGCCGTGGCGGCAGGTCTCAGCGTCGGCGTGGCCGGGGCGGCATCGGCGGCCACCGGCACACCAGTGGCCGTGACCAAGTACGGCTTCACCAGCCAGGCCGGTGACCACATCGGACAGGGCACCAGCGCCGCGTGCAGCATTGTGAGGGCGGTGGACCCGCACTGCACGGCACGATCCACTACTACGCCTGACGCTCCGGCGGCCCTGCCGGAGCGGGAGTTGGCCGGCGGGGCCGTACCAGGAGTCGGCTGATGCCGCCCACGGCGGCGACCGGAGGACGGCCCGCACTGTCACGCATCCGTATGCACCGGGTGCAGACCACGTCCGCGTCCGACCGCTCACGCTGACAGGGCACCAACAGGACACGTGTGGCCGATGGCCCTGGTAGGAAGGTCACTGTGGAAGATCACTTCGGTATGGCCGTCCGGCGGTTCCGGTCGCGTGCGGGGCTGACCCAGGAGGCGCTGGCCGAGCGTTCCGGCGTTTCGGTCAGCACGATCCGCGGCATGGAGACCGGTAAACGCCGCAATCCGCAGCTCGCGTCGGTGCGCCAACTGGCCGCCGCACTCGACCTGCAGCCGGCCGAACTGGACGGTCTGTTGGCCGCGGCGACGGGTTCAGTTGCGGGGACGGGGACGGGCGAGCATGTGGCGACGATCCCGGTACCGCGTCAACTGCCCGCGCCCCCGGCGCCGTTCGTGGGCCGAAACCACGAACTGGACCGCCTGGATGCTGCGTTGCGGTCCAGTTCGGGTGCGGCAAGCACCCTGGTCATCTCCACGATTGCGGGCGCCGGCGGGGTGGGCAAGTCGTGGCTTGCGTTGCATTGGGCTCACCGCAACGCCGACCGCTTCCCCGACGGGCAGCTCTTCGTCGACCTCCGGGGCTTCAGCCCCGACAGCGAGCCGATGGAACCTGCCGTGGCCGTTCGCGGATTCCTTGACGCGCTGGGTGTTGAGGCCGGCCAGATCCCGGTCGCGCCGCACGCGCAGGCGGCGTTGTTCCGCAGCCTGGTGGCGGACAAGCGGATGCTGCTGGTGCTCGACAACGCTGTCGACGCCGCCCAGGTGGCCCCCCTGCTGCCGGGCGGCGACACCTGCACGGTCGCGGTCACCAGCCGCAACCGATTGCTGGGCCTGATCACCGGCCACGGCGCCCACCACCTGTCCGTGGACACCCTCACCGACGCCGAGGCACGCAGACTCCTCGTCGCCCGACTCGGCTCCGCACGCATCGCGGCCGAACCCGCGGCGGTGGCCGACCTCGTCCGCCTGTGCGGTGGGTTCCCGCTCGCGCTGAGCATCATCGCCGGCCGCGCCCACGCCCACCTGCACCTCTCCCTGGCCGACCTCGCCGACGAACTGCGCGACGACGCACTCGACGTACTCGACGACGCCGACTCCGCAGCGAGCCTGCCCGCGGTGCTCTCGCTCTCCCGCCGTGCCTTGAGCGACGAAGAAGCCGAGGTGTTCGGACTGTTGGCGATCGCACCCGGACCCGACATCGGCCTCGCTGCCGCCGGCAGTCTCACCGGCCTCGGCCGCAGCCGGACCCGGAGCGTGCTGCGCAGGCTCGAACAGGCTTCGCTGATCGGGCAGGACGCCGCCGGCCGCTACCGCATGCACGACCTGATCCGCCGCTACGCCACCACCGCCCACGACCTGGCCGACAGCGCGCGAACGGCAGCGTTGCGGCGGGTGCTCGACTTCTACACCCACACCGCGTACGCCGCCGACCGCCTCCTCGACTCCCACCGCGACCCCATCGAGCTCGCCCCGCCGCCACCCGCCTGCCACCCCGAGGCACTGTCCGACATCCCGGCGGCGATGGACTGGTTCGACACCGAGCAGCGGAATCTGCTCGCCGCTCAGCGCACCGCCGCCGCACACGCCTTACACCGCACGGCATGGCAGCTGGCCTGGACGCTGTACAACTTCCACTACCGGCGAGGTCACCGCCACGATCAGCTCGCCGTGTGGCAGGTCGCCGTCGACTCCGCGCATCAGCTGCGCGACCCCGGTGCCCAGATCCTCACGCATCGGCTCCTGGGCCGCGCCCACGTCGTACTCGGGCACCATCAGGAGGCGATCACAGCTCTGAACGAGGCGCTCGCCCTGAGCGAGCAGCAAAACGACCGCGCCCTGCAGGCTCAGGCGCACTACACACTCGCGTCGATCTGGCCGGACGGCAGGCGGGCGCTGGAGCATGCCAGACGGGCACTCGATCTCTACCGCGGCCTCGACCAGCCGATCGCGGAAGCCAACGCGCTCAACGCCGTGGGCTGGTACGCCGCCCGCCTCGGCGACCACGACGACACAGCCCGAGAGCACTGCCAGGCCGCCCTCACCCTCTACCAGCACCACCACGATGTGAACGGCCAGGCGCAAACCCTGGACAGCCTCGGCTACATCGACCACCACAGTGGCCGCCACGACGACGCCATCGAGCACTACCGCCAGGCCATCAGCCTGTACCGCGACCTCGACAACACCTACGAAACCGCCGACACTCTCGACCGGCTCGGTCACTCCCATGCCGCACTCGGCCGCCACGACCACACCCGCGCGGCGTGGCGGGAAGCACGGGAGCTGTATCGACAGCAGGGACGGGACGAGGAAGCCGAGCAGGTGGAACGACAGCTCGACGAGCTCGACGGCCTCGGCGAACATCCCAACCCGGACGTCCGTGGGTCGTAGCGGCAGACAGCGCGAGCGCCACAGCGCCGCCCGTGACGACCCGCGGAACCGGTCGTACATGAACGGTTCGTGACCTGTTGGCCCGTCCGGCACGCCAGCACGATGGTGAGCGAACAGCACGTGTGCGGTTCAAGGCAGACCGATCCATTGCACGCGACACCGCCCCGACGCCGGTCGCGCCCCGTGCGACCTCCGCGTGCCCGGCACGTCCACACGGAGCGCAACCCGCACCCGTCGGCAGCAGGTCACCCCAAAACTCAAAGGTTGCCCCACCCACAGACCCGTCATCCACCCGTCCTCCGCCCCTCTTCCACCCGTCAACCGGCCGCCGCGACCTGTCGCGGGGAACGGAGCTTCATAGATGAGCACCACTGAGGGACGCGGCTCTGCCGAGTCCGAAGTTCGCTGGATGCTGGCCTTCGACGCGTCGTGCTCGACGTGCCGTGCCGTGTCCTCGATCGTGTTCAACGCCTGTGACGCACGCCTGGAGGTGGTCGCCCTCGGTCGTGCCGATGTCCGCGCCCGGCGCTCGCGAGCGTTGGGGCCCGACGCGCCCTGGGCACCGACGCTGCTGAAGGTCACCGCCGGCGAAGGGCACCATGCCGCCGCGCCGGACCGAACCGGTACCGATGGCGAGTCCGTTCGGGCCTGGACCGGGCCGTCGATGACGCTTCAGCTGGTGCGACGACTGGGCCCGCGAGCCACGGTTCGCGTCCTGCGGGCGCTGGGCGAGGCACGCGACGCGAACCGCTCCCAAGTCGGCACGGGATCGAGCCGCGCGCAGTTCCTGAGGGTCGCAGGAGGGCTCGCGGTCGCCTCGACCATCTTGTTCAAGGGGGGTACGCCCGCCTTCGCCGCGGGCCAGGACGCTGCGGCGGCCGGTGAGTGGGTCAAGGCGAACGCCGGGCGTCTGCCCACCACCTACTCCGATGTGACCGCCTTGCCACTGGCCCACCGCCGCGCCGTGCACGCGGCACTGCCGCCGGCCGCCCGCAGCCGCCTGTGGGTGGAGCACATCGACCGCTTCCGCGCCGAGCACCCCCATCTCACGCCTCGTCAGGGCACGGTCGTCGAACGGGCTCGCACGGCCGCGTCGGACCCCGCAACCTTCCAGCGACGCCCGCTCCCACGCCCCCAGCACAGCGACGACCTGACTGAGTCCGCGGTCGCCGCATTCGGCAAGGAGGGCGCGGCGCAACTGCTGGCCACGCTCGGACCGGTGGAAGCCCTGGCACAGGACTGCGCGTGCAGTTCGTTCTCGGACGCGTGCTTGTTCAGCGACTGCATCGGAGGCGGATGCACGATCTCCGACGGCGGGTGCGGCGAGTTCTGGATCTGGGACTGCGACGGGACGTGCCGCTGACGGGGGAGGGAGGGGGACAGTGACAGGCGCCATCGACTGACCCGGACCGGCTGCAGGGCCCCTCAGCCGGCATCGTGGGTCGCGGTCACCACGTCGGCGGTGACCGCGATCACTTACGATCCCGAGGAGTTGGCACCGGGCGAGGAGACCACAATTTCAGCCAATTTCCGGCCGGATGCGAAGTAGAGTGCTACAGCGGCGCCTTGACCACACTCTGCCGATTTGGGCAAGTTACGGCCACTTTGCGCCGTCAAGGTCCGCAGAGAAAGGGGCGTACTGTGGGCGCCTATCTGTGTCCTCCCGCCGTAGTACACGGCGAACAAGCTGTGAAAACCGGCGACATCCTGGCCGAAGTGCGTAGTCGACATCCGCAGGCCCCATGGCTGGCGCGGATTGACGGCATAGCCGAGAGCACGGGAATCGCCTCCCGTGGATGGATGCTGCCCTTGGAGGCAGCCGCCGCGCCCAGCAGGGAGAGCGGCTTGCGAACTCCGGGCCCCGGTCCGGCCCGTGAAGCTCTGGCCCGCGGTGGGTTCAGCGACCGGGAAGTGGACCGGGCGATCGCCGCGCTGGAGGGGATACCAGCGCCCCAGACCATCCAGGAGCGCACCGCGCCGGCCTGGGCGGCCGTGCAGACGTACGGAGAGCGCGCAGCCCGCGAAGCTCTCGAGATCGCCGGGCTGCACGCCGCAGACGTGGACTGTCTGATCACCAGTCACTCCACCACCCCCGCCCTGCCGGGGCTGGACCTCTCGTTGTTCAACCGCCTCCGGCTGCGTAACGACGTACTGCTGCTGCCGGCCAGCCAGTGGGCCTGCATCGCCGGAACCCGATCCTTGGCGCTGGCGGCCGACCTGGTCGCCGTGGACCCCGAGCGTGTGGTGCTGGTGGTGATATCGGAGGCGCTGAGCACCACCTACCAGCCCGCCGACGACACGCTGGAATCCCTCATTGTCCGGTTGCTGTTCGCGGACACCGCCGTTGCGGCAGTGGTCACCGGACGCCCCGGGCCGGAGTCGATCCTGCGTCTGGACGCGGCCTGGCACCACACCCTGCCCAACACCGCAGACCTGCACTGGCTGGACACTCGCGCCGACGGCACACATTTCGTCATGGACCGCCGGGGGCCGCGCGCCGTTCAGGAGACGGTCGCCGCGATGTGGAAGTGGCTGAGCGCGCGCCACCAGGACGACGGACACGCGTGGCATCCCGATCTGCTGCTCGCCCATCCCGGTGGGACCCGGGTGCTGGAGTACATGGAACAGACGATGCCCGACGGGTGGCCCGCGGGACTCCTGGCCTACAGCCGGGCCGGCTACACCACCGGCAACCGCGGTGGCGCGGCCGTACTCGACATACTGCGACGCGCGCACGACGCCGGCCAGAAAACAAGCAGCCGCACCGTGCTGTACGCGGCCGCGCCCGGGCTGACAGCCACGGCCCTGGAGGGGGAGTGGCTTTGACACCCGCTCCCTCAGCGGCGACGAGGACGAACGTTCTCCACATCCCCGGGCATCACAGGTCCAGTTCCGCCCAGACGGCTTTGCCGCCGTTGGTCCACCGCACCCCCCAGCGTGCGGTGAGTTTGTGGATGACCTGCAGGCCGCGTCCGCTGTCGTCGAGTACCTGGCTTCGGCGCAGGCGCGGTCGGCCATTGCCGGTGTCGCCGACCTCGCATATGAGGCGGCTCCCGGCCCTTACCAGCCGCACCGTGACCGGCCCGGAGCTGAACAGGACGGCGTTGGTGACCAGTTCGCTGATCACCAGCAGCGCACTGTCCCGGGCCTGATCGCTGGTGTGCCATCGCCGCAGGGCAGCAGAGACCAGGGTGCGGGCGCGGGCGGGGGCGTCGTCGCCGGCGGCCAGCTGCCAGGTCGCGGTGTCCCGGCCGCGACGGCCGGTCATACGGGCGAGCAGCAGGGTCACGTCGTCGCGCAGGCGTCCCTGCGGGGCCAGATCGGCGACCACGCGGCGCGCGGTCTGCTGCAGATCGTCCCAGGGATGCACCTCACGCACCACGTCTGTGAGCCTGCCGATGCCCTCGTCGAGGGAGGCCACCGGGTCTTCCACCAGGCCATCGGTGTAGAGGGCGAGGAGCGAGCCGGGTGGCGCGGCGAACTCCTGCACGTCGAACGGCTCCCGTACGGCGAACTCAGCTCCCAGGCCCGGGTGCGGCTGCCCGGTGATGGTTGTGGCGGACCCATCGGGACGGACGAGGACGGGAGGCAGGTGGCCGGCGTTGGACATCACGACCCGGTGGTCGACGGGATCGTAGACCGCGATGCAGCACGTCGAGCCCAGCGCGCTGTAGCCGGCCGCCAGGCCCGCGTCCGTGTCGTCCAGGAGCGTGACCGTCTCGTCCAGACGCTCCAGCACCTCTCCGGGGCCCAGCCCCGCTGACAACAGCGCGCGGGCCTCCATGCTCAGCTGGCCCATGGCCGCCGCGGCCCCCAGGCCATGCCCCACGACGTCGCCGACCACCAGCGCGGTCCGGTCGCCCGGCAGCGGAAAGCTGTTCACCCAGTCTCCGCCGACGCCCGCACTGTCAGGGGTGGTGGGGAGATAGACGCTGGCGACCTCGATGGTGTCGCTGCCGGCCCGCGGCAGCAGCCGGCGCTGGAGTGCCAGGACCTGGGCGTGCTCGCGCTGATGCTGGCGGGCCAGGTCCACGTGACGGGCGGTTTTGGCCACGAGTTCTTGCAGGTCGAGCAGTTCGCTGTCGCGGAAGGGACGCTCCGGCCGCCGCCAGACTTCCGTCACGCCCAGCACGATGGGCCCCGATGTGCCTTCGGGTCCCTCCACGACCAGCGGTATGCAGGCCACACTCGCCGGCAGGTTGCCGGGTACCAAAGCGCGCACCAGCCGGGGATCGCCGAGTACCCGCTCGATCGCCTCACGGTCGGGAATCACGATGGCCTGCGGCACGTCGTCGCGCGTGACCGCACCGACCAGCAGACGGCTCGCCTCGCGGGGAAGGTTGTCCCCGCACGTCAGATATCCCTCGGGCCAGGCCCGCTCCGGCACCAGGGCCGCCCGCCGCAGCCGGATGCGCTCGTGCGCCTGCTCGGTGACGGCTTCCCCCGTCCAGACGGCGAAGTCGAGGTCGACGGCCGCCACGTCCCCCCACGCCAGCAGGGACTGGGCCAGGGACTGCGCGGTCTCGCCGATGTCCAACGACGTCCCGATCGCGGTCGCGGAAGCGTACAGGTGCAGCCGTCTGGCCATGGCGATCAGGGAGACCGTCAGACCGTTCTGTGGAGCTGCGGCCGGCAGGATGCTCATCGAGACCACCAGCTCCGTGCCGTCGTCCCGCCGCAAGCGCTGGACCCGGGCGACGTGCGCCTCGCGCGTCTCGACAACGTTCCGCAGCCGCTGCGTGACCGTCGGCACGTCCCCGGGTGGCAGCAGTTCGGTGAAGGCGGCCCCCGGCTTGACGCTCACCCCGGTGAACGGAGCGGCGTCCAGATTGCAGCTGGTGATCCTCAGATCCCGGTCGAGGGTGACCGCCCCGAGGATCTGTTCCTGACCTCCGGCCTCCCGGCTGTCGCCTTCGGGCCGACCGGCAGGGTTGTCGCTCTGCGAAGCGACGGGACCCGTGGCGGCCGTGGTCCCGGCCCGGGGGATGTAGTCCGCCAGGGCACCGCTGACCATGTCGAACGGTGAAGCAGGCGAAGAGGAGGGTGTGGGGTCCATGCAGCTCACTCAGCTCGCTGACTCCGGCGCGCGCCGGAGAGGCATTCCCGAGTCCGTGCGATGGAGCCCCGAGATCCCTACCGCACACCTCCTGGATAGCACACACGCCGTCTTCCCCGAAGGGGCAAAGGTGAGCAAAGGATCAGGAACAGGAGCAGACAGTAACGGGCACACACCCTGCGTCGCGGAGTCCGCTGCGAGTTGTGTTCACCACCGCTACGGGCGATCGGGTGCGGATCGGGTTGTGGCTCCGGTGGCGTCAGCCGGGCGTCGGCGCCGGCCGGTGTGAGGGGCGAAAGTCTGTCATTCCCGCGGACGGCAAAAAGCCAAAAGGCAAGGAGACCTCTCCTTGCCTGTCTCAAGCTATAGCGCACCGGGGGGCTTGCGGCAAGGCCCCGGTCGGGGCGCAGAATCGTCGGCCGAGGCCACAACCTGCAGAAACGGGAGCACTACGTGCGTGTGATGTACGGGCCAGGCGGCGACGAACCAGTGGAGGGACTGGCAGTGCGGTTACGGGCGTTCGGGGCGGGGGAGCGCCCTGCCCGATCGTCGGAGGGAAGGCAGCCAGAGGTGAGGATGTGCACGGCAGGAGAGTCGGCAGAACCGGAGATGCCGGAGATTCGTTCGGCCCGTGCACTGCATCGGAGCACGACTGCCCGGGAGGTATCGCGATGATCGAGCAGTACGTGTTGGATCTCCAAGAGGTTGACGAGACGCAGGTTGCCGTCGTCGGCGGCAAGGGCGCGCACCTGGGCGGGCTGACGCGGATCGACGGCATCCGCGTGCCGGGTGGCTTCTGCGTGACCACGGACGCCTTCCGACGGGTCATGGCGCAAGCGCCGTCGATCGGGGATCTGCTCGATCAGCTGTCGCGTCTGAACCCGGACGACGGGGAGACGATCCGCATGCTCAGCGCGCAGATTCGCCGGGCCGTCGAGGAAACCGTCATCCCGGGCGATGTCGCGGCGGCGATCACCCGCGCACACGCCCGGTTCGGCGAGCAAGCCGCCTACGCCGTCCGGTCCAGCGCGACGGCAGAGGACCTGCCGACGGCCTCATTTGCCGGACAGCAGGACACGTACCTGAACGTCGTGGGGCCGGCGGCGGTTCTTCAGCACGTCAGCCGGTGCTGGGCCTCGCTGTTCACCGAGCGGGCCGTGACCTACCGCCGGCGGAACGGCATCGACCACCGTACGGTCCTCATGGCTGTGGTCGTGCAGCAGATGGTCTTCCCGCACGCGGCCGGCGTCCTGTTCACGGCCGACCCCGTCACGGGCAACCGAACGGTCGCCACCGTGGACGCCGGCTTCGGCCTCGGCGAGGCCCTGGTCTCCGGTCTGGTGAACCCGGACGTCTTCACGGTGCGACACGGCGAAGTCGTCGCGAAGACGATCGCCGCCAAACGGAGTGCCGTTCACGCCCTGCCGACAGGTGGCACACAGACAGTGGCCATCGACTCGCAGCAGCAGGAACAGGCGGCGCTGACGGATGCGCAGGCCGTTCAGCTCGTGCGGCTCGGGCGTCGGATCGAAGCGCACTTCGGCCGCCCGCAGGACATCGAATGGTGCCTGGTGGACGATGGCTTCCACGTCGTCCAGAGCCGGCCGATCACGACGCTGTTCCCCATCCCGGACAGCGGCGACCAGGAGAATCACGTCTACGTCTCCGTCGGCCACGGGCAGATGATGACCGACGCCATGAAGCCCCTGGGGCTCTCCGTGTGGCGGCTGACGGCCATGGTGCCGATGCACGAGGCCGGCGGGAGGTTGTTCGTCGACGTCACCCGGCGCCTGGCCTCGCCCGCGAGCCGCGCCGGCCTCCTGGACGTCATGGGGAAAGGCGATCCACTGATCAGGGACGCTCTGGAGACCGTCCTCGGCAGCGGCGATTTCGTCCCGTCGCTCCCGGACGCGGGTCCCGGCCGGCCGCCGGGCGGCAAGGCGCCTGCCCCGATCGAGACCGATCCGGCGATCGTCACCGAGCTGATCGAGCGCAGCCAGGTGTCCATCGCCTCGCTGGAGCGCGACATCCGGACCAAGAGGGGACCGGCGCTGTTCGACTTCCTGCTGGAGGCCGTCGAGGAGCACAAGCGGGTCCTCGGTGATCCGCTCAGCATTCAGGCGATCATGGCGGGGATGGACGCCACGTGGTGGCTCAACGACAAGCTGCAGGAGTGGCTGGGCGAGAAGAACGTGGCCGACACGCTCACGCTGTCGGCGCCCGACAACGTCACCTCGGAGATGGGACTGGCGCTGCTCGACGTCGCGGACGTGATCCGCCCGTATCCGGAGGTGGTCGAGTTCCTGCAGGGCGTCGAGGACGAGGGCTTCCTGGACGAGTTGGCCAAGCTCGCGGGCGGGGCGGAAGCGCGCGAAGCCATCGAGGCCTACCTCGACCGGTACGGCATGCGCTGTGTCGGCGAGATCGACATCACGCGACCGCGTTGGCGTGAGCGCCCCACCACCCTCGTGCCCGTGATCCTCGACAACGTCAGGAACTTCGAACCGGGCGCCGCCGAGCGGCGTTTCGAGCAGGGTCGGCAAAAGGCCCAGAAGAAGGAACAGGACGTGCTGTCGCGCTTGCGGGCCCTGCCGGACGGGGACCGGAAAGCGGACGGGACCAAGCGGATGATCGACCGGGTCCGAACCTTCATCGGGTACCGGGAGTACCCGAAGTACGGCATCATCAGCCGCTACTTCGTCTACAAGCAGGCCCTGCTGGAAGAGGCCGAGCGCCTCGTGCAGGACAACGTGCTTCCTGAGAAGGAGGACATCTTCTACCTCACGTTCCAGGAACTCCACGACGTCGTGCGCTCGAACCAGGTGGATGGCCGGCTCATCCAGCAGCGCAAGGACGAGTTCCGGTCGTACCGCGCGCTCACCCCGCCCCGGGTTCTCACCTCGGACGGTGAGGCCGTCACCGGGGCGTACCGGCGCGACGACGTGCCGGCCGGTGCCCTGATCGGGCTACCGGTTTCCGCCGGGACCATCGAGGGCAGGGCCCGCGTCATCCTTGACATGGCGGACGCCGATCTCGAAGCGGGCGACATCCTGGTCACCACCTTCACGGACCCCAGTTGGTCGCCGTTGTTCGTGGGAATCGCGGGCCTGGTGACGGAGGTGGGCGGCCTGATGACCCATGGCGCGGTGATCGCCCGTGAGTACGGCTTGCCGGCCGTCGTAGGGGTGGAGCAGGCCACCCGCCTGATCCGGGACGGGCAGCGGATCCGCGTGCACGGAACCGGCGGGTACGTCGAGATCCTGCCCTGACCGACCGCGCCAACGACGTCATCCGGCCCGGACAACAAGAGCAGCCTGTCCGGGCTGGTTGACCCGACCAGATCGGCGCAGGCCATCTGGTCGGCACGGTGGCCGACCAGATACCGGCCTCACCAGTAGTGTCGACGCCCGGCGACGGCGTGACCCATGGATCCCATGACCCACAGGAGTGCGCCGATCACCAGAAGAATGACCCCGATGGTCCACAGGATCGAAACGCCGGTGAGAAAGCCGACGATTAGAAGGATTACACCGAGAGCGATCATTGTGGCCTCCAACAGCTGGGACTGCTCGTGCCGTTCGGGTACCCGCAAAACGGTGTTCAACTACCGAGACGTCGGGCTCCCAGGAGGGGGCCCTGGCAGCCTTGCCGCAGACACTGGTCGATCATGGATCCTGAGGGCTGCTCGGTAGGTCTGCGCCAGGCAGGGCGCTCAAAGGGCCGGAAACATCGTCAGGTCTGCCGGTTCGACTTCTTCGGCGACGCCGTCACCCGGGCCGGATCGACCAGCCCGCGCGCGTGTGCCACCACCCCCGCCTGGAACCGGTCCGAGACTCCCAGGTCGTTGAACAGCCTGGTCAGATACCCCTGACACGTGCGCTCCGCGATGCCCAGCCGTTTGGAGATCGCCGCCACGGTGAGGCCGTCACCGAGCAGTTGCAGAAGCAGGTGCTGAGTCCCGTTCCATGTCTCCGTCTGGTCGGGCGCCTTCGCGGTGGTGAACGGAGACGCACCTTCCCAGGCGCGGCTGAACACCTCGTACAGGTAGCTGACGATCGAAGGTTCCTGCACGATCACGGCTGCGGCGTCGCCGGACCGATGAGTGAGCAACGCGGTGCGGCGGTCCACCATGATCATGCGAGGTGGCAGGGTGGTCGCCGTGCGGATCTCCGCGCCGGCGCGCATGGCCTTCGTCGCGTACTCGATCGTGGGGCCGTCGAACCGTGACGCGTGCTGGTACAGCGAATAGAGGCGAACGCCTCGTTCCAGCATCGCGATGTCCCTGGGCAGTGCGTCGTCGAGAACCTCCGGCGGACGGGGGCCGCCCGGCTGGCACGCGGCGACTTCCTCTCCGCATTCGCCGATCATGCGCTCCAGGAGAGCACGCACGGCAGCGCCGGACCGGACGACCTGGATACCGCACTCGCTGTGGGAGAGATGGGCCTCGTGGTAGGTCCCCGCCAGATCGTTGAACGTACCTCTGAGTGCCGTGATGTCCTGACGCCGCCTGTCGAGACCGGCCTGTTCCCGCAGTAGATCCCACTCCAGCGGGCGGACCAGCTTTTCGCCGGCGCTTGTCGGGTTCGCGACGACGAAGGTGTTCGTGGCGTCGTCCACGTACACGAGTCCCGCGCGAACGAGACGGTCCAGGCAGTCACCGAACTGATCGACCGTCATGTCCGCTGCCTCCGCGAGTACATGCCGGTCCAGGTGTATCGAGTCCCTCTGCGCCATCAGTCGGTAGACGTTGATCTCCTCGTCCGCCAGGCGCTCCGCCATTTGACCCTTCATGTCCCGATTCGCCCCCGTGCCGGATTCGGCATTGCCGTTCACGGCAGAGGTCAACTGCTGGCCCCGAGGTTGATCCGCGAAGAAGCTTGCACGTGACGGAGGGTGCTCGTTCATGCGGGAATCCTAACAACGGACTCGGGGACCGCCTTGTCTCAGTATTTCGTCGCGAGTTGCGCTGCCGTGCCGCCGATGCTCGCCATTTGTGACGCTGCGCCGCAAACGTCGGGCGGGCGGGGCGAATTCCGGCCAGGTTCCGTCGCAGTCGCCGATACCGGCTGGCCGCTCGGTCGGATCAACCGGAGTTGATATCCCGGGGTTCTGGGGCGCTTTCCAGCCATTCGGCTTTCCGTGCAACAGAGAGGAAGAATCATGCAGCAGTTCCGTGTGCAGCTCGACGGACGCAGCGACGTCTGCGCCCGTTCCAGCAAGAGCGGCTTCATCCCGGACGAGGGCACCACTGACCCCGAGTTCGCGTTCGAGGCCGAGCTGGCCGCAGCGCTCGCCGAGGTCCGCAGCGGGCTCGCGGCCGACGCCGAGCAGCAGCTCGAGGGTGCTGCGGCCTAAGCGTCTGCGGCGTCCTGTTCGACAGATGTTGTACGTGGGTGCCCGGCCAAGCGGGCGGGCACCCACCCCCTCGACTCGTAGAAACAGGATTTGAGTTGGAACTTCAGCGCAGCAGGTACGTGCACTTTCTTCCTGGTCGAAGCCAAGGAGTTTTGGCTTTCAACAGCCTTACTCTCAAGGCATTTCAGCTCACCCCCGAGGAGTACGACACGCTGGACGGCTTTGGGGCGCCGCGCGAGGTGCCCTTGCCGCTCACGTCATTTGTCCAGGACTTCGTCGACTCCCGATTGCTCGTCACTCCGGCCGAGGATGTCCCGGGTACCGCCGTGGCCCGTCTCAACCTGCGGCGACGTCGGCAGTACAAGCAAGGCGGCGGACATTACCGGACGCTGCGCATTGCACTGACCGAACGCTGCAATATGGCGTGTACCTATTGCTTCCAGCAGACGCTGTATCCCGATGACCAGCCACGTATGTCGACGGAACTCCTGCGCGAGACGATGCGCTGGTTCATCGACCAGGCCGAGGGCGACCAGGTGACGGTCCAGTACTTCGGCGGTGAGCCGCTGATGGAGTGGCCGCTCATCCTCAAGGCGAACGGCATGCTCGAAGCAGCGCAGGCGGACGGGACCATCTCCGGCTTCCGCCAGACCATCACGACCAACGGCACTCTGGTCACGCCGTCACGCGCACAGTGGATGGTGGAGCGCGACTTCGATCTCACGTTCAGCTTCGACGGTCCGCCCGAACAGAACGACTCCCAGCGGGTGTTCAAGAACGGCCGCGGCACTTACGACAAGGCCGCAGCCGGACTGCGCACCTGGGTCGAGGCCGGCGGGCAGAGCGCGATCCTCATGACCGCCACGGCCGAGAACATGAACTCGCTGCCCGCGACGGTGCGTTACTTCGTGGAGGAGTCGGGCCTCTCCCCGGAGGTGATCGGCCTGAACTCGCCGCAGCCGGTGATCGGCGGGTGGGAGACCGGCGGGTCCGAACTCGCCCGTATCGTGTTCGAGATCTGGACGTACTGCCTGGAAAAGGGCGTCGACTTCCACGGACCGGGCACCTATCTGCCGTCCCATCTCGCCTCCGGCAAGCCTCAGCACGACAACTGCGTCGACAGCCACGTCTTCGACGCGTCCGAAGGCCCGGGTGCCTGGCCGGTGTACGTCAGCGCCGACGGCCGCAGGTCGCGGTGTCTGGTGCATCACCGTGATCTGCGCGTCGAGATCCCCAGGGGCTCCGATCCGCAGGCATCCGGGCTGAAGTGGCATCGCGGCCATGACTCGATCCCCGACTGCGACGGATGCATCGCGAGCCAGATGTGCGGCGGCCCCTGCAGTCTTGAGCGAATCCTGTGGAAGGGACGCCTCAACCAGGATCGCTGCGGCTTCATGCGGGAGATGACGCGCCTGGTCCTGACGGAAGGGACCTGATGACGGCCACAGCCACCGCGGCCCAGGACCCACCCATGGAGGGACCGGGCGCGTCGCGCCCCGCCCCCGTGGTGATCGCCGCCCGCCACATAGCCGCTGCGGTGGCCGAACTGGCGGCGGGAACGGACGTACGAGATGTCGCCCTCGTCGCGCGAGGTACCGACGTGCTGTGGGATGAGGTGTCGGCACAGCTCGGCACGCTCGGCTTTCCGGTGAGCCGTCAGGCACTCGCGGACGACGACCAGCGCTGGGATCCGCCACGGGACGCGAAGGGCGTGCTCCTGTACCACGACCCCTTCAACGCGTCCGGCGTCGCGACCGGAGGCAGTGACGTCATCAGGGAACTGCTGGCCTTTGGCACGAGGCTCGTCTTCGTCGACTTTCCTCACGGGGTGCGGGACCGGACGCTGCGGCACGCGATCCGCGAGGTGTACCTGGGAGCCCTGAGCGAGGAGTTCCAGGCGATGCGTTCGAGAGCGGATCGCCTGATCTCCGCGCTGGAGAAGGCGCGTGCCGTGGAAGTCGTGGACACGGAGACCGGTTCGCCGGTGCTTCGGGCCGAGGTGCCGTGGCAGGTGCGGTCGGACTGGACCTCGGCACGACGTGACCACCCCGTGTTGCAGCTCCCGTTCGGTGAGGTCTGGCTCGCCTGCACCCCGGCCCTGGCCACCGCGGAGTGGTGCGTGGACGGAGCACCGCCGGTCGAGATCGGCATCGGCCTCAATTCCAGGGCGCCCTGGATCGAGCAGACAGCGCTCGCGGAGAAAGCCCTGGGATCGGTCCATCTGGGCTACGGCGACAACGAGCTACTGGGCGGGGAGATCCAGGCCGGCTGGCACACCGACAGGATGTTGCCGAGCCGGCTGCGACTGCGGTTGGAGGGACAGGATGGACGGCGTCTCAGCCTCGATCGAGTTCTCACCTGACGCTCCCGCATGGTCCGTGCTGGGGTCGGAGACATTCGGGGCCGCACGTCTGCGGCTGGACGGCACCGGAACCATCCTCGGCGGTGCGGGATTCGCACCGACGGCTCCGCCCACATTCGGGTCGGCCGAACCAGCGCGCGGGGCTGGTCCGGCGGCCGAACCGGGAGCAGGGCCCGCGGCCGGTCCGGCGGTCGAACCGCACGTGCCGCCGATGGACGCCGTCCTCTCCGTGCCCTGCGCGATGCGCGCCGAGCACTGGTCGTTCACCAATCTGCGCGGCCCTGCCGCCCTCCCGGACCTTCGCGTCGGCGAGTCGGTCGCGATCGCCACCGCGGACTCCCGGTTCGTCCCCTTCGGCACCGCCGGCTCCGACGGCGTAGTCCGGGTGGGCGGGTCCGTCGACACTCACCTCACCGCCATCTGGTCATGGCTCCTCGGCGAGTTCGGACCACTGCCGTGGGACCACGTGGACGTCATCGCCGTCGAAGGGCTGCGTCCCCTCGGTGTCTCCTTCCCGGGGATCGTCTGCCTCGAGAGCGACACGCTGGAGCGCTCGCTGACGGGCCGTTTCCTCTATGTGGTCCACGAACTCGTCCATCAGTGGTTCGGGAATGTCGTCCGCTTCACGGCCGGACCAGCGAGGTGGGAATCGTGGATCGATGCCCTCGCCTGGCACGCGGCACGCACCGTCCTGTCGCCCGCCGTCGATCCGGCCTTCGAACGCCTCAACGCGCGCTACGGCGCCAGCGGCTCGCCCGAACTGGTCGCCCGCGGTCTGGCCACCATCCGGTACCGGCGCGTCCTGGCCGACGACGCCGCCGCCCGAACGGCCTGGTCGCGGCTGTCGGCGTCCGGTGCGGCCGCGTTGCACGGCTTCGGCCGACGACTACAGGTCGGCCCCGACACCGCCACGACCGTACATGCCCTTCTGGAGCTTTAGGACACACCATGCTCGCGGAGCAAACGCTGATGATCGCCAACAGGTGCAATCTGAAATGCACTTATTGCTGGTACGAGACCGGTAGCGCGCACTATTCCGACGCCCGGGTGACGCCCGGCGAGTACGACACATGGCTCGACAGGTGCAACCGGCTGGCACCGGTCCGAAGCGTCAGCTTCACCGGCGGTGAGCCCCTGTTGCGCGACGACTTCCTCGACATTTTCGAAGTGGCCCACAAGCACGTCCAGAGCCTGGCGGTCTTCACCAACGGCCTGCGGCTCACCAGGTCGCTCGTGGACACCCTCGCGGCGGCCGACTGCGAGATCCACGTCAGCCTCGACCACGTCTCGGATCACATCGGTGACCGGGTGCGCGGCGGCACCGCCGCGACCCTGCGCGCGCTCGACACCCTGGCGGAGGCGGATCTGGGGGCACGCGCCCAGGTGTGCGTGGTGGTCACCAGCCACAACTGGCGGGATCTGGAGGCGGTCGTCGCACGCGTCACCGCCGGCGGGTTCCGCCTGGAACTGATCCCCGTCGCGGTGCCGGACGTCCACCCGCTGAGCCTGCTCTCGCTCTCGAAGGGCGAACGCGCGGAGCTCGGCGGGCTGCTGGCGAGTTGGCGCGGGCTGCTTGGCCGCCCGCTCTACTACCGGCGGCTGGAGAACTGGCTCGCCACCGGCGTGCTGCGGAGCGTACCGTCCTGCGCGGCCGCCGACTCAGGAGTCTTCGTGGACGTCTCCGGCTCCGTCCAGGTCTGTGCGCAGCGCCGCAAGGTCTCGCTGGGCAACATCAGGACCGACCGTCCCGAGTCGGTCCTGGCGCGCAAGGCAGACGAGGTGGCCCGCATGCGGCCCGGCCCGTGCGTCTCGCTCGACTGTCTGGTCGTCGCATGAGCGACCCGACGCTGACCGGGTACCGGCGAAGACTGTCGACGGCCGCCACCTTGGTCGCGTTCGTGGACTTCGTCTTCGGCGCGACATTCGTGGCGGTGATGAGCAGTCGCGGCATCGACGGCGCCGCCATCGGCGCGCTCCTCGCCGCGGCCCAGGTGGTCTCCACGCTGATCGAGGCGCCCAGTGGCGCCTGGGGAGACCGCTACGGGCAACGGCGGATAGCGGTGATCGGCCTGGCCTGCTGGGCAGCCGGTCTGATCCTCTTCGGACTGACCTGGACGATGGTCGGCTACGCCGTGGCACTCACCTTGTGGACCGTCGGTATGGCGGCCTACTCCGGTGCCCCGACCGCGCTCTTCATCAGCCTTCTGTCCCCCGGGCAGAAGGAGGACCTCATGACCGGCGTCCTGCGAGAACTGCAGATCGTCCGCTGGCTCGCCGCCGGCGCAGGAGCGCTGGCCGTTGCGGTGGTCGGGAACGTCGCGGCGCCGAGAAACCTGATCCTCGCGGCCGGCCTGGTGCTGGCGGGACTGACCGCCTGGACCCGGTGGGGCTGGCCCGAGAGCCCGGTCTCGTCCGAGCTGCCGCTCCGCTCGGCTCTGCGCACCGGCGTCCAACTGCTGCTGCGCGGAGACCTGTTGGGTGTCCTGCTGCTCACCTGCGTCGGAACGGCGTCTCTCGGACTGGTCATCTTCACCTGGCAGCCGATGGCGCTCACCTACTTCTCCGGCGGCCCCACGGTCCTCGGCCTCGTGCTGCTCGTGCTCACCTCTTTCGCGGCACTGGGTTCATGGGCCTCCAAGAAACTGACCGATCGACCGGCACTGCCATGGGCCCTTGCCACGCTGGCGCTCCTCCAGATCGTGGTGGCGACGACCGGCCACGGCGCCGTGTTCGCGGTGGTCGGATACCCGGCAGCCGAGTTCCTGGTGGGCGTCGCCATGACACTCGTCTTCACCCGGGCGCACCAGGTCTATCCCGACCACATCCGCAACACCCTTGCCTCACTCGTCGGCACGGCCGCCGGCCTGGCCATGGCAGCGGTCGACCTGATCGCGGGCCGACTGTGGCAGGACATCGGCATCAGGGCGGCCACCGGACGAGCCGCATTGGGACTCCTGGCCATCACCGCGGCGGTTGCCGTGTTCGAGGCCGTGCGCACATCCGCCGTCCGAGCCGTCGACCCCATCCCCCTCAACTCCACCGTCGGAGAAGAACAATGACCCATTCGCCCGGCCCTCCCGCTCGCGTCGTCGGCCGCTTCCACATCGACAAAGGGCTGCGATACCTCGTCACCGACCGCGGCTGGATCGCCCTCGACGGAGATACCCGGCACACCGTCCGCTCCGGGAACCTCGCACTGGTCCGCGGCACCTGGACCGCCGCCACCCGGATCGAAGCGGAGACGATCGAGGCCGCCCAGGCGGACGACAGCGCCACAGCGCACATGGCGCACTTCCACGTCAACCCGATCGCCGGGCCGCGTCTGGCGAGCAGGATGCGCGGCCTGGTCCACTCATGGGCGCGTGAACGGGACTTCACCGAGATCGTCTTCCCCACCGCCTGGGGCAGGTCGGAGGAGTACGGCGTCGAAGAGTTCGCGCTCACGCACTCCAGGCTCGACCCCGGGACCGACCTCAAGCTGCTCCAGTCGCCCGAATACGTCATCTGGGCCGCGATGGCCGAAGGGCTGGACAGCACATTCACCTTCGCCCGCTGTTACCGGCACGAGGACGCGCCGCCCCCGGACCGCCGTGGTGACTACCTCACCGAGTTCGAACAGCTGGTCTTCGTACGGTCCGCCACCGACGTGTACGAGATGGTCGACCTGGCGCAGAACCTGGTGATCGACCTGTGCTCGGCGGCGGGGCTGAAGGCCGATGACTCCGACTTCCGGCGTGTCTCGCCCCGCGGACTGGGCGGATCCGAGCTGCCCGGCACGGCCGGTCTGGAATCGTTCCGGCTGTTCAGCGTGCCCGCGAACTGGTCGGGCAAGGCGCGCGGGGTGCTGAGGGACCGTCTGCTCGCCGTCGGCGCGCGGGTGCACAGCCTCGACTCCGACGATGTTCTCGGTCGCCCCGGACACGACACGCGCTGGATCATCGCTCCCGGTGACGCGGCAGCCCCGGTCGAACAGGTCCTCAGCGTCGCGACGGCCTACGCCGAAGCCGTCGAGCGCACCGACGCCCAGGCACTGCAGTGGAACGCCACGTGGAACATCGCGCCTCCGCGCAGCTGGCGGGAGGACGAGGAGCACGACTCGACGTACGAGATCCGGTCCATCAATTCCGGGCTGCTGCGTTCCGCCGACGGCGAGGAGTGCATCACCGATGCCGAGCTCTACCTCGCGGGCCGGGAGGTCGTCCACGTCCGGCAGTACGCCGACGCCGATCAGTTCCTGGCCAACCTGCGCGACTCCGGCACCCCTGGGCTCGACGACCGCTTCGCCTATCTGGTGCCGAGCCTGCGCCGGGCACCCCGCGGCATCGTCGGCGTCTTCATCGGCTGGGAGCGCCTGATGTCCGTGCTCACCGGTGCCCCGTCGGCCGCGGCACTGCAGGTACTGCCGCGCGTGGGTGGCACGTCCGGTGCCGTTCTGCCCTGGGCCGCAGGAGAGGAAGAAGATCCCGTTCTGTCCCGTTCCGCAGGAGAGGGGGAAGGCTGATGCGAACCGTGCCCAGGCCCGGATCGGCCGAGCTGACCCGGCGCTGCCCGTTCTCCCCGCCCCAGGAGTTCGAGGCGCTGCGCGACTCCGGCGAGGCGGGTGTCCTGCACCGCGTCGGCGACCGGACGTACTGGCTGTTCACCTCGCACTCCGCCGTCACCACCATCCTGAGCGACCGCCGCTTCAGCTCGCGTGTCAACAAGGGCCCGAGCCTGCCGTCCGGTGGGCCGCTGCCCGCCTGGTTCTTCGGAATGGACGCGCCCGAGCACACCCGCTACCGACGGCTGCTGACCGGCTGTTTCACCCGGCGCTCGATGCGGGAGTTCGCCCCGCGCATCGAGGCCGTCGTGAACGAGCACCTGACGGCCATGCGTCACCAGGGCCCGCCCGCCGACCTGTTCACCGCGTTCGCCTGGCCGGTACCCGCCGCCGTGATCGGCGCGCTCATCGGACTGGACGAGCACGATCAGCAGGTACTGCGGAGCGGGCTCGACGCCTTCGAGGACGAAGCGCTGCCGGCTGCGGCACGCAAGGCGGCCTTCCAGGAGGTCTGGGAGATGCTGACCGCCCTCGTCCGGCAACGCCGCGAGACGCGGCGAGAAGATCTCCTCAGCTTCCTGGTGCAAGCGGATGCGGACCTGTCGACCGACGAGATCGCCTCCATGGCGCTCGCCGTCGCCATGGCGGGCCACGCACCCGTGGCGCACGTCCTCGCCATGGGCGCCTATCGGCTGCTGCAGGACGGCGGGACCCTGATCGCCGACGTCGACGCCGACGACCCCCGGTACGTCGACAAGGCGGTGGACGAAATCGTTCGCTACATGCCGACGAACAACCTGGGCGTCGTCCGGACGGTCACCGAGGACGTCGAACTGGAAAACGAGAAACTGCGCCAGGGCGACGTGGTGTTCGTCTCGCTGCCCACCGCGAACCGCGACCCCGAGAAGTTCGACCGGGCCCAGACCCTGGATCTGGGCCGCGGGTTCACGCCGCACGTCGCGTTCGGACACGGCACGCACCTGTGCGTGGGCCACAACCTCGCCCGGATACAGCTGGGCGTCGCGCTCACCGAACTGTTCCGGGCGTTTCCCACGCTGCGGACGGCGGACGGCGCATCGAGCGTGGTCATGCAGGAAGACGAAAGCTCCTACGGCGTCGCCAGGCTTTCGGTCACTTGGTGAGAGGGGAGCAGCAAGACGTGTTGACGATGCAAGAAGCCCTGGCCCGCCTGTCCACCTTCTGGGCCGACCGCGGCTGCCTGACGATCCAGCCCATGAACAGCGAGGTGGGCGCCGGCACCCTGAATCCCGCGACGGCACTGCGCGTGTTGGGTCCCGAGCCATGGCGGGCCGCATACGTGGAGCCGTCCGTGCGGCCCGACGACGCCCGCTACGGCAAGAACCCGAACCGCATGCAGTGCCACACCCAGTTCCAGGTGATCCTCAAGCCCGACCCCGGTGACGCGATCGACCAGTATCTGGCCTCGCTGGAAGCCCTCGGCGTGGACACCCGCGCGCACGACGTGCGCTTTGTGGAGGACAACTGGGCCTCGCCCGCGCTGGGCGCGTGGGGACTGGGCTGGGAGGTATGGCTGGACGGGCTGGAGATCACGCAGTTCACGTACTTCCAGCAGGCGGGAGGCCTCACGCTGCAGACACCTGCCGTGGAGATCACCTACGGCATCGAGCGGATCCTGATGGCTCTGCAGGGCGTCCGCCACTTCAAGGACATCGCCTATGCGCCCGGTGTCTCGTACGGGGAGATCGTCGGCCAGGCCGAGTACGAGATGTCGTGCTACTTCCTGGACGGCGCCGACGTCGAGACGACCCACGCGTTGCTGGAGCTATATGCGATCGAGGCTCGCCGGAGCATCGATGCCGGCCTCGCGATCCCCGCGCACGGGCTGGTGACGAAGATGTCGCACGCCTTCAACATCCTCGACTCGCGCGGTGCGGTGTCCACGGCGGATCGGCAGGTGGAGTTCGCGCGCATGCGACAGATGTCGAACGACGTCGCACGGCTGTGGCTCGCCAAGCGGGAGGAAGCGGGATTCCCGTTGGGCGCCTCGTCGCCGCCGTGCCCCTCTGCGATCGAAGCGGACGGCGCGACGTCGCCTGCACCGTCCGGGCCGGCCGACGTGGTGTTCGAGATCGGCGTCGAGGAGATGCCGCCCACTGAGGCGGCCGCCGCACGGGACCGCGTCCAGACGACGTTGACGCAGCGGCTGGCCGCAGGGCCCCTCGAGTACGGCACGGTCAGGGTGCACGCCACAGCGCGCCGGATCGTCGCGACCGTGACTGCCGTGGCCTCCCGTGAGGACGACCGAACACGCGAGGTCCGCGGTCCGCGCACCGATGCCGCGTTCGATGCCGCGGGTGCCGCGAGCGCGGCCGCCTCGGGATTCGCCAGAGCCCACGGCATCGAGGTGAGCGATCTGGGCCGTGCCACGGTCGACGGCGTCGAGCACGTCGTGGCGATCCGCCATGTGCAGGGACGGCCCGCCGTCCAGTCGTTGGCGGAAGTCCTCGCCGAGATCGTCGGTGGACTCCGCGGGGCGAAGAACATGCGCTGGAACAATCCGGGGCTTTCCTTCACCCGTCCCGTCCGATGGCTCCTGGCGCTGCACGGCCGTCAGGTCGTACCGGTGAGCATGGGCACGCTTGTCTCGGGGCGCACCACCTTCCTCAACCGCTGCGACGAGAACCCGATGGTGAGGGTCCCTTCAGCCGACGCCTTCCCCGGCGTTCTGACCGGCGCGGGCATCGTCGCCGACCCCGCGCAGAGGCGCGCGATCATCGCCACCGCCGCCCAGACACTCGCCGCCCATGCAGGTGGAAGGCTTCACACGAACGGGCTGGAGCTGCTGATCGACCAACTGACCTTCCTGGTGGAGCGGCCGGTGGCGATCCTCGGATCGTTCGATCACCGATACCTGAAACTGCCGGCAGCGGTCCTCAGCACGGTCATGCGCAAGCACCAGCGCTACCTGCCGATCGTCGACGCGCAGGGGCGGCTGCTGCCGCACTTCGTGGTCATCGCGAACGGGCCGGTCGACGAACAGGTCGTGCGTACGGGTAACGAGGCCGTCCTCAGGGCCAGGTTCGAGGATGCCGCGTACTTCCACACCGTGGATTCCAAGACCTCGGTCCTGGAGATGCGCGAGCGACTGACGCGATTGTCCTTCACCGACAGGCTGGGCTCGATGGCGGACCGGGCGGAGCGCATCGGGGCGGTGGCCCTGACGCTGTCGGGGGAGGCCGGGCTGGATGGCGCGCAGGAGCGGGCGCTGCGACGCGCCGCCGAACTGGTGAAGTTCGATCTCGGATCCCACATGGTCGTCGAACTGACCAGTCTGGTCGGCACGATGGCCCACCACTACGCCCTCGCCTCCGGAGAGTCCACCGCGGTCGCCCAGGCGCTGCTGGAGACGGAACTGCCGCGCACCGGCGCGGGCGTTCCCCCGGACACGCCCGCCGGCGCTCTGCTGGCTCTCGCCGACCGGCTCGATCTGCTCGTAGGCCTCGCTGCGACCGTCGGCTTCCCCGCGGGCAGCAGTGACCCGTTCGCCCTGCGGCGCGCTGCGCTCGGTGTAGTGGCAATCCTGCGATCACCAGTACTGCCCCTTCATCTGGACCTGCGCAACGCCGTTCGCACAGCCGCGGGGGCACAACCTGTCGCTGCTGGTGAGGACGTGTGTACTGCCGTGGTGGACTTCGTCGTCAAGCGCTTTGAGCACATACAACTGGAGGCCGGCCACCCAGCCGATCGCGTCCGAGCGACGAGACCTCACTCCACCCGTCCGCAGATCGCGGACCGGCTGCTTGCACAACTTGACACTACGCACCGCCGAGGCGAATTGGCGGGCGTGGTCGCCGTGCTGCAGCGGGTGCGCCGCATTGTGCCCGCTGACACGGAGGCAGGTTGCCGCGAAGAAGAATTGACCGAAGACGTCGAGCTGCGGTTGCACAAGGCGCTGACGCGAGCTGTCGCCAACACCGGCGACGTGGTTGATGTCAACGTGTTCATCGGCGAAATGACACCGTTGATCGGTCTCGTCAACGACTTCTTTGACCAAGTGATGGTCAACCACGAAAACCTGGCGCTGCGTGCCGCCCGCTTGGGACTACTCGCGTCCATTCGCGACTTCGGCGCACGGCAGCTCGACTGGGCTGCACTACACGCTTGATGGAGCGAGGCCTCCGCCGGCGACCGACGCGATCCTGCGAATCCCGGATTCGCGTCGGTCGCCCAGGTCGCAGCGCCCTGAACTCGCCGATCACGAGTAGGCCGCCGTATAGGAGAGTTGACTACTCGGCCCGACCAATAATGGCTGATGAGCCGATCAGTAACTTACGTCACATTCCTCACGAAGAACCCTCTGTTGAGTCCACCTCCAATTGGGCCGTTGGTAGGCAATCTCAAAACCGCAGTTCAGCAGGTTTTCGTAGGCAGGATTGGGTAGCCCGTAGCGGAAAGGGCTGCTTTCTGCTGTGAGCCATTCGCATCCGTCATCCTGTGCTGCCAAGGCGCAGCTGCGGATGAGCACTGCTTGGGCGTCGGAGCCGAGCTTGTCAGGCAGAGCGGAGCCGCCGAGCAGGGCGGCGACACGGCCACGAGTCCATAGGTGAACCTTGCCGACGAAAGTGCCGCGACGGACTCTGAGGCTCAAGGAGTGGCCAGACGGAATCGAATCACGTTCGAAGTCGGCCCCAGTCCAAATGGATGGCGTCCGGTCTTGCGCCTCGTCGGATGCAACAGCTTCGACCGATTGGTTCTCTTCGATCCTTCTGTCTTCCGTAGCGGCAATGACGGTCCCGACGGGAGCCACGAACTTGATGACGCCAGGCCGACGTTCGAACGAAAATGCTTCAGCGATCTTGAACCAATCGACTGGAATGATAGAGGGGGCGAGCTGGATGGTGAAGGACGGAGCACCCATGGCTGAATAGAAGTCGATCACTTCCGATAACAGTCGGTAATCCACTGAAGAATCGAAGCCGAATCCAAGCGCCCGATTCAAACAATCCTCGCCCCTCTTGCTCGCCACGCAAAGGCCCCCGCCAATGCGCGCCGCAGTGACGTCGCCACCGGCCAGGTTGCTGAATTCCGGACGAGTCACCAGTTGGTAGAAACCTTCTGCTTCCGCCAGTTCGAGAAGCGGGGTGACACTGGCGGGCACTTTCATGCGTTTCATTGTGATACTCCAGCTTCTGAGTTTCGGCCACAGCGGTGTGGAGGATTGGCGACGTCATTGCGCCAAATTTGAGACATTGAAGGGGGAGCTGATGAATCCACCGGTCAACTCATGAAGCGAGGAGATTCAGGGCATGGCTGATCGCCTCGTCAATAAGTGACATAAGCAATGAGCTGTGAGCTATGAGCAACTAAACGCATGTGCGTCTATGCCTGGAACAGGCGGCGTGTCTTCCCGGCGAGCCGGGTCAGCACTTTCCGTGAGAGCCCACACCGCGGGAATGCGCGGCCACAACAAGGCACCGTTCGGTACCGCCCGCGCGCTCGAACGGTCCTTGACTGCCTGCAGCGGCCACAACGAGCAGGACCTGTACCAGCGGGTCGGCGCAGTCGTACACCACGGGCGGAGCCGGCACCATCAGGGCCGCAGCGGCAGCCGGAGCAGCGCAGATGAGCGTTCCGCGGAGCCTCCACCAGTTCTGCTTCGCCAGCCGTGTCGACCGACTTGGCATCGGCAGAGCTCACCCGTCCCCTGAACCGGCCACCCACTCACGTCTGGGGAACCTCCGCCACGCCCTCGATTCCGACGAGGCGGAGAGGGTCCTGGCCGGCGGAGTCCGGATCCGCGCCGATGGTGCAGCGACTGCCGCCTGGCGACTGACTGACCTTCGGCAACCAGGCCGCACGTGGAACGGTCGTCGCCAGGCCGCGTTTGCGGCGAGCCCAGTCAAGTAGGGCCCCTCGGTCGCTCGAACGCCGCTGTCGCGGTGGTGGCGGATCCCCGAGGGGCAGCACCACCACGCAGCCCGGCTGGAATTTACGGGTGGGAGCTGATGACACCGCCCGCGCTGAGCACGATGTATATGCCGTTGGCGTCGAGCCCGGCGTCATGCTGGTTCGCGTTCAGCGTGGCGTCCACTGCTCCGTCGTTGCCGAGGATCTGCGCGCGGTAGCGCAGTGCGCCGATCTTGGTGACCTTGGCCTTCCAGCCGCCGGCGAGCTTGAACGTGCCCGGCCCGGAGTGTCCACCGCCCATCCAGGAATGGACCTCGCCGCCCAGCGTGAGCACCACGAACATGTCGTTGGCGTCGAGCCCGGCATCCTGCTCGTCCGTCTCCAGCGTGGCCGCAACTGAACCGCGGCTGACGATCTCGGCACGATAGCGCTGGGCACCGAGCTCGTAGATCTTGGCCGTGCTGCCGTCTGCCAGGGTCTGGGTGCGGACCTGGGATGTGCGGCTGGCAGGAGCGGCCTGCGCGGTGGTGTGGTGCGAGGCGGGTGGCTCGGTCCCCGGGCTGGTCCGGGTGATGCCCGCGCCGGTCCTGGAGCCGCCTCCCGGGCCGCTGTTGCCGGCGGAGTGGGAGGCGGAGTCCTGCTTCCGCGAAGTGGCGCCGGTATCGTGGCCCCCGCTCTGACAGGCGGTCAGCGAGAACGACGCAACGGCGGCCACGGCAGCCACCAGGCCGACGGAACGGGCGGTAAGGCGAGCGGTCATGATCGAAGTCCCCCATGGATCACCAGGATCCGGCATCCGCGCCTGCTACCGCGCGGCGACCGGCCGGATCTGCCGTTAGCTACACCTCGTCAGATGACACCAGGGCACGAGTTGTTCACCGAGGTTCTGTCCGCATTCGGTAACAAGGGAACTCGATGTCGGTCGGGCGTCCGACCATCCCGAACGAAGTCCCTCCCTGACCCCCTAACCCTTGACCCCTGACCGCCGCCACACCCACCGGATCATCCAGATCCGCGAAAGCCCACGGAGCCGTCCCGTGGGTGACGACACCTCTCAGACGCCCGCGTTTCCGCGGCCGATGACGTTTCGCCCCGGGTGGCCCGTGGTGCTCAGGGGCCGACCGGGGATCGTGCACCGGTCGGCCCGAGCCCGCCGTACACCGTCCTGTCGGAATGTGTTTGCCGTTGACGCGAGCGGTAACGCGAAGTCCATGAATCAATCGAACAGCGGCACGAATCAAGATTCCGTATCCAAGCGGAGCGCATCCTCCAAGGCCCGGCGGGCCACAGCGAAGGCGACTGCTCCCGCATCGCAGGCGGCAGACAAGGCAGCCGAGAAGTCCGACGACGTGACGTCAGCAGCAGTGGACACGGCCGAGCGCACGGCCGGGGCGACCAACGCCGTCGTGCACGGCGCGGCCGAGCGTGTCCAAGCCGGCCGCCAGGCCGTCATCGCCGCCTCGGGACAGGCCCTGGCCTTCGCCAAGACGGCATGGACCTTGATCGCCAACCGAAAGCTCCTCGCCGCCGGCGTGGGGGCGGGCGTGTCAGTTTTGGGTGCCACGTCATATCTGGCGGGGCGTCGTGCGGGCCGCCGCACGCACGGCCCCCTCACCCGTCTGACCGGCGGGCGGATCTGAGGTGAGGCGGACCCCGCCACCCGTGGCGGGGTCGCCGGCCGGGACCACAACTCGCGTGACCGACGCCCGACATCGGGAGACCACGAGCGCGCCCCCGTCCCCAGGTACCCACCTGCCGACCGGCTCTGTGTCTCCGCCTCGCCAGCGGTGCCGGTGGAGCGATCAGCCGCACAACGCCAGGCCGTCACCTGTGTTAGCCTCACACGTTTGCGTGCTCGCGGCGGCTGGCGACTCTGCCGTTTGTTCCATTGCTTCGTTTCGTCGGCTGCTCATTCCTACCGGGCCTTCCTCGGTACGTTCCCCATGCGGAAGGCTCTTCATGACCCACCCCGACTTGCCCGGCACCTCGCACGGCGACTTCGCCCAGCAGGTGACCACGGCCCCAAAGGTGCCTGGGACAGTCTCCTTCGCCGACCTGGACCTGCCGGCCGAGGTGCTGCGTACGCTCACCGAACTCGACGTGCACGAGCCCTTCCCGATCCAGGCGGCCACGCTGCCCAATGCCCTCGCGGGACGCGACGTCCTGGGGCGCGGGCGCACCGGGTCGGGCAAGACGCTCGCCTTCGGCCTGCCGCTGCTCACACGGACGGCCGGGCGGCGCGCGGAACCGAAGCAGCCCCTCGCTCTGATCCTGGTGCCCACCCGGGAGCTGGCCCAGCAGGTCACCGAGGCGCTTTCGCCCTACGCCGACGCATTGCGCCTGCGGATGGCCACAGTCGTCGGCGGCATGTCGATCGGCCGGCAAACGGCTGCTTTGCGCGACGGAGCCGAGGTCGTCGTCGCCACCCCGGGCCGTCTGCACGACCTCATCGAGCGCGGTGCCTGCCGCCTGGGACGAGTACGGATCACGGTCCTGGACGAGGCCGACCAGATGTGCGACATGGGCTTCCTGCCGCAGGTGACCGAGGCGCTCGACCAGGTGCACCTCGACGGTCAGCGGATGCTGTTCTCGGCCACCCTGGACCGCGACGTCGACGACCTGGTCGACCGCTACCTCCACGACCCCGTCGTCCACTCGGTCGACCCGTCGGCGGGCGCGGTCTCGACGATGGACCACCATGTCCTCCTCGTGCATGGCCCCGACCGGTACGCCGTCACCACGGAGATCGCCGCCCGCGACGGCCGCGTACTGCTGTTCATGGACACCAAGCACGCCGTCGACCAACTGACCAAGCACCTGCGGGCCAGCGGAGTGCACGCCGCGGCCCTGCACAGCGGCAAGTCCCAGCCGCAGCGCACACGGACCCTGGCGCAGTTCAAGACCGGTCAGATCACCGTCCTGGTGGCGACCAATGTCGCGGCCCGTGGCCTGCATGTCGACGATCTCGATCTCGTGGTCAACGTCGACCCGCCCACCGACCCCAAGGACTATCTGCACCGCGCGGGCCGCACCGCCCGCGCCGGTGAGTCCGGCAGCGTCGTCACTCTGGTGCTTTCGGGCCAGCGCCGCGAGATGAGTCATCTGATGGCCGGAGCCGGCATCAAGCCGACCATCACCAGGGTGCGCTCGGGCGAGGCGGAACTGAGCCGGATCACCGGCGCCAAGGCCCCCTCCGGCACCCCGCTCGACGGCGGGTCGGCCTCACCCCGGCCGAAGAACACCAACGCACCCTTCCGCGGCATGGGCACCAGCAAGGACACCGCCCGCGCCTCCGGCGGCAAGTCGCGGAGGGCCGGCGAGGCCCAGAAGCTCGCCGAGGCCCGCAAGGCGGCCGCAGTGCGTCGCGGCGGCTGAGAGCCGAAGCCCATGGGCCGGGCTGGTCCGTCGCAACGCCAACCCGGCATCGCGAGAAGCCCCCGGCTTCAGCCGGGGGAGGAGTCACGTAGCCGCACTCGAGGGCGCGTGCTCGGTCACCGGCCCGCTGCTCGCCCACCTGGGCAGCTCGGCGGTCCGCGGCCATGGCCGCCTTGGACAGGACCGGACGCAGGACGTTGTCAGGTGGACCGGTACAGCTGCGCGCCCGGGCCGTCCTCGGCGAAATCCTGGTAGATGGCGGGCAGTTGGGCCCGGCCCGTCACGTTCAGCTTGCGGTAGATCCGGGTCAAATGCTGTTCGACCGTGCTGACGGTGACACACAGCTGGTCGGCGATCTCCCGGTTGGAGTGCCCCCACGAAGCCAACGACGCGACCCTGCGTTCTGCGGCGCTCAGCGGATCCTCGGCGTCCTCGGCGGGAGCTTCCGGCGCGGCTTCCGCGTCGTTGGTCAACAGGGAGCGGTGCAGGGGCGCGGCGCCGCACTGCACGGCCAGCCGCAGCGCCTGGTGCAGAGCGTGCCGGGCGGGGCGGGTCTCGCCGACGGCCCGCTGGGCAGAGCCGAGGGCCGCGAGCGACCGGGCCAGTTCGAACCGGTCTCCGGTCAGTCGCTGAAGCGTCACGGCGTTGTTGAGGATCGCCACCCTGCGCCGCGGCTCGGCGAGGTCGGCGAGCAGGCGCAGCGCTACGCCCCGAGGGCTGGACTTCGCCGGACCCGGCCGGGCCAGTTCCTCCTCGAGGAGTCTGCGTGCCTCCTCCCCTCGCCCCAGGCTCAGATGGACGGTGGCGGCGGCGCTGCGCCACGCCACGAACATGGGCAGGTCCATGTTCCAGGCGCTTGCCTTTTCCCCGCAGGCCACGAAGTCCCCCAGGGCGGCGTCCAGCCGTTCCGCGGCATGATGATGATGGCCGCGGGCGTACAGGTAGTGGATCCCGTACCAGGATCCGAACATCTCCTCCGGCACGGGGAACTGCAGATGCTCCTCGGCGACGTCGTACGCACCCATCGCGGTCGCGGCCAGAACGAGCATGCTCACCGGCAGGCCCACCGGGAGTCCCCAACTGCGCGGCGGGACAAGGGTCACGGCGGAGCGCGCGTGACGCAGCGCCGTCGTCAGGTCGCCCTGGCGCAGGGCGACCTCCGCCTGTACGGCGGCGAGTCTGGCCTGCCACGCCGGTGCGGGTCGGGCGGCCACGGCTGCCGCACACCTGGCGGACCAGTGGGCGGCGCGGTCCTGCCGGCCGGTGTAGAGCAGAGTGAGGAGCGCCGACTCCACGCTGTCGACGTTGTCCGTGGTCTCCAGGCGGCACGTGCCCAGCATCTGCTCCGCGCGGCGGGCGACGGATTCCCCGCCTCCGCCCCGCAGCGTGCGGGACAGCAGGCCGTCGGCCGAAACGGCGGCCGCGTCCGGCGCTGCCTCCTGGACCGCAGAGACGGGCTCGGGGCCGGGATCGGGGGACGGGCGCAGAAGTGCGGACGGATACCCTATGCGCAGCCAGGCACGCAGTTGCCCGAGAAGGATCGGGCACGTCGCGTCGGGGGCCCTGAGCAGGCCGAGCAGGGAAAGGGCCTCCCCGCGACGGCCGAACCAGAGCAGCGACTTGACGAGCGCCACAGCGGAACCCTGCGGCACCCGGCCGTCGAGGGCCGCCTCGACCAGCGAGTCGAGACGCCGTTCGACGGCCGCGGGGTTGATCCGCCACTCCAGCTGGATCAGCTGCGCCGCGGTGACGGCTCGGGCGGCGGGATCGTCCGTGCTGTCGAGGGCGAGCTGCAGACAGGTGACGGCGAACGGCAGGTCTTCGCGAAGACACGCCGCCTCGGCCGCGTCGGACAACGTCGAGCGGACCCAGCCGTCGTGGACGGGTCCCGCGGCCGCCAGATGCCGGGCCACCAGGAGAGATGAAGCCCCCTCCTGGTGCAGGAGTCGTGCCGCGCGGGCGTGAGCATCGGAGATGACCTCCGGGGAGGTGTCCTCAAGGATCCCGGTCGGTGACCTGTTTGGTCAGCCGCTCCTGCACCTGCGGGCGGTAGGAGAAGTGCTCGAGGGCGCGGGCCGGTTTCGACAGCCCAGGATCCGGCCACCGGGCAGGTAGCCGACGTGGGCGGTCTCCGGGGCGGTGCCGGAGAGTATGGAATTCGCCAAGCTTTCTCAAAATCGACCCACAGATATCTATTAGGTAAGGCTTGCCTCATCTAGGTTCGGGGGTACTTCTCCGCTCTTCCAACTGGAGTCCCCCTCATGTCCGGTTCCCAGGTAGTCCTGCTCGGCGCCATCGCAGGGTTCACCATCTACCTCGGCCTGCCCCTAGGCCGTCTGCGCAACCCGAGTCCCCGGCTGCGCGCAGGTCTGAACGCCGTGGCCATCGGCATCCTGATCTTCCTGGTCTGGGACGTCCTGACACACGCCTGGGAGCCGGTCGATGGCGCGTTGGGCAAGCACGACTGGGGAACCGTGGCCTCTGGGGGTCTCACCCTGGCCGTGGGCCTCGGAGTCGGGCTGATGAGCCTGGTCTACTACGACGGCTGGATCGCCCGCCGTGCGGCCTCGGCTGCGCGGCCCGCGGGCCCCGGTGCAGCCGCATCCGCCGAGCTGGCCCCCAGGGTCCGCAGCCAGGCCGGCTCGCTCGCGCTGATGATCGCGACCGGCATCGGACTGCACAACTTCGCCGAGGGCCTGGCCATCGGCAACTCCGCCGCCCAGGGCGAACTCTCCCTCGCCGTACTCCTCATCATCGGCTTCGGTCTGCACAACGCCACCGAAGGGTTCGGCATCGTCGCCCCGCTGGCCGCCGAGGGCGAACGCCCCTCATGGGCCACGCTGCTGCTGCTCGGTTTGATCGGCGGCGGCCCGACCTTCCTCGGCACCGTGGTCGGCCAGCACGTCGTCAACGACACCGTGTCGATCGCCTTCCTGGGTCTGGCCGCGGGGTCGATCCTCTACGTGGTCATCGAGCTGCTGGCCGTTGCCCGCAAGGCCGCGCTGAAGACCCTGACCACCTGGTGCGTCCTGCTCGGCCTCGTCCTCGGCTTCGCCACCGACGCCATCGTCACCGCCGCCGGGGCCTGAAGCTCCCGCACCGTCTGCCGACAGCTGCCCCCGAGAAGAGTCGCGGGCAGCTGACGTGCGTGTTCCCTGTGAAGTTCTGCGCGTAGAACTGACAGCCGGCGGATGCGGCACTGGTATGTACGCGCGGCGCGCCCGCGACGGTGACGCACGGTTGTGAACCAGGCCTGCTGCTTCTGCGTGACCTGGGCGCACTGCACGTGAGCGCCGCGGAGAATTCCTTGAACGGGGAGATGATCGCGCAGATCGCACAGGCCACCAAGGACGAAGCGTTGCTCGCCGTGGTGGCCGAGTGCCACCCGCAGACCCTGCGCCAGATGCGCTGGACCAACACCATGATCAAGAATCTCGCCCCCCAGGTCCTGACAAGCCTGTGACAAGCCGTCTACGCCACAGTCGGCCCGGCGGATCCGGCCGGCCCATGGGGGTGGCGACCACGGTCCGCGGTTTCGCGTTCGTGTTCATCGACACCTCACGCAACGCGACCCGGTCATCGGACGTGATGCCGCCCAGCGCGCCTGGCCGGCCGACGCGCCCGTCATGCCAGGCGCTTGTCGCTCTGGCGGCCGCCGTTTCACGACCCGAGGCGGCGGCGGTCCTCCTCGTCCCAAGCGCGGGTGTCGCGCGGCTCGACGTACGGCTCCTCCTCGGCCGGGTGGCCGCCCGCCACGGCGCGCTGGCGGGCCAGCTCCGCGTCGAACTCCAGGCCCAGCAGGATCGCGAGATTCGTGATCCACAGCCACACCAGAAAAATGATCACGCCGGCGAAGGTGCCGTAGGTCTTGTTGTACGAGGCGAAGTTGGCCACGTACAGCGCGAACCCGGCGGAGGCGATCATCCAGATCACCAGCGCCAGGAAGCTGCCCGGCGTGATCCAGCGGAAGCCGCGGACCCTCGCGTTGGGCGTCGCCCAGTACAGGATCGCGATCATGATCGTGACCAGGACCACCAGCACCGGCCACTTTGCGATCGACCACACCGTGAGCGCCGTGTCGCCCACACCGAGCGTGGCGCCGAGCTGGCGGGCGAGGCCGCCGGTGAACACGACGATCACCGCGCTGATCACGGCCATGATCATCAGCGCCAGGGTCACGCCGACCCGCACTGGGAGTACTTTCCACACCGGACGGCCCTCGGGAACGTCGTAGACCGCGTTGGCGCTGCGGATGAACGCGGCCACGTAACCGGACGCCGACCACACAGCCAGCATCAGGCCGACGATCGCCATGAGCGAACCGAGCCCGCCGTGGCCCTGCATCTGGCTCACCGCACTGCGCAGGATGTCCTGCGCGGGACCAGGAGCGAGCTTCTGGACGTTGTCCAGCACGGCCTGGGTGGCCGACTGCCCGACGATGCCCAGCAGCGACACCAGCGCCAGAAGCGCGGGGAACAACGCCAGGATGCTGTAGTACGTCAGCGCCGCGCCCCGGTCTGCGAGTTCGTCCTTCTTGAACTCCTTGAGGGTGCCTTTCAGCACCGCAGTCCAAGAGCGTTTGGGCAGGTCCGTCAACTTGTCCGGAGCCCGCTCCGCCACCTGCTCGTCCGGCCCGTCATCAGCCGCCCGCACGTCCTCGTCGTGCCGGTCGGCCTCGGGGGGCCTGCCGTGCCTTCCATGCCGTCCCAGTGTCCGTACCATTCCGCACGGGTATCCGGGCCTCCGCCACCTATGCGCACATTCATCACATATCGGACTCTCTTCGTGTTCTCAGCCTTCCACTCCGGTGGCGTCGTGGGCCGCTCCCACCGGCTTCGACTCCGGGGAGCCACGCTGCCGCAGGTAGACCGAGAGCACGGCCATTGAGGCGACGGCGAGCAGTTCGGACTGCCAGTTCTGCAGGGTGCGGCTCCAGAAGTCCGCCGCGCCGAGGTAGTCGGCCCAACTCAGCGGCGCCTGCAGCTGTCGGAGCCGTTGTTCGTTGTAGGCGGCCGTGCCGGTGATCGACTGGACGAGCCAGGACAGCAGGAAGATCGTGCCCATGACCAGCAGCAGCGAGTGAGAGTAGAGCGCGCGCCGCCATCCGCCGGCCTTGGCCCACTTCGGCGAGTTATCCCTGGCATGCTCACCGACCAGCTGGTCCTCGTCGGACTCGGTGCCGGCCTTGTGCAGTTGCTTGGACTCGGGGGAGCCGCGCTGCAGCAGCCAGACGGTCACGCCGATGTACAGGAAGAACTGCAGGTACTCCGACTGCCAGTTCTCCGAGACATCGACCGCGAAGTCGGACGTGGTGATGTACTCGGCGAACGAGACCTGCGGGAGCTGATCCACGGCCAGCTGGTTGTTGAAATCGGCGTGGCCTGCGATCGCCTGCCCGACCAGGGCGAGCAGGAACGCGACGGTGAAGGCCAGCCCGAGCCCGTTGTCCCGCACAAAGCCCCGCACGCCTCCGCGCCCGCTCATCGGTGCATCATCCCCGGGCCGCCAGGTAGACGAGACCGACCGCGATGATGCCGACGACGACGGTGAACATGACCTTCACGCCTCACCCGCCCTTGATCCGGCACTGATACGGCTCCCGCGGCTGCGGCTCGCAGCCGGCGGCCACGACCTTCCAGCCGGAGGTGACGTGGGAGAGGAACAGGGTGTCGGAGGAGAGCACCGTCCGGGCCTGGCTCCCGTAGACGTCTGTCCGTTCCACAGCCCCTCCTGCCGGCAGCGACTCCCCGCCCAGCGCCTCGGCACACGGACGGCCGGCCGACTGCTCCAGCTCCTGCACGGTCGCGGGCGCGAGAAGGGCGCACACCCGCTCGTACGCGCCGTCACCGAGATCCTGCTCGAACAGGGCGGTCGTGCCGCGTACCTCGTCCCGTCGTTCCGCCACCGTGCCGCACCCGCCGACGGCCAGCAGAACGAGAGCGGTCACACCGCACGCACGCCTCACCATCCGCCCACCTCCGTCGGCAGTACATCGCGCCGTATCGCCGGCGGGCGGCTACCGCGCCCCGGCCTTCCCCCGCTCGGCCGATCGATGAGCGAAGCCGCCGTCGGCAGATGCGCCTCGTCCCTGCTGCGGCACCGGCACCTGGCGGACGTGGAGGGCGCGGGTGCAGGGTGACGAGCTGGTTGGCCAGGCGGTGCGCTTGGATCAACAGCACGCCGTAGGTGGCGACTTCGTGGGATCGTCCGGCCGCGAGTGGGCCGGCCGGTCACGCAGCACGTCGAGCGCGCAGCGCCGCCTTGGCCGCCTGGATGGCGAGGTCCCTGTCCCGGACCCCATGCGAGTGCGGGTGCCACCGGTTCGTGCGCCCGCACGCGCTACGTCCTTGCTGCGCTCGCAGAGCTGTGTCACGTGACGGCAGGAGGATCTCGCGCGCGCCTTGGGGCAGCGGATGGGTTCAGGACGGTGTGAGTGCGTCGAGTTGTGCGGCGAGGTCGGGGTGGGTGGCGGTCAGGTGGAGGCGGGTGGCGTTGAGGGGGCGGATGAGTTCGGCGGGGTCGTCGTGGGCGAGGGCCGCGTGGAGCCGGCTGAGCGGGAGGCGGGCCGTGGGGGGCAGGTCGGTGAGGGCGATGATCTGGCCGGCGATGCGGCGCAGGTCGGCTGCGTGGTGGCGGGCCCAGGTGGCGGTGGTGCGGTCGGCGGCGCGGCGTTCGCGGGTGGCCTGGACGCGTTGTTCGCCGGTGGTTCCGGCGGCGCCGGGGCGGCCGCGCAGGTAGCGGCGTTCGGCGGCCTGGCGGCTGGCGACGCCGAGGGGGTGGGCGAGGTCGGCCCAGCTGGCTCCCGCGTCGCGGGCGGTCTCGATCAGGCCGGTCTCCCATCCGGCGAGCTGCTCGCGCACCTGTCGCAGCAGCAGCAACGAGGCCAGCGCCTGCTCCGCGCCGGGGCCGGGCGCATCCGGGGTGTCCGGGGACTCTCGCCTGGCGTCGTGCAGGGCGTCGTCTATGGCGTTCAGGGCCGCCGCGGCGGCCAGGAACGATGCCGGGCTGTGCGCATTCGTGCTGGTCGTGGGCGGCTGGTCGGCTGCGGTCACGGGCACCTCCTCCTGCTGTCATCACATGGACGACATAGCGTTTGTCATCCATTGGATGACATGTTACAACGGTGTCAGTGAAGCGCATTGGCAGCAACTGCCTGAACCTGCTGGAGGTGTATTCACGATGTTGATGCGCACTGACCCCTTCCGTGAGCTGGACCGGCTGACACAGCAGCTGATGGGCCCGGGCACCTGGTCCCGCCCGTCGGCGATGCCGATGGACGCCTACCGCGAGGGCGATGAGTACGTGGTGGCCTTCGACCTGCCGGGCGTCGCAGCGGACGCGATCGACATCGACGTCGAGCGGAACATGCTCACCGTCAAGGCCGAGCGGCGGCCGGTGGCGAAGACCGACGACGTTCAGATGGAACTGTCCGAGCGGCCGCTGGGCGTCTTCTCCCGCCAGATCGTGCTCGCCGACACCCTCGACACCGAGCGCATCCAGGCCGACTACGACGCCGGCGTGCTCACCCTGCGCATCCCGATCGCCGAGCGCGCCAAGCCCCGCAAGATCTCCATCGGCGTCGGATCCGGCCACAAGGAGATCTCCGGCTGACACCTGCCGGACGGGTGCGGAGGGCGGGCACCTGATCTCCCCCTCGTCCCGCTCTCCGCACCCCCCTGGGGCAGTCCGAAGAAGAAAAGGGGTGGCTGCCGAAATGACTCTGCGACGCGAAGCGTTCCTCGGCCACGTGAAGGAACGCGGCGAGTACGGCACGGCGGATGAAGCCGAGCGCGCCGCCCGTGTGGTACTCGCCCTCCTCGGCGCGCACCTGGTCGGCGACGTCCGCGCCCATCTGGCGGCACGCCTTCCCGAGGGCTTCGCCCTGATCCTGCTCAACCCTCTGACGAGCGCCGAGCCGCTCTCTCCCGAGCGGTTCGTCCGCGCAACCGCCGCGTGGATCGAGGGCGCCACCGAGCAGACCGCGGCCTGGGACGTCAGCGCCGTGCTGTCCACCGTCGCCGACGCCGCCGGTGAGGACCTGATGGGCCAGATCCTGCTCCAGCTCCCCGTCGGCTACGACCTGCTCTTCGGCCGCCCCCGGCCCACCTGACATCCCGCACGCCGGTGCCCGGACACCGGCCACAGCAAGAAAGGCAACCACCCCCGTGATCTCCGACCGGCACGCACCGTCCCAGCAGCCGTACGGGACGGCATACGAGCAGATGCTGGAGAAGGTCCGCTACGAGGGCGCCTACCCCACCCGCGAGAAGGCCGACGAAGCCGTCCGCCTGGTTCTTGCCGGACTGGGGCGCCAGCTGACCGGCGACGAACGCGTCGATCTGGCCGCCTGCCTGCCACTGGAAGCCGCACGAATGCTGACCGCGCAGATCCCGGACACCCAGCCGCTGACCGGCTGGGCCTTCGTCAAGGACCTCGCCGCCCGCACCGGCGCCTCCCCGGCCACCGTCCGCTGGGACACCGGCTCCGTCTTCTCCGCCGTCGCCGCCCACGCCGGCCCGGCCCTGATCACCCGCGTCCTCCACCAACTCCCAACCGGCTACGCCCTGCTGTTCGGCCGTGCCGAACTCACCCCGGCCGCATAGGCGGCGACGTGCGTCCTCGGCGGCGTGGAGGAATGGCTCGACTTCGACGCGGGCCAGCTCCGGGCCGTCCGTGCGGCGGAAGGCGGCCTCCACGGACTTCACCGCGGTGAGGTTGCTGTAGACGATCACCGCGTTCATCAGCAGCACCAGCGAGGAGAACATCCAGGTCAGCAGCTGGGCCAGGTCGGCGCCCGCGAAGTTCACGGCGGCGGTGGCGGTCATCACGGCGGCCACGGCCACCGGGGCCTCGGTCCCGTGTCCGCCGACGTCGAAACGGAGCTTGTGCAAGTGCTGCGTACGGTGAGGCCATGGCACGCGACACCCTCACCCCGGACCAGATCGTCCGCACCGCCGTCGAGCTCCTGGACGCCGAGGGCCTCGAGGGGCTCAACATGCGCGCCTCGGGCAACCGGCTCAACTCCGCCGCCACGGCCATGTACTGGCACGTCAAGAACAAGGGCAACCTCGTCCTGCTCGCCACCGACCAGGTGTGGAGCGAGCTCACGCTGCCCGTGCCGGCCGTTGCGGACCACCAGCCGGCGACCGGCCTCGTCACGCTGCCCGGCGAGCTCGGCTATGTACTGGTCCACCTCCGCCTCCAGAGCGGCGGCCGGCATCCGCCGAGCACCCTCGCGGACGATCTCGTCGATCAGGGAACCGGCCTCAAGGCCGAGATCCGATGGCACCGAAGCATCGATCGACACCTTCACCGATCCACAGACATCTGAGCTGGGTAAGTCGTCAGGCCGCAGCGGCGAACGCCCTGCTCGGATCTAATGACTGACCGGTCTGCAGGCGGTGGTACAGGCAGCCCAGAAGGCGGTTGGACAGGTTCCGTATGGCCGCGGTGTGCCGGTCGCCAGCTGCTCGTTGCCTGTCGTAGTGCTCCTTGATGAGAGGTGAGGGAAGTCTGCGGCATCGGTCATGGGGGAGCCGCGCCTCTCAGCCCTCGTCGAAGAGCAGGTCTTCGACCGGGTGCGTCATACGGATGGTGTGGCCGTTGGTGACGTTGACGACGTGGTGCAGGCCCACGAGCCGCTCACCGGTGGACAGGACGGTCAGCTTGTCTTCCTTGCCGGCGAGGTACGCGGGGAAGCAGGAGACCGACATGCCGAGGTGGAGGTGGTCCATCAGCCGCCGGAACAGCTTGGGCAGGATGACGACGTCGTCGGTGATGGAGGACAGTCCGGTGACCTTGAAGCCGGAGTTGGTCACGTCATGCGGCCACAGACCCTGGCCGGCTGTCCGGACGCCTTGCGCGACGGAGGTGAGTTCCGCCCGCAGATCGCGGAACAGACTGGTGTAGAAGGTCGGGTAGACCAGGCCCAGCGAGGTCAGGTGGTGGTTGGCGGTCTGCCGCAGTAGCGGCACGTCGACGTTCACGGCCGTACCGCTGGCCGCGGGAGGAGCACCCCGGCCGACGAGGGACACGACGCGGCTGTACATGTCGGCGCCCCCGGTGAGGATGTAGCCGGGTGTGGTCTCGGGTGTCGAGGCGGCGACCTTCTCCCCCTTGCGCTGCACGGTGTTGAAGCCGAGCCAGGTGAGGAGTTCCTCCGCGGCGGCGTGGCCGAACTGAAGCGGTTGGTGTTCTCCCGCGTAGTGGGTCTCCAGCGCGTCGATGGCCTCCAGGCGGAGGGGGGCCTCACCGGCGGTGGCATGCACCGGATTCTTGCCCCGGACAAGCTTCCAGTCGTCCGGGTTGTCGGCGACGAAGTGGACGGTGTCTCCGTCCGGCTCGGTGTCCTTCAGACGGAACTTGCCCTGGATGAGCAGCATGGGCATGGCGACTCCAGTTGGGCTAGGGGTGGGCTAGGGGGTAACCAGCGTCCATCGAACGTTCGGGCGGTAGGTGGTTGATTGCCCAGTCCTGGACGCTACGGGGAGCATGTCGCATATGCCTGTTTTGCAGCCAAATAGGTTAACCGATTGCCGGGCAGGCGTAGGACGGTACGCCGCACACGTACGATCCCGGCTCATCTCGCCGACGGGGTTCGTGCCGAGCTTGGCGTTGGCTCGCCCGGCTGGGCGAGACACCGAGGGCCAGGAGCCGCAGGAAGTCGGCGCGCACGGTCCGGCCCGCTTCGTCGGGGCCATCGGGATCGCGGCCGGCGAGTGCGATCGTCAGGCGCGTATCGGTGCGCGCACTGGCCCACACCGTGGCCTGGGTCGGTCTCGGAACGGCCTTCCGGATACTGGCCACCGAAGCCTCCGCCTCCTTCGGGCGGGAGACGGCGGCCGCCCTGCTCGGCTGCTCGACGGACGGAGCCGAGGACGTCCTGGACGCGCTGGTGGACGCCAACCTGCTGCGCGAACGCGACCACGGGTGCTATCTCATGGACCGGCTCGCCCGGACCTACGCCCGGGAGCGGACCACCGTCGAGGGCTCCGGTGCCGGGATGGCCCGGGCCGGGGGAGGGCCGTACGGCCTGCCCGCCGCCGATCTCGACGCCACGACCTGGTCGGCGGCGCACGCGGGAGGCTCCCGATAGGGGCCGGCCGCACACCGTGCGCCGCCCGCCCGCCCGGCCATGCAACGACGACCGGCGCTCGAAGCCCTCGGTGTGACTCCTCCCCCTCATGAATGAGGGGGCTTCTCGCTATGCCGGGCTGGCGTCGCGACGGACCAGCCCGGCCCATGGCGCTCGCGGACCGGGAGTTCTACGCCCCGCGGGCAACCACCAGCGACACCGGGCAGCGGTTCACGTGCGGCGGATGGCCGGCTGTGCACCGACTGGGACATCTGGACGGTCTGGAGCCCCCGGACGTGCGACGGGCCATTCAGCAGGACTGGAAGATCCACGTGTCCGCGCGCCTCGACCGCGCTCAGGAGATCCTCGATGCGGTGGCGGACACGTACTTCGCTGAACGGGTGCCGTTCAAGCACGTCGCTGACCGGAAGTTCTTCCTGGCTCTGCATCACACACACGCCGATCGGGCACAAGCAGGCGATTCTGCGCCGTCTATCCACACGGCACCGAGGGGGCACGCCGACTCCTCGATGCTCTGTCCACCACACCGGCCGGCGAGGGAGGCCCCTACATCCTGTCCGACCGCCGCTACCGGGGCTCACGGACCGTCCACTACCGCTACGGCGCGTTCAGCCACCGGAGTCGGCTCCTCCCCGACGGCACCAGAGAACCGGTCCTCCGGGACGGCTTCGGACGTGACGTGCCGGACCTGCGCCGGCCCGCCTTCGACCTTCCCGACGGCGTCACCGACCCCTTCGTCGCCGAGGAGCCCGCACCGCACGCCGGGCCGGTCGTCATCCGGCACCACGAGTCGCCAAAGTGCTGCAGCCCAGCAACGCCGGAGGGGCATATCAGGCGGTGGACAACCGCACCGGACGCACTGTCTTCATCAAGGAAGCACGTGCCCACGACGGCTCACCTGGGACGGCGTCAGCGCACAGCAAAGACTACGCCGCGAGTACGAGGGGGATCGCCGAGGTAAGCCCAAAAGGGGCCACGGGATGATCTTGGTTACTGACCGAGGTTGCTGACGCGGTTCGCGTACTCGCGGCGTGCCTTGCGCTGGGCCGGGATCGCTGCGGCGTTATCGAGCGGCTGGCAGCGGTCGAGGAGTTGGCGGTGGACCTCCGGTACGGCGCTGACGCGCAGGGTGTAGCCCTGTCCGCGCCGTACGCTCACGCCCTGGTCGAGCACGGCGCGCTCGGCGGGCTCCAAGTCGGCCGCGTGGAGGAAGTCCGCGACCTTGCCCGGCATGTCGAGGACGACCGGCAGCTCCGGAGCTGGGACGTCCTGGTCGGCGACGTGCTCGGGCAGGAGATCGGCGACGGCCGTACGGATGGCGCCGCGGCTGACGTGGTGATCGCGGGCCAGGCCGGCGATGGACTGGCCGCCCAGGTACGCGGCGCGTACGGCGGCGGCCTTCGCCGCCGTGACGACGGGGCGGCGCCCGCCCTTGTGGCCCTTCGCCTCGGCGGCCCGCAGTCCGTCGTACGTCAGCTCGCGCTGGAGGTCGCGCTGGAGTTCGCCGGCGGCGGCGAGGGTCTGCACCATGAACTTCACGGTGGACAGCAGCTCTCCGGTGCGCGGGTGGCGGGCGGTGAGGTCCATCGCGGAGAACGCGTTGTCGTGGATGCGCAGGGCGAGGCGGTCGCGGTGCAGGACGTCGAGCACGTCGAGGATGTGCCCGGTGCCGCGTACGAGGCGGAACATCTCGGAGATGTGCACGGTGTCGCCCGGCCGCGCGTAGGTGAGCAGCTCGCCGAGGCTGGCCGAAGGGGATGCGGCTGATCGTCCGGAAGGAACGGCCGCATCCGGGAGCTCAGTTGAGGCTGACCGACGCGGACGGCCTGCGGCTCACCTGCTTCGCCACCAACACCACCGGTCAGCCGATCGCCGAACTCGAGCTCCGTCACCGGCTGCGGGCCCGCGCGGAGGACCGGATCCGGGCCGCCCGGTCCACCGGCCTGCGGAATCTGCCCCTGAAGCACACCGCCCAGAACCGCATCTGGCTGGAGATCGTGCAGATCGCGCTGGACCTGCTGGCCTGGATGCCGATGCTCGCGCTGACCGGCAAGGCCAGGCTCTGGGAGCCCCGACGTCTGCGGCTTCGCCTGTTCACCACGGCGGGACAGATCGTCACCACCGGCCGCCGGCGGATCCTCCGCCTGACCCGGCACTGGCCCTGGACCCACCACATCACCGACGCCTTCCACCGGATCGCCCAACTACCCGATCCCGGCTGACCAGTAGATGCCCCGTCCCGACGGCAGCACGACCGGCCCGGAGCAGTGGAACCCGGCGCCCACCCGAGACGACACTCGGGCCGCTGGTCTGCCCACGCTCAGCCGCAGAACGCCTGATGGTCCGCCGACTTCGTCGGCGGACCATCACGAAAGTTCGAGGCTAGCGACGGATCACCGAGCTTCCAGCCCTCACCTGACAGCCGGCTCCCCGCCTCGAGGGCACCCAGAAAGGCCAGGACCGCACCACCCCAGTCCCGTGGGACCCGGCGCAGGCCGCAGCGGCACGCGACGCCCCGCCCTCGAACTGCAGAGGACGTGCTGGGGCTGCGAGCCATTTGATCAAGGGTTGCTATGGGGCACCACGTTGGCCAGCATTGCGCGTAGGTGAAGCCTCTCAACGAACCAAATTTTGTATCCAAGCCAATATCGCGTGAGGATGTCTTTTTCTGTCTCTATACGTCCGGCCATGGCGGCGTCGTAGGATTCCACCATGTCTGCGTGTGTTCCTGCGAAGGAATTAGTCTCCCCTTCGAGGTATTTCACCAGACGGGAGAGTTTGCTGGGCGAACGGCTGTACCTGATTGCCGCCTCTTTCACCGCCTCATCGCACTCTGCTACACCGAATCCGTGCGCGAGCCAGGACAGCACAGTGGCTTTCGCGTCAGGCTGCAGTTCCCTCGTGAGTTGGCCCTCGCGTGCGTCCTCGACCACGTAGTGCCGTCCGTTCAGGCATCCCCATGTCATCGACCCGACCATCGTCAACACTGCACGATCACCGTGCTTCGTCGTGAACAGGTTGGCGATCAGAGCATCCATCGTTTCCAGCAGTGTGGCGAGGCGACCACCGCTGCACTCGTAGAGCAGGCCGAACCCGTTCGACCAAGTGCCGGTGGACAAATCGTGTTCTACATCCCCCATCGCGCCAATCGCCTGCTGGATCGCTACTGCCTCAGAGGTCTCGGCCGTCGCACCCGCCAGGTAAGTGAACGGCATCTCTGCCTCCAAGTTCAGCAGTCATCCGAGACCTGCACTGTCGTCACCGATTCGCGAAGGGGACACCGGCATGGTTGTGTCGCTGTAATTAATCCACCACAGCTCTCCTGTGACCCACTCGCGCGCGAAGCTTTCCTCCCTCGCCCCGTGAACCGTCGAACTCAACACTTGACGTGCTCGGCGGCCACCCATTCCCGGCTTCCTGCCACAACCTACGTCCACAAAATACGGAACCATCGCCACACGCTCCAGCCATATTCCGCAGTTATTGCATGTGTCGAATTCGAGAGCGGGTCTCATCACCAGATAGGCGCAGGCCACCCTCGGATCGCTGTCCCATGCCTCTAGGCCATACTTCTCGCACAGTGAACTCCATTCCGAGCGAGCTGTAACGCTGTGCGGCTTGGCCGAATTATGACGTCGAGACTGGTCGCGGGAGTAGTTTCGGGTACTCCGGCCCAGCGTACTCGCATCTCTTCCTATACGCGACAGCAGATCACCGCACTCGTCCGCCACGCTCACATTTCTGAGAGGCGTGTCGCCTTCGAATGTTTTCGGCGCCGCTTCAGGCGCCGTGTCCTCCTCCTGGCCTCGCTGCATCATCGTTAGGACCCTGTGACAGTCGGCATGGAAAACCGTTACGCTGCCCGGCCCCCAATCGCATTGCCCTTCTTCGCATTGAGGCGCAGCGGTTGTGCGCGATGTGAAACGCGGTTTCCTCAGATCGAAGTCGATGTTGGCGAGCAACTCACGCCGGTATTGTGGCTCGTTAATTGCTTTCAGCAGTCGATCCAGCGCTACTGCTCCACCCGTCCCGCCCATCCGTGCGACTGCATTTGCACCGATCTGCGATGTGGGGCGCCACCGGCTCACCTCTTCCTCAAGCCAGGTGCTAACGCCGGCCGTAGGTGCTGGTTCCCGCTCGCCCAACCATTTAGGCTGCCGCTGTAATGTCGTGAACCCTGGCCAGAAATGCTGTTCCTCTGTAGCCTCTGGTCGCCTGACAGACATTTACGCTCTCCTTCGGTGCGGTTTTCGAGCCGACCGCGACTACAGGGCCGGATACGAAACCCGTCTAATCCTGCCGGCGGTACTGCGTGGCGCAGCAGATGTCCTGGCTCGGGCGACACGGTAGCGGGGACTGGGCCTTCTCAAGGCTCGCCGCCACTCGATCATCGGATCGTTCAAACGGACCTCGTCCGGATCCAGGCCCGCCCGGCGCGTACCGGTCCTCTGCCGGCAGGCGCCACCACGCGGGCGAGACCAGCACGGCGGCCCATGCGCAGGCCTTGGGGACCAGGTCATCGAGGCCGGTGGTCGTTGGGTCACCGCTGGTGCTCGATCGGTGTGCCGTCGGCGGTCCGGGCCTTGGTCTCGGAGTCGCGGAAGGCGTACGGGGTGCGGCCGGGAAAGCCGTGCCCGTTCGGACAGGTGTGCCAGGTCTGCTTGAAGCCGGGCTCGTCCTCGACCTCCGTCTCCCACGCGGTCTCGTCGAACCACTGGGCATCGGTCGGGCAATACCACTGCTCAGGGCCGCTGTTGGCGGTGCTCACCGGTTCTCCCCTTGACCGGCTGCAGCAGAACCGTGTGCCCTACGCCCCGCCGACCTCGCCCGCGTGGCTCATCCACCCGGAGACCATCCACCCCGACCTGCGAGCCGCCAGGTCAGTCACCGGCCTTCTTGTCGAACCATCCGGACGACCGGGCGACGGTTGAGCCGGTAGTGAGGATGCCGAGAGGAACGATCGTGAACCAGATGGCACCGGCTTTCATGGCCGCGAGCAGGGCGATGGCGCCGATGGCCAGCGCCAGGAGCACGAGCATGCCCACAAGGACACGAATCTTGGAAACCAAGGAGGACTCTCCAACGTTCAACTGGGCTCTACCGACTGGACAGCGTTCGCTCCCCGTTGGACCGCCGGCGACGGTTGCCCAGCAGGGAGGCAGCAAGCTCCCTGGCGTGACACCACGGCTCCGTCAGAAAGCTCATGGGGCGAGTCTCCCAACGCTGCTTTCCAGAGGGGCCAGTAGAACTACGTAATCGCATACGTAGCTTCACCGGCCGGAACGGGGCAAAGCCGCGACCGGCCACTGTGAGCCCTCCCCAACCTCATCTGTCGGATGGGCAGTTGGACTGAGGGATGGGCGCGGCAGTTGCGCCGGGCGCGGGCCATCTATGTGGCGGGCGTTGCGCCGTGGGCTGCTTCCGGTGCCTTTGCGGGATGGGGGTCTCCCGGAAGTCGGAGGCCGCAAAGCCCGTGCTGATCATCAACCGGGCCGCGCCCCGGGGTGATTGACGCGCCGTCGCTCAGATCGAGCCCGAACTGGGACCAGCGCTCACCGCGGTGGCCGACAGGCTGGGCATCCCCGTGGACGAGGCGGCGATCGGGGTGTGAGCGAGCCCCGGTGGCCAACCGTGGCGCTGGGCGGATGAACATGGTCATACCGGGACCGGGCGGCGCTTCTTCACCGGCGGGCCGGATGACACGTGCAGTCCCCCCCCGGTTGAGCAGCCGGGAGCGGTGCAGGCTGTCGCGCAGGCGGACCTGTGTCCACAACCGCGCGACGTGCCTCCTGGAGCCGAAGAATCCGCTGAGGAGGATGCTCGCCTCGAGGTTGACGACTTCGTGCCACCAGCGGGCCGGCACGTAGAGCACATCACCCGGTTCCAGTTCGACGAAGAAGAAGTCCTCGTCGAGCGTCCCGGATTCCCTGTCGGCGGCGAGTTCCTCGATACCCACTCGGGCCAGCCGCGCCCAGGCGTCGTACTTGGTGGAGAGCGCACCGGCGCGTTCGACGGCGCCGGGGCGTGCGAGGAGGAAGCGTTTCGTCCCGGCGATCTGGACGGCGCAGTTGTCCAGCAGGTCCTGGTGGAGGCCGGTCCGGGCCCGTACCGGACCGATCCAGACGCTGCTGGAGGTGACGGTGCCGCGCGGGAGGAACGGGATGTCCTTCAGGTCGTCCCGCAGCGCCGGGAACTGTCTGAGCAGGTCGAACTCCTTCAGGTAGAGCAGATCGCCGTCCGCCGGGGTCGGTTCGGACAGGCGTTGCAGGTACGTTCCCAGTTCTGACCAGGTGAACGCGGTCGGGGTGTTCTCCCGGTTGCCCCGTACCAGCCGCACCGGCAGCGACGGGTCGAGGGAAGCGATATAGGGAAGGGTCCAGGTGCTGACGGCCGGCCAGTGCGCGGCCATCCCGCGGAAGACCGCGGGTGTGCGACGCCTCAGGTGTTCTGCCGGGCTTCTGTCCGAGGGCGGCAGAGGTCGGAAGTCGGTGTCGTACGTCACTGGGTTCGTTCCCTTCCGGCTGCCGACCCGGCGTTCCGGGCGACGCGGGTGTGTCGGTCGGCGTCGCTGACGCGCTGGCGGGCGGCTTCGCGTCGCTGCGGGAAGCGGTGACGCCGCCCGCGGAGTGAGGGCGGCGCTCATCACCGCGCGCGGCAAGAGCTTCAGCGTCGGACAGGACCTCACGGAACACGCCCGGCTGCTGAAGACCTCGCCCACCCGGGCGTTCGCGAACCTTCCCAACGACTACAACCCGCTGGTGAAGGAGCTGAACGCGCTGCCGATCCCGCTCGTCGCGGCCGTCGAGGGCAACTGTGTCGGGGCCGGACTCGGCATCGCGCTCTGCGCCGACCTGCGTGTCGCCGCCGAGAGCGCACGCTTCGCCACCGCTTTCACCGGCCTCGCACTCGCCTCCGACTCCGGGGTCGCCCGCGCCCTCGCCCGCCAGCTCGGCCCGTCACGCACCGCCGCGCTCATGCTCCTGGGCGAGCCCTTCTCCGCCTGGGACGCCCAACGCTGGGGTCTGGTCCAGCGCGTCGTGCCGGACGGCTCGGCCACGGCCGAGGGGCTGGCCGTGGCGCGCTCCCTGGCCGGCGGGCCCACCGCCGCCCACCGGGAGATCAAGGCACTGCTGAGGGGCGCGGCCGCCACCCCGCTGCCGGCGGCACTGGAACGCGAGGCCGTGATCCAGCGGCGCCTCGGCGCCACCGAGGACCACCAGGAAGCCGTCGCGGCCTTCCTCGAACGGCGCGGACCCGTCTTCCGCGGCCACTGACCCACCACCTACCGAGTACGACGGGACAGACCCACCATGAACAACCCCACAGTCACGCCTCCCGGGGCCCAAAGCCCCGAATCGGCCTTCGAGGACACCATCGGCCGGGATCAACGCATCGAACCCCGCGACTGGATGCCCGACGGCTACCGCGCCACGCTCATCCGGCAGATCGCCCAGCACGCCCACTCAGAGATCATCGGCATGCAGCCCGAGGGCGAGTGGATCACCAGGGCCCCCTCGCTGCGCCGCAAGGCGATCCTGTTCGCCAAGGTGCAGGACGAGGCCGGGCACGGGCTGTACCTCTACTCGGCGGCCGAGACCCTCGGCCGCCGAGGCACCGAGCTGACCGAGCGACTGGTCCAAGGCCGTCACAAGTACTCCTCCATCTTCAACTACCCCACCCGCACCTTCGCGGACATCGGAGTGATCGGCTGGTTCGTGGACGGCGCGGCCATCTGCAATCAGGTACCGCTGTGCCGCACCTCCTACGGCCCCTACGGCCGCGCGATGGTGCGCATCTGCAAGGAGGAGTCCTTCCACCAGCGGCAGGGTTACGAACTGCTGCTGACCATGACGCGGGGCACCGACGAGCAGCGGGCCATGGTGCAGGACGCCCTCGACCGCTGGTGGTGGCCGTCCCTGATGATGTTCGGGCGCGTCGCGGACCGTCTGATCGACGAGCACTCCTCGCCCGAGGCGTTGCGTTGACCACTTGAACCCGCACCGATGAGAGGGTGCAAGCGTCCTGCGAGCAACCGCGCGGTCCGGCCAGGGACTGAGAGTCCGGTGTTTATACCTTACTCGCGACCACCATGTAGTTCTCGGCCTCAAGATCGAACGTGCTCAGTTCCGTTTGGAGTCCGACCCGGTGCAGCTCGACTTCGAGTTCCTCGTACCGGTAGGGCCAGCAGGACAGCAGTTCCGAGCGGACAAGAACCAACCCGGTCGCATCAACTTGCGCGATCGCAATCTCGATGTGGTGCTCCTCCTCCCAATGCGGCGCAATCTCCCAGCGGTAGACCACGACGGCATCGCGACCGTTCCGGCGGACGAGTCGGTCACTGATCTCCAGCCGGGAACCTCTGGCCCTCACGAGTTCCCAAGTGCGGGATGTGAGTACCAAGTGCCCGCCGGGGCGCAGAAGCCGTGACATCGACTCCAGAGCAGCACCCCTGCCTGTCGCGCCCGCGGCATGGTGAAGCGAGTTGCCAACGCAGAACACCATGTCGAACGTGTTGTCCTGGAAATGGTCGGGCAACTCTTCCCAGTTCGCCCGTACGGCCCGGACGGATGCCGCGAACTCCTCAGACAACTCTGCAGTCCGACGAACCATCGCCTCGCTGGCGTCAGTTGCGACAACCTGCATGCCACGACCGGCGAGGCCAACCGCCAACTGTCCGGTTCCGCACGAACAGTCGAGGACGTGAGCGTTCGACGGCAGGAGATTGAGGACGTCGTCGAACGACGCAGCGAACTCGGCTGGAGGCAACTTTGCATCCGAGATGAGCCATTCGTACACCTCGGCAAGCACGTCATAGCCTGTCACAACCACTACCTCCGTCACGCGGCAGAGTCACGGTAGGACGTCAGTCCATCAGCGGAGCAAGCCGGGCACCAATGGTTTTCGCAAGGATGGCTCTGACGGTGTTTGTGGGTTGTCAGTTGTCCGTCTGAGTGGATGTCACCGGCTGGTTAGCTGGGAAGTTGTTCGTGAGAAGTAGTGTCACTCGCGGGGTTGCGGTGGCAAGGTGAATGTGCTCAGTGAAGGAGCACCGCCGATGCCGCCTGGGCAGTCGAAGGTCGAGTTGTATGCCGCGCTGCGGCGTGACGCTCGCGAGGGCATGTCGAACCGGTCGCTGGAGCGCAAGTACCGGGTGGGCTGGCGGACTGTTCAGAAGGCGCTGAGTTCGGCGTGGCCGCAACCTCGGGAACCGTACGCGCCTCGCCGTTCCAAGCTGGATCCGTTCAAGCCGGTGATCGACCAGATGCTGCTGGCTGAACTGGATGCGCCGAGGAAGCAGCGTCACACGGTGGTCCGGATCTATCGCCGGGTGATCAACGAGCACGCGATGGACGACGTGTCCTACCAGGTCGTGCGCGCCTACGTCGCCAAGCGGAAGCCGGAGATTCGGGTCGAGGCCGGCCGCGGCCCGGCGCAGGTGTTCATCGAGCAGTCGCACCTGGCCGGCGCCGAAGCCGAGGTCGACTTCGGCGAGGTCGCGGTCCGTTTGCGGGGCGAGCTGGTGAAGTGCCATTTGTTCTGCCTGCGGTTGTCGTTCTCCGGGAAGGCGGTGCACCGAGTGTTCGCCTCCGGCGGTCAGGAGGCGTTCTTCGAGGGCCACGAGCACGCTTTCAGAGTGCTGGGCGGCGTGCCGTTCGGCAAGATCCGGTATGACAACCTGAAGGCCGCGGTCGCGTCGGTGCTCGGCTTCACGCGGCGCCGGGTCGAGACCGACCGGTGGACCGCATTTCGGTCCCACCACGGCATCGAGCCGTTCTACTGCACGCCGGGAATCGAGGGCGCCCACGAGAGAGGCGGCGTCGAGGGCCAGATCGGCTGGTTTCGCCGCAACCCGGATGTTGGCGACCACGGTCGGCTGGTCCTCGCCCCAGGGGCTGCGCCCGAGGACCAGCCGGGCCACAAGGGTGAACGATCTTGCGGTGGCCGCGTCCGGCCGTGCGAACCAACCCCCGTTCCTGGCCTCCCGGCTGACAGCATTGACTTTCCTGTCTGGAAAGCCAACACTGAGCTTTCCAGACAGGAAAGTGAGGCGTCATGGACGAGCTGACACCTGAGCAGGCACGAGCCGCGCTGGACACCGTGGAACGCTCCCGCCGCCGGGTGATCGACGAGATCGACGTGCCGCGCTGGTACTGGGCGGGCCTGGCCACAGGCTGGCTCGCGCTCGGCGTGATCGCCGACCTGCATCATCCGCTGGCGACCACCCTGGCCACGCTCGCCTTCGGGGCCGCGCACTCCTCGATCGCGCCCCGGGTGGTCAACGGACGGCACCGCAACAGCCGGATGAGCGTGCGCGCTGACATCGCCGGCCCGCGGCTGGCAGTCTGGGTGCTGGGCAGTCTGGTCGCCCTGGTCGGGGTCACCATCGCCGCAGCGCTCATCCTGAACGCCGACGACGCGCGTCACCCGGTCACCGGGGCGGCCGTCCTGGCCGCGGTCATGCTCGTGCTGGGCGGGCCGCTGCTGCTGGCCGCGGCACGCCGCCGCGCCGTACGGACCGGCGCGGCATCATGACCACGCCACGGTTCGACGAGCTGATCCATCCCAGCACCCGGCTGTCCATCGTCTCCCTGCTTGCAGCCGCCGACTGGGCCGACTTCGGCTACATCCGCGACCAGCTCGGTCTGTCCGACTCCGCACTGTCCAAACAGCTATCGACGCTGGAGCAGGCGGGCTACGTCACCGTCGACCGCTCCATCAGACGCCGCGTACGCGCCCGCCTGACCACCGACGGTCGAGCCGCCTTCCAAGGCCACGTAGCCGCACTGCAGGCCATCGTGGCCACCGCGAACGCCCCGTCCACCGACTCCGTCGGCGACAGGCGACGCAACTGACCGCGGATGGTGTCCCGGACGCCACCCGCCTACAGCTCGGCAGGCTTGATCAGTCGAACACGGTTCCTGTTCGGGTGATCTCTCGGTCGTCGGGGCATAACGGCAGGGCCTCCTGGTATCTCGGGGCTGCGATCCCAACCGAGCGGTGCTCGACGCCGTACGGTGTGTGCCCGGCAGCGCAGCAGCCGGGCGCATCCGTTCCGGGGAGAGTCTGGCGGTCCACACCCAGATGCTGCGCGGCGAGGCCGATGAAGTTCTCGACCGCGTCGTGGAAGGACGTGATCGCCCGGGTGCGCAGTGGCGAGGGCTGCCCACTCTGCTCGACCCCCTCGCGGTACAGGTACCGGACACACGCGAGCCGCTGAACTGTCAGCGGATCAAGAGGCTGCGCCATTACAACTCCAGGGGATCGTCAGGTGCTTGAGGGTGTGACGGCGTGCGGAGCCCTGCCGTACGAGGCACGCGGGCACTCCTACGGCGGCCGCCGCTGCGCCCGTCGCGCTCGGGGCGGTCTCGGCATGCGGCGCCGGTGACACGGATGACACGGATGACACGGGTGAGGGGGCGAGGGACTCGGCGCGGCCGGGCCGGCAAGCCGCGGCCGTATCGGCCGTGCAGTCCGCGTCGGGCAGGCTCAACTTCGTCGTGATCCTCGCCGGCGACCTGGCTACGGCGAACTCGGCTCCTGTGGCCAGAAGTTGATGCACACCCGGCGCCTGGACGCGCTCGCCGCCGACCCTACGGCCTGCGCTTCGCCGACGCCTACGCCGCCGCCCCCGTGTGCGCGCCCTCGCGCTGCTCACTGCTGACCGGACTGCCCGGCGGGCACGCCACGGTACGGACCAACCCGTGGGGGCCGGCGGCCAAGGTGCCCTGACCGAACGGGACTTCACCTTCACCGAGGCGCTGCGGGCGCTCGGCTACCGGACCGGCGTCATCGGCAAGTGGCGCTCACCACTCGGAGGGGCGAGGTCGCCTACACGGCCGCCGCGACGCGCGAGCCAAGTGAGCCCACCGCCTGCGCAGGCCGTGCTGAGGCGCCGCCGTCCGGATCGTCGTCCGCGTCACAAATCGGGACTGCACCCGGTCAACAGTTCCACGGAGTGGTGAGCACTCCCCGGTGCACCAGCCAGGATGGCCTCGACGCAAGGACGACGAACGATGGCTTCCCACGGAGATCTCCCCGTACCTGAAGACGGTCTCCTCCTCGCGCACTTCCTGACCGTGGGCGACGTCGCGGTCTCGCGGCGGTTCTACGCCGACGTCTTCGGCGGCAAGGTGGTGATGGAGGAGAACCCGGCGATCGTAAAGGTCGCCAACAGCTGGATCATCATGAATCCCGGCGGCGGGCCCACCCCCGACAAGCCTGGCGTCACCTTGGAGGTGCCCCAGGACAGCGAGCGGGTGTCCAGCTTTCTGAACGTGCGCGTGGCCGACATGGCCACCTTCTACGCCCACGCCGTCGCCGCGGGCGCGTCCTTCCTCACCGCACCCGTCGGCCGCGCGTCCGAGTTGCGCTGCTATCTGCGTGACCCCGACGGCTACCTCATCGAGGTGGGCCAGTCCACCGGCCTACTCAGGGGGGTCCTGGCCGATCCGCCCGCGAACTCCTGACTCGGCGGATGTCACAGATCGTGGGGCCGTCCTGTCTTACCTGTTGATCGGACAGCATCGCGTACCCCGGCAGGCGGAGAGGCGCGTCGTGAAGACCGTGAGAGCCGGCGTACCCGTCCCGGCTCTCCGAGTCGGACCGAGCTCGCTCCGTGACCCCCCGAGAGCTCGTCCACCCCTTGACGACAGCGGAAATGAGCACACCCATGGAACAAGCTCAACAGGTCGACGTCGCCGCGGCGTCCGTGACCGCACGGATCGACACGCTCGACAGTCTTCGCGAGCACCTTCAGTGGGCGATAGAACTCGAACACGCCACTCTGCCGCCCTATCTCTGCGCCCTGTACTCCCTCGACCCGCACCGAAATCCGGACGCCGCCCAGGCGGTGAGCAGTGTCTTCGTCGAGGAGATGATCCATCTCGCCCTGGCGGCCAACCTCCTGAACGCGGTCGGCGGGCAGCCACGCCTGGACCCGTCGACCATGCTGCCGGGCCACCCCCGGACCCTGCCTCACGGCGACCGCTCCCTGACGCTGTCACTGGTCCCGTTCGGGGCGCAGGCTCTCGGCATGTTCCTCCGCCTGGAGAAGCCGGCTCCACCCGCCGCTCCGGCGGAAGGCGACGACTACGAGACGATCGGGCAGTTCTACGACGCCATCGAACAAGGGCTGCACCATCTGTGCGCCGAACTCGGCGAGCAAAAGGTCTTCGGCGGCGATCCGGCCCGTCAGATCACGGCCGGCCCCTTCTCCCACACCGGCGGGCAGTTGAAGCCGGTCACCGACCTCGCCTCGGCCCTCGCGACGATCGAGGAGATCGTCGAGCAGGGCGAGGGCACCGCGCGAGGCGAAGTCTGGGACGGCGACCAGGACATCTTCCACCCCGACCGAGACGAGGTCGCTCACTACTACCGGTTCGAGGAACTCGAACTGGGCCGGCGGTACCGGCGCGGCGACACCCCTGCATCCGGCCCCACCGGTGAGGCGATCGCGATCGACCCCGACGGCATCCTCCCGATGCGCCCCAACCCCCGTATGACAGAGCACCCTTCGGGTGACCCGATCCGAACCGCGCAGGAAAAGTTCAACCAGACGTACTGCACCCTGCTCGATCAACTGGAGCAGGCGTTCAACGGCAGCCCGCAGATGCTCGGGGCAGGGATGGGCACGATGTACGCGCTCAAGGCACAGGCGCAGAGCCTGCTGCAGATGCCCGACGGAGACGAGACGACGGCTGGACCGACCTTCGAGTACGTGGCACCCGACTCCCGGAGCTGAACGCCGTTCGTAGTGGCCTCGGAGTCCTTCAAGCCTCGCCGTGACCTGGACCTGTGGCTTCTCGCCCGCCGGTCGATGGCGTTGGCGAACTGCCGCAGCACCTCGCGGCGTTCGGCCACCAGGTGGTCGCCGCACAGCCACGCCGACCAGACCCGGTCCGGGGGGATGTGTCGGCCGGCCTCCGGCCCGTAGAACTCCGCGTCGATCGACGACGCGGGCAGTTCCTTCTCCGCCTTGCCCATGGTCTCGTCATCGGTCTCGGTGACGTGCAGCTCGCTGCGGTCCTGGGCAACGCTTCCGCGAACGCCGCGGCCTCTTCCACCTTCTGGTGGAAGGTCATGACCGTACGCAGGTGGTACGCCGCGGTGTGCTCGAGGAGGGCGGTCTGCAGCAGTGCCTGGACCTGACATCCATCAAGAGGCGGCAAGGTTCAACGCCCAGGGTCAGACCACCGGAGTAAGGACGCCGTCCTCATCCAGGAAGAAGCTGCCTTTGGCCAGGTCTTCCACGGTGCCGTTGTTGAGCCACTGTCGAGACATGTTGTGTACCACCTTGGCCTTGCGTTCCCAGACGATCTGATGGCTCGCGCAGGCGATGCGGAACATCAGCTTCTGATCCCCGGGAATGGCCTGGTAGAGCGCAGGCACCGAGAAGTACAGCAGGCCGAGGTCGGCTGATGTGTTCACCGTGGAATCGAGGTCCCCGTAAATGATGAGCACGGGGACGTCGGAGCCGAGGGTGCCGTCCAGCGGCACGGTGGTGGAGTTCCAGCCCCACCAGTACTGGTTCTTGACCCGCATGACGCCCTCGGGCGCCCCCGCCACGTCGGGGCCCCACGTGGCGCCGAGGGCGTCATTCTCCATGATCGCCTTCCAGACCACGTCGACCATCCCGTCCTCACGCTGCTTGTGGCAGTCCACGTCCCTGTCCCACGCGGTGGCGAAACCCGACTTGGTGGTGAGAGCCATGGGAAAACCGAATACGGAAGGGGGCGCGCTCACCGGCAGCGACACCGGTGGGTCCCATCGGGTACTGGGCTTGCTCTGCCTGCCGTTGGGCGGAAAGATCGGCGCGAGCAGGAGCAGGCTCCTGACGTTCTCCTTGTGCTGGATGGCGTACGGGCCGAGCTGCTGAGAGGCGGCTGACCAGCCGATGAGGTCGACCTTGGGCGCGCCCGTAAGGCCCTTGATGTAGGTGACGACCTTGTGCACCTCGTCCCAGTTGCTCTGGGAATTGTCCAGCTGGGAGGTGTACTGCACGGGCGTCAACGCGCCTCCTGGATGGTCTACCAAGAGGGACTTCTGGGCGGGGTTCACGTTGCGCGGGTCGTCCATCACGGGACGTGTGGATCGGCCGGATCCCTGAAGGTCCATGACGAACACGTCGTAGCCCGCGTCAGCCAGGAATTGCGCCCAGCTGTACTTGTCGTAGTCGAGATCGAAGCCGGCCAGCCCTGGCACACTGCGTCCATGGAGCATCAGGACAGGCTGGCGTGTGTGGCTTGGCTTGGTGCCGTTGCGTTCCCGCACGAAGAGCGTGGCGGGCTTGTCCTTGTTCGCCGGGATGGTCGATGTCCACGGGATATTGTGGTCGGTCAGGACTGGTGATGCCATGGCTGCGCTCCAACTGTGTCTGCCGATGGGGTGTGGGGGTGGCGGTCTGTCGGGACTGCTCGGAATCGGTCGTAAGAATCTGCGGCCTCGGCGGCCGGCGGTTTTCTGACGGCGCGTGGCACAGACCGCCGAACACGGCCGATCGCAAGATCATGTCCCGCCCGGGACGAGGCTGACATGGATGGCGGTACGGACGTGCCTCGTGCGCACCGGCGACGAGACTGCGGCGCCGGCCGCCCTTAGCCTGCGACCAACCACGCGAGGTTGTTCGCACCTACAGGAGGCGACTGCCGCGGCCGAGCCGTTCCCGCCTAATACGGTGTCAGACAACGACGACTTGCTCGACATTGTCCAGGACAGTGATGTTGACCATGACATCGAGGGGTGCGTCCCAGTCGACGTGAAGGTGGAATTCCACTCTACCGTCCCCGCCCTCGGGGTCGTGCGGACCGACATTCGTCACGTAGACGTTCGCCTCACCGAGGATGGGCCTTCCGGCTGCCCCGAACACTCCTCCGGAAAACCCCCATTGTGCTGCCTGGATAATGACCGCAGAATCTTTGTTGATGGGACCCCAGTTGAAATTCTGACGGGACCTTCCTTTACGTCCCGGTACAGAACGCGGATCGAACGAGCCATCACACACTCCCCAATCCAGTCAGAAGATGGAGACGCGCCGGTACCAGCAACCAGCTGCTTCGGATTCGCAGACCGCACCGATGCTCGGGCGCCGACCTACTTCATGGCATGGTCACCAATGACGTTGCCCGGCCTTACAGGAGACAAAGAACTCTCCGGCGTGTCCAGTGTGCGCTTGTGCACCACTTCCAGGCTCGAACAAGTGGCCGCAGGCCGCAACTTGAGGTATCTCGATCGCCTCAAGGTCGTCCTGGTGCGTGACCCAGGTTCGCCAGCGCCCAGGCTCGGATTCGGGGAGTGGACGCCACCAGGCCCGGGGGGTGCTGACGACAGACGTTGCGGCACCCCCGATCAGTCCTCCGGGCTGGTCAACGTGCGGACTCGGATGCTTCCCGCTTCCCTGGAGGGGTCCCTTGCATGCCCGTCCCCAGGGGCATGGTCGAGTTGGTCGGCCAGGCCGGCCAGATCGTCGGCGTGCAGGTCGAACCCGTCTGAGGAGGTGGGCGGGTCGCCGACGGGACGGGCGACGTAGGCGGTGCGCAGGCCGAGCCTCTGTGCTCCGCGCAGGTCCCAGGCGTGGGCGGCGACCATCAAAAGCCGATCCGGCGGTCGTCCGGAAACGGTGACGGCCAGCTGGTAGACCGCTGGGTCCGGCTTGTAGGTCCGGGCGTCTTCGGCGGACAGGGCCTGGTGCCAGCGCAGTCCGGCGTGGGCGTTGAGTCCCAACAGCGCCGTCCGGCTCGCGTTGGAGAGTCCGATCAGCGGGAACCGTTCGGCGAGTCGGGCGAGCCCTGCCACGGTGTCAGGCCACGGCGGGAGCCTGCGACCTGACAGGGCCAGCGCCGCTACGGCGGCCGGGTCGTCGACTCCGGCGGCATCGGCGACGAGCCGGGCGGCTTCCAGGTCGAGGACGTCGCTCGTGAGGTAGGGCCGGACGCCGTCGAGCATGCGACGTTGCTCGTGGTCGATGTGCTGCTGCCACAGCGCCAAAAGCTCCTCGACCCTGGGATCGTCGAGCGATGGGTCGAGTTCACGAATGCCGGCGCCGATACCGGCGGGTTCGTCGACGAGCGTGCCGAGCACGTCGAACACGACGGCATCGATCTCTGGCTCTGACATGGGAGAGGTCTCCTGGACGAAGCAGGGGCGTGAGAGTGGCCGCTAGCCGAACGCAGCGGGAAGTCACGCTGATTCCCGAACCGCACGGCCTGTGCGGCAACCGCATCAACGTCGCCAACCACCGCGCCCGCCAAGCCACAACGCACGACCGGCGCACCACCTCCGAGTAGCCTCGGAGCAGGCGACCGGCAGACGCGGCGTGGCTCCGTGTATGTCGGCCGGGCCAGGGCCGCTTGCCGATGCTTGGGGCGGAGACGGCGTCACGGTGTGGACGAACGACCGCGGCGCCGTGGTGCTGGCGCCTCCCGCACACGAGTAGGCGCTGCGCGAGGCAGTGGTATTGGCCGTGGGAGCCGCCGGCGGTCTGGTGTGGGCAGGTGGGCGTGGCGTGCGTCGGCGGCTGATGAAGCGACGCATGGCGGCATGGGGCGAAGAGCGCCTGCTCGCTGAGGATCTGGTCCGGATGCGGCTGCCGCGCCGTCTGCTCGCCTTGTGCCTACCCGGCCCGCCGACTGTCACAAGGGGCGGTCGGACGGAACTGGCGGACGCTGCGCGAGTGCGTGAGAGGCGCGAGCAGGGCGGCGCCTCGCGACCAGAAGAGGGCGCGGCGCGCCGGATACCCTGAGGGGATGATCGAGAATCCTCCATCCTGTCCGACATGCTCGTGCGAGTACACCTATGAGATGAACGCCCTGGTGGCCTGCCCCGAGTGCGGCCACGAATGGGTGCCCGCCCAAGCCGCTGCCGACGGCGCGGACACCGTCGGGGAGCGGGTCGTCAAGGACGCCGTGGGCAACGTGCTGCACGACGGCGACAGCGTGGTCGTCGTGAAGGCGCTCAAGGTCAAGGGCAGTCCCTCGGGGATCAAGGCCGGCACCAAGGTACGCGGCATCCGGTTGGTCGACGGGGTCGACGGTCATGACATCGACTGCAAGGTCGACGGATTCGGGGCGATGCAGCTGAAGTCCAGCGTGGTCAAGAAAGTCTGATCCCGCAGGGACCCCCAGGGATGGGTCATCCAAGGCGCAGCGGGATGCTGAATTGCAAAATTTCGCAATTGGTTAGATGCTGTGTTGGCTTTGCTCGCAGGTAGCCGCGGGCACAGTCTTTCGCTTCTGCCCCTCCAGGGGCGGCGGCTAGTAGGGAAGCCGAGGGACCGTGTCCGTTCCGCTGTACCAGGCCAAGGCCGAGTTCTTCCGGATGCTGGGGCATCCCGTCCGGATCCGGGTGCTGGAGCTGCTGCAGGACGGGCCGACGCCGGTGCGGGACCTGCTGGCTGCCATCGAGGTGGAGCCCTCCGGCCTGTCCCAGCAGCTGGCGGTGCTGCGCCGCTCGGGGATCGTGACCGCGGTGCGGGAGGGCTCGACCGTTGTCTACGCACTGGCCGGCGGGGACGTGGCCGACCTGATGAGGGCGGCGCGGCGGATCCTGACCGAGATGCTGGCCGGGCGGAACGAGCTGCTGGCCGAGCTGCGTGAAGACGAGGTCGCCGCGCGATGACTACGGGGTTCAGCCGGGCGCGGGCCCGGATCGTGTCGTTGCTGCCCGGCCGTGCCGATCTCGCCGAGGTGCGGCGCGATCCGCGCCGGGACCTGCTGGCCGGCCTTACCGTCGCCATCGTGGCGCTGCCGCTCGCGCTCGGCTTCGGCGTCTCCTCCGGGCTCGGCGCGGAGGCGGGCCTGGCGACCGCGGTGGTCGCGGGCGCGCTAGCCGCGATCTTCGGTGGATCGAACCTGCAGGTGTCCGGGCCGACAGGTGCCATGACGGTCGTCCTGGTGCCGATCGTCGGCCAGTACGGGCCGAGTGGCGTGCTCACCGTCGGGGTGATGGCGGGTGTCATGCTCGTCGGCCTGGCGGTGCTGCGGGCCGGGAAGTACATGCAGTACGTGCCCGCGCCGGTCGTCGAAGGCTTCACGCTGGGCATCGCCTGCGTGATCGGCCTGCAGCAGGTCCCGAACGCGCTCGGCGTGCCCAAGCCCGACGGCGACCGGGTGCTGGTGGTGACCTGGCGGGCCCTTGAGGAGTTCGTGAAGAACCCGAACTGGACGGCGGCCGGCTTCGCGGTCACGGTGGCCGCGGTCATGCTGGCCGGCGCCCGCTGGCGGCCGACCATCCCCTTCTCCATCCTCACGGTCATCGCGGCCACGGTCGTGGCCCAGGCCGCCGGGCTCGATGCGGCCCAGCCGATCGGCGACCTGCCGTCCGGGCTGCCCGCGCCCTCCCTGTCCTTCCTCGAGCTCGGCTCACTGGGCTCCCTGCTCGCTCCCGCCGTGGCGGTCGCGGCGCTCGCAGCCCTTGAGTCGCTGCTGTCGGCCTCGGTCGCCGACGGTATGACGGTCGGCCAGAAGCACGACCCGGACCGGGAGCTGTTCGGCCAGGGCCTGGCCAACATCGCCGCCCCGCTGTTCGGCGGCGTCCCGGCGACCGGCGCGATCGCCCGCACCGCAGTCAATGTCCGCACCGGTGCGGGCTCCCGGCTTGCCGCGCTCACGCATGCCGCGGTCCTCGCCGTGATCGTTTTCGCCGCCGCACCGCTGGTGTCGAAGATCCCGCTGGCCGCGCTCGCCGGGGTGCTGCTGGCCACCGCGATCCGCATGGTCGAGGTCGGCTCACTGAAGGCGATGGCGAAGGCCACCCGCTCCGACGCGCTGATCCTGGTCCTGACTGCTGCGGCGACCCTCGCACTCGACCTCGTGTACGCGGTCATCATCGGCCTGGCCGTGGCGGGCGCCCTCGCCCTGCGCGCCGTCGCCAAACAGGCCCGCTTCGACCAGGTGCCCCTCGACCGGGGCGATCACAGCGCGGAGGAGCATGCCCTGCTGGCCGAGCACATCGTCGCCTACCGCATCGACGGCCCGCTGTTCTTCGCCGCCGCCCACCGCTTCCTCCTGGAGCTGACCGAGGTCGCCGACGTCCGCGTCGTCATCCTGCGCATGTCGCGGGTGTCGACCATGGACGCCACCGGCGCCCTGGTCCTCAAGGACGCGGTTCAGAAGCTGAAGCGGCGCGGCATCGTCGTCATGACGTCCGGGATACGTCCCGGCCAGCGCCAGGTCCTCGACTCGGTGGGCGCCCTCGACCTCCTCCGGCTGGACAGCCGGGAGTACGCCACGACCCCCGAGGCGATCTGTGCCGCCCGCGACCATCTGGAGATGGCCGGCGTCCTGCCCGCCGTCCCCGCACAGAAGGCACCGAAGACGAGCCCGAAGACGACAGACGCCAGCGAGGAACCAGTCCGATGACCACCACTCCCGCACGCTCCGCATGGTCGAGGTCTCCGGCGCGGACGCGCTGTGGCTGGTGGAGGGCAGCAGCTTGTAGGGCTTCTCGAACGTGCCCGGCATGATGGCGGCTGGCGAAGCGGTTTCCGCAGCGCGGCGCACAGCCGGGTGAGGATGCGAGTTCGTAGGAGTTCGAACGAGGCTCGGCCGTACATGGCTCGCCTGAGCGTTTTTGCCCGATTCGCACGCCTTTCGACGACCCCTGAACTTCAGGGCAGAGTCAGGCCGGGCACGCGTAGGGGAGGCCTTCCTACGATGGCGGGGCGTCGCCAGCGCTGCAGCCGGGCTGCCCGCGGCCCGTCGGCTCTTGCTCCGGGCTGTGAGAGCTGCACCTGCCAGGCCCTGAGTCAGGAGCCGTCGCGCAGTTCGCGCAGACGCTCGCGGGTGAAATGGATGTCGTCGAAGGTGACCACGCAGCCGTCGCCGGTCGGCGATTGCGCCTCGAAGCCGATGGAGGCGGGCGTGGACATGTCGTCGAGAGCGAAGAAGCGGATCATCCGCCAGGTCTTGCCGTCGAGGGATGCGTGGTAGGCGAAGGCGTGATCAATCCGGGAGACGCGCAGCCATACCGTCCGGCCGTCGACAGCGAAGGCGTTGGCATCGTCCGCGACGCCGCGGGCGACTACAGAGACGATCATGGGCTGGCGGTCTGGGGAGTATTCGAAGCAGAGCTTTCCCCAGTGGCGGTCATCGATCCACAAGAGCAGCACGCCGGCGTCGAAGGTGGACTCGAAGTTGACGGTGACCCGTGCGCTGAACTGGAAATCACAGTCCGGGGGGACGCCGAGCAGGGTCGCGGCGTTGAGCATGGACTCTGCGTTGAGCTGAGAGTCCGCTCCCGGATCGATGAAGATGTCGCTATGGGCGCTCGCTGCGGCGGTCACCGTGGCGGTCGCCTCGTCGATGGTCCACGCCTCGCCGGACGACGGCGAGAGAGAGAAGGGCAGCCCGGGAACCTTGACGGAGATGGTCATGTGGTCTCCTCCTGCGGTCTGATCATTGACGATCCGTAACGCTGGTACGCAGCGTGCCTGGGGCAAGGTGTGCGGACCCTGTGTGCATCGGAGATGAGGTCGTGGAGCGTACCGCGGGAGCAATGGTCACGAGCAGTGGGTGGGCTGAGTTCAGCTTTCGCTGCGGTGGTTGAGGCTGGTCTTGGCGGTGTTGCGGATCCGCTTGGTGCGGCCCGCTTCGGCGAGGATCTTGTTCGCCTCGGTGTGCGTCGTGGCGGCGGTCGTGAGCTGCAGCCAGTTGGACGACGCGAGCAGGTCATCCGGCGGCCAGGGCAGTCCGAACGTGACGGCGCGGAAGAGTGGCCACTCCCGCAGGCGCTGAGCAAGGAAGGGGTGGTCGATTGTGGCTTGGGTCATCGGCTGCGCCCACTCCTCGTAGGCGGGACCGGGATGGAGGTCGGCGGCCTGACAGTCCAGGTGCCGCAGCACGGCGGACTGGGCCATCGTCTGGTCCGGATCGGTGAGCACGCGGCTGACCAGGTCGACGTCGTCCGCGTCGGCGGCCTGCTGCAGATGTTCGAGGCAGGCCGCGAAACGGACGTGTTCGTCCGGCTTCTGCAGGATGTCGTCGAGGTTCATGCGGCCTGCTCCCCGCGCTCGACCAGGACACCGTTCTCGAACCGCGCACCGGCGCGGACCAGGTCGGTGTCAACGCCGACGGCCACCGCGAGATCCTCGGCCTGGACGTGGCCACTGCCGAGGACGGCTCCGGCCGGCTCGCCTTCCTGCGCTCACTGATCGCCCGCGGCCTGTCCGGCGTCCAACTGGTCATCTCCGACGCCCACATGGGCCTGGTCAACGCGATCGGCGCCACCCTGCCCGGCGCCGGCTGGCAGCGATGCCGCACCCACTACGCCCGCGCACTGCTCAGCCAGGTCCCCAAGTCCGCCCAGCCGTGGGTGGCCACCTTGCTGCGGACCGTCTTCGAACAGCCCGACACCGACGCCGTCCAGGCCCAGATGCGACACGTCCTCGACGCCCTGGAGGCCAAGTTCCCCCAAGCCGCAGCCCACTTGGATGACGCCCAGGGCGACGTGCCGGCGTTCACCGCGTTCCCACGCGAGATCTGGCGGCAGATCTGGTCGAACAACCCGCAGGAACGACTCGACAAGGAGATCCGCCGCCGCACCGACGTCGTCGGCATCTTCCCCGACCGCCCCGCCCTGATCCGACTGGTCGGCGCGCTGCCGGCCGAGCAGAACGACGAGTGGACCGAGGCCGAGGCCCGCCGCTACATGGGCCTCGACCTGCTGGCCAAGGCCCGCCTCCACCCGATCGAGTCGAAAACGACGAGACCGTCCTCCCGACCGAACTCACCGCATAGCCTCAAAACGAGATCACCGAGTCGCCGTTGATACATCACTCCCACGGACGTGACCGCCTGGGCCGCGCAGCTTCCTCCACGAGTGGTGGACATACCTCATCCACGCCCCGGCGGAAAACGAGAGGCAAGCCTCATCGAGGAAGGCCCCCAGGTGCTTGTTCTCCAATCAGTGCCGTTACCTGCCGAAACCGGAATACAGCCGGACCCTCAGCGGCAGGACCGAAAGACGCTCACCGTGTTCTGGAAGCTTCGGGTTCGATGCCGAGGTCCCTGCGGCGGCGGGCATGCGTGTTGCGGAATACGTTCAGGGCTTCCGCCTGTCGCCCGCACCGGTACAAGGCCAGCGTGAGCAGTTCATGGAAGCGCGCGTCGTCCCTGGCCAGTGCCGGGTCGACGGATGCGAGCGGACCTGGATCGACTCCCGCATGCAGCCGCTGTGCCGGTCGCACTGGTAGTGGTGCGTTCCCGTGCCCCTGCTGGTGGCGCTCCTGGACTCGGCGGCCGCGTTCACCGGGAGCCCTGGGACCTCAGGTCTCCCGCGCGGGAGCGGCTGTGCGTGGCGTCAGCGTGCGAACTTTTCGATGGCCGCCGGGGTGACGGGGGTGAAGAAGTTGATGAGGTTGCCGTCGGGATCACGGAACAGCAGCGACCGGTTGCCCCAGGGCATCGTGGTGGGCTCGGTGACGAAGTCGGTGACGTAGCCGGTCAGGTTCTGGTGAACGCGGTCCACGTCGTCGACGAGGAACTCGGTGATCACGCTGTGGTTGTCCGCCGGGCGGGCAGAGCCCGGGGCGAACAGTGGGACGGTGCGGGTGCCGGCGATCGCGAGGGTGGCGCCCGCGGTGTTGAGTTCGGCGAAGTCCTCGGTGGCCCACGTCGCCCGCGCCCCTGTGGCTCGCTCATAGAACTCGACGAGGCGTGCTACGTCGCTGGTGATGATGCGGATCGAGACGAACTTCATGGGGATCTCCTTGGCTGTGCCGGCGGCGTGCACTGCGCAGGCTAGGAGAAATAGTGGACAGAATCGGTCCTGTATTCGCGTTAGGTTGTGCACATGCCCCGACCTACTGCCCGCGTGCTGACACTCCTGGAGCTGCTGCAGTCGGGCGGCACACGGACGGTGGCCGAACTGGCCGACCGGCTCGGCGTCGAAGGGCGCACCGTACGGCGGTATGTGGACCAGCTGATCGACCTGGATGTGCCCGTGGAATCGGTGCGCGGCCGCTACGGCGGGTACCGGCTCGCTCCCGGGTACCGCTTGCCTCCGCTCATGCTCAGTGACGACGAGGCGCTGGCCGTGCTGCTCGGCCTGGTCGCCGGCCGCCGAGCGGGGCTGGCGACGACGGAGCACACGGCAAGCGAGACGGCATCGGCGAAGATCCGGCGGGTGCTGCCCAAGCACATCGCCCGTCGGCTCGACACGCTCCTGGAATCCCTCGCCTTCACGGAACAGCCCGGAGAGTTCGACACGCCGGACGCCGGGGTCCTGCTCACCATCGCCGATGCGGTGCGCCACCGCCGACCGGTCTCGATCCGCTACACCGACCGCGACGGACGGCGCAGCGAACGCACACTGCACGCGTACGGGATCGTCGCCCATGCGGGCAGGTGGTACGTCACGGGCAAGGACGCCCAGATCGGCGAGGACCGAACCTTCCGGCTCGATCGCATCGCGGACGCGCGGGCCCTGCCCGGCTCATTCGAGGCGCCCGTGGGTCCCGGTCCGGCACAGCGCGTGTTGTCAGCGTTCGCGACGGCCGAGTACCGGCATGAGGTGACCTTGCGGATCCACGGCACAGTTGAGCAGATCCGCGCCCACCTTCCCGCCAGCGTCGCGAGCCTGGAGGAGCACGAGCCCGCGGCAGGTCAGGACCGGGTAACCGAGCGCTGGCTGCGCGTCGAGCTGCGGGCGGAGCGGCTCGACTGGTTGCCTCCAGTACTCGCCTCACTCGACCGGCCGTTCGTCATCGAGCGCCCCGATGAACTGCGAGAACTCGTCATAGCGCTCGCCGGTCGCCTTGCGTCCTACGCTCGCCACGCCTGACCGTGAGAAGCCAATGTCATGAGATGGCACAGATAGTCACAGGGGCGGGCCCGTCTGGAGATGGTTGCCTGATACTTCGTCATCGATGCGCGGCTGCAGTGTCGGTGGCTCGCCGGGTCGGCAGAAGTCTGGGACTGGTCGCCGCCGGGGCGGCTGCGTTGACGATGGTGCTCCTGCTGTCACCTCTCGCCCCGGAAGATATCTCCTGCGCCAAGAGCGTGGACTGGAACAGGCTCAGCGATATCGGCGCGGCATACGGCTTCACGTCGGCGATCGTCTCGGCACCGGCGTTGGCCGGCGTGGCCGTTTCGCCTATCGTGGCCCAGCTCGCCGGCGAGGACCTCCTCGGCCGTATCCTCGCTCAACTCCCCTCCGGCTACGCCCTGCTGTTCGGCCGCGCCGAACTCACCCAGGCGGCCTGACGCGGAGCAAGGCGGTGTATGGCTGCGGAAGGAGTACGCCGTCGGTGTCCTATCGAGCCGTCCGTTCGGGGATTGTCGGGAGAATCTTCTCAGCTATGCGGAGGATGGCGCTGTCGTCCGGGAGGGCTCCGGACGAGCTCCACACGGTGATTTCGCAGTAGCCGCCCCGGTCGTTTCGATCGAGGGCGACAGACAGTGTCCTGGCCAGGGGGCCTTGTTCGACCGGTCCGCCGGATCCGCCGTTTTGGAGATCGATCTCGAACTTCATGGTGTGGTCCGAGGAGAGGACCGCCGGCCGGTTGAGAACCGTCAGGGTCTTGATGTCTTGCTCACTGCCGAACTTCATCAGCTTCACGTACTGCTCGGTCGACAGCTCGTTGTACGTGGTCGAGACATTCACGGTGTAGGTGTCGAACGCGACCTCGGCCTCCGGCTGGGCGACCTTTCCGTCGGTCAGGGGAGCGGTGTTGCTGGTGCCGGACGCAGAGGTCGCGGTCTCTGCGGGTGTGCCAAGGAGTTCGGCGAGGTCGGGCCGGTTGAGCGCCTTGCACAGCTCGCTTCCGGTCACAGGACGGGGCGCCTTCTTGTAGGCCTTGGGCAGCGCCTCCTGTTCCCCGCCCGGGCATGAGGAGGGCCGCGGGGTGCTGTCGTCGGACGGCATCACGTGGGGGGCCACCCACAGCGCGGCCGCGAGTGCCCCGAACAGGGCCACGGCCGCCAGGGCCTGTCCCCACGCGTTGGGCTCCTTCTCCGGGGTGTGCCGCGGACGGGGCCCGGCTCCGGCGTGGACCGGGGTCTGCACGCCGGCGTCAGCTTGGGGGACTGCATCGACTGCCGTCCGGTCTGTCGTGGTCTGCGGACTCGGGTTCCCGCGTGCGCGCAGGGCCCGGACCACCACGTAGGTGCGTATCGCGGTGAACACGAGGAACAGCACGCCGAGACCGGCCGCGACCCCATCGTGATCGCGGACGGCGAGATACATGATGCGTATGCCGAGAACGGACCCGAGCGCGATGAGCAGGGGCTCACGGACCCAGAATGGAAGGAGGCGGAGGAGGAAGCCGAGCACTCGGTGATCTCACCAGGACAAGACCATATTCGCCGTGGTGGAAGCCACAATTCCGGGGACGCGCACTGCCCGCCGAAGCAAAAGCCACCACACCGGCGATCCCGAGATCGCTCTCGGACGCCGGTGGCGCGGGCGCTGATGCCCTCGGCGAGGAGCGCCGGGCCTTCTCGCTGGGCTGACCGTTGCGCGGGGTGAGCCGCTTCGGCGGCTGTTGTGCGTGCGGCCTGGGGCGTGGTGTCACTGGTGCTGCCCGCGCCCAGGGCACCTGTGCGTCAGATGCGGATGTTTACTCTGGTTCAACTTTGTGTGTTCACTTAGGGATTTGGGGTAGTTGATTGACGGGTTGTGTTGGCTCATGGTTGGGTCACGCATTGTGAACGGAGTGTGACACGCCCGGTCGCACCGCTCTGAGTGACCCCTGTCGTCAGAAAGGCAAGCGATGAACGCGTTACCGCGCATGCGTCTGATCGTCCGGCTCGAGTCGGGTGAGCAAAGGGAGTTGGGTCCTTTCCCGCTCGGCGAAGCGGCCGACGCCACCCAGGGCGACATCGCTGTCAGCGTCGGCGAGACGGCCCCCTTCGAGGTGACCGTGCGCCCGCCGGCCGGTGAGCGGATCGTCTCGCTCGAGTACCTGCTGCGCGCCCCGATGGGAAACTTCGACGAGGTGGTCCCGCCGGACAGCGGCCGGTGGTTCATGAACCTCATGCACGTCACGGGCTTCTGGAAGTACGGCAGGCTGGCCCAGTCGAAGATCAACGACGTGAAGGTCCCGCTCTACATGTTCACCGGCCCGGACGGCAACGTGGACCTGGCCCTGGGCGTCGTCGGCGCCCTCGTCGAGACCGACCTCCGCCTTCTGGAGCCCGTCTCCAACCGTGCGTTGAACGTGCACACCAGGGGCGTCGAGGTGAGTATCCGCCGCGGCACGGAGGAGTATCCCCTGCCACGATCCGTCCCCTCCGCCGACGGATCGGTGACCGAGCACGTCTACGTCCTGAATCGGCCGGAGGGCGACGACAGAGAGCCGTGGATGAACGTCCTCAGGGCCTTCTCCGAGCACACCCGGTCCGTCTTCGGGCTGCGGGACCGCATCGTGGAGTCGTCCTTCGAACCGTTCTGGTGCAGCTGGACCGACTGGGCCAGCGACGACATCGGCGCGGACATGGTCCTGGAGAACGCCAAGATCGGCCTGGACGTCGGCGTCCGCAATTTCATCATCGACGACGGTTGGTTCGGCCCCGGCCTCGACACCGCATACGACACGCCGCTCAACATCGGTGACTGGCAGGCCGATCCCGGCAAGTTCCCCGACATGCAAGGGCTCGTACGGCGTCTGGACGCCATGGGAGCGCGGGCCGTCATCTGGTGCGCCCCGCACGCCGTGGGACCCGCGGCCGACTGTTTCACCGACCGCCGGCACCTGCTCATCGCCCCCGGTTCCGGCGAACCCGTGCTGGGCGAGACGCAGTTCTACTCGCTGTGCTTCATGAACGCCGAGGCGCGCAGGGTGATGGCCGACGTCTGCGTACGTCTCGTCGAGGAGTACGGCTTCCACGGAGCCAAGTACGACCTGTTCAACTGGATACCCGACCTGCGGTGCGAAAGCCCGCATCACGAGCACGACCTGGACTCGATGCTCCTCGGGCTGCAACTCATGCTGGAGGACGCGGACCGACGCACACGCGCGGTGTCCCCGGACTACATCGTCGAGCTCAAGCAGAATTACGGAACGGCGTTCCTCACCCCGTACGGCACCTGTATGCGCGCTGGCGACGCGCCCTTCGACCCGCGGACGAACTTCCTGCGCACGCTGCATGTGCAGGCGTACACGCCCGCCTCGATCAACGACTACCAGACGTTCGGCCCGGGTGACACACCCCAGGACGTCGCCGTCGCGGTCATCGCCATGCTGGCCGCCGGGATCCCCGCCTACGGCTCGGACTTCGCGCGGCTCTCCGACGAGAGCAGGGGCGTGCTGCGCCGGTACCACCAGCTCTATGCCGACAACCTGAGCGGATTCCTGAGGCACCGCACCGCCGACAACGCCTCGCACAGTGTCCTGCGCGCCATGGCCGACGAGCGTGACGTCGTCTTCGTCCTCCAGCCCGCCACATCGTGCCGGGTCCAGCGGCCGGCGGTCGTTCTGAACGGGGGCTACGCGACGGCGCTGACGGTGGACGCGCAGGAGACCGGACTCTCCTACACCGTCCTGTCACCGACCGGACAACGGCTCACCGCCGGACGTCAGCACCCGGGAGGCCCGCTGACCATCGACGTCCCGCCGGGTGGCGCCATCCACGTCGAATCGGCGGCCGGAAGCGGGGTCCGGCATTGATGGCGCCCGTCTCCGAAGCGCCGACGCGTGAACGGGCGATCGCCGCTGTCCGCCGCACGCTGGCGGACCTGCCCGGAACCGCGCCCGGGCAGCCGGACACCGAAGCGGACCTGTCCCATGTCGCGGACGTCGTGGCCATCGTCGCCTCCTCGCGGGGTGGCAGCAGCCTCCTCCACCAGATCCTCTGCGATCAGCCGCACGTGCTCTCCATCGCCGGCGAGCACACCGCGCTGTACAAACTGAACCGGCTCGACCGGGGCCGCGACGGCTCCGACGCCCTGGAGCCGGACACCGAGTTCGACTGGGTCGCCCTGTCAGGGGACTTCATGTCCCTGCTCGGCTCGGGCCCGGCCCGACCCCCCGTCGGCGCCGCCGACCGGGACAGGTACGCGGCCATCGCGACCCGCCGCCTCGCCCTGCAGTGGCCGCTGGAGGAGATCGCGTTCGCGACCGTGCGGGACGCGGTCGACGAGGCCGTCCGGACCGGCGTACGACTCGACGAGCCCGACACCCTGTTCGCGGCGGTCCTGAGCCGCCTCCGCGCCACCCATCCCCGTATCGACCCGTGCTTCTACGACCTGCCGACCAACCTGCGAGGCGAGGCGCCCGACACGGACCTGCGGCCGCCCCACGACGGCTACTGCATCGAGGAACCACCGTTCGTCGTGCCCTGCGCCCGCACCGCCGCCGATCGCGTCGCGCTGAACCGGCACCCCCTGGTCATCAAGTCCTCGGTCGACGCCTACCGGCTTCCGCTACTGCGACGGCTGATGCCGAACGCCCGCATACGGATCATCCACCTCACCCGCAACCCCGCCGCGAGCGTGAACGGGCTCTACGACGGCTGGCGCGACCGGGGGTTCTTCTCCTACGACGTCTCCGACCAGCACACACTGTCGATCGACGGCTACTCGGAACTCGGCGCCGCCGCCCGCGACTGGTGGAACTTCGACATCCCGCCCGGCTGGGACAAGCTCGTCGACCAGCCGCTGGAGTGGGTGTGCGCGCACCAGTGGGCGGGGGCCCACCGGGCCGCTCTCGGCAAGCTGAGCCCGGGCACCGCGGACGCGATCCTGCGCGTGCCCTTCGAGCGGCTCCTCGACCCGGCGACCCGGGAGCGAACCCTCCGGTCCGTCTTCGCCTTCGCCGGGATCGCGCAACCGTCCCATCCGGTGCGGTTCCCGGTCGTGATGGCAACGGCCCGGCCCAGGCCCGCGCGCTGGAGACAACGTGCCGAACTCGTACTCCCGGTTGTCGACCAGCCGGCCGTCCGAGAGGTCGCGGACGAACTCGGCTACCGCAAGGGGGAGGAGGACCAATGGCTGTGACCGCCGCCGCCTACCACGGGCCCGGCTGGCGGGCCCGTGGCGGCCGGCACGAGAGCGACATCGAAGTCGGCGCGAACTGGGCGCCCCTGCGCGTGTGCCGCGACTTCGACCATCTCACCGACGTCGTCCTGCACTGCCCGCCGCCCGCACTCCTCACCGCCGGCGAACCCGACGAACTCCAGCACCTCGAACGACTGGACCACACGGCGCTCCGCCGCGACCTGGACGCGCTGGCCGAGGCGTACCTTGCGCTGGGCGTCACCGTCCACCAACTGCCCGCCCCGCAGCCGCCCGGCGCGAATCCCCACCGCGGCGCCAACGCCATGTACGCGCGCGACCTGCTGTGGATGACCAAGGCGGGCGCCGTGATCCCCCGGATGGCCAGCTCCGTCCGCGCGGGCGAGGAACTGCAGACCCTCAGGCTCTGCGCCGGGCTCGGCATCCCCGTGGCCCGGACCATCGGGGCGGACGGTGTGTTCGAGGGCGCCGACGCCCAGTGGCTGCGCTCCGACCTCGTGGCCGTCGGGCTCGGCGCACGCACGAACGACGCGGGTGCACGGCAGATCGCTGAGGAGGCCGCACAGCAGGAGGCGCGCGTCCTGCGGCTGTCCGTGCCCACCGGGGTACAGCACCTGCTCGGGGTGCTCCAGGTGCTCGATGCGGACCTGCTCGCCGCGCGCACCTCGATCATGGACTCCGCTCAGGTCCGTCGGCTGCGCGAGCTGGGCTTCACGGTCATCGACGTCCCGGAGTCCGAAGAGACCCGCACCCATCTTGCGTTCAACTTCGTCACGGTGGCGCCACGAGCGATCGTCATGCCGAGCGGTTCCCGTGCCACGAGTGAGCTGCTGTCCCGGCACGGAGTCGAGTGCGTCGCCCGCGTCCCGATACCGGAACTCGTCAAGGGCGCAGGGGGAATCGCCTGCGCCACAGGAATCCTCGCCCGCACCCTCCAGGACTGAGGTAGCCCCACATGCCGACTCTCAGCGTCGTCGTGCCCTTCTACAACGTCGCCCCGTACTTCCCCGAACTCCTGGAGTCCCTGGCCGCCCAGGAACTCCAGGACATCGAGGTGATCCTGGTCGACGACGGCTCGACCGACAGCAGCCCCCAGATCGCCTCCTCATGGGTGGCCAAGGACGACCGGTTCTCCCTCCTCACCCAGGCCAACCTCGGTCTCAGCGCCGCCCGCAACGCGGGCGCCGAGAGCGCGACGGGCGCCTACCTCGCCTTCGCCGACTCCGACGACGTCGTACCGTCGACGGCCTACCGCGCGCTCGTGGACTCCCTGGAGTCCACCGGCTCCGACTTCGCCTCCGGCGACGTACGCCGCCTCGACTCATCGGGGACGCACCGCCATCCGCGCTACGCCGACGTCTTCGCCGGCCCCCGCCGCCGTACCCACATCACGCGCGACCAGGACCTCATCCTCGACCGGATGATCTGGAACAAGGTGTTTCGCCGAACGTTCTGGGACGACCACGAACTCACCTTCTCGCTCGCCCAGTACGAGGACGCGCCGGTGACCGTCCGGGCCCACATCGAGGCCCGGTCGGTGGACGTTGTCGGGCAGGTCGTCTACCACTGGCGCATCCGCGAAGCCGGGGAACGCTCCATCACACAGCGCTTGTACGAGCCCGACAACATCGCGGCCCGCATGCGCATGATGGTGGTCACCGGGGACATCCTCCGCGAGCGTGCCCCCGAACTGCTGCCCGTCTACGAGCGCGACATGTGCCTCGGCGACCTGCGCATCGCAACGCTCGCCATGGTGGAGAACACCGATGACGCGATGGCGACTGCGCTGGACCTCGGCCGCGGCTTCCTCGCCCGGGTGGACGAGCAGGTGATCGACCAACTGCCCGAGCCCAACCGGCAGCGCCTCGCCCTCCTCCTCGCGGGCAGGACCGACGAACTGCGCGAGGCGCTGCGTGCTGACGGGCAGTAGCGCCACCGACAACGCACCGGCCGCACCGGCACCGCCGAGATCGGCCGGGCAACTGCTGCGACAGGAAGCCGACTTCCGGCGCGTCCACCTCTCCCAGCTGGTCAGCCTCGGCGGTGACTGGTTCGCGATGATCCCGCTGCTCACCCTGCTGCAGCAGCTGACCGGCACCCCCCTGTGGGGGGCGCTGGTCCTCGCGGCCGACACGCTGGTCATCGCCGTGCTCTCGCCGTACGCAGGAGTCGTCGTCGACCGGGTCGACCGCCGCCGGCTGATGATCGTCTGTGATCTGCTCTCCGCCGGGTTCATCGCCACCCTGTTCCTCGTGCGGTCGGAGTCGACCGCCTGGATCGCTTTGATCGCGTTGGGCGGAGTCGCGGGTGTCAAGGCCTTCTACGGCCCCGCGGCGAACGCCGCCCTCCCCAACCTGGTACCGAGAAGTGATCTGTTGACCGCCAACGCGCTGAGTGGCGGAGCCTGGGGCGTCATGCTCGCTGTGGGCGCCACGCTCGGCGCACTGCTCGCCTCGGCCATCGGCACCGACTGGTGTTTCGCCCTCGACGTGGTCTCCTTCTGCGTCTCCGCCATGCTGGTCCGGCGGGTACGGCGGCCCTTCGGCGACAGCCGGGACCGTAGGGCGCGCGGCAGGGTGCGCGACGACCTGCGCGATACGGCGTCGTTCGCGCGCCGTGACCGGCGTATCGCCCCACTGCTGCTGGCCAAGCCGGGAACCGCGCTGGGCAACGGGGCCCTCGCGCTCTTCCCCGCCCTGGGCGCCGCGGTGTTCCACGTGGGCGCCGTCGGCGTGGGCCTGTTGTACGCCGCCAGAGGAGTGGGCGCGCTGATCGGCCCCATGCTGGGGCGGCGGCTTCTGTCGGGACGGGAGGACAGGATCCGCCTCCTCACTCTGGCCGCGACCCTCACCTTCGGCCTCGCCTACGCCGGCTTCGCCGCCGTCACCTGGTTCCCGCTGGCCGTCCTGCTGGTCGTGACGGCCCACGTCGGCGGCAGCATGAACTCCACCCTGTCGTCCTTCGCCCTCCAGTCGGCCACCCCGGACGGCATCCGCGGGCGCGTCCTCAGCGTCGACTTCATGTTCTCCACCCTCTCCCTCGGCGCGAGCCAGCTCGTCGCCGGCGGGCTCGCGACGACCATGAGCGCCCCGCGGGCCACCCTGTGCATCGCCGGCATCGTGATCGGCTACGGCGCGCTCTGGTGGGCGATGGCCCGCAACCTCGGCGCGGGAGATCCCGACTCACCTATCCTGAAACGGGGTTGACCCATCATGCGAGTTCGTAAACAGTGCGGCTGCGGCGTGACCGTATGGATCACCGGACCACCGGAGGCGGACACATCGGCCCTCGCCCACGCACTGGCCGACCGGTTGCGCGGCAAGGGGCGCCGGGTCGCCGTGCTCGATGCCGTCCGAGCACCGCGGGTGGGCCTGACGGCCGAAGTCCTCGCCCGCAACGGTGTGATCACTCTGGTCCTCGCAGCCGCGCCCGACTCGGACGGCAGCACCGCCGTGCGCCAACGGCACATCCGCAGCGGCACGCACTTCCTGGCCGTGCGCATCGCGGCGCCGTCGGCGGCCGACGAGAACCAGACGCCGATCACCTCGGATCTCGTCATCCCGGCGCACGCGCACACAACTGGCCTCGCCGCATTCGTACTGATGGACCTACTGGCCGAAAGGCGCTTCGTCGAAGCCGGCACTTGAGACGGCGCCCGGCCGTGGTCGCGCGCATGCCGGGCGACCAGCCCTGCGTACGACGGACATGCAGCCTTGCCTTTCTCATCCGCCTTTCCCGACCCATTGTGTTGAGTCCTGTGCGGCCCTGATGCTCGATGTCCTTGCGTCGAGGCCATCCGGGCTGGTGCACCGGGGAGTGCTCACTTGCGGTGCGGCTCGGACGCACGTCGGAGACCACCGCCTGCCGCCACGACAAGCTCACCGCCAAGCTGCGGGCGGCCGGCCTCGGCGCCATCGCCGACCTGGTGTTCGTCGGCCTCGACGACTGGCCCTCCTGACGCCGATCCGGCGGTGATCACCGGCTGCAGGATGATCTATGCCATGGTCATCGGCCGCCGAACGGCACGAGGCCCAACTCGCCATTCACACCAGACCCGTGACCTGCACCTCACGATCCACACCGCTCATTGAGATGTCCCCACGTACGGCCACCTTCGCCGTCACTCTCCGTCGATGTCCCAGAGCCGAGTTGGACGCCGCGAGTCAGGCCACGGATAGGTCCAGGGAGCGGACGGCATCGCCGTCGTAGTGGCCTTGGGAATACGGATTCGCGCTGCCGTAGGTGTCGTCGTCGGTCACGGTGGCCTGATCTTATGCCGCGAGTGTCTCGGGGCGTTCGAGGAGTTCGCCGCGTTCGAAGTGGGTTCCGGCCCTCACCAGGGCGACAAGGTGGGGTGCGTTGACGGCCCGCCATCGTGCCTGGGCGGCCGCGGCGCTTGGACATGGGGGTGCCTCAACCGATCTGGTCCGGCGCCGTGCCAAACCCTCGGGTTACGGTGGACGGCGGCTCAACCAGGAGGCGATGGCGATGGCGAACACAGCACAGGCAATAACTGCGCCCGAGTGGGTCCTGAAGTTCTTGGACGCCATCGACACACTTGAGTTCGGGGAGGGTTTCGCGCCGCTGACCGAGGACACCGACATGTTCTTCGGCACCGCACACATCCACGGCGTCGAGGCCATCAAGGCGTTCTTCGTCAAGATCGACGAGCCGTTGATCATCACCCATGAGGTCCTGGAGTTCTGGATCGCGGGCGACGGCGTCCGCCTCCTGCGCGGAGAAGCGACCATGGCCAAGAAGAGCGAACCGGAGCACGCGGTGCGCGCTCCGTTTGTGCACATCTTCTACCTCGCCGACGAGGAGCCAGTCCGCGTCCGTGAACTGCGCATCACCGCGGGCCCGCTGCAGACCGACACGGTGATGTAGCTCCTCGTGGCGCCAGGACCGGCCCGGGTGACAGCCCCGTGTGGCTCGGCCTGCGCATCCGGCGGCCGCGGCCCGGGGTCGGCCCTGACCGTGTGCGCGGCGGCAAGCTGTACTCCACCCATGCCAATCCGCCCACCTGCAGCGCCACGTCGCCTGAGACCGCAGGCGACGTGGACCCGCTCGCCCGATACGGGGGCCAGGTCTTCCGAGACAGGACAGCCGCCCCAACAAGGTGGTGCTCGATTGTGGGCGGGGTGTCGTGATCTTGGTACCGGCGGTCATTGCCTTTCAGCGGGCTGGCTTGTGAGCGATGGGATGCGCTCCACGATGATTGGGCGCATGATGACCGCGTGGATGACTGGCTGCGTGCCCGGAACGGTTGGACGATCCTCCTGATGTTCTGGGGGCTCACGCTGACGGGCGGGTTGCTCGGGGAAGTAACATCACGGATGTTCTTCGAGTCCCACCCCGTGTCTGTCATCTCGAACCTGCCTTGGCTGGTGGGCGGTTCGCTGTTTGTGGCCCTTAGCGGCACCGTTGGTGCTCTGCGGCGTCGGCGGCGGCAAGGCTGACGAGCATCGGTAGTGCCGGTTCCGGCAGTCGGGGATGTGGAGAAGGCCGCGCGAGTGGGTGTTGTTGTGACGCAATACCTGGCCCGCGCGGCCTTGCCCCATCGTATCTCCACTGGTCTCCAATGCCGTCGACTCGGCGCGCAGATCGCCGAGTTGGCCGACGGGTGGAGGGCTTCGGAAGAGGGGCCACTGCACGACCGCCGGGTCCACGACCGCCGGCGCGCGGCTGGAGCAGGGCCCCGTCCCCAATTGGTGTTCACCGACCGCGTGATCGCTGCTTTGGTCGTCCTCCGCTGCCAACTCCCACACGCGGCGCTGGCCGTGCTCTACGGCGTGGACCGCTGGACGATCACCCGGGCCGTCCGCGAGGTCCGCCCGCTGCTGGCTGCCCGTGGCTTCGCCGTGCCAGGCCGTCCCGATCTGCGGCTTCGCACGCCGGCGGATGTCTTCGCCCATGCGGCGGCTGAGGGCGTCGAGCTACGTCGGGACGGTACGGAGGTCCGGGTGCGTCGTCCGCGGGGGAGCAAGCCCGGCCGCCGCGCGTTCGTCTCGGGGAAGATGCGGCAGAGCACCAAGGAGACCACCGTCGTCACCGACGAGAAGGGCCGCACCTTGTGGGCCGGGGCGTTCCGGCCCGGTCGCATGCACGACCAGACGGCTGTGAAGACCGAGGGGATCTGTGAACTGTTCGAGCGGTACCCGCAGGTCAAGGCCAAGGTCGATGCGGGCTACCGGGGACTGGCCAAGCAGTTCCCCGACCAGGTCCAGGCCCCACTGCTCAAGCCGAGGAAGGACGCGCCGCCAGAAGACGTCGCAGCCTGGGACACGGCCCGCCATCAGCAGTCATCGGAGCGAATCTGCGTCGAGCACGCCAACGCCGAACATAAGCGGTGGCGGCCCCTCCAGCGGTACATCGGCCGCCGTGAGTACTTCGCCGAGAGCTACTCCGCCGTGGCCAGCCCGGTCTCCGACCGCGCGCCGAGAGGTGATCACCCACCAGTCAACCCGCCGGGCCGGCACGGCGCGACCTCAATCGAACACCACGTTGTAAGCGAAACGGTCACCCGCTCAGACGGCTGGGCACGCGACAACGGGACTCGTTTGACGACGGCTTCGGGAATCACGCGTGGTACGGCCCTTTGATCAATGTCGAGGGGTTCGGGAGTCGCACGGCCGTTGTTACGCCTGTGCGGAACGCGGTCTCGCGCTCGCGGTGATCGTGGGGAGAAACACCGGCGCCCAGGCTGAGGACCTTGGCTGGGAGCGACGCGCATGGTGAGACTGGCAGCCAGCGTCGGGCGCCGGGACAAGTGCCGGCCCGCCAGCCGGTAAAGGAGTTCACATGCATCTGGACAAGCGTGCGCCGGCTGTCATCTTCGTGGCCACCGCGGCCTTCTCTGCCCTCGGAGCGCAGGCCATGGCCGCCCCCATGCCATGGGAGACCAGCAAGACTCCCAACGCCGTCACCCATCACACCTCCACGGCGGCCGGCGGCACCGTCACCGTGCTGTGCGCCGCGGGCTGCTACCAGTAGGCGGCTGCACCCCAGCGCCCATGTCCGCTTCGACGTGCGGGTGACTCCCGAAGTCAAAAGTCGGCGATGCCTTCTACATCGCCGTGCTGGTCGCGGTGGGCGAGAAAGCGAAGCGGTCCGTTTGTGTGGGCTGACGCCCGGCGTCCCGGAAACCGGCCCGGTCGAAAGCGCGCACGGAAGACCTCATCCGGACCGCTCGTCGGCTGCCGCACCGGAATCGGTCAAGAAGGCCTGAGCGCCGATACGGCGGTGACGGTCACGGTGTCGTCGCACTCGGCGAACTGCCCGTCGTCCAGGGCCACCTGGTGCGCCCCGGACCCCGGCAGCCGGACGACCATGGTGGGATACACCACGGGCGCCGAACCGGACACGCAGTACCCGTCGCCCTCTCCCTGCACCTGCACGAACGTCAGCTTCACCCACGCCTTGCCGCCGGGGGTCACCTTCACAGGTGCCGCGGCTCCGGTCGGCTTGACGGCGAGCGGCACGTTCATCTCGGGAGAGCCGTTCCCGGCGCCGGCCACCGTGGGGTGCCCCTTGAGGACGCACGTCCGTGCCGACACGTTGGTGAACTCGACGACGGCCGCCCCGGTCCCTGTACCGGCCGGCCGTACGTCGGCCTGACGGGCGGTCGCCTTCAGACTGCCCGCGGAACAGGTCGCCGCCGAACCGCCCGGAGCGGGTGCGGAGGCGGAGGGCGTGGAGGAACCGGAGGCGGAGGGCGTGGAGGAACCGGAGGCGGAGCTGCCGGGTTTCGGGGCGCCGGGCGTGGAGGAGGAGGCCGTTGAGCTGACGGCCCCGGACGGGGTGACGCCGCCGTCTGCGGTGTCCGCGCCGCCCCCACCGGGCTGGCATCCCGCCACCGCCAGCGCCGCCGAAGCCACGACGACCGCCACCGCCGAACCGCGCATTCCGTTCACGTACCGCATGCTGTCCCCCGAGTCCCAGTTGTCCGGAGCACGGCTCCCCGCCGCCCTCGTCGAACCAGACAGAACCGTGGAGCCGGCAGTTCTCCCGCACTCCGACCTGTGACCCACCGGTGACGAAATCCGGCCACAACCACCGTGTCAACGCCCCGGACAGGCCAGCAGCCGCCCCCGACCAGAGCCCGGCGCCGGGGCGGGGAGCGGTCAAAGGGCCGTGCCGGCAGCCGTCCCGTTCGAAGGGCGGCCCGTACGGCTCGATGAGATCGCAGTTACAGGCGCCGCCCTCGTGCAACTCCTTGGCGCACAACCTCGTGGAAGGCGGCGTCTTCCTCGGCGTAGCGCACCGGGTCGTCCAGTGCCTCCCGTAGCGCGGTGACCTGCTCCTCGAGTCCGGCGAGTTCGAGGTCGGTGATGCGGCCGGCCGCGTCGGCGGCCATCTCGGCCTCCAGGGCGATCCGTACACTGACCAGCTGGTCGAGGATCGTCAGCGTCCGGTCGTGACGGACCTGGGCCTCCAGGACGACAGGGTCTAGAAGATTCCACTCCTGCGGCTCGCGCACCCGTGTGCCGCGCCCGGGCGCGGCCCTGACCAGCCCTTTTTCTTCGAGTACCTTCACCGACTCGCGCACGACGGTCCGACTGACGCCGAACTCCTCGCACAGCACCGCCTCGATGGGCAGCGCGGACTCCGGCGGATAGGCCCCGCCCACGATCCGGTCGACGAGATAGGTCACCACGGTGTCGCTGAGCCGGCCGGTCTGCCGTCGGGGAACGGCTCCCAGCGACCCCTCCGAGGGCTCAGGCGCCAGTCGTTGACGACTGGCCGGGGTACGGGGCACGTGCGGCTCCTTGTGGTCAGTAAATGCCACAGCATACATCTTGCGGATTATGTCATTCATATGATGAAGTTCGTCCGCCCCGGCGAAACGCCGGTGAAACACGGCCGAAGTCCACCGGATCGCGACCGAGATGGGACCAGGCACGGTGCGCATCACCGAAGGAGCCCTCGTGCTTTCACTCCGAAGAAAGATCCCATCACGCGGCCCCCGGCCGCGGATACGCGCCGCGGCCGCGGCGACGGCGCTCGTCGGCGCCCTGCTCTCCGCAGTCACGTCCGCCGGAACGGCGCAGGCGGCGACCATGACGACGCTCTACGCGGCGCCGAACGGCACGGGCACCGCCTGTTCTGCCAGCCAGCCGTGCTCCCTCACCCAGGCCAAGGCCAATGTGCAGGCCATCAACGGCTCCATGACGGGCGACATCACTGTCGTGCTCGCCGATGGCACCTACCGGCTGACGGCTCCGCTGACCTTCGCCTCCGCCGACTCCGGTACCGGCGGCCACACGGTGAACTGGAAAGCCGCGCTGGGCGCGCACCCCGTCATCACCGGAGCGCAAAAGGCCACCGGCTGGACCCTGCAGGACTCGGCGAAGAACATCTGGAAGGCCGACGTCGGGACCGGGTTCGACACCCGGCAGCTGTACGTCGATGGCGTCTTGGCGCAGCGGGCCCGCTCCACGGTCAACCGCTCGGACCTGACCGTGACCACGAGCGGCTACACGTTCACCAACAGCGCGCTGAGCTACCTCAACAGCCTTGCGAACCCCGGCCGGACCGAGATCCACAGCATCGCGTCCTGGACCGACCGCTACTCCCCGGTGTCCGGCATCAGCAACGGCACCATCACCATGACCCAGCCCGCATGGACCAACAACACCTTCGGCTGGGACACCCTGGAGCGCCCGCTCCGGTCCGGCCCGCTCTACATCGAGAACGCCTATGAGTTCCTCGACACCGCCGGCGAGTGGTACCTCGACACCAACACCGGCACCCTGTACTACAAGCCGCTGCCGGGGCAGAGCATGAGCACCGCGGACGTCGAGGTGCCGAAGCTGCAGTCGCTCATCGACGTCGGGGGAAGCTATGCCTCCCCCGCTACCCACATCACCTTCGCCGGGCTGCAGTTCTCGGGCACCAGCTGGCTGGGCCCGAGCGGCAGCAACGGCTACGCCGCCCAGCAGACCGGGACCTACCTGGCCGGCACCTGGTCCGCCCCGTCGGACCGGCTGACCTCCTGCAGTGCAGGCTGTAAATTGTTCGAGGCGACCCGCCCGCACTGGAACCAGATGCCGGCCGCCGTCCAGGTCTCGGCCGCCGACCACATCACCTTCACCGGCAACCGGTTCACCAACCTCGGGCAACTCGCCCTCGGCATCGGCCAGGACGCCAACGCGCACGCCACCGGCGTCGGACTCGGTGCCGACACCATCACCGCGACCGGGAACGTCTTCGCCCAGGACGCGGGCGGCGGCATCGTCGTCGGCGGTGTCCAGGCGGACGCGCACCACCCCAGCGACAGCCGGATGACCAACAACAACATCACCCTGAGCGACAACGTCATCCACGACGTGGCGATCGACTACCGGGACATGACGGGCCTCCTGGTCACCTACGTCAACGGCGCGAGCGTCTCGCACAACGAGGTGTACAACGTGCCCTACTCCGCCATCAACATCGGCTACGGCTGGGGTACCAACGACCCGGGCGGCAGCCCGGAATACGCGAACCGCGGCCTGTACGACTACCAGCCCGTCTACTCGACGCCCACCACGGCCCAGAACAACACCGTCACGGGCAACTACATCCACGACATCATGCAGCAGATGGCCGACGGCGGCTGCGTGTACACCCTGTCGGCCTCGCCCGGCAGCACCATCACGGGGAACTACTGCCTCAACACCAACAGGTACTACGGCCTCTACCACGACGAGGGCTCCCGGAACTTCACCAACACCAACAACGTCGTGCGCAACACCGGCCAGTGGCTCTTCGTCCACAACGGCTCAACCCACAAAACCGGCGCCCTGACCGCCACCGACAACTGGACGGACATCGACAACGCCAACATCAGCACCAACGACGGCTTTGGTGACACCGTCAGCGGCACGGTGACCGTCGCCAACGGTGTCTGGCCGTCGGGTGCGCAGACGGTCATGAACGCGGCCGGTCTGGAACCCGCGTACCAGTACCTCAAGTCCCCGGTGACCGCTCCCTACTCCACCTTCGCGGTGAACTCGCCGGCCACCTTCAGCCAGGCGAACGGCCAGTTCGCGATCACCGAAGCCGGGACCGACGTCTGGGGTGCCGGCGGACAGCACGACGACCAGTACGGGGCCGTCTACCAGAGCCAAGCGTTCACCAACGGCACCACCGTGACCACCAAGGTGAGCCAGTTGGACAACACCAACCCCTGGGCAAAAGCGGGCATCATGGTGCGCAACAGCATCGACGGTGCCGGCACCTCAGCGGGGTACGCGGTCATGGCCGTGACGCCCAGCAACGGAGTCGTTCTCGAATACGACTCCAACGGCGACGGATACCTCGACTCCGAGAAGAAGACCACGGGCATCAAGGCCCCCGTCTGGCTGCGGCTCACCCGCACGGGCACCCAGGTCAGCGGGTACTACTCCACCAACGGGACCACCTTCACCCAGGTCGGCACGGCGGTGAACCTGTCCGGGGCCAACACGACCGAGGACGCGGGCGTCTTCCACACCTCCCACAACGTCAACGTCCCGGGCACGGCCACCTTCGGCAACCTGAGCATCACCACGCCCCCGTTCGCCGGATACGCGAACATCCCGGCCATCCTCGACCAGCACCAGAGCCAGATCGCGATCACCGGCACCGGGGCCGACGTCTGGGGTGGTACGCCGCAGCACGACGACGAGTACGGGGCCGTCTACCAGAGCCAGTCGTTCAGCAGCGGCACCACCGCGACCGTCAAGGTGGACCAATTGGACAACACCAACCCCTGGGCGAAGACCGGGATCATGGTCCGCAACGACATGACGGCCCCGGGCAGTTCAGCGGGGTACGCGGTCCTGGCTGTGACGCCGAGCAACGGAGTCCTGCTCGAATACGACTCCAACGGCGACGGATACCTCGACTCCGAGGCGAAGACCACGGGCGTGAAGGCACCGGTCTGGTTGCGGCTCACCCGCACGGGCAGCCAGGTCAGCGGGTACTACTCCACCAACGGGACCACCTTCACCCAGGTCGGCTCGGCGGTGAACCTGTCCGGGGCCAACGCGACCGAGGACGCGGGCGTCTTCCACACCTCCCATGACAACAAGATCTCGGGTACGGCCAGCTTCAGCGGCCTGAGTATCACTCCGTAGCCAGTTCTCCATCAGACGGGCAGAGGGTGTTCAAGGTCATCTTGTGACGTAAGACTTGAACACCCTCTCGACCACACCGTACGTAAAGATCGACGACGACTTGGGAAGACCGCGACGGATGGGCAGACCACCCGTCCCGACCGACTCCGAACTGCTCTGTGCCGCGGTCGCCCAGTCGATACAGGCGTAGCGGCCAAGCACGACGGCGTCCTCCGGACCTGAGACAAGGGGTTCACGGGCCGAGCCTTCCAGACGCTACGGGGCGAGTACGGCATCACGACGCCGCGGCCGTCCCGCAAGGACGAGAAGGCCCGCTACGGCGAACCGATGGTTGAAAAGGTCCGGCAGCTGATCGAGTCCGTCAACGACACCCTTCAAGGGCCGGCCCCGACCCTACTTGCCAGTCACGCGCGAGAGGCAGACACCTAGGCGGTTTCGTTTGGATCATCGGGCGGACCAGAGGAAGATGCCTGCGATGTGGAGTCCGGTCAGGTAGATGGTGGCTGTCTTCTCGTAGCGGGTGGCGACGCCTCGCCACTGCTTGAGGCGCTTGATGCACCGCTCGACGGTGTTGCGCTGTTTGTAGGTCTCGCGGTCGAAGGCCGGTGGTCGGCCGCCTCGGCTGCCGCGTCGCAGTCGGTGGCCGCGTTGGTCCGCCGGGACAGGGATCACGGCACGGCTGCCGCGTCGGCGCAGGTGTTCGCGGATCGCGCGGGACGAACAGGCCTTGTCCGCCAGGACCACGTCCGGTCGGGTGCGCGGCCGGCCCCGTCGGCGGGGAACCCGCAGGGGCCGCATACCTGAACGTGCCTGAGCATCAATCCGGCCAGTGCCGCTCGGCTCGACCCCGCACGGAAGCGGGCACGAGCCGATAGGGACCGAGCCCCACCTGGTGAGAGTGCGGTTCACAGGGCCGAACAGTGGGTCTGCGGCGCGCTCATGGCCAGAGCACGGCATGTTGTCGGCGTACACGCTGATGTGGTCAGGCGCGTGCGGATGAGCATGCCCACGAGCAACGGCGTGTCGTAGCCGGGGCAATGGGGGAGTGCGGTTGACGCTTTGGCTGTGCGGTCGTCGGCCGGACGACCGGCATCAGGAGGTTGAGGCGCATGCTTGTTCTGGGCCGCTCGCAGGTCGAGGCCCTGCTCGACGTGGACTCGCTGATCGATGCCCTGGCCCCGGCGATGGCAGACCTCAGTGCGGGCCGCGCCTCGGTACCGGACCGCGTCGCCGCCCAGGTGCCCGAACGTGATGGATTCCTGGCGGCCATGCCGGGCTTCCTGCCGTCGGCCGGGGTGCTGATGACCAAGCTGGTGTCACTCTTCCCGCACAACGACGGGGCACGGTTGCCTACACATCAGGCGCTGATCGTGGCGTTCGATCCGGACACCGGCGAGCCCACTGCGCTGCTGGACGGTACGGCCATCACCGCAGCGCGCACCGGCGCCTGCTCCGCGTTGTCGGCGCGACTGCTGGCCCGCGAGGACGCGACCGTGCTGGCAGTGCTGGGCACCGGAGTGCAGGCCCGGTCCCACGCCCGCGCGATCTGTCGGGTCCGCCCGATCCAGCAGATCCGCGTCGCGGGCCGGGATCCGGCGAAAGCCGCTGTCCTGGCCGCGGAACTCTCAGCCGTACTGGAGGGCGAAGTCCAGGCCGTGTCCAGCTATGCTGCGGCGCTCGACGGCGCGGACATCGCCGCCGCGACGACGCACGCAGTCGAACCAGTGATCCGCCGTTCCTGGCTTACACCCGGAGTACACATCACGTCCGTGGGATACAACCCGGCCGGCCGCGAGATCGACGACGCCACGGTCACAACGGCGCTGGTGTGCGTCGAATCGCGCCAGGCCGTGCTTGCCCCGCTTCCTGCGGGCAGCAATGACCTGCTCATGCCGATTCGCGACGGCCTCATCACAGCCGATCACGTGCACGCCGAACTGGGCGAACTCATCGCCGGCAGCAGACCGGGGCGCACCACACCGGACCAGATCACCCTCTACAAGTCGGTCGGCGTGGCAGCGCAGGACGCCGCGGCCACGGCCCTGGTCGTCGCCTCCGCCCGCGAGCAGTCAATCGGGGAGGAGATCTCGCTGCGGTGATGCCACTAGAGATCCTTAACGGTGCGGGTTAGTCGTGTCGTGACGGGTGGCTTGGTTCGGCCAGGTCGAGGGCGCGTAGTGCGAGCCATTGGTCATGGGTGGCGCTGGGGGACCTCAGAAGCGAGCGTTTGAGCAGTGCTTCGCTACGTGTCAGGCGCTTGCGTACGGCGGATGCCGAGATGGACAGTGCGGTCGCAGTGGGGCCGATGCGTGCGTCGAGGCGCAGCCAGGCGGTGAGGGTCTCCGCGATGCATGCCGGGACGTCGGGCGCGGTGACGGGACGGAACTGCTGTTGGGCCCACGCCCCGACGCGGGGCAGCAACAGGAGCTCGTCCAAGGTGGGCAACGTCTCCCTTGCCCGTATGGCATCGCCCTCTGGCGGGTGCAGGATCTGTGCGGCGATGGTGCGCAGAGCGAGTGCCAGTGCGGCTTGGTCGGCGAGCCGATGCGGGTCTAAGCCGAGCAGTTCTTGGATGCATGTCAGGCGCGCGCTCAGGGTGTTGCGGTGAATATTCAGGTGGGCCGTCGCACGGGAGTGGAAGCTGAGCCATGACGCGGCGGTGGCCAGCAGTTCCGCGCTGTCGGGGTCCTGGGCCCGCCTGGCGCGGTGGGTACGGATCGGTGAGAGGAAGGCCTCGGCCCAGGTTGCCGCATCAGGCCCGATGGTCAGTGCCAGGTCGGGGCTGGCCGCGAACGAGGCCTGTCGTTCGGGGCGGCCGCGGGCTGCGGCGAGAGCGTGGAAGGCCTGAGCGTAGCCGGTGGCGGTTTCTCGCAGGGGCACGGCACTGCTCTCTCCGATCCAGCAGGCGGCCGCCAGCTCGGGGGGCCAGACCGGTGCCGGGGCGCCGTCACCGGGCACAAGCATGAAGAGGTGGTCGGCGTACACCGGGCACGGCACGATCCATGCGCCTTCGGCCACATCGGTGAGTTCCCTGACCAGTTGGCCGCGAATCTTCGGCGGGCCCTCGATGACGTACACCCGCACCATCGCGTGCAGAGCCGGGCGCAGCGCCCCCGCGATCTGGCGCGCGGCGGACGTATGGCCGTTCAGCAGCAAATGCAGGACTGCTTCGCGCGTCCCGGCTTCGGCGATCCTCAGCCGACGCTGCTTGCGCCGAGTGTGTTCCGCCAGCCAGCTCAGACTCAGCACGGATGTGGCATCCGCAAGCAGGAGCGGCAGTTCAGGTGGTGCCGGCCGGGGCACAACGGCAGCGAGAAGGGGCGCGGCGGCACCCCGCGATCCGTCGAGGGGAAGGACGATGCAGGTGAGTCCGTCCTGGTCGATGGCAACAGACCCCAGCCGCCGCTCAGTTAACTCGCGTGCACCGCGCAGCGCGAGACCATGCTCGGCGTCGCCGAGGGGAGCGTGGGCCGCAGTACCCGCAGAGTCCACCAGAAAGACGGTGGCGCCGGTGCGGGCCGCCAGCCAGCGAAGCACCGGCTTGGTGCCGCCCTTGCGGGCCGCACGCTGCATATCCAGCACGTCGTCGGCCCGTCGAATCCGTCCGACAGCCACCGTGTCCGCACGCAGATCACCGTGCATATCGCCCCCCGAGAGACTCGCAAGTCGGTTCGGTCGCAGAGTAAGCAGGCGCTGGCAGGGGCACAACAAGGCTCGCTGTGCAGACCGACAGCGGAGGAACGGCTTCACAGAACGAGGCGGACAACGGCTACGGCGGAGAAGAGTTCAGCACCTGGGCCCAGGACACCCTGGGCATCACGATCAAGGTCGTACCCCGTCAAAAGGCTTCGTTCTGCCGAAGAGGTGGGTGGTGGAACGAAGTAACTCGAGGACGATGCGGGCTCGACGCAACGCGTACGTCATCGAGGGACCGCACACGGTACGCAGGGCGGTCGCGGACACGTGGGCCAAGGCGGTCGACCGCGCGTGGATCGTGCAGTGCCATCCGCGCCACGTCGAGCAGCGCGGGCCGCAGCGCTCCCGCGACCTGGCGTGTGGTGGTCACCTGACCGTTCATCAGCAGGTGCAGGACGGCTTCCCGGATCCGCGCATCGGCGTCCGGGAGCCGGCGCTGCTGCTGCCGGGTGTACTCCAGATGCCAGCAGAGGCTCAGGCGGGATGCGGTATCCGCGAGCAGGACCGGCAGACCGGGTGGCATCGGCCGTGGCAGCACGGCCGCGAGAAAGGGCGCGGACGCCTGATGGGCCGTCGAAAGGAAGGACGACGCACGTGAGGTCTTGCTCGTCGATGGTCACGGACCTGAGCCCTCGCGCGGTGGCCTCCCGGATCCCGTGCAGTACGAGATCGTGCTCGGCCCTGCCGAGGGGCAGCGGGGCGGGGAGGCGACGGCGCCCGAGCGGTTCACCAGGAGGACAGCGGCCCCGGTACGGCTGGCCGGCCGGCGGAGCAGCAGCGCGGTCCCGCCCTTTCGGGCTGCACGCTGCATGTCCAGCACGTCGTCGGCCCGCCGAGCCCGTCCAACTGCCGCCGTGTCCGTCGGATCATGACCGTGCATGTCACTCCCCCGAGAGACTGCCGAATCCGTCGGCCGGAGGGTATCCGGAGCTCTGCCAAGCGGACAAAGGGGCTCGCTGTGCGGTCTGGCACCGGAAGGACCGCCTCACTGTGCAACCACGTCCTTCGCACCCCCTTCATCCGCCGTAGGTTCAGCAATGCCCCACCCGATGCCGGGCCGGGCATTGGAGGGGCGATCCGGCCGGACGTACCGGGCGTGGCACCGCATGTGTGCCCAGGCGAACCACCACTCGCCGTACTCCCATCACAGGATCTTGTCCGATACAGGGGGAAACGATGAAGAAGACCGTCAAGCTCAGTGCCGTGGCGGCGATGGCAGTGCTGGTCATGGTCGACGTGGGCATGGGGACGGCCCACGCGCGCCCGGGAAACTGGCAGCTTCACACACCCTTCGCGGGCAACATGTGCCTGGACGCCGCGTATGCGTCCGGCGACCCGCACCAGGATCCGTCGAAGGACGGTGACAAGGTGCAGATGTGGGTCTGCAACGACCAGGCGCAGCAGGGGTGGATCTTCCACCCTGTCAGCACGCCCAGTGGCGTACCCGCGTTCACCATCACCAACCAGCGCAGCGGTCTGTGCCTGGACATGGACATCAGTGGTGGCACCTACCACAACATCCCCAACGACTACAAAGGACACCGGGTCCAGCTGTGGCACTGCATCACCAACAACGGACACCCTGAGGCGAACCAGGTCTGGTACCAGCTCTCCGGTGACTACGACGGGTGGGCGCGACTGCAGAGCGGCTCCGACTCCGGCGGCACCTTCAACTTCATGGACGCCCAGAACTACGGCGGCACCGACCCGTCGCAGAAGGGGGACCCCGTGCTGGTCTGGGACTACTACTCCCCGACCTTCCCGGACGGACGACATGGGGACGCGCCCCAGAACTGGAACTGGACCTGACCACAACTACCCGGGGTTCAGTGCGCTGACCACGATTCGGGCGACTCGGCAGAGTAGCGACGGACGTTCGTTGCGGAGTTCCGCGAGGGGCCGTACGGATCGTCACCGAGACCGGCAAGACCGTGGTCGAGGTCGTAAAGGATCTGGGGATCAACGAGACCACGCTGGCTACACTACTGAGGTCTTCTGCCTAACGAGCTCGTGCATGGTTGGCGGTGAGACGTCGAGCTCGTGATCGTTGATCATGGTCATGTGGTGGGGAACGCAACTCGCGCAGTGATCATCAGCAATCGTCGGATCACGGGACTGACGGCCGATGTGATTGCTGAACTCGTCGCTGAGATCGGCCCGTTGTGGCACGCGCGCCATCAGGCCAGCACGTCATGAGTGGTGCCATGACGCAGACTCACCAGCGTGGCCAGCAGTCGGTCGACAAAGACGAACTTGTGCTTCGCCCCTGCTCCTACAGCCCGCCGCCGGGGCCGCGCCGTGAGCCGGCCCTGATGCTGCTGATGCCACAACGGCCCTACCTCAGCAATGAGTTCACCGATCACATCCCGCGACAGCCCGGTGACCCGGTACTCCGCCACGATCAACCCACGCGTCCCAGCCCCCACCATGCACCGTTCAACGAACCCCGGGATGGTGTCCCGCCGGGTGGTGTAGCCGATCAAGTCGCCGGAATCCGCAGGTCGGCGGCGGTGGCTCCGCACGACCGGGCGCTCAACTCGCCCCAGCAGGACGGCTCATGGACCGCTGGCTCGGCCGAGATCGGCTGGAGCCTCGTACCGGAACGCCCAACCCTTGATCCTCTACACCACGACGCGGGACGCGACCAACCCCGGAGCGCCGAGCCACGGCCAACCGTGCACGAGGTCGTTAGAGACAGGCTATTCCGGACTTGAGCTTGAAGGTGGCCCCAATCCCCGAGAGCGCTGCGTCTCTTAAGTAACAGCAGCGGCCTGGAAGTTCCCGTGATACTCAGCGCCGCGACCGCGACCTGGGCTACTGCGGTCCCAGTCGACGACGTAAGAAAACGGACGCGTCTGTCACGAAGCCAGTCACGGCTCCGTGCAGGGCACTGTCTCGGCCCGATGGGCCGAGACAGTGCCCTGGTGCGAGTCAGAGGATGCGCCACGCGACGGCGTACGGCTGGGTGAACTGGGTGATCCGAAAGGCACTGACGATGACTTCGGCCTCCCCGGCGGGGATCTCCCCCCAGTGCACTTGTTCGACGTTGTTGACGCGGTCGAACCCGGGATCCGTGCCCATGTTGCCGTGGCGTTCCTGACCCCCTGCGCGGACGATCAGGTCAAGGTCGTTTTGCAAGGCCGGGCCAGGGGGGTCCGTCCAGACGAGTGTGACCTTCAGGGTGCGGGGCGCGCCCTCGGGGATCGTAATGTTGAACCCACGCTCTTCTCCCTGGTCGAGCTCCTTGGCGTCGGTGAAGCCCGCCTGGCCGGCATCGGTCGGGAGGACGACGGCGCGCTGGAGGTTGACGATGCCGAAGCCCGAGCTGTTGTTGGGGGAGGGGCCCGCCTCGGAGGGGAGGTACTGGCCCTTGAGCTCATCGGCACCGTTAATCAGCATGGCCTTGATGAGCGCGGCACTGGGCTTCGGTGTGCCGTTCTTCACCAGCGTCTCGCGCAGCACCGCCACACAGCCGGCGACCAACGGGGTGGCCATGCTAGTGCCGCTGTCGAACATGAATGCGGGATCTGCGGAGACGCCAAAGAGACCGTCGTCGGACGCGATCCGTGAGCGCGTCGAAAGGATCGCCGTGCCGGGGGCGACCACGTCGGGCTTGAGTCGCCCCTCCTGGGTCGGGCCGCGGCTGCTGAAAGCCGCCATCCCAGCGGGGTTGTCCGCCATCCGGTCGCCGTGGATCGGTGGGGCGGGGTAGGAGAGCGGCCTCAGGGCGTCATAGGTGTGGGGGATCTGGGGGCGGTCGCCCTCGCTGGCGCCGACGGTGATGATGTTCTTGGCCCCGGTCTCCCCGCTGACGGCCCTCAGGTTGATACGACCATCACCGTCCCGGTCCGTACCGTCGTTGCCCGCGGCGAAGCAGATGACGAAGTCCTTGTTGTCCCAGACGAACTGATCGACCTCGCGTGCGCTCTTGTTGTACGGAAGGCCCGGGGTAATCGGGCCCCACGAGTTGGTGTGGATCCGTGCCCCGTCCTCCAGGAAGGGCTGCTCGAACAGGTGACGCAGGTTCCGCGGGATGCCGGACAGCGAACCATCCTCGGCCAGTGTGGACTGGAGGACCAGTCTCGCCTCGGGTGCCGTGCCGGTGATGGCTCCGCCCATCGAAGCGGACGTCCCGTCGCCGAGGACGGAGCCCGCTACGTGGGTGCCGTGCCCATCGGGGTCGTCCGTTCGCGCGGGGCTCTTACGCCCCAGGGCGATCAGGCGCTTGACCCGGCCGGTGAAGGCAGGGTGCACATTGGTGGTGGACCCCTTGTCGAACCCGGTGTCGGCGACACACACGATCTGGCCCTCGCCCCGGAACTTCGTGCCGTTGAGGGACACGTGGGCGTGCATCAGGTTCCCCGCGACGGTGTTGTACAGCACCCTCTCCGGGACTTCCTCGATCTCCCTCACCTCGTCGAGCTCGGCGAGCGCGGGCAGGTCCTCCTCACGGACCGTCACGCGTACCTTGTCGCCGTCGGGCTCGACGTCGCCGGGACTGACACCAGCTGCCGCCGCGAGCCGGTCCCGTAGCCTGTCCGAGCTCACCTCGACGTCCTGATGCAGGACGATGTCGATGGTCCGGGTCCGAGAACCCACCGCCTCCATGGGGTCGGACAGTACGGCGACCCCCGGGCGCAGCCGCTTCGACCGAAGCGACTGGGCGATCTTGAAGCCCTTGAAGTACACGTCCGCCCAGGCCACGAAGGGCAGGGCGCGCACGGCATCCAGATCTGCAGGTCGGAAGCCACACAGATAGGTGTCGTCCGGAATGTATTCGTGGATCACCACCCCGAGCGCCGTGAGTTCTTCCTTCTCCTCGGCTGTGGGCGGGTGTGTGGTCTGGACGAGTAGGTAGTTGGACGCGGAGGCGTCCTCAGACACCAGCGATGCGGTGGCCAGGTCATCGGCCTGGGCCTGCGGGTCCACCGTCACGCCGTTGATGGTGATGCGGGACATGCCGAACTCCCGGAGGGGGGTGGGAAAGGAGCGCACGGGCAGCGATGGCGCACCGGCACTGCCCATGCCGACCACATCGCCGAAGCCCATCTGGACGGTGGCACGCCGAGCTACGCAGGCCGCTTCCGTTTAGCCCACACGCTAGGCGTGGGGTCGGCGCCCGGCACCTGGAGCACCAGGGAAGGCCCCCATCTGGGCCCGATGTTGCTCCGAAGGGAGCGCTCTCGCCAACAGGTGGTTTCAGGCGCGCGTGTACTGGTTCGGCCTGTCCGCTGCGGCCCACTTTCCTACAGCTGAGGCCGCCTTGGCGGTGTCCCGATGGGCGACGGCTCCTCAGCCGGCACTTCCCTGAGGACAAAGTGGTCCTTCACTCGAATGCTCCTTTAGGCAGGCCGACAGCATGCGACTGGGCAGGAGATGCGGCAGCGTCACGACGGCATGGCCTCGTGCTGCAGCCCGGCGGTTTCAACTCTTCCTCACAGGGCTCCGGGGCCTCCTTGTGCCCTTGCTTCATGAAAGGCGAACGGTGGTCGGTGGTGCGGTTGTCGAGGGAGGGGCGCAGTTCGCCCTGTCATGGGGAGCGTTCGACCTGGGGCAGTACTTGGGGCTGGTGCTGATCGTGGCGGGAACGTTGCTCGGGGCTTGGTCGGGGCGGCATTGGTCGCGTCACTCCACGGTGCTGCTCGGAGCCGCGTCGGGCGTGCTGCTGGCAGTGGCCGGGATCGACATCGTGCCTCATGCGCTTCACGAGGCGAACGAGGCGGATCTATCCGGCTGGGTGGTCCTGGGCACCGTGCTGATGGCCTTCGCACTTGCCTCGGTGGGGCGCCTCATGCGCAGGCGGGGTGAGTCGAGACGTCTTGTGAGTGCCGGGACAGCGGTGGCTCTCGTGCTGCACCGGTTGGTGGAGGGCATGACGGTCGTCCTGCTGGCATCGGCTCCCGTAGTGGCCGCGCTGGTCGTGCACTCCGTCAGTGAAGGACTCGCGTTGACGGCGGTCCTCGACGCAGGAGGCAGACGGCGCCTGGCCCCGTGGCTGATCGCCGTCTGCCTGAGCCCGCTGGTAGGCGGCTGGATCACCGAGACGGCTCCGGTTCCGGAGTGGGTGCATGTGCTGCTGCTCGCAACGGTCGCGGGGGTGCTGCTGCGGGGTGCGAGCACGGCTCTATTGCTGGCCCAACGCCAACGGTTGAGCGGGGAGTTGGCAGGTCCGACCGTACTACTGGCGCTGGGGTCGGCTGCCATCATCACCATGACGGCCGTACTGGTGCTGCACTGACCGCAGCTCAGGATCGAGCGCCGCGGCATCCTCGCCATCGACGGAGTGGGCGCTCCCGAACGCCTTGCCGCATCAAGCCTGGCGCTTCACCGCCAGAAAGCTGGCCGTCTGTCCGGCCTTGGCCAGGGTGGGACCGCTCCCGTGATCCTCGGCGCGTAGTACCGTCCCTGCGAGGGTCATCCGCTGGCCGATGCCGAACTCCCAGTGACGCAGGACGATGCCGTCGTACTCGTAGTGGAAGTCCGCGATGGGGCTACCCGGCTGGCCCTTGCCGGTCAGGGTGAACACGAAGGGGGACGAACCCGATACCCGGCCGACCATATCCATGGCGACGGTGCCTTCTTCCGGTTCCTCCGAGAAGACCAGCTCACCGCTGACGGCGCCGTCCGGTTTGGCCGTGAGCCTGAGCTCCAGCTGCGCGAACCAAAGCTTGTTGAAGTCATCGACGGGCTCCGGCCGGTCCAGGAAACTCCGGTACGTGTACGTCCCGGTGAGATCTACTTCGTCCATTTTCGCCTCTCCCTAACAAGGGCGCATGCCGTGCGTGAGGGTGTCTCAACTGCCGAATGAGTGAGCTTTCCTCCTACGCCCGTATGACGTCCCGATGGTCATGCCTCCTGCACCAGCAACCGCGCGTTGATGGTGGGACTGCCTGCCTGTGCGAGCGGGAAGGCCGTGCCGATTTCCTCGGAGCGCCCCGGCACGTCGATACGGACGGACAGCGTCCGGTCTACGAGTTGCTCGTGTGCCATCCGGAAGTCGATGTTGACGGTGCCGTGCTGCGCGCACGTCTCACAGCGCCGCGGATCGTCCGGTTGGAAGAAGAAGCGCTTCGCGATCGGCTCGCCGTCGGCGAGCAGACTCACGACGAACGAACCCGGGATGTTCAGCCGGTCGATCCCCTTCACCCGCACCGAGACAGGGCTGGCGCTCCGGAACGCGAAGGTGCGGCCCACCTCGATGTTTCCGGTCAGGTTCTCCATCGCGCCCTCCGCAGGGCTGACGACGTCCAGGCGATCGTACGAGACGTCGGTTTGGATCGTCTGGTCGGCGGTCGCGCTGAACGGCGGCAGTGCGCCGTTCAGCGGATCCGTGGGCCAGTCGGGGTCCTGCCCCAGTGTGGTTCGGAATCGCGCGAGCGTGGTCGCGCCGACGCGGGTCTGCCAGCTCAGCCAGAGGCGGTCAATGTTGGCGTGGAAGAACCAGAACACCGGATCGAAGGACGCGACGAACTGGTTGACCATCGTCGGCCCGATCGATCCGTGGCCACCGTCGTGGGCCTGGATCGAGAAGTCCTGGTAGCCGTTCACATCGGACGCCCCCCACAGTGACTGCGTCAACGAGGTGGCGATGTCGTCCAGGACTCCGAAGTCCTGCACGTTCTGGGTGATGTCGGCGGGCAAGGAGCGTTCTGTCGTGTACGGGAAGAATCCGGTCCTGGGCGGCGTCGCGATGGCGCCGGGATCGGTAGGCAGGACGTACTCGTCGAAGGGCGGATGCTGCAGCCGGTCCGGCAGCTCGGTCGCGATGTCCCAGTAGGGGAGGGTCACCTCCTCACAACCCGGGACGGAGCGCAGCGCGTCCTCGAAGATGCGCAGGTACTGGCGGTGCCAGGGGTTGAAGCGGTTTTCGTGGTGCAAGCACCATTTCTCCGGGAGGCCGTGCTGCCCGGCCATGGCGAAGTAGCTGTCCGGAGCCCCCGGGTTGCGTGCCATCACGCCCGTGAACGCCGTCTTCAGCAGCTCGAACTCGGCATCGCTCAACGTCGTGACGTCCTTGCGGAGCCGGGTCGGGGGCGTCACGATCGGCGGTGGCTCGACCGGTGTCGCCGTACCGAGGGGAAAACCGTTGAGGACCCAGTTCCGGAAAGTCTGCGAGCGCTCGGCACTCCATTTCCCCTCCGCGTCCGGGGGCATGTGCGAGTTCGGCGGAGAGGTCTGTGCGTAGATCGCGAGCGCGTTTCTCTTCACCCCGTCGTAGGAGCCGAGATCGATTCCCATTGCAGCCATGTGTTCCACATCTTCGGGGCGGAAGAAGAAGCGGATATCCGCCAGGTAAGTTGGTGCTGCAACGACTTGGTCAACGATTGGACTGTTCTCGGTCGTGGTCATGTTTATTCCTCCTCTGGGCTCCGAACATGTGTTACTTTCGACCAGGAGTTGCACCTACAGTCGCCGAGAGTGCCGCATAGGCCATTCCGGGTATGTGATACGCCAAGTGCGTATACTGCTGTAACTGCTAGCCCAGGTATCCAGTAATTCGTTCACCCATGTGAAGATCCTGGATCTGGATCTGGCAAGTGGACGTGGTGGCGAGAACCCGGTTCGCCGTCACGAACGTGCTCATTGCCAGCGGCACTCCGTCGAGCAGCCCGTGTATGCCGACGTAGTGCGAAAGCCCGTTCAGGAAACCGGAGTTGAGGCGGCCCTCCTTCGTCCTTAGCCGCAGGCGGGACGTTGGCGCTCCGGGGGTTGATTCGTCGTCCCACGACGCGCCGTCGGGATTTCCCCACAGGTCGTTGTCACGCGCCTTGTGATCAACGATCTCGAGGACGAGTATGATGTCCTCGAATTCCACGGTCCGATAGGAATCCGGCGCTAGGATGTCGATGTACAGCTCCGCCGTGGCCTGCGGCGGTGGCAGCACCCTTTCGGTATAGGGCCGTAGTCCCATCGGTCCGACGAACAGGATCTCGAACCGGCATTCGGGATTGTCCTTGAAGTAGGTGCCCACGGGAAGCTCCATTCCATCCCGGTGCGCGGCGAAGGGCGGACCGGACAGGGGCGTTAAGTGGGAAGGCTTGACGCAGAGGGCCCGGCGGTGGCGCCGACGCTCACCTGGCGGTCGCCCTTCTGGGCTGCAACTCCATGCAAACACTGGTAGAGCTGTGTTGCCACTCGGAGAGCCGGCAGTCCAGATCTGACGACTCGTCATGCGGAAGAATCCTCAGCAGGCCCGTGTGTAGCCCTCTACCGTTACTGCGTTGCCACGACAAACACGTCCCCGCCGGCCAGCTGCTCGCACCGATCTACCCGTGCAACAAGCCGGGCCATGGCGTCGTCCTGCACGACAGCCTGATCGGTGGGCTGGGTGGCTGGCCCAAGAGCAAGCGACTAATCCTCCGAAAGGAACGGCCTCGCCTTGGCGCCGAGTTGAGGATTGCGGCCGCGGACGGCATGCGGATCACGTGCTTCGCGACCAACACTGCTGACCGGCAGATCGCCGAGCTCGAGCTCGGGCACCGGCTGCGGGCCCGCGCGGAGGACGGGATCCAGGCCACCGGGTCACCGGCCTGAGCAACTTGCACCGCGGGCCGTCGGCCTGCCCGCCACCAGCTCCGGAAAGCGAAGGGTCCACCGACTCCGTCGGACCCTCGCGAAAGATCGAGGTGGATTCCGGTGAAGTTCACCGCAACGCAAGGCTCCGGGCTGGCCTTGGTACCTGCGGACTGCGGGCCAGTCTCGACCGTCCGACGCGCTCATCTCAACTCGCAGTCGTAATCTGGATTCATGGACTGGCCATGCCCGGCCGGGTGCCGATCAATCGCTTGGGGACTGCCTTTTCGCCCGGCCGACCACCCTTGAAGAAGGGAGCCGGACGTCATGGAGAATCTCGTCACCAAGGTGAAGAAGAGTGTCACCAAGGTGAGGAAGAGCGTGGGCAATGCTCCGGTCTGGTGGACCACCATCACCTGCGCAGTAGTAGCGGCTCTCGGGCAAGGAGCTCTGTGGGCTGCCAACGCTTATGGCTGGGAGAAATCGATACCACCCCTCCAAGTCGTTGGCCTCGTGCTGGCAGTGGTGGCCGTTCTGTCTTACGGAGGATTCTACATTGCCTCGCACCGAGCACGAGTCGCGATTGCATCGAGCTTCTTGCTGACATTCTTGGTCATGTTGGCATTCCTGCTCACAGTGCCAGCGTTTGACAATGCCAGTCAGACGAACGAGCAGATGAGTGCCCAGACCTATGCTCACCAGTTGATGGGCGACTTCCGCAACATCGTGATGACGGTGATCATCGCGTACTTCGGGAGTGAGGCGGCGGTGGGTACGACCAAAGTTATCGCCTCGCGTAAGGCAACATCCCAAGAGGTCAAGGCCGTTCAGCGGGCAGACAGGGATCTCGTGCCTCGCTCGGAAAAGACATCGCAGCCATAGATTTCGAGTAGGCGTCAGTGTCGAACCATGACTCCTGACGCCTCCTCGGCTGCCTTGGTTGGCAATCGTCAGTGTGCAGCCTGGTACTTCTCGATGACGTCGCGCGACACCCGCCCGCGGGCACTGACTTCGATGCCCTGGCCCAGAGCCCACTCGCGCACCTTTACCGCGTCCGGCCCTGTTGTGGCCTTCCTCCCAGCACTGCGCCGAGCGCCGCCGACCGCCTTGCGGCCAACCTTCACGAAGGGCCCCAGGGCGTCCAGTAGCTGCTGGTAGCTGTCAGGGGGCGGCGTCGGGGGGAAACGCCCGGCGTCGAAGCCCAGTGTCGAAAGCCCTTCAAGGGGGAGCAAAGGCGTCTGGTCCCTGTTACGGCGAGGGCCGATGGCCAACGCTGCATTCACCGATCCCGACCACCTCGCCCCCACCCTCCGTCAAGGGCTCGCCCACATCCAGCGCCACCCGGAACTCATCGACGGCTGCCTCACCGAAACCGGCCTGCCGCTAAACCCCCGAAGCTAATTCGACAAGGTCAGTAGTTCCACCACGTTACTGGGCGTATTCGGGCGATCCGACAAGGGCGAGGTGCCGTAGCTGTCGTCGCGCGCCCTCCGGCGATGTCCCCTCCCCGCGCGGCCGCCGTCGACCCGGTCCCCTCCGCCGCCCGGCCCCGCTCACCGCGCCGGTTCGTGACCGCCGCCCTACGCTCGGGGCATGCAACGCCGCCCGATGCACATGTCTGCCGAGGCCCAGGACGCTCTGCGCACCGCGCTGGAGGAACTCCGCGCGGAGCTGAAGGTCCCCCTGAGCTTCCCCAAGCGCGTACTCAAAGCGGCCGACAAGGCCGCGGGTGAGGCACGCTTGCCCGACAAGGACGCCACCCACCTGCCGTTCTTCACGATCGATCCGCCGACGTCGAAGGACCTCGACCAGGCCATGCACCTGGAACGGCGGCCCGGTCGCGGCTACCGCGTGTACTACGCCATCGCGGACGTGGCGACCTTCGTCAGGGCGGGCAGCCCTCTGGACATCGAGGCGCACGACAGGATCGAAACGCTGTACTTCCCCGACCTCAAGGTGCCCCTGCACCCGCCCGTCCTCTCCGAGGGCGCAGCCAGCCTGCTGCCGAACAAGGACCGCCCCGCCCTGTTGTGGCAGCACGACCTCGACGCCCACGGCAATCTGACCGACTCGTCCGTGAGCCGGGCGATGATCCGAAGTCGGGCCCAGCTCGACTACGCCGGCGCCCAGCAGGCCATCGAGAACGGCACGGCGGAGGAGTCCCTCGCCCTGCTGCGCGAGATCGGCGAGCTGCGGGAGGCCGTCGAAATCGCGCGCGGCGGCATCTCGGTGAATCTGCCGGACCAGGAGGTCACCGTCGAGGACGGATCGTTCCGGCTGCGCTACGTGGCGACGCTGCCGGTCGAGGGCTGGAACGAGCAGATCTCCCTCATGACCGGGATGTCCGCGGCGCAGATCATGCTCGACACGGGTACCGGCATCCTGCGGACCCAGAAGGAGCAGGCCGATCAGAACGTGATCAAGCGCCTGCACGACATCGCGAAGGCCCTGGGCATCGTCTGGCAGCCCGGCATCTCGTACGCCACGCTGGTCCGCAAGCTCGATCCCCAGAACCAGCAGCACATGGCCTTCCTCACCGAGGCCACGAGCACGATGCTCAAGGCGGAGTACACCGTCTTCCGCGACAACCAGAAGCCGGCGTACACGATGCACGCAGCGATCGCGGCCCCGTACACCCATTGCACGGCTCCGCTGCGTCGCCTGGTCGACCGGTACACCGGTGAGCTGTGCGTGATGGCGTGCGCGGACAAGGCCCCGCCGAACTGGGTGCTCGACGCCCTGTCCTGCATCCCGTGCGACACGGCACGGGGGAAGGGCGGCCTGGCGGACCGGCAGACCGTGGACCTGGCCGAGGCCGCGGTGCTCAAGGACCGCGTGGGCGAGGTGTTCGACGCCGCGGTCATCGACACCGACGCGGAGCGGGGCAGGCCGCGCGAGGGCAAAGTGTTCCTGGCCGACCCCGCCGTGCTGGCCAAGGTCGTCTCGACCAATGGCCTGGATCTCCAGCTCGGATCCAGCATCAGGGCCAGGCTCAAGCAGGCGGACCCCGCCGCGGACGAGGACAAGGTCCTCTTCACCGTGCCCTAGATGATCAATTCAAGGGGGTGCCTGCGGAGGGTGTGGGGTGGGCGGTCAGGCGTCGGGGTCGACTTCGGGGTGCGTGAACCGCACGGGCTTGCCCAGCGACCGGGCGTAGGCGATTTCGGTCCGGGTGCTGTCTCCGATGTAGTCGCCGACTACGAGCACCTCATCAGCGAGCCGGATCTTCGCCCCGTGCAGATCGTCGAGTCGAACCTTCAGCGCCTCGGCCTCGACAGGATTGGACGAAAGTTCGTGCGGCGCCTTCATGTCACAGGCCGGTTTGACGACAATCTTTCCGGCTTTGGTCTCCCGCAGATCGGCCTCGGTCATCTCGGTCATGAAACGGGTGGAGCCGCAGATCACGACGATACGCGGGAGGCTCAGCTGCCTCTTCGCGTCGGCGAGTTTCTCCTCGGGGGTGAGTGGTTGCAGGTATGACACTGGTTCCTCCTGGTGGTGTGGTCCAAGGGGTGTCTGTGAAGACGAGAACGCCTTTTGGAATAGATCATCTAAAGCGTTGTCCCGTAAATGATCTATGAGTGGCTTCGGGCATGGTCGGCTGCTGTGCGGCGGGCGGTCTATCCGGCGAGGGCGAGGTTGTGCCTGTGTGCGATGCCGAGCATGGCGTGGTGGACACCGTCGCCTTTGAGGCGGCAGTCGCGGAGGATCTTCCAGGTCTTCATGCGGGCGAAGACGTGCTCGACACGGGCGCGGACCTGTTTGTGGGACTTGTTGTGGGCCTGCTTCCACCCGGGCAACTCCTCGCCCGTGCGGCGCCGGTGGGGCATTACGAGCCCAGTGCCCGGAGAGCCTCCGTCGGCGATGGTCATCGTGGTGCCGACGGCGGCCCTCGCGCCGGATTCCTCCCATGCCTTGCAGTCGTTGCGGTTGCCGGGCAAGGGCCGGCCGACCACCACGACGAGGCGGGTGTCGGCGTCGACGACGACCTGGTGGCTGGTGGAGTACCGGTAGTTCTTCGACTGCTCGGCCACGGTGTGATCGCGGGTGGGCACCAGGGTGCCGTCCACGATGAGCACGGTGCCCTTCGCGAACCGCTTGCGGGGCTGGAGGGCGAGCATCGGCCCGAGATGATCGATGATCCGGTCCGCCGCCGACTTGGAAACCCCGAAGGCGGGGCCAGTTGGCGCATGGTCAGGTTCGTCCGCCAGTAGGCCGCGACCAGCAGCGCCCGGTCCTCCAGCGGCAGGCTCCATGGCCGACCCCTGCGGACTGCGTCTGCACCCTCGCGCCGCAGACCTGTCACCAGCTTCCCGAACTGGCGCGGACTCAGCCCGGTGAACGGAGCTATCCAGGACAGCTCCGACGACGTGATCACACCAGCCACAACGAGATCATCCCACTGTGCCCGTGCCTGCTCAGACGCCTCAGAGTCATCCTTCGCCGATCCATCTCGTGATCAAGCCGTACCATCCCCGCCATGACAATCGATGTCCTCGCCGAGGACCTCCAGCCCGGCGACCTCCTAGAGCTCTCCACAGAATTGGGCACTCAGATCATCCGGTTGACTCATGTGGAGCGGCGCACGCAAGGCATCAAGTTCATGGGTCGCAATCACCAGGGGGTCCTCTACTCCAGCGGCATGAAGTACGGGGAGTCGGCGCGGTGCGTCCAGCCGTAGACCGTCGCGTGGACTGCCGATGGCAGTTACGGGACAGCCCTCAGGTAGGCCGAGGATTTTCGCAGGTCAGAGAATTTCGTCGGTAGCGCCTGCAGTGAGCTGTCCAGAAGCCCAAAGGAGTGCTGCCTTCCCTGCTTCCTATCCGTGGGCACGGCCTCTCACACGAGGTGTCTGCGAAGGCGGCCTGAAGGGCGAGTGGTTGAGGCGGAGTTGTACGTCCTGGAACGCTCCTGATTCCCTAGCGGGCGCTGGCTGCTGGCGCGTACCGTGACAGCAGGACCTGCCTGGAGGTGGCGATGAGCGCTCAGCCCGACCACACGCCCGTCCAGCCAGCGCCGGTCGCGCCGACCGCGGCCGCGCAGCTGCTCGCCCAACTCCGGGTCAGCACCCGCGCCGCTACGTGGGTGCCAGCGTTTGAGCAGGACTGGTCGCGGGCGCTGGAGGACTCCCGGCACTCCTACAGCCTCAGCTCGCTGCATGACGTCGTACGAGCCTGGCAGGCCCGCCTCGAGGCCGCGCCTGCCGTGACAGAGTTCCTGGCCTCCGGCCGGGACGACTCCGACGGCGTCGACCTGGCCGACGCGCTCAATGGCCGCCGGTGAGCGGTACGCCCTGGCCCGTGCGTCTCTCACCGAAGGCACTGGCCGTCCTGGAAGATTTGCCCGAACACGCCCGGGCGATGCTGCGCGACGTGATGGACATTGCCGGCCGCGACCCGTGGTCCTTCCCGCCCTTCGACAGCCCGCGACCCCGAAGGCGAGGACATCCGCGCGGCCGCGGTCGGACAGCTCACCGTCGTCTTGCGAGACACCGAGACGGCGCTGCTCCGCGAATGGCTCCAGCAGCTGGCAGGCTGAACCGGGCCGCCTGCTCCGCAGGCGGTGGCCGTTCAGTCACAGGGGCCGGCTGCAAGGCCCTCCAGCAGTTGGCTGCCCTTCGCCACGAGCCAGATCATCCAGCCGTACGCACATCACGGCAGAGTTCAAAAACACTGAGCTCTTTCCAACCTCGCGGTGGGACAAGGCAGTTGATGTGACGGAACAACAGAACTCCTGGTAGACGGGTTGTCGACCAGGAACAACTTTCTCCGCCTGGAGCCTCGCTGTGGTTATCTATCCGTCCGGGCTGGACCTGTCCACATCCATGCTGCGGCTGCTGCGCCGCGAACTGGCCTCCCGACGACGCCGGATCGGAACCCGCTGGCGGCGGCTGACCTGTGGTCGCCAGGCCCTGATGAGCCTGGCCCACCTACGCTGCGGACACACATTCGCCCAGCTCGCGGCTGGCTCTGAAGTCGGACTGGCTACCGCCCACCGCTAGGTCACCGAGGCCGTGGACGTACTGGCTGCTCTCGCTCCCACTCTGCAGCAGGCCATGACCAGCGCCGCCGCCAAAGCGTTCGTCATCCTGGACGGCACACTGCTGCCCATCGATCGCGTCGCCGCCGACCGACCGTTCTACTCAGGCAAGCACAAGAAGCACGGCATGAACGTCCAGGTCCTCACCGACCCGTTCGGAAAACTGATCTGGGCCTCACCGGCCCTGCCCGGTGCGGTCCACGACATCAGGGCTGCCCGGGCCCACGGCCCACTGGACGCGCTCGGCACGACCGGCGTCATCTGCTGGGCGGACAAGGCGTACCAAGGCGCCGCTCATGTTGTTCGCGTTCCCTACCGCCGCCGCAGGGACAAGCTCTCCGCAGGCCAGAAGGCCGTCAATCGCGCTCACGCAAAGATCCGCGCGCTCGGCGAGCAAGCCATGGCGACCCTCAAGACCTGGCGGCTCCTGCGCAAGCTCCGGTGCAGCACCACCCGCATCACCGACCTGGTCAAGGCCGTCCTCACCTTGCAGCTGACCGCCCCAGCCTGAGGATGCAAGATCCTCACTGATCCGCGTTGCTCAACCGACCGGTCCCGTCGCCACGAGCACGTACTACCGGTTCGAGCAGCGACAACGTCCGCTCCTCCGCGTCGAGGGCGACGCGGATGCCGACCGGCATCGGCAGATTCGGGCCTGCGTGCCCGACCTCGACGTTGCCCAGGATGGGTATGTCGCGGTCCCCGAGGACGTCGAGGACGATCTCAGCCAGGGTCGGGGAGCCGTCCGGTGAGTCGAGCCCGTCGATCGCCTCCGGAACTCCCACGACCATGCCGGCGATCCGATCGAGGATGCCGCTGTGCCGCAGTATCTGCAGGTAGCTCCACACGTACGATGCCTGGCCGCCCGCCTCCTCCCAGAACAGCACCGCGCCGTCGAAGCATTCGAGCGGCAGCGCGAAAGGCGTCGCCTGCGCCAGCACGATGCGGTTGATGACTCCGCCGATCAGCGGACCTTCGGCCCGCCCGGCACGCCAGCATTCCCACGACGGACTGGCAGGCAGCGCACCGATCGGCTCCGTGTCGGTCAGCAGCGTCGCGTACAGCTTCCCCAGCTCCGTCCGGCGGGCCGCGGATGCTCTTTGCCAGTGCCCGCCGAGACCGGGCGTGGCCAGGTCGGCATGGAATCCGACCAGGCCCGTGCGCGCGTAGAGCACCAGGTGCAGCAGGGAGATGTCGCTGTAGCCGAGGATCGGTTTGGGGTCGGCCCTGATCGCGTCGAAGTCGATCAGGTCGAGGTATCCGAATACTGTCTGGCCACCATCGTGCGCGACGATCGCGCGCACCTCGGGGTCACGCAGGAGACTGTTGAACTCCTTGGCGATCTCGTGCGGCCGCGCCGCGCTCCACCAGCGGTGCCGTCCAGCTTCGAGGAGCGGCGCGAGACGCACACGGAATCCCATCCGTTCGATCTCGGCCACGGCCCGTGCGAGATCGGGCGCGTATCTGGCATCGAGCGGCCCGGACAGCGCCGCGACGACGACAAGGTCTCCGGGCACGAGGGCCCGAGGCCGCAGCAGTTGGGAGGGCTGGGGCAGTGCGGTGAGAGTCACCGAGGAAGTATCCCGGCGCCTGCAACGACGTGCGACACATTTACCGATCGGCTCCCTCCTCAGGTTGGAAAGGGCTCACTCACTCCGTGTCCACGCCCCTGACCACAGCCGCGCCCGCCGGTTGGCCACCTGCCTCGCCGTCCGCTACAGAACGTCACAGATGACCGGTTCTGACACAGCTTCTGAAACAGCTCAGAGTAAGTGCCCGCGGTTCACCGCGGTCGTTGCTTGATCGGGCATGCTTGCGGCGGCTTTGCCCGATAGAGCCTGGTGTCTGATTTAGGTCGGAGGCGCCATTTGGCAGAATGTGACGCATACCCATTCATCGTTCCTCCACCGCCACCTGCAGCACCCCTCCTCGAAGGGTGGCTCGCCAGGATTGCTGTCCCGGTCGACGTACCTGGTGACAATCTCACCGTCCCGAACGATTGACACCCCAACCTGGCGATCAAGGTCAACTCCCATGGCCTCAACTACCCCACTGATATACCCGATGGAGTAGTTCTTTGAGACATCTGGATACCTATCGAAAACTGCCTGGATGTCATTGAAAAAGTCGGTGTCGTGAGTTGGTCCAATCTTCGGCTTCGTCGTCATGGATGCTCCAAGTCGTTGGTGGTTTCCTGACCCTGCACGACGCGCAGATGCCGCCTGCTGAGCAGTACCCCACCATGATCAGACCAGTTGATTGTTACCGCCACTGGAGTGGAGTGGAGTGGAGCGGGCGAGGCGACAGCAGCTCGCCTAGTCATTCCGCTCGATTCCGCGCGAGGCAACAGGGGCGGCTTCGGCCAGCGCGCCCACGCGATCCTCACCCACGAACTCCACGAAACTCCCGATCACCCTGCCCTCAAAGCCCGCGCAGACGTTGTGACCTTTCTGCGCGACCGACTGGGTTTCACCGCACCCGCACCGGGCGCCCCGTAGCGGGGAGCCTGCCGAACTGCAGCGAGCCCATCTGCCGAACAGGGTCTTCGCCTCGGCCACGCGTCGGTTCACACACGCTGCCGTCCGAGATTCTCAGAACCCACGCGCTTCCAACCGGTCCAAGTCGGACCAGGATCCGAGTACGTGGCTGTCGCCGTACGAGCCGTACCGCTGCCAGTACGTCCCCGACTGGGTCGCCGACAAGACCCGCTACCGGCTTGCCGTCGACCAGGCCGAACAAGCCGCACTCTCCGAGGCACTCAGCCGTTGCCCGAACGAGCCGATTACGGTCACACTCGCCCGGTAACGGCGCACCCGGTCCAGGCAGGACCGCGGCAGCGAAAGGCCCCGGCAGGACGGGGGAGACCTGCCGGGGCCGTAACGCGGTGACGTGCGAAGGGCGGTCGCCTCTCGGCGGAAGGCTCCCATGGGGCTTCAGCCGGACGATCGTCCCCATGGGCTGTGGTTGAGGCCCGGGGACACTGCCCCCTCCGCGGTCACATACTGATGAACCATCAATCACCCCTGGATGTTCCCCTGTTGGGGCCATGCGCCGTGTGAACCAGGACACCTCCGCGGTCGCCCGGCGCCCGGCTCGCGCCGGCCGGGCGGATGCCGTCCTGCAGCAGGGTGGTGAGGTGGTGCAGTGATCTGCAGGCGTCCGAGCAGTACCGGCGTGGCCGACCGGTGTCCGAAGCGGGTGGCAGTGGCCCACCGCACAAGTCGCGCACCGCCTGGAAACCGATCGGGTTCAGCGCGAGCCGGTAGCCCTGGAACCGGGCGACGATCCCCGGGTCGCGCTCGAACACGTCGGCCTCGATCCCGGCACCACGCAGACCCTGCGCGAGAGCCAGACCTCCCAGACCGGCTCCGACCACGGAAACTCGCATCACATACCTCCGGAACATTGAGACGAACTTAGTTCGTTACGGCGATCTAAGTTCTACTCATCGAACTTAGATCGTGCCAAGGTATAGTGACCTCATGCCCGCCGATCCCCGCCAACGCCGCATGGCTCGCCACGCCCAACCCGCGGCGGAGGCCGCCGCGTCGGCGCCACGCAAGAAGCCGATCACCGTCGAACGGATCACCGACGCCGCCCTGGAAGTCGTCGCCATCCAGGGATACGACGCGCTGACCATCCGCCGGGTCGCCGCCGTGCTCGGCACCGGGCCGTCGTCGCTGTACGCGCACATCGTCAACAAGGACGACATCGACGATCTGCTGATCGGCAGGCTCTACGTCGGGGTCGTACTCCCCGAACCGGACCCGGCTGCCTGGCGGGAGCAACTGCTCGGGGTGTACACGCAGATCCGTGACCTGTACCTGAAGTACCCCGGCGTCTCGCGCGCCGTGCTGGCCATGGTGCCGACCAACCTGGAAACGCTGCGGGTCGGCGAAGGAATCCTGGCGATCATGCTCGCGGGCGGCCTCGAACCGAGGACGGCCGGATGGGCCCGCGACGCGCTGTCCCTCTACGTCAGCGCCTACGCACAGGAGCAGTCGCTGGTCCAGCGACGGCGCCAACACCCGGATCAGGAATGGGTGCTCAGCGACGAGGAGTTGCTGGACCGCTTCACCGCACTGCCTGCCGAGAAATTCCCGCAGACCCGACGCCATGCCGCCGAGCTGATCTCCGGCACCGGACACGACCGCTTCGAGTTCGCCCTCGGCCTGCTCATGAACAATCTGCGGCCCGCATCCGGTTGACCTGCGGCGCGCTAGTCACGTGGCGCCAAGACAAGCCGCTGATCCGGCCCGCTCACGACACCAAGATCATGCCATGGCCCCTTTTGGCCTCACCTTGGCTGGACCCCAAACAACCTCAGAGTCCGCGTTGTCGTCTCTTCGAGTTGGCGGACGTCCTCGCCACCGCCTACGACACCGGTTCGCGCCTGTGACGTACTGGCCGCTGGCGTGTGGCACGTTTCGCTCGTATTCCGGTCCCACCCCTACCGGGCGAGCACCTTGCGGGCCGAGCTCAGCAGGGCGGCGTCGTGTGCCTGACTGGTCAACACCCTTGATGTGCCCACCAACAGGTCTTCGACGATCTCACGCGGCGCGACGCACGGCATAGTGCCGTCCATTCGCTCGATCCAGCGATAGCACCACACCTGTTGAGCACGCTTTCGTCTCCCGCATTGCCGCTGAGCTGCAGCTATCTCTGCGGGGACTCGTTGTGCCACAGTTCTCCCCCAGAGAAGGCAACGCGACGCCCGCGGCATCACCGAACTCACTCAGCTGCGGGCCCTGGCGTACTACGGGCTCTCCATCGCGGCCGCCGTCGCGCCGAACCGGCTGCTCGCTGCCATGGCTGCCGCCCTCACCCCGCCCGGCAGACGCACCGTCATCGAGGACTCCTCCGAGGCGATCGAGGCGTTCCTGCGCCCCCGCCCCGTTCGCGAATTGCCCGGCATCGGCACCCGAACCGCTGCCGCCCTCGCCGACTACGGCCTGCACACCGTCGGCGACATCGCCGACGTCCCCCAGCTCACCCTCCAGCGCCTGCTCGGTGCCCGCGCCGGCCGCGCCCTCCACAAACGCGCTCACGGCCGTGATACCCAGGTCGTCGACCCCGCCCTGGAGCAAAAACTCATGGCGCTGCCCGCCATCGAGCAGATGCTCTGTGTTCGAGACCCACACACCCAGTTTGACAGTCACCGGCTCCGCCTCGCCGTCGACCGCGATCTCTTCGCTGTGGCCCGTTGGCACCGGCCGGTCCGCGCCTTCTGTGGAGGACATACGCCGTCAGGACTGTGATCGCCACCGGTGCCGCCCACGATCGGCGGTCACGTCAGCGCACCAGACGTGCTTCGCGCAGCCGGATGGTGGTTGCAGAGCCAACCGCTTCGAACCGAATCTCGGCGGTCGCGGCACGACGGTTTGTGTCCAGCGGGAGTACCTGGGAGATTTCCTTGCCCTCGGGATGCGACAAGGGCGTAAGTGTGCCCAGCACATGGCCGTCGACCAGCACACGGGTCGATCCGGCACTTCGGTCCGAGAGGTGGGTCACCTGCAGGCCGGTGGCGGTGCCGTCCGGGTCTGTCAGGCGGTAGGACCACCATCCGGTGGCGGCCCGCCACGTCAGCCCGTCGGTGAGGCCCGACCACGTGTCCTGCCCCTCGAACCGGTGGTCGCTTTCGGGCTGTTGCTGGCCGGCGGCAACGGCGTCAACGGTTCGGTCGTGCAGCGCGAGTGCCGCCTCGTCGGCTGCGCGCAGCTCCGCCCGCCGCTCGTGGAGCCGGTCCGGTTCCGCCAGGGGGAAGTAAAGGTGGTAGCGGGAGTCGTGGATGCCGGCGAACGGGACGAGGATGACGGACTCACCCGGTCGCGCGTCCACGTGCTCCAGGGCGAACGCCAGCCGGTCCGGGGCGAGTCGACGTACGCCGTCCGCCGGATCGGAGCTGCTCGGGGTAAGTACGACGGGCAGGTGCTCCAGGGGGCGCAGCGGGCCGCCGGCGACATGCCCCATCCGGGAGTCGTCGGCGAAGAGCCCGACCAGGTCGTTGCGGTCGCCCTCGGCCGCGAGGACGCTGGGTCCGAAGCGGAACGACACCCACGGCGAGCGGTCGGGGAGCAGTTCGGCGCTGATGCGCGGGCGAAGACGCACGGTGATCGTGTCCCCCTCACGCCACGGCCGTTCCAGACGCATGTATGTCAGGGGGTGTCCGCCCGCTCCGCGGCGCGTCGTGAGCGGGGCCGGCCCACCATCGTGTGGCGCGCCGTTGATACGGACGTGCGGCGTCCCCTCGTGCCAGCTGGGGACGCGTATGTGGATCGCCACAGGGGTGGCGGGAGCCCCGCGTACCACGAGTCTCACTTCGTCGTCGTAGGGGGCCGTCCCGGTCTGCTCGAGCACCAGGTTCTGTTCGGGCAGGCTCAGTCGGGAGGCGATGAAGAGGTTGACGAACAGGTCGCCGCCCTCGGCGGTGTACACCAACTCGCCATACTTCGCGTGGTTCTCCAGCCCGGTGCCGACGCAGCACCAGAAGCAGTTGTGGGGCGTCGACACCACGCGGTAGTGGCCCGGTCGCACCGGTGTGAAATACACCAGCCCGCCCTTTGGATGCAGGGACGAAAGGATGTGGTTGACCGTCGCACGCTCGTAGTGGTCGAGCACCTCGGCGTCCGGCCGTTCGAGGAACAGCGCGCGGCTCAACTTGAGCATGTTGTAGGTGTTGCAGGTCTCGGGGCCCTCCGGCGACTCCAGCGCGGAGCTGAAGTCGTCGCGGGGGTGCAGGTGCTCGCGCACGGAGTTGCCGCCGAAGGAGAACGTCCGGTGCCGGGTCATGGTCTGCCAGAAGAACCGTGCGGCGTCCCGCAGGCCGTGGTCGCCGCCGACCTCGCCGAGCCGCTGGTATCCGACGACCTTGGCGATCTGGGTGTTGGCGTGCATCCCGTCGAGGACGTCGCGGTGCTCCCGCAACGGGCGGAGCAGGGACCGGTCGAGGAAGCGCCGTGCCAGGGCGGCGTAGCGGTCCGTGCCGGTGACGTCGGCGAGGTCCGCCAGAACTTCGCACATCCCACCGAACTCCGTGCGGAGCATGGCCTCGTGGGTGTCGTCGTCCATCCCCGCCGCCACCTGGTCCCACCAGTCGGCAAGTCGTCGGACGGCGATCAGGGCCAGGTCCGAACCGGCGTGCCGGTGGGCGTCCAGCAGGCCGGCGAAGAGCTTGTGCAGGTTGTACCACGGCACCCAAGCACCACCGAGCTCGAACGAGCCCCGCTCCACCTGCCCCGCGGCCACCCGCTGCCACAGCCGGACGCCGTCGGGAATGCCCCCGACGTAGCCGGTGCCCAGGGCGTCCTGGCACTCGACGACGCCCTGAACCAGACGTTCGACCATGGCTCTTGGCCGGGGATCGTCCGTCACCGCGCTCATGAGGGCGGCACCCGACAGCGCGTGCCCGACGGTGTGGCCGTCGAGACCCGAGTTCTCCCAGTTGCCGTAGGACTCGGCGACCGGCGCTAGACCGGCCTCGCGCCGCAAGGGCGCGAGGAGCCGGTCGGTGTCGAGGGACAGCAGGTAGTCGAGAGCGGTGGCCTGTGCGTCCAGGAACGGGCCGGGGAGAAGACGTACCGCGCTGCGGGGGAGTGACTGCATGGATGGTGCTCGTTTCCTTCGTTCGAAGCGTGCGGGCCTGCAGTGGAGAGGATCGCGACCGATCGTGCGTGGTCAGGAATCGCTTTCTCGACCACCGTAAGCACTCAACAGCCGGTCGCACTCCGCCTGAGTGAGGGGAGCACCGAACCGTGCTTGGCCTGAGGGGGCAGCCGGTAGCTCGTCGAGGGGGTCCACTTGCCGGAGTCGAGATCGGTCGTCTCGAACGGGACGTAGTTGCGCCCCCCGAACTCGTCGATGAACATGTACCACTTCTCCTCCGTGTTCGACTTGAACACGGCCGGGCCCTCACCACGGCGGATGTCCCCCTCGCCGATGCAGTCGGCCACGAAGTCGTATGTGGTGGAGGCCAGTTCGCGGGACTTCTCGGCGATGATGAGCTTCGCGGTGGGCACGGAAGGTGTCTGGTCCCGCTCGTCCTTGGTGTAGCGGTAGTACACCCCATTGTGCTTGATCACGGCCGAGTCGATCACGGCATGCCCCGGATCGTGCCAGAGGGCGGGCTCGCTGAAGGTGCGGAAGTCCTTGGTGGTGGCGTACAGCATCCTGTTGTACGTCGTGCCCGTGTGATCGGGGTCGTCCTCCGCGTAGAGCTTCGAGGCCCGGAAGACGACGTATGCGCCGAGTTCGTCCGCGTAGCAGGCCTTCGGTGCCCAGGTGTTGCCGGCGGTGTCGGGGGACACCTTGACGGGGCGCTGACCAGTCCAGTTCAGCAGGTCGGAGGAGCCCCAGACCACGATCGACTTGATGCCGGTGCGCTGGGCTCTGTCCCAGGTGAGCTGCACCTGGTCCTCGGCGTCGCCGGAGGTCCGCAGATCCGTTGCGATCAGGTGGAACCTGTCGCCGTCGGGGGAGCGGATCACGAAGGGGTCGCGTACTCCTCCAGTGCCGAGGCTGGAGGGAGGAATTGTCAAGACTTGTGGATGAGGAATGGTGCCTGATGGCAGGCGAAGGGACTTGAGTCTCCAGTAGAGGGAGACACAAAGGTGGGGGGCATGGACGGCGACACGCTCTACTCGATCGGCGAGCTCGCTCGCCGGACCGGTCTCACGGTCAAGACCATCCGGTTCTACTCTGATCGCGGAATCGTGGCGCCGACGGACCGCAGCCCGGCCGGCTACCGCCTGTACAACATCGACGCCGTCGCACGCCTGGACCTTGTGCGGACCCTGCGTGAGCTGGGACTGGACCTTCCCACGATCCGCAAGGTCGTGGACCGCGAGCTTTCGCTTCCCGAGGTCGCCGCGGCGCACGCCGAAGCACTGGCAGTGCAGATCCGCGTCCTGCGCCTGCGGCGCGCGGTGCTGACGGCGGTGGCCGAGCGCGGGTCCACACCTGAGGAGACGGAACTCATGCACCGGCTGGCCCAGCTTTCCGAGGATGAACGCAGACGTCTGATCGGCGATTTCCTCGACGCCGTCTTCGGCGGTCTTGAGGCCGCCCCCGCATTCGCGGGGGTCATGCGCTCGATGACCCCCGAGTTGCCCGACAACCCGGAGGCGGAGCAGGTCCAGGCGTGGGTGGAGCTGGCCGAAATGTCCCTGGACCCGGGTTTCCGCGCCGTCGTGCGGCGGATGGCCGAGGACCAGGCAGCCGAGCAGGCTCGAAGCGACACGATGGGCCCGCGCCGCGACATTGCCGCAGTCGTCCGTGACCAGGTCGGCCCGGCCCTGACCGCAGGTATCGACCCGGCCTCACCCCAGGCCGATCCGATCGTCGCGGAGTTCACGGCGTACTACGCGCACCTCCTCGGCCGCCCCAATGACGTCGAGCTTCGCCGCCGGCTGGCGACTCGGCTGGCGAGCGTGAACGACCCACGCAGGGAGCGATACCTCCAGCTGCTCGCAGTGGTCAACGGCTGGCCGGCCCCGGAGAGTCTGGCTCCATTGTTCGATTGGTCCGTCCAGGCTCTGCGCGTCCGGACACGGCAATGACGGGGCGGTCGCAAGGCGGCATGGGCCGGACGCGGCTGGCGTCGGGTGAAATCGCCGCCGCATATCATCGGTTGATGAGTGCCCCGGTCGTACTTCAGGTGGCCGCGTCGCCGGTCTCTCCCGCGCTCGTTCTTCGCCCCTGGCGCATGGAGGACGTTGCCGCATTGGTCGAGGTGAGCCGGGATCCCGCACTGGGCCAGTGGGCGAGTTCTGTCGTGCATAACGATGCCGAGGGGACGCGCTGGGTGCAGGCTCAGCAGCGGGGCTGGGCAGCGGGGGACCGGTTCGGCTTCGCCGTCCTTGAGGCACAACCCGGTTCAGTTCGCGAACAGTTGGTGGGCAACGTGGTCCTCAAGGAAGTCACCTCCGGCAAACCGGCGGCCGAAGTGGGCTACTGGACCGCGGCGCACGCTCGCGGGCGGGGAGTGGCCTCCCGAGCTCTGGAGGCGCTCACCAGCTGGGCCTTCGAGACCTTCGAAACCGACGGGCTGGAGCGTCTCGAACTCCTGCACCAGGTGGACAACCTGGCATCGTGCCGGGTTGCGCAGAAGAGCCGCTACGACTTCGACACCATCCTGCCAGCGGCGCCGCCCTCCTTCCCCTGCGATGGCCACCTGCACATACGTAGGCGCACGAGCGCCTGAGATCCCCGCGTCTTCTGAGGATCGGCTGAGGCTGCTCAAGCCGAGAGGGTCTCGGGGCGTTCGACGAGGTGGCCGCGTTCGAAGCGGGCCCCGGCGCGGACCTGGGCGACGAGGTGCGGTGCGTTCACAGCCCGCCAGCGGGCCTGGGCGGACTCGACCAGCTTGAAAACCATCGCCAGCCCGGCGGCCCGACTGCCGGCACCCTTGGTCACCTTCGTCCGCAGCCGCACGGTGGCGAACGTCGACTCGATGGGATTCGTGGTGCGCAGGTGGATCCAGTGCTCGGCGGGGAAGTCGTAGAACCCCAGCAGCTCGTCCTCATCGTCCACGATCTTCTTGACCGCCTTGGGGTACTTCGCGTTGTACTGCTTGGCGAATATGGCGACGGCATTGCGGGCCTGCTCCTTGTTCTCGGCGTTGTAGATGTCCTGGACCACGGCCGACCCGGGGTCCCTCGAACCGGGCCAGCCGCCCACCGATCCACCGAACGCCGCGTAGTCGCCTCGCCGCAGGCGAGGCGACTACGCGGTTTCGTTTGGATCATCGGGCGGACCAGAGTGAGATGCCTGCGATGTGGAGTCCTGCCAGGTAGATGGTGGCTGTCTTCTCGTAGCGGGTGGCGACGCCTCGCCATTGCTTGAGGCGGTTGATGCACCGCTCGACGGTGTTGCGCTGTTTGTAGGTCTCGCGGTCGAAGGCCGGCGGCCTGCCTCCCCGGCTGCCCCGTCGCAGCCGGTGGCCTCGCTGGTCCTCCGGGACCGGGATCACCACTCGGATGCCGCGCTTGCGCAGGCGTTCTCGGATCGCGCGGGACGAATAGGCCTTGTCCGCAAGGACCACGTCCGGCCTGGTGCGGGGTCGTCCTCGCGGTCGGGGACGCGCAGGCGGGCCATGACGTCCGCGAAGGCGGGCGCATCCCCGGCCTGCCCGGCGGTCAGATGGAAGGCCAGCGGCCGACAGCGGTCGTCGGCGGCAAGGTGGATCTTCGTGGTCAGTCCGCCGCGGGACCGACCGATGGCGTGGTCGTCGGGTTCGCCTGCTGGGCCCCATTTTTTACGGGCCCCAGCCGCGTGCTGGTGAGCGCGCACGATCGTGGAATCCACCGAGACAGCCCAGTTGAGGTCCTCCTCGGCGTCGGCCTGGGCCATCAGCGCGGTGAACACCCGCCCCCAGGTGCCGTCGACGGCCCACATCCGCAGCCGGTTTAGACGCCCCGCCAGTTGCCGTACTTCTCCGGCAGATGCACCCACTGGGTGCCGATCTGGAACTTGAAGGCGATCGCGTCGATCACCTCCCGGTGATCACGCCACCGACCGCCCCGCTTGGGCGTCCGGTCCGGGAGCAAGGGTTCGATCCGCGCCCACTGCGCATCACTCAACGGGCGGACGGCTTGGTCTCTGGGACGATGTGAAAGTGACCAGGGAGGATCTCTGCGCGGCGCTGGCCGAGCAGATGAGAGCGTTTCAGTCCGTGTACTCGCAGCTCGCGACGCAAGACCTCGACGACGCGGAGGCCCGCGGCAGGCTTGCCCAGCTGCTGCGCACCGTGGGAGGTGAGTTTGTGGCAGTCGCGGACAGAGTGGGCAACATCGCCGAGCCCTGGCTCACTGATGCCGGTGGCGTGCTCCCAGTGACACCTCGCCGACAGGGGGATCGCCCCACCTTCACGCCACCCCCGGTCCGCTCTGAGGCCGAACAGTTCTGCACTCGTGACGCCGACTCGGATCAGCCTGTACGGACCGGCGCGGCGGCCTCCTCCACGACATCAATGAAACAACGAATCGTTGTTTCATTGCCTACGTGCGGTACGGTGACGGTATGCCACGTGATTCCCGTCAGCAGGCCCGTGACCGGCTGTCTGCACTGGCCCCCGCTTCCGGGGGCAGGCAGGAGGCGACGGCTGCGCGTCGTATCGAGCAGGATGCATCGCTCGTGGGGCGGCTGCTGGCGGCCGCCGACGAGCAGAACGACCACGGGCGGGAGCCGGGCGTGATCCCGGACGACGTAGGCGCCGCACTAGGCCTGTTCGAGGACATGCGCGAGCAGTTGGACCGGCTGGAGACCCAGGTGGTCATCGAGGCCCGGCGCCGGGGCATGGACTGGCGGCAGATCGCCGCCCATCAGGGCCTGAACTCCTCCCAAGCCGCCTCGCAGCGCTATCAGCGGCTGATGACGCGGCTCGAAGAGATCCGCCAGGGCGTCCGGTGAGCGAGGAAGAACCGCAGATGACAAACCAGCCACCGCAGTTGTTCCTCGCGATCGACTCGCTCCTGGCCGCCGTCGACGACGGCACCGTGCTGCCCACCCCGGCCGAGCGGGTACGGCTGCGCGAGGCAGCCGGCCTCACCCAGGCTGCCGTCGCCCAGGCACTGGGCGTACGGGTACCGAGCATCACCGCCTGGGAAGCCGGCCGCGCCGAACCCAGAGGCGAGCGCCTGGAGGCCTACCGCCGTCTCCTCGAGGGCCTCGCCCACCGCTACCCCGCCCCCGCAACACCCTCCGGCCGCGAAGGCTCTGACCGGCAACTGGCTTCTCAGCCTCCTGCAGCCGCACCATCGGGGGCGCCTTCGGGCGCCACGCCACCCCCACTTCCGGAGGCCTTCTCCGCCCCGGCCCAGCCCGACGCCGAGGCCGAGTCTGCCGCGCCGGCGGAAGCGCCCACCGTCCCGCTCACCTCGCAACGACCGGTCGCGCGCCCGGCGACATCTCACCGTTCGGGCCGCACGCGTGCGCTGCCAAGCATCGGCACCGATCCGCGATTCCCGCACGGTCCGCTCGCCGTGCTGGACGGCGACGGGTCCGCGTACGGCGTCGGCGGCATCGTGCTGGACTGCCCGGCGACCACCATCCCGGAGCTGGTGGAGTGGACGCTGCGCGAGTCCGGTCTCGGCGCGCCGAAGCTCAACCGCTACGGCAAGGACTCCGACCCGCTGATCGTGCTCACCGCCGCGGCCGCCGTGAAGCTCGGGCTGCCCGAGCGCCTGGAAGGCCACGAGCAGCGCCGCTCCCTGCGCCTGCCCGAGGACCACCCGGTGGTCAAGCAGGTGGCGAAGGCGAAGTGGCAGCTGACGCAGCGCGGGTTCGGCCCGTGGGCCAGGGTGTACCGCAAGGCGCAGGGGCGCGAGCGGCAGTGCGTGCAGCTCGCGATCCTGTCCTGGGACGCGCTCGATGAGCGGTCCTGGCCCGGCGTCGCGGACATGGAGCCGGCCGACATCGCCCGCGTCCTGGGTGTGTACGCGACCCGGGTCATCACTCCGCGCGGCTCCACCGCGGTCTGCGGCCTGGAGCTGATGACGGCGCTGCGCCCGCCGACGAAGGCCGTGCAGGACCTGGAGACCGGTAACTGGGTATCTGGCCACAACGCCGGCAGCTTGGGGACGGAGCCGATGGACCCGGCGCCCCCGGAAGCCACCCCGGAGCACCCCGTCGTCGTCAATTCCGGCTGGAGTGGCGGGTTCCTCAACGAAGAGGCGTACCAGTGGGTGCGCTCGGTGGACTTGCTCAGTGACGAGGAGTGCATGCTGTTCTTCGCGGTCGGCCTGGACTTGAACACGGCGTTCCTCGCCGCCGCGGCCCGCCTGGTCGTCGGCCTGTCCGCCCCGGATCACTTCCGCGCCCCGACGTTCAACCCGAAGATCCCCGGCTCGTGGCTGGTCGACTTGTCCCACATTGAGCTGGACCCGCGCCTGCCCAGCCCGTTCACCCCGGACGGCACCCGGCCGACAGGCCCCGCCTGGTACCAGACGCACACCGTCGCCTACGCCCAGGAGCTCGGCCACAACGTCCAGCCGGTCGAGGCGTACCTGCGCCGGGAGACCGGCGCGTACCTGGACCCGTGGCACGACCGTCTCAAGACCGCGTACGTCGACACCCTTGCCGACCTCGGTGTCACCCGGGACCTGGACGAGCGGGCCTTCCTCGTCGCGATGGAGCAGCACAAGCAGGTCGACCCGGCGATGGCCGCCGTGCTCGCTGCCATCAAGGCGACCGTGAAGGGCGGCGTGGGCAAGCTGCGGGAGCGCCCGCAGGGCAAGTCCTACAAGGAGGGCGAGCGGTGGCCGGCCCTTCAGCGGCCGACTTGGCGCCCCGACATCCGCGCCGCCGTCATCAGCAAGGCGCGGGTCAACATGCACCGCAAGCTCAACAACATGGCGAAGATGACCGGCCTGTACCCCCTCGCCGTGCTGTCCGACTGCGTCGTCTACCCCTCGCCGGGGGAGAGCCCGCTGGACTTCCTGCCGTACGCCGCGTCCGGGAAGCCGCAGCCCGGAGGGTTCCGCCTCGGGCCCACGCCGGGCCTGGCGAAGCTGGAGGGCGTCCAGTCGGTGCTGTGGGCGGTCGACCTGATGGAGAAGGGCCTCAACCCGGCCCGCCACATCAAGGGCGGCGACGCCGTCCTGGACGAAGGGGAGTAGGGCCGTGGGGGAGATCGAGGACGCGATCGAGCGCGCCGACCGTGAGGCGTTCACCCATGAGCCGCCCAAGACCCTCAAGGGCCAGATCGGCTACCTGATCAAGCAGCTCAAGTCGACCCGCGCCGTCGCTCAGGAGCTCGGAGTGAGCCAGCGGTCGGTGGAGCGCTACCGCAAGGGCGAACGCAAGCACCCGCCCAAGGCAATCGCCGACAAGATCGATGCGGCGGTGCGGTCCCGGTGGCAACCCCTGGTCCGCAAGCGGCGCCAGAAGCAGGCAGCCACGGCCACCGGCATCACGGTGGAGACCCGCGCCCAGTTCGGCTACACCGCGCCGATCGGGACCACCGACGACGGCCGCTTCCGCCGGCTGACCGTCCACCTCCCTCCGGAGTACGCGCGCCGCCTGTTCGACGCCCGCAAGCAGGGTGCCAGCGACCAGCAGATGCGTGACATCGTCGCTGAAGGATTGCAGGAGGTGTATTTCAAGGACGGCGGAAGCCGTGCCAACAACCTCGAAGTAAGCCTCAATAGCATTGACTACTTCGACGTCTCGTTCTAGGAGCTACGACGAACGCCCGAGGGATTAACCGACCGGCAATGGAAGTGGATACTGCTCCGGCACCCGTCGCGGCAGCAGCTGTGGCTGTACTACCCGGCAGCCCGTGTGGGGGACTTCGAGGTGCTGCGGGTATGCGACCGGACGGGCTGGGATGCGGCGGTGCTGTCCTGGCACACCTGCTCAGGGTGCCGCCGCGGCCACATCGCGAAGATCTCCATCGCGGACCGCTGGCAGCGTAAGGGCCTGGGACGGCGCCTGGTCCTGCGCGCGATGCGCGGCGCGCAGGGCTGGTGCCCAGGCCACGACAGGGGGCGGCCACAGTCGGTATGGCCGCAGGCTCGCCGCCGCTGGGTGCTGTTGGGCTTGTGGCGGGGTAAGCGCCCATTGTGTGCTGGTAGTTGAGGGGCGGCTGGCCGGTTTGGAAGGGATCGTCATCCTGGGAGGATGGTGTGTGCCGGCGGGACTTGAGGGGCCGGGGAGGCGAGTGCGGGGGCTCGAGGAATGAAGTACTGGCGGCGCGGGCTGTGGGTGGGGGCGGTTATCGCCACGGGTGCCATCGCTGCGGTGACCGTACGCGGCGGGAGCCTTGGATCAGCGGAGCCGCTGTTGTCGATCCTGGGTTTCTTCGTGTCCCTCGTGGGCCTCCTGTACAGCACCGCACGGATCGTGCCGGCGCCTTCGCCCGACGAGCAGATCGGCCGCTCGGCCGATGCGCTTGCCGCGGCCATACGCGAACAATGGCAGGCCGAGTGGCGACTGCGGCGGCTGCAGGATCCTGAACCCCTCCCCGTGTGCTGGGGTCCCGCCCCCGCGTGGCTGTCTGATGTCGACGACGCCATCGGCTGGCCCCGGGGCCCTGGGCGTCCCGACCTGAGCGGTCAACTCCCCCAGATAGCCCAGCTCTTCCGCTCTGTACCGTCCCGCCGCCTGGTCATCCTCGGCGCGCCGGGCAGCGGCAAGAGCGTTCTCGCCGTCCGCTTCACTCTCGACCTGCTCGAGATCCGCGAGTCCGGCGACCCCGTTCCCGTCGTCCTGCAGGCGTCCACCTGGCAGCCCGATCGGCAGGACCTCTACGAGTGGTTGGCGGACAGCCTCATCACTGCGTACCCGCGTGTGTTTGCTGAGGGCACATCAGGGAGTGCGGCCCTGGCCAGAGACCTTGTCGCGGCCGGCCGGATCCTTCCCGTGGTCGACGGACTCGACGAGATACCCGTGCCGCTGCGGGCCAAAGCCGTCTGGCGTTTCAACACCGAGCTGGATGCGGGTTTTCCCCTCCTGCTGACCTGTCGTGGCGACGTGTACGCCGAGGCCGTGGAGGCCGGCGACGTGCTCACGTCGGCCGCGGTGGTCGAACTCCAGCCGCTCGGCTTCGAGGAGACGGCCGGGTTCCTGGTCCGCACGGCCCGCCCGGCACGCGGTCTGAGCGGCGAACGCACCACGGCCTGGGACCCGGTGCTCGAGCAGGTCCGCCGCGATCCCGACGCACCGGCGTCCCGCTGCTTGCGGGAGGTGTTGGGCTTGCCCCTGATGGTGGCCATGGCCCGGAGCGTGTACGGCGACACCGGCGCCGACCCCGCACAACTGCTGCACCGGCCCGACCTCGCCACACCGGCCGCCCTGGAACGGCACTTGCTTGACGCGTTCGTGCCCGCGTCATTTCGCACATCGGCCCGCTGGGACGCTGACGAGGCTGTGCACTGGTTGCGGTTCCTAGCTCGCCATCTTCAGCGGCGCGGTACGCGGGACATCGCCTGGTGGGAGCTGCACACCGCCCTGCCGAGGCTGCTGCGCCCGGTAGCGCCGCTGCTGATGCTCGGACTCGTCGCCGAAGTGGCTTGTCTGATCGTGTGGTGGGTGGGGGAGAGCGCGGGGCCGCCGGTGGCGGGGGCCGCCGTTGTCGCCGGCCTGTGTGCCGGGCATGCGGCACTGTCCCGGGACGGCTTCGGGCCGCGACACACACTGCTGTTGGCGCTGGCCTGCGTTGCTCCGCTCGGCGTGATCGCCGGAGCCTTCCGGCCGCTGACCCAAGGCCTGTACGAGCGTGCTCCGTTCCTCGGCCTGAACGAAGTCCTTGGCTGGCTGGTCGTGGGCGCCCTCTACGGCGTTTCGGTGGCCACGGCCCTGACGGCCATCGGTGTCACCGCCACACCCATACCCGCCACGATGTCCTTTCCATTCCTGGGCGGCAGGCGCTACGGACGCTGGGCATGGAAGGCAGTGGGCGCCCTGGTGGTCGCTGGTTTCGCGTTCTGCCTCGGCTACTTCTACGTCTGGGACACCTCCGAAGGGACCGCGCTGCTCGCCTGCGTCGCGCTCGGCGCGGCCGTCGGGGCGTACGTCGTGCGGGGCGAGGGCGCCGCTCACGACCGGCCCCATCGCTGGCGCGGCAGGCGCGGGAGGGCTCGCTCCTTGCGCAGATTCGGCGGAGCCCTTGTCCAAGGTCTCAGCGCGGGAGTGCTCGCGGGAGCCGTACTCGGCCTGGGCTTCGCGGTGGCCGAGGGCATCCCGGCCGCAGGGCGGGCCGTCGCGCGCGCCGACTTCCCGTTCAAGGCCGCCGTCCACCGATCGCCCGGTGGCGGCCGCTATGTGGTGGCCGACGATGGCACCCGGTACGGCGTGCGTGCCGACGGAACCAGGTACATCAAGCGGGCGGCCCCCTTCAACGGCGGCGTGATCGAGGACCCCGGCGGCGGCGCGGACTTCGTCGTGGCGGAAGGCGAGGGAGCAAGTGGTCCCTGTGCCGACTGGGGGCAGTGCCATCGCCTCCGGGCGGCCCTGGAGGTTTCGGTGGACTACCCGGCCTCTTCCCTGGTCGTACGGTTGCCCGACGGCCGCTTCGCCATGTGGATGTCCTCGGAACAGTGGTTCCGAGGCAGCGAGCTGGCCTGGATGACCCGACAGGACGCGGGTGACCTGCTCGGCTCTGCACTGTCGTTCGGGATCCTCGGCGGCCTTGGGCTCGGCGTGGTGGCCGGGTTTGCCGCAGGCCTGCATCGGTGGCTCGGCGTGCCGGCCGACATCGCCCGTACCCCTAGCCCGCTGACCAGTCTGCGCACGGACCGCGACACGGGGCTCGTCCGTGCTTTTCTGACCACGGTTGCCAGCTTCTTCTGCGCGCTCTTCGTCGGCCCGTTGGCCGGTTCGAATCTCACCATGGTGATCGTGTTGCTGCCAACCGGCCTGCTCGCCCTCACCCTTTCCGCCTGGGGTCGCCTCTTCACTACCCGCCTCTGGCTCTGCCCGACAGACCGCCTTCCCTGGCGTCTGATGGCCTTCCTCACTGAGGCACACGAACGCGGCGTGCTGCGTCAGGTCGGCGCCGTCTACCAGTTCCGGCACGCCCACCTGCAGGAGCGCTTCGCATCGGCCGTGGCGGACCATGAGGACGAGGACAGGAGCGCTGCACCGCCCACGAACGCTTGATCGCCTTCGCCAACCACCACATCTACAACGATGCTCTCGTCACCTTCCCCGGCGCCACCCAGACCGGCCCCTACGCCTGGAGAGCGTCGACGCCAACGCCCGCCCCGGCCACCACGGCTCCTCTGATGAGGGAGTCAGCCAGGTCGTCGACCTCGCCCTGGCCCACGCCACCGACGTACCCCACCTCAACCTCGGCGTCATCACCATGGGCCAGCGCCTCGCCGACCGCATCGACCTCGCCCTGCGCCAGGCCCTCCAAGACCACCGGACCTGCAGGCCTTCTTCAGCCCGATCAAGGCCCCGGCCATCGCCGCCCTCGAGGCCGTTCTGTACGAGGGCACCGGGAAGTCCCACCTGCTGATCGCGCTCGGAACCGAGGCCGCGATGGCCGGCTACCGAGTGAAGTACGTCCTGGCCACCAAGCTGGTCAACGAGCTGGTCGAGGCCGCCGACGAGAAGGTCCTGACCAAGACGATCGCCCGCTACGGACGCGTCGATCTCCTCGCGATCGACGAACTCGGATACATGGAACTCGACAAACGCGGCGCCGAGTTACTATTCCAAGTTCTCACCGAACGGGAGGAAAAGAACAGCGTCGCCATCGCCTCCAACGAAAGTTTTGGAGGGTGGACAAAAACGTTTACCGACCCCCGGCTCTGCGCAGCCATTGTCGACCGGCTCACCTTCGGCGGGAACATCATCGAGACCGGCACCGACTCCTTCCGCCTCGCCCAGACCCGGGCCAGGGCTGAGCAGGCGCACAACGGCTGACCACAGCGGCCTGAACCGCCCGAAGGCTGATCATTGTCGCCGAGGAATGATGATCAGTATGTTCGTCTCACCGAAGGTTGGGACTGCGGGCCTCAGGGGGTTTGATGCTGGACACGCTGGTGACAACAGCTGCTGGTGCGCTTTCCGCCACAGCAGGTGTGCTGGTCGGCGGTATCGTCACGCGCCGCGCTCAAGATCGTCAGTGGACCCGTGATCAGCAACTTGCCGCCTACCAGGAGCTGTTTAGTCACTACGCCAAGTTCACGATGGAACTCAGGCGGGCGCATGGTGACCGACGCGGGTGGGACTACGACTGGGGCGAGTGGAGCGCGGCCTTGATACGCGTAAGCCTGGTCGCTCCCACAGAAGTTGCGACGGAAGTCGACAATTTCAGCCGTGCTATCAACTCCTTCCTGGACCAGGTGGAGCGAGGCGAACGCACCCCACTGCGTGACCCGCTGAGTCCGGAGGAGTTCGAACAGGCCAGACAGGCATCCGCCCAAGCGCAGGTGAAGCTGGTCAACGTCATACGACGTTCGCTGAGCAAGGATCACAAGGGGCTGCCCTTTGGGATCGGCGGGTAAGGCAACGACCCCAGCATGCCGGGGTGCTTGTTGATGTGCGGATTCCCTGTTGGCCGCTGCCAGGTGCTGCCAAAACTCACCAACATTTCTAACCCCACTGATGGCGAAGTGGTGTCGAGACTCACCGACATGCGCTGTCAGCCGACATCGACAAGGCCAGCGGCGGCTCGCCCCGGCAGTCGCCCCCGCCCCCCAGAACAGTCCGCTCCCAGGCCGCGTCCACGTCGTCCAGGACGGCGACGCCCACCCGACGCAGGCCCTGCTCATGACCGACGCCGAAGCCGCCGACTGGCTCACCGCCACGGCGGCCGGGGAGATCTGACTCGCGTCCGGACACACCACGGGCACCGGGGAGTGAAGGCATCCTCGGGGCCCGGTGTATGGAGTCGTGCTGTTCAACGACAGCGCGACACACCGGCGTCACGCCTCGGGCTGTGAAGGCTCCACCTGGCGCAGGCAGTACACACACCTGGACCCGGAGTCGACGCGGCCCATGCACCGCCGGCAGTCCCCGCGTTCACGCACCGGCCCCCGGCCGTCCGCGCAGCCTGGGCAGGTCATCACCGGCTGCTGGAAGCCGAAGCTGACCACCCACCCCTCGCCTTGCGCGGCGTCACGCGCCAGCTGCGAGACCTCGGAGGCAAAGCGTGCGTCTTCGTCGTCGCCGGTCTCCACCGCCAGGTAGACAGCGAAGCAGTCGTCGGTGTCGCACACGACAGCCACTCCTGTAGGCATTCGATCCCCTCTCAAGCCGCCACTGCCCAACAAGACCATCTTGCTGAGGGGAACGTCCTCGCACGGGCGTCCCCGCAAAAGCCGGGTCCGCGTGACTCGAATTCGAGTCGGATCGTTCGAATCGGACGGGAGGAAGCGAACCCAGCGGGTGGGCAACGCCGCAAGTGCCGCGGCCGCCAGCCTCGAGCTGCCCGGCTACAGCCTGAGCTGAAGCAGCAGCACTTGGCCTCCCGCTCGCGTACCCCCGCGTAGCCTGCTCGGGAGCACGGGCCGTGACGGGGCGCCTGGTTCGGCTCCACACGCTGCGGGGAGCGGGAAGCCGGACATGGCGAACAACGGGCAGACGGACACGGCCGTACTGGTGGCGATGCTCAGCGAGCGCGCCGCCGTGAACGTCCGGCTGGCCCTGGTCGCGGACAAACAGCAGTGGCAACTGCACCATGGCCAGGTCACCTTGGACGACGACACCCCGGTGACGGAGCGGGCCTGGCGCTGCAGCACGGCGAGCTTCCTGGAACTGCGCCTGCCCGGCCCGACGGTCGCCGCGCTGCTGCAGGGCGACGAACAGGGCATCCACGGTCTCCACGTCGTCGCCCCCGGCCCGCCGCCCTCCAGCGCCTCCACCTCTCGGCTACGCGGCCAGCACGAATGGGACCGGGTGACCACGCCGTGGCCGCGCACCGAGTGGACCATCAACCGAGACGCCAACACGCTCCAGCTTGACCACGATCTGCAGATCGTGGGCCTGCCCGAGAAGCCGACCGTCGACAAGCAGGAACTCCAGGTCGTCGGCATGATCCGGGACAGCGTGGAACCAGCGCCGCCGTACGAGTCACGCGTGATCGACCACGACGGCAAGAAGGTCCTCGCGATCGAGGTCTCCGGCGGGGGCCAGATGTACGCCTATCGCGACCGTGACTCACAGCGTCCGGAGTTTTACGTCCGCGTCGGCCCGAACACGGTGCCCGCACGCCACCATGAGATCGCCGCCGGATTCCGGCAGGGTCCGACCGCCACCACGTTCTGAGAGCCGCCGCACCGGCGACGGCACACATCCCACCCGGTGGGGCCGGCCTCGCACTCACCAGTCGTCGGGGGCGCTGCCCACCCATGCGATGGGCTGACCGTCGCTGTTTTGCCCCCGCCCCCAGCGCGGTTCCTCCAGTGAGGTACGCCACATTCAGAAAAATGACGTCACGATGCGCTATCCGGCCGCCCGGCCGCCCGGTTTCGCCGAATGTGGTCACATGAGTGTTTTATGGAAACTCCCCGCTGTTCAGGCGGGAAGACAGCACGGAACCGGCCGCCCGGCCGGGTAACGCTGTGCTGATGGCAGCCCCAACGCAGCATTTTCAAACGGCCCGTGGGGGGCACTGACGCCGTGTAAGTTGAAGGCTGCTTCCTCAAGAAGATCCTTCGGTAGGGATCGCCCTGGCGGGTCTTCCGGCCGGGGGTCCGACAGCAAGGTGTCGGTCCCACCGTCCCGAGGGGGATTCAATGGGGAAGCACGCAAGGCCAAGGCCGGTGAGCTGGAAGAGGATGCGGAGACGCATCCGACTCTGGATGGCGCCGGTGTCGGCCACTGCGTTCTGGCTGGGGCAGATGGTCCACACATGGGCCTGGCCTCACAGCTGACGCCGCCCCCAGCTCAATCTCGCTGAGCTGGGAACGGCGTCTGAATATGCGGGGCCTCTGCCGTTGCTGCGGCGGGGGCCCCGTTTTCTAGTTGCAGACTTGATTGAAAACAAAGCCTGCAACTAAGTCTGCGACCCCACCCTAACGCACCCATAGATGCATGAGGGTGGGGTTTCACACCCTCTCAGTGCGATCGCACCTGCGATCGCAGATGACCGGTATCCATGAGGACAACACCGATTCAGCGCCGCTACGCCGCCCACTCCAGCCCGAGGTCGGCCAGCGCCTGGAGCTTGTCGGCGGTGAGCTTCCCGCGCCTCAACTTCGTGTTCGAGAGAAACACCCCCAGCTTCACCTCGGTCCCATCAGGCAAAACCTCGATGTGAGAACGGCTGACAGGCCCCACAGAGCCCTCTCGCTCCCAGGGGCCGCTACGCCCCGCTCGAAGGCCCCAAAGGCCGCCTTGGGGGCCTTGGCGGGCGCTTCCTGCTCCGGCGGCAGGGGCACGACGCCGATGGCCTCCAGGAGCTCACGCTGCCCGTCCATGAGGCCCTGCCAGACGGCGTGTTGGCGGTTCTTCGCGAGAAACCGCCCGACGTCCATCCCGTGCACGGTCCCACCGGGCAGGACGTCGGCCTGGCCCTCATCGCGCACCAGCTCCCGCAGCGCGGCGTAGTGCCGCTGCCAGTCCACCGGCCAATCCGGGTTCCAGTGCGGGTCTACGGCCTCCAGCGCGGCCTTCCACTCCTGGTGGCCGTCCAGCGCACCCGCGCGGCGCAAATTGCTCGACCACTGCCCCACCGGCCTGTCCAGGGCTGTTGCCGACCTTGGAGCACAAAGGGTCCAGTGATCCTCGTAGTACGCCTTCGCGGCCTCCAGGTTCTCCTGGAAGCGCTCGTCAGCGACGCTCCAGACCATGCCGAGCTTCTCCAGCCGCCGGGCGCGCTGTCGTCGCCCAGTTTTTATGCGTTGTTGCTGTGGCTGTGAGCTGGGGTTTCTCAACTCTTCTGGGCGATGTTCGTGGCGTTTGGGGCATGCGTGGAGTGTGGGGCCGGGCGGGTGGGGTCTGTCTGACCTCTGTGTATGTGGCTGTGCCCAGGTTGATCGAGCAACACAGTTGTCGCCAGCGAAACCGACCGTCCGCTACCCAGACGACGCAACCACACCCACACGGCACGCCTGGAGAAGCTGAGAGCCCGTCTCCACGCCGCTGCATGCCTCATCCCCGGCCTGACCGCCCATCAGGCCAAGGGTCGGGAGTGGGACGCCGTCGGCGTGTGCCTCACCGGCCCGGAGCGCGAAACCCTGCGACAAGGCCTCAGCTCCGACGGCGAAGACCACCGCAAGCTCTACGTGGCCCTCACCCGCGCCAAGCGATTGACCACCGCCGTCTACGGCGACGCACCGTGATGGTCTCCTTTGCAGGCAGCGCCCGACGGCCTTGCCGCGGCCGTCGGGCGCTGGTGCACGTGCTTTCGCTGCCAAGCATGCTTTTCGTTGTCGCAGCTGTGCCGCCACGCGGTGGGAAGGATGCAGGCCCCGAGCGGACAATTCGGTTGCGGAGGCCCTCCAACGTCGTCGGTCTTAAGACGCCTGGCCCGCCGCGCCGCCCGCCAAACAGCCCAACGTCACAGCCGCCCGCTGACCGTGCACGAGCTGAGTAAACTCGCAGCCGACCACAGCCTGCGCGTGGTCGCCGACGAAGTGCACCTCCTCGACGTCGTCATGGAGGCCCTGGACCAGGTCCAGCAGGCGCTGTCGGGCCCCAACGGAATGGCCATCCTGCTGTGGAACCGCGCTGCCGCGGCGGGCGATGCCGCGATGTGGCCGATGTGGGAGGAGGACTTCAGCGATCTCGTCATGGGCTTGCTGAAGATTCGACTCGGCGGGCAGCGCGTCATCCTCAACCGCGAAGTCCAAGTCGACCGCCCCGGCACCGGAGGAGGGCGCACCGACATCCACATCCAGGCAGCAGACCCCTCCCACCACACCGAACCCTTCACCGTGATCATCGAATCCAAGGGCTGCTGGAATCAGGAACTGCCTACGGCACTCTCCGATCAGCTGGTAGCCCGCTACCTGCGCCGACCCCGCACCGCAGGGATCTTCCTGGTCGGCTTCTTCGACTGCGACCAGTGGAGCTCATCGGCAAGGCGGCGCTGCTCACCCCGCCACACACGGCAGCAAATCACGTACGAGCAAGAGCAACTGGCCGCCCAGCACGACGTCGCGGTCCGCGCCAAAATCCTCGACTGCAGCCCCTCGGCGTCCAGACAGACTGAACAGACAGGCAGCACGGCCAGTGGAAAAGCACCGCTTCGTCACCGGTTGACTTCGAGGGTCGTCAGGACGAGCAGAGCGGGGCCCGTACCGGTCCTCTCATCGCCAGTGAGGAAGGCCAGCGCCTCTACTCCTCCCTCGGCCGGCGCCACAAAGCCGGCGTCCTGACCGCCCGGGGGCCGGTGGTCCCTTCCGGCCGGTGGGACTGCCGCACGCCAGCCGATCCCCCTTACGCACGGCGCCCTCCGGGCGAGAAGACGGGCGCCGAGGCGACCTCAGTGAACGCCACGGCCTGCGTCGCTCGCCTGGCCGACCCGCACCCTTTGCAGGGGAGACGTCGGCGGGGTCTTCTGCTCGTGCCGCAGTGACGGCCTCATGACTGGCTCTCGTTGCCGTGCGACAGCCGGTCGATCGCACGGACTGTGGCGTCGCGGGCTTTCGCCACCCGGTCCAGCTCCGCGCGGTGCTCTGCGATCGCGGCCTGTTCGTAGGCCGACTCGACCGCGAACCAGACTCCTACGAGGTTGGTACGCGCCTTGCAGGCGACGTCCGCCCGCGCCTGGGCGATCTCGCTGCGGGACGGGGTCGCGCCGTTCGACGAGGGCACCTCGTCCATGGGGGTGGTCATTCTGAAGCCCCGGGTGTTCATGCACGCCGACCATACCGAGAAGACCTTCGTGACCCGGGCGTCGGACATGGACCGTTCGAAGCCGTCGGCCTTGATGCTGGTGACCATTCCGTCCGTATCGGTGCCTGGCCCCTGCGAAGCCCCGGCGCCGAGCAGCCGCTCGGCCTCGCCCAGGCATCCGCCCCTGGGGACCGGCCGGCCACGGTACGAGGTCAGGGGCGTGCCCGAGCTGTCCACCCCCGTGAGGACACTTTGGGCCGCCGCTGAGAGGGACGGAGGCTTCGCCGCCTTCGCCGCCTTCGCCGCCTTCGCCGCCTTCGCCGCCTTCGCCGCCTTCGCGGCGGTGGCCCCGGAGGGCTCGGGGGCGGGGGTGTGGTAACCCCAGGTCCGGGCTTCCGCGGCGTCGGTGAGCCCGTACCGCCGGTACAGCACGGTGTACGCGTCCAGCGCCTCTCGCTCCGCCGCCGAACCTGCCGGCAGGCGAGCAGCCGCAGGGTACGGCACGGACAACCTCCGCACGCACGCCCGTACGGCCGCGTCGTCCATCTCGTCGTATTCCAGGGCCTGCCGCGGGCTCAACATGTAGCGTTCCACGGGCAGATGAAGGTGCTCCACCCCGACGATCCGCGGAATCGCGCCCACCGCGGGTGGTGCAGCCTGATGGGACGGCTGGGCCGATCGGAACGAGCAGGCGCTCAGGGCCGCTAGCACCAGCGCGCCGCCGGCGAGTGCGACGCGTCGTGGTAGCCGTCGACGCGGTGTGCGTCGTACACGCTGTGCTGGTCGTGCGGAGGCGGGTGCGGAGACGTACGCCATGGCCATCGCTTTCTCGGCAATCGGGCACGCTGTGCCCCGCCCACCGGCGAGGCACCGCGTACTCACGGGTCTGCTCGGCTCAGTGACCGAGACCGGGGCAGCGGGTGTGGTCCGAGATGGCGATGGACGCCTCGTTGTTCCGCATCCAGCTCGTGAGGTTCCCGCCCTTGTGGGGTGACAGCCAGTTGGAGTCCCCGCGGTAGTTCGTCGAGTACCAGATGCCCACGTTGCACACCGTGCCGTTCTGAGCGGAAGCGGCGTTGTTGCGGACCTTCTGGCCGTAGCCGGCCCCGCTGCCGCCGAACCTCTTCGTTCCCAGGTCGCCGACCTTGTACAACGTCGTCCGGTACGCGGCGTTCTTGGCGTTGGGGGAGTAGTACAGGCAGAGGTCGTAACGGCTCCTGACGTCGCAGTCGGACCTGCTGTTCCAACTGGAGATGTTCGCGCTGCGGGCCTCCGCGTGTCCGGCCAGGGCGCCCAGCGCCAGCGCAGCCGTGGCCAAGAGCACTCCGGCACGGGCCGGCGTCGGCTTGATGATCGTCATGTTCGTTCTCTCCCGGTGTCTGTGTGACCACAACAGGTGCGGTGCGGCCCCCAAGCCCCCCGGCCAGGCGGAAGACGGATTCCGTCAGCCGCAATCAGGAGACATGGAGGGCGTGGGGCCGCCAGGTGCTGCCGCCGTGCAGGCCGGCCGGCACCTGCAACCGGTCTAGTACGTCATCGTTGTCCGGTGCCGGTGAGCGGGCACCGGACAACAGCGGCCGGACAACGACGGCTCAGACACGCAGGTCAGGAGAGCGGGCCCGGTGCGCTGCCACTGCAGGGCACATCAGCAGGGCTGGTCCAGCGACGGTTCGGGCATGTACCGGTGCCACTGCCGTGCGCTGACAGCGCCGGTCGAGGCGCACAGGTGGCGGATCGCCTGGCTGACGTCGAGGTTCCACAGCCGCACGGTGTGGTCGTCGCTCGCACTCGCCAGAGTGTGGCCGTCAGGGCTGAACGCCACGTCGTCGATCGGCCCGGTGTGGCCGACGAGAGCGGTGCCCAGCTGGGACGGGTGCTCCGGGTCGATGACGTTCCACAGGACGACGGTGTGGTCGTCGCTGCTGCTGGCCAGAGTGCGGCCGTCCGGGCTGAAGGCGACCCCGTACACGAAGCTTGTGTGACCGAGCAGGGGCTCGGCCAGTGCCAGCGGCCGCGCGGGGGCGGTGACGTTCCACAGCCGTACCGTGTGGTCGACGTTGGCGGTGGCCAGGGTCCGGCCGTCGGGGCTGAACGCCACGCCGTACGCACCGCCGCTTCGGGCGGCGAGGGGTTGGCCCAGCGGGACAGGCCGGTAAGGGTGGGTCACGTCCCACAAGCGGGTGGTGTCGTCCGCGGAGGCCGTGGCCAGCACGTGCCCCTGCGGACGGAAGGCCAGGGCAGTGACCGCTCCTTTGTGCGCGGCGAGCGGCTCACCGATGCCGGTCGCGTGCGCCGGACGGGAGACGTCCCACAAGCGGACCTGCTGGTCGCTCAGGCCGGCGCTCGCCAGCGTCCGGCCGTCCGGGCTGAAGGCGACCGAGCTGATCTCGCCCCGGTGGCCGGTGAGCGGACCGCCCAGAAGCTTGGCGCGCGCGGGATCGCGCACGTCCCACAGCCGGATGGTGCCGTCCCGGCTGGCGCTGGCCAGGATTGCCCCGCTGGGGCTGAACGCCAGTTTCCGTACGGCGTTGCGGTGGCCGGTCAGAGGGCGGCCGAGAGGTGTGGGCCGTGACGGGTCGGTGACGTCCCACAATCGGACGGTACTGTCGGTGCTGCCGCTGGCCATGATGTGCCGCACCGGGCTGAACGCTACGGTGTTGACGTAACTCGGGTCCGGGACGACGGTGTTCGGGAGCTTCCAGAGCCTGACGGTGTGGTCGGCGCCAGCCGAGGCGAGGCTGTGCCCGTCCGGGCTGAACGCCAGCCAGTAGACGTATTCGGTATGACCGGTGAGGGGTTGCCCGAGCGGGACGGGTGCGGAGGGGTCCGTGACGTTCCACAGGCGGACGGTGTGATCAGCTCCGGCGGTGGCCATGACCCGTCCGTCCGGGCTGAAGGCGACCGCGTAGACCGTGTCGTCGTGTGCGGCCAGGGGTTTTCCGAGCGGGACGGGTGCGGTCGGGTCGGCGACGTTCCACAGGTGGACGGTGCGGTCGTTGCCCGTGCCTGCCAGGAGACGGCCGTCGGGGCTGAAGGCGACGGAGTACACGGTGTCCTGGAAGCCGGTGAGCCGCCCCAGACGTTGCGGTTTGGCGGGGTCGGTGACGTTCCACAGCCGAATGGTGTGATCGTGACCGGCGCTGGCGAGCGTGTGCCCGTCGGGGCTGAACGCGGCCGAGGCGACGGCACCGTGGTCGTGTCCCTTGAGGGGGCGTCCGAGCCGCCGCGGGTGCGCCGGGTCGGCGACGTTCCACAGCCGGACCGTGCCGTCGTCGCTCGCGCTGGCGAGGGTGTGTCCGTCCCGGCTGAAGCCCACGGAGAAGACGTAGCTGCTGTGACCGGTCAGCGGCGCTCCCCAGGCAGCAGGGTGTGCGGGGTGGGTGACGTTCCACAGCCGCACCGTGTGGTCGCGTCCCGCGGACGCCAGGGTGCGGCCGTCGGGGCTGAAGGCGAGCCAGTAGACCCACTTGCTGTGGCTGTCGACGGGGCGGCCGACCGGTACCGGGTCGGTCGGGTCCGCGACGTTCCACAGCCGGATCCGCCCGTCCGCGCCCCCGGCGGCGAGGGTGCGGTGGTCGGGGCTGAACGCGACCGCGAACACGGTGCCGCTTCCGGCGGTCAGGAGCCTGGACACCGGGGCGCCGGCGGCGCTGATCAGGTCGGTCTGCAGCTCGGGCCGCGGGCGGATGCGGTAGGCGGCGATGTCCAGTTGGGCGGCGAGCGAGGGGTCGGTCTGCCGTAACTGGCTGGCCTTGGTCTGCACCTCCCCGGCGATGGCGTTGTTGCGTTCGGCCTGGGCGGTCGCGCTCTTCTTGAGCGCTACTCCGGCGGCCACGGACGCGACGAGGGCCAGCACGCACACGGCGGCGATTCCGGCGCGGCGTAGACGTGCCGCGCGGCCCGCGTGCCGGACGGACGCGGCGAGGAACTCCTCCACCCGGGGGCCGGCGGCCGGACCCTCGCCACGGGTGGCGGCCCATTGCCGCGCCGCGGCCAGCACGCCGCCCCGGTACAAGGCACCGGGGTCGCGGCCCTGCCGCTGCCAGACGGCGGCCGCCTCGGTGATCTGCTGGTGCATGAGCAGACCTGCCCGGTCCTCGTCGATCCACCCACGCAACCTGGGCCAGGCGTGCAGCAGCGCCTCGTGAGTGATTTCGGCGCTGTCCCTGTCCAAGGTGACCAGCCGCGCCTGGGCGAGAAGGTCCAGCACGGCGCCGGTGTCCGGGCCGAGGTCCTCGCGCGACACGGGCCGTTTGGAGTCGTCGGTTCCGTCGCCGAGGGACACCATCCGCAGCAGCACGGAGCGGGTGAGCCGCCGCTGCTCGGCCGTCATCTGCTCGTACAGGGCCTCAGCGGTGTTGGCCAGGGCGTGCGGGATGCCGCCCGCGGCCTCGTAGCCACTGAGGGTGAGCGTGTTGCCGCGCCGGCGCAGCCAGGTCTCTCGCATGGCGT